>CAVXIU010000006.1:0-2815000 GCA_963761995.1 uncultured delta proteobacterium | reverse complement strand
TACGGGATGGGGCTGTGAAGCTAATGCAACGGACAGTGGTCTTGGTGCTGGTCTTGGCGTGGGTTCCGGGATGTATGGGACGCTATGCATTGGATCGGAAGCCCGTGAAGCAGATTTCCGAGGCGGAGCGAAGGGCGCGGAGCGGGAGGGCGTTCGAAATGGCTCGGGAGAGGGTGGGGCAGGTGGAGAAAGGGATGTCGGCTGCAGAGGTGCAGGCGGCCATGGGGGCCGTGATTGCCGTCGAGGAAGGACCCGAGGGCAAAACGAACGGTCATCGGAAATTGATGGACGGGTTCCTTTGCAAGGTGGCGGCAGGCCCGCTGCGGGAGCGATGGCTCTTCGGTTACGACGAGGGAAACGTCGTGCTGGTGGGATTTGCCGTGGAGTTCGAACGATCAGACGAGGACAGCGAGAGATGGGCGGTTCGACGCGTCGATCGCGCGCCAGAGGACGATTGTCCGATCGTAGGCGATACGCATCTCGAGTGAGTGGCCATCGGATCCGAAGACGGTTGACCGGAGGCGAAGATAAGGCGAATCTACGGGGATGGCGCCGGCGCTCCTCTCCTCTTCGTTTCCTGGTGAGCCCCTCATCTCCATTGGCCGAGTCGTTCGAGGTTCGACCCCTCTCCCGCGGTCGCGTTTTCCCCAACTGATTCCCGAGCTCGACGCCTTTTTGGGGGGCGGGCTCCCCCGCGGTGTCATCACGGAGATCATCGGCAACGCGTCATCCGGGAAGACGACACTCGTACAGGCCTTGGTAGCGGCCGCGACGCGTGTCGGTGAGATCGTGGCGTGGGTGGATCTTCCGAACGCTCTCGATGCCGAATGTGCCCAAGCGGCCGGTATCGATCTCGAGCATGTGCTCTGGGTTCGTCCAGCCGACCCCATGGCGGCATTGAGAAGTGCCGAGCAACTGCTGATCGTGGGTGGATTTCGGCTCGTCGTTCTCGATCTCGATGCGCCGGGTTTTTCACGGACGATGCCGCCACCGTCGGCATGGCTTCGAATGGTCCACGCAGTCATTCGTCACGAAGCAGCCGTGGTGGTGCTGGGGATGTGGTGTCGAGTCGGCACGTTCGCGGCCCTCTCTCTCGAGGCCTGCTGCCGTAACCGCATTTTCGAGGGACAGAATGGTCCGTGCCCGACATTCGAGGGGATGACGAGCTCCCTTCGCATCCGGAAAAACAAGATCGGATTTTCCCCGTCGGTTACCGTCGACCTCCACGCGTCGGTTTTGGGATGAGTCGTGCCGCGTATCGCCTGCCTGTGGGTTCCGAATATGCCCATGGTGGCGCATTGCCGCTTTGATCCACGCTTGGCGGATCTTTCGTTGGCGCTTACCTCGACACGCTCATCTCGTAGTCCGATCGTTGCGCTTTCGGCACGAGCCGTGGCGGCCGGGATCGTTCCTGGAATGACGGGGGCACAGGCCCGCGCGCTCTGCGACGGCTTGAGTGTTCGTCCGATGGTGCCCGCGGCCATCGATACGGCGATCGCGGCACTGGCGGATGTGGCCAGTACGATGAGCGCGCGAGTGGAGATTGGTAACGAGGGGCGGGTGTTCTTGGATTGCGAGGGGAGCGCCCGACTCTGCGAGTCGGAGTCCGAGTTGGCGACCATACTCGCCGCGCGTTCTCTCCGGCACGGGCTCCCGGCCTGGATCGGTATTGCGGATTCCAAGCTCGGTGCCGCGGTGGCTGCGCGAGGGAGCTCGGGAGTTCACATCGTTTCGCCGGGAGGAACGAGGGATTTCCTGGCGCCGCTCCTCGTGGCCGTGCTCGATCCGGACGCGACAAGCGCGAAGGTACTCGCCGAGTGGGGCATTCGTCACGTCGGGGAGCTCGCGGCTCTGCCGGCGGGAGCCGTCGCTCATCGTCTCGGACCGGAAGGCGCCACGCTCGTGCAGCGGGCTCGCGGTGAGGATGACGTACCGCTCGCGCAGAGACCCGTGCCGAAGGTGTTCAGCGAAAGCTGGACGCTCGACTACGGAATCGATCGATTGGAGCCATTGGTATTCGTCGTTCGCAGGCTGATCGACAACTTGGTGCGCCGAATCGTGCTGCATGGCTTCGGGTGTGGCAAGCTCGAGGTGCGACTCCGTATCGAAGGCGGAGGGTACGAGGTTCGGGAGGTTCCCACCGCGGCGCCGAGTGCGGACGGCAAGACGCTCGCGATGTTGGTGCGCGCCCATCTCGAGAAGCGACCGCCGGAGGGCCCCGTGACCGACGTCAGCATCGTCGCCGTGCCGGTACGGGTCAGGCCGATCCAGCTCGATTTTCTGAGACCCCGGGGGCCTGCACCGAGTGCGCTTGCCGAGGTGCTGGCAAGACTCGCGGCGCTCTGTGGCCCCGACGGGGTCGGGGTTCTCCGCCGTGGTGATTCACATCGGCCGGATGCAGTGGAGGTGGTGACGTTCGGGGAGCCGCATGGCGCGAGGCGGGATGGCACGGCCGATTCACTCTCTCGGCCGTGCGAGCCCTCCAGCTCCCCGGTGGTCGTGCGCATGGCCATGCGCGCACTGCGCCCGGCGATGCCTTTGGAGGTCTTCGAGACCAAGGGGCAGCTCGATTACGTACGAGGGCCCGGATTCGGCGGACGCGTGGTGCACGTGGGTGGGCCATGGCGCCTGCGTGGCGAATGGTGGACGGAAGACCCCTTCGCTCGCGAGTATTACGACGTCGAGCTGAGTGACGGCGGCGTCTACCGTCTGTACTGCGATTTGCGCACACGGCGCTGGCTGGCGGATGGCGTATATGACTGACGCGAGCTCCTACGTCGAGCTCCGTTGTCGGAGCGCGTTCAGCTTCCTGTCCGGTGCGTCGTCCCCGGAGGATCTCGTCGCGCAAGCGGCGGCGCTCGATCACGACGTGCTGGCCGTCGTCGATCGCGACGGTGTCTATGCGGCGCCCAGGGCGTTCCGAGCCGCGCGGGACGCGGGCCTGCGGGCGGTCGTGGGAGCCGACCTCGCGATCGACGGACGACGGATGGCCCTTCTGGTCGCCGAGCGCCGCGGTTACCAGAACCTCTGTCGACTGATCACTCGGGGGAAGCTCCGAACGACCAAAGGTGATTGCCGTCTCGAGTGGGACGATCTCGAGGAGCACGCGGGGGGATTGATCGCGCTCGTTCCGGGCGGTGACGAGGGCATGCTCGGGTCGGTCGAGCAGGCCGACGCCGTTCGACGTCTCGAGAGGCTGCGGTCGACGTTCGGGGCCGAGGGTCTCTACGTCGAGATCCATCGCCACTTCGATCGCCGGGAAGAGCACCTCACTCGTCGTCTGATCGCGTTGGCGCAGGTGACGCGCACTCCGCTGGTCGCCACCAATGACGTCCGTCATGCGCGTCCGGAGGACCGCCGTCTCCTCGACGTCTTCACGTGCCTCAAGCTCAAGACGACTCTCGATGTCGTCGGGCGCCGATTGCTGCCGAATGCAGAGCGTCATCTCAAGCGGGCATCGGACATGGCGGCGCTGTTCCGCGACGTGCCGGAAGCCGTGCGCCATACGCGCCACATCGCGGAACGCTGCCGGTTCACGCTGGAGGATCTCGGGTATCGATTTCCCGACGTGTCGCTGGCGCCGGGCGAATCTCCGACCGGCCAACTACGCCGGCTCACCGAGCGCGGCGCCCGAGATCGCTATGGAACGATCTCCCCCCGAATCCGGGCGCAATTGGATCGCGAGCTCGAGGTGATCGCACGTCTCGATCTCGCGGGGTATTTCCTGATCGTCTGGGAGATCGTCGACTTCTGCCGGAGCCAGGGGATCTTGGTGCAGGGACGTGGGTCGGCGGCCAACAGCGCGGTGTGCTACGCGCTCGGCATCACGGCCGTCGACCCCATCGGCATGGATCTGCTCTTCGAACGATTTCTTTCCGAAGAGCGCGGCGAGTGGCCCGACATCGATCTCGACCTTCCGAGCGGCGATCGACGCGAAGCCGTCATTCAGCACGTCTATCAGCACTACGGTCCACACGGCGCGGCCATGACGGCCAACGTCATCACCTATCGCTCCCGGAGTGCGGTCCGCGAGGTCGGCAAGGTCCTCGGCCTCGAGGCTGAGTCCATCGCGCGCCTCGCGGCGCTGCTACGGGCCTTCGAGTTCCGGGATCCCGACGACGAGGTACCGCAGCAGCTGGCCGAAGCCGGCCTCGATCCCGCGGCTCCGCGCGTTCGGTTGTTGGTGGATTTGGTGCGGCGCATGCAAAACCTTCCCCGCCATCTCGGACAGCATTCGGGCGGAATGGTGCTCGCAGCCGGACGGCTCGACGAGGTCGTGCCGCTCGAGCCGGCCGCCATGCCGGGTCGGGTCGTCGTGCAGTGGGACAAGGACGATTGCGCCGACCTCGGGATCATCAAGGTCGATCTACTGGGCCTGGGAATGATGGCGGTCTTGGAGGATGCACTACCGCTCGTCCGCGAGCATGACGGCGTGTCGCTCGACCTGGCACACCTGCCCCAAAACGATCCGGTCGTGTACGGCATGTTGCAGCGGGCCGACACGATCGGGGTCTTTCAGGTCGAGAGTCGAGCGCAAATGGCGACGCTCCCGCGCCTCAAGCCGACGTGCTTTTACGATCTGGTCGTCGAGGTGGCGATCATCCGTCCCGGACCGATCGTCGGCCAGATGGTACATCCGTACCTGCGCCGTCGTGCCAGGCGGGAGGCAATCACCTATCCGCATCACTTGCTCGAGCCGATCCTGAAACGCACCCTCGGGGTGCCGCTCTTTCAGGAGCAGCTCCTCCGGATCGCGATGACGGTCGCCGGTTTCTCCGGAGGCGAGGCCGAGGAGCTCCGACGCGCCATGGGATTCAAGCGCTCGACGGCTCGCATGGCCCAGATCGAGACGCGCTTGCGATCGGGCATGGCCGCGCGCGGCATCACGGGAAAGACCGCCGATGACATCGTCCGCAGCATCACGTCGTTCGCGCTCTACGGGTTTCCCGAATCGCACAGCGCGAGCTTCGCGCTGATCGCCTACGCCTCGGCCTACTTGAAGGCCCATCATCCCGCCGCCTTCTATTGCGCCATGCTGAACAATTGGCCCATGGGCTTCTACCATCCTGCCACCCTCGTGAAGGACGCCGAGCGCCATGACGTGAGGGTGCACCCGATCGACGTGACGCGCTCGGACTGGCCCTGTACGGTCGAGGCAGGCGCTCTGCGCCTTGGATTGCGCTACGTGAAGGGACTGCGTGAGGCCATGGCTCGTCGCATCGAGACGGAACGTCGCCGCGCGTCCTTCGCGTCGCTCGAAGACCTCGTCGTTCGCTGCGAGCTGCAAGCGGACGAGGGCCGGCAGCTCGCGTGGGCGGGTGCGTGCGCGGCGTTCGGCGGCAGCCGGCGCGACTTGCTCTGGCAGCTGGCCGCCTTCGACCCCGATCCGACGAGGCTATTCGCTCGGACGAGGCCCCGGCGATGGTCTTCCGTCGGGAACGCGTCTCCATTGCCGATGATGTCACCGCTCGAGGAGACACTTGCCGACTACGGGAGCATGGGTCTCACGGCGGGACCCCACGTCATGACGCATCTCCGCGAGCGCCTCCGGTCGAGCGAGGTCGTCACGAGTGCCGAGGCTCGCCGGTTGCCCAATGGTCGGCGGACGCGGGTCGCCGGACACGTGATCGTTCGTCAGCGCCCGGGAACCGCCAAGGGCATGCTGTTTCTCACGCTCGAGGACGAGACCGGCACGTGCAACGTGGTGATCCGCCCGGAGGTCTTCCGGCGAGACCGACGCTTGCTGCACACCTGCCGAATCCTGCTCGTCGAGGGTCCGATCCAGAGCGTCGACGGCGTGGTTCACATCCAGGGAATGGAGTTCGAGGAGCTCGCGCTCACCGGCCCGGCGCCGCCTTCGCACGATTTTCATTGATGGAGCCCGGACGCGGACGCTCGGCCAGACGTCGCAGCAACGACTGTCCGGTCGCGACCAACGCCGCCGCCAATCCCGCGGCCAGCGCGGCACCTCCCCAGATGTAGATCTTGCCCAAGGTGTTCCAGGTCGCGAATCCGCCGGACGCGCCGACGCTCACGATCACCAACGCGGCGAGCCCGTTCGAAACGATCCCGACCAGGATCGCGCCCGGGTGTCGCGCCGGTGCTCGCCAGGCGAGCGTGTAGCCGACGACCAAGGAGAGATACGCGGCGCCCAACAGCCGAACGAAGACCAGCTGCGCCAGTGGGGGCTCGGGAATCCCGAAGACGGGAAACCAGGGCGGCGGCATCAGCAAGGCGGGAAGCGACCACGCTCCGAGCGTGATGAGGACCTTGAGGGCTAGGGTCCGGCGGATGGCCGTGTAGCTGACCGGAGTCGGAAGCGGAACCGCGTGTCGGAGTCGCGGCGAGACCATGCGGAAAGCATTGCACGAGTAGCGCGACGAGGTCGAGTGGCTCGGCGCTCGCGGCCCGACTCGGGCGCTACCGGAAACAGGTTTCAGGCCGTTGCGGCTCGTCCCGCGGTGCGTATCAAGCGGCCGACGGCACGCGTACGGTCGCGGCTGGCGTCGAGCTCGAGCCTTCCGATCTCGATACCGAGTCCGACCACCAACGCGGCCAAGGCGTGCGCATTCACCGCCGGGAGCCGGCTGCCGTTACGGCGACGAAATCGCGCCCGCAAGATGGCGGCGAGCTCGCGTACCAGACGTAGATGGGCCGCCGTCCCGAACGACGGGCCGCCTTCGAGGAGCAAACGAGCCAGCGCGCGGTGAGAGCGCCAATGTGCCGCGACGATCTCGAGCGCCAGGGTGACGCCGCGGGTCACCGACGTTCCGGGCGCCAGTGCCGTGGTCCAGCGTTCGAGGATGGCGTGGGTCGTGCGTTGCGCCAATCCCTCGAACGCCGCCCGACGATCGCGGAAGTGACAATAGAACGTGCCGGATCCGAGGTCGGCCGCGCGCGCGATCTCACCGGTCGTAGTCCCATCGTAGCCGCGCCGTAGGAAGACGATCAGGGCGGCGTCGAGCAGCCGTTCCCGTGTCCGATGCTTGCGGCGCTCTCCGCGCGAAGAGGTGTCGCCGACAAGTGCGCGACCGGAATCGATCGCGCGCACGCGGAGGCGTGGGGCGCGGCCGTTACCGCGGGCTCGTACGACGGGCACGCTAGCCGCGGATCTCGGAGATCTTGCGAACGATCTTGCGCTTCCCGGCATTGACGTCCTTCAGGTAGCGAATTCCTTCCTCCGCGATGTCGTCGCCGATCATGCGGTCGCCCTCCGCCGCCAGCTCCGCCATGTCGACCCAGGCGGCGTACTGGGCCCGGGTGCGCTCGGTCACGATTCCCGAATGAACGAGGGTCTTGATGAGCGTCCGGAAGATGTCGGTCGACTGGGTCATCAGCCGGCGCCGCTTGGCGTCGGTGAAGGCCTCCATCATCGCGCCCTGCACCCATGCCGGATCGAGACCGAAACGCGGATAGAGGAGCTGCTTTTGTCTGGCGTTCACCAGGTTCCGCAGCAGGGTGTTGAAGCACTGGAGAGCCCAGTCCTCGACGGCGTCCCGCTCCGCCTCCGAGAGCTCGGGCATGGTGGCGCGAGCCCAGATCTTGCCGAACTTGTGGTGGAACGCTTCGTCCGTCATCACCAGCTGGCAGAGGCGCCGGAGGAGGGGATCATTGGACTTCACGTGCAAGGTCGCGAACGCCCCCATGGCGAGACCTTCAACCAGCATCTGCATGCCGACGATCTTCTCGTAGACGACCGAGCTGCGCACCAACGTCGTGAGCAGGCCTCCGAGGGTCTCGCCGACCGGCAGGACCGCGCCGCCGTAGCGTGCGAGCAGGTAGTTGGTGAAGCCGTGGACGTGGCGAGCCTCCTCGCGCGCCTGGTTGGCGGCGTACTCCTGCGCTCCGGGATCCACGAACATCTCCGTCAGGCTGGCCGAGAGATTCAGCGCCCCCTGCTCGCCGTGCAGAATCTGCGAGAGCGTCCAGTGCGCGCTCGCGTTGGCGAACGCGATCCGCTGGCCCTCGTCCAGGCGATCACGCACCGCGCTCTGCAGCTCGGCGATGAACTCGAGCGGCAGCAGGGGTTCGACCTCCATCGCCCACGGGGCGCGATAGTCGAGGTAGTCCGGATCCTCGGGATTCCAGAAGTGCTCCTCGGTGCGGGCGATGATCTCCTCGAAATGCGAGGAGCGGCGCGTGTACCGCGCCACCGACATGAGCTCGGGAAACTCGTCGGGTGCGATGGTGTGATAGGCCGAATCGTTGCGGTCGGTCGTCATGCAAACACCTCCCATGACAAATTGAGGACTTCTCAGTTACTGAAGGCTCGTCATCAGGTCAACGGCGCATACGCTCGAAGGTCGGCGCCCGAAAAGGGGCAGAGTTGCAATGGCGTTGCCGGCGCGCTTTAGTGCCGTGCACCCCACCACAAGGAGACTCCCATGGCAGACGCGTGGATCATCGACGCAGTGCGGACGCCTCGCGGGCGCGGCAAGAAAGACAGCGGCGCGTTGTCCCAGATTCATCCTCAGGAACTCCTCGCGCAGGCCCTGCAGGCGCTGACCGCTCGGCAGAACTTCGATCCCCGGGACGTCGAGGACGTGGTGGCAGGCTGCGTGACGGCAGCCGGAGAGCAGGGCGCCTGCATTGCCCGCATGGCGACGCTCGCAGCGGCCTGGCCGACGGACGTCACGGGGGTGACCCTCAATCGCTTTTGCGGCTCGGGTCAGCAGGCGGTGAACTTCGCGCTCATGGGGGTGATGTCCGGCCAGCAGGACCTGGTGGTGGGTGGCGGCGTCGAGAGCATGTCGCGTCAGCCGATGGGCTCGGACGGCTCCGGCATCGACGGTCACAACCGCCATCTCCGCGAGATGTATCCGCTGGTTCCACAGGGGGTCTCCGCGGACCTGATCGCCACGCTCGAGGGATTCAGCCGCGAGGACGTCGATCGCTTCGCGCTGGCGAGCCAGCAACGCGCCAAGGCCGCCATCGACGCAGGGCGGTTCGCGAAGAGTCTGGTCCCGGTGAAGGACCTGGGCGGCAAGGTCGCCCTGGATCACGATGAGTTCCCGCGCCCGCAGACCACCATGGAGGCGCTCGGAAAGCTCGACCCGTCGTTCGTGCAGCTCGGCAGCTACGTGCAGAAGGGCGACCAGCTGAGCTTCGATGCGAAGGCGCGCCAGGTCTATCCCCAGGTCGCGACGATCGACCACGTCCACACGGCGGGGAACTCGAGCGGTATCGTCGACGGCGCCGCGGCCGTCCTGATCGCGTCGCCCGACTACGCGCGCGCCCATGGCCTGAAGCCGCGCGCGCGCGTCCGTGCGGTGGCGACGCACGGCGCGGAGCCCGTCATCATGCTCACCGCCCCGGTCCCGGCCACCGAGCGCTGCCTCAAGAAGGCCGGGATGACCATCAAGGACATCGATCTGGTCGAGATCAACGAGGCCTTCGCGGCGGTGCCCCTCAAGGTGATTCGTGACTGCGGGATGGATCCCGAGCGGGTCAACGTCAACGGTGGTGCCATCGCGCTCGGTCACCCGCTCGGAGCGACCGGTGCGATGCTGATCGGCACCGTGCTGGACGAGCTCGAGCGTCGCGATCAATCCACCGGACTGATCACCATGTGCATCGGCGGCGGCATGGGGGTCACGACCATCATCGAGCGGATCTGAGCACGATGGCGACGGGCGCATCGGAGCCCCGCGAGGCGCTGCGTTTTCCCGCCGGGGGTGTCTGCTTCGGCTGCTCGCCGGACAATGCCTCGGGCTTGGGGTTGTACTTCTTTCGCGACGGCGACGGGGTGCGCTGTGAGACCGTCGTGCCGGCGCAGTATCAGGGCGCGCCGCAGGTGGTGCATGGGGGCATTCAAGCGGTGCTGCTCGACGAGACCTGCTGTGCCGCCGCCTTCTTCACGCGCGGCGGCTTCGTCGTGACGGGGGCGTTGAACCTCCGCTATCGACGACCATGTCGGATCGATGTTCCGTTGGTGATCACCGCACGAATCGAGGCCGACGAGGGAAAGTATCTGCGCATCCGGGGCGAGATCCGCGAGCAGGGCGACGACGCGCCGGTCACGATCGCCGAAGGCAAGTTCTACCCGAACGCGAACCGACGCCCGCCAGACGCGGACTGACGGCCGGCAACACGAGGTTCAGGCGCGCTGGGCGATCAGACGGTCGAGCTCTTCGCGCAGCCGCGGCAGGACGTCGGTATAGCTGTACGCGCCGACCTTGACGTCCTTCTTCTTGAGATTCACGGTGGTCGGGCCGCACCACAGGCCGAGGTCGGCGTCGTCGGTCTCGCCGGGGCCGTTCACGCGGCAGCCCATGACGGCGATCGTGATGCGGTGGGCCGCCGCATAGGCCGTCAGCTCGCGCACCTGCTGCGCCAGCTCGACGAAGCTCTCGTTCTCGACGCGCGAGCAGCTCGGGCACGAGATGATGTTGAGGCCTTTGCCGAAGTCTGGCACCGAGATGAAGCGGCCCTCTGCGACGTCGGTGACGATCCTGTGGCCGACCTGGACCTCCTCGTGCTTGCGCTCGTTCGGAAGCGTCAGCGAGACCCGGATCGTGTCGCCGATCCCACGCGCCAGGAGCTTCTCGAACGCCAGTCGGCTCTTGATGATGCCCTCGGGCGGCATGCCGGCCTCGGTGACGCCGAGATGGATCGGGATGTCAGGGCGGGCCTCGGCGAAGCGTGAGTTGGCCGCGACGACCTTCTCGGGATCCGAATCCTTGAGGGACACGACGAAGCGATCGAAGCCGACGTTCTCCATCAGATCGCAGTGGTAGAGCGCCGACTGCACGATCGCCTCGAGCTGGTTGCCCGGATGGCGCTCGAGGAACTCGGGCGCGACCGAGCCGCAGTTGACCCCGACGCGGATGGCGCAATCGTGATCGCGCGCGACGCCGACGAGCCACCCGACCTTGTCGGGGATCGATTTCGAGCGCTGGATGTGGTGCAGGTGGCCGGGATTGTATCGAATCTTGTCGACCCACGGTGCCACTGACTCCGCCACCCGAAAGTTCTCCTGGAGGTCCACCGAGAGCGTGACGCCTTCCGTCTGGGCGCGGATCTCCTTGAGGGCCGCGACCTCCTTCTCGTTGTCCACTGCGATGCGGACGACGCCGGCGCCGGCCCCAGCCAACTGATGGACCTGCGCCACGGTGGCGTCGATGTCCCTGGTCTTGGTGGCGCACATGCTCTGGACGACCACGGGCGCGTCGCCTCCCACGCATTGGCGGCCGATCGCCACCTTACGGGTGCGGCGTTGGGCGTTCATGACGCGCGAAGATATCGGAAGGGGCCGAGCCCCGCAATTCAGGGCGCGTCCAGGGTCGTGCGGAGATCGGGCGGCAGGGCTGCGGGGGCGCCGTCCTGACCTATCCAGACGTAGCGGCTGCGGGCCTGCAGTAGCGGACGGGCGGGATCGCCGCGATGGAGGTGCGTATGTCGCTCGATCCCTTCCGCGGTTCCTCTGACCGGCCAGGTGGTCACGGAGATGTGCTCGCCGTAGAGCACCGCATCGAGATACTCGACGTCGTGATGGACCGCGCGGAGACGTCCTCCCGCGGCGGCCTGCGTGGCGGGTGTCCAGCCGCGCGCGCTGGCGGCGTCGAGTGCGGCCTGCTCGAGGTAGGATACGTAATTGGCGTTGTTGACGTGCTGGAGCGCGTCGAGCTCGTGGAGCTCGATGCGGCGCTCGAAGGTGACGGCGCCGGGAGGGGCAGCGCTCTCCGCAAACGCCACCCGCCGCGAGGCGTCGGCGGGATCGCAAGGGAAGCGCTGCTGCCACTCCTCCGGAACGCGGCGCGGACGGCCGGTGCGTCGCTCGATGTGGACCCAATCGGACGAGGCGCGAGCGACGAGATGCCCGCCGGACCACACCTCGTACTCGCGCTGGGAGCGGACGCGGCGGAAGTCCGCGATCCAGGTGCGGACCTCGAGGGTGTCGCCGTAGCGCGCCGGAGCACCGAGACTCACGATCGTCCGGCGGATCAGCCACAGGGTGCCGGCGCGCTCGTAGTACGCGGCGTCGAAACCGGCGTCGCTCGAGGCGCGGGTGGCGGTTTCCTGCAGGAGGCGCAGGATCGTCGCGCTCCGCACCTCCCCGAACATGTCGAGATCGGCCTGCCATACCGGAGCCCGCCAGATGAACTCTCGAGGCACATGGCGTCGAAGCATCGGGGCGGCGACGAGTCAAGCAACAGGCGGCGCGGCTTGCCTTCGGGCAGGGGTTTCCTTACGAGCAAGCGGTGGACTTCAACCTGGCAACGATTCAGGAAGCGCTCGCAGCGGCGATTCCGGATCGCGAATGCATCGTCCATGGCGACCGCCGTCTGACCTGGGGGCAGTTCAACGAACGGACGCGGCGCCTCGGCAACTTCCTGCACGCCCGCGGTCTCGGATGCCATCGCGAGCGTCGCGATCTCGCGAATTGGGAATCCGGTCAGGATCACCTCGGCATCTATCTCTACAATTGCCCCGAGTATCTCGAGTCGATGCTGGGGTCGTTCAAGGCGCGGGTCGCGCCCTTCAACGTCAACTACCGGTACGTCGAGGAGGAGCTCGGCTATCTGCTCGACAACGCCGAGGCCACGGCGCTGGTGTACCACTCCCGCTTCGCGCCGACGCTCGCGCGCATCCTGCCGCGGCTGCCGCGGCTCCGCACGTTGCTCCAGGTCGCCGACGACTCGGGGCACGCGCTCCTCGCGGGCGCGATCGACTACGAGGCGGCGCTCGCCGCGAGCTCGAGCGAGCGTCCACCGCTCGCGTGGTCTCCCGACGACCTCTACATCCTCTACACCGGCGGCACGACCGGCATGCCCAAGGGCGTGCTGTGGCGCCAGGAGGACATCTTCTTCGGTGCGCTGGGCGGCAATCCGCCGGGCGGCGCACGCGTGCCGTCGATCGAGCGGCTGGTCGAGGTGGCGCGCGGGGCGGGCGTGCGGGCGCTGCCGGCTCCGCCCTTCATGCACGGCGCGGCGCATTGGGTCGCCTTCAACGCCATGCACCAGGGTGGCACGGTCGTGATCCAGCGGGCGCCCGAGCGGCTCGACCCCGCGGATGTCTGGGACACGATCGCCCGCGAGCGCGTCAACTTCATGGTGATCGTCGGCGACGCCTTCGGCCGGCCGCTCCTCGACGAGCTCGAGCGGCGCGAGTACGCGCTCCCCGACTTCCGCTTCCTGCTGTCGGGAGGGGCGATCCTGACGCCGACGCTCAAGGAAGGCTTCCTCGCCAAGCTGCCGAGCATCCTCGTCATCGACGGCTTCGGAGCGTCGGAGACCGGGGGACACGGCCAGCAATTCACCGCGGCGGGCCAGCGGGCATCGTCGGGTAGCTTTCGCATGAACGACGAGACCGTCGTGCTGCGCGACGACCTGGCGGGGCCGTTGGCACCGGGTGCCGCCGAGTCGGGATGGTTGGCGCGACTCGGCAACGTCCCGCTCGGCTACTATCGCGATCCGGAGAAGACGGCCAAGACGTTTCCGGTGATCGGCGGGGTGCGCTACGCGGTTCCCGGCGACCATGCCACGGTCGCTGCCGACGGTAACATCGGCGTGCTCGGACGGGGTTCGGTGTCGATCAACACCGGCGGTGAAAAGGTCTACCCCGAGGAGGTCGAGCAGGCCCTGAAGTCGCATCCGGAGGTGTACGACGCGGTGGTCGTGGGGACCCCGCACGAGCGCTGGGGACAGCAGGTGAACGCGATCGTCCAGCTTCGCGAGCATGCGGAGCTGGCGACCGAGGCGCTCGTCGCGTTCGCTTCCACCCGGGTCGCTCGCTACAAGCTGCCGAAGGCGGTCTTCTTCGTCGACCGGATCGAACGCAGTCCGAGCGGCAAGGCCGACTATCGCTGGGCGAAGGCGCGCGCCCTCGCGGCGCTCGGACTCTCGGCCTAGATTCTCGTTGTAACGGAGGCCCAATGGCTCGCATCCCGTATGCCGATCTCACGAACGCGCCGGAGGACGTGCGCAATCTGGCGTCGAACCTGCCGCCCCTCAACATCTTCCGCATGCTGCCGCACGCGCCGACCTTTCTCCGCGGCTTCGGTCAGCTCGGAACTGCGATTCTCTCGCAGGCGGACCTCGACGCGCGTCTCCGCGAGCTGATCATCCTCCGGGTCGGCAAGCGCTCGCCGGCGCCCTACGAGTGGCAGCAGCACGTGCCGATCGGGCGCTCGTGCGGCGTGAGCGACGACGAGATCGCGGCGCTCGAGCGCGGCGATGTCGAGGCGCCGTGCTTCAGCGAGCGTGATCGCGTCGCGCTCAAGCTGACGGACGAGCTGCTCGCGGCGCCGCGCGCCAGCGACGCGACGCTCGCGGCGATGCGCGCCCACTTCTCGGATCGCGAGCTCTGCGAGGCGGTGATCACGATCGGCTTCTACATGATGGTGGCGCGCTTTCTCGAGACGACCGGCGTCGATCTGGAAGGGGCGGGCAGCGATCCCGTGGGGGCGTTGCCGCGCGCCAAGCGCGGCTGAACGCCGGCCGGTCAGGGCCGGGGGGCCGATACCGCGGGCGAGCCGCGCACGGAGAAGCGCCAGGGAAGGAGGGCGTCGCTGCCCGCATAGGCGACGCCGACGCGCGCAGAGGCGACGATCCGTCGCGCGGGAAGTGCAGGTGCGTCGAGGATGACGACGGGGCCCGCGCCGAGATCGCAGCCGTTCAGGCGCCGGTCGATGTCGAGCGCGCGACAGAGATTCCCGGGGCCGCGCAGCAGCGCCGCCGCGGGCAGCTCCGGCTCCGCGTTCCGTCGCCGCCGCATGGCCGCGACGCCGGCCACGGGCTCGAGCGCTCGCAGCAGCACCGCCTCCGGCGTCTCGGCCGCGCGCGTCACGACGTTGCAGCAGTGGTGCATGCCGTAGGTGAAGTAGACGTAGAGCCGGCCGGCGGGTCCCCACATGACCTCGTTCCGCGCCGTCCGCCGCCCGCCGGCGCTGTGTGCGGCCCGGTCGTTCGGGCCTCGATACGCCTCCACCTCGACGATCCGTCCCGCGAGGAGCGTGCCGCGAATGCGGCGTACGAGGATCTTCCCGAGGAGTGCACGGGCGACGCGCAACGTCGGTTGCGCGTAGAATGCCTCGGGCAGGACCGGTGCCAGCAGTGCGGGATCGGTCGGTCGGCGCTCCGACACGTCAGTCGTTCGGGCGCCGGCGATCGCAGATCGTGCGGATGGCCGCGTGCGTCGCGTCGTCGAGGTTGCGGATGGCCGCGCGGTCACCGCTCGACAGATTGACGATCTTGCCGGCCCCGAAGTCGAGGCGAAGCCGGTCACCGGTGTGAATGAACGCCGGGGCGTCGACGACGACCGCGAGCACCCCGTGCGCGAAGGCCTCGCGCGCGACGACCGGCGCGAACGCGCGAGCCACGAGGCTCGTGACGCCGGCGGCGGCAATGGCCGCCAGCGCGGGCCGCACGGCGTCGGCCGTACCGTCGAACGCGTCGGCGACCAGCACGTCGTCGACGGCCAGGCGTTCCGCCAGCGTGGGGTCGAGGTCGGCGAAGAGCCGGCGGCGTGCCGTGGCGAGCTCGGCGCGGGCGTAGCGAGCCGGCAACAGATCGATCGCGGTGAGCCTGAGGCCGAAGGCCCACGCGCGTCCGGGTAGCGTCGGCAGGGGCTCCTCGACGTTCGGCGACCGAGGCGAAGGCACGCGCTCTCCTGGGACCTAGAACAGGTCGAGTTGGCGGGGGCGTCCCGCGAGATCGGCGAAGTGTACGCCCACGAAGTGCAGGATGGCATCGGCGATCGGCTCGAGCTGCTTCTCGACGTAGTGGCCGTAGTCGAAGGCGCCCCGGCGTGCATCGACCGGCTCGGGCCCCTGGTTGGTCACGACGTACTCGACGATGCGAGTCTGCGGCCCGGTCTGCTTGCGCGCGGCCTTGACGTGCGCGGGCGTGGTCCGCACGTAGTCGCCGAGGTCCTTGCGGACCGCTTTCTTGTACGCGAGCAGATCGTCGAGTGCCCCCCGCTGGAGGTCGGCGAGGAACTCCCGCACGAAGCCGTCGACGGGTCGATCGTGGAAGACCCGGTCGAGGAGCTCGCGCTGGAAGCGCTTGGCGAGCGGCGTCCAGTCCCGGCGGACCGCCTCCAGGCCGACGAACTCGAGGCGCATCGCGTCGCCCGTGCCGACGAGCCCGGCGTAGCGCTTCTTGCTGCCGCCCGTGCCCTGACGGACTTCGGGCATGAAGAAGCGGCGGTAACACTTTTCGTACTCGAGCTCGAGGAAACTCTCGACACCGTGGTCCTCGCGCAGGCGTCGAACCACCGCCGCGCCGATCGCCAGGCGCAGCGTCTCGGCCTCGCGCTCGACGTCTCCACCGTTCGTGCCCGTCGCGGCCACGAACAGCGAATCGGTGTCGCCGTAGATGACGGTGTAGCCGAGACGTTTCGCCTCGGCGACCGCGAGGTGAATGATGTGCTGACCGGTCAAGGTGATCGCGTTGGCGATCGCCGGGGAAAAAAACCGGCAGGCGGTGGCCGCGAGGACGCCGTAGAGCGAGTTCATCAGGATCTTGATTGCCTGCGCGGCGAGCGGATCGCCGGCCCGGCGCACGCGGTCGCGCTCCGCCCACAGTCGCGCCACGAGCTCGGGGAGAATCCCCGGCTCGCGCCGAAAGCAGGCGCCGCTCGGCGTGCGAATGAGACCCGTGGCGTCCCCCACCCGGTCCGGAGGCACGTAGGTCAAGGGGTCGATGTTGAAGGTGCGGATGATGCTCGGGTACAGGCTCTTGAAGTCGAAGACGAGAATGTCGGTGAAGAGGCCCGGCACCGAGTCGAGGACGGCGCCGCCGGCCACCATGGCGTTCGGGTGCTCCCTGACCGAGGGAGCCACGTAGCCGCGACGGTGCAGCTCGGCGAGGTAGAGAAAATCGATCGAGGCGATGCTGGCGCCGACGCGATCGGGCTGCATCCCGGTCAGTCGGCTCCGGGAGACGACGAGCTCGACGAGATGCTGGTGGCGGAGGATCTCGAGCACCAGCTCGGCGTCGCGGAGGTTGTAGTCGACGAGCTTCTGCCGATCGTGGCGAAAGGCGTCCTCGATCTCCTGTCCTCGGCCCTCGCCGGTGAGCAGCTTGCCCCTGCCGAGGAAGGTCTGGGCGGCGGTCTCGAGCTTGTAGTCCTCGAGCCGAATGAAGGCACCGCGCACGAGCGCGAGCCCGTCGAGCACCATCCGACCCGGTGCAACGGCGCGGGCCTCGCGGGTGAAGCCACGATCCCGTTGAATGGTCGCCTCATCGGCGGTGCGGCCGAGCCGAAAGGGAATGCCGTGCGATCGGCAGAGGCGCTGGAGCACCGTGAGGTCGAAGTCGACGACGTTCCAGCCGGTCAGCACGTCCGGGTCGATCTCGTCGAGCAGCGCAAAGAAGCGCCGCAGCAGTGCATGCTCGTCCGGAAAGCATTCGGCGTGGTCGAGCGGTCCCGGGCCCACGATCAGCACGCGATCGGCTCCAAGCCCCGCGAGGCCGATCGCGAACAGCTTCTGGGCGGTTCGATCGGTCTCGATGTCGAGCGACAGAACCCGGAGCTTCGGCGTGAACTCGGCCGGGGTCAGCGCGGGATTCCGGTAGACCCGGCGGATGCGTGCGTCGGGTTGCCAGGGCCCGTCGATGGCGATCGTTCCGCGGAGATCGCGATCGCGGAGGTACGCGTAGGCGAAGCGGATGTCGGCCTCGTAGCAGACGATGCCGGTAGCGGAGAGGCGCTCGCGAAGCGGCGGCACGTTGCCCGGCAGCGAGGTGACGACGCGGTCGACGGGAGTACCGTCCAACGCGACGAAGTCGGTGGGCTCGATCGTCGCGCCGGCGAGGGTCAGGCCCCGCGCGCGCCCGGCGGGAACGAAGAAGTAGGGGCGAGCGCGATCGTCGACGACCAGGAACGATTCGCCGTGCTCGAGCACTCCGTAGAGATGCACCTCCGGACGCCCGCCGACGATGCGGTAGGTCGGATGGAGAATGAAGCCGCGGTCGCCGCGGGTCACATGTAGCTGCCGCCGGTCACGAGGACGACGTGTCCCGTCACGTAGTCGGCGAGCGGAGAGGCCAGGAACAACACCGGACCGGCGGCCTCTTCGGGACTTCCGGAGCGTCCGAGGGGGATCATCGCCTTGGCACGCTTCCGCATGTCCTCCGGGATGCCGAGCTCGACCAGCTGGCCGTCGACCTCGGCCTTGCCGGTGCCCTCCTTGGCGGCCGTGAGGCGCGTCTCGATGAAGCCATAGGCGACGGCGTTGACGTTGACGTTGAGCCGGCCCCACTCGCGCGCCAACGTCTTGGTGACTCCGACGATGCCCATCTTGCCGGCGGCGTAGTTCACCTGACCGGCGTTGCCGGCGACGCCGGAGGTCGACGAGACGTTGACCACCTTGCGCATGATCTGCTTGCCGTCGGCAATCTCCGCCTTGGCCCAATCACGCCAATAGAGCGAGGCCGCCCGCAACAGGCGGAAGGGTCCGGTGAGGTGCACGTCGAGCATGGTCTGCCACTGCTCGTCGGACATCTTGTGGATGACCCCATCGTGCGTGTACCCCGCGTTGTTCACGATGATGTCGAGACCGCCGAGCTTGTCGACCGCGGTCTTGACCAAGCGATCGGGGAACTTGGGATCGGTGATCGAGCCCGCGGCCACCACGGCCTCTCCGCCCGCTTGGCGGACGGCGGCGGCCGCCTCCTCGGCGACCTCGGCCTGCAGGTCGTTGATCACGACGCGGGCTCCGTGGCGGGCGAGCAGCTCGGCGGTGGCGCGGCCGATCCCGCGACCGGATCCGGTGACGATGGCGACTTTTCCTGGGAGCAACGACATGAGGGTCTCCTCCACTGGGGCGAGTGCCGGATTGTGTGCCACGCACGCCCGCCGCTCGCAATCGTCTTGCGTTCGGAGCGAGGCCCGCCGTATGCACGGAGCGTGACGCCGACCGAGCTCGAAGGGCGCTTGCGGGAGTTTTTGGTTCGCGAAAGCGGCGAGACGGTCGAGCTTTCGGGGCTCAGGCGGGTGCCGGGCGGCGCCTCGCGCGAGACCTGGGCCTTCGATGCCAGGATCGGCGGGGAGCGCGCGCCGCGCCCGCTGATTTTGCGACGCGATCCCGGACCGACGAGCGTCAGCAGCGATCGCCGGCTCGAGTTCGAGGTGTTGCGGGCGGCGCATGCCGGCGGGGTGCCGGTACCGAGGGTCTTCTGGCTGGGTGGCGACCCGGCGATCCTCGGCGCGCCCTTCTTCGTGATGGAGCGCATCGAGGGCGAGGCCCTGGCCCGACGGCTGCTCCGCGATCCCGCCTACGGCGAGGCCCGCGCCGTGATGCCGGCGCAGCTCGGTGCTATCCTCGCCACCATCCACGCCGTGCCGCTCGACGGTCCAGCGCTCGCCGGGTTGCCTGGGCGTTGCGACGAAGGACCGCCGGCGGCCGCGGAGCTCGCCCGCTACGAGCAGCTCTATCGCAGGCTCGCTCCGGAGCCACATCCTGTAATCGAGTATGGGCTCCGTTGGCTCGGCGCGCGCGTGCCCGCGGCGTCGCGGCGTGTACTCGTGCACGGCGACTACCGGATCGGCAACGTGTTGTTCGGTCCCGAAGGCGTGCGGGTCGTGCTCGACTGGGAGCAAGCGCACTTCGGTGACCCGATGGAGGACCTCGGGTGGATGTGCGTGCGAGCCTGGCGCTTCGGCAGCCCCTTGCCGGTCGGCGGCATCGGCGAGCGCGACGACTTCTTCGGGGCCTACGAGCGTGCCGGCGGTGGAGCGGTGGATCCGGAGGTGGTCAGGTTCTGGGAAGCCGTTGGAGATCTCAAGTGGGCCGTCATCTGCATCGCCCAGGCCAAGACCTATCTCGACGGCGGCGTGAAGAGCGTCGAGCTGGCGAGCATCGGCCGACGCACCGCCGAAGCCGAGTACGACCTACTGCAGCTCCTGGACTGACGATGCAGGATCGTCCCGACGCGCGCGAATTGCTCGAGGCCGTCCGCGCCTTTCTCGAGGAGCAGGTCGTGCCGGCGCTCGACGGCACGCGGCAATTCCATGCCCGCGTCGCCGCCAACGTGCTCGCGATCGTCGGCCGTGAGCTGGCGGACGGCGAGGCCCAGCTGCGCGCGGAGTGGGATCGCCTGACGGTGCTGCTCGGCGGGGACGCGGGCGAGCCCGTGGCGGGCGGCGCCGCCGTGAAGGATGCCGTGCACGCGTTGAACGCGGATCTCGCGGCGCGGATTCGTGCCGGCGACGCCGATCACGAGCCGTGGCGCGCTCAGGTGGTCTCGCATCTCCGTCTGACCGCCGACGAGCGGCTGGCGATCGCCAACCCGCGCTATCGTCTGCCGCGCCGCGAGGGCTGACGGGTGCCGCGGATCCGGGTCAACGGCGTCGAGCTGCGTGTCGAGGAGGCCGGAGAGGGTCCGCCGCTCCTCTTGATCATGGGACTCGGGGCGAGCCTCGAGACGTGGGTCGCGCAGCGCGACGTCTTCGCCGAGCACCATCGCGTCATCCTGTTCGACAATCGCGGGGCGGGGGCGAGCGAGTGTCCGCCGCCGCCATGGACGGTGCCGGACATGGCGGCCGATGCGGTCGGCATCCTGGATGCGCTCGGGATCAGCCGCGCCCACGTACTCGGGGTGTCGATGGGCGGGATGATCGCACAGGAGATGGCGATCGGGTGGCCGGAGCGCGTCGATCGGATGGTGTTGGCCGTGTCCTTCGCCCGCCCCGATCCACTGCGGAGGGCGTTCCTCCTGTTCCGGCGCTGGGCCCGTCTCCAGGGCGCCGACCTGGTGCAGGAGGGCGTCGCGAACCTGCCCTGGCTGGTGTCGCCCCGCGTGCTGAACGATCCCGACCGGCTCGAGCGGCTGCTGGCGGTCGTGAGCGCGATGCCGCTCATGGCGCCCGAGGCCTACGCCAACCAGATCGACGCCATCCTCGAGCACGACACGCTCGCGCGCCTCCACCGGGTGCGCGCCCCGACTTTGGTAATGGCAGCAGCGGAAGACGTGCTGACCCCGCTGTACCTGAGCCGGGAAATCCTGGACGCGATCCCGGGAGCCCGGCTCATGGTGCTACCGGAGGGAAATCACGCGGTGCAGATCGAGGATCCCGAGCGCTTCAATGCGGCCGTGCTGCGCTTCCTGGCGGACGAAAAAAACCCCGATGGCCAATGCGGCGACGCGCCGCCCCGCCGGTGAAGCGGGGACCATCGGGGTTCGGTGGTTGCCTGGGCCCCCTATGGGCGACCCAGCGACGTTACGAGTGGGACGCCTAGGAGGCTACCACCTCACAGATCACCGTAGGGTAAAACGTCACTGGATCACCTCCTTTCGTCCGGCGGGGGACCAGGCGGGCCCAAGCCCCGCCGCCGAAGCAGCGACCGCCGTTGTCGCCCTTCGGCCTCGATCCCGAGCGCGTGCTCGCTGGGGTCTGTGTGAACCCCGAATCGAGTGCGATGCGGCGAGTGTAACGCCGGAGCGCGCACACGTCCAGATGGTTCCTCGGGCCGTGTGCCGAACTGCCCCTCGCCGTTGGCGCTGCGCGCCAGGTACGCTACTAAAAGCCCCATGGCACGACTCTTCGACGACATCACCCAGACCATAGGGCGGACGCCGCTGGTGCGATTGAATCGCATCACCGAGGGCCGCAACGTGCGGCTCTACGCCAAGCTCGAGTTCTTCAATCCGCTCTCCAGCGTGAAGGACCGGATCGGCGTCAACATGATCGACGCCGCCGAGCGAAGTGGCACACTCAACAAGGACTCGGTCATCATCGAGCCCACCAGCGGCAACACCGGTATCGCGCTCGCCTTCGTCGCGGCGGCGCGCGGCTATCGTCTCATTCTCACCATGCCGGACTCGATGTCACACGAGCGCCGGACGCTGCTCCGCCTGCTCGGGGCCGAGCTCGTGCTGACCCCCGCCGCGGGCGGCATGCGCGAGGCCATCCGGATGGCTGAGGAGATCGCCAGCAAGACCCCGCGGGCCTTCATTCCGCAGCAGTTCCAGAACCCGGCCAATCCGGACATCCACCGGCGGACGACCGCCATTGAGCTGTGGGACGACACCGACGGCGAGATCGACGTCCTGATCTCCGGCGTCGGAACCGGCGGCACGATCACCGGCGTCAGCGAGGTACTGAAGCAGCGCAAACCGTCGTTCCGCACCATTGCCGTCGAGCCGTCGGCGTCGCCCGTGCTCTCGGGAGGAGCGCCGGGACCGCACAAGATCCAAGGCATCGGCGCCGGCTTCGTGCCCGAGATCCTCAACACCGGGATCATCGACGACATCGTGCGGGTACGTGACGAGGACGCGATCGCGACGGCGCGCACGGTCGCGCGCCGCGAGGGCATTCCGTGCGGCATCAGCAGCGGCGCCGCGGCGTGGGCCGCGTTGCAGATCGCGGATCGCCCGGAGATGGCGGGTAAGTTCATCGTCGCGATCTTCCCGAGCTCCGCCGAGCGCTACCTCAGCACGAGCCTCGTCGAAGGTCTGTGAGTCGCCGCGGATGACCCCGTGAGTGAGCTCGCCGGCAGCCGAGTCCTGATCACGGGTGCCGCGAGCGGCCTCGGTCTCTTGATGGCGCGGAAGATGGCGGCCGCGGGTGCGCACGTCATCCTCTGGGACCTGAACGCGGAAGGGCTCGAGGCTGCGCGTCACGAGCTCGCCGGCGCGGGCCGGAGCGTCGAGGTCGACGTTTGCAATCTCTCGTCGCGGGACTCGATCGAGAGCGCCGCGGCGCGCGTCCTCACGGGCGGCGCCGTCGACGTCCTGGTCAACAACGCCGGGGTGGTGACCGGCAAGACGCTGCTCGACGCCACGCCGGCGGAGATCGAGCGCACCTTCGACGTCAACGTGCTGGCCCTCTTCTGGACGACGCGGGCGTTCCTGCCGGCGATGCTCGCACGCGACCGTGGCCACGTCGTGACCATCGCCTCCGCCGCCGGGATCGTCGGCACGGCGAAGCTCACGGACTACTGCGCCAGCAAGCACGCCGCGGTCGGATTCGACGAGTCGCTGCGTCTCGAGCTCCGACGGCGGAAGAGCCGCGTGGTCACGACCGTGGTGTGCCCCTTCTACATCAGCACGGGGATGTTCGCCGGGGTGCAGACCCGCTTTCCCGCGATCCTCCCCATCCTCGATCCCGATCGCGTCACCGATCAGATCGTCGACGCCATTCGACGCGATCGCCGGCGCCTGATCCTGCCGCCGGCGGTGCGGGCGACCTGGCTCGGGCGCCTGCTGCCCATTGGGGCGTTCGACGCGATCATGGAGTTCCTGGGCGTCAACCGCAGCATGGACGAGTTCACCGGCCGCGCCGGCCACTGAGAACCGCGCGCGAAGGAGCGGCACATGCACGTCGGCATGGGAGTGATCTTCCAGGGGCAGGGTGAGGGGCGGACGGATCGCAACGTCTACCGCAACGAGCTCCACCTCGGAGACCTCGCCGAGCCGCTCGGGTTCGAGTCGCTCTGGGGCGTCGAGCATCACTTCACGGACTACACGATGTGTCCGGACGTCCTGCAGTACCTCACGTATTTCGCGGGGCGCACGCGCACCATCCAGCTCGGCTCCATGGTGGTGGTGCTGCCCTGGCACCAGCCGATTCGGGTCGCCGAGCAGGTGCTGGTGCTCGACCACATGTCGAACGGCCGCGTGATCTTCGGGATCGGCCGCGGACTCGGCCGCGTCGAGTTCGAGGGCTTCGGGGTTTCCCAGGAGGACAGCCGCGCCATCTTCGTCGAGGCGGCGGAGACGATCCTCCAGGGCCTCGAGCGCGGCTACTGCGAGTACGACGGGAAATTCGTGAAGCAGCGCCGCTCCGAGCTCCGGCCACGCCCGTTCAAGTCGTTCCACGGCCGCACCTATGCGGCGGCCGTCTCCCCCGAGTCGTCGGAGATCATGGCGCGCCTCGGGATCGGCATTCTCATCATTCCCCAGAAGCCGTGGGAGGTCGTGACCGCCGAGCTGAACGCCTACCGGCAGATCTTTCGCGAGGTGAACGGGGTCGAGGCGCCGCCGCCGATCGTGGGCGGATGGACCTATTGCGACGAGAACGCCGACCGCGCCGAGGCGTACGCGCGCCAGTACATCGGCGAGTACTGGCGCTCCGTGGTGAAGCACTACGAGCTGATCGGCGATCACCTGACCAAGATGCGCGGCTACGAGTCGTACGCACCGGTCCAGGAGATGACGAGCGCGCCCGGCGGACTCGACGCGATGGTCGAGTTCTTCCTCGGCATCCAGGTGTGGGGCACGCCCGAGCAATGTTACGAGCGCGTCGTCGACATCCAGAATCGGACCGGCGCCGAGGCCTTCACCGGCATCTTCAGCTACGGGGCCATGCCCTACGATCTCGCCGACGCCAGCCTCCGCCTCTTCGCGGGAGAGGTGATGCCGGCGCTGAAGAAGCGTGTCCCGCTCGAGGATCAGCTGATCGCGCGCGCCGGAGTCGGTCTCTCCGCGACCGCCAGCGCATTTCGACTCCCGATATAGGTAGCTCCATGACCATAGCCGCTAACTTCCGCGCGCCTTCGCGCGCGGCCGAGCGTGAGCGAGCCGGGATTAGGGCCCGGACGGGCTTTGCCCCGCGCGCGCTCGGAGGAGGGTCTGGGGCGAGGGAGAAGCCCTCGGATCAATCAATGCGGAGCTGGACGTCGACGCCCGGAACGTCGAGACGGGGCTCGCCGGGCTCCCAGGCCTCGGTACGGAGGCGCGCGGGGTCGATGCCGTTGGTCTGGGTGAGACGCGCCGTCACCGTCTCGGCGCGGGCGCGGGCGAGCTCCGCGAGGCCGGCCACCGGCGCTGAACCTCCTTGGTGCGGGAGCGTGTCGACGTCGGCGCGGCTCGGCTCCGGGATCAGCACGGCTCGGAGCGCCGTCTGCCGGCCGAGCAGCCTCGCCAGCTCGTCCACGCGGGCCTCCCCCTCGGTATCGAGCGTCGCCTGGCCGGGCGGAAACGGCACCGGACGCAGATCGAAGCGTTCCCCCTCGTCCTTGCGGAACATGCCGCGGAGGAATCCGAGGGGCGCACGCAGTGTGCCCAAGAGGGCGTTGCCGAGCGCCTCGCGGAGGAGGTTGCCGACCCGGTATTCGTTGGATCCGACGTCGCCGCGGATCGGGAGCTCGAGGTGAATGTCGCCGCGGGTGTCCTTCATGAGCCCCAACGCCACGGAGAGCGGCGTACCGATCTTGGCCTCGACCGTGTCCGGTCCCGAGGCCCGCATCGCGAAGCGGGAGAGCACGAGGTCAGTGTCGGCCTCGACGGCGGTGCCGTCGAGGCGGATCGTCGATTCCAGCTTGGCGAGACCGGTCTTGACCTCGTAGCCGAGCGCGGGTCCCAGGTACGAGTTGAGCGGCGGCAGCAGGAGACGGTCGACCGCGAGCGTCAGGTCCGCCCGGGGCGTTGCGACGGTGCCGCGCAGGTCGAAGGGGGAGAGCTCGTCGAGCGCGCCCCCGAGCACGAGCCGTGTGATCCGGAGCGGCGACATCGACACGCCGTCCGCCGACGCCTTCAGGTCCATGAGATCGATGCCATACGCCTTCGGCAAGGTGCTGTCGTAGTACTCGATGCGTCCGCCATCGACGGTCGCGCGATCGACCCGGAGCCACGGGTCGCCCGGCGCAGTCGTGTCGGTCGTGTCGGTACGGGTGTCGCCGGCGGGCCCGGCCAGCGTCAGAGGGTACCAGCCGTCGGCGCGGCGGTGGAACATGACGTAGGGCCAGGTGGCCGTCGCGTCGCTGATGTGCAGACGCACGGGCTCGAGTGCGCTCTCGGCGATGGTCAGATCGAGTCGCTGCCAGGCCAGGACCTCTTCGGGGTGCTCCGTCGAGGGCGTGGTTCGTGCGTCGGTCGAGCCGAGAACGCCTTGCAGGGTCGGTCCGCCGGCCGCGATCGTGAGCTCGAGCCTGCCCTCGAGGCTTCCGCTCACGAACGACGCCGGGAGCCCGAAGACCTGCGAGACCTCCTTCAGGGTGCAGTCCTTCAGGCCGAACGTCATCGTGGTGGCCGTGTCACGAGTCATCCCGTCGAGCGTGACGCGTCCGCCGGCGAGAGTTCCGACGAAGCCGAACTGCACCTCGTCGCCCGGCAGGCGGATCGTGCCGGAGGTGATGGGGACGGGAAGGTCGGTGCGACGGCCAGGCACGATGCTCCGCAGCACGGCGGTCCCCTTGCCGAGCGCCACTCGATCGAGCTCGGTCTGCCACGTCGAGCCCTCGGCCTCGGGTGAGCCGCTCGCAAGGGGGACGTGCACGCCCTCGTCGTCACGCATCACCAGCGCCTGAAAGCCCTCGACCTCGATGGCGCCGAGGTGGGTGCGTTGCGCGATGAGGTCGACCGTCAGCGACGGTACCTTGACGTGCGTCGCCCGCAGCATGGGCTCGCTCGCCCAGGGCTCGGTGAGAGCGAGGTCGCGGAGCACGAGGAGCGCCGAGAGGCCGTGGCGCTTCAAGACGTTCTTCTCGAGACGCCGCTCGTAGGTGAGGGTGGCGTCGAGCGTCCCGGCGGTCCGTTGCCAACCGAGCGGCACGTAGAGCAGCGCGCGCGCCAGCGAGACGCCCTTGGCGACCAGCTTGGCCTCGAGGCGCGAGGAGTCCGGGCCGCTGTCGTAGCCGAGGTCGAGCGTCACCGGCTCGCGCTCTAGGCGGCTCTCGATGTGAAAGGCGAAGGTCGCCGTGCCGCCGCTCGCGATCACGAGATCGCGGGCCGAGGCGTCGTCGAGATGCAGGGAGGTTTCGAGCACGGGCACCGTCGTCTCGTCGCGGAACTCGATCGAGCCGCTGACGATGCGCAGCCGGCGGATGCGAAACGGGACGGGGGGACCGACCTCCTCGGCGGCGGAGGAGGGTCTCGCCGCGGTGAGACCGGGAAGGATGGTCGCCAGATTGAAGTCGCCGGGTCCGGTGCGCTGCAGCGAGACCCAGGGTCGTCGCAGCACCAGCGCATCGAGGGCACGCTCGCCGTTCAGCCAGCGGCGGAGGGCGACGTCGAGCGTGAGCGAGCCGATCGTGACCACGGCCGGGGCGTCGCCCTTCGGCGCGAGCGCGACGCGATGGAGCACGATTCGCCCGGCGAGGGGGTTCCAGCTGATCCATCCGAGACGGACGTCGGCACCGCTCAGCGCCGACAACCGTGCCGCGGCCCACGGGGCGGCGATCGACGGCGCGAGCGCGATCGCGGCGATCAGCACGATGAGCGTGCCCACCGTCCAGCGGACGACGCGACGGAGCCGTGGCCGCCGACTCATGACGCTCCCCGCCCGGGCCGCACGCTGGTTGTGCTGACAGGATGCCGCGACGGAATCAATGCGCTGTCGTGGTGAACGACGACGCGCGCGCTGGGTTGACAACTGCGCGCGTCCCCGGAAGTAAAGTCGGCGCGAGGAGATCGATGGGAGCGTTCACCGTACGATACGAGCAGGGTCTCGCGTTGGTCGGGTTCGATCAGGGCGGCATGAATACCTTGTCGCGGACCGCGATCGACGAGCTCGACGCGCTCGAGGCGGGGATCCGCGCGCAGCACGCGCGCACGCCGCTCACGGCGGTGGTGTTGTCGGGCAACCGCTACGGTCTCGGTGCCGGCGCCAACATCGGCGAGCTCCTGCAGGGGAGCGCGGCCGATCTCGCCGGCATGATCGAGCGCGGCGACGAGGTGCTGTTCCGTATCGAGGCGGGACCGGTGCCGTGGCTGGCCGCGCTGGATGGCGTGGCGCTCGGCGGCATCTACGAGCTGGCGCTCGCCTGCCGGGCGATCGTGGCGACGAAGCGGTCGTCGGTCGGCCTTCCGGAGATGCAGCTCAACATCTTTCCCGGTCTTGGGGGGACGCAGCGGCTCCCGAGGCGCGCGGGCCTCGTGCACCCGACCGACCCCATCGGAGGCGATGCCGCCCTGTCGGTGATCCTCCAGGGCAAGAGCCTGCGCGCGGATGCGGCTCTGGCGATCCACATGATCGACGCGATCGTGCCCGAGGGCCAGGAGCTCGATGCCTTCGCGCGGCATTTTGCGACCGCCGAGCTCGCCTCGTTCACGCGCCCCACGCCGGATCTGTCGATGGCGGGGCAGGTCGCGCCGATGGTCCTGCCGACGATCCTGAAGGCGACGCAGGGTCGCCAGCACCCGCGGGCGCCCTTCGTGGCGCTCGAGGTGGTCACGGAAGGGGTGACCCGGCCGCTCCGCGAAGGGATCGCGCTCGAACGCGAGCGCTTCCTCGAGGTCGTCAACTCGAGCGAGGCCAAGGCTGGGATGCGGTTCTTCTTCACGCAGCAGCGCGTCAACAAGCTTCCGGCCGAGCTCGCGAAGGCGACGCCGCGACCGATCCGCCGCGTCGGTATCGACGGCTTCGACGGCTACATGGGAAACGCCATCGCCTTCCTCGCCCGTCGTGCCGGCTATGAGGTGGTCGGTCACGTGCCGGTGCCGGAGCTGGCGGCGAACGCACCGGGGCGCATGCGACAGAAGTACGAGCCGTTGCTCAAGCGGCAGCGCCTCGACGCGGCTGCCGCCGACGCCGAGGTCGCGTCGGTGGCGGTCGCGACCGACCTCGCGGCGCTCGCCGACTGCGACCTGGTCATCGAGGCGCGCAAGGAGGATCCCGAGGCCAAGGCCGCCTTCTATCGCGCGCTCGCGAAGCGCGTCCGTCCCGACACCATCGTGAGCTCGAACAGCAGCTCGATGGGACCGGGATTTCTCGCCGCCTATTACCGCGAGGGCGGCGGCAACCCCGTCAACTTCGTCAACCTCCACTTCTTCAGTCCGGCCGAGCATCCGCAACGGGCACTGGTCGAGGTCGTGCGGACGGCGGACACGCCGCCCGAGGTGCTCGCCGCGCTGCACGGCTTCGTGCGCAAGATCGGGAAGGTGCCGCTGCTCCTGCAGGACGGCTCGCCCGGCTTCCTCGTGAACGCGGCGCTCGCGGAGTACTTCCGGGAGGCCGAGGCCCTCTACCGCGAGGGCACGCCGATCGAGCGCATCGACGAGGTGATGCGCGAGCGTGTCTTTCCCCTCGGACCGTTCGAGGTGGCGGATCAGGCCGGAGTGGACGTCGCGGCCGGGATGTTCGACGTCATCGCGCGCACAGCCCCGCCACCGAGCCCGCCGCTGGTGGTCCTGCTCCGCGATCGCGGTCGTTTCGGCATCAAGTCTGGCGGTGGTTTCTACGACTACGACGGTACCAAGAAGGGCGCGCCGTGGGGCGAGCTGCCGGCGCTCGCGGCGCCGCGCGGCAAGCGCGTCGCGGACGCCGACGAGATCGTCGATCGCTGCGTGCGCGCGATGTACCTGAAGGCGCGCGAGCTTCTCAACCGCGGGATCGTGGCCTCCAAGGAGGAGGCCGATCTGGCGTTCGTGTACGCCCTCGGCTTCGCCATGTATCTCGGCGGCCCGTTCTTCTACGCCGAGATGCGGGGGTGGTCATGAGTCGATACGACGCATACGCCAAGCGCGCCCTCGACGGCGGGACCCTCACCCACGACGAGGCGCTCGCCGTCCTGCATGCGCCGGACGACGATCTGCACGGGTTGCTCCTGGCGGCCTTTCGGGTGCGGGAGCGTTACTGGGGCCGGCGCGTCAAGCTCTGCATGCTGCGGAACGCCCGCAGCGGCCTCTGCCCCGAAGATTGTCACTACTGCTCGCAGTCCGCGGTCTCGAGCGCGGCGATCGAGAGTTATCGCTTGCAGCCGCTCGAGAGCCTGGTGGAGGGTGCCCGCGCGGCCGTCGGCCGTGGTGCCCGCCGCTACTGCATGGTCACGAGCGGCCGCGGGCCGAGCGCGCGCGACATCGCGCAGGTGAGCGCGGCGACCCGCGCGATCCGGGCCGAGTACCCGGAGCTCGAGATCTGCGTGTCGCTCGGCATCATGGGCGAGACCGAGGCCTCCGAGCTGAAGGCCGCCGGCGTCGGGTGGGTGAATCACAACCTCAACACGAGCGAGCGCTTCCATCCCGAGATCTGCACCACCCACACCTATGCCGACCGCGTCGGAACCGTGCAGGCCGCGAAGCGGGCCGGTCTCGCCGTGTGTTGCGGCGGCATCATCGGGATGGGGGAGGGGGATGAGGACGTCGTCGACCTGGCGTTCGCGCTCCGCGCGCTCGGGGTCGACTCGTTGCCTTTGAACTTTCTGCTCGCCATCGACGGCACGCCGCTCGGCGCCGCCGGGAACGTCGCGCCGACGCGCGCGCTCCGCGCGCTCTGTCTCATGCGCTTCACGAATCCCGCGAGCGACATCCGCGCCGCCGGCGGACGCGAGCGCAACCTCGGCGACTGGCAGGGCCTCGCCCTGTATCCGGCCAACTCGGTGTTCGTCGAGGGCTACCTGACGACGCCGGGCCTCGCGACGACGCCGACCCGGCGCTTGATCGAAACGATGGGCTTCGAGGTGGAGCACGAGGTGGAGATCGGCGACGCGACGTCGCCCGAGCCTCAGTCGGGCCGCTCCCCCGCTCAGGCGTAGTAGCGGTAGATCACCTCGGCGACGCATGCGGGCTTCGCCTGTCCGTCGACCTCGAAGCTGAGCCCGAGCGTGGCGCTGGCGCCGCCGGCGATCGGCTCGTAGCCGGCGAGGCTCGCCCGCAGCCGGACCTGCGAGCCGACCGGTACGGGACTCGGGAGGCGCATCTTGTTGAGCCCGTAGTTCACGCCCATGCGGACGCCCTCGACCGCGAGGATCTGCGCCAGCAAGGCGGGCGCGAGGGCGATGGTGTAGTAGCCGTGTGCGATCGGACCGCCGAAGGGCGACTCGCGACGACAGCGCTCCGGGTCGACGTGGATCCACTGGTGATCGTGGGTCGCGGCGGCGAACTGATCGACCTCTTCCTGGGTGACGCGATGCCACTCGCTGACGCCGAGCTCCTGACCGACGAGAGTTTGCATCTCCGTGAGGCCGTGTACGATTCGCATCGAAGGCTCCTCCTCTTCGGCGGTCTTAGCGCCGGACGCACCGCCGATGCCAGCGCCGCCGCGACCCCGCCACATGGCTTGACCCCCATAGGACCGCATGAAATACGGGCCGTCGCACGCCATTCTCGATTGGGGAGGTCACACATGACGTTGTCGTCGACGTTTGCGTTGCTCTCGCTCCTGTTGTTCTCGGTCGCGACCGCACATGCCGCCGATCCCAAGCCGAGTCCCTCGGGAAGCAAGAATCCGTCCGTCCTCGTGAAGACGTCACAGGGCGAGATCGTGATCGAGCTCGACCAACTGCAGGCACCGATCAGCGTCAAGAACTTTCTCGACTACGTCGACGCCAAGTTCTACGACGGCACCATCTTCCATCGCGTGATCCCGAACTTCATGATCCAGGGCGGTGGCTTCACCCCCAACATGCAACAGAAGACCACCAAGGCGCCGATCAAGAACGAAGCGGGGAATGGCCTCAAGAACGCGACCGGGACCATTGCAATGGCCCGCACCGGCATCGTCGACAGCGCGACCTCGCAGTTCTTCATCAACGTCGCCGACAACACCCAGCTGAACCACCGCGACGAGTCGCCGACCGGGTTCGGCTACGCGGTCTTCGGCAAGGTGACGTCGGGCCTGGACGTGGTGAAGAAGATCGAAGGGGTCAAGACCGCGGCTCGCCCGCCCCACAAGGACGTCCCCGAGACGCCGGTGGTGATCGAGTCGGTGACGCGCATCACTCCGTAGCGCGACGTCGCGCCCGCACCGCCATGGGCCGCTGGGACATCGCACGGGTCGACGACGTCCACGTCGTCACCATGACCTCCAACAAGGTCAATGCGATGAACGAGGAGTTCTTCAGCGACCTGCAAGCCGCGATCGTTCAGCTGCAGAGCGCCGAGGCGCTGCCGGTCGTGCTGACCGGAGCCGGGCGCTGCTTTTGCGCCGGTCTCGACATCCGTCGAGCTCTTCGACCTCGATCGTACGACCCTGGCGTGCTTCGTGGATCGGCTCGACGAGACCGTACTCGCGTGGTTCTCGTTGCCGCGCCCGACCGTGGCGGCCCTCAACGGCCACGCGATCGCCGGGGGGTGCGTCTTGGCCCTGGCGTGCGACCTGCGCGTCGCCGTCGATCGCGACGCGACCATCGGCCTGAACGAGGTGCAGGTCGGTATCCCCTTTCCGGCCGTCCCGCTGGCGGTCACACGTCACGCCCTGTCGGCGCGCTTCCTGCGGGAGGTTCTGTTGATGGGAGCGCTGTACTCGCCGGCGGCGGCGCTCGCGCGCGGATTGGTCGACGAGCTGACCCCGGCGCCGGCATTGCTCGCGCGCGCCCGCGAGCTCGCCCGCGCGATCACGTCCGACTCGCTCGAGGCGTATGCCGCCCTGAAGACCCACCTCCTGGCACCGGTCCTCGCGACGTTGACGGCCTCGCGAGCCCAGATCAACCGAGAATTTCTCGACGTCTGGTTTTCGGAGTCGGGTCGCCGTCGCCTCGGGACGGTACGGGATCGATTGCTGAGGCGTTCCTGACGTCGGGGCGACGGCTGCGGTGGGCGTTGCTGCTGGCGGTGCTCGGCGGTACGCTCGGCCTGGCGTACGCGTGCGGCGTCGTGCTGCACTCCAGTGTGACGGCGCCGGTCAAGCCCGTGCCGACGACTTGGTCGGCGAAGAACCTCACCATCGCCTACCTGGGGCATGCATCGGTTCTGATCGATTTCGGCGGCACCCGCATCCTGACCGATCCGACCTTGTTCGAGCGCATCGGCCTCGCGCTCGGACCGATGACGATCGGCCCGAAGCGGGTCGTGCGAGCCGCACTGACCCCGGAGGAGCTTCCGCCGATCGACGCGGTCGTGGTCAGTCATGCCCATCTCGACAGCCTCGACCTGCCATCCCTGGCACGGGTGGCGACCGCTCCCCTCTTGGTGCTGCCGTTGCGCACCCGGGACGTCGTCGCCGGCCTGGGCTTCGCGCGCGTCGTCGAGCTCGGGTGGGGGGAGACGGTCGCCGCCGGCGACGTGACGATCGAAGCCGTGCAGGTCGACCATTGGGGCAAGCGTTGGCCGTGGGAGCGCTGGCGGGGATACAACGGCTATCTCTTCAGCCGTGGCGCGATGCGCATGTTGTTTGCCAGCGATACCGCCTACACCCCGACGCTCGGCCGACTCGGACGGGAGCGTGGGGTGACCGTCGCCGTCCTGGGCGACGGGGCCTACGATCCCTGGGTGATGAACCATGCGACGCCGGAGCAGGCGTGGCGCATGTTCCAGGAGAGCGGTGCGCAGTACCTCCTCCCCGTGCACTGGGACACCTTTCGACTCGGTAAGGAGCCGCTCGGCGAGTCGATGGCGCGTCTCCTCCAGGCCGCCGGCTCGGAGCAGGATCGGGTCGTGATCCGACGGATCGGCGACACGTGGTCGATACCGTTGCCGGACCTCCCGTGAGGTCGCAATTGCCGGTTGCGACCGCGCCGCATAGAGTGGCGCGGACCGGCAGCCCGCGAGGAGGACACATGGCAGACAAGAGCAAGGACTCCACCGAGATGTCGCCCGAGAAGGCGCTGGGGCTGCTCTCGGAAGTGCGGAACCGCCTGAGCACCGTGGCCTGGGCGCTGCACGGCATGCATCACGAGGCCGAGCCTCCCGGCCCCGACGATCTCGCCGCGGTGGAGCAGCTCGTGAGCGACACCATCGACGGGCCGTTGCACGAGGCCTGTACGGCCCTGGGAACGCTGCTCGGCCTCGACGCCGACGACGTCAACCTGACCCGGCACTGAGCGTGAGCGCGGCGACCGGTCGGCACGCCAATCTACTCTCGCGTGGCGGCACCGTCCTGGTGGTGATCGACGTCCAGGAGGGCTATCGCAACGTCCTGTTCGAGTATCCGCGGGTGGCGACGGCGGTCTCGCGGCTCGTCCAAGGGGCGGTGGCTCTCGGGGTTCCGGTGCTGGCTACCGAGCAATATCCGAAGGGGGTCGGCCACACGGTCGCCGAGGTGGCGACCCATTTTCTTCCCGGAACGGTCCCAATCCAGAAGATGACCATCAGCTGCTGGGCGGAGGAGAGCTTCCAGAGCGCGCTGCTCCGCCTCCGCCGGCACCAGGTGCTCATCGCCGGGATCGAGGCGCATGCGTGCGTCAACCAGACGGCGCACGACCTGCTGGCCGCGGGGTTCCAGGTGCACGTCGCGCACGACGCCACCTCGTCGCGACGCCCTGAGGACTACGCGATCGGATGGGAGAAGCTGCTGCGAGCCGGCGTGCTCCCGGCCACGGTCGAGAGCGCGCTCTTGGAGCTGGTGCGAACCGCGGAAGCGCCCGAGTTCAAGGCTATTCAGCGGCTGATCAAGTAGGATCGGCGGCTCACTCGTCGTCGTAGCAGCCGAGCAGACGCGAGATCACCAGGCGCTGCACCTCGGAGGTTCCCTCGCCGATCTCGAGCAGGCGCTGGTCGCGATAGAGGCGCGCCACCGGGTACTCCTCCATGAGGCCATACCCGCCGAACACCTGCACCGCCGCATGGGTGACCCGGCGCATCACCTCCGAGGCCCACAGCTTGGCCATCGCGGCCTCCTTGCGGAAGGGGCGGCCCTGATCGCGGAGCCAGCAGGCCTTGTAGAGCAGGTTGCGCGTGGTCTCGATCTCCGTCGCCATGTCGGCGAGCTTGAAGGCGTTGGCCTGGAAATGGCTGATCGGCTTCCCGAACTGGCGGCGCTCGCGGGCGTAGGCGAGGGCGGCGTCGAAGGCTCCCTGCGCTCCGCCCAGGCCCATGGCGGCGATCGACAGCCGGCCCGAGTCGAGGGTCTCGAGCATCTGACGGAACCCTTGCCCCCGCGTTCCCAGAAGATTCTCGCGCGGCACGCTGACGTTGTCGAAGTACAGCTCGGCGGTGTTGGAAGCCCGCCACACCATCTTGCGGTGCATGGGGCGGGTCGTGAAACCCGGGGTGTCCTGTTCCACCAGGATGCAGCTGTACTCCTTGCTGCCGTCGGGACGGGTGCCGGTCACGCACTGCACGGTGGAGCCGGCGGTCATGGGCGAGCCGGCATTGGTGATGAAGATCTTGCTGCCGTTGATGATCCAACGGTCGCCTTCGAGCTTGGCGGTCGTCTTGCTCCCACCCGCGTCGGAGCCCGCCGAGGGCTCGGTGAGGCCGAAGCCCCACAGCGACGTGCCGCGGCAGAGGTCCGGGAGATACCGTCGTTTCTGTTCCTCGGAGCCGTAGTAGTAGAGCGGTCCGATCCCGAGCGAGTTCTCGGCGGCGACGGTGGCGGCCTGCGAGCCGTTGACGCGCGCGATCTCCTCGACGGCGATGATGTACGAGAGGTAGTCGAGCCCGTGCCCGCCGTAGTCGGGTGACACCGTCATGCCGAAGAGTCCGAGCTCGCCCATGGCCCGGGTGAGATCGCAGGAGAACTCTTCGCGCTCGTCGAGCTCGAGCATGCGCGGCGCGATCTCGCGCTCGGCGAACTCGCGCACGGTGCGCCGGAGCATGTCCTGTTCCGGAGAAAGGTCGAAATTCACCCGCCGGACGATAGGGCATGCGTCCGCTCGCCGCAAGATACGCCCTTGACTTCGCAGGACAATTGTCCGAGCGTCGAAGCCGCGGCGCGCGCGCTATGCCCCACCGATTGGACCCACCGGTTCTCGAGGCGTTCAAGGAAGACACGCGTCGCATCATGGCGCGTCGCGTGCCGGGCGGCGTCATCTTCTTCGCGAGCCTGGTGACGATCGCGGGGCTGATCGAGCTCTCGTACTATCCCGACCGCTGGCGGCCGCTGCTCGGCAGCTTCGCCCTCGAGGTCTTGCTGTGCGCGCTCGGGATGATCGCGATCTACGGCTTCGGCCTCCGACGCTACATCATCGGTATCGTCTGTACGGTCACGAGCTCGATCGCGTTCTGCGTGATCGGCTACGTCGCGAGCGCGGGCGCCAGTGGCGACGCCCTGGCGTTTGCGCTCATCATCTTCATGACCGGCGTTCCACTCCTCTATCCATGGGGCCTACGCGGACAGGTTCCGATGGTATTCTTCACCTTCGTCGCCTACGTCGTGGCGTTGCTTCTCGGGGTCCGCAGCGAGATCCCCCCAACGTATGCGTTGATCAGCGTCATCGGTGCCGGGGCGAGCTCGAGCATCGGAGCCTTGCTGCTCGATCTCCACCGCCGGGCCATCTTCCATCAGCGCCTCCTGCTGGCTCGCACGCGCGATCAACAGGCCGCCATGCTCTACGACGTCACCCGCAGCGTGACGGCGACGCTCGAGATCGAGCAGGTGCTGTTGCGGGTCTGTCAGAGCGTGCTGCAGGCGCTCCGGCTCGAGCGTCTGTGGCTGGTATGGCGTCCTGCGCCGGACGGCGAGCTGCAGGCGCTCATCGCGGAGGGGCAGGGCGATCGGGTCGCGCTCCGGCCGCTCACGAACGACCCGAGTCCCTGGGAATCGGTGCTCAACGTGGCCTCCGATGCGAGACCCTCGCTCCTCGAGCCGGATGCCGAGGATCTCGAAGCGTTCATGCAGGCGAGCGGTACCTCCCCCCCCAGGGTGCTCCGCCTGCCGTTGCAGTACCAATCGGAGTTGGTGGGGATGATCCTGGCCGATGCCGGCAGCGGATCGCGACAACTCGAGGCGAGCTTCGTCGATGCCGCCGCAACGCTCGGCAACAGCGCGGCGATGGCGATCGGCAACGCCCGCCTCTACGCGTTGATCCTCCAGCACCGGGAGGAGCTCCGGCAGCTCTCCAACAAGCGCCTCGACGTGGTCGAGGAGAGCATGCGGCGCATCTCCCGGGAGCTCCACGACGGGACCTGCCAGGCGCTGATGGCGATCAAGCTCGACCTGGCGCTCCTGGAGCGGCAGCTGCCGCCCTCCCAGCCGGACCTGCATGGGTCGATCCGCGACATACGGGCGCAGGTGCTCGACGTAGTGCAGAGCGTCCGGCAGATGTCGCACCTGCTGTATCCACCCGTACTGGACGACTTCGGTGCAATCGCGGCGATCGAGGCGGTGGCCGAGAAGTATCGGGTGACCTATGGCCTCGAGATCCGCGTCGACTGTGCCGATCCGACGTTGCGCTTCGCCTCCTCCCTCGAGCTTCTCGTCTTCCGCATCTTCCAGGAGGCGATGATCAACGTCACGAAGTACGCCGAGGCGACGCGCGTCCAGGTTCGGCTCGCCCTCGAGGAGCGCGCCATCGTGCTCGAGATCGGAGACGACGGGCGCGGCTTCGATGCCCCGGGCTACTTTCGGGCGCCGTCGCCGTCGGCCGGTCTCGGCCTGATCGGCATGCGGGAGCGGGTGGCGCATTTCGGGGGCATCTTCCGCGTCACGTCGCGCCCCGGTAGCGGGACCCGGATCTTCGTCAGCGTGCCGGCCGATTCGTTGGAAGGATCACAGGTGGCGGCAGCCGTGTGATCGGGCGCCGCGGGACAAAAAAAAGGAAGCGCAGTACTTCGCGCTTCCGTGGTGGATAAAACGCCGGTGCTTAGTGCTTGTGCTCGATCTTCTTCCCGTAGGTCACGTCACCCTTGTCGACTCGAAGGGAGAAGCCGCACTCCGGGTTGGTGCACACCCAGGCTTTGAAAACGACCGTGGCGCCTTCCTGGCCATAATCGGACAACGGTATCAGCAATCCGTTATTGCACTTCTGGCACTTTGGCAGCTCCATCTCCACGCCTCCTTTGCGACTCCAAGCGCCCCACGGGCCGGCACCATATCGTAGCCTTCCCGCGAAGATCAAGGCGCGAAGTATGCGTGGACGATGGGTTTCCGGTCGCCGAGAGAGTCCTGCTTCGCGTCTCTGATCAAGCTCGTCAGTGGAGCTCCTCTCCAGCGTCGGCGTGTTCGTCGTGGGGAACGGCGTCGAGACGTTGACTCGCTTGCCACGCACTCGAAATCGAGCTCGGCCTGGGAGGGATCCGAATCTCTGAATTTGGGCTCCAGCGGATGCTCGAGCCGCTGGTGGGTATCAAGTCGCGGGGGCGGGATCAATTGGGGCGGTCGGTCAGCGATGCCGCCAGGTCCCCAACCAGGTGGTCGTCACCGCCGCCGACAGTAGGGCTCCGAGCGCGATCGGCGCATAGTGCCAGGCGGCCCAGTGGGCCGCCCCATCCTCGGGGCACGCGACCCGCAGTATCGCGGTGGCGAGCAAGAGCGCCGCCGCTCCGGCATAGGCACCGGCGCTGGTGGCATGGACCGGGGCGCCGCGCCGAATGGCGAGCAGCAACAAGAGCCAGGGCACCAGGGCGATGGCGACCGTCCGGACGGCGCATGCGCATCCCGAAAGGAACGATGGCCCGACCGTGACGCCGGGAACGCTCGGCTGTGCGCACGTGGCGAGCGCGGCCCCGCCGATCAGCGCCAGCGCCACTCCCGATTCCAGCCACGACGGTGAGCGTCCGGGCACGGCATTGCGAAGAGCGAGCAAGGCGGCGAAGCTGGTCGCGATCGCGAGGCCGGCGAGCCCGATGTCGAACACGGGCTCTCGGATCCGCTCCGCCAGGTCCGGTCGCGGCGTCGCCGTGGCGACGAGCAGCACGGACGCGACGCCGAGCACCATGAAGACCATCCAGCGTGCCGGGACCGACCACAGACGCCGTATGGGCTGCGTCTCCTGAACCAGGCGATCCACCAAGGCGCCGTGATGCTCGGGCGTTACCATCTGAGGCGGCTCATTTGCGAAAGCTTGTCTTGAGTGCGACGTAGGCGCGATGCGCCCGGACCTTGAGGGCTCCGGGAGTCGTACCGGCGACGGCCGCCGCCTCCGTGATGGAGAGGCCCTGGAACTTGAGCAGCTGCAGGGCCTCGCGTTGACGGTTGGGAAGTCGGCGGAGCGCCGCCTCGAGCTGCGCGCTCATGTCACGCTCGGCCTCGACCGCTCGTTCGGGAGTATGGTCCATCAGGATCTCGTGTCCCACGCGCCGGCGCCGGCGCCGGCCGTAGTCGGCCGCGACGTTGCGGGCGATCGCGAACAGCCACGGCTCGATCGGTCGCGAGGGTTGATACGTGTGACGGGCGCGGTGCAGCGCCAAGAAGGTGTCCTGATAGGCATCGGCCAGGTCGTCGCGATCGTTGACCCGGCGGCTGAGGAAGCTCAGGACCGCGGGGCCGAGGTCATCCAAGAGGGCCCGGTACGCGTCGCCGTCACCGGACTGCGCACGCACCATCCAACGAGCGCGACGCCGACTACGCTCGTCCGGCGTGACGCGCTCTCGTTCCAGATTTACGTCTGGATCGGTGGCGAGGTTACGCGGCCGTTGCGCGTGGCGTTCGTGGGGGAGACGTTGGGTCACCGGCATTCGTCCCTCGGGGGGGCGTGAGCCTTTCCGTCCTCCCCCTTCGAGAACCAGTGGGCCCTGCGATTGTCAAGACAATTCCGCAGTCCGGCCGCCATGGGAGGGTGGAAACCCCGGTCTCCGTCGGGCTAAGGAGGTCTCCAACGCATCCGCAACCCCGAGCCGGGTGTGTCGTCCGCATGGGTATCGCGCTGCCATATCTGGGTCACGGCGTTGGCCTCCGGAACACCCACTTCGGCCAGGTGCTCGAGGGGTCGTTTCGCGTCGATTGGTTCGAGGCGATCTCCGAGAACTTCATGGTTCGCGGCGGGCGCCCGCTCGCCGTCCTGGATCGCGCCCGAACGCTCGCGCCGGTGGCGTTGCACGGCGTTTCCCTCTCGCTCGGCTCGACCGACCCGTTGCGGGAGAGCTACCTCGGCGAGCTCGCGAGCCTCGTCGCGCGCGTCGATCCGGCGTGGGTCTCCGACCACCTCTGCTGGGGGAGCGTCGGTGGTCACTACTCCCACGATCTGTTGCCGCTCCCGTATACCGAGGAGGCTCTGACGCACGTCGCCGAGCGGATTGCGTGCGTCCAGGACCGTCTCGGGCGTCAGATCCTGGTCGAGAACGTGTCGAGCTACCTCACGTACGTGACGTCGGCCGTGTCGGAATGGGAATTCCTCGCCGAGGTCGCGCGCCGTGCCGACTGCGGCATTCTTCTCGACGTCAACAACGTCTACGTGAGCGCCGCCAATCACGGCTTCGATCCTCTCGAGTATCTCGCGGGTATTCCCGTCGACCGGGTGGGGCAGATGCACCTCGCCGGGCACAGCGACCATGGGACGCACCTGCTCGATACCCACGACGCGCCGGTGTGTGCCGACGTGTGGAATCTCTACCGGGCGGCGCTCCGCCGCTTCGGTCGAGTCTCGACGCTGGTCGAGTGGGACGAGCACATTCCGGAGCTGCCGATTCTCTTGGCCGAGGCCGAACGGGCACGGGCCGTCGAGCAGGAGGCGCTCGGAAGCGATGCTGCGTCTGCCTGAGCTCCAGCGCGCCTTTCTGCGGGCGATCACCGGGCGCCCCGCTGGCGCCGCGGCCGCGAGCGTGCTTCTGGACGAGATTCGCGGCGATCAACGGCTCGCGGCGTCGGCGCGGGTGGACGTGTACGCCGGGATGTACCACGCGCGGTTGCTGGACGTGCTCGCCGAGGACTACCCGCGCGTGGCGGCGACGCTCGGTCCCGAGCGTTTCGCGACCGTCGCCCGCGCCTACGTCGTCGCGCATCCCTCGCGGCATCCTTCGCTCCGCTGGTTCGGTCGCGACTTCGGCGCCTTCCTCGCCGGCATGAGCCGCGAGCTTCCCGCCTTCGCTGCCGATCTGGCGCGCCTCGAATGGGCGCGGCTCGCCGTCTTCGACGCCCCCGACGCGGAGGCGCTCGAGCTGGACGCGCTCCGCCGGGTCTCCCCGCAGGACTGGGGCGAGCTGCGGCTGCGTACGATCCCGGCCGCCCTGGTGCTGCCGCTCGGCTGGCCGGCGCACCGGATCTGGGAGGCGACCTCGCTCGAGGAGACGGCCGAGGCGCGGTCGGAATGGCAGCCGGAGGACACCTGCCTCCGCGTCTGGCGCCAGGACGGCAAGGTCTACCAGGCAGCCATGGACGGTATCGAGCGCACCGCGCTCGCGTCCGTCCAGGCCGGCGACAGCTTCTCCACGCTCTGCGAAGGGCTGGCGACGATCGCCCCGGCGGAAACGGCGGCGGAAGCGGCCGCGGGGCTGGTGCTGCGATGGATCGACGATGGGATGCTCGCGGCCCTGGCATCCACGCCGCCGCGCTGACCCGCGCGGAGCGAGCGCCGGGCACTGCGTGGGCGGCGCGGCTTGGTGGACGATCGTCGTCGTCGCCCTGCTCACGCTCTCCGATGTCGGCTGTCGAGGCGGCGGCGGCGAGCCCGTGACGGGTGCGAGCGAGCCGCTGCCCGGCGCGCTCCCGCGGACGCCGGAGGTCGCGACGCGGCTCCGCGCCGCGGTGTCGGAACGAGGGGCGTCCTATCGGCCACGCACCCGCCACCTCACGCCCGACGGTGACGCTCGGTACACCAACCGTCTGATCCTCGAGCACAGCCCGTATCTGCTCCAGCACGCGCACAATCCGGTCGATTGGTACTCGTGGGGGGAGGAGGCCTTCGCGCGCGCGCGGGCCGAGCACAAGCCGATTCTGTTGAGTGTCGGCTACGCCACCTGCCATTGGTGTCACGTCATGGAGGTGGAGTCGTTCGAGGACGAGGAGGTCGCGGCGCACCTGAACGCCGAGTACGTGGCCATCAAGGTCGACCGCGAGGAGCGCCCCGACGTCGATGAGACCTACATCAACACGGTCATGCTGCTCACCGGGGGCGCGGGCTGGCCGATGACGGTCTGGATGACGCCCGAGCGCGAGGTCTTCTTTGCCGGAACCTATTTTCCGGCCCGTGACGGGGACCGCGGTGCACGTACCGGCTTCCTCACCTTGCTGCGACGCTTCGCCGCGAGCTATCGCGCCGACCCCGGGGCCGCCGCCCGCGAGGGCCGGGCGCTCGCCGCTCGGCTGCGCGCGCTGGCGGACGTCGCGCCCGCGGCCGAGCTGCCCGGCTCGGCGAGCCTTCATGCGGCCTTCGCGCGCTACCAGGCGACCTTCGATCGGCAGCACGGGGGATTTGGCCGGGCCCCGAAGTTCCCCATGCCGGCCGTCCTCGACTTCCTGCTGCGCTACCATCGCCGGACCCGCGATCCGGCGGCGCTGGTCATGGTCGAGCAGACGCTCGATGGGCTGGCCGCCGGCGGCATCCGCGATCAGCTGGGGGGAGGATTTCACCGCTATTCCACCGATGCGGCCTGGCGCATCCCTCACTTCGAGAAGATGCTCTACGACAACGCGCAACTCGCGAGCGTCTATCTCGGGGCGGCTCAGGCGACCGGTCGCGACGAGCTCGCGACCGTGGCGAGCGACGTTCTCGACGACCTCGAGCGGACGCTGCGCGCGCCGGGGGGAGCCTTTTACTCGGCGCGCGATGCCGACGACCCCGCGGGAGAGGGCGGCTATTATGCCTGGACCGCGGCCGAGATCGACGTGCAGCTCGACGTGCCCCACGCCAGCGCGTTCCGGGCGCTCTACGGGGTGACCGACGAGGGGAACTTCGAGGGCAAGACGATCCTCCACGCGGCGCGTTCCCGGGCCGAGGTGGCATCGCTGCTGGGGATCGACCCCGAGCAGGTCGGGCGGCTCGTCGACGAGGCACGGCAAACCCTGCTCGAGATCCGCCACGGTCGTCCCGCGCCCCTCGTCGACACGAAGATCCTCACCGGCTGGAACGGGCTCGCGATCGGAGCCTTCGCCCAGGCCGGTGCGGTTCTCCGGCGGACGCACTACGTCGACGTGGCGCGCGAGGCCGCGAGCTTCGTTCTCGAGCACATGCGCCCGCGCGGACGGCTCGCGCGGGTGCACGCTGGGGGCGTCGCTTCGCAGCCCGCCTTTCTGGAGGACTATGCCTTCCTGGCCGCGGGGCTCCTCGACCTCTACGACGCGACCTTCGACCGGCGCTGGCTGCACGAGGCCGAGCGCCTGCATGCGGTCCTGGCGGAGGAGTTCTGGGATCCGGCGGGCGGCGGCTTCTTCGCGAGCGGGGCAGATCGTGATCCCGATCTGCCGCGCACGAAGCCGGCCGACGATGGTGCGTTGCCGTCCGGCAACGCCGTCGCCGCCGACAATCTGGTTCGTCTCGCCGCCCTCACCGACGACGAGGGTGCGCGCCGACGAGCGGTCGAGTGCGTGCGCGCGCTTGGACGCGGCGTGGAGGCGGCTCCGACCAGCGCTCCGCGCCTGCTGGGCGTGCTGGAGTCGCTCCTCGAGCCCTCGCGTGAGATCGTGATCGTCGAGTCGGGGGCGGGCGACCCGGACGGCCGTGCGGCGTTGCTCGCGGTGGTGCGCCGGCGGTTTCTGCCGAATCGCGCGCTCCTGGTGGCGCGAGACGGTGCGGAGCTCACTGCGGCGCAGGCCGACCTGCCGTTCGCAGCCGAAAAGCTCGCGCTCGACGGCAGGACCACCGGCTACGTCTGCGAGCGCGGGCGGTGTCGGCTACCGACGGCCGACCCGGCGCTCTTCGCGGCGCAGCTCGCCGAGACGCACCCGTTGCCGCCGTCTCTACCGATGGGCGATTGAGCTGGCCCCGCTGTCCGCGCTATGCCGGATGGGTCGCAGCCGCGACCCGGAGGGGGGAGGCGCCGTGAAGGTCGAGGACATCGCGCAGCTTGCCGTCAACACGATTCGCACGCTCGCCATCGATGCCGTGCAGAAGGCGAACTCGGGTCACCCCGGTCTGCCGATGGGCGCCGCGCCGATGGCGTACGTCCTGTGGCAGCGCCACCTGCGGCACAACCCGCGCGATCCCCAGTGGGCCGATCGCGACCGCTTCGTGCTGTCGGCGGGTCACGGCAGCATGCTGCTGTACTGCCTGCTGCACCTGACCGGCTACGACTTGACGATGGCCGATCTGCAGGCGTTCCGACAGTGGGAGAGTCGCACGCCGGGTCACCCGGAGTTCCGTCTCACGCCCGGTGTCGAGGCAACCACCGGTCCCCTCGGTCAAGGAACGGCCAACGCGATCGGGATGGCGATGGCCGAGCGTGCGCTCGCGCATCGCTTCAATCGGCCCGACCACACCATCGTCGATCACCGCACGTACGCATTGGTGTCCGACGGCGATCTCATGGAGGGCGTCTCCGGCGAGGCCGCGTCGCTGGCCGGACACCTGAAGCTCGGCAAGCTGCTCTACCTCTACGATTGCAACCACATCTCGCTCGACGGTCCGACCTCGCTCGCCTTCTCGACCGAGGACGTGGGCGCACGCTACGCGGCCTATGGGTGGCACGTGCTGCACGTCGAGCACGGCGACACCGATCTGGCCGCGATCGACCGTGCCATCACCGAGGCCGAGGCCGAGACCGCTCGGCCGTCGATCATCGTGGTCCAGACCACGATCGGCTATGGCGCGCCGAAGAAGCAAGGCACGTCGGAGGCGCACGGCAGTCCGCTCGGGGCGGAAGAGGTCGCCGCGGCCAAGCGCACCTTGGGGTTCGATCCCGACAAGTCGTTCTACGTTCCACCCGAGGCGGGGGCTCATCTGCGCTCCGCCGTCGAGCGCGGCGCCTCCCAGCAAGCGGAGTGGGAGGAGCGCTTTGCACGCTACGCCGCCGCCCATCCGGATCTCGCCGCCGAATGGCGTCGGATCCAGGCGGGGCAGTTACCGTCCGGCTGGGACGCCGGGCTGCCGGTGTTCGGCGAGAAGGATGCACAGGCGACGCGGCAAGCGTCGGGGAAGGCGCTGAACGCGATCGCGGCGCGCGTTCCGGAGCTGCTCGGCGGCGACGCCGACCTCTCGGTGTCGACCAGCACGGCCATCAAGGACGGCGGCGCGTTCGATGGAACGACGGGGGCGGGGCGCAACATCCACTATGGCGTGCGGGAGCATGCCATGGGGTCGATCGCGAACGGGATCGCGTATCACGGCGGTCTCCGCTCGTTCGTGGCGACCTTCTTTTGCTTCTCCGACTACATGCGTCCGGCGGTGCGGTTGGCGGCGCTCAACGAGTTGCCGGTGATCTTCGTGTGGACCCACGATTCGATCGCGCTCGGGGAGGATGGACCGACGCACCAGCCGGTCGAGCACCTCATGTCGTTGCGGGCGATGCCTGGGCTCGTCGTCATGCGCCCCGCCGACCCCAACGAGACCGCGGAGGCCTGGCGCTATGCGATTGCCGAGCGCGGGAGGCCGGTCGCGCTGGTGCTGAGCCGCCAGAAGCTCCCCGTGATCGATGCGGCGGTAGCGCGCGGCGCGGCGCGTGGCGCCTACGTCGTGACGGATCCTCCCGACGGGTCGCCGAAGGCGATCCTGATGGCGACCGGCGCGGAGGTCCACCTGGCGTTGGCGGCGCAGCGACTGCTGGCCGGGGACGGTGTCGGAACGCGCGTCGTCTCGATGCCGTCGTGGGAGGTGTTCGCGCGCCAGGATGCCGCGTATCGCACCGCGGTCCTGCCGCCGTCGATTCGCGCGCGGGTCTCGGTCGAGGCCGGGGTGACCCTCGGGTGGGAGCGTTGGCTCGGCGACGGCGGAGTGGCCGTCGGCCTCGATCGCTACGGTGCGTCGGCGCCCGGCGAGGTGAACCTCGAGCGCCTCGGCTTCACGCCGGAGCGCGTGGCGGGGTGTGTGCGCGACGTGCTCGGCCGGCGGGGCGGAGCGTGAGATGATCGTAGCGGTCGGATGCGATCACGCGGGGTTTCCGCTGAAGGCGCGCGTCGTGCGAGAGCTCGAAAACGCGGGGCATCGGGTCGTCGATTGCGGCGCCTTCGACACCACGCCATCCGACTATCCGGATTTCGCCCGTGCGGTCGCGGTCACGGTCATCGAAGGACGGGCTGAGCGCGGCGTGCTCGTTTGCGGGAGCGGCGTCGGCGCGTCGGTCGCGGCCAACAAGGTGCTGGGTGCGCGAGCGGCGCTCTGTCACGACACCTTCTCCGCCAGGCAAGGCGTCGAGGACGACGACATGAACGTCCTCTGCTTGGGGGCGCGGGTCATCGGCGTCGAGACGGCGGCGGAGGCGGTACGGGCCTTCATGGCGGCCCGCTTTTCCGGCGCCGAGCGCCATCGACGGCGGCTCGGGAAGATTCTGGCCATCGAACGGGAGGCACGCGCAGGTGCGTTCGATGCGGTCGAGGACGGAACGCCGAGGCGCTGACCCGGCCCGCTCAGGCGCGCAGCATGCGCGGCGCGATCAGCAGGCTCGCCGCGAGCGGGAGCCCGTAATACGCCGCCCGGAAGATCAGGATCGCCACGACCGCCTGCTCGAGCTGCACCCCGAGCGTGACGAACACGGCCGCCATCGAGCCTTCGAGAATGCCGAGGCCTCCCGGCACCAGCGAGGCCACCGAGAAGAACATGCCGATGGCGAAGCCCGCGACGACGTGGCTCATCGCGATCGGCGCGCCGATGGCGACGAATGCGGTGTACAGGACGAGCAGGGTGAAGATCCAATCGAGCACGATGTAAAAGGTCGGGGCCGCCATGTCGTGAGGCCGCTGCAACAGGAAGTCGAGTCCGACGTTGAGATTGTGCTGAAATCGGATGAGCGCCGCGCGACGCGGCTTCCGATGGGGTGCGACGCGCGCCAGTACGCGATCGATCATCCTGGTGGTCGCGTACAGGACCCTACGACGCCACGAGCGCTGGACGAGAATCAGGATGCCGGCGAGCACGACCAGGCTGAACGCCAGCAACAACACGCCAGCGGCGACCAGATCACGCCCGATGAGCGTGTGCGAGAAGAAGAGCAGCGTGAAGCCCCAGAGCACGAACAGCAGGAGGATCAAGTTGGTCAAGAGGGTCTGTACCAAGGAGATCAGCACCGCGCTCCCCGCCGGGATGCCGCGGCGTGCGAACAGATACATGCGGAGGGCGAAGCCCGAGAGTCCGCCGGTCGACAATAGGTAGTTGGCCGTGTTGGCGACGAGTGTGATGCGACACATCTCGGGGAACGGGATCGTGTAGCCGGCGGTGCGGGCGATGCCCTGATATGACCAGGCCATGGTGAGGTAGCTGCCGACGGTCGCCAGCACGGGCAAGAGCAGCAACGCGGGGTTGATGGCGCTGGCAGTCTCCATCAGGCGGCGGAGGTCGGTCCGGGTCACCAGGAAGACCAGCAGGGCCGCGCCGAGAATCGCCAGTAACGCGACCCAGCGCCGAGGGGCGACGTCACGTTCGGGACTCGTGGCAGCTCCGGGAATTCCCGCGACCGGAGATGGGTCGCGGACCGGCCCGCTCGCTAGCCGTGATGCCGAATGATCGCGCGCACCCATGGGGACTGCCGGGCAAGCCACGTCGCCACCCCGGCGGTCGGCACGCCGCCGATGCCACCGACGATCACCGATCCGAACACCTGGCGGAGGCCGGGATGCCCGGCGGCGGAGCTGCAAAAGATCAACATCGCCCCGGCCGCGGTCGCGGTGAGCAGGGCACTGGTCGGGGTCTGTCGCGGATCCCACCAGAAATCGAAGGCCAGGGCGCCGAGCGCAATCAGTGCTCCCGCTACGGAGAGCCAGAAGGTCCTGGGTGTGCGGTGATGGTAGATGGCGGCGCTGAGCGTCGCATCGGGAATACCATCGACGGTGACGGTGTCGAGTCGGAGCGTTCCTCCCGACGGCTGATCGATCTCATGCGACGTCGAGAGGTGCTCGAGGTGGACGGGAGCCGTCCCGCGTCGACCGAGTCGTCGCGTCTGCCAGCGGTCGCCGAGCTGGCCGTCGTAGTGGAGCGATCGGCCGCCACCGTCGACGAACGAGAGGTCATACGAGAGCTGCCGCGACGTGTGCTCCGACGACATCGGGAGATGTGCATCGACCACCAGATCGAAGCGTCCGGTTCCGACCGGCAGAACGGTTCCAGCGCGGCCCGGCTCGAGCGGCACGGTGGCGACCGGCGCGCCCGGGAAGAGGCGGAGCGCGAACGGCAAGGAGAGCAGGATCACCCACGCCAGCGCCAAACCGTACAATATGGGCGGTGCGAGGCGCCTGCCTTCCCCACGGAGTTTGGGTCCGAGCGCGCCGGTCGCACCCAGGATCAGGAGCGCGACGACGGCGGAGAGCGCGGCGAACTTCTGGGGTACGGCCCCCAAGGCATCCAACAACATGGTGGCGGCGAGCAGGATCGCCGCGAGGGTTGGCGGAACCCAGGTAGTGAGGGCCTCCTCGAGAAGGAGGCCCTGCACATTGCGTTTCGGCGTGGAGCCGCGCGACTTATCGCGTCCCTTGGACACTGGGACGCATTCTAGGCGCAAAGGATTGTAGCCGGCAACTTCGAAGGTGCGCGCGCGGCGCGCTCACCCCGCTGCGCGCCGCAAGCGATAGCCGGGGGCGAGTGGAATCGTCACCAGCGGTCGTCTCGGCGCCTGATCGAGCCGCCAGCGGGTCAAACCCTCTCGAATGTGATCGGGATCGAGATCCAACGCGTGGCAGATGTTCTCGAAGGAGAAGATCCAGGGGTCCTCCTTGGCGTCGAACCACTCGCAGGTTTCTCCGAAGAGGCGGCGTCCACGCCGATTGGTGGCGAAGGCGTAGCGTTGGTAGCTTCGTACGGCTTCTTCCAGGATTGCGAGCACCAAACGCCGCTCGCGCTCCAGAGGTATCGTTCCAGGTTCGCTTGTCATTGTTGTCTCCTCAAAGTTAGGAGCCGATCGGTTGCGGTCCCGTCGCGCGCTCCAGTACTTCTCCCAACACCGCAGCATCGAAGGGCTTCGAAAGAAGCCATGCTCCCCGGGCCTCGGCCTGGGCGGCGAGCTGGTCATCCGCGAAGGCCGAGATCAGCACGATCGGCAACCGCGGAAGGTCCTGACGGAGCTCGGCGACCAACTCCGTGCCGAGCATCAACGGCATCCGGACGTCGCAAATCACCGCGTCGAACTCGTCCCGTAGGCAACGTTCGAAGCCGAGGAACCCGTCGGTCACCCACTCGGCCTCGTGTCCGAGGTTGGTCAACACCTCGGCGAGGTAGCGGCTGAAGACGGCGTCGTCGTCGATTACGAGGATTCGCATCCTGGACCGAGTAGAGCAACCGCGATGCCAGGGTCGTTACCGAGTAAGTCCAGATATTTACGACTGATCTCCGAGGAGTGCCGGGACCCGAAGGTCGCAGCCGGTCCTGCGACTGCAGAAGAAGTCCTTGGAGGTCAATGAGTTGGTCAGATGCGGCCGGATGACGCAGGGGAGGGCAGAACGCCTCAGGTGGAACGTAGCCCGTAGCGCCGGAGCATACGCTGGAGCGATCGGCGCTCGACCCCGAGGATGCCTGCGGCGCGAGAGATGTTGCCGCCGGTCTCTTGCAGGACGTGCGCGAGATAGCGGCGCTTCACCTCTTCCAGGGTCGGGGCGCCCTTGAACAACGAGGCATCGGCGCTGGGGCGCAGCTCGGGAGCCAGGTCGTCGGGTGTGAGGACCTGGCCGCTCGCGAGCGCGACGGCCCGCTCGATCGAGTGCTCGAGCTCGCGGATGTTCCCCGGCCAGGGATGCTCCGTCAGGAGCTCCAAGGCGTCGGGAGAGAGGTGGGCGATCGCCTTCCCGCTTCGGGTCGCGTAACGACGGACGAAGTACTCGGCAAGCAGCGGGATGTCCTCGCGGCGATCGCGGAGCGGAGGGAGCGTGATGGTCACCACCTTCAGGCGGTAGAACAGATCCTCACGAAAGGTGCCGTGCGCAACGAGCTGCTCGAGGTTGCGATTGGTCGCGGCCACGACCCGGACGTCCACCCGGACCCATTCCTGTCCTCCGACCCGCTTGATCTCGTACTCCTGCAGCACGCGGAGCAGCTTCGCCTGCATCGAGTGTCCGATGTCACCGATCTCGTCGAGGAAGATCGTGCCACCGTTGGCCTCCTCGAACAGTCCCTTCTTGTCGCCGACGGCACCCGTGAACGCGCCGCGCACGTAGCCGAAAAGCTCGGACTCCAGCAGCGAGTCGGTGAGCGATCCGCAATCGACCGCGACGAAGCGACCGGCGGCGCGGTCGCTGTGGCGGTGGACCGCGGCCGCGATCAGCTCCTTGCCGGTGCCGCTTTCTCCCTCGATGAGGACGGTGCTGCGGGACGCGGCGACCCGCGCCAGCGTGCGGTAGACCTCGACCATGGCGGGGCTCCGGCCGACCACCACGCTCGTATCGACGATCGACGGCCCACCGTCCGAGGGGGCCTCGACCATCTGGCGCTCGGCGAGCGCACGGCGCACCGTGGTCTTGATCTCGTCGAGGTTCATCGGCTTGCTGACGTAGTCGAAGGCGCCGTGCCGGATGGCTTCGACGGCGGTCTCGACGGAGCCGAAGGCGGTCATCACGATCACCTGCAAGCTCGGGTGGCGCGCCTTCAAGGCTTGCGTGACCGCGATGCCGTCCATCTCGGGCATGCGCACGTCGGTGACCGCGAGGTCGAAGCTGTCGTGGTCGGCGCGTTCGAGCGCGATCTTGCCGCTCTCGCACGCCTCGACGGCGTAGCCCTCGTCCTGGAGCACCTCGGTGAGGAGCTCGCGGGTGACGGCATCGTCGTCGATCACCAGGAGGCGAGGGGTCACGCGGCACTCCCGCCGGCAATGATGATGTCCACCGTCGTGCCGCTCCCGAGCGAGCTCTCCACCCGCACCGCGCCGCCGTGGGCGCGAGCGATGTCTTGGGTAATGGTGAGTCCGAGCCCGGTGCCGCGGCCGATAGCCTTGGTCGTGAAGAACGGTTGAAAGATGTGCTCCAGGTCGCCGGGGGCGATCCCCTTGCCGTCGTCGGTGATGCGGAGGCGCAAGCCCGCCGGCCCGCCGTTCAGCTGATGAGGCTCCGCGATGACGAGGATGTGTCCGCCCTGGTCGAGCGCATCGACCGCGTTGGTCAGGACGTTCAGGAGGATTTGCTGCAGGCCGCGAGGATCCGCGGCGATGGTCGCAGGCGCCCCCTCGAGCTGCCGATCGACGATGATGCCCTTGGCGCTCAGGGCCGGGGCCAACAGTGCGAGGGTCTCCTCGATCAGGGTGGCGACGGCGACCGCTCGACGCTCGAGCGAGGGCGTGCGGGTCTGGTCGAGGGCATTGCGGATCGCCTGACTCATGATGCGAACCTGCGACTCGATGATCGAGAGCTTCTCTCGGCCGTCGGGAGTCGTGACCTCCTTGGCGAGGAGCTGGGTGTACCCGAGGACCGAGTTGAGCGGTGTGCCGAGCTCGTGCGCGATCGCCGCGGTCATCTGACCCAAGGCCGCCAAGCGCTCGGCCCGACCGAGCTGCTTTTGGACGTGCCAGAGCTGCTCGTTGATGCGCTGCAGCTCGAGGTTCTTGGCCGCGATATCCGCGGTCGCGGCCGCGACGCGGGTCTCCAGCTCGTCGTTGAAACGGCTCAGGCGGTCGACCAGGTCGCGCTTCTCGTGGTCGGCGCGGGCGATGGTCTCGAGCATGCGGTTGAAGTGGTCGCCGAGTTGTTGCAGCTCGTCGCTGCCGCGGAGTTGCACGCGGGTGTCGAGTCGACCCCCACGAGCCGCATTCATGGCGTCGACCAAGAGGCCGACCGGACGCGCGATCGTGCGGGTGAGGATCAAGCCGAGGACGCCGGCGATGCCGAGGACCGAGAGCAGGGCCAAGAGGAGGGCGCGTTGCGCCTGGATGTTCGCGAGCCGTTCGACCTCCGCCAGCGACGCCTTCACCCGAATGGCGCCGATCACGCGTTGCCCGAGGTGGAACGGGGCGACCGCGAGGCCGAGGTGCGAGCTGCCGGGGAGCAGCTGCCAGATCGGTTGATCGAGCTCCATCGCCAAGCGGTCGAGCGCGATCGGTTCCGTGGGGGTGGCGCGGCCGGAGCTCCCGAGCAGCCGCCATTGATCCCGAACCGGCAGCAGGATTTCGATGTCCGCCACGTTGCGATGCGTACGGGCGAGCTCCGCGAGGCGGTGATGGAAATTTCGCAGATCGGTGCGTCCCCAGAGCGAGCCGAGCAGGATGTCGATCTCTTTGGCCAGCGTGAGGGCTCGCTCCTGAAGGTTGCGCTCGGCGAGGCGGGTCGACAGGCGGATCTCGAGCACCGTGGCCGCCGTCAGCACGCAGACGACGGACAGCACCAAGAGGACGATCAAGCGCAGCCTGAGCGAGCGCCAGGGGAAGATACGCATCGACGCGATCATAACAGTCGGCGGCCGCCGCCGATAAGCCAGGTCCCGGCGGCCCTCACCATGCCCAGGGAGGCTTCAGTCGAGGGGAGGAGCCTCCCCGGCGTACACGTGGCGGCGGAAGAACTCAGCGAAGCTCGTGCCTGCGACCCGCTCGACCGTCCCGAGGAAGCGGGCCGTGGAGACGATGCCCCCGTCAGGGGCAAGGCTCGCCACCACGTCGTCGAGGCCGCGCGCGTCCGCCGTCGCGGCGCGGATGTTGCGGTCGAGGGAGTGCATCACCAGGGGGGCGCTGTTGTTGCGCAAGGCGGCTGCTGCCGTGCGCGTGAAGTCCTGGCCCCAGACGCCGTGCCTGGCAAAAAGCTCCAGTGCCTGTCGGAACTCGGCGGGGCTGATGCCGCCGATACGCCGTTGCAGCTCCAGGGAATAGTACTCGGCGAGGCCCTCGGTGACCCAATTGGCGTCGGGACCCGGTCGAAAGGGCGCGGCGACGTGGAACAGCTCGTGGAGATAGGGACTGGTGCGATCGGGGGAGCGCAGTGGTCGGTCGCCATGCATGTAGAACGACTCCTCACCGCTCAGGCCACCGTGCCACATGGGATCGGGCGCCACGACGATCAGGAGGCGAGCGAGGGGCCGGTCCAGCAACGTTACGAGCGAGGGGAGGCTGCGTTGCAGCAAGCGCACGATCGCCTCGGATGGAATCGCGACCCCGGGCACCCTGGCGATCGTGACGGCCGTGGCGGCGATCGTCGCATCGGTTCGCTGCATGCGACCGAGCAGGAGCCACCCCCTCGGGTGATCGAGTCGGCGATTCGGGGTTTCGACCAGGTAGCGGTACGGTCCGTCGGGGGGCAACACGGTCGCGGCTTCCCATCCGCGGGGAAGGCGCAGCACGAGCCGCGCTCGCGACTCGGGCTCGGACTCGACGTCGCGTCGGAACAACGCCGAGCTGCGGGGGAAGAAGTCCGAGGTCCGCGAGACGATCCAGCCGTCGCCGGCGTAGCTGTCGTAGCCTTTGCCCTGCGCGCGGCGATGATTGACGACGGCCGTGTAGCTGAGGTCGGCATAGGGGCCGTCGGGAAACCACAGGACCTCGCCGCGCCGTCGCTCGAGCGTTCCGCTTCCCTCGAAGCTCACGAAGCGCTCCGGATCGAAGCGCAGTCGAATGCGCTTGACCTCGTCGATCCCCGCGAGGTCCCACCGAACCCGCGCGCGCTCGGGCTCGGCGGCGCGTATCTCAATCGTGTAGGTGATGCTGAAGGTCTCGCGCGTCGCCGCGGGCATCGGGGTGGCCGGACGAGATGTATCGCCATGGGCCGAGCTTCCGGCATGGACTGCGAAGGCCGTGAGCGCGAGCAGAAAGACGCGGACGGTGTACGTCTCGAGGGCGCATCGCGCGATCTTCAGCTTGACACTCCGAAAGTCGATTGATAGGCAAATCAATCTGTTATCGAATCTCAGGCACGTAGCTCAGTGGGAGAGCGCTTCCTTGACACGGAAGAGGCCGGCGGTTCAATCCCGCCCGTGCCTACCAAGACATCGTCACCTTTTGCGATGAGTCAGGGCGACGTCCGTGTTGCCCGCCCGGACGGAGAGGCGGTTTCCGTTCGCTGTGGAGCCTCCGCAGGCGATGCCCTGCGCGCGCTCGGGGAGCGCCGGATCGGCGAGGCCATTGCGGCCCGCATCGATGATCGGGTCGTCGATCTCACGCGGGCACTCGAAGCCGACGCGGTGGTGAGTCCGGTATTCCCAGACTCGCCGGAAGGCCTCGAGGTTCTTCGCCACTCGACGGCGCACCTGATGGCGCACGCCGTGAAGCGGCTTTTCCCGAAGACTCAGGTGACGATCGGTCCCGTGATCGAGAGCGGCTTCTACTACGACTTCAAGCACGATCGCCCCTTCACCCCCGAGGATCTCGAGCGCATCGAGGGAGTCATGCGCGAGATCGCCGAGGCCAATCTGAAGGTCGAGCGACGCGAGGTGGCGCGCGAGGAGGCCATCGCGTTCTTTCGTGAGCTCGGCGAGCACTACAAGGTCGAGATCATCGAGGGCATTCCCGAGGCCCGGGTGTCGCTCTACAGCCAGGGCGATTTCACCGACCTCTGCCGCGGTCCGCACGTGCCCTCGACCGGGCGCTTGAAGGCCTTCAAGTTGACCAGCGTCGCGGGGGCATACTGGCGCGGCAGCGAGCGGAACGAGATGCTGCAGCGAATCTACGGCACCGCATTCCCCTCGCCCAAGGAGCTGAAGACCCACCTGGCATTGCTCGAGGAGGCGAAGCGGCGCGACCACCGTCGTCTCGGCCGCGACCTCGATCTCTTCAGCTTCCATCCCGAGGCGCCGGCCAGTCCGTTCTTTCATCCGAAGGGCGCCATCGTTTACAACCAACTCATCGCCTATATCCGGCGTCTCTACGATCAGTTCGGCTATCAAGAGGTCATGACGCCTCAAGTGCTCGACGTCGAGCTGTGGAAGCGGTCGGGACACTACGACAACTACCGCGAGAGCATGTACTTCACCGAGGCCGACGAGCGGGCGATGGCGGTGAAGCCGATGAACTGCCCGAGCCATTGTCTCCTCTACGGCGAAGCCACCCGCTCATACCGGGATCTGCCGCTCCGGCTCGCCGACTTCGGCCGCCTGCATCGCTACGAGCGCTCGGGCGTGACGGCCGGACTGACGCGCGTCCGGTCCTTTTCGCAGGACGACGCCCACATCTTCTGCACTCCCGACCAGATCGAGAGCGAGGTCGGCCACGTCGTGGAGATGCTGTTCCGCACCTACGACCTCTTCGGATTCCCCGAGCGCCGCATCTATCTCGGCACGCGACCCGAGAAGTCGATCGGGGACGATGCCATGTGGGAGCGCGCGGAAGGCACGCTCGCCCGAGTCCTGACCACTCGCGAGATCCCGTACCAGCAGAATCGTGGTGACGGCGCGTTCTACGGGCCGAAGATCGACTTCTGCATCCTCGATGCGATGCGCCGGGAATGGCAGCTCGGGACCGTACAGCTCGACTTCTCGATGCCCGAGCGCTTCGATCTGCATTTCGTCAACTCGGAAGGGCAGCACGAACGGCCGGTGATGATTCATCGCGCCTTGCTCGGCTCGATCGAGCGCTTCATGGCGATCCTGATCGAGCATTGCGCCGGCGACTTTCCGCTCTGGCTGGCGCCGGTGCAGGCCCGGCTCGTGACGGTCACGGACCAGCATGCCTACGCGCAGGACGTGCTGACGGCGCTCCGAGCAGCCGGCATTCGCGCCGAAGCCGATCTCAGGAACGAGAAGCTCGGCTACAAGATCCGCGAAGCGGAGCTCAAGAAGATCCCGATCGTCTTGGTGATAGGCGAGAAGGAGATCACGACCAATACCGTCGCACCGCGGCGACGAGGCGCCGGGACGCTCCCGGCAATGACGGTTCCGGAGCTCATCGCTACCGTCCGCCGCGAGACGGAGCCCTTTACGACAGGAGGTGTCCCATAAGCGGCAAAGAGGCGCAGACTCGCATCAACTATCAGATCCATGCGCGCGAGATCCGTGTGATCGGCGCCGATGGCTCGCAGCTCGGCGTGCTCGATACGACCGAGGCCCTCCGGCTCGCGGAGACCCAGGAGCTCGATCTGGTCGAGATCGCACCGACCGCGAACCCGCCGGTCTGCCGCATCATGGATTACGGCAAGTTCCGGTACGAAAAGAAGAAAAAGTCCCAGGAATCCAAGAAGAAGCAGGTCTTCGTGACCGTCAAGGAAGTGAAGATGGGGTCCCGAACCGATGGCCACGACATCGCTTTCAAGGTGTCGCACATCCGCAAGTTCCTGGAGCGAGGCCAGCGCGTGAAGGTCTCGGTCTTCTTCCGGGGCCGCGAGATCACGCATCCGGAGATCGGCCGGGAGAAGCTGCTGGGTGTGTTTGAAAAAGTGAAGGATCTGAGCAATATGGAGCTCAATCCGCGGCTCGAGGGCCGCAACATGTCCATGATGCTGCAGCCACGTTGAGTGTCGGCAGCGGGGCGCAAGGGGTCTCGATGCCGAAGATAAAGACGTGCCGCGGAGCGGCGAAACGCTTCAGGACGACGGGAAGCGGACGCGTCAAGCGCGGCAAGGCGTATCGCCGCCATATCCTGTCCCACAAGGGTCGCAAGCGGAAGCGCCAGCTGCGTCACGCCGGGCTGATCGCCGCGGTCGACGAGCGGAACGTCAAGAAGCTCATCCCGTATCTGTGAGCGGGTGAAGGGATAATCGGTCATGCCACGCGTCAAACGAGGGACGAAGGGTCGGCAGCGTCACAAGAAGCTGCTGAAGCTCGCGAAGGGCAACGTCGGTGGCCGTCGCAAAGGCTACCGGCAGGCGCGCTCGACGGTCGAGAAAGGGCTGACGTACGCCTACCGCGACCGCAAGGTGCGGAAGAGGGACTTTCGCGGCCTCTGGATCGTGCGCATCAACGCGGCGGCTCGGACCCACGGCGTGACCTACAGCCGACTCATGGCCGGACTGAAGAAGGCGGGGGTCGACCTCGACCGCAAGGTGCTGGCCGATCTCGCCGTGCGGGATCCCTCGGCCTTCGGCGACCTGGCTCGGCTCGCCGTCGCCTGATGCACCACGGCTCCGGCCGTTGATGCGGCGTGCGGCTCACAGGCGGCACGTCGAGCTGCCGACTCGTCCATGAAGGCTACGCTCGATGCCCTCGGGGCTGAGATCGACGCGGCGTTGGCCGCGTGTCGTACGGACGAGGAGCTCGAGCGCGTCCGTATCGCCTATCTCGGACGCAAGGGCCGTCTGACCGAGGTGATGCGGGGCGTCGGGGCCCTGCCGGCAGCGGAGCGTCCCCAGGTCGGTGAGCTCGCGAACCAGCTGAAGCGCCGCGTCGACGAGCACATCGCGTCGCTGCGCGAGCATTGGGAGGCCGAGCGCCGCGCCAAGGCGCTGGCGAGTGAGCGCGTCGACGTGACCCTGCCGGGAAACCGCTTCGCAGAAGGCCACGTCCACCCCCTGACCGCGGTCCTGAACGAGGCGATCGGCATTCTCGTCGGGCTCGGCTTCTCGGTCTATGAGGGGCCGCACATCGAGGACGAGCAGCATAATTTCACCGCGCTCAACATTCCCGCCGACCATCCCGCGCGGGACATGCACGACACCTTCTTCGTCGACGCCGAGCACGTGCTCCGCACGCACACGTCGCCGGTCCAGATCCGCGTCATGGAGAACCTCGAGCCGCCGATCGCCGCCATCGTTCCGGGGCCGGTGTACCGCCACGAGGTCGAGACGGTGAAGAACTCGGCTATGTTCCATCAGGTCGAAGGGTTTCTCGTCGATCGCCGGGTGACGTTCGGGGACCTGAAGGGCGTCCTCGGGCTGTTCGTCCAGCGGATGTTCGGTGACGACACGCGGGTGCGCTTCCGGCCGAGCTTCTTCCCGTTTACGGAGCCGAGCGCCGAGGTGGACATCAGCTGCGTCATCTGTCGGGGTGCCCGTCGACTCGCCGACGGGGCCCCGTGCCGGGTCTGCAAGGCCACCGGTTGGCTCGAGATTCTCGGCTCGGGGCTCATCCACCCGGCGGTGTTTCGTGGCGTGGGCTACGACCCGGAGACGGTCTCGGGCTTCGCGTTCGGCATGGGTGTCGAGCGCATGGCGATGCTCAAGTACGGCATCACGGACATCCGTCTTTTCTTTCAGAACGATCTGCGCTTCCTCAGGCAGTTCTGACTACGAGCATGCCGTGAAGATCACCCTCAACTGGTTACGGGAGCTCGTCGAGGTCGTGCTGTCGCCCGAGGAGCTGGCAGAGACCCTCGTCATGGCCGGCCTCGAGGTTGAGTCCGTCGAAGAGCACGACCCGAGCTGGGGGTCGTCCGTCGAGATCGCCGAGATCGAGGCCATGACGGCGCATCCCAATGCGGATCGCTTGCGACTCTGCCAGGTCCGTCGGGCGACCGAGATCGTGCCGGTGGTGTGCGGCGCCACCAACATGAAGGCGGGAGACAAAGTGGCACTGGCCCTTCCGGGGACGGTGTTGCCGGACGGGAGGCGCATCGAGCAGGCCGCCATCCGCGGTCAGGTCTCGCACGGGATGCTGTGCTCCGCCCGCGAGCTCGCGCTCGGTCACGAGGACGATGGCGGCATCCTGATCCTCGGCGCCGACGCCGCGATCGGCACGTCGTTGGCGGGCCATCTCGGCGCCGCCGACACGGTGGTCGAGATCTCCGTGACGCCGAATCGCGGCGACTGTCTCAGCGTGCTCGGCGTGGCGCGGGAGGTGTCCGCGCTCACCGGCGCAGCGTTGCATCACCGGCAGGTTCGGCTCGTCGAGGACGATCATCCCATCGCTCGGTTGGCGCGTGTCGACGTGACGGCACCGGATCTCTGCCCACGCTACGACGCGCGCGTCGTGCGGGCGGTGAGGGTGGGGCCGTCGCCGCTCTGGATGCAGACGCGTCTAGCGATGGTCGGCTTCCGTCCCATCAGCAATGTCGTCGACGCGACCAATTACGTCATGCTCGAGCGTGGACAGCCGCTGCACGCGTTCGATCTCGCGCGGCTCAAGGAGGCGCGGGTGAGTGCCCGGCGTGCCGGTACGCGCCAGCGCTTCGAAACCCTCGACGGCGTGACGCGCGAGCTCCTTCCCGACGATCTGGTGATCGCCGATGCGGAAGGACCCGTGGCGATCGCCGGCGTGATCGGCGGGGCGGAGTCCGAGATCCGTGCGGATACGACCGACATCCTGTTGGAAAGCGCGTTCTTCACGCCCGAGACCGTTCGCCGGACCGCGCGGCGGCTCGCCATCGGCACCGAATCGTCATACCGCTTCGAGCGCGGCGTCGATCCGGAGGGCACGACGGCAGCCCTGGATCGGGTCGCCGAGCTGGTGCAGACGACCGCCGGAGGGCAGGTCGCGCGCGGAATCCTGGAGCGAAGGGGCCCCGGTCGTCGGACGCGGCCGGCCATTCGTCTCCGGCCCGCGCGGGTCAACGCGCTCTTGGGGACGAGCCTCAAGATCACGGAGATGGAGCGACCTCTCCGCGCCCTGGGCGCGGTGGTGAGTGGGAGTGGCCCGACGGCCCGGCGTGTGATTCCGCCGCCGCATCGCTTCGATCTGCAGCAAGAGGTCGATCTCGTCGAGGAGATCGCCCGCGTCTCCGGGTACGATGCCATCGCGCCGACCATTCCGGCCATCGCGGTCGGTGGGCCGGGTCTCGGTCCGACCTACGACATCGAGTGCCGGATTCGCGAGCGGCTTCGCGCCGCCGGTTTTCACGAGATGGTGACGCCGGTCTTCGTTTCGGCGGACGACAATCGGGCGTTCCCGGGCCTGCCCGAGCTCGCGGGGCGCGCCGTGGAGCTCGCCAATCCGCTGTCGGTCGAGAGCGCGGAGTTGCGGCGGAGCCTCCTCCCGGGCCTGCTTCGAGCGCAGAGCGAGAACGAGCGGCAGGGGGCGTCACTGGTAGCCGGATACAGCGTCGGTCGGGTCTTCGGACGAGAGGACGGTCGCTACCACGAGGTTCAGACCTTGGGAGCGCTCCTAGCGGGCTCGTGGCCGCCCGCGACCCTCGGTGCGTCGCCGCGAGCATGCGGCTTCGGGGACCTCAAGGGGGCGCTCGAATCGGTGGTCCGGGAGCTACACCTCGAGTCCGTTCGGTGGGAGGGCCTCGGCGACGAGGCCGCCTATCTGCATCCCGGGAAGTCGGCGCGCATCGTCGTCGGGGGCGTTCTCAGCGGATTCATCGGCGCGCTCCACCCCAACCTCGTCGCCGCACGCCAGCTCGAGAGCGAGCCCTGGATCGTCGAGCTTGACTTGCTGAGGGTCGTTCAGTACTGTCCGCGCCGCGTTATTTTCCAGGCACTTCCGCGATTTCCATCCGTCTCGCGAGACATAGCCGTGGTGGTCGATGACGAATTTCAGGCGCAGCAGGTGCTGGACGCGGTCGAACGAATGTCCGAGCCACTGGTCGAGGAGGTGCGCGTATTCGATCACTATACCGGCGCCCCGATCCCGTCCGGCAAGAAGAGTCTCGCCTACACGATAGCCTACCGGGCCCCCAATCGAACGCTGACTGACGACGAGGTCAACGCCATGCACGATCAGCTGGTGGCAGAACTAGTGCGGCAACTGCCCTTGGAGGTGCGCCGGTGAATGACATGACGCCGGGAGCGGCCAAGGGGGCGACGATGACCAAGGCCGACATCGTGGAGCGCATCTACGAGAAGGTCGGCTTTTCGAAGAAGGAAGCCTCGGAGGTGGTCGAGTCGATTTTCGAGGTGATCAAGAGTCGTCTCGAGCACGGTGACAAGGTGAAGATCTCGGGCTTCGGAAACTTCGTGGTGAACCAGAAGCGGCCCCGGAAGGGGCGGAACCCGCAAACCGGTGAGGAGATCATCATCACCGGGCGGAAGGTGCTCACCTTCAAGGCGAGCCAGGTTCTCAAGAAGACGATCAATCCTTCTTGAGGCCCCGTGCGCTTTTTCGAGCGCCGCATTGCGCTCGAAAAGTGCTCCGATGGCCGTCGGAGCGCGAGGTCGGCTCGCGCCCCTTGCTAGCGCTTGCCGCCTTTGGCGCGGGCGTTCAGGCGGACGATGCGGGCGGGACGCGTGTAGGTCCGCGGCCGCTCCTGCGTCATCAGATGCTCGTACTTCATGCGGAGGAGGGCGTCGCGCATGCAATCGGAGTCGATACCCAGGGCCTCGCAGACGTTGTTGAAGGAGAAGGGCCAGTTCCAGTCCCGGGTGCGGATCCAGCGCTCGGCCTGGCGCGACAGCATCCGGGGCCGGGCACGGGTGGTACGGAAGTATTCCTGGAAGCAGCGAATCGCGTCTTCCAGGATGGCGAGCATGAGGGCCTTCTCCGGGGAGAAGTCGCTGTCGCCCCGCGGACCGTCGAAGAACTGCTGCGGCAGGATCACGTCGGGACCGAGCAGATCGCTCAGGCTGTCGCGAACGGGAAGGCGACGCGGTTCGGCTTCGGTCATCATGTCGAGCGATGCGCGCTCACCCGCCGGGCTCTCCATCATGTCGCGTCTCCTTCGTCCGTCTCGCTTGGACGGTGTTAGTTCGTCCGTGCGTTCGGACTGGATGGGAGACAGCAAACCGCAGGCCACTGGCGGATTCGATGGCAGAGCATGCAGCAGCGAGTAATGACGCCGCCGTTCGCATCACACAGCAAGCAACAACGATACAAAGTTGACACCCAGTGACGCTTCCGTGCGGTCAATTGTGACGCGCCCGCACGCGGCATCGGTCGTGAGTGGCATTCGACGGATGTCCGCGCCGGCGTCAGAATCCTGACTCGCGATCCCGTGGTTTGCGCCCCCCGGGCACCCATGGTACGCGTCCACCGTTCGCGTGATCGACACGCGGGCGCTCGGGGTGTGGCGCAGCCTGGTAGCGCACACGCTTGGGGTGCGTGTGGTCGCCGGTTCAAATCCGGCCACCCCGACTTCACGAGCCGCGGTCGACGTTCTCGAGACCGGCGGCTCCGCTTCGGACCGTCGCTCGCGGTCCGCGCTCGCGCTCGCGCGCGCGGTATACGGGTGGCGAAAAAATCGTTGGCAAGTCATTGGTGTTGGCATAGCGTGGCGCGGCTGAGGAGCGGTGGCGGGGAGCGGCTGGCATGATCATCCTGGTGTGCAACGACGACGGCGTTCGCTCCGAGGGCATTCAGGCTCTCGCGCGCGGCCTGGATCCTCTCGGAGAGGTATTCGTCGTTGCGCCCGATCGCGAGCAGAGTGCCGCCGGACATTCCCTCACGTTGCATCGACCGCTCCGAGTCGAGGAGATCGCGCCGCGCCAGTTCTCGATCGACGGCACCCCGACGGATTGCGTGAACCTCGCCGTTTCCGGGATCCTGCCGGCCCGGCCGGGCCTGGTCGTCTCCGGGATCAACAAGGGCGCCAACCTCGGTGACGACATCACGTATTCGGGGACCGTGTCCGCCGCGATGGAAGGAACGCTCCTCGGTATCCCTTCGCTGGCGATCTCGCTCGCGGGGCGGACGGAGTTCGACTTCGGTCCCGCGGCGGAGTTCGGCGCGCGCCTGGTGGCGCAGGTGCTGCGCCATGGTTTGCCTCCGGACACGCTGCTGAACGTCAACGTTCCCGATCGTCCGCGCGCCGCGATGACGGGATGTCGCATCACGCGTCAAGGCAAGCGCCGCTTCGGCGAGGCATTGATCGAGAAGGTCGACCCACGCGGAAAAAAATATTACTGGATCGGCGGCGACGAGCTCGGGTTCGTCCACGAACCGGGCACCGATTATGCGGCCATTCTCGAGGGTGCGGTGTCGATCACGCCCGTGCATCTCGACCTGACGCACTATCCGTCGTTTCCGATTCTCGAGAAGCTCGGCTTGGAGTGGCCGTGAACTACGCGCGCGCCCGCGACCGCATGATCGAGGATCAGCTCGTGAACCGCGGTATCGGCGATCTTCGCGTGCTCGCCGCCATGGCGCGGGTCGAGCGTCATCGCTTCGTCGCGGAGGCGTTGCAGACGCGTGCCTACGAGGACAAGCCGCTGCCGATCGGCGAGCACCAGACCATCTCGCAACCGTACATGGTCGGTCTGATGACGCAGGCGCTCGAGCTCAAGGGCGCCGAGCGCGTGCTCGAGATCGGCACGGGGTGCGGCTATCAGACCGCGGTGATCGCGGAGCTGGCGGCGACCGTCTACACGATCGAGCGTTTGGCGCCGCTGGCCGCGATGGCCCGGGCGACCTTGGAGGCGGCCGGCTACTCGAACATCGTCATGCGCGTGGGGGACGGAAGCCTCGGCTGGGCGGAGGAAGCCCCATTCGATGCCATCATCGTGACGGCCGGGACACCCCAGGTGCCTCGGCCGCTGGTCTCGCAGCTCGGCCTCGCGGGCCGCCTGGTCTTTCCGATCGGCGAGGAAGAATTGCAAACTCTCGTGCGAATTCGTAAGGAAGAGGACGGCTTGCACGAGGAGTACTTCGGCGATTGCCGATTCGTGAAGCTGGTGGGGCGGTACGGCTGGCGGCAGTAAGGTCGGAGCTGGAGGGGCTCGGGGAGCCCGGGAGGCTCGGGTGGTGGTGCGGCGGTGGCAGTGGTGGCGTGGAGCCCTGGTGGTTCTGCTCGCGGTCGTGGCTCTGGGGTGTAGCCTCGGCGGCCGCGGTTCGAAGGTCCCGAGAGGCGAGGGGATCTATCACCAGGTGAGGCGTGGCGAGAATCTCTACCGGATAGGCAAGGCGTACGGCCTGTCGCATACGGAGCTGGCGCGGGCCAACGGCATCGTGGATGCCGGCCGTCTCGAGATCGGGCAACGCCTCTTCATCCCAGGGGGACGGCGAAGCCTGCCGGTCAACCTGATCACCCCGGAGCGTGCGGTGAGCGAGGCGCCGACGGCGAACGAGCTGCCGCAAGGGGAGGGTGTCTTCATCTGGCCGCTGCACTCGGGGACACTGACCTCGACCTTCGGTCCGCGCGGCCGGAGCTTTCACGATGGCATCGACATCGGGGCGCCTCCGGGAACGGTCGTCAGGGCGTCGCGCGAGGGCGCCGTGATCTACAGCGACACGCTCCGTGGATACGGCAACGTCGTGATCGTGCAACACGCCGGAGGGTACGTCACCGTCTACGCCCACAACGAGCAGAATCTCGTGGACGCGGGCTCGCAGGTCCGGCAAGGTCAGCCGGTGGGCCGTGTCGGTCGCAGTGGACGAACGTCGGGCCCCAACCTGCACTTCGAGATCCGCAAGGACAACATCGCCCGCAACCCGATCTATTTCCTTCCCAGCCAGACCGTGCAGCGAGCAAAGGACAGCCCGACATGACCGAAGAAGAGCTGAAGACCTACGTCCGCGACATCCGAGATTTTCCGAAGCCAGGGATCGTCTTCAAGGACATCACGCCGCTCTTGGCCGCGGGGGGGGCGCTGCAGTCCGTCGTCGACCAGATCGCCGACCGCTACCGCGGCGCGATCGACATGGTGCTCGGCATCGAGTCGCGGGGCTTCATCATCGGGGCCGCGGTCGCCTATCGCCTCGGGCTCGGACTCGCACTGGTGCGGAAGCCCGGCAAGCTTCCCCATAAGACCTATGCGGCACGCTACGAGCTCGAGTACGGGACCGATACGCTGGAGATCCACCGGGACGCATTCGGCAACAAGAGTCGGGTGTTGATCGTCGACGACCTACTTGCGACCGGGGGGACCGCGTCGGCGGCGATCGAGTTGGTGCGCCGACTCGACGGCGAGGTCACGGCCTGCGCCTTCATCATCGAGTTGGCGTTTCTGAACGGTCGGCGCCGGCTGGACGTACCCGAGATCTTCTCCCTGATCCGCTACGAGGGGGAATGACCGCGGGCCGGCCGCTTCCACGTTGAGCGGGAACCGCGGCGTCGGTTAGGCTAGGGCGATGCACGGCCTGCGGTCCCATTGGGATGCCCATGCCCCGAAGCGCGACACGCGCGGGCGGATGGTCGAACAACGGGCGCTCAGCTCGGCGCTGCTCCTCACGTTTGGCTATCTCGGCGTCGAGATCGTCGGCGGCCTGATCACCAACAGCCTCGCGCTCTTGAGCGACGCGGCGCACATGTTCACCGACGTGATTGCGCTCGGCCTCGGCTTGTTCGGGGTCTGGATCGCCGAGCAACCGGCGACCGAGCGGAAGACCTACGGCTACTACCGCGCCGAGATTCTGGTCGCGCTCGTCAACGGCGTGGTGCTCTGGTTGGTGGTGCTGGGGATTCTGTGGGAAGCGTGGCAGCGCGTCGTGACCCCTCCGATCGTCCATGGCGAGGGCATGCTCGGCGTCGCCGCGATCGGGCTCTGCGTGAACCTCGCCGCCGCCTGGATGCTCTCGGGGGCGGCCAGCCACAATCTCACGGTGCGCGGAGCGTTGCTCCACGTCGTCTCGGACCTGCTGGGGTCGGTCGGCGTGCTGGCATCGGGGGCGGTGATCTTGATGACCGGCTGGACCCCCGCCGATGCCGTGGCGAGCGTCGTCATCGCGCTGCTGATCCTGGTGAGCTCGTTCGGGCTGATCCGCGAGGCGGTCGACGTGCTCATGGAGGCGGTGCCGCGGCACATCGATCTGGACGCGCTCCGGCGAACGCTGGAAGAGGTCCCGGGCGCGACCGAAGTCCACGATCTCCACGTCTGGAGCCTGACGACCGGCCACTGTGCCCTCTCCGCCCACGCCGTCGTCGAGGAGAGCGCGACCGGAGACCACGTGCTTGCCGAGATGAGCGACCGGCTCGCGGAGCGGTTCGACATCCGTCACGTGACCATCCAGTTGGAAGTGCGGAACCGCCGCCACGCCGAGCCGACACACTGAGATGTACCCGGCGGCCACGCTCTTTCTCGACGTCTGCGTGCAGCGCGATGTCGGTCCCGACGGTGCATGGCCCCTGCTGACGGCAATCCAGCTGGCGAACGTGGCGAGCCTCTTCGGGTTCGCCCGCGAGCGTTCGGTGCGGCAGGGCGGGGTGGTGTGCGTGCACGCGGAGGGCGGAGGGGAGTCGGCCGCGGCTGTTCCCGTGCATTGCGGCGATCTGACCGCTGGCCACGACCGGCCCGCCGGCTGCCTCCCGCGCTTGCCGGTGCACGTCTGCCTGGGTCGCGACGAGGGGGGCGAGAGCGCCCGGGGCGGCCGTGAACGCGCGATCTATCTGGTCAGCGGCTGCGGAGAGGCTCCGGATGCCACGCCGCGCGGCGCGCGGGCGTTCGAGCATCTGATCGCCGGCATCCGTGACGTGGTCGTGTTCGGCGGTGGGATCGAGTACGGCATGGATCGGGTCATCGACGCACTGGTGCGCCGTCGCGTCCGTACGCACGTAGTGCTCGACGCGGCCGGCGCCGTCGACGAGGTGTCGGCACAACTGGTGGTGGCGCGCTGGAAGCGTCGCGCCGTCGATGCCGCAACCGTCGACACGATCGACCGTCTGCTGACGCGCGCCGCAAATTGACAGCTCGGCACGCCCCTCTCTATTCTCGTCCGATGCCCGAAAACCCGAGCTTCAAGGCCATGATGAACGAGGTCGTGGCCTATGGCAGCTGCTGCGAGTGCGGCTCATGCGTCCTCGTCTGTCCGCACAACGTCATCGACTACGTCGATGGCAAGCCGAAGCAGGTCGCCAAGGCGACCGCGGCCTTCGATCATTGTGGGCATCAGTGAGGGCATCGGCTGCGACGTCTGTGCGCAGGTCTGTCCGCGTCTGAATCCGCGCGAGTTCGAGCTTGCCGACCTCTTGTACGGCCCCGAGCAGCCGTACAACGGCGCCTTCGGCGTCTATCGCCGGGTCGTGGCGGCGCGCTGCACCGTCTCCCGAGATCATGAAGCGCGCCCAGGACGGCGGCGTCGTGACCGCGATGCTGCGCTGGGCCTTCGAGCGCGGCATCATCGACGGAGCCGCCGTGTCGGTCGCCGATCCCGACCAGCCGGGTCACCCGCTTCCGAAGATGGTGACCAGCGCGGACGAGCTGCTGGCCAGCGCGGGCTCCTGGTACACGTACTGTCCCAACAATCTGGCGCTCGCCGATGCGGAGCGGCTCGGGCTGGAAAAGGTCGCCTTCGTGGGCGTGCCCTGCCAGATCACGCCGGTCAGAAAGATGCAGCTGGTCGATTCCGGGTACCTCGTGAACGGCAGAAAGAAGGAGAAGCACATCGAGCGCCAGACGAAGTTCTTGAAGGGCTATGGAGCTCGCGTGGTGCTGAACGTCGGCCTCCTCTGTACCGAGGTGTTCACCTACCAAGGCCTGATGGTGGACAAGATCCAGAACGAAATGGGGATCCCGCTATCGGACGTCAAGAAGTTCAACGTCAAGGGCAAGGTGCTGATCTACAAGAAGGACGGCGAGTTGGTCGAGATGAAGCTGAAGGCGGCGCAGGAGTACGCGCGCCCGGAGTGCCATCACTGCGGGGATTTCTCCGCTGAGCTTGCCGACATCTCCTGCGGCGGTGTCGGGGCGATGGACTGGACCATCTCCATCCTACGAACGGGATGGGGCGAAGAGCTCTTCAATCGCATGGTCGCCGAGGGTCTCTTCGAGGTCCGGCCCATGGAGGAGTTCGAGAACTCGATGAAGGTTCTGCTCAGGCTCAGCAACCGCCAGCGCGTTCGAGTTCCCGTGCCACCGGGCCAGGACGCGAGTCGCGTTCGGCGCGCCTAGCCTCTCCAGGCGCCGAGTCGCATCGCGACGGGGGGCCTGAGAACGCCCGTCGTCTGCTCACCCGGGGAGGAGGGCGAGCGGACGACGGATGAGAAGGCCCCCGACGATTCACGTCGAGGGCCTTTGGCTTCAGAGATCTCTCAGGGGCAGGCGCAGACCTGCGGAAGGCCGCAGGTGCCGTAGAGCGGGTTGCAGACGTCGTTGGTGCACGGGTTGCCGTCGTCCGGGCAGGTGAGGCCCGTGCCGGGCGTACAGGCCCCCGCGGAGCAGACGTCGCCGACCGTACATAGATCACCGTCCTCGCAGAGGTCGGTGTTGGGAACGCCGCACGTGCCCGTCGTGCCGTCGCAGACGTCATCGAGGCATGGATTGTCTGCGTGACACGGATCGCTGTTGGGTATGTAGCACGTGCCGGTCGTCGGATCGCACACGTCATCGGTGCACGGGTTGCCGTCGAAATTGCAGTGGACGTCGACGCCACACGTTCCCGTCAAGAAGCTGCAGACGTCTGTGGTGCAAAGATCGCCGTCGTCCGCACAAGTCAGGGTAGGACCCGCCTGGCAGGTGGGAGGATCGGTCAGCTGGCATGCGCCGGTAGTCTGCAGCCGGCACTCGCCGGGATCGCCGCCGGCCGCCAGCGGCGGACAGTCGAACTGATCGGCGCAGGCACCGCCGTGATTTGCACCGCCGAAGCAGCGCCGTGCGGAGGGGCACTGTCCATCGGTCGTACAGACGAGGCCGTCGCGGGTACCGCCCACGCATGCCTTGGTGGTCAGGCCGCCGCCGCACGTATCGGGGTTGACCACCGTTCCGGTGCACGGGTTGAAGTCGCTGCAGGGTGCGCCATTGACGGTGCAATCGTTGTGCGGGAGCGGCAGCTTGAACTCGCCGACCTCGGTGGCGGTCGGCTCGCAGTGTCCGAGGTGCGCGATGCACGCCTCGGCGAGGGGGCAGTCCTGCTCGACCGTGCAGATCGTATTGCTGACCGAGCAGCGGCTGACGGGCGGGCACTCCTCGTCGTGGGTGCACGCCAGGCCGGCGTTGCTGCCGTCGACGCAGAGGCTCGGCCCGGAGACCGCCTTGATCGAGTGCGTCGTGCCGGCGAGGCCGCCCGGATACGTCACGCAGACGTGAACGACACCGACGCGGTTCACGACCGTGACGCCCGTCTTCTCCTCGAAGCGGCTGATGTCACACGTGGGATCGGTGCCGGTGGTGCCGTTGCTGATCAGCAGGCCCGCGGTCTCGGGGATGATCGAGAAGCTGACCGGGGTGCCGTCGGCGACCGGGTTGCCGAAGAAGTCTCCGACCGTGGCTGCCAGCAGCGTGGTGAGCGTGTTGTTGCCGTTGTCGGCGGCCTCGTCGACGACGAGCGCGAAGCCGATGTTCGCCGGCTGTCCGGCGACGGGCGTCGCCGTAGGCCGCGGCGTCGGGACCGGCGTGGGCTTGGTTCCTGGCGGCAACGGATCGATGAGCGGGAAGGCGTTGACGAGGAAGATTTGCGCTCCGTTGGTCGGATTCTCGCCCGTGAAGTCGCTGGTGCTGGCGAACGCCGTGAAGGTGAATTGGCTCGTGATGTTGGACAGGAGCGGATCGCCGTTCGTCAGGCGAAGGTACTGCAAGGTTCCGAGGTCGTAGATGAAGAGGTTCTCGGTTCCCGGGGTGGAGTTGGCGTGACCGGCCGTCGACTTGATGAACACGCGCCGCCCGCCCGGACCGCTCGGGGCGGGCTCGTAGGTGTCACCGTCGGTTCCAGCCGTGATCTGCGTGATCGGGTGCTTCCCGCCGAAGAGGTCGGGGTCGGCATCGAGATTGATCGCAAAGATGTTGCGCACGGCGTTGCCGCTCTGGGTCAGGTCGGCGGACGAATCGAAGAGCACCGTCTTGGAGTCGATCGTGAACACGGGATTGCGGCTGTCGCCAGCGCCGAACGTCAGCTGCTCGGTCACCCCGGTGACGAAGTCGTGGAGGAAGAGCTGCGTGGCGCCGTTCACGCAACCGTTGCCGGCGGCGTCACCGGTCGACTCGAACACGACCTTGGTGCCGTTCTGATTGGGCGCGGGATGCGAGGCGGGAACGGGCGAGATCAATTTGAGGCCCGGATTGCCGAGCGGACAGGGAAACCCGGGACACTTGCTCTTCTCGAACTTGCGGATTTCCGCCCGGTAGAGGTGCGTGCCCGGGAGAAGGACCTCGTTGCTCAGGTTGCCGGTCGACGAAAAGAACACGTAGCGCCCGGTCTGCGTGACCACCGGGTCGAAGCTCTCGTTCGAGCCGCGCGTGATCTGCAGGAACGGGAAGTCGGCCTTTCGCCAGCGGATCTTGCGGGAGGCGAAGATCTGACGACCGACGCTTCCGGAGTTCTTGGGATCGTCGGTGGAGTGAAAGGCGAGCACACGACCGCGCGCGGCGGCCGATGGCGCCATGCTGGGTTGATCGCCGAACGTCATCTGGAACAATCCGAGACGCTTCTTGCCGGTGACGCGGGCCGACATCTCGAACAGGAAGATCTGAGGGATGGTGTTGCCGTTACCGAGCAGGTCGCCGTCCGAATGGAACACGAGGATGTTGTGACCGATCGAGAAGTGGGGACTGCCCACCATCTGACCCGGAGCCCTGGTCACCTGCAGAACCGGCGGCGTCTTGGTGTGAAGCGCTTGCACGCGCGACGGCGCGATCGACCCTACGATTGCGCACATCGCCACCACGGCCATTCCCCACAGCCACGGACGCGGCGCGGGGGCGCCGGATCCCCAGTTTCTTCGTGTCGGTCTCATATCTGGCTCCTGCCTATTGAGAGTTCGTCAGAATCACGCCGACGTCGCCAGCGTGGCGACGTGCAAACGCGATGTCAGTCTTGTCGTCGCCGTCGGCATCGTGGCACGACACGCTGCTGATGGGGTCGTCGAGCGCATAGCTGCGCTCATTGCCGCTCCACAGCCCGGTTCCGGATCCATGGATCAACATCACGTCTCCGGTGTAGATGCTGGCAACTGCGATGTCGGCATTGCCGTCGCCGTCGAAGTCGCCGACGCACGTCTGGGAGGGGAACTCCCGACCACGAACGTGCTTCTCCGTGATCACCGGGAAGCCGCCCGTCTGGTCGTTGAGGTAGGTGACGAGGCTGCCTTCGGTGGAGCCGACCGCGCTGAGCTCGTTCAGGATCACCAAGTCCCCGAATAGGTCGTTGTTGAGGTCGGGGGCCTCGATCGACCAGGGCTTGGAGCCGCCGCTCGAAATGTCGGTGCGCGTGAACGTTCCACCGGGTTGGGAGAGGAAGACGGAGACCGAATCGGCCGCGCGGTTCGCGGTCACGATGTCGAAGAGATCGTCGCCGTTCAGGCGAGCGAGCGCGACGCCACGCGGCTCGGCGCCCGTCGTCAACGTCGGCAGTGCGGCGAAGCCGGCGCCGGTGTTGAGCAGCAGGGTGGCGTGGTTGCTCGTGGCCTGCACCACCGCGATGTCGGGCTTGCGGTCGTCGTTGGCGTCGGCAATGGCCGCCGAGACGGGCTGAGACGGGCCGGGCGGGAGCTTGATGCGTGCCAGGGTGTTGAACTGGCGCCCCCCGAGGTTCGTGAAGATGCTGATGTCCTGGGAGCCCTCGTTGACGGCCACGAGATCCATGTGGCCGTCGTCATTGAAGTCGGCCAAGTCGAGGCTCGTCGGGTTGGTGCCCGTGGGAAGGATGATGCTCTGAGGGACGGGGCCCCTGAAGTGAATGACGAGGCGATCGTCGCGCCGGCTCACCCCTGCGATGTCGACGTGGCCGTCACCGTCGAGATCCGCCGCCGCCGCGCCGCGTACTTCGCGACCGACGGAGGGTGCGGCCGGGAAGGGCAGGAGGCCGAAACCACCGTAGCCGCTTCCGTACAGAACGCGACAGCCGCCGATCTTGTCCTGGTTGCACGCGACGATGTCTTGGTGCTGATCCTGGTCGACGTCCGTGACGGTGACCGTTCCCATGGCATCCATCGTGAGCGCGGCCGTGGGCGTGAGTTGACCGCCGGGAGAGCCGAGGAGGGCATAGGTCGGTTGCTTCTTGGCGCCGACGATCAAGACGTCGAGCCACCCATCCTCGTTGAAATCGGCCGCCGAAAGCCCCTGGAAGCTCTTGCTCGCGAGGCCCATGGGACGCACGACGCGCAGCGGCCCCGTCAGGTCGCCGGACAAGAGGGTGAGGCCCTTGGGCTTCGAGGTCTGCACGCCGAGGAGGTCGGGGAATCCGTTGTTGTCGAAGTCGCCGGCGAGGAGTGGTCCGATGAGGGGTGGACCGGGAAGGGTGCTCGCCACCAGGTTACCGAGGCCGTCGTTCGCGTACAGTATGATCGCGCCGTCCCGTTTGCGTTTCGGCGGCGCTGCGATGTCGATGAAACCGTCGCCGTTGAAGTCCGCAACCGCGGCTCCGGCCTTGGCCGGGAGCTTGGCGAGCGTCTGAACCGACTTGAAGCGACGCTGGCCATCGCCATAGAGGACGCGCAGGGCGGCCTTGCCATCGGCGACGATCAGGTCGATGTGGCCATCGGCATTGACGTCGGCGGCGTCCATCGAGACGATCGACTTGTCGATCTGCGGGACACACGCCGTCGTGCAGCCGTCCTTGGAGGACGTGTTGCCATCGTCGCAGAGCTCGGCACCCTGCAAGATGCCGTCGCCACAGGTGGACGCGCCCCCGGTCGCCACGAATCCGCCGTCGGCAGTGCCGGCGAAAACCTGCAAAGCCACGCCGCGCTTGGCACGGGTCGGGACGATCGCGTCGGCGATGAGGTCGCCGTTCAGATCGCGCAAGATGAGACCGAGGGGCTCGCCCCCGAGCGCCGCCAGGATCTTGGGCGTCGTCGCGCTGAGCGTCGATTGCTCGAGCAGGGTGAGGGCCCCGCGGCTCTTGTCGGCGAAGACCATCTGCATGGTCTCATCGGGACCGAGCCGGAGGCCGGCGAAGCCGAAGCCGTTGAACACGGGCTCACCCGCCTTCGGACAGAGGAACGGGCTGCCGTCCGTGCCGCAGGGAGGAAACTGCGCCGGACCCAAGGCGGTGATGACCTGCACGGCGTTGGCGTCGGAGTACGAGACGGCGATGTCGCCAAACCCGTCCTGGCTGAAGTCGGCGATGGCGACGGCCTTGGCGGCGGAACGCAGCGGTAGTGTCGCGACGAGGGTGAACGTTCCGTTGCCGACGCCGGTGTAGAGGGTCAAGACGGCCTCGGTCGACAGGAGCGCGACGTCGGGAATCTGGTCGTCGTTCAGGTCACCGGCGGCGACCCCCAAGAGCTTTCCAGGCGTGGGAAGCGGTCCGTTGAAGATGGTGAAGCCGATGCCATCGCCGAGAAGCAGTCGGAAGGAGGGGTCGCCCTGACTGGCGACGGCGATGTCGGGGAAACCATCTTTATTGAAATCAGCCACTTGAGCGGCACGTGGCCGATTCGTCTGCTTCACGGTCGGAAGCCGGACGGTGCCGACCGCCGGGAATCCCCCTGCGCCATCGCCGAAGAGCAGGGTGAGATCGCTCGACTGGGCGTTGGCGACGACCAGATCGGGGAAGCTGTCGTCGTTCAGGTCTGCCGTCGTCACCGAGCGCGGCTGAAGTCCAACCGGAACCGTGCCCACGACCGTGAACGAGCCGTCGGCCTCGCCGCGGTTTATCGTGACCGTGCCATTGGCCCAACTGCCGACGGCGGCATCCCCAATTCCATCATTGGTGAAGTCCGCGCAGGCGGCGCCGCTCGGCTGGGGAGAGGTCGAGATCGTCTTCCGATGGAGGAGCGCCCCGTTGCCGTCGTTGATGAAGATCGTCGCCGTCTTCGAATCGAAATCGGCGCTGATGATGTCGGGCAAGCCATCTTCATTGCAGTCGGAAGCGCTAAAGCTCTGCGGGTTGTCGCCGACGGGCAACGAGTTGTCGTCGTAGGCGATGATCACTGCCTGGGCAGGCTGCAATGGTGCGAAAGAGCAACACATTGCCAGGAGTGCCGCGGAGCCCAACACGCCCAGGCGGTTCACGGGTAGGTGTCTCTTGAGCTTCTCGATCAAATGGATTCTCACGGCACCTTCCGAATGAGGGACTTAGGGGCCCGGATCAGCAAGCGATGTGCCGCTGTAAGGCATCGAATTGAAACTGAGAACCTGCCTCACCGATGCACGGTTTTGCGTGCGTGCAAGGTACCGTGGCCCTCTACAGCGCTTTCCACTGGCAGGCCCCAAGCTAAGCCGCACACTTGTGCCGTTGCGCAGAGCCCATGCGGCCCCGATGGCGAGGTCGCCGCGAAGCCGTCCGCTGGGTTACGCAAATCCGATGCCGATGGGGTGGCGAGAGAGGGCCCGAGCCGTTGATGTGGGAGGAGAGGGGGAGGACGGGTAGACTTCGAAAGCTCGAAGCCTACCCGTCCTATTCGAGACTACTCGCTGACCTTGAGCTCGACCCGCCGGTTCTGGGCTCGGCCGTCGTCGGTCTCATTGCTCGCGACCGGTTGCGACTCGCCGAGACCTCGGGTGCTCAACCGGCTTTCGGCGACACCTTCCTGAACGAGGAAGGCCTTGACGGCCGCAGCACGGCGATTCGAGAGCTTGAGGTTGTACTCGTCGCTGCCCTTCGCGTCGGTGTGGCCCTCGACCGTCACTTTGACGCTCGAGTTCTCCTTGAGGATGGAGGCAGCCTCCTTCAAGACGGGCACCGCGTCCGGCCGGATGTTCGACTTGTCGAAGTCGAAGTTCACGCCCCGCAGCACCATCTTCTTCTGAACCGGAGGAGGAGGCGGCGGAGAAGGCGGTGGAGGTGGCGCCGCGACGATCGCCTTCTGGTCCCACAGGCAATGACCGAGGAGCGCACCGAGGGCGGCGCCTCCGATGGCACCGGTGGCAACCGCGAGGGCCTTGTCCTCGTTGTCGTTGCCGATGTCGAAGGCGCCGGTGTTGTTACTGCCGGCTCCGGCGGCGATGCCGCCGCCGACCGCGCCGACGCCGGCGCCGGCCAGGGCGCCCTTTCCCCACGGCTTCTGCATGCACGTACATCCCGCTGCAAACGAGACGAGCACCGTGCAGGCAACCGCGAAACGCAGTCCCAATTTCATCAGCCACCTCCTATCTTGGTTTACCCGAGTGCCGAGCCGATTGGCGCCACCGGATAGTTGAAGAATCCCTGAAAAGTCAAGCAAAGCGCGCCTTGCACGAAATTCGAGACGCGCATGTTTTTGTCCTTGACCTTTGACCCTCAACGAGAGTATCACGCCTTGTTTCGAACCTCCGGAAACGTTTCCATAACAAAACAGTATCGATGAAATTAAACTGTACCGCTCGCCAGCCCTCTCCAGTGTGGGGGCAGCGGTGAGAGGATCTCGGTGCCTTGTGCACAAACCTCTGGACGATGCTCGCAACTGCCTGAGCGGGCGACGCGTCCGGAAATATACCCAGCTGTGGATAGTCTCGGACGTACCGTTGGCGAGGGCGGCGCGGGTGGCGTGGTGGGGAGAGGGGGAGCGGAGCGCGAGTGTGAGTAGGCGAGGGAGGGGTGATGGAATCGCTTTGGCGTCAGACGTTGGCGGAGCTGCAGTCGTCGCTGCCAAGTCAGGACTTCACGGCATGGATCTCGTGTCTGCAGAGAGCGACCGAGGTCGGCGACGCGTTGACCGTAGAAGCACCGAGCGTCTTTCATCGCAATTGGGTTCAGCAGCATTTCCTCGATCAAATTCGCTCCACCGCGGCGCAGGTGGCCGGCCATCCGGTGTCGATCTCTCTGTCGGTCGGCACGGGCATGGCCGCGCCGGTCGTCGCGTCGTCGCCCGCCGCGGTCGCGCCGCTGCGCCAAGTTGCGACACCTGGACACCAGGGATTCTCCTTCGCGAACTTCGTCGTCGGCCCGTGTAACGAATTGGCGCATGCCGGAGCGAGTGCCGTCGCCGACAACCCGGGGGCGCTCTACAACCCGCTCTTCATTTACGGCGGTGTGGGGCTGGGGAAAACGCATCTTCTCCACGCGACCGCGAACGCCGTCCGGACGCGATACCGGAGCTATCGCGTGCTGTCGATCGGCGCCGAGCTCTTCATCAATGAGATGGTGAGCTCGCTTCGCCGCCAACGCATGGAAAACTTCCATCAGCGGTTTCGCAAGATCGACATGTTGGTGGTCGACGACGTCCAGTTCATTGCCGGGAAGGAGCGGACCCAGGAGGAGTTCTTCCACACCTTCAATCTCCTGTGCGCGGCCGGGAAACAGATCGTCCTCTCGTCCGACCGGCCGCCGCGAGAGGTTCCCAATCTGGAAAGCGGGCTGCGCAGCCGCTTCGAGGGCGGCCTCACGGTCGAGGTGACGCCGCCCGATCGCGAGACCCGGCGCCGGATCTTGGCGGCCAAGGCCGTCGAGCAGGAGCTCGAGCTGCCGGAGGCCGTACTCGACTTCCTGACGGAGCGCGTACGCGCCGTGAGCGTGCGCGAGCTCGAAGGCGCGCTCACCCGGCTGAAGGCGATGGCCTCGCTCGCCGGGCGGACGATCGATCTCACGCTCGCCGAGGAGACCGTCGGTCGGCTCTATCCGGTGGTGCGCGAGCGGGTCTCGGTGGAGCGGGTCGAGTCGCTCGTCACCGAGGCCTTCGCCCTCGAACGGCCGGCGCTGCTCTCGGCCCAACGCGCCGTCCGGCTCGTGTTTGCACGGCAAGTGAGCATGTATTTGTTGAAGCGACAGATCGGACTGTCGCTCGCCGCGATCGGCGAGCGCTACGGTCGCGACCACACGACGGTCTTGCACGCCGTCCGCGCCATCGAGGCACGGCGCGCGTGCGACCCCGAGGTTCGGCGGCTGGTGACGACACTTGAGGAGAGGCTCTGAGGAGCGGAAGTCCGGGGGGTGGGTTCAGAGCAAGGTGGGGGAGGGGGACACCAGCCGCCGGCCGCGGCGGTCCGAGGGCGAGTGGGTGGCGAATGGTCGTTGCACCTCTGCGCCTAAGCTGGCAACATGAGGAAACTTTCCGCGGAGGTGAGGCGATGCGATCGATGCTCGTCGGGGTAGCGGCGGTCATGGTGGCGGTGGCGGGTCCGGCGTTCGGAGGAGCTGTCGACGACTCCGGGCCGAGGCCAGGTGCGGCGGTGGAGCGGGAGCCCGTGGGCGACACGGTCGTCCAGGAGCGCGCGGTCATCCACGAGACCCCTCCCTTCCGTGAGGTCGTGGTCGAGGAGTATCACAGCGCCGGCGCCGAGTTCGGCATGGGGGTGGCGGCGACGGTGCTCAGCATCTTCTACACCCCCGTTCGCCTGACGGTGGGCGTGGTGGGCGCCGGGCTCGGCGGTGTCGAGGGCTGGCTCACGGGTGGCGACCTCCGCACCGCCCGCTCGATGTGGCGTCCGACGGTCGAGGGCGACTACTTCATCCGGCCGGATCATCTCGACCGCACCGAGCGTTACGAGTTCAGCAACGTCCGTCCGGTGGTTCGCGAGCGCTACACGCTCCGCGGCAGGGACGTGATGCAGGTCGAGCCGGAGACGGTGGCCGTGGCGCCGGGCGAGGTCGAGTTCACGGCGCCAGCGCCCGTCGAGCCGGCGGAGCCCGAGCTCGAGGACTCGGGCGACGATCGTTGATTCGCCGTCAGCGCTCGAACTGAAGCCGCGACGCCAGCGCACCGAGGGCGTGTCGCAGCTCGTCCAGGTAGCGGCGGTACGCGTCCGGGCGGACCGCCCACCACTCGTCGCTGACGGTCCCGGCGGCGTGAATCGCGAATTCGCATCGTAGTCTCGGTGCGTAGAAGAGCAGCGTCGGCGTATCCTGGAGCCGGCAGACTGGCGCGGGCAGCTCGTCGGCGTTGAAGGCGAGCGCGATCGGACTGTCTGCGCCGTCGTGCTCCTCCGAAAGGGGCACCGCACCGATCAGATCGTCGGCGCCCAAGTCGGGTGGGGGCAGGGCAGCGGGGATGCCCTCGTTGGAGAGGGCGAGGATGTGGGCTGCGCACTTCTCGGCCGGTACGAAGTGCGAGCCTGGGATCCTCGCGGCGATGGGCACCGGCCAGAAGACGGTGGCGCAGCCTTCGGCGGGTACGACGCCGGCAAAGATCGCGGGTGCGAGCGAGGCGACACGCTCCGTGTCCCCCCGAGCGAAGCCGGACGCTGCCTCCACGTAGTCTCGGCTCGACCGGACCTCCGCTATCGCTGACCGGCAGGCGTCGAGGAGCTCCTGCAGCTCGCTGAGCGCCGCCGCGACCGCAGGGCGAGGGGAGGGGCCTGTCCGGAGCTCTCTCCGAATGACGCTCCCGATCGCCAACGCGCGATCGAGAGCCGGTTCGGCGATGCGGGTGGCCAGCGCGCGGTAGCGGCGCGCGTCCTCCGCAGAGGACGCGACGTCACGAAGGAGTACGGTGGCTCGCTCTGCGGCGTCTGGCGCCTCGGTGCGATCCATGTCCGATCACGAGGTTGCGGGCCGCTCGGCGCTCTCGGGATCCTTCAGGCCGGAGTCCTCGAGCAGGATGTCCAAGGCGGCGGCAACCAAGAGGAGCTCCTGACGCGAGGTTCGGAGCGCTTCGGTCGCCTTGGCGAGCGCCATGTAGTCCTTCCGCTCCATCGAGCCGATGACGCCGGTGAAGGCATCGTGGAGATCCTGCCAGGCGCGACGGTATTGCGCGTGGACCTCGGTGACGGCGCCTGTCCTCGGTTGGTAGCGGTCGATCTCGGCGAGATGGAGCTGGACGTCGTCCATGACCCCGCCGAGGGTCGCGATCACGTACTCGTCGTCGACGAACTGATTTTCGCGCACGTCGTGGATCGCCTTCAGCGTTTCGACCTCGACAGGCTCCCACTTCTTGATCTTGTCGACGTACTGCAAGACGTCCTGAACGACCGCGGGATCACGGCTGGGCGAACGCGTACACGCGGCGAGACAGAGGAGCATGCACACGAGGGCCAGGCGCATCGCGCCCTCTTAACGCGCCGTGGCTGGGGAAAGAAGGGGCCGCATACTGGGAAAATACCCAGGGAGTATCCCTCAGCACGGCCGAAGGTCCGTGCGTTCTCGCAAAAACATGCAAAGTGGAAAGAGACAGATCACGTGTTTTCTCGCCTCTGGTATGGCATGCGCTTTGCTCTAGCCACTCGCTTCCAAGTTCTCGACTTCTCGATTCCCCTTCGAGAAGACGGCGTGCCCGCAGCTCCCTTCCGCAAGTGCAAGCAGAGCTGCGCCGCACACCGGTCCTGATGCTCAGTCGGCGATCGAGGGGCACATCCAACACAACTCCGTCTGGAGGTTCAGCTCATGCGAAGTGCCCGTCAAATCGTGCGGCTCACGGTGTTGGCCGTCGTTCTTGGAAGTTTCGCTCCGGCGATGGCGCTCGCCATCTGCCCTGACGGCAACGTCGAGCCTCCCGCCGAGCAGTGTGACGACGCCAACATGATCGACGGCGACGGCTGCGACTCGAACTGTTCGCCGACGGGTTGCGGCAACGGCGTCGTGACCATAGGCGAGACGTGCGACGACGGGAACCTGATCGACGCGGACGGCTGCGACTCCAACTGTACGCCGACGGGCTGCGGGAACGGCATCGCCACGTCGGGTGAGGCCTGCGATGCCGGCCCCTTCGGATCGGCGTCGTGTGATCCGGACTGCACGCTAGCGGCCTGCGGGGACTCGACGCTCAATCCCGCGGCCGGCGAGCACTGCGACGATGGCAACCTCACGAGTGACGACGGCTGTGACGCCAACTGCACGCTCACCGGTTGCGGCAATGGCATCGTGACCTCAGGCGAGGGGTGCGACGACGGCAATCTCGCGAACGACGACGGCTGTGACAGCAACTGTACCGCGACCGGCTGCGGCAACGGCATCGTGACCACTGGCGAGGTCTGCGACGACGGCAACCTGGTGAGCGGCGACGGCTGCGACAGTAACTGTACGACCACGGCCTGCGGCAACGGCATCGTGACGGCGCCCGAGCAGTGCGACGACGGCAACGCCATCAGCGGCGACGGCTGCGACAGCAACTGTACGACCACGGGCTGCGGCAACGACATCGTGACCGCGCCCGAGCAATGCGACGACGGCAACCTCGTCAACGGTGACGGCTGCGACTCGAACTGCACCGCGCCCGGCTGCGGCAACGGCGCCACCGTCCCCCCCGAGCAATGCGACGACGGGAACGTCGTGAGCGGCGACGGGTGCGATGGCAACTGCACCGTGACGGGTTGCGGCAACGGCATCCTCACCGGCGGCGAGGGCTGCGACGACGGCAATCTGGCGAGCGGGGATGGCTGCGACGCCAATTGCACCGTGACGGGTTGCGGCAACGGCGTCGTCACCGCCCCCGAGGCCTGTGACGACGGCAACTTCACGAGCGGCGACGGCTGCGATGCCAACTGCACCGTGAGCGGCTGCGGCAACGGCGTCGTGACCGGAGTCGAGACCTGCGACGATGGCAATGCGTTGAACGGTGACGGCTGCGACTCCACGTGCAAGCCGACCGGTTGCGGCAGTGGCGTCGTCACCGGTGTCGAGCAATGCGACGACGGTAACCTCGCGAACGGCGACGGCTGTTCGTCGATTTGCCAGCAGGAGTTCCTGAATCCCGTCCCTGCGGCCGGCGACCACTACGGCTTCAGCGTGGCCACCGTCGGAAACAATCTCATCGTCGGTGCCCCCGACGTCGACGCGCCCGGAGCCATCAACACCGGCAAGGCGTTTCTCATCTCCGGAACCACGGGGGTGACGTTACGGACCTTCACGAATCCATCACCGGGCCCCGGTGACCGATTCGGGCTCGCGGTTGCCGCAGTCGGCGGGAACGTGCTGATCGGCGCACCATTCGACGACACCGCCGGTACCGATGCCGGTGCGGCCTACCTGTTCAACAGCGCGACCGGCGCGCTGCTCAAGACGTTCGCCAATCCCGCCCCCGGCGCCAACGACAACTTCGGCTGGTCGCTCGCCGCGCTGGGCTCCAACATGCTCATCGGCGCCCCCAAGGACGATACCGGGTTCGGTGGCGGCGGGGTCGCCTACCTCTACAATACCGTCGGTATCCAGCAGGTGTACCTGAATCCGTCGCCTGCTCCCGGGGACCAGTTCGGATACGCGGTCGCCGCGCTGGGCACCACCACCGTGCTGGTGGGAACGCCGATGCACGACGTTCCGGCGAGCGGCTTCACCCCGAAGGCCGACAATGCCGGTGAGGCATATCTGTTCAACGGGGCAAACGGCGCGCTGCTGAGCACCCTGCCGAACCCGTTCCCCGCACCCGGCGACCGCTTCGGCAGCTCGGTGGCGTCCGTGGGCGGCGACGCCTTGATCGGAGCGCCAGTCAACGACGTGGCATCGGCGAGTGCCGGAGCAGCCTATTTGTTCGATGGCGGGACGGGCCTGCTGATCCAGGCCTTCGTCAAACCAGGCCCGACCGTGAGCGACGAGTTCGGCTACGCCGTCACTGCCGTCGGGAGCGACAAGGTCGCGATCAGTGCTCGCCTCGACGACACGGGATCGCTCAACGTCGGTGCCGTCTACGTCTTCCACGTCACGTCGGGTGCGCTCCTGCAGACGTTCCAGAAGCCGGCTCCCGTGCTCGATGATCACTTCGGCAACGCCCTTGCCGCCCTCGGCTCGAGGATTTTCGTGGGCACGCCGCTCGACGACTCCGTCGAGCTCGACGCCGGGGCGGTGTACGCGTTCCTCGACACCTCCTGCGGCAACGGCATCCGTGAGGGTGGGGAGGCCTGCGACGACGGCAACATCGTCGACGGCGATGGCTGCGACTCGACCTGCAAGGTGACCGGATGCGGGAACGGCGTCGTGACCGCCGGGGAGGCATGCGACGACGGCAACCTGGTCGCGGCCGACGGCTGTAGCCCCACGTGCACGATCGAGGGCCTCTGCGGTGACGGCACCGCCTCACCCTTCGAGCAGTGCGACGACGGCAACCTGACGAACGGAGACGGGTGCGATTCGAATTGCACCACGACGGCGTGTGGGAACGGCATCGTGACCGCCGGTGAGCAATGCGACCAAGGCGCGGCCAACGGCGCGACTCTCTGCTGCTCGGCTACGTGTCAGCGCATCGATGGCGACGCGGACGGCGTCTGCGATCAAAGCGACGATTGTCCGACGATTGCCGACCCCGCTCAGTTGAACAACGACGGTGACATCTTCGGCAACGCCTGCGACGTGTGTCCCGGCGACGTCGACAATGACACCGATGGCGACGGCTACTGCATCGGGACCCTCTTCAATCCCCCCGCGGTCGGCGGCAGCGACCCGTGCTCGCGGAGCGCGTTGGCCGGGGCCTGGGTGGCGCCCAAAACCAGGATCATCCGGGTATTCACGCCGCCGCTGGGCAACGAGGGGGTGCGACTGACGGGATCGTTCCACATCGGCAGCATCGTACCCGTCATCGCTCCCGAGCGTTACGGTATTCAGCTGCGAATCACCGACAGCGCGAACGCGATCCTGCTCGACCTGATCATACCGGGCATCGAGCGTGTGCCCGGCGGCGAGCACGGCTGGAAGGCGTCGGGTCACCCGGCGTCCAAATGGATCTACACCGACAAGCGACCGATCCCGGTTTCCAAGGGTGTCAGGAAGATCACCGTGAAGGATCTCACACGACTCGGCCTGCCGGGCATGATCGGGATCTCCATGAACCTGAAGGGCGGGACCATGCCGCTCCAGTCGCATTCGCAGGTCCCGGTGCGTTTGACGGTCGAGATGAACGATACCGCGCTTCCGCCCGGCGGAACGCCCGGGCGTGACCAGTGTGGTGAGGCGGCGTTCGTCGCGGATGACTGCAGCATCTTGGTCACGAACCTGGTGTGCAAGCAGAAATAGGGGCGCGCGGTCCTTGCTCGCGGTCGAAACCAAGCATACGAGGGACCACGTGAGCCATCGACTCCACGCTGGCGCGACGCTCGCCGCCGTCTTGGTGGTGCTCGGTCTCACCGACACGGCCTTCGCCAAGACGGACGCCGCGCTGACCTGCGCCGCGGTCAAGATGAAGGTGACCGGCGCGGCCGCGAGCGCCATCCTCGGCTGTCACGCCAAGGTCGCGCAGAAAGGGCTCGCCGTCGATCCCGAGTGTCTCGACGCCGTGTCCGCCAAGCTCGCCGCTGCGTTCGGCAAGGCCGAGGCGGCTGCCAGGAAGGCGAAGACCGTGTGCCCAACGGAGGGCGACACCGCCGACACCCAGGGGCAGATCGATGCCTTCGTCGGTAACGTCGTAGCCGCGCTACGTCCGGAGGCCGGCGCCGGCTCGAAATGCGTTGCGAAGAAGCTCGGAAGCGTCGGCAAGCACGCGCAGAAGCTCCTCGGCACGCACGCGTCGAATCTGCTCAAGCCCGACCCCGCGAAGTCCACCGAGAAGATCGCCAAGGCCGATGCCGTGCTCGCCGCCGTCTTCGCGAAAGTCGACGACAAGGGCAAAGACTGCCAGACGGCTGGCGACGAGCCGAGCATGGCTGCCGCGGTGGAGAGCTTGGTCGTCACGCAAGTGTGCGACGACGCCGATCGCTGCACGAACGACGGGATCGCGGGAGTGGCCTGCGAAAACACCCCCGTGACGTGCTCCGAGCATCACGCCTGCGATTTCCGAACGGGTACCTGCGAGTACAGCGACTGCTGCCTGCTGAGCGGGGCTGAGGGGCTTTGCGTCGTCGAGATCCCCGCCGGTCAGATCGCAACTTCGCAGACCTTTTGCCAAGGCGTCGACTCGGGGAACGCCAACCTCACGCTGATCAACTTCGGCCCGAACTGCATTGGTTGGCGCGCGACTGGCGCCGACGATTGCTTCTAGTACCCCGCCGTCGAGGTCACCATCGCCGGCCGCGGCCGACACCGCCCTCCAAAGAGAGTGGCGTCGGTTGGGTCTCTCGGAAACAGCGGGCGTGAGTTGTGCGAAGGGCGTGCCTCGACGATGGAGGATCGGCCCAGGGTGTGGCTAGTTGACGGAGCTCGAGCGCGGCGGGAGGGCTTCGGGCGGCGTGTCTTCCAAGAGACTTTCTACGGCGACGCCGCGACGGCCGGCGAAACGCGCCAGCGACGCCCGTGCCAGCTTGCTCGGGACCGAATGGCCCTTCTCCCAACGATTCACGGTGCTCACCGTGATGCCGAGTGCGTGTGCGAACTCCTCTTGAGTGAGACCGAGACGGCTCCTGAGGTCGCGAATGACGGGTGCGAGTCTATCCACGTGTGCATGCCCTCCAGCCCGGGAGGGAGCAAGACGAATGCCACGGCGCCCGCCCGTGAGCACGCTGTTTTGAGGGCAGATCCGCCCTCGGAGCCGCCACGAAAGTAGCGCCCTGCTGCCCTACCGTCGCACCAAAAGAGGAGCAACTGCGCGTATGATGCGGAGTGTATCCACTAGCTTGCGGTAGTGGCTGCGTCGTTCGGCAACCGGCGGGTAGTAGACGTCGACGGAAACCGAGCGAATCGGGACTCCGGCACGGGCTCCGTAGATGATCGAAGTCGACTCGTACTCGAAATGGCGTCCCTGTGTCGGTAGTCGCAGCATCGTCACCAACGGATAGACGCGAAAGCCCGATTGCGTGTCGGGCAATGGCACGCCCGCGGCATGGCGCACGCAGAGATTCGCGAAGCGGTTGCCGAAGAGATTGATACCCGCCACCTCTTGATCACCGCGGCGCCGAACGCCGATGACGATCGCATCCGGCTCGGCGATCGCGGCCCCCAAGAGAATCGGAATCTCGCGGGGCAGATGCTGGCCATCGCCGTCCATCGTGAGGGCATGCGTGAAGCCGCGCGCATTGAGCGTGCGCATGCCCGTGAGCAGCGCCGCTCCTTTGCCTTGATTCTTCCGGTGAGCAACTAGCGTGGCGCCGGCGGTGCGTGCCACCTCCGCGGTGTCGTCGTGCGATCCGTCGTCGACGACCAGGACGGGAAGCCCCTGGGCCCGAGCACCGCCCACCACGGCCCCGATCGTCGTTCCGCACTCGTACGCGGGGACCAGAACGGCGGGACGAAACTCCCCGGGAGCCGCCCGCTCCGTGGTGTGCTCGACGCGATGGATCGCGACCACCCCGTGCCCTCCGGCCTGACGTGACGTGATGCCGAATCGCTGTTCGTCTTCGAGCGAGAAGCCTGACACGAATCCAGTCGACCCCGCCGTTAGGTAGCGCGTTCACCGCACCTCGGCAACCGGCTGGACCGGCCGTTCGCGTCTCTGGTAGCAGAACCGGCGATGAGCAACCTCGATGTGAACGGACTCACCATCGCGCATGCGATGCGGGCGTTGCGCGCGCGGGAGCTCTCGCCGCTCGAGCTGACCGAGGCCTATCTCGCCCGTATCGCGGAGCTCGACCCGCGGGTGAACGCCTACATCACCGTGACGAGCGAGCGGGCGCGCGTCGATGCGCGACGTGCGACCGACGAGCTCGAGGCGGGCAGGGCCCGCGGGCCGCTGCACGGCATTCCGATCGCGCTCAAGGACCTGTACGGGACCGCCGGCATTCGCACCACCGCCGGCGCGAAGATCCACGCCGACCACGTCCCGGTGGAGGATTGTACGGTCGCGAGACGGCTGCGCGATGCCGGCACGATCCTGCTCGGCAAGCTCAACACCCACGAGTACGCCTATGGCGTGACGACCAACAACCCGCACTTCGGCCCTACCCGCAACCCGTGGAACCTCGAGCACATCCCCGGCGGCTCGAGCGGGGGATCGGGCGCCGCGATCGCCGCGGGTCTCGCCACGGCGACGACCGGCACCGACACGGGTGGCAGCATTCGCATGCCGGCCTCGGTCTGCGGCGTCGTCGGGTTGAAGCCGACGTATGGGCGCGTCAGCAAGGCGGGCGTGTTCCCGCTCTCGTATCTCTTCGATCACGCCGGACCCATCACGCGCACGGTCGAGGATGCCGCGCTCGTGCTGAACGCGATCGCGGGCTACGACCCCGCGGATCCCGCCACCGTCCGCACCGCCGTCGACGACTATACGGAGGCGCTCGCCGGCGGTGTGCGCGGGCTCCGGATCGGGGTGCCGCGTCCGTACTTCTTCGCGCAGCTCGATGACGAGGTCGCGACGGCCGTGGAGCGGGCGCTCGACGAGCTCCGCAGCCTCGGTGCCGAGGTGCGAGACGTCGAGGTCCCGGACGTCGAGGCAGGGCTGAACGCCGTCTTCGCGCTCGTGCTCGCCGAGGCGCAGGAGATTCACGCCCACAGTCTGAACGCGCGGCCGGGCGACCTCGGAGAGGACGTGCGCGGCATCCTCACGAGCGCGACGCCCGATGCGCCGTTGCTGATGAGCGCGCTCCGGGCGCGCGACGCGCTGTGCGCGTCGATGCGAGGCGCCCTCGAGGCAGTCGATCTGCTGGCCACACCGACCACGCCCATCGTCGCCGCTCGCATCGGGCAAGAGACGATCCGCTACGGCGGCGTCGAGGAGTCCATCCTGATGGCGATGATCCGTTGCACCGCGCCGTTCAACGCGACGGGATTGCCCGCGCTCTCGCTCCCCTGCGGGTTCACCCGCGCCGGGCTACCGGTCGGCTTGCAGCTCGTCGGTCGTCCCTTCGACGAGAGCACCGTGCTGCGTGCGGGCCATGCCTACGAGCAGGCGACCGACTGGCATCAGCGGAAGCCCCCGTTTCCCTAGGCCGATAGGTGGACGAGGGAGTCGGAGTTCGCTACGACCTCCTGCCTTCGCCCCCGTAGCTCAGGTGGATAGAGCACAGGATTCCTAATCCTGGGGCCGTGCGTTCGAATCGCGCCGGGGGCATTCAAATCACGTTGCAGTTCCCTTTTCGCATCGGCCGCGAGCGCGGGTCCTAAATCCCTACTTAGGACAGCACCCGAGCGCGGTCGTCGTTGACAGCATCCCATGCGCAGCGATACGCGAAACGGCACAGGAGGTCCGTCATGAGAGCACTCTCACGCACACTCTGTCTCCTCGCCGCCTCGATTCTCGTCTCATATGGCAGTGCCTCGGCCGCTCCGACGTTGCGAACGCCGCTGATCATCGCGAGCAGCTTCGTTGCGTGCGTGGCCACGAACATCGGCACAAAACCCCTCGATGTGACCGTGTCCGTAACCGATGCGGCCGGCGCGCCGCTCGCGGCATCTACGGATACGTGCACCGGCACGCCGGTCCCGCCGCAGAGCAGTTGTCTCATCCAGGTGACTACATTCTCCGCGGCGATCCCGATCGGAGGCTTCTGCTCGTTCACGGGAAGCGGGAAGTACAAAGCCGTGGGGTATGGCACGAGCGGCAGCACGGCCGTTGCGTTCCCTGCTGCAAAATAGAGCGATCTGCGAAAGACGCGACGATTCCGTCGAGTCTTGGCAAAGTCGTCGCTGCTAGTGGCGAGTCGGCGACCCACAGAACCTGCTACCAGGTTGCAACCACGTGGGCAGAAGCGAGCGTCATCGAGCAGCACCGAGCAGCACGCACCGCAGACCCTTCCTAATCCTGGGGCCGTGCGTTCGAATCGCGCCGGGGGTATTCAATAGGTTCAACGGCTTCGCAATGCCCGCCGGCGAATTGAAGGGCGAAAATCCCGACTCAGTCGCCGAACTCGAGGAGCAGCGTTGGAGGTGTCGCGAACAAGGCGGGCTGGCCGCGCTGCGTCTTGACGGCGCTTTCCGGCGCGTGCCACGGGTGCCCGTAGACGGTCCGAGTCTGGAACATGTCAACCAGCTTCGGCCGAAAGCCCGGCTAGACGGTACTACCAGCATGTTCTTCTTCGCCGTCGCACTCGTGGCGCTCCTCCTGCCGCTCCGCGCCGACGCGCAGGTCTGCCCGCCTTTCTTGGAGGACACGACTCCACCGGTCTTGCAGCTGCCGCCCAACCATACGCGGGAGGCAACGGGCCCGGGCGGCGTGGTCGTCACCTTCTCCGTGTCCGCCAGCGACAACGTCGATGACGACGTGTGGGTACGCTGCAGCCCCGAGTCGTGGAGCACGTTCGTGCTCGGGACGACCACAGTGAGCTGCACGGCAACCGACCACATGAACAACACCGCCTCTGGATCGTTCACCGTCACCGTGCGCGACACCACGCCGCCAGTCCTCACGCTCCCGGTCGTCCCGACGGCGAACACAACGAACCCTCAGGGCACGGTCGTGAGCTTTTCGGGGTCGGCGCTCGACGCGGTCAGCGGGAACGTGCCGGTGGTCTTCAACCCAGCGTCAGGCAGTACCTTCCCCGTGGGGACGACAAGCGTCACCGCCACGGCGACGGACGCCGCCGGCAACACCATCACGAAGAGCTTCACCGTGACCGTGGTCATAGCGACCATGGCGACGCGCGCAATCGGGATCAACTTCGTCGGCAGCAGCCCGACGGCGATGGGATCGACGGAGACCGCGGGGGTCGTGACGCAACCGAACTGGAACAACGCGACGGGAGCCACGCGGACGAGCCCGCTCGCGCTGGTCGATGAGAGTGGAGCGGCGTCGGGGGCAACGGTGACGTGGAGCGCGGCCAGCACCTGGCTCACGCCCGCCGCGGACCAGCCCGGGAATCAACGCATGATGAGGGGGTACCTGAATACCACGGACACGAGCGTGACGACCGTAACGGTGGCGGGACTGACACTGCGCAGCTGGGACGTGTACGTGTACATGGACGGCGACAACGGCTCCCTGTCCCGAACCGCCGCGTACCGGATCAGCGGATCCGGCATCACGACGACATCCGTCAACGCGACGGATTCCGCGAACACGAACTTTACGGCCACGTTCACGCGCGCGACGAACGCGGCCGGCAACTACGTGAAGTTCACGGTGACCGCGGCCGGCTTCACGATCACCGCCACGCCGGGGACCTCCACAGGGACGCGGCGTGCGCCGCTCAACGCCATCCAGATCGTGCCGGCGGCCCCTGCGGTACCGGACTTCACGCTGGCCGCGACACCGGTGACGACCACGGTGGCGCCAGGCAATGGGACGAGTTACACGGTGACCGTGGGCGCGCTGAATGGATTCAGCGCGTTGGTAGGGCTGGCAGTGAGCGGTGCCCCCGCGGGAGTCACAACGCAGTTCGCGCCGGCATCGGTGATGGGCAGCGGACCCTCGACGCTGACGATCACGACGGCGGCCGGCACCGCAGTAGGGAGCTATCCGCTGACCATCATGGGCACGAGCGGCGCGCTGAGCCGCACGGCGTCAGTGACCCTGGTGGTGAGCACTGTCACCGCGCGCGCAATCGGCATCAACTTCGTCGGCAGCAGCCCGACGGCGATGGGATCGACGGAGACTGCGGGGGTCGTGGCGAAACGGAACTGGAACAACGCGACGGGAGCCGCGCGGCCGAACCCGCTCGCGCTGGTCGATGAGAGCGGAGCAGTGTCGGGGGCAACGGTGACGTGGAGCGCGGCCAGCACCTGGCGCACGCCCGCCGTGGACCAGCCTGGGAATCGACGCATGATGAGGGGGTACCTGAATACCACGGACACGAGCGTGACGACCGTCACAGTGGCGGGGCTGGGGCTGCGCAGCTGGGACGTGTACGTGTACATGGACGGCGACAATGGCGCCCTGACCCGAACCGCCGCGTACAGGATCAGCGGATCCGGCATCACGACGACATCCGTCAACGCGACGGATTCCGCCAACACGAACTTCACGGCCTCGTTCACGCGCGCGACGAACTCGGCCGGCAACTACGTGAAGTTCACGGTGACCGCGGCCGGCTTCACGATCACCGCCACGCCGGGGACCTCCACAGGGACGCGGCGTGGGCCAGTGAACGCGATCCAGATCGTGCCGGTTCCGTAAGATGGAACAGGTCATGAAGAGACAGTGCACCTCCTTCGCGATCGTCGCTCTTCTTGCGATCCTTGCGGTCGAACGCGGCGACGCGCAGCAGTCGTGTCCGCCAGCGGCGACGTCGCCATGCTTCGTCAACGGCCTCGCCCAGCCGGTCTTTTCGGGGCAGCCAACGATCACGCACGATGTCTGGGTGGAGGTCCCGGAGGTCGACAGCGATCGTGACGGCCTGAACGATCGCATCCGCGTCCAGATCACCAGACCCCAAGCCACCGAGCTCGGCACCAGGCTGGCGGTGGTTCTCAGAGTCAGTCCCTATACGGGCGGCACGAAGCCGTATCCCACTCACGACTACACCAACATCGATCTGTACGTGCCCGACGACGTATGTCATGCCGACCGTATCGGGCCCGATGAGGTCCCTGCCATCGATCCCTCGACGGCCTACGACGGGACCGAGCCTCCACACCTCGCGATTACCGCCACCAGCTACCAGAGCTATTTCCTCCCGCGAGGTTTCGTCTTCGCGGAAGCCAACTCGCTGGGAACGGGCAGTTCGACGGGATGTCCGACGATAGGTGGCGTCGAGGAGAATCTCGCAGTCAAGGCTGTGATCGACTGGTTCAACGGCCAGGGGCTGGCCCACGACGTAACCGGCAAACAGGTTCAGGCGTACTGGACAACCGGTGCGACGACCATGATTGGCACGTCCTACGAGGGGACGCTGCCCATCGGTGCCGCCAGCCTGGGAGTGGAAGGGTTGAAGGCCATAGTCCCCATCGCAGGCGTTTCCAGTTATTACTACCACCGGCGCTCGTACGGCACCGTGATTCACTCCTATCCCACCAAGGGAACGGACGCCGACACGCTGTTCGACAACATCCTCACACGCAAGCATCCGGAAGTCTGCGCCGACATGCGAGCGAACATCGCACGCCGGATGGATCGTCTGACGGGCGACTACAACGCATGGTGGGACGAGCGCAATTACGTCAAAGACGCGGACACGTTCCACGCGGCGGTGCTCATCTCGCACGGCCTCAACGATTTCAATGTGAAGCCCCGGCATGCCGCCCGACTCTACGCTGCGCTCAAAGCCCAAGGCGTGCCCGCCAAGATCTGGTGGAATCAGGGTGGGCATGGCGACCGCGCCAATTCCGCCCGTCAGGCGATCTGGCGCGACACACTCAATCGATTCTGGAGCCATTATCTGTATGGCGTGAACAACGGGGCGATGGACGGACCGAAGGCTACGGTCGAACGCGAAAACAACGTATGGGTCGACTATGCGGACTGGCCCGTTCCTGGCGCTACCACGACGACGTTTCACCTGAGACCGAGCGACAACAACAGCGTCGGAGGCCTCGGAGTGGCGCCGCCGGCGCCGGCGAAACCCGTTTTCGAAACGATCGTCGACGATTCCTCGATCGACGCGGCGGTCCTCGCGGCTGCGGGGCAGTCCCAGAATCGTCTCGTCTACAAGAGTGATCCGATCACGGCGTCGGTCCATATCAGCGGCACGCCCGCAGTCTCGCTGCGCATGTCGTTCAGCCGTCCCGCCGCTATCGTCAGCGCGATGCTCGTCGACTACAAGGCCAACGGCACTAGGACGATCATTACGCGCGGCTGGGCCGATCCTCAAAACCGCAAATCGCCAGACGACCCGGAACAGTATCGGTTGCTCGGACGAGACGGCCTTGATTCCGAGACGTTTGCGATCGATCCCGGCAGGCCATACGCGATCTCGTTCGAGCTTCAGCCCCACGACTACGTGTTCCAGCCCGGGTCGCGTATCGGCCTCATGCTGTATTCGAGCGACCAGCTGTTCACGCAATATCCACCGCCGGGCACTCGCCTGACGCTCGAGACCGCCATGAGCACGCTGAGCCTTCCCGTCGTCGGCGGCGCGGCGGCATTCGTCGTGGCTGCGCCGTAAGAGCAGGCACAGTTGCCCCCGTTCTTGCCCCGTTTTGCGAACGGAGCTTTGCGGGATGCTGCAACTAGGTGGGGTGCGAGCGAGCCGCTACTCCGCGAAACGAATGCAGATCGCCGCAAAGTGCCGGCGGGGTGGCGCGTTCCTAATCCTGGGTCGTGCGTTCGAATCGCGCCGGGGGCACTTCCATCCGTCGCTGTCGTTCCCTCTCAGCGTGGACCGTGGCGTTCCACGATCCCGCACGCTCCGAAATCGCCGTTGGCCGTGGGCATCGAGATCACGCGAGACTTCCGCTCTCCAGAGGTCACATCGTACCCCGGCAATGGCGTCCCGGAAGCAGGGCGGGACTGTACGTGCACCGCTCGTGGGGCGCATCCGGAGGCGCGTCGCAGACCTTCTGCGCTCCCGGCGGCGCAGGCGACTCGGTAGCCGTAGTACGATCGCTGCGAGGCGGGCCGGGGCGTGGATTCTTCGTGGTTGATCACAGGATCTCCTCTGAGTCGGGTTGGGAGGCGGTTCGTTGAGGGAGGGGCCATGAATGCGACGTGCGCGCGTGTACTATCGTTCGATCCGAACGGACAAGGTAAAAGAGCGGATTCCGTTCGCGACATGAGGGGAGAGTCTCGCACTCCCGGCGGCGCCAAGGCGCAGGGCGAGCGCTAGCGATCGAGTGAGAGACGCGTAAGTCATCCGGGTTCGACCGGTGAAGCACCGACGGTGCCGGCGTCCAGCTCCGGGGGCGAGCGTCCTGGCGAACGCCGTCAGTTGACGGTGCTCTTCTGCGATCTCGTCGGCTCGACGCCGCTCTCCCAGCAGCTCGACGCCGACAGCGCCAATCAGGTTGGCGCTGAATGCTTGGGCTTTTCGCTCGACGATGCCGTCTCCGGACGCGCGCAGGCGCTCATTGCCGAAGCAGCGGCGCTCGGTGATGTCGCTCCCGCGAGCGGTGACCTCGAGGCAATCCGCGCGGAGGTTCGAGCGATCATGCGTGCGGCGCCTCAGCATCACCGTCGTGGTCCGCGCAGGTGCGCGCACCCTCGCTTGATCCGCACCGGGCTCGCTGAGACACTCTCGACGTGACCGTCGGGAGGACGCGGACCTGATCGACGCGCTTCGCCCGGTGTTGGCGGCGGCCGTCGCCCTGAATCTCGCCTTCGTCGCCGCCTGGATTTGGCCCGCCGCCGTGATTCGTGGACGGCGGCTCGTGCTGGGGATCCTGGCGGCGCTGACGGTCGCGGCGCTGTTCGCCATCGCCCATCCGAGCGCGCCGGGCGGCGGGCTCACGCTCGACCCGTCGGAGGAGCCGCTGCTTCCGGCGCACGATCCGGCGCGCGACGTGTATGCCGAGGCCGTCCGCAATTTCGGTGACGACGACGTGATGGTCATCGGGATGGAGACCGCCGACGTCTTCACGCCCGCCGAGCTCGAAGCCCTGAAGCGCGTCAGCGAGGCCATTCGTCGGCTTCCGGGCGTACGCTCCGCCGAGAGCCTGATCGAGGCGACGGCGTTTCGCTACGCGCCCGCCGAGGACGCCGTACGGATCGACCCGCTGATCGACGAGATCCCGACGGGTGCCACGGCGCTCGCCGATCTTCGCGCGCGCGTGCTCGCCGACCGCATCTACCCGAAGACGATCGTGTCGCGCGACGGCCGCGTGGCGGCCGTCAACGTGTCCTTCCGCACCATGACCGACGGCGAGTTCGTGGCCGCCAGGCTGGACGAGTCGATCGCGGCGATCCTCGCCGCCGAGTCCACGCCGGAGCGCCGATTCTTCGTGACCGGCCGCCAACACGTGAAGGCGCGGGCGGCCGACATCATGCTCCACGACCTCGTCCGCCTCCTGCCCATCGCGGTGCTGGTGGGGATGGCCACGGCGTGGCTCACCACCGGCTCGCTCCGTGCCGGCGCGGTCCCGGTCGGGGTCGCCCTCACGGCGACGATCTGGACGTTCGGCATGCTCGCCGCGCTCGGCCAACCGCTCAACCTGATTACGATCGTGCTCGGCCCGATGCTGATCGCCATGGGCGCCGTCTACGGCGTCCAGGTGCTGGCGCGCTACGACCTGATCGCCGCCGAGATCCGCGACGCGCCGCGCGCCGCCGAAGCCTGCCTCCGCGACGTCATCCTGCCCGAGATGATCTCGGGCGTGACGACCAGCATCGGCTTCGCCGCGCTCTTGGTCGCGCCGCAGCCCGCGATTCAGGACTTCGCTCTCTTCTCGATCTTCGGCGTGAGCGCCATGCAGCTGGTGTCCGTGACCGGCCTGCCGGCCTTGCTGGCGATGCTGCCGCTCCCGGCCGTCGCGACCGATGGCGAGGCGCGGACCGCGGCGCCGACGCGCGTGCTCGCGCGCGCCATCGACGCGTTCCTGGCTCGCATGGCGACGCTCGCCACCACGCGGCCCACGACGATCCTGATCGTGTGGGTCGGCCTGCTCACCGCGGCGGCGGCCGCCATCCCCGCCATCGTCGTCGACACCGACTACCTCAGCTTCTTCGACCCGCGCTCCGACGTGCGGCGCGACTTCACGCGTGCGAGCGAGCGCCTGGTGGGTGCGGCGCCGATCTACATCATGGTGAGTGGAGCGGGGGAGGGCGCCTTTCGCGAGCCGGCGAACGTCCAGGCCCTCGAGCGCCTGCAGCGCCTCGTCGACACCGTCCCCGGCGTGAGCACCACGCTCTCGATCGTCGATTTCCTGGCGGTCATGAACCGCGCCTTCGAGGGCGGCGCCGCCGCGGCCGAGCGCGTGCCGGCGACCCGCAAGGAGATCTCGGACCTCCTCTTCATGATCCCGAAGGCGAAGCTCCGCCGCTTCGCCAACACCAACCACAGCCGGGCCAATCTCCTGGTACGCACCGCCGCGAGCGGCTCCGCGGCGGTCGGTGCGCTCCGCCGGCGTCTCGACGCCGCCATCGTGGCGGCCCATCTCCCGCCCGGCCTGACGGCCGTCGTCACCGGCAACACCGTCGTGTTCGCCGCAGCGTCGGACGGCATCGCCGGCAACCAGCTCGCCTCGATGGTCCTCTCCGCCGTCAGCATCCTGATCCTGATGGTGCTGTCCTTACGATCGTTCGGGGTCGGTCTGGTCGCGATGGCGCCGAACCTCGGACCGGTCGTGGTCTTCTTCGGCCTCCTCGGCGCCGGCCTCGCCGACCTCTCGCTGCCGACCAGCCTGATCGGATCGGTTGCGCTCGGCATCGCCATCGACGACACCGCGCACTTCATCGTCAACTACCGGCGGATGCGCGCCGAGGGGCTGGTAGCGGCGGACGCGGCGGCCCGCTGTCTCCGCGAGCTCGGCCTGCCGATCGTCACCACCTCCCTGATGCTGACGGCGGGCTACCTCGTGTTGACGCTCTCGGGCTTCGCGACGCTCCGGCAGTTCGGGTGGCTCTCCGCCTTGACGATCCAGATCTGTCTCTGGGGCGATCTGCTGATGCTCCCCGCGCTCCTCGCTCGCACGCGGGTTTGAGATCCGTTCGCTTACGCGGAGGTTACTTCACGCGCTCCAGGTAGCTCTGGAACACCCCGACGTGCACGAGCGCGGGGTCGGCGGAGTTCGGCCAGAGCTCCTCGGTACGGAAGCGGACGTCGTAGGTGGGCTCGTCCGCCGCTTCGACGGAGTGCGCGTGTGCGTCGGGGAAGGGGTATGCCGGTGACTCGCTCACCACGATGCCCGTCTTGCCGCGGATATAGCCGGGCATGCGCACGTGGCCCGGAACGTAGTCGAGCCGTACGCGGACGCGATCGCCCGGCTCGAAGCGTTCACGCGACGCGACGTTGGTGCGCCCCGGGGCGCTCCCGGTGGCCAGCGGAAAGATCCCGTGCGCGCGTCGCTCCAGTTCCTCGCGGCTGACGATGCCCTTCTCGACGCAAAGGCTGGCGACGCTCGTGAGCACCCGTTCGTAGTAGCTCGCCGTGAGGTAGTGGCGGGGCTCCATGCGCTCGATCGCGTGGCGGTACTCGTCCATGTTGAAGATGCCGAGCTTCACCGCGAAGAAGGAGAGCGCGTTGGCGCGCATTTCCCACGCTGCGTGGAACGCCGACGCATTGCGCGTGTAGCGCACGGGGCCGAAGCCCTGCTTGCCGCCGAGGTCGTGCATGCCGTCCATGGACCGATTCCTTCCTACAGGCGCGCGACGCCGATCATCGCGTCGCGCGTGACGATCTCTGCGAGCTTCTCCTCCGGCCAGCCGATGGTCTCGGGCGGCTGGAGGGGCAGCACCAGGTAGCGCGTGTCCGCCGTCGTGTCCCAGACGCGGATCTCGACCTCGGACGGCAGGTCGAGGCCCATTTCTTTCAGCACGGTGCGCGACTGGCGCACGACGCGCGCACGGTAGTCGAGATCTTTGTACCAGTCCGGCGGCAGCCCGATGATCGTGAATGCGCTGCACGAGCAGAGCGTGCAGCAGATCACGTTCTGCAGCGTGGGGGTGTTCTCGAGCACCACGAGGTGGCGGTGATGCTTCGGCATGGTGAAGCCCAGCTCGGCGACGGCGTCGCGGCCGTTGGCGAGCAGGCGTTGGCGGAAGGAGGGATCGGTCCAGGCCCTGGCCACGACGCGTGCACCGTTCCCGGGATCCCATTCTTCTTCGGCGAGGTGCAGAAACTCCTCGACGGCCTTGGCTGCGTTCAAGCCGCGCTCATCGAGCGCGCCCTGGAGGGCATCGACGCGTTGCTCAACGGGGGCGACGGAAGGTTGCACGGACTTATGGTCGGGCATGTTCGTCGATTACTGCGCCCGCGTGTCGGGGTCGCCGCGGGCGCCCCGGCATTTGGCCGGGGCGCCTGGGCTTCTGGTCACGCCTTGGTGACGTTGGCGGCTTGGAGTCCCTTCGGACCCTTGACGATCTCGAACTCGACCTTCTGGCCTTCGTCGAGCGACTTGTAGCCGTCGCCGATGATCGCCTTGAAGTGGACGAAAACGTCTTCACCGCCGGACTGGGTGATGAATCCAAACCCCTTCTCGGGGTTGAACCATTTCACAGTGCCTGTTGGCATGGGTGACCCTCCTTTCAAAGTACTCGTCTTCGAGAGGAGGGTTGCGCGTTACGGGGAGCCGCGGAGACCCACGGCCCGGAACTCTACTTCCACCGCCTCAAGACTGCCCGCCCCTTTTATGCCGGACGTCCCCGGCGGGCAAGCGAGAATTCGGGCGTCGCCGGATTGCCGGGGGCCGGGGTGAGCGCCTTCCGGACCGTAAGGCGTCTGTTTTCGAGCCGTTGGAACCGGTGTCGGCTCGAGTGGTAGCGTGCGCGCGTGTCCGATTCCGTCTTCGCGCCGATGACGCCGCCTCGGGAGCTCGACGTCGATTCCGAGTCGGACGCGCACGCGAGCGCGATTCGTCGCGACGGCTTCGTGGTGTTGGCCGACGTGCTCTCGGCGGCGGAGGTGGGTGCGATGCGCACGGCGTTGGCGCCCTACCTGCAGGGGCAGTTGCTGGGTCGGAACGACTTCGAGGGCTTTCGCTCGGAACGCGTCTATGCGCTGCTGGCGAAGGATCCCGCGCTCGCGCTGCTGGTCGAGCACCCTCGCTTGCTCGCGATCGTCGACCGGTTGCTCGCGCCGAGCTATCTGCTGTCGGCGTTCCTCGCCATCAACGTGCATGCCGGCGAGACGCCGCAAGGTTGGCATTTCGACGACGGCGGGTGCATGGTGCCGCGCCCGCGACCGATGCAGGGCGTCTCCGCGATCTGGGCGCTCGACCCTTTCACGGTGGAGAACGGCGCCACCCAAGTCATTCCGCGGAGCCACCTCTGGGAGGAGAACGCGCCTGCGCCGGAGGCGCGGGACGCCGTGTCGATCTGCATGTCCACCGGGTCGGTCCTCGTCCTCGCCGGGACCCTCGTGCACCGCGGCGGCGCCAGCCAGGGTCCGGGGACACGTCTGGGTGTCACTCCCCAGTACTGCCAGCCGTGGCTTCGCCAGATCGAGAACATGGCGCTCGCGGTTCCGCCCCCGCTCGCGCAAAGCCTGTCCCCCCGAGTGCAGGAGCTGCTCGGCTACAGCATCGCCGAGCCGAGCTTCATCGGATACGTCAACGGCCTTCACCCGCGGCGCCTGATCGATCCGGACTACGCCCGCAAGCGACGATCGACATGAGCCTCAGCCGCACCCTGATCGATCACGGGACGTTTTACGAGGGTCCCCGCTGGCACGACGGCCGCTGGTGGGTGTCGGATTTCTACCGCCGCCTCGTGCTGTCGTTCGACGGTGACGGCAACGACGTCCGGGAGGAGCTCCGGGTCGAGGCCATGCCCTCGGGTCTCGGCTGGACACAAGACGGCGCGCTGCTGGTCGTGTCGATGCAGGACCACCGTCTGTTGCGCCGGCGCCCGGGTGGCGAGGTGGACGAGGTCGCCTCGTTCGGCGAGCTGTGCGGCGGCTTCGCCAACGACATGGTCGTCGATGCCGAGGGACGAGCCTACATCGGCAACGCGGGATTCGACCTCATGGGCGGCGGAGCCCGGGCCAACGCCAATCTCGTGCGGGTGGATCCCGACGGCACCGTGGCGCTGGCGGCGAGCGACCTGGCGTTCCCGAACGGGGCGGTGATCACGGCCGACGGCTCGACCCTGATCGTCGGCGAGACGATGGGCTCGCGCTACACGGCGTTCTCCATCCGCGCCAACGGCGTCCTCGCCGATCGCCGCGTGTGGGCCGAGCTGCCCGGCATCGGGCCCGACGGCTGCGGCCTCGACGCGCGCGGCCGCATCTGGTGCGCCGATGCCTTCGGGAAGCGCTGCGTCCTGGTGGAGGAGGGCGGTCGGATCGTGGCGGAGCTTCCGGCGCCGGCCGGCCAGAGCGTCTACGCCTGCATGCTCGGTGGGTCCGAGGGGCGTACGCTGCTGCAGTGCTGCGCCCCCGGGTTCCTGGCCCACGAGCGTAAGGATGCCAGCGACGCGCTGCTCGTCGCGACCGAGGTCGAGGTGGGTCGCGCCGGGCTCCCCTGACGCCGACGACGCGCGAGGTCCGACGCGTGACGGCGTCGCTGCGACCCGCTGTCCCGGCGAATGCGTCATTCGGCCGCGGGCGTGCTCCGCAACGCGCGGAATTGCTGCGCGGCGCGCGCTGGCATTCGCGTTGCTCCGTTGGTGGCAGCGATGCGACTCCACCTGGCACGAGCGAACGGCAGGCCGACCCAGCCTCCGGGGCCGCGGTTCCGGACGCCGCTCGCGTTTCTCGCCGCCTTCGGCCGCGACCCACTGCGGTTGATCTCCGAGGCCGTTCGGGAGCACGGCGACGTCGTGCGCTTTCGGTTCGCTCCGGGGGACTGGGGACCGTTCAACTTCTATCTCGTCTCCAGACCCGAGCACGTCGAGCACGTGCTGCACGACAACTACAAGAACTACTGGAAGGGCAAGCTCGGTGCCCGCTTGAGGATCATCGCGGGGGACGGGCTCCTGGTGAGCGAGGGCGAGCACTGGCGCCGGCAGCGCCGGCGGGCGCAGCCGGTGTTCCATCGCCAACGGATCGAGGGCTTCGTTCCCGTGATGACCGCGAGCATCGCCGAGATGCTCGAGCGCTGGCAGCCGATGGCGGCGCGCGGCGACCCGATCGACATGGCGGCGGAGATGCCACCGCTCACGACCTCGATCATGTGGAGGGCGATGATCGGGCGGGACACCCGCGCCGAGAGCGACCGGCTCGGCCGCAGCTGGTCGGTGGTGAGCGACTTCGTGAGGGATCGGCTCCTCGAGTACCTGCCGACACCGACGTGGCTCCCGACGCGGAAGAACCGTGCGTTCCGTGGCGCCATCGCCTTCATGGACGCCCTCATCTACCGCACGATCGCGGAGCGCCGGCATGCGTCCCATCCCGGCGACGATCTGCTCGGCATGCTCCTCGGCGCCACCGACCCGGAGACCGGCGAGTCGATGTCGGATCGACAGCTGCGCGACGAGCTCCTCGCCGTGTTGGGAGCCGGACAGGAGACCACGGCCGTGCTGCTGTCGTGGACCTGGTGGCTGCTGGCGATCCATCCGGAAGTGGAGGCTCGGCTGCGGCACGAGGTCGCGGGCGTGCTCGACGGACGCGTGCCCACGGCTGCCGACGTCCCCGCGCTCGCGTACGTGCGCATGGTGTTGCAGGAAGCCCTCCGTCTCTACCCGCCGGCCTGGGGGATCGCGCGACAGGCGATCGCCGACGACGAGATCGGTGGGTATCGCATCTCCGCCGGCGCGATGGTGGCGGTGAGTCCCTGGGTGACGCAGCGGCACGCGGCATTCTGGGACGCTCCGGACACCTTCGATCCGGAGCGCTTCGCGCCGGCGGCGATCGCGGGGCGTCCGCGCTTCGCATTCTTTCCCTTTGGTGGTGGTCCGCGCGTCTGCATCGGCCGTGAGTTCGCGCTCCTCGAGGCCACGCTCGCGGTCGCGATGGTCTGTCAGCGCTACCGATTTCGGCTGGTCCCGGGACGGCCGGTCGAGCCCGACGTGCAGGTGATGTTGCGGCCCCGATACGGGGTCTGGATGACGCTCGCCGATCTACGGGAAGGCGTCGTGGAGCTCGGTGATGGTCGCCATCTCCGTCAGGAACCCGAAGCGGCCGTCCCGCATCTGGCGCGCGCCGTGCAGGAACGACCGTAAGGCGAGTCGCGAGAAGGCACCACCGATGCTGATCCGGCGGACGCCGATGGCGGCGAGCTGATCGAGCGTGATCGAGGGATCCGCGAAGCCCATGACGACGTTCACGGGTCGGTGGACGGCCGCGACCACGGTGCGCATCTCGGCGAGCGTGCGAAGTCCGGGCGCGTAGAGGACGTCGGCGCCGACCGATTCGAAGGCCTGCAGGCGCCGGATGGTGTCGTCGAGGTCGGGGACGCCGCACAGGAGGTTCTCGGCCCGCGCGGTCAGCACGAAGGGGATCGGCAGCGAGCGCGCCACCTCCACCGCGGCGTGCACGCGTTCGACGGCGAGGTCGAAATCGTAGATCGGCGCCGCGGGATCGGAGGAGGCGTCCTCGATGGAGGCTCCGACCGCACCGCACTCGTAGGCCCGTCGAATCGCCTGGGCCGCCAGGGCGGGGGCGTCGGCGAAGCCGTTCTCGAGGTCGGCGTTGACCGGCAATGTCGTCGCGTCCGCGATCGCCCGGCAATTGGCGAAGATCTCCTCGGCCGGCGCGCGCCTCTGGCCGAGCGCGTTCGCCACCCCGAGGCTCGTGGTCGCGACCGCCTCGAAGCCGAGGCTCTCCAGGAGCCGCGTCGTTCCGGCGTCCCAGGGATTGGGAAGCAGCAAGGGCTGCCCGCGCTCGTGCAGCGATCGAAACCGATGCGCCTTCGCCGTCTGATCGTTTACCTCCACCTGTCGATCCTCCTCGTGGAGCGAGGTTGCGCGCGCACCGTGTATGTGTCAAATGCATAATATTATAATCTAAGATCAGAACTTTGCATGGACGTCACGATCGACGAGCTGGAAGCCTTCGTCTCCATCGCGGCGCTCGGCGGCTTCACCGGGGCCTCCACCAGCCTGAACCGCTCGCAGCCCGCGATCACGCGACGGATCCACAAGCTCGAGCGCACCCTGGATGCCGCGTTGTTCGAGCGAGCCGGCCGGACGACGACGCTGACGGATGCGGGCAGGGCGCTGCTGCCTCATGCCGAAGCCGCCCTGGCGGCGATTCGCGAGGGCGAGAGCGCCATTCGCGAGCACGCGAGCAAGGCTCGCGGCGCGCCGCCGCTCCGGGTCGCCATCGTGGGAACGCTCGCCGACTCGCACATCGTGGATGCGCTGGACGCGTTCCGGTCGGAGTTCGAGGACGCCTCGGTCGAGCTCCGAACCGCGACGAGCCGGGAGGTGAGCGCGCTCGTCCGTTGCGGAGAGGCCACCCTGGGTGTCCGCTATTTTCCCGATGCCGACCCCAAGCTGGAGTCGATACCCTTGGGGTCGGAGCGGCTCTTCCTGGTGGTGCCCGCGCGGCATCGGATCAGGGCCGACCACCTGGCGGACCTCCGCGCGCTCGGGGGAGAAAGGTGGATCGGCTTTTCGCCCGACCGGCGCCAACCGGAGTCCTTCGGCCACCTCCTGGAGCGCCAGCTGATCGCGTCGGGGCTCGACAGCACCGCGATCACGCCGGTCGACAGCCTCACGGCACAGAAGCGTCTGGTCCAGGCCGGCTTGGGCATCACGCTGATGCCGAAGAGCAGCATGCGCGAGGAGCTGCGCCTCGGAAGCCTCCGGGCCGTCGAGGTCGACAGCGTGGCGGAGAAGCTGCCGGTCGTCGTGGTCCAGAGAAGGGGCGGGTATCGCAGTGGATTTGCGACCGCCTTCGTGAGGCTCCTGAAGGAACACACGCCGCATTTGACGGAGCGTGCTCGCCGGCGACGCCGCCGCGCGCGGAGACGATGAGGGCCGGTCGGTTGACTATCTCGGCGGGTCGCCGAGAATCGATCGGATGGGCGAGGGGGAGGGAGCGCATATGTGGCTGGTTCGTCTCCGGACGGGTGTTTTCGGGTGTCTCGTCGTCGGTCTCGTCGCCTCTCCGGCACCGGCGCACGCCTTTACGCGCTGCGACCTGCGCTTCGATCTCGCGGGGTGGTCGGTGTTCTACAAGGAAGCGAACGGCACCGGCATCGTCGACTGCGACAACGGACAGCGGGCGCGCGTCCGCATCGAGACGCGCGGCGGCGGCGTGACCTTCGGGCGCTCGAGCATCGTCGGCGGCTCCGGCGATTTCTCGGCCGTGGGTGACATCGACGAGATCTTCGGCAACTACGCCAACGCCGAGGCGCACGCGGGGATCGGCGTCTCGTCGGGAGCACAGGTCGTGACCAAGGGCTCGGTCTCGCTCGCCATCAAAGGAACGGGAACGGGCGTCGACCTCGGGTTCGCGTTCGGGCGCTTCACGATCGCACGCGGTGGTCGTCTTGCGCCCGAGGAGGACCTTGCGGCCGAGGAGACGCCCGACGAGCCGGTTCGACAGGACGTGCCCGCGGACGGGTATTGAGCGCGTGAGGCTTTTCCCCGGGGTTCGCTCCACGAGCGGAATCTGGTAGCACCGCCCGCGTATTGACCGCGACGTCTTCGCCCGCACTCGCGTGGCTCTACCGGCGCGTCCCAGCGCTGGACTCGCTCCGTTCCTACAGATGGACGGACGCCCGGGTCGACGTCGTCGCGGGGCTCTCGGTCGCCGCCGTGGCGGTGCCGCAGGCGATGGCCTACGCGATGATCGCCGGGCTCCCCGCCGAGTACGGTCTCTACACGGCGATCGTGATGACCGCGGTCGGGGCCGTTCTCGACTCCTCGCGCCAGCTCATCAACGGTCCGACCAACGCGATCTCGATCGCCTTGCTCAGCGCCATCGGCTCGTTCGGCAACCAGGACGAGCGCATCCAGGCGGCGATCCTCGTGGCCTTCCTGGTGGGCTCGATCCAGCTCGCCATCAGCCTGCTGCGCCTCGGCGATCTGACCCGCTACATCTCGCACTCGGTGATCGTCGGCTTCACGGCCGGCGCGAGCGTCCTGCTGGTGCTCGACCAGATGAAGAACCTGCTCGGCCTGAAGGCGGTTGGGGGCGTGCACGACCACTTCCTGGTCCGCTTCTGGTCGACCATGACCCAGGGTGGTGCGATCCATCAGCCGACCCTCGCCATCGGGGTCGCGTCGATCGTCCTCGTGCTGCTCTTCCGGGTGGTGAAGGCGCGGCTCGACTGGAAGCTCTTTCCCGAGCTGCTGGTGGTGGTGATCGTGATGGCGGCCGTGACCGCCGGGTTCGATCTGGCGCAGCAGGGCGTGAGCGTCGTCGGCGACATCCCCGCCTCGCTGCCGTCGTTCCAGTTGCCGAATTTCAGTGCTCCCTATCTGCGCGAGCTCGCGGAGAGCGCCCTCGCGATCGCGCTCCTCGGTCTGCTCGAGGCGATCGCGATGGCCAAGGCGATCGCGGCGGTGACCGGCCAGCGCCTCGACATGAACCAGCAGTGTCTGAGCGAGGGGCTGGCCAACTTCACCGGCAGCTTCTTCCGCTGCATGCCGGGCTCGGGGTCGCTCGACGCGCTCGGCGATCAATCAGCAAGCGGGCGCCCGTACGCAGTGGTCCGGCGTGGTGTCCGCCGCCGCCGTCGCGCTCATCATGGTGGTGTTCGCGCCGTACGCGCGCTTCATCCCGCGCTCGTCGCTCGCCGGCATCCTCATGCTCACGGCGGCGCGCATGGTGAACCTGCAGGATCTCCGCTACCACGTCCGCACCTCGCGCTTCGACGCGGCGATCGTCGCGGTCACGGCGGTCGCCGCGGTCGGGATCTCGATCGAGTTCTGCGTGCTGATCGGGGTGTTCATGTCGTTTCTCCTGGCGGTGCCGCGCACCGGGAGCATGCAGCTCGCGGAGTTCGTCGTGACCACGGAGCGCACCGTAGCCGAGCGCCGGCATGGCGACGTCGCCTGCAGCCGCATGCTGATCTACGGTCTCGAGGGCGAGATGTATTTCGGCGCGGGCGCGAGCCTGGAGCAGCACCTCGACAGCATCGAGGATCGTGTCCTGCCCGAGACCCAGGCGGTGGTGCTGCGTCTGAAGCGGGCCCGCAATCCGGACGCCGTCGGCATGGCGACCCTCGAGCGAGCCGTCGACCGCCTGAGGGCGCGCGGCGTCCAGGTGATCCTCTGCGGCATCCGACCCGGGATGCTCGCCTGCCTCGAGAACTGCGGCCTCGCCGACAAGATCGGCAAGGCGAACGTGTTCCTCGAGCAGCCGGTGCGGCAGACCAGCACGGTGCTGGCCATCCGTCACGCCTACGAGCTCGTGACCGATCCCTGTCCGACCTGCCCGCGGCGCCTGGGTGCGCCGCTGCCGCGCGCGCTCTACTACGAGATCTGACCGCGGAGCGTGGTGGTCGCGGCGTCGATGGCGTCGCGGGTGCCGGCGACGGCCAGGATGTCGCCGGCGGCGAGGCGCTCGTGGGCGCCCGGCGCGATCGGGTCCCCGGCGCGGATGATGGCGAGCACGCTGGCGCCGGTACGGCCGCGGAGGTTCAGGTCGGCGAGCGACTTGCCCACGCCCGGGCTGGCGCCGTCGAGCTGGATCGCGACCGGCTGGCCGAGCCCCGCCAGCAAACGATGGACGCTCGCCAACGAGTGGGGATCGACGGCGTGCCCGTCTCCGCCGTGGGCGTACGCGGTCAGCGTCTCGACGATCGCCTGCGCGCCGGCGCGGACGTGGCCCTGGAGGTCGGTGGCGCTCCGCCAGAGGGCGACGCCGAAGGCCGCCACCAGCGCGACCAGCAAGAGCGGCCCTGGATAGCTGGGGAGGAACGGTTGGGTGACCGCGACCACCACCAGGGCGGCGACCAAAATCACCGCGAGCTCGAGCACGACGTGGAGCGTCCGGCGCGGCGCGGCGTCGAGGTCGAGCGGGCCGCTCGGGCGGGGCAGCGCCGACTCGGCGAGCGCGACCCCGAGGCGGCGCGACAGCCGCCCGATGCCGACCACGAAGGGCAGGGACAGCGCCACCGCGGTGAGGACCAGCAGCAGGGCGGCCGGCCTCGGATCGAGTCCGAGCGTCCGTTGCAGGAGGGCCGCGCCGGCATCGAGCCAGACCGTGGTGGCGATGATGATGCCCGAGAGCATGGCGGCATCGAGCACGACGAGACCGAGGACGCCGCGCACCGCGCTCGTCCGTCGTGCCGCCGACGCCTCACGCATGCGCTCCAACCAGGTGGCGTAGAAGGTCGTGAAGGTCTGCAGCGGGTGCGGCAGCTTCCGGTCCACCAAGTCGGCGGTGGGCTCGGCCGCCCGGATCAGCCAGGGCGTCGTGAGCGTGGTGATCGCCGAGACCGCTACGACCACCGGGTAGAGAAAATCGCGGGTCGCGCCCAAGGAGACGCCGAGACCGGCGATGATGAACGAGAACTCACCGATCTGCGCCAGGCTCATGCCTGCCTGGATCGCGCTCCGGGTGCTGCTGCCGGTGAGGAAGGCGCCGACGGTGACGCCCAGGATGTTGCCGCCCACCACCACCAGCGTGAGCACGACGACCGCGGCCCAGTGCTCGAGCACGAGCGCCGGATCGATCAGCAACCCGACGGACACGAAGAAGACGGCGGCGAAGACGTCGCGCACCGGCCGCACCAGATGCTCGACGACCTCGCCGCGTCCCGACTCCGCCACCAGCGAGCCGGCGAGAAACGCGCCGAGGGCGACCGAGTAGCCGAACGCCTGCGCGACGTAGGCGGTGAGGAAGCAGACGCCGATCGAGGCCACCAGCGTGGTCTCGTCGCGGTCGAGGCGCAGCACGAGCCGGATGAAGCGCGGCACGGCGAGCATGCCGATCACGAGGAGCGCGAGGAGGAAGGCGGTGAGCGTACCGACCGTGGCGGCGAGCGCCCCGGCGGAGAGGCCCGCGCCGGTCGCGATCGCGGTCAGCGCCGCCATGAAGACGATCGCGATCAGATCCTCGATCAAGAGAATTCCGACCACCAGCTCGCGCTGCCGGCCGCCGATCTCCTGCTCGTCGAACACCTTGGCGATGATCGTGGTGCTCGAGATCGCGATGGCCGCGCCCAGGAAGACGCTCTCGAGCACCGTCCACCCGAACAGGCGGCCGACCAGAAAGCCGAGCCACGACATCAGTCCCGATTGAATGACGGCGGTGATGCCGGCCGTAGGCGCGAGCTCGACCAACCTCCGCAGCCTGAACTCGAGGCCGAGCGAGAACATCAGCAGGATGACGCCGAGCTCCGAGAGCGCGTGGACGATGCCGGAGTCCGCCACCAGCGGGATCGGGACATGCGGCCCGATGATCAAGCCCGCGACGATGTAGCCCAGCACGACGGGTTGATGGAGGCGCTGGAAGACCACGGTCGTGAGCGCCGCCACGCTCAGCACGACGGTCAGGGAACGTAGGAACTCGTGGGCGTCGTGCACGGCGCCACTCTAGCGCGGATTCGCTCATGCCGCTGCCCGCTGGCTCACCGAAATGTGCTTGGCGAGCTCCAGGACCGGAATGTCGCTGATCTCGGCGAGGCCGTGCTCGTCGAGCTGCTCCACGATCCACACGGCGTTGTCCAGGATCGCACCGACGTCGAGTACGGTGGGCTGCTCTTCGTTCCCGAAACGCTTCATGCACGTCTCCTCTCTGGGCGCACGACGTCCAAGCCGTGCGCGCGCGTCCGCAACCCGAGGGGCGGACGGCTCAGAGGCGATACGACTGCAGGAGGGCGTAGAGCGGTGTGCTCTGCCGCCATGACTCGCCGCGCCTGCCGAGACAGGTGGGGGCGACGAGTGCCGTCAGCGCGAGTGCGCCGCCGATTCCCACGGCAACGGGCATGGGGAGGCGCGGCGCGGTCACGATGCCGCGTGGAACGGGACGGTGCGCGATCGCGAGATGATCGGCGCTGGTCGCGGCGACGAGATCGCGATCGACGGCCAGGTCGCCCCATGCCGCCAGCAGACCCGCGGCCGCGAGCAACGTCAGGACCAAGAGAGCCGCGGGAAGATGACGAGCACGACCTGACACAGGGTGCACCGTACTCGCGTCCGGTGCGGAGTCAACCTGGGTAGGCTGCGTACGCCCGGCGTAGTGGACTCCTCGCGGTCGGGATGCGAAAAGGCGTGCTCGAGCCCACGACACGAGGTCGAGATCATGGCGCACGACGAGTACCAATGTCTCCGCATTCGACGCGAGCGCGGCGTCGCCTTCGTCACGATCGATCACCCGCCGATCAATCTCTTCGATCTCGCGTTGATCCAGGAGATGGATCGGATCGGGCGCGAGCTCGAAGACGACGACGCCGTCCGCGTCGTCGTCTTCGACAGCGCCGATCCCGAGTTCTTCATCGCGCACGCCGACGTGACGCTGATTCAGCGCCTGCCGCGCGACGTGCCACCCAAGGCGCGCGAGCTCGGGCTCTTCCATGCCATGGTCGATCGCTTCCGGACGATGCCGAAGGCGACCATCGCCAAGCTCGAGGGCCGCGCGCGCGGCGGCGGCAGCGAGTTCGTGCTCTCCCTCGACATGCGCTTCGCGGCGCTCGGCAAGGCCGTACTGGCGCAGCCGGAGGTCGCGCTCGGGATCATTCCGGGCGGGAGCGGGACGCAGCGCTTGCCGCGCCTCATGGGGCGCGGTCGCGCGCTCGAGGTGATCCTCGGCTGCGAGGATTTCGACGCCGCGACGGCGGAGCGCTACGGCTACGTCAACCGCGCGCTGCCGCCGGCGGAGATCGGTCCCTTCGTAGAGCGTCTCGCGTTTCGGATCGCGAGCTTCCCGGCGAGCGCGATCGCGTTCGCCAAGGCGTCCGTCGACGCCGCCGAGCTGCCGACCCGCGAAGGATTGCTCGAGGAGGCCCACTGGTTCAACCAGGCGCTCGCCACCACCGCCGCCGAGCGCCGCATGGCATCGTTCATGGCGAGCGGCGGCCAGACCCGCGGAGTCGAGCTCGACCTCGCGGTCATGATCGATGCTTTGGAGGAATGAGGGGATGGCGACCAAGACGACCAAGAGCGGCACGAAGACCACGAAGACCACCAAGACCGGCAAGGCTGCGGGCGGCGCACGCCGCCCGGTCGCAAAGGCGAAGGCGGCCGCGAAGCGCTCTGCCGGCGTCCGCCTGCAGCCCGGCGATGCCGCGCCGGCCTTCGCGTTGCCCGATCAGACGGGGACGGTGCACACGCTCGCATCGCACAAGGGACGGAAGGTACTGGTCTACTTCTATCCGAAGGCCGACACCCCGGGCTGTACGGTCCAATCCTGCAGCGTCCGCGATGCGCGGCGCGATCTCGGCAAGCGCGGGGTCGACGCGCTCGGTATCAGCCCCGACAAGTCGTCGGCACTGGAGAAATTCGACACCAAATACTCGCTCGGCTTTCCGCTTCTCGCCGACGAGGACCACGCGGTGGCCACGGCCTTCGGCGTGTGGGGCGAGAAATCCATGTACGGCCGGAAGTACATGGGGATCGTGCGCTCGGCCTTCCTGATCGACGAGAAGGGCAAGATCGCCGGGGCGTGGTACGGGGTGAGTCCGAAGGACACCGTCCCGGGGGCGCTCGACGCGCTCGGCTAGGAGCCCTTCCGAGACTCGAACCTCCGCCTGCTCAACGCCGACCGAGCGGTGCGCGCGGCGTCGGGCTCGGCGAGGGCGAGCTGCCGGGCGTGGCGCTCGCCGGCAGGATGATCTCGCCGGGGTGAGGAATCGGCCCCGGCGTGGCCCGCAGGAACTCGGCGGCGCCCGGGAGGCTCGGGTGAACCTCGATCACGGTCGCCGTGCCGGTGCCGTCGAGGTGCGGAATGCGAGTCTCGACGACGTCGCGCGCCGCCTCCGCGAGGGCGAAGGCGGCGCTGCCGACCACGAGTGGAATCACGAAAGCGAGCCGTTTCACCGGGGTCACGGTCGTCGCTAGCATAGGACGCACGAGGAGTCAGCGTCTTTCGCCCGCGCCGAGGCCCGAGATCGGGTCCGCGCTTTCGTTGAACCCGCGCGGATGCCTGGTGTAGAGTCGTTCTTTCCGCCGAACCTTCCAATGAACCTCGAAAGTCTGCGCGATGAGCTCCAGCGCCGCGAACACGAATGCCTGGCGAGCTATGCCACGCGGAGCAACGACACGGAGGGCCGCGTCCACGCCGAGCCCGAGCACCCGTTTCGGCTGCCGTTCCAGCGCGACCGTGACCGCATCATCCACAGCACGGCCTTTCGCCGCCTCGAGTACAAGACGCAGGTCTTCGTCAACCACGAGGGCGACTACTACCGGACCCGTCTCACGCACTCGATCGAGGCCGGGCAGATCACGCGGACGCTCTGCCGTGTGTTGGGGCTCAACGAGGATCTCGGGGAGGCCGTTGCGCTCTCGCACGACCTCGGCCACACGCCGTTCGGCCACGCCGGCGAGCGAGTGCTGAACAAGCTGATGGAGCCCTACGGCGGCTTCGAGCACAACGCGCAGAGCCTCCGCATCGTCGACGTGCTGGAGGAGCGCTACCCGAGCTTCCCCGGCCTCAATCTCTCGTGGGAGGTGCGCGAGGGCATCGTCAAGCACTCCTCCGAGTACGACCGGCCGCTGGTGCAGCAGTTCGCGCCCGGGGTGCAGCCGGTGCTGGAGGCGCAGATCGTCGATTTCGCGGACGAGATCGCTTACAACTCGCACGACATCGACGACGGGCTGAAGTCCGAGATGCTGGAGGAGCGTGACCTCGCCGGCGTGACCCTCTGGGCCGAGGCCCGCGAGTGGGTGGGTCGCCGCCACGGCGACGCCAGCCCGTCGGTGCAGCGCTACCAGACGGTGCGGCGCATCATCGATCGCCTGGTCACCGACATGATTGCCGCGATCCTGGTGCGCGTCGAGGAGCATCGCATCCAGACGCTCGCCGACGTACGGGCCTGCACGGTGCGCCTTGCGGGACTGAGTCCCGCAATGGCCGAGCAGAACCGCGAGCTCAAGGCCGTGCTGCTGGATCGCCTGTACCGCCATCACCGCGTCGTTCGCATGACGATGAAGGCTGGGCGGGTGATGACCGACCTGTTTCACACCTACATGGAGGCGCCGCAGCAAATGCCGCCGCACGTCCATCGTCGCATCGAGGAGGGGGAGCCGCAGGCGCGGGTGGTGGCCGACTACATCGCCGGCATGACCGACCGCTTCGCATTCGACGAATACAAAAAACTGTTCGACCCGTACGAGCGGGTCTGAAGGGCGTCATGAAGAAAGTCCTGGACCTCCTCATTCACCTCGAAGACCACAAACATGACGGTCTCGGCCGCCTCTTCCTCGACCCGAGCGACGAGCGCGAGATGCGCCGCAGCCTGCGCGAATATCTCGGCGCGAAGGTGAGCGTGAAGGCCGCCGCCGTCGACGGCCAGCGCTTGCGCGTCCGCGTCGAGCTGCCGGACTTCCAAGCCGAGAGCGACAATCTCGTGCGCCTGGCTCGCGACCTCGCGAGCCGCGCCCGCCCGGGTGCCGCGCTCGGTCAGCTCGAGGAAGCGCTCAAGATCTTCCCGTTGAACGGCACCGCCCTGAAGGGTCTGGGCCGGGCCTGCTACGGTCGCGGCGACTATGCCGGTGCCTCTTCCTTCTTCGTGCGCGCCAACGAGGTCCTGCGCGAGGACGGCGAGGCGCTGAAGGCCCTGGGGACGATCTCGCTCCGCGAGGGGCGCGAGCCGAGCGCGCTGGCATATTTCGAGCGCGCCGCGGCCGCCAACCCGAAGGACGAGGCCGCGCGGCACGCGCTCGAGCAGCTGCGCGAGCGCATGACGAGCAAGTTTCGACCCCAGGCCGACGGCGGCGGACCGGACGATCGCGGACAACCGCGCCGCCGCGGATAGCTCACGAGGGGGATCTCTCCCTACGTCAGCGCTTGCATCGTCTCCATCATGGCGGTGAAGGCGCGTCCCACCGTCTCCGGTCCGGCCTTCTCGGGTGAGCCAGCGTCGAACGGCGGAGCGGGGTCGTACTCCATCATCAGCTGCATCGTGCGGGCGACGTCCTCGCCCGCGGCCGCGGCCAGGAGCGTGAGCGCCATGTCGATGCCGGCGCTGACGCCCGCGCCGGTGACGATCTTGCCGCGCTGAACGACGCGCTGGCGGACCGGGATCGCGCCGAGGCGCGCCAGATCGTCCATCGCGCCCCAGTGCGTCGTCGCCTCGACGCCCTTCAGGACGCCGGCGCCGGCGAGCAGGAGGGCGCCCGTGCAGACCGAGGTGGTCCAGCGCGTGGTCGGATGCGCGCGCGCGATCCATCCGACGATCGGGTGATGCGGCACCAGCGTGCCGGTGATGGTGCCGCCGCCCACCAGGAGGATGTCGGGATCGGGAAGGTCGTCGAAGCTGGCGCCGGCGGTGACGGTGAGAAAGCCCGACTCGTCCACTACCGGCCCGGCCTTCTCCGCGACGAACGTCACCGTGGCGCCGGGCAGCCCCGAGAGCACCTGAAACGGTCCCATGACGTCGAGCGAGGTGAAGCGGTCGTAGAGTCCAATCGCAATGCGCATGGGCGGTCCAATAGAGGTCCCTGGCATCGCGAACAAGGCCCGCGCGGCGGATTGTCCGGATTGGTTGGCGGCTCGGCCGGCGATCCATTCAGGTCCGAAAACGGCGAGAGCGGGCGAGACTGAGCCCGGAAGAGGTGGCATAGTCCGCGTCCATGAAGCTCGACGGAGACGTCTGCTATCGCGCGCTGCTCACCCGCGATGCGCGCTTCGACGGCCGGTTCTTCATCGCGGTCCGCACCACCGGGATCTACTGCCGTCCGATCTGCCCCGCGCGCCCGCCGCGCCGTGAGAACGTGACCTTCTACGGCACCGCCGCCGCGGCGCAGGAGGCCGGATTCCGGCCCTGCCTGCGCTGTCGTCCGGAGTGCTCGCCGGACCTGGCGGCCTGGCGCGGGACCGCCAACACCGTCTCGCGCGCCCTGGCACTGATCGCCGACGGCGGTCTCGACGGCGACGACGCCGGCGTCGACCAAGTGGCGCTACGCCTCGGCGTCGGCGGGCGCCAGCTGCGGCGGCTCTTCCGGCAGCACCTCGGGGCGTCGCCGATCGCCGTGGCGCAGACCCGCCGCATCTTGTTCGCGAAGCAGCTCATCCACGAGACCCGGATGGGCATGGCCGAGGTCGCGCTGGCCGCGGGATTCGGCAGCGTCCGCCGCTTCAACGATACCTTTCGGCGGCTCTACGGCCGGCCGCCGTCGGCGCTCCGCCGGCAGGGCGGTGACGAGGTCGCACGCCGCGCCGTCGCCGCGCCCATCACGCTTCGGCTGAGCTATGCGCCGCCCTACGACTGGGACGCGATGATCGAGTTCCTGGCGGCGCGCGCCATCGCGGGCGTCGAGGTCGTGACCCCGACGGCCTACCGCCGCACGATCGCGCTCGACGGCCGGCACGGTACGATCGAGGTGACGCCAGCGGCCGGCCGTCCCGCGCTCGCGGTGACGATCCGCTTTCCGAACGTCCGGGCGCTGCCGCTCATCATCGCGCGTATCCGGCGGCTCTTCGATCTCGCCGCGGACGTCGCGGCGATCACGACTCAGCTCGCCGAGGATCCGCGCCTGGCCTCGTTGGTTGCGGCGCGGCCCGGGCTGCGGGTCCCTGGGGCGTGGGACGGCTTCGAGCTCGCGGTGCGAGCCGTCCTCGGGCAGCAGATCACCGTGGTGGCGGCGCGGCGGCTCGCGGCGAAGCTCGTCGCTGTCCACGGCGAGCCGCTCGCCGTGCCGGACGAGCCGGGCGGGCTCACGGCCGTGTTTCCGACACCGGAGCACCTCGCGGCCGTCGATCTGGCCACCCTCGGGATGCCGCGCGCCCGCGCCGCGACGCTCTCGGCGCTCGCGCGGCGCGTCGCCGCGGACCCGCGGCTCTTCGATCGCGAACCCGATCTCGACGCCGCGGTCGCGCGCCTGCGGGCACTGCCGGGCGTCGGCGAGTGGACGGCGCAGTACATCGCCATGCGTGCGCTCCGCGAGCCCGACGCCTTTCCGGCCGCCGACGTGGGGCTGCTGCGGGCGATGGTCGGTCCGGACGGCCGCCGGCCGTCGGCGGGGGCGTTGCTGGACGTCGCCGAGGGGTGGCGCCCATGGCGGGCGTATGCCGCGCAACACCTTTGGACGTCGGGCGCACCGTCGGCACTTCCGGCATCGCATCCCTTCGAGGAGAAAGAGCAGGTCGCGTGATGCAACTCTTCGTCGATCGCGTGTCGTCGCCGGTGGGCACGATCGTGTTGGTGTGGGACGCCGAGGGCGCGCTCCGTGCGCTCGATTTCTCGGATCACGAGCCGCGCATGCGGCGCCTGTTGCGCCGCCACTACGGCAACGACGAGCTGGAGGAGGGAAGGGCGCCCGTCGCCATCACGGGTCCCCTCGCCGCATTCTTCGCGGGCGACCTCGCGGCGCTGGATGCGGTCGCCGTCCGCACCAACGGCACCGAGTTCCAGCGCCGGGTATGGTCGCGGCTCCGGCGGATCCCGGCGGGCACCACCATGACCTACGGCCAGCTCGCGGCCGCCATCGGCGCGCCGAGCGCCAGCCGGGCGGTCGGTCTCGCCAACGGCGCCAATCCGGTCGGCATCGTCGTCCCGTGCCACCGTGTGATCGGCGCCGACGGGACGCTGACGGGCTACGGCGGCGGGCTGCCGCGGAAGCAGTTGGCTGCTGTCGCACGAGAGCGCCCGGAAGGAGTTGGTATGAGCAGCCAGCGCGAGCAGAGCGAGCGGTTTCGGGCGTTGCACGCGCCCGGCAAGATCCTCGTCCTTCCGAACGCGTGGGACGCCGGCAGCGCGCGTCTGATCGAGTCGTGCGGCGCGAAGGCGATCGCCACCACCAGCTCCGGCGTCGCCTGGTCGTTGGGCTACCCGGACGGCAACGTGCTGCCGCTCCGCGAGCTCGCCGCGGCCGTCGCGCGCATTGCGCGCGTCATAACGGTGCCGCTCAGCGTCGATGCCGAGGCCGGCTACTCGGACGATCCGAAGGCTGCGGCCGAGGTCGTGGCCGCCGTCGTGGCCGCCGGCGCCGTCGGCGTCAACCTCGAGGACGGCGGCAGCCCGCCCGAGCTCCTGTGCGCCAAGATCGGCGCCGCCAAGGAGGCGGCGTCGCGGGCCGGCGTCGATCTCTTCGTCAATGCCCGCACGGACGTCTTTCTGCACGGGCTCGTCGGTCGCGAGGAGCGGGTCGCGGAGACGATCCGGCGCGCGCGGCTCTACCAGGGCGCCGGCTGTGACAGCGTCTTCGTGCCGGCGGCGGCGAACCCGGACGTCATTCGCGAGCTGGCGCGTGGCATCGAGTTGCCGTTGAACGTCATGTTGGTTCCGAAGCTCCCGCCGGTGTCGGAGCTAGCCGCGCTCGGGGTCCGGCGCGTCAGCGCCGGCGGCGCGATCACGCAGGCCGTCTACGGTCTGGCGCGACGCGCGACCACCGAGTTGCTGGAGAAGGGAATCGACGGCGGTCTTTTCGACGCCCCCGCGACGTACGCGGAGCTGAATGCGCTCTTCGCGAAGGCGGGAAATGTTGGTTAACATAATCCCGCTTATCGGACATTGGTTTTTTCCTCGGCCTGACAGGGCCCGTCAGCCCGAGGAGCTGGCCGAAAGGCGGCGGCTACTCGACGGGCGGCGGAAAGGCCGCCGTCCGAGCCTCGGCGGGACTGGGCGGAGTGCCCCCGAGCTTGATCAGGTTCGCGGTGGCGACCGGACGGTAGTCGCCGGTGGGATACTTCTCGAGGAGCTGCGTGTAGAGGGTCTTGGCCTTGGCCGTGTCGCCCGCCGCCTCGGCCGTGCGGGCCGAGCCGAAGAGCGCCTCGGCGGTAAAGGGTCCGGCCTCGGCGGCGGCGGTCGCGAACGACTGCTGCGCCTCGGCGGTCTTGCCGAGCTTCTCCTGGGCGTAGCCGAGGCGGGTCTGGGCGAGCTGGCGCAGGTAGTCGGTCGGCGGCACGCCTTGCAGGAAGCGCTCGTAGGCCACGGCGGCGTCGGTGGCCTTGTCGGCGAGGAGCAAGGCATTGCCGCGCTCCAACAGCGCCAGCGGCCCCGAGCTGGTGCCGCTGTAGCGGCTGGCGACCTCGTCGAACCGGGTCGCGGCCTCGTCGTACTTCTTGTCGGTGAGGAGCGTCCGGGCCTCGGCGTAGGCGCTCGCGGCGCTTGCCTCGCGGCTCTGGCTGATCATGCGGTAGGCGACCACCGCGAGCAGCAGGAGGATCAGCGCACCCAGGACCGACATCACCGCGGTGCGGTTGGCCTCCACGAAGTCCATCGCCTGACGCGTCAGGGTCTGGAACTCGTCGGGCTGACGTAGTTCTTTCCGGGTGAGCTTCGTTTCGCTTCGGGCCACGGGTCTCCGCTGCTGGCGAGCCTTACCCGTCGCGGTGGCGACGGAGGGCGGCTCGCGCGGTTGTTACATCTTGTACTTGAAGTCTTCGGGCGCCATCTTCTCGAGGATCTCGGCCCACTTGTCACGTGAGACGTTGGAGAGGTTCTGCTCCTTCCCCTCCTCCATCTGCTGCAACACGCTCGAAGCCTCGAGCACCTTCTTGGCGACCCAGATCGGGCTCTTGGTGCGCAGCGCCAGCGAGATGGCGTCGCTGGGGCGCGAGTCGATCGTGACCTCGCGATCGCCGATCTGGATGTAAATCAGCGCGAAGTAGGTGTTGTCCTTGAGGTCGGTGACCTCGATGCGCTCGACGGTGGCGTCGAGGTCGCCGATGATCCGCTTCAAGAGGTCGTGCGTCATCGGCCGCGCCATCTTGATGCCCTCGAGCTCGGTCGCCATGGCGGTGGCCTCGAGCAAGCCGATCCAGATGGGAAGGTTCAGCTTGTTGTCGGGATCCTTCAGGATGACGATGGGCGTCTTGGTGACGGGGTCGAGCGTGAGGCCGCCGACGGTCATCTGAATGAAGTTCTCGCGGCTCATGCCTTGCTCGGGCAACGGGGCATTGTTGCCGAAAAGGCTTCGGATCGTCAATCCCTCGAACGCTCAGCCGACGACCATGCGGTCGACGACGCGATAGAGTTGATTCAAGTTGCGACACTCCTCGACGACGTCGCAGTACGGCTGGTAGCGATCCATCTCGCTGTCGCCGAAGCCCCACGTCATGCGGTTCTCCGGATTCAGCCAGATGAGCTGTTTCGCGCGCTGGCGGATCTCCTTCAGCACCCACTCGTGCGGCAGGTTGTAGTTGTTGCGGGCGTCGCCGAGGATGATCACGGTGGTGTGGCGCGTGATGGCGGGGAGATGCTCGCGGTGGAACATGCGGAAGGCGCGACCGAAGTCGGAGTGGGCGTAGACGTTGATGACGTTGCCGCGGATCGCCTGGTCGATGGCCTGGTGGATCTCGTTCTCCTCGAAGAGCCGGGTGATCTCGCCGATGTCGCTGACGAAGATGAAGGAGCGCACTTTCGAGTACAAGTCCTGCAGCGAGTAGACGAACTGCAGCATGAAGCGTGAGACGTTCCGCACCGAGTCGGAGACGTCGCAGAGCACGACGACCTGCGGCTTCACGCGCTTGCGGCGGTCGAAGCGGATCTTGAAGGGGACGCCGCCGTACTGGAGGTTCTTCCGGAGCGTGTCCTTGACGTCGAACTTCCCGCGCCGCGCCGTCCGGCGTTTGACGGCGAGCACGTTTTTCAGCCGCTCCGCGAGCTTGGTGACCGCTTCCTTCATGCGGCGGATCTCGTCCTCGGAGAGATAGTAGAAGCTCTTCTCCGAGAGCTGCTGCAGCCGGGCCGCGTCGCGCTGACCGACGTCGCGTTGCTCGAGCTCGCCGCGCACCAGGCGTCGGATCATCTCCTGCAGCTCCTGGAGGCGGCGATCGACGAAGCGACCCATCTGCTGGCGACGGGGGTCGGGCTCCCCTGCCCCGAGCGCGTCGCTGATCGCTTGCAGCTCGCGCGCCACGTCGCCGACGCCCATCGCCTGCTGCATCCCTTGGGAGTACTGCCCCTCCTGGAAGGCGCGCTCGATGCGCTGCACGCCGGCCCGCTCGGCGGCCTCGCGCAGGAGACGCTCGAGTCGCGCCGTGTCCTGGGCGAGGAGCGCCCGCGTCAGCTCGGAGAGCTCGAGGCCCTGCTCGGCGAGGAAGCGCGCCAGATCCTCGAGCAGCTGCTGGTAATCCGCGGGATCGAGCTCGAGCGCCTCCCGGCTCGCGGCCTCGGAGCGCTTCACGATCTCGCCGATGCCGGAGAAGTAGAGGTCGAACAGCGAGTCGTAGGTCGGGACGTCGACGGCGCGCTTCACGAGCGTCGCCCGCAGCACGTCCTTCACGCCGGCGCGCTCGCGCAGGCCGACGAGGTCGAGGGCGCGAAAGGTGTCCATGCTCTCGGCGAACGACACCCGCACGCCGTTTTGGCGAAGCAGGCCGACGAAGGTGATGATCTTGTCGTCCACCGGAGGGGCCGCTAGTGCAGGATGTCCTTCTCCGGGGCGACGGTCGCGGCGGCGGCGCCGGCGGCGGTCTTGGCGCGCGCCCGCGCGACGTGCTCCTTCAGCTCCTGCTGGGCCTTCCGGATGTCGCCCTCGTACTTGAGGATCGTGCTCAGGGTGTCGTCGATCAGTGCGCCGTCGAGGGTGTCGACGTTCAGCAAGGTGAGCGCACGCGTCCAGTCGAGGGTCTCGCTGATGCTCGGCGTCTTCTTCAAGTCGAGCTTGCGGATCGCCTGGACGGCGGCGACCACCTCGTCGGCGAGGCGCTCGGCGACGCCGGGGACCTTCAAGAGGATGATGGCGCGCTCCTGCTCGCGGTCCGGAAAGTCGATGTAGAGATGCAGGCAACGGCGCTTGAGGGCGTCGGACATCTCGCGGGCGTTGTTGCTCGTGAGCACGACCACCGGCACGTGCGTGGCCTTGATGGTGCCGAGCTCGGGAACGCTCACCTGGAAGTCGGACAGGACCTCGAGGAGGAACGCCTCGAACTCGGTGTCGGCCTTGTCGATCTCGTCGATCAGGAGCACCGACGGCGCCGGCGACGAGATGGCACGCAAGAGCGGCCGCGGGACGATGAAGCGCTCCGAGAAGAAGACGTTGTCCTGAGTCGCGATGCGGTCGACGGCCTCCTTGAGGCCGGGCGCCCCGGCGATGACCTCGCCGATCTTGTCCTTGAGGATTTGGGTATAGAGAAGCTGCTTCGCGTACTCCCACTCGTAGAGGGCCTTCGACTCGTCGAGCCCCTCGTAACATTGCAGGCGGATGAGGTCGTGGCCGAGGGCCCCGGCGAGTACCTTGGCGAGCTCGGTCTTGCCGACGCCGGCGGGGCCTTCGACCAGGATCGGCTTCTTGAGATGGCTCGCCAGGTAGACGACCGTCGCGATGGTGCGATTGCAGATGTAGCGCTGGCCCTGAAAGCGCTCGATGACGTCCTCGATCGACTGAAACATGGGCGCGAACGCTACCATGCAGGTTTGGGTGAAACAAATTGTGTATACAGGTGCGGCATGTGCACCCTCGCGATCTACGTCCGCCAGCTTCCCGGTCTACCGCTGGTGATCGCCGCCAATCGCGACGAGTTCCTCGATCGCGAGGCGACCGCGCCGGAGCTGCTCGCGACCGCGCCGCGCGTGGTCGGTGGGCGCGATCTCCGCGCCGGCGGCACGTGGCTCGCGCTCTCCGACGAGGGCGCCGTCGCCGGTCTCCTGAATCGCCGCACCGAGGCGCTGCCGCTCGCCAGCAAGCGCTCGCGCGGCGAGCTGCCGCTGTTGGCGCTCGCGGCCGGCTCGGCGGTGGCGGGCACGGCGGCCGTCCGCGCCCTCGACGGCGACGCCTACAACGCCTTCAACCTCCTGGTGGCCGATCGCGAGCGGGCCTGCGTCGTGCAGAACCACGAGCACGAGATGCGCATCACGGACCTGACGCCCGGATTGCATCTGCTCAGCAATCTCGACGTCGACGACCCCACCTGCCCGAAGATCGCCCGCTCGCACCGGCGCTTCGCCGAGGCGGGCGAGCGCTTCGCCGACGAGCGCAACGAGGCCGGCCTTCGCCGCGAGCTGCACGCGATCGTCGCCGACCACACGCTCACCCTCGACCCGCGCCTGCCGGACGCGCTCGGGGCGATCTGCGTCCACGCCGGACGGTTCGGGACGCGCTGCTCCTCCCTCCTCTTCCTCGACGACGACGGCCGCTGGCGTCACTGGTTCGCTCCCGGCCCGCCCTGCACCGCCGACTTCAGTCCAACGCTGGTCCCCTAGCGCGCCGGCGGCGATTCGGGATCCAGCCAGACCTCGGTGAAGCGCGCCGGCAGGATCGGGTGGATGGTGTAGCCGTGGACGCGCGGCTGCAGCATCACGTAGCTGATGGGGTGGTAGAGCAGGATCACCGGCGCGTCCTCCACCACGATGCGCTCCGCCTCGCGATAGCGCGTGAGACGCTCCGGGCCGACGGGGATCCCGCGCGCCTCGTCGAGCAACCGGTCGAGCGCGGGGTTGGCGTAGAAGGTGTGGTTGTTGGCGTCGGTGTGGCCCGAGTGAAAGAGCGTATCGAGGTAGTTGCTGGGGTCCGGGAAGTCTGCGGACCAGCCGAGATCGAAGAGCGGCACGGTGCGCGGCTGGCGGATGGCCTCGAGGAAGGCGCTCCAGGCGACCTGCTTGATCTCCATGGTGATGCCGACCTGGGACAGGTCGCGCTGCACCTTCTGGCCGATCTTGATGTCGAGGTCGCCGCTCTGGGTCCAGAGCTCGGTCGCGAAGCCCGCCTCGTGGCCGGCCTCGGCGAGGAGATCGCGCGCCCGCGCCGGATCGAAGGGATAGCCCGCGACGTCGCTCTCGTAGCCGGGCATGCCCGGCGGCACGACTCCCTTGGCCGGGACGCCGCGCCCGTTCAGGAGCGCGATCACGTCCTGCTTGTTGACGGCGTAGTTCATCGCCTGACGCACGCGGCGATCGTCGAGCGGCGGCATCTGACAATTGAGGCCGATGTAGTACGTGACGAGCGAGATCCCACGCACGAGCTGTCCGATCCGCGACGGGTCGCGGAGGACCGACGGGAAGTCCGCCGGTGGGATGCCGGCGACGTCGACCTCGTCGCTCAGGAGCTGCAGCCAGGCGAGCTCGGTGTTGACGCCAATCTGCTCGACGATGCCGTCGAGGTAGGGACGCTCGGGCACGCGGTAGCGTGGGTTGCGGGCCAGGACGAGCCGCTCGCCGCGGCGCCATTCGCGCAGGAGGAACGGGCCGCTGCCGATCGGCTGCGCGCTGAAGTCGTCGCCGAGCTGACGCGCCCGCGCGGCGGGCACCACGGCCGCGAACATCAGTGCCAGCTTGTCGAGGAAGAGCGGATCGGGCGCGTCGAGCTCGATCGTGAGCGTCGTGGCGTCGGGGGCGGCGAGGCCGGCGACGTGCGGTGCGCTCCCGTCGATGTAGGCGGCGGCGCCGCGGATACCGCGATAGTGCTCGGCGCCCTGCGAGCGGGTGCGCGGGTCGAGGACGCGCTCGAGACTGCCGACGGCGTCGGCCGCCGTGAGCGGCGTGCCGTCCGAGAACGTGAGAGCCGGCGGCGAGATGGAAGACGTAGCGGCGTCCGTCGGCGTCGATCTCCCAGCGCTCGGCGAGCATCGGGACGAGCCGGCTCTCGTCGTCGAAGCCGACCAGCGTCTCGAAGAGGTGTTGCTCGAAGGTCCACGAGCGCGAATCGTAGCCGAGGGCCGGGTCGAGCGTCGGGACGTCGTCGGGGGCCGCCAAGCGGAGCACGCCGCCGCGCCGCGAGCCGGGCTCGCGGGCCGGCCACGCGAGCGGCGGCTCGCGCTGGCAGGCCGGCAGCAGGACGAGGGCGAGCAGCAGGCAGACCGGAACGAGGAGGGCGCGCCCTTCCCTGCCCTCCGTCACGAGGGCCGGCTCCCGCCCCGCGCCAGCCCGTAGGCGATCAGGTTGAAGGTCAGGACGGCGTACAGCACGGCCAGGCCCGGGAACAACATCAGCCAGGGCGCGACGCGGTAATAGCTGGCGGCCTCCTGCATCATGCGGCCCCAGGTCGGCGTCGGCGGCGGCACGCCGATGCCGAGGAAGCTGAGACCCGCGTCCAGCAGGATCGTGCCCGAGGTGCTGAGGGCCGCGATCACGACCAGCGTCGGAGCGACGTTGGGGAGGATGTGGCGGACCACGATGCGGGCGTGGCTCGCCCCGAGGGCGCGCGCCGCCGCCACGAAGTCGCGCTCGCGGAGCGACAACGTCTCGCCGCGCACCACCCGTGCCACGCCCGTCCAGCTCACCAGGCCGATCACCACGAAGATCGTCCACAGGCTCGGCCGCAGCACCGCGACCAGCGCCACCGCCAGGAGGAGACCGGGAAACGCCAGCATCACGTCGGTGAAGCGCATCAGCGCGACGTCGACGGCGCGGCCGAAGTAGCCCGCGGCGAGGCCGATGGCGGTACCGATCACCATCGTCACCGTCATCGCCACCAGGCCGACGAGCAGCGAGATGCGCGCGCCGTGCAGGAGGCGGGAAAGGACGTCGCGGCCGAGGTCGTCGGTGCCGAGATAGAACGGGGCTCCCGGCGGTTGCGGCTCGGCGAGCTGGGGCGCCACCGGGGCCGTCGGATCGAAGGGCGCGAGTGCCGGACCGACGAGCGCCGTCGCGACCAACAGGGCGCCCATGAGGAGACCGATGCGAAAGAGCCCGCGCATGGCGCGCCTCACTCGAGACGGATGCGCGGATCGACCAGCCGGTACAGCAGGTCGACGGCGAGGTTGGTGAGGACGACGAGCCCGGCGCTCAACAAGACGGTGCCCATGATGACGGGCACGTCGAGGGCGAGGACGGCGTCGAAGGCGAGGCGGCCGAGACCAGGCCAATGAAAGACGGTCTCGGTGAGGACGACGCCGTTCATGAGCGATGCGAAATCCAGGCCGATCACCGTGATGAGCGGCAGCGCGGCGTTGCGGAGCGCGTGCACCGCGACCAGCCGTCCTTCGCCGACGCCGCGGGCGCGCGCCGCGCGAATGTAGTCGAGCGCCAGCACCTCCTGGAGGTTGGTGTGCAGCAGCCGGGCGTAATACGCGCCGGAGCCGAGGCCGAGGACGAGCGCCGGCAGCAGCAGGTGGCGGAGGTCGCCGGCGCCGCCGAGCGGCACCAGCCGCCAGCGAAACCCGAGGTAGTAGAGCCCGAGCATGCCGAGCCAGAAGACCGGCGCCGAGAGCAGCGCCAACGAGGCGAGCAGCGCGGCGCGGTCGAGCCACGTGCCCGCGAGCGGCGCGGTGAGGAGCGCGCCGGCGACGCCGATCACGATCGCGATCAGCAGCCCGGCCGAGGCCAGGGTGGCGGTCGCCGGCAGCCGGCGCGCCAGGGCCGTGACCACCGGCTCACGGGTCGCGTACGAGCGGCCGAGATCGCCGTGCGCGAGCCGCCAGACGTAGTGCGCGTACTGCACCGGCACGCTGCGATCGAGACCGAGCTCGTGACGGATGATCGCCAGGGTCGCGGCGTCGGCCCGCGGGCCGCCGACGACCCGCGCCGGGTCGCCGGGAACCATGAAGACGATGGCGAACGTGATCCAGGTGGTGCCGAACAGAATGACGAGAGCCCACGCGAGCCGGCCGGCGAGGTAGCGCACGTCAGCCGGCTCCGTGCCGGACGGCCGCGACGCCGCGGGAGGTCATGCGCGGCTCAGTCGAGCGCACGGCCGCCGTCCACGACGACCGTGGTGCCGGTCACGAAGTCGCTGCCCTCGATCAGGAAGCCGACCGCCGCGGCGACGTCCGCCGCCGACCCGAAGCGGCCGAGGGGCGTGCGGCGGAGGATGGCGGCGTTGTTCTCGGGCGTGGCGTCGATCGCCTCGAGCACCGGCCCTGGCGCCACGCAGTTCACCTGCACCGCCGGCGCGAGCTCGCGGGCGAGGCCGCGTGTCAGCGCCACGATGCCCGCCTTCGAGACGCTGTAGGGGAGATAGTCGAGGTACGGGCGCTCGGCGGCGATGTCGGCGAGGTTGACGATCTTGCCCGCCCCGCGCTCGCGCATCGCCCGTCCAAGCATGAGCGAGAGGAGATACGGGGCCTTCAGGTTGACCGTCATGACGCGGTCCCATTCCCCCTCGCCCACCGTCTCGACGGGGGTGCGGAAGAAAACCGACGCGTTGTTGACGAGGATGTCGACGGGGCCGAGCCCTGCCACGACCGCGCGCGCCAGACCGTCCGCAGCGCCGGCCTCCCCGAGGTCGGCCGCGAACGCCGCGGCCACGCCGCCGCGCTCGCGGATGCCGGCGACGACCGTCGCGGCCTCGGCTGTGGAGCCCCGGTAGTGCACGGCGACCCGGGCACCTCGCCGCGCCAGGTCCTCGGCAACGGCACGCCCGAGGCGGCGAGCCGCACCGGTCACCAGTGCGGTGCGCCCGGCGCAATTCATGGAGCCGGACTGAGGAGCGGCAGGATCTCCTCGATCATGCCGGGCGCGGCGCAGACCAGATGATCCGGCGCCCGCTCGCCTTGGATCAGCGCGCCGAGATCGACGGCCGCGCCGGAGCGAAAGCGCAGCTCGCCGCCGATCGCGGCGAGGAGCGCGGCGCCGGCCGAGATGTCCCAGATGCGCGGGCGGCCGAGCACCGCGGCGACCGCGGCGCCGCGCGCCACCAACGCCATGTGGTAGGCGGTCGAGCCGAGCGAGCGGATCTTGCCGGGAAAACGCATCGCGTTGCCGCGGTGGAACTCCGAGTGGGTCAGCATGAAGTAGTCGCCGCCGGTGTCGGGCGGGGTGTTGCGTCGAAGCGCGCGCCCATTCCATTCCGCCGTGCCGTCGGTCGCGAGATAGGTCTCGCCGGTCATCGGCAGATGGGTGAGGCCGCCGACGGCGACCCCGCCGCGGACGAGCCCGAGCGTGATGCACCAGGTCGGGAGGCCGGAGACGAACGCCGCGGTGCCGTCGATGGGATCGACGGTCAGGGTCTCGGGCGCGTCGCTCGCCCCGGTCGCGCCGTACTCCTCGCCGAGGATGCGGGTGCCCGGCAAGAGGGCCTGGAGCTTCGGCGTCAGGAACTCCTCGACGGCGCGGTCGGCCGCCGTCACCAGGGTCTGGTCGGCCTTGCGCTCGGCGGTGACGTTCCGGAAGAAGCTGCGCGCGAGCTCGCCGGCTTCGATCACGACCGGCAAGAGCGCGCGAATCGACGACGCCATCACGTCACCATAGCGCAGCGTCGCCGTGTCGAGAAAGCGCTTACGTAGCCGGCTCCGTGCCGCGGCTATTGAGCCAGGTGAGGCCGCGCAGCAGGTACTGCAGACCCGAGAGCGCCGTGGTCGTCCCCGCCGCGACGAAGAAACCCCGGCTGAGCGCAGCCGGCACCGCGTCGGGCCACGACACGCTCACCAGCACCACGGTCACCGAGCCGAGCTGGAAGAAGGTCGTCATCTTGCCGAGCACGCTCGGGCGCACCGTGATCCACTCGCCGGTGAACACGAAGAGGAAGAGGTAGCCCGACAGCAGCAGCACGTCCCGGAACAGCACCAGCACCGTCAGCCAGTTCGGCACCAGCTCCATGAGCGCCAGCACCGAGAACGAGCTCAGCAGGAGGAGCTTGTCGGCGAGCGGATCGAGGATCGCGCCGAGCTCGGTCTTGGTGTCGGTGAGGCGCGCGATCGCGCCGTCGAGGGCGTCGGTGATCCCCCCCGCCACGAAGAGCGCGAGCGCGATCCCCGGACGCCCGCTGGTGAGCAGGATCAGGAAGGCCGGGATGGTGAGGATGCGAACGAGGGTGAGCGCGTTCGGGACGTTCAGCACGCGCCCTCCGCCAGGCGCTTCTTGAGCTGCCCCGCGAGCTTCGGGGTCGCCAGTGCCGTCACCACCGCGGTCCCGTCCTCGTAGCGCTCGGTCACGATCTTGGCGCTCCGGTGCAGCCAGGCGAGCAGATCGCCTCGGCTGGGTGGAATGGTGACCTCGATTCGCACCCGCTCGCGATCGAGCCAGCGCTCGACCCTGGCGAGGAGCGCGTCGAGCCCGGTGCCGCTCGCCGCCGAGATGGCGACGACGTCGACGATCGGCGGATGGTCGCCGACCTCGCGGGGCGGCGTGACGGCGGCGCGGTCGATCTTGTTCCAGGCGAGAATCGTCGGGGTCTCTCCGGCGCCGATCTCGTCGAGCACGCGCTCGACGATCGCGATCTGCTGCTCGGCCTCGGGGTTGGTGGCGTCGACGACGTGCAGCAGGAGGTCGGCGCGGCGCACCTCCTCGAGGGTGCTCTTGAAGGCCTCGACCAGCTGGTGCGGGAGTCGGTGGATGAAGCCGACGGTGTCGACCAGGAGCGCGCGGTCGCCGCTCGGGAGGTCGAGGCGGCGCACCGTCGGGTCGAGGGTCGCGAAGAGCTTGTCCTCGACCAGCACGCCCGCCTTGGTGAGCGCGTTCATCAGGGTCGACTTGCCGGCGTTGGTGTAGCCGACGAGGGCGATCGACATGTAGGGCACGTCGGCGCGCTCCTTGCGGTGCAGCTCGCGGGTCCGTTCGACCTCGACGATCCGACGCTTCAGGCGGACGATCTTCTCGCGGACGCGGCGGCGATCGACCTCGAGCTGGGTCTCGCCGGGGCCGCGCGTGCCGACTCCGCCGCCCCCGAGGCGCGAGAGGTGGGTCCAGGCGCGGGTCAGGCGCGGCAGCATGTACTCGAGCTGCGCCAGCTCGACCTGCAGCTTGCCCTCGAGGCTGCGGGCGCGCGCCGCGAAGATGTCGAGGATGAGCTGGCTGCGATCGAGCACCTTGGCGTCGAGGCGCTCGGTGAGCGTGCGCTGCTGGCCCGGGCTCAGGTTCTCGTCGACGAGCACGACGCCGGCGCCGGTCGCCTTCACCGTCTCCTTCAGCTCCTCGACCTTGCCCTTGCCGATGTAGGTGGCGGGGCTGATCTGCCGGACGTTCTGCGTGAGCGTCGCGACCGGCTCGACGCCGGCGGTCCGCGCCAGGCGCTCGAGCTCGCGGAGCGACTCGTCGGCGCCGATGCCTGCGCCATTCTGGCGCAGGTTTCCCGTGTCGATGCCCACGAGGACGGCGCGCTCGACGGGTCGCGCGACGTCTCGCGCTCCACCCTTCATCGACGATCGCTGACGGCGCGCGTCATCCTGGCGCACATCCTGGCACACGAGGACGCGCGAAGCCAAAACCTCGCCGATGGCGAGGTCTCGTCGGGGCGATTTTCGTTGACGGTCGCGCGCCGACCGGCGTAGCGTCCGCTCGCCTGGGTGCGCATGCGCGCACCACGTTCACTCTCTCGATCGCTCACTCGACGCTCTCCCATTTCCGCTGCGTGAAGGAGGACCACCCATGACTCACGTTCGTTCGCTCAGTATCGCCGTGTTCGTCGCGATGCTGCTTGCGGCACCCGTTCAGGTGGCCGCGCAGACCTTCGCTCTCGATCCCCCGTCCGCGTCGTTGCCGGGCATCGGCGCGACCTCGGCGGATCTTCTGATGCCGCCGCCCGGTGCGCCCGCGGTCGGTCCGCTCCCCCCCGCCGTCGTCGGCATGGACAACGCGACGCTCGGGCTTCTCCCGGGCGACGTCATCGACGCCTTCTCGCTCGGTGACGACGCCGGACCGGGCTCGACCCTCTACTTCACCGTCAGCCGCGGCAGCGCGAGCCTCGGCGCCGGGCCGGTCCTTCCCGACGTCTTCTCCGAGTTCACGCCGCCTCCGGCGGCCTTTCAGCCGCAGGCCTCGGGCGACATCTTCAGCGCCTTCAATCCCGCCTGTCCTCCTGCTCCCAATACCCAAGTGCTCGACGGCGACGGCGTCCCCATCGGGCCGCTGATGTGCTACGGCGGGCTCGGCATCGGGTTGACGGAGATGTTGCCGGTCCCGCCGACGCCCCCGCCCTTCGCCGACCAGATCGCCGACTTCGATTGGGCGGCGCCGGGCCGCGTCCGCTACTTCTGCGCGTATCTCTCGCTGGCGCCGGGCTCGCCCTCGCTGGTTCCCGGCGGCAATCCCCTCATGCCGACGGGCGCCGAGCCCGGAGACGTCCTCGTCTCGTGTCCGGGATTCATTCCCGATCCGCCGCAGTTCCTCGGCGTGGTCGTTCCCGGCCGCGTTCAACGGCCTGATCTCGGGCGGACCAGGCTGTGCCCCGCCCGCTTGCGACGACATCGACGCTCTCGCCCTCTTCGGCGGCCCGATCTACTCGCTGGCGGCGGGATCGCCGAGCCTGCCGCTGATCCCGGCGGGTGCGGCCGACATTCTCGCGATGTTCAGCGGCCCGCCGCCGGTCATCGCCATTCCCGCGGGCGCGCTCGGCCTCGGCCTGGCGGACGACCTGAAGGGTCTCGAGGTGGCGGCGAACCCCTGCCCGGTCGCGCCCGGATCGGTGCCCGATCCCGACGGCGACGGCATTGCCACTGCCGCATGCCCGGACAACTGTCCCGGCGTCTTCAACCCGGGTCAGGAGGACTCCGACAGCGACACCATCGGCGACGCCTGCGATCCGTGCACCGAGTTCGACGCCGACGGCTTCGGCGACCCGGGCTTCCCGGCGAGCGTCTGCCCGGGGCCCGACTTCTGTCCGTTCACGGGCGGACCGAACGGCGACACCGACGGCGACATGGTGGGCGACATCTGCGACAACTGCCCGCTCGATGTGAACCCCGACCAGGCCAACTACGACGGCGACGGCTTCGGCGACGCCTGCGACACCTGCACCGATGCCGACGCCGACGGCTTCGGCGATCCGGGCTTCCCCCTCAACACCTGCGCCACCGACAACTGCCCGTTCGCGCCGAATCCCGGACAGGCCGACGCCGGCGACGGCGACGGGGTCGGTGACGCCTGCGACAACTGCCCGACCACCGTGAATCCCGGACAGCAGGATCCCGACTTCGACAGCTTCGGCAGCGCCTGCGACAACTGCCCGATCGACTCCAACTTCGGCCAGACCGACGGCGACGGCGACCTGATCGGCGACGCCTGCGACATCTGCACCGGCGGCGAGACCATGACGAAGCCCCAGCTGAAGATCGGCAAGCTGCTGGCGCCGCCGGGTGACGAGCAGCTGCAAGCCCAAGGCGTCATCGATTTCCCGGGTTTGACACTGCCGATCCCGCCGCTCGACGTCATCAACCCGGCGAAGGGCATGCGCATCCAGCTGGTCGACCTCGGGGCCGGCAGCACCGTGCTCTTCGACTACACGGTGCCCGGCGGACCCGTGCCGACGATCTGCGGACCGAAGGATGGCTGGAAGACCAACCCCGCCCTCACGTCGCAGGGCTACGGCAACAAGACCAACCAGAACCAGAACTCCGCCTGCGCCCCCGGCTCAGCGCTCGGCATCCTGAAGGCACAGGCCAAGGACAAGACCGCCAAGCTCAAGGGCGCGCAGTTCCAGGTGAAGGGCAAGAACGGCACCTACGGTCCGGTCACCGGCCCGTTCCGCATGACGATCGTGCTGGGCGGCGCTGGCGAGAGCGCGGGTGGCCAGTGCGGGCACCACACCTTCCCGCCCGCGAACTGCGTGATCAGCGGCGGTGGCAAGACGCTCAAGTGTAAGTAGTCGAGCGGCTCGAGTAGCGACGCACGGGGGTGACGGCCGGAGAGCCGTCACCCCCGTATCGTTTCGCGGTGTCGCTCAGTGACGTTCGCGCTCGAGCGCGTCGGCGAGCTCGGACAGCGATGCGATGCGGTCGCAGTCGTGGTCGTGGTAGAGGCCGCCGAGGTCGAGGAGCACGGCCCTGAGGCCGGCGGCGCGCGCGCCCACGACGTCGGTGTGGTAGAGGTCGCCGACGTGCAGCGTCGACTCCGGACGTGAGCCGATGCGCTCGAGGGCGCGCTTGAAGATGCGGGGGTCGGGCTTCTCGACGCCCTCCTCGTGCGAGTCGATGACCAGGTCGACGTGGGCGGCGAGGCCGACCCGCTCGAGGGCCGCGCGCATGCGGCCGTTGGCGTTCGAGACCACGACCAGGCGGAGGCCGGCGCTCCGGAGGCGCGCGAGCGCGGGCACGACGTCGGCGGGCACGTGCTCCCAGAGGTTGAAGTCGGCGTGGTAGCGCTGCAGCTCGACGAGGGCCGCCGCGACCGCCGCCGCCGCGGTCACGCCGGCGCGGGCGAAGACGCGCTCGAAGACGAGCCAGCCGCGGATCACGTCGAGCTCGCCGCGCGCCCCGGTGTCGACCTCGTGCTTGGCGAGCAGCTCGACGGCGGCCAGCGCCTCGGCGGAAGTGGTCGCGCCGTGGCGACCGAGGGTCGCGGCGACGCGCGCCCAGTTCGGGAAGACCAGGACGCCGCCGGCGTCGAGGAAGACGGTGTCGATCGCCACGGGGTGCTACTGGACGTACTTGATCTTGGCGCCGATGCGCTCGACCGCAACCGCGAGCTTCTCGCTCGGCGCGACCTTGAACTTCGGAAGCTTCATGCTGGTGAAGAGCTCGTCCTCCATCAGGTGCAGCGTCACGGCGCGCGACCCCGGGTGTGCCTGCAACGCCTGCGCGAGAGCTTCTGCGCGCTCCGCCGTCAGGGCCGCATCGAAGGTGACCAAGACCTCCTTCGCGTTCTTGATGCGCATCTCCTCGAGCCCGCCCACCTCGTCGCCGATGATCTGGCAGCGCTCCTCGCTCACCTCGAGCGTGCCGCTCACGTAGATCGGCTCGTCGGATGCGATGCGCGCCTCGTAGCGCCGGTAGGCCTCGGGCCAGAGGATCACCTCGATCGTGCCGCTCTTGTCCTCGAGGTTGAAGGTGGCGTAGCGGTCGCCCTTCTTGTTGTTCTTGAGCTTCAAGGTGTGGACGACGCCGCCGGCCTTGATCTTCTCCTGGTTCGGCCGCCTGCCGAGCTCGGCGATCGGCGCGGTGACGAGGCGCCGGAGGTCGTGCTCGAACTTATCGAGCGGATGACCGGTGATGTAGAAGCCGATGGTCTCCTTCTCGGCCGCGAGGCGCTGCTTGTCCGTCCAGTCCGGTACGTTCGCCGGAGGACGCGGCGGCGCCACGTCCTCGAGCTTGAAGAGCGTGATCTGGCCGGCCGACTCGCCCGCGGTCGCGGACCATTGCGAGACCCGATCCAGATACGACGGCGCGCCCATCTCCCCCTCCGAGAGCAGGGTCGCGCGCGAGGCATGGAGGCCGTCGAAACCGCCGCACTTGATCAGCGACTCGAGCACGCGCTTGTTGATCTGCTGCCCGCGCACGCGGTGGCAGAAGTCGGCGAGGTCCTTGAAGGGTCCGCCCTCGGCGCGGGCGCGGCGGATGATCTCGATCGCCTTCGAGCCGACGCCGCGCACGGCGCCGAGGCCGAAGCGGATGCCCTTGTCGGTGACGGTGAAGTTCTCGCCGCTCTCGTTGATGTCGGGCGGCAGGATGGCGATGCCGTGCTCGCGGCACTCGGCGATGTTCTTGTAGGTGTTGTCGGTGTCGCCCATCTCGAGCGAGAGCAGCGCCGCCATGAACTCCTGCGGGTAGTGCGCCTTCAGGTACGCGGTCTGGAAGGAGATCAGCGCGTAGGCGGCGCGAGTGGGACTTGTTGAAGCCGTAGGCCGCGAACGTCTCCATCTGCTCGAAGATGCGGGTCGCGAGGTCGGCCTTGATGCCCTGCCCGACCGCTCCCTTCGTGGAAGCGGTCGCGCTCCTTGTCCATCTCCTCCTTTTTCTTCTTGCCCATCGCGCTTGCGGAGGTTGTCGGCGTCCGCCGAGCGAGTAGCCGGCGAGCGCCTGGGCGATCTGCATCACCTGCTCCTGGTAGACGATGACGCCGTAGGTCTCGCCGCAGGATCGCCTTCGAGGAGCGGGTGGTCGTAGACGATCTTCTCCTTGCCGTGCTTCCGCTTGATGAAGTCCTGATCCATGCCGCTGTCGAGCGGGCCGGGACGGAAGAGCGCCAGCGCCGCGATGAGGTCCTCGAAGCGGCTCGGGCGGAGCTGGGTGATCATCTTCCGCATGCCGCCGCTTTCCATCTGGAAGATGCCGACCGTGTCGCCCTTGGCGAGCAGCTTGTAGGTCTTGGCGTCGTCGAGCGGCAGGGTCGCGAGGTCGAGCGGCGGGTCGTCGGGATGCGTGGTGCGGATGATCGTGACCGCGTCGGCCAGGAAGGTGAGCGTCTTCAGGCCGAGGAAGTCGAACTTGATGAGGCCGATCCACTCGACGTCGTTCATCGAGTACTGCGTGAGGACCGCGCCCTCTTTGTCGACGAAGAGCGGCAGGTCCTCGGAGAGCGGCTTGTTGGCGATGACGATGCCGGCGGCGTGCTTGCGAGGCGTGCCGCAGCAGGCCCTCGAGGCGGAAGCGCGTAGTCGAAGAGCTCGCTGCTCGCGCTCGCCCGCGGTCGCGCATCTCGCGCGAGCCGCGGCTCCATCTCGAGCGCCTTCTCGAGCGGGTAGTCCTTCCCCTGCTTCGGCGCCGGGTAGAGCTTCGCGATGCTTGTCGGTCTCGCCGAAGGAGAACTCGAGGACGCGGCCGACGTCCTTGATGGCGGCCTTCCCCTTCAGCGTCCCGAACGTGATGATCCGGCGACGCGGTCCTCGCCGTACTTCTCGCGGACGTAGCGGATCACCTCGTCGCGGCGCTCGTAAGCAGAAGTCGACGTCGATGTCGGGCATCGACTTCCGGCTCGGGATTCAGGAAGCGCTCGAAGAGCAGATTGTAGGGCAGCGGGTTCGAGGTCGGTGATGCGGAGCGCGTACGCGACGAGCGCTGCCCGCGGCGGAGCCGCGCCCAGGCCCGACCGGGATGCCCTGCCCCTTCGCCCAGTTGATGAAGTCGGAGACGATCAGGAAGTAGCCGGCGAACTCCATCTTGTTGATGACGCCGAGCTCGTACTCGAGGCGCTCCCAGTACGGCGTGGCGTCGCGGGCCGGCGATCCGGCCCGCCGGCGAGGCCGCAGCCGGCCGCCAGACGCTCCTCCAGGCCGCGCCGGGCCGCTCGCTCGAGACGCTGCTCGAGGGTCTCGCCGGGGTCGGCGCGGTAGGCCGGGAACTCGTAGTCGTCGGCTCTTGAGCTCGAGGTCGCAGCGCTTGGCGATCGTCGAGCGTGTTCGCGACGGCGTCGGGTACGTCGGCGAAGGCCGCCGCGCATCGTCGTCGGGCGACTTCACGTAGAGCTGGTCGGTGTCGAACTTCCAGCGGTTCGGGTCGTTCAGAACGTCTTCCCGGTCTGGATGCAGAGCAGCACCTCGTGGGCGCGCGGCGTCCTCGCGGGTCAGGTAGTGGCAGTCGTTGGTGGCGACGCAGCGGGATCCCGAGGTCCTTCGCCAGCTCCTTCAGCATCTGGTTGCACTTGCTTCTGGACCGGGAGGTGGTTGTCCTGGATCTCGAGGTAGTAGCGGTCCCCGAACATCGTGAGGTACTCGATCGCGAGCTCGCGGCCGCGCGCGTAGTTGTCGGCCGCGAAGGCGCGGTTGATCTCGCCCGAAAGGCAGCCGCTGGTCGCGATCAGCCCGCCGTTCAGCTCGCGCAGCAGCTCCTTGTCGATGCGCGGCTTGAAGTAGAAGCCCTCCTGGTACGACAGGCGTCACCATCTTGCAGAGGTTGCGGTAGCCCTCGAGGTTCATGGCGAGCAGGATCATGTGGAAGTTGCCGCCCGCCTCGTAGTCGTTGTTGCGCTCGACCTTCTGCTCCTTGCGGGAGCGCGGCGCGAGATAGACCTCGCAGCCGATGATCGGCTGCACGCCGTTGGCGACGCAGGTGCGGTAGAACTCGATCGCGCCGAACATGTTGCCGTGGTCGGTCATGGCGACCGCCGGCATCCCGAGCTCCTTGACGCGCGGGATCAGCTTGGAGATCTTGTTGGCGCCGTCGAGCAGGCTGTACTGGGTGTGGAGATGCAGATGTACGAAGCTCATCGACCGCCCCTCCTCGTCCGCGGGAGCGATACCATGCGCCTCACGGGCGGCGCGCGCAAGCAAAAATTTCCCGGTCGTGGCGAGAAAAAACTCCGCGAGCGGAGTCCTACTTGGGCGCCGGTTCCTCGCTCAGCCAGGTGACGGCGGCGACCATGTCGTTGTAGAAGACGCGGTAGTCGCCCTCGCCGAAGGCGAGACGTGCGAGGTATGCGAGGCGGCTATTCGGTACGACGATGGCGCGCCGGAGCTTGGTGGATCCGAGGCTCTCGTCGAGCTCGCGTTGCGCCCACGGCACGTCGACCGGCGGCGCCTCCATTTCGAGCGTGTCGTACAGCACCTTGCCGCGGTTGGCGTCGCGAACCAGGAACAGGACCTTCTGCTGGCACTCCTGCAGCAGCTCGGCCGTCGGCTCGCCCCGGACGCGCGCCATCACGAGATCCCCCACCAGCTCCACCCAGAGTTGGCCCTTCATCGACGCGTGCCGATCAGCGTGGATCGAGCCTGACGAAGTACCGCGGCGGAAACCCGGTCAGGATGCGGAAGGCGAGACCATGCGCGTGCTCGCGCTCCACGCGCTCGTGCTCCGCGCCCGTGACGGGTACGGCGCGATAGTTCGCCTCGGTGCCGTCGATCGTGGCCTGGACCTCGGGATTCTGCAGTGCGCGACGGTACCAGGCGCGGGGCCAGTGGTTCGCCGCCACGTACGTCTTGGCGTCGGTCTCGAGGCGCGACACGACCCGGTCGCGCGGCGTTCCGTCCGGGTCGAAGGTCGTGAGCACGAGCGTCGATCCGTCGGCGGGTTGGAAGAAACCGATCATGGATTCGAAGGCGACGACGATCCCCACGTAGATGAGAACGACGATGAGGAGGATCTTCATGGACTCACCTCTCCGGCCGTATTACTCCCACTCGATCGTGGCGGGCGGCTTCGACGAGATGTCGTAGACGACGCGGTTGACACCGCGGACCTCGTTGATGATGCGGTTCGAGAGGTGCGCGAGCAGGTCGTAGGGCAGGCGCGCCCAGTCGGCGGTCATGCCGTCGACGCTCTCGACGGCGCGGATCGCGATGACGTTCTCGTAGGTGCGCTCGTCGCCCATGACGCCGACCGTCTTCACCGGCAGCAGCACGCCGAAGGCCTGCCAGAGCTTCCGTAGAGGCCGGCGGCCTTGATCTCGCTGACGACGATGGTGTCGGCGGCGCGCAGGATGACGAGGCGCTCCTCGTCGACGGCCCCGAGGATGCGGATCGCGAGGCCGGGGCCGGGGAACGGCTGGCGCTGCAGGATCTCGTCGGGGACGTCGAGCAGGCGGCCGAGCTCGCGGACCTCGTCCTTGAAGAGCTCGCGGAGCGGCTCGATCAGCTTGAGGTGCATGCGCTCGGGGAGGCCGCCGACGTTGTGGTGGCTCTTGATGGTGGCGGACGGGCCCTTGAACGAGACCGACTCGATGACGTCGGGATAGAGCGTGCCCTGCGCCAGGAAGGTCGACGCCGGGGATGGTCTTGGCCTCGGCCTCGAAGACCTCGATGAAGACGCGGCCGATGGCCTTGCGCTTCTGCTCGGGGTCCTCGACGCCGGCGAGCGCCTCCAGGAATCGCTTGCGGGCGTCGACGGCGCGGAAGCGGTCGCCGAAGCGGCCGCGGAAGGCCTCGGCGACGCGCTCGGCCTCCCCGGCTCGCAGCAGGCCGTTGTCGACGAAGACGCAGGTGAGGCGCTCGCCGATGGCGCGGTCGACGAGGCGGCCGCGACGGCGGAGTCGACGCCGCCGGAGAGGGCGCAGATGACGCGGGCGTCGCCGACCTGCGCGCGGATGCGCTCGACCTCCTGGCTCGACGAAGTTCTCCATCGTCCAGGTGGGCTCGGCCTTGCAGATGCCGAAGACGAAGTTCTTGAGCACGGCCGTGCCCTGCTCGCTGTGGTGACCTCGGGGTGGAACTGGATGCCCGCAGACGGCGGTGCGCGGCGTCGGCGCAGGCGGCGATCGGCGAGTTGGCGCTGTGGGCGATCGCCTTCCAGCCCGGGGGCGAGGGTCTCCATGCGGTCGCCGTGGCTCATCCACACGGTCGAGCCGTCGACGGTGCCGGCGATGCCGGCGAAGAGGTCGCTCCGGTCGTCGATCGCGATGCGGGCGGCGCCGTACTCGCGGTGGCTGGCGCGCGCGACCTCGCCGCCGGCGAGGAAGTTGAGGACGTTCATCCCGTAGCAGATGCCGAGGATGGGGACGCCGACCTCCAGGATCTTGGGATCCGGCAGCGGCGCGCCCTCGGCGTAGACGCTCGACGGGCCGCCCGAGAGGATGATGCCCTCGGGCCGGAGCCGCTCGACCGTCGTCGAGCGGGACGTTGAAGGGGTGGATCTCGCAGTAGACGTGCTGCTCGCGGACGCGGCGCGCGATCAGCTGGGTGTACTGACTGCCGAAGTCGAGAACCAGGATCATGTCAGCCCGCCCCTCCCCGTGTTCCTCGAACGGCAGCAAGAGCGCCGCTACTCGAGCCGGTAATTCGGCGCTTCCTTGGTGATGATCACGTCGTGCACGTGGCTCTCGCGCATGCCGGCGGCGCTGATCTTGCATGAAGCGCGTCTTGGTGCGCAGCTCCTCCAGCGTGCGGCAGCCGCAGTAGCCCATGCCGGCCTGCAGGCCGCCGACCAGCTGGTGGATGTTGAACGCCAGGCGCCCTTGTAGGGGACGCGGCCCTCGATGCCCTCGGGCACGAGCTTCATGTCGGGCTCGTCGGCCTGGAAGTAGCGGTCGCGGCTTCCTTCGCTCGCGCATCGCCTCGATCGAGCCCATGCCGCGGTAGAGCTTGTAGGTGCGGCCCTGGAGAGGATCGTCTCGCCGGGGCTCTCCTCGGTGCCGGCGAAGAGGCTGCCGATCATGATCGGTGCGGCGCCGGCGGCGATCGCCTTGGTGATGTCGCCCGAGTAGCGTGATGCCGCCGTCGGCGATGATCGGCACGTCGGTGCCCTTGACGCCGCGGACGGCGCCGAGGACGGCCGTCAGCTGCGGCATGCCGACGCCGGAGATGATGCGCGTCGTGCAGATCGAGCCGACGCCCATGCCGACCTTGATGCCGTCGGCGCCGGCGCGCGACGAGCGCCCGCGCGCCCTCGTCCGTGCCGACGTTGCCGGCGACCACGTCGAGGTCGCGGTGCTGGGCCTTGATGTCGCGGACCGTGTCCAGCACGTTCGCTGGAGTGGCCGTGCGCGGTGTCGACGACCAGCACGTCGACGCCGGCCCGGACCAGCGCCTCGACGCGCGGCCTCGCGGTCGCCCCCGACGCCGACCGCCGCGCCGACCCGCAGGCGGCCGAGCTCGTCCTTGCAGGCGTGCGGGAAGTCGGTGGTCTTCTCGATGTCCTTGACGGTGATGAGGCCGCGCAGCCGAATGCTCTCGTCGACCACCAGCAGCTTCTCGATGCGGTTCTCGTGCAGGATCTCCTTCGCTTCCTCGAGGCTGATGCCGGGGCGGGCGGTGACCAGGTTCTCCTTGGTCATCACCTCGGCGACGGGGCGGTCGAGCCGCTTCTCGAAGCGCAGGTCGCGATTGGTGAGGATGCCGACCAGGCGGCCGTCGCGGGTCACCGGCAGGCCCGAGATGTGGAACTGCTGCATGATCTCGAGGGCGTCGGCGATGCGCTGCTCGGGATGGACCGTGACCGGGTCGGTGATCATCCCGCTCTCGGACTTCTTCACCTTCTCGACCTCGCGAGCTTGGGCCTCGACCGGCATGTTGCGGTGGACGAAGCCGATGCCGCCCTCCTGCGCGATCGAGATCGCCATCTGCGATTCGGTGACGGTATCCATCGCCGCCGAGACCAACGGGATGTTGAGCTCGATCCGGCGCGACAGGCGGGTCGCGATGCTGGCGTCGCGCGGGATGATCTCGCTCTCGGCGGGAACCAAGAGCACGTCGTCGAAGGTGAGGGCCTCTTCGAGCTCACGCGGTTCCATGGGAGCCTCCAGAAACACGAAAGCCCCGGCGCGTGTGACGGCGTGCGGGGCTTGGTCGACGGTCGCGAGCGGCGTCGTGAACTTCCATGTCCCTTCCTAACAGAGGGACCCCAAACTGACAAGCGCCGCGGCGCGCGCGGGGGTCAGCCGATCGCGTCCGGGCGATCGCCGAGGCGCTGCAGCGCGACGACGCACTCGGCCGCGAAGAGGAAGATCGTCGCCGACATGTAGATCCACACCATCACGGCCACGAGCGCGCCGAGCGAGCCGTAGACGACGTAGAACTGCGCCAGGTTGGCGAGGTACCAGAGAAAGATCCGGCGCCCCACCTCCCAGAAGAAGGTGCCGATGCAGGCGCCGGTGAAGGCGTCGCGCCAAGAGACGAACGCGTGCGGGAACACCCTGAGCGACAACGTGAAGGCGCCGACCACCAGCGCCACCGACGTGAAGTACTGGAGGTTCAGCCAGCGCGCGAGCGGCATCACCAGGTCGCGGCCCAGAGGTGCCAGGTCGGGGTCCGCCTTGATCGCGTGCACCAAGACGCCGACGTAGGAGGAGAAGAGCATCACCAGCCCCATGCCGACCACGACGGCGACCGAGAGCAAGCGCGAGCGGATGAAGCTGCGGCGCCGGCCGACCGCGAAGACGCGATCCAGCGCGAACTCCGTCGCCTGGAACACCAGCCCGGCGGCGATCACCAGGCTGCCGAGGCCGAGCCACGAGAGCCGGCCCCGGTTCTCCACCACCCACTCGAGGTTGCGGGTGAAGTCCTCGTTCAGGTGCGGAATGAACTCGCGCACCCAGGCCAGCACGGCGTTGTAGGTGTCCTGCGACGAGCCGATCATGTAGCCGGCGAACGCGATCACGAGGAACAGCACGGGGATCAGCGACAGCAAGGCGTAGAACGAGATCGCGGCCGCGAGGTTCGGGCAGCTGTCCTCGTAGAACTGCCGCCCCGCCGCGCGTACCGCGGGGACGATCAAGCGGCCGCGCGCGAGCACGCCGGCGCTCGTGGAGCGCGAGCGCGCCGACGGGGCCGGCCTGACGGCGGGGCGCGAGGAGGTGGTCACGTCAGTGCCGCGCCCGAAAGCTCACGCGCAGCGGCGTGCCCTCGAGGCGGAACGCTTTTGCGATCTGCTTGGCGAGGTAGCGCTGGTAGCTCGGCGGGATGCTGTCCGGCGCGCTCGCGAACACGACGACGGTCGGCGGGCGGCGGCCGACCTGGGTGGCGTAGTAGATGCGGGGCCGGCGACCATGCACCATCGGCGGCTCCTGCGCCTGCACGGCGGCCGTCACGACCTGATTCAGGCGCGCGGTCTGCAGCTCGACGGCGTGGGCCGCCGCGACCCGCTTCACCGCCGGCAGGATCGCGTCGACGCCGGTCCCGGCGAGGGCGGACGTCGTCAGCATGGGGAAGTCGTCGAGCATCGGCATCTGGGCGCTCAGATTCTCGAGGTAGGTCTTGGGCCGTTCATTGCGCAGCAGGTCCCACTTGTTGACCACCAGCATGAAGCCCCTGCCCTCGCTCCAGGCGAGTGCCGCCAGGCGCTGATCCTGGCCGGTCAAGCCCTCGACCGCGTCGATCACCAGCACCGCAACGTCGGCGCGGCCGAGCGCCTCGATGGCGGTGCCGACCGTCGAGCGCTCGAGGGCCGCCTGGATGCGCGCGCGGCGCCGGATGCCCGCGGTGTCGACCAGGACGTAGCGCGTGCCCTGGACCTCGATCAGCGTGTCGAGCGCGTCTCGGGTGGTGCCGGCGACGTCGTCGACCAGGGCCCGTGGGTAGCCGAGCAGGCGATTCACCAGCGACGACTTGCCGGCGTTCGGCCGGCCGACGATCGCGACCCGGACCGCGTCCTCGGCGGCCCCGGCGTCGGCCGTCGGCGTGAGGGCCAGGATGCGCTCGATCAGTTCGGCGATGCCGTGGCCGTGGGCGGCCGAGATCGGCAGCAGCTCGTCGGCGCCGAGACGATAGAACTCGTTGCCGCCCGCGAGCCGCGCCGCCGAGTCGAGCTTGTTGACGACGAAGAGCACGCGCGCGCCGCGCCTGCGGAGCTCGGCGGCCGCGGTCTCGTCCGCCGGTAGGAGGCCGGCCTTGCCGTCGAGCACGTAGACGACGAGCGCCGCGTCCGCGACCGCGGCGAGGCTGGTGTCGCGAACCGCGCGCTCGAGGCGATTGCCGGCGGCCTCGCCCTCGAAGCCGCCCGTGTCGACCAGCAACACCGCCCGCTCGTCGAAGACGGCCACCGCCTCGAGCACGTCGCGCGTGACCCCCGGGGTGGGATCGACGACGGCCTTCCGGCGACGCAGCAGGCGATTGAAGAGCGACGACTTGCCGGCATTGGGCCGGCCGGCGATGACGATCCGCGGCAGGGCGCGGGCCGCCGCGCTGCCCGGTGCGATCTCGGGGCGGCGGGCGCCAGCGGAGCGCGGCGCGCGCGGCTCCCGCGGCGCGCGCGGCTCCTGAGGCGCGCGCGGCTGCCGAGACGGCGGAGGCGTCCGAGCGCCGCGCGGCGGCCGCGGCGGTGCCTTCGGCGTGCGGCCGTCGCGTGGGACGCGCGCCGGCGACGTCGTGCGGGGCTGACGTGGCGCGGCCGGGACCGGACGCGCGCGCGCGCGCGAACCCCGCCCGGCCCCCCGTCGCCCGCCGCGTGTCTTAGATTCCAAGCTCACCGAGGACACGGGGGTTCTTGCTCCATCCCGGTACGACCTTGACGTGGAGCTCGAGGAAGATGCGGCACCCGAAGCAGGCCTCGAGGACGATGCGGGCGGCGCTGCCGATGTCGCGGATGCGCTGCCCGCGCTCGCCGATCAGAATCCCCTTCTGGCTGTCGCGCTCGACCATGATGCAGGCGCTGATCACCACCAGGTTGCGGTCCGGCTCCTCGCGGAACGCCTCGATCGCCACCGCCGAGGTGTAGGGGATCTCGGCGCGGGTCTGCTCGATCACCTTCTCGCGCACGATCTCGGCCGCGAGGAAGCGCTCGCTCTGCTCGGTGATCTGGTCGGCGGGATAGAGCGCGGGGCCCTCCGGCAGCCGGGCGCTCACGAGCTCGAGCAGCTTCGGGACGTTGTCGCCGGTGCGGCCGCTCACCGGCACCACGTCGGCCGTCGGGATGAGCGCCTGCGCCGCCATGCAGACGGGGATGATCGCGCTCCGGGCGAGCAGGTCGTTCTTGGTGAGCGCGATCACGACGGCCGGGCGGCGCGCGACCTCCTTCGCGAGCTCGCGGTCCGCCGCCTTGACGCCGGCGGCGGCGTCGAGAACCAGGACGGTGACGTCGCCGTCCGAGAGCGCCTGGCGGGCGGTCGTCACCAGGCGTGCGTTCAACGGGGTCTTGGCGTCGTGGATGCCGGGGGTGTCGACGACGATCAGCTGCGCGTCGGGACGCGTGAGGATGCCGACGATACGGTTCCGGGTGGTCTGCGGCTTGTCGGCGACCGCGGCGAGCGTGGTCCCCATCACCTGGTTCAGGAGGGTCGACTTCCCGACGTTGGGCCGGCCGACGAGGGTGACGAAACCGGCGCGATGCGGCTGTGTATCCGCGTCGGTCAACGTTTGAGCGCCCCCCGAGCTCGCGGGCCAGCTGATCGACGGTGCTGCTGGTGCCACCGGCGAGCTTCTGACGCCATTCGCCCTCGGTCTCGAAGCGTCCGTCGCCGATGGCGTCGGCCCAGGGCGCCAGCACCTCGCGGATGGCGTTGGCGTCGGCGGGATCGCGACGGTTGGCGCGAACCGCGGCGATCACGTCCGGCACGACGCGCAGGAAGGCGCGAGCGCCATGCCGGTCTTGATGCTGTACTTGCGGCCCTTCCAAGCGGTCTCGAAGACGTGCGCGACCTGCTTGAAGTAGTTCAGGAAGAAGCGCTTGGCGTTGTCGAGGAAGCGATCGGCGTCGCGGCCGCCGAGGGCCTGCACCGAGGTGAAGATGTTGCGCAGCTCCTCGGCGAGCGGCGCCTGCGCGACCCTGCCGTGCCCGACGCCGAAGAGCTTGATCTCGCCGTGCAGCGGCGAGCTCGCGTCCTCGGAGAGGGCGCGGATGATGTCGTGGCCGGCGGCGAGCACCTTGTCGGGGTAGAGCCGGCGGCCGGCGAGGCTGATCAGGTGCGAGGGGTTCAGCTTGGTGTGCTTGGCGTTGATGGTGACGAACATCTCGACGGCCTGGTCGGGCGCGAGCCGGTCGAAGATCACCGCCGGCACCTGGACGTCGGCGACGGGACGGGTCTCGGCGAGCTGGTGCAGGGCGAGCAGGCGGTGCTGGCCGTCGAGGGCGCGCAGGACGCCCTGCTCGGTCGGGACGTGCAGGATGCCGAGCGAGCGGTTGCCGCCGAGCGCGTTGAACTCGAGCCGCTGTTCGGCCACCAGCAGCACCGCGCCCGGGATCGCCGGCAGGTTCGCCGCCTCGGCGCACTGGTTGTAGTACTCGATCAGCTCGACGATCTTCTTGCGGATGACCGGGCGCTGGTAGGCCTCGGCGCTCGCGCGCGATGCGCTTCTCGAGCAACTCCCAGTTGATCGTGGCCTTGCGCTTCTTGTTCTTCTTGGCGCCCACGGGCTGGACCACCCCCGCGTCGTACGAGAGCACCTCGAAGCGGACGAGCTTCTGGACGTCGGTACCGGTGAGCACCGCCTGGTAGAAGTCGACGCCGAACTGACGCACACGCATCGCGGGGACAGGAATCATCGCTGACCTCTCGTTCCGGAGGACGAGGCTGCCCGTGACGTGCCGGCGCCGCCATCGCTCGCGCGTCCTCCCGTCTCGCTCTCTTTTGCCCGCCGGGGCACCACCGCCTGCGCTTCGACCCGAAGCGCCTCCAGCGCCTCCATGGCTGCCGCTTGCTCTGCGCTCTTCTTGCTCCGCCCTTCCCCGCGTCCGAAGACCCGGGTGCCGACCGAGATCTGACTCACGAAGTGCTTGGCGTGGTCGGGCCCGGTCTCCATCACGAGGGTATAGGTCGGCGTCGCCTTGAACAGCTTCTGCGTGATCTCCTGCAGGCGCGTCTTGCAGTCCTCGACCGCGCTCGGGCTGCGCGAGCGGATGTCGGCCGCGAACTGCCGCGCCAGGATGCGGCGCGCCGTCACGAAGCCGCGGTCGAGGTAGACGGCGCCGATCAGGGCCTCGAAGGCCGCCGCCAGGATCGACTCCTTGAGGCGCCCGCCCGATTTCTCCTCGCCCTTGCCGAGCTTCAGGGCCTCGCCGAGGCCGAGCGCCTGCGCCTTTTGCGCCAGGACGCGGGCGTTCACCAGCGACGCCCGGAGCTTGGAGAGCTCGCCCTCGTGATGCTGGGGGGAGTGCTTCATCAGGAGGTCGCTGACGGCGAGCTCGAGCACCGCGTCGCCCAGGAACTCGAGTTTCTCGTTGTTGCGGGCGCCGCGACTGGGCGACAGCGAGCGGTGCGTGAGCGCGGTGTCGAGCAGGTCGTGATCCCGAAAGTCGTAGCCCAGGCGCTCTTCGATCACGTGCTTCATGGCGTCCTCACAGCGCGCTCGCGATCCAGCCGCCGCCCAACACCTCGTCGCCGCGGTAGAAGACGGCCGCCTGCCCCGGGGTGACGGCGCTCGCCGGCTCGTCGAACCAGGCCTCGACCCGATCGCCGTCGCGGCAGGTGAGCCGCGCCGCCACGGGCACGTGGCGGTGGCGGATGCGAACCCGCACCGGGCCGTCGTCGGCGTCCGCCGGAACACCCGCCGCCCACCGCACCCGCTCGGCCACGAGCCCACGGCTGGCGAGCGCGTCCTTCGGGCCGACGTGCACGGTCGCGCCCTCGGCGTCGATGCGCGTGACCCAGCGGGCGACGCCGTCGCCGATGCCGAGGCCGCGGCGCTGCCCGACGGTGAAGCGGTGCACGCCGCCGTGCTCGGCGAGCGGTGTGCCGTCCTGGTCGACGATGCGGCCGGGCGTCGGCGCCGCTTCGGCGTGGCGCTCGACGAAGCCCGCGTAGTCGCGATCGGGGACGAAGCAGATCTCCTGGCTCTCCGGCTTCTCCGCGACCGGGAGCCCGAGGTGGCGCGCCAGGGCGCGCACCTCCGTCTTGGTGAGCTCGCCGAGCGGAAAGCGCGTACGGGCGAGCTCCGCCTGGGTCAGGCTGAAGAGGAAATAGGACTGGTCCTTGGACTCGTCGCGCGCGCGCAGCAGGCGCCAGCGGCCGCCGTCGTGCGCGACGCGGGCGTAGTGGCCGGTCGCGACGAGATCGGCGCCGAGCGCCCCGGCGCGCCGCCAGAGCTCGTCGAACTTGAGGTCGCGGTTGCAGAGGATGCAGGGGTTCGGGGTGCGGCCGCGGAGGTACTCGGCGGTGAACGGCTCCGTGACCCGTGTGCGGAACGCGTCCTGCAGGTTCCAGACGTAGTACGGGATGCCGAGACGGGTCGCGACCCGGCGGGCGTCGCGGAAGTCCTCCAGCGAGCAGCAGCCCTGCCCCGCCCGCACGGTCGCGGCCGGGGTCGCGGAGAGCTGCATCGAGACGCCGACGACGTCGTAACCCTGCTCGCAGAGGAGCGCGGCGGCGACGGAGCTGTCGACGCCCCCGCTCATGGCGACTACGACTCGTGCGCCGGCCATGCCGCCTCCTTGGATCGCGCCCCGATCCGCGTCCGCACGCGGGCGAGCGCCCCCGCGATGGCGTCGACGTCGGCGCCGGTGCTGGCCCAGCCGAGGCTGATGCGGAGCGTCCGCGCCGCCTCGTCGCGGCTCCGTCCCATGGCCTGGAGCACGTGCGACGGCTCGGCGGCGCCGGCGGCGCAGGCCGAGCCGGTCGAGACCGCCACGCCCTCGAGGTCGAGCGCGGCCACGACGTCCTCGCCGAGGGCGTCGGGAAGGCCGACGTTGACGAGGTGCGGGGCGACGGGCACCGCCGGCGAGGTCGCGAAGCGTACCCCCGGCCAGCACGCGGTGATGGCGGCCCGCAGGCGCGCGGCGAGCGCGGCGACGCGCTCGCGCTCGCGTGCCCGCTCGGCCCGCGCGATCGCGAGCGCGGTTGCGAAGCCGACGATCGCGGGGACGTTCTCGGTGCCGGCACGGAGCCCGTGCTCCTGCGGTCCCCCGTGGTGCAAGGGAGCGAGCGCGGTGCCGCGCCGGACGTAGAGGGCGCCGATGCCGGGCGGTCCGCCGAGCTTGCCGCTCGAGAGCGTCAGGAGGTCGACGCCGAGGTCGTCGACCGCGAGCGGCACGTACGTCGCCGCCTGTGCGGCGTCGCTGTGGACGAGCCCGCCGCGGGCGCGCACGGCCGCGCCGAGCCCGGTCACGTCCAGCACGACGCCGGTCTCGGCATTGACGAGCGCGAGCGAGAGCACGTCGGGCGCGGCCCGCTCGATCGCCTCGCGGTCCGAGCCGCCGTCGGCATCCGCCGGCAACACGGTCAGGCGATGCCCGCGCGCGGCGAGCGCGCGGGCGGGTGCCAGCACCGAGGCGTGCTCAGTCGCCGCCACTGCCAAATGACGGTGCGCGCCGGTCGCGTCGAGCGCGCCCGCGAGCGCCAGGTTGTTGGCTTCGGTGGCGCCGCTCGTGAAGACGATCTCGAGCGGGTGGGCGTCGAGCGCGGCGGCGACCTCCTCGCGCGCGGCCTCCAGGCGGGCGCGGGCCCGGGCCCCGGCGTCATGGACGCTCGACGGGTTGCCGAGGCCCGCGGCCAGCGCCTCGAGCATGGCATCGCGCGCCTCCGGCCGAAGCGGCGTGGCGGCGGCGTAGTCGGCGTAGACGTCGGTGCTCATCGTTCCACTCACGCTTCTCGGTTCATCCTTCGCTCAGGAATGCCTTCACGCGTTGCAGGTCCTCGTCTTCCTCGCTGCGTTGCTCGTCCGCGATGCCCTGGCGGGTGACCAGCTCGTCGAGCTTGTGCTCGAGCTTCTCGACGTGGCTCAACAGAACTGAGATGGCGCGGGCCACGGGGTCCGGGAGATCGCCGTGATCGAGGTCGACGAGCTCGAGCCCGCCCGCGCGCTGCACGCCGTCGGCACGCACGACCCGTCCGGGGATGCCGACCACCGTGGAGTCGGGCGGGACCGGGTGGATCACGACCGAGCCGGCGCCGATCCGGCTGCGGGCGCCGATCGTGACCGGGCCGAGCACGGTCGCGCCCGTGGTGATGATGACGTGGTTCTCGACGGTGGGATGGCGCTTCCCCTTGTTGAGGCTCGTGCCGCCGAGCGTGACGCCCTGGTAGAGCGTGACGTCGTCGCCGATCTCGGTGGTCTCACCGATGACCACCCCCATGCCGTGATCGATGAAGAGCCGCCGGCCGATCGTCGCCCCCGGATGGATGTCGACGCCGGTCAGGAAGCGGCCGAGGTTCGCGATCAGGCGCGCCGGCAGCTTGACGTCGCGGCGCCAGAGCCAGTGCGCGACGCGGTAGAAGAAGAGCGCGTGCACCCCTGGGTAGGTGAGGACGATCTCGAGCGTCGAGCGGGCCGCGGGGTCGCGGTCGAAGACGACGCGCACGTCCTCCTTGATGCGGTCCCAGGTCGTGCTGGCCATCAAGCCTCGCCGCCGAGCGCGGCACGCCGCGGCGCCCCCGCGTTCCGTTTGCCGTCCTTGTAGAGCTTGTAGTCGAGCGAATCGACGAGCGCCTGCCAGCTCGCCTCGACCAGGTTGTGGGAGACGCCGACCGTCCCCCAGCGGTCGTGCTGGTCGCCCGACTCGATCAGCACGCGCACGACGGCGCCGGTGCCGCCCTCGGAGCCGAGGACGCGCACCTTGAAGTCGAGGAGGCTCACCTGCTCGATCTCGGGGAAGAACTTGCAGAGCGCCTTCCGGAGCGCCCCGTCGAGGGCCTGGACGGGGCCGTTGCCGGTCGCCGCGGTGTGCTCGACCGCGCCGTCGGGACCGGCCAGCATGATGGTCGCCTCGGACGAGCGACGGCTCGTTCTCGACCCGCTTCTCGTCGATCACGCGGAAGCCGATCAGGCGGAAGCGCCGTTCGTAGCCGTGCAGCGCCCGCTGCATCAGGAGCTCGAAGCTCGCCTCGGCGCCCTCGAACTGGTAGCCCCGGCTCTCGATCTCCTTCAGCTCGGTCAGCAGACGCTGGATCGCGGGGTCGTTGCTGTCGAGGTCGACGCCGAACTCGCGCGGCCTTGTAGACGATGTTGCTGCGCCCCGAGAGGTCGGAGAGCAGCACGCGCTGGTGATTGCCGACCAGCGCCGGGTCGATGTGCTCGTAGATCTCGCGTCGGCTGCTGCACCGCCGCGACGTGGAGCCCGCCCTTGTGGGCGAACGCGCGAGAGCCCGACGTAGGCCTGACGCTTGTCCGGCTCGCGATTGGCGAGCTCGTCGACGAAATGCGAGAGCGTCTGCAAGGTGGCGAGCGATGCCGGCGGCACGCAGTCGTAGCCGAGCTTCAGCTGGAGGTTGGCGATGATCGAGCACAGGTTGGCGTTGCCGCAGCGCTCGCCGAAGCCGTTGATCGTCGCCCTGCACCTGCGTCGCCGCCGGCCTCGACGGCGGCGAGGCTGTTGGCGACGGCGAGCTCGGCAGTCGTTGTGGCAATGGATGCCGATCGGGACCGCGACCGCGGCGCGCGCCGCGCGCGTCGCCTCGGCGACGAGGCCCGGGATGCTGCCGCCGCGGGTGTCGCAGAGACAGAGCACGGTCGGCGCCGGCCTCGGCGGCGGCCGCGGAGGCAGGCGAGCGCGTAGTCGGGTCGCCGAGCGGTAGCCGTCGAAGAAGTGCTCGGCGTCGAAGATCACCTCGTCGACCCGCGCCTTGAGGTAGGCGACGGTGTCGGCGATCAGCTCGAGGTTCGCGTCGAGCGGGACGCGCAGATCGTGCTCGACCGGCACGTCCCAGGTCTGGCCGACGATGGTCACGACCGGCGTCGCGGCGGCGAGCAGCATGCGGACGTTCTGGTCCTCGTCGCAAGTGATGCCGTGGCGGCGGGTCGAGCCGAAGGCGGCGATCTTGGCGTGGCGGAGGCCGAGCGTCGCGGACCGACTCGAAAGAACTCCTCGTCGCGCGGGTTCGAGCCCGGCCAGCCGCCCTCGATGTAGTGGATGCCGAAAGCGTCGAGGCGCTCGGCGATGCGGAGCTTGTCGTCGAGCGTGAGGGTGATGTCCTCCGCCTGACAGCCGTCGCGCAGCGTCGTGTCGTAGATCTGAATCGCGGTCATGAGCCCTCCGCGCCCCCGATGAAGGCGTCGTGCAGCGACGCGCACCGCGAGCTCGACGTACTTGGCGTCGATCACCACCGAGATCTTGATCTCGGACGTGGAGATCATCTGGATGTTGATGCCGTCCGTCGGCGAGCATGTCGAACATGCTTGGCCGCGACGCCGGCGTGGCTCCGCATGCCGAGCCCGACGATCGAGACCTTGGCGACGGACTCGTCGGTCGCGACGCCGGCGGCGCCGATGTCGCGCGCCAGTGCCTCGACCAGCTTCATGGCCTGCTCGAAGTCGCCGTCGGGCACGGTGAACGTGAGGTCGGTCGTGCCCTCCGCGCTGGCGTTCTGGATGATCATGTCGACGACGATGTTGGCGTCGGCGATCGGCCCGAAGATGCGCGCGGCGAGGCCCGGCTGATCGGGCACGCGCATGAGCGTGATCTTGGCCTCGTCGCGGTCGGACGTCACGCCCGAGACCAGGACGTTCTCCATGCTGGCTTCCTCCTCGACCACCCAGGTGCCCGCGGGCGTCGCTGAAACTGGAGCGGACGTGGACCGGCACCCCGTAGCGCTTGGCGAACTCGACCGAGCGGATCTGCAGCACCTTGGCGCCGAGGCTCGCGAGCTCGAGCATCTCGTCGTAGGAGATGCGCGCGAGCTTGCGCGCCTGCGGGCACGATGCGCGGATCGCTGGTGTAGACGCCGTCGACGTCGGTGTAGATCTCGCAGACGTCGGCGCTGAGCGCGGCGGCGAGCGCGACGGCGCTGGTGTCGGAGCCGCCGCGGCCGAGCGTCGTGATGTTGTCGCCCTCGTCGACGCCCTGGAAGCCGGCGACCACCGCCACCTCGCCCCGCGTCGAGCTCGGCGCGGATGCGGCTCGTCGTCGATGCTCTGGATGCGCGCCTTGCCGTAGGCGCTGTCGGTGGCGATCCGGACCTGGTGCCCGAGGAGCGACACGGCGGGGCAGCCGGCGTGCGGCGAGCGCCATCGCGAGGAGCGCGGTCGTGACCTGCTCGCCGGTCGAGACCAGCACGTCGGTCTCGCGGCGGTCGGGATCCTGGGCCATCTCGCGGGCCAGTGCCAAGCAGGCGGTTGGTCTCGCCGGCCATCGCCGACACCACCACCACGAGCGCGTCCCCGCCCTGTCGGCACGCCGCCACTCGGCGCGCAACATTGCGAATTCGCTCAGGATCAGCGACAGAGGTGCCGCCGTATTTCTGGACGATCAGGCTCATGGACTTAAGGTGCCGGGTCGAGCGCCGCGATGAGAGCGCTGGCTCGGGGTCCGAGCCCCTCGAGGACCAGCCGACGCCCCGGCGCCGCGTACTCTATCTGAACCCCGAGGTAGGCATCCAGCGCATCCGGGGGGAGGCGATCGAACCACTCGATGGCCGCAACCCCCGGACCATGAAGGTACTCGGCGAGCGCCAGCAGGTCGACGTCGCGGGGCTCCAGCCGGTAGAGGTCGATGTGGAAGAGCGGCAGCCGGCCCCCGCCGTACTCGGCGATCATCGTGAAGGTGGGGCTCGCGACCAGGTGCTCGGGAACTGCGAGCCCGGAGGCCAGACCCCGGACGAACGCGGTCTTGCCCGCCCCGAGGTCGCCGCGGAGGCCGAAGACGTCCCCGGCGGCGGCGAGCCCGCCGAGGCGGCGACCGAGCGCCTCGGTCTCCTCGACCGAGGCGCTCGCGAAACTGTGCGCGCGCGGGCTCACGGCGCGCCCTCGCGGGCGAGTGCCGTGGTCGCGTACGGGCAGCTCCTCGATCAGGTCCGAGGCGAGGAGGCCGACCATGCCCTGGCGGGCCGCGACCCGATCGGCCGCGAACCCATGCAGGAAGACCCCGAGGACCGCGGCGTCGGCCGCCGGATAACGCTGGGCGAGGAGGCTGCCGATGATGCCCGCGAGCACGTCGCCGGTGCCGCCGGCGGCGAGCCCGGGATTCCCCGAGAGATTGATCCACGCGTGTCCGTCCGGCGTCGCCGTCACGGTGCGGGCACCCTTCAGCACGACGATGGCGTCGAAGGCGGCCGCCGCCCGCCGGGCGGCCGCGAGCCGGTCGGCCTGGATCTCTTCGGTGGAGGTGCCGGCGAGCCGCGCCATCTCGCCGGGATGCGGCGTGAGGACGAGCGCGTGTCCCCCACTCGGCCGCGCCGCCGGCGGACCGACCGCCGCCAGGCAATTGAGCGCATCGGCATCGAGCAGCGTCGGCAGCGAGCGCGCCGTGACGAGCCAGCGCACCAGCGCCTCGCGCTCGGCGCTGGTGCCGATCCCGGGACCCACCACCGCGGCGCTCTTGTCGTCGAGGAGCTTCCGGTACGCGGGCGCGCTCGTGTCTCCGAAGGCGAGCGCGCCCGTGCCGTCGTCGGGAAGCGGCCAGGTCATCGCCTCGAGCAGGCCCGCGGCGACCATCGGCAGGACGCCGTCCGGACATCCGACGGTTACGAGGCCCGCCCCGGCGCGGGCCGCGGCGCGCGCCGCGAGGATCGCGGCGCCGGTCTTGCCGCGCGCACCCGCGACGACCGCGAGGTGTCCGTGCGTGCCCTTGTGGGCCTCGACGTCGCGGGGACGGAGCAGCGCCGCGGCGTCGGCCGCGGCGACGACCTCGGTCGTGGGTCCGACCTCGCGCACGGCCTCCTCCGGGATCCCGATGTCGACCACCGCGAGATCCCCGACGAAGCGCGCGCCCGGATAGAGGACGGTCCCGATCTTGGGCGCCGCGAAGGCGATGGTCAGCTCGGCCTCGATGGCGATCCCGAGCGGGACGCCGCGATCGGCGTCGAGGCCGGACGGCAGGTCGAGCGCGACCGTCGGGACGCCGCTGGCGTTGACGAGCGCGATCAGCTCGGCCGGGAAGCCCGTCACCTCGCCGGTGATGCCGGTCCCGAAGAGCGCGTCGACGATGCAGCCCGCCCGCGCCAACGCTCGCGCCAGCGGCGCCAGGTTGCCGGCCGCGAGCTGGTGCACCTTGCCGCCGGCGCGTCGCCACGCCTGGAGCTTCGCCAGGGCCGGTCCACGGATCTCGCGCGCGGGGACGGCCAAGAAGACTTCGGCGCGTACCCGCCGTCGCTTCAAGCAGCGGGCGACGACGAAGCCGTCGCCGCCATTGTTGCCCTTCCCCGCCAGGACGACGACGCCGTGCTTCCGCACGTGCGGAAAGCGCTCGAGTAGGATCTCCGCGGCGCCGCTTCCGGCCCGCTCCATCAGGGTCTCCGAGGGGATGCCGAAACGCTCGATGGCGAGCGCGTCCATGCGCCGCATCTCGGCCGCGGTGGTGACGATCACCGTCGTGTGACCAGGCCGCGCATCTCGCGGACTGCGGCCTCCATCCCGACGAACACGGCGCGCGCGACGATGCTGTGTCCGATGTTCAAGACGTCGATGCCGGGAAGGGTCGCGATCGGCGTCACGTTGTCGTAGCGGAGTCCGTGCCCGGCGTTGACCGCGAGGCCGAGGAGCGTGCCCTGCTCGGCGGCACGGCGGAGGTGGTCGAGCTCGGCGGCGAGCTCCTCCGCCGCGAGGGGCTCGCAATAGCGGCCGGTGTGGAGCTCGATCGCGCTCGCGCCGAGCTCGGCCGCAGCGGTGATCTGCGCGGCGTCGGGGTCGATGAAGAGGCTCACGCCGAGGCCGCCGTCGCGGAGCCGGCGGACGGCGTCCCGCAGCACGGCGCGCTGTCCGAGGACGTCGAGGCCGCCCTCGGTGGTGATCTCGGCGCGTCGCTCGGGCACCAGGCAGACCTCCGCCGGCCGCACGCGAAGCGCGATGGCGACCATCTCCGCGGTGGCCGCCATCTCCAGATTGAGCCCGACCCGCAGGGTCGCGCGGAGCGTCGTGACGTCGGCGTCCTGGATGTGCCGGCGGTCCTCCCGGAGGTGGACGGTGATGCCGTCCGCCCCCCCGTCCTCCGCGGCGCGGGCGGCCGCCAGAGGATCCGGATAGGCGACGCCGCGCGCCTGACGCAGGGTCGCGACGTGGTCGATGTTGACGCCGAGCCGGGCCATATGCGCGCATCCTAACCGATCGTGGTCGGAAGGAAACGCGCGCGAGGGCGCCGGTCCCGGAACGGCTAGCCGCGGGCTGCGAGCGCCTCGGTGTGGGCGGCGGTCGTCGCTCCGGAGGGGCCGGTCCCGAGGGCGGTGCGGACGGCGTCGGCGATGTCGTTGGCGTAGGTCTCGACTTGCGCCAGGTCCTGGCCCTCGACCATGACCCGCGCCAGGGCCTCGGTGCCCGAGTACCGGATGTAGACGCGCCCGCGGCCGCCGAGCGCCTGCTCGACCCGCTGCACGACCGAGCGCACGGCGTCCACCTGATCGAGATCGCGTTTCTCCCGGACGGGGATGTTGATCAGGACCTGGGGGAACTTCTGCATCACCTTCGCGAGCGCCGAGAGCGGCTGGTCGCGCGACCGCATCACCGCCAGGATCGCGAGGGCGGTGATGAGCCCGTCCCCGGTGGTGGTGTGATCGAGGAAGAGCACGTGGCCGGATTGCTCGCCGCCGAGGTTGTAGCCGCCGCGCTGCATCTCCTCGAGCACGTAGCGGTCCCCGACCTGGGTCTTGATCACCGCGATGCCGAGCTCGCGCATGGCGAGCTCGAGCCCGAAGTTGCTCATGTGGGTGGTGACGAGGGTGCGGTGCGGCGAGGCGATCCTGCTCGGCGAGCTCGCGCGCCGCGATCGCCAGCAACGCGTCGCCGTCGACCAGCGAGCCGCACTCGTCGACCAGGAGGCAGCGGTCGCCGTCGCCGTCGAGCGCGACGCCGACGTGGGCGCGCTGCTCGAGCACGGCGCGCTGCAGCGCGCCCGGCGCGGTGGCGCCGCAGTCGTGGTTGATGTTCTCGCCGTCCGGCTCGCAGCCGATCGTCGTGACGATCGCGCGCCGAGCTCCTCGAGCACCTCGGGCGCGACGCGGTAGGCGGCGCCGTTGGCGCCGTCGACGACGACGCGCAGGCCGTCGAGCGTGAGCTCGCGCGGGAAGGTGTTCTTCACGAAGACGTTGTAGCGGCCGAGCGACGTCGTCGATGCGGAAGGCCTTGCCGATCTCGCGCGCGGTCGGGCGCAGGTGGTCGATGGCCGTGTCCAGCACCAGGCGCTCGATCTCGAGCTCGACGTCGTCGGGAAGCTTGAAGCCCTCGCTCGAGAAGAACTTGATGCCGTTGTCCTGGAAGGGGTTGTGCGACGCCGAGATCACCGCGCCGGCGTCGGCGCGGAGGCTGCGGGTGAGGAAGGCGATGCCCGGAGTCGGCATCGGACCCGACCAGCAGGACGTCGACGCCCATCGAGCAGATGCCGGAGGCCATGGCGGTCTCGAGCATGTAGCCGGAGACGCGTGTGTCCTTGCCGATGACGATGCGGGAGCGGTGACCCGGCCGAGCGGTGCGACGGAAGACGTGCGCGATCGCGCGCCCGAGCCTGAGCGCGGTCTCCGAGGTCATGGGCTCGACGTTGGCGACGCCGCGGACGCCGTCGGTGCCGAAGAGCTGGCGGGTGCGCGCTCCTCCGTTCTGTTCTGGGTTGGGTGCGGTCATTTCCGTGCTCCGTTCTTGGCCTCGAGAATCTCCAGTCGGACGACCGGAGGATCACGCTTCAACAATTCGACGCCGGCTGGCAGCGCCACCTCGGCTTCCACGATGTGCTCGCCCGGCTCGTACCCCGCCCCGTCGACGTAGACGGAGCCGTCCTCGAGCGCGAGGCCCTGGACGGCGAGCTGGGGGCCGCGCACCGTCAGATTGACACGCGGAGGCTTGAGCTGAAAGGGGCGATCGACATTGCGAACCGCGATCGGCAAGCGCTTGAATTCCCGGGTTGCGACGATGGGCACCACGGTGATCTCGACCGTCACCACCTCGGGCTTGACGTTCAGCTGGTCGGCGCGCACCAGGCCGACCGTTCGTTGGGTCGAGGCGGCGAGGTTGGCGAGGTCGATCGGCTCGGTCTCGAGCGAGGCCAGGCGGTCGACCATGCTGAGCGGACCGCTCACCTGCACCTTGTCCGGCGTCACCTTCATGGCCTCGACGCGGTAGCCGGCCTGCGGCTCCCCCGCCGACGTGAGGGCGATCGGGACGGCGACGCGCTTCACCCGCTCCAAGCGCACCGGGATCCGTGACGGCTCGATGTCGAGGATCCGGACCCCGCGCGGCACGCGGATCATCTCGTCGCGCACCTTGAGGCGGAGGTCGGCGCCGATCTCGGCGCGCGACAGGTCGATCACGATCGGCGAGCGCCGGGTGTCGAGCGAGGCGAGCAGCGGCCCGGGACCGTTCAGGCGGACCGATACGGTGTCGACGCGATCGGGATTGGTCAGCACCGCGCGCTCGGGCTGGTTGCGGAACTCGATGGGGAACGGCAGCACCTGCGTCTCGCGCTCGCCGGCGTTCACGAAGAACCAGAGGACGAAGGCGCAGACCGCGGCGAAGACCTTCGCCCCGACCCGGCGGCGAAGCGGCGCCGTGATGCGTTCGAGGTCCCCCGCGGGCCACCATCGCGCCATCACGCCACCAGCTGTTGCAGCGTGCTGCGCAGCACGCCGGCGTCGAGGTCGCGGGTGATCCGGCCCTCACGGACCAGGGAGATCTTCCCCTCCTCCTCCGACACCACGATCACCACCGCGTCGGTCTCCTCGGTGAGCCCGATGGCGGCGCGATGGCGCGTGCCGAGCGTCTTGCTGACGTTGGGGTTGGTGGTGAGCGGCAAAAGGCACCCCGCGGCGACCATGCGGCCTTGATGCAGGATGAGGGCGCCGTCGTGGAGCGGCGCGGTCGGCAGGAAGATGCTGAGGATGAGCTCCTTGGTGATCTGGGCGTCCAGCCGGGTGCCGCCCTCGACGTACTCGTTCAGGCCGACGTCGCGCGCCAGGACGATCAGCGCCCCGACGCGACGACCCGCGAGCGTGACGGTGGCGCGGGTGATCTCCTCGATCGCCTGTCCCTGGGCGAGCCGCTGCATGCGACCGTAGAACGGCCCCGTTCCCACCTGCGTCAGCATGCGGCGGATGTCGTGTTGGAAGATCACGACGATCAGGATGAGGATGACGTTGCCGAGCGAATCGAGGACCCAGTTGACGGTGTAGAGCTCCAGCAGCTGCGCGCCTTGGTAGACCGCCGCCAACACGATGAGGCCGATCAGCATCGACACCGCGCGCGTGCCCTGGATGAGCAGGAGGAGTCGATAGACGACGAATCCGACGATCAGGATGTCGATGACGTCCTGCCAGCGGAAATCGCCGAAGAGGGCCATGTCAGTCGCGGGGGGCGACGCGCGCGAGGGCGTCGGCGACGGCCAGCGCGCGGCGGGTGGCGCCGACGTCGTGGGTGCGCACCACGGAGGCGCCGTGCGCCGCGGCGAGCGTGGCGGCGGCGAGCGAGGCGGCCAGGCGGTCGTCGGGAGTGTCCGGGCCGGCGGCGAGGAAGCGTTTCCGCGATGCGCCGATCACGAGCGGCCGACCGAGGGTGCGGAGGCGCGCCAGGCCGGCCAGGAGGGCGAGATTGTGGTCGCTCGTCTTGCCGAAGCCGATCCCGGGGTCGAGCCAGATACGGTCCGGATCGATGCCGGCGGCGCAGGCGGCCTCGAGGCGCGCGCGCAGGAACGCGGCGACCTCCGTCACCACGTCGCCCGCGTACGACGGGGCGACCTGCATGGTCGCCGGTGTGCCCTGCATGTGCATGAGGACGACGCCGGCCCGCCGCGACGCCACGAGCGGCAGCATCTCGGGGTCGAAGCGTCCGGCGCGTGATGTCGTTGACGAGCACCGCGCCGGCGGCGAGGGCCTCGGCGGCGACCGCCGCCTTGGTGGTGTCGATCGAGATCGGACGATCGCCGGCCGCGGCGAGCGCGGCGATCACGGGCACCACCCGCCCGCACTCCTCGTCGACGGAGATCGGCTGGGCGCCCGGACGCGATGACTCACCGCCGACGTCCAGCAGATCGGCGCCCTCCGCGAGCAGGCTCCGGCCGTGCGCCACCGCCGACTCCACGGAGTCGTGACGTCCCCCGTCGTAGAACGAGTCGGGCGTGACGTTCAGGATGCCCATGACCGCCGTTCGTCCCACCGGAAGCCACGCGCGGTCGCGTCCCGCGCGGGCCGACGCCCGTTCAGGCGGAGGCGGCACCCACGTTCAGACCGTTGCCACCGCCGCAGGAGCGGATGATGACGTCGATCTCGGCGCCGTCGAGGCTCTCGCGCTCGAGCAGCGCCTCGGCCATCTTGTGGAGGATCTCGAGGTTGTGCTTCAGGAGGCCCTTCGCGCGATGGTACGCCTCGAGCAGGAAGCGGCGGACCTCGGTGTCGATCTCGATCGCCGTGCTCTCGGAGTATTCCGCCGCTTGCGTGAAGTCGCGGCCGAGGAAGATCTGCTCCTCCTTGCTTGCCGAAGGTCATGGGGCCGAGCTTCTCGCTCATGCCCCACTCGCACACCATCTTGCGCGCGAGCTCGGTGGCCTTCTCGATGTCGTTGCCGGCGCCGGTGGTCATGTGGCCGAGGACGAGCTCTTCCGCGGCGCGGCCGCCGAAGAGGATCGCGAGGTTGTTCTCGAGGAACGTCTCGATCGTAGGTGTGACGGTCGTCGATCGGCACCTGCTGCGTCAGGCCGAGCGCCATGCCGCGCGGGATGATCGTGACCTTGTGGACCGGATCGGCGCCGGGCAGCAGCTTCGCGACCAAGCGCGTGGCCGGACTCGTGGTACGCCGTGTTGCGCCGCTCCTCGAGGCTGATGATCATGCTCCGCCGCTCGGAGCCCATCATGACCTTGTCCTTGGCGACCTCGAAGTCGATCATCTTGACCTTGTCCTGGTTGTTGCGGGCGGCGAGCAGCGCGGCCTCGTTGACGAGGTTCTCGAGGTCGGCGCCGGCGAAGCCGGGCGTGCCGCGCGCGAGGAGCTCGATGTCGACGTCCTCGCCGACCGGCACGCGCCGCGTGTGCACCTTGAGGATGCCCTCGCGGCCCTTGACGTCGGGTCGCGGCACGACCACGCGGCGGTCGAAGCGGCCCGGCCGGAGCAGCGCCGGATCGAGCACGTCCGGCCGGTTGGTGGCGGCGATCAGGATGACGCCTTCGTTGGTCTCGAAGCCGTCCATCTCGACCAGCAGCTGGTTCAGCGTCTGCTCGCGCTCGTCGTGACCGCCGCCGAGGCCGGCGCCGCGATGGCGGCCGACGGCGTCGATCTCGTCGATGAAGATGATGCAGGGCGCGTTCTTCTTGCCCTGCACGAACAGGTCGCGCACGCGCGACGCGCCGACGCCGACGAACATCTCGACGAAGTCGGAGCCGCGAGATCGAGAAGAACGGCACGCCGGCCTCGCCCGCGATGGCGCGCGCGAGCAGCGTCTTGCCGGTGCCGGGCGGGCCGACCAGCAGCACGCCCTTGGGGATGCGGCCGCCGAGCTTGGTGAACTTCTTCGGATCCTTCAGGAAGGCGATGATCTCTTCGAGCTCTTCCTTGGCCTCGTCGACGCCGGCGACGTCGTCGAAGGTGACCTTGTGCTGGTTCTCGGTGAGGAGCTTGGCCCGGCTCTTTCCGAACGACATCGCCTTGCCGCCGCCCACCTGCATCTGGCGCATGAAGAAGACCCAGACGCCCGATCAGGAGGATCATCGGGAACCAGTTGACCAGCAGCACGTACCAGAACGGCTCCGGATCCTCGCGGCGCGCGTCGATCCGAACCCCCTTGTCGCGGAGGTCGCTGATCAACTCCGGATAGGGCGGTGCGAAGGTACGGAAGGGCTCGCCGTTGGTGCGCTTGCCGTGCAGGTCCTGGCCCTGGACCGTGACCTCGGTGACCTCACCCTTTTCGACGGCGGAGAGGAAGTCGCTGAAGATCATCTCCTGGTCGCGGGTCGGTTGCTTGGTGAAGACGTTGACCAGCAACAGGACGATGAGGATGAGCAGAAGCCAGAGCGCGAGATTCCTCGAAAGCTGATTCACCGTTCGATCACCTTTACGCATCGGCACAATGAGAGCGCACAAGGTACCATAGGGGGTACAGCCCGGCAATCATGCGGATTCGTTCGGTCTCCGAACGAGGCGAATGACCCAGCAGCGTGACGTGGTGGGCCCGACCAGGGCCAGGTCGCTGCGGGCACGGCCGGGGACCCAAAGCACCTCCCCGTCCCCGATCACCACGGGATGATTGGCGCGGAGATGGCGCGGGACGGTGCGGGCGGCGAACAGACGCTTCAGCGAGGTGTGGCCGTCGAGCCCGAGCAAGCGCATGCGGTCACCCGGGCGGCGATTGCGGACCGCGAGTGTGCCGACCCGATCGGCGTCGAGCACGCACACGTCGTCGCTCGGCGTGACCCCTGCCGGCGGTGATTCGAGGAGCCGGAGGCTCCAGCCCCCGGGGGTCTCGAGATCCGCGCCGGGCACGAGCGCCAGCTGCCAGGGCGCGACCTCGGTGCCGACCTCGGCCTCGTGGCGAAGCCGGAGCCGTTGCTGCTCCCGCACGATCACGCCTCCCGGTACGGTGACCGCGCCGTCGTCGCTCGACCGTGTCGCGAGGCCGAGGACGGCCTCGACGTGGCCGCGCCCGAGCCGTCGGCCGGACCCGCAACGCCGCCACCACTGGAGAACGGCGCGGCGCGCGATCGGGGGCTCGAGCGCGTTCAGCACCGGACACTCGAGGGTCTCGCGCCGACCGGCCGCGGCGGCGAGCCGATCGAGCAGCGCGTCCTCCTCGCGCATCAGATCGGCCAACTGGGACAGGGCCGATACCAGCCGCGGATTGAACTCGTGGCGGAGCGCGGGCAGGAAGCCGTGGCGGACGCGGGCGCGCTCGGTCGCGAGGTCGAAGTTGCTGTGGTCGCGGCGCCAGGTCGCGCCCGACTCCACCAGGAAGCTGCGGACCTGGACGCGATCGCACAGCAGCAGCGGACGAACGATGCGCCCGCGCCGCGGCCGGATGCCGCCGAGGCCGCGGCGCCCGGCGCCACGCAGCAGGCGCAAGAGGACGGTTTCGGCCTGATCGTCGACCGTGTGGCCGGTCGCGATCCTGGTCGCGCCGAGCTGGTCCGCGGCGCGCTCGAGGAAGGCGTAACGGAGGCGCCGCGCCTCCGCCTCGAGGTTGCCGGGGGGCACCGTCGCGCGCTCGACGACGCACGGGACGCCGAGTCGCTCGGTCAGCGCCTCGACGAAGCGCCGATCGCCGTCGCTCTCGGCACCGCGTAGGCGGTGGTCGAGGTGCGCCGCGACGACCGAGATCCCGAAGGATTCGCGGAGCGCGAGCAGGCCGAGCAGGAGCGCCACCGAGTCGGCGCCGCCCGAGACCGCCGCCAGGACGGTGTCGCCGCGGGTGAGCATTTCGTGGCGTCGCACCGCCGCACGGACCGCGTCGAGAAACGTCCGCGCCATCGGCGGGATGATTCCACGCCTCTGCACGTCGGCTCAAGGACGGAGCGTGGTCGCCAAATTGCGCTCCCCCGCGGCGCATGCGAGCATCCCGCCCGGTGCCTACGCGACGAGTGGCCGCCTGGATCGTGCTCGGGCTCGTGCTCGGGTGTCCGGTCGCGTCGGGAAGCGAGCCGACCCCGAGCGAGCCGACTCCGGGGGTGCGCAGCTTGGACGACATCCCGAGCGCCAAGCGGGAGGACGTGACGCGGCTCCTGCGGAAGGTGCGCCGCCGGCACGGCGACGACGCCGTCGTGATCCAGACCCACCTGCTGCTGAACGCCATGCAGCGGGGGTCGGTGCTCGCGACCGGCGTGCGCGTCGATCGCGTCGAAAGCGCGTTCGAGAAGCGCTACCTCGCCTTCGAGCTCGAGACCGGGATCATTTTCGACGACCTGACGCGCGACGAGGCGCTGCGGGTGCAGACCCTGTGGGTCACGATCCTCGAGCCCACGCTGGCTCACCTCACCGACGGCCTCCAGCTCGTCGCCGCCGACGGCATCGTGGTGCGGATGCAGTACCACCACCGTCCCTATCGGTCCGCGGCCGATCTCCGTGCGAGCATCGATCAGCCCGGGACCTCGGAGCAGGCTCACTTCGCGGTCTTGGCATCCGACCTCGAGGCGGTGGTGCGGAAGGAGCTGACCCTGCGGGACCTGTTTCGCCGCGTTCGCGTCCTGGTGGACGGTGCCGAGCGCTCGGTCCCGCCTCCGGTCGGCGAGGCCCTCACGCCGGGTCCCGACTGATCCGACGGAATCGTCCGACGAGCTGAAGAGTGGCGGCGCGTGGAATCGAACCACGGACCTAGGGATTATGAGACCCTCGCTCTAACCAACTGAGCTACGCCGCCGGAATGCCCTCGCGCTGAAAGCGGCGGATACTAGCGGCTCGCGACCGCGCTCGGCAAGTCCGTTACAGGCGCGCGGCGGCGAACGCCGGCGCGAGGTCGCGGGTGGTGGCGCGGCGCGCTCCGCGCGTCACCTGCACGAGACGCCGGCCATCGGCGTCGAGGCAGCTCAGCTTGTTGCCGTAGACGAGTCCGGTGTCGAGCCCGATCCGGTACGGCAGCTCGACGCGGGCCTCGCGCGCCGGGGTGTGTCCGAAGACCACCGTGTAGGGCAAGCCGTGCGGGCGCGAGAAGAACTCGTCACGGATCCACAGCAGGTCTTCCTCGTCCTGCTGCCCGAGCGCGACCCCGGGGCGGATGCCGGCGTGCACGTACAGAAAGGAACCGGCCACGAATTGCATGACGCAGGCGCGGAAGAAGCGCAGATGCTCGTCCGGCAGGAAGCTGGCGGCGGCCGGCGCCGCGGTGCCGGGCGGCACGCCGTAGCTGGCGAGCGTCGCGCCGCCGCCGTTCTCCAGGTAGGCGTCGCCGTGTCGTCCCGCGATGCCGAGGTAGCTCAGGAGCATGTCCTCGTGGTTGCCGCGCAGGAAGACCGAGGCGAAGGGCTCGTCGCCGAGCGTCAGCAAGCGGTCGACCAGCTGGCGTACACCCGGGCCGCGGTCCACGTAGTCGCCGAGAAAGACGATCGTGTCGTCGGGGCCCGGCCCGATCGCGTCCAGCAGTACCTCGAGCTCGTGCGGGCAGCCGTGCAGGTCTCCGATCGCGAACACGCCCATGACGGTCACGACTCCCCGCACAGGCGTCGAAGCGCGTCGCGATCGCGCAGGAGCTCGAGCGCCGCGGAGTACGGGTCGATCTCGCCCGTCCGCACCCGTGCCAAGAGCCCGCCCGGCTCGCTCGCGATCCCGCGCGCGAGCCGTCGCTGCACCTCGACGTCGAGCGCCTCGAGGAACTCCTTCTCGCGGTGCTCCTCGGCGAGACGGCGGCCGCTCCCCTTGGCGGCGAGATGGGCGCGGTGCGCCGCGATCGCCTCGGCCAGGTCGTCGGTGCCGCGATCCTGATTGGCCTCGGTGAGAAGGACGGGAACGCTCCATTCGGTCGCCGGCCGGAGCTGCAGCATGGTCTGGAGCTCCGTCTTCATCCGGAGCGCCCCTTCGCGGTCGGCCTTGTTGACGACGAAGACGTGCGCGATCTCGAGGAGGCCGGCCTTCATCACCTGCACCGTGTCGCCCGCCTCCGGCACGAGTACCACGATCACGGTCTCCGCCAGCTCCATGATGTCGAGCTCGGTCTGACCGACGCCGACCGTCTCGATGATGACGACGTCCTTGCCGAAGGCGTCGAGGAGGTGCGCGAACTGACGGGTGGCACGCGCGAGGCCGCCGCGACGCCCGCGCGTGCTGAGGCTGCGGATGAACACGGAGGGATCGAGCGCGTGGTTCTGCATGCGGATGCGATCGCCGAGGACCGCGCCGCCGCTGAAGGGGCTCGATGGATCGATCGCGATCACGCCGACGGTCCGACCCGCGGCGGAGAGCTTCCCGATCAGGCGGTCGACCAGCGTCGACTTGCCGGCGCCCGGCGGTCCGGTGATGCCGATGGTTTGGGCGCGGCCGAGCCGGGGGTAGATGCGCGCCATGATCGCAGAGACGTCGCCGGTCTCGTTCTCGACCCGCGTCATCACCTTGGCGAGGGCGACGCGGTCACCGGCGAGCATGCGATCGATCAGCGCCGCTTCGGATTGGCTCAGACCCGTGCCTCCTGGGGCCCGTCCCCGGTCGTTCCCTCGAGCCGGCGGCGACAGGCGTCGCGCGCCGCTGCCACGAGGTCCGTGACGGTCACGCTCGCGCCTTCGCGACGGAGACTGGTCACCGGCAGGTTCGGGAGGCCGCACGGAGTGATGAGCGCGTACCCGGAGAGATCGACGTCGACATTGAGCGCGAGCCCGTGCATCGAGACGCCGTCGCGGACGCGGATGCCGACCGCACCGAGCTTGCCACGGTCGGTCCAGACGCCGTGTCCGCGCGGATCGCGGCGGGCATCGACGCCGACGGCTGCCGCGACGTCGATCATGACGGCCTCCAGCAGCTCCACGAAGCGACGGACCCCGAGGCCGCGCTCGGCGAGCGCGACGATCGGGTAGAGCACGAGCTGCCCGGGAGCGTGATACGTCGCCGCCCCGCCCCGCTCGATCGCGTGACAGCCGACGCCGCGGCGCGCGAGCTCCTCTGCCCCGACGCGCAGGTGCTCCAGGGTGGCGCGGCGGCCGAGCGTGATCGTCGGAGGGTGCTCGAGTGCGAGGCAGACGTCCGGCCCACCGGCGCGGCGGGCGCTCCAGAGCGCGGCCTGCAAGGCCAGCGACCGTTCGTATGCGCAGAGCCCGAGCCAGCGCCACGCCATCGGCTCCCGCATGGGCCGACGTCTAGCCCTTGCTTGACTGTGCCGCAAGCCGATGTTAGCCGCGCCGCATGCGGCCGCGGCGCTTCTATCAGAGCCGCCTGCTGGTGTTCGCCGTCACGTTGGTGGTCCTGGGTGTCGGCAACACCGTCATCGGTAGCCGCAAGCTGAACCAGTATCAGGAGATCGTCGCCGAGGGTCGTGCGCGCGGCTATTTCCCCGACGCCGCCGGTTCGACCGATCGTATCCTCCGTCCGCTCGACGACGAGGGCGAACGCTACAACATCGGACGCGCGAAAATCGATCTCTATCACGTCGTGCTGAGCGGCGGTCTCTTGATGATGGCGATCGGGGTCGTCCTGACGATCATCGCGTGGTTGCGGCTGCGTCTCAGGGATCCCGTGGGCGACGATCCCGACCCGCACGTCGCTTGATCGTCCGCGCTCGCGCCGCGGGTGGTGACGGAGTGTCGGTCTCGGGACGGCGTGTGGGGAGGCGATCCGACACCGGATGTTCGCCGTCTCGCCGAGGCCTCGTCGCGGCGCGGGCTCGCCCTGGGCACATCGCTTGCTGAGGCAGTTCGCTGCAGCCGCGAGGCTGCACACCTCACCCGACCACCTTGTGAGCGAGCACGGGAGGCCTGGGGGATAAGGACGTCGGCTCGTCAATGCGGGCGAGCCGGCGTTCGGGTGGGGTGATTTTTCGTTCACCCTTCCGATTCGCCTTGACACTCCACATCTTAGAGACGTACAAAATCGTACATCTGCGCGCGATGGAGCGCGGAGGCGGGGTGGACGGTGGTGGGCAGACGGCTCGAAGGCAAAGCAATCGGTGAGGGCGCGCCGCCCGTGCGGGGGCCCGCGACGAACGCCTCCCCTCCTTTCCTGAAGGCGTTGCATGGCAACCGTTCTGGTCATCGATCCCTCGCCTAGCATTCGAGAGACCATGCGCATCGTGCTCGGCCACGAGCACGAGGTCGCGGTCGCCGACAGTCTCGACCTGGCCGCGAAGGCGCCCCTGCCGAGCGTTCTCGTCCTCGGGTTGCCGCCGCCGCCACGTGACGATCGCGCCCTCGGGCGGGCGCTGGCGAGATTGCAGCCCGACGTCCCCGTGCTGTTGCTGCATCGGCCTGACGAGGTGGCGTTGCACGAGCTCACGACGCCGGTACGAAGGGTCGAGTTCCTGCCCAAGCCCTTCGACGCCTACGCCGTCCGGGCTCGGATCAAGAGCCTCCTCGCCCTGGGCGACGGGCGGCCCGTCGCCACGGAGGCGGTCGACGCGCACCGGCGCTTTCTCGAGTTCCCCTTCCTGTCGGAGGATGCCGCGGCCATCGTCCGGCGCGCCGTGGGCGTCGGCGTTCCGGTGCTTCTCCAGGGGGAGCCCGGAACCGGTGCGCCCGCGGTCGCGCGCGCGCTGCACGCGCTCGACGGCGGTCGCGGGCCCTTGGTTACCGTCGACGCCGCGACCCTCGTCGCCGGTGAGCTGCAGCGGCGGGCGGTCGAGGCCGTGTGCGGCGGACGCGGTACGCTCTTCCTCGCGAACCTCGACCGCACCCCCGCGGCGATCCAACACGAGCTGCTCGACCAACTGTCGCAACGGCTGGAGGATGGGCTCCGCGTCGTCGCGGCTGCGGAGCGGGATTTGGCCGAGCTGGCCGCCGCCGGGTGTTTCCTCCTCGACCTGGCGCAGCTGATGCAGGTGCTCACCGTCCCGCTCAGCCCGCTCCGGGAGCGGCGCCACGACATTCCCGCCTTGGTCGACGCCGTGACCCGGACCCTCGCGCCGCGGCTCGGGCTCGAGGAGGTCGGCTATTCGGAGGCCGCGCGCGAGCGACTGTGCGACTACCTCTGGTTCGGCAACGTCGCGGAGCTGGAGGCTGTGGTGTGGCGCACGTTGGTGCTGCATCGGCCCCGCGTCGTCGACGTCGATCAGCTGGTGTTCTTTCCCGAGCACGCGTCGCGGGTCGCGCCCGCAGAGCCCGCCCCTCGTGTCCCCTCCCCCGCTCCGGCTCCGACGGACGACCGGCTCGCGACCCCGAACCTCGAGGTGCTCCTGGGCGAGCTGGCCCACGAGCTTCGCAATCCGATGGTCACCATCAAGACCTTCACCCAGCACCTCGACAGCGTGCTCGCCGACCCGGAGGTGCGCGAGCGTTTCTCGACGCTCACCGCCGACGCAGTGACCCGCATGGACGCGCTCCTGGAGACCCTCCTGGATTTCGCCCGTTTTCGTGCCCCCAGCCGCCAGCCGACGGACGTCCGCGCGATGCTGGACCGTGTGCTCGGCGAGCAGGCGGACGAGCTGGCACGCCGCCACGTCAGCGTCGAGCGCAACGGCGCGGCGATGGGCGCCGTCCTGGTGGACGAGGCCCAGGTGCTGTTCGCCCTCCGCTGTCTGCTGCGGGGACTGATCGAGGATCTCGTGCCGCACGCGCCGCTCAAGATTCGCGAGCCGGCGCTGGGAGTCGTGGAGCTCGAGGTCCGTACCGAGGCATCGGTCGCGACCCGCTTGGCGGCCTACGTCGAGCCCGACGGTGGCGCGAGCGCGGCCGATACGCCGCCGCTCGCGTGGGCGATGGCGTCCGCGCTCCTGCGGCGCAATGGCGGAACGGTATCCGTACACCATGCCGGTGCGGCGGGCACCGTCATCCGGGTGGACTGGTCTCGCCGGACGGTGTGAACGCCGACCGTCACGGCGCGTGAAGGGGAGGATGGGTGTGATGGACAAGCGCAAGGTCTTGATCGTCGACGACGAGCCCGGCGTGCGGGAGTCGCTCCGCATGGTGTTGAAGGAGCAGTACGACGCCGTGCTCTCGAGCTCGGGCGAGGAGGCGTTGGAGGTGTTGACGCACACCCGCCCGGACCTCGTCCTGCTCGACGTCCTCATGCCGGGAATCGACGGGTTGGTGGTGCTGGAGCGCCTCAAGGATCAGGATCCCCGGATCCCGGTCGTCATGCTGACGGCCACCAAGACGGTGAAGACGGCCGTCAGCGCGATGAAGCTCGGGGCCTTCGACTACGTCACGAAGCCGTTCGACGTCGAGGAGCTGTTGATCATCGTCGAGCGGGCCACCCGCGACGCGGCGCGGGACGCCGAGCTCGAGAGCCTGCGCTGGGAGGTGGGACGGCGCTACAGCCCGGACAACATCATCGGCCACTCGCCGCGCATGCAGAAGGTCTTCCGCACCATCGGCATGGTGGCGCCGCTCAAGACCACCGTGCTGATCACGGGTGAGAGCGGGACCGGCAAGGAGCTCATCGCCAAGGCGCTGCACTATCAGAGTCAGCGCGCCGAGAAGCCGCTGGTCACGCTGAACTGCGCAGCGATCCCGGAGAATCTGCTCGAGAGCGAGCTGTTCGGTCACGAGCGCGGCTCGTTCACCGACGCACACGCCCGCAAGCTCGGCCAGTTCGAGCTGGCCGATCAAGGGACCATTTTCCTGGACGAGATAGGAGAGCTGGCGCAGTCGCTGCAGGCGAAGCTGCTGCGGGTGATCGAGCAGGGCGAGTTCATGCGGGTCGGGGGGAAGCACAGCATCCACGTCGACGTGCGCATCATTGCCGCCACCAATCGCGATCTGGAGCTGGCCATGCGCGACGGGTCGTTCCGCTCGGATCTCTACTACCGTCTGAACGTCGTGTCCCTGCAGCTACCGCCGCTCCGCGAGCGTCCCGAGGACCTTCCGCTTCTGATCAAGCACTTCATCGCCAGCAAGGCCGTGCAGACGGGGGTCCGCGAGAAGCGCTTCAGCCCCGAAGCGGTGGACGCGCTTCTGCGCTATCCCTGGCCCGGCAACGTGCGCGAGATGGAGAACGTCATCGAGCGCATTCTCGTGCTCTCGGATCACGAGCCGATCGGCGTCGAGGACATGCCGGAGCACGTGCGCGCCGGGCGGGTCGAGACGTCGTCGATCCAGCAGCAGGTACTGCGGCGGGAGAAGAGCCTGACGGACGCGGTCGACGACTTCGAGCGGGAGATCATCCGCGCGGCGCTGCAGCACGTCGAGTTCAATCAGACGCGCGCTGCGGACCTGCTGGGTACGACGCGGCGGATCCTGAAATACCGGATGGACAAGCTCGGGATTCAATCGGACGACTGACGACCCGGCTGCGGCCGCATTCGCCGCGTTCAATTTTGGACGTCGGCGGGCGGCGCCTGGCCGTTTCACAGCGATCGCTTGCGTTCGGGCTTGCGTGGCCGGCAAGCGTTTCCGCCCCCTTGCTCTGTGTGAACTGCGGGTCGCCGTCCGTGGCATGGATTCTGCTCGCCAGGCGTCCATGGCTTCACAGGGCAACATCCTGATCGTCGAGGACGAGCCGGGTCCGGCGCTCGCCCTGAAGATGATCCTCAAACCGTATTATCAGGTCTACAGCGCCGAGCGCGGCGAGGCCGCGTTGGAAATTCTCAAGACCACGCCGATCGACGTCGTCTCGCTCGACTTGAGGATGCCGGGTCTGTCGGGCATGCCGCTCCTCGCCAAGATCAAAGAGCACGATCCCGACATCGAGGTCATCGTCATCACCGGCTACGGCTCGCTCGAGACCGCCGTCGAGAGCATCAACCTGAAGGTGTTCTCGTACGTGGCGAAACCGTTCGACGTGCTCGAAATCCTCGAGACCACCAAGCGCGCACTCCAGAAGCGTCGGAATCTGCAGCGCCTCCGCCACATCAAGGAAGAGTTCTTCGCGAACCTCACTCATGAGTTCCGGACGCCGCTCTCCGCGATCATGGGCTACAGCTCGATCCTGCTCGACGAGCACGGCGCCACGCTCACGGACGACCAGCGCCAGGCGCTCGACCGCATCCAGGCCAACTCGCACGAGCTCCTGAGCTGCGTCGAGGGCATCTTCTTCCTGGCCGCGCTCGAGGCCGGTGAGGTGCCGCTCACGGTCTGGAGCTTCGATGCGCGCCAGATCCTGTCGCCGCTCGTCGAGCGGCATGCCGCCGCCTTTGCCGAGAAGGGCGTGCGGTTCGAGCTCGGCGATCTCTCGAGCCTGCCGATCCGTACCGACGAGGAGAAGCTCGCCAAGATCGTCGACATCCTGGTGTTGAACGGTTTGAAGTTCACGGAACAGGGCAGCGTGCGGGTCGAGGCCGAGCTGCAGCCGGAGGGCGCGCTCGAGATCTCCGTGCGCGACACCGGCATCGGCATGCGGGCCGACGAGGTCGACGAGGTGCTCGAAGGCTTCCGGCAAGCGGACCCGACGGCCCGGAAGCGCTTCCGCGGCATCGGGCTCGGCCTCAGGCTCCTCACCCGCATGGTCGCGGCCATCGGCGGGAACCTGGACGTCCGAAGCGCCCTCGGGGGCGGAACGGAGTTCCGGGTCGTGGTGCCGCCGATCGCCGAGAGCTCCGCGACGGCCGACCTTCCCGCTGCCGTCGCCTCGGATTTGAAAGTGCAGCTCTCCGCATGAGAGCCGGCCATTTTCTCCACTGCCGGGACTGCGACATGGTGTTCCGCCCGTCGCCGTACGACCGGAAGGCGGAGTTCCGCATGACGGCCGACGGCTACAGTGAGATCGTGCGCGACGATTGCATGGAGTTCCTGACGCGGCACGCGCGGCATCAGCTGGAAACCCTGCGCCCCACGAACGCGCACGCGCTGCACACGGGCTCGCTCTGGGACACGACCGCCTCGAGCTTCTGGGAGGTCTCGAACGGCACCGAGACCGCCGTGATCGAAGGGCGCCGAAGTCATCTCGGCGGCCCGCTCCACTATGCTCTGCGCCACGGGCACGTCGTCGCCGAGCGCCACATGGTCGAGATCCCCGAGGACGACGTCCGCCAGCAGGTGGATCGGGCCCTCTACCCCGGTGTGGCTCCAGAGCGGAAGCTCGCTGCCTTCGTGGCAGCTTTCAAGGACATCGTGTGGAACCTCGACCCGCGCACGCTGGAGATCTGCTACGACGTGCCGGGAGACCCGAGTCTCGCCGTCGCCAGGCTCCCGCCCGCGGCGATCGCCGAGGTCGGTGTCACGGCGCAGCGGATCTTCGGCGAGACGGACAGCACCAGGCTCGTTTCCGCCCTCGACGGGACGGAGGACGACCCCGACGCGTTCACCGTGCTCGTCCGCCAGCGCGTGCGGATCGAAGGCTGACCGGCCTCGCGGCCGCCGTCGCTCGGCTCAGGCGGCGTGCGCCCCGGAGGTACTACCGGGCGCCCGCAAGCCGCAGAACTCCTCGTAGTCGATCAGCTTCGTGATGGTCGGCCGCTCGCCGCACATCGGACACTCGGGATCCCGCGGCAGACGATTGATGCGGATCTCCATGCTGAGGGTGTCGAAGTGCACCATGCGGCCGATGAGGGGCCGGCCGACCCCGAGGATTAGCTTGATCGCCTCGAGCGCCTGTACGCAGCCGACCAGGCCCGGCAACACCCCGAGCACCCCCGCCTCGGCGCAGCTGGGTGCGGCGCCCGGGGGTGGAGGCTCGGGATAGAGGCAGCGGTAGCAGGGTCCGGATCGCGGGTCGAAGACGGACGCCATGCCCTCGAACTGAAAGATGCTGCCGTGGACATTCGGCTTCCCCAGCATCACGCACGCGTCGTTCACCAGGTAGCGCGTGGGGAAGTTGTCGCAGCCGTCGACGATGACGTCGTAGTTGCGGAAGATCTCGAGGACGTTCTCCGAGCTCAAGCGCTCCTGGTGCGCGATCACGTGGACGTCGGGATTGAGTGCCCCGATGGCGATCCGCGCCGACTCGACCTTGGGCATGCCGATCCGATCGTTGGTGTGGAGGATCTGGCGCTGGAGATTCGACAGGTCGACGACGTCGTGATCGATGATGCCGAGGGTGCCGACGCCCGCGGCCGCGAGATAGAGCGCCGTCGGCGATCCGAGGCCGCCCGCGCCGAGCAGCAGCACCTTGGCCGCCAGGAGCTTCGCCTGCCCCGCCTCCCCGACCTCCGGGAGCATGAAGTGCCGGCTGTAACGGCTGAGCTGCTCGGCGCTGAACTGGTGGTCCTGCACGAAGGGCATGCCGGCGTTCTTCCAAGCGGTGAAGCCGCCGGTCATCGAGACGACGTTGGCGTAGCCCATTTCCTTCAGGGTGCGGGCGGCGATCAGCGAGCGCGTTCCCCCGGCACAATAGGCGATGATCGGAGTGGCCTTGTCGGGGACCGTCTCTTCGACCCGCATCTCGAGGAAGCCACGCGGGAGCGAGATCGCGCCATCGAGGTGCCCGTCGCGAAATTCGTCCTTCTCGCGGACGTCGAGCACGGCGACCCCGGACTCCTTCTGGATGCGGTTCCGGACCTCCTCGACGTTCGTCTCGGGGACGAGCCGTCGGGCATCCTCCATGATTTGCTTGTACGTCGTGGCCATCGGATCCCCTCGTGTGTGCGTCTTGAGCTGGTCGCTGACGGTGCCGTCGGCTCCGGCGCCGAGGCGCCGTACGGTAGCAACGACGCGGCGTCGAGCCAACCGTCGCCGGCTGGGTCTCTCTCTACCTAGCCCTGCCGTCCATCGTACAGGTCGGCGCGGTAGCGCAGCCAGTCCGCGACTCCACGTGCGTAGTGGGGCGAAAAGAGAAGGCGGAGCGGGTGCAGGCTCCGCACCAGGGGCCGGCGGCGCGACAGATAGAGCGGACTCGATGTCAGACCGAGAAAAAACCTCAGCTTTTCCCGGTCGAGAGAGCGGAGAAGGTCGCGGCGCAACAACTCGACGAAGATCACGTGCTAGTGCATCCGTCGCGCGTTCAGCTCGTGCGGCGCCGAATGGCTCGCATAGAGGTGGAACTCGAGCACCTCGATGAGGCGGCGCGCGCGCTCGTTTCCGGTCGCTTCGAGGAGGCACTGCTTCTCGACCGGACCGAAATCGAGCCAGAACGCAAAGAAGTTGACCAGAGTCTGATCGTCGAGTCGTGCGTCGCCGAGGAGCTCGCGCGCGAGATCGTCTCCCGAGCGACCGACATAGCGCTCGATCATCTGGATCAGTCGCACACGGAACTCGTCGGACAGCGGCTCGCTGTCGACGTCGCGCCACTCGACCGTGGCCTGGCGATAGGCGCGCTCGCGCTGCTCGCTCACGATCGTGAACTCGCGGACGCCGGCGAGGACGATGTTGAACTTGCCGTCGGGGAGCGGGGTGGTCTCGACGATCCGGCCGACGCAGCCGGTGCGATACACGTCCGGCGCGCCATGGTAGTCGTCCTGCCACTCGCCGCGCAGCAACACCATGCCGATCAGGCCCGAGCCGGCGAGCGCGTCGCGCACCATCTCGCGATAGCGGGGCTCGAAAATGTGGAGCGGCAGCGGAACGTCGGGAAAGAGGACGACGTTCGGCAACGGGAAGATCGGAATGAAGCTCGGCAGTTCCATGGGCGCCCGCGACAGTACGGCTCGGTGCGACCCCGTGTCAAATCACGTCGCGCGCGGGACTGCGCCACCCTCGGGTCCGGTCCGCAGGCTCGTTGCTTGAGGCACCGCCGCCGAGCTGGTAGCCAGCCACCCGCGATGCTCGCGAACGTGCCGATCGTGGTCGGCGTCGGACAACTGACGGATCGCAGCGAGGATCTCGCCGTCAAACGCGAGCCGCTGGCGCTGGCGCACCTGGCCGCACTCAGCGCGCTCGAGGACGCGGAGAGCACCCGTCTCGCGGAGCGCATCGACTCGGTGCGAGTGGTGAACATGCTCTCGGGAAGCGCCTACGCCGATCCTGCCGGGATGCTGGCGTCGCGTCTCGGGCTCGGGGCCGGGGAGCGCCTCTACACGACCATCGGCGGCAATGCGCCGCAGTGGCTGGTCAATCGCACCGCCGACGATCTCGCGGCCGGCCGCATTCGCGCGGCCATCATCGCCGGCGGCGAGGCCCTCCACACCGTCCGCTTGGCGGCGAAACAGCGCGCCGAGCTGTCCTGGGCTCGTGGTCGGGGTCGGGCCGCGATGATCGGTGACGACCGCCAGGGCTCGCATCCGGACGAGTGGAGCTACGGCCTGCAGATGCCCACGCAGATCTATCCGCTCTTCGAGATCGCATTGCGGGCGCAGGCGGGCCGAAGCCCATCAGATCACCAGCGGCAGCTCGCGGGGCTGTCGGCAAGCCTCGCCGCGGTGGCGGCGGACCACCCACAGGCCTGGTTTCGCGACGGCAAATCCGCGCACGAGATCGGCACCCCGATGGCGACCAATCGTATGATCGCCTATCCCTACCCGAAATACATGACGTCGATCATCGACGTCGACCAGGCCGCGGCCGTGGTGATGACGACCGTCTCCGAGGCTCGCGCGCTCGCGATCCCGAGCTCGCGCTGGGTGTACGTGCATGGCGGGGGCGAAGCGACCGACATCTGGCACCTGAAGGATCGCGTCGACTACCACTCCTCCCCCGGCATGGCGGAGGCCTTCCGGCAGGCGCTGGCGCAGGCCGCGCTCGCGCCCGCGGACCTGTCGCTGCTCGACCTCTACAGCTGCTTTCCCGCGGCGGTCCAGGTCGCCGCCGGCATCCTCGGGGTACCGGCGGACGGCAGCCGGCGCCTGACCGTGACGGGTGGTCTGCCCTACTTCGGAGGAGCCGGCAACGACTACGCGTTGCACGCCATTGCCACCATGGTCGAGCTCCTCCGGGCCGAGCCCGACGCGATCGGGTTGGTGTCGGCCCTGGGCTGGTATCTGACGAAGCATGCCGTCGGGATCTATGCCGCTCGACCGCCCGAGCGATCCTGGCTCCGGCCGGAGGTCGGGACGCGGCAGGCCGCGATCGACGGGTTGCCGCGGCCTCGCTTCGAGGCCGTGGCAAAGGGCGCGGCCGTCGTCGAGACCTACACCGTTCTCCACGATCGTGACGGCGAGGCGCACGACGCCGTGGTCGTACTGCGGTGCGACGGCGACACGCGCACCTTCGCGACCATCGACCCGGAGCTCTTCGCGCTCTTCGAGCGTGAGGAGATGGTCGGGGCCCGCGGCGTCGTCCGCGACGATGGCAGTGGCCGCAATCACTTTCGACCGGCCGACGCGTGACCCACGCGCGGAGCGCTACCGCGACGCGTTCCCGTAGCGCAGATCGGTCTGTGTCAGCCCGGCGATCGTCTTGGCGTCGCGGATCTCACCCGTCTGGATCATGTGCATCGCGGTCGCCAAGGGCACCGTGGTGACGGATTCGATCACCTCGTCGGCACCCAGCGACGACGCGACTCGACGGAGCCCCGTCGCGACGAAGAGGTGGATCACCTCGTCGCAGAAGCCGGGACAGGTCACGATCGAGCCGACGCACTCCAGGTGCTCGGCGACGAGGCCGGCCTCTTCCGCCAGCTCCCGAGTCGCGCACGCGGCCGGGGCCTCACCCGGGTCGAGCTTGCCGGCGGGAATCTCCCACAGGTAGCCGCCGACGGCGTGGCGATACTGTCGAAGCAGCGTCACCGCGCCCTCGGCGTCGAGCGCCACCACGGCCGACGCCCCCGGGTGGCGGACGATTTCGAGCGCCATGGCATGCCCATTGGGTAGCGTCACGTCCTCGATCGTCAGGTGGACGACCGGTCCGCGATGGATGTCACGCACGCTCATCGGTTCGACACTGGACACTCCATAGGACGACCGCTACAGCACCCCGGCATGAACAAACGGAACGCCATCGCGCTCGGCGACGACGAGCGACGCGCGTACCTGTCGCAGGCGCCCACCATCATACTGGTGTCGTCGGGTCGTGACGGGTACCCGCATGCGGTACCCATGTGGTTCCTGCTCGCGGACGACGGCTGCATCTACATGACGACCTATGCCCGCTCCCAGAAGGTCGTCAACGCCAGGCGCAATCCGAAGGTGGCGTTGCTGGTCGAGTCGGGGGTTCGGTACGAGCAGCTGAAGGGCGTGCTCATCCGCGGCCGCGCCGACGTGGTCGAGGATCCCGAGCTGTGCGTTCGGCTCCTGCTCGCGATCCACGCCAAGCACATGGGGCCGGTGCCGCCGGGCGTCGAGGACGTGATGCGCGCCCAAGCTGGCAAGCGCATCGTCCTGAAGGTCACTCCCGAACGCTGGTCCAGCTGGGATCACCAGAAGCTCGGCGGCGTGTACTGAGCCTCGACCGGCTCCGGGCCCGCCGGCGCTATTCGGTGACGGCCGAGACCTCGACGGTGATGGTCGCGCGGGTGTCGGGTCCGACGTGAATCACCACCTCGTGGGAGCCGAGATTCTTGATGGGCTCCTCGAGCAGGATGCGCCGCCGCTCGATGGCGAAGCCTTTTTCCTCGAGCGCGCGATGGACGTCCTGGTTGGTGATCGACCCGAACAACTTGCCGTCCTCGCCCGCCCGCACCGCGAAGTTCAAAGTCACACTCTTCATGCGCTCGGCGACCGCGGCGGCCGACTTCTGCTGGCGGAGGCGCTTCTCGGCGATCACGCGCTTCTGATGCTCGAGCTCCTTCATATTGCGGCCGCTCGCCTCGATCGCCAGCCCGCGGGGGAGCAGATAGTTCCGCGCGTACCCGGGTTTCACGCGGACCACGTCCCCGATCGTTCCGAGATTCGGCAGCTCTTCGCGAAGTATCACCTGCACGTCGATGTCCTCTTACGAGACGGCCGCGAACGGCAGCAGCGCCACGCTCCGCGCCTGTTTGATGGCGGTGGTCAGGCGGCGCTGATGACGAGCACAGTTGCCGGTGATGCGGCTCGGGATGATCTTGCCGCGATCCGTGATGAAGTTTCCGAGGACACGGGTGTCCTTGTAGTCGATGCGGAGACCCTTCTCTGCGCAGAAGCGACAGACCTTGCGTCGACCGGGCCGGCGACCGCGCGGTCCGCGATCGTCACGTCCCCGCGGGCGCCCTCGTGTGCCCCCGCTTTTACCCCCTGGTCTTCCCGGCATGGCTCAGCTCACCTTTCGCACGGCGATCACTCGACTTCGCCCGCTTCAACATCCGCGGGAATCGCGTCGTCGTCATCGTCGTCGGCTTGAAGAGACTCGTCGAGGTCCGGCATCACGACGGACGCTTCCTGAGGCGGGACGGCGGGCGGGCTGTCGTGCTCTTGTCGGATGGACACGAAACGCAACACGAAATCGGAGAGCTTGAGAGTCCGCTCCAGCTCGGCGACGGCGGCCGCCGTCGCATTGTACTCGACCAGCACGTAGAAGCCGCGGCGCTCCTTCTGGATCACGTACGCGAGCTCGCGGAGACCCCACTCGTGGATGCCGCCGATCGTGGCGCCTTGCGTTTCGAGGAGCTTACGGACGCGTTCGATCTGTTCCTTCACCCCGGCCTCTTGCAGGTCGGTGCGGAGGACGATCATCGTCTCGTAGCGACGTACTCGGCCTTGCTCGTTCACCCTGCCTCCTTCAATGGAACCGTGCCCAATATCGTACCGCGGCCGCGATTGCCAGCGCTCAGGCGGTATCCCTGCGATTCAGGGCGTTCATCGTGTGCTCCAGCCCGTCACGTACCCACGACTCCACCCCGTCGGCGGCACGCGCCACCGCGTCCCTTGCGACCGGCTTCTCGGCGTCGCTGAAAGGCTCGAGGACGAACCCGACGGGATCCGCACCTCCGGGTGGTCGGCCGATGCCGATGCGCAGGCGCGGAAAGCCTTTGCCCAGCACGGAGATCAGGGAGGCAACGCCGTTGTGGCCGCCGGCTCCGCCCTCGCCCCGTAGGCGGGTTCTTCCGAGCGGCAGGTCGAGATCGTCGTAGACGGCCAGTATCTCGTTGGGCTCGAGGCGGTACAGCCGCCGGAGCTTGCCGACGGCCTCTCCGCTCGCGTTCATGTAGGTTTGGGGCTTCGTGAGCACGACACGTTCGCCCGCGATCTCGCCGGTGCCGCTCTCGGCCTCGTGCCGTTTCCCGCCCACGGAGATGTTCCAGCGCTCTGCCAGCACGTCGACGGTCATGAACCCGAGGTTGTGACGCGTGAAGCGATAGCGTGTCCCGGGATTGCCGAGCCCGACCACGAGCTTCATGACCAGCCGCGAGCAGCCTCGACGCCCATTACGAGCCCTTACCGGACTCCTTGGTGTCCTTGGCCTCCCCGCCGGCGGCGGGAGCCGCGGCCGCTTCCGGCGTCGCGCCCTCGGCGGCGGCCTCGACCTTCACCTCTTCGACCGTCGGCGGCAGGACGGTGACGGCCGCCTCGTTCGTCTCGAACACCGCCGTGACGTTCGGCGGCATCGACACGTCGGCGAGGTGCACGGCATCGTGGATGTCGAGGGCCGTCACGTCGACCTCGATGAATTGCGGGATGTCGGCCGGGAGGCACTCGACCTCCATCTCGCGCACGATGGGCTGCAAGATCCCGCCCTCGGCCACGCCACGGGCCTTGCCGACGAAGTGCAGTGGGACCGTGACCTTCAGGCGGCGGGTCAAGTCGACCTCGTAGAAATCGACGTGGAGGATGCCGCCGTCGACCGGGTGAAGCTGAATCTCTCGAACCAGGGCGACCTTGCGCGCCAGCTCGCTCGCCGGCGACTCGAAGCGGATGAGGTGCGACCCTTCGAGACTGGCGACGTGCGTGGTGAAGAGCTTGCCGTCGACGACGATCGGCGTGGCATCGCTCTTGGGGCCGTAGAAGACGCCCGGCACCTTTCCGGTGCGGCGGAGTCGGCGCGCCGCACCCTTGCCGCGATCCGAGCGGGCTTCAACGTTGAGCGTGATCTCGTCCATGGTTTCCCCCAGCGTGCTGCGCTCAAATGAAGAGCGAGCTTATCGATTCCTCGTTGTGAATTCGGCGAATGGCTTCCCCGATCAGGTGCGCGACCGAGAGCACGGCGATGTTGGGCAGAGCCCGAGCGGCTTCCTGGAGCGGGATGGTGTCGGTGACCACCAACTTCTCGAGCGACGACTGCCGCAACCGTTCGATGGCGCTCCCGGAGAGGACGGCGTGCGTGCAGCACGCGATGACCTCTTGGGCGCCCGCGGCACGCACCGCGTCGGCGGCGGCCACGATGGTTCCGGCGGTATCGATGATGTCGTCGATGATCACCGCAACGCGACCGGTGACGTCACCGATGATCTTCATTTCCGCCACCTCGTTCGCAGCCACGCGCCGCTTGTCGATGATCGCGAGGTTGGCGTTCAGGCGTTTGGCGAACGCCCGCGCGCGCTCGACACCTCCGGCGTCCGGAGACACGACGGTGATGCCGTCGCCGACGCGCAGATGTTGGCGGATGTACGCCAGCAGCACCGGGGTCGCGTAGACGTTGTCGACCGGGATGTTGAAGAACCCTTGGATCTGGCCGGCGTGTAGATCCATCGTCAGCACGCGCGCGGCGCCAGCGGTCGTCATCAAGTCGGCGACCAGCTTGGCGCTGATCGGGACACGCGGCGATACCTTGCGATCCTGGCGCGCATAGCCGTAGTACGGCACCACGGCGGTGATGCGACCCGCGGAGGCCCGCTTCAGGGCGTCGAGGGTCAGCAAGAGCTCCATCAGGTGATTGTTCGCCGGCGGGCACGTCGACTGCACCACGAAGACGTCCCCGCCGCGCACGTTGTCGGTGATCTCGACCTGGGTCTCTCCGTCGCTGAAGCTGCCGAGCTCCGCGTTGGCGAGGTCGGTGCTCAGGTAGCGTGCGATCTCACGCGACAGCTTGGGATTCGAGCTGCCCGCGAAGATGATCACTTCGTCTTTGGCGCGGAGTGCCATTCAAGATCTCTCGTCCATTCGTTCACACTGATAGCTGGGCGGGAAGGATTCGAACCTTCGATACCGGATCCAAAGACCGGGGCCTTACCACTTGGCGACCGCCCATCGACGCTCGTCTGCTCTTCATCCATTGTCCTGGAGACACCCACCCCGAGTCTGTCGCTGGTCGCCGGCTGGAGAGCAGAAAGCCGCGAATATTAGGCGTAAGCGCTTGCCGGGTCAACCGAGGGCGGTGCGGCCGGAAGGACCCGGACACAGTGCGCGGGCGTGTCCGGGTGGCGCGCGGCAAAGGCAGCCGCCACGGATCGGGCGTCCTGTGGCGAGGAAACGAGGCCCACCACGGCCGCCCCGCTGCCCGACATCACCGCAGCACCCGCCCCCGCCGCCAGCAGGGATTCCTTGGTTTCGCGTAGCAGCGGGAAGGCGCCGAACACCGTGGGCTCGAGATCGTTGACGGCGGTCGACACGTCGGGCGTCGCCCCTCCTGCGAGCCGAGCGGCTTCGTCACCGATGGCCACGGGCAGGCCAGCGAACTCACGGAAGGCCCACGCCGTCGAGACGACCACGGGAGGGAGCGCGACGACCAGTGAGAGACCGGGCCAGCCCGGAATCGATTCGACCTGCTCGCCGATTCCGCGAACACGCGCGCACCCTCCGGTCAGAAAAAACGGCACGTCGGCCCCGAGCTGCAAGCCGAGATCGTGCAATCGTCGCTCCGGGACGGCGAGCTGCAACGTCTCGTTCAGGTAGCAGAGGACGGTCGCCGCGTTGCTGCTTCCCCCTCCCAGTCCCGCACCGGGCGGAATCCGCTTCTCGATCCTGATCGCCACGCGTCCCCCGAGACCACAGTGCTCGAGGAGGCGTGCCGCGGCACGGGCGGCCAGGTTGGTAGCGTCCTCGGGGACGCCGGGATGGTCGCACGCGACACTGATCTCCGTCGCCACGCTCGGTCCGACGTCGTCGACCTCGAGGTGAACACGATCGCAGAGGTCGATTGCGGCGAACACCGAGTCGAGAAGGTGATAGCCATCGGCGCGACGACCGACGATGCGCAGGCACAGGTTCACCTTGGCGGGCGAGTACCACGTCGCGCGGTGGATGACGGACATGAGCGGGCTCTCGCGGAAAACGCGGATGGTTTCACCTTGATCTCACATGGTCAATGTGAAACAAGCACGCGCGCATGGAGGTCTTCGAACGCGTCGCCCGAGCGGCGGTCGAAGAGGCGGGCACCATGCTCCGGGCGGCGTGGCGAGGCGCCAAGGCGATCGAGCGAAAGGGACCGGTCGATCTCGTCACCGAGACCGATCGCGCGGTCGAAGCAGTGGTGCTCGCGCATCTCGAGGCGGCCTTTCCCGATCACCTCAAAATCGCGGAGGAGTCGACGTCGTCGAAGGAGGTCTGTGCCCCGCGTGACGATCGCTACGTGTGGTATCTCGATCCCCTCGATGGCACCACGAACTTTGCGCACGCGTACCCGCACTTCGCGATATCCCTCGCGTTGGGCCTCGGGCGGGACCTGCTGTTCGGGATCGTCCACGATCCGCTACGCGACGAGACCTTCGTCGCGAACCGAGGCGAGGGCGCACGCCTGAACGGCGAGCCCATCCGGGTTTCCGCGGTGCGCGACCTCGACGAGGCGCTGCTCGCCACCGGCTTTCCCTACGACCGGCGCGAGCACGCCGACGACTATCTCGCGTTCGTCGAGGACTTCCTCCGGCGCTCCCAAGGCATCCGCCGCAACGGGTCTGCCGCCCTGGACCTGTGCTATCTCGCCTCCGGACGGATCGACGGGTTCTGGGAATGGAAGCTCCGTCCCTGGGACACGGCCGCAGGCACCCTGATCGTGCAGGAGTCGCATGGCAGGGTCAGCGATTTTCGCGGGGCTCCATTCGACCTCTTCGGGGCCGAGACGCTGGCCAGCAACGGTCACATCCATGGCGCCATGACCGCGCTCCTGTCCGCTCGCGTGTCGTCGTCCGGCACTCCCGGCGGCGCCGCACCGAGATGAGCCGCGCACTGCGCGTACACGAGTGAACGCGACCGAGCCTACCGCATCGTTCTGGCTGGTCCTCGGCTTCCTCGTCGTGACGGCCGCCGCCACGACTGCCGGCGGTCTCATCGTCACGCTCCGTCAGCGCTGGGACGCCGCCCTTCTCAACTATTTCGTCGCCCTCGGCGGCGGCTTCATGTTGGCCGCGGCCGTCATCGAGATGATGCCCGTGAGCGCCCGCATGACGACGCGCGCGCCGGTGCTGGTGCTGGCCGGCTACCTCCTGATCCATCTCGTCGAGCACACCATCGTGCGGCACTTTCACTTCGGCGAAGAAACCCATCCCGAGCACGTCGGAGTCGGCGTGGGGATCTCGGCACTGATCGGCCTCTCGATTCACAGCTTTTTCGACGGCATCTCGATCGCGTCCGGGTTCGTCATCAGCCCGCGCCTCGGGTTGCTGCTCTTCGTGGCGATCATTCTGCACAAAGCGCCGGAGGGGCTGACGATCGCATCGATCATGCTCGCCGGCGGCTGGTCGCGCCGGATCGCACGGCTGTCGTCCGTCGCGGTCGGCGCCGCGGCGATCCTGGGCGGCCTGGCGGTGTATCCGCTTCGTGATTTCGTCGGCGAAGGCCTCGCCTTCTCGGCCGGCGTCACCCTCTACGTTGCCGCCTCCGACCTGATCCCCGAGGTGAATCGCAGCGACCGTGAGGGCGTGGCGGTCATGGTGTTCGTCGGAGTGTTGCTCTACTACGGTACCGAACGGCTGATCGACATGATGGGCCTCTGAGCCGTCCCCTACGTTGACCACGTCGTTGCCGACATGGTAGCGAACCGCGCTCAACGCCGCCCCCGTAGTGAAAAGGACATCACGAGGGTCTCCGGAACCCTAAGTCCCAGTTCGATTCTGGGCGGGGGCATTGTCCCGTCGTCGATTGCCCGGAGGTCGAGCCCGGTGGATGTTATCCACAGGAAGCCCGACGAACTGGAACCAGGTGCGGGGGGTGTGATCCCTTCTGGATCACCTAGCCTGCGTCGCGCCGCGGCGAGGCCGAGAATGCTCAGGAAGATTCGGTGGATAGCGAGTCGATTTCAATAACGACGCGCCCGATTCTCGAATCAGCGCCCTCGGAGCATTCAAGTTGTTGATTCTACAGTGAGTCAGCCATCAACAACTTATCCACAGAGCCACTGTGGGGCTGTTCGTGATCTCTAGCCGACGGCCAGCATCGATTTCTGGTTGCGCGCGATGACCACCGTGAAGAGCGAGCGCGGCGACGTCTTGAACTTCTGCTCGATGTGAACCGAGGCGCCGTTGAACATGTCGACCAAGCGCAGCGTCGTTCTCCAGCCGAGCTTCCGCGTCACCGGATCCGCCATCTCCACCAGCGAGCCGATGATCGGTCGCTCGCTTCGGAAGTGATTGATGATCACGAGCGTGCCATTCGGCCGGAGCACACGCCGCGCCTCGTCCAACAGCCGCGTCGCATCCGGAACCACGCTGACGACGTGGAACGCCATGACGTAGTCGAAGCTGTCATCGGGAAAGCCGAGGTTGAGCGCGTCCATTTGACGGAGCTGGATGTTCCGCCAGCCGTTCTCGCGGATCTTGTCGGCCGCCTGATCCAACATGTCCTGGGCGAGATCGATGCCGACGACACTGCAGTGGGGCGGATAGGCGCTGAGCGAGAGACCGGTTCCGACGCCGACCTCCAGAATCCGAGCTCCCGGTTCGATGTGCAGTGACCCGATGACGCGCTGGATTCTGGGAAAGAAGATGCGCTGGAAAATCTTGTCGTAGAGGTGTGAGAACTCAGCGTAGATCTTGCTTCGATGCGGAGCGGTCGACCCGTGACGCGCTTCCGTGCGCTGATCCGCCATGCGCCCCCCTTCCCGAACTAAAACAGGGAAAGATAGGAAACCCTTCCACCCGCGTGCGTCCACGCGGGGATCCAGAGTCCTTCCGCCATTATGCGGCGGTGGTTCCGCGCAGTTGCCGCTTGAAGGACGTGATGTCCCGCTTCCGGAACCGCCACTGCCTGCCCTGCTTGAAGGCGGGCAAGAGATGCTTCCTTGCGAACTCGTTGACGGTGTCCGGACTTACGTCGAGGATCTGCGCCACCTCTTTGCTGTTCAGGTAGATGTCGTCCCGGTCGAGCATCGAGTGTGAGCGCTCCAATGGGTTGAATGGGCGCTGCATAGCACGCCGTCAAAAATGGCGTCAAGCTGACGGGCCGCATCATCGCAGCTCCAGCACGGAATATACCCGAATGATTTCCAATGGTTGCATGGTCCACTTCCGGCACGGGAGAAGGCCTCTCGGCCCCAAAATGGGCTAGGTCTTCTCCTTGTCTTTGTCGTCGGGACGGCCGGCGCGCGCCACGTTGGCCACCTGATCACGCTCGAGACGAATGCGAATGTTCGGAGCGATCTCGACTGTCAAAATCTTGTCGGCGACGGCGTGAATCTTTCCGTGGATGCCCCCGGTGGTCACGATCTCGTCACCGCGCTTCAGGTTCTGCACCATCGTCTCATGTTCGCGCGCGCGCTTCTGCTGCGGCCGAATCATCAGGAAGTAGAGGATGACGAACATCAGGGCGATCGGCATCAGGTTTACGAGCGGTCCGGGGCCGGCGGCACCGCCTGCCCCCTGTGCCCACGCTATGCCAGACATGTCGATGGTTCCTCCTCGCCCGGGGCGAACGTTGCCAGGGTCGTCGCGGCGAACGCAGAGAATGCGTCGCTCGCGATGGCCGCTCGCATCTCCGTCATCAGGCGCTGGTAGTAGGTGACGTTGTGGAGCGTGTTGAGGGTGACTGCGAGTGGCTCGCGGGCCATCACGAGATGTCGGAGGTAGGCCCGGCTGAATCCTTGCGCGCAGGTGTAGCACTCGCAGCGATCGTCGAGCGGTGAGGGATCGGTGGCGTAGCGGGCATTGCGGATCACCAGCGGCCCTCGGCTCGTGAACAACGTTCCGTTGCGCGCGAGCCGGGTGGGGAGCACGCAGTCGAAGAGGTCGACGCCGACCGCCACCAGCTGAATCAGGTCGGCCGGTGTGCCCGCTCCCATGAAGTAGCGCGGTTTGTCCTGGGGGAGATGCGGCGTGGTCGCCGCGGCGACGCGGTAGGTCTCCGCCCTGGGCTCACCCACGGAAAGCCCGCCGAGGGCGTAGCCGTCGAAGCCGAGGCCGATCATCGCGCGCGCGCTTTCGGCGCGTAAGTCGAGGTCGGTGCCTCCTTGCACGATACCGAACACCGCCTGATCGGAGCGTGAGCGCACGCCCGCGGCACGGGCGGCCCACAGCGCTGTTCGCTCCGTCGCCGCGGCGACCCGACCACGGTCGGCGTCGCCGGGGGGGCACTCGTCGAGGATCATGGCGACGTCACTCCCGAGGCGCTCCTGGGCGCGGACGACGTCCTCCGGGGTGAGAAAGTGGCTGCTTCCGTCGAGGTGGGAACGGAAGCCGACTCCGTCGTCGGTGACACGAGCGAGGGCGGCGAGCGAGAAGATCTGGTAGCCCCCACTGTCCGTGAGGATTGGCCGATCCCATCCAACGAAACGATGCAGGCCCCCCGCGAGCTCGACGACGTCGCAGCCAGGGCGTAGCCAGAGGTGGTAGGCGTTGGAGAGGATCATCTCGGCGCCGGTCTCGCGAATCTGCGAAGGGGTCAGACCCTTCACGCTGCCGTGGGTCGCGACCGGCATGAACGCGGGTGTCGCCACCTCGCCGTGCGTGAGGAGCGAGTCGCCCGAGTCGCGCCCGCGACCCGGAATCGGCGTGGAGGAGCCGAAAGCAGCTCACAGGATCAACATCGCGTCGCCGTAGCTGTAGAACCGATAGCCGGACGCGACGGCGGCGCGGTAGGCATCCAACGTGACCTCGGTCCCGGCGAACGCCGCCACGAGCGCGATCAGGCTCGATCGTGGCAGGTGGAAGTTCGTGAACAGTCCGTCGACCGTCCGAAAGCGATGGCCGGGTCCGATCACCAGCGCGGTACGCCCGGGTCCTGCGCGAACGGTGCCATCGGCGTCTGCGGCGCTCTCGAGCGCCCGCACGCTCGTGGTTCCGACCGCCACGATCCGACCCCCGGAGGCTCGCCGTGCCGCGATCACGGCAGCCGTCTCGAGAGGAATGTCGTAGCGTTCGGACGGCACGGAGTGCGCGTCCAGGGAGGAGGTGCGGATGGGCAAGAACGTCGCCGGCCCGACGAGTAACGTCAGCGCGACGCAGGCGACGCCACGCTCGGTCAACGACGCGAGGAGCTCCGGCGTGAAGTGCAGACCGGCGGTGGGGGCCGCGATCGCTCCAGGCCTTCGCGCGAACATCGTCTGGTAGCGTTCGCGGTCCAGGGCGGACGGTCCGTCGGGTCGATGGATGTAAGGCGGAAGCGGCACCTCGCCGGTGCGTGCGACGACGGTCGCGAGATCATCCTGACTCGCAAGCCGAATCGTGCGGTAGGCATCCGGTCCCCGCTCGCCCCACACCCCCACGAGCTCGTTCCCGAACGCGATCGTCTCTCCGGCCGGGACGCGACCCGCTCCACGGGCGATGCAGGTCCAACCGCCCTGGTCATCGACCGGCTCGATCAGCAGCACCTCGATCCGTCCGCCGGTCGGGCGTCGGCCGTGGAGACGCGCGGTGATGACCTCGGCATCGTTGACGACGAGGACGTCTCCGGGTCGGAGCCAGTCGCCGAGACTCCGCACGTGCGAGTGGTCATGCGATCCCCGCGACCGCTCTACGACCAGCATGCGGCTGCCGTCGCGAGTCGAAAGTGGCTGCTGCGCGATCAGGGCTGGATCGAGCGCGTAGTCGAAGACGCAAAGATCCATCGAGAAGCGATGCGTCTAGCGCGGATGCGTCGAGACAGTCAAACTTGGGGCCGGAATCAGCGCAATCCCAAGAGCGCCATCACCTGCTGGATGTCCTGCCAGACCAGTCGCTTGTCGCCGGGGTTGCGGAGCAGATAGGCGGGATGGAAGGTCGGCATCAGCGGCACGCCCTGGTAGTCGGCCCAGGTGCCCCGGAGGCGCGTGATTGGCGTTCTGGTCTTCAGCAAAGCCTGCGCGGCGAACGTGCCGAGCGCGACGATCGCTTTGGGCCGGAGGATGCCGAGCTGGCGAATGAGGAACGGTTCGCATGACGCGATCTCGTCGGGCTCGGGGTTGCGGTTCTGCGGCGGCCGACATTTGATGATGTTGGCGATGTAGACGTCCTCGCGTCGGATCTTCATGCCCTTGACGATGATCTCGGTCAGCAGCTGACCCGCGCGACCGACGAAGGGCTCGCCCCGAATATCCTCGTCTCTTCCGGGCGCCTCCCCTACGAACACGAGGTCGGCGTTGGGATTTCCCGTGCCGAACACGATTTGCGTGCGATGGGGAGCGAGCTTACAACGCTGGCAATCGCCAATGATGGTGCGTAGCTCCTCGAGGGTTCCAGGGTCTTCGACGGACGGTGCGGCGGTCGGTTTCGCCATTGGTTGCTCCAATTCGGTGATGGCGCCTGGGACCGGGGCTTCAGGGGCGCGTGGGGCCTCCGTGCTGCCGGGTGCTTCGCGTGCCAGAGCCTCGAGCCCGCCTTCGCGCCACCACTCGATGCTGGCGCGCATTCCGGCGACCAACGCGAGCAATTCCCGCCGCTCATCCATTCGCCACTCCACAGGATTTCTGGTTGTCGGCGCGAGCAGCAGAGAGTACTCTTTCGCCCGTGATGATCGTTTTCGTTGGGCTTTGCAGTCTGCTCACGCTGCTGGTGATCCCGAGCGACGCCTGGGCGTGGGGACCCGTCACGCACCTCATTCACGGGGCCAGCGTTCTGGCGGGTCTTAACACCCTGCCCTCGACGGTTCAAGAAATTCTGCGCGCGTTTCCCGAGGCCTACCTCTACGGATGCGTCGGTGCGGACATCATTCAAGCGAAGAAGTTCACGCGCGATCTTCGCTATCACTGTCACTCGTGGAACGTGGGCTGGCAGGTGCTCGGAACCGCCCGGACGGATTCGGAGAAGGCGTTTGCGTATGGGTACCTCACGCACCTCGCGGCGGATACCTACTCGCACAACTACTATGTCCCGCTGCAATTGATCGTGAGCTTCCGCGCCCGCGCCCTCAAGCACGTCTACTGGGAGGCCCGATTCGACGCCATGCATCCCGAAGGAGACTGGCGGCGCCTACGCGACGTGGTCAGTCGCCTCTATCCGGACTGCGACGAGTTGATGGAGCGGACCGTCGAGCGCACGCTGTTCTCCTTCAAGACCAACAAACGCATCTTCAACTCGGTGATGGCGCTGCATCGGGTCGACCAGTGGCGGCACGTCATGCACCGTCTGGGCAGCCGCTCGAAGTATGCGCTCAGCGCCGAAGAGGTGGCGAGATACGACCACCTCTGCAGTCATGCCGCAATCGACATGCTGACGCACGGCACGAGCGCGCGCTGCGTGGGGCTCGACCCGACCGGGCGGGAGCACCTGGAGCGGGCCGAGCAGATCCGGAAGCGTTTGCAGGCGCTCAAGCGCAAACGCCAGCTGACGCCGTCCGTTCAGGAAGCGATCCTCGCGAAGATCGTGCCCGAGCTGAAGGCGCACGTCTGCCCGAGCTGACGACGGCTCCTCGTTCATGCGAGGGAACTCTCCCTCGCCCCGGCGCTTGCGCTCGGCCGCGCGCTCGCGCGCGGAGTCGTGGGTTACGGTCCTAGCGGCTTCGCGGGAGCCGGCGCGGCGCCGATGCGCTCTGGCGCCGCGGGCGCCGCAGCTCGGCGACGCGGTCGAAGATCGCGCTCGCGACGGCGTCCTTGCTCATCTTCTCGAGACGATCGACCCGCCCGCTTCGGTCGACGAGCGTGACCACGTTGGTGTCGACGTCGAACCCCGCGCCTTCCGCGGTGACGTCGTTGGCGACGATCAGGTGCACACCCTTGGCCTGAAGCTTGCGGCGGGCGTTGGCGACCACGTCGCGGGTCTCGGCGGCGAACCCCACGAGTAGGCGGGGGCCTGCCAAGGATCCGAGCTTCGCCAGGATGTCGGGGTTGGGGACGAGCCGTAGCTGCAGGTCGGCGCGACCGCGCTTGATCTTGTGGCGAGCCGATTCGGCCGGACGAAAGTCGCCGACCGCAGCCGCCATGACGACGACGTCCGCCGTGTTGGCGAGGCGAACCACGGCGTGCTCCATCTCACGGGCGCTCGTGATGCGAACGACCTCGATGCCGCGCGGCGGCGTCAGCGCGGTGGGCCCGCTCACCAGCGTGACCTGGGCCCCGCGCCGACGGGCGACGCGAGCCAGCGCGTATCCCATCTTGCCGGAGGACCGGTTGGCGAGGTGTCGGACCGGATCCAGCGCCTCCCAGGTTGGGCCGGCACTGACGACGACGCGGACGTCGGCGAGATCCTGCACGCTGACCAGGGCCTCGATCTCCTCGACGAGAACGTCGGGATCGGCGAGACGTCCGGCGCCCTCGTAGCCGCACGCGAGATACCCGGAATCGGGCTCCAGGACCCGGCGGCCGGCGTCGCGCAAGCGGGAGAGGTTCTGACGGACCGTGGGGTGCTCGTACATGTTGACGTTCATCGACGGTGCCAGCAGCACCGGCGCGCGCGTGGCCAGCGCGACCGTGGTCAAGAGATCGTCGGCCATGCCGCCGGCCAGCTTCGCGATCACGTTGGCGGTGGCCGGGGCGATCACCAGCGCATCGGCGCCATCGGCGAGTCGGATGTGCCCGATTTGCGATTCCTCGGTGAGGTCGAAAAGTGAGCGCGCGACCGGATGGCCGGAGAGCGTTTGCAGCGTGAGTGGCGTCACGAACTCCTCGGCCGCTCGCGTCAGGATGACTCGGACCTCCGCACCCGCCCGGGTCAGCAAACGCACGAGATCGGGCGTCTTGTACGCGGCGATGCCCCCCGTGACGCCGAGCAGGATCGACTTCCCGGACAAGCTCACGACGGCAGTCCTCTCACGGTGCGGTCTCCTCGGCAGCGCGGACGTCTCGAAAGCTTACGTTCTCACGGAGCAAAAAAACAACCCCTAAGACGATCTGGGTGAGCCATTGAGCGGCCCATACGACGAACGAATACGGCACCGCCTCGGCGCGGCCCACGCCGAAGAGCCCGAGCGCCACGATACACCCCGCTTGGAAGGTACCGATGAAACCGGGCGCCGAAGGCGCCGATACCGCACCGGCCACCACCGTGACCAACACGAGCGCCCCCTGAACGGGAGGCACCGGCAAGTCGCAGGCGATGATGCCGACGGCGAACACGCTGGCGATGACGATCCACAGATAGAGCGAGTAGCCGAGGATGAGCGCGAGCGCTCGGCCGTCGCCGATGCCCTGCAGTCCGTCGATGAAGCTCTCGAGCGCGGCCTCCGCGCGTCCGCGAACGCCCGCGGGCAGGTGCGTCAGAAGCCAGCGGGTGAGCCCGACGGCGGCGGGATGCTGGCGCTGCAGGCCCACGATCGCGGTCACGGCCAGCACGGCGAACGCCAAGAACGCCATGCCGCTCCGCCGGATCGTTTCGGAGACCGGCACCAGGTACATGACGAGGCCCAGAAAGACGAGGATCGTCAGCATGTCGAGCAGTCGCTCCAGCACGACCGACGCGAGCACCCCGCTCACCGGCGCCTTGGTCCGACGCGCCAGCAGGACGGGTCGCACGACCTCTCCGACGCGCAGGGGCAGGATCATGTTGCAGAGGAATCCGATCGCCGTGGCGGACACCAACGGCATGAGCGGAATGTCGCCGAGCGGACGGAGGAGAAGTCGCCAGCGCTGGCAGCGGACGATGATGCTGTAGATGGCGATCAGGGAAATGGGGACGATGTATCCGTAGCGAATCTTGGCGAACGCCGCGCTGACGTTGGCCCACTCCTCGCGAGGGGGAAGCGCCAAGTACAGGGCGACCACCGAGATGGCGATCCCGACCGCCGTCCGAGCGGTGCGACTCACGCCCCCGCCCCGTCAGTCGGCCGCGGGCGCCGGCGATACGCCAAGAGACACACGCATCCCACCACCATGATCGTTCCTCCGCACATCCGTTGGTCGGCATCGAGGATGAAGCCGGCGCCGAGCAACGCCAGAAACACCCCGAGCACTCCCAACGCCGATTCCCGGGGGCTTTCCATCACGTGTCACGAGAGCCGGCGCAGCGTAGCCGCCGTCCGCTGGAACGCCGTGACGTTGGCGAGCACCGCCACCACGAGGATGCCGAACACCACGATGCCGTGCCGGTCGAGCGCCCGACAACTCAGATGGCCCATGATCGTACTGATCATCGACGTCAGGCCGAGGATCACGTAGCGCTCCGGCCTCTGCAACAACCCTTCGCGGCAATCCACTCCGAGACTTTCGGCACGGGCCCGTGTGTAGCTGACGAGATAGCTGCCGAGCCAGGCTGCCAACACGGCCCAGAGCACCCAGACGTCGCGGTAGAAGGCGACGAGGCCGCCGAAGACGGCGCCCTCGCCGTAGCGGTCAACCACCGAGTCGATGAACGCCCCCCGGGGTCCCGCTTCTCCCCGCCGCCGCGCCATTTCGCCGTCGACGACGTCGAGCGTGCCGCAGGCGATCAACGTCCAACCTGCCGTGAACATCCAGCCCGACGCATACGCGAGGCCGCACGCGACGCTGCCCACCATCTGCGAGAGCGTGACGCCATTCGCCGTGAGCCCGACGGCCGAGAACGCATCGGCCAGGGGCGAGATCCGAGCGCGGAACCAGATGCGAAGTCTCTGCCCGAGCAGGCCGGTATGTTGCTCCTCCGAGCCTGTGAGCGGAGTCGGGGCAGAGGCGAGCGGCGCGAGCTCGTGGACGAGGAGTGCGATCACGAAGCCGGCGACACTCGCGGCGAGCCATGGGTGGCACATGACCGCGGCGCCGACCCCGACTAGTGGTCGATCTCTCCGCTGATGAACTTCTCGACCAGATCGCGGGCCAGATCGTCGCTGATCTGGGTAGGCGGATGCTTCATGAGATACGCGGAGATGCTCCGCAGCGGTCCACCGATCCGACGGTCGCGTGCGAGACGACAGCACCGAATCGCATCGATCGCGACGCCGGCCGAGTTGGGGCTGTCCTGTACCGACAGCCTGAGCTCGAGCTCCAGCGGGACGTTGCCGAAGGCGCGACCCTCCAGCCGCAAAAAGCACACCTTGTTGTCGCCCTGCCACGGCACGTAGTCGCTTGGTCCGATGTGCACGTTGTGCGCCGGAAGCGGTTGCGGGAGGACGGCTTGCACGGCCTCGGTCTTGGACACCTTCTTGGAGCCGAGACGGCTACGGTTGAGCATGTTGAGGAAATCCGTGTTGCCGCCGGTGTTGAGCTGGTACGTGCGATCGACCTTGATGCCCCGATCCGCGAAGAGCTTGGCCAGGGCTCGATGCACGATCGTCGCACCGAGCTGGGACTTGATGTCGTCGCCGACCACCGGGATGCCGCGGCTGGCGAAGCGCTCGGCCCAGCGTTCGTTCGAGACCAGAAAGACCGGCATGCAATTGATGAGGCTCGTGCCGGTCTCGAGACACGCCTGCGCGTAGAACTCGGCGGCTTGCTGGCTGCCGACCGGTAGGTAGCTGATCAGCACCTCCGTCCCGGTGGCTTTCAGCATGGCGGCGACGTCCACCGCCGGCCGTTTCGAGGGCAGGAAGGTCTCGTCGGGCGGATAGTCCGCCATGTGCTCGGACACGCCGTCGAGGACGGGTCCCATCGCGACCGTGACGCCGTACTCGGGCAGCTCGGTCCAGATGTCGATCGCCTTGTTGGGCTTCGCGAAGATGGCCTGATGGAGCGGCTGGCCGACCTTGCGCTCGTCGATGTCGAAGGCGCATGCCACCTCGAGATCGTGGGGGAGGTAGCCGGCCAAATCGAAGTGCATCAAGCCGGTGTGCTCGAAGCCCTCCTGACGGCTGGTGTGGCGGTAGTACTCGATGCCCTGGACCAGGCTGCTCGCGCAGTTGCCGACCCCGACGATCCCAACCCGGATTTTCGCCATGTCCGCCTTCCCCTACCGCAACTCAATGAAAAATCGAGGAAATGTGCGCCGTTATACGCAACGGGTACGTGCGTGTAAAGACAATGTCACCCAAAGGCCCGCGACGTCCTACTTCTTTCGGAAACGGGATGGACATCCCGGTTCGAAGGTTCGGTCCGGATGAATGACCCGCGCCTTGGCGATCAGTTGGTCTTCGGTTTCGGGGTCGTCCGGGTTGGGCACGCAACAATCGACCGGGCAGACGGCCGCGCACTGCTCCTGGTCGAAGAAGCCCACGCACTCGGTGCACTTCTGGGGAACGATGTAATAGATATCGGTCGCGATCGCTGCGTGCTTCGCGCCGTCGAGATCCCACTCTGCACCGCCCTCGTAGATGGCGGTGTTGGGACACTCCGGCTCACACGCGCCGCAATTGATGCATTCTTCGGTGATCATGGTGGACATCGGGACTCCTCCGATCTGCGACTGAACGACGCGGCCACGGCTAACATGTCGGCCGCGAAGGGTAAAGGTGGAATGTCAGGGCGTTGACCCCTGGGTTCGCGTGCGGTCGAGCGCCGCGTGCACACGCTCTGCGATCTGCGCTATGCGACGCGACAACGGGTGCTGCGGGTCGGAAATCACGAGCGGATTGCCTTGATCCATGCTTGCGCGCAGCTCGGCGACGAGCGGCAGTGATCCGAGCAGCGGGGTTTCGAGTGCTTCGGCCTCGCGTCGCCCCCCCTCGGATCCGAAGATCGCCTCGGCGGTTCCGCAGTGGGGGCACACGTATTCGCTCATGTTCTCGATCACGCCGAGAACGGGAGCCTGCACGGTCTGGAACATGGCGATGCCGCGTCGCACGTCCTGAAGGGCGACGTCTTGCGGGGTGGTGACGATGACGCCCCCGGAGATCGGAACCTCCTGGAGGAGAGTGAGCTGGGCGTCGCCGGTACCGGGCGGGAGGTCGACGACGAGGACGTCGAGCTCACCCCACAGGACGTCCTTCAGGAATTGACGGACGATGCTCATGACCATGGGGCCGCGCCAGATCACCGGCGAGCGATCGTCCAGAAAGAAGCCCATCGAGACGATCGACAGCCCGAAGCGCTCGATCGGGACGATGCGTTTCTCCTCGAGCATGCGTGGCCGCGCGTCCGGCACCCCCGTCATCAACGGTACGCTCGGTCCGTGGATGTCCGCGTCGAGAAGTCCGATCCGCAATCCGCGCGCACGGAGTGCCAGCGCCAAGTTCACGGCGACGGTCGATTTGCCGACGCCCCCCTTCCCGCTCGCTACGGCGAGGATGTGCTGCACGCCGGGAAGCGGCGTCCGCGTGTCCGAACGCTTCGTCGACTCGCGACGCTGGGGCGCGTCTCCCGCCAGCCGCACGTCGACGCCGGTGACACCATGAAGGCCCAGGATCGCGGCTCGAACCTCCGCTTGGAGGGCGCGAGCCGTCTCGAGGTTGGCGGTCGGCACGTCCAGCGTTACCGAAACCTGTCCGTCGCGCACCTCGAGATCCTGCAGCATGCCGAAGGTCACGAGGTCGTGCGCGAAGCCCGGGTAGCGAACTTGTGCGAGTCGAGTGCGGACGTCTTCGACGGTCACCACAGGAGGGAAGGCAGAAACTAGTCGGCGAGTGGGGTCATTGCAACGACGGCGAGACACGCGGCGCGGCCGTTTCGTGAGCCGTCCGTGACGCGTGCAGAGTGCCGGATTGCCTTGACAAGTCGAGAAGTTTGCCATTAGTTGGCGGCCTTTCCGCGCCGGCGCCGCGGTAGGAAGGAAGCGCGATTGAGTCGTTCGCACGGAACCACCGGGCGCAAGAGGTTACGCAGTGCGGTCGATCTCGATCTGATCGCCGACGACCTCGCTCGGGTCGAGGACAAGATGGGGCGGCTTTTGGCATCCCGCGAGCCGCTCTTGTCCGAGGTCGCCCTGCATCTCATTCAGGGCGGGGGCAAACGGGTCCGGCCGGCCGTCGCGCTTCTGGTGTTCAAGGCGTGTGGCGGCGACGACGTGACGGACATGATCGACGTCGCCATCGCCCTCGAGCTGATCCACTCCGCGACCCTGTTGCATGACGACATCATCGACGGGGGTGAGACGCGGCGCGGAAGACCGTCCGCCTTCCAGCGCTACGGGCTCGCCAACACCCTCGTCACGGGCGATTTTCTGTTCAGCAAGGCGTTCGAGCTCTGTGGCCGGTTCGAGGAGCGCGTCGTGCGCTGGGCGGCCGATGCCTGCATCAGCCTCACGGAAGGCGAGATCATGCAGGGACGGTTCCGGCGCAACCCGTCGGCGACCGTGGACGATTACGTCGAGATCATCGCCCGCAAGACCGCCTCGCTCTTTTCCCAGGGCGCACGGGTCGCCGCCCACCTCGCCGGCGTCGACGAGCACGGAGTAGAGGCGATGGGGTCGTGTGGCTTCAACATCGGGATGGCGTTCCAAATCATCGATGACATCCTCGACGTCGAGGGAGACGCGCGAACCGGCAAGCCGGTCGGGATCGATCTCCGGGACGGAAATCCGTCGTTGCCGTTGATTCTCGCGGTCGCACAGGACGCCGAGGTGCGTCGCGTCTACCTGAACCCGGAAGCCTCCGAGACCGAGATGCAGGCCGCCCTCGAGCGCGTGCGCCGGCTCGGCGTGCTCGGCTCGGTACGCGAGCTCGCGGAGGGCTACACGGGCCATGCCCGCGCGTTGCTCGAAGACCTGCCGTACTCGTCCTATCGGCAGGCGTTGGCGGAGATCATCGCCGAGGTCGAGGAGCGACGGCTCTGAACGCCGTCGCGACGCGCGGTGGGAGCGCGACTCGACCGCCGGCGAACCTTGACACGTCCCGGCGCCGACGAAACAATCTTCGGACCGTGCCGCGCGACCGTTTCCATCGCGAGATCGATTACCTACGGATCTCGGTGATCGATCACTGCAATCTCCGTTGCGTGTACTGCATGCCGCTCGATGCGCGCCGGTCGGGAGATCGACCTCATCTCCTCACCCCTTCCGAGATCGAGCTGGTCGCCAGGGCCGCCGTGGGGGTAGGGTTCCGGAAGATTCGCTTGACGGGCGGCGAGCCGACGCTGCGATCCGATTTGCTCGAGATCGTCGAGCGCCTGGCCGCGGTCCCCGGGCTTCAAGACCTGTCGCTGACCACCAACGGCATCCTCCTGCCCCGGCTCGCGGGCGGCCTCGCCCGTGCCGGTCTTCGGCGGGTCAACATCCACGTCGATACGCTCAACCCGGAGCGCCTGCAACGCATCATGCGGCTCGGGACACTCGCCGAGATCTGGGCCGGCATCATGGCGGCGGAAGCGGCCGGTCTCACACCGATCAAGTTGAATACGGTCGTGACCCGTGGGTTCAACGACGAGGACGTCGTGGAGCTCGCCGCGTTGACGCGCGATCGCGACTGGCACGTTCGCTTCATCGAGTTGATGCCGCTCGGGGTCGGCGAGCCGGCGGCACTCTCACGAACTGCGTTCGTGTCGAGTGCCGAGACCGAGAGACGGATCGTCGCGGCGCTGGGGCAGCTGACTCCCCTGCCCTCGTCCGATCCGTCCGACGAAGCCCGCAATCTACGGCTCGCCGATGGCGCGGGAACGATCGGCTTCATCAGTCCCGTCAGCCGGCCGTACTGCGGCACCTGCAATCGCATGCGGCTCACCGCGGACGGCAAGTTTCACCTCTGCCTGTTGAACGACGGAGAGCTCGACGTTCGGAGCGCCATGGCCTCCGGGGGCATCGCGGCCGTTGCCGAGGTGCTGCTGCTGGCGGTCGGCGCCAAGCCGGTCGGTCACCGCCTCGACGCCAATCACACCATCGAGAGCCGCGAAATGTTCCAGCTGGGCGGCTGATCGGGACCTCATGAGCGAAGCTGCATCGACCACTCTCGCCGAAGCTCGGACGCTCTTCGGGGCCGCGATCGTGACCCCCGACGACGTCGGTCGCCTGTTCGACACCGACGCGACCCAGCTATCCGCCGGCAGCTCGGCCGCGCTCGCGGCGGTTCCGTACGACATGGCCACGCTACGCGCGGCGGCTGCACGCGGTGACGTCCTCGTGTTCCGCACGGACAAGGTCGGCGCGATGCCGCTCACGCTGATGCAGTTGGCCGAGCGCTTTCCGGAGGCGATTCAGGCGGGATTGTTGAAGGGTGTTGGCTACCAGTTGAAGGACGAATGGACGGTTCCCCAGGAGCCGTTCGCCACCACCGCCACGAGTCGACCGGGCTGGCGTCTGGTGCACCGCTCGCCGGTGCCCTCCACGTGCAACCTGACCTATCACCAGCAAGCCGCGGCGCTCACCCGCTACGCCGAGGCGATCGGGATGGCCGGGCGTCTGGGTCGCCGGAGTGCGATCGAGGCGGCCTACGACACGGTCGTGCTCGCCCGCGCGCATGGGACGCGTGTGCTCGAGCATGCGTGGGACTGGTCGGATACGCCGACCGAAGATGGTGGGTACATCACCGTCGGCGAGTTCGGAGCGGATGGTCTTCGTGTTCTCGGATACTCGCCGGCGGTCCGCTTCGGGACGCTCGGCATCTGTCCGCAGTGCTGACGGGAAGCGAGGCGGGAGATTCGAATGTATTTCGTGACGAGTAAGCGTGCCGGCTACGTCCTCTTCTGCATGACCCCGAGCGGGCGCGCCGCGATCGGTCTCACGGAGGATCAGCGCGTGCACCTCTTCGAGCGCGCCCGCGACGGGACATGGGCGACGCTGCGGGAATGGCCCGCCGGTACCCGTTCGCACACGGACCTGATGCTGGTCCTCGGCGAGCACGACGAGCCCGACGACCCTCGCGGGCTCCTGGCGTTGGTCGCCGACGCTTAGGGGGTCGGCGGAATCAACCGCGCTTGCCCGCCCGCGTCCGCTTCACTGCCTGCGGCGGCGCGACCAGGCTCACGCTACCGCGTTGCACGCCGAAAATCCGCGCCTGGGGCACGGTGCCGAGGTAGACGTCGATGTGGTTCCCCTTGATGCCACCCCCGACGTCCTCGGCGATGCGTTCGCCGAGACCCTCGATGTAGATCTTCGATCCGAGGGGAATGACCTTCGGATCGACGGCGACCGTCCGGCCCGCCCGGGCTACCGTGCTGGTCGCGGTGATCGGGAGCGCTTGGCCGAGCTGGGGACCGGAATAGGCCGTCAGCTTGAAACGCCCGAGCGGAGGATCGGGGAGGTCGGCCGGAATGACGTGACCCGTGGAGTGCACCGCCCCTACGGCGGTGACGGCTCCGATGGTCGGAAGCCGACCGATCAGATCGCCGGCCGCGATGCGGGTGGCGGCCGCCCGCGGCGGCCGGGACACCAGGGCCTGTGGTCGGAGCGCCGCCTCGACGGACGATACGACCCCATCCTCCGGCGTCTGGACGAGAAGGAGCGGGGTGCTGAAGCCCAGGGTGCCTATGACGATTGCTGCAGCGAGTAGGGCGAGTCTCATGGTGATGCCTGTCATGAGCCGTCCTCCTTGGTTCGGATTGGCAAGCTCGGGGGCGGAAGCCGCCGCGGTCAGGTTGGCTAGCGGCGGGTTCCGCCCTTGTCAAACCAGGTGGCGTGCGGTTGCGCACCACTTCCGGAGCCATGGGGCCTAAGCGCTCTCCGTGTCGAGCGTTTCTGTCGTATTGCGGGGCCCGGTGGAGACATCGATTGGGGTGCAGATTTCCGTGTCCGTTGTCCGGTCGTCCAGACTCGGCGATGAAGGGCTCTGATGCGGGCCGCGTTCTTCACCGCCAGTGGTTTCGAGCTCCGCCAGGTCCCGCCCGTGGTCGTCGGTCGTGGGGAAATCGAGGTGGAGGTCTATGCGTGCGGCGTCTGCGGCAGCGACCTGCATTTCTTCACGGGTGCGACCCCCCCGCCGCGGGTATGCCCCGGGCACGAGATCTCGGGTCGAGTCGTGTCCGGCTCGGATTCGCTTCCGCCGGGAACGCCGGTCGTCGTCGAGCCCCTGCGGAGCTGCGAACGCTGTGCGAGTTGCCTGCGCGGACAACCGAACCTCTGTCCGCGACTCCAGATCCTGGGCCTCGCCTTGCCGGGAGGGTTTGCGGACCGAGTGGTGGTGCCGGAACGCAGCGTGTACCGCTTGCCACCCGACCTCGATCTGGAGAGCGCGATCCTGGTCGAGCCCCTGGCGGTCGCCGTGCACGCCCTCGGGCTCGGCGGCGTCGGCGCCGGGTGCCAGGTCCTGGTGCTCGGGGGAGGAACCATCGGAACCCTGGTGGCGTTTGGTGCCACCCGCCGCGGTGCGACCGTCACCGTGAGCGCTCGGTATCCGCACCAAGGCGAGGCCGCGCGGCGGGTGGGCGCCCAGCGGATCATCGCGGCCACCGCCGACGCCGTCCGTTCCGCTACGGCGGAACGGCCGCCCGACGTGGTCCTGGAAACGGTCGGCGGTAGCGGGGAGACGCTCGCCCTCGCCCTCGAGGTCGCTCGCCCCGGCGGTCGGATCGTCGCCCTCGGTGTCTCGACGCAAAACCCCACGCTCGATGCGCAGCGCCTGCTGGCGAAGGAGGTCTCGATCGTCGGCGCGATGATGTACGACCGGCAGAGCCCGCGCTCCGACTTCGCCGTGGCGTTGGAGCTGCTGCAAGGCGAACACGATCGGCTGGCCGCCTTGATCACACATCGGGTCCCGCTCGAGGACATCACTCGCGGCTTCGCAATCGCGTCGGACAAGCGCTCGGGCGCGATGAAAGTCGCCATCGACGTCGCGAGGACGCCATGAGCTGCCGACACGAGCGCACCCACGAGCGTTTGAAGTCCGCGTTGTGGACGCGCGGCAACGAATGGGGTAGACGCAGCCCGCACGAAAGCATGGAGGTCGCATGACGCGAGCCGTGAGGTGGATGAACGTGCGGGGCGGACCTGCGGCCGCGCTCCTCGGGGCGATCGTGGGTGGTCTCGTGCTGGCGGCGTGCGGCGGGAGCGGCAAGGATCGCAGCTTCGAGCTGCCGGCGGGCGAGGAGTTCGACGCCACTCGTTCCGGGAAGGTGTTGGTAGTCGTCGAATCGACCAACGAGTGCGATCCGGCGCGCGACTGTGTTCCGGCGCCGTCCAGCCCGTGTCACCTCGGTCAAGGCAATACGCGTGGCATCGCCGTCTATCGTCTCGGGACGAGTGGCTTGCTGGTGGACAACGTCGACGGCAGCGCGCTTCCCGAGCAACTCATCGCCACCGACGACAATCCGCGTCGCGTGGTCGTGCATCCCACGGACCCGACGATCCTCTACGTCGCGACCCTCCGCCGCGTGCAGGTGATCCGCCTCGCCCCCGGCGGTGGCAGTGCCTGCTTCGATGAGACGTTCAGCGACCAAGAGGTGATTCCCGATGCCGACGACGTCGATCCGGTCGACATGGTGATCGACCCCAGCATCGGCAACGGCATCCTCTACGTGGCCGGGCGCGGCTCCAACCGCGTCGATGCCTATCCGATCGGCGATGACGGGTCGTTGCAGTCGCTTCCGACGAGCTGCATCGTCGGCGGATCCAACGCCGAGTTCACGTCGCTGACGCCGATGGGAGAGGGCTTCTTTGCGGCGGGAGGCGCGGCCAGCATCGAGGTGCACGTGCGAGTCGCCGGTCAATTCCTGCCCGAGCCCGATCCCAACGCGACCGTGACGCCGACCCCGGCACCCGCAGCGACGCCTTCCCCGGCACCGGGCCAGACGCCCGGACCGACCGTGCCGTCGCCCGAGCGCTCCACCTGTGTCGACGCGCGCCTGGTCAGCACGCCGCTCTCCGCGATCGGCAGCGGCCTCGTCACCCACCTGCTCTTCTCGCTGTCCGCCAGCGCCCCGCTCGGCGAGCTCTTCATCGCCGAGGAAGCGAGTCAGCGCATCTTCACGTTCCCGGTCGACGCCGACGGCGACATCGACGGCGACGACAGCAGCCAGACCAAGCGTGCGGGCGTCTACCAACGGATGCTGCGGCGCCAGCACGGCGGCGATACCATTCTCTACTCGAGCGTCTTCAACGAAGGTCGGGTCGACGTGTTCCGCCTCGAGAACGGCTTGCTGCCCGACGAGACGTTCAGCCGTACCGCCGAGGATCCCAACACGCTTCCCGTCGGGATCGTCGTCGACGACGATCTCGGCAACATCCTCTACGTGGCCGAAGGCGGTCTCGACCGCGTGGACGGCTTCCGGATTCGATCGGACGGCGGACTGGAAGACGAGCCGGTCACCAGCACCGCTCCGCCCCGGGACGTCGAGGGGAATCCGATCAGCGTTTTCCCCGACGACGTCGCGATCGTGCCGCTTCCGTAAGCGCATGCGTCGGACCGGCCATTCGGTCGGTGCGGGGAGTGGGGGCGCCGTCGCGGCGAGTGTCGTCGGCGCCCTGGCGCTGGGCGCGAGCTTCATGGATTTCCGCCTGTGGGCGCTGCCGTGGCTCGCCGTCACGCCCCTGATCGCGATGGCGGAAGCGAGCCCTCCGGCGCGGGCGTTCCGGATCGGCTGGGTCGCTGGCTGGGCGGGGCTCGCGCTGGCGTTCTCCTGGCTCGTGCACGCGTTCCGCGTCTTCGGCGGATTCTCGACGCTCCCGGCGATCGCGATCTTCGTCGTGCCGATCGGCTGGATGGCGGTGCAAATGGGTCTCTTCACGGCCGCGCTCGCATGGCTCCGGCCGCTTCCCCTCGGTCTTGCGGCGCCGCTCACCTACACCACCGTCGAGCTGCTGTTCCCGACGTTGTTTCCGTGGCGCCTCGGCCACACCCAGTACCGATGGACTCCGCTGCTGCAGAGTGGAGAGCTCGCCGGACCCTTCCTGTTGGGCTTCGCGATCGTGTGGGTGAACGCCGGCCTCGTGATTCTGCTTCGCGACGGCCGGATGCGGGCGCTCGGCGCCGCCCTCGCGCTCGTAGCGACACTCGGCGCGTGGGGTTGGGCGCGTTCCGCCGCGGTCGATGCGAGTCGGGCGGCGGCGCCAGCTCTGCGCGTCGGCGTGGTGCAGGGGAACATCGGTGTCGAGCGCAAGGGCGACCGCAGCTTCTTCCGGCGGAATCTCGACGATTACCGACGCCTCTCCGAAGGGCTCGAAGCGGAGAGCGACCTCCTGATCTGGCCGGAGACGGTCGTCCAGCGTCCGATTCCGGCCGCGGCGCGCGAGCCTCCGAGCGAGGCGCATCCGTTTCCGGGGGTCCGCCGGCCGCTCGTCTTCGGTGGCCTCGCGGTCGATCAGCAAGGTGGCACACGGCGCGTCTTCAACAGCGCGTTCCTGCTCGACCCGACGGGCCAGATCGCCGGACGCTACGACAAGCGCGTGCTGGTGCCCTTCGGCGAATACCTCCCCTTCGAACACCGCTTTCCGTGGCTCCGGAGCATCAGTCCCGCCAGTGGACGGTTCAGTCCGGGGAGCGGATCGATGGTTCTGGCGGTATCCGGCGACGTGCGGCTGGGAACGTTGATCTGCTACGAGGACGTGATTCCTGGTCCGGCGCGAGAGGCGGCGCTGCAGGGTGCGTCACTGCTTCTCAACCTCACCAACGACGCGTGGTACGGCGAGAGCGCCGAGCCGTTTCAACACCACGCGCTCGCGGTATGGCGAGCCGTCGAGACGCGCCGCGACTTCGTCCGTTCGACCAACACCGGCCTCACTGCGGTCGTGAGCGCGACTGGTGCCCCTCTGGGCGAGCTACCGATCTTCACGGCGGGGACGCTTGCCGTCGAGACCAGGCTGCTCGGCGGCACCACCTTCTATACGCGCCACGGCGACGTGTTCGGATGGGCGATGGTGCTGCTGTGGCTCGTGGCGGCGGCGCGACGCCTTCTCACCTCGCGGACGTGACCCCCCGGCTCGGCCTGCAGCGGACCGAGCCGGGGGTGGACGCCTACGGATTGCAGATGATGGTGAGCGTATCGAGATCCTTCGTGCCGGCGCTGTCGACCGTCTTGCTGCCGAAGCGCTTGGTGCCTCGGTTTCCATTCCGCAGCGGAACGATCAGATACGTCCCGACGCAGCGATCCTGATTCGTCACCACCGGAGTGAAGTCGAGGACGTTGCTGTGCTTGCCGCTCGTGGTCGAAGTTCCGAGCGACCTGATGGCGCTGAGGATCGCAGTGGCGTTCGTGGCGTCCTCCGGTCGTGAGCTGTCGGGCTTCGGACGGCTCAGCTGGAAGACGTCGATGTCGGTCGGCTGGCACGTCTGTCCCTGTCCGTAGGTCAGGCGCGGGTCGTTGTTGTTGACGCACAGGACCACGTGCGCGACGCAGCGGCCGTCCGCCGCGCCGTCGAAATCCGATGAGCCGCCGTCGGTCAGCGAGATCTTCGCCTTGTGGAGGTCGGTGGCGGTCGCCGGAGCGTCGACGAAGAACTCCGTGGCGCAATCGGTTCGGGCCCCGCCCTTGCCCGCGGCGCAGCGCCCGACACCGGCCTCGGTGCAGCCGGGGATGGCCGAGAAGTTCGCGCGTGATGCGGCGGCGGCAACGACGTCGTCCGTCGCCAGCAACGTGTCGTGGTAGCCGTTCCCCAGCCAGAGATCGATCTGGTCTCCGTAGTGCGGCCGCCCGAGCACGCCGTCCGTGCCGCCGGGAATCACGTTCTTGGCCTGGACGGGTCCGCCCGCTCCCATCTCGACCACGCTCCGCCGGTTGGCGCCACTGCCGAAGGAGAGGCCCGTCTCCGAGGTTGGACGGAGACCGTAGTTGGCGACGTCGACCGTGAAGCGGGCACCATCGGCGGGCTCGCCGGGCGGGAACGGCGCTGGCTGCGGCGGAATGCTGTAGGCGCCGCCACCCGGAATGTTCGTGTTGTTGAGCTCGCCGTTCAGGAAGCTCTGGAAGATGACGTAGTGCACCCGGCCCCAGAGGTAATCGTCGACGTCGAGCGAATTGGCGAAGGCGTTCGCGAAGTTTCCACCCGCCAGGAGATCGAGTGCGGCCTGCAGGCTCTTGATCAGCAGCATGTCGCGCTCGACGGCCGCGCTGAGCGCGACCGTGGTGTCGTCGAAGAAGTTCAAGCCCGACACCCCGACGCCCGTGAAGGCTCCGGCGCCGAGGATCTTCAGCAGCCCGCGAATGCCCTCGCTCGTGCCTTGTCGGTACCCGATGCCGCTCGCCGCCAGCCTGGCGTCGAAGGTCTTGGTCATCAGTTGGCCGACCGCGACGTTGTAGATGGTGGTCGCCACGCTGTCGACGAGCTCCTGCGCCGAAGGGACGCCCGGATCGCCGGTCGTATCGAAGCCGGCCGGCGTGTTGTAGGTCCAGGCGGCAAGGCGGTCGCGCGCGTCGGTGATGCGCGTGTTGAGCAGAGCCGAGAGCTGCGGCGGCGCCCCCCCGGCTTCCGCGTTCGCGACGGCCGTCACGAAGTATCCCGCCAGCCGTTTGCCCTCCATTTGATTGACGTCGGCTTGCATGCGCTGCATGTCCGCGAACGAGATCTGGCCGTCACCGACAGGCGTGCCGGGCGGCGTCGCGATCAGGTTGAGCTCGCTCCGGATCAGCTCGGTGATGCGGGCGGCGCGGAACTCGTCGTAGCCGGCGCTCAGGTACGGCCCCGTTCCTGCCAGCGCCTCGTCGAGGACGTCGTTGTCGGCGGTGTTGCCGATCGGGTCGTTGTTGGCGTTGACGAAGAAGTGCGCGGGCGGATTCTCGATCTGCGGTACCTCCGCCGGCGGAACGACCTCGTACGGGACCGCCTGATCGGCTGGTTGCGGGCCGCCGAGCGCCTTCCACTCGTTGCCGCCCGAGCCGTTCCGGATGAGGAACGGCGGATTGCCCGAGACCGCACCGGCGTCGATGTCCTCGCGGATCGGGAACTCCCCGCTCGCGAAGTAGGCGATGTTGCCGAGCTTGTCGGCGTAGCCCCAGTTCTGGGAGCCGAAGTCGAAGAGGTTCAGACCGGTCTTGAACTCGGCGAGGTTGGTCGCCTGATTCCAGATGAAGAAGGTCTCGAGCTCGCGCGTCGGATACACCCCGGTGAACTGGACCGTGAGCGCCGAGCCGCCGCTGTGGTTGTTCGGGAACGGGAACGGCTCGAGGGTCTGCGGGAAGATCGGACCGTGGCGCGGCACGATCAGGACCTTCGGCGGCACGAAGTTCTCGAGCAGCGCCGTGATGTCGACGATGTCGTGGATCGCGAACAGCGGCAGATCGGCGGCGATGGCGAGCACCGTGCGCTCGAAGCCGAGCAGGTTGCCGTTGTCGACGTTGACCTTCACCTGCAGGGGTAGCTCCTGAATCAGCTCCGGACTCCCGAGGTAGTGGCTGTAGAGATTGCCGAAGAAGTCGCTCGACACGTCCTCGAGGAACCAATCGGTGACGTCGGCGGGGTTGGTGGTCGAGCCCCACGCGATGTCTTCGTTGTGGCCCTGGACCACCCCGGGGGCGCCCGCGAAGCCGATGCCGGTCGCGTTGACGTCGCCGCCACGGTCCTTGGTGTTGATGTGGAGCTCGTAGAACGTCGCCGGGCTGCTGAGACCGAGGTGCGGGTCGTTGGCGAGGATGGGATTGCCGCTGTCGGTCACGGTGCCGTCGACCGCCCATTCATTCGATCCGACGATGCCGCGCTCGCGGATCGCGCGCATCGCCGGTTGCTCCATCAGCTTGGCGATCATCTGACGCGCCTTGGCGACCGTCGCCTTGCGGGCCGCGATGATCTTGGCTCGCTCGGCCTTGGAGCGGCGACGGAGCCCATCGGTGGGGGCCTTCTTGGCGGCGGAGGCGAGCATGACCTCCTTGGGCTTCGAGACGGCGGTGAGGGGGATCGGCGCGTTGTTGGCGTCGGGAATCGTGAACGCGTTCTCCGCCGGCTGAGCGCGGCTCAGGTCCTGGAAGAACGCCGTGGTCCCGGTCGGCACCCCGAGCGCATCGGTGACGTCGGCGAGGTCACCCGTCGGTCCGTCATCGAAATCGAAGGAGAGCTGGAAGGCCTGGAGCTTGCCGAACACGACGCTGTCGACGGGCACCCACGGCGCAATGGTCGAAATGTGCAGCGTCGTATACTCGGGGGGGAGCTGGCCGGTCGCGTTCGCCCGCGTGATGAACTCGTTGACGCCGTCGGCATAGGATTGCAGCGCGCTCTGGACGCTCGGCGAGTAGGCGTTGAACGAGTCGACGGCGGCGCGCCTGAGGCCCAGGGTCTGAAAGAAGAGGTCCTGTGTGACGTTGCTGATGTTGCCCGGAAAGGGCGGCACCTGCGGATCCGGTCCCGCGCCGATCTGGAAATCGGGGAAGCCCAGGAGCTCGGAGACGGTTCCGCTGGGAAGGCGGCGGAAGACGTCCATCTGGAACATGCGGTCGGTGGCGTGGATGTAGCCGATCGCGAACGCGGTGTCGTTCAGGTTCGCACCGTACACGTGCGGGATGCCGAGCGAGTCGCGGACGACGTCCACGGGTGCCGAGAGCTGAGCGAAGGTCAACGTCTGTGCGATCGGCAGGTCGGTGACCTCGGCGGCCGGCAGACGCGCCGGTACCAAGAGGAGCGCGAGCCCGATGAGCGACGAGAGACGGCGTGGGCGAGACGACATGGGGGTTCCTCCCTGGGGCAAGTGAGCGAGCACGAGTTTTGATGGTGCGGTGCGGCCGACGCGTTCTCGGTTCCGGCGGGACCGATGCGGACGACACCACGCGACTGGCTGCCCGGCGATTAGAAGGCGACCCCCGTCGGAATGTCAAGGGAAAACTGTAGTCACGTCGCGGTCCTGCCTTGAAAACCCGGCCGCCGTGGTCGAGGATCGGCTGCGAATGTACGAGGCCTTCTACGGAGTGAGCGAGCCGCCCTTCCGGCTCACGCCCGATCCCCACTACCTCTATCTGAGCACCCACCACCGGGAGGCGCTCGGCCATCTGCTCTTCGGCATTCGCGAAGGCACCGGCTTCATTGCCGTGACGGGCGACATAGGGACCGGCAAGACGACGCTCCTGCGGGCGCTCCTCAGGGACCTCGAGGCCAACACGACGGTCGGGTACATCTTCAACCCGGCGCTCTCGGACGTCGAGCTGCTACAAACGGTCAACAGCGAGTTCTCGCTGCCGGCCACGTCGACCAGCAAGAAGGAGCTCGTCGACGAGCTGAATCGTTTCCTGGTGTCCCAGCGACTTGCCGGGAAACGCGTGGTGGTGATCGTCGACGAGGCGCAGAACCTTCCGCCGGCGACGCTCGAGCAGCTGCGCCTCCTGTCGAATCTCGAGACGGAGACGACCAAGCTGCTGCAGATCGTGCTCGTGGGTCAGCCGGAGCTGAAACAACTACTCGGGCGCCCGGAGCTCGCGCAGTTGAATCAACGCATCACCGTGCGCTGGCATCTCGAGCCGCTCGACCGCGCCGAGACCGCGCGCTACGTCGTGCATCGACTGCGCATCGCCGGTGGGCCGAGTACCGCCGACATCTTCTCGCCGGCGGCGCTGCGTCTGGTGTACCGCTACTCCGGAGGGGTGCCGCGGCTCATCAACATCGCCGCGCATCGCGCCCTGCTCGCGGGCTTCACACGCGAGCAGCGGGTCATCAGCGGCGCGCTCATGCGTCACGTATTGGCCGAGCTCAGGGTCGACGATGCCGGTCAGCGCGCCCGCCGGCATGGTCGGAGAACCGCCGTGGTGGCGGCCACGATCGCCGTGGCCGTGGGGCTCGCGGCGGCGCTGGCGCTCTTCCGGCCGGCACGAATGCCGACGGGGAGCCCCAGTGCACCCACGGCCGTCGGCAGCGCCGAGGCGCCGTCAGTGGCCGCGGATCGAGCGGGAACGGCCGCCGCGCCGCCCAACCAAGGCCAGCCCGCCCTCCCCCGCCAAGCCGAGCCTGCCGCCGGTGACGGCGTGGCAGCGCCGGTCGCAGCCGCTGCTCCGACGATCGAGGCGGCGGCGGCCGCCCAGGTTGCCGACGCCGGCGGACCGGCCGCAACCCCGCCGACACAAGGCGCCGTGAACCCGAGCGCGTCACCGGAGCAGCCCCCGCCGGCCTCGGTCACCGACGGCCCCGCCACGTTCTGGTCGGCTCTCGAGGCGGTCGATCACCAGGCCTCCGCGGTCTCGGCAACCACGAGCCTGCTCTCGGCGTGGAACGCCGAGCCGCTCCGGCCGGACGAGCTCGGCGGCGGCCGCCTCGATCTCCAGACCATCGCGATGCGTCGGGGCCTCCGCTACCTCCCGACGAGCGGCACGTTGGCGCGCCTCGCGATGCTGAATCTCCCCGCCATCCTCGAGATCTCGCTGCCGACCACCGGTCAACGCCGCTTCGCCGTTCTCGCGGGTCTCGCCGGCTCGAATTGCATCATTCGCTACGGCGACAAGAGCACGATGCTCACGCCCCAAGAGGTCGACCGGGTCTGGCTGGGTGACGCCCACCTGCTGTGGCGCGATTTCGAGAGCTTCTCGGCGCGCCTGGGCCCCGGGAGCCGCGGCGCCGAGGTGGAACGGCTGCAGCGACTGCTGGCGCGCGTGGGTGTCTATCCGGCGGAGCCGTCTCTGGCGTACGATACAGCTACCACCGAGGCGATCGCGCGCTTCCAACGCTCGCGCCGCCTGATACCCGATGGTATCGTGGGTCCTTTGACCAAGATCGTCCTGTATGGGGAGTTGCTCGACTACCAACATCCACGCCTGAGCGGGGGGACATGATCGCGGCACGAAACGGCCGAGGGCTGACCATGCTGTCGCGCCGACGGGACGACGCCCGATGAGCACGATTCTCGATGCGCTCCGGAAGGTCGAAGGTGAGCGCGTGTCGCCACACGAAGCGGTCGTACGCGTGCCGTCGACCGCCTCCGATCGGCGCCGGGGTATTCCCATGTGGGTGATCGCGGTCGGGGCCGTGGTCGGTTTCGGCGGCGGCGGCATTCTGAGCTGGCAGCTCGCCGAAACTCCGCCCACCGAGATCGCTGCCCTCCCTGCTGCGCCACCACCACCGGCGATCGCCGTCCCGCGCGCCCCGGCTCCGCGACCGCCTGTCGCCGAAAAGCCGAGGGCGCAGGAAGGCGCCCAGGATGCGCCCAGCGCACCGATCGCCCCGCCCGCAGAGGTGGCTGCCGTCCAAGTGCCCGCTGCGGCGCCGGCGGTGGCCGCACCCTCTCCGGCGGCGCTCGCGGGTCGCGGCAGCGAGCCGATGCTCGCCGCCATCGAACGCGGGGAGACGGTGCTCGAGCCTTCGCCCTTCAGCCCACCCCGCGAGATCGGTCAGGAGCCGGCCGGCGAGCCGGAGGCACCGCCAGCGCTGGCGGCGGTGAGACCTCCCGCGGCGACCGAGCGGCAAGCAGTGGCACCGACCGAGGGCCAGGCTCCGACGGGCGAGCCCGCCGAGGAAACGATCGCGGCCGTGGCCCCACCCGAGGTCCCCGCCGCGCCCATGCCCGACGCGATACCCGAACCCGAGCCGGAGGCACCCGGCGAGACCCTCTTCGATACCGGCCGATCACCTCCGGGCGCACCGAAGGTCGCGCTCAGCTTCCTGCAGTGGTCGGCGGACCCGGCGCGGCGTTTCGCCTTCATCAGCATCGACGGCGCACCATCGCAGCGCGTGCGCGAGGGTGAGACGGCGGCCGGGATGACCATTGCCGCCATCACCCCCAAGGGCGTGCAGTTCAAGCGCGAGGGAACGGTCTTCATGATCCGCCCGCGCCACTGATTCCAGTGGCGCGCCTCGCGCCCGGCGGCGCGACTATTCGCTGCCGACTTCGATGTCGACGTAGTCCGAGTCGGAGTCACCGCTCGCGTCGGAGACCTCGACCGAGGCGCGAAACGTTCCGGCCTTCTCGTACTTGTGCTTGGGATTGGTTTCGCTGCTCGCAGGCGAGCCGTCACCGAACTCCCATTTGACCTTCCGCTCCCCGACGCCGCCGGAGACGTCCGCCTTCAGCTGAACCTCGAGAGGCGGGGCGCCTTCGTCGGGCTCCGCCTCCGCCCAGACCATGAGGATCTCGTCGCCCTCCTCCGCGTCTGCCGCGTCTCCCGCGTCCGCTGCCGCGGCCGGCGACGCGACCACGGCCGGCGCCGCGGCCTTGGCCGCCGTCGAGGTTGGTACCGGTGCGGTTTTGTTCTCGCTAGGCGTGCACGAAGCGGCGCTCAAAACCACAAGTGCGCTGGCGCTGGTCCAGTGCGAGAATCGCATGCGTCCTCCTCGAATCGGCAGTCGTTTGGGCTTTGTGCAGCGTGGATCGTTGACGGGCGCGGATTGTGGCCAAAGGCCCCCAGGGAGTCAAGCAGGGTTCGGCCAGGGAATCGTCAGTAGCGCTGCGGTGTTAAACCGGCTGACCCCAACGGTGAGCAGCGGACGATCGGGGAGAGGCCGGAGGTGGCCTTCAGGTGCCGGTGTGGGCGAGCTCCGAGCGCTCGATGGGACGAGCCAGCCCGGCCAGAATGATCCGCACGACGGTCTGCATGAAGATGACCCCGATGTGGCTGGCCAGCGCCTCGTCCCGTCGCGGGATCGTGCTCAGCACCACGTTGGTAGCGCCGTCGATCGTGCAAACCGCCGGAGGAGCCACGAGATCCTGGGGTGAGGATACGGTCGTGACGCGCCCGCGGTACGGACGGAGGAGATTGCGCAGCATCTCGGTCTCGGAGGCGTGCACTTCGAGGACCCGCTCGGCCAGTCGCTGCAAGGGACGCCACGGCGTGCCCCCGAGAATCGGGCTCGCGACCATGACGACCTGGCCGACGCTCTCCGGACACTCGAGTAGCAGTGCCGCCGCCTGCAGGCCGCCGAGCGAGTGACCCACCACCCGTATGGGCTCTCCGGAAGCATCGGCCAGCCGACGTACGCGCTCGCCCAGCACAGTGACGTGCGTTCTGAACGGCTGAGCGTTGAACACCTCGTCATAGTGGACGACGTACCCGCGCTGGCTGAGGACCCGTCCGAGCGGGGCGTAGTAGTAGGGATGGCTCAGGAAGCCGCCCAAGACCAATACGGGAGGCTCGCCTTCCGCACGGCCGAGCCCCTCATGAGTCGCCGAGCCATCGCGAAGGGCGTTCAGGCAAATCCACGGTGATTTCGTGGCTTCGCGATAGATGACCTGCAACGCCGCCGCGAGTGACTGTGTCGCCGCCATGAGCTTTGCCCGCTGATCGCCATACGGAGCAATGCATGTGCCGCGAGACAGGACAGAAAAGATCGCGATTTGTTTGCGATCTTCTAGGGACGACGTGCCAGACGCGGGCGGCGGCCGTCATTTGCGTCACGGTCGCGACGCATCTCGATGACTTATCGTTGCGGGAGGCGAGCCGCCGCTCACCCCATGAAATTCCACTTCGCCATCCGCCAGAGATCGCTTCCGCTCTCTCCGAGCTTGCGGACCACCGAGGCCTCGAATCCGCTGTGCATGAGACAGTCTTGGCAGCGGTGGTCCTGCCTGCTTTCCCAGTACGCCCAATCGACCCCGTTCCAAAACGCGTCCCAGCTCTCGAAGTACTTCTCGCCGATCAGATAGCAGGGACCCTTCCAACCCTTGGGGGTGCGCGTCACGTTCCCCCACGGCGTGCAGGGATAGTCACGAAGGCCCGCGGCGAACTCCAGGAAGAGCGGCGTCGAGTAGAAGCGGTACTGCTTGGAGAGCTCCAGCACCCGCTTGAACTTGGCGTTCACCTCGGCGCGGAAGAGGAAGTGCTTCTCGGGCAGGACCTCGTAGTGATAGCCCGGTGAAAGCAGCATCCCGTCGACGCCGATCGAGTCGAGGAGCTCCAGCATCTCCTCGACCTCCTCCATCTCGGTCTCGCGGTAGATCGTGGTGTTGGTGCAGACGCGATAGCCGAGCGACTTCCCGAGCTTGATCATCTCGATGGCCTTGGCGAAGACGCCCGGACGGTCGACGATCAGGTCGTGGGTCTTGGCCATGCCGTCCAGGTGGACGTTGATCGAGAGCCGCTCGTGCGGGGCGCCCTTCTTGAAGAAGCGGTCGAGGAGGATGCCGTTGGTGCAGAGATAGATGTGCCGCTTGCGCTCGATGATCTCGCCGATCAGCTCGTGCAGCTCCGGGTAGATGGTGGGCTCACCGCCGCAAATCGACACGACCGGCGCGCCGGACTCATCGACGGCCTGCAGACACTCCGAGAGCGACAAGCGATCCTTCAGGTCGCCGTTGTAGCGCTCGGGCGAGCACCCGAGACACGCCAAGTTGCAGGTGTGCAGCGGCTCGAGCATCAGGACGACGGGGAAACGCTTGTTGCCCTTGAGCCAGTTCTTGGTCTGCCACTTCAGCATGTCGGTGGTGATGTGCGCCGGAAACCGCATTGAAACCCTCCCCCCGGGCTGACCAGGACTCTACCGCTCGGTCAGGGCGCGGACTATATGGGCGGTCCGACAGGGAGGCAAGCAAGGCGTGCCGTCACCGCGCCGCTGGAAGAACCGGAAGCACGGCGCCGACGGCGTTCCTGAGCGCTTCGCTGGCACGGGGGAGGTGGCGAGCGATCGCGAGCACGGCCGGCCACGCCGTCGGTCGCACGGCGAGCTTCGCCCGTGCCCGCCAGCTCGAGTCGAGGTCCGGCGGCACGTCCTCCAGGGAGGTGTCGACCGGATCGAGGATCACGCGCAGCGCCAGAAACCCGACTCCGCGCTCGCGAGCGACGTCGATGAGGCCGGCAGATTCCATCTCGACCGCGACGGTGCCGGTCCGGGCCGCGAGGGCTCGCTTGGCCGCCGGTGTCGCGACGATCTCGGGTGACGAGAAGAGCTCGCCGGTGAGCATACGCAGAGCGGGAGCTTCGGACAGCGCCGCCTTCGCGGCCCGCCACGCATCGGATGGGACGCGGTACCGCCGTGTGGTCGTGCCGTCGTCCCACGCAACGACCTCCGGCAGCACGACGTCTCCCGGGGCGGCGCCGCCAACCAGGGCCCCGGCGAATCCGACCGACACCACGAGGATCGGATGCTCATCCACGGCCGCGAGCGCCGCGCGCGCCTTGTGAGGGCCGATGCCGGTTTGGAGAAGCGACACCGCGCGCGCACCGGATCGGCCTTCCCATCGCGGAAGCTCGACATGGGATCGTCGCGCCACGCCGCGAAGCGTGGTGAGAACGGCGCGGGTTTCGGCACGGACCGCCGTCACGACCAAGAGGCGGTCGTCGGGGCTCATGGCACTCCTCGGACGGAAACGTCTCGCCGGTACGCCGCCAGCTCTTCGGCGCTCGCGCGCCGCCGCGGGTCGAGCACGTGTATCCCGAAGAGCAGCACCAGCGGCACGTAGATCGCGATCCCGACGGTCGCGAGCAGTCGTTCGCCGATCCAGAACGTCAGCACGAGATTGAAGAGCAGGATGCCCAGGTAGAGTGCCGGCTCGAGAAAGGCACCGTACGGCAGCTGACGGCGCGTCCGATCGGGCGCCGTGCGTCGATCCCAGAGTTGGTAGAGGCGGATCGTCGTCACCCCCACCACGAACCATCCGAGGAAGTTGCTGAGCGGTACGCCGAAATAGAGACCCCCGTTCGGGTAGAAGTACATCCGTCCGAGAAACCAGCGGTCGCCGAGCACGGTGAGCGGATCGATGACGATGTCGAGCCAGGTCATCAGGAGCGATCCGATGAGACACACCCGCCAAGAGGTGGCGATCTCTCGGGTCTCGACGATCTGCATCGCGCCGCCGTGGCCCACCAGCGGCGCGTACAGCAGCACGCCCAGGCGCCAGCCGAGGTAGCACAGGAAGGTGAAGGACAGGGAGTCCCAGAACGGGACGTTGGCGATCCAGAGCTCGCGATCCCGGGTGACGTCGATGTAGTGGTACAGCCCGAAGGGGACCCCGGTGCGGGTGGAGGAGAACTCGGCGGCGAAGGCGACCGCGTAGGCGATGACCGTGAACACCGCCGTCCGCTTCCACCCCAGGCGAGTGACGGCGGCGAACAGGTAGATCGCGAAGAACACGAAGACGTAGGGCCTGAGGACGACCATGCCAACGATGCGGTGGAGCAGGTCCATTGCGGCCCACGGCACTAACCCGGGGGCGAGAGCCCGGCAAGAACGCCCGACGGAGCGCGCATGAAGGTCGTCGTCCAGCGGGTGCTCGAGGCCGATGTGGTGGTGGATGGAGTCTCGGTCGGTCGCATCGGTCGGGGGCTGGCGCTCCTGGTCGGGCTCGCGGTCGGTGACGACGAGACCGACGTCGTCTGGATGGCGCGCAAGGTTGCCGGGCTCCGGATTTTCGACGGTGCAGCGGAGGGCGGGCAACGAAGCGTCGCCGAAGTGGGCGCCGAGGTCCTCGCGGTCTCGCAATTCACCCTCGCGGCCGACTGCAGCAAGGGACGGCGTCCCTCCTTCGATCGCGCCATGCCTGCGGCCGAGGCCGCTCCCCTCTTCGAGCGCTTCTGCCACCTGCTCGCGCACGAGGTCGGCCCGGTCGCGACGGGTCGCTTCGGCGCGATGATGCAGGTGCGTACGACCAACGACGGTCCCTTCACGCTGGTGATCGACTCGCCCCGCGCGCAGACGTCGACACCGGACGGGCAAAAGCCAAAACTTTGACTCGGATCGCATACTTAACACCTTGACAGTGATGCGACCCGCTCTGCATATGTTGTGAACACAATTCCCCTGCCGCACACCGCAGAAGACGAACCGGAGGCAGATGGGTCGAGGAGGGTGGAATGCTCGGTTCATTGTCACGTCGCGCGCTCGTCGCGACGATTGCGACGGTTCTCTGTAGTGCGGTTCACGCGACGCCAGCGGTCGCCGATGCCGTCAAGTGCAAGGCCGCCATCATCAAGAGCGGCGCCGCGTTCGTGCAGGCCAAGGCGAAGGCGCTCGCGAAGTGCGAGGAGTCGATCGTCAAAGGCAAGCGCGCTCCGGGCGATTGCCATACCGACATCAAGGCGGGCCCTGCGATCGCCAAGGCCCTCACCAAGCTCCAGGTCGCGATCGGCAAGGGCTGCGGCGGCAAGGACAAGACCTGCGGGGTCGGCGCGGACGACGACACGCTCGCGAGTGTCGGCTGGAACCTCGGCGCCTGTCCCAATTTTTCGAACGACGGGTGCAACGGTGCGCTCGCCAACTGCGCCGACATCTCGACGTGCGTCTCCTGCATCGGCGAGGAGGCGGTCGATCAGGCGATCGCCCTCGCTTACGGAAGCTTGGTCGCGAGCGATCCGAAGGCCCAAAAAGAGCTGAACAAATGCCAGGTCGCCATCGGGAAGGCGCAGAACGTGTTCCTCATCGCCAAGTCCAAGGCGCTCACGAAGTGCTGGACGAAGGTGAACAGCAACAAGGCGACCAGCCCCTGCCCCGTTCCAGGTGACGGCAAGGCGGCCACCGCCATCGCCAAGGCGGAGACCAAGAAGCGCACCACGATCTGCAAGGCCTGCGGTGGCTCCGACAAGCTCTGTAACGGGATCGGCGATCTCACGCCGACCGCGATCGGTTTCCCGGCCCAATGCCCGTCGGTCACGATCCCGGGAGGCTCGGCCTGTGGGGCGGCAATCACGTCGCTCACCGACGTGGTCGATTGCATCGATTGCTTCACCGAGTTCGCCGTCGACTGTGCGGACCGCGCGGCCGTTCCCGCGTTCGTCGGGTATCCGAGCGAGTGCAACCCGGCCGTGACGACGCCGACCGCGACGACGACGCCTGCCGCCACGGCCACGGAGAGCCCAACCCCGACGCCGGAAGACAGCGCCACCCCGACGCCCGAGGACAGCGCCACCCCGACGGCGACGGCGACCGGACCGACCGAGACGCCGACCGAGACCCCGTCGCCCACCCCGACGGCGACGGCGACTGGACCGACCGAGACGCCGACCGAGACCCCGTCGCCCACGGAGACGCCAACGGCGACCGGACCGACCGAGACGCCGACCGAGACCCCGACGCCCACGGCGACGGTCGAGACCGAGACCCCGACGCCGACGGCGACCCCGGTCGATACGGAAACGCCGACACCGACGGTGACCGCGACGGACGCCTCGACCCCGACTCCGACCGAGACGGCGACGCCGACGGCGACGGTCACCGAGACCCCGACCCCGGTCGAGACGGCGACGGAGACGCCCACGCCGACCGTAACCGCAACCGAGACGTCGACCCCGGTTCCGACGGCAACGGAGACCCCGACGCCTATTCCGACCGAAACCGAGACCCCGACGCCCACGGCGACCGAGACCGCGACACCGACCCCGACGCCGACCAGCACGCCGTCGGAGTTCGCGTCGCAGACGGCAGACCTGGCGGATTACTTCGGCATCGATCCTGGTGCGACGCCCGCGAACCCCCCGACGGACCAGGTGCGTCAACGTATCTCCAACTCCTCGTCGCTCACCATCGAGGAGCTCGTCGTCTGTCTCGGCCTCGAGACCGGCAGCGAGACCGGAAGCGTTCACTTCGAGATCTGGAGCGACACCACGTCGGGATGCGCGGCCGGCCGACCTTCCTGCCCGCTCGCGAAGCTCGGCGACGACTCGGACAGCATCGTCGCCGACACCCTCCCCTTGATCCAGGACAATCCGAACGGTGCTTGCGGCACGACGGATCACGGCCAAGAGGTGACCGTGAGCTGGTCCGGAACGCATCCCAATCCGACGGGCAATTTCTGGATCGTCGGGGTGAACAATGCCACGGGTGGCATCTCGGCCGGTCAAGTCCGCTGGGGCGCCACGGGCGCCGGCACGCCCAACAGCTACTCCGATACCGACTTCGACTCCTGGAAACAGAACCTGGACAACGACGCGGATCAGTATTTCGTGGTCACCGTCCAGTAAGCCGCATCCGCTTCACGCGATCGAGCGAGACGACCCGGGTCACCCCGCGGTCGTCTCGCTCGAGTCGTTCCGCTCCGTCCGGGCTACTTCTTTCCGCTCGCCGCGTCGCTGACCATCAGGTTGGGCCGGAGGGACTCCAGGGTCTTGTCTCCGATCCCTTTCACCTTCTTGAGGTCCTCGACGGTTCGAAAGGGCTCGGCGGTGCGGTAGTCGACGATCGCCTGGGCCTTCGAGTCGCCGATGCCGGGAAGCGACGCCAGCTCGGCGGCCGAGGCGGTGTTGATGTCGACGCGATGCTCGCCCTCGGTCGGAGCGGCAACGGCGGGAGACGTGGCGGCACACGCCAGGATCACGAGGGCAGCCAAGAACCAGGTACGAATACGAGTCTGCATGGACGCGTTCCTTCCTGCGAGACGGATGCCTGGGGGTCGAGGATTGGGTGGTGCATCACGGCGCGACGTCCGCACGCGCGCCCGGCCGGCGACGTGCCAAGGTCTCGGCGAGACCGAGACGCTCGCACCAATAACGGAACTTTCGGAGGGCGAGGTTCCGGCGCGCCTCGCTGAGCGGGTGCACGCCCGGTCGTTGCTCGCCGGGTGACAGATGGAAGCCGAGCAGGACGCCTGCCGCCGTCTTGTTGCCGCCCGCGGCCTCGAAGGCGTCGAGCAAGACGCGGCGCTGGGTCCGAGCGGTGATGGCGTGAAAGTCGGTCGTCTCGGCCGGCGGTGTGGAGGCCGCGGGCGTTTCGGCGACCATCCCGAGCCCTGGCGCCTGCGGGGCTGGCGGTGCCGCTTGCCGCCGATCGAAGCGGCGGAGCGCCTCCTCGACGGCGGCAGCCTCCAGGACCTCCGGTTGCAGGCGCAACGCGATTCGCAGCACGGTTTGCAGCTGGCGGACGTTCCCGGGCCAGTGGTAGGCGGCGAGGGCCGCCAACGCGTCGGCGTCGATGCGGGGTGGCCGATCCCGATGCACGCTCGTCACGTAGTCGCGGGCGAGCAACGCGATGTCCTCGGGTCGCTCGCGGAGCGCGGGAATCAGGAGACAACCGTCGCGGATCAGCCGGAAGTAGAGATCGTGACGGAACGCGCCCGCCGCGGCCAGAACGGCGAGGTCCTCGTGCGCGGCGGCGACCACGGCGACGTCGACGGTGATGCCGCGACTGCCGCCGACGCGGCGAAAGCTCTTCCCCTCGATGACCCGCAGGACCTTGGCCTGGTGCTCGCGCCGCATGGCCGCGATCTCGTCGAAGAAGATCGTTCCGCCGTGGCCGCGCTCGAGTACGCCCGGTTTATCGAGGGCCCCAGGAAAGGCGCCGCGCGCGGTGCCGAACAGCTCGCTCTCGAGGTGGTCCTCCGGGACGGCCGGGCAGTCGTAGATCTCGTAGGGGGCCCCGGCGCGTGGCGACAGGCGGCGCAGCGCCTCGGTGACGACCTCCTTGCCGACTCCCGACTCGCCCTGGACCAGGACGGCGCGGAATCCGGTGCGACCGAGGGCCGCGATCTCGGCCCGGAGTTTCCGCATCGCCGTCGATGCGCCGACGAGACCGAACGCAGCGGCAGCGCCACCGTCGTGCTCGCCATCCGCATCCGCCGATGCCGCCGTCACGCGCGCAGTCTTGCGACCGCGCCGCGACGCAGTCAATCGAGCGGGCGCATTCTGGCCCGCGCCATGATCGGGTCGTCATAGTGGCGCTGGACGGCCGAAACGAGTACGCGTACAAGCCTCATTCGAGTCGAGGGAGGTGTCATGAGCGACGCGACGGAACGGGATCTCGAGGGGCAGATCCGCATGACCCACGAGCGCTTCACGGTCGCGATGAACGAGCGGCTCCCCAGCATGACCCTCGAGCAGAAGGAACGCTACTTCGCCGTGCTTTCGAGCATGGTGATGCGACTCGAGGACGCGGAGAAGCCGCTGCGCGTGGTCCTGCAGGAGATGATGGCGGAGGCGGCTCCTTACCTCTTCCGTGAGATGAACGGCTGAGCGTGCTCGCCGAGCTGGTGCACGACGTCAGCGAGCGTTAGACCCGCGAGTGAGGGGACGACGAGGTCGGCGTCCGCGAGCGCGTCGCGATCGTAGCTGTTGGTGATCGCCAGGCAGCGCATCCCGGCCCGGCGAGCCGCGGTGACGCCGACCACGGAATCCTCCACCACCAGGCACTCCGCCGGGTCGATGGCTCCCGAGCCAGCGAGGCGGGCGAGCGCGGTCAGGAAGGGTTCGGGATCGGGCTTCCCCGCGGCGACGTCTTCGGCCGCCACCACCGCGGCAAATGCATCGGCGAGGCCGGCGCGCCGCAGGACCACATCGACCTCCTCGCGCCTGGCACCCGACGCGACGGCCGCAGGCCGGCCGTCGAGGGACCGCACGAAGGCCACCACCCCCGGGTAGATCCGCACCTCGGCGGCCAGTACGTCGCGGAAGCGGACGGCCTTGTCGGCGGTCAGCTGCTCGATGCGTGACGCGGTCACGTCGATACCGTGGAGCGTGAGGGCGCGCCGAAACGCCTCGCGGTCGTCGCTCCCGAGGTAGTGTGCGGCATACTGGGAAGACGAGATGGCGATCCCGAGCGCTGCCAGGACCTGGTTGAAGACCTGGAGATGGAGCGGCTCGGTGTCGGCGAGGACGCCGTCACAATCGAAGATGACCGCCCGAACGACCATGCCCGCGCTGCATATGCGAGCACCTCGCACCGCTCAAGCCACTTGCGGTGGCCGCCGACGCGTGGTCTCTCACGCCGAGTGAATCCCTCGAGGGGTAGCGGAGTCGTCGGCCTCGCAGAACAAGCGGAGCTCGAGCGCCACGCGCTGGGCCGGTTCCGCGAGACACCGGAGCTTGTGCTCGCGGAGCTCTCGCACGATGCTCGCGGGCCAGCGGACGCGTGCGGACTCGCGACCCCGTCGGTAGGCGACGACACCGACCGCGACGAGAAGCAGCATGGCGCCGCAGGCGACGATCGGGGTCATTGCAGGCTCGCGAGCGTCCCCGACCGGAGCAGGGGGGCGCGGCTCGGCCGCCGCATCGCGAAGAGCTCCCGCCAAGCGACCGGCGGCAACGCGAAGAGCGTCCCGAGCTCGGTCTGTACCCGGCGGGTGTCCTGACCGAGGCAATGCGTGCGATGGTCCACCAGTTGAAAGATCGGGCGCCACGGCATCGTCTTTCTTGCTCCGGTGCGACGCCCAGCCCGATATGCCCCCCGCGCAACCCACGGGGCGATGCCCACCGCAAGCGCGACGATGATCCAGGCCGTCAAGTCCATGCCCGCAAGACGGGCGACCGTCGTCCTTCTTACGCGGGGTCCGGCCGTGGCCGAACGTGAGCCGGCCGCGGCCGAGGTCGCGGCCGCCGATCCGTCCTTGGCCGCCTACCTGGCGGGGGAGCCCGACGCCGCCGAGCATTTGGTCGAGCGCTTCGGAAGCGTCGTCCGGGAGGCCATCGGGCGCTTCCTGGCCGTCCGGGTCCGAGGACGAGCCGACCTCGTCGACGACCTGACGCACGAGGTGTTTCTGGCATTGTTTCGTGACGACGGCCGAAAGCTTCGTACCTTCGCGGGCCGGCACGGCTGCTCCTTCGCCGGGTGGTTGAAGGTGGTCGCCGTGCGGCTCACGATCGATCGGTTGCGCCGTGACTCCAGGATGGTCGCGCTCGACGACGATACCCCGGGCATGCTCGAGCTGAAACGTGGGCTGCGGAGCAACCTGCCGGAGCCGGAGGCGGTCATGCAAGGTGCGGAGACGGCGGCGCGTCTCTCCCGGGCGATGGCACAGCTCGGCCCCAAGGATCGTCTCCTGGTGGAGCTGCACCTCGTCCGTGGCGCCGCGCTGGAGGAGGTGGCGCGGCTCCTCGGCGTCAGCATGAACGCCGCCTACGTCCGCAAGAGCCGCGTCCTGGATCGACTGCGGGGCTGGCTCGGAGCGGAGCGATGAGCTCGGAGACCAGGATGAGCGCGTGCCCCGACGAGGAGCAGCTCGCGGGTCTTCTCGAGGGCGGCCTCGAGCCCGAGGCGCGCGGGCGGATCGAGCGCCACATCGCCGGCTGCTCGACGTGCCTCGACGTGCTCGCGGCGGCGCTCCCGGCGGAGGCGCCCGTGCGGGTCGAGCCGGTGGTCGAGCTCCCGGCCGAATGGACGAGGCGGCCGGCCCACGGCTCGCGGCGCGTTCGGCGTTGGGCCGTGGCCGCCGCGGTCGTCCTGGCCGCCGGGGTCGTGCTGGCCGGGTCCCTGCGAAGACCGCTCGCCGACCAGGCGACGTCGGCGTTGACGCGAATCGTCGGCCGCACCCTCGGCATTCCCGTCCGTGCCGATTCCATCTGGGCGTCGCTCGGATCCGACGTCGCGACCGTCGTCATCCACGTGCACGGCGTCGCGATCGGGAAGGAGCAGAACCGGTTCGTCAGCGCCGACGAGGTCGTGTTGTCGATCGCGCCCGCGGCGTCGCTCGGCACAGGGTCGGTCGTGCAGGAGATGCGGGTGTTGCGCCCCGAGATCCGCCTCGCGGCCGAGTCGGTCATCGCCGGCCTGTCCCGACTCGGGGAGCCGGAGGTGCTCGGCCTCTTCAGCACGGCGGGCTCCGCCGATCTGGTGGATGGCCGTGCGGTGCTCGCGCTCCCCGGCGGGGAGTCGCTCGAGCTGACCGAGCTGAATGGCGGGATTCAGCGGACGGGAGAGGACGCGCGCCTCGTCCTTGGCGGTCGTCTCGCCGGGGGCGTCATCACCATCAGCGGTACGTTCTCCGGCGATGGGAGGAGTCTCGCCGTCACCCTCGGCGGGCGCGCCATCGACCTCGGAGCGCTCTCGCGGCTCACCGGCGGCCGTCTGCACGGCACGGCCGAGATTCGCGCCGACGTGTCCGGTAGCCCGGCGGCACCTCGCGTCGATGGCCGAATTTCGGTGCAGAACGGTCGCTGGAACAGCACCCCACTGGCGAGCCTCCCCACGATCGACCAGACGATCCTCAGGAGCGTGCGGCCGAGTCTCGCAGGCAGCGACCTCGCGTTCGACGACGGCCGCGCCATCTTCGCGTGGCGCGACGGCGTCTGGCGGCTCCCCCGGGTCTACGTCAGCGCCGGCGGCCTGCTGGCGGGCGGGCGGGCGCGGATCGCGCGCGGTGGCGTCGTCGACGGTCGCGGTACGGTCCGGATCCCCGCCGACGTCGTGGGTGCGCTGGTGGCGATCGAGCCGGGTCTCGCGAGCCTCCGCGACGTGGCGGGCACGGCCACCCTGCCCTTCGCCGTCAGCGGGCCGTTCGACGCGCCGCGCTTCACGCTTGCCGCGCCTCCGGCCGCTCGATGAGTCGGACCTTGTGTGCAGCTCAGGTGTGCTCCTCGAGAGAAACCCAGCTCGGCACCGAGAAGGCCACGACGGTGCCGACGTTCAGCGTGCTCGCGATGGTCAGTCGGCCGCCGTGGGCCTGGACGATGTGCTTGACGATCGCGAGCCCCAGTCCCGTCCCGCCGAGCTCCCGCGAGCGCGCCTTGTCGACGCGGTAGAAGCGCTCCGTCAACCGCGGGATCTCCTCGGCCGGAATGCCGCTGCCGGTGTCCGACACCCGCACCTCGACGCTCGGCTGACCACCCTTGTCGTCGGCGATCTGGGCACCGATCGTCACGCTTCCCCCCGGGGGCGTGTACTTCACCGCGTTGTCGGCGAGATTGATCAGCACCTGCTGCAGCCGATCGCCGTCTCCGAGAAGCAACGGCAACCCGTGTGGCAGCTCCTTCACGAGCGTCACCTGCCCGCGCTGGGCCTTTTCCCGCAACACCTCCAGGATCTCGTCGACCAGCGCTTCCAGCAGTACCGCTTCCTTCTTCAGCGGAGACTTCCCGAGCTCGAGATCCGAGAGCGTGAGCAGGTCGTCGATCAAGCGACTGAGGCGTTCGGAATGGCGGTCGATGACGCTCAGGAAGCTGCGCGCGCGGGCCGGATCGTCGAGGGCGCCGCTCAACAGGGTCTCGGCGTAGCCGCGGATCGCCGTCAACGGGGTGCGCAGCTCGTGGCTGACGTTGGCGACGAAATCCCGGCGCATCGTCTCGAGTCGTTTGATCTCGGTGATGTCGTGAAACACGAGCACGAATCCGATGCGGTCCCCGAGGGGGGCCACGCTGACGGCGAGATTGCGCCGAGCGGCACCCGCGAGCGTGATCTCTCGGAGCGAGATCTGGACGCCGGTGGCGATGGTCTCGCGCAAGAGCTCCTGCAGCTCGGGATCACGACAGGTCTCGATCAGCGGCCGACCCCGATAGTCGCTGTCGGGGGCGATGCCGAAGATCTCTTCGGCGCGGCGATTCATCAGGATCACGTCGCCCGTGGCGGAGATCACGACGACGCCCTCGATCATGGCGGCGAGGATCCCACGCACCTTGTCGCTCTCGGCCTGCATGCCGCGGAGCCACATCCCGAGCTGGCGGCCCATCTCGTCGAGGCTCTCCTCGAGCTCGCCGAGCTCGTCCCGCTGGGTGACCGAAAGGTGCGCGGTGAGATCGCCGGTCGCGACTGCACGCGAGAACCCCACCATGCGATCGAGCCGGCGGGCGACGCGCTGGCCCAGGTAGAGGGCGGGCACGACGGCGAGCCCGGCGGTTCCGAGAATCGTCAGCAGGACGATCAGATCGAGGCGACGGAACGAGGCCGCGAGCAATTCGGTGGGAATGGCGACGCGAACGACGCGGGTCGCCTCCCCCTCCCCGACCCGCACGGCCGCGTACAGCAGCGGCCGGTGCAGGGTGGCGCTCTCGCGGCGATTTAGCCCCGATCCCGCCGCGAGGGCGGCCGCCACCTCCGGACGCCGCAGGTGGTTCACCATCGACGCCGCCTCGGCCTCGCTGTCGCACAGCACCACCCCGTCGGTCGCGATCACGGTGAGGCGCACGACGCTGCCGCGGACCTCGTCCCGGCAACGCCGCTGCCCGTCCGGCGCACCGAGATCGGCCGGCAGACGGGAACCGATCGCGCGCGCTTCCTCGAGCGCCGCCGTCCCCGCCACCTCGTCGGCCACCGCGTTCAGGGCCCAGCGGCTGAAGAAATACCCCGCCCCCACCAGCAACGGGACGGTCACGAGCGAGGGGAGAAGAAAATAGAGGACGAGCTTAGGGGTCCAGCGCCGCATCGTTGAATTTGTACCCGACGCCCCGGACGGTGAGGATCAGCTCCGGCCGGCGGTCGTCGCGCTCGACACGGGTGCGGAGGCGGCGCACGTGAACGTCTACGGTGCGGGGCTCCACGTAGGTGTCGCGACCCCACACGAGATCGAGCAGCTGAGTGCGTTCGAAGACGCGATTGGGGTGACGCACCAGGAACGAGAGCAGCTCGAACTCGCGCAGGCTGAGCTTGATCTCCTTGCCGTCGAGAAACGCCTGGTAGGTGTCGAAATCGATGCGCAGCCGGCCGCGCTCGAAGTACTCGTGGGGACGCGTGGCGTCCGGTCCGTGGGCCCTTCGCAACACCGCCTTGATGCGGGCCAGGAGCTCGCGGGGGCTGAACGGCTTGGTGACGTAGTCGTCGGCGCCCATTTCGAGGCCGACCACCTTGTCGACCTCGGCGGCGCGGGCCGTCAGCATGAGGATCGGAACCCGCGCGGTCTCCTCGTCCTGGCGGATGGCGCGACAGATGTCGAGGCCCGACATGCCGGGTAACATGATGTCGAGGATCACCAACGCCGGGCGCTCGCGTTTGACCAGGGCGAGGACCAGCTCGCCCTCGTCCGCCTCGAGCACCGCGAAACCGTCCTGTTCCAGGTTGTAGCGGACCAGGTCGCGGATGTCCTTTTCGTCTTCGACGACGAGGATCTTGCGCTTGCTGGAGCCGTCCGTTCGGGACGCCGCGGCACTCATGGGTCGCGAGGGAGGTGGTACGACACCTCGAGCGATTGGTCGAACGGATTCACCATCGTTCAGCCATCACCGCCCCTCCTTCGCGTCGTTGTACACGAGCTGACGCGGCGAAGCGTAGCGATGGGATGGTTACTCTTCGGTTGGGCAATTGTGACAGGAGCGTGAAGAGGCTGATGCCTCCAGGCGTACGCTCCGCTTGGCGTCGTTACCGCGGCGTGACCGTCGGCGCCGGTGCCGCTGCGCAGACGCCGTCCAGGACCCGGCCACGGTCGGTCTGCCGGATCGGGTGGCCGTCCAGTCGCCGGACCTCTCGGAGTCCGAGGCAGGCCTGCACGGTCCGCCCGAGGTCGGCCGCGGTGACGCCGTGACAGCGGCCGCCCGCCACGCTGGATGCCCCGCCGAGGACGATGAGGGGAACGGTGCGCTCGCCGGGGCCCCCGTGGTTCCCGACCAGCTTCCCCTCCTCGGCGCTGCCGTCGACGATTTGATAGCCGGCGCGCGCGACCAGCAGCAGGTCGCCCGTGCGTTCGTGCTCGACGTGCCAGTCCGGATGGACGACCCCGAGGGTGTGTCGTCGGCCGCCGTCGAGGTCGTTGCCGTCCAGGTACCAGGCTTCGGCGATACCCGGCTGCAACAGCGCGAGACGACGCGCCGCCGACAACAGGGCGTTCGCTTTGTCCTTCGGTTCGGGGCGCGTGAGGTAGACATGCGCGACGCCGCCGTCGCCGGCGACGGCGAGATTCCGAAGGCCGGCGCTCGCCAAGGTGTCGGCGAAGCGCAGGGCCGGATTCGTGATGGCGTCGAACCCGTGGTCGGCGGTCACCAGCACGGTGGTCGTGGACCAATCGCCACGAGCGGCCAGCCAGTCGAGGAAAGCCTGCAACGCGGCGTCGGTGCGACGCCGGGTCTCGATCGCCTGCGCCGACGCGGGCCCGGCCCCATGGCTCACCCGATCGACGTCGGCGAGGTTCACGAAGAGAAACTCGGGGCTGGAGCCCTCGATCAGAGCCCGCGCCGCGGCGAGGGTCGTGGAATCGTAGGCGTAGCCCGTCACCTCCTCACGGGCGGAGTCGGAGGCGTTGCGCGGATCCCAGATGGCGTGCGGTGCGCTTTGCTTGCCGTCCCCCGCGAACAAGACCGCGAGCTTCGGCTTGCCGACGGCGGCCGCCGTGTGCAGCCCTGCCCGGTGGGCGACGGTGAACGTGGTCTCCGTGAGCAGATCGCCGGCGCTAGCGAGCTTGCGAGCGGAGCGCCTGCGGCGATCCCAGACCGCGTTGCCGGTGATTCCGTGCGCCGCCGGCTGGACGCCGGACAAGAGCGTCGCGTGATTCGAGTTGGTTCGCGTCGGCATGGCGGCGAGGCTCTCCGCCCCCGGGCACCAGCGCGACGCACGCCACAGCTTCGCCATCGCCGGGGTCGCGGAGTCGTCGACCTCACGGGCGTCGAGGCCGTCGACGACGATCAGCAGCACTCGGGCGTCGACCGGCGCCACCGCCGTCGCCAGCAAGGCGAGTGCGAGCGTCGCCCATCGCCGCGGGGCGTTAGCGACGCCGGCGAACACGTGTGGGGCGTGGCAGCTTGCGTGCTCGAGCGAGCGCCGCCCGGCGCCGCACGGCAAGCGGCTCCCCTGCCAGATAGCGTCCGATGTTGGCGCGCAGGACCTGCTGAATCTCGTCGATCGGTTGCTGGGCATCGACCGTCACGAAGTCGAACTCATCGGCCATCCGATCGTACTCGCGGAGGATCCGCGCCTGGTAACGGCGGAACGACTCGAAGATGTCGCTTCCCAGCTTCAGATGCATTCCCGATTCCCAATAGTCCATTCCCTTCGACTCGAGGACGCGCGGGACGAGGTGCTTCACGTCGATCTTCAGGTACATGACGAGATCTGGCACGACCGCAAATCCGAACAGCTTCCGGGTCCACTCGGGATCGGCGCCCATGACGGCGTTGCGCGCGAAGGCCGTGTACATGTAGCGGTCGGCCACCACGATGAAGCCGGCGCGGAGCGCCGGGATGATCTGGTTCTCGAGACGATCGGCGAAGTCCGCGGCGTAGAGCAAGCTGAAGGTGGTGACGTTGAGCTCGTGTCCGGCCTTGGCTTCGTTGATGGTCTCGGCCAAGAGGGGCGATCGGGTCCAGCCGGTGTTGACGACGCCGTATCCCTGGACCTCGAGCCAGCGGGTGAGCTGCTCGATCTGCGTGGAGCGTCCGACCCCGTCGGTGCCCTCGATGACGATCAGGCTGCCGCGCAGGGGGTTGATCTTCAGGTACGGAAGACCGTTGCCGTAGTAGGCCTTATCGCCGTCGTGCACGTGGCGCCCTCTCCTTCAGCTTCAGCACCGCCGCCGCCAGCTCACGAACCTGGTGTTGCTGCTGACTGATGTCGGCCGTGGCATCGATCACGTCGAGGCCGAACTCGCGCACGAGCTCGTCGTAGATGACGAGCACGCGGCTCTGGAAGAGCCGGAAGCTTTCGGCCGGGTCGCGGCTGAGGCCGAGATCCATGCCGGCCTCGTGGTACTTGAGCTTGGTGCGCCCGCTGAGAATGCGTTGCAGCGAGACCTCGATGGGCACGCGAAAGTAGATCGCGAGATCGGGCTTGGGGGCGAAGCTGTAGACGCCCCGGACCCATTCGCTGTCGACGCCACGCGCCACGTCGCGCCCATAAGCGGTGTAGACGTAGCGGTCCGCCAGCACGGTCATTCCGGCCTTCAGCGGCGGAATGATCTTGAAGGTCAGGCGGTCGGCGAAGTCCACGGCGTGCAGGACGCTGAACGTGGTCGGCGTCAGCAAGTCCTTCTTCTTGCCTCGTCTGAGCGACCGACGCACCAAGGCGGACGAGTTCCACTCCGTGAAGAATACCTTCTGCCCCTGGGCGAGCAGCCAGCGGTGGAGGAGTGCAATCTGGGTCGATTTCCCGGAGCCGTCGATGCCCTCGACGATGATCAGCTTGCCGGGATACGGATGAGGCGTGGTCAGACCGCTCATGGGTCGGTGTCTCCTCTATCGGGTGCGAGCGCTGGACGTCAAAGACCCGGGGGTATGTCGTGGCGATGACGGCCGCGTGACAGTTCCGGGACGGTGCCGGTCGTGACGCCCGGCGATCTCCCGCCGTGGCTCTGCCTCGAGCGGGGCAGCGCGCCGATCCTGGTGGTGGCACCCCACGGCGGCAGGCGTCACGAGCGCCGCCACCCCGGCAAGCACAAGGTCAACGATCTCCGCACCGCCGACCTGACACGCGAGCTCGCGACGGCGCTCGGCGCGACCGCGATCATCAACGAGCGCCTCGATCGCAATCACTTGGATCTGAATCGCCTGAGCCAGGTCCGGCGTGACGCGCCCTGGCTGCTGACGCTCGTCGCCGACGTCCTCGCCGAGATGGTGGCGGACGGAGGCCAGGCGACCGTTTTGATCGTCCACGGCTGGAACGTGAGCCAATCCGTCTGCGACGTCGGCGTCGGCTTGCGCGAGAGCCCCGACGGGCTGGTGGCCGTGCGCAGCGGCACGGCCACCGTCTCGGACCGTTTCGTGGCCGCGCGCCTCCGGCCGCTGCAGCGCGCCGCAGCGTCGGCCGGCATCGCGGTCACGATCGGCACACGCTACCCCGCGGCGCATCCCAACAACCTGCTGCAGGCCTTCCGCGGCCTGGCCGAGAGCGACGAGCAGTCACCGAATCCCATCGCGGCCATCTGCCGGCGCGCATGCGTCGAGGCCGTCCAGTTGGAGCTCGGGATTCCGCTGCGCTGGCCCGGCCCACGGCGGCAGCGTTTACTGTCGCTCCTGGCGGACGCGTTCGGCGGCTCACCACGCGCGGACCGGATGGCATTGCACGACGACGAGGCGCGACGGACGCTCAGGACATCCGGCGGACGCCTGACGCAACGGCGAGGCATCCAATTCATCGCGGGGGAGCTTCTCGTGATGACCAGCATCGACGCCGGCGACGACGGGGCATTGGGCGGACGGCTGCTGGTGAGCACCGATGCCGGCGGGCTTGCGCTCTTCACCGGCGAGGTCGCGGATCCGGCGGAACGCTGGTGCATCCCGCCGCTCGCGTATCGCGAGCTTGCGGAAGGCGGCCTCCGGGTGACCTACGACGGGCCAATGGTACGCTTTCCCACGCTCCTCCCCTTCTTGGACCTCGAGCGCGGCTTGGCGGACGGGGAGCTCGGAGAGGCCTTCGTCGACGTGACGTTCCGTCCGGACTGCGACGACGACGAGGGCGCCGACGACGCCCGCTTCGGATGGGCCGAAGGCGAGGTGACGATCGGCGGCGAGCCGCGGCGGATCGCCGCGCGGGCGATGGCGAGCGCCGCCGATCCGCTCCGGTCCTCGTCCCTGCCGGGGCTCAGGGTCGTCCTCATGACGGCCCCGTGGGGGCCGTTGGCGTTGCGGGACGATCCCCGTGAGGCGTTGGCTCAGAGCGGTGCCACGCGCCTCACGGGCGCATTGCTCGGGCGCCCGCGAACGGAGGATGGTCGATCGACGATTCGTGCGCTCGCGACGGTGGTGATCGGTGCCGATCGCGGCACGCTCGAGCTCGACGCCACCGAGACGCTCGGCCCCGCGTTTCGCATGATCGCCGTTCTGGATCGGCTGGTGCCCGTGCGGAGACCTGGACGTGATCAGACCGTGATCGAGACCACGTATGCGGTGATCCGCGTGGACGGCCATCCGATCGGGTGGGTCGAGGTCACGGTCTCCGCGGAGATCACGGAAGCGTGATCGAGAGCCAGGGCGAGGCACTGAACCAATTGCCGGCCTCGCCCGCGGCGCCGTCCCAGGCCTGAACCGCGATCGGCAAGCTCGCCGGCTTCTTCTCCGGAAGGTTGCCGATCAGCACGACGCGCCATTGCCCGTCGCCGTATTTGGCGAGGGTCTTGACCGCCGGTGCGTCCGTCTTGGGGGTCAGGGGTCGGCGGATGCCGGTCGCCTCCTCGAGGACGGCGTCTTGGCCCGCCTCTTGACGATCCGCCGACCACCGCCAGCGCCGCACCGCATGGCCGGGGTCGCCGAGATACGGATGGGGAAGGCTCGCGGGTGTGATCGACACGGGAAACTGCACCGCGACCTGGTCGGGGAGACGCCAGCTTCCGGAGCGCTCGAGCGTTTCCGGCAGCGAGCGGGTGGCGGCGCCGTCGTCGGTCCGGACGTCACGGGTTCGGTCGTTCCACTTCAACAGAATGGCGATCTGGCTTTTGCTGACCGCAACCGAGACATCGACCACCTCCACCGACGGTTGCGACCAGTAGGGCGGGGCTTCCATCTGGGGACCGAGCGGAGCCACCGTCGGCGGGATCGTGCTCCATAGCGAGGCGTCCGGATCGAGGGGTAGGTCGTCGGCGACGGTTCGTGGAAAGATCGCGGTGGGGTAGCGGGGCTGGAGACGCCCGAGGCTCTCGACGTAATAGGCGAGACTCCAGCGATCCTCCGCGGAAATCTCGTCGAAGTAGCCGCGCATCGGGGTGCCGTTCAGCCCCGTGGAGACGGAGCGAAAGATGTCGGTCGAAGTGCCGGCCCGCTTGTTTTCCCAGCGCTCGGTCAGGTCGGTGGGGATGGCCGGTCTCCCCGTGTCGTCCTTCAACGCGGCGGCCTTCGGCCCGTCGCCACGACCCTGCTTCCCATGGCACTCCGCGCAATCGGCCTGGGCGTAGATCCCGCGTCCGCGGGCTACGAGCTCGGAGGACGGAATCGCCGGGACCACGGTGACGGGAACCGTCACGGCCTCGGCCTTGAAGCGGTCGGGCGCGAGGGCGATGAGGTGCGCCCCGAGATCCTCCAGGTGCAGCGATCCCAGCGGCAGGAAGCCTCCCATCGAGGTCTTGCCGAGGCCGCGCGCGATGGAACCGATGATGTCGGAATCGAGTGGTGCGCTGCCGTACACCGTCGAACGGAGGCGGTAGTCGGCGCGCACCAGGTCCCGGGGCCGAGGCAGCAACTCGGGCGCCAAGGGCCCATCACCGGCCCCGCCGGATCCGTGGCATACCTGGCAGCGCTCGGCGTAGACGTCGGCTGCGCTCGCCGCCGGGTCGATGCCGGAGTCGGGTCGTCCCAGCTGCTCCAGCAGCAGCACGAGTCCCCAGATCTCTGGCGCGGTGAGCTCCGTGCCGAATGCCGGCATCGACGATTCCCACGGGCGTTCGGACAGAGCGGCCGCGCCGTCGCGAATGCGGCGGAAGCGGACCGCGTCCGGTGCCATCGAGCTGTTGGGCCGTCGCAGATCCGTGGCGCGGCGCGGAAAGTACACCGCGTGCGGCCCGTCCCCTGCCCCGCTGCTGCCGTGACACGGCCGGCACGAACGCTGATAGGTCGTCCACGCCTCCGTCAGTGCGTGACGACGCGTCGCCTCGTCGGCCTTGCGAAGCGGGTTCTCGCGAGGAACGTCCTTCGCGGCGGCGGCGTCCTTGCCGGTCTTCGCCTCGGCTGCCCCCGCCGCCGGCGGCAACACGCCGATGCGAAGCGCGAGCGCGCCGATGGTGGCGAGCGTGATCAGCAAGGCTCGCCCGCCTGCGAATCGTCGTTCTCTGGTCGTGAGTCGTCGCATCGATCCTCCTCGGTTCTAACGGCCTGCCATCTCGAGGGTCAGCTCGCTCGTCGCCTTCGGGGCGACGGAAACCGTCTGACGTAGGCGGCCGAGCGTCTCGTGCCAGAGCGCGAGCGTGTACGTCCCCGGCGGCACGTCGGAGAGCGTGAAGCGTCCGGCGGCGTCGGTGAGCGCGTAGTACGGATGGGCCTGCGCGATCCACCATCCCCGCATCCAGCGGTGGACGTCGCATTGCACCTTGATCGGCATCTCGGGCTTCTCGATCTTCTTCTCGACCACGCGCCGCGACTTCGGTTGGGCGACGGTGAAGGTTCGGTTCATTTCCGCGAGGATGCCGGTGTTGTGCAGGATCCCGTCGCTGTTTCGGATCTTCACCTTCGACCCGGCCGGGAAGAGCAGCACGCGTGGAACGTACTCACAGCCCTTCTGGTCCACCGTGACGGTGCCGGGTTCCAGCGCCGTGCCGCGCTCGATGTCGAACAAATACGCCACGACGTTCTGGATGCCCTTGTCGGGTCCGACCAGGAGGTTCTGGGCGGTCTTCTCGTCGCCGCAGACCTCACGGTCGGCCGTGATCGCGACGCGAGCCGGTGCCGGCGGGTCCCCCTTGTACCGGACGGTGCCCTTGATCGTTCCCCCGTCCGCGACCGCGACGGCCTCGTAGGCGAGGCTGGCGCGCGCCAGCAGGGCCGTCAGGGCGAGGGCAGTCGCGATGGTTCGGATTCGCATCGGGTTCGCGGGCTCGCGAAAGGCCGAGGCGCTCACGGCGAGCCCGGGGGTTCGTACACCCGGATGACGGTCACGCATAGCCCATGCGAGGTGCGCCCGACGTCGAAGCCGACGCGCAGCCCCTCGCGCAACGCGGCGAAGCCGCGCGAGGTTCCCAGCAGCTCGAGGTGCGCGACGTCGAACGGGACGTCGCGGCCGGTTTGGCCGCGGATCCACCCCGTCCGGCTACCGGCGTTCACGCGCAGGATGGTCCCTTGGTAGTAGCGGTCGCTCACGACCGCCTCTGGAACCTCGTCTCCCTTCACGTGTCAGGAGCTACCGAACGTCGTCCGGAGCCGCCGCCACGGCAACCTTGCTCAGGCGATCCACCCCCACCCGCTTCACGAAGGCGGCAAACGCTTCGCCGGTCTCGCGTTCGGCGCGATAGCATTCGGCGACCGCGACGATCGCAAGCGGGGTGGCGGCCTCGGGAAAGCGTCCGCCGAGGCGTTTACCGAGCTGCGCGCCCTCCTCACCGACGGTGCCGCCGACGAGGATCGAGTAGTGTGGGCGTTCCTTGCCGTCCTTTCCTTTGATCATCATGCCGGTGAGACCGATGTCGCCGACGTGATGCTGGCCGCAGGAGTTGGGACACCCACTGATCTTGACGTGAAACTCGCCGATCGCCTCGGCCGAAAGCCGACTGCTCGCCAGGTGCTGACGAATCCGCTCGGCCATGCCCATGGAGCGGGTCACGGCCAAGCTGCAGTAGTCCGCTCCGGGACAGGACACCACGTCGGTGATGTGGTTGGCGCAGGGCTCCGCGAGGCCGATCTCACGGAGGCGGGTGTATACCGCGGGGAGAGCCGCGCCACTGATGAACGGCAGGAGCACGTTCTGCTCGTTCGAGAGGCGGAGTGTGGCGTTGCCATGCGCCCGCGCCAGCTCGGCGAGCGCGCGACCCTGCACGGTCGTGTAGTCGCCGATCGGAACCGTCACCGTCACCAGGAACTGTCCTGCATCGCGCTGCTCCACGACGTTGGTCGCGCGCCAGCCGTCGTACCCTTCAGTGGTAGAGGCCGCCGCGGGAGCGCCCGGATGGCGTGGCACCGTGGGCTGGCGCGCGGTGATGTACTCGCGCGTCTCGCGACGCAGCGCCTCGCCGCGCGTGCGCTCGACGCGCCGAACCTCGTCGTCGAGCGCCTTGGCGAAACCGGCGGCCCCGAGCTTCCGCATGAGATACTTCATGCGCGCCCGGCTGCGGTTCTTGCGCTCGCCGGCACGATGCTGCAGCCGCACGATGCCTTCGGCGACGATCAGGATGTCCTCGACCGGCACGAAGTCGCGGAGGCGGACCGCGAGAAACGGCTGCGAGCCGAGGCCGCCCGCCACCGACACCGCGAAACCCTCGCGACGGACGCCCCCTTCGCTCCGGACGTGGGCGTAGAGCCCGATGTCGTTGATCGGCCCCTGCGCGCAATCGCGCGCGCAATTACTGAGCGAGATCTTGAACTTACGCGGCAGCGTGAGGTTCAGAGGGTTGAAGAGGAAGTAGTCGTTGATGAGCTGGGCGTACGGGCCCACATCGAAGGGCTCGACGGCGAGCAGTCCGGTATGCGGACACGCGGTCACGTTGCGAACGCTGTCGGCGCAGGCGCCGCGGGTGGTGATGCCGGCCTCGTGCAGGCGTTCGTACATCGTGCCGACCTCACCGAGCGGCACCCAGTGGATCTGGATGTCCTGCCGCGTGGTGACGTGCGCGACGCCACGACCATACTGGTCGGCGACGTCGTTCAGGCAATCCATCTGCTCGGCGGAGAGGATCCCACCCGGGATCTTGATGCGCTGCATGTGGCTCGTGTGGTCGAGCTGGTAGTACAGCCCGTAACTGAGCCGCATGGGGCGGAACTCGTCGGGCGTGACGGTGCCGACGATGTGCTGCTCGACACGGCTGCGGTGGCCTGCGAGGCCTTCCCGCAGTTGGCGATCACTCGGACCAAGCATGGCGTGGGGCTCGAATCATTATCGTTGGGTCCGACGGCAAGTCAAGGCGAACTTCTTGTCAGGACGCGAGGTTGGCGCATTTTCAGCGTCGCAACGCGTTGCGTTCCCGAACCGGGGATGGTAACCGCGCCCTGATTCCATCCTCGGGAGGTTCGATGCTCATCCCCGCGACCCAGCTGCGTGTCGGTATGCTGATCAACTATCAGAACGATCTCTATCGAATCATGGCGGTTACTCACATCACACCGGGTAACTGGCGGGGCATGGTGCAGACCAAGATGCGCAGCGTGCGCTCCGGGACCCAGACCGAGAACCGCTTCCGGTCGGAGGACAAGGTCGATCGCGTGTCGCTCGACCAGCAGGAGATGGAGTTTCTCTACGGGGACGGCGAGGGTCATCACTTCATGAACACCGAAACCTTCGAGCAGATCGCGTTCGACGCCCAATTGCTCGGTGACGCGGTACACTACCTTCTTCCCAATCTGCGCGTGACGGTGGATTTCTACGAGAGCAAGCCGATCGGTGTCACGTTGCCGAAGACCGTCGATCTCAGGGTCACCGACACCGCCCCCGGGCTCAAGACGGCGACCGTCACCAACGTGCTGAAACCGGCCACCACCGAGACGGGTCTCGTCGTTCCGGTCCCGAACTTCGTGGACGTCGACGACGTCATTCGCGTCGACACCGAGAACGGCAGCTACCTGTCACGGGTGAAGAGCGAGTAACCGTCCCGGTTCCGTGGATTTCCGGTACGGCGACAGCGAGGAGCGCTTTCGACGCGAGCTGCGCGGCTGGCTGGACCAGAATCTGCCGCGCCATTTCGCTCCCGGCGAGCTCGCCGAGGAGCTCGATCCCGATGCGCGCTTCGAGAAGCTCCTGGGTTGGCATCGGGCGATGCACGCGGACGGTTGGGTCGGGATTCACTGGCCGCGAGCGTACGGCGGTCGGGGCGCATCGGTGATGGAGCAGCTCGTGTACGCGGAGGAGATGGGCGCGACCGGTGCTCCTCAACCCATCAACCCGATCGCGATCATGATGGTCGGACCGACACTGATGCAGTGGGGCACCGAGGCGCAAAAGCAGCGCTTCATTCCGACCATGCTCTCGGCGGAGGAGATCTGGTGTCAAGGCTACTCCGAGCCCAACGCCGGCAGCGACCTCGCCGCTCTGCAGACCCGCGCCGTCGAGGACGGCGACGACCTCGTCGTCAACGGCCAGAAGGTGTGGACGAGCCTGGCGCATCGCGCGCACTGGTGCATTCTCCTCTGTCGCACCGACCCGAACGCCCGCAAGCACCTCGGTATCTCCTACCTCCTGGTCGACATGCGGAGCCCCGGCATCAGCGTGCGTCCCCTCGTACAGATCACCGGCGACGCCGAGTTCAACGAGGTCTTCTTCGACGACGTGCGGGTCCCCAAGACGAATCTCGTGGGTCAATTGCATCAGGGATGGCAGGTCGCGATGACCACGCTGGCGTTCGAGCGAGTCGGCCTCGGCAACGTCTACCAATTCGATCGACTGATTCGCGAGCTCGCGACGCTGGCCGCGCGGCGCCTCATCGACGACCGTCCGGCGATCGAGCACGGCGCGATTCGGCAGCGCCTCGCACAGCTGGCGATCGAGGCGCAGGCCCTCCGCTACACCCAGTATCGGCACGTGACGCGACGAGCGCGGGGCGAGCCTGGCCCGGAAGCCTCCGTCGCGAAGCTGTTCGGAACCGAGCTGAACCTCCGCATCATGGCGCTGGCGAGCGACCTCCTCGGCCAACCGGGCCTGGTGGAGCGGGCGCGGGGCGAGACCGACGAATCCGGGAAGTGGCTTCGCCGCATCCTCGCCGCGCGTGCGTTCACCATCGGCGGTGGCACCTCGGAGGTGCAACGCAACATCATCGGCGAGCGCGCGCTCAAGCTGCCGCGCGGATGAGCCGGGCGCCGGCGGTGTACGACCGGAACGCCAGCCCGACTGCGGGGGCGGTGTTCTGGCGGGCCCTCTTCGGCAATTCCGCCCCCGTCGAGGTCGAGATCGGCAGCGGCGACGGGGTGTTCCTCCTGGCGATCGCCGACCGTGTTCCCGCGCACAACTTCCTCGGCATCGAACGCTCCCCCGGCAAGGCGCGACGGCTCGCGGCCCGCGTGCAGCGAAGGGGCGTCGCGAACGTGCGAACGTTGCAAGCCGATGCGGCGTGCATCGTGACCAGGCTCATTCCGGACGCCTCGGTCGCCGCATACCACGTCTACTTTCCCGATCCGTGGCCGAAACGCGGTCACGCCCGTCGGCGCCTGTTCAGCGCGCCGCTGGTCGCCGGTCTGGCCCGCACGCTGGCGCCGGGCGGGCGGCTGTTCGTGGCGACGGACGTCGCCGGCTACGCGCAGGTGATCGAGGGCGCCGTCCTCGACGATCGGCGCTTCGCGGCGGCGGCTTCGGCGGGTGTGCACCCCGGGCTGCAGACCAGCTTTGCGCGCAAGTATCGGGCCGCCGGTCGCCTCCTCCATCCGGCCGTCTATCTCCGTGCCGACGGGGCCTGAGATCAGCCCTTGCCCTTGGCGGCGTCGAAGATGAGGTCGATGAAATAGCGGAGGTTCATTCCAACCAGGTAGATCGTCTGCCGATCGCCGCGCCGCGCATAGACGGCGGTGCGAGTCGGATTGCGGCCGCCGATCGCAATGCTGATCGGGCGATCGGGGGTATCGGCGAGCGTGACCTCGAGCGTCGCCGCCGGCGCATCCAGACCGTAGGCCTCGAGTCCGTCCTCGGGCCCGTTGGCGAGCACCTCGGCTGCCTGGCCGGTCGTGAGGGTTGCGACGGTGGCCTCGATCAGGTCGGACGGCACTTCCGCACCGCGCGGCTCGACTGCACGCCAGCGCTGGTTCTCTCGTGCGGCTCTGACCACCGCACCGTCTCGCGAGAAGCTGACGGCGGCGACGGCGGCCGCGTCGATGCCGAGCAGGGACTGCGCCGGTGGCGCGGGATCGGCCGATGGCGCCGACGAGGGCTCGGGTCCTTCGAACAGCAGGACCACGGCGGCGAGCACGGCCAGGACCACGTAGACGATCCCCACGCCCTTCCAGGTCATCGCCGTTGCCTGCGCACGAAGGCCAGCGTCCCGGCCGCGAAGAACACGAGCGGTTGCACGACGGTCGCGAGCCAAAAGGCCCAGGCGCCTTGCGCCTTGGTCACGAAAAACTGCTCGCGTCCCACCTGTTTGGTTTGCGCGCGTGCCGCCAGCAGCGACTCGTCACGGGCGAGCCAGTTCACGCCGTTCAGCAAGAGGTCCTTGTTGCCGAGATAGTCGAAGTAGCGGTTGACGGCGAAGTCGCTGTCTCCGAGCACGATCACTCGGCCGTTCCGCCCCTCCTGCGACACCAGCGCAACGCCCGCGAGCAGGCCGCCGCCGGCGGACCCGCGCGCGGGCTGGCGGACGTCGCCGGGAGGTGCCGCGTAGCTCGCGGGGCCGGTCTTCAGGAAGCGGATCGCGGCGTCCTTCATGGCCTCCGTCACCTCGAGCGGTCGTGCGGTCGAGACGACCGGAGGCGCCTCGAGGCTGGCGCTCACCAGAAAGCTCGGCAGAAGGTCGGGGACCATCAGGGTCACGCCCTCCCCGCCGGCGAGGCGCTGCTCCGGGTCCACGATCACCTGATCCGGCGCCAGGACTCCGAGACGCGCAGCGAAGTCGACGATCGAACCCGGCGCCTCGGGATCGAGGAGCAACAACAGAGCGCCGCCGCGGCGTAGGTAGGCTTCGACCCGCGCCAGCTCTCCCGGAAGGTAGTCCTTGCGCGGGCCCGCTATTACGAGAACGGCCGTGTCGGGCGGGATGCCCTCCTCTCCCACGAGGGGCAAGGTCTTGATGGAAAAATGCTCGTCCTCCAGGATGCGACGCGCCGCCGACATCCCCGTCTCGCGGTCGCCGTCGTCGGGAGAGCGCTCGCCGTGTCCGACCACGAAACGGACGGTGCGCTGGCGCTCTCTCGTCACCCCCAGCATGGCGCCCATCAGTAACGACTCGGTCGGGTTCGAGACGTCGCGGCGACGCCCTCCGCTCTCGACCACGATCGCGCCGTAGCGGTCGATGCCGTAGCGCTTGGCGAGCGCCGGAGAGCGGTTCAGGTCTACGAACTCGTAGGACACGCGCTTCGTGATCTGCCCGATCCGATACAAGAGATCTTTCAGCTGCGGGGTCCGCGCGTCCTCGCTGCGAACGAAGACCGTCAGCCGGACGTCCTGCGGGAGCTCGGTGAGAATCTTCCGAGCCTGGGTCGAGAGCGTGTAGTTGCGCTCCGGTGTCAGGTCGATGCGGAGGTTGTGGCGATACGTCAGCAACAGGACGAGTCCGCCGCACGCGATCAGGCCGATCGTGCCGATCACCAGGGGAAGCAGGCGTCCGCCGCGCGTCATCGCCGCCCTCGCCATTGGCGCGATCCCATCGACTTCAGCGTCAGGAAGAGGAAGAGCGCGATGAACATCACGAAGTAGGTCAGGTCCTTCAGGTCGATCACCCCGCGGGCGAAGCTCAGGAAGTGATCGAAGGTGGAGAGCTGACTGAGCCCCGTGAGCAGGGTCGAGCTCACGGCGGCCTCGTTCCAAGTGATGATCCAGAACAGCAGCAGCAACACGAAGGTGCACGAGGAGGCGACCACCTGACTGTCCGTCAGCGACGAGACGAAGAGCCCACAGGCGATGCATCCCGACAGGAAGAGCAGCGTCCCGAGGTAGCGGGCCACGAAGGGCGTCGGGTCGAAGGGCTGGATCGCGTAGACGATCGCGGGATAGAGCAGCGTGCCCGCCAGGAAGACGAGGAAGACGATCAGGCAGGCGACGAACTTGCCCAGCATGATCTCGTGGTCGCGTAGGGGATAGGTGTACAGCAGCTCGATCGTTCCCAGCCGGCGCTCCTCCGCGATGAGCCGCATCGTGAAGAGCGGCACGACGATCAGCAGGTAAAATGCGATGTAGTTCACGAAGAACTCTTCCCAGAAGTTTTCCAGGATGTTCATCCCGAACCCGATGGTCACGTAGCTGTTGAGCGTGGTGTAGAAGTAGTAGCCGGTCGTCAGCAGGAAGGCCCCGACCACCACGTAGACCAGCGGGCCCGTGAAATACGAGGTCAGCTCCTTGCGGATCAGCGCGAACGTTCTCACGCTGCGCCGTCCCGCTCGTGGCGCACGAGGCGAACGAAGAGATCCTCCAGTGTCATCGGCAGCGGCCGCAGCTCGAGCAGCCCCCAGCCCGCGCCGACGACGCGCTCGGCGAGCGCTTGGCGGGTCTCGTCGCCGCGCGACGAGCGCAGGGTCACCGTGACGACGCCGTCCGCTCCCGGCTCCTCGCGCACGTCCTCGAGGCTCGGGAGCGCCCGGAGGGCCACCAGGACCGGTTCGCGCGGCCCGGCGATGCGCGCTCGTGTCTCGTGCGAGCCTTGCAGACGGCGGGTCAAACCGTCTGCCGTGTCCTCCGCGATGATGCGGCCGTAGTCGATGATCATCACTCGCTCGCAGGTCACGCTGACCTCGGGAAGGATGTGCGTGCTGAGCAGGATGGTCGTCGAGCCGCCGAGCGACTTGATGAGGGCGCGGATGTCGACGATCTGACTGGGATCGAGCCCGACCGTCGGCTCGTCGAGGACCAGCACCTTGGGGCGGTGCACGATGGCCTGGGCGATCCCGACGCGCTGCCGGTAGCCCTTGGAGAGGTTGCCGATCGGCTTGCCGGCCACCTCGGTCAAGCCGCAGGCCGTCATCACTTCATCGAGGCGAGCCCGTCGGGTACCGGCGGAAACCCCTTTGACTTCGGCGCAGAACGAGAGGAAGCGCCGGACGGTCAGGTCGGGATAGAGGACGACGTTCTCGGGGAGGTAGCCGATGCGCTGTCGGACCGCGAGCGCGTGGTCCGTGACGTCGAGCCCATCGATCGCCACCCGCCCCTCGCTCGGGGGAAAGAACCCCGTCAGCACGCGCATGATCGTGGTCTTCCCCGAGCCATTCGGCCCGAGGAGACCCATGATCTCGCCGGCGCGTACCGAGAAGCTCACCCCGGCGACCGCGCGCGTCGTACCGAAATCCTTGACGAGCCCTTGGACCTCGATCAAGGCGGCGGAGTCTCCCGGGCGATCCGATACGACAGCAACTCGATGGTCGCCAGGACCTCGGCCGTGGCGCTTCGTTGCTCCGTGCGAACCAGACCCACGCCCGGCGCATACCAGTCCGAGTAGTAGTACACGATACGGGGTCCCACCGGTGCGCCGTCGGGCCCCGTGGCGGAGTGGATCGCGGTCGTCTCGACGCGCGCGCACCCGGTGAAGCGTCCGGCCGGCACCTCGATCGGCTCGGGTTGCGTGAAGACCTGGTGCAGCTGGCGCACCTCGAACCCCGAGCCGTCCGGGAGGCTGTAGGCGTTGGTGAGCCCCTCCCACGACTGCGCCTCTCCCAGGCGTACCGGCAGGAACTTGAGCTCGCCGGAGCGCAGCCCGTTGTCCTCGAGCGCCTCGCCTCGGTACTCGAGGGACATCACGCGGTGCAGGAAGCCGCCTTCCGTGCAGTACACGATCGGAAAACGGCCCCCACCGGGGAGATCACTGTAGCGCTCCTCGACGACCCGGCAGCCGTGCCCGTTCGGACCGCGGAACTCGTCCGGACGAACGGTCGCCATGAAGTGCAGTCGCTCTCCGACCGTGCGACGGACGAGGTACTCCCAATGCGATGCCGGCACCAGCGGAAAGAAGTCCGTATCGATCGCCGTCTGGCGAGGCGCCCTGACGGCTGCGGCACAGGCGGAAAGCGCAAGCGCCAAGCCCACGAGGACGAGACGAACCCAAACGCCGGCACCCCGCATTGCCGGCATCGTAGGCAATCCTCGCGGTCCGTTCAATTCGGATCGCCGCTGCGCGCGAGCCTAGTTTCCCCGGCGCGGAGGGCACCAGGACGGATGGGCTACGCGATGCTCGGCGTCCAGGTCTTGCCGCCGTCCTTGGTCTTCAGGATGGTGCCGAAGCCGCCGACGATCCATCCGTTGTTGTGGTCGAAGAAATCGACGCCGCGGAGCCACGTGAAGAGACGCATGCCGAGCTTGGCGCGCTTCCAGGCCGCGTCGGTGGTCTCACGCGTCAGCACCTCGCCGCCCGCGCCCACGACCCACGCCTTGCCGTCCGGAAAGAGAAACGGCGCGTACAGCGGATCCTCGACCTCGACCTTCTCGTCGACCGTTTCGAACGCCCAAGTGTCGCCGCCGTCGTGCGTGCGAGCGATCTTGCCCTCGAGACCAGCCGCCAGACCTTCCTTCGTGTTGACGAAGTGCACCCCGAAGAACGTCGGGAGGTCGAGGATGTCCACGATCCCCTCGCCGAGCAGACTCTCTTGCTGAGCGGTCCAGTTCTGACCGCCGTCGGTGGTGGCGTGGATGGTGCCGAACTCCCCGACGATCCACCCGTGCGACTCGTCCGCGAACTCGATGTCGTAGAAGATCGGATCCTGGACGGCGAGCGCGATGTCGTCGCTGATGCCTTCCTTGGATTGCGCGACCGTGCGGACCTTCCAGTTCGCCCCGCCATCGCTGGTCTCGAGGAGCGTCGATTTGTCGCCGACGGCGAAGACGTGGGTCGCGCTCAGACTGTAGATCGCGAACAGATACTGATCGGTGTTGCTCTTCTGCTCCGTCCAGGTCTTGCCGCCGTCCTTGGTGTTGAGGATCACGCCCGCCTGACCGCAGATCCAGCCGGTCTGCGCGTCGGCCATGCGAATGTTGTAGAGGGCGCGATCGGTGGGGGTCTTGATGACGTTCCACGACTTGCCGGAGTCGGAGGTCTCGAGAACCTTGCCGCGGTATCCGACGACCAGAACCTTTTCCGGCGAGATCGCCTTCACGTCGAAGAAACGATCTCCCAAAAGCGAGATCTTCTGCTCCGGAAGGGGCGGGACCTCGACCTCGGGATGACAGCCGCCGATGGCAAGGCCGGCGACGAGTGCCATGCCTGCTGCGAGTCGTCGAGTCTTCTTCATTGCGCCCTCCTTGGCAGGGAAACCGCTGGCAAACGGCACGGGAAACCGCACCGCGCGTCTAGTGCCTCAGAAGACCTGAGGAGTCAACAGAAACGACCTGATAGCGGCCTCACCCGGCCTTCTTGGTGAACCACTTCGACTGCTCGGACTTCTCCACGATCTCCTGCTGGTCGATCTTCCAGTCGCCGTTTTCCTTGACCAGCGTGTAGAGCTCGTATTCGTCGGCACCCAGCTGGTTCAGGAACTTGTCCTGGGAGCTCAGGATGTTCGGGACCTTGGCGACCTCGCCCTCGATCTTTCCTGGGAAGATGTCGAACTTGAAGATCTTCACCTCGCCGGTCTGGAAGATGTATTTCTGTTCCTTGGCCCAGGCCTCGGCGTCCTTGTTGGCGGCCATGCCCTTCGAGATCTGCTTGTAGGCCTCGTCGAATTTGTTGTCCTTCATCGCCGTCAGGTACGCCTTGACCGTCTCCTCGGGCGAGGACGCTGCAAAGCAGGGGGTGATCGCCAGCACCAGCGCGGCCATCGTCACGAGCATCCGCAATCTCATCGCTTCCTCCTTCTTCGCATGCGAATCCGCAACGACCCACATAGCGAACGGCGGTGCTCCAAGGCAACGCCAAGTGGCATTCGTCACGGTAGCGCCGCCCGGCGACATCAGACTGTCGGTCCGACGCGCCAGAACTCGGCGGTTTTCCGTGTTGCCACGAGAGTCTGTCGTGGCACGCGGGTTGCTCCCTGCTATGGCGAACGCCGTGGGACAGCACCCGGACGAATCCCAAGCGTCGGAAGCAGGAGGTCGCACGAAGCATGGATCGTAACGCAGAAGAGGCGCTGGATGCGGCGCTGGCAGGCGCCGGGTCCCAGGGTTCGCAGTCCATTCGTGAGCTCCGAGCGCGTCTGGGGATGACGCAAGAGGAGTTCGCGCACGCGATCGCAGTGACCGTCTCGACCGTCAACCGTTGGGAAAACGGTCACGCCAACCCCAGTAAGCTCGCGTGGCGCGCCATTCAGGGCCTCGCCCGCAAGCGCGGCACGAGCCTCGCCACCAAGTCGGGCCGCGACTAGGACCTTCCGGGCTCAGGATGCCGCGCCGTCGCCGACCGCGGCGGAGAGCCCTTGGTCCCCTGCCTCCGCGAGTGCCCGCTCGACGGCACCGGTGAGCCGATCGAGATCGACCGGCTTTCCCACGACGTCGACCGCCCCCAGATTGGTCGCCAACGGTCGCTCCGGTTGCACGGTGAGCATGACGATCGGAATCCGGGAGGTGGCGCTGGTCTGCCGGAGGATGCGCAGCACGTCGTACCCACTCAGATCGGGAAGCACCACGTCGAGCAACACCACGTCGGGTCGGCTGATGCGGGCCACGTCCAGCGCTGCCATTCCGCGTGCCACCTGCACCACCCGGTAGCGATCGCCCCATGCCGCCTTGAGCGCGGTGCCGAGCTCCTCGTCGTCGTCCACCAGCAGAATCGTGCGCGGAGACGTGCCGGCGACGTCCGATCCTCGCGCAGCGAGGACGGCGTCCTCCGCCTCGACGATCGCCGGTATCAGCACCGTGAACGTCGAGCCCTCGTTCTCGCGACTGGCCACGATCACTCGGCCCCCGTGCCGATCGACGATCGCCTTCGAAATGGCGAGGCCGAGCCCCGTACCTGGCTCGTCCGAGTAGCCGGGATTCAGACGTTGAAAGCGTCGAAACAACCGATCCTGATCGGCGGCGCGGATTCCGATCCCCCAGTCGCGCACGGCGATCGCCACGTCCTGATCGCTCCCACTGGCGCGCACGACCACGCGTCCGCCGGTCGGAGAGAACTTGACGGCGTTCGAGATCAGGTTCGTCAAGACCTGGATCAGTCGGTCGCGATCGCCCTCGAGCGCGGGCACGTCGGCGTCGATCTCCGCTTCGATGGCGACCTGCCGAGCCCCGGCGTACGGGCGCAATCCGGCCACCGCCTCCTCGACCAGGGAGGCGGTCGAGACCTTGGCGAAGACAAGCTCGATCTTCCCCAGCTCGAGCCGCGAGATGTCGAGCAGGTCGTTGATGAGACGGATCAGTCGATCGGCGTTCTTCAGGCTGATGTTCAAGAGCTCGCAATCGACCGGTGACAACGCGCTCGACTTGCCGAGCACGAGCTGCAGCGAGCCCTTCACGGACGTCAACGGCGTTCGCAGCTCGTGGGTGACGGTGCTCAGGAAGTCGCTCTTCAGGCCGGCGAGCTCGTGCGCCTGACTGCGATCGTGAAACACGAAGGCGCGCGCCCCGATTCCACCATCCTCGTGACGCATGGGAATGCTGCGCCATTCGAACGCCCGCGCGGGGGTTCCCAGGTGGGTCAGCTCACCCGTCGACTCCTGCTCGGCATGGGTCTTCAGCTCATCGACCACACGGGCGAACCCTTCGCTGTCGACGATGCGATGCACCAGCGCCTCGGCGATCGTGGTTCCGGCGTCGGGGGCGATCGTTCGGCCGGCCAACGAGGCGAAGGCACCATTGGCGTACCAGACGCGCAGCTCGGGATCGGTCAGTGCGACCGCGTCCTCGCAGCGCTCGAGAAGGGCCGCCAGGGAGACCGACGCCGCCTGCCGCGCCTCCAGCTCGCGCCCGCTCCTGCCACGTCCGAGCGGCCATGCCATGCCGAGTGTCATGCTCGTTGCCGCGACGGCGGCCGCCGTGATTCCGGCGTCGAGGAGCAGCGCCACGGCTACGACCAGCGCGAGGCCGACGAGAGCCGAGCAGCAGGCTCGTAGACGACCGCCTGCGCGGCGCTGAGGCTCGCCGTGGCCGATTCGACCGGGCAATGGGAGGGAGAGCGAGGGGGTCATGACTCTGCGATCGCTGGCGGCATCCGACGGTAGCGAGATCGCGATGCGAAGCAGCAAGGAGCGTGCCCCCCGGCCTCCGCCCCACAAGCGGCATCCGGCTTCCCGGGGGCGTCGAGAACGTCCCCCTTCGTCAACGCAATGACGCTCAGCGCGGCGATGGCGACGTCGGTCGCACGCGAAAAGCGCCGGAACTGTCGAGACCGAGAGACTGTGCCATCGTGTCTCACCGCCTGGCATGCGTCTTGCGAACTTGTGCCACGTGGCACTCGCATCATCGAGGCGGGGTGCCGCGGAGGGGCCGATGGCGTTGCGTGATCAGTATCGGGTGTTGGTGGTCGAGGACGATCCGGACATCCGGCGAATTCTCCAGCTCTTCCTGACGGAGCGCGACTTCACGGTCAGCACCGCCGATCGCGCCTCCACGGCGCTCGACCTGATGAGCCAGGTGCCGGTCGACTTGATCCTGTCGGACGTGCGCATGCCGGGCATGAGCGGGATCGAGCTGCTGCACCACATCAAGGAGCACGACCCGGACGTACAGCTCGTGCTGATGACGGCGTACTCCTCCGTGAAGGATGCCGTCGAAGCCATTCAGGCCGGCGCCACCGACTACATCGAGAAGCCGATCGACTTTCGGCGCCTCGAGCGAATTCTCGACGTCGTCTTCGAGCGCCGCCGGCTGGCGCGTGAGAACAAGATCCTGCAGCAGCAACTTCAGGGCCGCGTCGAGTTCCAGGGCATGGTGGCGCGCAGCCAGGAGATGCTCGAGATCTTCTCGTTCATCGAGCGCTTGGCGCGCTATCCCACCACGGCCTTGATCACGGGCGAGAGTGGAACGGGCAAGGAGCTCGTGGCCCGCGCACTCCACGAGCTCAGTCCCCTGAAGGATCGGCCGTTCATCCTTTGCAACTGCACGACCCTGGCGCCGACCCTGCTCGAGAGCGAGCTGTTCGGCCACGTTCGGGGCGCGTTTACCGGCGCGGATCGAGATCGCAAGGGACTCTTCGAGGCCGCGCACGGCGGCAGCATCTTCCTCGACGAGATCGGCGAGCTTCCCCTGCCCGTTCAAGCCAAGCTCCTGCGCGTCATCGAGAACCGGGAAATCAAACGCGTGGGCTCGCCTGAGCCCATTCGCATCGAGATCCGCATCATTGCCGCGACCAATCGCGATCTGGCGGCGATGGTGGACACGAACGAGTTCCGCGAGGACCTGTACTATCGCTTGAACGTCGGCTCGATCACGTTGCCGCCCTTGCGGTCGCGGACCGAGGACATCGACCTGCTGGTCAGCCATTTCTTGACGCGATTGGCGCATCGTTTGGGCAAAGACGAGGTGGTCGACATCGCCGAGCCCGTCCTGGCGCTGTTCCGCGGCCATTCCTGGCCGGGCAACATTCGCCAGCTCTTGAACGTGCTGGAGCGCGCCCTGATCGTCGCCCGCGGCCCCAGCATCACCATGGAGCACCTCCCGACGTCGTTTCTGAGCACGACGGGAACGGTGAGCGCGACGCCGCTGGCGCAGCTCGCGATGGCCGCCGCGCCGGAGTTCGATCTCAGCATCGAGGCCGCGGAGCGCGATCAGATCCGCAAGGCACTCGAAGCCGCCGGCGGCAAGCGTATGGAGGCGGCCCGTCTCCTCGGCCTCAGCCGACGGACCTTGTACCGCAAGCTCGACAAGTACGGGATCACGTGAGGGTGGGCATGCGCTCGGGAACCCCGCGACGGCTCCGCATGACGCATGACATCTCGCCTGTGCATGGGTGCGCGCGTTGGCTGCGACATCACAAAACGGATCTTCTCGCGCCCAGGTCGCGACGTTAGAACGTATCGAGGGAACCGATGGAATTGCATCGACAGGGTGGCTCGGGCGACGGCGGCGCACGTGTGCTGATCGTCGAGGATCACCCGATGATCGCGGAGTTGGTCGAGACTCGCCTGCGCATCGAGGGGATGCGGCCGACCAAGTGCCTGGGGGGCCGTGAAGCGATCCAGGTTCTCGCCCACGCGGATTTCGATCTCGTGATTCTCGACATCATGATGCCCGAGGTCGACGGCTACGAAGTCTTCCGGGTTCTGAAGAGCGAAGAGCGGACGGCGCACATCCCCGTCATCTTCCTCACCGCCAAGTCGACGCAGGACGACATCGAAAAGGGACTCGCGCTCGGCGCCGACTACTACATCACCAAGCCTTTCAGCGGTGCCGATCTGGTCCGCAAGGTCAAGATTCTCCTCGAGCAGCACCGCCTCGGTCACGCCGCCGGAGCGTGACGACAATGAGGCGGCGATTCTCGAGCGCCGCGTTCGTGGCCGCGCTGATGCTGCTCGAGCCCGTCGCGCGCACGCCCGATTCGGCCGTGGATGCGCCGATTCGTCTGGAGCGCATCACCGTGCCGGGGCGGGACGCACGGCCGATGGCAATCCGGCCGATCGGCGAGCGAATCGGCCACGACATTCCGCTCGATGGCGACGGCAAGCATCTGATCGTCGAGGGAACGCTCAACGATGCGATCTCGGGACCGATGCTGATCGACACCGGCGCGTCCTATTGCGTGCTCACGTCGGGGACGGCGGCCCGGCTCGGGCTCACGAGCAAGGGGGGCGCCTCGGTTCCCGTGGCGACGGCCAACGGACGAGTCGACGCCGATCTCGTCCGCATCGAGGCCATGCAACTCCGCGGGGCCAGACTCACGCAGGTCGACGCGGTGATCCTGGACGCCGTCGAGCCCCCCTTGATCGGCATCGTCGGATTGAGCTTCCTGACGCAGTTCCGCTTCTCGGTCGACCCGGTCGAGTCAACGCTACATCTGGAGCGGTGAGGAACGAGGAGCGCGAGTACACCTCGCGCTCCGACCGCAGGGGGCGAAATCTACTAATTCGCTCGAATCGACGGGCGGCTGCTCGGCGACATCGGCAAGAGGTCGACCGGCCGCACCAGACGGGTGAGCCGGGCGCTGCGGGTGGGCATCGTGGCGACCTGAAAAGGCTGGTGCGGCGTCACGCGTCCAAGGCCCCAGCTGCGGAATCGACAGCGCGCCATCATGGTCAAGTGCGAGAGCCCGTCGAGCCAACGCGGCGTCTCGGCCGCGGCCAGTTGCGCGCGGTGCGTGACGGGAACCTCGAAGATCCGGCACTGCCGACTCGCAAACAGGGCCGCGAGCTCGCCGGCGACGCCGGGTCCGTCCGCGCGGAGGATCGCACCGCGAACGACCTCGGCTCGAAACGCCTGAAAGGTCGAGGTGACGTCGGTGAGCGCGACGTTGGTGAGGCTGTTCGAGACGGCGGTGAGGATCTGATCGCTCAACCGTTCCGACAGGCGTGGCACCTGGCGCGTGGTCGCGACGTAGCGCGAGCCGTAGACGACGTCCGCGTCCCCGTTCAGGATCGGAGCCAGCAGGCGACCGCATTCCGCCGGATCGTACGCCAGCGTCGCGTCGACGACGAGGACGATCTCACCCGTCACCATCGCGAGCCCGGTCGAAAGGGCCGCGCCCCATCCGAGATGCTCGGGGTGAAAGCAAACACGAAACGCCTCGGTGGCGGCGGCGTGGCGCAGGTGCTCGCTGGTACCGTCGGACGAGGCATCGTCCACCACGATGATCTCACGCCACACGTCGCGGGGTCCGAGATCCACCTGCCCGAGACGTTGGAGCGTATCCGCAATCGTGGCGACCGCGTTGTACACCGGAACGACGATGGAAACGGTCACAGGCATGCGACGGTTCCAAGCAAGCCTCATGCCCCTGTCGGGAGTGGCGGGCGCACCGTCTGATATCACGAGGTTCGAGCCTCGGGACGCCGAAGGCCGCTTCCGTGGGCGTCACTTTGACGTCGGAACGTCACGATCGTGACGCCGTCCGGCGCGGACCGGGGGGCGCGCCGCTCGACCGCGGGCCTCGTACTTCCCCGATACGAGTTACCTATCAGCTTCATACCGTGCTTCTAACCGCCCCGACACAAGAGAATGCTTGTACAACCACTCATGCTCCCGTCTACTGCCGAACCCTTGTCTGACTGCTATGCCGCCGCTACAGTGACTCGATAGAGGAGCGTTTGCTGGGCCGTGGGTTCGAGCGGGCGTTTCCGTGACAGGAGGCTGATCAATGAACGCCAATCTGCGACTCCAGGACCTCTACGGGCGGGAGAAGGAAGGCGAGACCAAGCTCCTCGCGTTGTACGTGCCGAAGGAATTGACGACGCGAATCGACCGGCTCGCGAAGGATCTGAAGGCCAAGAAGCGGGAGGTGATCCTGGCCCTCCTCAACGAGGGCCTCGATCGTTATCACCGCACGCGGGGTCGCCGCCGCAAGAAGGCGTGACTAGGTCGGGGGCGTGCTGCGCGAGTGGTAGCCCCGGTCGGGGATTCGCGCGAGCACATCCGCGAGGTCCTCGGAAATGAGATCGCCCGCGGAGGTCACCAAGTAGGACGCTACGAAATCGTAGCGAAACCAGTAGAGGATTCGGCGGACGGGTCGATTGGGCGCGGGTTGGGATAGGCGATACGTCCACTGCTCGTTGAAGCGGTGCCCGTTCTCCTCCCTCTCGCGCGGTTCGTTGACGCTCCCGATCGTCTCGTGAGGCGTCCCCCAGGCCTGGACGACGCGGTTCCGGTTCACCGCCCGCGCGCTCACGGCTCGAAGCTCTCGGGCAGAGGGCAGCGGCCCTCGTTGACGTGGGCTTCGAACTCGGACCGGAAGCGGCGCAGGAATCCGGTAGCCGCCCAGGCGGCGGCGTCGGACAGGGCGCAGATCGTCTGCCCCTCCATGTAGCCGCCGATCTGGTCGATCGTCTGGAGATCGGCTGCGCTCCCCTCCCCGCCCTCGATCCGCCGCAGCAGCTTGTAGAGCCACGCCGTTCCCTCGCGACACTGCGTGCACTGGCCGCAGGTCTCGTGGCGGAAGAAGCGGGCGATGACGATCGCGGCGCGTACCATACACGCCGTCTCGTCCATCACTACGATCCCGCCCGTGCCGAGGAGCGTGCCGGCTTGCTTCAGCGAGTCGTGGTCCATGCGCACGTCGACCTGCTCGGCCGACAAAACGGGCATCGACACACCGCCCGGGATGATGGCCTTCAGGCGATGTCCGTCGCGGACGCCGCCCGCGTGGACGTCGATGATCTCGCGCAGCGGGGTGCCCAGCGGCAGCTCGTAGACCCCGGGCCGGTTCACGTGGCCGCTGATGCCGTAGAGCGTGTTGCCGGTGCTGGTCGGGGTGCCGATCGACTTGAACCAGGTTGCGCCCCGCTTGATGATGGCCGGCACCTGGGCGATGGTCTCGACGTTGTTCACCGTCGTCGGACAACCCCAGAGTCCGTACACCGCGGGAAACGGCGGACGTTTCCGGGGCTGACCCTTCTTGCCCTCCGCCGACTCGATCATTCCGGTCTCTTCACCGCAGATGTACGCCCCCGCCCCGCGCATCACGTGGACGTCGAAGTCGCGATCGGTATCGAGATGACGCGGCCCCAAGAGCCGGGCCGCCCGTGCCTCCTCGACGGCCTGCATCAGCGTCGCGAATGCCGTCACGTACTCGCCGCGGAGATACACGTAGGCCGCCTGCGCCCCGATCGCATGGCCGGTGACGATCAAGCCCTCGACCAGGAGGTGCGGATTGCGCTCGAGGATCTGCCGATCCTTGAAGGTGCCGGGCTCGCTCTCGTCGCCGTTGCAGGCGATGAACGTCGGCTTCGGGCCCCCGGGCTTCGGCATGAAGCTCCACTTTTGTCCGGTGCTGAAGCCGGCGCCGCCGCGACCGCGCAGACCCGACGCCTTCACCTCCTCGATGACGGCCTCGCGGGTCAGCGTGGCGAGAGCCCGGCGCGCAGCCTCGTAGCCCCCCGCCTGCCGATACGCCTCCAACGACCGCCAGTCGGTACCGTCGGGAGGAAGCAGATAGCGCTCGACGGTCACGTCAGCCGATCCTCTGCAGCAGCTCGTCGAATCGATCCGGACGCACGTTCTCGATGAAGGGCTGATTGTTGATCTGGACGCAAACCGCGGTGCCGCACGACCCGAGGCACTGCACTTCGTGGATGGAATATTCCCCGTCGACCGTGCGCTCGCCGACCCCGATGCCGAAGTGCTGCTCGAGCCGGCGGACGACGCCACGAGCGCCGCCGAGCGCGCAGGCGATGTTGACGCAGACTTGGATGTTGCGCTTCCCCACGGGGTGCTCGTGGTACATCGGGTAGAAGGACACGACCTCGCGGACCTCGATCGGGCGGAGGTGCAGGAGGTCGGCGATCTCGCGCTGAATCTCGAGCGGCACGTGGCCGATCTCGGCCTGGACGAAGTGCAGCGCCATCAGGAGCGCCGAGCGCGGCTCCGGATACTTCGGCACCTCGGCGAGGATCGCCTCCTTGACTGCGGCGGAGAGCGTGAACGTCGCGGCCTGCGGCCCGCTCATCGGTCGCACTCCCCCCCGATCATGTTGATCATGTCGAAGGTCGGCACGATGTCGGCGAGGAGCGCGCCTCGCACCATGTCGCGCATGGCGTGAGTGTTGCTGAAGCTCGGGGCGCGACACCGGCACTTCCACGGCTTTCCCGTCCCGTTGCTGACGAGATAGAAGCCGAGCTCTCCGTTCGCGCCCTCGACCGCCTGGTAGACCTCTCCGGCCGGTGGACGCATGCCCTCGGTGACGAGCTTGAACTGGTCGATGAGCTCTTCCATGCGGTTGAAGACCTTCCCCTTGGCCGGCCAGCGCAGGCGTGGGTCCTCGACGTCGACGGGACCGTCCGGCAGGTCGCGGAGACACTGCTCGATGATGCGCGCGCTCTGCCGCACCTCCTCGACCCGCACCAGGTAGCGGTCGTAGTTGTCGCCGCTCGAGCCGACCGGGACGTCGAAATCGACCTGGTCGTAGACCAGATACGGCTCGGCCCTGCGGACGTCGTAGGAGACGCCCGCCGCGCGCAGGACAGGCCCGGTGACGCCGTACGCGATCAGGTCCGCGGCGGGAAGGCGCCCCGTGCCCTCCATGCGCTCGCGGAAGATCGGATTCCGGGTGAGCAGCCGGTCGACGTCGGCGAAGATCTCGAGGGCGGCCTTCAGCTTGGCGCGACAGAGGTCGACGAAACCCGGGGGCAGATCGCTCTGCAGGCCGCCGATGCGCACGTAGTTGGTCGTCACGCGCGCACCGCACAGCGCCTCGTGGAGATCCCACATGTGCTCGCGCGCCTGCACGCCGTACAGGAACGGCGTCATCGCAGCGAGCTCCATCGCGCTCGCGCCGAGGCAGGTGAAGTGATCGCTCAAGCGCGAGATCTCGCTGGCGATGGTGCGGATGTATTGACCGCGAGGAGGTACCGTCACGCCGAAGAGCTTCTCGGCCGCCAGGCAATATCCGACGTTGTTGATCATCGGGCTCGCGTAGTTCAGGCGGTCGGTGTACGGCACCGCCTGGTACCACTCCCCGCTCTCACATTCCTTCTCGTAGCCGCGATGCAGGTAGCCGACCTGGACGTCGGCATCGACGATGCGTTCGCCGTCGAGCTTCAGGGAAATGCGGACCGTGCCATGGGTCGCCGGATGCGACGGCCCCATCTCGATCTCCAGAGGCTCGCCGTGGAGCTCGTCCGAGGGCGCGACGTTCTTACTGCCAGCGTCCGTATCGCGCACGGTCGCGCTCCTCCTGACGGCGAGCCTCGGGCGGGTCGAGATCCGCTCGGCTCACCAGCGGCTGGCGCTTCTCCTTGGGGTAATCCTTGCGGAGCGGGTAACCCTCGAACTCCTCGTAGAGATAGATGCGCCGGAGGTCGGGATGATCGACGAAGTGGATTCCATACATGTCGAAGGTCTCGCGCTCGAGCCAATCGGCTCCGCGCCACACCGCGACGAGGCTGTCGATGCGCGCCGCGTCCTCCGGCACCCGCGCCTTGACGCGCAGGCGATGGCCGAGGGGGAGCGACTTCAGGTGATACACCAGCTCGAAGCGCGGGACGCTGCCGAGATAGTCGACCGCGGTGACGTCCACCAAGAAATCGAATGCGAACGCCGGATCGTCGCGCAGGAAGCGGCAGATCTCGACGAGACGCGCCGGTGCTATCTCGACGGTGAGATCGCCCCGCCACGCATGCATGGATCGCACGTCAGCGCCGAAGCGCTCGCGGAGGCCCGACAACAGCGGATGATCGACCGCGTCCGGGCCGCTCGTCACGAGCGCTCCCGTACGATCGGAAGGGTCGCGGCCGCGTCGCGCTCGTAGCCGCGCCGAATGTGCCGGAGCCGCGTCTCGAGCTCGGCGACGGGGACGAGCAGGTCTTGCTTGTGCCAGACGCTGCCGCGCCAGTCCGTGGTGGCGATGGCGATCCGCTGGCTCATGACGATCGCCTCCTCCGGACACGCTTCCTCGCAGAGGCCGCAGAACATGCAGCGCGACATGTCGATGTCGAACACGTCCGGATAGCGCTCGATCTCGTCCTCGGTCTCGGCCGGGTAGATCGTGATGCAGTCGACGGGGCATGCCCACTCGCAGAGCCCGCAGGCCACGCAGCGCTCCTTGCCGTTCGCCATCTGCACGAGGACCGGCATGCCGCGAAACGCCGGCGACACCTGCTGCACCTCCTCCGGATACTGCACCGTGAAGATGGTCGGCTTGCCACGGAGAAAGCCCATCAGGTTGCGAACGAAGTGCGAGGTGGTGACGGCGAGACCCCGGAGGATCGCGAGCGGCCCGAGGGTGTCCATCGCACGCGGACGCGGCGGGCGCTCGACGGTGACGACCCTGCTCGCCACTCAGAGGCCCGCGGTCGCCGCGCCCATCGGGCCGAGCGTGTCCCAGCTGAGGGCGCCGTACCTCGGCACGCCGCGCGTGATCTCGCCGAACACCGTGCGGGGATCGAACAGCCCCGGAGCCATCTCCATGCCGAGACGGCGCGCCAGCTGGAGAAAGACGTCACCGTCGCTCGGCTGCGTACCCGGATCGACGGCGCGATGGATGCGCTGGACCCGTCCGGCGACGTTGGTGAAGGTGCCGTTCTTCTCGGCGAACGTCGCGCCCGGCAGCACGACGTGGGCGAGATCCACCAGTGGGTGCGCATTCGGGGTCTGCACGATCAGCACCTCGAGACGACCGAGAATCGACGGCGCCTCCTCGCCCCAGATCTCCCAGACGTCCGTGCCGGTCACGTACAGCCCGCGGATCGTTCCGGCGGCGATCCGGTCGCGGATGCCGGCGAGGTCGGTACGGCTCGCGTCCGCCGTGAGGCCGAGGTCGCGAGCGCCCCGGCCGTTGGCGGCCTTCTCGGCCTTGATCAGAAAATCGTCGCTCGCGCCGAGCCGGAGCGCGACGTCGTAGGTGTCGATCCGGAGGCCGCTCGTGATCACCCGGCCGAGCAGAAAGAGCTCCTCGTTGGTCAGATGCGGCGAGACCAGCGTCGCGACCGCCTGCGGGCCGTCGCGTCGCACCAGTGCCGCCAGCGAGCGCGCGGTCTCATCGATGGCCTCGCTCCACGAAGCCGCGGAGCTTCCGACGCGGGGCGAGCGCAGCCGTCCTTCGTTCACGAAGCGGTAGCCCAGGCGGCCGGCGTCACACATCCAGGTGTCGTTGACGTCGTCGTTCCGGCGCGGCAAGAGGCGATACACCTGTCCACGCGCGGCACCGATCTTGACGTTGCAACCGTTGCTGCATCCCGGACAGACGCTCTCCGTCTCGTCGAGGAACCAGACGCGCATCTTGTGATGGAAGTCCTTGCTCAGAAGGGCTCCCACCGGACAGATGTCGGCGGTGCAGATCGAGTAGTCGTTGGCCAGGGGCTCGCCGGGGAACACGTCGACGACCGACTCGTCGCCGAGGTTGAACACCCCGAGCTCGCGCGTCTCGGTGATCTCCTTGCAGAAGCGGACGCAGCGTCGACAGAGGATGCAGCGCTCCTGATCGAGGACCATGCGTGGACCGATGTCGACGCGCTTCAGCAGCTTGCGCCGCGGCTCCTCCGTACGAGCGACCCGCCGGCCGTATTCGAAGGCGTAGTCCTGCAAATAACACTCGCCGGCTTGATCGCAGATCGGGCAATCGAGGGGATGATTCACCAGCAGGAGCTCCAGCACGCCCTGCCGCGCCTTGGTGACCTCGGGCCCGCGCGTGTCGACCACCATACCGTCGCGCACCGGCGTGTTGCAGGAGATCGTGAGCTTCGGCAGCCCCTCGACCTTCACCAGGCACATGCGGCAGCTACCGTCGATCGAGAGCTTCGGGTGGTAGCAATAGTGCGGGATCTGCAGCCCGCGATCGAGCAAGGCAGGGAGCAGCATGCTGTCGTCGGGAACTTCGACCGGAACGCCGTCGACGGTGATCTTGGCCATCGCGTCAGTCTTGCAGCGGCCGTCCACTGCCGTGCCGTCCTCGGTACGGCACGTCCGGCCGCTCCTTCTGCACGCGTTCCTGCAGCTTCAGCAAGCCATCGAGAACCGCCTGGGGATGAGGTGGACAACCCGGAACGTAGATGTCGACGGGAATGATGGTATCGATCCCTTGGACCACGGCGTAGTTGTTGTACGGCCCGCCGGAGCTCGTGCACGCGCCGAAGGACATCACCCAGCGCGGCTCCGCCATCTGACGAAAGACACGTTGCAGGATCGGTGCCTGGCGATGCGTGATGGTTCCGACCACCATCAAGAGATCGGCTTGGCGAGGGGTAAAACGCGGGAGCGCCGCCCCGAAGCGATCGAGGTCGAAGCGGGGACCCGCGACCGCCATGTACTCCATCCCGCAACACGCGGTGACGAACGGGTAACTGAAGAAGGAGTACTTCCGGGCCCACTGAATGGCGTCACCGAGGCGAGACATCGCGAACGTGTCGCCGAACGCGCGCGTCACCGCGCTCGTCTCATCCTCCCCCGGTCGGCGCCCGGCGGTCAGAAACCGCTCCTCATCCATGCGCGGGAGTTTTATAGCGGATGGGAGACGCGCGCAAAGGCGGTCGCCCGCGCGGCGGCGCTCACGGCTGCCGCGTCTCGGGCAGACTGACGTCGGGAAGGCCCGCAGTGCTCGGAACCGGGCGCGGGCAGGTGGGCAACTCGCAGCGCGTGCCCATGGCACAGCCCTGGCAGCAGTAGACGATCCCCCGCCGCCGCACGCCGCGATCCACCGCGATCGGACAACCGCACCACGGGCAGAGGATGTTCGACATCGCCCTCCTCTACCGACCGCTCTCGCGAGCGTCAACGTTGCCGACCTGGATTCGATCGATGCTTGCGCCGAGCGCCAGCGGCGGTCACAGTGGCCGTCGATGGAGCCTTTCACGTGGATGCTGGGCGCGGCGGCGCTCGGTGCCTATGGGTATCGCCGCCCGACCGAGCTCTTCCGGTTCGCGATGCGGGCGCGTTTGCAGGCGGCCGGCTTGCGCTCACATCGCGTCGACCTGCCGGGCGGGAGAGTACGCTACTGGCGGGGCGGTCGCGGCCGGCCGCTCGTCTTCCTGCACGGGTTCGGCACCGAGGCCGCGGTCAATTGGTATGCGCAGCTGCTCGCCTTCACGCGTGACTTCGACGTGATCGCGCCCGATCTTCCGGGCTTCGGAGCCTCGGGACGTCCGGCGAGCGCCAACGGCATTTCGTTCCAGGTGCAGACCCTCGACGCTCTGCTTGCGCATCTCGGCATCGAGCGCATTGCCCTCGTGGGCCACTCGATGGGTGGGTGGATCAGCCTGGCCGCCGCGGCCGACCTCCCAGGACGCGTCGACCGGCTGGTGGTGGTGGATGCGGCGGGCTTGCGGTTCGATCCCGACCTCGCGCTGGAACGGGCCCTGCTGCCGGAAACCATCGACGACGTCCGTCTTCTCATCCGCGCCAATTTCCAGCGCCCCATGCGGCTCCCGTCGTTCGTGCTGCGCGACGTCCTGCGCGTCGCCCGCCGCGACGTCACGTCGCGAACGGAGCTGCTGCAGCGACTGGTCTACGGGAACGAGCATTTGGACGACCGGCTGGCGACGATCGCGGCACCGACGCTGGTCGTGTGGGGCCAGCACGACCCGTTGACGCCGCCGCTACTCGGCGAGCGGATCGCGAACGCGATTCCGGGTGCCGAGCTGATCGTGTTCGAGAACAGCGCACACAGTCCGAACGTCGAGCATCCGGATCGCTTCAATCGCGTGGTGCGTCGCTTTCTCGTCTCGAGCGCGGACGGTGACGCGGCGGGCGCGCTGCGCGCCGCCGGCTGACCTCTCTCGACCGCGAAAATCGCGGTCGAAACGCCTCCATCGACTTGACAGCCGCGCGAGGACTGCCTTAGGCTGCGCCGTCATTTTCACCACAAAACAGGGGGAGTGCACATGACGAAGACACAGTTGGTTGGGAAGTTGGCGGAGGAGACCGGCATCTCCCGCAAGCAGATGGAAGAGATCCTCGGCGCGCTCGTCGAGACCATCCGCAAGAGTGTGAAGAAGGGCGACACGGTAAAGATCCCCGATCTCGGGGGCTGGCGAATGCGTCAGATGAAGGCGCGCATGGGTCGCAACCCGCAGACCGGAGAAGCCATCAAGATCCCGGCCCGCAAGAAGGTGGGCTTCACCGTCGCCAAGAGCTTCAAGCAGCACGTCCTCGGCACCAAGAAGTAGCGCCGGGAAGCTGGATCGCAGCACGCGACGCCTGGCCCCGGGAACAGCCCGGGGCCAGGCGTCGCGACCCGCGCCGTTCGAGACATCAACTCGCGGCGTCGCCTGGTCGATTCAGTTGCCGCAGGTTCGACGCTCGCACCACGCGCTTCTGACCGTCGGCGGCCGCGATCGTCACGGTTTCACCTTCGACGGCGAGCACGGTGAAGATTCCCGGATAGGACATCGTCACGACGACGTCTCCGACCTTGAGCATGCGTGGAGGGTCAGCGGAGGTCGAACGTGAACGGCAGCCTCCACTGCCAGGCGTGACGCTTCTGGTCGTGAGCGCTCACGAAGAGCTCGCCGGCCTGCGCACGCAACGGCGACTCGAGGGTCAGCTTCCACGTGACGTCCTCCGCCTTGGTCTCGCCCTTCGCGAGGTCGAGTGCGCGCCAGGCGGGCGGCACCTCCAGCGGAATGCGACGGAAGCCGGCGACGATCATCATCTCCATCGAACCAAGGGTCGCGTCGCTTCCCTCATTCTTGAGTGTGAGATGTCCGGCGAGGACTATCTCGCGAGTGAACTCGTTGCTCACCGCTTCCGACGCAGCGAAACTGGCCTCGAGCTTCGGTCGCTGGAACAGCCCAAACATCACGTCCTCCCATCTAGTCTTGCGCGACTGGTGCGGCGCGGCCCTTAGAGCCCGACCCGTTCGGGGAGTCAAGTTTGACGCGATTTTACAATCATCAGGCCAAGCCGGGGGCTTTGCCTCACAACCCCCACTTGCCCCAATAGTCCGACCCCTGCCTCAAAACCCGCCTCGGATGCCCAGGGCGACGATGGAGGTTCGGGAGAGGCACCGACCCCGGCGCGGGTAGGCTGCGCCGAATCGGGAGCCGCCGCGAGCGAGGAAGGGGGAACCGCCGACGACGGCGACCCCGACTTACCGTCGCCGCGCCGTGCGCGGCGAATGCGCAGGCGTCGGAGTCTTTGTGGCTTGGCTGCGCTTGCCGCACTGAGCGTCGCCGCGCTTCCAGTCCGGGCCCTCGCGCGTGAGCCGAAGAACCACGACGGGCGGGCCGCAGATGTCGGGGTGCTTAAGAACGGCGAGCAGAATCAGCGATTCGAGCCGTTGCAAGAGCACTGCGGGGTCACGCGGCGGGGGCTGCAAGTATCCGCGGTGGGAGTTGAGGTACTCCTCAACGACATCCCCAGCGTCGCCCATGACGATGGTCTTATCCATGCAGTTCTCATGAGGCGGGCAATCCAGCATCTTCAACGCGCCCACCGTAACGGCGTCGTCTTTCACGTCAAAATCTCGGACGTGGATGAAAGGCTCGGCGCTATCGCCCTCGAACCCGAAGACGACGATACCCGCCAAAATCCCCTTAGGCTCCGCCTTCCTCACGTTGGCTCGAAGGGACGCTTCGAGCTTTTCAATGATGGACGCTTCGCTACGACTCACGCCCTCGGCGACGGTCTTCGGCTTCGTGCCGGTTCGGCTGAACGCCGTCCGGACCAAGCTGGAAACCCAGAAATGATCTTTGGCTCCGAGAGTTCCCGCATTGGCAAGAAAGACGCCCTCGGCGACTTCGGAAATCTTGCACGTGTTCGGAGCGGGCGTTGTGCCCTCGCTGGACTCGGCCACGACCTTGCTATCGGCCGCAAACCAGAGTTCGTTGTCCACTCGGAGCCCGATGACGATTGTGGCCTCCGCGATCGATGCCCCGTAGAGGGCACCGATCAACAAGACTCCCACGCGCCAGAGTGGCGATGGCTTCGCACGCGCTACATCCCAAACGCCACGATCGTCCGCCGTGACGAAGCCAGCGGCGGATACGTTGTCAACCTCGCGAGTCGCGATCTCGATGTCAGCAACGATGAAAGGACGTGGTTTCACTTGGCGGGACCGCGATGTGTCGATCGGCTACCGACGGCACTACCGGGGGGCTTGGGGGCTGTCCGGCTCAACGCAAGGCATCCAGCCAGTAGGAACGAACCAGTAACAGAACGGGTACTGATCGACCTTCTGGAATCCCGTGTCGTAGCGTATCCATCCCGTGATGGTGAGGAATTCGCGCTCCGACATCATCTCTTCGTGCTCGTCAAACCCGTGCTCCGCACGATGATAGTCGCTGAGGACGATACCAAGCGTAGCCCGCAGGTTTGGATCGGGAAACGTCGGCCCCCGGCTGTGTTGCTCCCCTTGAGAACCGAAGATGCACGGACCATCTCGCAGGGAGCGAAACTCAGTGACGCTCAGCGTGAAGTACCTCGCCGGAGTGTGCCCGATGTTGCGATATCCCAGAATGACGAAACCCTGGTCCCAATCCACCGACAGTGGGAAAAGAACCACATATGCCCGCTGTTGCTGCTCCATGCTTTCGTTGATCGCTTTCCATTGGAGGCCAGCGAAGACCGTGTAGACGATTGTGGTAACCACCAAGGTGCGTTGGAGCCGGATGGACGTGCGTTCGCCGTGGGGCAACCGATTCCACCGCTCAAGGCGACGCCTTCTTGGTTCGCTGATGTAACGCTCCCACGAATCGCGGGCGCCGCGCTCTGCTCGGCGATAGCGTTCTGCTGCATCGTGCCAGGCCTGTTGGAGGTTCACTTTGGAAGCACCGTCAAGGGAGGCGTACTCCTGGTCGCTGCGTTCGTCTTAGGGCACTTCGGTCTTAGCCTGCTGCTCGTCGGTGACCCCCTCCGGAGTCTCTGCGCCATCTTCGAGGCATTGAGCGGAGCGATTCGAGCATGAGTCCGTCCCGTCATTGCGCTGCTGCGCCCACCATCGGCCGGAGCGCGGGATCAACGCCAAGCTCATGCATCGCATGCACGAGGCACCGGATATTGTGGCAGAGCACCTTCAACAAGACTTCGTTGACTTGCGCTGCACGAACTCTGCTCCGAACTGCGTCACCGAAAACCCTCTTGATGGCCGAGAACGTCGCCTCGACGTTGGAGCGCTTGTGGTAGTGGGCGCCGAATTCCTCGCGATTCAGCGAGAAGAAGTGAAAGAGCCGGTCCCACACTTCGTGCGTCCGGTCACGGACGGCGTTGATTTTGAACGGGATGTAAGGAGTCCCGCCGAGCGCCTCGACCGCCGACAGGTTCGTGCGGCTGCTGTACGCCTTGTCGGCGGACACCTCTGCGATGGCGAACCGGGTGGCGGTCGCCTGTACGAGCGGCACGAACTGCAGCGCGTCCGACGTGTTCCGCTCCAGCACGGCCACGCTCGTCACCACGTTCGTCTTGACGCCGACCATCGCGTGGCACTTCAGCCAATCGCGCTCGGTCCGCTCCCCGCGCCCCTTCGCGCCGTACTTCTCGCTGTAGTAGCGGAAGAATTGCGACGTGCCGAAGCCGGTCGAATCGACGGCGAAGTCCGTCTCGACGGCCGCAAGCGGGCGGCTGCTGTCGGCGATCAGTCCCTGGATCAGTGGGGTCAGGGCCTCGCTCTCCAGGTAGCGAAAGATCGAGTTGTAGTGCGGGGCCTTCGCGAGCATGCCGGCGGCGGTCGCGTCGCGGAGATCGGTCATGAAGCGACGCGCGCTCACCGTGCTGTAGACCTTGAACGCCGCCGCAAAGAGCATGTCGCTGAGCGGGAAGCGGGGACGGCCGGTCGCCTGCTCGGGGTCGGCAATGCCCGCACAGAGCCCGTGGAGCAGCCGGCAGAATTCGGCCTTCTCGCTCGTCTGCGCCGCGTTGTAGGCGGGCCAGTTCTGCGCGTACGTGACGCGCACAGCGCGCGTCTCGGTGACGGTGCCATCGGGGGCCGTCTCACGCTTCTGGACGAATTCCACGGCGAAGATGTGCTTGCAGGGGAGGCCCCGCAGCTCGTAGTCGGGGCACGTACAGTGCGGCTTCTCGCCGTCCAGCACGACCGCGTAGAGGGTCGTTCGCGACGACTGCGAGGGAACCAGCCACTGGTTCTCTACCCGCGCGATCGGCGTCGTGGCCGCGATCACCAAACCTCGTTGCTGCCGTGCCTCGTTGTCCATTGTCTCTCCCATTGCGATTGGTCAGTAACCAATACCAATGGGGAGGGTACTTGTCAATCTCTTTCGGATAGGCTACTAAGAAATACCGATGGGGGTGATGGATGGCGAAAACAGCGGCGCAGTTGGGGATCGTGGACCTTAAGGGCTGCCGGTGCCGGTGCGGGCACGAATGGCTCCCGCGCGTCCGACGGGACGACGGGACCTTTGACCGCCCTGCTACCTGCCCAGCTTGCAAAACACCCCTCTGGGATCGACCCAAGCAATTCGAGCGCTCGGCGAAGGGGCGCCGCGTGCCGACGTAGAGAGGGTGTCCAGCACGGTACGCCGTGTGCTAGACACCCTCGGAGTAGGTGTGCCCCGGGCGAGATTGGAACTCGCATCTTCCGGCTTCGAGGCGGGCGCTTTATCCGATTAAGCTACCGGGGCATCGGGACCGCGGTTCCCCTAGAGCCGCGGTCCCCACTACTTCTCTTTCTTCTCCTTAAGCGCCGCCTTTGCGGCCTTTTTCTCCGCGTCTTCTCGCATGCGCATCTCGTAGTCGTAGTCCCACCCCGCTCGTTGCAGGACGATGTAACGCGCCCACTCGCTCGGGCTGCGGATCGTATCCACGGCAGACGGCGGCAATCCGAGTTTCTCGACTTCCGTGAGCAGGTGGTTCGCCGTTTTGTTGGCAGCCACGATCATCTTCTCGAATTCTGCCGGCGTTACTCGGAAGCGGATGGTGACTGTCTTGTTTTGGGTAGTCGTCTCGCTCGAAGAAACTCGCCCGCGCGCCATGTAGCGCCTTGTAGCCGATGGCGCTACGGCGCGCAAGGAGCTGTGTATGGAACCTAAGCTGAGGCTGAAGGACGGGCACGTGAGTTTTCATCTCGACCACCCAACGCTTGCGGCCGTCGAGCAAGCCGCCGCTCGTGAGGAGCGGACCAAATCGGACTGGATTCGATTGGTGCTGAGACGGGAGCTACGGCAGCTCGGCTTGCTGCCGGAACCGAAAAGCGAGAGACGCGGCCGTGACCGCTAGTGGCTGCCCCAAAAGTCCGACGGCTGCCTCAAAAGCCGGTCAGGAATCGGAGTTATGAGGCAAAGCCCAAGCCGGGTGAACGGGTGCTCCAGAATGGGTCACATGGAACTGCGAGGTGAGACTTTCGGGGCGGCTCGGATAGAAGCCGCGTTAGCTCGACCGCCGACGAATGCGGGAGCGAAAGGAAATACTAGGAAGCTACCAACGACGATTGCCGCGATCGCCGCCACCACGATCGCGATCGCCGCCACCACCACCGCCGCCACGACCGCCTTCGCGTGGCTTGGCCTCGTTCACCTTCAGGCCACGACCCTTCACCTGGAAGTCGTTGAACTGGCTGACCGCGTTCTGGGCTCCATCCTCATTGGCCATCTCCACGAAACCGAAGCCACGGGATTGGCCGGAAAAGCGGTCGGTGATGATGTTCGCCGAGACCACCTCACCTGCCTGCGCGAAAAGGTCGCTGAGCTCTTGAGAGGTGATACTGAACGGAAGGTTCCCGACATACAGCTTGGTGCCCATCTTTCCTCCGGAGGCACGAACCCTCGGCAGCACGAAAGCACGAAGGAGGACGGCGCTATCGCTGCCTGGGTTGGGTACGGCGCGACACATAGGACGCGCTCACCGCCAGTGTCAACAGAAAACGCGTTCGGTTTGACTATCGCGATCAGGGGCGCGTAGTATCCGCCCGGGTATCGTGGTTGCCCCGGATCCCCCATCCGACGTGTCGTGGGCGACGCGAGGCAGAGACGGTCTATTTTCAGATCGTAGCGAGACGAGGAGGCAGGACGACTATGGGTCGTAGCTCCATACCACCCTTTCCACCTGCGCTGGAGGCTCGTCGCTCACTTCAGAAAATGAGCGGCATCGAGCATCTCATGATTGCGGTCGTCAGCACGGCGTTCGACGACCTCCGCGGCCACGACACCCGCCAGCGCGACACTGCCGTGAAATACTTCTTCAGCGATCCCGAGACGCACGTGCTGAGCTTTCCATCCGTCTGTCGTCAGATGGATTGGTCGGTCTCCGCGGTGCGTCGCCGCCTGATGCAGACGCTCAGCATCCGGTCGCGGCCAGAACTGGAAGCCATGCCACGCCGCCGCATTTGACGTTCGACACCACGTCGTTCCGAGCCGTGGCGTCCGATGACTGAGGCGAAGCCGTCACTCCGTGGAGAATGGCTCGGACGTGTGAGGCGGGACTTCATCGACGCCCTCGATCCGGACGAGCGCGCCGCGATCGAGGCCGCGACCGGCGAGATGGGGAACAAGCCCGACCCGGTCAAGCTCGGGTGGCTCAAGATGCGCACGAAGGAGTCGTGGACGAAACAGCGCTACACGCTCACGGTCGGCCGCGCGCTTCAGAAGCTACAGAAAATGGTCGAGGAGTTCGAAGCGGGCTCCGCCTGAAAAGCGGAGCTCCGAGTAAGGAACGGGAGGCACCGACGTCTGGCGAGCTCGTCCTCGTCAGCTCGGACTCAACTGCTGCGGTAGACGATGAACCCGTGCGTCAGATCGTACGGCGAGACCGCGATCGTCACCCGGTCTCCCGGAACGACCTTGATGTGAAAGCGACGCAAACGGCCGCTGATGCGGGCGAGAAACGTATGCCCCTGATCGCCCTGCACGCGAAAGTGTCCTCCCGCCAATGCCTCGACTACGCGACCCTGAATTTGAATGAGATCGTCTCGTGCCACTCAGATCCTTTCCGCCCACCCGCATCGATCGGTGCCCACAAGACTGCTGAGATGCCAACGCTTGCGAGCGGCTCGACTGAGGACTGCGCGTCGAGCACGCGGCGGGGTACGGCGCGTTTCGTATACCAATCCAACTAATGGTTGTCGATATGTGAATGCGCGAGCCATGTTCCTTGACGGCCGCGTGCTCCGCACGTACGGTGCGCCCCATTCCGCATTTCGGGAGGCGCCATGGGATCGATCGTCGAGTTCAATTGCCAGGGTTGCGGCTTCTCGACCGGCGACCTGCGCGTCGGTTGGGGTCGCGCCGGGCGCACGCGCTTTTGGGGGGGCCTTGGCGTCTGCGCCACCTGTAAGCGCCTCTCGGTGGTCGACCTCGCGGCGAAGCTCGATACCCACCGGTGTCAGGAGTGCCAAGGGCAGTTGCAGCTCCTCGAAGGCATGGCGCAGGACATTCCCTGCCCGGCTTGCAATCGTATCCTTCGCACCACCAACCTCGGCGTCTGGAACTGAGCGCGACGCCTACTGCCAACAGCCGCTGGCCCGAGCGGCGCGATCGATCTCCTCGAGCGCGACGGTGAGCTCCTCCACGAGGGCGTCCGACTCGGCGGCGAGCGCCGCCGTCTGTGAGGCATGGGCGTTCACGATCCACGGATCGAGCGGCACGGTCATGTACGGAGCCAGTACCGAGGCATCCGAGGCGAACATTCCGCGCGCCATCTCGACCCGAAATCCCGACGCCGTCGCGACGTAGCCCTCGTCGACGACCCGTACGAAGTCGCGGGCGATGTCCCGGAACGAGCGTGCGATGCCGGCATCCCGACTCGCCGCGACACCGACCTGCGCGAAGGCCCGGCGGTAGTCGTCGCAGAGTCCGCGCGAGCGGACGTCGCGCGCCGTCGTGGTCGAGTAGCGCACGAAGGGCGGCGTGTTCGGACACGACGAGCCGACGGGATAGGCGACCGCGGATTGACTCAGGTGCGCCTGCGGCGCGTCGGGGTCCCATGCGGTCACGAGCATCTGCACATCGGCGTCGGGACTGGTCGAGGTCGGGACGCCGGCGGTGATGAGCGTCAGACCTTCATCGCGTCGTGCCGCGCGGGTGCCGAAGACGATCGCATCGATGAGACCCGTCGGGTCGGCCGGCCCGCAGGGAAGTGCTCGGGAGGTCGATCCGCGGCTCGCACCCGCGCCGCGCCGTGCCACCGCTCGCTTGGACATTTTCGGACCGCTGACCGATCCGAGCGGGGGCAGCTCGACGGTTGCGGCGTTCGCGGGAGCCCGCTCCGACTGATTGGAGAAATGCAGACCACCGTCGGCGTCGCGCCAGCGATAGACCGATTGCGCGGCGGCCTCGTGCGCGGGAAGGATGAGGGTCGTGACGAACAGCATCGTGAGAAGGCGGGTCATGCGAAACTCCGTGGGGGCAGTGGCAAGAATTTGACGACTGACGCAAGCGTTAACACCGCGTGCGAGCGCAGGTCAATGCGTATCGGCGCCGCAGGCGGCATGGCGCTTGCTGTTCGCCAGAGCCATGCGCCTTGCACTCGCCATCGCCCTCGCGCTGTCACTCGCCGGCGTCGTCACACCCCTCGGTGCCGAGACCCTCGAGCCCGGAACGGACGAGACTCGGGCCGGAATGTGCGACGATTTCGAGGGCCTGCCGTTCGTCTTCTGCGTCGCCATGTGCGAGGCGCGCGAGTGCGACCGGCAAGATCCCGGTGACGAGCGCTGCGGAGTGCTCGCGCGCGGCTTCTCGCGGGTGAGCGGCGGCGCCACGCCGCCCTGTGCCGGCGGCTCGAGCGCACGCACCATCTGAGTCGGCGGCGGTCGATCGCTCGTCTCCGCTCGCCCGCGTAAACGCGACCGTCGTCCGCCAGTAAGCGCAGCGGTCTCGCGCGAAACGCGAGCCGCTCACGCTCCATGTCTCGGGAGCGTGCCGTCTCGTTGACACCTCGAAATGCGTGTGGTTCTTGATCGGCATGCGGTCGACGCCTCTTGCACATCCGTAGCGTGCGGCGCGACGCCGAGAGCCCTCGGTACCCAGCATGAGTCGGAGGCGCAACACCGATGCCCGGACCTCTTCGGTGGTCCGGGCGTGAGCCGCGTCGACGCGCTGGACGCCGCCTACTATGCCGCCCTCCTGGCGGACGTGGATCGACGAACGCGGGTCCTGTGGCTCGGGGAAGCACCCACCGCCGGTGACCTGGTCGGCATCGACGTCGTTCCCGGGCGGGCAGCACGCCGACCGAGTCCCGACGAGCGCGCCGTCGACGCGGGCTCGAGTGAAGCACTCCCTGCCGGACCGACCGGGCCGTACGATCTCGCGGTGGTGAACCTCCTCGATGACGTGGAGCTGGCGCAGGTCCTGCCGCGGCTTCGTTGCGCATTGAGCGATGTCGGGTGCGTGCTCGTCGGCTGCGCCCATGCCGACTCGACGGGGCGTGCGCTGGCGATCCTCGACGCGGCCTCGTCACCGAGCTCCGGTTTGCCATCGGCCGCGACGCCCCGCGCCATCCTCGCGACGCTGGCTGCGGCCGGCTACGTCGCGGAGCACATCAGGATCGTTCCGAGCTCGAGCGGCACGACCGCGGGGTCACTGGCGAGCACCATCGACGACGCCCTCGCCGGAGCGCTCGACGGCGACATCGAGCGCTTCATCGTGATGGCGCGGCCGGCTCCACCCGAGATCGCCCGTCGCCTGACCCGTGAGCGGCTGCACCGATTCGGGGAGCGCAGTCGCCTCCCGGCGACGGATCTCGCCACCGAGGACGCCCTCCTCCGGCGCGAGCAGCAGATCGGAGCGCTCGAAGCCTCGCTCGGGTGGCGGTTGCTCAGCTACTACGGGCCGTACAAGCGCCGCTTCGTCGTGCCGGCCTGGCGCGCCCTGCAACGCGCGATTCGCGGCTTCACGGCGGGGAACGACGCCCCCTCGCCTTACGAGGAGTGGTGCCGTTTCTCCGATCGCTTTCACGAGCTGCCGACCTCGACGCACGACGGCGGCGAGCGCTCCCCCGAGACGCCGAGCATCGTCCTGCCCGTCGGCGCGGGCTCGGAGACTCTGCAGGCGGTGCTTGCGTCACTGCTCGCCCAGCACCACGGCGCCTGGCAGCTCTGCCTCGCGCCGGTAGGCGACGCCGGGGCGGCGGCGATCCGCGGCGTCGCCGAGCGGCTGCCGGCAGGCGAGACTCGCGTCAGCATCGCTGCGGTCCAGCCGACGCGCGCCGCCGCCATCAACGCCGCACTCGCGGGTGCGCGCGGCGACCTCGTGCTCATGCTCGCACCCGGGGTCGTGCTGGCACGCGACGCGCTGTCGGAGCTGATCGCCGCGGCCGCCGTCACCGGTGCGGACGTCGCCTACGCCGACGAGGACGAGCGGGACGCGCAGGGTCGCGGGCGGGCAGCACGACTTCTCCCCGGCTGGTCGCCGGACCTCCTGCTCGCACGCCCGTACTGGCCGGGGGTCGTCCTCTATCGCCGGGGCCTCCTCGACGAGGTCGGGCCGCTCCCAGACGGGTACGACGGAGCGGAGCTCTACGACCTCGCGCTCCGTGCCACGGAGCGGCGTGCGCGCATCGTGCACGTGCCGAGGATCCTGTCGCATGCCCGCGTCGGGGAGAGCGCCGCGCCAGCGCCGGCGGCGCAAGAGCCGGGGCGGCGTGCGCTCACGGCGGCGCTCGCACGTCGAGGCATCGCCGGGACGGTGCACTGGTGTCCCGAGGGTGAGGTCTACCGGGTGCAGCGAGCGCTGGCGGAGGCCGGCAAGGTCACCATCATCGTGCCGACCCGCGACGGCGGCACCATGTTGGAACGCTGCCTCCGGACGCTCGAGCAGACGGATCATCCGCGCTTCGAGGTCGTGATCGTCGACAATGGAAGCAGCGAGCGCGCCACCCTCGCTCTTCTCGCCGCGACCACCCACACGGTGATCCGCGCCCCCGCGCCCTTCAACTTTTCGCGTCTCAATAATCTCGCGGTTGCGCGCACGAGCGGCGAGTATCTGGTCTTCCTCAACGACGACACCGAGCCGCGCTCTCCGGATTGGCTCCGAGCACTCGAGGAGCACGCCCAACGCCCGGAGGTCGGCGCGGTCGGCGCACGCCTGCTCTATCCGAACGGCCGCATTCAGCACGCCGGCATCGCCCTCGGCATCGGTGGAATCGCTGGCCATCCGTACCGCTACGCCCGCGAGGGACCGGCGGGGGTTCGCAACGTCAGCGCGGTGACCGCGGCCTGCCTGATGATGCGGCGCGAGGCCTTCGACGCGGTCGGTGGCTTCGACGAGCGCCTCCCCGTCAACTCCAACGACGTCGATCTCTGCCTGCGCCTGCGGGACCGCGGCTACCTGATCGTCTACACGCCCCACGCGACGCTCACGCACCACGAGTCGGCGACCCGCGGCCTCCGGGCAACGCCGGACGACGCGTGGCTCATGACCCGGCGTTGGCGCGCGACGCTTGCGGCCGATCCCTACTACAACCCCAACGCCGACCACGCGGAGGAGAGCGGCGGGCTCGATCTCTCCAAGCCCGACGGCCTGGTGTGCCGCTGGGCCGGCCCGGCGCGTGCCACAGGCTCGGTCGAGCTCGGGTCCGAGCGGATCGTCGGGCAATGCTTCCTCATGCCGGACGGCGAGCTGGCGGCGATCGTCGTCCAGCTGACTGCCCCCGGCGGCGTCGCCGCGGACGCGATCCGCTTACGCATCCGCGACGCGCCGGACGCGACCGCCGATCTCCGTACCTCTCTCCGGGCGATCCCCGGTCGCAGCGACGACGAGCACTGGTTCTGTTTCGAGCCGATCGCGGCGGCGGGCGGCCGGCGCTGCTACTTCTTCCTCGAGACGACGGAAGGCGTGACGGCCCATCTCCGACGCACCACCACCGTGAGCGACGTCATGGGTCCCTGCTTCGAGAATCACGCGCCCACCCATGGCACCTTGGCGTTTCGCCTCTACGCGCGGGCGCCCTACCGGTGCGGCACGAGCCCCCCGTGATCCGGACGGAGACGCCCGCACACGCGGCGACCACGCCCGCGGCACTGGTCGCGCATCTCGACCGCCCGCTTCCCGACACGCTCGTCGTCGGGCGCGGCAACCTCCTCTATCTCACCGGACGCTGCTATCACCCGACCTCGTCGCTCGCGTCGCTCGCCATTCTCGTCGACGACGTGCCGCATCCGGTCGCCAACCATTCGCTGGTTCGTCCCGACGTGCCGGCGGACGATCCGGCGATCGGCGACCAGCTTCCAAACAGCCTCACCAGCGGCTTCTGGGCCCTCCTCCCCTTCCCGGCGAGCTGCGAGCGCCCGGTACACCTGACCTGGCGCGCCGTCCTCGTCGACGGTCGCGTCTGCTCCGCTCCGCTCGGCATCCTCCGGTTGCTCGCCGGAACCGTCGGCCCGAGCCCGAGCCCGCCCACGGCGGCCGAAGCCCGCGTCGCGATCTGCATGACCACCTACAATCCGGAGCCGCAGTACTTCGCGGAGCAGGTGGCCTCGATCGTCGCGCAACGTCATCGGAACTGGACGTGCATCGTCTGTGACGACGCCTCGGCGCCGGATCGGCTGCGCACGATCCTCGAGATCGCCGAACGCGACCCGCGTTTCCGCGTCGTGCAGAACGCGACCCGTCTCGGGTACTACGGCAACTTCGAGCGCTGCCTCGCCCAGATCCCGTCCGATGCGACGTTCGTCGCGCTCGCCGATCAGGACGACGTCTGGTACCCGGAGAAGCTCGCCAGCGCGCTGGCCCGCTTCCGGCCCGAGACCACCCTCGTCTACGGCGACATGGACATCGTCAGCCGCGAGCGCGTGCCGATCGCGCCCACCTACTGGACCACCCGCCGCAACAACTTCACCGATCTCGCCGCCATGGTGTTCGCCAACACGGTGACGGGCGCGGCGAGCGTCTTTCGTGCCGCGCTGCTCCCCGACCTGCTGCCGTTTCCGCCCCGCATCGGCGAGGCCTACCACGACCATTGGATCGCCTGCGTCGCGCTGACGGCCGGCGAGCTCGGCTACGTCGATCGGCCGCTCCATGCCTATCGCCAGCACGAGGGGAACGTGCTCGGCCACTTCGCGCCGCCAGCGGAGCGCCTGCTGCCGAGCGCGCAGGATCTCGCCCGAGCGCTCACGCGCCCCGAGCTCGGGCGGCGGGTGATGGCGGAGCTCTGGCGCTGGCGCGACGTGTACACCCAGGACGTGCTGCGCTTGATCGTCATCGCCCGTTTGCTCCTGCTCCGCCTCGGTGAGCGGACCACGGCGTCCAAACGACGGATCCTCGCGCGCGTTGCCGCCCTGGAGGACGCCCCGGTCGGCCTCGTCCGCGAGACGCTGGCGTCGGTCTGGGAGCGCCGTCCGACCCTGGGAGCGGAGTGGCGCTGCCTTCGCGGTACGCTCGCGGCCAAAGTGCTCGATCGTCACTATCGGCGTCACCGACAGCGGCTCTTCGACGAACGCGTGGTGCGGCGCGAGGTCACGGGCGCCAGTACGGGGGCGAGCCCCACGGCCGGAGTCGAGCTGATCCTGGAGAAGCTCGCGCCGCTTCGCCTGCGGGTCAGCCGCGACGAGCGCCGCCGCATCAACGTGCTCACCCCGGCGATCGACGTCCGGCATCTGTTCGCGGGCTATCTCGGCAAGCTGCATCTGGCACTCCGCCTCTCCGACGTCGGGCACGCGGTCCGTCTCGTCATCGTCGACCGCTCGGACCACGATCCGACCGCGTGGCGGCGTGCGATCGCGGGCTATCCCGGCCTGGAGGGGCTCTTCGATCGCGTCGAGGTGGCCTACGCGGCGGATCGCTCCGTGGAGCTCGCGGTGCACCCGCGCGACGCCTTCATCGCGTCGACGTGGTGGACGGCCCACCTCGCGCATCGTGCCGTGCGCGACCTGGAAGGCAGGCGCTTCGTCTACTTGATCCAGGAGTACGAGCCGATGACGTTCCCGATGGGATCGCTCTACGCGCTCGCCGCGGAGTCCTACACCTTCCCTCACGTCGCGCTCTTCTCGACCGAGCTCCTGCGCGACTACTTTCGCGCCGAGCGCACCGGTGTGTTCGCCGCCGATGTTCCCGCGCCCACGACCGTTCTGACGTTTCGGAACGCGATCGCCACGTTCGACGTCACCCCAGAGAGCCTCGCGCGCCGCGGATCGCGGCGGCTCTTGTTCTACGCCCGCCCCGAGCAGCATGCGGCCCGCAACATGTTCGAGCTCGGCGTCCTGGCGCTCCGGCGGGCCGTCGCGGACGGTCTCCTCGACCCCGAGAGCTGGCGGGTCGAGGGCATCGGCGCCGGCCGCGCCTTCGAGGCGGTGCCCCTCGGCGGCGGCGTTCGCCTGGCGCTGCTCCCCCGGGTCGACCTCGCGGAGTACCACACCATGCTGCCGGGCTACGACGTCGGGCTCGCCCTCATGCTGACGCCGCATCCGAGCCTGGTGCCGCTGGAGATGGCGGCGGCGGGTCAGCTGACGGTGACCAATACCTTCGCCAACAAGACGGCCGCGGCGCTCGCGGCGCTCTCGTCGAACCTGATCGCCGTGCCGCCGACCGTGACCGGGATCCGCGACGGCCTCGCCGCCGCCATCGCCGCCGTCGACGATCTCGCGGGCCGCGCCGCCGGGTCGAAGGTGGCGTGGAGCACGCGCTGGTCGGACAGCTTCGACGATCGCCTGCTCGCCGCGCTCGCGGACGCGCTCGCCGATTCCTGACGCTCGCGGCATGCGGATCGGACTCGACATCACGTGCTTGAAGGCGCCGATGGGCGGCTACGAGCGCTACGCCGCCCGGCTGCTTGCGGCCATGGCGCGCCGCCCGGGATCCCATCGCCTGGTCGCGTTCACCGAGCGGAGCTACGGTCCCCGCCTCGTCCCGGACGGTGTCGAGCTCCACCGGCTCCGGACGCTGCCACGCTTCCTGCTCAAGGTCTTCCTGCAGGACCAGACCTACTGGCCGCTCGCGATGCGGCGGGCCGGCGTCGACGTCGTGCACACGCCGATTTTCGCCGGCATGGCGCTCGCGCCACGGCCCTACGTGCTCACCCTCCACGATCTGATCCCGCTCCAGACTCCCGACGCGATCTCGCGCTCGGCGGCCGCCTACTGGCGGCTCGTCCTGCCGCGCAGCGTCGCGCGCGCCGACGCGATCATCACCGGCTCCGAGTTCACGCGCCGCGAGATCCTCGCCCACTTCGACCTCCCCGAGCCGCGCGTGGTGGTGATCCCGCACGGCGTCGACGCGCGCTTCGCGCCGTCCGTCGACGAGGCCACCCGCGCCGACGTCCGCCGGCGGCACCGGCTTCCCGCGCGCTTCCTGCTCTTCGTCGGAATCGCGAGCCCGCGGAAGAACCTCGACCGGCTGGTGCGCGCGTTCGGCGCGCTCGCCGGCGACGAGCGCGGCGATGCCCACCTGCTGCTCGCCGGACCGCCGGGCTGGAAGAACGCGGCGCTCGCCGAGGCGCTGGCGACGAGCCCGGTCGCGGGGCGTATTCGCCACCTCGGGATCGTGCCGGACGCGGATCTCCCCGCGCTCTATGCGCTCGCGACCGCGGCGGTGAACCTCTCGAGCCAAGAGGGCTTCGGCTTGCCCGCGCTCGAGGCCCTGGCCAGCGGCACGCCGCTGGTGTGCGCGGATCGCACGTCGTTTCCCGAGGTGGTGGGCGACGCCGCCTGGTTGGTCGATCCGAGCGACGAGGCGGCGACGACTCGGGCGCTCGCCACCGTCATCGCCGGCGGTCCGGCCGTCGAGGAGCGCGTCGCGCGCGGTCTCGCACGGGCGCGCCTGTTCACCTGGGAGCGCGCGGCGGCGGCGACGCTCGCGGTCTACGAGCGGGTCGCGTCGGCCTGACGCAGAGGCTCGTCACCGCGGCCAGGCATCGAGCGGCTCCTGCTGGCCGCGACGAAACCCGGCGGCCCAGCGCACGTAGCCGGCCAGGAGCAACGGAGAGAGCACCAGCGTCCGCGGCAGCTCACGAGGATGACGACGGGCTACCCGTGCCAGCAGGCGTCCGAGGCGGAAGCCGGGCAGCAGCGGAATCAGCGCGGGGTGCCGGATGAGCACGCCGCCCGGCAACGGCACCAGCCGGCGCGCCATCGCCGAGCCCATGCCCAACACCCATTGATGATCGAGGAAGGCGCGCCAGGTCGTGCGGTTCCGGTGCGTCACCACGATCGTCGGATCGAAATGGAAGACGCCACCGGCGCGCGTGAGCTCGTAGTTGAATGTGAGCTCCTCGGCGCCGAAGCGGACGGTTGGAAACGGCGTCGGACCGGCGAGCGCCTCGCGGCGGAAGCACACGTTGCACTGCGCCACTCCGGGAACCGTCCCGGCGGAACGCCCCGGCGTGAACTCGTTGAACTCGCACCAGTAGGCGGCCGTTCCGATCAGGCTCTCCGGCGTGCCGTTGGCGACCGCGCCGCCGACGGCGGCGTAGGAGCCGGCCGCGTGACGGGCGAGCAGACCCGCGAGCCAGCCGCGCGGAACCAGGCAGTCGTGATTGGTGATCGCGATGAACGCCGCCCTGGCGGCGGCCACCCCGATGTTCTGCGCCTCGGCGGGGAACGTGCGTGCGGGCGGCGCGATGACGCGGCAGGCCGGAAACTTCTCGGCCAAGCGCGCGGCCGTGCCGTCGCCACTGCTCTCGACCACGATCACCTCGTAGGGTGCGTCGAGCTCCTGATCGAGCACCGTGGTCAGGCAATCGTCGATCATCCCGCCCGGCCGGTAGCAGGGCACGATCACCGAGACCCGTGGTGCCGTCATGGCGTCAGGCGTCGATGCCGGCGGAGTAGCGGGCGGCGATCTCCTCGGCCGTGCCGATCGTGACCGGCATCCCGGGCTGCAGGAGGATCGCGCGCGAGCAGGTCTCGACCAGGAGGGGCATGCTGTGGGTCACCAGCAGCACGGTGACGCCGCGGCTGCGGAAGCGCGCGAGGCGCTCCTCGCACTTCCGCTGGAAGTGCGCATCCCCGACCGCCAGCACCTCGTCGACGATCAGAATGTCGGGATCGGCGTCGGTGGCGATCGCGAAGCCGAGCCGTGCCACCATGCCGGACGAGTAGTTCTTGAGCGGCACATCGATGAAGGAGGTGAGCTCGGCGAACTCCGCGATCGCGCCGACGCGCTCCTGCAGATGGCGGCGGCGGAGACCGAGGAGCGTCCCGTAGAGCTGGATGTTCTCGCGGCCCGTCAGCTCCAGGTCGAACCCCGCGCCGAGCTCGAGCAGCGGCGAGAGCTGGCCGCGGACCTCCACGCGCCCGTGGGTCGGCGGCACGATGCCGGCGATCACCTTGAGGAGCGTGCTCTTCCCCGCGCCGTTCCGCCCGACGATGCCGAGGCTCTCCCCCGAGTGGACGCTGAACGAGACGTCGCGGAGCGGCCACAGCGTCTCGCTCGGGAAGCGCTCGCCCCGCAAGCGTCGGATCACGTACTCGCGGACGGAGATCACGCGCTCCAGTTGCAGGTCGTAGCGGACCGCCAGGCGGTCGACGGTGATGCGGGCGTCCGTCATCGGGTCAGATGTAGTCCACGAAGCGCGCTTGGTGGCGCCGGAAGATCCACCACCCGAGGAGCGCCATCCCGACCGCCTCGATCACGGCCGTGACGATCGTGCCCGCCGCCGGCGACACCCCGGCGTAGATGGGAGTCCGGAAGACCTCCACCATGACGTACAGCGGATTCCACTGCAGCACGGCCTTCGCCCGCGGCGACAGCACGTCGATGGGGTAGAAGACCGGGGTGCCGTAGAACCACGCCAAGAGCGCGGCCTCGTAGAAGTACCGCACGTCGCGAAAGAAGACGTTCAGCGTTCCGAGCGCGAGCGCGACCCCGAGCGTGAAGAGCCCGATCAGCACGACGCCGAGCGGGACCCACAGCACCGCCCACGTGATGTGGACCCGCATCACCAGGATCACCAGCAGGAGCGGCACCAGCGAGAAGAGAAAGTTGACGAGGTTGGCGCCGACGGCCGCCACCGGGAACATCTCCTTCGGAACGGCGACCTTGCGCACCAACGGCCCCGACTCGACGATGCTCGCGAGACCCTGGGTCGAGCCCAAAGAGAAGAGGTTCCACGCCAGGAGGCCGATGATGACGAAGAGCGGGTAGTTGGGCACGAGGGTGCCGAAGACCGCCGAGAAGACCACCGAGAGGATGACCATCGTCAGCAACGGGTTCAGCATCGTCCATGCGAAGCCGAGGACGGAGCGCTTGTAGCGCTGCTTGATGGCGCGGCTGACGAGGTTGTGCAGCAGGTCGAAATAGCGGCCGGGCGCGCCCGGGCCGGTCCACACCGGCGGCGTGCGTTCGTAGCGTCCGGCGGTCGCGCCCTCTGGTCCCATGCCCCTCGCGTCGACCCGCTCAGCCGCGCGTCAACGGCCGGTAGCGGATGCGGTGCGGCTGCGCCGCCTCCGCGCCGAGACGGCGGCGGCGATCGGCCTCGTAGTCGGCGTAGTTGCCTTCGAACCAGACCACCCGGCTGTCGCCCTCGAACGCCAGGATGTGGGTCGCGATGCGGTCGAGGAACCAGCGATCGTGGCTGATCACGACGGCGCAGCCGGCGAAGTCGAGCAACGCGTCCTCGAGCGCCCGCAGGGTGTCGACGTCGAGGTCGTTGGTCGGTTCGTCGAGCAGGAGCAGGTTGCCGCCGCGCTTCAGGAGCTTGGCGAGGTGCACACGGTTGCGCTCCCCACCGGAGAGATCGCCGACGCGCTTCTGCTGGTCGCTTCCCTTGAAGTTGAACGACGCCACGTAGGCCCGAGCCGCGACCTCGCGGCGGCCGATTTTCAGCTGGTCCTGGCCCTCGCTGATCTCCTCGTAGACGCTGCGGGTGGGTACGAGGGCGTCGCGCGATTGGTCGACGTAGGCCATCTGGACCGTCTCCCCGACCCGGAGCGTCCCGCCGTCGGGTTGCTCGCCGCCGGTGATCATACGGAAGAGCGTGGTCTTGCCGGCGCCGTTCGGGCCGATCACGCCGACGATGCCGCCCGGCGGCAGCGTGAACGAAAGATCGTCGATCAGCAGGCGGTCGCCGTATGCCTTGCGAAGGCCCTTGGCCTCGACCACCAGATCGCCGAGCCGCGGTCCGGTCGGAATGATGATCTCCGCCTGGTCGCGCCGGCGCTCGCCCTCCTCCGCCAACAGCGACTCGTAGGCCTGGAGCCGGGCCTTGCTCTTCGCCTGCCGCGCGCGCGGCGCCATCCGCACCCACTCGAGCTCGCGGGCGAGCGTGCGCCGGCGTGCCGACTCCTGCTTCTCCTCGGTGGCGAGCCGCTGCTGCTTCTGGTCGAGCCACGATGAATAGTTGCCCTCCCACGGGATGCCGGCGCCGCGGTCGAGCTCCAGGATCCAGCCGGCCACGTTGTCGAGGAAGTAGCGGTCGTGGGTGATGGCGACGACGGTGCCGCGATACTCCTGCAGGTGGCGCTCCAGCCACGCCACCGACTCGGCGTCGAGGTGGTTGGTCGGCTCGTCGAGCAGCAGCAGGTCGGGCGCCTGCAGCAGGAGGCGGCAGAGCGCCACGCGCCGCCGCTCGCCGCCGGAGAGGGTTGCCACCGCCGCGTCGCCGGGCGGCACCCGGAGCGCGTCCATCGCCATCTCGAGCGTGCGATCGAGCTCCCAGCCATTGGCCGCCTCGATGCCGTCCTGGAGTTTTGTCTGCTCCTCGATCAGCCGCTCCATCTCGTCGGTGTCGCTGACCTCGCCGAGCTTGGTGCTGACGGCCTCGAAACGGTCGAGCAGCGCGCGGAGCTCGGCCACCCCCTCGGTGACGTTGCCGAGCACGTCCTTCGCGGGGTCGAGGGCCGGCTCCTGCGACAGATAGCCCACCCGCGTCCCCTCTGCCGGCCAGGCCTCGCCCAGAAACTCGGTCTCGAGGCCCGCCATGATCTTGAGGAGTGTGCTCTTGCCGGCGCCGTTGGCGCCGAGCACCCCGATCTTGGCGCCGGGGAAGAACGACAGCCAGATCCCCTTCAGGACCTCCCGATCGGGCGGGTAGACCTTGCGGAGATCCTTCATCGTGAAGATGTATTGATGCGCCAATCACCCTCCTCTTGCGTCCGCCGTTGCTATACGAGGCGGGGGCCGGCTTCAAACCAGGTCGGATCGCGCCAGGGCTACTCGTAGCCTTTTGTGACCTCGCCGCCTCGGATACAGACGGCGTCCATGGCGAAGACCACGCCCTCGCTTCGGCGCACAGGCGGCGTCACCCGCTGCTGGTGGGCGACCGCCGACCCGCTCTACGTCGCCTACCACGACGACGAGTGGGGCCGACCGGTGGCCGACGACGTCCGCCTGTTCGAGAAGCTCGCGCTCGAGGGATTTCAGGCCGGGCTCTCGTGGCTCACGATCCTCCGCAAGCGCGACAACTTTCGCCGCGCTTTTCGCGGCTTCGACCCTCCGCACGTGGCGCGCTTCGGCGCCCGCGACGTGGCGCGGCTCCTCGCCGACGAGGGCATCGTCCGGCATCGCGGCAAGGTCGAGGCCGCGATACACAACGCGCGCCTGGTGCGCGAGGTGCAGCGTGAGCACGGCTCGTTCGCCGCCTACCTCTGGTCCTTCGCCCCCGAGGCCCGGTCGCAACGCGCGCCGCGCACGCGAGCCGCGGTTCCGGCAACGACACCCGCCTCGACGGCGCTCGCAACCGATCTCCGCCGCCGCGGCTTCCGCTTCGTCGGGCCGACGACCGTCTACGCCTTCATGCAGGCGATGGGCCTGGTCAACGACCACATGATCGGATGCGCCAGCCGCGCCGCCTGCGAGCACGCGCGTCGCGGCTTCGTCGTTCCCGCCGTCGCCTGACCGGCGGCGCGACTTCCAACGTCTCGGGGCGGCCGCTATGGTGCGCCGATGCGCGAAGTTCGGGCCGTCTTTCACCGCAGCAAGGAAGTGTCCATCTACCCGCTCGAGGGCGATCGCTTCCTGATCGAAGCGACCTTGCAGGACGAGGTGCACGACGTCCACGTCGAGGTGGAGATCCTCCATCCCACGCTCGAGATCGTCGCCGCCCGCTCCGAGGTTCGGAACGGCCCCTTCACCGCCGTGTGCAACCTCACCCAACCGAACATGCAGGGGCTCGTCGGCATGCGGGTCGCCCGCGGCTTCACGCAGGCGGCGCGCGCCGCCGTCGGCGGCGTCGGCGGATGCCACCGCGTCTCCGAGCTCCTCGTCGAGGTCGGGCAGGCCGCCTATCAGCTGCACTTCGTCCGCTTCTTCGGATCCCTCCCTCCCGAGATACGAGACCGCGAAGACGATCCGCCGGCGCGCCGTCGGGCCGTGCTGGCGACCATCCCCGGCATGCGGAACACCTGTTTCTCGTACGCCGACGCCAGCGAGGCCCTCGTCGCCGAGCGCGCCGAGCCGCTGAGGCTCCGCCGGCAGACGTTGCCGATGCGGCAGCTGCCGTAGCCGCCGTTCGCACTCGGCGGTACGCCGCACGGCGTGGGGATCAGATTCGTCGAACCGATCCCGCACGCCGTTCGCGGCAGAGTTGCGGGGGGAGGATTTGAACCTCCGACCTTCGGGTTATGAGCCCGACGAGCTACCGGACTGCTCCACCCCGCGTCATGGACGCCCGACTCGGCGTCGCGCGGACGAAGGGTCTACCGGCTGGCGTTGGCGCTGTCAAACCACAAGGGGGCTGCGCTCGGGCGCGCGGCGCTCGGGAGGTCGCCGGTTGGGTCGACCGTTCAGTTCGTGAGGCCGCCGCCGCCGGTCCTACTGCGTGCGGCGTGGACGTGTACCACCACGCCCTGGCGGCGCAGACGCTTCATGCGGCGCGCCAGCGTGTGGAGCTCGGGGCTGTCGTGCGGCGTTCCCCCGAGCTCGAGCTCGACGTGGACCTCGCCGTTCTCACCACGTCCGAGCACGGCGATCTGATCGCAGAGGTTTTCGAGATCGTACGGCGTCAACGCTCCGGAGACGTAGAGCCAACCGTCTCGCGTCGGGGCTGCCGCTGACAGCTGCCCTCGACTGATCTCTCCACCCATCCGCTCACCTCCCGCGACTGATCGTCTAGTAATCGGCTTGGTCATCGTTTGCAATGGAATTTGCGTGACGATCGCGTGACGTTGCCACTTGCGACCGGTGCGCTCGAGAGCGAGCAGCATCCATGCCAGCGGCGCGCGCGCGCGGCGCCTCGCCATTGCTGCGCGACGCGCGCTCCCCGTCATGCTTCCGCGTACACAGTTGGACAGTGCGCCGGGAAACTGACTGGCGCACCGCGGCAGAGCGACGGCTCCTACGACCGTCGGCTCTCGCGACCGACGCGTGCCGCCGGCGGCGTGCTTCCGCGGCGCGCCGCGCTCGCGACGCGCCGCAGCGCGATGAGCTCCCGCGGCAACAGCGCGCGACACGCGCCGAGCGGCAGCTTCCCGAGCTCGAGCGGACCGAGGGCGACACGTTGGAGCTTCTCGACGCGGTGCCCGACGGCCTCGCAGAGGCGTCGCACGAGATGATTCCGTCCCTCGTGCACGGTGATCCGGAGCCAGGTCTTGGTCGGTCGTCGTTGCTCCACGGCCACCTCGACCGGTCCCGACGGGCCATCGTCGAGCCGGATCCCGCGCCGGAGCCTGCCGAGCGCCCGCTCGTCGGGGCTTCCGCTCACCTTGACGCGATAGATGCGCGGCACCTGGTAGCGCGGGTGCGTCAGCACGGCGGCGAGGGCGCCGTCGTTGGTGAGGAGCACGAGCCCCGTCGATTGCACGTCGAGCCGGCCGACCGGGAAGAGCCGTGACGACCCTTCCGGTGCGAGACGGACGATCGTCGGCCTGCCCTCGGGGTCGCGGGTGGTCGTGACCACCCCGACCGGCTTGTTCACCACGAAGTATAGCGGCGCGCGGCGGCTCGGCAGCGCGCGGTCGTCGATCCGGATCCGATCAGTCGGAAGGGCCCGAGTCCCCAGGGTCTTGACCGTCTTCCCGTTCACGGTCACTCGGCCCTTTTGAATCAGCTCCTCCGCCGCTCGGCGCGAGCAGATCCCCGAATCCGCCAGCAGCTTCTGCAACCGCACTCCCGCTGTCTGCTCTTTCATCGCTGCTCCAGGCTTCCTCGGTACTGCTTGCGGCTCCCGCGCCGACGCTCTCGGGCATCGCTCCGACCACCTCCGAGAGGCCCGGGAGGCCGGCCAGGTCGCGCAGCCCGAAGACTTCCAGGAACTGGCGCGTGGTTCCATAGAGCAAGGGGCGGCCGATGACGTCCTTCCGTCCCAGGATCTTCACGAGCTTCCGGCCGAGCAACGACGCCAGCACGCTGTCGACGTCGACGCCGCGGATGGCCTCGATCTCGGCCCGGGTGATCGGTTGCTTGTAGGCGATGATCGCGAGGGTCTCGAGCGTGGCGCGGGTGAGACGCCACGGCCGCTGCTGGAAGAGCCGACGCACCCATTCGGCATGCTCGGGGGCCGTCCGAAATTGATAGCCCCCTGCGACCTCGACGAGGCGGAGGCCGCGTCGCTCCTGCTCGGCGCGCTCGGCCAAGGTCCGGAGCGCCGCGCGCAGCTCGCCGCGCGTCGGTCCCGCCACCACGTCGGCCAGCCGTCCGAGTGTGATCGGCTCGCCACAGGCGAACAGCACGCTCTCCAGGATGGCCACCAGCCGCTCGTCGACCTCGGCGCTCGTTTCCGCCAGCACGTCGACGTCGGAATCGTCCTGCTGCGACGTCTCGCTCCCGTCGCCGGCGACCTCGGCGGCCGCGACGCCCTCGTCGCCCTCCTCCGCCTCCTCCGCGCCGGCCGCTTCGTCCTTTCGCTCCTCCATCCTCTCCTCCTTCACGGCAGCTCGTCGAGCCGCGACACGGCGCCGGCCCTCGGAAACAACAGGATCTCGCTGCACTCCTCGTCCTGGCGGGCATGGATCGCCTGGCGCTTGATGAGCTCGAGCAACGCCAGGAAGGTCGCCACCAGGCGGCGACGCGACGGGGACCCGGCGAAGAGATCGCGGAACCGGAGCGATCCGTCCAGGGCCATGCGGCGCTCGATCAGCTCGATGCACTCCTCGACGGAGATCTCCTCGGTGATGATCTCGTGGAAGCTCTCGCGGAGCGCCCGCTCCATCACCTCGCGGAAGGCCTCCAAGAGGTCGGCGACCGAGACGTCGCGCAGGCGGATCCCTTCGCCGCGGTCGTCGTCGGGTGCGGCGGGATCGCGGCGAAAGACGTCGCGGCTCAAGACCGCGCGCTCGCCGAGCGCTAGCGCCGCCTCGCGATAGCGTTGGTACTCGACGAGCTGCTGCACGAGATCGATACGGGGATCCTCGTCGGGCTCGTCGGCGTCTTCCTCCGAGGGCGGCAGCAGCATGCGGGACTTGAGATGCGTGAGCGTCGCCGCCATCACCAGGAACTCGCCGGCGACGTCGAGGTTCATGGTCTCGAGGAGCGTCAGGTACTGGAGATACTCGTCCGTGATGCGGGCGACCGGGATGTCGTAGATGTCCACCTCGTTCTTCTTGATGAGGTGCAAGAGCAGATCGAGCGGACCCTCGAAGATCTCGAGCTTGACGCGATAGCTCATGCGGCTCCTCCCAGCCCCACCCGCTCCCGGACGCGGGCCATGGTCTCCACGGCGAGCGCGCGGGCGCGCCGGGTGCCGTCGGCGAGCACGTCGCGAACGTCGTCCGGGCGCGCGGCGAGCTCGCGGCGGCGCTCGCGGATCGGGCCGAGCTCGGCCTCGGCGCGCGCGATCATGATCTGCTTGCAGTCGAGACAGCCGATGCCGGCGGTCCGGCAGCCTTCCGCGGTCATCGCCAGCTCCTCGGGCGTGCAGTACACGCGATGCAAAACGTACGCGGGGCAGTCGTCGGGGTCGCCAGGGTCATGGCGGCGGGCGCGCCGCGGATCGGTCATCATACGCGAGAGCTTGGCCTTCACCTCGGCCGCCTCGTCGGCGAGGAAGACCGCGTTGTTGTAGCTCTTGCTCATCTTGCGGCCGTCGAGCCCCGGCACCCGAGGCGCGGCCGCGAGCATGGCCTGCGGCTCGGGAAAGAGCTCCCCGAAGACGTGGTTGAAGCGGCGCGCGATCTCGCGCGTTAGCTCGACGTGTGGGACCTGATCGGCGCCCACCGGCACGGTGGTGGCGCGGTACATCAGGATGTCGGCGGCCTGTAGGACCGGGTAGCCGAGGAAGCCGTAGGTCGAGAGGTCGCGGTCCACCAGCTGGAGCTGCGTCTCCTTGTAGGTCGGGACCCGCTCGAGCCAGCCGAGCGGCGTGATCATCGACAGCAGCAGGTGCAGCTCGGCGTGCTCCGGGATCCACGATTGCACGAAGAGCGTCGCCCGCGTCGGGTCGATGCCGCTCGCGATCCAGTCGGTCACCATCTCGACGACGTTGGTTGCCAGGCCCTCGGTGCGATCGTAGTCGGTGGTGAGCGCGTGCCAGTCGGCGACGAAGAAGAAGCACTCGTGCGTCGCCTGCACCGTCCGCCAGGTGCCGAGCGTGCCGAGCAGATGCCCGAGGTGCAGGCGGCCGGTCGGACGCATGCCGCTCACGATGCGACCCGCCGCGGCCGTCACGGCATCACCCGCATGACCAGGCTGATCGGAACCCGCACCAGGGGACCGAGCCAGCCGGTCATGAGGAGCGCGGCCAGGATCACGAAGCCGAACGGCTCCACCGCTGCAAGCAGGCGCGCCTGGGCGTACGGGAGGAGGCCGGTCAGGACGCGGCCGCCGTCGAGCGGGGGCAACGGCAGCATGTTGAAGACCGCGAGGCTCACGTTGATGATGACGCTCGCCTGGGCCATCAGTGCCAGCGGCACCACCACCCCGGTGACGAACGTCGTCGCGGTCTCCGGGGTCAGGCCGGCGACGTAGGCCGTGAGCGCCCGCAGGACGAGGGCGCTCGCCGTCGCCAGCAGGAGGTTGGTGCCGGGCCCGGCGAGCGCGACCAGCACCATGTCGCGGCGCGGATGCCGGAGGCGGCCGTAATCGACCGGCACCGGGCGCGCGTAGCCGAAGACGGGAAGACCGGTGAGCGCCAGCAGGAGCGGCATGATGACCGTGCCGATCGGATCGATGTGCGGCAACGGGTTCAGGGTGAGGCGCCCGAGGCGGAGCGCGGTGTCGTCACCCAAGCGGAGCGCCACCGCGCCGTGCGCGACCTCGTGGAAGATGACGGCCGCGAGGATCGGGAGCGCCACGATCGCGAGCCGATGCACCAGGTCGACCAGCTGATCGGGGTGCTCCATATCTGCTCCTAACAAGCCGCCCCCGAGGGCGCAACGCGCGCTCACGAGCGTACGCCTCCCGCGTCGCGCGGATGGTAGCGACGATGCACCTCGCGCAGGCGGCGCGGCGCGACGTGCGTATAGATCTGCGTCGTCGCGACGTCGGCGTGACCGAGCATGGCCTGCACCGCCCGGAGATCGGCGCCCCCGTCGAGCAGGTGGGTCGCGAAGGCATGGCGGAGGCTGTGCGGCGACAGGCGTGCATCGAGACCCGCAGAGCGGAGGTGGTGCTTGAGCAGCTTCCACACGCTCTGTCGCGACAGTCGCCGGCCGCGCCGCGACACGAAGAGCTGCGGGCACGGTCGAGCCCCGCGCGCGAGCAGCGGGCGCCCGCGGCTGAGGTACTCGTCGAGCCGCTCGCGTGCCGGGCGCCCGAGCGGCACGACTCGCTCGCGGCTCCCCTTCCCCACCACCCGCACGCAGTTGGCGTCGAGGTCGAGGCTCTGCGGCGCGAGGGCGACCACCTCCGAGACGCGGAGGCCGGCGGCGTACAGCATCTCGAGGAGCGCGCGATCGCGGAGCCCGAGCGGCGTGTCGGCGGGTGGGGTTTCGAGCAGGACCCGCAGATCCCCCGCGTCCGGGGCCAACGGGAGCGGCGCCGGGACCTTGCGCATGGTGAGATCGGCCGCCGGGGACACCGCGACGACGCGCTCTAGCACGAGATAGCGGCCGAAGCCGCGGAGCGTGGCCGCCAGCCGGAGCGCGCTCCGCGCCCCGAGCCCGCGCCGTCGTTCGGCACCGAGAAACTCGCGCAACAGCGGCGGCGTGAGGCGGGTCGGGTCCGCGTGGCGCTTGCCGGCGAAGCGCGCGAGGAGCGCCAGGTCGCGGGCGTATGCGGCGACCGTGTTGCGCGCCAGGCCGCGCTCCGCCGTCACGTAGGCGAGGAAGCGGTCGATCCAGAGATCCAGGGCGGTCGCGACCGCCGCGTCGGCGCGGCCCGCCACCCTCAGTCCTTCTCCGGCGGCGCCGTCAGGGCCAGGATCTCGGCCGTGATCGTGTCGCGGAGCGCCGTCAGACGATCCTCGCTCGTCAGCTTCCGACCCTCGCCGTCGGTGACGTAGAAGACGTCGAGCACCTGATGGGCCTGGGTGGTGATCTTGGCGAGGTGGATCACCACGCCGAGGCGGTGCAACCCGTGGGTGATGGCGAACAGCACGCCCACGCGGTCGCGGGTGATGACGTCGACGACCGTGTAGTCCTCCGACACGGCGTTGTCGATCGTGACGTCCGGCGGCACGGTGACGCCGGCCCGCGGCCGCCGCTCGAGGATCGAGGGGCGACCCGAGGCCGCGACCAGCGCCGCGATGTCGATCTGACCGCGCAGCACCTTGGCGAGCATCGCCTGCACGCGCTCCCAGCGCTCGGGCTCGAGCACGCGCTCGAGCTGCTCGTGATGGCCGATCCGAAAGCTGTCGATGGCGATGCCGCCGCGCGACGTCGTGATGCGGGCACCCACGATGTTCATGCCCTGGGCCGTCAGCACGCCGGCGATCATCGCGAACAGCCCGGGGCGGTCCGGCGTGCAGATCGTGAGCTCGCTGTACTCCGACTCGGGCATGTGGCGGAGCGTGCTGACGAAGAGATGCGGATGCTCGGACGCGGGCCGGACGCTCCATTCCTCGCGCAGGTGATTCATCAGCTCGAAATGGGTGGGGATCTGGGCCTCGGGCGTCGTGGTGACGTAGCGGTCGGGCATCCCGGCGAGGAACGACAGGAAGCCCGGGCGGCGCTCGGCGTCCGCGTGGTCGAGCACTCGCTGCCGGATGCGCTCGGCATGCCCGTGCTCGTCCTGCTCGACGTGCAGGCCCTGCTCGAAGTGCGTGAGGGTGCGCATGTAGAGCTCGCCGAGCAGCATGTCACGCCAGTTGTTCCACACCTTGGGACCCACCGCGCGCATGTCGGCGAAGGTCATCACGTAGAGCATCTTGAGATTCTCGGTGCTGCCGACGGTGCGCGCGAACTCCGCCAAGAGCCGGGGGTCGTTGGTGTCGCGGTGCTGCGCCAGGTGCGACATCAAGAGGTGCTGGCGGACCAGGAACTCCCACTGCGCGACCTCGTCCTCGTTGAGCGGCAGGCGGGCGGCGATGTCCCGCACCATGTCGGCGCCGCGCGCCGAGTGGCCCTCGCCGTGCCCCTTGCCGACGTCGTGAAAGAGGAGCGCCAGAAAGAGGATCTCATGGCGGTCGAGCTCGCGCATGACCTCGGTCAGAAGCGGCGCGGTCTCCTTGTGCTCGCCGCGGCGGAGACGCTCGAGCTCGCCGATGCCGCGCAGCGAATGCTCGTCGACGGTGAAGATGTGGTTCGGGTCGCGCTGGACGAGACACTCGATGCGCCGCAGCTCCGGGAAGAGCTGGCACAGTAACCCGACCTTGTGCATCTCCTGCAACGTCTCGTAGACGGCGTGATTCCAGGCCAGGATGTCGAGAAACGGGCGGATGTAGGCGGCATCGTGTTGCTCCGCCTCCCCGATCAGGTGAAGGTGCTCGCGGATCAGACGCTGCGTGCCCTGCGTGATCTGCACGCCGTGGCGCTGGGCGTCGCGAAACACCGTGATGAGCGAGGTCGGATTGCGCTCGATCACTTCGGCGCCGTCGACCGAGAGCGCGCGGTTCATGATCCAGACGCCGTCCCGGATCTCGCGGCCGATCACGCGCCCGATCAGGCGGTACGGCGTCGGCCGCTCGGTGCAGCGCTCGATGATGGTGTCGGAGAAGCGCCGCACCGCGGTCGCGTGCGTGTAGTAGGTCTTCATGAAGCGCTCGATCGGACGGTTGGTGCCGTCGGTGCCGAATCCCAGCTCGGGTGCCACCCGATCCTGGAAGTCGAAGGTGAGGTGGTCCTGGTGCGAGCCTGCGAGGAAGTGGAGCGAGTTGCGGACGCGGAAGAGAAAGTCCTGCGACGCCTCGATCTCCGCACGCTCCCGCTCGCTGATCACGCCCTTCACGACCAGCTCGCCCATGGTCTTGACCTTGTATTTGACCTTGGCGAGCCACATCGCCGTGTGGATGTCGCGGAGCCCTCCGGCGCCCTCCTTCAGCTCGGGCTCGAGCAGATAGACCGAGTCGCCGAACTTGCGGTGCCGCTCGCGGCTCTCGACGAGCTTCTCGCGATAGAAACGGGCCGCATTCTTCTTGAGGACGTCGGATTCCATCGCCGCCTCGAACTGCTGGTAGAGCGGCACGTCGCCGGCGAGGTAGCGGGCGTCGAGGAGGGCGGTCTTGACCTTGAGGTCCTTCTGGGCGAGCCGCGTGCAATCCGCCACCGTCCGGCTGGCGTGCCCGACCGCCAGGCCTGCGTCCCACAGCGTGTAGAGGATGCGCTCCGCGACGGTCTCCACGTAGGCGTTGACGCGCCAGGGATAGAGCACCAAGAGGTCGATGTCGGAGGCCGGGTTCAGCTCGAAACGGCCGTAGCCGCCTTGCGCCGCCACCGTACAGCGGTGGTCGAGCAGCACGTAGCGCTCGGTGTACTCGGCGGTGGCCGATTCGAAGAGGAACGCGATCAGGCGGTCGACGGCGCCGGTATAGGCCTGCACGATCGCGAGACCGCCGGCGCCTTCGCGGTGGCGCTCGCTGAGGGTGGCCTGCAGCTCCGCCAGAAAAGCACGGGCGATCGCGCTGAGGTCGTTGCCCGTCGGGCTCACCGGCGGCAGGTCGGGTCCCACCGTCGTCGAGGGCGTGGCCGATATCATCCGGGCGCCGGGGCTCTCAGAGCGTCTTGGCGAGACGCGCGTCGCCGAGGAAATCGCTGATCCCGAGGTAGAGGCCTTCGGCGATGTCGTTCTGATAGACGGCGGTGCCGAGGCGCTTCCCTTCCACCGGATGCGAGAGGAACGAGGTCTCGATCAGGACGCACGGCATGTACGCCCCCACCAGCACGTAGAACGGCCCCTTCTTGACGCCGAGGTTGCGGACGTCCGTGTAGCGCGATCGCAGCCTGGCGAGCACGCGCGAGTGCAGCCGCTCGGCTAGGGCATTCGATTCCTCTTCCTTCCCGGCCTGCACCATGTCGCTCAGGATGAACGACAGATCGCCGCGCCCGACGCGGACCGACGGGCCGTTCTCCATCTTGGCGAGCCGGATGGTGGCGCGGTCGTTGGAGTTGTTGAGCGTGTACGTCTCGATGCCCTGGAGATCGCCGCTGCGATCGGCGTTGGCGTGGATCGAGACGAAGAGGTCGGCGCTGTTGGCATTGGCGAAGGCGGTGCGCTCGGCGAGCGTGCGGGTGGTGTCGGTCTCGCGTGTGAGCAGCACCTTGGCGTTGGAGCTCTCCTCGAGGCGGCGTTTCAAGCGCTGCGCGATCGCCAGCACGACGTCCTTTTCGAGCACGCCGTCGACGCCCTGCGCACCCGGATCGTTGCCGCCGTGCCCGGGGTCGAGGACGATGCGCCACGTCCGATTCGACGGTCGGCCAGGAACCGGCTCGGTCGTGCCGGTCGCGGCGCTCGGGGTCGCCGTCGTCGCGGCGCTCGCGGCTGCGGCACGGTCCGCCTCGCCGCGGAGCGAGGCGAGCGGGCCCCCGCCGGGCGACTGCGGGGCGCGCTCACTGGAACGGGGTACCGGCTCGCCCCGCTCGGCGGCTCGCGGCGGCTCGGTGCGTTCGGCGACACTGGGTGGCTTCGGTCCCTCGCGGCGGGCCGCTTCGGCGAGCGCTGGCTTCGCCTCGACGCTCGCCACGGGCTCACGCTCGCGCGCGTTCTCGGCCGCGACCGGCGCCGGCGGGGCCGGATTGCCTGCGATGTCGATGACGACCCGGGGGGGATCCTCGAAGGCCGTGACCGAGTGCTTGGTGATGCTCGAGAGGTCCAGCACCACGCGCGCGGTGCGGGCGGTGAACTGACCGGTCCGGATCTGCTGCAAGAGACCGTTCTCGACCCCGACGGGCGTCGTCGCGCCGGGGGCGAGCGTGGCGTTCGAAAAATCGAGCACGACCCGACGTTCGGTCCGTCGCGCCCGCTCCCCGCTCATGACGCGCACCTGGTAGGGAACCGGGCGCGACAGCATGACGATGACCCGTGTCGAGGTTCCGTCCGCCTCGTAGCGGACGCGCTCGATCTTGGCCGGGCGTGCCGACGTCGCCGCCACCGCCGCGTGCGCGAGCCCGGTAACCGTCACCAATCCGACGAGGACGATGACCAGAGGGTGGCGTCGCCGCGTCCCTTCAGCCCTGACCATCCGTGTCATGCTCCTCTCCACCCCTCACCACCTCGACCAACGCATGCAGCTCGTTCAGGGCTTCCAGGGGTGTCATGCGTGTCACGTCCAACTGGCGAAGACGGGTCTCGGCGGCCGACGGTCGCGGCGTGAAGAGCCCGAGCTGCGCGCCGGCAACCTTCTCGGCTTCGGGTGCCTCGCGAAGCAACTCGCCACGCTCGAGCGTCGCCAAGAGACCTCGTGCCCTCTCCACCACCTCGACCGGCAGCCCCGCCAGTCGCGCCACCTCTACGCCATAGCTCCGGTTGGCCGGTCCCGCAACGATTCGACGCAGGAAAATGACCTGGCCGTTCCATTCGCGGACCGCGACCGAGTAGTTGCGCACCCTCGGCCGTTGCCGGGCCAGCGCGGTCAGCTCGTAGTAGTGCGTCGCGAATAGGGTCTTGGCGCCCGGGCGGTCGTGCAGGTGCTCGGCCACCGCCCACGCGATCGCGATGCCGTCGATAGGTGCTGGTGCCGCGGCCGATCTCGTCCAGCACGATCAGGCACCGCGGGCCGAGCTCGCGGAGGATGTTGGCGGTCTCGCGCATCTCGACCATGAACGTCGACTCGCCGGCGGCGAGGTTGTCGGCGGCACCGACCCGGGTGAAGACCCGGTCGAGCACGCCGATCCGGGCCTCCGCCGCCGGCACGAAGCTTCCCATCTGCGCCAGGCAGCAGATCAGGGCCACCTGGCGGAGATAGGTCGACTTGCCGGCCATGTTGGGGCCCGTGATCGACCAGGATCTGCTGGGTCGAGTCGAGCGTGCAATCGTTCGGAACGAACGCCGCGCCGCCGAGGGTGGTCTCGATCACGGGGTGGCGCCCGTCGCGGATGACGATGGCGTCGCCGCGGTCGAGCGTCGGGCGGACGTAGCCGCGATCGTGGGCCAGGTCGGCGAGCGCCGCGACCACGTCGAGGACCGCGAGGGCACGCGCGTTCTCCGCGAGCGTCCGCTGGTGCGCGGCCACGGCGCCCACGAGCTCCGCGAAGAGCGCCGTCTCGAGCTGGAGGAGGCGGGCCTCGGCCCCGAGCAGGCGCTGCTCCTGCGCCTTCAGCTCGACGGTCACGAAGCGCTCGGCGCCGGCGAGCGTCTGCTTGCGGACGTAGTCGGCGGGCACGAGGGCCAGGTTCGGCTTGGTGACCTCGATGCCGTAGCCGGAGACGCGGTTGAAGCGGATCTTCAGCGAGGCGATGCCGGTGCGCTTCCGCTCCGCGGCCTCGAGGGCGATCACCCAACCTTTGCCGTTCCGCGCCAGCTCACGGAGCTCGTCGACCTCGGCGTGGGCACCGTCGCGGATGACCGAGCCGCTGCGTGCCACCGCCGGTGGCTCGTCCGCCAGCGTGGCGGTGATGCGCTCTTGGACCGCCGGCAACGGGTCGAGCCGGGCGGCGATCTCGCCGAGCAGGCCGTCGCGATCATCGAGCAGCTCGCGCAGGCGCGCGACCCGGCCGAGCGCGGCGACGAGCCGCCCGAGGTCGCGCGGCGAGGCGCCGCCGGTTCCGATCCGGCCCACCAGGCGCTCGAGATCCCCCATGCCGGCGAGCGCGGCCTGCAGATCGGCGCGCAGCCCGACATTCGACACCAGCACCTCGACCGCGTCGAGGCGCCGGCCGATGGCCGCCGGGCTGGTGAGCGGCGCCAGCATCCAGCGCTTGAGGGTCCGGCTTCCCATCGGCGTCGCGGTGCGATCGAGGACCTGCAACAGCGACCCCCGGCGCTCTCCTCCCGTCCCCGCGAGCAGATTCAGATTGGTGCGCGTGGTTTGATCGAGCACGAGCGTGTCGTGCGGTTGCACCAGCTCGGGCGGCTGCAGGTGGTCGAGGCGCCCGCGGTAGGTGGCGCGGAGATAGGCCCGGAGCCCGCCGAGCGCGGCGAGGCCGGCGCTGCCGATGGTCGCTGCGGCATCGCTGCCCGCGACCCAGCTCGCGGCCTCCGCGGCGTCGAGCCACTCGTCCGGGATGAGGCTCCGGAAGACGTCGGGGACCTGGGCGGTCAGCCGCGCCAACAACGGCTGCAGGGCGGGCGGCACGACGAGCTCCTTGGCCCCGAGCCGCGCCAGCTCCTCGGCGATGGCGTCGAGGGCGTCGTCCTCGCCGAGCGTGGCCGGAGCCTCGGCGCCGCCATCGCCCGCCGCCGCGCCGACGGGGAACTCCATGACCCGCACCTCGCCGGTCGAGAGGTCGCAGACGCCGAGCCCGAGGCCCGCCGCGCCGCGCGCCACGACCGTGAGGAAGCTGGCGCTGCGCGGGTCGAGGCTCTCTTCCTCGAGCACCGTGCCCGGGGTGATCACCCGCACGACGTCGCGATCGACCAGCCCCTTGGCGCCCTTCGGATCCTCGACCTGCTCGCAGATCGCCACCTTCAGACCCGCCGCCAGGAGCTTCTGGATGTAGCCGTCGACGGCGTGGAACGGGACGCCGCAGAGCGGGATCGGGTTCGGATCCTGCTTGTTGCGGGCCGTGAGCGTGATGTCGAGGATCGCCGAGGCGCGCTCGGCGTCCTCGAAGAACATCTCGTAGAAGTCGCCGAGCCGGAACATCAGCACCGCGTCGCGGTGCTGCTCCTTCAGGCGCAGATACTGCGCCAGCATCGGCGTCACCTTCACGCCCGTCCCTTCGACCCCCACGCCTCCCCCGCCGCTCAGATCTTCTTGCGCTTCTGGCTGAGATAATCGACGAGCAGGTACTCGCCGAGCCGATCCGGCCTGGTGTAGAGCGCGCGCCCCCGGTTGATGCGGGTCATGCGCTCGACGAAGGCGCGGAGACTCGGGCTGTCGTCGAGCATGAACGTGTTGATGGTGATGCCCATGCGCGTCACCCGCTCGACCTCCTTCAGGGTCTCCTGCGCTGCCCGCATGCTGATGCCGCCGAAGCTGAGGCGGCCATTCGCAAAAGAGACGGCCCTTCTGGAAGTAGGCCGTCGGCTGCCCGTCGGTGATGACGATGAAATGCTGGTTGGTGCTGCGGTGGCGCGACAGCAGCTCGGCCCCGAGGCGTAGGCCGTCCTGTAGGTTGGTGAAGGGATCGCCCATGTTCCAGCTGGCCTCGGGCAGATCGCGGAGCTTGAGCTCGACGGCGCGCGTGAAGAAGCCGACGATCGCGAAGTAGTCGCGCGGGTAGCGCGAGCGGATCAGGCTCTCCATCGCGAGCGCGACCTTCTTGGCGGCCGCGAACCGTCCCTCCCAGCTCATCGACCAGCTCATGTCGAGCAGGAGGACCGTCGAGGTGCTGGTGGCGTCGTCGGCGTCGTAGATCCGGAAGTCGCCCGGGACGAGGCGGAGCGGCGTGCCGGCCCCGCGCGCCAACGTCTCCTTGAGCGTCCCGACCAGATCGAGGTTCAGCGGGTCGCCGTGCTGGTAGGGCTTGCTGGCCTCGGGACGAATCGTGGCCGCGCCGCGCGCGTCGTTGGGGTGCGAGCCCGGGCGGTCGCGGAGCAGGCCCTGGTAGATGTCACGCAGCGCCAGCTGGCCGATCTTGCGGACGCCCTTCGGCGAGAGCGCCATCTGTCCCTCGCGGTTCATGAGATAACCGGACTCCTGGAGCAGCGCCATCATCTGGCGGAGGTTCTCGAAGTCCCGCGCGGCCTCGGCCCCGAGCAGCTGGCCGAGCTCGTCCATGCCGACCGCCTGCAGGTCGCCGCTCATGAGGCTCTGCTCGAGTTGGCGGAGCCGCTCCATCTCCCGCATCAGCTCGAGGGCGCGCTCGTAGTCGAGCGCGTCGGGGCCGTGGAAGAGCTCGCCGTAGCGGCGTTGGAACTCCTCGAGCTTGCGGATGTTGTCGAGCTCCTCGAGGAGGTTTTCGAACTCCATCGCGGCTTGCGCGTCCTCGAAGGCGTAGTCGCGGAGCTTCGCGATCGCCTCCGAGAGCGCATGCGGCAAGCCGTCGAGGAAGGCCTGCTTGGCCGTGAGCTCCGGACGCTCCGCCTGGCGCTCGGCGAGCGTGTCGCGCTCCAGGTCCAGGAGCTCCTCGAGCTTCCGGCGCATCTCGTCGAGCGCCTGTCGCAGATCGAAGTCGCGATAGCGCTCGCGCATCTTGCTCCGCACCTGCTCGAGCAGCTCGTCGAGACCGAGCACGCGCATCCCCGAGAGGTCGGCGCCCTGGCGCAGCAGCCACTCCATGGCCTGCCGCACGTCGTCGGTATACGAGAGGTACTCGCCGAGCTTGCCGAAGATCTCCTCGGCGTCGAGACGAACCCGTTGGCGGCCGTCCCAACGGGTGTAGCGGACGGTAAGCACGATCAGACCTTGTAGATCGTCCGACCCCCGGAGCGCTCTTTGTTGAGCTTCCGGTGCACGTGCAGGCCTTCCAGGATCAGCTCGCTCGCGGCCGCCATCAGCGCCGGGCTCTCGAACGGCCCGATCGCCATGATCGCCTCGCGCAGGCCCGGGATGCCCCGGATGCCCTCGAGGTAGTCGGCAGCCGGCGAGCGGTCCGACACCTCGACGCCGCCGCCGCCCTCGAAGTACTCGATCACGCGCTTCAGGTCGTCGACCCCGACCACCCGGTCGAAGACCTTGAGCACCGCGCGGTTGGTCAGCCGATCGATCAGGTCGCTCGCCTTCTTCTCCTCGCCCGCATACTCGAGCTCGATCTTGCCCGCGGTGGACGACAGCACGGCGTGGAGGTCGGTCAGGCGCGGCACGATCTCGCGCTCGCCGCAGCGTACGGCCCGCTTCTCGGCGTTGGCGATGACGCTCTCGTAGTTGTTGATGGTGATGCGGACGCTGACGCCGGACGACTGGTTGATCTCGTTCGACTCGCGTGCCTCCATGGTCAGCTGGGCCAGCAGCTCCTTGATGAACTCCGGGACCCGGAGCTCGCGACCGGCGCGTGCCGACGTCGGCACCTCCTGCTCCATGATCGCGATCTCGTCCTCGATCCGGACCGGATAGTGGGTGCGGATCTGGGCGTCGAAGCGGTCCTTGAGCGGTGTGATGATGCGCCCCCGGCTCGTGTAGTCCTCCGGATTGGCGGAGGCGACGATCAGCACATCGAGCGGCAGACGGATCTTGTACCCTTTGATCTGGACGTCCTTCTCCTCCATCACGTTGAAGAGCCCGACCTGCACCTTCTCGGTGAGGTCGGGCAGCTCGTTGATGGCGAAGATGCCGCGGTGGGTGCGGGGCACGAGCCCGTAGTGGATGGTCTCCTCGTCGGCCAGATAGCGACCCTCGGCGACCTTGATGGGATCGATCTCGCCGATCAGGTCCGCCATCGAGACGTCCGGGGTCGCGAGCTTCTCGCCGTAGCGACGGTCGCGCGTCAGCCAGACGATCGGCAGCGCGTCGCCCTCGGCCGCCGCCCGCTGGCGACAGGAGCGGCAGATCGGGGCGAAGGGGTCGTCGTTGACCTCGCAGCCGGCGATGGCGGGGACGTGGGCGTCGAGGAGCTGCAGCAGGCCGCGCATGATCCGCGACTTGCCCTGCCCGCGCTCGCCGAGGAACACGATGTGATGGCCGGCGAGGATGGCGTTCTCGATCTCCGGGATCACCGAGTCGTCGTAGCCGACGATGCCGGGCAGGATGGGTTCGCCGCCCGCCAGCTTGGCGAGGAGATTGCGACGCATCTCCTCGCGTACCGGAGCGACCTGGTATCCCGCTCGCCTCAGATCGCCTACGGTCCGCGCCTGCTCCATCCCGTGTCCTCCGGAGGTTCGAAGATGCGCGCGCATTATACGCGTGCCTTCTCCGGAGAGTAAATCGAAGCGCGCCTGCGACGTGGCCTCCGAATCGGGCCTTGCTGGCCCTCCGGACCGTTGCAACAATGCTCGCCGGCATGCGCGTGCACCTGCAGACGATCGCGGTTCCCTTCGACTATCCGGTCTACTTCACCCGGGACGTGTTCGCCGCCGCCAATCGCGATCTCGTCGAGGCGGTGACGCGCAAGGAGCCGCGTCGCCGTCACCGCCTGTTCGTGGTGCTGGACGCGGGCGTGGTGGCGGCGTGGCCGGAGCTGGCGGCGACCATCACCCGCTACGTCGAGACCCACGGCGAGGTACTGGTGCTGGCGGCCGAGCCGGTCGTGGTCGCCGGCGGCGAGGCGGCGAAGAACGATCCGGCCGCGCTCGCCGACCTGCACACGCGCATGCACGGACTCGGCCTCGACCGCCAGAGCGTTGTGCTGATCGTCGGCGGCGGCGCGGTGCTCGACATGGCGGGCTATGCCGCCGCCACCACCCATCGCGGCGTGCGGGTGGTGCGGATCCCCACCACCGTCCTGGCGCAGACCGATTCGGGCGTCAGCGTGAAGAACGGCGTGAACGCCTTCGGCGCCAAGAACTTCCTCGGCACCTTCGTCCCACCGTTCGCGGTCCTGAACGACCGGTCCTTTCTCACCACGCTCACGGCCCGCGACACGATCGCCGGCATGGCCGAGGCGGTGAAGGTCGCGCTGGTGCGTGACGGCGACTTCTTCCGCTGGCAGGAGGCCAACGTCCGTCACCTCGCCGCCGCAGACCCCGCCGTGGTGAACGAGCTGATCGCCGCGAGCGCCCGCCTCCACCTCGATCACATCGCGCGCTCCGGCGACCCCTTCGAGCTCGGCAGCGCGCGGCCGCTCGACTTCGGCCACTGGGCCGCGCACAAGCTCGAGATGCTGACCGAGCACCGCCTGCGGCACGGCGAGGCGGTGGCGATCGGCATGGCGCTCGACACCTGCTACGCGGCCGCCGTCGGCCTCGTGGCGGCCGCGGCCCGCGATCGCATCCTGGCCCTGCTCGACGGGCTCGGCCTCCCGACCTGGGATGCGGCGCTCCGCCTCTACGGTCCGGACGAGCGCCCGGCGGTCCTCGACGGTCTCGCCGAGTTCCGCGAGCACCTGGGCGGCGAGCTCACGATCACGCTGCTCGCCGACATCGGCCGCGGTCTCGAGGTCCACGAGATGCGCGACGACGTCGTGCTTCAGGCCATCGACGAGCTCGCCCGCCGGGACGCCGACCGGTGAGGCTCGCCGCCCCCGGCTCGCCGCACCTCACCTACTGCACCAACATCCATCCCGGCGAGACCTGGGCGGAGGTCCGCGCCAACCTCGAGCGCCACCTGCCGGCCGTGAAGGCGCGCCTCGCTCCGGAGCGCCCCTTCGGCGTCGGTCTCCGACTGTCGGCGGCGGCCGCCGAGACGCTCGCGTCGGGCGGCGAGCTCGCCTGGCTGCAACGCTTTCTCGCCGAGCAGGGCCTCTACGTGTTCACCATCAACGGCTTTCCGTACGGCGCCTTTCACCGCGTGCGCGTGAAGGAAGCGGTGTACGCCCCGGATTGGCTCGACGACAGGCGCCTCACGTACAGCGATCTCCTCGCCGCGCTCCTCGCCGATCTCCTGCCCGCGGACGTCGACGGCAGCGTCAGCACGGTGCCGGGCGCGTTCCACAGCCGGGCCGCGTCGGTGCCGGCGCGAGCGGCGATCGCCGAGCGCGTGCTGCGCCACGTCGCCGTGCTGATCGCTCTCGAGCACAGAACCGGTCGATGCATTCGTCTGGCCCTCGAGCCCGAGCCCTGGTGCATGCTGGAGACGGTCGCCGATACGGTGCGCTTCTTCGAGGAGTCGCTCTTCACCGAGGCGGCCGTGGGACGCTTGGCGATCCTGAGCGGCCTCTCCAAGCCCGCAAGCGCCGCGGCGCTCCGGCGCCATCTCGGGGTGTGCTTCGACGCCTGCCACATGGCGGTGGCCTTCGAGGAGCCGCGCGCGGCGCTGGATGCCCTGGCGGCCGCCGGCATTCCGGTGGTCAAGATCCAGATCAGCGCCGGACTCGTCGCCGAGCTCGGCGGGGACGCCGCCGCGACGCGCGCCGCCCTCGCCTCCTTTGCCGACGACGTCTACCTGCATCAGGTCGTCGAACGGGGACCACGAGGGCACCGTCGCTGGGTCGACCTCCCCGATGCGCTGCTGGCGACGGTCGGCGACGGCGGCGCACGCGAGTGGCGCGTACACTTCCACGTGCCGATCTTCCGCGAGGCGCTCGGCCTGCTGCGGAGCACCCAACCGTGGGTCGCCGCCCTCCTGGCACTTCTTCGCGAGCGCGCCCAAGGCGCCCACCTCGAGGTCGAGACCTACACCTGGGACGTACTGCCGAAGGCCTTTCGCGGCGAGCCGGTGGTCACCGCGATCGCACGCGAGCTCGCCTGGGTCCGGGAGCGTCTCGAGACGTGACCTGGGGCGTCGCGCTTCGGCTCGGCCGGGTCTCGAACCTGCCGACCGTCTGGACCAACGTGCTGGCCGCCGCCGTGCTCGGCGCGACGCCGCTCGACGCGATGACGCTGCTCACCATCGCCGTCGCCTGCTCGCTCTCCTACGTCGGCGGCATGTTCCTGAACGACGCCTTCGATCGCGACCACGACACACGGCTCCGCTCCGAGCGTCCCATTCCGTCGGGACAGGTCTCAGTGGCGGCGGTCTTCGCCATCGGCTTCGCCCTCCTCGCCGCCGGTGCCGGGCTCGTGATCGCGGTTGCGCGCGAGACGGCGCCGGCGGCCACCGCCGCGCTCGGCCTCGCCGGCACGATCGTGCTCTACGACGCCTGGCACAAAGGCAACCCGCTCGGCCCGGCGCTGATGGGCCTCTGCCGCGTCCTGGTCTACGTCGTGACCGCCGTCACGCTGAGCGGGCGCCTGCCCGCCGCCGTCGGTGGTGGGGCCGTCGTGCTCTGGGCGTATCTCATGGGCCTCACCTACGTGGCACGCCAGGAGAACCTCGCGATGGTGCGGAATCTCTGGCCACTCGTCCTGCTGGCCGCGCCCTTCCTCGCGGGGTTCCCCCTCCTCGTCGCAGGGCCCTTCGAGGGCCTGCTCTACGTCGGCTTTCTCGCCTGGGTGGTGGCGAGCCTCTCGCATCTCGGCTGGCACGGCCGCCTCGACATCCCGCGGGCCGTGGTCGGCCTGATCGCCGGCATCTCCCTCTTGGACGCCACCCTGATCGCGAGCCGCGGGCGACTCGGCCTCGCGTGCGTGGCCGTCTTGGGATTCGTGCTCACGCGGACGCTGCAGCGTTTCATACCAGGGACGTGAGCCGCGGTTCGCGGCGGGCCGTGACCGTGTTACTGCGAGCTCCATGGACGAGACGCTCACCGCGCGACTTCGCGAGATCCTGACCGCCACGGACGACGAGGCCGGCATGGCGGCGGCATTGGCCGTGATTCAGCAGGCGCTCGGCGCCCAGATGGGCACCCTCCACCGCCTCGGCGACGACGACCATCTCCACCTGGTGGCGGCGAGCCCCGGCATCCCCGAGCCCGTGCTCGCCGCGAGCCGCCGCATTCCCCTCGGCAAGGGCATCGCCGGCGAGGCGGCGGCGAGCGCCAAGCCGGTGACGCTCTGCAACCTCCAGACCGACACCAGCGGGGTGGCACGTCCGGGCGCCAAGGCGACCGGCCTCGGCGGCTCGCTCTGCGTCCCCGTCTTCGCCGGCGAGCGCGTGGTCGGCACCCTCGGCGTCGGTTGGATGGGCGAGCGCGCCATCGGCGACGCCGAGACGGCGACCCTGGTCGCGGCCGGCCGTCTCCTGGCGGCGCGCCTCAGCCGCGGGTGACGCCGAAGACGTGACGGAGGACGATCTCCTTCACCTGCGTCGCCGTCAGCTCGCCGGGCGGCAGCAGGTCCGGCTCGCTCGTCATGAGCAGCGGCCCTTCGTCGGGCGAGTCGGTCGGCCGCCCGTGTGAGCCGCGCACCAGCCGGGTGTCGAGCGGAATGACGTCCATCAGGTAGCGGAAGCCGAGCGCCTTCTTGGCGAGCGTCCAGCCGACCTTCACCTGCGGGACCAGGAGGCTCGGGTCGAGGAAGAGCTCGACGGGGTCGTACCCGGGCTTGCGATGGATGTCGACGGTGCGCGCGTAGTCGGGCGCGCGGGCGTCGTCGAGCCAGAAGTAGTAGCTGAACCAGCGATCGGCGGCGGCGATCGCGATCAGCTCGCCGGAGCGCGGATGGTCGAGGCCGGCGGCGCGCTTGCCGTCCTCGTCGAGCACCGTCTCCACGCCCTCGAGCCCCGCCACCAGGCGCTGTACCTCGCGCACCCGCGCGCGGTCGCGGACGTAGACGTGCGCGATCTGGTGATCGGCGACCGCGAAGGCCTCGGAGGCGCCGGCGTCCAGCATGTCGCGGCCGAGCTCCTCCTTGATGGCGACGAAGCCGGCCGCGCGGAGCGCGCGATTCACGTGGATGGCGTCCCGCACCTCGGTGATGCCGTACTCCGAGAGCACGATCACCCGCGCCCCGTCGCGCTGGACGTGCTGGATGAGCTCGCCGCAGACGGCGTCGATCTCGCCGAGGTCGCGCGCCACTCGGGGATCGTTCGGCCCGAGACGCTGCAGCACGTAATCGAGGTGCGGCAGGTAGACCAGGCTCAAGGTGGGACGGCGGGTGTCGTAGACGTGGCGTGCGGCGTCGGCGATCCAGCGCGTCGCCGTGATGTCCGTCGCCGGTCCCCAGAAGCTGAAGAGCGGAAAGGTCCCGAGCTCGCGTTGCAGCTCGTCGCGGAGCTCGATCGGCGTGCTGTAGACGTCGGGAAGCTTCCGGCCGTCGGCGGGATAGAGCGGCCGCGGCGTCACCGACCAGGTGGCGCGGCTGTACATGTTGTACCACCAGAAGAGCTTGGCGCAGGTGAAGGCGGGATCGCGGCGCGCCGCCGCCTCCCAGATCTTCTCGCCCTCGACCAGATGGTTCGACTGCCGCCAGAACCAGATCTCGGCGAGGTCGCGGAAGTACCAGCCGTTGGCGACGGCGCCGTGCTCGCGCGGCAACGCGCCCGTCACCATCGACGACTGCGCCGTGCAGGTGACCGCCGGCAGCACGGCGCCGAGCGGCCGGAGGGTGCCGGCGGCGGCGAAGGCCGCGAGGTTCGGCGTCGCGTCCCCGACCAGCGCCGGGGTGAGCCCGACGACGTTCAGGACGACGGTGCGCTGCACCGCACCACCCCCGTCATCCGCGTCGCACCGAGTTGCCCGCGAACGCGTCGCCCGCGCCGCCCCCACCCTCGAGGTCGAGTCGCCCGCTCTGCCCGAAGAACTCGACCGGATTCCGCCACACGATGGTCTCGATCACGTCCTCCGCGATCCCCTCGCCCCGCATCACCGCGACCGTCTTCGGCACCTTGAGCGGGTCGCTGATCCCCCAGTCGGCGGCGCTGTTGATGATGATGCGCTCGCTGCCGTAGCGCCGCACCAGCGCGGCCATGCGCGTCTCGTCCATCTTGCTCTTGGGATAGATCGAGTGACCGGCCCAGCAGCCGGTGGCGAGGACCAGCGGCAGCGTCTCCTCGGTGTTGTGATCGATCAGGACGCGGCTCTCGGGGAACCCCGCCTCGCGCACCACCGCGAGGCTGCGCTCGGTGCCGCGCTTCTTGTCACGGTGCGGGGTGTGGACCAGGACCGGCAGCTCGAAGCGCGCCGCCAGCTCGAGCTGGGCGGCGAAGCAGCGGTCCTCGGCCGGGGTCTGCTCGTCGTAGCCGATCTCCCCCACGGCCACGACGCCGTCCTTGGCGAGGTAGCGCGGCAGCAGCGCCAGGACGCCGTCGGCCACGCGCTCGTCGTTGGCCTCCTTGGGGTTGAGGGCGAGGGTGCAGAAGTGGCGGATGCCGAACTGGCTGGCGCGAAACGGCTCCCAGCCGAGGAGCGCCCCGAAGTAGTCCTCGAAGGTGCCGACGTGCGTGCGCGGCTGCCCGAGCCAGAACGCCGGCTCGATCACGACCGCGATGCCCGCCGCCGCCATCGCCTCGTAGTCGGACGTCGTGCGCGACGTCATGTGTACGTGGGGGTCGAGGATCCTCATCGTCCGCGCATCAGCATGTCGAGATCATCCGGAATGCTCCGTCCGGCCGCCGCGCGCTCCTTCGTGTAGTCGTCGGCCATGCGAGCCAGCTCCGGGGTGAGGCGACGCGCGAGCCCCAGGATACGGGCGAGCGGTACCCCCGTGAAGACGGCCTTCAGCACCAAGTGATTGAACGAATCCTCGGGGAAGTGCGTCGCGGGATACGGATTCTCGCACGCGATGGCCTCGAAGACTGGCTGCGTGCTCGTCCGGCAGGCATCGAGGGCGACGGCGAGAAAGCGCTCCGGCGCGGGCAGCAGGGCGAGGGCGCGCAGGATCGCCTGCCGCTCGCGGAGCGCGCCCGTGCGGTAGAGACCGTCGACCCAGGCGACCTGCGTTGCCACCGGCACCGATCCGCTCCCCTCGATCAGCAGAACGGCGCGCCCGATCTCGTCGAGTCCCCACGCGGCGATCGACCACGCCGACCCGGCGTCGTCGGAGACCACGGCATCGCCCGGAGCGGCGGCGGTGCCGAGCCGTCGGCCGGCCGCCGCGAACGCCGCCTCGAAGGCGTCCCGATCGAGGTCGGCGCCGAGGTGGAGCGCCGCGGCCGCCCGCAAGGTCTCCAGCACGTCGGCCCGCCCGGCCGCGGCGAGCGCGGCCGCGAGCGCCTGCGCCGCGCGGCTCACGGGTAGTGCGCCCGCACGCGCTCGAGGGTCGCCTGGAGATGCTCGGACATCACCTTCACGTCGCCGATCACCGGCATGAAGTTGGTGTCGCCGTTCCAGCGCGGCAGCAGATGCCAGTGACAATGATCCGCGACCCCGGCACCCGCGGCGCTTCCGAGGTTCATGCCGACGTTCAAGCCCTCGGGAGCGAACGCCTCCCGGAGCGCGCGCGCCGCCTCCCGCATCGCCGTCATGAGGCCCGCGTATTCGGCATCGGGGAGATCCTCGAGGGAGGCGACGTGACGGAGCGGTGCCACCAGCAGGTGGCCGTGCCCATAGGGATACTTGTTGAGCAGCGTCACCGCGGACGCATCACAGGCCACTCGCAGGTGCGTGCCCGCATCGGCATCAGGCTCGGCGGCGGCACAGAAAAAGCACCCAGCCGATGCCGGCGAGGCCTGCTCGAGATACTGCATGCGCCAGGGTGCCCAGAGCCGCTTCATGCGTCGAGCCGGAACACCGCGGCGCCCGCCGCTTCAGAGCGTTTCGGAGGCCTCGCGCGCCGAGTCGGTGACGGGCTTCCCGTCCACCCGGAGCTTCAGCTCCTTCCCCACCTTGAAGAAGGGCACGCGCTTCGCCGCCACCGGGACGACGGCGCCCGTCTTCGGGTTCCGTCCTTCACGCGCCTGGCGGTGCTTCACCACGAAGCTCCCGAAGCCGCGAATCTCGATGCGCTCACCTCTGGCCAACGCGTCGGTCATGCTGTCGAAGACCGCGTTGACGATCACTTCGGCGTCGCGACCGGAAAAGCGTGGGTAGATCTTGACCACTTCGTCGATCAGATCTCGCTTGGTCATCGAACCGCTTACCGGTGCCGGATTCGTGGTCATGCCTCCCTCCTCGGCTTCAGCGCAGGAACGGCCCCTCGTACACCAATTGCAGCCCGAACGGCCGGGCCGAGAACGGCCCGGTCGGTACGAAATCGAACAGCAGCCTGAACCACCAGGGCTCGCGGCCCGAGCGCGCGTGCGTGATGCGCGGCTCGCCGCTCAAGCCGGCACGCGTGGCGGCGATGGTGATCGCGTCCTCGAGGCCTCCGAGATCGTCCACCAGGCCCGCGACCTTGGCCTGCTCGCCCGAGAAGATCCGGCCGTCGGCGAGCGCCCGCACCTGATCCTTGTCCATGCGGCGACCGATCGCGACCGCCCCGATGAACTGCGCGTGCACGCTGTCGATCATCTCTTGGAAGAGCGCGCGCTCGGCGTCGGTCATCGGACGCACCGGCGAGCCCATGTCCTTGTAGGTGCCGGCCTTCACGATCTCGGGCTGCACGCCGATCTTCTGCAGCAGCCCCTCGAGGTTGCCGAGCTCCATGATGACGCCGATCGAGCCCGTGAGCGTGCCCGGGTTGGCGACGATCGTGTCGCAGGCGCTGGCGACGTAGTAGCCGCCCGAGGCGGCGACGCCGCCGAGCGAGGCGATGACCGGCTTGGTGTCGCGGAGCCGGCGGATGGCGTCGTAGATCTCCTGCGACGGCGCGACGCCGCCTCCGGGCGACTCGACCCGTACCACCACGGCCTTGACGCCGGGGGTGCGCTCGAAGGTCTTGAGTGCCTCGACGACCTCATCGCTCTCGTTGATGACTCCCTTGACCTCGACGACCCCGACCTTGCCGCCCAGGGACAGGGCGTCGCCGAGCTGCCCGTCGCTGCCGATCGTGAGCGCGAAGATGCCGGCGAAGAACAGAATGACGACGGTGGACAGCACCATCAGCCCACGCGCGATCGGATGCCCTTGCGCCATGACAACCCGTCGAGGGCGTTACTTCTCGAGGGTCCCTTTTGCCTTCGCGGGCCGGTCACCCTCATCGCGATCCAATCGGAGCTCCTCGCTCAGGATGTCCTCGAAGGAGAACTTCGATCCCTCGCGCTCGCGGCGGAGGTAGCTGTCGACCTCGTCGCGCTCCTCGCTGCGCCGGAGCGCCTTGATGCTGAGCCCGATGCGACGTTCGCGCGGGTCGACGTTGGTGACCTCGGCCTCGACGCCGTCGCCGACGTTGAAGAGCTGCGACGGCTTGTCGACGCGCTCGGTCGAGAGCTGGCTCACGTGGATCAGTCCCTCGAGGCCCTCCTCGAGCTCGACGAACACGCCGAAGTCGGTGACGCTCGTCACCGTGCCGCGCACCCGGCCGCCGACCGGGTAGCGCTGCGGCATGGCGTTCCACGGATCCTCGGCCAGCTGCTTGATGCCGAGCGAGATGCGCTCGTTCTCGACGTCGATCGCGAGCACGACCGCCTCGACGTCGTCGCCTTTCTTGAAGAGGTCGGACGGGTGCTTGAGCTTCTTGGTCCAGTGCAGGTCGGAGACGTGGACCAGGCCGTCGATGCCCTCGTCGACCCCGACGAAGATGCCGAAGTCGGTGACGCTCTTGACCTTGCCCTGGATGTGGCTGCCGATCGGGTGATTGATCTTCACCATCTCCCACGGGTTCGGCTCGGCCTGCTTGAGCCCGAGCGAGATGCGCCGGTTGGCCGGATCGACGTCGAGCACGACGACGTCGACGTCGTCCTGGCGGATTCGAGCACCTTCGAGGGGTGGCTGACGCGCTTGGTCCACGACATCTCGGAGACGTGGATCAGCCCCTCGACGCCCTTCTCGAGCTCGACGAAGGCGCCGTAGTCGGTGAGGCTCACGACCTTGCCGCGCACCTTCATGCCGGGCGTGAAGCGATCGTGCACCGTGTGCCAGGGGTCGGGCATGATCTGCTTCATGCCGAGCGAGACGCGCTCGCGCTCGGGATCGTACTTGAGGACGACGACGCGCACCTTGTCGCCGACGTTGACCACCTCGGAGGGATGGCCGATCCGGCCCCACGACATGTCGGTGATGTGGAGGAGGCCGTCGATGCCGCCGAGGTCGACGAAGGCGCCGTAGTCGGTGATGTTCTTGACGGTGCCCTCGAGGATCACGCCCTCCTCGAGCACCTTCAGCGTCTCGCCCTTCAGCGACTGGCGCTCGCGCTCCATCACGGCGCGCCGCGAGACCACGACGTTGCCGCGCGAGCGGTTGAACTTGAGGATCGAGAAGCGCGTCCGCTGACCGATGAAGCGATCGAGGTTGCGTGCCGGCCGGAGGTCGGCGTGCGATCCCGGCAGGAAGGCGGCGACGCCGATGTCGACCTTGAGCCCGCCCTTCACCTTGCCGACGATCGTGCCCTCGACGGCGCCCTGCGCCTCGAAGGCCTCTTCGATGTCCTTCCAGACCCGGAGCTGCTCGGCCTTCTGCCGGGAGAGCACGATGCCGCCGTCCTCGGACTCGGAGGCCTCGAAGTAGACGTCGATCTCGTCGCCCTCTTTGACCGCGATGGTTCCGTCGCGCTCACGGAACTCGTGGATGCCGATCTGTCCCTCGGATTTGTAGCCGATGTCGACGGTGACGTGGTCGCGAGCCACCAACACGACCCGGCCGCGAACGATCTCCCCGGGTCGTACCGCACGCATGCTCTGCTCGAAGAGGTGGCCGAAGTCGTCTCCGCTTCCGGCTCCACCTGCGTGCGATTCGTGATTGTCCTCGGTCATCAACTGCTCACCCCCTGAGTTTGAGATCGCTGTCGCGAGAGGCCAACTCCTTAGCGTCCTGATCTTGGAAGATCAAGGCCTTGCGCGTTCCATCACTCGCTCCAGCAAGTGCCGCGCGGCCTCCTCGGCCGTGAGCCCCGTGGTGTCGATGCTCTCGGCATCCGTGGCCGCCTGGAGCGGTGAATCCGCACGGGTCGAGTCTCGCTGGTCGCGGGCTTCGATCTCGCGTTGGATTGCCGGCAGATCGGAGTCCGGTGCCCCGATCTCGCGGGCACGGCGGCGGGCGCGCTCGGCCGCGTTGGCGGTCACGAAAAACTTGCAATCCGCGTCGGGAAAGACGACCGTTCCGATGTCGCGACCGTCCATCACCACGCCGCCGGCGGCACCGAGGGCCCGTTGGCGTGCCACCAGGCTCGCGCGTACCGCGGGCATCGCCGCGACACGCGACGCCCATTCGCCCGCGCGCACGGTCCGGATGGCGTCGGTGACATCCCGTCCTCCGAGGTGGACACGTTGACCCGAGGGTCCCGGCTCGAGCACGAGGTCGAGCCCCTCGACGAGCGCCGCGAGCGCGCCCGGGTCGTCGAGGTCGATTCCCTGCTCCGCCGCCGCAAGCCCGACGGCGCGATACATCGCGCCCGTGTCGACGTAGGTGTAGCCGAGCCGGCCGGCGAGCGCGCGCGCCAGCGTGCTCTTGCCGGCGCCCGCGGGACCGTCGATCGCGATCACGAGGCGGCGCGCGGTCATGGGCGGGCCGCCGCTCCGAGCAGCTCGTAGAATCCCGGGAACGACACCTCGGCGCATTCGGCGTCGGCGATCGTCACCGGTCGCCCGCCCGCGATGCCGGCGACGGCGGCCGCCATCGCGATGCGATGATCGCCGTGCGGGTCGACGTGCGCACCGGCGAGTCGATCCGTACCGGTGATGACGAGGCCGTCGGGCAGCTCCTCGACCGCGACGCCGAGATCGCGCAGCATCCCCGCCATGACGGCGACGCGATCGCTCTCCTTCACCCGGAGCTCGGACGCGTCGCGGAGCTCGGTCGTCCCGGCCGCGCGAGCGGCCGCGATGCAGAGGATGGGGAACTCGTCGATGCTGCGCACCAGGAGGTCGCCGGCAATGCGAGTCGCCGTGAGCGGTCGCTGGCGAACCCGCAGCGCGCCGACCGGCTCGGCGGCGGCGCTCGGGTCGAGCTCGATCGTCACGTCGGCGCCCATGGCGGCGAGCGCGTCGAGCAGTCCGGTGCGGGTGGGGTTCAGGCCGACGCCGGTCAGGCGGAGGTCCGAGCCCGGCACCAGAAGCGCCGCGACGATCAAGAACGCCGCCGACGAGAAGTCGCCCGGCAGCGTCACGGTGGTGGCGCGGAGCGGCTGCGGTCCGCTGAGCGCCACCGAGCGCTCGCCGACCTCCATCGCGACGCCGAAATCCCGCAGCATGCGCTCGCTGTGGTCGCGCGAGCGGGTCGGCTCGGTCACGCGCGTCTCGCCCTCCGCCTGGACGCCGGCGAGGAGGACGGCCGACTTGACCTGCGCGCTCGCGATCGCGAGCTGGTGCGCGTGGCCGCGGAGGCCTCGGCCCTCGATGCGGAGCGGGCCGCGACCGTCTCCCGGCTCGCTCGTGATCACGGCGCCCATGCGCTCGAGCGGCTCGATGATGCGCCGCATCGGCCGGCGCAGCAGCGAGGCGTCGCCACTCAGGCGGCTCGTGAACGGCCGGCCCGCCAGCACGCCGGCGAGCAGGCGCATGGTGGTGCCCGAGTTCTCGCAATCGATCGCGCCCGGTGCCGCGCGGAGCCCCTCGAAGCCGCGGCCCTCGACCACCACGGTCTCACCTTCCTCGCGGATCGGCACACCGAGGGCGCGGCAGGCGGCGAGCGTCGCACGATTGTCGCGCCCTCCCTGGAAGCCCCGGATGCGCGTCGTGCCATGGGCGACGGCTCCGAAGAGCAGCGCGCGATGGGCGATCGACTTGTCGCTCGGCACCGCAAGCTCGCCGTGCAGGCCGTGCTCCGCGGGCGCGATCGTGACCGTGCTCATCCGGTGCTCCGACGCTTGCTGCCGCCGGCGACCGTCCGGCGCTTCGGCACGTCGAGACGCCCGCGGCCGCGCCCCGCCCGGGTGAGCTCGCGCGCGATCGCGGCGCCGTCGCCCTCGTCGATGGCGACCCGCAGGCGCTCGGTTGCCGCCCCGAAGCGCGTCAGCGCCGCGAGCAGCGGCGTGCGATTGGCGAGCAGGATGTCCCGCCACATCGAGGCCTGGCCCTTGGCGATGCGGGTACTGTCGCGGAAGCCGGAGCCGGCATACGGCAGCAGCCGGCCGCCGGGCTCCGCGTCGCCGACCGCGTTCACCAGCGCCGTCGCCACCATCTGCGGCAGATGACTCACCAGCGCGTAGATCTCGTCGTGGCGCGCTGCGGGCAATTCCTCGACACGCATGCCGGCCGCGGCCCAGAGTGCCCGCACGCGCCGGCGGGTGGCCGCAGCGGTGATGCCCGTCGGTGTCATGATGCAGCGATGACCGCTCAGTAGATCGACCTCGGCAGAGCCGGCGCCACCGCGCTCGCTCCCCGCGATGGGATGACTGCCGCAGAAACGAAAGGCCTCCGTGTCGAGGATGCCCTCCGCCGCGCGCACGACGGGACCTTTGACGCTGCCCGCGTCGGTGATGACGGCGTCCGCCGGCAGGAGCGGCGCGAGCCGGGCCGCCAACGGCGCGATGGTTCCGACCGGCGTCGCGATCACGACCAGATCCGCGCCTTCTGCGGCGCGCCGCGGATCGCGCTCGGCGCGGTCGATCGCGCCCCGCCGGCGCGCCACCCTGAGATTCTCCTCCGAGCGCCCGAGCCCGACGACCTCGCCCACGGCTCCGCGGGCGCGCAGCGCCAAGCCGAGGGAGGCACCGATCAAGCCGACACCGGCGATCAGGAGCCGGTCGGCGACGCGCTTCACGGCCGGCTCGCCCCGAGCACGGCCGTGAGCGCCTCGGCGAAGCGCTGGTTCTCCTCCGGCGTGCCGACGGTCACCCGCAGGTGGCGCTGGAAGCCGTAGACCTCCATCGGCCGCACGATGACTCCCCGCCGCAACAGGGCCTCGTACACCTGCGCGCCGTCGCCGACGTCGACGAGGAGGAAGTTCGCCCAGCTGGGCACGTACGGGCGTCCGAGGCGCTCGCAGACCTCGCGCAGGAAGGCGAGCCCCGCCCGGTTGTTGGCGCGCGTGCGCTCCACGTGCTCGCGGTCGCCGAGCGCCGCGATCGCCGCCACCTGCGCCAGGGCGTTCACGTTGAAGGGCTGACGAATGCGGTTCAGGACCTCGATCACCTCGAGCGGCCCGACCCCGTAGCCGACGCGGAGCCCGGCGAGGCCGTAGATCTTCGAGAACGTCCGGAGCGTGAGCAACAGGCGGTCGCGACGCTGGTACACGAGCGAGTCCGGGTACTCGGGGTCCTCGACGTAGTCGGCGTAGGCGTCGTCGGCGACGATCAAGACGTTCGGCGGTACGGCGGCGAGGAAATCCTCCCAGGCGTCGCGCTTGTAGATGGTGCCGGTCGGGTTGTTGGGGTTGGCCAGGAAGACGAGGCGCGTGGTCGGACCGATCGCCGCCGCCATCGCCTCGAGGTCGTGGGTGAAGCGGCGGAGCGGCACCGCGCGCGGAACGGCGCCGGTCGCCTGGACCACCATCTGGTAGATGACGAAGGCCTGATCGGCCATCACCGCCTCGTCCCCCGGCCGCAGGAAGGCCCGCACCACCAGCTCGATGATGTCGTTGGAGCCGTTGCCGAGGATGATGGCATCGGCGGCGACGCCGATGCGCTTGGCGAGCGCGTGTCGCAGGTAGAAGCCGCTGCCGTCGGGATAGCGATGCAGCGACGCCAGCACGTCGCGGATCGCCTCGATCGCGCGCGGCGACGGGCCGAACGGGTTCTCGTTGGAGGCGAGCTTGATCGAACCGGTGATGCCGTACTCGCGCTCGAGCTCCTCGAGCGGCATGCCCGGTGGATACGGCGCGAGGCGCTGGATCCATTCCGGGACCATGTCCTTGATGTCGACGCTCGGTTCTCGCGTGCTCATGGGAGATTCACGCCGCCGGGTAGGAGCCCAGGATCTTCATCGAGGTGGTGAGCGGAGCCATGCGGGCGAGCGCGCGCTTGACCCGCGCATCGGAGCGGTGTCCGCGGAGGTCGAGGAAGAAGACGTACTCCCACGGCCGTCCACGCAGCGGACGCGACTCGATCTTGTGGAGACTCACGCCGCAGGAGGCGAGCGGCTGCAGCAGCTTGGCGAGGACGCCCACCTGGTCCTTGACGGTGCACATGATGGACGTCTTGTCGTCGCCCGACGGGCTCTCGGCGTCGCCGTGTCCGAGCACGAAGAAGCGTGTCGCGTTGGCGAGCTCGTCCTGGACCTTGACCGCGAGCACACGCAGGCCGGCGCGCTCCCCCGCCATGCGGCTCGCGATCGCGGCGACGGTGGGATCGTCGGCGGCGAGCTCCGCCGCGCGGCTCGTGCTGGCCACCGCCTCGAGCGTCGCCCGCGGGAGATTGGCCGCCAACCAGCGGCGGCACTGGGCGAGGCCCTGCGGATGCGAAAGCACCCGCCGGATCTCCGTCCATTCACCGGCGGTGCCGAGCAGGCACTGCTCGACGTCGAGGCGGACCTCGGCGACGATCTGCAGCGGCGAGTCGATCAGCAGATCGAGCGTCGAGGTGACCGCGCCCTCGGTCGAGTTCTCGACCGGCACGACGCCGAAGTCGGCGCGCCGATGCTCGACCTCGGTGAACACTTCCGCGATCGACTCGCCCGGCACGAGCGCGGCGCCGGCGCCGAAGACCTCGCGGGCGGCGGCGTTGGTGAAGGTGCCCTCCGGCCCGAGAAAGGCCACCGTCAGGCGCGCCTCCAACGCCCGCGAGGCGGAGATGATCTCGCGGAAGATCACCCGCACCACTTCGTCGGCGAGCGGGCCCTTGTTGAGCGCGCGCAGGCGCTGGAAGATCCGCTTCTCGCGGCTCGGCACCCAGAATCCGTTGGCGCCGCCGTCGCCGCCGCTGCGCTGCCTGGCCTTGCGTCGGCCGATGCGCTGCGCGACGCGGGCCCGCTCACTCAGGAGACCGAGGATGCGCTCGTCGATCCGATCGATCTTGGCGCGCTCCCGATCGACCAGTCGGTCTGGGGCGCTCTTGCGTGCCACGTTGGTCGCGTCCTTCAGAACCGTGACAGCTACCGTACCGGTCCCGGCTTTGCAATTGACGAGCGCCGCCGGCGCGCGCGCGGCGCGCGCCCGACGCGACGCGGCGGCGCCTCGAGATGGCCGCCGAGCCGTCGATAGCGACGGTAGCGCGCGCGCACCAGCGCCGCCGATTCGACCGCACGCAGCTCGGCCAGCTGATGCGCGACCGCGTGCTCGAGCGCATCCGCGGCCCGCCGCGGGTTGCGATGCGCGCCGCCCGCGGGCTCTGGGATCAGGCCGTCGACGACACCCGCCGCGGCGAGGTCGCGGGCGGTGAGACGCAGCGCCTCGGCGGCGCGGGCGATGCTCTCGGGCGCCCGATCGCGATAGAGGATCGCGGCGCATCCCTCGGGGGAGATCACCGAGTAACAGGCATACTGCTGCATCAAGACGCGGTCGCCGACCGCGAGGGCGAGCGCCCCGCCGCTGCCGCCCTCGCCGATGACGACGCTCACGATCGGCACCCGGAGACGCGTCATGGTGCGCATGGTGTGGGCGATGGCCTCGGCCTGGCCGCGCTCCTCGGCGCCGACGCCGGGATAGGCACCCTGGGTGTCGATCAACGTGAGGATCGGAATGCCGAGACGCTCGGCCAGGCGGAACACCCGGATCGCCTTCCGATACCCTTCGGGGTTCGCCATCCCGAAGTTCCGGTGTACGCGCTCGGCGGTGGTGTGGCCGCGTTGGTGCCCCACCACGGCGAGCGGCGCGCCGTGAAACAGCCCGACGCCCGCCACGATCGCCGGGTCGTCGCCGAACACGCGGTCGCCGTGAAGCTCGAAGAACTCGCGGCAGAGGCGCGCGACGTAGTCGAGGGTCTGGGGTCGCTCGACGTGACGCGCCAGCTGCACGCGTTCCCACGCCGACAACGACTCGTACACCTCGAGCTCGAGGCGGCGGCGCGCGGCCGCGAGCCGGCGCAGCTCCCGGGCGAGCGCCGGACTCCGCTCGCCGCGCCTGCAGCTCCACGGCGCGCTCGTCTAGCGCGGCGAGGGGGCGCTCGAAGTCGAGATAGGTGACGGGCACGCCGGCACGAGCCAGGCGGCGGCGCGCGCCAGGAGCGCATCGCCGTCGCGATCGGGATGGAACCACTCTACGGTCGGGTCGGATCGCCACCACGTGCGCTGGCGCTTCGCCAGCCGTCGGGTCGCGCGGGCGAAGGCCTCGCGGGCCGCCGCATAGGTGAGCGCACCCGAGAGGTGCGCCCCCATCTCGCGATAGCCGACGCTGGCGAGGGCGGGCGCGTCGGCATAGCCGCGCGCGACGAGCGTGCGAATCTCGTCCAACAACCCGAGCTCGAGCATGCCGTCGCAGCGCGCCTCGATGCGCAGCGCCAGCTCCTTCGCCGGCCGTGCACAGCCGAGCACGAGCAGGTCGACGTCATCGTCGGCGAAGGCGTGCTCGGCCTGCCAGGCGCTGATCGGCCGACCGGTGATCCGGAAGACCTCGAGCGCGCGCACGATGCGCACCTGGTCGTTGGGATGGAGCCGCGCCGCCGCCGGCGGGTCGACGGCGGCGAGCTCGCGGTGCAACGTGCCGCCGCCCTCCAGACGCTCCCGCTCGTAGAGCGCCGCGCGCAGCTCGGGAACCGCCGCCGGGCCGCGGAAGAGCCCGCGGCGGAGCGCCCGCACGTAGAGCCCGGTGCCGCCGCAGACGACCACCGGCCGGCCGGCCGCCGTGGCCGCGGCGATCGCCGCCAGCGCCTCGCGACGAAAGCGCGCGGCATCGAAGCGCTCGTCGGGATCGGCGACGTCGATCATGTGATGCGGCACTCGCGCGCGCTCCGCGCGGCTCGGTTTGGCGGTGCCGACGTCCAAGCCGCGATAGAGCTGGCGGGAGTCGGCGCTGACGATCTCGGCACCGAGACGCTCGGCGAGCGCGAGCGCAAGGGCGCTCTTCCCCACCGCCGTCGGCCCGACGACGGCGACCACGCGCACCGGAGCGCTCATCGACCGAACATCCGCTCGAGCTGTCCCCGGCCGAACTCGACCGAGACCGGGCGCCCGTGCGGGCAGTTGCTGCCGAAGGTCAGGGCGTCGAGGTCCGCCAGCAAGGCCTCGACCTCGACCGCCGTGAGCGCGCGACCCACGCGGACGACGCTGTGGCAGGCGATGCGGCCGAGCACCGTCTCGAGCGCCTCGGCGCCGGAGAGATGCGATCCCACGGCCGCGAGCCCTTCGGCGAGATCCTCGAGCAGGAGCCGGGGATCGTCGAGTCCGAGGAGCGCGGGCACCGCGCGGACCACGAAGGCGCGCTCCCCGAAGGGCTCGACCTCGAAGCCGAGGGCGTCGAGTTCGCCGGCGGCGGCGAGCAGGGCCTCGGTCTCGGCGGGATCGAGCTCGACCGTCGCCGGCAGCAGCAGGGCCTGGCGCTCGACGGCGCCGGAGCGATGCTGCTCGCGCAGGCGCTCGAACGCCACGCGCTCGTGCGCCGCGTGCTGATCGATCAACACCAGCCGATCGGTGCCTTCGCAGACGAGATAGCCGCGAAAGATCTGTCCGACGAAGCGGAGCCCGCCGAAGCCCCGGCGGTCGGCGTCAGCCAGCGGCTCCGGGGACTCCTCCGCCGGGGTCTCGCGGACCATCGGCGCGGCAGGCGTCGGGCTCGGCCAGCTCCGGGGCTCGGCGCGCGAGGGGTGGAGTGGCAACGCCGCCGTCTGCGTATGGCGGTGCGCCGGTGCTCCGCGCGCAGCGGGCGCCTCCTCGAGACCGGTTGCGCCCGCGAGCGCGCGCCGGATCGTCCCCAGCACGGTGTCGTGCACCACGTGCGCCAGTCGGAAGCGCACCTCGTGTTTCGCGGGATGCACGTTGACGTCGACGTCGGCGGGCGGGAGCTGCAGGGTCACGATCACGCCCGGCCAGCGCCCGCGCGGGATCAGGCTGGCGTAACCCTCGGCCACCGCGTGCTGGAGCGCCCGATCTCGAATGCTCCGCCCGTTCACGTACTGGTACACGTAGCGCGCGCTCGCGAACGAGAGATGGGGCGAGAACGCGAAGCCTTGCACCGTGATGCCGAGACGCTCGTCGCCGAAGCTGCGGCCGCCGCGCACGCGCTCGACGCCGAAGACCTGACGGGCACGCTCGGCGAGCGTCGCGACCGGCGGATGCACGGCGACCTCGCGGCCCTGGTGCAGCAGTCGGAAATGGACGGTCGGGGAGATCAGGCTGATGCGGGTCAGGAGCTCGACGACGTGGCCGAGCTCGGTGGCGAGACTCTTCAGAAACTTGCGCCGCGCCGGCACCGGCGCGAACAGCTCGCGCACGGTCACCATCGTCCCGACGGCGTCGCCGCTCTCGTGGACGCTCACCACCCGTCCCTGCTCGACGGAGACCTGGACGCCGGTCTCGGCGCCGCGCGCGCGCGTCCTGAGCTCGACCGCGGCCACGGCGGCGATGCTCGGCAGGGCCTCGCCACGGAATCCCAAGGTGGCGATGCGCCAGAGGTCGGCCGGCTCGCGGATCTTGCTGGTGGCGTGACGGAGGAAGGCGAGCGGCGCGTCCTCGGCACGCATGCCACAGCCGTCGTCGCTGACGCGGATGAGGCGCGCGCCGCCGTCCTCCAGCTCGATCACGATGCGACGGGCGTCGGCATCGAGGGCGTTCTCGACCAGCTCCTTGACGACCGAAGCGGGCCGCTCCACGACCTCGCCCGCTGCGATCTGGTTGGCGAGCACGTCCGGCAGCACGCGGATCCGACGAGCCGGGCCGACGTCCTCCAACCGCGCCTGCTCTGCCTCAGACGACGTAACGCACCTCCCGACGTGCGGCCCAGCGCTGCGCCTCGGCGCGCTCGGCTTCGAAGCCGGGTCGCCCGGCGAGGCCGAAAGCCAGACGGCTCGCCGCAGCCCACTCGTCCCGTGGCTCGGAGCCACGGACCAGCGCGGTTGCCATCACGACCAGATGCACGACCTCCCCGAGCACGAAGGGTGTCAGCGCTGGAAGCGAGAGCGCCATCGTCGGCCGGCCGGCGACCCAGTGCGCGAGCTCGGCCGTCTCATGCCGCAGGTCGGCGAGCGCGCCGAGCCCGCGGCCGCCGAGGTACGCCACCCCGTCGAGGTCCTGATACGCCTTCGGCATCTCGAGCTCGAGCGCCCACCCCGCGAAGCGGAGGTGCAGCATCACCTCGTCGGGACGCGCGGCCCCCGCAGGCGGCGGCGCATCTGCGACGGGGGCCGGCGGCGGCGGCGACTCCCACAGACGCTCGATCCAGCGCGCGACCAGCCCCAGCGCGGGCGTCGACGGCTGCACGACACGGGCATCGCGCCCGGCGCCGCGGGCGACCATCAATCCGAGGGCGAGGCGCCGCGCCGGAGTCGGGCCGGCCTCCGCGACGCAGCGGGCGTCCATGTCGGCCGCGCCGGCCAGGAGCTCCGCGACGTCGGCGCCCGCGCACGCCGCCGGGAAGAGCGCCGCCGCCGTCAGGGGGGCCATGCGCTCCTCGACGTCGCTCGGCAGGGCGAGGTCGCGAAACCCTTCGTCGTTGACGATCTGCCGGAGCGGTCCGCCGTCCTTCCGGGTCGTGACCACGACGTGCTGCTTGTACGCCACCGCGCCGAGCTCGCGCAGCAAGCGCTCGCGCACGATCAGGAAGGGTCCGAGCGCCTCGATCGCCTCACCCGACGCGCTGGCCACATTGAACAGGGTGCGCCGGAGATCGAGCCGCCCCAACAGGACGGCCAATCGCCCCGGGTCGAGATCCTCGACGACATGGACCCGCAACCGACCGGGCACGGCGGGCTGCTCTCCGGACTCCTCCGGCGCCAGCGCCGTGATGAGCGCGCGGGCGGCGAGCCCGAGGTCGTCGCTCGCCAAGACAACCAGATCGTCGAAGTCTCCCCGTACCTGCTCGGCGAGACGGAGCGTGCGCCGGAGCTCGGTCTTGGCATGGGGAAGCGCCCCCACCCCGCTCCGCCGGGCGCGCCCGAGCGCGGCGGCGGTCTCCTCGAGGCGGGCATCGAGGGTCGCGAGCTCCTCGTCCGTCAGGCCTCCGGCCCCGATCGCGCTCCGCATCAGCCCATTGACGTCGACGTGCACCCGCTCCCGCTGCTGCGCCCCCTTGCGCCGAAACCCACCCGCCATGGGGGCGCCGTCTAACACATTTCCCCCCCACAAGCGCAGCCGCCCGACGACCGTGGTTCGAGAGGACCGCAGGGCCGCATTTCGCTCGGTCCGCGAGTTTACCTGGCGGACCGAGGCCCATCGGAGCATTTTTCGAGCGCAATCCTGCGCTCGAAAAAGCGCACGGGGGCGAACAGAAAGGAGGGGCGGTGGGAGGGCACGGGGAGGGTCAGGCCCCGCTAGATCACCCTCCCACCGTTTCACAACACGCCTTCTGACGGGGGGGTGAGGTGTGATCGGATGGAGTGTGGGAACTCGAACGCGTCATGAGTGGAGTGCATGACGCCCGATCTTGTGCCGTCATCGTGCGCAGGGAATTGAGTTTGCCAGAACCGTGCCACCAGCCGCTTTGAAAATTCGCGCATCCATAGTCCTCGTCCGCCATGGCCACCTGGCAGACCTGCGCGATGTCCTCTCCAGGAAGCAGCGGCGCACGAGACGCATGGACGGCGCTATGGCGACGCCCCCGGTTCGTTGGTAGACGTGCCGCCGTGCGTTATCTCGACAAGGTGGTCGATCGCGACACCGCCCTGGTCCGGATCGCCGAGGCCCGCCAGGCCGGGAAGCGGATCGTCTTCACCAATGGATGCTTCGACCTGCTGCACGTCGGTCACGTCCGCTACCTCGCCGCGGCTCGCGCGGCCGGTGATCTCCTGGTCGTCGCGATCAACGACGATGCATCGGTGCGCCGTCTCAAGGGTCCCGATCGCCCCCTGGTCGCCGCGGGCGACCGGGCCGAGGTCGTGTCCGCTCTCGCGGCGGTCGACCTGGTCACCATCTTCCCCGAGGACACCCCTGCCGAGGTGATCGCAGCGCTCGCCCCCGACGTGCTGGTCAAAGGGGCCGACTGGGCCCCCGACCGCGTGGTCGGGCGGGAGACCGTCGAGGCCCGCGGGGGCCGGGTGCTCCTGATCCCCTTCGTCGAGGGCTTCTCGACCACGGGGCTGGCGGAGCGCATTCGCGAGCGCGGGTGAGCCGCGAATTTGCCGCTCCGGGATCGGTGTGGTACCGAGGCAGGCTTCGAAAGGGGTCCGAATGGCACGCAGTTGCGACATCTGTGGCAAGGCACCATCTTCCGGGAACAGCGTGAGTCACGCCAACAACCGGACGCGCCGGCGCTGGAAGCCGAACCTCCAGACGGTGCGCGCCAAGGTCGGCGGCGGCGTGAAGCGCCTGCTGGTCTGCACCCGCTGCATCCGCACCGGCAAGATCGCCAAGGCGGCGTAGCACCCCGACCCAAAGACTCGGGCCTCCGCGCGCAGAGCGCGAAGAGGGAGAGATCCCCCTTGTGAGCTCGCTAGGCCTCGCGGGACGCGATCGCGTCGATTTCGACGCGACCACCACGCGGCAATGCCGCCACCTGGACCGTCGCGCGCGCCGGGAACGGCTCCCCGAAGAACTCGGCGTAGACCTGGTTCATTCGCGGGAAGTCGCCGAGGTCGGTGAGGAAGACCGTCGTGCGGACGACGGCATCCAATCCGAGCCCTTCCGCCTCGAGCACCGCCTTCAGGTTCTGCAGCACGCGCCGGGTCTCGTCCTCGATCGATCCCTCGACGAGCCGACCGCTCTCGGGATCGAGGGCGATCTGACCCGAGAGAAAGACCAAGCCGCCGGCGACCACGGCCTGGGCGTAGGGCCCGATCGCCTGCGGCGCTGCACCCGTCGCGACGGCGCGCTTCACGCGCGCACCCGCTGCACCTTCATGACGCCCTTCACCTTTCCGAGGCCGCGCATGACGCGATTCAGCGAATCGACGCTGTCGACCATCACCTCGAAGACGTTCACCGCCTTCTTGTCGATGCCGGTCCGCACCTCGGCGCGCGAGATGTTGATGCCGACGGAGCTGATCGCCTTGCTCATCGCCGCCAGGAGACCGGGCGCGTCGACGCCCGTCACCTCGATCTGCACCGGTCGGAAGTGGCCGCCGGCCGATTCCCACGCCACCTCGACGCGTCGCTGCGGATCGCTCTCCATGACGCGCGAGGCAGTCGATGGCGTGCACGGTGACGCCGCGGCCGCGGGTGATGAAGCCGACGATGCGCTCGCCGGGAAGCGGATTGCAGCAGCGTCCGAAGCGCACCAGCACGTCGTCGACGCCGCTCACCTGGACGCCGCCCTTGTTCTGACGCCCGACCAGGCGCATCAGCCGTTGGAGCGTGCCCTCGGTCTGCTCCTTGCGGTCCTCGAGCGCGTCGGGCGGCACCAGCTTGGCGAGCACCTGCTGGCTCGGCAGCCGGCCGTAGCCGACGGCCGCGATCAGCGTCTCCTCGTCCTTGAAGCCGAGCTCCTTGGCGGCACGCTCCGAGCTCGCCGCTCTTCCGTAGCTTTGCCGAGCTCGTGCCGATAGCGCCTGAGGTCGCGCTCGAGCAGCTCGCGTCCCGACCTCGAGGCTGCGGCGGCGCTGCTGGAGCTTGATCCAGTTGCGGATGCGCTCCTTGGCGCGCGTGGTCTTGACGATCTTCAGCCAGTCCTTGCTCGGCGTCTGGCGCGTGGTGGTGATGATCTCGACGGTGTCGCCGCTCTGCAGCTGGTAGCTGAGCGGCACGAGCTTGCCGTTGACGCGCGCGCCGGCGCAGTGCTCGCCGACCTCGGAGTGCACGCGGTACGCGAAGTCGATGACGGTGGCGCCCTGCGGGAAGTTGAAGAGGTCGCCCTTCGGCGTGAACACGAAGACCTCCTCGGTCGAAGAGGTCCTCCTTCACCGAGCGCAGGAACTCCTGCGGATCCTCGAGGTGCTGCTGCCACTCGCAGCAGCTGGCGGAGCCAGGCGAAGCGCTCGATCTCCTGCGTCGACCCGCTCTGGCTCTGGCCCTTGTAGCGCCAGTGCGCGGCGATCCCCGCCTCGGCCACCCGGTGCATCTCGTGGGTGCGGATCTGGACCTCGATGCGCTCGCCGTAGGGGCCGATCACGGTGGTGTGCAGCGACTGGTACATGTTCGCCTTGGGCATGCGCGATGTAGTCCTTGAAGCGGCCCGGCACCGGCTTCCAGTTCGCGTGCACGACGCCGAGCGCCTCGTAGCACTCGCGGACCGAGTCGACGAGCACGCGGAACGCGACCAGGTCGTAGATCTGGTCGTAGAGCAGGTTCTGCGTCTGCATCTTCTGGTAGATCGAGTAGAAGTGCTTCGGCCGGCCGGTGACCGTCGGCCTCGAGGCCGGCCTCCTCGAGCTTCTTCGTGAGCACGCCGCGATGACGTCGCTCGATGTACTCCTCGCGCTCGGTCTTCTTCTTCGCGACGTTGCGCTTCAGCTGGTAGTAGACCTCCGGGTGCAGGTAGCGGAGCGCGTTGTCCTCGAGCTCGCTCTTGATCCAGTAGATGCCGAGCCGGTGCGCGAGCGGCGCGTAGATGTCGAGCGTCTCCTGGGCGATCTCGGTCTGGCGCTCCGGCGCGAGGTGCGCGAGCGTCCGCATGTTGTGGGTGCGGTCGGCGAGCTTGACGAGGATGACGCGGATGTCGCGCGCCATCGCGAGGATCATCTTGCGGAAGTTCTCGGCCTGCGTCTCCTCGCGGCTCGTGAAGTTGATCTGGCCGATCTTGGTGACGCCGTCGACCAGCGTGGCGATCTCGCTGCCGAAGAGCGACTCGACCTGCTCGAGCGTCGTCGAGCGTGTCCTCGACGGTGTCGTGCAGCAGGCCGGTGACGACGCTCGGCACGTCGAGGCGGAGATCGGCGATGAGGGCCGCCACCTCGAGCGGGTGCACCAGGTAGGGCTCGCCCGATTTGCGCTTCTGGCCGCGATGGACGTCGGCCGAGAACTCGTAGGCACGCTGTACCGTGGCGATGTCCGCCGCCGGGTTGTACTCGCGTACCTTGCCGAGGAGGGTCGCGAGGTTCATGGGCCGACCTCGACCACGATGCGGCTCACGCGGGCGCGCTCGGCGCCGACGATGGCCACGAGCAGCGCGACCGAATCCGCGACGTCGCAGTTCCGGATGAAGTAGTCGTACTCGGGCAGCGCGTCGGCTTCCTCGCGCGCGCGCGTGAGACGACGCGTGATGGTCGACTCCTCGTCGGTGCCGCGATCGCGGAGTCGCCGCTCCAGCTCCGGCCACGATGGCGGGAAGACCATCACCGCCACCGCCGAGTCGCGGTAGATGCGCTTCAAGCGGCGCGCCCCCTGCACGTCGATGTCGAGGAGCAGGTCACGACCGTCCGAGATCGCGTCGTCGAGCGGAGCCCGCGGCGTGCCGTAGAGCGCACCGTGCACCTCGGCCCACTCGGCGAACTCTCCGGCCTCGCGGCGGCGCTCGAACGCGCCGGCGTCGACGAAGTGATACTCGCGGCCGTCGACCTCGGCACCGCGCGGGGCACGGGTCGTGTACGAGATCGACATGGTGAGGTCGGGAAAGCGGGCGAGCAGCCCGTCGGTGAGGGTGCTTTTGCCGGCGCCGGAGGGTCCGGACACGATGAAGACGATCCCGTGGCGGTCGAAGGTGAAGTCGGCACCCATGGTTGATTCTACGGAATCACTCGACGTTCTGCACCTGCTCCCGCAGGCGCTCGACCTCCCCCTTGGCCTCGACCACGAGGCGCGTGATGTCGAGCTGGTTCACCTTCGAGCCGATGGTGTTGATCTCGCGGTGGGTCTCCTGCAGCAGGAACTCGATCTGCTTGCCGACCGAGCCCCCCGTTGCCAAGTGTTTTCGCAAGGCATCCAGGTGGCTGCGGAGGCGCACCATCTCCTCGGTGACGTCACTGCGCTCGGCGAGATAGGCAACCTCCTGCGCCACCCGCGCCGGATCGACCGTCGCGCCCTTCAGGAGCCCCTGCAGGCGATCGGTCACCTTGGTCTGGAGCTCGCCGGTCACCGCGGCGGCATGGCTGCGGATGGCCCGCTCGATGGCCCCGAGACGCGTGATGCGGCCCTGCATGTCGCGTTGGAGATTTCGCCCCTCGCGGCGTCGTGCCTTCTCGAGGTTGCCGAGCGCACGGATCAGCGCCCGCTCGGCGGCGGGGAACTCGGCGCGGAGGTCGCGCGGCGTCTCGACGGTCTCGAAGATCTCCGAGCCCCGCAGGAGGCCGAGGTCGAGCTCGCCGCCGAGCCCGAGCTCGCGTTGGAGGCGCTTCCAGGCCGCGGCGTAGTCGCGCGCCGCCTGGACGTTCAGCACGATCCGCGTCCGCCCGCGCGTCGGCGCGTTCCGTCCTACGTAGACCTCGACCCGCCCGCGCCCCACATGCTTGCCGACGATCTCGCGGCAACTGCCCTCCCAAGCCGCGTACTCGCGGGGCGAGGTGACCCGCACGTCGAGGAAGCGTTGGTTCACCGAGCGGAGCTCGATGTGGAGGCGCCCGTCCGGAATGGGCTCGTCGGCCGCGCCGTAGCCGGTCATGGACCGTACTGCTTTCGTCTTCTTGCTCATCCTTTCCTCATGCTGCGCGTCCTCATGCGTCTCGTCCCTGACGCGTCAGGGCTCGGACCAGCTCGCGCGCGCTGACCGTCGCCGTCCCGACCTTGCCGACCGCGATGCCGGCCGCCTGATTGGCGAGCCGCGCGGCCTCCTCGAAGCTGCCCCCCGCGGCCAGCGCCAGCGCGCAGGTCGCCAGCACCGTGTCGCCGGCGCCGGTGACGTCGTAGACCTCCTGCGCGGCCGTTGGAAAGTGGTGGGCGCGACCCTTCGGCTTGAAGAGCGTCATGCCGGCCTCGCCGCGCGAGATCAGGATCGCGTCGGCCTGCCAGCGCTCGAGGAGACGCGCGCCCGCGGCATCGAGGCTGCCGCGGTCCTCGATCTCGATGCCGGCGGCGACGCTGGCCTCCCCGACGTTCGGCTTGACCAGGCTGGCACCGCGGTAATGCGCGAAGTTGGGCCGCTTCGGGTCGATGACGTAGGCGAAGCCGTGCCGCCGTCTCTGCGCCGCGAGATCGGCGAGCAGCTCGGGGGTGACCACGCCCTTGCCATAGTCCGAGACCACGATCACCCGGTAGCGTCGGGCGTGGGTCGCCACCCAGGCGCGCAGGCGGCGCACGAGCCGGCTCGGCACGTCGCCGGCCTCGGGATCCTGGTCGAAGCGCACCACCTGCTGGCTGTGGGCGATGACGCGGGTCTTGGCGGTGGTCCCGAGGGCACGGCTCCGCACGACGCCGGCGAGCCCGCCGCCGGCCGCCACCAGCGCGGCAGAGAGCTGACGGCCCATGGGGTCGTCGCCGATCAGGCCGCAGGCGTCGGCGCGGCCCCCGAGCGCGACGACGTTGCTGATCACGTTGCCGGCGCCGCCCGGACGGCCCTCCTGGCGCCGTACCCGCACGATCGGCACCGGGGCCTCGGGGGAGATCCGACTCACGTCGCCCCACACGAATTGGTCGAGCATCAGGTCACCGATCACCAGCACGCGGATGCCGGCGAAGCGACGGACGAGGCTACGCAGTCTGGCCGTCTCGCTCATCTCGTCCTCAATGGCTCGACGGCGCGAGCCGGCGATAGAGCGCGAGCGTCGCGTCCGCCATGCCCGTGATCGTGAAGTGCGCCCGGACGCGGGCGGCGCCCGCCGAGCCGAGCGCCGACGCGAGCCCACGGTCGCCGGCGAGACGCGCGATCGCCGCCGCCAGCGCCCCCGCGTCGCCGGGCGGCACGACGAGGCCGGTCTCGCCGTCGCGCACCGCCTCCGGCAGCCCGCCGACGTCGCTCGCGATCACCGGCAGGCTCGCCGCCATCGCCTCCAACGCCGCGACGCCCAGGCCCTCCTGGTGCGAGGGCATCACCATGACGTCCGCGGCCGCGAGCAGGGCGGCGACGTCGTCGACCCGGCCGACGAAGCGGACCGAGGCGGCGAGACCGCGGCTCTCCGCCTCGCGCTCGAGCGCCTCGCGCAGCGTCCCCTCGCCGGCACACACGACCGCGAGGCGGGGGTCGCGGAGCTCGGCCAACGCGGCCAGCAACGTCGCATGGCCCTTCCGCGCCTCGAGCGCGCCGACGACGACCAGGAGGCACGCGTCGGCGGCCACGCCGTAGCGGGTGCGCGCCGCATCCCGCCCTGCCCGGCTCGGCGCGAACGCGTCGGCCTCGACCCCGCTCGGGATGACGTGAATCCGTTCCGGGTCGACACCGCTCGCGATCAGCGCCCGCCGCACCCCTTCCGAGATCGCCACCACCGCCTGCACCTCTCGATTGTAGAGTCGCCGCGTGTACCAGCCGCCGCGGAGTCGATAGTCCATCCGCCGCGTCACCACCCGCGCCGCGCGCGAGCCTCCGAGAAACGCCGCCATCGCGTGTGCCCGCGCGGTGTGGAAGTGGACAATGTCATAGGCCCCCTGCGCCAGCAAACCTGCGAGCCGCCGCGCGGCCAGTACATCCAGGTGGTTCCGGATGCGGAGCGGCACGACGGCGACGCCGAGCGCGGCGGCCTCCGGGGCGAGCCGTCCACGCGCGTCGGCCGCGAGCGTTTGTCGGACGCCGAGCGCCGCGAGGCGCGCGAGGAGACCCAAGACCTGACGCTCGCCGCCCGCGAGGCCGCGCTCGGGATCGACGTGCAGCACCGCGAGCGCGCGCCTCGGGCTCGGGCTCATGGGAACGGCGGCCCGGGATCGCGGGCGCGCGTCGCCTCCCAGAGCTTGGCGTATTTGGCAAAGACGTAGAACGCCGCCGACTGTGCGACGAAGAGGCCGGCGATGCCCTCCATGAAGCCGCGCCGCATCAGATAGAAGCGCACGAAGCGCCAGAGGGGCCGGAGCAGCAGGTCGACCATGGTGGCGCGCTGGCCGCGGAGCTCGAGCTCACGGGCCGCGACGCCGGTGAAGACGTTGATGGTCGCGAGATGATCGGCGATGTCGCGATAGGTGTAGTGCAGCATCGGGCCGGAGAGGCGCGCGCTCTTGCCGTGCAGGATCACCTTCTCGTGCGGGTCGACCCCGCCCCACACCACGCGATCGCGGCGGAAGAGCCGGAGGCGATAGTCGGGATACCAGCCGCCTCGCCACCACCAGCGCCCGAGATAGTAGACGAGGCGCGGGATGTAATAGCCGTCCGCCTCCGGCTTCCGCAGCACCGCCTCGATCTCGCGCCGGAGCTCGGGCGCGACCCGCTCGTCGGCATCGAGGTTCAACACCCACGGGAAGCGCGTCTGCGTGAGCGCGAAGGCCTTCTGCTCGACGAACCCGGGCCAGGCACGCTGGAAGATGCGATCGGTGTACTCGCGACAGATCTCGACGGTACGGTCGCGCGAGAACGAGTCGACCACGACGATCTCGTCGCACCATTTCACGCTTTCGAGGGCGGCGCGGATGTTGGCCTCCTCGTCGTAGCAGATGATGGTGCACGACAGCCGCTCGCGCTCGCTCATGCCGAGCCCCCCTGGGCGCGGGGTGCGCCGCCGCGCCGGCGGGTGTACTCCGCGTCCTTCCGGCGCCCGAGGTCGACGATCTCGCCGGCGACGCGGCGGAGCTCGTGACGCGGCGGATCGCCGAGGTAGCGCTTCAAGAACGAGAGGCTCTCGCGCACCGGCGCGCCGCGCCCAACCGAGCGGTGGACTTGGACGACGTTCTTCCGTCGTCGCCGCCACGAGAGTCGCCGATAGCGCCGGACGCGATCGAGATCGACCAGCACGAAGCGAGGCGCATCGTCGCCGGTCACCACGACGTTGGCGGCGCGCAAATCTTGAGGATAGAGCCCGGCCGCGTGCAGCCGGCGGAGATAGTCGGCGAAGCCGAGCGTGACGGCGCGGCGTGCCGCGCCGCGCCGGCCCCGCCACAGCTCGTCGAGGCGAGCGCCGGCGACCCATTCCGTCACGGCGCAGCTCGAAACCACCACGCCCGCGCGGCGCCGCTCGAGGGTCGCGACCGAGCCGGGCACCGCGAAACCGGCGGCGCGCATGAGGCGCGCCGCCTGCCACACCCGGGCCGCGCCCGACCCGATGACGAGGCCCTCCAGCACCTGCAGCGGCGATCCTTCGCGGAATCGCTTCAGCACGAGCTCGCGCCCGCCGACGCGCCGGCGCGCCACCGCGACCCGCGCGCCGTCCTTGAGGATGCGGGTCGCCGGATCGACGAGGATCCGTTCGACCGCGCAAAGATCGCTCGGCACCTGGCCGTGCCGCACCTGGTAGCGGTCTTCATCCATGGTGCGGCTCGCGCGACGCCACCACGTGGCGGCACCAGGCCTCCAAGCGATCGACCGCCGTCGCGAGCCCGTTGGCGCAACCGGCGGCACGGGCCGCCGCGACCAGCGTCGGCCGCCGCGCCGGGTCGAGCCCGAGCGTCAGGCGCCCCGCGACCGCGTCGGCGTCTCGCGGATCGTCGACCAAGAGCTCCGCGAGCGGGCCGCCGAGCAGCTCGGGAGCGCCGGTGGCACGCGACGTCACGACCGGCAGTCCGGAGGCCAGGGCCTCGAGGATCGCGACCGGACAGCCCTCGTACAGCGACGGCAGCGTGAAGAGATCGGCGGCGGCGTAGAAGCGCTCGACGTCCCGGCGCGGGCCGGTGAACACGACCGGCCCGCGCAGCTCGCGCGCCGTGCGGGTCCGCGCCGCGAGATGCTGGTCGCCGCCGACCACCACCAGGGCCGCGCCGGCGGGAGGCTCGCGCCGCCAGATCGCGAGCAGCGTGTCGACGCCCTTCCGGCGGAAGCCGCTCCCGACCAGGAGGACGACCGGAGACTCGGCCGCGAGACCGAGCTCGGCACGGACCGCGGCGCCGTCGCTCGAGCGCCGGGCGGGATGAAAGCGCTCGACGTCGACGCCGTAGTGCAGCACGGCGACGTTCGCGGCCGGCATCGTGGGATAGGTCTCCAGGATCTCCTGGCGCGACAGGTCGGAGACGGCGAGCACCGTCCCGCACCCGCCGGGGGCATACTGCCGGCGCTCGATCGCGAGCAAGAGCCGATGATACGGCGAGAGCCGCTGACGGAACGCCGTCAGCGGACCGCTCTCCTTCGCCACGCGTGCCAGATAGCGCTTGTGGACGCCGCCGCTCGCGCGCAAGAGATCCTGCCCGACGGTGCGGCCGAAGCCGATCACCACGTCGGCGCCGACGGCGCGCCAGACCCGCGGCGCCAGGGCCGCGAACGTGGCGAGCTTGGCGAAGCGACCGGCGCGCGCCACCGGCACGCGATGGACGGTCGCACCCGCCGGCACCGCGACGCGACACTCGCCGACCACCAGGTGGACGTCGTGACCGCGGGCCGCGAGCTGCTGCGAGAGCTCGTAGCAATCCCATTCGGCGCCGCCGAGGCGGTCGTAGCGCTTGTGGACGAGCGCGATCTTCATGCGGTCGTCATTCGATGTACCCGAGGTCGCGAAGACGCGACTCCACCGCCGCCTCCTCGTCGGCGCTGAGCGCGGCTCCTTCGCCGACCGCCGTCGCCTCGACGGCGGCGATGCGCCCGGCGAGCTCCGCGACCCGCGCCGGGTCGCCGGCCGCGAGGTTCCGGCGCTCGCGGGGATCGTTGGCGAGGTCGTAGAGCTCGGGCGCGACGTCGGGTGCGTGCGGCGCCTCGATGTACTTCCAGCGCTCCGTGCGCCAGCCGAGGCGGCGATCGCGCTCCGTCCCCCGGACGCGGCCGAAGGCCTCCAGAAAGGCCTCGAGGCCGAGCGCGCGCGCCTCGCCGACCGCCGGCAGCAGACTCACGCCGTCCAACCCGGGCGGCACGCCGAGGCCGAGGAGATCGAGCAGGGTCGGCGCGAGATCGACCTGACGCACCAGCTGATCGACCACGACGCCCGCCGGCAGACGGCCGGGCGCCACGAGGGCGAGCGGCACCCGGATCAGCTCCTCGTAGACGTCGGTCTCGTGGCCCTCGAGCTTCCGAGTCCGGCGCGCGCCCAGGAGGTCGCGGCGCAGGCGGTACCAGCGGTAGGCGAGCGTGCTCGCCACCACGCGCTCGCCGTGGTCGCCGTGCAGAGCCACGACGGTGTTCGTGGGCAGCGCGGCCAGCAACGGCTGCAGCACGGCGTCGAGGCTCGCGAGCGCCCGATCATAACGCGTCCGGCCGAAGCGGCGCCGGCGATGCGCCGGCAGCACCTTGCGCGGCGAGTGCAGCTCCCAGAGGTGGAGGAAGAGGAACCACGGCTCGGGGAAGCGGCGATCGGCGAGTCGCGCGATCAGGTCGCGGCCCCAGTCGTCGGACAGATAGACCGACGCGGGTCGCAGGTTGTAGTCCGCGAAGCCGCGGTCGAGACCGCTCTCGCGTCCGAGCGGGCCGGTGACCTCCGCCACCGTGTGGTACCCCGCGGCGGCGAGTCGGCTCGCGAGCGTCACCGCCTCGGGATGGAGGCGATGGCGACCGATCGAGCGCACGCCGTGGCGCGGCGAGTAGAGCCCGGTCGACATGGTCGCGACGCAGGGCGTGGTCGACGATGCCGAGGCGATCGCCTGCGTGAAGCGGACGCCGCGCGCCGCCAGCGCCTCCAGGTTGGGGATCGGCACGCCGCGTCCGCCGAGCGCGTCGGCGCGCATGCAATCGACCAGCAGCACGAGGAGGTTGGGTGGCGCGACCGTCATCGCGGCGCGTCCTCCGCCCGCCGCCGCGCCTCTCCGACCCTCGGCGCGGGCCGCATGAGCACCCGGAGGTCGCGCCCGCGCGGACCGCCGCGCTCGGCGTGCCGGCGGGCGATGGTCTTGGCGACGACCCAGACGAGCCGCCGGCGCGCCGCCGCCCGCGACCAGCCGCGGCCCACGGCATAGGCGCGGTAGACGCGCAGGCGGTCGGCCGCGCCGACGCCGGCGAGCACGACGCGATTCAGCTGCACCAGATTGCGGCGCGCGCGCCGCCACGGCGCCGGCGCCCGGCCGACGCGCGTGCGATCGTGATCGAGAAAGGCGATGCTGATCTCGCCGGCCTCGACGGCGATCCAGACGTTGGCCGGGACCAGATCGCCGGCGACGACGCCGCGCTCGTGCAGGCGCGCCACCTCCCGCCCGACCGCGGTGAGGACGCCGCGCTTCGCCCGCAGCGTCGTGCGGTCGTCGGCGAGCGCGGCCAGCCGCTCCGCGACCGGCTCGCCGCCGAGCGCGGCCGTCGCGCACCAGCTGCGGGCGGCCCCGAACGTGCGCCGCTCCTCACCGACCGCGAGGACGCGGGGGACCACGAAACCCGCCGCCGTCAGCGCCTCGCTCACGACCCGCACGTTCGCGGCCTTCGAGGGCCGGAACCAATCCTTGAGCGTCGTCCAGTGACGGTAGCGACGATACACCTTGACGTAGACGTCCCCTTCCGGCCGCGTCCAGCGGTACGTATCGGCATGCTTCGAGCGGTGCAACGCGACGCCCGCCGCACCCGCCTCCTCCACGATCGCGAGCCATTCCGCGCTCGACGGTCCGGGGGCGATCGCCGACCAGACGCGCCAGCGCCCGACCCGCTCGGTTCGGCCGGCCTCGGCGCTCGCGCCCTTGCCACCCGCCGTCATCGCGGCCTCGCCAACGCCCGCTCGACCTGCGCCAGGACCCGTTCGGGCGTGATCGTCCGCATGCACTGGCGGCCGATCGGGCAGCGCCTGAGATAGCAGGGCGCGCACGGCACCCGTCCCACCAGGACCAGATCCTCGGATCCGAAGGGGGCCGAGCGCGCCGGCGTGGTGGCGCCCCACAAAGAGACCACCGGCGTGCCGGCGGCCGCCGCCAGGTGCATCGGTCCCGAATCGGGTCCGATCGCCACGCGCGCGCGCGCGAAAACGGCATGGCTCTCGCGCAGGCTGGTGCGTGCGGTGAGGTCGAGCGGCGGCCGCGCGCTCCGCCGCGCGGTGTCCTCCGCCAGCGCCCGCACGTCGTCGCCGCCCACCAGCACCGCGTCGATCCCACGCGCGTCGAGGCCGTCGACGACCGCGGCGTAGCGCTCGGCGAACCAGAGGCGACTTTCCCACGTCGAGCCGAGCACGAGCGCCGCGAAGGGCCGCGCGAGCGGCGCCAAGAGCGCGTCGACGCGTGCCTCCTCCTCGGGCCCGATGCATACGTCGAAGCGCGGCGCCAGCGGCGGCAACTCGAGGAAGTCGGCAAAGCGCTGGTATTGGGCCAGCTTCCACCCGCGCGCCTCGACGGGCGCGATGGTGAGGGTGTTCCAGAGCCAGTTGAGCTCCTTCGAGTTGCGGCGATGGAAGCCGATGCGCACCGGCGCCCGCGTGGCGAAGCTCACGAGACCGCTCTTGGCGTGGCGCTGCAGGTCGAGGACGAGGTCGAAGCGCGCCTCTCGCACCTGACGGAGGAAGCGCACGAAGCTCGCGACGCCGCCCCGCCGCTCGAAGACGAGCCGCGCGTCGAGCGCCGGGTGGCCCTCGAGCACCGGTGCCGCGCGCGGCTCGACCGCCCAGGCGATGTGGGCGCGGGGGTAGCCGGCGCGGAGGCGGGCCGCGAGCGGCAGTGCCCGCACCACGTCGCCGATCGCGCCGAAGAGCACGATCAGGATGCGCTCGGCCGCCACTCGCATCGTCAGCCTCCCGTCGCGGCCCGCGCCCCGAGTTGTGCGCGCAGGTAGAGCAATGCACCCAGGATCGCGAGCGCTCCGAGCGTCACCGCCGACATCGTCTCGAGCGTCTGCGCGAGGTGCTTCCCCACCACGCCGCGCACCGTGAGCGTCGTCAGCACCCACGAGAGCCCGAGCATCCACGCCAGGCGCCTCTCCACCGGCGCCGCCAGCGCGTAACCGCCGGCGGCCGCGCGCCAGAGCACGAACTGTCCGAGCAGCAGAAACACGAAGTAGTGCTTCCAGGCGAGCGGCGAGAACAGCACGGCGAGGCAGAGCACGACGGCGAGCTCGACCGTCGCCTCGGGGCGGTCCGGACGCCGGTCGCCGCGCCGCATGACCCACGCGAAGACCAGCGCCACCGCGACCAGGAGCCCGTAGACGACGGCCGCCACCGCCGGATCGTTCGATGCCGTCAGGCGCTTGTGGGCCGGGCTCCAGATCACGGCATCGTGGGTGTAGAGGCGATCCACCATCGCGTAGACGCTCTGGTTGCCCTTGCGCACCGGCCAGCTGCCGGCGGAGAGGGCGATCCAGTATCGCACGTAGGCGACGAAACGCTCCGTCCCGAAGACCAGGATGGGCGCGAGCGACGCGAGCCCGCCGGCGATCAGCGCCGCCCCGAGCGCGCGCCACCAGCGCTTCCACGCGAAGTACGGCAGGAAGAAGATCGGCAGGACCTTGACCGCCGCCGCGATCCCGATGAGCGCGCCGCCGGCCGCCGCCCGCCCGCGTACCAGCCAGGCGCACGCGAGGAGGCAGGCGGTCAGGATGACCATGTTGATCTGCAGGCGATCGAGGTTGCCGAGCAGGAAGCGCGCGGAGAGCACGAGCGGTCCGAGCACCGCGAGCGAGGCGAGCGCCACCCCATCCGGCGAGGGGCGGAGAGTGAGCGGCCGGCGATACACCAGGAACACCGCGAGTCGGAAGAGCGCGACGATGCACGCGACGTTGATCCCGAGCCACACGGCGCGCGCCAGATAGACGCTGAGCCGCGCCAGGAGCGCGAACGGCACGCACACGACCGCGAACAGCGGCGGCCAGGTGTTCACGTCGGGGCGCGACTCGGCGTAGATGTCGGCGCCCCGCAGCACCAGCTCGCCGACCTCGAGGTAGCCCCGGAAGTCGCCCTCCTCCTTGAGATTGCGCACCGCCGACGCGATCAGCACCACGGCGAGCACCAGCAACACCAGGCGGGTGGCGCCATCGAGCGGTGTCGTGGCCGTCATCGTCGGCCCTCCGCGGCCGGGCCGCCGGCCTCGTCGTAGGCCCGCCGCAGGAGAGCGAGGTCGTCCGCCGCGAGCGGCATCCCGGCGCGCGCCAGCTTCGCGAGCGATCGTTCCAGGCGGCGGAGTGCGCGCACCCTGAGCCAGCGCCCGACGCGGCCGCGCACCACGGCGCGGTCGAAGTCGATGAACCACACCGTGAGCGCGTCGTCGCGGGTCAGCATGATGTTGCCCGCGTTCAGGTCGCGGTGGTGCACGCCGCGCTCGTGGAGGTGGCGGACGGCCCGACCGACGGCGGCGAGGGCCTCGGTGCGCGCACCACCGTCGGAATGGCGCCGCAGGACCTCGGCCAGGGTCGCGGCACCCGTGAGCTCGCGGGTGACGATGGCGCCGCGATACCAGCCGAAACGCAGGCGGTCGACGCGAGCCGCCAGGACCTCGGGCACGGCGACGCCGCGCCGCCGCACCTCCTCCGTGACGCTCAGCTCCACCATCGGGCGCGGCGGCCAGCCGAAGTACTGATCGCGCAGCAGGTGGCGCACGGCGCCGCCGCGCCGGTACCAGCGCAGCACGCCGCGCTCGTGACCGCCGAGTGCCAGGGCCCAGACGGTGCCGCGTCCGCCCGGGAGCGGCGCGCCGGCGCTCCGCTCCGGCGTCGCCTCGAGCACGGCCTCACGGAGGGCGGGGCCGCTGCCGTTCCGCAAGACCAGCCAACCCCAGGGCGTCCGCCAATCGTGGAATCCCGCCGGCACGCCGCGCTGGCGCGCGGCTCGGAGCACTACCGCGCCCTCCCGCTCCCAGGCCTGCGCCGCACGCAGGACCTCGCCGTAGGTCTCGAGAATCGACAAGACCACGCCCGGCGCCCCGTCCCGCCGCCGCCGCCAGAGCCGGCGGCATACGGCCGAGAGCGGGCGCACGACGAAATCGCCGAGGCCGACACGGCCCGCGCGGGGCGTGCGCAGCGCCAGGCTCTGGAGGCGCTCGATGATCGTCGCGACGTCCTCGGCCAGCGTCACCATCGCGCCGGGCAGGCGCAGCGCCGCCCCCGCCTCGCCGGCGCCGCGCCAGGCCAGGGTCACGGCCTCGGTGCGGATCTCGCGCCCGAGAAAGCGCACGCGCCGATCCGCGGAGAACGCGCCGGGCGCTCCGTCCGCCGCCCGGCTCGTCAACGCCAGGACCAGCTCGCTCGACGGACGCTCGTCGTCCTGCATGACGACGACGAGCTCGTCGGCGCTCCGGCGGACGTGGCGCGCGATCGCGGCGCGATCACCGTCGGGAACGATCGCGAGCTCGACCCCTGGCGGCACCGGCAGGGCGGCCTGCGCCGGCGGACGGACCAGCACGCGGCGCGCCGCGGCCAGCGTCGCCAACGCCGGCGCCGGGTCGGCGTCGGAACCGACCTGCACCACGGCCAGGACCAGCGTCGCCACGTCCGGCGACTCACACCGCGAGGCTACGGACCCGCGCCACCGCCGCCCGCACCTCGTCCACCGTCACCAGCTCCATGCAGTCGTCGGTGCCGCGCGGGCAACGCGTGCCGCCGTGACGGCCGCACGGCCGGCAGGCGAGGTCGCGCTCCACCACGAGCGCCCGCGACCCGAGCGGCCCATAGCCCTGCGCCGGCACGGTGGCGCAGAAGATCGCCACCTGCGGGACGCCGACCGCCGTCGCGACGTGCATGGGCGCGCTGTCGTTGGTCACCGCCACGGCGCTCTCGGCCAGCACCGCGGCGAGCAGCGCCGGATCGGTTTGGCCGCCGAGGTCGATGCCGCCGCCGGCCGCGCGCACGGCGGCGGTGAGCGTCCGCTCCTCCGGCGCGCCCAACACGAGACAGCGGTAGCCGTCCGCTTCGAGGGCGCGCACCAGGGCTCCGAATGAGGCCGGCGGCCACCGTTTGGTGCGCCAGGCCGCGCCCGGACAGATGGCGGCGAGCGGTCTCCCGTCCACCCCGGCGCCCGCGAGGAGCCGCCGCGCCGCGCCGCGCGTCGCCGCGTCGACCGCGACCCACGGCCTCGGCGTCGCGTCCGCCGCCGCGGCGACGCCGAGCGGCGCCAGGAGCCCGAGCATCCGGTCGCGGTCGTGCGCCCCCGCCGGGCGGGCGACGCGCTCGCTGTAGAAGCGCGCTCCCGGGGCGGTCGCGAAGCCGATGCGCCGCGGGATCCCCGCGCCGCGGAGCGCGAGCGCCGTGCGCACCGACTTGTGCGCCGCGATCGCCGTCGTGAAGCGCTCCCGTCCGAGCCGCCGCGCCAGCGCCACCAGACCGCCGAGCCCTCGCCCGCTGCCGCGCTTGTCGTCGACCAGCACACGATCGAGACCGGGGTGTCCCGCGACCAAGGGCGCGCCGGCTGGTGTGACCAGCATGGCCAGCTCGGCGCTCGGATCGTGGCGCCGGAGGGCGGCGATCAGCGGAGTGGTCAGGACCACGTCCCCGAGGAAGCCGGTCTGGACCAGCAGGATGCGCGCGCGGCTCCGCGGCTCGTCGGTCGGAGGCATCGTCATGGATTGCTCGGCGTCACGCCTGCCGCCGCTCCGGCGTCGGCGTCGACCGTGCGCCCTCAGCGTTTCTCGATCGGCTTCGCCTCGTCGATCAGCATCACGGGGATGTCGTCGACGATGGGGTATTCGAGGCCGCACGACGCGCACGTGAGCCCGCTGCCACCCGCGTTCAGCGTGACGGGCTGCTTGCACTTGGGACACGCGAGTATGTCGAGCAACTCCTGACTGACGGGCATCATGACCTCCTCGGCTTCGGCCGCGACCGGTGCCGCGCGTCGTCTATAATCCACTCCGCCGCGGCACGAAAGTTGGCGGCGACGTGGTCCGCAGGCGGCACGCTGCCCGCGGCGGCACTGGCGGTCCGCCGGCCGTGCCCCGTCAGTACCAGCACGCGCGCGCGTCCCGCTCGCCGCGGCGAGCCCGAGATCCGGCGGGCCGTCACCCACGCAATAGCTGCGAGCGAGGTCGAGGTCGAGCTCGCGCGCGGCGCGCCGCACCATGCCCGGGGCGGGCTTGCGGCAGTGACAGCGCTTCCTCAGCGACGGCGGGCCGACCTCCGGATGGTGCGGGCAGACGTAGATGCCGGCGAGACGCGCGCCCGTGGCGGCCAAGCGGTGCTCGAGCGTGCGGTGGATCGCCGCCAGCGTCTCCTCTGCGACCAGGCCGCGGGCGACGCCGGATTGATTGGTGACCACCACGACCGCGAAACCGGCGGCGGTCAGGCGCCGGATCGCCGCGGCCGTTCCCGGCAGCAGGTGCAGGTCGCGGACCCGCCTGAGGTAGTCGACCTCGCGATTGAGCGTGCCGTCGCGATCGACGAAGACCGCCGGTCGCCGCCGCGTACGGACGCGCGCGCTCATGGACCGACCGCCGCGGCGTCGCCGACGACGCGCGCCACCAGCGCCGGAGCGTTCTCGACCGTGACGCCGAGCGCGAGCGCCACCAGCTTGCCGCGCGCGAATGGGAACGCCTCGAGCTTCACCAGGTCCTTCTCGGTCGTGACCACGAGATCGACGTCCTTGGCAGCGGCGGAGATGACCTGCCAGTCGTGCGCGTCGTAGCGGTGATGATCGGGGTACTCGAGCACGTGCACCAGCTCGGCCTGCCAGTCGCCGAGCGTGTCGTAGAGCGGCGCCGGCCGCGCCACGCCGGAGAGCGCGAGCACGCGCTGCCCGGCGAGGGCCGCGAGCCCGAGCTCCTCCCAGCCGCCGGGCCGCGGTTGGACGAGCGCATGCGGCGCGAAGCGTACCCGCAGCACGAGCTGGCCCGGTCGCGCCGGCGGCGGCTCTCCCTCCGCGTCGTCGCGCGCCCGCACCAAGACGACGTCTGCCCGCTCGAGCGCGCGAAGCGGCTCGCGCAGCGGTCCAGCCGGCAGGAGACGGCCGAGCCCACCGCGCTCGCCGGCGTCGATCAGGACCAGGTCGAGGTCGCGACGGAGCGCGCGATGCTGAAACGCGTCGTCGCAGAGCAGGAGGCGGCTGCCGAAGCGCACGACCGCCAGCTCGGCCGCCGCCGCGCGGTCCACTCCCGCGACCACCGGGACGCCGCTCGTCCGCGCCAGCATCACGGCCTCGTCCCCCGACTCGGCGACCGTGCTCGCGACCGCGCTTCCGTCGCCGACGACGTGCGGCTCGCGCCGGCTGCCGCCGTAGCCGCGGCTGACGATCGCCGCCGCCACCCCGCGGGCCGAGACCTCCGCCGCGAGCCAGCGCGTGAGCGGCGTCTTGCCGGTGCCGCCGACCCGCAGGTTGCCGATGCTCACCGTTCGCACCGCCGCGGCGCGGCTCTGCAGCATGCCGATGGCGTAGGCCGCGTTCCGGAGGCCGACGCCGGCGGCGTAGAGGCCGGCCGCGGGCCCGAGCGCAGCCCGGCCGAGTCGGGCGGCGAGCCCCGGAGCGTCCCACAGGCTCTCGATCGCACGCGCGAGGCGGCTCATGACGGTGGAGCTGCCGTCTCGCCGCTCGCGGCGAGCGTGCGGCGGATGATCGCGAGCGTGAGCGCGAGCGGTCCCTGCTGTTCCGCCACCGCCATGCGTGCCTGCACCCCCGCCGCCGCCGTCCGCTCGGGATCGAGGAACGTCGCCGCCAGACGCGTCACGAGGTCTTTGCGATCGGCGGCGCCGACGCCGCCCCCGCTGGCGACCAAACGCTCGGCGTCGGCGCGCACGTTGGCGACCTCCGGCCCGAAGACCACCGGGGTCCCGACGGCGGCGGGCTCGAGCAGGTTGTGACCGCCGATCTTGGCGAGCGTGCCGCCCACGAAGGCGAGTCGCGCTCCCTCGTAGAGGCCGGCGAGCTCGCCGAGCGTGTCGAGCAGGAGTACGTCGGCCTCGGCGGGCCAGCGCGCCGCGGGGCCGGGCTCGAGACGCGAGCGGCGCGCGCCGCGGAGACCGCTCGCGGCGATCGCCGCCTCCACCTCGGGAACGCGATCGAGCTTGCGCGGGGCGAGCACCAGCGCGGCCGTCGGCTCGCCGCGGCGGATCGCGGCGAAGGCCTCCAGCACCGCCTCGTCCTCGCCGGCATGGGTGCTGCCGGCGACCAGCACGGGTCGCATGCCGACGCCGAGCGTCCGGAGCGTCATGCCGCCCTCCGCCGCGGCCAGTGGTCCCGCCGTCTTCAAGCTCCCGGTCACGACGATGCGCGCCGCGGGGGCGCCGAGCGCCACCAGACGCTGTGCGCTCGCGAGCGACTGCACGCAGAACCAGCGCACTCCGACGAGCGCCGGCGCGAACAGCCAGCGCCAGCGCCGATAGCGCTCGAACGCAGCCGGCGAGAGCCGGCCGCTCACCATGACGGCGGGGATGCCGCGGGCGGCGAGCGCCGCCAAGAAATTGGGCCAGAGCTCGGTCTCGCTGAAGAGCACGAGGCGGGGACGGACGCGATCGAGGGCCCGCGCGACGCAGAACGGCAGGTCGAGCGGGAACAGCACGCGCGCATCGGCGTCGGGAACCCGCGTCGCCGCGGCGCCGCGTCCCCCACTGGTCATGCTCGACACCACCAGCCGGCGGTTCGGCGCGTCGGCGCGGAGCGCCCGGACCACCGGGGCGAGCGCGGTGAGCTCGCCGACCGACGCCCCGTGGATCCAGATCGCCTCGCGATCGCGCGGCGTCTCCGGCAGCGCCCCCAAGCGCTCCCTCCAGCCGTCGCGCCATTCGGGTTTGACCGCCAGGGCCGCCAGGGCCACTGGCAGCAACGCGACGCCGCCCGCCGTCACCGCAGCGTTGAAGAGTCCGAGACGCCGGCGCCAAGGATCCGCGGCGGCGTTCCGCGAGCGCTCGGCACCGCTTCGCGAGGCGACGGCGATGACGCCTCCCCTGCTCAGTATTGCCAGCGACCCTTGGCGTAGCGGAAGATCTCGGTCACGTCGGTCTGCTCGACGATCGTGCCCGCTCCCGCCATCGCCGCCGTCGGTGTCGCGCCCTGCCGGCGGTAGCGGATCTCGCGATAGGTGATCTTGCCGATCGGGTCCTTGCCCGGCTCTTCACGCGCGCTGCAGGTGCGATCGGTGCCGTAGCTGACGTACTCTCCCACCACCTCGCCATCCTTCGTGTCCCAGGTGATGTGGGCGACGTTGTAGGTGTCGCGCTCGCGGAGCTTCTGCATCCAGATGTCGCAAAAGCTCCGGAAGTCGCGCACGTCCTCGCCCTCGAGGATCTCCTTCGCGCTCTCGATCTTGAGCGGAGCCTTCGCGGCCTTCTTCGCCGGCTTCTTGGCCTTGGCGGCCTTCGTGGCCGGCGCCGCGCCGCCGGCGGGCGCGTCCGCCGCGACGACGAACCCGCCGAACGCGAACGTGAGAGCGACGGCGAGCACGAGAGCGGCGAGCGACGAGCGCATGGCGGGCTTTATACGGACCGCGACCCAGGCATGCAATTCGGCGCCCTCCTCACGTGGCAATCCTCCGCTCGGCGGCGATGCGCGCCCGCTCGAGCTCCGCCTCGAGCGTCGCTCGCGCGGAATCGACGTCGGCGGGCGTCGCGTCGGGCGCGATCGTGATCGGGGTGCCGGCCACGAAGACGATCCGGCTTCCCAGCCAGGGAACGATCATCCGATCCCAGCTCTTGAGGCGGCTCTGCCACCCGGCCGCCGCGCCCACCGGCACGATGACGGCGCCGGTGGCGCGGGCGGTCTGCAGCACGCCGCTCTTGGCGGTGCGGCGCGGGCCGCGTGGACCGTCGGGCGTCCAGGCCAGGCTCGCGCCGTCGTGGTGCGCGCGCACGATGCGGCGCAGCGCCGCCGCCCCGCCGCGCGTCGACGAGCCCCGCACCGCCTCGATGCCGAGCGGCCGGACGGCGCGCGCGATCAGCTCGCCGTCGCGGTGCTGGCTGATCATGATGCAGACCCGCGGCCACCACCCGAAGCAGGGCATCAAGACCAGCTGCTCGTGCCAGAAGGCGATGATCAGCCGCTCGCCGGCGCGCCAGCGTGCGTAGAGATCGCCCTCGTCGACCAGCCGGACCCGGGTCGTCCAGCGCAACAGCACGAGCACCGCGGTGATGAGCCAGGCCCCGAGCGGCAGCAGGCTCCGGAGAAAGGTGCGCCGACGGCGGCCGCCGCCCATCAGTGCAGCAGCCGGTCGGGATCGGTGTCGCTGCCGGCGGCGGCGGGCTCCTGGAACTGGAGATCGTAGAGCTTCCGGTACTCGGCGCCGAGCGCCAGCAGCTCCTCGTGCGTCCCCTCCTCGACGATCTGGCCGCGCGCCACCACCACGATGCGATCCGCCCGCCGCACCGTCGACAGGCGGTGCGCGATCACGAGCGACGTGCGGTTCACCATCAGGCGCTCGATCGCCTGCTGCACCAGGCGCTCCGACTCGGTGTCGAGCGCCGACGTCGCCTCGTCGAGGATCAGAATCGGTGCGTCCTTCAAGAGCGCCCGCGCGATCGCGAGCCGCTGACGCTGCCCCCCGGAGAGGGTCACGCCGAGCTCGCCGATCGGCGTGTCGTAGCCCTGCGGCAGCGCGGTGATGAACTCGTGGGCGTTGGCGGCCTGCGCCGCCGTCACGATGTCGTCCATCGACTTTCCGACGTCGCCGTAGGCGATGTTGGCGCGCACGGTGTCGTTGAAGAGAAAGGTGAACTGGGTGACGAGCGCGATCTGCGCCCGCAGCGAGCGCAGGGTGTAGTCGCGGAGATCGACGCCGTCGATCGCGATTCGTCCCTCGGTGACGTCGTAGAAGCGCGGAATCAGGTCGGCGAGCGTGCTCTTGCCGCCGCCGCTCATGCCCACCAGCGCCACCACCTCACCCGCCTGGACGGTGAGGTTGACGTCGCGGAGGACCGGCTCGGCGCCGTAGCGGAAGCCGACGTGCTCGAACACGATGCCCCGCCGCATGGCGGTGAGCGGGCGCCCTCCCGGGCGGTCGACGACCTCGGGCGCAGTGTCGAGCAGCTCGAAGACGCGCTCGGCGCCGGCCACCCCTTGCTGGATGGTGGCGTTCGACTTGGTGAGGCGCTTGAACGGCTCGTAGAGCAGGAACATGGCGGTGAGGAAGGCGAGGAACGAGCCCTGGCTGCGGCCGCCGGAGATGACGCTGTTGCCGCCGTACCAGACCACGCCGCCGATCGCGAAGGCCGCCAGCACCTCGAGCGCCGGCGTGGTCAGCGCCTTGATCATGCTGGCCTTCATGTAGAGGCGGTAGAGACGGCGGTTCTCGGTCTGGAAACGCTCGCGCTCGTACTCCTCCATGCCGAAGGCCTTCACGACGCGATTGCCCTGGACGGTCTCCTGCAGGAGCGAGGTGAGGATGCCGAGCGTGCGCTGGCCGCGCTTACTGAAGCGCCGCAGGCGCTGCGAGAGCTTGACGATCGGCAGCACCGAGGCGGGAAAGACGAGAAAGGCGATCAGCGCGAGCGTCCAGTCCTTGTAGAAGGCGACGACGATGAGCGCGACCAGCGAGGTCGAGTCCCGCATCACCGAGGCGACCGCGTCGGTGAGCGCGTTCCGCACCAGGGCGACGTCGTTGCTGACCCGCGACAGGATGTCGCCGGTCGGCGTGCGGTTGAAGTAGGCGAGCGAGAGGCGCTGGATGTGCTGGTTCAGCTCGTCGCGCATGTCGCAGATGATGCGCTGGCCGACCAGATCCATGAGGTAGCTCTGCAAGAAGCTGGTGACGCCGCGGAACAGGAAGAGCAGCACGATCGCGACCGGCAGGATCTGGAGCGCGGCGATCTTGCGGGCCGAGAAGATGTCGTCGAAGACGCGCTCCACGATCAGCGGCAGGACGCCGGTGGTGGCGCTGAAGAGCAGCATGCCAGGACGGCCGCGCTGAACCAGGGCCAGATGTACGGTCGCAGATAGCGCAGCAGCCGGAGGTAGGTGGCGCCCGAGCCGCGTGCACGGCTCGCGCTGTCGTGGTCGCGGGCGCTCACGCCAGCATCTCCGCGGCGATCGCGGCGGCGCGCCCGGCGGCCCCACCGTCGCCGAGGGCGTGGCGCAGCTCGCCGAGCGCGGCGCGGGTGGCGGTGGCGTAGGCCGGGTCGTCGAGGAAACGCGCGGCCTCGGCCACCACGCGCTCCGGCGTGACGTCGTCCTGGATCAGCTCCGGCACCACGCCGCGTCCGGCGATCAGGTTGGGCATGCCGATGAAGGGTACCGACACCAGGCGGCGGGCCAAGGCAAAGGTCAGCGGTGTCACGCGGTAGACGATCACCATCGGTCGTTCCAACAAGGCCGTCTCCAAGGTCGCGGTGCCCGAGGCGACGAGCACGACGTCGCTCGCGTGCACGAGGTTGTAGGTGTCGCCGGCGACGACGCGCGCCGCCAGCTCGCGGCCTCGCATGGTAACGGCAACCTCGTCCGCGCTCAACGTGTCGGCGAGGGCGAGCACGCATTGGCAGTCGCCCCGCTCCGCCAGACGCCGTGCCGCCTCGGCCAGGATCGGCAGCAGGAGGTCCATCTCCTTGCGGCGACTGCCCGGGAGGAGCGCCACCAGACGCTTCGCCGGATCGAGGCCGAGGGCCGCGTAGGTCGCGTCGCGGTCGCGCGTCGGCCGGACGCGGTCGAGGAGCGGGTGACCGACGAAGTCCGCCCGGAGACCGGTGCCGGCGTAGAGGGCGGCCTCGAACGGGAAGACCATCGCCAGACGGTCGACCCGGCGAGCGATCTTGCGGACCCGTCCCCGCCGCCACGCCCACACCTGCGGACTGATGTAATAGAGGACCGGCACGCCGGCGCGATGGGCGACGCCCGCGAGGGCCAGGTTGAACTCGGCGAAGTCGATCAGGATCAGAAGATCCGGTCGCTCGCGGCGCACCAGCCGTCGCATCGTGCGGTAGGCTCGCAAGACCGCGCCCAACCGCTCGCGCGCCTCCATCAAGCCCATGGTCGCGACTTCTGTGGTGTCGACCAGCGTCTCCATGCCCGCCGCACGCAGTTGCGCGCCGCCGATCCCGCGCACACGTACACCCGGCACTCGCGCTCGCAACGCCGCCACCAGGTCGGCGCCATGCATGTCGCCCGATGCCTCGCCGGCGACCAGGAGCACGTTTCGCCCCGGCGGCGCCGCCGTCACGTCACCTGCTCGATGCCGGCCGCGATGCGCTCGGCGAGCTCGAGGGCGCGGAGCCCTTCCCGTCCGCCGACGATGGGCGTCGCGCGCGCCGCGACCGCGGCCACGAAGGCGGCGACCTCGTCGCGCAACGGATCGCCCTCGCCGGCATCGTGCTCCTCGGCCTCGATGCCGGCGAGGATCTCGGGCCCGCGCGCCGGCACCCGCCGCACGATTCGGACGCGACGTTGATCGTAGTCGATCGCGACGTACGCGTCGGGTTGGAAGATCCGCAAGATGCGCTCGCGCTTCATCGACACGCGGCTCGCGGTGACGTTGGCGATGCAGCCGTTCGCGAAGCGGAGCCGCGCGTTGGCGATGTCGACGCGCGCGGTCAGCACGGGGACCCCGACCGCCTCGACCGACGTCACCTCGGCGGCGACGAAGCTCTGGATGACGTCGAGGTCGTGGATCATGAGGTCGCGAATGACGTCGACGTCGGTGCCGCGATCCACGAAGGGCGCCAGACGATGACACTCGAGGAAGCGCGGCTCGGTGATCACCGCCGCCGCGGCCCTGAGCGCCGGATTGAAGCGCTCCAGGTGCCCGACCTGCAGGACGCGTCCGCCGGCGGCCGCCGTCCGCACCAGCGCCTCGCCCTCCGCGGTGGTCGACGCGAGCGGCTTCTCGATCAAGACGTCGATGCCGGCCGCGAGGAGATCGAGCCCGACCCGGGCATGGTCGGCCGTCGGCACCGCGACGCTCGCGCAGTCCACGGCGCCGGCGAGGGCATGGTGGTCCGTGAGCGCCTGTACGCCGAGCGCGCGCGCCACCTCCGCCGCCCGTGCCTGGTCGCGGTCGACGACGGCGACCAGCCGCACCCCGTCCAGAGCCGCGTACTTCTCGGCGTGATAGCGCCCCAGGTGCCCCACACCCACGACCGCCGCCCGCAGGAGGGTCATCGCACGCTCCCCGCGATCCGCTCGCGCCCCGCCCCGTCGCCGTTCGGCGTTTCCAACCCGCCCCGGCTACCACGAAGCGCCCCCGAAGTCCCGCCGAGCGGGACGTCGACGATTCCCATTCTCAACTAGCTGCGACGGCGGCCTGCGGGAAACGCGCGCGGTGGAGGGGTCGCCCGCGGGTCCTACGGCGGCGGAGCGCTTGCGATCGGCGTAGCGCGAGCAAGCGTCTGTCATTGATCGATCGGCGCAACCGCAGCAGCGCATGGCCCTCATCGGGCGAACGGCGCGTCATGATCGATTGGCGCGTAGCGCTCCTTGCCGAGATCGGCCCCGCGGGCGACCCCTCCACCGCGCGCCGTCATCGCCGCAGCTCGGAAGACTCGCTGCACGTGCACGCTGCCATCATCTGCGCTCATGAATGCCTCTTGCGAGCTGCGACGGTGGGGCGGACGGTGGAGGGCTCGGCGGCGGGGCCGATCTCGGTGAGGAGCGCAACCGCGCCAAGCGTGCGCGATGCGCCGATCGCCCGATGAGGGCCATGCGCTGCTGCGATACGCCGATCGCGTGATGCCTGGCGTTCGCCCGCCGACGCGCCGCTCGGAGCGCTCCGCCGCCGTAGGACCCGCCGCCGAGCCCTCCACCGTCCGCTCTTCCCGACGGCCGCCGTCGCAGCTCCCGACGGCGCCGTCGCAGCTCCCTACGCGCTCTTCTGGCTTACGCCGCCGCCGTCAACCCGTGGCGCAGCGCATACATGACGAGCCCGATCCGATCCCGCACCCCCAGCTTCTGAAACACGCTCGTCAGGTTGGTCCGCACCGTCCGCTCGCTGATCGCCAGCAGCTCCGCCACTTCCTTGTTCTTCTTGCCCGCCGCCACCAGCCGCACGATCTCGAGCTCACGGTCGGTGAGCCCGTCGTCGCGGTCGATCATCAGGTTGTCCTCGCCGCTGCCGCTACGGGCGAGCTCTGCGACCAGCACCCCACGCATGCGCGGATCCATCCAGGTCTCGCCGCGACAGACCGAGCGGATGGCATGGACCAGCGTCTGCCGCGCCGAGTCCTTGAGCACGACGCCGCGGGCCCCGAGCTTGAAGGCGCGCACGTGCTCCTCGATCTCGTCGCAGGCCGTCAGCACGATCACGCAGGTGTTGGGGCTGATGCGAACCACCGCCGGCACCGCGTCGAGGCCGCTGCCCTGGGGCATGCGGATGTCGAGCAGCAGCACGTCCGGCTTGGTCTCCCACATCAGCTCGACGATGTCCTCGGCGCTCTCGACGTCGGCGATGACCTCGAAGTCGTCTTCCATCCCGAGGATGGTGCGCAACCCATCGCGAAAGAGCGTGTGGTCGTCGACTATCACCACGCGGCGGCGCCGCGGCTGTATGTTCATCATGCTGTCCTCCTACGCATCGACTCGTGTTCGTTTCCTTGCGACGCCGCCGGAACGACGACGTGAATCTCGACGCCTTGGCCGGCGTTGCTCCGTACCCTGAGCGTGCCCCCGAGGGCGGCGGTGCGCTCGCGGATCGACCACGGCACCGCGGTCGGTTGCACGGTCCCGTCCGCACCGACCGCTCCGGACGGCGCCTGAAAGCCGCGGCCGTTGTCGTGGATCTGGAGCGAGCAATGCGTGCCGTAGGCCATCAGCTTGACGGTCGCGTCCTTGGCGCCGCCGTGCCGAACCGCGTTACGGAGCGCCTCGCGGACGATCTGCGTCAGCTCGTAGGCCGTCGAGGGTGGCAATCCCGGATCGTCGGGCGGCAGATCGAGCTTCACCCGCAGCCGCTCCCGGATCGAGAACTCGGCGGCCACCTGCTCCAGGGCGGTATGCAGGTCGTGGGCCTCGCGGCTCGCGCTCCGCAGCACGTTCAGGTAGTGGCGCACCTCGCGATAGCCGCGCTCGACGGTCTGCTGCAGCTCCTCGAGCTCGCGCGGGACGCGGCTCGGATCGCGCTCGATCATCTTGCGACACGCCTCGGCGCGGAGATCGATGCCGGCGAGCGATTGGATGAAGCCGTCGTGCAAGTCGCGGGCGATGCGGGCGCGCTCCTCGAGGACGGCGACCTCCTCGGCCTTGGCCTGCAAGCGCGCCGCCTCGAAGGCGGCGGCCGCCTGCCCCACGACCAGCAACAGGAACTCCATGTCCTCGCGCGCGAACTTCGGTCGCCGCTGCCGCATGACGATGGCCCGTCCCCTGAGCTCGCGCTGCACCAGGATGGGCGCCATCAGGACGGCCTGGTCCCCACCGTCGCCGGGCAGCCGGACGTCGGGAGCGATGGCCTTCCGTTGGGTGGCGCCGCTCACCACGTCGTAGCAGAGCGCGCTCGGGCTGCGCGGCTCGAGCGTGTTGCAGAGCAGGGCCTCCGTGGAGCTCGCGAACGGGAACGGAAACGGATCCTGCTCGGAGATGCGGAGCCCCACGTGCAGACGCCGACCGCTGCGATCCATGTCCCAGGTGAAGTAACGCCGACTCTCGGGATCGCGCAGCACCACGAAGCCGCGCGGGGCGTCGAAGTGGTGCAGCACCCGCCGCATGATGTGGGTGAGCGCCCAGCCCGGGGGCCGGCCGGGTCGGATCGCCGTCGTCAGATCGAGCATGACGGAGAGCTTGTGCTTGGAGCGCCGCTCGTGCTCGCCGAGGTAGGCGATCAGGTACCCGAGGGCGATGAGGTAGATGGGCCGGAAGAAGTGCGCGCGCTGCACGCTGAAGAAATCGGGCTCGAGCCAGCGGCTCGCGACGAAGATCAACACCGGGTAGAGCCCGGCGAGAAAGATCGTCACCGGCGCCGCCGCTGCGAAGCCCCAGCGGACGCTGACGCTGGTGATGACGAAGAGATTGAGGAGGAAGAACGGCGTCGCGCCGCGCTCGGTGAAGAGCGTGATCAGGACGCCGAACACCATGTCGAGGACGACCGAGTATGGTCCGACCTTGCGTCCGCGGACCACCTCGCTCCGCACCAGCAGGAAGAGCACGAGGCTGACGGCGACGTACGAGGCCACGAGCGGATACGCGAGCTCGGGCCAGAGCGGCGTCTTCGGGTCGACCACCATGATCGCGAAGGTCGCGGTGGCGAGCAGCACCCGGCAGAACGCGATCACCTTCTCGGTCGGGGAGATTCCCCCGAGGGTCAAGAGGGCGTCGGTGTCGCGAAATCTATGTTTGAGCGCGGGTCGCATGCTTCCGGGTATGGTTGCCCGAAACGTGAGGCAGCAAGTGACATGCCACCTTCCGCCACCACGCGCATCGCGCATCGCGGCGCGCGATCCCGCAAAGGCGCACGAAACGGAAAATCGGCAAGTGTGCCCGACCCCCACCGCCCCGGCCCCACTCGGGCCGCTGCCTACACGCAAAACGCATAGACCATCGCGCGCAGGCGGTCTACCGGATGGCGGTCACCCGACGGCGACCGCGACGATCGCGATGCCGGCCGCGTCGGCCGCTCGTACAACTTCGTCGCGATCGATCATGATCGTGCGTCCGGCCTCGAGCGCGAGCACGCGCGCTCCGACGTCGCGCATCACCTCGATGGTCGTCTGACCCACGGCCGGCACGTCGAAGCGGAGATCCTGTCCGGGCTTGCTGACCTTGACCACCACCACGCCGCCGCGCCCGAGCTCGCCGCCGCGGCGGATCGCCTGATCGGTGCCCTCGATCCCTTCGACCGCGAGCACGGTGTGTCGTTTGACGACCACGCTCTGGCCGATCTCCCAGCGGCCGATGTCGCGTGCGACCTGCACGCCGAAGCGTACGTCCTCCCATTCGCGACTCTTGGGCGCCTTCCTGGTGAGCGTCCCGACCTCGGGCACGAGCCTTCCGAGGAAGAGCGTCGACTCCACGACCGCGATCCCGTCGTGCTCGAGCTCGCTCGCCACCCCGCGCAGCAGGACGTCGTCGCGGAGACTGCGGGTCTTGGCGATGAAAGCGGCGCCGCGGAAGTCCGGCCGGAAGTCCGAGAGCTGGCGCGGCTTGCGGATCCCGCCCGCCATCACCGCGCGGCGCACGCCCGCCTGCTTCAGCACGCGGATGATCTTGCCGAGCTCTCCGACTCGCACCCAGGTGACCTCCGCCGCGAGGTCCGCGATCTCCTCCGGCGTTTCGTGCTGATGCGCGACCGCCACCACCTCGACCCCCGCCGCACGCGCCGCCGCCGCGAACAGGAGCGGGAAGCGCCCGTTGCCCGCGATCAGGCCGATCCGTTCAGGCGGCGCCGCCATCGTCTCGCTTGGCGGGACAGAGCCCGCGCGTCGACGCCGCGATGAACGCCAGCATGCGTGCGACGTCCGCCTCCGCGCCGAGCTCGGCCGCGCATCGCTCCCGCGCCTCGGCGAGCGGCAGGCCGGAGCCGAACAGCAGTCGATAGGCGCGCTTGATGGCCCGGATGCGGTCGGCGTCGAAGCCCCGGCGGCGCAGCCCGATGACGTTCAGGCCGCGCAGGCGCGCGCGGTCACCCGAGGCGTTGCAGAACGGCGGAACGTCGTGGGTCACCATGGCGCCGCCGCCGATCAGCGCCGACTCACCGATCCGCGCGAACTGGTGCACCGCCGCCAAGCCGCCCACGAGCACGTAGTCCTCGAGCGTCACGTGGCCGGCGAGCGCCGTGCTGTTGGCGAGGACGCAGTGGCTGCCGATCTGGCAGTCGTGGCCCACGTGCGCGTAGTTCATCACGAGGTTCTCGTCGCCGACGCGCGTGACCAAGCCCCCACCCGAGGTGCCGGTATTGAGGGTGGAGAACTCGCGGATGATGTTGCGCGCTCCGATCTCGAGCCGGCTCGGCTCGCCGCGGTACTTCAAGTCCTGCGGCTCGGCGCCGACGCTCGCCAACTGGAAGACCCGGTTCCCCGCCCCGAGCGTGGTGTGGCCGTCGAGCACGGCGTGCGCACCGATGGTGGTGCCGTCGCCGATCTGCACGTGGGCACCGACGACGGCGTACGGTCCGACGCGGACCCCCACCCCGAGCTCGGCGCCGGTGGCGATCACCGCCGTCGGATGCACCGCCGGGCCCGCGGGCACGGTCTCCGCGAGCTCGAAATCGGTCTCGGCGACGACCGCCGATTCGACCCGCGCCCGACCGCGGAAACGCCAGCGTGGACCCTCGCGCGCCACCACCCGGACCTCGAGCTCGAGGACGTCGCCCGGCACGACGGGTTGGCGGAAGCGCGCGCGCTCAAGACCGCCGAGCCTGAGGCGCACGTCGTCCGCGAGGCCCGGTGCCGAGCGCGCGACCAGGACGGCGCTCGCCTGTATCAGGGCCTCGCAGATGAGCACCCCCGGCATCACCGGTCGCCCCGGGAAGTGGCCGGCGAAGAACGGCTCACCGGCGGTGACGCCCTTCCGCGCCATCACGCCGACCCCGTCCTCGCAGCTCACGATCCGATCGACGAGGCAGAGCGGATAGCGCTCCGGCAGCAGGCGCGCGAGGAGCGCCGGATCGGCCGGCTCGCCCTCCGCCGTCAGTCCGGGACTCGCCGTCCCCTCGTCATGCATGGCCACAGGGCCTTGGAGGTTGATCCAAGACTGCGCTCGGATCAACTCCTGACGACGCCTCAGTGCTTGGCGTCGAACGCCTTGATCACCTGGTCGGTGATGTCGATCGATTTGGACCCGTAGAGCACCGAGCTGCTCGAGTTCTCGAGGATCACGGTGTAGCCGTCGCGCTCGCCGATCTCCTGGATGACGACCGCCAGGTCCTTGAGGATGCTGCCGGTGAGCTCCTGATCCTTCTTGCGGAGCTCGGCGTCGGAGTCCTCGAGCTTCCGCCGGAGATCGCGGCGGCGCCGCTCGAAGTCTTCGGACATCGTCTTCCGCTGGTCCTCCTTCAGGACGACGCTCTTCTTGTCGAGGTCGTCCTTCAGGCGGTCGAGCTGATCCTTCTCGCGCTTCAGGCCGTCCTGCATCTTCTCGAACTCGCCCTTGAACGCATCCTTGGCCCGCTTGCCGGCGGACGACTCGTTCAGCCCTCGCTGCAGGTCGACGATGCCGATCTTGAGCTCGGCCGCGGCTGCCGTGAGGGCCGGGGGCGAGACCGCCAGGGCCATCAGCACGAATGTTACGACACGCTTCATGAGTACGTCTCCTTGTCGCTCGTGATCGTCCAGGACGTGCGTGGCGGCGCGGCGCGGCCTCACAGGGGCGCACCGAACGAGAACAGCACGACCGACGTCTTGTCTTCCTTGTCCTTGTTGAGCGGGAACCCGAACTCGATCCGAATCGGGCCGAGCGGTGACTGCCACCGCACTCCGGCACCCGCGGCGTATCGCAGGTCTCCGACGTCCCACCCATCCGAGTCGAGCCAGGAGTTGCCGGCGTCGAAGAACACCACGCCCTTCAACCCGAGCGGCTCGACGATCGGGAAGATGATCTCGTTGTTCACGATCAGCTGGCGGCTGCCGCCGATCGGATCGGTGTCTTCCTCCTCGCCCTGCGGGTTGCGGATCGGCTCGCGCGGCCCGAGGGTGCGGGTCTTGAAGCCGCGCACCGAGTTGATGCCGCCCGGGAAGTAGCGCTCGAAGAGCGGCAGCTCGTTGCCGCTGTCGCCGCGGTCGCCCTGTCCGAATCCCACCTGGCCGCCGATCGAGTACACGAAGGTCCCGAGCGAGGCCGACTTGTAGACCGGCCAGTAGTGCCGGGTCTTGGCGTCGATCTTGTAGAATTCGCTCTCGCCGCCGAGCCCGGCGTACTCGACCGAGAACTCCTGCGCCGAGCCGCGCGTCGGGTCGAAGAAGCTGTTGAGGGTGTTGCGGGAGATGATCGGCCGTATCGAGCTGGTGAGGCTGCGGCCCTCCTCCGCGACCACGCTCGGGGGAGAGCGGCGGTTGATGTCGGTGATCTCGGCGTCCTCGAGCCGGTACTCGGCGCCGATGCGGACCTCCTCGAGGGAGAAGCGGTTGAAGAGCTTCTCGTAGCCGAGGGCGGTGAGCGGGTAGAGCAGACGGATGCCGACGCCGGTGCCGCCGCGCGTGAAGTCGTCGAAGTCGAGCAGCCAGCGGAAGCCGTCGACCGTGGCGGTGAGCGGGATGTCGAAGAGCCACGGCTCGGTGAAGCTGGCGATGAAGTTCTGGCGGCGGCTGCCGAAGTCGGCGTTCAGCACCGCGCGCTGGCCGCGTCCGAAGAGGTTGTTCTCCTGGATGCGGGCGTTGAAGAGGAGGTTGTCGGCCGAGCTGAAGCCGGCGCCGGCCGTGAGCGAGCCGGTCTGACCTTCCTTGACGTCGACCTGGAGGTTCAGCTTCTCCTCGCTCCGCCCGCGCTGGGTGGTGAGGTTCACCTCCTGAAAGAAGCCGAGGCGGTTCAGCGCGTCGCGGCTCTTCTTCAGCTTGGTGCCGGAGAAGCGCTCCTGCTCCTCGACCTTGAGCTCGCGCCGCAGGACCTTGTCGCGGGTCTTGGTATTGCCGGTGATGAGGATCTTGTCGATCGTCACCTCCGGCCCCTGATCGATCTTGTAGGTGATGTCGACGATCTTCTTGTCCTGATCGATCTCGGTGTCGGGCTCGATGTTGACGAACGCGTAGCCGACGTCGCCGTACTTGTCGGTGAGCGTCAGGATGTCCTGGCGGAGCTTGCTGGAGCGGAAGGTCTCGCCGGTCTTGAGGTCGAGTCCCTTCTCGAGCTCGAGGTCGGCGCGGACGTTGCCGCCAAAGCCGACCTTGCCGACGCTGAACTGCTCGCCCTCGGCGATCTTGATGGTGACGTAGAGGCCGTCGTCGCGGCGCTCGACCTTCGGCTCGTCGACCCGCACGGTGATGTAGCCGTTGTCGTAGTAGTACGCCGTCAGCCGCTCGGTGTCGGTCTTGAGGGCCTCGGCGTTCAGCACGCCGGCGCCGGTGAAGCGCGAGATCAGGTTCTCCTCGCTGGTGGTCATGGTGCGCTCGAGCTTGCGATCGCTGAAGGCGGTGTTGCCCTCGATCTCGATCTCCTGGATGCGGACGATCTTGCCCTCGTCGACGACGTAGGTGAGCGCGATCTCGTTGGCCTCACCGGCGACCGGCTCGGTCTTCGGGGTGATGGTGGCGTCGAGGTAGCCCTTCTCCTCGTAGAGCTTCTTGGCGTCGGCGATGCCCTTCCGCATCTTCTCGGCGTCGAGGATCGTGTGCGGGCGGATCTTGAGCGCGGCCTCGACGTCCTCGCTGCGGAGCTTCTTGGTGCCCTCGATGGTGACGCTCGTGATCTGCGGACGCTCGCGCACCCGGAACACCAGCACCGCCCCCTCGGCCCCGTCGCGCCGCTCGACCTCGACGTTCTCGAAGAAGCCCATCGCGTAGATGGCGCGGACGTCGCTGTCGACCGTGGAGCGGTCGAGCGTCTGGCCGACGCGGCTCTGGATGTGGATGCGGATCGCCTCTTCGTCGACGCGCGCATTGCCCTCGATCTGGACCGCCGCGAGCCGGGGACTCCCGGCCACGGCTTGGGGCGCGGTGGCGTTCGCGGGGCGCGCCGCCGCCGGCCGCGCCGAGACGAACGGGCCGGCGAGCATCACCACCAGCAATCCGCCCATCACGAAGACTCTCCGCATCCCCACCTCCCCGCGTGCCCGCATCTCAGACGGCCGCCGCCTGCGGGGCGTCGCTCACGATCCGTCCGGCGGCGAGACGCAGCGTCCGATCCATGGCGCCCGCGAGGCTCGCACTGTGGGTCACGACCACGAGCGTGATGTGACGCTCGTGGTTCAGCTCCATCAGGAGATCCTGAACGCCCGCGCCGGTCGCTGGGTCGAGGTTGCCGGTCGGCTCGTCCGCCAGCACCGCGCGCGGCTCCTGCACCAGGGCGCGCGCCACCGCGACACGCTGCTGCTCGCCGCCGGAGAGCTCGCCCGGCTTGTGGTCGAGACGCTCGGCCAGCCCCACTCGTTCGAGCAGGGCGCTCGCCCGTCGGCGGGCCGCGTCGGTCGCGGTGCCCGCGATCAGGGCCGGCATCATCACGTTCTCGAGCGCGGTGAAGTCCGGCAAGAGATGATGGAACTGGAAGATGAAGCCGATCTCTCGATTGCGGAACTGCGCCAGGTCGCGATCGCTCTTGCTCGTCAGGTTCTCACCGTCGAACCACACCTCGCCCCCCGTCGGTCGATCGAGCGTCCCCAGAATGTGCAGCAGAGTGCTCTTCCCCACCCCCGACTCTCCCACGATCGCCACCCGCTCCCCGGACCCAATCTCGAGATCCAACCCGCGAAGCACCCGCACCACCCGCGGACCGTCGACGTACTCCTTCGTGAGGTTGCGGAGGGCGATCAATGGCGCCTACTCGTAGCGGATCACCTCCACGGGCGCCAGTCCTGCGGCCTGCCGCGCGGGGTAAATCGTGGCCAGGAGACAGATCACCACCGACACCAGCGCCACCGTCGCGAAGTTTTCGCCGTAGACCCTGACCGGCAGCGTCGAGACGTAGAAGACGTCCTTCGGCAACTCGACGAACTGGTAGTGCTTCAGCACCCAGCAGCCACCGTATCCGCCCACCACCCCGAGCAGGGTGCCCACCACGCCGATGATGAGGCCCTTCAGCATGAAGATGCGCGCGATGCTGCGATCGGTGGCGCCCATCGACTTGAGGATGGCGATGTCCTTCCGCTTCTCCATCACCACCATGATGAGCGTCGCGACGATGTTGAAGGCCGCCACCAGCACGATCAGCGTCAGCACGATGAAGTACACCACCTTCTCGAGCTTGAATGCCAAGAACAGATTGCGGTTCACCTCCATCCAATCGCGGGCGCGGAAGGGCGCGCCGAGCGTCTGCTCGATTTGCCGCGCCACCTGTTCGGCCGCGTAGAGGTCGGTGACGCGGATCTCGACGCCGGTCACCGCGTCGCCGAGACCGAAGAACTTCTGCGCGTCGGCGAGGCCCATGTAGAGGAGACCCGAATCGTAGTCGTACATGCCCGAGTCGAAGGTGCCGGCGAGGACGAAGCGCTTCACCTTCGGAATGTTGCCGACGGGCGACGGCGTGCCGAGCGGCGAGACGACACTCACGGGGTCGCCGAGCGCGAGGCCGAGCTGTTTCGCCAGCTCCTGGCCGAGGATGACGCCCGTGAGCGTCGTCGTGTCGCGGCGTCCGTCCTTGCCTTCGGTGTGCTCGACCGGCACCTCGAAGGGCGCGCCGAGCCCGGCGAGCGAGCCGCTGGTGAGGTGCGCCTTCAGGTCGATCACCGCCTCTTCCATGTCGGGCGGCACGCCGCGCACCACCACGCCCGACACGCTCTGCCCGCTGCTCAGCATCACCTGGCTGTAGACCAGCGGTGCCGCGGCCGCGACGCCCGGCGTGTCCTTCACCTTCTGCACGACCTCGGCGGGGTTCGGGATCGTGCCGGCGTAGGACACCAGCACGATGTGCGGATTGAAACCGAGGATGCGGTCGCGGAGGTCCTCCTCGAAGCCGGTCATCACCGCCAGCACGATGTTGAGCGTCATGACGCCGATCATGACGCCGACGATCGAGATCATGGTGATGAGCGAGATGAACGCCTCCGAGCGCTTGGCGCGGAGGTACCGCAACCCCACCATCAGCTCATACCGCACGGTGTCCCCGCTCTCTCAGCGCCGCTCCGGCCGGAGCTGCGGGAACAGAATGACGTCGCGGATCGACGGCGAGTTGGTGAGCAGCATCGCCAGCCGGTCGATGCCGATGCCCTCACCCGCCGTCGGCGGCATGCCGTGCTCGAGGGCGCGCACGTAGTCCTCGTCCATCGCGTGCGCCTCGTCGTCGCCGCCGCTCTTGGCGCGCAGCTGCATTTCGAAGCGCGAGCGCTGCTCCGCCGGATCGTTGAGCTCGGAGAAGCCGTTGGCGAGCTCGCGGCCGCCGATGAAGAGCTCGAAGCGGTCGACGATCGCCGGGTCGCGGTCGGAGGAGCGCGCCAGCGGCGACACCTCGACCGGATACTCGGTGACGAAGGTCGGCTGGATGAGCTCGGCCTCGCCGGTCTTCTCGAAGAGCTCGATCAGAATCTTGCCGTAGGGAGCGTCGTCCGGCAGCGGGATGGCCTGCGCGGCGGCGTAGGTGCGGAGCCGCGCCTCGTCGTCGACCTCGGCCAGCGCCAGGCCCGTGTACTTCGCGACGGCCTCCTTCACGGTGAGGCGCGTCCACGGCGGGGTCAGGTCGATGGTGTGCTCGCCCCACGGCAGCACGAGCCCGCCCGCGAGCTCGCGCGCCAGCTCGGCGAACAGCGTCTCGGTCAGGTCCATGAGGTCGGCGTAGGTGGCGTAGGCCTGATAGAACTCGAGCATGGTGAACTCGGGGTTGTGCTCGGTCGACATCCCCTCGTTCCGGAAATTGCGGTTGAGCTCGAAGACGCGGTCGATGCCGCCCACCACCAGCCGCTTCAGGTACAGCTCGGGCGCGATCCGGAGGTAGAGGTCGAGGTCGAGCGTGTTGTGGTGGGTGACGAACGGACGGGCGAGCGCGCCGCCGGCGATCGCCTGCATCATCGGCGTCTCGACCTCGAGGAAGCCGCGGGCCGTGAAGAAGGCGCGCAGCTGCTGCAGGAGGGCGGCGCGCGTCCGGAACACGCGGCGGGTCTCCGGGTTGGCGATGAGGTCGAGGTAGCGCTGCCGGTAGCGCCGCTCGACGTCTTGCAGACCGTGCCATTTCTCGGGGAGCGGCTGCAGGGCCTTCGCCAGGTAGCGCACCGTCCGCGCGTTCACCGTGAGCTCGTTGGTCTTGGTGCGAAAGAGCCGCCCCTCGACGCCGACGATGTCCCCGAGATCGAGCTGGCGAAAGCAGGCGAAGACGTCGTCGCCCACCTCGACGCGCTGGACGTAGACCTGGAGCCGCTCCGTTCCGTCCTGCACGTGCACGAAGGCCGCCTTGCCGAAATCGCGGATCGCGATCAGGCGACCGGCGATCGCGACGAGGGCCGGCTCCGCCTCGAGCGTGGCGGTCGTGGCCGTCCCGAAGCGCCGCAGCACCTCCCCCGCCGTGTCGCGCGGCCGGAAATCGTTCGGATAGGGATCGCAGCCGAGTCGCACGAGCTCCGCGAGCTTCTTCCGCCGGACGACGACTTGCTCGTGCTCCACTTCCATTGCGTTCGTATGCGGGGATTCGGCGGGAAAGACAAGTTGGGTCGGCCTCGGGCGGTCGGGCCGAACGAGGTTGCAGGGCAAATCTTTTCGTGCAGATAGCGCGCACCCTCGCTTGAACCCCCGGGACCTTTACCCTATGACCATCCCGGGCATGCTGACCGCGTCGTGGCGACCGGCGCTGATCGCGCTGAACCTCGTGTTGCTGGCGATGATCGCCTTCTTCGCCGCCCGCATCACGAGCACGCTGATCGCGACCCGGCTCGCCGGACACGCACCGCGCGCGCCGACGGCGCCGTCGGTCGCCCCGGTGCCGGCCGCCATCGAGTCCGAATCGGCCTACGCCGTGATCGCGGAGCGCGACGTGTTCAACGCCGTGAAACACGTCGGCAGCAGCGCCGGCGAGAGCGCCCCCGAGACCTTCAAGCGCACCGATTTGAACGTCAAGCTCTGGGGCACGGCGCTGGCGCAGGACCCGGCCGCGTCGTTCGCGATCATCGAGGACCAGGCGGCGCGCCGCCAGCTGCTCTATCGGGTCGGCGACGCGGTGCTCGAGGTCGCCACCCTGACACGCGTCGAATGGGATCGCGTCATCCTGACGCGCGACGGGGTGGAGGAGGTGCTGGAGATCTCGTCGGCGCGCGCGAGCGGATCCACGCCTGCCGCCGGCGCGGCGCCGGCGGCCGCGGCAAGCGGCGAGCGCATCCGCAAGACGGCCGACAACAAGTTCGTCGTCGACCGTCGCGAGCTCGAGCAGACGGTGCAGAACATCAACGAGGTTTTCACGCAGGCGCGCGCCGTCCCCTACATGCAGGACGGCAAGACCATCGGCTTCCGCGTCTTCGCGATCAAGCCGGGCTCGGTGTTCGAGAAGATCGGGCTGCAGAACGGCGACGTGGTCCAGCGGGTGAACGGCGTCGAGCTGACCGATCCCACCAAGGCCATTTCGCTCTTCACGGAGCTTCAGAACGAGGGACACATCGCGGTCGACCTACAGCGCAACAAGCAGAGCAAGAACTTCTCTTACGAGATTCGCTGACCCGGACGGCGGGGCGAGAGGTGGTGACTGTGGCATCACGGGACGGCAGAACGGACTACCGCGCGGCAGCAGGGAGGCGGACGACGGTTTGGCTCGTCGCGAACGTCGTCGCGAACTTCGTGGCGACCGTCGCCTTCGCCGGCATCGCTGGCGCCGCCGACGACCAACCGCGCGTCGCGCGCACCCCGGCGCCCGGCGCCTCGCCGGCGGCCGGGCCGGCGATCGTCGAGAGCGACGGCGAGCGCTACATCACGATGGATTTCCAGGACGTCGACATCGCCGTCCTCGTCAAGTTCATCGGCGAGATCACCGGCAAGAACTTCGTGATGGACGAGCGTGTGCAGGGCAAGGTCACGGTGGTCTCGCCGACCCGCATCACGCCCGAGGAGGCCTATCAGGTCTTCCAGGCCGTGCTGCAGGTGAAGGGCTTCACCACCGTGCCTACCGGGGCGGCGATCCGCATCATTCCCACCAAGGACGCCAAGGCCACGAGCCTGCGGACGGTCGACGGGGACGGCGGGCGGGCCACGACCGAGGAGTACGTGACGCGCCTCATCCCGCTCCGCCAGGTCGACGTCGCGGACTTGATCGGCGTCCTGCAGCCGATGGTCTCGGCCGACGGCCTGGTCACGGGCTACGCCCAGACCAACGCGCTCATTTTGGTCGACTCCGCGGGCAACGTGGAGCGGCTCGCCAAGCTGGTCGTCGAGCTCGACGTCGCGAGCTCGCGCCGCCAGACGGCCATGATGAACCTGCGCCACGCCGCCGCCGGCGAGCTCGCCGACACCATCCAGCAGGCGCTCGAGGACAGGGGCCAGGCGCAGGGACAGCCCGCGGCCGGCAAACCGGCGCCGAGCGCGCAGCTGAAGGCGTTCAAGATCACGCCCGACGAGCGCACCAACACGCTGATCGTGAGCGCCCCTCCGGACCAGCTGCAGCAGATCAAGGCCCTGGTCGAGCGGCTCGACGTGCCACTGCCGCCGGGGAGCGGCCGCGTCAACGTCCACTACCTGAAGTACGCCAACGCCGAGGACATGCTGCCGGTTCTGCTCGACGTCACCGGCGCGGCAGGCGGGTCGTCGGCCGGCGCGCGCCAGGGGAATCGCCAGGTCCCGCCGGGAGCGGGCGCGCAGAACAACCGCTCACGCCGGCAGATGGGTAGCAGCCTGCGGCGCTCGTCGCAGAATCGCCAGCAGCGCCAGCCCCAGGCGGGGGCGCAGGGTGCGCAGGCCGGCCAGCCGGGCGCCATCGACTTCGCCGGCGACGTCCGCATCACCGCCGACCCGGCCACCAACTCGCTCATCATCGCGGCCGCCCCCGAGGACTTCGACATCATCCGCAGCGTGATCGAGAAGCTCGACATCCGGCGACGCCAGGTCTACGTCGAGGCGATCATCCTCGAGGTCACCGTCGACCGGACGCGTGATCTCGGCATCGAGCTCCAGGGCATCGCCGGCCTCCCGAACGGCGTCGGCGTCGGGCGCACCAACCTCGGCAACCTCAACACGGCCCTCACCAATCCCGGCAGCCTCACCGGCCTCGTGCTCGCCGCGCTCTCCGAGCAGATCGTCACCCTGCCGGACGGCACCAAGGTCCCGGCGCAGTCGGCGCTGCTGCGCGCCCTCGACAGCACCAACGACGTCAACATCCTGTCGGCGCCCAATCTCCTGACGACCGACAACGAGGAGGCCGAGATCGTCGTCGGCCAGAACGTCCCGTTCGTCGCCAGCCGCGCCACCAGCGAGACCAACCTCACCAACACCTTCGCCACCATCGAGCGTGAGGACGTCGGCATCACCTTGCGTCTGACGCCGCAGATCTCGGAGGGCAGGATGGTACGCCTGGCGCTCTTCGAGGAGGTCTCGGCGATCATCCCGAATCCGCTCCTCGACGCCAACGAGGTCGGGCCGACCACGACGGTGCGGAGCGCCAGCACCACCATCAACGTCAAGGACGGCCAGACCATCGTGATCGGCGGCCTGATCTCGGACTCGTTGAACGCGCAAGAGAGCCGGGTACCGTTCCTGGCGCAGATTCCGGTGCTGGGGGCGCTCTTCCGGCAGAGCACCCGCAACAAGAGCAAGATCAATCTCCTCATCTTCCTGACCCCGCACATCATCAAGGACGAGGCCGACGCGGCCGAGGTGTCGGTCGCCGAGCGCGACCGCTTCCGCGATCAGATGGAACAGGGAGGGATCCCGCGCCGCCGCCCCGATCCGCTCGACATGCCGTCCTTCAACCTCCCGGAGGAGCGCGATCTCCCGGCGGGCGAGGACGGCGCGTCGACCGTGCCCATCCCGGCGCCGGGGAGCGACGGTTCGTCCCCGCTCGGCCTCGCCAGCATCGACATCGATCGGCGCGCCGACGGCGCCGTGATTCGCCTCGACGTCGGCGGGACGCCGACCAAGGTGACCAACTACACCATGGCGAACCCGGGCCGCATCGTGATCGACGTCTTCGGCAACAGCACCAAGAAGGCGCGCGTCGACCAGATGAAGGTCATCGATCCCCTGGTGCGGCGCGTCCGGGTCGCCAACCACAACGGCCGCATGCGTCTGGTGCTCGACCTCACGACCGCCGATCCGCCGGCCTATGACCTCGAGGGCCAGGGTGGTACCCTCACCCTGTTGCTCGGCTCGGCCCGCCCCGAGGCGACCGCCGCCGTCGAGCCCTGAGCCGAAGCGCCATGGCCACCCCGGCACGCACCACCGCGACACACCCGCCGTCCGCCGGCCCGGAAGAGACGCGCGCGCGCGCCGTCGAGCTCGACCTTCCCTTCGCCCCGCGGCTCGCCGCCGGCGACGTCGACGCCGAGCTGCTGGCGGCGCTGCCGATGCAGTTCGCGCGCCGGAACCTCGTCTTGCCGCTGCGCCGGGAGGACGGCGAGATCGTCGTCGCCATCGCCGACCCGCGCGCGCTGGCGCCGCTCGACGACCTGCGCGTCCTCTACGGGGTCCCGACCCGGCCGCTGGTCGTGCCCGCCGACGTCCTCGCCGACGTCATCAACCGCGCCTACGACCTCGCCTCGGGGAGTGCCGCCGACCTCATGGGGAACCTCCAGGAGGAGCGTCTCGACCTGATCGCCACCGAGCTCGAGGAGCCGCGCGATCTCCTCGACGCCAGCGACGAGGCGCCGATCATCCGGCTGGTCAACTCGCTGCTGTTCCAGGCCGTCAAGGACCGCGCCAGCGACATCCACATCGAGCCCTTCGAGCGCGTGCTCGCGGTCCGCTTCCGCATCGACGGCGTCCTCTACGACGTGATCTCGCCGCCCAAGCGCTTCCAACCGGTGATCACCTCGCGCGTGAAGATCATGGCCGGGCTCAACATCGCCGAGAAGCGCCTGCCGCAGGACGGCCGCATCCGCACCAAGATCGCCGGCAAGGACATCGACGTGCGCGTCTCGATCATCCCCACCGCCTTCGGCGAGCGCGTCGTGCTCCGCCTGCTCGACCGCGCCGCGACGCTGCTCGGGCTCGCGGAGCTCGGGCTCGCCGGGCGGAACCTCACCCTGGTCGACCGCCTGATCCGCCAGAGCCACGGCATCATCCTGGTCACCGGGCCGACCGGCAGCGGCAAGACCACCACGCTCTACGCCGCGCTCTCCACGATCAACTCGACCGACCGCAACATCATCACCATCGAGGATCCGGTCGAGTACCAGCTCGAGGGCATCGGGCAGATGCAGGTGAATCCGAAGATCGAGCTCACGCTTCGCCACCGGCCTGCGCTCGATCCTGCGCCAGGATCCCGACGTCATCATGGTCGGCGAGATCCGCGACCCCGAGACCGCGGAGATCGCCATCCAGGCGGCGCTCACCGGCCACCTGGTGTTCTCCACCCTCCACACCAACGACTCGGCGGGCGCGGTCACCCGCCTCGTCGACATGGGCATCGAGCCGTTCCTGGTCGCGTCGTCGGTGCTGGCGGTGATGGCGCAGCGCCTCGTGCGGCGGGTCTGCGATCAGTGCCGGCGCGTGCTGCGCGCGACCCCCGAGGTGCTCGCGGAGATCGGCCTCACCCCGGAGCAGGCGAGCGGGCGGACGCTCTACACCGGCGGCGCCGGCTGCGTCGCCTGCAAGGAGACCGGCTATCGCGGCCGCACCGGCATCCACGAGCTCCTGGTCATCGACGACGAGATGCGGGCGCTGATCATGAAGAACGCCGACGCGTCGGCGATCCGGCGCGCCGCGGCCGCCGCCGGCATGCCGACGCTCCGCGAGGACGGCGCCGCCAAGGTGCTGGCGGGCGAGACCACGATCGAGGAAGTGCTGCGGGTCACCCAAGAAGATCTGGTGTGAGCCGCGCCGGCGACGCGAGAGGCCGCTGATGCCGCTCTACGCCTACCGCGGTCTCGACGCCGGGGGCAGCCCGGTCGGCGGGGTCGTCGACGCCGAGAGCGCCCGCGGCGCCCGCCAGAAGCTGCGTCGGACCGGCGTCTTCCCGACCGATCTCAGCGAGGAGCAGGCGGCCGCCCCGCGCGCCGCCCGCCTGCCGATCCGCCGACCCGAGCGGGTGCCGGCGGCCGAGCTCGCCGCCATCACGCGTCAGTTCGCCACCCTGGTCGCCGCCGGCCTGCCGCTGGTGGAGGCCCTCGACGCGCTGGCCGAGCAGGCCGAGCGTCCGATCCTCTCCCGCACCCTCGCCCAGATCCGCCAGCAGGTGATCGAGGGACAGAACCTCGCCGACGCCCTGGCCCAGCACCCACGCATCTTCGCCTCGCTCTACGTGAACATGGTGCGAGCCGGCGAGGCCAGCGGCGCACTGCACGTCGTCCTCGAGCGGCTCGCCGACTACACCGAGAATCAGGCGCGGCTCCTCGGCAAGGTGCGCGGCGCGCTCACCTACCCGGCGATCATGCTGGTGCTGAGCGGCGCCATCCTCTTCTTCCTGCTCTCCTACGTCGTGCCGAAGGTGACGCGGATCTTTCAGGAGACCCACCAGCAGCTGCCGCTCCCGACGCGCTTCCTGCTCGGCGCCTCCGACCTGGTGGCAACGTGGTGGTGGGTGATCCTCCTCGTGCTCGGCGGCGCCGCGCTCGGCTTCCGGAGCTGGCGCCAAACCGCGGCCGGCCGCGAGCGCCTCGATCGCTTGACCCTCTCCCTCCCCTATCTCGGCCGCCTGATCCAGAAGCTCGCCGTCTCGCGCTTCGCCCGCACGCTCTCCACCCTGCTCGCCAGCGGCATCGGCCTCCTGCCGGCCCTCGACATCGTCAAGAGCATCGTCGACAACACCGTGCTGACGCGCGCCATCGAGCGTGCCCGCGACGCCATTCGCGAGGGCCAGAGCATCGCCCCCCCGCTCCGCGAGAGCGGCCTGTTCCCGCCGCTGGTGGTGCACATGGTCGCGGTCGGCGAGCGCTCGGGGCAGCTCGAAGCGATGCTCAGCAAGGCCGCCGACGCCTACGACGACGAGGTCGAGAACGCCGTGGTCGCGCTCACCACCGTCCTCGAGCCCGTGATCATCGTCTTCATGGGCGGCGTCGTGCTCTTCATCGTGCTCGCGATCCTGCTCCCCATCTTCGAGCTGAACCGCATCGTCCATTGAACCCTGCGCGCGAGTTGCCGGCTCGTGCGCCTTCGTCTAAGGAAAGCCCGCCATGAAGACCAAGAAAGCTTCCCGACCCGCCAAGAAGAAGCCCACCGCCCGCCCTGCGCGGAAGGCGGTCGCCAAGAAGTCCACCGCGAGCGCCAAGAAGAAGGCGACCGCGCCGCGTGCGAAGTCCGCCGCCGGCGCGATCGACGACAAGTACCGCCAAAGCGGCGCGCCCTGGTGGAAGGCCTTTCTGTAGAAGACGCCGCGATGTGACCGAGCGCCGCCCGCATTGAGGCCGTCACCCGCATTGAGGCCCCATTCCCTCCTTGGTATCGTCGCCGTCTCGGAGGGTCATTGATGCGAGAAGGCCGTCGCCCCGGCGAAGCCGGGTTCACGCTGATCGAGATCATGGTCGTGGTGTTCATCCTCGGCCTCTTGGTCACGCTGGTGGCCCCGCGCATCGTCGGCCGCACCGACGAGGCCCGCAAGGTCAAGGCGGTCGCCGACGTCAAGAAGATCGAGGAGGCGCTCCACCTCTACAAGCTCGACAACGGCACCTACCCGACCACCGATCAGGGCCTGCAGGCGCTCGTCACCCGCCCCGAGACCGGCACCATCCCGCGACGCTGGAACCCCGACGGCTACCTCGAGTCGGTTCCCGTCGATCCCTGGGGAAACCCCTACGCCTTCCTGAGCGACGGCGACATCTACACCGTCAAGTCCTATGGAGCCGACGGCTCGGAGGGCGGCGAAGGAAAGTATGCGGACATCGACACCCGCACGCAGCTCTGAGGTCGGGAGCCCATCCGCCGGTTTCACCCTCATCGAGCTCAGTGTCGTCCTCCTGATCATCGCGATCGCGGCGAGCTTCGTGGCCCCGCGCCTGCGCGACCCGGAAACGACCGCGCTCGCGGCCGCGGCCTCGCGGCTCGCCACCACGGCGCGCTACCTCTACGACGAGGCCGCCTATCGACGCATCCCGCTGCGACTCAATCTCGATCTCGACCGGCAGGCCTACTTCGTGACCGAGCTCGGGGGGATCCCGAGGAGCCAGAGTTCGTGCCGACCCGCTCGCCCCTGGCGCGCCCGGTGATCCTGCCGGACTCCGTCAGCTTCCGCGACGTCGTGCTTCCCGCGCTCGGCATCGTCACCGAAGGAACGGTGTTCGCGCAGTTCTCGCCGGAGGGGTGGGCGGATCCCCTGGTCGTGCATCTCCGGAGCCGCACCGGCACCGACACCACCATGGCGATCGAGCCGCTGACGGGCCGGACGCGCGTCGGCGACGGCTACATCACGCTCGATCCCGACCTGGACCGCGAGCGCGACGCGCGCCAGCGGGACGACGAGTCGCGCTCCCAGCAGGGTCTCCGCCGGAGCAACCGTGCCGCGCACTGAGCGATCGCCGGGTTTCACGCTGCTCGAGGTGCTGGTGGCCGTGGCCGTCCTCGGCCTCGCGTTGGTGAGCCTGCTCGGCCTCCACGTCCACAACATCGATCTCATCGACCGCGACCAGCGCGTCACCGAGGCCACCTTGCTCGCCCGGGCGCTGATGACCCAGGTGGAGGCCGGTCCCTTCCCCGATCTCGGAACCAGCGAGGGCGACTTCGAGCTCGACTATCCCGAGCGCTATCCCGACCTGCGTTGGGAGCAGGAGGTGCTCCCCTCACCGGTCCCGATGATCCGTGAGGTGCGCATCAGGGTCTTCCGCGGCGAGCGCGAGTCGGGCGACGACGTCACCCTCACCTACTACATGCGACGGCGATGACGACGCGACGCGCGGGCTTCACCCTCCTCGAGATCATGCTGGCGCTCGGCATCTTCGGCCTCGTCGCCGTCACCCTCTACGGCACGTTCGCGCGGACGCTGCGCTCCAAGGGGCTGGCGGAGCGGCGCGCCGAGGTGACCCGTCTCGGCCGCGCCGCCGTCGGCCGCATGGCCGACGAGATCGGCTCGGCGTACTACCCGGCGACCCTCCGCGAGGCGGCGCGCTTCCAGATCCTGAAGAGCGGCACCGAGACCGCGCCGCTCGACTCCATCGCCTTCACCGCGCTCTCGTCACGGCCGGCGGGGCTCGACGGACGCGCCACCGATCAGCGCATGATCGTCTATTTCTTTCCGCGCGACCGGAGCGGTCTCCGTCGCGACGAGCGACCTGCCGGCGACGCCAACCAGGAGCCGGCCGGGATTGCGCGGTCCTCCGGACGCGGCCGCCTCGACCTCTTCGCCGACGACGCCAACGACTATTTCGCCGCCTTCGGCGCCTCCCACCCGCCCGCGCTCGGCACCGCGCCCCGCCGGCTGCTGCGACGGGAGGCGGCGTTGATCCACCCGCGTGCCCTCGACGACGCCCGCGCCACCGCCTTCCTCGAGGACGTGGCGAGCCTCGAGCTCCGCGGCTTCGACGGCCGGGAGTGGCTGGAGACCTGGGACTCGGACGATCCCAACACGCGCGGCCTGCCGCGCGCGGTCGCCATCGACCTCGCCCTCTACGACGCCGCGGGCGACGTTCACCATTTCCCGACCGCCGTCGACATCCCGCTCAGGGACGGAACGGCGAGCTCCGGCACCACGGGCCCGAGCAACCCCTCGGGCCAACCGAATCCCGCCCCGACGCGCCGGCCCTTCGGAGCCAAGCCATGAGCGCGCGCGCCGCCGACACCGGCCGGGATCGCGGCATCGCCCTGCTCGTCGTGCTGCTCGCGATCACGCTGCTCACCATCGTGGTGATCGAGTTCACGGACGCCGCGCAGGTCGAGACCCATCTGGCGCTGAGCGCGCGGAACGCGCTGCAGGCCACCTACCTGGCCCGCTCCGGCGTCAACGTCGCCGAGGCGCTTCTGGTCGCCGACGCGACCGTGGACTCCCTCGGCGGCCGCAGCCGGGACGCGCGGGACGAGGTGTGGGCGAAGCCCTGGCCGCCCCTCCCCATCGGCGACGGCAGCGTCGCTTTCCGGGTCCGCGACGAGGCACGCTTCCTGAACCTCAACGACATGTTCAGCCAGAAGGACGTGATCCTGGTGCAGGACCGCTACCGCGTCTTCAAGCGGCTCTTCGAGATCCTCGGGATCGACCCGCGGATCCTGGTGGCGATCGTCGACTGGATCGATCGCGATCACGACCCGAACCTGACGCCGCTCGGCGCCGAGATCAGCTTCTACCTCGGCCAGACCCCGCCGGTGCTGATCCGCGACGCCCCGCTCCTGACCCTCCGAGAGCTGTTGCTGGTGCGCGGGGTCACGCCCACCATCCTGGCCCGCCTCGAGGGCTTCGTCACCGTGTTGCCGCCGAGCGACGCGCTCAAGGTCAACATCAACACCGCGCCGGCCGAGGTGCTCGCCGCGCTCTCCGACGAGATGCGCGCCGATCCCGGCGTCGTCACGAGCCTGATCGACGCCCAGCTCCAGGCTCCCTTCACCAATGCCAACAGCGGCGCGCTGCGGGACGTCTCCTCCAGGCTCGCCGAGGCCCTCGAGCACAGCATGGACTTCCTGGCGACCAGAAGCGCATACTTCCGCATCGAGGCGGTCGCCGAGATGAACGACGTCCATCGCGGCATCGTCGAGCTCGTGAAGCGCGACGGCCCGAAGATCACGCGCGTCACCTGGACCCCGAGCAGCGCCACGCTCGCCTTGACATCGCAACCCCCTTCCGATTTCCTCGCGACACTTCCGCCCCTCGGCGGGAGCTGATCGGATGCCCAACCACACGCTCGCGCTCGACGTCGGCCCGACCACCCTGCGGGCCGCCCTCGTGGAGCGGACCTTGCGGACGCAACGCGTGCTCGGCCTGTACGCGCACCCACGCAGTCCGGGCGGCGATCTCGGCGGCGACGTGCGCGCGCTCGCGGCCGCGCACGGCATCGCCTGGGACGAGGTGGTCACGGCGCTGCCCGGCGACGCCGTCACCCACCGCATCCTCACGCTCCCGTTCCACGACCGCAAGCGCCTCGATCAGACCGTTCCGTTCGAGCTCGAGTCGCATCTCCCGTTCGAGCTCGACGACACCGTGGTCGATTTCCAGGTGCTCGGCACCGGCGACGACGGCAACAGCCACGTGCTGGCGGTGTCGGCGCCGAAGACGGCGGTGCGCGAGCACCTCGCGACGCTCGCCGCCGCCGGGCTCGACCCGCGCCTCGTCGACCTCGGCAGTCTCGCCTCGCTGAACGTGGTACGCGCGGCCGCGGCCGGACGCGGCGGTCGGATCGCCTTCGTCGCGCTCGACGGGGCGCGCACGACGGTGGCCCTCCTCGCCGACGGTCGCCTGCTGGGGCTCCGGGTGCTGAGCCACGGGGTCGGGGGCGGCGACCTCGAGCGCTGCCTCCGCGAGCTGCGCTGGTCGCTCTTGGCGCTCGCCGACGGTGAGCCGCTCGCCGCGCTCTGGGTCGGCGGCGATGCGGTCGAGACGCCCGGCGCGCTGGCCGCGGTCGGGCGGGCGCTCGGCACCACGCCGCAGAGCCTCGAAAGCGTGGTGGTGCCCGCCGTCCCCGTCACCCTGCGCGCCAAGCAGGCCAGCTTCGCCACCCCTCTCGGTCTGGCGCTCCGCGAGATCGGCGACGCCGCCCCCTTCGGCATCGACCTCCGGCGCGGCGAGTTCACCTACCATCGCGAGCGCGAGGCGCTCTGGCGGGGCCTCGGGCGTGCCGGCGTGCTCGCGGCCGTCGCGATCGTGCTGATGGTGGCGAGCTTCGCGCTCGACGCCCGGCGTCTCGTCGCCGAGCGCGACGGCGTCCGTGCCGAGGTGCGCGCGCTCTTCAGCGCCACCCTCCCGGGTGTGCGGACGATCGTCAACGAGAAGGCCCAGCTGCAGGCCGAGCTCACGGCGCTCGAGAAGCAGCGGCGCCTCTACGGCGGTCTCGCCCCCTCGGCACCCCGAGCGATCGACTGCCTGCGCGCCGTCACTGCGGCGGTCCCGAGCGACGTCCCGCTCGACGTCGAGGAGCTCTCGCTCGACGGTGAGACGCTGCGGCTGCGCGGCTCGACACGCACCTACGAGGGCGTCGAGGCCGTGAAGCGCGGGCTCGCCGCCCGCCCGGAGTTCCGCGACGTGGAAGCCAAGGACGTGCGGGCGTCGGTCGACGGCGAGCGGGTCGACTTCCGGCTGAGCCTTTCGGTGGGAGACGCGCCGTCATGAGCCGGCTCGGCGACGTCCTCCAACAGCTCCGCGCGCTCGTCGAGCGGCTCTCCCCGCGCGAGCGCCTGCTCGTCGGCGTCGGCACGGCCGCGGGTCTGGTGGTCCTGGTGTGGGTGCTGGCCGGCGTGCTGGCCGAGCGCCGCACCATGCTCAGGGCCCAAATCGTCGCCAGCGAGCGCGACGTGGAGGAAATGGCGCGCCTCCGCGATCGCTACCTACAGCTCAAGGCCGAGAACGACGCCGTGCGCCGCAAGCTCGAGCAGGGCGGCGCCGACTTCTCGCTGTTCTCGCACCTCGAGGGCGTCACGCGCGAGACGGTCAGCCGCGATCGCATCGCCGCGATGAACCCCTCCACGCGGAACGTCGCCGAGGACCTCCAGCAGGAGGACGTCGAGATGCGACTCTCGGGGGTGTCGCTGCGCGAGCTGGTGGCGCTCCTCTACCGGGTCGAAAAGAGCGAGCTGCCGCTGCTCGTGAGTCGCCTGCAGATGAAGAAGCGCTTCGATCAGCCGCTCGTCTACGATGCGACGCTGGTCGTGGGCCGGCTGCGCCCGGCCGCCGCGAGCCAGGCGCCGTGACACCGGAGGCGACGGCGCCGGGGCTCGTCCACCGTACCCGCACCCTGGTGGGATCTCTCGGCGCCGGGTTGCAGCGCCCCGAACCGACGCTGCTCTACTACGGGCTCTACACGCTCGTGCTCTTCCTCGTGGCCCTCGCCGCGACCTTTCCGCACGATCTGCTGTTGCAGCGCGCGCTCCGGCGGGCGACCCTCGGCACGCGCGTCACCGTCGCCAGCGAGGGCGGCACCCTGGGCTGGAGTCTCGCCTACGGCATCGACGCGCTGCGCATCCGCCGGAGCGATGGCGACGGCGAGGCGCTGCTCCAAGTGGAGGACGTCGATCTCTCTCCCTCGCTCCTCGGGCTCCTGCGCGGGAGCCCGTATCCCGTCGGAGTCGGACTCTCGCTCTACGGCGGCACGCTCCGCGCCACGATCGATCCGCGCCCGGCGAGCTTCCGGGTCGCCGCGACCCTCGCGGACGTCGACCTCGCCCGCTACACCGGCCTCAGGCCCATGGTCGAGGGGGCCATCCGCGGGCGTCTTCAGGGCACGCTCGACGTCGACGGGGCCGGCCGCGGCCCGGCGGCGGCCGGCGGTACCGTGGCGCTCAGCCTCCCCGGGCTCGTCCTCGAGGGCGTCAAGGTGAACGGGATCACCGTCCCGGATCTGCGCTTCGGCGACGTCCACCTCGCCGGCGCCCTCAAGAACGGTCGCCTCGAGATCGGCGAGCTGGTCGCGCTCGGCGACGAGCTGACGGTGCGCGGCGACGGCAGCGTCCTCGTACGGACGCCGCTCCCCGCGAGCGTCCTCGGTCTCGACCTGGTCGTGACCCCGACTGAGCGTGCATCCGACGGCCTCCGCATGATGGTGAGCATGCTGCCCGGCTCGAAGGCCGACGGCGGCGCGCGCCGGATTGCCGTCGGCGGCACCCTGGGTCGCCCGACCGTGCGTTGAGCCGATCCGGCTGGTATAGCGCGAGCCATGCCCGCCTATCTGGTCCACGGCGTGCCGGACTCGCCGCGCGTGTGGGATCCGATACGGGAGCAGCTCGCGCGCCGGGACGTCGTCACCCCGACGCTGCCGGGGTTCGGCAGCGCGCTGCCCGAGGGCTTTCGGGCGACCTGCGACGAGTACGCCGACTGGCTGATCGCCGACATCGCCCGTCTCGGCACGCCGGTCGACCTCGTCGGTCACGATTGGGGCGGCCTTCTCGCCCTCCGCATCGCCACGCTGCGCGGTGATCTGGTGCGGACGCTCGCCACCGGCAGCGGTCCGCTGGACGTCGAGTATCGCTGGCACGACACCGCCGTCGTCTGGCAGACCCCCGGCGCCGGCGAGCAGCTGATGACCATGTTCGGCGGCGAGGTCGCGATTCAGGGCCTGGTGAGCGCCGGCGTACCGCGCGCATCGGCCGAGGAGACCGTGGCCCGGGTCGACGAGCGCATGAAGGACAGCATTCTCCGCCTTTACCGGAGCGCCGTCGACGTCAACCCGCGCTGGGCGCCCGACCTCGGCGCGATTCGCTGCCCGAGCCTCGTGATCTGGCCGGTGGACGACCCCTTCGTCGACCGCCGTTTCGGCACCCGACTCGCCGACGCCATCCACGGCACGTTGCTCGAGGTCGACGGCGGCCACTGGTGGCCCCTCACCCACCCCACCAAAGTCGCCGCCGCCCTCGAGACGCTGTGGTTGACGGGCGTCTCAACCTCTTAAGACACCGCCTCGTGGTGGGCGGGTGCGGGGTCATGTCTCCGCTCGCGAGCCTGAGGTCCCCAGCGCTTAGAGCCCGACGTACCACGTCTGTCCTTCGCAACACGCGAGGCGCTGCTCGCTCCGACACGACCCCGCACCCGCCTAACAACCGACGCTGCGTTACGCACGTGCGATCGAGGCGCCGCAGTGCTCTCTGGCGACCCACCACCCCCGCGGAACCGCCACGGAAAGTCACGGAGTGGGAGCGAGCCCGAACGAGCCGCTCCCACTCCGAGACGTGATCAGTGACCGGAGCCGATCAGCTCGGCGATCGTGAACTGATCCTCGGTGGTGCCTTCCTTCTCGCCCTGGTGCCAGTACCAGCCGGGCTCGCCCGGGAAGCGATGGCTCGGGAGCGCCGCCTTGGTGGCGTGCTCGAGCTGGATGTCGACCATCACCGCGGCGGCGGGGAACGGCGTGTCCTCTTCGTACTTGATGCGCGCCCCGGGGAACGCCTCTTTCCGGAACGCGAAGTTGTTGACCCAGATCTTCCAGAGCTCGCCGGCGCGGTCGTACATGTCGCTGTAGGGAACCGCGTAGATGTCCTTGTCGATGTAGAGGACACGCTTCGAGAACGCGTACTGCGGCAGCTTCGAGACGCCTTCGACGACGTAGACGTCGCGCTTCTCCCAGTTGTCGTCGAAGGACCAGTCGTTGACGCCGTCGCTCCACTTCACCGGGAAGTGCTGGGTGTGGAAGGCGCCGAGTACGGTCTTCTCGCCGAGGAACTTCCAGTCCATCCACGCCAGGGCGCCGGCGTAGCCGCCGTAGCTGTCCTGGTCGGTGTCCTGACCGAAGAGCGCGTCGGAGCGCTGCGCCGTCGAGAGCCGGCGGACGCGCCGGAGCGACGGGAGGTAGAGCCACGAGTCGTCCTGCTTCGCCGGATCCGTGTAGCGGTAGTAGGTGAAGCCGACGCCCTTCAGATCGAACGGCTCGATCAGCGGATGCAGCGTCTCCTTGTACTCATAGCCCTCGCCGTTGGGGATCTCGGGCTTCGGGTCGATGTACAGGCGCCCGACGTAGAAGAGGCGCCGGAAGTGGTCGATCAGGAAGTGGCGCTCGACCTGCATCGGCCGCTCCCGCGAGATCGGACCGGTGTCGGCGTCGAAGTTCCGGAGGTCGAGGTCGTCGTAGGCGATCGCGAAACGGAAGTTCTGCATGATCTTCATCGCCACCTGCGGATCCTTGGTGTCGATGCGTGGGAATGGCCGGCCGGCGACCCAGCCCTCGAGCTTGAGCCCGTCGGCACTGAGCTTCACCTGCGCGGAGTACTTCTCCGTGGCCTCGATGAAGGCGCGTCGGAGATTGACCTTCTGGGTCTCGACGATGGTCATCGGCCAGCCGTGCTGCACCAGCCAATACATGGCCGGTGAGACGTGGTCTTTCACCTTGTCGGCGTTCTCCATCGTGATCTTGTCGCCGACCACGACGTCGGCGCTCGCGAGGCCGGCCGTGGTCAGCACGGCACTGAGCACGGCCCCGACGATTCGCGTTGCATGTCGCTGCATGGAATCCTCCCTGATCCTTGTGGGTGACCGTCTTTCTGAGGCCGTCGCCACGGCTCTGGATCGGTCCCCTCTGGTCGCACGTTCCCGACGCGCCCGCCTTGCACGGGCGCACTCGGTCTAACGCCCGTCGATAGCCCAGCACGTCATCGGACGCAATCGAGGCCGGCGGTGTTTCCAGCGCGGAGTGTTCCACATCGGAATACTCCGGCGTGACGCGGCTCGTCGTTCCGGCTCACTCGAGGGTCGACGGGTACACCGGTGTCGGACCGTCGCGGCGTACGCGATAGAGGACCATCCGCTCGTTCTCCAGCACCGGCTCGAGATCGGGATCGTCCGCCGCCTGTTCGAGAAATTGCTTGTGGTCGCGGTCGCTCAGCACGTAGGCGCACGGGAGACGCCGCGCGAACACGTCCGAGGGGCGCGGCACCTTGCCGAGCGAGGCGTCCACCCAGTCCCAGTAGGCGTCGCGGAAGCGATTCCGGAGATAGGTCGGATCGAGACCGATCAGGTAGGTGCTCTCGACGTTGTAGAAGTACAGCCACGGGAAATCGTCCCAGTCCGTGCTGCACAGCATCGCCCCCGCGGGCGCCTCGCGGGCGACGTGCTCCGCCGCGGCGGCATAACGATCGTAAGGCGCGCGCGCCGAGCGACCCGCCAGCATCGAGCCGACCCCGACGACGTTGGCGACCAGCACCGCGCCGAGCAGCGCGACCAGCGCCCGGCGTTTCCCCACGGTGAGCGAGGCCACGACCTCGCCGCCCGCCAGTGCGGCGAAGAACGTCGCCATGGGGCCGAAGTACTCGACGAAACGCTGCGAGCGGAGCATGAGCCCCAGGAACACCACCGCGACGCCGAGGGCGGCGAGCGCGGCTCCGGCGCGACGCCAGCGACCCTCGCCGAGCGCGGCCACGCCGAACGCCACGTACACCAGCGCCGCCGAGGCGTTCGCGAGCAGTCCCAGGGGATCGTAGGGCGCCCACTCGCGACCCACCCTGAGCGACTCGTGCTCGACCAGCTTGTCGCCCAGGTGATGCCACATGAAGGTCAGATACTCGGGGAAGTAGGGATTCACCGTCAGCCCGACCGCCATCCCCGCGAGCGCGGCCAGCGCGATGCCCGGCCGGAGGCGCCGCTCCGTCACGACCTCGGCGGCGAGCACGGCCGCGATCGGGACCATCAGGAGCGGGAAACCGTCGTAGAGCCAGGCGTACACGCACGCCAGGGCCGCGAGCGCCAGATGACGATGGCCGCGCGCCAGGTGGAAACCCAGGAGCAGGCACACCAGCGACCACGCCTGCACGCGGGTCATGCTGAGACGGAACAGCATGTCGGCCGACGACGCTCCGAGCGCGAGCACGGCGATGCCGGACGCGGCGACCCCGGCGCGCCGCAGCACCCACACGAACACCGCCACGAACGCCATCGCCCCGACCACGGCCGCGAGCTTGCCGCCGATGCGCAGGTCGCCGAAGGTGAACGGCACCAGCAGCACGTGATACAGCATGTGGTGATCGGCGTAGCGATCCGGCGCCAGGATCGTGAGCGGCAACCACGGAAAGTCGGGCGGAAACCCGCGCACCCCCGCCTGCCGCACCACCTCCGCGTACTTGATGTGGAAGTAGGAGTCGTTGCCGATCAGGCTCGGCGTCGTGAGCTGCAGCGCGACCAGCACCACGAGCGCCCCCGCGAGCGCCCCCCACGGCATCGCGCTCGGCGCGGGTTCCTCCGCCGCCTCACCCCGGTCCACGTCGCTAGTGGATCAAATCGCCGATGCGTTCCCAGCGGACCCAGCGATCGATACCGTCCCACGACCAATAGATCACGAACGCCTTGCCGCGTACGTCGTCGAGCGGCACGAATCCCCAGAAGCGGGAGTCGTAGCTGCGGTCGCGGTTGTCGCCCATGACGAACACCTGATCGGGCGGCACCGTGACGGGGCCGAAGTTGTCCCTGGGTGCGAGCCGGCTCTGATCGCCCGGACCCTCGACGAACTGCCCGTACGGATCCTCGAGCTTCTGCCCGTTGATGTAGACCTGCTTGTGCTTCACCTCGACGCTGTCGCCGGGCTCGCCGATCACCCGCTTGATGAAGTCCTTGCTGGGATCGACCGGGTACACGAAGACGATGATGTCGCCCCGGCGCGGGTCCACGAACTTCACCACCCGCTTGCCGACGAAGGGCATGCGGATGCCGTAGCGCAGCTTGTTGACCAGGATGTGGTCGCCGATCTGCAGGGTCTCCAGCATCGAGCCCGACGGGATCTTGAAGGCCTGCACCAGGAACGTGCGGATGAAGATCGCGAGGAGAAACGCGACCGCGAGCGCCTCGGCGTACTCCCGGACGGTCGACTTGTGCTTGACCACCGCCGGTGTCGCCTCGTGCTCGTCGGCCTTGCCGGCGGCGACACCTCCACGACCGTTGCTCACCCGCGGCATGATAAAGGAACGTGCCGTCGGCCGCCAGCCAACCTGCTCACTCGCCGACCTTCAGGACGGCGAGGAACGCCTCCTGCGGAATCTCGACGCGGCCGACCTGCTTCATGCGGCGTTTCCCTTCCTTCTGGCGCTCCAAGAGCTTGCGTTTGCGGGTGATGTCGCCTCCGTAGCACTTGGCGGTGACGTTCTTGCGGAGCGCCTTCACCGTCTCGCGCGCGACGATCTTGCTGCCGATGGCGGCCTGGATCACCACCTCGAACATCTGACGGGGCACCAGCTCCCGCATCTTCTGGGTGAGCTCACGGCCGCGATAATAGGCGCGCTCGCTGTGCAGGATGACCGACAGCGCGTCGACCAGCTCGCCGTTGATGCGGACGTCGAGCTTCACCAGGGTCGAGCGGCGAAAATCGAGCGGCTCGTAGTCGAGCGACGCGTAGCCGCGGCTGGCGGACTTCAGGCGATCGTAGAAGTCGAGCACGATCTCGTTGAGGGGCAGCTCGTAGAGCACGAGCGCGCGCTTCTCGCCGGCGAACTTGAGCTCGCGCTGCTTGCCGCGCTTCTCCTCGCAGAGCGCGATCACGTTGCCGAGGTGCTCGGTCGGCACGTGGATGCTGGCGAGGATGAAGGGCTCGTCCATGCTCTCGATCTCCTGCTCGGGAGGGAGCTTGGCGGGGCTGTCGACGATCAGCATGCGGCCGTCGGTGGTGTGGACGTGATAGGCGACCGTCGGCGCGGTGGTGATGAGGGTGAGCCCGAACTCGCGCTCGAGCCGCTCCTGGATGATCTCCATGTGGAGAAGCCCGAGGAAGCCGCAGCGGAAGCCGAACCCGAGGGCGACCGAGCTCTCCGCCTCGTAGGTCAACGACGAGTCGTTCAGCTTCAACTTCTCGACGGCGTCCCGCAGCGCCCCGTACTGATGCGACTCGGCCGGATACAAGCCGGCGAACACCATCGGCTGCACCGCCTTGAACCCCGGGAGCGGCGCCGCCGCCGGCCGGTCCGCCTCGGTGAGCGTGTCGCCGACCTGGGTGTCGGCGACCTCTTTGAGGCCCGCCATCACCACGCCGACCTCTCCGGGTCCGATCGCGTCGACCTCCGTGAGGGTCGGCGACAACACGCCGACGCGGTTGACCTCGGCCTCCTTACCGGTCGCCATCAACCGGATGCGCATGCCGGGGCGTACCGATCCGTCGAAGATCCGCACCAGCATCATCGCCCCGTGATAGGGATCGAACCAGCTGTCGAAGAGCAGCGCTTGGAGGGGAGCCGTCGATTCCCCCTTCGGTGGCGGGACGATGTGGACGATCGCTTCCAGCACCTCGTCCGTGCCGATGCCCTGCTTGGCGCTCGCGAGGACGGCGCCTGAGGCGTCGAGTCCGATCACGTCCTCGATCTCCTGGCGCACCCGGTCGGGCTCGGCCGCCGGCAGATCGATCTTGTTGAGCACCGGTACGATCGCGAGGTCCGAGTCGAGCGCCAGGTAGACGTTGGCCACGGTCTGGGCCTCGACCCCCTGGGCGGCGTCGACGACCAGGATGGCGCCCTCGCAGGCGGCGAGGCTCCGCGACACCTCGTACGAGAAATCGACGTGGCCGGGCGTGTCGATCAGGTTCAGCTGGTAGGTCCGGCCGTCCCGGGCGGTGTACATGAGCCGCACCGCTCGCGCCTTGATGGTGATGCCGCGCTCGCGCTCGAGGTCCATGTCGTCGAGGAACTGCGCCGCCATGTCGCGCTTCGCGACCGTATTCGTGCGTTCCAAGAGGCGATCGGCCAGCGTCGACTTGCCGTGATCGATGTGGGCGATGATCGAGAAGTTTCGGATGAAGCGAGGATCCTGCACCGGCCGGAATGTGACACGGATCGGGGCGGGGCGCGAGCGGCACATTGTCGGCCGCGTTCGGCACGCCGCTTGCTCACACAGCGGAATGCGCGCCGGCGGCGGGGATTCCCACCGTTCAACCCGGCCGTCCATGGCGATGCGTCACCAAAGTGGCACAGCGGGTGCGGTCCGCACCGCGGGCGACCGGCGGCTCGAGGATCTCACCCTCCTGCTCCGCGAGCGTTCCCGTGCCGCGCTCCGGATCATCCTCGTCGCGCTCGGGGTCCTCTGGGCCACCGACGCGGTCTTCAATACCGCCGTCGTCGTGCCGCTCTCCGCGATCACCCTGCTGCAGGCCGGCGTCGTCAGCATGGGCTTCTTCGCGCTGGCGCGGGTCGAGACTCGGCGCGCCACCGCCGCCGTGCCCATGGCCGTGCTCGGCGCACTCTTCGTCTCCGGCGTCCTCTCGGACGTGATCTCGAGCAATCCCCAAGGCGTGGGACTTTCGGCGTTGATCGCCTGTCTCGTCTCCGCGACCTTGATGCCGTGGGGCCCGTGGTTCCAGCTCGTCATGGTCGTGGTCGGTGCCGTCTCGGGGGGGCTCTCGGTGTGGCTCGTGACCGGCTCGCTCGCCTCCCTCGGCTACGCGGCCGGTCCCGGCGTGATCGTGATGATCGCCTCGGTCATCGTCGCGCACGCCCTCGAGCGGGCCCGGCAGGAGCGCATGCGGGTGGAGGACGACCTCCGCCTGCTGCAGAGCGTCGGCCTCGAGGTCGGCGCCGCCGCCGATCCGGATGCGGCCCTCGCGATCGTCCTCCGCCACTTCTGCGAGGCCTCGGCCTGGGTGATCGGCCAGGCCTGGACGCTCCGCGCCGACGAGAGCGCGCTCGAGTGCAGCGCCTGGTGGTCGGCGGACCCCGCGGCCGAGGCGTTTCATGCGGCCAGCACCCGCTTCACGTTTGCGCCGGGAGTCGGACTTCCGGGCCGGGTGTGGGCGACCAAGCGCCCTACGTGGATCGGCGACCTCGGCGACGATCGCAACTTCCCACGCAGCGCTGCCGCCGCGGCGGCGAACCTCACCGCCGCGATGGCCATTCCCGTCCTCGCCGACGGCGAGGTCATCGCGGTCCTCGAGTTCCTGGTGCGCGGCAACCACGCCGCGGACGAGCGCCTGATCGCGCGCTTCGCGGGACCGGCGCTCCAGCTCGGATCGGTCATCCAGCGCAAACGCGTCGAGCGGGCGCTCGTGATCTCCAAGCGCAAGGCCGACGAGGAAGCCGAGATCGCGGCCGCGCTGGTCGAGGTCGGACGGACGCTCAGTACTCATCTCGGCCGCCCCGACATGCTGGAGCGCGTGAGCGGTGCGGCCGCCCTCGCCCTCGGTTGCGAATGGAGCGCCGTCTTCATGTGGGAGGACGCCTCCGGGTACCTGCGTCTGGCGGCGGCCGCCGGCCTGGCGCCGGATCTCCGCGCCAGCCTCGCAGCCACCTCGTTTCCGACCGACGGCTTGTTCGTTTCGGGTGACCCGCGCGGCTCGCTCGCCGAGCTGCCCGACGTCAGCCGCGCCAGCGCGAGCCTGCCGCCGCTCTTCCGACGGCTCGGCGCCGCCTCGGTCCTGCACGCCGATCTCCGCCTCGGCGGCACGCCGATCGGCATCCAGCTCCATGGCTATCGCAGCCGCACCGGCGCCTTCTCCGCCAAACAACGCCGCCTCGCGGCCGGCATCGCCGACGCCACCGCCATCGCCGTCGCCAACGCCCGCCTGATCGAGGACCTGCAGGCCTCGAGCCGCATCAAATCGGAGTTCGTCGCGACCATGTCGCACGAGCTCCGCACCCCGCTCAACATCATCGTCGGCTACAGCGACATGCTCGGCGAGGGCGTCGTGGGTGAGCTCAGCCCGGAGCAACGAGACACGGTCGCCCGCGTGCAACGCGCCGGCGTCGAGCTCCTCGACCTGGTGAACGCCACCCTCGACATGGGTCGTCTCGAGGCCGGCCGCGACACCGTGACCCGCGACGCCGTCGAGGTGGGCGCCGTGCTGCGACAGCTCGACGTCGAGCTCGCACCCTTGGTGGCCCCGGAGGTCGCGCTCAGGTGGCACGACCACCTCGGTCCCGCCCCACTCGTCACGGACAAGACGAAGCTCAAGACCATCTTGAAGAACCTGGTCGGGAACGCGCTCAAGTTCACCGCCACGGGCGCGGTCGACGTCATCGCGCGCTGGGACGGACCCCAGCTCCGCCTCGAGGTTCGCGACACCGGCGTCGGGATCCCGGCCGAGAGCCTGCCGGTGATCTTCGAGATGTTCCGCCAGGGCGACGGCTCCTCGACGCGGAGCTTCGGCGGGGTCGGCCTCGGGCTCCACATCGTGCGCCGACTGGTCGACCTTCTCGGCGGCCACGTCTCGGTCGAGAGCTCGGTCGGCCACGGCTCGACCTTCGTCGCCACCTGGCCCGCCGTGCGCGCCGACTGCCGACAAACCGGGAGCTAGCCTCCTCGATCTGGCACGACTCGCAACCAGCACGGGTTGTGCAACGCGCTAGTTTGCTGCGACGGCGGCCTGCGGGAAGCGCGCGCGATGGAGGGGTCGCCCGCGGGTCCTACGGCGGCGGAGCGCGGCGATCGGCATAGCCGCGAGCACACATCTGTCATTGATCGATCGGCGCATCCGCAGTAGCGCATGGCCCTCATCGGGCGAACGGCGCGTCATGGTTGGTCGGCGCGTAGCGCTCCTAGCCGAGATCGCCGTGTGCCCGGAGGGTAGACCCGCGGGCGACCCCTCCACCGCGCGCCGTGATCGCCGCAGCTCGTAAGACTCGCTGCATGTGCTTTCTGCGAGCTGCGACGGTGTGGGCGGACGGTGGAGGGCTCGGCGGCGGGTCTACCCTCCGGGCACACGGCGATCTCGGCAAAGGAGCGCTACGCGCCGATCGTGCGCGATGCGCCGTTCGCCCGATGAGGGCCATGCGCTGCTGCGATACGCCGATCGATTGATGCGAGGCGTTTGCCCGCCGATGCGCCGATCGCCGCGCTCCGCCGCCGTAGGACCCGCCGCCGAGCCCTCCACCGTCCGCGTTTCCCGACGAGCGCCGTCGCAGGACCTCGCCAGCGAGCTTGCCGCGCGCTGCTAGGCGTTCAGTCGTGCACGGAAGAACTCGACGGTTCGCCGGAGACCCTCTTCGAGCGAGATCTCCGGCTTCCAGCCCAGCTCCTTCGCCGCCCGCCCGATCGCGATCACGCTGCGGCGCTGCTCGCCCGCCTTGGCCGGCCCGTGCGTCGCCGGGTGTGGGCTGCCGGTCAGGACGCGGAGGTGCGCATACAGCGTGGACACGTCGGTCTCGACCCCGGTGCCGATGTTGACCGAGCCCACGAACGGCCGCTCGAGCGGCGGCCAGGTTGGCGCGGACCACGTCGCCGACGAAGACATAGTCGCGCGTCTGCTTGCCGTCGCCGTTGATCGTCGGCGGCCTGGCCGCGCGAGCATGCGCTCGGTGAAGATCGCGACCACGCCCGCCTCGCCGTGCGGATCCTGCCGCGGGCCGTAGACGTTGGCGTAGCGGAGCGCGACGTACGGCATGCCGTACACGGCGTGGTAGTAGAACAGGTAGTGCTCGCCCGTCGCGCTTGGTGACGCCGTACGGGCGAGAGCGGATCGTGGGTGTGAGTCTCCGGCGCCGGGAACTCGCTCCTGCTCGCCGTAGGCGGCGCCTCCCGACGAGGCGAACAGCACCTTCTCGACGCCGACCTCGCGCGCGCCCTCGAGCATGTTGATCATGCCGAGCATGTTGACGGCGGCGTCGAACGCCGGATCGGCGACCGACTTCCGCACGTCCATCTGCGCCGCGTGGTGCGATCAGCGCTCGCGGCCGCTCGTTCCGCACGATCTCGCGCGCCTCGGGGCTGCGGATGTCGGCGTGGTAGAACTGGCGGCGGCGGGTACAGGTTCTCGCGCTTGCCGGTCGACAGGTCGTCCACGATGACGACCTCGTGACCCGCGGCGACGTAGGCGTCGCGATGTGCGAGCCGATGAAGCCCGCGCCGCCCGTGACGAGGATCTTCACGCACGCCTCCTGCATCTTGCCGCGGAAGTACTCGATCGTCCGCTCGAGCCCTCCTCGAGCCGGCACCTTCGGCTCCCAGTCGAGCAGCACCCGGCGCGCGAGGCGATGTCCGGCTGCCGCACCTTCGGATCGTCGACCGGCAGCGGCTTGTGGACGATCTTGCTCTTCGAGCCCGATCAGCTTGATGATCAGCTCGGCGAACTCGAGGACGGTCATCTCGCGCGGGTTGCCGATGTTGACCGGGTCGGGTGGTCGCTCGCAGCAAGAGCCGCAGGATGCCCTCGACGAGGTCGGTCACGTAGCAGAAGCTCCGCGTCTGCGATGCCGTCGCCGTAGACCGTCAGCGGCTCGCCGCGCAGCGCCTGGGCGATGAAGTTCGGCACCACGCGGCCGTCGTCGCAGCCGCATGCGCGGGCCGTAGGTGTTGAAGATGCGGACGATGCGCGTGTCGACCCCGTGCGTGCGGTGGTAGGCCATGGTCATGCGCCTCGGCGAAGCGCTTCGCCTCGTCGTAGACGCCGCGCGGACCGATCGGGTTGACGTTGCCCCAGTAGTCCTCCTTCTGCGGATGGACGAGCGGGTCGCCGTAGACCTCGGAGGTGGAGGCGAGGAGGAAGCGCGCGCTTCTTCTCCTTGGCGAGGCCGAGCGCCTTGTGCGTGCCGAGCGAGCCGACCTTGAGCGTCTGGATCGGCAGCTCGAGGTAGTCGACCGGGCTCGCCGGCGACGCGAAGTGCAGGATCGCGTCGAGCGGGCCCTTCACGTAGATGTAGTTGGTGACGTCCTGCTGGATGAACTGGAAGCGCTGGTTCCCGAGGAAGGTGCGCGATGTTGTCCGGCGATGCCGGTGAGGAAGTTGTCGATGCAGATGACGTCGTTGCCCTCGGCGAGGAAGCGCTCGCAGAGGTGCGAGCCGATGAAGCCCGCGCCGCCGGTGATCAGGATGCGCGCCATGCTCAGCCGCAGCTCGCACGGCAGCGCGGCCGATCGGGTAGTAGGTGAAGCCGTGCGCGCGCATGACGTCGGGCTCGTAGAGGTTGCGGCCGTCGAAGATCACCGGACTGTCTCATGAGCTCTTCATGCGCGCGAAGTCCGGGCCGGCGGAACTCGTTCCACTCGGTGACGATGAGCAGCGCGTCGGCGCCCTCGAGCGCGTCGTAGTTGACGCGGTGATAGTTGACGCGCTCGCCGAAGACCTTGCGGCGCCTCGTCGAGCGCCTCGGGATCGTGCACCGCGACGTCGGCGCCGCGCTTCGAGCAGCCCCTCGATGATCGACGATCGACGGCGCCTCGCGCATGTCGTCGGTGCGCGGCTTGAAGGCGAGCCCCCAGACCGCGAAGCGCGCGCCCCGCGAGCTCCGCGCCGAACTTGCGCGACGACCTTCTCGCACCAGGACGTGCTTCTGCGCCTCGTTCACCTCCTCGACCGCGTTCAGCAGCGGGAACTCCATGCCGTGCCTCGTGCGCGGTGCGGATGACCGCCTGCACGTCCTTCGGGAAGCACGAGCCGCCGTAGCCGACGCCGGGAAAGAGGAAGTGATGGCCGATGCGGCGGTCCGTAGCCGATGCCGCGGCGCACGTCGTCGACGTCGGCGCCCGACGCGCTCGCAGAGGTTGGCGATCTCGTTCATGAACGAGATCGCGCGTCGCGAGCAGCGCGTTGGCCGCGTACTTCGTCATCTCGGCGCTCGCGGTTGTCCATCACGAGGATCGGGTTCTCGGTGCGGACGAAGGGCTCGTAGAGCTCGTGCATGATCTCGATCGCGCGTCGGGCTCGTCGCTGCCGATCACGACGCGATCGGGCTTCATGAAGTCCTCGATCGCCGCCCCTTCCTTCAGGAACTCGGGATTGGAGACGACGTCGAACTCGTGCGTGGTCTTGGCGCTTGATCGCCGCGCGCACCTTGTCGGCGGTGCCGACCGGCACCGTGCTCTTGCAGACGACCACGCGGTAGCCGTCCATGGCCTGCGCCGATCGCGCTGCGCGACCGCCAGCACCGCGCTCAGGTCGGCGGACGCCGTCGGTCGCCTCGGGCGTGCCGACGGCGATGAAGCAGATCTCGGACGCCCGCACCGCGGCCGCCAGGTCGGTGGTGAACGCACAGGCGGCGCTCGGTCAGGTTGCGGCGGATCAGCTCCTCGAGCCCCGGCTCGTAGATCGGGACCTCGCCCTGCTGCAGCGCTCTCGATCTTGCGCTCGTCGATGTCGACGCAGATGACGTCGTTGCCGCCCTCGGCGAAGCACGTGCCGGCGACCAGACCGACGTATCCGGTTCCGATGACACAGACTTTCACAATGCCTCCGTTTGGACCGTACGGCGCGGGCGACTACGCCCGCCGTTGGGGGTGCAAAGAAGGTACCGGCCGACCCCCAGCGCGTCAAATAGCATTCTTCAGCTGCCCATCGCGGCCGGCACGCGGGCCGCGCCGATGCGGACCTCCCGCAATCTATAGATCGGCTTGGCCTGCGACTCGTGGTAGGTGCGCGCGAGCATCTCGCCGAGGAGGCCGAGCGTCACCAGCTGCACGCCGCCGAGTACCAGGAGGATCCCGAGCAGCAAGAGCGGGCGGCCGGCGAGCTCCATGCCGAAGAAGATGCGCTCGATCCCGAGCACGCCGGTGATCAGGAGTCCGGTCATCATGGTGACGAGGCCGAAGGTCCCGAAGACGTGAATGGGGCGCGTCGAGAAGCCGGAGAGGAACTTGATCGTCAGGAGGTCGAGGACGACGCGCACCGTCCGTGAGATGCCGTACTTCGACTGGCCGCGAACGCGCGGCCGGTGGTTGACGGGAATCTCGGTGACGGCGGCGCCGAGATCGCCGGCGATCGCCGTGATGAAGCGGTGCATCTCGCCGTAGAGCTTGAGCTGCTTCGCGATGTCGGCGCGGAATGCCTTGAGGCCGCAGCCGTGATCGTGAATCGAGACGTTGGTGGTGGCGCCGATGATGGCGTTGGCGATCATCGAGGGCACGCGCCGCGAGAGGAACGGATCGTGGCGATCCCGCCGCCAGCCGGTGACGACGTCGTACCCGGCGTCGAGAGTGGCCAGCAGCCGGGGAATGTCGGCCGGATCGTTCTGGAGGTCGCCGTCCATGGTCACGATGACCTCGCCCGACGACTGGTCGAGCCCGGCGGCGAGCGCGGCGGTCTGGCCGAAGTTGCGCATCAGGCGCACCAGGTGGAAGCGCGAATCACCGCCGACCGCGTCCACCAGCCGAGCGAAGGTGTCGTCGACGCTGCCGTCGTCGACCAGCACGACCTCGACCGAGACGGAGAGCCGGTCGATCGTCGCCCGCAGCTCGGCCACCAACGCGTCGGCGTTGGGCGCCTCGTTGTAGACCGGCACGACGATCGAGAGGTACGGCATCCGGTCGCTACGAAACGTCCGTGGTAGCGCGGCCGACGAAGCGCCGCTGCCCTGGCAAATCCCCCATGGGCGCTCCTTGTAAAAGCTGTCCTTGATCGACGCAACCTGTATACATCTCCGGACACACCGCCATCATGAGGAGAACGGGATGAAGCGTTTCGACGTGTACGGGATCGGAAATGCGCTCGTGGACTTGCAGGTTCGTGCGAGCGAGCAGGATCTCGTGGCGCTCGGCCTCGAAAAAGGCGCGATGAAGCTGGTCGGCGAGGGAGAGCAGCGCAAGATCCTGCACCACTTCGACGGGCACGACATCGCCATGTCCAGCGGGGGCTCGGCCGCAAATTCGATGATCGCCATAGCGCAGCTCGGCGGGCGCGCGGCGTACGGCTGCGTCGTGAGCGACGACGATTTCGGCGCGCACTACCAGGCCGAGATGGCAGCTCTCGGCGTCGTCCTTCACAACAGCGGCCGACTCGGTGCGCCCACCGGCTCGTCGCTCATCCTCATCACCCCCGACGCGGAGCGCACCATGAACACGCATCTCGGGATCACCTCGGAGTTCTCTCCCGCGGACGTGAACGACGAGTTCATCGCCGACGCGGAGTGGCTCTACGTCGAGGGGTACCTGTTGAGCAGCCCCGTCGGGCAGCTGGCGGTCCGCCACGCCCTGAACGTCGCGCAGCGTTGCGGCACCAAAGTCGCGCTCGCCGTGTCCGCGGGATTCATCGTCGACGCCTTCGGAACCGTGCTGAAGGAGTGCGCGTCGATGAGCGACCTCGTGTTCGCCAACCGCGATGAAGCCACTCGCTTCGCGGGTTGCAGCGACGAGCAGCCGGCGTTCGAGTTTCTGAAGCGTACGGTTCCAAACGTGGTGATGACGCTCGGCGAGCGGGGGGCGATGATTCACGCCGGCGGCGCCAGCACGCTCGTCGAGCCCTTCCCGGCCGTCGCGACGGACGACACGGGCGCAGGGGACATGTTCGCCGGGGCGTTTCTCCATGGCTGGACGCATGGGCTGACACCCCACGAATCGGGCCGTTTGGCGTGCTTCCTGTCGAGCAAGGTCGTGTCCCAGCTGGGCGCGCGTCTCTGCGCCGACGTCAACGATCTGGTGGCAGGCGCGGGAATGGTCACGTCCAAGGCGCAGTAGTCTTCGGGCATCGGGGCCTCGACGCGCCCGCCCCGACACCGACGCCCGACCGGGCGCAGGCGCGCTCAGTCCTCCACCGGAACGTAGCGTCCGATGATCGGCGCCAGGTCGCGCTTCACGCGCGCGGGAATCGCGGCGCGATCGGTGATGATGGCGTGCTCGAGGGCCCGCCCGCAGGCGCACCCGGGGTCCGGCCGTAGGGTCGGGACGACGTCGTGCACCACCTGCTTCGCGAGCGCGACGTTGGCGTTCAGGACGGCCAGCACGTCGGCGATCGCGACCTCGTGCGCGTCCTGCTTCCAGCAGTCGTAGTCGGTGGCGAGCGCCAGGGTGGCGAAGCACATCTCCGCCTCGCGCGCGAGCTTGGCCTCCTGCAGGTTGGTCATGCCGATGATGTCCGCGCCCCAGCTGCGATACAGCTCGGACTCGGCGCGGGTGGAGAACTGCGGGCCCTCCATGCACACGTAGGTGCCGCCGGCGTGGACGGTGGCCCCGAGCCGTCGGGCACTCGCCAGCAGCGCCTGCGACAACGCCCCACAGACCGGATCGCCGAAGGCGACGTGGGCGACGATGCCGGCTCCGAAGAAGGTGCCGATCCGGCCGCGCGTGCGATCGAGGAACTGGTCGGGCACGACCAGATGACCGGGCGCGATCTCCTCGCGCAGGCTGCCGACCGCGCTGACCGCGATCACGCGCTCCGCGCCGAGGTGCTTCAATGCCCACAGGTTGGCACGGAACGGAATCTCCGACGGCAGCAGGCGGTGTCCACGGCCGTGGCGCGGCAGGAACAGCAGCTCGCTGCCCGCGAGTCGGCCGCGGACGATCGCGTCCGAGGGCGCGCCGAACGGCGTGTCGACCGTCACCTCGCGCACGTCGGCGAGGCCGTCCATCGCGTACAGGCCGCTGCCTCCGATGATGCCGATCGTCAGTCCCACGGCGTCGTTCTCCCTCTCGTCAGCCCCGGATCATCGAGAGCGACGGTCCGGTCGTGATGGTCAGCGACTCGACCGGGTCGAGGACGTCGCCGTCCATCATGAAGCCCGTCGGGGTCGCGAAGCGTATGGTCACGTGGCGTGCCAGGTTGTCGTAGAACTCCGGCTCCTCGAGGGGAAAGCCGCGATGGAACCGCACGATCTTGCGTGCCAGCCTGAGCGGGCCGATCGGGCCCGCCAACAAATGGAAATGCCGGCGTTTGCGCGCCGCCAGATACATCGGTTTGAAGCCCAGCGCAACGTGGGTGATCGTGCCGGCCAGCACCACGGTGAAGGTGCGAAACGGGACGCGCTCCTCGTCGCAATCGATGTCGGCCTCGACGCGGCGAAAGACGCCGCGCACGAGCGACGTGCCGGCGATCGCCGAGGCGACGAGGCGGACCAGGAGGCGCGTCGCCGTCACCGGACCGGGTCGCGGCTCGCTGTAGTAGAGCCGGAGGTAGTTCACGACCACGCCGCAGCCCACCACGAAGCCGGCGTGGACGTCGTTTACGATCAGGAGGTGGCGCGACACCACGTCGTGCGTGCGCCCGTGCCGGTAATCGCGCACGACGTGCGTGAGCACGTGCTCCGGGCCGCCGCGCATGCAGCCGATCGAGCGGGCGATGTAGTTCATGGTGCCGGCCCGGAGCGGCAGGAAGAGCGGGAGCTCCTCGTCGGGCCAGACGCGCCGGAGCGCGCTCAGCGTCCGGAACTGGCTGCCGTCGCCGCCGCAGACCGCGACGATGTCGACCCGGCGCTCGGCGAGCTCGGCCGCGACCGCGTCGATCGCCGTCAGGTCCGGCGTCACCCGCACGAAGCCCTGCTGGCCGACGATCTCGGCGAACCGTGCGGCCCGTTTCGGCCGGCGGCGATTGCTCCCCGCGTTCGGGTTGACGACGACGCCGATGCCGCTCAGCGGCCGGCCTCCGCCCGTGCGCCTTCCTCGGCCACCAGCTGCCCGCAGGCGGCGGCGATGTCGGGCCCGCGACTCTCGCGAATGGTGGCGTGCACGCCGGCGTTGCGGAGCGCGTCCTGGAAGCGGGCGACCGCGAGGTCGGGGCTGCGCGTGTAGCCGGCGCCGGGAAATGGGTTGAACGGGATGAGGTTCACCTTGCAGCGGATGCCGGCGAGCGCGCGCGCCAGGGCGCGCGCCTGCGCGACGGCGTCGTTGACCCCTTCCAGCATGACGTACTCGAAGGTGATGCGCTTCCGGCGCGGCAACGGCAGCGCGCGGCAGGTCGCGAGCAGGTCCCCGACCGGGTACTTCTTCGACACCGGCATCAGCCGCCGCCGCACCTCCGGATCGACGGCGGTCAGCGACACCGCCAGGTTGACTTGCGTGTCGGCGAGCAGGCGCTGCATCTCGGGCAACAGGCCGACGGTCGAGACCGTGATGCGGCGGTGCGAGAAGTCGACGCCCCAGCCCGCCGTCAGGGTCTCGATGGCGCCGACGGTGCCCGCGTAGTTGTGGAGCGGCTCGCCCATGCCCATGAAGACCATGTTGGAGATGCGATCCGGACCCGGATGGGCATCCGCCTCGGCCGCCACCAGGGCGCGCGCCGCCAGGAACTGGCCGACGATCTCGCCGCGCCGCAGATGGCGCTCGAGCCCGAGGGTGGCGGTGGCGCAGAAGCCGCAGCCCATCGCGCACCCCGCCTGCGTCGAGACGCAGAGCGTGAGCCGCGCCGCGTCCGGAATCAGCACGGCCTCGATCGTCTTGCCGTCGGCGAGCCGCAAGAGGAGCTTTCGCGTGCCGTCCGTCGAGCGCGACACGCGCTCGAGCTCGGGCCAGCCGATGTGGAAGCACGACGCCAACCGCTCGCGCAGCGCGCCCGGCAGGTTCCGCATGGCGGCGAACTCGCGCACGCCGTGCCGATAGAGCCAGGTCGCGATCTGCGCCGCGCGATAGCCCGGCACACCCTCGGTTTCACACCAGCTCGTGAGCTCGGCGAGGGAGCGGTCGAGGACGTCGGTGCTGCTCACGCCGGCATCCCGGCCGCGTTCTCGGCGACGCGGCGGCGCTCGCCGTAGAGAAGGCGTACCGCCTCCGCGAAGACCTGATCGACCGTGATCGCCTTCAAGCACACGTTGTCGGTGCACGGACTGTTGCGGTGGTTGAGCGCGCTGAGACATGGGCTGCACGCCAGGTTGGCGTACAGCGCCACCGCATGCTCGCCGAGCGTGCCGTAGAGGACCGGCGTCTCCGGGCCGAAGAGCGTGATGCTCTTGATGGTGGTGAGGGTCGCGAAGTGGGCGGGGCCGCTGTCGTTGGTGATCAAGAGCTCGCTCTGGTGAAAGAGCTCGATCACGTCCGTGAGCGTGCGGGTGCGGCCGACGAAGTCGATGCAGCGCGGGTCCGCGGCGCTGGCCGCGATGTCCCGCGCCGACGGCTCGCCCTCCGCGATGCCCATCAGGACCACCAGGATGCGGGGATCGTGTGCCAGCAGGCGCTGCACCAGCTCGCTGAAGCGATCGACCGGCCACATGCGGAGCGGCAGCAGGTTGCCGGCGTGGTGGTTGACCACCACCAGCCGATGCTCCGCCGAGAGCCCGGGGAAGCAGCGCAGGAGCTCGCCCCGCACGTACGCCGACGCCGCGACGTCGGTCCCGATGCGGACCGGCGGCGCCTCCAGCGCCAGCGCCCGCTTCGGCTGCGGGATCTCGCTGGGATCGCTCTCCAGCGACTCGACGAGCGCCATGAAGTTCTGCGCCATGTGGGTGTACGGGTTGTAGTGCACGCGGTGCGTGAGGTGCTCGCCGCGATAGAGCCCCTCGCCGCGGTAGTTGTGGAAGCCGACCCGATTGCTGGCTCCCGACAGCAGGGACAACAGCGACGACACCCGCGAGAACAGCTCGAGATCGATCGCGGTGTCGATGCGATGGCGGCGGCAGAAGCGCACGAAGCGGAAGACGTCGACCAGCAGCCCGCCCAGCGAATCGTCGCGCATCGTGAAGATGGAGTCGTTCGGAAACATCCCCAGCAGGCGCAGGCTCGCCGCGTTGCGCTTGAAGATCACGAAGCAGTGGTCGGTCGAGCGGTGGCGCTCCTGGAGGCGGCGGATCGCGGCCGAGGCCAGGATGGTGCTGCCCATCTCCGAGAGCTCGATGAAGAGCACGCGGGGTGACCCCTCCACGCGCGGCCGCGGCACGATCCAGCTCAGTGCGCGCACGAGCGCCGTCAGCACGAAGCAGGCCGGGATGCCGATGTAGCGATCGATGCGCCGCTGGGTTGTGAGTCTCATGCGAAATGATGCGCCCCGCCACCGCAGCGACGGACCCCCGTCGCTTTTACATGGTGGCGCGTTACCTCGTCGAGAGCGCTACGGCGACGCGGCCTTCGCGGTGCCTTCCCCCTCGTAGCGGTACAAGCGCACGCCGTCGCGGTTGAAGAGCTCGACGTAGCCGGTGAGATCGCCGGCGAAGGGCATCGGGTCGATGTTGTCCGCCTGCGACGGGTCGTCCCGCGTGTGGATCGCGATGTACGGGGGCTTGGTCGCGAGTCGTGCCGGCCACTCCTCGATCGGGTGCAGGCGCCCGCCGGCGATGCTCCAATCGAACTGATAGTGCGTGATGTACCCGTCGTCGTTGATGCCCGTGTAGAGGGAGAAGAGAAAGTTGTCCTTGTAGAGGTACTGCAGCGGCCCGAGGTGGGCGATGTGCGTGTCCATCGTGATCCGCCCGGCGGCGATCTCCTGGTGCAGCACCTCGAACGCCGCGAACTCGGCCGGGCTCTGCGCCCAGCGGCGATCGGACGTGCCGCCCCAATACCCCGACTTGCCGTTCTCGACCTGATAGGCCCAGGCCTCGGCGAGCGCGTGCTGGTGGAGGTTCGGGTCGGCGATGCCGACCACCGGAAAGAGCCACTTCTCGCGCCAGGGGAACGCGACGAGCCAGACCACCAGGAGCACGGTCGCGAAAGACGACACGTGGCGATGGAACCATGCGGCCAGATAGCCGGCGGGGAACACGAGGAGATACGGGATCCAGGCGTCGACCTTCCAGAAGAACGACTGGATCGCGACCTGCACCCGTGGGTCGGGAAACTGCTGGCGCCAGCCGCCCGCCGAGTAGAAGTACTCGACCCCCATCGAGGCCGCGAGCGCGAGCGCGATCGGCGCGAGCGGGACCCGGCGCTGCCCGCGGGTGCGCGGACCGCCCGGAAAGAGCGCCCGCACGTTCGGCCACAGCGAGAGCGCGAACCCGAGCCCGCCGCCGTAGACCAGCAGTGGAAAGCGCATGTGATGGTTGTTGGGGAAGGTCGGCGGTGGATGGCGGAGCAAGGCGTAGGCGATGCCCGCGACCAGCAACCACTGGAGCCACGCCGCCCGATTCACGACGGTCTTCGTGCAGAGCCAACGCGCCGAGGCGACGGCGAGGGCGAGGCCCGCCAGCTGCGTCAACGGCAAGACCGGATACGGCAGCACGGTGCGGGTACAGACCGCGATCGTCGGAAAGCAGAGCAGGACGGTCCCGAGCATGACGCCGCAGCCGGCCAGGAAGGCGGCCACGTTGCCGCCGAGCAGCCAGCAGAGGATGGTGAGGCCCGCAGCGGCCATGGCCATCGCCCCGATCGCCGCGTGCGACGCGAAGGCCGTCGCCAGCAGCAACGCGCCGAGCGCGACCCGCGTGACCGTCCGGCGCTCGTCGAGGAGGAACGCCAGTCCGGCCGCGGCCGGCACGAACGCCGTCGCCCGCCCGTGCCCATGCGGCAGGAGGCGGAAGAGCAACGTCGCGACCACGAACATGGCGGCGTAGCCGCCCGTCACCTCGCCGGCGAGCGTCCGCCCGAGGCGGTAGGTGGCGAGCAACGCGAGGGCGGTCAGCGGCACGATCGCCGCGGTGTCCGCCAGCACGCCGAGCGAGGTACCGCTCCCGATTCCCAGGAGGGCGTAGAAGAGCTCGAGCCCGGGCAGCTGCGAGCCCGCGTCCCAATAGCCGTACGGGTCGCTGTCGAACGGCCGGTACCACCCGAAGGTGATGATGCGTTGCGCGGCCGCCGGGGTGGCGAAAACGTCCATGTACGACGGCACCGGGCAGCCGAGCTGGAGAAGCAGCATCGGCGGCGCCGCGAGCACGAAGATCAGCAGCGTCAGGGCCTGCCCCGCCGACGGCCGCGGCCAGCGCCACTGGGGTGGGTCGCGCCAGAGCGACCAGGCACCGGCGAGCAACAGGAGCCAGACCGTCCACCACCGGAAGAGCCCGATCGGGCCGAGCAGGTTGCCGCCGACGTAGGCGAAGATCCAGACGCCGAGAAGCCCGCCCAGCACCGCATCGAGCTTCCCGAGCGTCGGATCGGCCCGCAGCAGGAGCGCGGCGATGATCGCACCCGCGACGAGCCAGAAGGTCCAGACCCGAAGCGCCGCGACGCCGGTCGAGGCGAGCGTCTCCGGAAATCCCTGCCAGCGGGGCGAGACGAGAAACTCGAACTGATCGGGCTCGAGGGCCGCGACCGAGATGCCCGCGATGGCGATCACCGCGAGGCCCTGCAGGACCATGACCCAGCGTCGCGTCATCGGCTGCGCACGGCTTCCGGCTCGAGAACGAACCCCACCAGGTGGTAGACCAGCACCCCGACCCTGCGGATCCAGACGTCGGTCTCCTCTCGCACCCGCAGGCCCGGCGGAATCAACGCCTTCCAGGCCGCAATCGTGCGGGCGAAGCGTCCGCGATCGGAGCGCGCCAGCAGACGCGCGACACCGGGTTCCTCCGGCAACACCAGCTCGAGGACGAGGATTCCCCCGGCGCGGATGCGGGCCACCGAGGCGAGCGTCGCACGCACCCCGGCGTCGTCGAGATGGTGGAGGAACGAGTTCACCAGCACCCAGTCGTAGGTCGCCGCCGCGAAGTCGTAGGCCAGCAGATCCGCGCACACGAAGGTGTGCTGCGGAAAGCGGCGGCGCGCGCTCTCGATGTAGTCGGGGTTGATGTCGATGCCCGTGTAGTCGCAGCCGTCGAACAGGTGGGCGTTGGTGCCCGGACCGCATCCCAGCTCGACGACCCTGAGGCCCGGACGGACGCGAATGCGCGAGGTGACGAACGCGATCTTCTCGCGGTTGTGGGTCGCCTGCCAGGCTCGGTAGACGACGGGGAGCTCGAGGAAGCGATCGATCGCGCGTCGCAGCGCGGCCACGTCAACCCTCGGTCCGGTTCACGCGCCGGTAGAGCCGCACGTACTGGCGTGCCACCATCTCCTCGTAGTCGGCGGCGAGCTGCGGAAACTGGACCGACGGATAGTGCACGATGATCACGAACGGAGGACGCTCGGCGAACGCCTGCCCGACGTCCTTCAGGTTCCGCACCCGGCTGTCGAGGTTCCAGTAGCCGTTGGGGTCGAACTGCGGGCTCACCACGTCGGCCGAGATCCCGGTCGCGAGCGCCAGCTCGACGGCCTCGACGTCGGGGGCGATCACCATGACGTGGGTGTAGTAGTCGATCTTCCCGGTGCGGATCTCGGCCGTGAGGGCGTCGGCCACGGCCTGGTAGTTGTCGTCGAGCACCCAGCGGCGGTCGCCGCGTCCGGCCCAGTAGCCGCGCGCCGCATGGGTGAGGTGGAAGCCCCACGTCCCCGCCACCGAGAGCTCGGCGCCGTCGAAGTCGAGGGGCTCCGGCACCGCGCGGATCGGGTAGATCACGAGCACGAGTACGGCCACCAGGACCGGGATCAGCGCCGTACGGCGCGCCGCGCGAGCGAAGAACGCTCCGGCGAGCAGCGCCATCCAGTACGGGTCCCAGTACAGCACGATCTTCGGCGTCGAGGCCGAGGCGAGCGCCTTGATCTGCAAGGTCCCCTGGAACCGCCACGGCGAGATGAGCTGGAAGTCGAGGATGCCGATCAGCAGCGCCAGCGCCGGGACGGCCGCGGCCGGCCAGCGCGCCGGCTTCCGCCAGACCGCCGCCGCCACCACGCCGCTGCCGCAGAGCGCGAGCAGGGAGAGGATCGGATAGCTGTTCCAGTCTTCCGGGAAGAGCTCGACCTCGCGGGTGGAGTGCATGTAGAGCGTGAGGAGCGGAGCGCCGACGATGCAGGCGAGCCGCGCCCACGGCAGCGGCGGGCCGAGCGCGCGGCGGAAGCCGCGCTCGCTGCGGGCGATCAGCAGGAGCAGTGCGCAGCCCGCGAGCGCCGGCAGCGCGAGCGCCCAGAGCGGCGAGCGGATCGTGCTGCCGATCAGGACGCCCGGCATCGTGAGCAGGACGCCGCCGACCAGCGCCAGCACCCGCACCACGAAGCCGCGCCGGAAGTCGAGCCACTCGACGATCGTCCCGACCGACGCCACCTGCATGCCGAAGGTGCCGATCAGCGGGTTCACGGCCACGGCGAGACCGAGCGTGAACCCCCCGAGGGCGGCACGCACGCCGCCGCGCTTGCTCCCGAGCAGGAACACGAGCCCGATCACCGTCAGCGGGATGGCGAGCGCGGTGCTGCGCACGTCGGCACTGCGTCGCCAGTGGAACGTCTGCAGCAGGAAGAGACACGCGAAGCCGCCGGCGAGCCCACCTTTGACGTTCCGGCCCATGAGGTACATCGCGAGGAGATTGAACGCTGCGACCGGCACGATCAGCGACGTGATGGCGACGCGCGCGGGCGCGCCGGCCACCAGCGCCAGCAGCGACAGGATGCCGTCGCATCCCGGCACCTGACGGGACGGGGGCCAGAGCCCGGCGGCGTCGTTGGCGAGCGGATCGTAGAAGCGGAACGTGACGATCTTCTCGGTCGACGCGACGTACGGCAGCACGTCCATGAAGGGCGACACCGGGGAGCCGAGCTGCATGAGCAGCAAGGGTCCGGCGACGAGCGCGAAGGCGCCGAACGCCACCCATGGCCCCCAACCGCCCGGCCGGCGCGGGGCAACCGGGACCTTTCCCGCCGAGCCCCACCACGCCAGCACCAGCACCAACCCGACGAGCAGGCGGAGAACGGCCGGCTGGTAGAGGTGGAACGGGCCGAGCAGGAGCAGGGTCACGTACGCACCGCCCCAGAGCAGCACCACCGCCGCGGCGACCGCCTCGGCCACGCCGAGATCGCTCACGCGGCGGAGCCAGCGGGCCACCACCCACACCGTGAGCCCGCCGACCAGCCAAACGATGACAGCGACCCGCCCGGTGGTCGCGATCACCGTCTTCACCCCGGCGAGCGCCGCACCGACGTCGTGGGGGTAGCGGTAGCCGCGCAGGCGATGGAGCGCGAGCTCGGCGATCCCGACGGCCGCGAGGACCACGACCGCGACCCCGACACCGTTTCGCAGGCGCGATCCCCGCCGCTCGACCGCAACGGGCGCCGCTGTCGGCTCCGGCATCACCACAGCTTCTGGATCTGCAGGATGTTGAGCACCCAGACACACCAGGCGTTGATGACGATGCTGGCGACGATGATCGTGACGTGCCACCAGCGCAGCGGCTTCTCACGCGAGTCCATGCCGCGCATCGTGAGGAGCATCAGCAGCGGGTAGAAATCGAGCGCGAAACGATAGCCGAGCTGGGTCATGCCAGTGCCGCAGTGCTGGATGAGCAGCGACATGAAGAGCAGGATGCCGACCCAGCAGGCCGCGGTCAGACGGTCGAGCGGCGCCCGGAAGGCGTAGATGAACGCCGGCGTCGTGTACCAGATGGCCCCGCCGCCCACCGAGGGCAGGATCCAGGGAAAATCCTTCTGCATGATCGGCCAGGCGTTGAAGAGCACGTGGACGTGACCGGGCCAGTAACGGATGTCGAGGAGACCGTACGGGTAGAGCGGCGCGACGTCGGGCTTCTCGATCAGCATCTTGTAGCCCCAGTTGTCGATGGTGTCGTAGCGCACGTAGTTGTAGAGCGAGTTCAGGGCCAGGACCATCACGAGCGGGGTCGCGAACGCGAACAGCCAGTGCCAGCGCGGGCGCGGAACGATCTCGTCGGCCCGCGGCAACAGCCACTTCTCCGGCCGTGCGATCAGCACGAAGGGCGCCGCGACGATGGTCTCCATGCGCGACCAGAACGCGATCGCGAGCCCCAGTCCCATCCGCGCCGGGCGCGCCCGGCCGAGCCATTCGATGATGCAGAGCCACATCCCGAGGGCGTGGGTCCCGTGCGCGACGTACCACACCGAGCCGACGGTCGCGTGGTACCAATGGATGGTCCCGAAGCCGAAGAGCGCCGCGCCCCAATTGGCGCCCCGGCGAGTGAGCGAGAGCCGGCCGAGGGCCACGCGCGCGAGGGCGACGTCGACGGCGCCGACCACCACGGAGAGCACCGTCTGCATCAAGCCGAGGGGCAGCTCCCAGCCGCCCTGCAGCTTCACCAGCCAGGCGTGCATCGGGTCGTATTTCGCGATCCACAGCATCGGCAGCATGAGGAGCGCGGGGGTGGGCGGATTCGTGAAGTAGGCGCGGCCTTGGTACTCGGCCATCTCCAGGTGGGGCGGGCGCTGCGGCAGCGACAGGCTGCCCTCGAGGATCGCCTTGGCGAAGCGCGCGTATTGATCGTAGGCGGTCGAGCCCGGCGACGTGAGCGCGTAGATCACCAGGGCCCCCAGAAAGAACCACCACGCGTCGCGACGGCCGATGGTGTCTCTGGGCACGGTCGCGCTTTCGTGCCACGAGCGGCGACGCGCGTCAACGCGCGTGCCGCCGCTTGACGACGCCGAATCGTTCGCTACCTTGCCGCCGCTAGTCGGTGCGTGCCACAACCTTCGAACGATGATCTCGTCCATTCCTTGCGCCCTCTGTCACGGTTCGACCTACCGCATGGTGGCGGATCTCGGATGGCGTCAGGTGCTGCGCTGCACGGGGTGCGGCCTGGTGCGCGCCGATCCCCTGCCGTCTCCCGAGGAAAAGCTGGCCTCGGAGACCAACGACTACGCAACCGACGTCGCCTGCCCCGAGGTGCAAGACCTCTTCAACAACTACCACCGCGATTACGTCGAGGATCCGATCATTCTACGCATGCGCCAGCACCTCGGCGACCTCGAATCGACGCTGTCGGGGTCGGGCTCGCTGCTGGACGTGGGGTCCGCGACCGGGATCTTCATGCACCTGGCCCGCGAGCGCGGCTGGGACGCGACCGGAGTCGAGCTGTGCGCCGAGCGTGCCGTCGAGGCCGCGAAGGAGTTCGACCTCACCATCCTGACGGGCTCGTTCACGGAGCTGTCGTTCGACGGCCGCCGCTTCGACGCCGTCAGCATGCTGGACGTCGTCGAGCACACCACCGACCCGCTTGCCATGATCCGACGCGCCCACGACGTCCTGCGTCCCGGAGGCGCGATTTTCGTCGCGGTACCGAACCAGCACTGCCTCCTCACCGTCCTGGTGAACGCCTACGCCCGACTCGGCGGGCCGGGCGGCAAGGCCAAGTTCCTGCCTCGGCTCTACGTCCCGATCCACCTCCACTACTTCACGCCCAAGACGCTGACGCGACTCCTCGAGGCGGCCGGCTTCCGCGTCGTGCGGCTCGAGCACGCGCCGGTGTACCTGGGGCGCTACGAAATGTCGCTCGCGATGAAGCTGCCGCTCAAGGCCATCCTCACCGTCGGCGCGGCGCTCCGCATGAACGCCCGCATCGAGATCGTCGCCGTCCGGGCGTGACGGTCTCACCGCGCCTTGTGGGCCACGGCGTAGAGCAGGAGCCCGTTCACCACGAACAGCTGCTCGAGCTGGAAGCCGTTCTCGGTCAGCACCCTGCGGAGCCGGGACTTGGTGAAGTGATTGACGTGCCCGCAGCGGTGCTTGTGGTAGTCGCTGCCGCGTAGATAGCCCTGGTACAGGCAGTTCACGTTGAAGAGCACGAAGAAGGGTCCGAGGAAGACGTCGTAGGGAACCGTCAGCAGCAGCGTCCCGTCGTCCTTCAGAAGGCGGCGGATTCCCGCCAGCACCTCGGGCCCGTTCAGGAGGTGCTCGAGCACCTCCGACATCACGACCAGATCGTAGCCCGCCGCCGGCAGCCCCGGCGCCGACAGGTCGGCGGCCACGCGATAGTCCTGCAAGCGGCCGTTGCGCTTGGCCCACGCCAACATCTGCTCGTTGATGTCGACGCCGGTGACGGGAAGCCCGCGGGTGTTCCACCAGCAATTGCCGCAGCCGAGATCGACGACGGTCATCCCCGGCCGGAAATGCTCGGACACCAAGTCGGTGAGCCGCTGGTAGCGCGAGCGATGGTACCAGGCGCGAAACCGGCTGACCTTCGTGGGATCGGTCTGGTCGTCGTAGAAGCTCTCGTTCATCGCGCGGTACTCGACGTCGGCGTGCGTCGCCGAGCCGAAGGTCGAGAGCCGGATGATGAGCGTGCTCGCCACCGCGAGTAGCGCCACGCATAGGAGCAAGGATGCCCCGAACGAGAGGCCGAGCGCGCCATGGAGGAGGTGGAGCGGCAAGACCGCCGCCGCCGCCACCGCGACGTAGAGGCCGAGCTGGACCGGCAACAACGTCCGCATGCGGATCTCGTCGTTGAAGTAGACCACGCTGTAGTAGAGGTGGTGGAAGAGCTGGTTGGCGAGCGTACCGCAGAAGAACGCCACGAGCGGCCGTCCGAGCATTCGGTACAACGCGTAGCTGATCACCACGTTCAGGCCCGAGCCGAGGACCCCGCCGAGCACGTAGACGAGGACGGCGGGATAGCGTTGGCGGGGCGGCACCGGCGGCGGATCATCATGGAGGCCGACCCCGAACGCAAGCCGCGATTTCACTCGACTCGCCGCCTGTGAAGCCAGCATTTGGGGACGCACCGACCGACGATTCCCGTGGTTCAGCGCGCCACGCTCAGCGGCACCGCCCGGAGGTCTCCTCGACCCCGCCGAGGTTCCCCGCCGACCTGCCGAGTGGAGAAGAGCCGGCGACCCGACCAATGCCGGCGCCGGGCGCCGTTCTTGGCTCAGCCTCTCATCCGCGCGGAATGACCTCGAGGTCGCGGAAAAAATAGGCGATCTCGTTGCGCGCCGTCTCGGGGGCGTCGGAGCCGTGCGTGGCGTTGGCCTCGACGCTCTGGCCGAGGTCCTTGCGGATCGTGCCGGGGTCGGCCTTGGCGGGATCGGTCGCGCCCATGAGGTCGCGCCAGCGTTTGATGGCGTTCTCGCCCTCGAGCGCCAGCACCATCACCGGGCCGGACGTCATGAACTTCACCAGGCTCCCGAAGAACGGGCGCTCGCGGTGCACGGCGTAGAAGCCCTCGGCGTCGGCGGTGCTGAGCCGGAGAAAACGCCCGGCCGCGACGCGGAGCCCGCTCTGCTCGATCCGGCGGATGATCTCGCCGATCAGGTTCCGTTGCACCGCGTCCGGCTTCACGATCGCCAACGTCCGTTCCGTCGCCATTGCTTCCTCCCCTGTGATGGTGCCGCGAGCCTTCAGCGGCCGAGCGCGGCCGCCATGGTCTTGCCGATGTCGGCGGGACTCTTCGTGACCCGTACGCCGGCCGCCTCGAAGGCGCGCATCTTGTCGGCGGCCGTGCCCGCACCGCCCGCGATGATCGCCCCGGCGTGGCCCATGCGCTTGCCCTTCGGAGCCGTCTGGCCGGCGATGAAGCCCGCGACCGGCTTCGTCACGTGCGCCTTGATGAAGGCCGCGGCGTCCTCCTCGGCGGTGCCGCCGATCTCGCCGATCATGATGACGCCCTCGGTGCCGGGATCGTCCTGGAAGAGACGGAGCGCGTCGATGAAGCCCGTGCCGATGATCGGGTCGCCGCCGATGCCGACGCAGGTCGACTGGCCGATGCCGAGCTGGGTCAGCTGGTGCACGGCCTCGTAGGTGAGCGTGCCGCTCCGCGACACGACGCCGATCGTTCCGGGCTTGTGGATGTAGCCGGGCATGATGCCGATCTTGCACTCGCCCGGCGTGATGACGCCGGGACAGTTCGGCCCGACGAGGCGCGTCTTTCTACCGGCCAGGAACTGCTTGACCTCGACCATGTCGAGCGTCGGCAATCCCCTCGGTGATGCAGACGACGAGCGGCATGCCCGCATCCGCCGCCTCCATGATCGCGTCGGCCGCGAAGGGCGGCGGCACGTAGATCAAGGTCGCGTTCGGCGCCGGTCTCCTTCACCGCCTGCTCGACGGTGTCGAAGACCGGGATGCCCTCGAAGTCGGTGCCGCCCTTCCCCGGCGTGACGCCGGCGACGACCTGCGTGCCGTACTCGCGACACGCCTTGGCGTGGAACTGGCCCGTCGCGCCGGTGATGCCCTGCACGATGACCCGCGTGTTGCTTGTCGACGAGGATGCTCATCGCGCCCTCTTCGCGGCGGCGACGGCGTGGCGCGCGCCTTCGGCCATGTCGGCCGCCGACTCGATGTCGAGCCCGGAGGCCTTCAAGATCTCCTTGCCGCGCTCGACGTTGGTGCCCTCCATGCGGACCACCAGCGGCACCGACAGGCCGACCTCCTTCGCCGCCGCGACCACGCCCTCGGCGAAGACGTCGCAGCGCAGGATGCCGCCGAAGATGTTGATGAAGATCGCCTTCACGCTCGCGTCGGAGAGGAGGATGCGGAAGGCCTCGCCGACCTTCTTCTGGTCGGCGCCGCCGCCGACGTCGAGGAAGTTGGCGGGCTCGCCGCCCGCGTGCTTGACGATGTCCATCGTCGCCATCGCGAGGCCGGCGCCGTTCACCATGCAGCCGATGTTGCCGTCGAGCGCGATGTAGCTGAGGTCGAATTTTGCCGCCTCGCGCTCGCGCGGGTCCTCCTCGTGCTCATCGCGGTAGCCGCGGAGGTCGGGGTGGCGGAAGAGCGCGTTGTCGTCGAAGCTCATCTTGGCGTCGAGGGCGATCAGCTCGCCGCCCTTGGTGACCACCAGCGGGTTGATCTCGACCATCGAGGCGTCGCACTCGTGAAAGGCGCGCGTCGAGCGCGGTGAAGAACGCCACCGCCTTGTTGATCAGCTCCTTCGGAAGACCGAGGCGGAAGGCGAGGCGCCGCCCCTGGTAGGGCGTGAAGCCGACCAGCGGATCGATGATCTCCTTGAAGATCTTCTCGGGGGACTTGGCGGCCACCTCCTCGATCTCGACGCCGCCCTCCGGTGAGGCGATCACCGTGACCCGGCCGCTGCCGCGGTCGACGACCACCCCGAAGTAGAGCTCGCGCGCGATGTCGCAGCCCTCTCGACGAGCACGCGGCGGACGACGCGCCCCTCCGGGCCGGTCTGATGCGTGACCAGCGGCATGACCGAGCAGCTTCTTCGCGAACTCGGCCGCCGCCTCCGGCGTCGGCACGACCTTGACGCCACCCCCCTTGCCGCGGCCGCCGGCATGGATCTGCGCCTTGACGACGACGGTGCCACCGAGCCGCTTCGCCGCCTCGGCGGCCTGCTCGGGGCTCTCGGCCGTGGCGCCCGCGAGCACCGGCACGCCGTAGCGCTTGAGGATCTCCTTGGCCTGGAACTCGTGGATGTTCACGGGTGGCGCGTCAGCCTTTCAGGATGCGGTCCATGGCCTCGACCAGCTCCTCGACGTGGCTCACCGACACCTTGAACTGCTGCTGCTCGTCGGCCGTGAGGTCGAGCTCGATGACCCGCTCGACGCCGCCGCCGCCGATCAGCACCGGCACGCCGACGTAGAAGCCGCGCACGCCGTACTCGCCCTCGAGCAGCGCGGCGCACGGCAGGATGCGCTTGCGGTCCTTGAGGTAGGCCTCGGCCATCTGCACCGCCGCCGACGCCGGCGAGTAGAAGGCCGAGCCGGTCTTGAGGAGCGCCACGATCTCGCCGCCCGCCTTGCGGGTGCGCTCCTCGATGGCGTCGAGGCGCTCGGGCTTGATCAGCTTGGCGATCGGGATGCCGCCGACCGTGCAGGCGCTGCGGATCGGCACCATGTCGTCGCCGTGGCCGCCGAGCACGATGGCCGCCACGCTCTCCACCGAGACGCCGAGCTCCATCGCCACGAAGGTGCGGTAGCGCGACGAGTCGAGCACGCCCGCCATGCCGACGACGCGCTCCTTGGGAAAGCCGGTGACGCGCTTCATCTGCGTCACCATGGCGTCGAGCGGGTTCGAGACCACGATCACGAAGCGTCTGCGGCGCGTGCTGCTTGATGCCCTCCGCCACCGCGGTGATGATCTTGGCGTTGGTCGACAGGAGATCGTCGCGGCTCATGCCGGGCTTGCGGGCGAGGCCGGCGGTCACGATGCAGACGTCGGCGCCGGCGATGTCGTCGTAGGAGTTGGTGCCGGTGATCTGCGCGTCGAAGCCCTCGATCGGCCCCGACTCCATGAGGTCGAGGGCCTTGCCCTGCGGCAGCCCGTCGACGACGTCGAAGAGCACCACGTCGCCGAGATGCTTCAAGGCGCAGAGGTGGGCGAGCGTGCCGCCGATGTTGCCGGCGCCGATGAGCGCGATCTTCTTGCGTTTCATGCCTATCCTTCCATGTGAGCGACGATCGCCGCGCCGAACTCCGAGCACTTGAGCAGCGTGGCGCCCGGCATCTGCCGCTCGAGGTCGTAGGTGACGGTCTTGGCCGCGATCGTGCGCTCGAGCCCGGCGACGATCAACGCCGCCGCCTCGTTCCAGCCCGAGGTGCTCGAACATCATGACGCCGGAGAGGATCACCGAGCCCGGATTGATCTTGTCCTGGTTGGCGTACTTCGGGCGCCGTGCCGTGGGTCGCCTCGAACACCGCGGCGCGGTCGCCGATGTTGGCGCCGGGCGCGATGCCGAGGCCGCCCACCTGGGCCGCGCAGGCGTCGGAGATGTAGTCGCCGTTCAGGTTGGGCGTGGCGAGGACGCTGTACTCGTCGGGCCGCAGCAAGACCTGCTGGAACATCGAGTCGGCGATGCGATCCTTGACGATCACCTTGCCGGGAACCGCCGCTTTGCCGCCGGCGTCGTCCTCGAGGACGATGCGATCGGCGAACTCGGCGCGCGCGAGCTCGTAGCCCCAGTCGCGGAAAGCACCCTCGGTGAACTTCATGATGTTGCCCTTGTGCACCAGGGTGACGCTCGGCTTCCCATGCGCGAGCGCGTAGGCGATCGCCCGCCGCACCAGCCGCTTCGACCCGAAGGCCGACATCGGCTTGATGCCGACGCCGGAGTCGGGACGGATCTCCTTCTTGAGGCGCGTCCGGGTGAACTCGATGAGGGCCTTCGCCTCGGTCGCTGCCCTCCTTGAACTCGATGCCGGCGTAGACGTCCTCGGTGTTCTCGCGGAAGATCACGACGTCGAGCTTCTGCGGCTCCTTCACGGGGCTCGGGACGCCCTGGAACTAGCGCACCGGTCGCACGCAGGCGTAGAGGTCGTGCACCTGCCGGAGCGTCACGTTGATGCTGCGGATGCCGCCGCCGACGGGCGTGGTGAGCGGACCCTTGATCGCGATCTTGAAGTCGCGGATGACTTGGTTGGTCTCGTCCGGCAGCCAGGCGTCCTTGCCGTAGACCGCGAGCGCCTTCTCACCGGCGTAGATCTCCATCCAGCTGACGCGGCGCCGGCCGCCGTAGGCCTTGTCGACGGCGGCGTCGAACACGCGCTGCGAGGCGCGCCAGATGTCGGGACCGGTGCCGTCGCCCTCGATGAAGGGGATGATCGGACGGTCCGGCACGCGCCACACGCCGTCGGGGCCGACGTCGATACGCTCGCCTTCGGTGGGAACTCGCACGTGCCGGTAGGCGCTCACGACAGACCTCGCTCGGGTGTGGACCGTGTGGTGCGGAGAGATCGCGAAACGGGGGCGGACACTAACGAGTCGACCCTAGCCTGTCAACGCGCATCGGCGCGTGTCGCGTGCGCACGGCGCTCGGCTCACCTCGGTGTCATCGCCGCAGCACCTTGACCGATCGCGACGCGGTTCCTATAACGCCGCGCCAATGCGCTTCCGACTCGCCGCGGTGACGATCGCACTCGCGTTCTGCCTCTCGCTCGGCGGCTGCGGGGGCGACAACATCGAGCTTTGCGACGGTTGCGAGACGCCGACGCCGACACCGACGCTGTCCGTCACCCCGACAGTGACGTTCACAGCGGGCACGCCGACGCCGGGACGGTCCCCCGGCCGCTGATCACGGCTCAGGCGACGGTCGCGACGACCGCCAGCGATCCCGACGGCACGTAGACTCGACCGGCACCGGCGCCGAGCGCGCGCAGCGCCCCGGCCGCGGCCGCGCCGAGACGCGGAAAGCCCGAGGCAACGCGGGTCGCGAGGAAGTCGAGGCGCGCGTACTGCCCCGCCGGCACGATGGTCTCGACGCGGAAGCCCGCCGTCTCGAGCGTGCGCCGGAGCGTCCGCTCCGAGAACAGCACGACGTGCTCGGGGAACTTGAGGGAGACCCAGCGCCGGCCCTGCAGCCGCGCCACCCAGCTGCCGACGTCGGGCGTCACCGCGAGCAGCGCGCCGCCGGGGCGGAGCGCGGCCCGCGTCTTCGCCAGCGCCACCAGCGGATCGGGAAAATGCTCGAGACAGTCCTGCATGCTGACGACGTCGAAGTAGCGCTCGGGCACCTCGACGTTCTCCCAGGTTCCCACCACCACCCGCGCGCTCGCCGCCACCCGCGCCGCCGCCGCCGCCGAGCGTTCGACGATCCAGCGCTCCGGAAAGCGCGCGGCCGCGACCTCCGTCAGGTAGCCATAGCCGGCACCGACGTCGAGGATGCGGCCCGCACCGACATGGTGCTCGACCATGGCGAGACGGCGACGGAAGGTGTCGCGGGCGTCGTCCGCCATGCCGGCGTAGTCGGCGTAGCCGATCTCCTGCGCCGCGGCGCTCGCGAAATAGTCCTCGTCGTAGAGACGGCCGAGCGTGGCCGCGCTCGGCATCGGGTTCAGATACCAGAGCCCGCACGCGCCGCACTCGACCATGCGATAGCCGTGCGCCGCGGCGCGCGGGGCCCGCTCCTCGCCGGCACAGAGCGGACAGGGACGGGGCTCGCCGTCCGCGACGACCCGGTCGTAGAAACCCGCTTTCAGCCTCCGCCGAACGCGCCAGAGGTCGCGACCCATGCGGAGGCTGTCGCGCACGAGCCGGATTCGCGAATCGTCGTTGTGCGTCAGCTGCACCGGGAAGCGTTCCACCCTGAGGCCGTGCCGCAAGGCCGCGGTCAGGACCTCGAAGTCGAAGCCGAAGCCGTCGACGGTGCGGAGCGCGAAGAGTGTGCGGGCCTCGTCGGCGCGGAACGCCTTCAGGCCGCACTGCGAGTCGCGGAACGGCAGGTCGAGGGCGAGGCTGGTGAGCACCGAAAGCGTCCGCCCCGAGAGCAAGCGAAACGCGCCGTAGCCGCGGTTGATCTCCGACTCCGGAAGCTCGCGGGCACCGATCGCCACGTCGATGCGGCCGCTCATCAGGCCCGCCAGCATCGGGCGCAGCCGCTCGAGGTCGTACGGACAGTCGGCATCGGTGAAGGCGATCAACGGGTGCCGGGCCGCGGCGATGCCGGCCGCGACCGCCGCGCCCTTGCCGCGGTTCTCGGGCAGGCGCAGCACGCGCAGCGGGACCGTGCTCGGCGTCGCCTCCGCCAGCGCGGCGGTGTCGTCGCTCGAGCCGTCGTCGACGACGATGATCTCGCTCGCGGCGGCGAGCCGCGGCAAGACCTCGGCGGCGTGCAGCAGCGTCGCGGGCAGTCGAGCGGCCTCGTTGTACGCCGGAACCACCAGCGAGAGCGCGAGCGGCGTCGCCATGGGCTCCTCCCATAGACAGCGCCGGCGGATCTCGGCAACCGCGCGTGGCGCCTGACCCACAATTCCGATCTCCGCGCGCGGAGCGCGCGGCCGAGCGAAGCGAGCCAGGAGTGGGGCCCCGGACGGGCTTTGCCCGTCCGGGGCGAGGGAGAGATCCCTCGTATGAGCTTGACGCCCGCCGGCGCAGGCCCGAGACTTCGCCGCCGTGACGCTCGTGGTGCGACCGCTCATCAGTGATGACCTCGCCGAGGCCGATCGCATCTTCCGCTCGGCCTTCGGCACGTTCCTCGGCCTTCCCGACCCGCTCGCGTTCGCTGGTGACACCGACTACGTCCGCAGCCGCTGGCGCATCGACCCCGCCGGCGCCTTCGCCGCCGAGCACGACGGCGTGCTCGCGGGCTCGGTCTTCACCGTGTGCTGGGGCAGCGTCGGCTTCTTCGGGCCGCTCTCGGTGCGCCCCGACCTCTGGGGCCGAGGCATCGCGCAGCGTCTGCTCGAGCCGGTCGAGGCGCGCTTCGCCGCGGCCGGCGTGACGCACGCCGGCCTCTTCACCTTCGCGCAGAGCGCGAAACACGTCGGGCTCTACGGCAAGCTCGGGTTCCGCCCGCGCTTCCTCACCGCGGTCCGCGCCAAGCCGGTCGACGCGCGACCGGCGCCGCGGTCGTGGCGTCGCTACGGCGCGCTCGGACCGCGCGAGCGGGACCGCGCCCGTGTCGACTGCCGCGCGATCGCGGGCGGCCTGTACGACGGTCTCGACCTCGGTGACGAGATCCGCGCCACCCTCGAGCACGGCCTCGGCGAGGTCGTCCTCGTCGACGACGGCGGTGCCCTCACCGGCTTCGCCGTCTGCCACGTCGGCAGCGGCACCGAGGCCGGCGGCGACACCTGCTACGTCAAGTTCGGCGCCGTGCCCTGCGGACGCGAGGCCGAGCGCCGGTTCGCGGCGCTGCTCGGCGCCTGCGAGGCGTTCGCCGCCGAAAGCGGCGTCGCGACGCTGGTCGCCGGCGTCAACTTCGGCCGCGACCGCGCCGAGACCATGCTGCGAGCGCGCGGATTCCGTACCATCATCCAGGGCGTCGCCATGCATCGCCCGAACGCGCCGGGCTACTCACGCTCGGAGGTCTACGCCATCGACGATTGGCGGTAGGGCGCTTGGCCTCAGCCCTGACCGCCGCCGGGCGTCTTCTGCAGCACGATCCGCTTGGCGGCGTTGGCGACGGTCGCCGAGACGTTCTTGCTCTTGGCCAGCAGGCGGACGTCGCGGTCTTGGAGCCCTCCCATGAAGCGCAGCGAGCACACCAGCGGCGTCTTCGGGTTGGTCACCAGGCTGAGCCGCACCTGGTAGTTCTTGGTGAACTCCCGGCTCTCCGCGATGATGCGCAGGATCTCGTCGTCGGCGCTGCGGTTCTTGGCGATGGCGATGAGCTCCTCGTCGCCGAGGCGCGGGTTCTGCAGCACGAAGCGGCGGATCATGCGGTTCGGGTCGCGGATCAGCAGCATGCGGACCTCGCGGTTGCCGCGCAGTGCCAGCTTGATCCGCTCCGACACCGTCATCTCCTGGAGTCGCTGCAGCAGGCTCTTCTCGACCCCCGTCCCGGCGGGAGGCTCCTCGACCAGCGCGCCCGGCACGACGATCTGGTCGGTGCCGGCGGCCACCTCCGCCGCGATGCTGACCTCGTCCTCCATCGCTCCCGCCTACTCGCTCGCGGCGTGCACGCCGCGCTGCTCGCGCAGCTCCTTGATCACGCGTTCCGAGATGTGCGGCGGCACCTCCTCGTAGTGCGCGAAGCTCATGTGGAAGTCGCCGCGGCCGCTGGTCATGGAGCGCAGGTCGGGGGCGTACTTGAGCACCTCCGCCATCGGCACCTCGGCGCGGATCACCTGGTGCGGCGGCTTCGGATCGACGCCGAGCACCTTGCCCCGCCGCGAGTTCAGGTCGCCGATGACGTCGCCCATCGACTCGTCGGGTACCGTGACCTCGAGGTGCATGACGGGCTCGAGTAGCACCGGCCTCGCTTTCGCGAGCGCGTCCTTGAAGCCGATGGACGCCGCGATCTTGAACGCCATCTCGGAGGAGTCGACGTCGTGATACGAGCCGTCGAAGAGCGTCACCCTGAAGTCGACGACCGGCGAGCCGGTGAGGATGCCGCGCGGCATCGCCTCGCGGATGCCCTTCTCGACCGCGGGGATGTACTGGCGCGGGATCGCGCCGCCGACGATCTCGTCGACGAACTCGAAGCCGCCGCCGCGCGGCAGCGGCTCGATCTTGATCCAGGTGTCGCCGAACTGTCCGCGACCGCCCGACTGCTTCTTGAGCTTCCCCTGCGCTTCCGCGCGGCCCTTGATGGTCTCCCGGTACGGTACCTTCGGCGCCTTCAGCTCGACCTCGACGCCGTACTTGCGCTTGAGGCGCTCGACGACGACCTCGATGTGGAGCTGGCCCGATCCCGAGACGATGATGTCGCGGCTCTCGGGGTCGCGCTCGATGTGGAGCGCCAGATCCTCCTCCATCATGCGATGGAGCGCCTGCGTCGCCTTCTCCTCGTCGGCCTTGCTCTTCGGCTGAGCCGCGAAAGACATGACGGCCTCGAAGGTCGGGAGCTTCGGCAGCAGCACCGGCGCCTTCTCGTCGGCGAGCGTGTCGCCGGTCGCGGTCTCCTTGAGCTTGGCGACGGCACAGATCTCGCCCGCGACGGCGCTCGCGATGGGAGCCTGCTTCTTGCCCTCCAGGCGGAGGAGCTGGCCGAAGCGTTCCTTGGTGCCGTTGCTGCTGTTCAGTACGGTCGAGTCGCTGGCCGCCTTGCCCGAGACGATGCGGAAGATGGAGAGCTTGCCGGCGAATGGGTCGTTGACGGTCTTGAACACCAGGGCCGCGAACGGCGCCGAGGGATCGGCCGGACGCTCGACGGGCTGGCCGCTCTTGGCATCGACGCTCTCGGCCGGCGGTATGTCGGCGGGCGACGCCAGCAGATCGACCGCGGCATCCAGGAGCGCGTGCACGCCGATGCCGCGAGCGGCCGTTCCCACCAGCACCGGCATGAACTTCCGCTCCAGCACCGCCGTGCGGAGACCCCGGCGCACCTCGTCCTCCGAGAGCTCGCCGCTCTCGAGATAGTGCTCGAGCAGCGCGTCGTCGGTCTCGGCCACCGCTTCGAGGAGGCGGTCGCGGTACTCGGCGGCGCTGGCCTCGAGGTCGGCGGGAATCGCCGCGGCCTGCGGTGCCGCGAAGTCGGCGCTCGCCGTCATCGCCTTCATGGTGATCAGATCGACGTATCCCTTGAGCCCGGTCGTGCTGCCGATCGGGATCGCGAGCGGGATCAGCTTGGTGCCGAGCGCATGCGCCACCGGCGCCAGCGCCGCGGCGACGTCGGTCTCCTCGCGGTCGAGCCGGCTCATGAAGCCGATCGCCGGCACGCCGAGCGCGCCGCACCATTCGAAGACGCGCTCGACCTCGACCTTGACCTCGCCGTGCGGCGAGAGGACGAAGACCGCGCCGGTCAGCGCCGACAGGGCGGTGCGGGTCTCGGCCAGGAAGACGGAGTAACCCGGCGTGTCGGCGATGGTGAGCTCGTGCTTCCGCCAGCTGGCGTGATGCAGGCCGGTGCCGATCGTCGTCTTGCGGCGCACCTCCTCGGGCTCGACGTCGAAGAGCGAAGTCCCGTCGTCGGTGCGGCCGAGGCGCGTCGCCGCGCCCGCGGCCAGGATGAGCGCGTCGGCGAGCAGCGTCTTGCCCACCCCGCCCTGACCGACGATGCCGATGTTGCGGATCCGGGTGACCTCTTCGGCAGCCATGGAATCCTCCCGTGCGGCGCTACTGGTTGCGATGATGAATGAGCCGGAGCCCCTCCAGGGTCAAGAACTCGTCGATGGCCTCGATCGTCGTCGATTCGGGCGCCAGCATGGTGGCGAAGCCGCCGGTGGCGATGACGCGGGCGCCACTGCCGATCTCGTCCCGGATACGCGCCACCAACCCGTCGACCAGCGCGACGTAGCCGTAGACGATGCCGGCCTGCATGGCGTGGACGGTGTTTTTGCCGACGACCTTGGGCGGCCGCACCAGCTCCACCCGCGGCAGCTTGGCGGTGCGGGTGACGAGCGCGTCGAGCGCGATCCCGAGGCCGGGCGTGATGACGCCGCCCAGGTACTCGCCCTTCCCCGACACGCAGTCGAAGGTGGTCGCCGTGCCGAAGTCGACCACGATGCAGACCTCGTGATAGCGCTCGTAGGCGGCCACCGCGTTGACGATGCGATCGGCGCCGACCTCCTTCGGGTTGTCGTAGAGGATCGGCATGCCGGTCTTGACCCCCGGCCCGACCACCAGGGGGTCGGAGCGGAAGTAGTCGCGGCAGAGGTCCTCGAAGACCTTCGTCATCGCGGGAACCACCGAGCAAACGATGATGTCGGTGCGGGTGGCGATCGGCAGCTCGGAGGAGCGGTGCAGGTTCCACAACAGGACGCCGTACTCGTCGGCGGTCCGCCCGGGATCGCTGAGTACCCGCCAATGTCGGACCAGGCGCTCGCCCTCGTAGACACCGAGGACGGTGTGGGTGTTGCCGATGTCGATGGCGAGCAGGACGTCGTTCACCGGGTCTCCGCCGTCGCGAGCCCGCGATAGCCGTTCACGATGCTGACGTCGCCTGCCATGATTCGCTCCTCACCGGACGGTCCGTCGAGCACCAGGCGCCCGCTGGCATCGATGCCGCGCACCGTGCCCGCGGACTGCCGACCCGCCTGATCGACCGTGACCCGCCGCCCCGTGAGGCAGGAGTACGATTCCCATTCGTCGGCGAGCGCGGCGAAACCGTCACGGACGACGCGATCATAGACGTCCTCGAGCGTCGAGCATAGGGCGGCGACGAAGCGCGGTCGATCGACCGCGGTGCCGGTGGCGAGCAGCACCGAGGTCGCGGTCGCGCGGAGCGCGCTCGGGAAGGCGCGCGCGGGGGCGTTCAGGTTGACGCCGATGCCGAGCACGACCGCGCGCACGCGATCGACCTCGGCGTCCATCTCGGTGAGGATGCCCGCGACCTTGCGGCCGCCGAGGAGGCAATCGTTCGGCCACTTGATCGCGACCCGGCCCGGCGCGAACGGCGCGAGCGCGCGCGCGACCGCGACCGCCGCCGCGAGCGCCAGCTGCGGCGCGTCGGCGGGTGCGAGCCGCGGCCTGAGGACGAAGCTGGCGTAGAGATTGACCCGCGGGGGCGAGACCCAGCTGCGCCCGAGACGGCCGCGCCCGGCGGTCTGGCGCTCGGCGACGACCAGCGTACCCTCGGGCGCGCCCTCGCGTGCCAGCTGGCTCGCCCGCAGATTGGTCGAGTCGATCGTCTCGAAGGTCTCGAGCCGCCGCCCGAAGCGCACGGTCCCGAGATGGCGCTCGATCTCGGCCGGCAGGAGACGGTCCGGGCTGCCGGCGAGCGTGTAGCCGCGCGCCCGGCGCGCCTCGATGCGGTAGCCGTCGGCGCGCAGCGCCTCGACGTGCTTCCAGATCGCGGCGCGCGACACCCCGAGCGCGCTCGACAGCGCCGCGCCGGACACCATCGGCTTTTGCCGCAAGAGCGTCAGCACCCGCTCCGCGGTATCGACGTCGGCGCGCCCTCGGTCCCGCCGCTCACGCATGGGCGTCGATACGGAGGTGGAACGGCACCGCCGGCGCCGAGTGCGTGAGGGCACCGATCGAGATGCGATCGGCCCCGCTCGCCGCGTAGGCGGCGACGTTGGCGAGAGTGATGCCGCCCGAGAGCTCGACGGGAGCCCGCCGTGCCACGAGGCGCACCAGCGCCGCGGCCTCCTCTGGCGTCTGGTTGTCGAGCAGCAACGCGTCGGCGCCGGCGGCGAGCGCCGCCTCGACCTCCCCAGCACTCCGGCATTCGACCTGCACCGGCAGGTTGCGCGCCTCCGGTCGCACTCTCGCCACCACGGTAGCCGTCCCGCCCCCGAGCGCCACGTGCGTGTTCTTGATCAGGATACCGTCGTAGAGCCCGAAGCGGTGGTTGACCCCGCCCCCCATCCGCACCGCGTGCTTGTCGAGGACGCGGAGCCCGGGGATGGTCTTCCGCGTGTCGACGATCGCGGCCGCCGTGCCGCGCACCGCATCGACGAACCGCCGAGTCAGGGTGGCCACTCCGCTCAGATGCTGGACGAGATTCAGGACCACGCGCTCACCCGCGAGGATGGCGGCCGCTTCTCCCGCGATCCGCACCACGGGCGTGTCGACCTCGACCGTCGCGCCGTCGGCGACCAGCACCTCGACCCGAAGCGACGGATCGACCAGCCGATAGACCGCCGGAGCCAGGAAGACGCCCGCCACCACGCAGCGCTCCTCGGCCGAGACGGTCGCGGTCGCCGCCAACGCCGGCGGCAACGCCGCGGCGGTCGTGACGTCGCCGCGCCCGAGGTCCTCGGCGAGCGCGGCACGCAGAAGGCGCTCGACGTCCGGATGCTCGGCCAGCGCGGCGACGCGGGGATCGAGCTCGTCCGCCATCGCCGCTCAGCCTCCCGCGGCCGCCACGTACTCGGCCGCGCGCACCACGAAGACCGACTCCGCGAGCTCCGTATCCGCCACCACCTCGCGGCCCTCGACGCGCGCCGCCGACCACACGTCGGACTCGACCGCGGCGAGACGCCGGAGCGTGTCGGGCGCCGCGCTCAGCACCAGGCGCGCGACGCCGCGACCGGGCGAGACGCCGCCCTCGGACTTGGCCTTGTTGATCGCCGCGAAGCACGCGACCGCGACGTCGAAGCAGCCCGGATCGGTGGGCGGCACGACCGCCGCGAGCTCGTCCACGGTCGGCCAGGGCGCGCGATGGATGCTCGGGTGGCCGGTCTCGGCGGCGAACACCCACGACCACACCTCGTCGGTGACGTAGGGGAGCACGGGCGCGAAGAGACGGAGCAGCGTCTGCAGGCCGAGCCGTAGGCCGGCGATCGCCGAGCCGCCGGCCTCGTCGCGGGCGCGATGCTTCACCAGCTCGAGGTAGGTGTCGGTGAAGTCGCGCCAGAAGAAGGCCTCGGTGTCCTGCAGCGCGTGCGCGTAGTCGAAGGCCTCGAACGCGGCCGACACGCGCGCCACCAGCTCGCGCAGGCGCTGCACGAAGGCGCGGTCGAGCTCGGCGTCGATCGCGGCCTCCGGTCCGGCCTGCGCCAGCACGAACTTGCCGGCGTTGTAGAGCTTGGTGACGAGGCGCTTTCCGACCTTCAGCACCTTCTCGTCGAAGGCGGTGTCGGTGCCGAGGCGCGCGCTCGCCGCCCAGTAGCGCACGCCGTCGGCGGTGTACTCGTCGAGCAGGTGCATCGGCGTCACGACGTTGCCCTTGCTCTTCGACATCTTCTTGCGGTCGGGATCGAGGATCCAGCCGGAGATGACGACGTGGTGCCAGGGCACGGTGCGCTCGTGCAGCATCGCCTTGGCGATCGTGTAGAAGGCCCAGGTGCGGATGATCTCGTGGCTCTGCGGCCGGATGTCGGCGGGGAAGAGCCGCGCGTGGCGCTCGGGGTCGAGCACCCAGCCCGCGCCGATCTGCGGCGTCAGCGAGCTCGTGAACCAGGTGTCGAAGACGTCGGCCTCGGCGGTGAAGCCGCCGGGCCGATCGCGCTGCTCGGCGCGATAGCCGGGCGGCACGTCGACGGTCGGGTCGACGGGCAGCACCGCCGCGTCCGCGACCAGCGGATGCGCGTGGTCCGGGCGCCCGTCGGCGTCGAGCGGGTACCACACCGGGAACGGCACGCCGAAGTAGCGCTGCCGGCTGACGCACCAGTCGACGTTGAGGTTCTCGGTCCAGTTGCGGTAGCGGAGGCGCATGAAGTCGGGGTGCCAGCGAATGCGGTCGCCGGTCGCCAGCAGATCGTCCTTCTTGTCGAGCAGCCGCACGAACCACTGCCGCGTCGAGATGAACTCGAGCGGCCGGTCGCCCTTCTCGTAGAACTTGACCGCGTGCTCGATCGGCCGCGGCTCGCCGCGGAGCGCCGGCGCTCCGCCCGTCGCGCTCGCGCCCGCCGGGTCGCGCAGCATCTCGACGACGGCCTGACGGGCCCCGCCGACGCCCTTCCTGGCGATCGCCGCGTAGCGTTCGTTGGCGGCGCCGGGATCCAGGCTCGGGAAGGCGTCGCTGCCGAAGCTGACCGGCACCAGGCGGCCGTCGCGCCCGATGATCTGGCGGAGCGGCAGGCGCTGCTCGCGCCACCAGTGACGTCGGTGGCGTCGCCGAAGGTGCAGACCATCAGGATGCCGGTGCCCTTCTCGCGGTCGACGAGCTCGCTCGGGAAGATCGGCACGGGCACGCGGAAGAGCGGCGTCACGGCGCGCTTGCCGAAGAGCTGGCTGGTAGCGCGCGTCGTCGGGATGCGCCGTCACGCCGACGCACGCCGCCAGCAGCTCGGGCCGCGTGGTGGCGATCACGAGCTCGCCCCCGCCCTCGACGCCGAAGGCGACGTCGTGGAAGGCGCCCCGGGTCGGACGGTCCTCGACCTCGGCCTGCGCCACCGCGGTCTGGAAGTCGACGTCCCACATCGTCGGGCGCCTCGATGCTGTAGACGTGGCCCTTCTCGTACAGATCGAGGAAGCTCAGCTGCGCGAGATGGCGGCAGCGCGCGTCGATGGTCGAGTACTCGTGGCGCCAGTCGACCGAGAGACCGATGCGGCGCCACAGCGCCTTGAAGGCCTCCTCGTCCTGGCGCGTCAGCTCGAGGCAGAGCTCGATGAAGTTCGGGCGCGACACCAGCCGCGGCGGCGTCTTCGCCTGCGCCGCCGTCGCCGGCTCGAGACGCAGGCCGGGCTCGAGCGGCGCCCGCGGGTCGCAGCGCACGTGGAAGTAGTTCTGCACGCGGCGCTCGGTGGGCAGGCCGTTGTCGTCCCAGCCCATCGGGTAGAAGACGTTGAGCCCGCGCATGCGCCGGTAGCGCGCGATCACGTCGGTGTGCGTGTAGCTGAAGACGTGGCCGACGTGCAGCGAGCCCGACACCGTGGGCGGCGGCGTGTCGACGACGAAGGTCTCCTCACGCGAGCGCGATGGATCCTCGGCGTAGACCCCGAGCCGGTCCCAACGCTCCTGGAGCCGGCTCTCGACCGCGGCCGCCTCGAAATGCTTCGGAAGCTGTTCGGGATCGATGACGCGGACCGGCACGGACATCCGGAGGGAGATAGCAGAGGCCGCCGGAGGTGGGAAATCGGTGGCGACAGCACGCGCGCCTGTGGGCTAGACTACGCCGCGATGTCTGAACGACCGCCGCGCTTCGACCCCTCGGGCTTCACCGATGCGCCGTACGCGCGCCGGATCGAGAAGCCATGGGGCTTCGAGATCCACTGGACCGCGGAGGGCTTGCCCTACGCGGGCAAGCTGCTCCGCATCAACGCCGGGAAGCGCCTGTCGCTGCAGCTCCACGACCAGAAGCGCGAGAGCTGGTTCCTCCTGAGCGGACGCGCCAAGGTGGTCTGGCAGGACGCGACCGGCACGTTGATCGAGACCGAGCTCGGGCCGGGCGTCGGCTACACCTGCGCGCTCGGACAGATCCACCGTCTCGTCGGCATCACCGACTGCGAGATCATCGAGGTCTCGACGCCGGAGATCGGTACGACCTGGCGGCTCGAGGACGACTTCGCGCGTCCCCACGAGAGCCCCGAGCAACGCCGCACCGAACGCCGTCGCTCGTAACTTCACGACGCGATCCGCGCACGTCGTGCAACGCCCGCGCGCGACGTCTTCGCGAGTTTTTCGTTGACCGGCGATCGGGAAAAGTGCGATGGCCTTCGGTCACTCGTCGCAGCTCATGGACAAGGAGGTCCCCCTATGCGCGCGCTTCGTGTGCTTCTCCTCGCTCTCGTGCTGACACCCGCTCCGGCGTCGGCAATCACGCAGAGCTTCTACCTCCACTACGGCACGAACGCGGTGTCGGTGCCCGGCGGCTCGACGCAGTACTACATGAACCAAACCACGCCCGGTGGCACACCGACCATTCTCGGACCGGTCGGCATCGCCAAGAACGCCAGCACGACCTTCACCTTCACCTCGCAGGCCGTCGCGAGCGGCCTCGACCTCGAACGATTGAATTCGCTGATCGTGAACATCTCGGCGAATCACGTCATGACGGGCTGCGCGAACGTGGACGTCACGCTGTCCCGTCTCGATGCCACGGGCAACGCGACGACGCTGGCGTCAGGATCCATCCAGAACGTGACGATCACCCAAGGCTCGGGTGGCGGCCTGCAAGGCTACACCGCAGTGAACGTCCCTCTGCTCATGGGTCCCGACCGGACGATCGTCTCCGGCGGCGGCATCAAGGCCAGCATACAGGTGACGAACTCCTGCGGGTCCACGGTGAGCATTCGGATCGCGCTCGACGGCACCGTGAACACCGGAACCATCTCCCGGACCGACTTCGAAACTCCCGACGTCACCCTCTACGGCCCACCGAACTCGTTCGGCAGCTACAACACCACGATCTCCAGGAATGGCGTGACGATGACCCTCGCACGATCGCCGGTGGCGACCTGGGCGACCGATCACGGCTTGACGATCTACCTCGGGACCGCCGCGTCCGACGGCAGCGTGTTCATCGGCGACTATTTCTACAATCTGTTCGCGCTCACCCCGACTTCGTGCAGCATGGCGATCACCTGCTTCAACCCGTGGTCCAAGCAATGCCCGGCAGGGGCTTCCAACGACAATTTCGCCAACATCCGCATCCCCTACGGCAGCCCGACCCAGTACTTCTTCGATCCGCCGAGTGTGACGGCGCCGGGCCAGTGCCTCAATGCCGCGTATCGGGGCGGAAGCGACATCGCCGACGTGCAGACGATCGACGATGGCGAGGAGAAGCTGATGTTCATCTCGAGCCGCGCGTCGTTCGACTACTTGCCGCCGAATCCCCCGGATCCGTTTCCCGCAGTCGGCCGCCTCAGAAAGATCGCGGGCACCTGGACGCTCGACTCTCCCCGCCATCGCGCCGATCTCCAGACCGACCCGGCGGGTCCGCAGGTCTGTTCGGGGAGCGGCGCGACGGCGAGTTGCGGAGCACTCAGCGAGTTCAAGCAGCTTCCCGGCTCGGGGCACATCGTGATCGCCCAATACGGCGGCGGCATCGCCACCATGGATCGTTCGGGCCACCTCGTCGGGCACCTTGCCGTGCCTCCGCCGACAGCACAGTACGACACCTGCAACATCGGAGTGATCCGCGCCGGCAAGACCGTCGCCGTCGACCCCACCAGCGTCTCTTCGTGTGGACCCTCGGGCTGTTCCGACGAGCGGTTCGTCATCTCGTACGATGCGATCGACCCGACCTCGACCGATGCCAATCCGAAGATCCGCTCGGCCGCCTTTCAGGAGTTCCGGTACGACACCACCGTGAACCCGCCGGTGATCACGCCCGTCACCGCGCCGATGTTCGCAACCACCGCGCAGTACCCGAGCACCCCCTGCGTCATCAACTTCGGCAACATCCACAACGCGGCGGTCTACGACGACATCGGCAACCTCTGGGTGTCGCGTTCCATCGGCGTCCAGGACCTGGGCGTCGCCGACGTGTTCGTCCGCGATCCGGTGCATGGCAGGCTCGGGCTCGCCAACTGCGCCACCTCTCCCGGCGACCGTTGGGGCGTCAGCTGCGTCCCCGATCAAGAGCTGGTGGGAGTACCGACCCAGGTCGGCCGGCAGGTCCAGGATCCCGTGAGCGGGGCGATGTTCTACGGCGGCATCGACGGCACGCTCGCGACGATCACACGCAATCTCTCGCAACCGGTCGGTCAGCAATTCGCTCTGAAGAGCACGGTGGTCGACCTGGTGCTGACGAACTTGAACGTGGCCACGCTGGGCGGCGTGAACAGAGGGGTCTTTCGGCCTTTGATCGACGGCGGCCATCGCACGCTGTGGCTGCCGATCATCGCCCAGTCGGCGACGCTCGGTGCGCAAACCCACAACACCTGGCTCTTCGCGGTCGACATCGACCGCTTGCTGGCCCGGCCTTGAAGCGATCGGAAGAGACGCATTCGGCGGACCTTGACCGCCTGCGAGTCTCCAAGTATCGAGAATCCCGTAGGCGAAAGTGGCGGAACTGGCAGACGCGCAGGATTCAGGATCCTGTGAGGTAAAACTCGTGGGGGTTCAAGTCCCCCCTTTCGCACTCACGGGTCGGCTGACGCGGCGATGAGGTGACGGGTGACGGCACCCTGAAGGGTGAAGCGGTGGCGGCGGTGGAAGGTGCCCACATGATGATGCAATGCCCGCGGTGCTCGACGCGTTGGCGCGTCGCGGCCGCGTCTCCGGTCGAGAATCCCCTCTTTCGTTGTGGACGCTGCCATCATCTGTTCCGGCAGTTCCCCGGCGCGACGGCGCCGATCGAAGCGGCGCCGTCGCAGACGCGCCGGACGACGCCGGAGGAGCCCGACACCCTCGAGTTCATCTTTCCCAGGCGACAGCCGGGCGAGCTTTCGCCGGCGGTCGTGGCGGCCGAGGTCGAGGCGCCGACGCGATCCGGCACGGACCCCGAGGCGGATGGTCCGCCCATCGTCCCCATGACCGAGCCGGCGGAGCTCGGGCTCGACGACGAGCTCACGTTCGCGATCGACGGGCCCGAGCCCGGCCACGACGCCCTGGATCACGAGCGCGAGGACGTCCTCGACGACGTGCTCCATGACCCGATGGAGGACGCCGGGCCGAGGCTCTCGGGCGACACGACGGTGGCCGATGAGATCGAACCGAGCGAGGACGATGGTCTCGTGCTCGGCGACACGGACGAGCACGACCAGGACCTGGATTTGAACCTGGACGAGGAACCGTTCGCGTCGGACGCGCACCGGACACTGCACGTGGAGGACACCATGAGGAGCCCGGCCGGCTTCGGCACCATCATGCGCGCCATCGGCACCACCGTCGCGGGCTTCGTGGTCCTGGCACTCGTGATCCGGGTCGCCCCGGACGTCACCACCTCCTGGCTGACGAGCCTGCCGATCGCGGGCGCCAGCTTCGCGCACGACCGCAACCTCGTTCGCAAGGTCGAGCTCAGGAACGTGAACGGACGGTTCCAGCGCCTGCGGAACGCACGGCGCGTCTTCGTCATCTCCGGCGACGCGCGCAACAACTCGCCGCTGACGATCGAGCGCATCGAGGTCGCGGGCGTCCTCTACGGTCTCGGCGGCGCGGAGCTCGATCAGCGCGTGGTGACGACCGGCAATCGGACGACGCTCACCGACCTGTCCGAGGCCGAGATCGCGTTGCTGCAGAACCTCGATCCCGCGATCGCGCTGGCCCCCGGCGAGACGACCCCGTTTCTGATCGTCTTTCTCGAGCCGCCGCGCGAGTTCCGGGAGTTCAGCTCCCGGGTGTTGAGCGTGCGCCCGACGCGTCAGGCTTCGAGTCCGCCGCCTGCTGCTGGCCATCGGGGCTCGGCGGGGTGACGTCGATCGAATCGGGCTCACTGGTGGCCTTGCGGAAGTTCCGAATGCCCTTCCCCAGACCCTCGCCGAGCTCGGGCAGCCTGCCAGCGCCGAAGATGATCACGACGATCACCAGGATCACCAGCATCTCACCCATTCCCAATCCGAACATGCGATTCTCCACCGCGCGAGCTGCGCTCCGGCGACTATAGGAGAAGCCTTCGGAGAGGCGCAATAGGCCTCCTGGCGATCTCGACGCGGCCCACATCGGTTGCGGCTGCGGTCGCGTGACGAATAGAATCCACCCGGCGATGAAGAAAGAGAGCGGCCGCAGGCCCTTCGCGCTCGCGATCGCACTGTCGGTGCTTCTTCACGCCCTCGCCTTCCTGTTGCTGCCGCTGTTGCCCTTGCCGGACGGTGGGGCGCGGGCGCTCGTCGACGAGCCGCTCGAGGTGGCGCTGCTGCCGCCCGAGCCGCCGGTGCCCCCACCGGCCAAGAGCCGCCAGCTGGTGGCGCCGCCGGACACGATCAACGATCGTCCGCCCGAGAACCCGCGCTTCGAGAGCGACCGCGACAACACCGTCGAGAAGGAGACCGTCCGCGAAGGCGTCCCGAATCCCGGGCCGGAGCCGGCCCCGCCGGCGCCCCCCGCCGCACCCGAGCAACCGCGCCGCGCCGACAAGGCCCCGCCGGCCCGGCAGCGCGAGGCGCCGGCGCGGGCCGCGCCGCCGTCGCGGCCCGCACCGGTCGAGGCCCATCATGCGCCGCAGCTGAACGATCTCTTCGCCTCCACGGACGAGCTGGTGGCGGCGCAACGGGCCGAGCAGGCGAAGCCCTCGGCCGACGAAAGCGCCGAGGGCCGACGCCGTCTCGCACTCGCCGTGCCCCCCGTCACCCCGGAGTGGTCGCTTCCCGGGGCGCGCGGCAGCTTCGATCGCTTGCCCGACATCCAGCGCGGCAGCGTCACGCTGCTCAACACCAAGGCCAACGTCTTCTCCCCGTTCGTACGACGGGTCGGCGAGCGCGTGTTCCAGCATTTGATCATCCGGCAGCGCCGCCTCGAGTTGCAACAGATCCTGAACGCGCACCACCCGGTGCAGATGCGGGTCACGCTCGATCCCAAGGGCAAGCTCAAGTCGGTCCAGATCGAAGGGCAATCCGGCAGCGCGACGATGGACGACACCCTCTCCGACGCGCTCGACACCGCCGCCTTCGACAACAATCCGCCGCCCGCCGCCGCCAACGCCAGCGGCGAGTTCGAGTTCGTGTTCCAGGCCCAGCTGCGCGCCTTTCAGCCCGGCCCGGGTGGAACGCCGGGACGGGTCGAAAGCCGCTTGAGTGTAGCTCTGTTGTAGCGAACGAGACGTCAGGTCGCGGGCGTCGGATTTCCACCCTGCCAGCGCAGGACCGGACGGCGGGCGGCGCGGGTTTCGTCGAGGCGGCCGACGAAGGTGGCGTGCGGAGCCTCCTTCACCAGGTCGGGGGTGGCGCGGGCCTCGGCGACGATCGCCTCTACCGCGGCGACGAACTCGTCGAGCGTCTGCTTGCTCTCGGTCTCGGTCGGCTCGATCATGATCGCGCCCGGCACGACCAGCGGAAAGTAGATGGTCGGCGCGAAGAAGCCGTAGTCGAGCAGACGCTTGGCGATGTCGAGCGTGTGGACCCCGGTATCCTCGAGGTCGCGATCCGTGAAGACGCATTCGTGCAGCGACGGCGTCTGGAACGCGAGCGGCAGGACGCCGGCGAGACGGGCGCGCACGTAGTTGGCGTTGAGGACCGCCATCGCAGTCACGTCGGCGAGGCCCTCGGCGCCGAGCGTCCGCATGTAGCAATACGCACGCACCAGCATCCCGACGTTGCCGTGGAACGAGCGCACCCGGCCGATCGCCTTCGGGAAGTCCTCGCTCCAGCGATAGCCGTTGCCGTCGTGAACGAGGCGCGGCGTGGGGAGGTACGGCTCGAGGAGCTCGGACACCGCGACCGGCCCGGCCCCCGGGCCGCCGCCGCCGTGCGGGGTCGAGAACGTCTTGTGCAGGTTGAACTGCAACACGTCGGCTCCCATGGCGCCCGGCTTGGCGACCCCCATGAGCGCGTTCATGTTGGCGCCGTCGCAGTAGAGCAGCGCCCCCGCCTCGTGGACGGCGGCCGCGATGGCCTCGATCTCGCGCTCGAACACCCCGAGCGTGTTCGGGTTGGTCACCATCATCGCCGCGACGTCGGTCGAGAGGAGGCGCCGCACCGTTTCGACCTCGAGCATGCCGGCGTCGTTGGCCGGCACCTCGGTCACGCCGTAACCACAGAGCGCGGCGCTCGCGGGATTGGTGCCGTGGGCGCTCGCCGGGATCAGCACCCGCCGCCGGGGATCGCCGCGGTCGGTGTGATACGCGCGCACCATCTTGATGCCGGTGAGCTCGCCGTGCGCCCCCGCCGCCGGCTGCAGGCTGACGCCCGGCAGGCCGCTCACCTCGCGCAGGAACTCGATCAGGCGGGCCATCAGCTCGAGCGTGCCCTGGGCCCAGGCGTCCGGGACCAGTGGGTGCAGCCCGGCAAAGCCCGGCAGGCGCGCCACCGCCTCGTTGACGATCGGGTTGTACTTCATGGTGCAGGAGCCGAGCGGATAGAGCGTGGTCGCCGCGCTCAGGTTCCATTGCGAGAGGCGCGTGAAGTGCCGCACGACGTCGAGCTCGCTCACCTCGGGTAGACCGGCGAGACCGTCCTCGCGGCGGAGAGCCGTCGGGATCACGTCCGCGGAGGCCGGCCCGCCGACCTCGCCGGGGTCGCACGTCGAGCCGACGCGCCCGCTCACGCCGCGCTCGAAGATCAGCGGCTCGGGGAGCGTGCCGCCGCGCAGCACCGCGCTCGCGTCCTTCACGCGGCCTCCTCGCCGTCCTGGCGGAGCGCGCGTGCCAGCCGGTCCATGGCCGCCGCGTCGTGCACCTCGGTGGCGCACAACAGCAGCGCGTCCTCCAGCTCCGGGTACCAGTCGCCGAGCGGCAGGCCGGCGACGACACCGTCGCCGAGGGCCCGTTGCCAGCGCCGACGCGCCCCCGGCACGCTCAACACGAACTCGTTGAAATACGGACCCGCGAACCGCAACGACCCGAGCCCCTCGAGACGCTCGGCCAGCGCGTGGGCGCCGCGCAGATTGCGCTCGGCCAGCGCGGCCAGGCCGTGGCGTCCGAGCAACGACAGGTAGATCACCACCTGGATCGCGCACAGGCCCTGATTGGTGCAGATGTTCGACGTCGCCCGCTCGCGCCGGATGTGCTGCTCGCGGGTCGCGAGCGTGAGGACGTAGCCGCGCCGGCCGTCCACGTCGACGGTCTCGCCCACCAGGCGTCCGGGGAGGCTGCGCACGAAGCGGTCGCGGCTCGCGAAGAGCCCGAGTCCCGGTCCGCCGTACGCCAGCGCGAGCCCGAGGCTCTGCGCCTCGGCAACGGCAATGTCGACGCCGGCGGCGCCCGGCGTCTTCAAGAGCGCCAGCGCCAGCGCCTCGGCGGTGGCGCTCACCAGCAGGCACTCCTCGCGATGGGCGATCTCGACCGCGCGCGTCAGGTCCTCGACGACTCCGAACACGTTCGGATAGCCGAGCACGAGACACGAGGCCCGCCGCAGGAGCTCGGCCGTCGGCATCGCCGTGGTGCCGTCGGGACCGTACGGCACCTCCACCAGCTCGACGTCGCTGATCCCTGCGAGATAGGTTTGCGACCACCTGGCGGTACTGCGGATGGAGCGCCCGGGACACCAGGACGACGGGGCGACCGGGACGCAGGCGCTGCGACATCAGGACCGCCTCGGCGGTGGCCGTTGCCCCGTCGTACATGCCGGCGTTGGCGACCTCCATGCCGGTGAGCGCCGCGGCCGCGGATTGAAACTCGAACGTCGCCTGCAGTGTGCCCTGACTCACCTCGGGCTGGTAGGGCGTGTAGGCGGTCGCGAACTCGCCCCGCCCAGGGAGATGCTCCACGGCCGCGGGAATGAAATGCGGATAGGCCCCCGCGCCGAGAAAGGCGACGCCGTCGACCCGGTTCCTGGCCGCCAGTCCCATGAGCTCGCTCCGCACGGCGCGCTCGTCGAGACCCGCCGGCAGCGCGAGGCCCGCGGTCGCGCGCAGGCTCGCCGGCACGTGCGCCACCAACGCGTCGAGGTCGGACGCACCCACCACGCGCAGCATCGCCTCGATCTCGGCGGGGGTATGGGGCGTGTAACGCATGCGACCCTAGGGCTTGGCTTTCTCCTGCGCCACGAACTCGCGATACTCCGTCGCGCTCATCAACGAGTCGATCTCGGCGGCATCGCCGATCTCGACCTTCACCATCCAGCCCTCACCGTAGCAAGCCTCGTTGATGACCTCGGGGTTCGCGGCGAGCCGGTCGTTGACCGCGACGACGTTGCCGCCGACGGGCGCGTAGACGTCGCTCACGGCCTTCACCGACTCGACCACCCCGAGCGTCGCCCCTTTCGCCAGTACGGTTCCGACGGCCGGAAGCTCGACGAAGACGATGTCGCCGAGCTCCTCCTGGGCATGATCCGTGATGCCGATGGTCGCGACACCGTCCGCGACCAGCACCCACTCGTGCTCTTCGGAGTATCGCAACTGCTCCGGGACCTGCATCAGCTCTCTCCTTCCTCTCGCGCGTCGGGTGCGGGCGCGTCATCGGGCTCTGCCGGCGCGGGAGCCGCGCTCGGCTCGTCCGCCCCCACCTGCACCGCCGTCTCGACCGGCTCGGCGGGCGCCGCCGTCTCGAGGGGCTCCGCTTCCGCCACGAGCTCGGCCGCTGCCGCACGAGCGCGCCGGTAGAACGGCGTCGCGACCACGACGGCGGGAAGCGCGCGGCCGCGTACCTCCACCGCCAGCTCCTTATCGGTGGTGGCGAGCGCGCTCGCGACGTAGGCCAGCGCGATCGCGCGGCCGAGCGTCGGCGCATGCGTGCCGCTCGTCACCACCCCGACCCGCGCACCCTCGAAGAGGACCGGGTACTCGCTGCGCGCGATGCCGGGGCCGCGCATCTCCAGGCCCACGAGCCGACGCGGCGTGCCCTGCTCCTGCTCGTGCAACAGCGCGGAGCGTCCGATGAAGTCCTCGCCGTCGAGCTTGACGAAGCGGTCGAGCCCCGCCGCCAGCGGCGAGGTGTGATCGTCGAGCTCGTGTCCGTAGAGCGGCAACGCCGCCTCGAGACGCAGGGTGTCGCGGGCACCGAGGCCGACCGGCTCGAGGCCGTCGTCGCGCCCGCTCTCGAGCAGCGCGCTCCACAGCGCCACCGCGCGCGGCGCATCGACGTAGAGCTCGAAGCCGTCCTCGCCGGTGTAGCCCGTCCGCGAGATCAGCGCGGGAATCGTCGCAACCTCCGAGCGCGCGAACCGGAAGCTCTTGAGACGTCCGAGCGCGAGCGGCGTGAGCCGCTGGACGATCGCGGCGGCGGCCGGACCCTGGATCGCAATCAGGGCGGTCTTGGCGCTGCGATCGATCACGGTCGCCGAGCCGGCGTGCGCCTCGATCCACGCCAGGTCCTTGGCGATGTTGCCGGCGTTGACGCAGAAGAAGAAGCGCTGCCCGCTCAAACGATACAGGGTGACGTCGTCGACGACGCCGCCGTCCTCGCGGCAGAGCACGGTGTACTGGACGTGGCCGTCGGCCAGCCGGCGCACGTCGTTCGTGGTGAGCCGCTGACAGGCGGCCGCCGCGTGGCGTCCCACGACCTCGATCTCTCCCATGTGGCTCACGTCGAAGATCCCGGCCGCGCCGCGCACGGCCCGATGCTCCTCGATGATGCCGCGATACGTGACCGGCATCTCCCAGCCGCCGAACTCGACCAGCTTGGCACCGAGCGCCTGATGCTGCTCGTAGAGCGGCGTGCGCTGAAGCGTGGTCGCCTCGTCGCTCATGGTCGCGTCTCGCCGGCACGGGCGGCGGCGACCGTGTTCGCCAGCAGCATCGCCACCGTCATCGGTCCGACGCCGCCCGGCACGGGCGTGATCCACGCCGCCCGTTCGCGCGCGCGCGCGAACTCCACGTCCCCCACCAAGGCGCCGCTCGCGCTCCGATTGATGCCGACGTCGATCACCACGGCTCCTTCCTTGATCCAGTCGCCGAGGACCATGGCCGGGCGGCCCACCGCCGCCACGACGACGTCGGCGCCGCCAACGATCGCCGCGAGATCGCGCGACCGCGAATGGCAGATCGTCACCGTCGCGTGCCGCTCGAGCAGGAGCAGCGCCACCGGCTTGCCGACCAGCAGGCTGCGTCCGATCACCACCGCCTGCGCGCCGCGGAGCTCGCACGCGGTCTCGGCGATCAGCCGCATGATGCCGAGCGGCGTGCACGGACGGAGCCCCGGGAGCCCGGCCAGCAGACGCCCCTGGCTGATCGCCGTCAGGCCGTCGACGTCCTTGGCCGGGGCGATCGCCTGGATCACGGCGTCGCTGTCGATTGCATCCGGCAGGGGCAGCTGCACCAGGATGCCGTGGACGTCCGGCCTCGCGTTCAGGTCGTCGACCAGCCGGAGCAGCTCGGCGGTGCTCGCCGTGGCGGGCAGTCGGCTGCCGAACGATTGGATCCCGACCTCGGCGCAGGCCCGCTCCTTGGTGCCGACGTAGACCCGCGAGGCCGGATCGTCGCCCACCAGCACCGTCGCGAGACCGGGAACCAGCCCGCGCGCGCGCAAGGCGTCGACGTCGCGGGTCGCCTCCGCCCGCACCACCCGCGCCACCGCCTTGCCGTCGAGAATCGTACTCATCGGTCTCCGTGTCGGCTGCGTGCCGTCTCGCCGGCACGGACAGAAACCGTCGGCAGCTCGCGGCTCCGCACCCTCGCCCGCGCCACGCGAGCCGACGCGACGCGACGTGTATATACGTGCCAGCCACTTTGTAAAGGCGCGTGTCGCACGTAGAATCGCGCCGTGCACGTCGGCGTCCCGCGCGAGATCACTCCCGAGGAAACCCGGGTCGCGCTCACGCCGAGCGGCGTCGCGGCCTTGGTGGCGCACGGGCACACGGTGCGCGTCGAGCACGGCGCCGGGCGCGCCAGCAGTCTCGACGATGCCGCGTACGTCGCGGCCGGCGCGAGCCTCGCCGACGCCGGCGAGATGTGGGAGCGCTCCGAGATGATCCTCAAGGTGAAGGAGCCGCGCGAGGGCGAGCTCGCGCGGCTGCGCCCGGGGCTCGTCCTCTTCACCTATCTCCATCTCGCCGCGCACGAGGTGCTGACGCGCGCGCTCCTCGAGCGGGGCGTGCGCGCGATCGGCTACGAGACCATCCAGCTCGACGACGGCTCGCTTGCCGCTGCTCGCGCCGATGAGCGAGGTCGCCGGCCGGCTCGCCATTCAGGCGGGCTCGTGGTGCCTGCAGGCGACCAACGGTGGACGCGGCGTCCTGCTCTCCGGCGTGGCCGGCGTCCGACCCGGCAAGGTGGTGATCCTGGGCGCCGGCATCGCGGGCGCGGCCGCCTGCCAGGTCGCGGTCGGGATCGGTGCGCGCGTCAGCATCCTCGACATCAACCCGACGCGCCTGCGCTACGTGCACGACATCCTGAGCGGCCACGTCACCACCGTCATGTCCAACCGCGCCAACATCGAGGAAGAGGTCACCCGGGCGGACCTCGTCGTCGGCACGGTGCTGATCCCGGGCGCCAAGGCGCCGAAGCTGCTGCCGCGCAGCCTGCTCCGCAACATGCGGCCGGGCTCGGCCCTGGTCGACGTGTCGATCGATCAGGGTGGCTGCGCCGAAACCTCGCGTCCCACCTCGCATCACGATCCGATCTACGTCGAGGAAGGCGTCGTCCACTACTGCGTGGCCAACATGCCCGGCGCAGTTCCCAACACCGCCACCCACGCGCTCACCAACGCCACCCTGTCGTACGCGCTGGCGCTCGCCGACCGCGGCTTCGAGGCGGCGGTCGCCGCCGATCCCGCGCTGCGCCGCGGGGTCAACGTCGCGGACGGCACCGTCTGGCACCCCGGCGTCGCGGCGGCCTTTCAGATGCCGCTCGCCGCCCGCTAGAGCCTGGTGCTCAGCGTTTGGGCCGACTCTTCGACCCCTTGCGCGGCGGCGGACCGTAGAGGGTGTCATGCAGGCGGTCGACGACTTGATCGGCGCCGAGGCCCGCCAGCTCGCCAGCCCGCACCCACGTGCCGCCGGCGCGCACGAAGCCGGGAAGGTTCCACAGGTTCTCGGAGAGCGACTGCTGCTGCTCCGCGTACTCCGCCTGCCAGGCCGGCTCGCCGCTCGGCAGCCGTAGCAGCTCGACGCCGAAGACGACGCGCGCCGGGCGCTTGGCGGCGAGATCGGTGCCGATGCGCTCCTCGAAGACCTCGACCTGCCCCCGCAGCACCGCGTCGACCTTGAGCAGGCGGCCGGCGGCCCGCGCCTCGTCCGGCGTCGGCGGCCGGGGCTCGCCGTAGAGCTGCCGGAGCGCCTCCCGCACCGTGAGCTCGTCGACGATCTGCCAATCGCGATGGCGCTGCATGGATTGCCGCACCGCCCGCTCGACGGTCTCCTCCGGCCGCTCGGGCAGCGGATCGGCACCGGGCTCCGGCTCGCTCGGCGCCAGGCCCGCGCTGGTGAACGGCATGATCGCGATGCGTCGGATCTCGCCGATCGCGATCGGTGCGAGCGGCCGCGCCGCCACCGTGCGCGGAATCGGGTTGCACCCGCTCACGCCCGTCCACAACGCCGCCGTCACGACCACAGCGCGCCACCCCATCGATCGTACCTCCTGCCTCCGCATGCGTCCTCCCCTGCCGCCGAGCCCGAAGCCGAGCTGGCGGCGTCGCTCGTCCACCTCGCCGCCCTCAGCCACCCTGCCCGCCTTGGCTTGCGAGCGCCCGCAGGCATGCGGCGAGCGCCGGCCCGTCGTCGTCGACGGCGAGCACCAGGCGGTGATCGGCCTTGTGCTGGAGATCCCGCACGGTCGCCCGCCCGGCGCGCAACTCGTCCTCGCCCACCAGGACCGCGAAGCGGGCCGCCAACTTGTCGGCGCGCCGCATCGCGCTCTTCAGGCTCCGGCCGGCGGCCTCGAGCTCGCACCGCATGCCGAGCGCGCGGAGACGCCGCACCATCCGGACCGCCACCTCCGACGCCGCCGGCGTGAGTGGAATGACGTCGACCTCGGGATGACTCGCGGGCGGCGACCCCGCCGCCGCCATCAACAAGCGCTCGAGCCCGATCGCGAAGCCGATGCCGGCGAGCGGCGGTCCGCCGAGGGCCTCGACCAGCCCGTCGTAGCGTCCACCACCGCCGACGGCGTTCTGCGCTCCCAGGTTCCGCGCCGTCACCTCGAAGGCGGTGCGCACGTAATAGTCGAGGCCGCGCACCAGACGAGGATCGATCCGGAACGGCACGTCGGCCGCGCGCAGCAAGCGCTCGACCTCGCCGAAATGGGTCCGGCAGGGATCGCAGAGGTGGGCGGTGACCAGCGGCGCCTCGACCATGATCCGCCGGCAACTCTCCTCCTTGCAGTCGAGCAGGCGGAGGGGGTTGCGCTCGAGGCGCTGCCGACAGTTGGCGCAGAGCTCATCGAGGTGCGCTCGCCCATAGGCGGTGAGCGCCTCCCGGTAGCCGGGCCGGCAGGTCTGGTCGCCGAGCGTGTTGAGCACGATCTCGGCGTCGGCGAGGCCCGCCGCCGCCAGGCAATCGGCGAGCAGCGTCACCACCTCGGCATCGGCGAGGGGATCGTCGCGGCCGATCAGCTCGGCGCCGAGCTGATGGAACTGACGCGAGCGCCCGCGTTGCGGTCGCTCGCGGCGAAACATCGGACCGAGATAGTAGAGCTTGGCGACCTGATCGCGCTGCGCGAGCCCGGCCTCGATGGCGGCGCGGACGACCGACGCCGTGCCCTCGGGCCGGAGCGTGAGCGACGTCCCGTCGCGGTCCTCGAAGCTGTACATCTCCTTCTCGACGATGTCGGTGGTCTCGCCGAGCGAGCGGGCGAAGAGCTCGGTGCGCTCGGCGATGGGCGTACGGATCTCGCCGTAGTTGTACGCCGCCAACACCGCACGCAAGCGCCCCTCGATCTCGGTGAAGCGCTCGCTGTCCGGTGGAACGACGTCATGAAATCCCTTGACGCCACTGAGTGTCTTCATGGAGCCGCTTTCGGAAGCGAGCACAGCTACCAAAGCGACTTCGGGAGTACAAATCACTGGTGGCCCGGCGCCTCGCGCGTCGGGGTCACGGTGACGCTGGTCCCGTCCGACACGACGCGAACCGCGCCCGACTCGGCGGTGTTCCAGACCGACGCGCCGCCGGCGCGCAAGCGTTGCACCACGGCCGGGGCGGGAAAGCCGAAGCGATTGTCGGCACCGCTCGACACGACCGCGATCGTGGGGCGCACCGCCGCGAGCCAGCCCGCGGTGCTCGAGGTGGCGCTGCCGTGATGAGGCACCTTCAACACCGTGCTGGCGAGGGTCTCCGGCACCCGCAGCAGGTCGAGCTCGGCGGCGCGCTCGATGTCGCCGGTGAAGAGGATCGAGGTGTCGCCGAACGCGAAGCGGAGCACGAGCGACGAATCGTTGACGGCGCCGGCGTCGGCGCGTTTCGGATGCAGGACGTCCACCGCGACGCCGCCCGCCAGCAGGCGTCGCGTCCCACGCGCGAGCACGACCCGGCGGGCGCCGGCCCGCGCCAGCGCCGCCTCGAGCCGCACGAACCCCGGCGCGCTCGCCCGCATGCCGTTCGACCAGAACTCGCGCGGCGCGAACTGCTCGGCGAGATGGGCCAGGCCCCCGTAGTGGTCGAGCTGCGGGTGCGAGAGCACGAGCGCGTCGACGCGCAGGATCTTCCGGGAGCGCAGGTAGGGCGCGATCAAGCGCTCGCCCGGATCGAAGTCGCCTGCGAAGCCGCCGCCGTCCACCACCAGGACGGCGCCGCCCGGCGCTTCCACCACGGCGGCGTCCCCCTGTCCGACCGAGAGGAACGTCACGGAGAGCGTCCCCGTGCCGAAGCGCTGCCAGGCCCAGTAGCCGACGTCGGCGACCATCACCGTCGCCGCGAGCACGACCGCCGTTCGCCAGCGACGACGCGTCACCGCTCCTGCGACCGCCCCGTCCGCGGGCCGCGGCGCCCACCACCAGAGCGCGAGGCCGCCGTAGCACAGCGCGACCTCGAGCAGCGTAGGCATCGGCGTCGCGATCGCCGCATGAGGGACGCCCGCGAACCATGCGGCGATGCGGAGCCCGGCGGCGGCCGCTGCACCCGCGAGCGCGAGCAGGGCGTCCGCCAGCGCGGGCGAGAGCGGCACCAGCGGCAACGCCGCCAGACCCGGCAGCAGCGTTCCCGGCCCGAGCAGCGGCAGGACGACGAGGTTGGCGAGCGGAGCCACCAACGACACCTGCTGGAAGTGCCAGGCCGTGAGGGGCGCGGTCGCGACCGTCGCCGCGACCGAGATCACGAGCGGCTGCAGCACCAGTCTCCGCGGCCACGTCGGCGGGGCGGCGGGCGAGTCGTCCCGCCGGCGATGCGGACGTCCCCGCGCGATCAGGACGAGGGCCGCGACCGAGACGAAGGAGAGCTCGAAGGAGACGTCGGCACCGACGTCGGGCGTTGCCGACGCCAGCAGCACCGCCGCCGCCGCCAAGGCGCGGATGCCGTCCGGCGGTCGGCCGGAGATCCACGCACCCAGCACGAGCCCGTACATGACCAGCGCGCGCCCGGCCGGGATGGTGCCGCCGGCGATCGCCGCGTAGGCACCGACGGGCACGAGACCGACGAGTGCGGCGAGCGTCGTCACGTCGGTCCGCACGGCCAGCCACGTCCAGCGCACGGCGAGGCGGCGCAACACCACGACGGCCGATCCCGCGGCGACCGCCACGTGGAACCCGGAGACCGAGACGACGTGCGCGAGCCCGCTCCGGGTGAGCGCCGCGCGCGTCGTGGGATCGACGCTCTGGGCGGCGCCGAGCAGCACCGCGCGCAGATAGCCGCGCACCGGCTCGACGCTCGCCGCGACGACGTGCGCGTCGAGTCGGGCTCGCGTGCGGTCGGCCCAGCCGGCGTGTTCCCCATCGCCCAGGGTTTCGACGCCGGCGTCGTCCCACAGGAACATCGTGACCCGGACGCCGCGGCGGGCGAGCGAGCGGACGAAATCGTAGTCCGTGGGGTTGCCGAAATTGCGCGGCCGGCGCAGACGACCCACCAGCCGCACCCGCCGCCCCGCGGCCCACTCCCGGCGCGTGTGCGCGATCGTCACCCCCACGAGCCCCGCGATCGGACCGCGGCGGCGGCGACCGCGCACCCGCTCGGCGCGCACCACCATGACGACGCGCTCGCGGGCACGTTCGCTCCGCACGATCGTGCCCTCGAGGCTCGCGACGCTGGCATCGACGACCCGCGCCACGTCGTCCGCCCCCGGCGGCAGCGCCGCCAGCGCCGCGGCGAGCGCGCCGGCGCCGATGCCCGCGGCCGCGGCGGCGAGCGCGACGCGGCGGAGGAGGCCGCGCTCCCGCGCCAGCAGCGCGAGCAACGCGAGCGCCAACGCGGCGGCCCACCCGACGCTCGCCCCTCCCCCGCTCGGTCCGGAGAGGCCACCGGCCAGCATGCCGCCCGCGAAGGGTACGAGGAGCGCCGTCGCGACCGGAACGGGCGCGGACATCCTCGCCATCGAATTCCCTCTCCGGACGGGCGAGATCGTCCGTTCGCGGCCGCGGGGGGACGCGGGCCGCCGCCCGCGCTCAGGGCTCGGTCGACACCGGCTCGGGCGCGACCGACTCGATGGCGAGCCGGTCGTGGATTTCCCCGGCGAGCCGCAACGGAATGCCTGGGACGGCCGCGATCTCGGCGACGGTCGCGGCCCGCAACCGCTTCAGGCTCCCGAAGTGACGCAACAGGACCCGCCGGCGCTCGGGTCCGACGCCCGCGATGTCCTCCAGTCCCGAGTGTAGGCGCTCCCGGCGCCGCAGCGCACGATGGTAGGTGATCGCGAAGCGATGCGCTTCGTCGCGCACGCGCTGCAGCAGGAAGAGCGCCGTCGAGTTCCGCCGCAGCACCACCGGATTCTTGCGTCCGGGCAGGAAGACCCGCTCGTCGGAGCGGACCACCTCGGGCGCACGCGCGTCGCGCTCGACCCGCATCTTGGCCAGCCCGATCACGTCGAGGCCCTCGATCCCGAGCGTCGCGCAGCACCTCGACGGCGACGTTGAGCTGCCCCTTGCCGCCGTCGACCATGAGGAGATCCGGGAAGTCGCCCTCCTCCTTGGCGCGCCGGTAGCGGCGCTCGAGCACCTCGTACATCGACGCGAAGTCGTCGCTGCCCTCGACCGTGCGGATGCGGTAGCGCCGGTAGCGCGCCGGACAGGGCTCGCCCTCGTCGAAGGTCACCATCGACGCCGACGCTCAGGTTGCCCTGGATGTTCGAGATGTCGAAGCACTCGATGCGCTTGGGAGCGTTCCGGAGGTGCAAGCGACGCCGCAGCTCCTCGACCATGCGCTCGCGTTGCGCCCCCTGGTCGCGGCGTTCGGCGTAGCTGTGGCGGGCGTTCTCGGCGGCCATCTCCACCAGCCGCAGCTTGGCGCCGCGCTGCGGGCACACCACCTCGACCTGGCGTCCGCGCCGGTCGCTCAGATACTCGGCGCGCACCTCGGCGTCCTCGAGCGCGAGCGGCAGGACGACGCAGTCCGGGATCGGCCGGTCGCCTTGGTAGAACTGCGTGAGCACCGCGGCCAGGATCTCGTCGTCGGAGAACTCGAGGTCGTCGAAGGTGTAGGCCTGGTTGCCGGTCAGCTTGCCGGCGCGCACGAACAGCACCTGGATCTCGACGAAGCCGCCCTCGCGATAGAGCCCGAAGACGTCCTGATCGCCGTCCCCAGTGCGCCACCGCCTGCTGACGTTGCACCGTGGTCTCGATCGCCTGCAGCTGATCGCGGAGCCGTGCCGCCTCCTCGAAGCGCTGCGCCTCCGACGCGGCCTGCATGCGGGCCGTCAGCGTGCGCACCAGCTGCTGGTTCTTGCCCTCGAGCAGCTCGACCGTGCGCGCCAGGTTGCCGGCATACTCCTCGGCGTCGACCGCGAGACAGCACGGCGCCGGACAGCGCTTGATCTGGTACTCGATGCAGGGGCGGACGCGGTTGCGGAACACGGTGTCGCTGCAGTTGCGCAGCGGGAAGATCTTGCGGATGGTGTCGAGGGTCTCGCGCACCGACCACGCCGAGGAGAACGGCCCGAAGTAACGCGAGCCGTCGCGGGCCAGCTTGCGGGTCACCAGGAGGCGCGGCCAGGCGTGGCGCTCGTCGATCTTGACGCTGACGTAGCTCTTGTCGTCCTTGAGACGGACGTTGTAGCGCGGCTTGTACTGCTTGATCAGGTTGTTCTCGAGGATCAGCGCCTCTTTCTCGTTGGCGGTGACCAGGGTCTCGAAGGTCGCCGACCCGGTTGACCAGGAACGGCACCTGGACGCGCTCGTCGCCGCCGCGGAAGTACGAGCGCACGCGACTGCGCAGGCTCTTCGCCTTGCCGACGTAGATGACCTTGCCGTGGGGATCCCGCAGCAAGTAGACGCCGGGACGCGGCCGGCAGCACCGCGAGCTTGGCCTCGACGTCGGTCTCGTCGACGGGCGGCGTGATCGTCACCCTGAGCTCGACCACGGGCGTCGTCTCGTCGGCGACGGCCGGCTCCTCGGTCGCGCGATCGCGCTCCGCGCTCATGCTCGGCCCTCGCGGAGGCCGAGCTGGTGCCGCTCGAGGGCGTGGATCCGGTCGCGCAGCTCCGCCGCGCGCTCGAACTCGAGCGCGGTCGCGGCCCGGCGCATCTCCTTCCGCAACCGGTCCAGCGCCTTCGGGATGTCCTCGGGCTCCGGCCACTCTTCGTCGTCGCTTTCGAGGGCGAGGTCGCTCGCCTCGAGATAGTCGGCCTCGACGATCGCCACCAGCGGCCCCCCGATCGCCTTGCGGATCGTCTGCGGGCATGATGCCGTGGGTCTCGTTGTACTGCCTGCTGGATGGTGCGCCGCCGGTCGGTCTCGTCGATGGCGCTGCTGCATCGAGTCGGTCACGGTGTCGGCGTACATGATCACGGTGCCGTTGCACGTTGCGCGCCGCGCGCCCGATGGTCTGGATCAGCGAGCGCGCCGAGCGCAGGTAGCCCTCCTTGTCGGCGTCGAGGATCGCCACCAGCGAGACCTCGGGCAGGTCGAGCCCCTCGCGCAGGAGGTTGATCCCGACCAGCACGTCGAACTCGCCGCGCCGAAGATCGCGGATGATCTCGACGCGCTCGATGGTCTCGATGTCGGAGTGGAGGTAGCGGACCTTGACGCCGACGTCCTGGAAGTAGTCGGTGAGGTCCTCCGCCATCTTCTTGGTGAGCGTCGTGACCAGCACGCGCTCGTCGACCTCGATCCGCCGGCGGATCTCCTCGAGGAGATCGTCGACCTGATCGCGCGCCGGCCGCACCGTCACCTCCGGGTCGATGAGCCCGGTCGGCCGGATGATCTGCTCGACGACCACGCCCTGAGTCCGCTCCAGCTCGTAGGGACCCGGCGTCGCCGAGACGTAGACCGTCTGGCCGACGCGCTCCTCGAACTCCTCGAAGTTGAGCGGCCGGTTGTCGAGCGCGCGACGGCAGGCGGAAGCCGAACTCGACCAGCGTCTCCTTGCGCGACGCGATCGCCGCGGTACATGCCGCCGATCTGCGGCACGGTGACGTGGCTCTCGTCGATGATCAAGAGGAAGTCCGTCGGGAAGTAGTTGATCAGCGTCGGCGGCGGCTCGCCCGGCGGCGCGGCCGTCGAGATGGCGCGAGTAGTTCTCGATGCCGTGGCAGAAGCCCATCTCGTCGAGCATCTCGAGGTCGTAGAGCGTCCGCTGCTCGAGGCGCTGCGCCTCGAGCAGCTTGTTCTGGCCCTGCAGCTCGACCAGCCGCTGCTGCAGCTCGTCGCGGATCGACTGGATCGCGACCTTGAGCCGGGGCTCGCTCGTCACGTAGTGGCTGGCGGGGTAGATCGCGACCCGCGCCGAGCCCGCGCAGCGCCTTGCCGCGCAGCGGATCGATCTCGGTGATGCGTCTCGATCGTGTCGCCGAAGAACTCGACGCGCAGCGCCCGCGCCTCCTCGTAGGCGGGGAAGATCTCGACCACGTCGCCGCGCACGCGGAACGTGCCGCGGTGGAAGTCGAGTCGTTGCGCTCGTACTGGATGTCGACCAGCTTGCGCAGCACCTGCGTCGCGGTCGACCTCGACGCCGCGCTCGAGGAACACCAGCATGCTCGAAGTACTCCGTCGGCGAGCCGAGGCCGTAGATGCAGGACACGCTGGCGACGATGATGACGTCGGTGCGCTCGAGCAGCGCCTTGGTCGCCGAGTGGCGCATCTTGTCGATCTCGTCGTTGATCGACGCGTCCTTCTCGATGTAGGTGTCGGTGCTCGGGACGTAGGCCTCGGGCTGGTAGTAGTCGTAGTAGCTGACGAAGTAGCGGACCGCGTTGTCGGGAAAGAGCAGCTGCAACTCGTGGTAGAGCTGCGCCGCGAGGGTCTTGTTGGGCGCGATCACCAGCGTCGGCCGGTTCAGCGTGGCGATGACGTGCGCCATGGTGAACGTCTTGCCGGAGCCGGTGACGCCGAGCAGCACCTGCGCCGGCGCGCCGGCGCGGAGACCCTGGCAGAGCTGGGCGATGGCCTCGGGCTGGTCGCCCTGCGGCGTGATCTCGGCGGTCAGCCGGAAGGTCTCGACCCGACGCTCCATGATCCGCCGATCATAGCAAGCACCCGCCGTCGCACCATCGCGGCGGACGAGTGCAAGTAGCTCTTGCGTCGGCGACGCGCCGACCAGTCAGCGGCGGCCGCGCCAGTCGTCGTAACGGCGCTGGAAGTCGCGCCGCTGGTCGGGGTTCATCTCGCGGTACTGGCGGTAGTTGGAGCGCAGGCGCTCCTTTTCCTGCGGCGGCAGCTGTTGCCAGCGATCGTAGTTGCGCTCCACCTTCTGGCGCTGGTCGGGCGGCATCTTCTGGAAACGCTGGTAGTTGCGGAGGGCCTCGCCGCGCTCCTGGGGCGACATCTCCTGCCAGCTCTGTGCGACGCGCTCACGACCCTCGCCGTGACCGCCGGCGAAGCCGACGGTCGTGCCTGCCGCGAGTCCGATCAGCCCCGCGAGCACCGCGGCGCGCCAGCCACGGTTCATCCGGCGCCCTCGCCGTCCTCGCCAGGGTGCTGGCGTACCTCCTCGAAGTGCTCGAGCTTGTCGAGGCGGCGCACCACCGGCAGGCGGAGAAAGAGCTCGGGATGCTCCAGCAGCTCCGGCGGAAGGTCCTCGGGCCGGAGCGTATCGGCGTCCGCCACCATCGGGGCCGCCGCCTCGGGCGCGGCGCGCCGGGCGGCGACCGCCGGAGCAGGCGCGCCCGGCCGCGCGCCGGCGACGGCGCGCTCGGCGCTCGGCGCCTTCGCCACCGGCGTCGGGCCGCTGGTGAAGAACTGAAACGCCAGCACGAGCGCGGCCGCCGCGGCCAGCGCCGGCGTCACCCACCACCACAGCGGCGACGCCCCGGGATGCGACTCCGTCGCGGCCCGTTCGTGCTCGACCCGCCGCCAGAACTCGTCCGCGAGCCCGGCGCTCGGCTCGATGCGCGGCAGATCGGCCACCCAGCCGCGCACGGTGCCGAGGCGCTCCATCTCGCGCCGGCAGCCGAGGCAGGTCGAGACATGGGAGGCGATCGGGCGGCGCTCGGCGTCGTCCAGCTCGCCGTCGAGGAAGGCCACCAGCTCGGGGCCGATCTGATCGCAGGTCGCCGCCATCAGAGAAACTCCGCCAGCTCGCGCCGCATGGTGGCGGTGGCGCGAAAGACCAGGCTCTTCACGGCGCTCTCGGACGTCTCCAGCGCCTCGGCGACCTCCAGGTACGACAGGCCCTCGACCCTGCTCATGAGCAGCGCCGCGCGCTGATTCGGGGGCAGGTCCGCCAACACTTCCCGGATCTTAGCTTCGAGCTGTCGACCCGCCAAGGCGCTGTCGCCGGGGATCGCGGTCGGATCGGCGAAGGCGATCTCGGCGCGCTTGCGCTCGTCGTCGGGCTGGTGCTCGAGCGGGCGTCGCGGATGGCGGTGCTCGGGTCGGCGGACCTCGTTCAGGCAGGCATTGGTGGCGATCCGATAGAGCCAGGTGGTGAATTTCGCCTGCGGCTCGTAGCGGCCGGCCGCACGATGGATCTGCAGAAAGACGTCCTGCGCGATCTCCTCTGCCCGCGGGCGGTTCCCGACGAAATGATACGCGAAGTTCACGATCGCTCTCTGATGCTTCTCGAAGAGCTCGCGAAAGGCCTCTGCGTCACCGCTCCGGACACGCAACATCAGTTGCACGTCGGGATCGGACGCGGGATCCGCGAGCGTCGCGTCGACCGGCTTCAAGGCTCGGACGCTCCGAAAGTTGCGAAATCGCTGCCCCTCGCCACGGTCCTCTCCTATAGAGGATGGCGTCTCGCCACGCACGGGGGGCCGTAGGAGGCGGTTGGCAACAGTGCCGGCGAGTTGGTAGGGCTTCCGCGATCAGGCCATGAGCGCCCCCGGCTACGACGAGGCACTCGCCGAGCACCTCCGCCGCATCGAACGCTACATGCGGGGGTGTACGCTGCTCCGCTTCCCCCGCTCCCGGAGCGCGCTGCGCGACGAGCTCGCCCGGGTGCTCGACGAGACCCTGCCCGACGTCGTCGCCGGCTGGGTCGGCCACATCGGACCGGCGTTCGGGATCTCGCAGGCGCAGTGGCCCGACCTCTCCCACGACATCGAGATCGCGCTCCGGCGCTGGATCCGCCACATCGCCGATCCCGAGGATTGCGACACCTACGAGTACCTTCGCAGCCACGCCCGCCGCGGCTTCATCTCGAAGTTTCCGGCCTCGCGCTTCCTCTCGGGCCAGATGAAGGTCTTTCAATTGATGGGCAACGCGATCCGGCGCCGCTACGCCGACGACCAGCCGCGCCGGGCCGAGCTGCTCGCGCTCCTCGCCCAGGAGTTCGAGGAGCGCATCCTGCACATCACCGACTTCTTCGTGGAGGCGCGCGAGGAGGCGCTGCGCGAGCAGGAGGCGACCTATCGGCGCTCGATCGACAGCGCGCCCGCGGCGATCTTCAAGATCGACTCGGAGAGCGGCGCCGTCCTGGCCGCCAACTTCGTGGCCGAGCAGAGCCTCGAGTACCCCTCGGAGGAGCTGCGCGGGATGAAGAGCTGGGACCTCCACCCGCCAGCGGAGCGCAACGCCGCGGTGGCGCTGTGGGAGGAGACCCGCACCAAGGGCAACGCCAACCGCGACGATCTCCATCACCGGACCCGCAGCGGCGCCGTCATCCCGGTCTTCATCAACTCCGGCCTCATCGAGTACGGCGAGCAGCGCTTCATCCAGCAGATCTGCGTCGACCTCTCCGACCGCCAGCGCCTCGAGGATCAGCTGATCCAATCCGAGAAGATGGCGGCGATCGGCCAGCTCGCGGCCGGCATCGCGCACGAGATCCGCAATCCGCTCGCCATCATCATGAATGCGCTCTACGACCTCGCCGAGATCGTCGACGGCAACAACCCCGAGGTCCGCGAGGATCTCCGCATCGCCAAGGAGGAGATGGATCGGGTGCAGACGATCATCAACAGCCTGCTCGAGTTCTCGCGCGACTCGGGTGCGGAGGTCGAGCCGGTCGACATCAACGACCTGCTGCGGAAGACTCTCCTGCTGATGAGCAAGTATCTGCAGAACAGCGACGTCCGGGTGGTGACCGAGCTCGCCGACATCGGCACGTGCACCGCCAATCAGAACGCGCTCCGCCAGATCTTCCTGAATCTGATCACCAACGCGGTGCAGGCGATGCCCCACGGCGGCGAGCTCCACGTGCGGACCTCGCTCCGACCCGGCGATCGCGTCCGTCTCGAGTTCCGCGACACCGGGATCGGCATTCCCGAGCAGCAGCTGAACGACATCTTCAATCCGTTCTTCACCACCAAGTCGCCGGGCCAGGGCACCGGTCTCGGGCTCTCGGTCGTGCATTCGGTCGTGCGCCGCTATCGCGGCGACATCCAGGTACGGAGCACTCCCAACGTCGGCACGACCTTCACGATCGATCTCCCCTGGGTCACGGCGACGGCGAGCGCCCGACGCCGTGACCGAGCCGCCCGCCGCCACCGCCCGCGCCGGCCGGGTGCTGCTCGTCGAGGACGAGCCCAACATGGCGCGCACCCTCGCCAAGATCCTCGAGCGGCGGGGCTACGAGGTCGCGGTCGCCGGCAACGGACAAGAGGCGCTGGCACGGCTCGCGGCCGACTCCTTCCAGATCGTGATCACCGACCTCAACATGCCGGTCATGGACGGCATGCAGCTGCTGCGCCGCCTGCAAGGCGACGCGCCGGCCGGCGGCGAGCGTCGCCTGCTGTCGCCGCCGGCGATCGTCCTGACCGGCCACGGCAGCACGCAGGCCGCCGTCGAGGCGATGAAGCTCGGCGCCTGGGACTACCTCGTCAAGCCGTGCAACCCCGACGAGATGCTCATGACGATCGAGCAGGTCCTCCACGTCTCGGACCTCGAGCGCGAGAACCGCCGCCTGCGGGCGGAGATCGACCGGGCCCACGGTTTCGGGGAGATCATCGGACGAAGCCCGTCGATGCTCGAGGTCTACCAGGCGATCGAAGCGGTGGCCCAGAACACCACCACGGTCCTGATCACGGGCGAGAGCGGCACCGGCAAGGAGCTGGTCGCCCGCAGCATCCACTCGCGGAGCGCCCGCGCCACGCAGCCGTTCGTCGCCATCAATTGCGGCGCCGTCTCCGACACCCTCCTCGACAGCCAGCTCTTCGGACACCGGCGCGGCGCGTTCACCGGCGCCGTCACCGATCACGAGGGCGTCTTCCAGGCCGCGGAGGGCGGGACGCTCTTCCTCGACGAGATCGCCGACATTCCGCTCGGGCTGCAGGTGAAGTTCCTGCGCGCCGTCCAGGAGCGCGAGGTGACGCCGCTCGGATCGACGCGGCCGATCAAGGTCGACGTCCGCCTCATCGCGGCGACCAATCGCGACCTCGAGGCCGAGGTGCGATCCGGAAACTTCCGCTCCGACCTCTTCTACCGGCTGAACGTCGTCCAGATCCCGTTGCCGCCGCTCCGCGAGCGCCGCGACGACGTGCCGCTGCTCGCCACCCATTACGTCGAGCGCTACGCGCGCGACTTCAACGTCGGACCGAAGCCCATCCAACCCGCGGCGCTGGCGATCCTCGAGCGCTACGATTGGCCCGGCAACGTGCGCGAGCTGCAGAACGTGATCGAGCGCTCGTTCGCGCTCGCGCCGAGCGCCGACATCACGGTCGCGAGCCTCTCCCCGCTCGTCCGCCCCGAGGCCTCCGCAACCGAGGCGGCGATCGACTTCGGGGAGGCCGTGCCCTCGCTCGACGTCACCGAGCGCCAACTGGTGGCCGCGGCGCTCCGCCAGGCCCAGGGGAACAAGAACCAGGCCGCCCGCATCCTCGGCATCGACCGCCAGCGCTTGTACCGGAAGTTGGAAAAATACGGTTTGGAATGATCATCGGCTGTCACGGATTGCGACTGCTGGGCCATGGGTGGCTCGCGGCGCTCGGCAAAACAGCCGGAGCACCTTGCGTTTCTGGAGGTCGCGTTCCGGCCGGCCGGTGGCACGTTTTCTGCTCGGTTTGCGGTCTCTGAATGTCCAGCCTCACGCCCCCCTCGCGCCGCATCCTCGTCGTCGCGGCCGATGAAAACTTCAGCCAGACCATCGGCCGCATCCTGTGCCGATGCGGCTACGCCACCGATCAGGTGAGCTCGGGCGAGGCGGCCATGGAGGCCCTGGAGCGCTCCGCCTACGATCTCGTGCTGAGCGAGGTCGGCCTCCCCGGGGTCTGCGGCCTGACGCTGCTCTGCAGCGCCCGCCAACACGGTCGGAACACGCCGTTCGTACTGCTCGGGGCGCCCGAGACCGAGCGCCGGCGCTGGATCGTGAGCGGCATCGAGGACGTCTACTGCCTCCCGCTGCCGCTCGACGTCGACCGCCTCAAGCAGGTGGTCGCCGACTGTCTCCCCGCCTGACGCCCGCCTTCCGGATCGCGGTGAGCCTGACCGCGACGCGCTGCTCCTCCTCGACCATGCGCACGTCGATGGCCTGGCTCGTGAGGCCGAGGCCCCCGAGCTCGCGGTAGAACCCGCGCGTATCGGTGCGGTAGCCGTCCGCCAGGAGTCCGAGCCCCGCGGGGGCGAGATGCCGGGCGAAGACGGCCGCGAGGGCGCCGAAGCGGGCCGGATCGTACGCGACCTCGGCGGCGAGGATCAGGTCGAAGCGCCACTCCGGATCGAGGGTCGTGAAATCGCCCCGCCACGCCGCGCACGCCACCCGGTTGGCCGTGGCGCTCGCGAGCGCGAAGTCGAGCGCGGCCTGCTCCGTGTCGACCAGCACGACCCGCCCGCCCTGCACGGCCGCGGTGACGCCCGGGAGACCGAGCCCGCAGCCGATCTCGAGAACGCGGCGGTCTCGCACCTCCTCCCAACGCGCGACGTAGGCCGCGAGCAGCCGCGCCCCCGACCAGAGATACGCCCAATAGGGCGGCTCGCCTTCGCCGCGCAGCAGCGCGTCGCGATCGACCAGGCGTTCGAGCGCGTCGACCGTGTACAGCCGCACGCGTCCCGCACCGACCGAGAGCTCGATCGGCCGCGCGACCCAGCCCGCGATCGTCCGCGGGGTGGACGCCTCGCCGGCGCTCGCGACAGGTGGCGTGCAGGAGCGACGGTCTTTCACTATAGTGCCGCGTTCCGCGTCACCATGACGCGTCCGAGCCGATGGCCAGCAACCATATCGAGATCCGCGGAGCCCGTCACCACAATCTGCAAGGGGTCGACGTCGACATCCCGCTGAACCAGCTCACGGTCGTCACCGGCGTGAGCGGCTCGGGCAAGTCGACCCTCGCCTTCGACATCCTCTACGCCGAGGGCCAACGCCGCTACGTCGAGAGCTTCTCGACCTACACGCGTCAGTTCCTCGAGCGCATGGAGAAGCCGGACGTCGATCACATCGGCGGCATTCCGCCCGCGGTCGCGATCGACCAGCGCCGGCCGGTGACGACGTCGCGCTCGACCGTCGGAACGGTGACCGAGCTCCACGATCACCTGAAGCTGCTGTTCGCGAAGCTCGGCGTTCTCCGCTGCCGGAAGTGCGAGCGGCGCGTCGAGCGTGGCGATCCGGTGGCGATCGCCGAGGCGATGCTGCGCGAGCGATCCGGCGCCGCGGTGTACCTCGGCTTCCCGTTCCCGCTCCCCGACCTGCCGTGGCGCGAGGTGGTCGCCGGGCTGCTCGGTGAGGGCTTCAGCCGGGCGCTCGATTCAGGGAACGGTGCAGGCGTTGGACGCCTGCAGCGACCCCCCAGGCGCGAGCGTCGACATCCTGGTCGACCGGCTGACGCTCCGCCGCGACGGGAGGGCACGCCTGGTCGGCTCGCTCGAGCAGGCCTTCAAGTACGGCAAGGGTCGGCTCTGGCTCGTCGGCGCCGAACCGGCGGATCGGCGCGAGTACAGCACCGCGCTCACCTGCACCGCCTGCGACCTCGGCTATCGCGACCCGACCCCGAACCTCTTCTCGTTCAACAGCCCGCTCGGCGCCTGCGAGCACTGTCGCGGCTTCGGCCGCATCATCGACCTCGACCTGCACCTGGTCGTGCCGGACCGCGCGCGCTCGATCGAAGCGGGCGCGATCAAGCCCTGGACCACCCCCTCGACGAGCGAGGAGCGCAAGGCGACTCCTCGCCTTCTGCCGCCGCCGCAAGATCCCGATCGACGTCGCCTACGGGAACCTCGCCGACGCGCAGCGCGGCCTGGTCGAGGACGGCGACGACGACTTCTTCGGCATCCGCGGCTGGTTCCGCTGGCTCGAGCGCAAGACCTACAAGATGCACGTCCGCGTCCTGCTCTCGCGCTACCGCTGCTACGGCACCTGTCCCGTCTGCGAGGGGAGCCGCGTCAAGCCCGAGGCCCTCGACTTCCGCATCGACGGCCGCACGATCGCCGACGTCAACCGCATGAACGTCGCCGACGCCCTCGCCTTCTTCACGGTGCTCGCGGTCGACGCCGAGCGCGACCCGGCGGCGGCGCTCGTCCTCGGAGAGATCCGCTCGCGCCTCACGTATCTCGTCGAGGTCGGCCTCGCCTACCTGACGCTCGACCGCCAGTCGCGCACGCTCTCGGGCGGCGAGCTCGAGCGCGTCGACCTCACGACCGCCGTCGGCTCGTCGCTGGTCAACACGCTCTACGTGCTCGACGAGCCGTCGATCGGCCTCCATCCGCGCGATAGCGCGCGTCTGGTCGCGATCATGCGCAACCTGTGCGCGCGCCGGAACACGGTGGTGGTCGTCGAGCACGATCCGGAGATCATCGCCGCCGCCGACCACGTGATCGACCTCGGACCGGGCGCCGGCGAGCGACGGCGGGCACGTCGTCGCCGCGGGCTCGCTCGCCGCCGCTCACCGCCGACCCGCGCTCGCTGACCGGCGCCTATCTCTCCGGCCGGCGCCGCATCCCCGTCCCGGCGCGCCGCCACGCCCCGAGCCGCGCGCTCGGTCTCACCATCCGGAACGCCCGCGCCCACAACCTTCGCGGCATCGACGTCACCATCCCGCTGGCGCGCATGGTCTGCATCACCGGCGTCTCCGGCTCCGGCAAGTCGCACCCTGGTCGAGGAGGTGCTGTACCGCGGCCTGTTGCGGCGCCGCGGCCTGCCGACCGCGACGCCGGGCGCGTGCGACGGGATCGACGGCGCCGAGCAGCATCGCCGAGGTGATCCTCGTCGACCAGACGCCGATCGGCTCCACGCCGCGCGCCAACGCCGCCACCTACACTGCAAGATGTTCGACGGGATGCGCCGGTTGCTTCGCCGCGCACCGACCACGCGCGACTGCTCGGCTTCAGCGCCGCGACCTTCTCGTTCAACGTCGAGGGCGGCCGCTGCGAGACCTGCCACGGCGACGGCTTCGAGCAGATCGAGATGCAGTTCCTCTCCGACGTCTACGTGCCGTGCGTCCGGCCTGCGACGGGCGCCGCTATCGGGCCCGAGGTCCTCGAGGTCCGCTACCGGAACCGCAACATCGCCGACGTCCTCGCGCTCACGGTCACGGAGGCGTGCGAGTTCTTCGCCGATCAACCGGAGATCGCGCGCGCGCTCCAGCCGCTGCTGGACGTCGGCCTCGACTACCTCCGGCTCGGCCAGCCGCTCAGCACGCTCTCGGCCGGCGAGTCGCAGCGCATCAAGCTCGCGGCCCACCTCGGCCGCGACGGCAAGGCGCACACGCTCTTCATCTTCGACGAGCCGACGACCGGCCTGCACTTCGCCGACATCGAGTGCCTGCTCGGCGCCTTCGCGAAGCTCGCCGAGCGCGGCCACTCGCTGGTCGTCGTCGAGCACAACCTCGAGGTCATCAAGTGCGCCGATTAGGTGATCGACCTCGGCCCCGAGGGCGGCGACGGCGGCGGCCTGGTGGTCGCGACCGGCACGCCCGAGGAGATCGCGAGCTGCCCCGACTCCCACACCGGGCGCTTCCTCCGCCCCGTCCTGGCCCGCCGCCCGGCCGCGCTCGCGGCGCCGCTTCCGCTCCCGAGCCTGCCGGCCGAGCGTGACACGATCCGCATCGTCGGGGCCCGCGAGCACAACCTGCAGAACCTGAGCCTCGAGCTGCCCCGCGACCGCATGATCGTCGTGACGGGCCTGTCGGGCTCCGGCAAGTCGACCCTCGCCTTCGACGTCATCTTCGCCGAAGGGCAGCGCCGCTACCTCGAGAGCCTCTCCACCTACGTCCGCCAGTTCATGCACGTGCTGCCGCGCCCGGACGTCGACCTGGTGTCGGGCATTCCCCCGACGGTCGCCATCGAGCAGCGTCTGAGTCGCGGGCGGCCGCAAGTCGACGGTCGCGACGGTCACCGAGGTCTCGCACTACCTCCGGCTGCTGTTCGCGAAGGTCGGGGTGCAGCACTGCGTCCGCTGCGACCAGCCCATCCACCCGCTGCCGCGCGCCGAGATCGCGAGCCGCCTGGCGGAGCGCGTCGGCACGTCAGAGGTGACCCTCCTCGCCCCGGTGGTGCGCGGCCGCAAGGGCTTCCATCGCGACGTCCTGCGCGCCGCCCGCCGTTTGCGCCACACGCGAGGCGCGCATCGACGGCCGGCTCACCGCGCTCGAGCCGCTCCCCGATCTCGATCGCTATCGCGAGCACGACATCGACGTGGTGGTCGCCCGGGTTCCCTCGGGGACCGGCGGAGAGCGCTTCGTGCGCCCGGTCGCCGAGGCCCTCCGCCTCGGCGGCGGCGTCGTGGTCGCGGTCGCGGGCAAGACCGAGCACGTCTTCAGCGAGCGCCTGTACTGCGCGCCCTGCGGCATGGGCTACGATCCGCTCGACCCGCGGCTGTTCTCGTTCAACAGCCGTCAGGGCGCGTGCGCGGGCTGCCAGGGGCTGGGCGTCAATGCCGAGATCGATCCCGAGCTGGTGGTCGCCGATCCCGCCCGCTCGCTGAAGGACGGCGCGATCACGGCGCTCCGCGAGCTCGGCCTCGACGCCGACGAGCGCAAGTGGCTGCGGGCGGTGAAGGCGGCCGGGATCGCGGTCGACCGCCCGTTCAAACGCCTCACCGCGCGCCAGCAACGCCTCGTGCTCGACGGTGACGGCAAGAAGGTCACCGGCGTGATGCCGCTCTTGCGGGCGCGCGCCTTCTACGAGGACGGCGAAGAGACGGCGGCGGAGGACGGGGAGACCCTGGTCGCCGAGGCGATGCGCCCCTACCTGGTCGATCGGGCATGCCCCGACTGCCACGGCACCCGCCTGAACCCGCGTGCCCGCGCCGTCCGCGTCCTCGATCGCACGCTCCCCGAGCTGCTCGCCATGACCGTCGACGAGTGTGCCGCCGACATCGCCCGCTGGCGCTTCGACGTGCGTGAGCAGCAGATCGTTCGCGATCTGCTCGCCGAGGTCGGTCCCCGCCTCGGCTTCCTCGGTACCGTCGGCCTCGGCTACCTCTGCCTCGACCGCAGCGCCGACACGCTCTCCGGCGGCGAGGCCCAGCGCATCCGCCTCGGCGCGCAGCTCGGCTCGAATCTCCGCGGCGCCTGCTACGTCCTCGATGAGCCGACCATCGGCTTGCACCCGCGGGACAATGCCCTCCTGCTGGAGTCGCTGCGGACGCTCGTCGCGCGCCGCAACACCGTGATCGTAGTCGAGCACGACGAGGCAACGATCGCCGCCGCCGACCTGGTCGTCGACCTCGGGCCCGGCGCGGGGCGCGCCGGCGGGTCGTTGGTCGCCGTCGGCACGCCCGCGGCGATCGCCGCCGACCCGAAGTCCTTGACCGGCCGCTATCTCGGCGCGATCCGCGAGCGGGGGCGTCCGGCCCGGGCGACGGACGGTCCGGGTCTCGTCATCCACGGCGCCACCGCGCACAACCTGAAGGACGTGACGGTGACCATTCCGCTCGGAGCCTGGACCTGCGTCACCGGCGTCTCCGGCTCCGGGAAGAGTACGCTCGTACGAGACGTGCTCTACAACGGGCTCCGCCGTCTGAAGGGCCTGACTGCGGCTCGCGCCGGTGCCCATCGGGCCATCACCGGCCACGAGGCGCTCGAGCGCGTGATCGAGGTCGATCAGACGCCGATCGGCCGGACGCCGCGCTCGATTCCGGCCTCGTACGTCGGGTTCTGGGACGAGATCCGACGTCTCTTCGCCGGCACACCGAACGCACGGGCACGGGGCTATGCCCCCGGTCGCTTCTCCTTCAACGTCGCCGAGGGTCGCTGCAGCGCCTGCGCCGGCCAGGGGCGGATCCGCATGCAGATGAGCTTCCTCCCCGCGACCTCGGTTCCGTGCGAGACCTGCGGCGGACGTCGCTTCACCGAGGAGACGCTGGCGATCACCTACGCCGGGCGATCGATCGCCGACGTCCTCGACCTCACCGTCGAGGAGGCGGTGCAGGTTTTCGCAAGTAATCCCGCGATTTCACGCCCGCTCGAGGTGCTGCACGAGATCGGGCTCGGCTACCTGACCCTGGGCCAGCCGAGCAACACCCTCTCGGGAGGTGAAGCACAACGGATCAAGCTCGCGTCCGAGCTCGGACGTGGCGGCAGCGGCCGGACGCTCTTCGTCCTCGACGAGCCGACCACCGGCCTCCACTTCGCCGACGTCGATCGACTGATCGCCGCCTTCCATCGCTTGGTCGATCAGGGCCATACCCTGGTAGTCGTCGAGCACAACCTCGACGTCATGCGGGCGGCCGATCATCTGATCGACCTCGGACCGGAGGCGGCACGCGACGGCGGTGAGGTCGTCGCGGCGGGTCGTCCCGAGGATCTCGCGGCCGTTCCCGGTCGTTCGCACACCGCACGCTGGCTGTCGCAGCCGCTCGCGCCTACGGCGTCGGACGCGCGCTTCGCGTGAAGTCCCCTACACTGCTGGCGTGAGACGAATCAGCCCAAATTTTTCTTGACGCGCGGCCTGAAGAGCGCTACCTGTCGGCGCGGTAGCTGACGGCGGAGTGGTGGTCGTGCCAACATCGCTCCGAAGGGTCCCGCAGCTGCTCTTCAGGCGAAATACCTCATCTTCCAAAACGGGTCTCATGAACGAACTCCACGTCTCCTTGGCGACGCATGCCGATGCCGCTGCCGCGCAGGCCGCGACGCCAAAGACCGTGGTTGCGAAACGCTTGGCCCCCGTGGAGTTCGTGGGCTCCTCGGACGAGACCATCGCCGAGGCCGTGCGGCGCGCGCTGTCGCGAGCCTCGATCTCGCTCCGCACGCTCGACGGCGCCGGCGTGGTGGTGATTCCGCAGATCGAACGTCTCGGCGCGCGGCCGCGTTTTCGCGTCACCCTGCGCGTGACGCAGCCCGCACCCGAAGTCACCCCGCAGCGCGGGTAGTTCGGAAGGGGGATCTCTCCCCCTTCAGCGTTGTGGATGGCCGGTGGATCCGCAGTCGTGCTTCATCGTCAACTGCTCGATTGCCCTGGCCCCTTCGCCGTCGTCCACAATTGTGGACAAGTGTCAGCGGCCCGTGATCGGGTAGTCCGGCTCGCCGACGCAATGCGCGCATCGGCACAGGGGTCGGAGCTCGGCCGCCAGAAACAGCGACTCGTGACCGTCTTGCCAACCCAGGAACAAGGTCCCGTCTCCGACCGGCCTCATCGTGCGCAGCTCGATCGCGTCCGGGCCGGGCTCGCCGCCGCCGGTGGTACAGGCCTCGCAGGGACAATGGGCTCGCAGGAGCCGGAACGGCAGGATGCTGTCGTGTCCGTCGCTCCAGTCGACCCCGACCGCGTAGCGCCCGACTGCCCGGGTCCGGCGCATGGTGAGGGGCGGTGACGGCGGCATGGCCGCTCGCTACCACGCCACTTCGATTCTTGACAGTGCGGAGGCCTGCCAGGAGGATGCGGTCATGACGCGGTGGACTCTGGTGGTGGTGATCGTGAGCTGGATCGTGGGGATGGGCGCGCCATCCGTCAGTGCTGAAACCGTCGCCGGGGGGCCGGCTCCCGTTGTCGCAGCGCCGGCTCCGGCCGCCGCGGCACCTGCGGTCGCCGCCGGGCCGGTCGTCGCCGGCAGTCGGGCGGGCGACTACGTCGGTCAGTCGGTCTCCATCGAGGGTCGGGTGGTCGCCATCCACGAGTCGCCCCTCGCCACCGTCATTGCATTCGCGCCCAACTTCGCGGGCTTCACCGCCACCATCCTCGCGGCCGATCGCGAGAAATTCCCCACCGACCTCGAGGCCCGCCTGCGCGACAAGGCGGTGCGGGTCACGGGGACCGTCACGGCGTACCGTGGCAAGCCGGAGATGGCTCTCCGGGATCCCGCTCAGCTGGTGCTGACCGCGCCGAATCCGGGCTCGGTGAGCGCGGTCCCGCCACCGCTCCCGGCGGCGACCTCCGACGGATCGCTCGAGGACATCCGGCGGGCACTCGGCCGCATCGAGAACCGTCTCGAGGACATCGAGGGCCGCATGCACGCGCTCGAGGACGACACCCCGGCGTCCGGCACCGTCGCGCGCAGCCGCACGCTCACGCTCGGTGCCTCGGCCGCCGAGGTCCGGAGCGTCCTCGGCGATCCTGCCGCCATCGATCGCGGTCCGGCCGGCGGATCCCTCTGGGGATACGGCCGCGGCCGCTCGGTCAGCTTCGACTCGGCCGGACGCGTCACCTCCTGGAGCGGTTTCTAGGTCGTCAGGAAGTCGAGGACGAGCGCGTTGATGCGCTCGGGGGCCTCTTGGTGGAGGAAGTGTCCGGCACCCGGCACCACCTCGGTCCGGAGGCCGCGCGGGAAGTAGGCGGCCATGCCCTCGACGAGATCGGCCCCCATGCAGCCGTCGTCCGCGCCGTGCAGCATGAGCGCGGGGACCGCGATCGGCTCGAGCATCATCCGCCCCTGCAAGGCGGCGAGCTCCGGGGCCTGCAGCTCCGGGTTCAGCATCGCCCGATAGTAGCCGAGCGCCGCCGCGGCGACCCCCGGCTGGCGGAACGTCTGCTTCACGGCTTCGAGGTCGGCGGCGGGATATTTCCACCCCGGCGACCAATCCCGCCACAGACGCTCGACGAACGCGAAGTCGTCGTGCGCCAAGGCGACGTCGGCGAAGGGGGTTTGGAAGAAGAACATGTACCAGGAGCGGCGTTGCTGGTCGTAGCTCGACATGAACGCGGTCGACACCTGGGCCCCGTACGGGACCGCCGCGGCGATCAGCTTGCGGACCCGCTCCGGAGCCGCGAGCGCGGCGCCGTACGCGGCGAGCGCCCCCCAATCGTGTCCGAACAGGACGGCGTCCTCGTATCCGAGGGCCTCGATCAGCGCGACCGCATCCTCCGCCAACGCCGCCGACTGATAGCGGCCGTCGGGTGCCGGGCCGGTGGGAGCATAGCCGCGCATCGCGGGAGCCACCGCCCGGTAGCCCGCCGCCGCGAGCGCCGGCAGTTGATGGCGAAACGACCGCAGATCGTCCGGGAAGCCGTGGAGGCAGAGCACGAGAGGGCCCTCGCCCTCCTCGAGCGTGTGAAACGTGAGCCCGCGGGCCCGCACCGTTCCGGCTTTCACGACTCGACCTCCGACGCTCGACCCATGCGCTCTCCTCCGGACGACGCCGCCGGAACGGCGGCGAGCGTGAGACTGAGTGGAGCACCGGCCGTAGTCAATGGCGCTGGCCGCGGCGACCGCCGTCCGTTAGATTTCGCGTACGGCGATCGCCGACCCCCCGCATGAAACTCACGATCCTGAACGGCCTCGTCGCGATCGACCCCCGGCAATGGGACGCGCTGGTGGGCGACGACTCGCCGTTCCTGGAATGGGGGTGGTTGTCGTCGCTCGAGGAGGCAGGCTGCGTCACCGCGGCGACCGGCTGGTTGCCGCAACACCTGACGCTGTGGGACGGCGACCGACTCGTCGCCGCCTGTCCGCTCTACGTCAAGGGTCATAGTCAGGGGGAGTTCGTCTTCGACCACGGGTGGGCACAGGCGGCCGAGCGCGCCGGCATCCGCTACTACCCGAAGCTGCTGGTCGCGGCGCCCTTCACGCCGGCGACGGGCGCGCGCTTTCTCGTCGATCCCGGCATCGATCCGGCCTCGGTCATCCGCACCTTCGGTACCGCCCTGATCGACCTCTGCGGCGATCGCGCCTTCTCTTCGGTGCACGTGAACTTTTGCCGTGCCGAGGAGGCCGAGGCCCTCGCGGCGCTCGGCTACGTCGAGCGCACCGGCTACCAATTCCAGTGGATCAACCCCGGCTGGGAGAGCTTCGACGACTACCTCGCCGCCCTCCGCAGCAAGCGTCGCAATCAGGTGCGGCGCGAGCAGCGCGAGCTCGAGACCCAGGGCATCACGATCGAAAGCCTCGTGGGCGACGCCATCCCCGACGCGCTCTTCGACCCGATGTTCCAGCTCTACCGCACGACCGTCGACAAGTTCGTCTGGGGGCATCAGTACCTGAATGCCGCGCTCTTCGACCTGCTGCGCCAGCGCTGGAAGCATCGGCTGGTCTTCGTCGTCGCGCGCCGGGGCGGGCGCATCCTCGCCGGCACCTTCAACGTCCAGAAGGGCGACGCCCTCTACGGGCGCTACTGGGGCACCTTCGAGGACGTGCGCCACCTCCACTTCAACGTCTGCTACTACGCCGCGATCGCGTTCTGCCTCGGCCACGGCCTGACGCGCTTCGAGCCCGGGGCCGGCGGGGAGTTCAAGCACCTCCGCGGCTTCGACGCACGCCCCACCCAGAGCATGCACTTCCTCGCCGATCCCCGTCTCGCCGATGCCGTACGGCACTACCTCGACGAGGAGCGCCGCGCCGTCGCACGCGAGATCGGCTGGCTCGACGGCCAGAGCGCGCTCCGCCGTTAGCGATTACGCGGGATCACTTCCTCGCCCACTTCCGGCTCGCTTCGCTCGGCCGCACGCTCCGCGCGCGTAGGCTCAGTCCTCGCCCGTGGCCGATGGCTCGTCGACACCTTCCTCGGCGGGCTGCCGCGGCCCGCCGTCGGGCGGCGCGCCGTACTCGAAGGTGAGCGCGCCGTCGCGGACGTCGATCTCGACCCGACCGCCCTCCTTCAGCCTGCCGAAGAGGATCTCGTCGGCGAGCACGCGCTTGATCTCGGTCTGGATCAGACGCGCCATCGGACGGGCCCCGAAGGTCGGGTCGTAGCCTTTCGCGGCGAGATGATGCCGGGCCGCCGGCGTCATCTGCACGAAGACGCGCTTGTCGTTCAGCTGCGCGTCGAGCTCGAGCATGAACTTGTCCACTACGCGCTCGATGATCGGCATGCTGAGCGATCCGAACGAGATGATGGCGTCGAGGCGGTTCCGGAACTCGGGAGTGAAGATCCGCTCGATCGCCTTGGCCCCCTGATCCGCGTTCGAGCGGCCCCCGAAGCCGATCGCCGCCGCCGCCATCTCCTGCGCGCCGGCGTTGGTCGTCATGATCAGAATGATGTGGCGGAAGTCCGCTTGCCGGCCGTTGTTGTCGGTGAGGGTGGCGTGATCCATCACCTGCAGCAGCAGGCTGTAGAGGTTGGGGTGCGCCTTCTCGATCTCGTCGAGCAACAAGACCGCATGCGGCGTCTTCCGGATGGCGTCGGTGAGGAGCCCGCCCTGGTCGAAGCCGACGTAGCCCGGGGGCGCCCCGATCAGGCGGGACACCGTGTGCGCCTCCATGTACTCGCTCATGTCGAAGCGGATGAAGCCGATCGCCGAGAGCCGAGGCCAGCTGCTTGGCGACCTCGGTCTTGCCGACGCCCGTCGGTCCCGCGAAGAGGAACGAGCCGACCGGCTTTTCGGGGTGTCCGAGGCCGGCGCGCGCCAGCTTGATCGCGGCCACCAGCGACGCGATCGCGGTGTCCTGCCCGAAGACCGTCAGCTGCAGATCGCGCTCGAGCGACTCGAGGCGCTCGCGGTCGGAAACCGAGACGCTGCGCGGCGGAATGCGGGCGATGGTCGCGACCACGTGCTCGATGTCCTTCACCCGCACGCTCTTCTTGCGCGAGCTTGCCGGCTGCATCTGCAGAATGGCGCCCGCCTCGTCGATGACGTCGATGGCCTTGTCCGGAAGGTGGCGGTCGTTGATGTGCTTGGCGGAGAGCTCGGCGGCGGCCCGCAGCGCCGCGCGCGTGTAGGTGACGCCGTGATGCTCCTCGTAGTGGCTCTTCAGCCCCTTCAGGATCTCGTGCGCCTGCTCCGTCGGTCGGCTCCGAGATCTCGATCTTCTGGAAGCGGCGCGCCAGCGCCCGATCACGCTCGAAGTAGCTCTTGTAGTCGTGGTACGTGGTCGCGCCGATGCAGCGCACCTCGCCCGAGGCCAGCACCGGCTTCAGGATGTTGGAGGCATCGAGCGAGCCTCCGCTGGTTGCGCCCGCGCCGACCACGGTGTGGATCTCGTCGATGAACATGATCGCGCCGGGAATCTTGCGGATCGCGGCGATCACGGCCTTCAGGCGTTGCTCGAAGTCGCCGCGGAAGCGCGTGCCGGCGAGCAGCGCCCCCATGTCGAGCGCGAACACCCGCGCGCTCTTCAGGGTGTCCGGAACCTTGCCCTCGTGGATCTGCAGCGCCAGCCCCTCGGCGAGCGCCGTCTTCCCGACACCCGCCTCGCCCACGAACACCGGGTTGTTCTTACGCCGGCGGCACAGGACGCGCGCCGTCCGCGCCAGCTCGTCGTCGCGACCGATCAGCGGATCGATCTTGCCGGCCGCCGCGCGCGCCACCAGGTCGACGGCGAAGAGCGTCAGCGGGTCCTTGCGCTTCGCGCCCGGCTCCTCCTCGTCGTCGTCCTCGTCGTCGTCGGAGGCTTCGCGCTCGGCGACCCCGCCCTCGTCGGCGATCTTGGAGACGCCGTGCGAGATGAAGCTGACCACGTCGAGGCGCGTGATGCCCTGCTGCTCGAGCAGATAGGCGGCGTGCGAGTCCAGCTCACGGAAGATCGCGACCAGCACGTTGCGCCCGAGGATCTCGTCCTTGCCCGACGACTGCACGTGGGCGGCGGCGCGCTGAATCACCCGCTGGAAGCCGATCGTCTGCTCGGGACCGCTGTCCACCGGCTCCGGCAAGCGCTGCAGCTTCTCGTCGAAGAACTCCTCCAACCCGCGCTTCAACTCGTCGACATCGCCGCCGCAGTGCCGCACGATCTCGGCGACGTCGTCGTCGTGAAGGAGCGCGTACAGCACGTGCTCGATGCACAGGAACTCGTGCCGCCGACGGCGTGCCTCGCTGACCGCGAGGGCGAGGGTGATCTCCAGCTCTCGGCTGATGCGCATCAGGCTTCTTCCATGCCGCAGCGGAGGGGAAACTCGTGGCTGCGCGCCAGAGCCTCGACCTGCGCGATGCGGGTCTCGGCAACCTCGCGGGTGTAGACCCCGGCCACCCCGACGCCGTTCTTGTGCACGTGCAACATGATCTGCATCGCCTCCGCTTCCGAGTGATGAAAGATGCCCTGCAGGACATACACCACGAACTCCATCGTGGTGTAATCGTCGTTGAGCAGGAGCACCTTGTACATGCGCGGCTTCTTCAGACGCGGCTTGGTGCGGGTCTCGACCCCGACTCCCGTGGCCTCGTCGCGGCGGTCGCGCCTGTCACTCATGAACTCACCTTAGCACCGCCTCCACTCGGAAAAAACGCGGCCCCTCATTGATTGGCGCTGGCGCACCGGGCCCTCCTCTGTAGTAAGCTAGACGGCCCATGCACATTCGCGATCTGTTTTCCCGCGACGGGCCGGTGTTCTCGTTCGAGTTCTTTCCGCCCAAGACCGACGCCGGCTACCATGCGCTCTACCGGGTGATCGGAGAGCTGAAGGAGCTCGATCCTGCCTTCGTGTCGGTGACCAGCCACGCGCGAGGCGAAAATCGCTCCAAGACCGCGGAGCTCGTGATCCGGATTCAGAACGAGCTCGGGATCACGGCAATGGCGCATATGACCTGTGCCGGGCAGAGTCGAGCCGAGCTGGCCGAGACGCTCGCCCAGCTCCGGCACGCCGGGATCCGGAACGTGATGGCGCTGCGCGGCGACCCGCCGGCGGACCAACCCGAATGGCGTCCCGTACCGGACGGCTTCCGTTACGGGAACGAGCTTGCCGCGTTCGTGAAGCAACAGGGCATGTTCTCCGTCGGCGGCGGTTGCTATCCCGAGGTGCACCCCGAGGCCGCGAGCGCGGAAGCCGACCTCGCCAACCTCGCGCTCAAGATCGAGGCCGGCGCCGAGTTCCTGATCACACAGTTGTTCCTCAACAACGAGCACTACTTCCGCTTCGTTGCGCGTGCGCGTGCCGCGGGCATCACGGTGCCCATCGTACCGGGCATCATGCCGATCGTGAGCCTCCAGAACCTGCGTGGAGCGCTGCGCAACGCGCCGAACTCCGAGGTGCCGCGCGAGCTCGAGCAGGCGCTCCTCGACGCCGAGGGGGACAAGGAACGCTCGCTCTCGATCGGCGTCGAGTGGGCGACGCGCCAGTGCCGCGAGCTCCTCGCGCGCGGTGTCCCAGGCATCCACTTCTACACACTGAATCAGTCCCCCGCGACTTCCGAGATCCTGCGTCGGCTGCGTGGTGACCTATGACGCCCCGGCTCCGCGCGCTGCTGCTCGCGCTCGTGCTTCCGCTCGCCCCTGTATCGTCGGCGGCCGGGCCGCCCACCTGCCTCAGCGATCTGCAATGCGCCGACGGCAACCTCTGCAATGGCATCGAACGTTGCGACGGCGGGACGTGCCTGTCTCCGAGCGCGCCGCTCGCGTGCGACGACGGCGACGCCTGCACCAACGACTCCTGTGATCCGGCCGCGGGGTGCGCCCACGCCGACGTCGCGTGCCAAGCGACGTGCGGCCCCGCCGACGACGGCCTCCGCTGCAGCGACGGCACTGCCTGCACCAGCGGCGACACCTGCAGCGGCGGCGCGTGCGTCGGGACGCCGCTCGCCTGCGACGACGGCGATCCGTGCACGGCCGAGGTTTGCGATGCAGAGCTCGGTTGCACCTACAGCGAGCAGCCCGACCCGCCGGCGTGTCTCTCGACCTCGCAGTGCATCTCCGCCGCCGACCACACCCCCTGCGTCGGGGACGGCGATCCCTGCACCCAGGACGGCTGCCTCGAAGGCGCCTGCCGCGTCGGCCTGAACCAGATCCAGCGCCAGTGCGCCGACGGCGATCGCTGCAACGGCGACGAGTATTGCAGCCCGGTCAAGGGCTGCGAGCCCGGACCGCCGCCGGCCTGCGACGACGGCGAGATCTGCAACGGGGTCGAAGGTTGCGCTCCGGCCAGCGGCTGCGTCGCGGGTACGCCGGCCCCCGACGGTACGAGCTGCGACGACGGGCAAACCTGCAACACCGGCGACGCCTGCAGCGCCGGCAGCTGCGTCGGCACCGCCCTCGCTTGCGACGACGCCGACGCCTCGACCAGCGATCTCTGCCTCGAGCCCACGGGCTGCCTGCATTGCGCTGCCCTCACCAAGGCCCGGCTGACCGTGCGCCTGCCGTCGGCGACCACGAACGGGCGCTTCACGGCCACCGGTCGCTTCGTCCCGTCGATCCCGTTCACGCCGAACGGACCCGCCGGCACGGACGTCGTGATCCACGACGGCAGCACCGTCGTCCAGCAGTCGCACGTTCCCGCCGCCGCCTTCACGACCAACGGCAGCGGCCGCGTCGTGCGCTTCGTCGATCGCAGCGGAACGGTGGCGCCCGGACTGGAGCGCCTGCGCATCAAGACCGCAGCACCGCTCGAGCGGCATCAGTTCAGCGCCGCCGGTCGCATCCTCGACTCCGGGCTCACCAGCCGACCGTCGCGCGCCATCACGCTCCGCGCCGGCGGCGCGTGCGCGACCGCGACCCTCGCCTGCACCGCGAGCGCGGGCGGCAAGAGCGACCGCTGCAAGTAGACCGCGGAACCGCGGCGCATGACGTGGACCTAACGGCCGATCCGGGCTAAGGGTACCGCCTCGATGGCAGAGCGGGTCGTGATCACGGGGATGGGCGGGGTGACGCCGATCGGAACCGGCATCGACGCCATCTGGGAGAGCGCGCGCGGCGGCCGTTCCGGCATCGGGCCGATCACCCTCTGGGACGCGTCCAACCAGGAGTGCCGCATCGCGGGCCAGGTCCGCGACTTCGAGGCCGGTCGCTACATGCCGACCAAGCACCTGAAGCGCATGGACGACTTCGCGCGCTACGCCGTCGCGGCGGCGGTGATGGCGGTCGACGACGCCGCGCTCGCGATCACCCTCGAGAACTCCCGCCGCATCGGCGTGCTGCTCGGCAACAACAACGGCGGCGCGCGCACCATCTTCCGCACCGTCACGGGATTCAACGCCGAGGGACCCGGGTGGGTGTCGCCGTTCTACATCACGGCCATCACCACCAACATGGCGTCCGCCCAGGTGGCGATCCGTCTCCAGGTGCGCGGCCCCAACTTCACGATCGGCAACGCCTGCGCCTCGGGCTTGAACGCGATCGGCGAGGCCTGGCGCTACATCCGCGAGGGCGGCTGCGACGTCGTCCTCGCCGGCGGCACCGACGCCCTCATCGACCCGACCGAGGTCGCCGGCTTCGCCAACTCGCGCGCCGTCTCCTTCCGCAACGACGAGCCGGAGCGCGCCAGCCGTCCCTTCGACCGCGACCGCGACGGCTTCGTGCTCTCCGAGGGGGCGGCCGTGGCGGTGGTGGAGTCGCTGACGCATGCGCGGCAGCGCGGCGCCCGCATCTACGCCGAGGTCATCGGCTACGCGACCGGCAGCGAGGCCTTCCACATCGCGGCGCCGCTGCCGGACGGAATCGGTGTCGCCGCCTGCATGCAGGCGGCGCTCGAGAGCGCCGCCATCGCACCCGACGCCGTCGACTACGTGAACGCCCATGCCACCTCGACGCCGCTCGGCGACGTCAACGAGACGCAGGGAATCAAGCTCGTGTTCGGCGACCACGCCGCGCGCCTGCCGGTGAGCGCCACCAAATCCATGACCGGACATCTGATCGGAGCCTCCGGCGCGCTCGAGACGCTGATCACCGCCAAGACGCTCGAGACCGGGATCATCACTCCCACCATCAACCTCGACCATCCGGATCCCGAGTGCGATCTCGACCACGTCGCGCCGACGGCGCGCACCGCGGACGTCCGGGTGGCGCTCACCAACTCGTTCGGCTTCGGCGGGGCCAACGCCTCGCTCGTGCTGCGGCGATGGGACGGCTGAGCCTCGCCCTCGTGCTCGTGGCGTTGTGGCCGGCGTCGGCGACGCCGCTCACCGCACCCCTCGTCCAGAACGGCCTCTTCACCGAGGCCAGCAGCGGCATCCCCACCGGGTGGCGCGTCGAGGCATGGGTCCGCGACCTCGCCGACGTCACCTGGGAGCCGATCGAAGGCGGCGGCGTCGTCCGCATCGTCAACCGCGAGGCCAACGACACGCGGCTCTGTCAGAGCGTGCCGGTGGTCGCGGGCGCGACCTATCGCGCATCGGCGCGCGTCCGCACCGAGAACGTCGGCATGACGACGGCGGGCGCCATGATCGTGCTCGAGCCCCGGATCGCCGACTCCCCAGACCTCAAAGGGACGCAGGACTGGCAGATCCTGCAGGTCACCGCGGTGAACGCCGAGGCCAGCAGCTGGGACGTCTGCCTGCGTCTCGGGAGCTATGCCAACCTCAACACGGGCAGCGCCTGGTTCACCGAGGTCCGCGTCGACCAGGTGGCCGGGCCGCCGCCGGTCACCGGCACCCGCTGGTCGCGTTTCGTCGCCAGACTGCCGCTCGCCGCCTGGCGCGACTCGCCCTGGACGGAGACCGCCGCCCCGCTCGTGGGCGGGCTGCTGCTCGCCTTCGGCCTCCGGATCGTCGGCCGCCGCCCGCGCTGAAGCGTTGCGCGACCGCGGCGAGTCGAGCAACATCGCGCGAGGAGGACGCCATGACCACGCTGCCGCGCACCAGTCGGGCCATCGTCCAGGAGGGGCCGCGCCAGCTCGCGCTCCGCGAGCTCCCGATCCCGGCCATCGACGACGACAGCGCCATTCTGCGGATCGAGGCCTGCGGGATCTGCGGCAGCGACGTCGAGCAGTACACCGGCACGATCCCGGTGCCTCTGCCCGTCGTCCCCGGTCACGAGCCGCTCGGCGTGATCGCCGCGATCGGCGATCGCGCCGCCAAGCGCTGGGGCGTGGACGTCGGCGACCGCGTCGCCGTCGAGGCGCCGATCCCCTGCGGGCATTGCCGCGCCTGTCTCCTCGGGCGCTATCAGGTCTGCCGCGGCCGGGGCGCGATGTTCGCGCACGGCTACGTGAAGCTGTCGCATCCCCCCGGGCTGTGGGGCGGCTACGCCGACTACATGTACCTCGACCCGTGCTCGATCGTGCACAAGATGCGCGCCGATCTACCGGCGAGCCTCGCCGTCATGTTCAACCCGCTCGGCGCCGGCTTCCGCTGGGCGGTCGAGCTGCCGGAGACCGGCCCCGGCGACACCGTGCTGATCCTCGGGCCCGGCCAGCGCGGCCTCACCTGCGTCATCGCGGCGCGGGCTGCCGGCGCCGACACCATCATCGTCACCGGCCTGACGCGCGACGCCCCGAAGCTGGCGCTCGCCAAGGAGTTCGGCGCCGACCACGTGATCGACGTCGAGCGCGAGGACGCCATCCGCCGGGTCAAGGAGCTCACCGACGGGCGCGGCGCCGACGTCGTGATCGAGGTGTCCTCGTACGCCACCGCACCGGTCGCCGAGGCGCTGCACCACGTCGCCGTCGGCGGTCGCATCGTCCTCGCCGGGGTCAAGGGCTTCAAGCCGGTCCCCGACTTCGTGAGCGACCTGATCGTGGTGAAGGAGGCGACGATACGCGGCGCCTTCGGCGTCACCGCGCCCGCCTACGACGCCGCCATTCGACTGATCGAGTCCGGACGGATCCCGCTGGAGCGGATGCACACGCACGACTTCGCGCTCGTCGATGCCGAGCGCGCCATCCAGGTGCTGGCCGGCGAGGTTCCCGGCGAGGTGAGCATTCACTCGTGCCTCATTCCCAACCGCGTATCTTGACTCGGCCCTGCCGCCTGCCTAGTCCCGCTTCGTCGATCGCACTCACGTCCGTCGAAAGGAGATCTGCATGCCCACACTCTACGGAGTCGGCTTGTCGCCGTTCGTTCGCAAGGTCCGCGTGGTTCTCGCCGAGAAGGGGCTGGCGTACGACCACGATCCCGTCATCCCGTTCACCGCCAGCCCCGAGTTCAAACAAATGAGCCCGCTCGGGAAGATTCCGGCCTATCGCGACGACAAGGGCGTGCTTTGCGACTCGTCGATCATCGCCGCCTACCTCGAGCGCACCACGCCGCAGCCCGCGCTCTATCCCACCGACCCCTACGAATACGCGCGCGCTCTCTGGTTCGAGGAGTTCGGCGACGGCGGCATCGTCCCGATCGCCGGCCCCAAGGTCTTCTTCCAGCGCATCGTCGGACCGCGTTTCTTCAACCAGCCGACGGACGAGGCGGTGGTCGAGAAGGCGCTCACCGAGGAGTTGCCGCCGCTCTTCGATTACCTCGAAAGCCAGCTCAAGGGCGACTGGCTGGTCGGCTCGCAGTTCTCGATCGCCGACATCGGCGTCGCCTCCCCGTTCGTCAACATGCGTCACGCCGGCGCGAGCGTCGACGCCGCACGCTGGCCGAAGCTCGCCCGCTACCTCGCCCGCGTGCACGAGCGGCCGTCGTTCAAGGCGCTGATCGACGAGGATCGCGGCACCCTCGGTCTCGGCGGCTGATCGCATCACGACGACACGACCGGAGCGGGAGTCGCGATCTCGCTCCGGTCGTGCGCGCGCGCAACTCGCGACGAGCCTTCTTGACTCATGGCGGGATCGGCGTCACGGTCACGCCGTGCGCTGCGTCAACTGTCAGACCGAGCTGATCCCCGGCAAGCAGTTCTGCCACGCCTGCGGCACGCGAGCGCCGCTCGCCTGCACCAACTGCGGGAGCACGATCGATCCCGGCTTTCGTTTCTGTCCGGAATGCGGCACGCCGGTCGCGGCCGAGACCGCAGGAGCGCCGCCGCCGGCGGCACCCGCCGCCGACGATCGCCTCACCCGCCTCGCGCAGGACATCCCCGAGGTGCTTGCCGCCAAGATCCGCGCCAGTCAGGGCGCGATCGCGGGCGAGCGCAAGCTCGTGACCGTGATGTTTTGCGATCTCGTCGGCTCGACGGCGATCGCCGAGCGGCTCGACCCCGAGGAGTATCGCGACCTCCTCGAGGAGTACATGGCGATCGCGTTCCGCGAGGTCTATCGCGTCGAGGGCATCATCACCCATCTCGCCGGCGACGGCGTCATGTCGCTGTTCGGAGCCCCGATCGCGCACGAGGACGCGCCCTACCGCGCCGTCTACGCCGCCCTCGCGATCCGTGACGCGCTCGCCGCGTTGCACGTGCAGGAGCGGGGCCGCGACATCGATCTCCAGGTTCGAATCGGGGTGCACACCGGCCCGGTCGTCGTCGGCACGGTCGGCAGCGACCTCAAGATGGACTACACCGCGATCGGCGACACCACCAACCTGGCGCAGCGGCTGCAGTCGGTCGCCGACCCCGGGATGGTGATCATCAGCGAAGCGACCCATCGCCTGGTGCGCGGCTTCTTCGAGGTGCTCCCGGCGCGCCGCTTCGAGGTCAAGGGCAAGCGCGAGCCCGTGGTGGCCCACGAGGTGCGCGGCCTCTCTTCGGCCACCACCGCGATCGCCGTCGCCGAGGCCCGCGGCCTCACCCCACTGGTCGGCCGTCAGGAGGAGCTGGCGCAGCTGCTCGCCTGCTTCGACCGTCTGGCCGGCGCGCTGCCGCAGGTGGTCACGGTGGTCGGCGACGCCGGCAGCGGCAAGTCCCGCCTTCTCTACGAGCTGAAGCAGCGCCTCGCCGACGTGCCCGTGACCTTCTTCGAGGCCCGCTGCTCGGCCATGACCCAGTCGGTGCCCTACGCCCCCTGGGTGACGATGCTGCGCCAATACTTCGAGCTCGGCGCGGACGACGACGCGGAGGCCGCCTGCGCCAAGATCTCACAGAAGCTCGGCGCCGACGCGAGCCAGCTGGCCGACTCCTACCCGGCGCTCTGCCACGTCATGAACGTGGGCGGCGGCCGAAACGGGGACGCGCCCGAGGACGACGACGTCAAGCGGCAGACCTTCGAGGCGGTGGCCGGCCTGGTGTACCGGGCCAGCGAGCAGGCGCCCGTCGTCATGATCATCGAGGACGTCCATTGGATCGACGAGCCCTCGCGCGAGATGCTGGCGCTCGCCGTCGGCAAGGCCGAGCGCTCGCGGGTCATGATGTTGATCAGCCACCGCGCCGACTACCAGCCGGGCTGGCGCGTGCGTGGGGCGCTGACGCAGCTGAGTCTCGGCCCCCTGTCGGACGAGGAGACCACCGAGATCGTGCGCAGCGTCGCCGGCGGTGCCCTGCCGGTCGAGCTCGAGCGGCGGATCGCGGACAAGTCCGAGGGCAACCCGTTCTTCACCGAGGAGATCACGCGGACGCTGGTCGAGGAGGGGTACCTGCTGCGCAGCGACGGTCAGGTGCGCCTGACGAGGCCCGTCGACGAGATTCGCATGCCGGGCACCGTCGAAGAGCTGATCGGCGCCCGCCTCGACCGCCTGGCGCCACAGGCGAAGCGGGTCGTCCAGGTGGCCGCCGTGCTGGGCCGACAGTTCCACCGCGATCAGCTCGCGCAGCTCCTCGCCAGCGAGGGCATCGACGTCGCGGCCGAGCTCGCGGCGCTCGAGGACCGCGGCATCATCCACCGCAAGACCGTCCTCTCGACCGACGAGTTCCGCTTCGGGGAGAGCCTGACCCAGGAGGTCGCCTACGAAGGGCTCCTGCTGCGGCAACGCCGCGAGCTGCACGATCGGGTGGCGCAGTTGCTGGAGTCCCTCCCCGGCGAGCCGACCGCCGAGCGCTCCGCCCTGCTCGCGCATCACTTCACCCGCAGCGAGAATCGCGCCAAGGCGATCGCCGCGCTCCTGCGCGCCGCCCGCGATGCCGAGCGCATTCCGTCGTTTCGGACGGCCTCGCGCTTCTACCACAGCGCGTTCGACCTCGCCGACGCCGCGCTCGCGAGCGGCCCGGCGACCGCCGACGCCAAACGCCTGGTGGTCGAGGCCGGCACGGGCATCCTCCGCATGACCGTCATCTACGGGATCGTCGAGCACGGTGACGCCGAGAAACCGGCGCTGCGCGCCCGCCAGCTCGCGGAGGAGCTGGGCGACGCCGAGAGTCTCGCCGACCTGTGCTCGCTGCACGGGCTCATCATCAGCGGTCGCGGCCCGGCCGCCTTTCCCGCCGGCCTGGCGTTGGTCGAGCAGGGCCTCGCGATCGCCGAGCGCGCCGGCCTCACGCTCGCCGCCGTCCGGCTCTCGCGCTCACTCGCCTGGGACTATCTCTTCGACGGCCGCTTCGACGACGCCCTGGCGCGCATTGGTGGCGTGCTCACCGAGTTCGAGCAGCTCAGTACCGCCGGCAAACAGCGTGACATCTGGCTCGGAGCCCGCTTCATGCACGATCGCATGCGCTACCACGCCGACGAGCTCGAGACGGCGCTCGCGGGCGCACGGGTCACCTATGAGGCCGCCGTCGCCCATCCGAACCGCACCGTCCAGGGCGGCTCCGCCGTCACCATCGCGCTCGTCCACCTCGCCCGCGGCGAATATGCGGAGGTCGACGAGTGGGCCGAGCGCAGCCTCGACGTGTCGCGCGCGATCGGCAGCCTCTCGAACCTCCGCTCCGCCGCGGCGCTGAGCGTCCTGGCGCGCCACGAGCGGGGCGAGCCCCCGAGCAGCGAGCACCACCCCGAGCTCCTCGACAACACGCCGCTCACCGGGGTCGAGACCCTCAACTGCCGTCCGATCGTCGAGGCCCTCCTCGCCATCGGCGAGGTGAAGCGCGCCGAGCAATGCGCCGAGCGGTCGCTGCAGAGCGCGGGCGGGCGGCTCCGCGAGCTGCAATGCGTGACCGCGCTCGCCGACGTCCTGATCGTGCTCGGCGCCGGTCGCTGGGCGGAGGCCGAGCGCTGGCTCGAGCACGGGAACGCGCTGGCGCAGGCCATCGGCTCACGCTCGGGGCTCGCCGCCATCAGCTTGTCGCGCGCCGAGTTGGCGCTGGCGCTCAACGACGGCGAGGCGGCCATTCGCCACGCCGAGGTCGCGCGCAGCACCTTCGCCGCTCTCGGCTTCCCCCGCTACGAGGCGCGCGCCGAGCGCGTCCTCACCGACGTCGGCACCGGCGCCCAGCAGACTGCGTAATCCCCGCGCTCGAAGAGCGCGGGGGCGTGGGGGTGGGGAGTCGCTGCTCCGGTTCGGCAGATCTCACGCATGAACCGACCCCGTTCCAACTACTCGCAGGTTGGCGTGTTCGATCTACTCACCTCCGCAACGACTCCCCACCCCCACGCACGAACCGCCGCTGCGACGCGCAAAAGCGGACATGCGCTCATCGCGCAGCGGCGGGCGTGGCGGGGACGTGGGGATCGGCTCGGAGGCGAGTAGATCGAACACGCAAACCTGCGAGTAGTTGAACGGTGTCGGTTCATACGTGAGATCTGCCGAGCCGGAGAGCCGATCCCCACGTCCCCGCGCGCACCGACCTCACGCGCGCTGCTAACTCAAATGCCGCCCGAAGAACTCGAGCATCCGCCGCCACGAGTCCTCGGCCGCGACCGGATCGTAGGCAACCGCCATCAGAGGACGCGTGAGCAGCGCCAAGACGGGGTGACCGGCGTCGTTCATGTACGAGTGGCCCACGTCCTCGTACATGCGGACGTCGTGGTCCTTGCCGAGCGCGTCGAGCGTCGCGATCAGCCGCCGGCCCTGCGCGGCGAAGAGGTGATCCCTGCCGCCGTAGCCCCCGACCAGCGGACAGGCCCGCGCGAGCTCGTCGGCCGGACGGACGTCGCCGTAGAAGACGCCTGCGGCCTCGACCCGTCGGCGGGTGCCGAGCAGCAGCGCGAAGCCGCCGCCCATGCAGAAGCCCGCCGTGCCTATCTTGTCGACGTCCGGTCGCGCCTCCAGCGCCGCGATCACGGACTCGAGCGCCGCGACGTTCGGGCCGGCCCCCGCGCGCAGGTCGCGCGCTGCCCGCAGCACGCACCCGAGATACCAGCCACCCGACATCAGGTCCGGCGCGGCCGCGAGGTAGCCGTGGTCGGCGAAGCGCCGCGCGATGCGGCGGATGTCGTCGTTCAGCCCGAAGATCTCGTGGATCACCAGGATCGCGGGAGCGCGCCCACTCCGCCGCGGACGGAAGAGCTCGACCGGCAGCGCCCGGCCGGCCACGTCGAGCGTCATGACCTCGTCGGCGCTCATGCCCTCTCGTCGGAGCTCAGTGCTCTTGCGTCGTCGACCCGGGGGTGAGGCGCATCGTCAAGGGATGCGACGCGTGGCGAATGAAGAGATCGCTCCAATACTTCTCGCCCATGGCCGTGCCGACCGGGCCGGCCATCGACGCCGCCTCCTCGGCATGGACGAGCGGGTATTCGCGACCGCCGATGCGCACGGCGACCAGCGGCGCCGCCGTGTTCTTGCGCATCCGCTCGGCTGCCCGCGAGCCGAGTCGGACGTAGACCTGCCCGTCGATCACCACCAGCCACACCGTCGACCAGTGCTCGCCCTCCTCGGGACCGATGGTCCGGAACTCGAGCGTCGGAAGGTCGCGGAAGGCGGCCGGCTGCCACCCGTCCACCAGCGGCGGCTTGGCACAGGCCGTGGCACTGCCGAGACCGAGCAGCAGCACGCACCCCATGAAGACTCGGGACCAGTTGCGTCGTCCCATGATGCCCTCCCATCACCGTCAGCGATCGTGCCCGCCTTGAAGCACGCCGGCCGCACGCCGGTCAACGCCCGCGCGGACGCGGCGCTCACGCCGCGGGGCGCGCGTCCAGGGTGACGACCGCCGGCAGGCGTGCCGGCAGCGTGACGGTGAAGCAGGTACCGAGCCCGACCGCGCTGTCGACGTCGACCCGCCCGCCGAGCAGCTCGCAGTAGCGCCGCACGATGTACAGGCCGATGCCGCAGCCGTTGTGGGCCCAGCCGTTCGACGCCTGCCGATACAGCTCGAACACGTGCGGCACGTCGGCCGCAGCGATGCCGCAGCCCGTGTCGGCGACGCTGATCGTCACCTGCCCGCCGGCGACGGAGCGGGCACGGACGGTGATGGTGCCCTCGCGCGTGAACTTGCGGGCGTTCCCGACCAGGTTGGTGAGGATCTGCCGGAGCTTCAGGCGATCCGACGCGATCGCCGGCACCTCGTCCTCGACGATCCAGTGCTCGCGCACCGCCGAGCTCATGCGCAGCAGCCGCTCCGCGCCCTGCAGCTCGTCGAAGAGCGCCCGCAGCGACACTTCCTCGAGCAGCACCCGGACGCCGGCGCTCTCCAGACGGAGCACGCTCAAGGTGTCCTCGACCAGGCGCGCCAGCGTCCCCGCCGAGTCGAGCATGCGCCCGAGCACCTCGCGCTCTTCGTCGACCGGCAGGCGGGCCTCGTCGTGGGTCGCATCCAGCAGCAGCTCCGTGTAGCCCATGAAGATGTTGATGGGCGTCCGCAGCTCGTGCGACATCATGCCCATGAACTCGCTCTTCAAGCGGTCCGCCTCGGTGAGCCGCTCCTGCGCCGCCCGGAGCTCGCTGTTCTGGACGGTCACGCGCGCGATGAAGTCGTCGCGCTCTCGAACGTACTCGTCCTCGTGGAGGGCACGCGCCAGCCGGCCGGCGAAGGTCGACAGCAGTCGCATGTCCTGGTCGCGGAGGCGCCGCACCCGTTCGTCCATCACGGCCACCTCTCCGGCCACCTCTCCCCCGCGCCCGCGGACCGGGACGCCGACGTAGCTCATGATGCCGCGCGCCGCCAGGAACGGATCGCCCGGAAAGCAGCGCGTCGCGTCCGCAACCACACACGGTCGGCGCTCCTCGCGGACGCGCGCCGCCGCGCTGCCCTGCAACGGCCAGCGCATCCCGCGCGTCACGGTACCGCCCTCGTAGAGCGCCAGGACCGACTGCTCGTCCCCGTCGTACAGCACCACCGCCACGACGGGCACCTCGAGCAGCGCCGGCAGGGTGACGGCGATGTGCTCCGCGACCTGCTCGACGGTCCCGCCGAGCGTGACCGCGAGGTGGTAGAGGCCTTCGAGCCGCTGCACGGATTGGCGCAACTCGGCCTCGATCCGCTCGCGCTCCCCGACGTCGTGCAGGATGGCCTGCAGCACCGGCGCGTCGCCGACGGCCACCGTGCTGAGCGCCACGTCGACGGGACACTGCGACCCGTCGGCGCGCGCCACCTGCATGCCGGCCCGCCAGCGATAGGTGCCCGCGGGCAACCGCCGCACGTTCTCGAGCGGCGTCTCGGCCGCGAACAGCGCCTCGAACTCGGTCGCCTTGAGCGTCGTCTCGTCGAGCCCGGTGAGCTCGAGCGCGAGGCGGTTGGCCTCGAGGATGCGACCGGTCGCGGGCTCGACCAAGAGGATGGCATCGCCGGCGCCCTCGAAGAGCGCGGAGTAGCGCGCGGCCGAGATCTGCAACGAGCGATCGACGTGGCTCGCCGCCTGATTGAACGCCCGCGCCATGCTGACCAGCTCGGCGTCGATGGTGCCGGTGATGAAGCGCGCCTCCTCGTTGCCGACCAGACGCTGTGCCGCATCCCCGAGGTCGGCGGCGGCCTCGCGAATCGCCACCGCGTGCAACCAGGCGATCCCGACCGAGAGCGCGGTGCCGAGCACCACGATCACGAGATGCGCCACGCCCGCCGAGGCGAAGCCGCGTGCGCTCACCAGCGGCGGCGCCACCACCAAGGCCAGGACCGTGGGAGCGGCGAGCGCCAGAATCCGAACCGGGGTGCCGAGGGTCGGCCCGAGATACGGGTCGAGCCCGACCCGCATGGCCGCCAGGCGCAAGCGCTGGCAGGGGCGGCTCACCAGCATCTCCGTCACCGTGAAGCTCATGGCGCCGTAGAGCAGGGTCGCGATCAGCCCGCCCACCAGCACCGCCTCGACGTTCCGGGTGCCGCCCCCGAACCACCATTCGAGGAACCCCATGGCGACGACGACCGCGCCGGCGATCAGCGCCCCCCAGCACGCGTCCAGCATCGGGAACGCCGGGAGACGCACGAGCGCGATCCTGAGCGCCTCCGGCTCGACCTCCCGCCGCTCCGCCTCTGCGGCGAGCGCGCGGTTGACGATGCCGACCCATGGGATCGGCGACGGCACCCGCCCGCCCCCGAGGCCGGCCAACGTCAGGTGGCCGAGGGTCGCAAGCGCCAGCAGGACGCAGAACGGCCAGCCGAAGATCCACAGCGACCCGGTCGCGGCGAAGTCGGCCTCGGCGTAGATGTAGAGCGCGCCGTAGAGCGCGGCGATCCAGCCGGTGATCGCCGAGCGCAGGACGATCTCGACCAGCGAGGAGGCGGCTCGCTTCGGCATCGCCACGAAATGAGCAACTGCTATGCCAGCTCGCGGCGCCCGTCGGACCGGGATTTCCGGTCCCCTGCCGTTACAATTTCGGCGCGCCGTTCAGTTGCGCGCGGGTGCGGTCGAGCCGCGGGAGACGGGTGTGCGACCCGCCTCCCACGACCCCCCCGCTCTACGAGACCGGCTTCGCCGACGACAGCTCCTCGTCGATCACTTCCTTGAACTTCTCGAACGGCTGCGCGCCCGACAACGAGCGCCCGTTGATGAAGAATGCCGGGGTTCCGTTCACGCCGACCGCGACGCCATCGGCGATGTCCTTGTCGATCGCGGCGCTGAACTGCTTCTTCGAGAAGCACTCGTCGAACTTGGCGGTGTCGAGACCGACATCCTTGGCGTAGGTCTTGAGATTGTCGTCCGCGAGCGCCGACTGATTGGCGAAGAGCTTCTTGTTGTACTCCCAGAATTTTCCCTGCGCGTTGGCGCAGGCCGCGGCCTCGGCCGCGGGGCGGGCGCGCGGATGGAACGGCAGCGGGTAGTCGCGGAACACCACCCGCACCTTGTCGCCGTAGGTGTCGACCACCTTCTGCACCGAGTCCTCGCCGCGCTTACAGAACGGACACTCGTAGTCGGAGAAGGTGATGATCGTCACCGGGGCGTTCGCCTTGCCGCGCTCGGGGCGCCCGCCGGTCGCGACCTGGACGGTCGGCGCCCGCAGCTTGACGCTGGCCTTGTACTTGACCTTGAGCTCCTGGATGAACGCCGCGCGCCGGCCCGTCGACTTCTCGTCCTTGATGTACTCGACGATCTGCGGCTTCACCTGCTCGAGAGTCTGGCCCTGCAGCTCTTCCTTGTTGTCGTCGTAGAGCTTCTGGATCTCGGCGTCGGTCGGCGCCGGCACCTTCGCCTCCACCTCGTCCTTCTCGAGCTGCTCGACCGATATCTTGCGGGCGGCGGCCTCGCGCTTGTAGAGCTCCTCGGCGACCGCCTCGTCGAGCCCCTCGCGCAGCACGTCGTAGCGCTGAGTCTCGATCTCGATCAGCTTCGACTTCACACGGGCCTCGATCTCGGCGCGCGTGAAGGTCTTGTCGCCGACGGTCGCGAGCGGCTCGTCCGCCCCGGCGTTCCACGGCGCCATCACCATGCCTGCCAGGAGCACGCTCCCGGCCATCGTCACGAATCCTCTCATGCCTTCCTCCTTCGTTAACCGGGGATAGGGGTCACATCTCGCGCCGGCCGTCCAGTGCCCGACCCAGCGTCACGACGTCGGCATACTCGACGTCACCCCCCATCGGGATGCCATGTGCGATGCGGGTCACCCGCACGCCGAGAGGCTTGATGAGGCGCGCGAGATAGAGCGCCGTGGCCTCGCCTTCGACGGTCGGGTTGGTGGCGAGGATGACCTCGCGCACCGTGTCCCCGCGCAAGCGTTGTAGCAAGCCACCGATCTGCAGATCCTCGGGCCCGACGCCGTCGAGCGGCGACAAGGTGCCCTGCAAGACGTGGTACCGCCCGCGAAATCCACGCGAGCGCTCGATCGCGATCAGGTCGGCGGGCTCCTCGACGACGCAGATGACGTCGGCGGCGCGATCGGTGTTGGCGCAGATCGGACAGGGATCGCTCTCGGTGAGCCCGTGGCAGGTGGCGCAGAGCCGCGTCTGGTCCTTGAGCGCGCGCAGCGCCTCGGCGAGGCCGTCGGCGAGCTGGCGGTCGGTGCGCAGCAGATGGAAGGCGAGGCGCGCCGCGGTCTTCTCGCCGATCCCGGGGAGCTTCGCGAGCTCCTGGATGAGCCGCGTCATCGAAGGGGTGTACGCCATCGCGGCGACCTCAGCCGAGCCCGGGAATCTTGAGGCCGCCGGTGACCTTGGTCATTTCCTCGGCCACCATGCGTTGCGCGCTCCTGAGGGCCTCGTTGACCGCCGCCAGCACGAGGTCCTGCACCAGCTCGACGTCCTCCTTCAACACGGCGGGGTCGATGGTGATCGACAACACCTCGTGCTTGCCGTTCACCACCACGCGCACCATCCCGCCCCCGGCCGCCGCCTCGACGGTGCGGCGCGCCACCTCGTCCTGCACCTGCGCCAGCCGCTCCTGCAGCTGCTGGGCCTGCTTCATGATGTTGCCGATGTCCCCGAGGCTCATGCCTTCCCTCCCCGACTCCGCGGCCGCACGTCGGTCACCTCGCCGCCGAGGATCTCGACCGCTGCTCGCACGCTCGCGCTGCGCTCCGCCCGCTCCTTGACCTCGCGCCGGCGCGCCTCTTCCGCCGCCATGCGTACCGCGATCTCCTCCGCCGGCGGCTTCGCGACGCTCACCTGCACCCGGCGCATTCCCCCGTAGGTGCGCGCCGCCAGCTCCTGCAGCACCGCGAGGCTGTCGGGCGTCCGGAGCGCGGTCTGGAACATCTCGTTCTCCACCCCGATGTGGAGCAGATCGTCGGTCTCTTCCAACGGCCGGCTGCCGTTGAGAAACACCTTGAGGCTGATCTTCGCCTGCGCCGCCGCCAGGAAGCCCTCCCAGCCGAGCGTCCCCGTCGTCTCGGGGCTCGGTGACGGGGGCCGTAAGGCCGGAGCCGGCGTTGGCGGGCTACTCGACGCGACCGGGGCCGCGCGCGACCCCGGAGGCGGCGTCGGAGCGGAGCGCGCCGGCGCGCTCGGCGCCGCCGGACGCTCGCCGCCGCGCCCGCCAGCCGACTCGCCGCCGCCGGCGAGGCGGCGTTCCATCGCCTCGAGACGCGCCAGCACCTGATCGACGGGTGTCGCGTCGGCCATGGTCGCCATCTTGACGAGGATCATCTCGAGCGCGACCGCGGGCAGGATCGAGCGCCGCACCTCCTCGGCGCCCGCCTGCACCACCCGAAAGAGGCGCTGCAGGTCGTCCGCCGAGCGCAGCTCCGCCTGCCGCATCGTCTCCTGCACCTCGGCGTCGGAGAGGTCGGTCAGCAGGGCGGGTTTCCCGAACAGCGCCGCCACCGTCAGATGGCGGAGCTGCCGCACCAGATCGCGACAGAACTGGCCGACCTCGTAGCCGTAGCGATGGAGCTCGTCGACGGCCTGGAGACACCCCGCGGGATCGCGTCCCAGGACGGCCGCGGTGACACGATGAAGCACGGCCCGATCGGCGACCCCGAGCGCGGCCCGCACCTCGGCCTCGTCGATCTTCTTGCCGGCGAACACGATCACCTGATCGAGCAGCGACTGCGCGTCGCGCATGCTGCCGTCGGCTTCGCGCGCCAGGGCGAAGAGCGCGGGATCCGTGACGTCGATCTTCTCGTCGGCGACGATCCGGCGCAGCCGCGTCAGCAGCTCCGGCATCGCGATCCGTTTGAACTCGTAGCGTTGGCAGCGCGACACGACCGTCGCCGGCAGCTGCTGCACCTCGGTGGTCGCGAAGATGAACTTGACGTGCTCGGGCGGCTCCTCGAGGGTCTTCAGGAGGGCATTGAAGGCCGCCGTCGAGAGCATGTGCACTTCGTCGATGATGTAGATCTTGAAGCGACCCGAGGCGGGACGGTAGCGCACCGCCTCGTTCAGCTCGCGGATGTTGTCGACGCCGGTATTGGAGGCGCCGTCGATCTCGACGACGTCGAGCGCGCTCCCGGCGACGATGTCGCTACAGTTGGCGCAGCGCCCGCACGGCTCGGCGGTGGGTCCCTCGCCGCAGTTCAGCGCGCGGGCCAGGAGTCGCGCGACCGTGGTCTTGCCGACGCCGCGCGGACCGGAGAACAGAAACGCGTGCGCGAGCCGACCCTGGGCGATCGCGTTCCGGAGCGTCGTCGTGACGTGCTCTTGGCCGACCACGTCCTCGAATCGTTGCGGCCGCCATTTTCGCGCCAGTACCAGATACGCCATCGCTCGCGGGTCTCCACCACCGCCATCGCCACCGCGTCGACCTGACGCGTCGGTTGAGTCGTCCGCTCGAGGTGGCAGCTAGGCACCCCCGCGGCACAGAAAGGGAGTCGGTACCGCTGCTTCCTTTCGGACCTGACGGGGTTCGCGACGCTTTCTTGCGCGGGACCTAGCCACCACCTGAAGCGGACGACCGCCGATTGCGGAATGCGCCCCTGCATAGCATGCTCGCTCGCGAACGCGCCAGCACGGCCGCGCGTTTCGCGTCTCAATGTCCGCACCCATGCGTTTCCGCGACCCTGGCGCCGCTCTCGCCGCGATCGTGCTCGCGGGCGGGCGCTCGTCGCGCATGGGCCGCCCGAAGCCGTGGCTGGATTTTCACGGCCGCCCGCTGCTCGTGCACGTCGTGGAGCGGCTGCGACCCTGGGTCGCCGAGATCGTCGTCGTCGCGGCGCCCGAGCAGGAGCTGCCGGCGCTCGTCGAGCCCGATCGGCCGGAGCGGCTCGTCGTGCTCCGCGACGACCACCCGGGCGAGGGACCGTTGCCGGCGCTCGCCCTCGGCCTCGCGGCGATCACCACGCCGTGGGCGCTGGCCCTGGGATGCGACGCGCCGCTCGTGCGCGCCGCCGTCGTGCGTCATCTCGCCGGCCGGCGTGCGGAAGCCGACGCCGTGATCCCGATCTGGGACCACCGCCCGCAGCCCCTGGTCGCGCTCTATCGTCGCGAGCTCGCGCCCGCGCTCGCCGCGCTGGTGGCCGCCGGCGAGCGCCGCCTGCACGCGATCGCGACCCTGCCCCGCGTTTGCTTGGTCGCGGCGGACGAGCTCCGACCGCTCGATCCAGGCGGCGAGAGCTTCCGGAGCCTCAACACGCCCGAGGAGTACGCCGCCGCGGTCGCGACGAACTCCAAAGAAAAAGACGGTTGGTAAGCGAGCTCGCTCGAGTCGGCGCTGGCGGGGCGCAGCGATCAGCCCGGGACGTCGGCGGGGTCGAGGAGGCCGTGACGACGCCAGCCGACCGCGAGGAGCCACGTCCGTGCCCGCGACACCGGCCGCGGCGGGGCGTCCTCGGTGCCTCCCCGAGACGCTTCTCTTAGGCTTTTCTTCTTCCACCCATCGAACCATCGCGCCGAGGAGGCGGGATCGAGCAGGACGCCGCCCTTAAGCTTCGCGCCCACCGCCGCCGCATGCCGCCGAGCGTTCAGGAGCACGTAGCGGAGCGCGTTTCGGACCTCGCGCGGCGTGCCGAGAAGCCGCGCGTGGTAGCGATCGGCGAGCACCTGCCCAGTCCGTTCCGCGAGGCGATTCACCGCCCGCGCGACCCGGATGCCGAGCGCCCGCATGCCGCGACCGAGCGCGTCGCGATCGCGCGCCTCGACGATGAAGTGCGCCTGGTTCCCGAGGAGCGAGTAGTGAACGAGGCGAAAGTCCGGCCGCTCGCAGCCGGCGGCGAACGTCCGCTCGAGTGCGCGAACGAGCTTCTTCACGCGCAGCGACGGGAGCTCTTTGCAGAGCCGGACCGTCACGTGCGTGGGCAAGGGCCGCGCGAAGGGCTGCCGCGACACGTGCGGCATCCCGGCCTTGGCGCCGGCGGGCTTCCGCCCGGCCCCGGCGCGCCGCCCGCCCCAACGGCGGGGCGCTGGCAACGACAAGCTCAGCTGGGAAGGTCGTCGTGGCATCTTGAAACCGCTAAAGTATGCCACGTCAGCCGCATTCGTGTCAAGACCGCCAAGGCATCGACGGTCCCGCCGCAACCGCCTCACGACGGGACCGTCGCTCGCGGACACGAGCGAGACGCATCATCAGACGAGCCTCCCAACGCGTTCCCTTACCAACCGTCTTCTACCGGCCACCGCCGGATCCCCGCAGCCTCCCCCTTCAACCGAGGCGAACCGCAGGACAAAACCGCGGTTGTCAGCCCGAGCGAGCCATTGCTATCGTCGCACCAATGCCCGCCCCGACGATCGCCCGCGAGACCGGCGGCGAGTCCGAGACGCCGGCCGACGTGCTGCGGGTGAGCGCCGGCAGCGCGGTTCCGGCCGTCGACCGTCTCGCCGTCGAGGAGCCGCTCGAGATCCACCTGAACGGCTGGCGCTGGCTGGTGACCATGCGTACGCCCGGCCACGACGCCGAGCTCGTGCTCGGCATGCTGGCGAGCGAGGAAGTGATCGCGCGCGCCGCGGACGTCACCAGCATCGTCTTCCGGCGCCACCCCGAGGAGCCGGACGTCGCCAACGTCGCCGACGTCCACCTCGAGCGACCGCTCGCGGAGCTGCAGGCCCGCCTCGCTCGCAACCACGCGCTCGCCTCGACGAGCTGCGGTCTTTGCGGCGCCAGCAGCATCGCCGCCGTGCTGCGCGACCGCGCGCCGCTGCCGCCCGGCCCGACCGTCGATGCGGACGTGATCGCCGCGCTGCCGACCCGTCTGGCCGCGGCCCAGGCGGGCTTCCAGTCGACGGGCGGCCTGCACGCGGCCGGGCTCTTCGACGGCGCGGGCACGCTCCTGGCGGCCCGCGAGGACGTGGGGCGTCACAACGCCGTCGACAAGGTGCTGGGCTGGCGCTTGCGTGGGCAGCCGCCGCCGACGCCGCCCATCCTCGCGGTGAGCGGCCGCGCCAGCTTCGAGATCGTGCAGAAGGCACTCGCCGCCGCGATTCCCATCGTCGCCGCGGTCTCCGCGCCCTCGAGCCTGGCGGTGGCGCTCGCCGCCGACTCCGGCATGACGCTCGCCGGCTTCGTCCGCGACGGCGGCTACAACCTCTACGCCGGGCACGCCCGGGTGCGCACGCGACCCATCGACCGCGAGCCCGCCGGCGACGACGATCCGCTGGCCTTCATTCCGCGCCCGGTGCGGGACGCCCTCGACGCGGTCGCCCGCAAGATCTCGCTCGCGGAGTGGCGTGCCCTCACCCGCCCCGAGCGCACCCGCCTGACCACCCTCTCCGAGCACGCGCGGCGCGAAGACTTCGCCGTCTACCTGGTCGATCGCATCACCGCCCGCACCGGTCAGCCGCCGCGCGAGCTGCCGCCGGGCGCCGACTGATGGCGCTTCCCTTCGGGCTCGACGTCGCCAAGCCGCGCCATTTCCGCGACATGCTGCGGGTGGCGTGGCGCAATCGCGAGCAACTCCCGTATGCGTGGCGGATCCTGCGCGACGGCGTCTGCGACGGCTGCGCGCTCGGGCCGCGCGGGCTCCGCGACGACGTCATCGACGGCGTCCACCTCTGCATGACGCGCCTCGAGCTCCTGCGCCTGAACACCATGCCGGCGCTCGATCCCGCGGTCCTGACCGACGTCGCGCGCCTGCGCACCCTGACCAGCGCCGAGCTGCGGACGCTCGGCCGCCTGCCCTTCCCCATGCTGCTCGAGCGCGGGGCCACGGCGTTCCGGCGGCTCGGCTGGGACGAGGCCGAGGGTATCGCCGCCGACCGCCTACGCGCCGCCGCTCCGGATCGCGTCGCGCTGTTCACGACCTCGCGCGGCCTCACCAACGAGGTCTACTACGTCGCGCAGAAGCTGGCGCGCGCGCTCGGCACCAATCACGTCGACAACGACGCCCGCCTCTGCCACGCCGCCAGCACCACCGCGATGAAACGGAGCCTGGGCGTCGCCGCCGCCACCTGCTCGCTGCGGGACTGGATCGGCACCGACCTCCTGGTGATCTGGGGCAGCGACCTCGCCAACAACCAGCCGGTCAGCACGAAGTACATGCACTACGCCAAGCGGGCCGGCACCCGCATCGTGGTCGTGAACCCGTACCGCGAGCCCGGCCTCGAGCGCTACTGGGTCCCGTCGGTGGCGCGGAGCGCCGTCTTCGGAACCGCCCTCATGGACGAGTTCTTCCCGGTCACGGTCGGCGGCGACCGCGCCTTCGCGAACGGCGTCCTGAAGGCATTGCTCGCGCGCGGCGGGCTCGACCGGGATTTCATCGCCGCGCACACCACCGGCTTCGAGGATCTGCGCTCGGCGCTCGAGGCCCAGGACTGGCCGTTGCTCGAGCGCGAGGCCGGGCTGCCGCGCACCGAGATGGAGCGCTTCGCCGCGCTCTACCACGCCGCGCGGAGCGCGGTGTTCGTCTGGAGCATGGGCATCACGCAGCACCACTTCGGGGTCGAGAACGTCGCCTCCGTGATCAACCTGGCCCTGGCGCGCGGCATGCTCGGCCGCGCGCACACCGGCCTGATGCCGATCCGCGGCCACAGCGGCGTGCAGGGCGCCGCCGAGTGCGGCAGCGTGCCGGGCGTGCTGCCGGGCGGCGAGTCCATCGACGACGCCGCGGCGCGTGCGCGCTGCGAGGCGGTGTGGCGCTTCCCGATTCCGACGGCGCCCGGGATGATGACGGCGGCGATGCTCGACGCCGCGCACGCAGGACGGCTCGACATCTTCTACCTCCTCGGCGGCAACTTCCTCGAGACCATGCCGGATCCCGACTGGTGCCGCGAGGCGTTGGGGCGCGTCCCGCTCCGCATCCATCAGGACATCGTCCTCAACACCTCCACCTTGGTCGAGGGCGAGGCGGTCCTCGTGCTCCCCGCCGCGACCCGCTACGAGCAGCGCGGCGGCGGCACGTCGACCACGACCGAGCGTCGCGTCCGCTTCTCGCCCGAGATTCCCGGCCGGCGGATCGGCGAGGCGCGCGCCGAATGGGAGATCCTGGCCGCGATCGGCCGGCGGGCGCTCGACGGCACGCGCCGCGACGCCCTCGCCTTTCCCGACGCCCAGGCGATCCGCGACGAGATGGAGCGGGTCATGCCGCTCTATCGCGGCATCGCGGGTCTCAGGCGCGCCGGCGACGCCGTGCAGTACGGCGGGCCGCTCCTCTGCCGCGACGGGGTCTGCCCGGATCGGCCGGACGGGCGTGCCTCCTTCGTCCCGATCACGGTCGCCGCGACGACGCGGGCGGCGGACGAGTTCCTGGTCACCACCCGCCGCGGCAAGCAGTTCAACTCCATGACCCAGAGCGAGAGCGACGCGCTCACCGGCACGCGTTGGCGCGACGCCGTCTTCATGGCGCCCGCCGACGCCGCCCGCCTCGGGCTCCGCGAGGGCGCGCCGCTCGAGCTGGTGTCGGGGCTCGGACGCTTCACCGGCCGCTGCCATTCCGCCCCGGTCGCGCGCGGCACGCTCCAGGTCTACTGGCCGGAGGGCAACGTGCTGATTGCGCGTCGCGTGGACCCCGCGAGCGGCGAGCCGGACTACAACGCGGTCGTGCGGGTACGGCCGCTCTAGCTCATTGCGAGCAAAACCCGCCTTGACTCTCGGCGAGCGGTCGGGAAGCGTGGAGCTCGTGCGGCTTCACCGAGCTTCCCTCATCGCGGCGCTGATGCTCACGCTCGTCACCTCGACGAGCTTCGGGCTCTATCTCGCAAGCATCGGTCCGGCCGAGTGCTGTCGCTCGCATTGCCGCTGTGGATCCGACGCCGCCGGCGACGATGCAGACCGCTGTTGCGCCACCCACCTCGGCGTCGTGCCGGCCGGGCTCGGCGCCACTGCCACCGACGTTCAGCACACACTTACCGTCTCGCTGGCCACGATTCCCGCCGTCGTGCTGCCGTGGCCGGCCATGGCGCCGGCCTTCCCGGGACCTGCCACGAGCGGCCGCGCCTCTCCGCTGCTTTCGCTGCTCGCGTCCCACACCGCCCTCCTGATCTGACTCGTCGACCGCGGGAGACCAGCGTCTCCCGCTCGCACCAGGTCCCGTCGGGCCTCGTGCGCCCGCGTACCCGTGCGCGCGCCGTCCTTCGGCTCCGCGCAACGACGACGACGACGATCAGAAGGAGAGTCTCATGCACACGCTCATCACCGCAGTGGTCGCCGCCAGCTTGCTGGCGCTCGGTCCCCGCCCCAGCCTCGCCACCGACGGCGACGGCGTGCTTCGTCTCGACGACGTGCTCGCACGCATCCGCGCCGCGAGCCCGACCCTGCAGGCGGCGGACGCGCGCGCGCGCGCCGCCGGCTCCGTGCCGGCGCGCCTTCGCGCCCTCGACGATCCCACCTTCAGCTGGGAGGTGTTCGACGCCCCGGAGTCGCTCCGCATCGATCACGCCGAGAACAACATCCTGAAACTCACCCAGCGCTTCCCCTTTCCCGGAAAACGCAGGCTCGCGGGTCGTATCGCCGAGCACGAGGCCGACGGCATGCGCTCCGACGCCGAGCGCGTCGCGCTCGATCTCGTGGTCGCCGCGACGCGGGCGTACGTCGACCTCTGGCAGGCGCACGAGCTCGCCGCCATCTACGCCCGCGACGGCGAGCTCGCGGCGCGCCTGGCGCGCCTCGCGACCGAGCGCTACGCGACCGGCGAAGGGTCCCAGGCCGATGCGCTCGCGGCGGAGCTCGAGCGGGCGCAGCTGCGGGCCCGCGAGGCAACGGCGGCGCTCGAGATCGATGCGGCCCGCGCCGAGCTGAACGGCTTGCTGGCGGCGCCCCCCGAGCGGGCGCTCGGCGTGCCGGAGCCGCCGGCCACGCCTCGCCTCGTCGCCACCGTCGAGGCGCTCACGGCCGCGGCGTTGCGCCGCCGCCCCGAGGTCGTCGCGGCCGGCACGGCCGTCGCCGGCGCCGAGGAACGGCAGCGCCTCGCCGACCGCGACTACTTCCCCGACTTCGAGCTGACGGTCGCACGCTTCCAGAATTACCAGGCTCCGGACGGCTTCGGGGCCATGGCGTCGGTCACCATCCCGCTCGCGTACCGCGGCAAGTACGATGCGGCGCGCGCCGAGGCGGAGGCCGCGCGCACGGCCGCCGGCGCCGAGGCCCGTCGGGTCGAGGCCATGGTGCGGCGCGAGGTGTACCAGGCCCACGCCCGCGTCCGCGCCGCCGAGATCCGCCGCGAGTTGGTGCGGGCCACGCACCTGCCGCGAGCGGAGCAGCTGTTGCGGGTGACCGAGAACGACTACGTGGCCGGACGCGCCGACTTCACGACGCTCGGCGACCGCCTGGGGACCATCGAGGCGACGCGCCTCGAGCACGTGCAGACGACCGCCGACCTCGCCAAGGCCCGCGCCGACCTCGAGCGCGCCGTCGGCGCCCCCGTCGACGACCTCGAGCTCGAGAGCCCTCCCGCGGCCACCACCGGGAGCCCGCGATGAGGCTGCACCGAAGCCTGGTCCTTCTTCTCGCGACGCTGCCGCTCACGATCGGGGTCGCGCTCGTCGCGCCGCCATCCGCGCCGATCCATGCCGAGGAGCACGCGCGCTACCAGTGTGCGATGCACCCGGAGATCGTCTCGGATCGACCCGGCATCTGCCCGATCTGTCAGATGCGACTCGAGCGCACCGACGGCACGGCCGAGACCGCGCCGGCCGCGGCCGCGACGTCGGCGGTGCCCGGACACGCCGCCTTCACACTCTCGCCCGAGCGCCAGCAGCTGATCGGGGTCAGGCGCGGCCGCGTCGAGCGCCGTCCCCTCACCCTCGAGCTGCGCGTGCCGGGAACCGTGGCCTCGGATCCGGAGCTCTATCGCACCGTCGTCGAGTACCGCGAGGCCCTGCGCGGCGGCACCGCCCTGGCCGAGGCGGCGCGTTTGAAGCTCCGCCGTCTCGGTCTCTCGCCGAGCGCGATCCGCGACCTCGAGGGCAGCGGCTTCGACGCGCGCACGCTGCTCGTCGGCGGCGAGCACGTCTGGGTCTACGCCCGCGTCTACGCCAGCGACCTCGGACTGGTGCAGTCCGGGCAGCGGGTCACCATCACGACGCCGGCGGAACCGGGCGCGACCTGGGACGCGACCATCGCCGCCGTCGACGCGATCGTCGACCCGACGACGCGTACGGCGCGCGTCCGCATTCCCGTCACCGCTCCCGGCGTCATGCTCCGGCCCGAGACCTGGGTGCACGTCGTGATCGCGGTCACGCTCGGCGAGTCCCTCGCCGTTCCCGCCGACGCCGTGCTCGACACCGGGACGCAGCAGCTCGTCTTCGTGGTCGACCCCGAAGGCCGCTTCACGCCGCGCCGGGTCACCCTCGGGCGGCGGGCCGGTGATTTCATCGAGGTGCTCGCCGGCGTCGAGGCCGGCGAGGAGGTGGTCACGTCGGCGAACTTCCTGATCGACTCCGAGTCGCGCTTCCGCGCCGCCGTCGCGGCCTTCGGCGCGGCGCACGAGCGCACGCGCACTGAGGCGTCGCCATGATCGCCCGCATCATCGCCTGCAGCGCCCGCAACCGCGGTCTCGTGCTGCTGGCGACGGGCGCCGCGCTCGCCGCCGCCGTCTGGTCGCATCCGGCGCATGCCCGCTCGACGCCATCCCCGACCTCTCCGACACCCAGGTGATCGTCTACTCGCGCTGGGACCGCAGCCCCGACATCATCGAGGACCAGGTCACCTACCCGATCGTCACCGCGCTCCTCGGCGCGCCGCGCGTGAAGGCGATCCGCGGCTTCTCCGACTTCGGCTACTCCTACGTCTACGTCATCTTCGAGGACGGCACCGACCTCTACTGGGCGCGCTCGCCGCGTCCTCGAGTACCTCGAGCAAGATCCAGCCGCGGCTGCCCGAGGGCGTGCGCACCGAGCTCGGGCCCGACGCCACCAGCGTCGGCTGGGTCTTCCAGTACGCGCTCGTCGACCGCAGCGGCCGGCACGATCTGGCCGAGCTGCGGAGCCTCCAGGACTGGTACCTGCGCTACCACCTGCAGGCGGTGCCGGGCGTCGCCGAGGTCGCCGCGGTCGGCGGCTTCGTGAAGCAGTACCAGGTGACGCGTCGACCCGAACCGCCTCGCTCGCCTACGACCTGCCGCTGCGACGCGTCGTCGACGCGATCCGCAAGCGGCAACGCAGAGACGCGGCGGGCGCCTGCTCGAGCTCGCCGGCACCGAGTACATGGTGCGCGGCCGCGGCTACGTGCGCTCGTCGACGACCTCGAGAACATCGTCGTCGGCGTCGACGCGACGACGCGGCACGCCGGTCCTGGTGCGGCACGTCGCCACGCGTCGACGCTCGGGCCCGGACATCCGCCGCGGCGTCGCCGACCTCGACGGCGCGCGGCGACACGGTCGGCGGCATCGTCGTCATGCGCCACGGCGAGAACGCGCTCGACGTCATCGAGCGCGTGAAGGCAGCGGCTCGCGGAGCTCGCGCCGTCGCTGCCGGCCGGGCGTCGAGATCGTCACCGACCTACGACCGCTCCGACCTGATCCAGCGCGCGATCGACACGCTCGTGCACGACGCTCGGCGAGGAGATGGTGATCGTCAGCGCTCGTGATCCTGGTCTTCCTCTGGCACGTCCCGTCGGCGATCGTCCCGATCGTCACCATCCCGGTCGTCGGTGCTGCTCGCGCTTCATCCCGATCTACCTCCTCGGGCATCACGCTCGAACATCATGTCGCTCGCCGGCATCGCGATCTCGATCGGCGTGCTCGTCGACGGCGCGATCGTCGAGGTCGAGAACGCCTACAAGCGGCTCGAGCGAGTGGATCGCCGGCGGCCGGCAGGGCGACGTCCACGAGGTGCGGCTCGCGCGCGCTCGAAGGAGGTCGGGCCCGTCGGTCTTCTTCTCGCTCCTCGTGATCGCGGTCGCGTTCCTGCCGATCTTCACGCTCGTCGACCAGGAGGGGCGGCTCTTCAAGCCGCTCGCCTACACGAAGAACCTCGCGATGGCGATCGCGGCGCGTGCTCGCGATCACGCTCGACCCGGCGCTGCGCATGCTCTTCACGCGCATCGATCCGTTCCGCTTCCGGCCCGCGCTGGCTCGCCGCGGTCGCGAACGCGCGTCGCCGTCGGCCGCTACCGTCCCGAGGAGCGCCATCCCGTCAGCCGCGTGCTGTTCGCCGTCTACGAGCCGGTCTGCCGCTGGGTGCTGCGCCACCGCGCGGCCACGCTCGCGCTCGCCGCTCGCTCGTCGTGGTCGCCACGGTGCCCGGTCTACCTCCGGCTCGGCTCCGAGTTCATGCCGCCGCTCAACGAGGGCGCGTTCCTCTACATGCCGACCACGCTCCCGGGCATCTCGGTGACCGAGGCGCAGCGCATCCTGCAGATCCAGGACCGGATCCTGCGCGAGCTTCCCCGAGGTCGAGCGCGTCTTCGGCAAGGCCGGCCGCGCCGACACGCCGACCGACCCGGCGCCGCTCTCGATGGTCGAGACCACGGTCGTGCTGACCGATCCGAGTGGCGCCGGTCGCGCTGGTATCGGACTGCGCCGGCGTGGCTCCTCGCGTCCCCGACGTCGCTTCGAGGAGCTGCAGGACGAGATGGACGCGCGCGCTCCGATTCCCCGGCATGCCCGAACACCTGGACGATGCCGATCAAGAACCGCATCGACATGCTGTCGACCGGGCATGCGCACGCCGGTCGGCATCAAGGTCCTCGGCCCCGACCTCGGCGATGATCCAGCGGCATCGGCGAGCGAGCTCGAGGCGCATCCTGCGCGCGGTGCCCGGGCACGCGCAGCGTCGTCGCCGAGCGCACCGCCGGCGGCTACTTCGTCGACTTCGACCTCGACCGCGACGCAGCTCGCGCGCTACGGCCTCACGGTCGACGACGCGCAGGCGATCGTCACGCTCGGCGATCGGCGGCGAGAACGTCACGACCACGGTCGAGGGCCGCGAGCGCTACCCGGTGAACGTGCGCTACGCGCGCGACTTCCGCGACGACCTGCCCGCGCTCGCGCGCGTCCTCGTCCCGACGCCGGCGGGCGCGCAGGTCCCGCTCGGCGCAGCTCGCCGACCTCCGCACGCGTCGAGGGGCCGGCGATGATCCGCAACGAGAACGGCCTGCTCGCCGGCTACGTCTTCGTCGACATGGCGCGGTCGCGACCTCGGCGGCTACGTCGACGAGGCGAAGCGCGCTGGTCGGCGAGCGCGCTCGTCGCTGCCGCCGGGCTACACGCCTCGTCTGGAGCGGCCAGTACGAGAACATGCTGCGCGTGCGCGAGCGGCTCGCGATCGTGGTGCCGCTCACGCTCGTCCTGATCGCGCTCCTGCTCTACCTGAACACGCGGCTCGGCGGTGAAGACCGGCGATCGTGCTGCTCGCCGTGCCGTTCTCGCTGGTCGGCGCGGTCTGGCTCCTCTGGCTCGCTCGACTACAACATCTCGATCGCGGTCTGGGTCGGGCATGATCGCGCTCATGGGGCTCGACGCCGAGACCGGCGTCTTCATGCTGCTCTTCCTCGACCTCGCCTACGACGAGCGCGTGCGCGCAGGGACGGATGCGGACGCGCGCCGACCTCGACGAGGCCATCGTCGCACGGCGCGGTCAAGCGCGTGCGGCCGAAGATGATGACGGTGACGCGCGGCGTTCATGGGCTTGCTGCCGATCATGTGGTCGACCGGCGCCGGCGCCGACGTGATGAAGCGGATCGCGGCGCCGATGGTCGGCGGGCTCGCGACGTCGTTCGCTGCTCGAGCTGCTCGTCTACCCGGTGCTCTACGCGATCTGGCGGGGTCGCTCGCTCGGCGCCGACTCCCGCGCGCGGTGACGCAGGCGCTGCGCCTTCTACGCTGCCGCCGGACGGGGTGCCGTCGCTCTGGTCCCCGTCCGGCTCCCCACGCAGCGCTCCGCGAGGAGGCTCCCCCCCACGGGATTCCCCGCGGATTGCACAGCACCGAAACGACCGCTCCCACGCGAAGGATTCATGTGTCGGTCGATCCAGTCGAGCCTAACCTCAGCAAGCACGATGCCACGGTGCTCACGGCAGAAATCCCCGCGGATCCAGCGATTTCTCGGCACGCGCGCCGTCCTTGTCTGCCCAGCGATGGAGCACTGGCGAGCAAACCGGCAGCGCTCTGCGTCATGAACCTCGGGAGCCCCATCTGCGTATCACTGCGACGAGGAGGATTTCTGCATGGAAGCGATGCGACGCTGCCCCTATTGTGACGAGGAGATTCGCGCCGAGGCGATCCGCTGCCGGCATTGTCGGAGCCGCCTCGCGGCGCTCGATCCCGAGACCTGGTACCGCGACCGACCGGAGCGTCGGCTGGGGGGCGTGGCCGCCGCGGTCGCGCACGCGTTCGCGGTACCGGTCGCGGCGGTGCGACTCGGCTTCCTGGTGACGGCACCCTTTCACCTCGTCGGCGTCGTGCTCTACGCCGCGCTCTGGATGCTGGTGCCCTTTCGTCCCGGGGACGAGCCTCCCTTCACCCGCGTGCTGGCGCTGGTTCGGAACGTCACCGACGAGATCCGCGAGGCGTTCCGCCCGCGGCACCGCCAGCCTCCCAGCGACGGTCCCCGCAACGGCACGGTGCGGCCCCATGACGACGTTCACGCGACCAGCCTGCCGTGCTAAGCGTCCCGCGGGACGCCGATGGCGACCGACGAGGAGCTCATCGCGGCGGTCGCCGGCGGGGACGAGCCGGCGCTGGCCGCGCTCTACCGTCGCTACGAGCGGCCGTTGCATGCCTTTCTCGGCCGCTATACCGGAGGGCGCGACGTCGATGACCTGGTGCAAGAGACCTGGCTGCGCGTGGTGCGGGCCGCCGCCCGCTTCGATCCGGCGCGCCGCTTCTCGACCTGGCTCTTCCAGATCGCCCTCAACCTCGCGCGCGATTGGCGCCGCCGGCCCCCGGACGAGCCGATCGCCGCGGAGCGCGCGGCGACCCGCTCCGCCCCGGACCGGATCGCCTCCGTCGACGCCGGCATCGACGCGCGTCGCCTGCTCGCGACGCTTCCCGACGAACAACGGGTGGTCGTCATCCTGCGCCGGCTCCTCGACCTCGGCGAGGAAGAGGTCGCGGCCATCCTCGACGTTCCGCGTGGCACCGTGAAGAGCCGCCTCCACAACGCCATGGCGCGCCTGTCGGCGCGCGTCCGCGCCGCCGACCCGGCGCGGCCACCGAGCGCGCTCGCATGATCATCGACCCCTGCGATGACGTCCGTGAGCGCCTCTTTCTCGGCCGCACGGTGCGCGACGACGAGCGGCACCTCGCGGCCTGTCCCGAGTGCCGCCGCGAGGCCGAGACGCTCACCACGCTGGCACGCGCCTTCGCGGCCGACCATTCGGCGGCGCCGTCGCCGGCGCTCGCTCCGCGCGTGCTCGCCGCCGCGCGACCGCTCTTGGCCGCCAAGCACCGGCACGCTGCCCGCCGTGCCGTCGCCGCCGCCGTGGCGGCGGCGCTGGTGCCGCTGCCACTGATCCTCGTGCTCGATCTCCTCGCGCTCCGCGCCATCTACGCCGGGCTCACCCATCTGCTGCCATCGGCGCTCAGCCTCTATCTCGTCGTCAACTATGCCGGCGTCCTGGCGCTGCTCGGCGCCCTCACCTACGGCGCCATTCCACTGCTCGCCGAGCGTCAGGCCCGGCTTCGCGAGGTCCCTCATGGATGAGCTGGAGAGCAAACGCTGCCCCTACTGCGCGGAGAGCATCCGCGCCGAGGCCCTCAAGTGCCGCTACTGCGGCAGCCTGGTGAGCGGCTCGACCGCGCTCACCCGCACCTGGTATCGCAACACCGAGGGCAAGATGCTGGCCGGCGTCTGCGCCGGTCTGGCCGAGCAGTTCGGCGTGTCGGTGACGATCATCCGACTCGCGTTCGTGCTCGGCGTGATCATCGGCTGGGGCATGGGGCTGGTCCTCTACCTGGCCCTCTGGGTGATCATGCCGGTCCGGCCGCGTGACCCGAACGAGCTGGCGGCGTCCTACCGGCGCGTCGACTGAAGCGCCGGGCATGGGCCTCTACGCGACGTACGTCTTCCCCCGGCTCATGGAGTGGGCGCTCGGCTCGGCGGTCTGCAGCACCGAGCGCCGGCGTACCCTCGCCGACACCAGCGGCGAGGTGCTCGAGATCGGCTTCGGCACCGGGCTGAACCTGCCGCACTACCCGTCGACCGTCGCGCGCCTCACGATCGTCGATCCGGCGGAGCATCTCCCCGCCCGCGTCGCCCACCGCATCGCGGCGGCCCCGTTCCCGGTGACCTCCGCCCGCCTCGCCGCCGAGCGTCTCCCGTTCGAGGACGGACGCTTCGACGCCGTGGTCAGCACGTGGACCCTGTGCAGCATTCCCGATGCCGTGGCGGCGCTCCGCGAGGTGCGGCGCGTCCTCCGCCCGGACGGCGTCTTCACGTTCCTCGAGCACGGCCTCTCCGACGACCCCGGGGTCCAGCGCTGGCAGCACCGCTGGAATCCCGTGCAACGCTTCGTCGCCTGCGGCTGCAACGTCGATCGCCCGATCGCCGAGCTGGTGACCGCGAGCGGCCTCGTGATCCGTACCCTCGAGCGCTTCGAGATGGCCGGCGAGCCGCGCCTCACCGGCTCGATGTACCGCGGCACCGCGGCGCCGAGCTAAATCGATTGCCCGAAGCGGTCGAGGCTCGCCACCTCGTCGACCGGCACACGCTTCACCGGGCCGAACTTGGCGTTCGGCCAGCCGATCGGCAGGAGCGCCATGGTCTCGGCGTTCGGCGGCAGGCCGAGCAGCTCCGCGATCGGCTCCTCGTACATGAGGTGCAAGGTGGTGAGGCAGGTCGCGAGCCCGAGGGCACGACACGCGAGCAGGATGTTCTGCACCGCGGGGTAGATCGACGAGTAGAGCGACTTCCGGCCGAGGTCCTGCATCGGTCCGTCGCCGCTGATCCGCCCCTGCTCGAAGACGAGGCAGGGAATGATGAGGACGGGCGCCTCGTGGAGGTGCTCGGCGAGGTAGGTGGCGGACTTCACCACCCGGTTCTGGGTCTCGTCGCTGACACCCGGCCGCGGCGGCACGTGCGCCATCACGCCGGCGTAGGCGTCGAAGGCCTGCTTGTAGTACCCCTGCAGCGTCTTCTTGATCGCCGCGTCCTTGACGACGATGAAGTGCCAGGCCTGACGGTTCGACCCGCTGGGGGCGCGGATCGCGGCGTCGAGGATCTTGGCGATCAGCTCGTCGGGGACCGGATCGGGCTTGAGGTAGCGGATGGCGCGACAGTTATAGATGGTCTCGAAGACGCCGAGCTCTGCCATGGAGCGATCCTCCTTGTCGGGGGTGATGCCTCCTCAGACGATTTGCAGCAAGGCCCAGCTGAGGGCGGCGATGAACGCCGAGCACGGGAATGGTCAGCACCCACGCCCAGACGATGCGCCCGGCGACGCCCCAGCGGATCGCCGACAGCTTGGTCACGGCGCCGACGCCGATGATCGCGCCGGTGATGGTGTGGGTGGTCGAGACCGGGATGCCGAGCCCGGTCGCGGCGAAGAGCGTGATCGCGCCGCCGGTCTCGGCGCAGAAGCCGCCCACCGGCTTCAGCTTGGTGATCTTGAGGCCCATGGTGCGGACGATGCGCCAGCCGCCCGAGAGCGTCCCGAGCGCCATCGCCGCGTGGCAGGCCAGCACCACCCAGAGCGGCACGTAGAAGGTGTCGCCGAGGCGGCCGGTCGCGAACAGCAGCACGGTGATGATGCCCATGGTCTTCTGCGCGTCGTTGCCGCCGTGGCCGAGGCTGTAGAGCGCCGCCGACAGCAGCTGGCCGCGCCGGAACCAAGCGTCGACCCTGGCCGGCGTCGAGCGCCGCAGGATCCAGAACACCGCGATCATCAGGAGGAACGCCGAGCAGCGAGGCCGAGGAGCGGCGACAGCACGATCGAGATCGTGACCTTGGTGAGCCCGGCGGCGTCGAGCGAGCCGGCGCCGGCCTTGGCGACCGCCGCCCCGGCCAGCCCGCCGATCAGCGCGTGCGACGAGCTCGACGGAATGCCGTAGCACCACGTGATCAGGTCCCACGCGATCGCGCCGACGAGCGCCGAGAAGATCACGGCGGCGTCGACGACCTTGGGATCGATGATGCCCTTGCCGATCGTGTTGGCGACGTGCAGCCCGAAGAACAGGAAGGCGATGAAGTTGAAGAACGCCGCCCACAGCACCGCGTAGCGCGGCGACAGCACGCGGGTCGACACCACCGTCGCGATCGAGTTGGCGGCGTCGTGGAAGCCGTTGACGAAGTCGAAGACCAGCGCCACCAGGATGATGGCGGCGACGATGGCCATGGTCAGGCGTGCTCGAGGACGACGCCCTCGATGATGTTGGCGACGTCCTCGCAGCGATCGGTGGCGTTCTCGAGCGCCTCGTAGACCTCCTTCCACTTCATGACCAGAAGCGGATCGGTGGCCTCGCGGAAGAGCGTCGCGACGGCGTTGCGGAGGATCTCGTCGCCCTCGTTCTCGAGCCGGTTCACCTCGATGCAGGCGTCGAGGATGATCTGGGTCTTCCTGAGATCGCGCAGGCCCCCCACCGCGATCACCACCGTCTCGGTGGCGCGCACCAGCACGTCGGCGAGGTCGCGTACCTCGGGGGTCATGTCGCGCAGCTCGTAGAGCGCGATCCGCTCCGAGGCCGACTCGACGAAGTCCATGACGTCGTCCATGCGGGTGATCAGGCGGTGGATGTCGTCGCGATCGATGCGGCGTGATGAAGGTGGTGTGGAGCCGCTCGACGCACGCGTGGGTGATGACGTCGGTCTCGTGCTCGATCTCCTTGATGCGCGCCGCCAGCGCCTTGATGTTCTGGCCGCCGGAGACCAGCTTGGCGAACTGCATGGCGCCCTCGACGGTCAGCGCGGCGTGGCGCTCGAAGAGCGAGAAGAAGTCCTCCTCCCGGGGCAGGAAGCGTCGCAGCATCGGGCGCGGCTTGTAACCGTCGGGGCGGTCGAACGCAAGCGCGGGCCCTTTCGGGTCGCAGACTTGCCTCGCTCAAACGGATGTTTTAATCGATCGTTCCATGTCGTCCGCCGCGATCCCCCGCGCGACGTCCACCCGCCTCCTGGCCGCCGCCACGGAGCTGTTCGCGCGTCACGGTTTCCACGGCACCTCGATCCGCGACATCGCGGAACGCGCCGGCGCCAACGTCGCCGCCGGCCACTACCACTACGGCTCCAAGGAGGGCCTCTACCTCGAGGTGCTGCGGGCGCAGTTCGCAACGGTGCGCGGCGAGATCGAGCGCCGCGGTGTCAGCCCGACGCCGACCGCGCTCCGGCGCGCCTCGCGGCAGACGCTGCTGAGGCTGCTGGAGGCCCGCATCACCACCATGCTCGATCTCCTGCTGGGTCCGCCGCCGGGCCCGCACGGGCAGTTGATGCTGCGCGAGATGTGCGATCCCACCTCCGCCATGCCGATGATCGTCGCCGAGTTCATCGAGCCCCAGACCCGGGAGATGCAGCACCTCGTCGCCCGCCTGGTGCCGAACGTCGGACGCGAGGCCGTGACCCGGATCGTCTTCAGCATCATCGGCCAGGTGCTGTTCTACCGCTTCACCATGCCGATGATGATGTTGCTCCGTCGCCAGACCCGCTACCCCCGCGGCTTCGCGCGCACGACGGCACGTCACATCGCCCGCTTCTCGCTGCACGGGTTCACGGGCGTCGCGGCCGACGCGAGGAGGCGCCGTCGTGCCCGCTGACCTCCGTGCCCACCGGCGCGTTCTCACGGTGCTGCCGCTGCTCATGGGGGTGGCGTGTGGGCCGGCCGCCATGCTCACCCGTCCCGAGGGCGACGGGGGCTGGAGCGCCGAGCGGCGCACCCGCGAGCTCGAGCGCCGCGCGACGTCCGCCGCCGTCGATCTGCAGTCTCACGCCAGCCAAGGCCGGCCCGCGAGCGCCGAGCCCGCGACGAGCCTGACTCTCCCGGACGCCCTGCGGCTCGCGGCGACCGGCAACCGCCGCCTCGCCGAGGCGCGCCAGCAGCTGGCAATCGCCCGGGCGCGCGTCGCCGAGGCGCGCGGCCGGCTCTTCCCGGGCACGACCGCCGGCGGCCGCTACGCGTTCGCGACCGACGAGCAGCGGGCGCGTACCAACTTCGGGGCGTCGCTGCCGCCGGACGAACCCCTGACGGCGCTGATCCCCTCCACCATCCCCATCCGGGACCAGAACCTCGGCACGGTGAACGCCACGATCACGCTGCCGATCGATCTGAGCGGCGAGCTCTGGTGGGCGCTCGCCTCGGCGCAAGCCGGCTATCGCGGCGAGGCGGCCCGCCTGTGGGCGACCACGCTCGAGCAACACCTCTTGGTGATCGACGCCTACTTCACGGTGCTCGAGGCCGAGAAGCTCCGCGAGGTCACCCTCCAGACGATCAGCCTCCAGAACGAGCAGCTGGCGCACGCCCGCGAGCGCTTCGACAGCGGCCGCCTCACCAAGAACGAGCTCCTCGTCGTCCAGGTCGACCTGCGGAACGCCGAGCAGGAGCTCCGCCGCCGCGACCTCGCCATCGATCGCGCCCGCTGGGCCCTGAACGACGCCGTCGGGCTGCCGATCGACGCACCCACCCGAGTCGCCGATGTCCCCGACCGCCCGGTGCTCCCGCTCCTCCCCGATGCGCTCCGCACCGCGTATCAGGAGAATCCGGTGCTGCGGGCGCTGGTCGAGGAGCAGCAGCGCCTCGAGGCGAGCGCGACGTCGCTGTCGCGGAGTCGCCTGCCGCGCTTCTCCGGCGGCGGCATGATCGATCACTCGACCAGCGACATCATCGAGCCGACCACGCTCGGCACCGGCTTCGCCGGCTTCGAGTGGAATCTCGACACCGACACGCGGATCGCCGCCCGCCTGCGCGCCGAGCGCGCCGCCGTCGAGCAGAACCGCCTGCGCGTCGAGCGCGAGCTCCGCGAGCTCGAGCACGCGGTGCGCGCGACCCATGGCGAGGCCGCCGAGCGCCTCGCCGCCCTCGCCACCGCCGAGACCGCCGTGGGTCAGGCCGAGGAAAATCTCCGGATCCGGCGCCAGCAGTTCGACGTCGGGCGCGCGCAGAGCGACGACGTGCTCGACGCCGAGCGGCTGCTCGCCTTCCAGCGGGCCACGCTCGCGAGCGCCCGTTACCAGGCGCAGACCCGGCGCGCCGAGTTGCAGCGGCTGATGGGACAACCCCTCGGCGCGCCGCCTCCCACGACAGCGGAGACGCCATGAGCACACGACGCCTGCTTCTCGCCCTCGGTCTGGTCGCCGCGCTCGCGGTCGCCGCCTTCACGCTGTGGCGGCGCAGCGCCGGTCCGGTCCATTACACCGGCTTCGTCGAGGGCGAGGAGCGCATCCTCCGGAGCGAGGTTACCGGACGGGTCGTCGCCGTCGATTTCGAGGAGGGCGACACGGTCCCGCCCGATGCCGTGGTGGCGCGCCTCGCCGACGACGACATCAAGAGCCGCCTCGCCGCCAAGCGCCAGCAAATCGCCGTCGAGGAGGCCGACATCCGCCGCCAGGAGGAGCAGGTGCGTCTGCTCACGTCGACCTGGAAGACGCAGCTCGACGCCCAACGCGCGGAGCTCCGGCAAACGGAGGCGGCCGCGACCCTCGCGGCCCGCAGCCTCGAGCGCGAGCGCACCCTGGTCGCGACCGGCGCCAGCACGGCGCAGATCCTCGACGAGGCGCGCGCGGGCCACGACCAGGCGCGGAGCGCCGTCGACCGCGCGCGCGACATGGTCGCGCACCAGACCGCCGAGGAGGGCCAGATCACCGTCGCCACGCACCAGCTCGACGTGCTGCGCGCGGGGCGCGAGCTCGCCCTCGCCGAGCTCGCCGAGCTCGAGGTGCTGGCGGCGAAGTACACCGTCCGGGCGCCGGCGGTCGCGACCACGGTGCAGACCAAATTCCTCTGGCCGGGCGAGCTCGCCCAACCGGGAAGTGCCGTGCTCGCGGTCCTCGATCCCACCGACAAGTACGTGCAGGTCTACGTCCCGGTCGCCGATTTGGCGCGCGTCAAGGTCGGCGACCGGGTCGAGATCGAGCTCGACAGCCAGCTCGGCCGGCGGGTCCCGGGCGAGGTCACGTTCCTCGCCGACCAGGCCACCTTCACCCCGGAAAAGATCGAGAGTCGGAGCGATCGCCTCGGCCAGGTCTATCGCGCCAAGGTCCGCATCCTCGAGGAGGTCGAGCGTTTCCAGCCCGGCACCGAAGGCAACGTCTACCTGCTCGACGAGCGCGGGGACGCTCGCGTCGGTGCGGGCCGGTGACACGCGCCGCCGACGTCGCGATCCGACTCCGCGGCCTCGTCAAGGATTTCGGACGACGGCGCGCCCTCGCCGGCATCGATCTCGTGCTGGAGGGCCCGCAGATCGTCGGCATCATCGGCCCCGACGGCGCCGGCAAGACGACGTTGTTGCGCGCGCTGGTGGGACTGCTCGACATCCGCGCCGAACAGGCCGTCGTCCTCGGGCACGATCTCACCGGCGACGACGTGCGCGACCTCAAGCAGCGGATCGGGTACGTGCCTCAGGCCTTCAGCCTGCACCGCGATCTCTCGGTGATGGAGAATCTGCGCTTCACGGCCCGTTTGCACCGCCTGCCGGAGGGCGAGCTCGCTCGTCGCAGCGACCCGCTGCTCGCGCGCACCGGGCTCGCGCCCTTCGTCGATCGTGCGGCCGGCGCGCTCTCGGGCGGCATGAAGCAGAAGCTCGCCATCACCAACGCGCTTCTTCCCGAGCCCGACCTGCTCGTGCTCGACGAGCCGACCGCCGGGGTCGACGTCGTCGCCCGCGGCGAGATCTGGGACGTCCTCGCCGCCCAGCGGCGCGAGACCCTGATCGTGGTCAGCACGAGCTACCTCGACGAGATGGGCGCCTGCGATCGCCTGGTCTACCTCGACGAGGGCCGGGTGGTGGCGAGCGGCACACCGGACGAGCTTCGGGACGGCGTGGCCGTCGAGCTCTATCGCGCCTGGGGCGACGACCCGTTCGCGATCGCCCGCGCCGCTCGCGCGCTGCCGTGGGTCGCGGAGACGCACGCGAGCGGCGACTTCGCCCGCATCGAGGTGCCGTCGGCGCACACCCCCGGCGCGCCACGGGTGCGCGCGGCGCTCGCGCAGCTCGCGGGCGTCCATTTCATCGAGCAGGTGCCCGTCGACATGGAGGCCACGTTGCTGGCGCTGGCGCGGCAGGCGGCATGACGTCCCCCATCATCCGCACCCGCGGTCTCACCAAGCGCTTCGGCGACTTCACCGCCGTCGACGCGCTCGACTTCGACGTCGCGCCCGGGTCGATCTTCGCCTTCCTCGGCGCCAACGGCTCGGGCAAGAGCACCACCATCCGCATGCTGATCGGTCTCTTGACGCCGACCGCCGGCGCCATCGAGGTCGACGGGGTCGACGTCATCCGCACGCCGCGTCGGGTGCGCGACCACATCGGCTACATGGGCCAGAAGGTCAGCCTCTACCAGGGGCTGTCGCTCCGCGAGAACCTCGAGTTCTACGCCGGTCTCTACGGCCTCGCCGGCACCGACCTCGAGCGGCGCTGGGGCGAGCTCCGCGAGCGCTTCGACTTGGGAGCGGTCGAGCACGAGAAGGCGAGCGATCTGCCCGCCGGCGTCCGTCAACGCGCCGGGCTGGCGCTCAGCACCCTGCACCGTCCCCGCGTCCTCTTCCTCGACGAGCCGACCGCGGGAGTCGACCTCCACAACCGCCTGCTGTTCTGGGACCGTATCCGCGAGGAGGCCGCCACGGGCGTGACGGTGTTCGTCACCACCCACTTCCTCGAGGAGGTCGAGTACTGCGACTGGGCCTGCTTCATCGACGCCGGGCGGCTGATCGCGAACGCGCACCCGGAGGAGATCCGCCGCCGCTACTCCGACGGCTATCGCGTGCGCGTCGACGTGCCCGAGGACGGCCGCCCCGCCGCCCTCGCCGCGCTACGAGCGACCGGCATGCGGGTCGACGCGGCCGACGGCGGGCTGACGATGCGGACCTCGGTCCTCTCGCCCGCCGTGCTCTCCGCTCTGCAAGGCCTCACCGCGCCGGACATCGGCGCCCATGTCGCGATCGCACGCCCCGAGATGACCGACGTGTTCCGCCGGCTCATGGTGGCCGCGCAGGAGGACGGGCCGCGCCGCGAGCCGGCTGCCGAGACACTCGCCCCGCCTCGCGACGATGCGCCGCGCGCGGTGCCGCGCGCCGAGCCGCCCTCGGTCCGGATCGGCGGGACCTCGACGGCACTGCGGGCTCGAGGTCGGCGGCTCCGCGCCCTCATCCAGCGCGAGGTCCGCGCGACGCTGCGCGACCCCTTCACGGTGACGATCCTCATTCTCGTCCCGATCGCCGCGCTCCTCGCCTTCGGCCACACCCTCTCGACCGAGGTCAAGCACCTCCGGCTCGGCCTGCACGACGCCAACGGCTCGGCCGCGAGCCGGCGCCTCACCGCGGAGCTCGCCGCCAACGGCACCTTCACGATCCGCCAGTACGCCAATCGCGAGTCCATCGATCGCGCCTTGATCGGCGGCGACGTCAGCATCGCGGTGGTGATCCCGCCCGACTTCGATCGCCGCCTGAGCGCCCGCAGCCCAGCAAGCGGTCCTCCTGAGATCCAGGTGCTCTACGACGGCGGCGAGACCGTGGTGGCCGGGAACGCCGAGGGCTTTTTCCAGGCCCTGGCGTCGTCGACCGGTCTCGCCCTCCTCCGGCAGCGCCGCGGTCCACCCGAACCCGCGGATGGCGGCGACGGCGGCGGCATCACCGTCGTCACCCGCGCGCTCTTCAACCCGACGCTCGACGGCACGCCGTTCATGGTCGCGGGGACCTACGGGTTCGTCCTGACCTTCCTCACCACGCTGATCACGGCGGTCTCGGTCGTGAACGAACGCCTCGGCGGTACCTTCGAGCAGCTCCAGGTCACGCCCGCGACCTCGGCCGAGATCGTGCTCGGCAAGATCCTGCCCCTCGGGGCGGTATTCGCGGGCGACGTCGTGCTCATGCTGCTGCTCGGCGGACTCCTGCTCGGCGTGTGGCCGCTCGGGAACCCGGTCTTCTTCGTGGTCGCCACGGCCGGCTACGTCATCGTCTCGCTGTCGAGCGGCGTGATCCTCTCCGCCACCTCGGCGACCGCCGCCGAGGCCGTCCAGAAGACGATCCTGCTCAGCATCCCGCTCATCTATCTCGGCGGCTTCATCTTCCCGATCCGCAACATGCCGGCTCCCTTCCGCTGGATCTCCGAGATGCTGCCCGCCACCCACTACATCCGCGTCGCGCGCGCCATTTACCTGCGCGCCGAAGGCCCCGTGCAACTCTTGCCGGAGCTGGCCCTGCTGGCACTCTTCGGCGTGATTCTGATGACCGTCGCCTTCCGCGCGGTCGAGGCGCGGTCGTGAGCCGTCTCCGACGCTTCTGCTCGAACGTGCTGGCGGTCGCCTACAAGGAGAGCATGGTCCTCCGTCACGACCGGCCCCTGATCGTGACGGTCCTGGTCCAGCCGATCAGCTTCCTGGTCATCCTCGGCATCGCCGTGTCGTTCACGCCCCGCAACATCCCCTGGGCCGTCCTCGATCGCAGCGACACCGCCGCGGCGCGGCGGCTGGCGAGCGAGATCGAGGCGAGCGGCTACTTCCTGCCGATGACCGCGGTCGGGAGCTACGAGCAGGGCACGACCCTGTTGCAGACCGGCAAGGCGGTGGCCTTCCTCGTGATCGACCGCGACTTCGCGCGCCGCCTCGAGCGCGGCCGTCCGGAGGTGCAGGTGCTGCTCGACGGCGCCGACCCGCTCACCGCCTCGCGGATCGGCGGCGCCATCACCCGCATCGCCGCCGCCTACGACCACACCAGCGACGGCGCCCGCGTCCGTCCGGATGCCGCGCTCGCCAAGGCCGGGCCGATCGACGTCCGGCAGCGCTTCTGGTTCAACGCCACGCTCCGCGACAGCGACTTCTTCCTCTCCGCGCTCGCCGCCATGCTGCTCACCAGCCTCTGCTTCGGAGCGACCGGCCTGGCCCTGGTGGGCGAGCGCGAGAACGGCACCTACGAGCAGATGTTGTCGCTGCCGACGAGCGCGATCGAGATCGTGCTCGGCAAGCTCGTGCCCTACGTGGTGCTCTGCTACGCGCAGGGGCTGATCGCCCTCATCCCGGCCGGACTCCTGCTCGGCTACTGGCCCCAGGGCAGCTGGATCACGCTCGCCATCGTCACCCTGCCCTTCGTCCTCGCCTCCCTCGGGATCGGCACCTTCATCTCGTCGCTGGCGACGACGTCGGCACAATCGGTCTTCCTCTCCGTCTTCTTCATCCTGCCGTCGTTCGTGCTCTCGGGGGTGATGACGCCCTATCAGCTGATGCCCGACGGGGTGCGCCATCTCGGCGGGCTCTTGCCGCTCCGCTGGTACCAGATCGCGAGCCGCCGCATCATCGAGCGCGGAGCGTCGCTGGCCGACGTGGCCGGGCCGACGCTGGTGCTGACCCTGATGTTCGGAGTGATCCTGGTGTTGCTGCGCTGGCGCATGAAGCCGCGCCTGGGATGAGCGGTCTCACTGCCGAACGCGGAGGCCGGCGGGGAGGGACTCGTCGAGAAGACGGCCTGTTTCGGCGCGATCGAGGGGGACGGCTTCGTGGAGCAGCGTTCGGCTACGGGTTCCGCCGGGTGAATCGCTCAGACGGGTCGCCAGGCGGTCGCGAACCGTCTCGTCGAGGTCGCGCTCGCGGTCGTCGACCACGCGCGCGATCTGCACGAGCGCGAAGGCGAGGAGCTCGGGGTGCGGCCAATCGCTGGCCGCCAACAGGCGGTCGACCCATCCGGCGACGACGGCCGCGGGAACGACGCAGTTCAACGGCCCGTAGAGCGGCTCGCGGGCGCCGAGGCGGGCGAGGGCCCAGATCTGCTGCGGCGCCGCCTTGGCGCGCAGCACGTCGTCGACGACGACCTCACCGAGCTCGCTCTTGAGGCGCCCCTCCAGCCGCTCGCAGGCGCCGATCGCCTGCCACATCTCGCGGATCTCCTGCGAGGCCGGCCGTACGCTGCCCGACACTTTGACCTTCGTCTTCTTGGCGACGCGCGGCAGGATCCAGGGCGCCACCTCGCCGTGGAGGCGAAGCTGCTGGCCGCGCTCGAGCCCACCCGCCACGCGCTTCCAGAGGTTCCACCACTCGGCGCGATTCTGGATCGCGCGCGGGAATGCGAGGCCGGCGGCGAGCGGTCCGCCGAGCTGCTTCACCCGCCAGGCGTCGAGGTCGTGCCCGAAGCCGGGGCGGAGGAGGAAGCCGCAGAGATTCAGCCAGCGCGCCTCGTGCGCCGCCGTGAGCGTGCGCGCCGCGGCCCCGCTCCAGAGCTCGTCCCACAATCCGCGCAGCACGCCGATCGACCAGCCGTCCTTGCCGGTGCCGAGGGCGGTCTCGAGCGCGCGCGGGAGACCGCCGGGATCGGCCCCGATGTCGCTCGCGACCGTGCCGACACCAGCGCCGGGGTAGACGGCTCGGATCGCGGCGCGCGCCGCCTCGAGCTGCGCCTCGCTCACCGCGAGCTCGGCCCCGCTCGCCGCCGCCTCCTCGTCTCCCGCGAGCAGCGGCGCGTCGCGCAGCTGGAACTCGAGCCGCCAGCGGTGCTCGCTCTCCTTCGCCGCGCACCAGAGCTCGAGCGTTCCGAGCGCCGTACGCATGGCCTCGACGTGCACGGGAATGGTGCGCGCCGCGAGCTTCCGCCCGTGGCGGAGCACGGTCCGGATGGGCGGCAGGCTCGCGAGCTCGGCACGGGGAGCCTCGAGGATGGCGCCGGGAACCTCACCGCTTCGGCTGGTCGAGGTGTAAAGCTGGAAGCTCACCGGCTGATTGGCGAGCACCTCGAACTCGGGCTCGCGCACGCTCACCGTGGCGCCCTCGTCGACCCCGCGCGGGACCAGGCAGAGCAGGCGCTCGCGCGCCGGGTCGGTCGCGGGGCCGAGCCCGAGGTAACAGGCCCGCGCGCTGCCGCCGCCGACGCGCACGCCGTCGCCACGCGCGGCGAGCCCGTAGTAGGCCGCCCCGCGCGCCACCGCGTCATCGAGCCCGACCGACGGCAGCACCGCAGGCGCCGCGCCGCCGGCCCACGTCGCCAACACGGCGGTCATGCGCTCGCGCAGCACCGCCGGCGTGAACACGCCGCCGTTGAAGAGCACGGCGTCGCGGGCCCCGATCGTGGTTTGATGACGCGCCAGGAACGCCGCGAGATGGCGCGGGATCTCCGACTCGCTCGCGAACGGCAGGCCCCATTCGCGCAGTCCGGCGCCGCCGCTCGTGCGGGGCCGCGCCTCGGACGGCAGCAGCGGGAAGAAGCCGTCACGCACCAGCGTCTCGACCTCGGCCCGTCCCACCTCCGCCGCGACCGTCCCGGCGACGACCCCACGGCCGCGACCCGGAACTTGCACGGTCACCGCCTCGATCTCGCCGGCGAGCAGGCGCTCCTTGGCGATCCGGCACTGCATCACCAGTGCCTGCCAGCGCACGCTGTCGAGCTTGCCGGCCTCGGCGGCGAGCCGCGTCTCCACCTGGCGCGCCAGTGCGATGTCCATGTTGTCGCCGCCGAGCAGCAGGTGCTCGCCGACCGCGACGCGCTCGAGCGCGAGGCGCGGACCGTCGCTCCGGCTCGCGATCAAGGTGAAGTCGGTGGTCCCGCCGCCGACGTCGACCACCAGGATCAGGCGCTCGCCGCCGAGCTCCGCCTCCCAGCGCCGCTCGTGGGCCGCGAGCCAGGCGTAGAACGCCGCCTGCGGCTCCTCGAGCAGGGTGAGCTCGCCGAAACCGGCCTCGCGGGCCGCCGCGACCGTCAGCTCGCGCGCCACCTCGTCGAACGAGGCCGGCACCGTGAGCACGACCTGCTGCTCCGCGAGCGGCGCCTCGGGATGCGCGGCATCCCACGCGGCCCGGAGGTGCGCCAGGTAGCGCGCCGAGGCCGCGACCGGCGACAGTCGCGGCACGTCCTCGGGAGCGCCCCAGGGCAGGATCGCCGCGCCGCGGTCGACGCCGGCGTGCGACAGCCAAGACTTCGCCGAGGTGACGAGCCGTCCCGGCACGCGCGCGCCCTGCACGCGCGCGAGCTCGCCCACCACCTCGCGGCGGTCCTCCGCCCACGGCAGCGCCAGCGCGCCCTCCGGCACGTCGTGCGCGCCGGCGAGATAGAGCGCCGACGGCAGCGTCGGCCGCTCGGCGACCCGGCCCTCGCCGACCAGCTGCGGGATCGCGATCGTCTCGATGCTGCGCCGGCGCGCTCGGGTGTCGATGCAGGCGAGCGCCGAGTTGGTGGTGCCGAGGTCGATCCCGACGATGTAGCGCGCGGACCGCGCCGCGGAGGTCATGCCGTGCGTCGCCCCGACTACGCGCCGCGCTCGGCCGGGGTGTCGCCGTGGCGGACGCCGAACTCGAGCTTCCAGCGCCGGGCGCCGTCGCGGGCGACGCACCACAGCTCGAGGGTGCCGATCTCGGTGAGGTGGACGCGGAGGCGCACGGGAACGAGCGTGCCGTCGTGGTCGGCCCATTCGAGGGTGGTGACGAGCGGGCTCAGCTCTTCGACCTCGTCGCCCCAGGTCTCGAGCACGGTCCCGAGCACATCCGCCTCGCGGCTGCTCGAGCCGAGCATGCGGAACTCCGCCGCTTCGCCGACCACCAACCCGAACTCCTGGCCGGGAAGCTCGAGCTCGCTGCCCTCCTCCGTGCCGCGCGGCACCAGGCACACGGCCTTCAAGGGCGGCGGCATACCGGGGACCGCCGGCATCGCCGTCTCGACGCCGATGTAGTACGCGCGCGCGGCGCCGCCGCGGATGCGAATGCCGCGGCCCCGGCGCGCGAGGCCGGAATACGCCGCCCCGCGCGCGACCGCCTGGTCGAGGTGGATGCCGCGGAGCTCACGGAGGCCCGCGCCGCACCAGTCGCGCAGCACCCCGAGCAACCGCTCGCGGAGCGCCGCCGCCTTCATGACGCCGCCGTTGAAGAGCACCGCGGTCGGCATGCCGTCGTCGCGGTGGCGGGCCAGGAACTCGGCGAGGTGGGCGGTGAGCCGCGGGTCGGCGGCGTACGGCAGCCCCATCTCGGTCAGACCGGTGCGACGCGCGCGTTCCGGCCGCGCCTCGGGGGCGGTCACCGGAAAGAAGCCGTCGATCAGGATGCGCTCGGCGTCGGCGCGCGCGAGCTCGGTCTTGAGCGCGCCGCCGATCACCTTGCGCGAGCGGCCGAGGATCGCGACCGGGGCCGAGGCCGGCGCCTCCGCGGCCAGCAGGCTCTCCTTGGCACCGCGGCAGGCGTGGACGAGGGCCCGGGTCTGCCAGACGTCGAGCGTGGTGCCCGTGGCGCCGAGCGTGGTGCGGAGGTGATGGGCGAGCGTCAGGTCCATGTTGTCGCCGCCGAGCAGGATGTGATCGCCGACGGCGATGCGGCGGAGCGCCAGCGTGCCCTCCTCTTCGGTCGCCGCGATCAGGCTGAAGTCGGTGGTGCCGCCGCCGACGTCGCACACCAGCACGACGTCCCCGGGCCGGAGCTCGCGGCGCCACGTCTCGCCGCTGGCGTCGATCCAGGCGTAGCAGGCGGCCTGCGGCTCCTCGAGCAGCGTCACCTGGCCGAGTCCCGCCTCGGTCGCCGCCGCGACCGTCAGCTCGCGCGCGGCGGCGTCGAAGGAGGCCGGCACGGTGAGCACGATCTCCTGCGCCTCGAGGCGAGCCGCCTTCTCGCCCGCGTGGGCGGCGTTCCACGCCTCGCGGAGGTGCGTCAGATACGCCGCGGTGGCGGCGACCGGCGAGACGCGCCGCGCTCCTTCCTCGGCACCCCAGGGCAGGATCGGCGCCGAGCGATCGACGCCGGCGTGGCAGAGCCACGACTTCGCCGACGCGACCAGCCGCGCGGGCACCTCGGCGCCGCGCTCGCGCGCCAGGACCCCGACCGCGAGGTCACGACCTTTCGCCCACGGCAGGTCGAGCGAGCCGACCTCGTCGGCGCCGGCGAGATAGAGGAACGACGGCAAGAGGTCGCGCGCCTCGACCTGCTTCGGCGTCACCACCTGCGGAATCCCGAGCACCTCGATCGCCGGCGTCTCGTCGCGCGTGTCGGCGGCGGCGAGCACGCAGTTGGTGGTGCCGAGGTCGATGCCGACGACCCAACGCGGCGACGTGCCGGAGGCACGTGAGGCGGCATCGCGCGCCATCGGGCTCAGAGTACCTCGACCTCGGCGGGCGCCAGGATCGAATGATCGCGGTTGCCGGTGGAGTCGGGCATCCGAAAGGCCGCCGAGCGCCAGCCCGGATGCCGCAGCACTCCTTGATACGGGGGCTCGCCGTGCACGTTGCCGGTGACGCGTACGGCCGCCGGATCGAAGCCGCGCTCGACGGTGACGGTGGCGCCTTCGGCGCCGGGCAGGATCGGCGCCAGGTCCAGGCGCTCGCGGAGGACGGCGCGGCAGCCGCTGTGGATCGTGCGCACCGCCGAGCCGATCTGCGCGTCGGAGTACGGCGCCAGGTCCTCCTCGAGGAAATCGACGAGCCGGCCCTCCTGTTGCAGGAGCGCGAGCAGACGAAGCGCCGCCTCACCACGATCGGGCGGCGGTGGCGACGCGGCCTCGACCACGGCGGCCGGCTTCGACTCACGCGTCGGTGTCGCCTTGCCGACGCCGCCGACGAGCGCGGTCACGAGCGCCGCCGCGAGCGGTGCACCGAGCAGCAACCCCGTCGCCACCGGCAGGCTCTGCCAGGCGGCCGGGATGCCGCCGCCGGCGGGACCGAGGATCTGGATCAGGCCGAATGCCGCCGCACCCCCGAAGGCGGCGCCGGCCAGCACGGCAGCGATCCATCGCAGCGCCGATGAAGGCGAGCGTTCAGTCGTCATCGTGTCCTCCTCGTGTGCGATGCATGCAGAACGGTATGCCGTGACCGGCGCCCGAGCGGGCGGCGGGGCGTACCCTAGCCCGGCGGTCGGGGTCGGTCCAGTTCAGAAGGGGGATCTCTCCCCCTTCGCCGCCGGCTCGCTCGCGCTCGGCCGCGCGCTGCGCGCGCGGAGTATCCTCCTAGGCCGGGCACGGCGGCCCTCTATGGGGCCGCCGTGCCGTCCCGGTCAACGGAGAGGGTGGGATTCGAACCCACGGTAGGTGTTACCCTACACACGCTTTCCAAGCGTGCTCCTTCAGCCACTCGGACACCTCTCCACGCGCGCTTCTCTACCGCAGGCAACGCCGCGCAGCCAGTCGCAGGGCCTGAACTCCCCGCGTGCGACCGACATCCGAGCGCTCTCTTGATAGCGAGGCGCCCGAATTCACTTCGGGCGCCGAGGGCCATCGGAGCATTTTTCGGGCGCCCTTCTGCGCCCGAAAAAGCGCACGGGGCCGAAATCAAATGGAACGGAGAGGGTGGGATTCGAACCCACGGAAGCTTTCGCCTCACACGATTTCGAGTCGTGCCGTTTCAACCGGGCTCACGCACCTCTCCGCGCGACCGCACCCGTTCCCCGTCTGGTTCGCCTGTATCGCCCTCACTGTCAAGTTCATGCCGGCCCCGCGCGCTTCGGCGCTCTCGCGCCGAATGCTCCGATGGCCCTCGGAGCGCGAGGTCAACTCGCGCTCCTCGCTCTCTTTTTTGCGGCCCCGTGGCTCAGGAACAATGCTTGGCGGCGCGACGTCGACCGTACTCCCGACCTGGACTCGCCGCCGTCGGGATTCTACGGTGGACGGTTCGTGTCGGCGCTCCGCTCATCGTTGCAACGCGTCCAGATGGCGCTCGCGCTCGAGCTGCCGCCGCTGGTGCGTCTCGCCGGGCCGGTGATCGCGGCCGAGGTCGGCTGGATGACGATGTGGCTCGTCGACACCATCATCGTCGGACGCCTCGGCGCCGAGGCGATCGGTGCCGTCAGCATCGGCGGCAGCGTCTTCTACGGCTTCGCCATCTTCGGCCTCGGCATGCTGCTCGGGCTCGACTACCTGGTCGCGAGCGCCTTCGGCGGCGGCCGTATCGCCGACGCCCACCGGGCGCTGGTCGACGGTGCCTACCTGGCGGTCGCGCTCGCAGCCGGGTTGACGCTGCTCCTCCACCTCGTGATCCCCCTCCTCCCCGCCACCGGCATCCGGCCGGAGGTGCTGGTCGACGGCATCCCCTACCTCCGCGCCACCACCTGGAGCCTGCTGCCGCTTCTGGTGTTCACGGCGCTCCGCCGCTACCTGCAGGCGCTCGGTCTGGTGCGGCCGATCATGGTGACGGTCGTCACCGCCAACCTGGTGAACGCGCTCGCGTGCTGGGTCCTGGTGTTCGGACACTGGGGCGCGCCGGCCCTCGGTCCCGTCGGCGCGGGCTGGGCCACGACCGCGTCGCGCGCCTACATGCTCGCCTGCCTCGTCGTCTACGTCGCGTGGCGCGAGCGCCGACACCCGACGGGCCTGGCCACGGTCGCGCTCGCGCCCGCGTGGGCGCGGCTGTCGGAGCTGGTGCGCCTCGGCTTCCCCGCCGCGCTGCAGATCACCGCCGAGGTCGGTGTCTTCACGGTGGTCACCGCCATTGCCGGCCGCTTCGAGCCCGCCGCCCTCGCCGCCCACCAGATCGCGCTCAACGCGGCCGCCTTCACCTTCATGGTGCCGCTCGGCATCTCCTCGGCGGCCGCGGTGCGGGTCGGCCAGGCGATCGGACGCGCCGACGTGCCCGCCGCACGCCGCGCCGGCTGGACGGCGTTGGGCCTCGGCATCGGCTTCATGGGAAGCGCGGCCCTCGCCTTCCTGCTGGCGCCGCGGGCGATCCTCGGCATCTTCACCACCGATCCGCGGGTGCTCGCGACGGGGGCCGGCCTCCTGCTGATCGCGGCCGTCTTCCAGCTCTTCGACGGCACCCAGGTAGTGCTCACCGGCGCGCTCCGCGGCACCGGCGACACCCGCACGCCGATGATCGTCAACCTGATCGGCTACTGGCTTCTCGGACTGCCGCTCGGCTGGCTGCTCTGCTTCGGACGCGGCGCCGGCGTCCTGGGCCTCTGGATCGGTCTCTGCGCCGGCCTGGTGACGGTGGCGCTGACGTTGCTGTTGGTCTGGACTCGCCGCGCGCGGGCGCTCGGACTACACCCGCGGTGACAGCACCACGACCGGGATCTGGCGCGCCGTGCGGGCCTGGTAGTCGGCGTAATCGGGATACATCGCCACCAGCTTCGGCCAGTAGACGGCGCGCTCGGCGGCGTCGGCCGTATGGGCTCGCATCGGCAGGGTGTCGTCGCCGATCTGCACCTCGACCGCGGGATTGGCCTCGAGGTTCAGGTACCAGAGCGGGTGGTGGTCCATCCCGCCCTTGGACGCCACCGTGAGCACGCGCTCGCCGTCGCGCAGATACAACAGCGGCACGGTCAGGCGACGGCCGGACTTCCGCCCCACCACCGTCAGCAACATCACCGGCGCGCCGCGGAGGAAGCTGCCGCCCAGCCGCCCGTTGGTCATGCGGTAGGCCCAGGTGTTGAGGCGGCTCATGACGCGGATGATCGGGTTCGCGATCGCCACCTCGAGCGGCGTGAACGGTCGCGCCTTCATCGAATCACCGCCGGCGTTCCAGCCGCTTGTAGATCGCGAAGTGCCGCACCGCCTCCTGCTTTCGTTCGGCCTGCTCGTAGAGCAGGGCGAGGTTGTAGTGCGCATCGGCGAGCTCGGGGTCGGCCGCGACGGCCCGCTCGTAGCTCGGCAGCGCCTCGGCCGGCCGGCCGCGATCCTCGAGCAACACCCCCAGGTTGTACCAACCGAGCGCGTGATGATCGCCGGCGCTGGCGAGCGCCCTCCGGTAGTGCCGCTCCGCGACCGCGTACTTGCTGGCCGCGTGCAGCAGACAGCCGAGGTTGATGTGCGCCATCGCCGCATCGGGGTCGAGCTTGATCGCCTTGCGGTAGGCCGCGCAGGCCTCCTCCGGGGAATCGCGCTCGAGCTCGAGCGCGAGATCACACCACTCGTCGGCGCTGGCCGTCGGCGGCGATCGCTTCTTCGGCGTGCGTTTCGGCGGCGGCCGGATGGCCGCGACCTTGCGCGCCCCGCTCAGCACGCGCGCCGCCGGGAAGTTGAAGAGAAACTGTCCCGAGTCGGGTTGCCAGCGACTCTCGCCGTCCCACGCCACGACCCGCCGGCCGTCCGCATAGATGGTGAGGCGCGTGAGGGGTCGCTCGCCGATCTGGCGGCGCAACGACTCCAGCACGCGACCAACCTGCGTCAGCGGCACGCCCCGCGCGAGCAGACCCCGCATCGTCCGCAGCACCACCAGATCGACGAATCCGAACCGCAGTCGACCTTTGTCGTCGCGCGGCGAGCTGACCAGTCCCGCGCGCACGCAGTCGCGGAGGCGCCGCGGGGTCACGCCGACGATGCGCGCGGCCTGGGCGCTATCGAAGTGAACGGAACGTTCGGCGGCGGTCCGCGCCAACTCCCTAGCCCGGATGCTTCACTTCTTGGTGCGGGCCCGTTTGGGCGCTTCGTCCTCGGCCGGGCGCCGCGCGTTCGCCGTCGGACGCCGCGCCCCGCCCGCCGCCTTCGCCTTCGCCGCCGGCGCCGCCGCGGCGGGCGCTTCGCTCCGCCGTCCCCGGCCGCGCGCCAGGCTCTCCTTCAGCGCCTCCATGAGGTCGATCACCTGGGCCCGCGGCGCGGCGGTCTCGGGCATCGCCACCTCCTCGCCCGCGATCTTCTGCTCGACCACCGCCTGCACCCGATTGCGATGCGCGTCGTGGTAGCGGGTCGGATCGAAGCGCTTCGCGGAGAGCTGATCGATCAGCTTCCGCGCCAGGTCGACCTCGGCCGGACGCGCCGCCGGCCCCTCCGCGGTGGCGGCGATCTCGGCCAGGCTCCGCACCTCATCGGCGTAGTAGAGCGCGTGCATGACCAGTCCGCCCTCGACGGGCCGGATCAGCACCACGTGCTCCTTGCCGTGGCTGGTCCACTGCGCGACCGCGACCATGCCCGTGTCGCGCATCGCCTCGACCAGCAGACGGTAGGCCTTCTCGGCGCCTTTGTCGGGTCCGAGGTAGTGCGCGTTCTCGAAGTAGATCGGGTCGACCTCGTCGAGCGGCACGAACTCCTGGATCTCGATCGAGCGATTGGCCTCGGCCTCGAGCGCCTTCAGCTCGTCGTCCTTGAAGAGGACGTATTGATCCTTGGCGAACTGGTAGCCCTTGACGGTCTCGCTCCGCTCGACCACCCGCTCGCAGGTCGGACAGAAGATCTGCTGCTTGATCCGGCTCCGACAGGGCTCGTGGAGCATGTTGAAGGAGAGCGACTCCGACGAGGTGGCGACGAAGAGACGAATCGGAATCGACACCAATCCGAAGCTGATGGTTCCCGAACCGATCGAGCGTGCCGCCATACGACCCTCCTCCGCCCCGTCTAGCACAGGCTTCGCGGCCTTCGGTAGGCCCCAAGTACCAGGATCGTCGGCACATGAGAAGCCTTTTCACGCGCGGCGCGCGGCGAAGAACGCCTGCAGCAGGGCGCGGCACCGGGCCTCCTCGACCCCCATGACCACCGTGATGCGGTGGTTCAGACGCACGTCCTGGGTGAGATCGTAGAGCGATCCCGCCGCGCCGGCCTTGGGATCGGCACAGCCGAAGACGAGAGTCGCGATCCGCGCCTGCAGCGCCGCGCCGACGCACATCGCGCACGGCTCGACGGTGACGAAGAGCGTGCAGCCCGGGAGGCGGTAGTTGCCGACGGCGCCCGCCGCGGCGCGGAGCGCCAGCACCTCGGCGTGCGCGGTCGGATCGACGGACGCGATCGGCGCGTTGCCGGCGGCCGCGAGCACGGCGTCGTCGCGGACGACGACGGCGCCGATCGGCACCTCCCCGGCGGCGCCGGCGCGCTCGGCTTCGGCGAGCGCGAGCGCCATCCATTGCTCATGGTTCATTGCACCCCCACGGGCATCTCGACGATGCCCGCAACATAATTGCGCCAGATCGAGACAGACTACACCGCCGGTCGCATGTTCCACACCTGCACTGGGGCCTCGTCGAGTTGATTTCGCGTTCTGAACGCGCGAGCCTCGACGCCCGTGACGAACGTCTTCGTCAGCTACCGACAGGAGGACGACGAGCACCGAGCGCGGGTCCGCGCGTTCGCCGAACGCCTTCGGCAAACCGCAACGGGTGCGGATCTGGTCGTCACGCTCGATCAGTTCGCGCAGGAGGACATCTTCAACGGTGGCGGACCCAACGAGGGCTGGCCTCGGACAAGAGTTCCCACAGCGCCGTCGCGACCGCTACCGTTCGGGTGTTTACGGCGCTCGCGAGGCAGTAGCGTGCTGCTTCCGTTGTCACGCTGCTCGGACACTCGCCGCTGCTTTCGATGAAGTCCTGCACATACAGAAGAGCAATCTACTGACGCCGCACTAGCGCTTCATCATCACTTACGTCACCGCCAATATCCGCTGTTACTATCCTCTCCCTTAATACTTCTTCTAGCTTACTTTCTAATTTTCCTCTCTTTCTTTTGTCCTACTCTAACTCACCTAATATACCTCCACCATATCTCTCTTTCTCTACCTTCTTTCAGAAATTCTCTGTGCTCTAATCTATCTCTATCCATCCCTCCAATATTTCACTACCTCTCTCTATAACCACCAGAGCCTGTAACAATACTCTCCCGACTACCGCGTGTTGCAGCTCTATCTGTCGCGATCCCGTCTTTACATCAGCTACGTTCTCTTCTTACATTTCATTCTCTACCAATCACTCTAATAGTTCCTTAAAATACTCTACATCATCAGCTACCTTTTCTACCTTTAACCTACCAACATCTTCTTTCAGAGCTATCTCTCCATCTTCTACCTCGCAACCGACCCTGCACGCGGCGCTCGGCTACTCCGAAGCGATCTTCCGAGCACGCTCGGCTCATCGATCACCGACGACGACCCCACCTAGCGTCGGATCGGCATGAGACGAGGACACACCGGACAGGTGCCGCCACGGCCGTCGCGAGTTGCAACTCGTCAGCGCCGGCCGGCACGGCTTGCCCGTTCACGCCCCCACGCGTGTTGCATGCCACCTCGGGCGCTCGAGCCCCCGTAAGCCTCCGACGCATGCGCGCCGCCTGGTTCGAAGGGCTTGGCGACCCTTCCATCATCACACTGATCGACGTGCCTGCGCGCCCACCCGGGCCGGGCGAGGTGCGGCTCGACGTCACCTCGGCGGGGCTGAATCGCGCCGACGCCAACTATCGGCGCGGGCGCTACCTCGTGAAGTCGCCGGGCAAGAGCCGGAGCGGCTTCGAGGGCGGGGGCATCGTCGCGGCGGTCGGGCCCGAGGTGACACGCTGGAAGGTCGGCGACCGGGTCGGTGTCCTGCCCTCCTCCTTCGACGTCGTCAGCGAGGGCACCTGCGCCGAGTCGATGACGGTCGCCGCCGACGCGCTCGTGCCGACCCCCACGAACGTGAGCGATCGCGACGCCGGCTCGATCTGGATGCAGTGCCTGACCGCGTGGGGCGCGCTGGTCGAGATCGCCGAGATCGGGCCGGACGACTGGGTGGTGGTGCCGGCGGCGTCGAGCTCGGTCGGGATCGCGTCGATCCAGCTCTGCCGCGCGCGCGGGGCCAAGGTGATCGCCACCACCACGTCGCAGGCGAAGGTCGCGGCGCTCCGCCGCTTCGCGCCCGACGCCATCATCGACACCCGCAGCGAGCCCTACGTCGATCGCGTGCTCGCGCTGACGGACGGCCGCGGGGCGCGGGTGATCTTCGACCCGATCTACGGCCCGATCGTCAACGACCACATCAAGGCGGCCTGCCGTGAAGCCATCGTCTTCGTCTACGGCGCGCTCGACTCGGCGCCGCTCGCGCTCGGTCTCGGCGGCATGTTGCGGAAGCAGATTCGGCTGCAGGGCTTCACGCTCGGGCCGCTGCTCGGCGACCCGGCACGCCGCGACCGCGCGCTCCGGGACATCACGCGGCTGCTCGAGGCCGGCGCGCTCACCCCGGTCATCGACTCCCACTTCCCGCTCGAGCGCATCCAGGACGCTCATCGCCGGCTCGAGTCGAACCAGCAGATCGGAAAGATCGTGGTGACGCCCCGCCATTGACTCGCCGGCGCCGCGCGATCACGGTGGTCGATCCGTGTCGCCGAGCCAACCATCGCGCCGCCTGCTGATCCTCGCCTTCGCCTCGGTGTATCTCGCCTGGGGCTCGACCTACCTCGCGATCCGCATCGGGGTCGCGCACGTCGCCCCGACCATGCTCGCCGGCCTCCGCTTCGCGCTCGCCGGCGGCGGCATGCTGCTCGCCCTCGCCGCGACCGGACGCCTCGCCCGGACGACGACACGCGAGCTCGGCGCCATCCTCGTGATGGCCGTCCTCATGCTGCTCGGCGGCAACGGGCTCGTGGTGTGGGCCGAGCAGTCCTTTCCCTCCGGCCTGGCGGCGCTGCTCGTCGCGACCGTGCCGCTCTGGATGGCGGCGCTTGCGGCGTTGCCGCCGCTCCGCGAGCGCCTGCCCCCCGTCGCCACCGTCGGTGTGGTGCTGGGATTCTGCGGGGTCGTGCTCCTGGTGCAGCCGGGTTTCGGCGCCGGCGGCGATCTCTGGCACGTACTCGCGCTCCTGGTCGCGTCGCTCTCGTGGTCGTGCGGGTCGTTGTACTCGCGGCGGGCCGGCATCCGCGCCGATCCCTTCACGGTGACGGCGTGGGAGATGTTCTTCGCGGGCATCCTCTTCCTCGTCCTCGGCGTCTTCACCGGCGGCGTCCGCAGCACCGAGCTCGACGCCGCCGGCATCGGCGCGATCCTCTACCTGGTCGTCGTCGGCTCCTGGATCGGCTTCACCGCCTACGTATGGCTGCTCGCGAACGTGCCGGCCGCCAAGGCGGCGACCTACGCCTACGTGAACCCGGTGATCGCGCTGCTGCTCGGCTGGTGGCTGCTCGACGAGGCGATCACGCCGCCGATCATCCTCGGCTCCTCCGTGATCGTCGTCGCGGTCGCGCTCGTGACCACCGCACGCATGCCGCGCGCCCCCGCGGTCGCCGACGAGCTCGCTGTCCGGGCCACCGTCGGCGACGCGGGTTGACCGCGCCACGCGCCGTGCGTAGAACCCGCGATCTTCCGGCGGGGACGACCGCCGACGAGACGGGAGGGAGGCTCCGATGCGGACCACACGGACGGCGCTGGCGGCGGTGATGATGCTCGCGATGGTGGTCGGCGCGAGCACGGCGCGCGCCGCGGACGGCGCCAAGCCCGGCCTCGACACCGGCGGCAGCATGCGCGAGGCGCTCGCCAAGCTCGGCGAGGGGCGCGACGTCGAGCTGGTGCTCAGCAACGGCAAGTCCTATCGCGGCAAGCTCGGACCCGTCGGCGGAGCGACCGTGCTCCTCACCCAGATCGCCGGCAAGGAGTTCTACGACGTGCTGATCGAGCTCGACGACGTGTCCGCGGTCGAGCTGCGCGTCCGCGGCAACTGAAAAGACCACCTCGCCGGCGTCCGACGCCGCCGCTACAATCGCCGCGCGCGCGACGCCGGCGCACGCAAGGAACGATCTCGTGGACATGGAGCGCTCGCTGATCTTCGTCATCGGACCCCCGCGCTCGGGCTCCACCCTGCTGATGCGGATGCTGAGCTCGCACTCCGCGATCTACAGCCGCGCCGAGCCCCATCTCCTGACGCCGCTCGCCCACCTCGGCTTCTACGACACCGTGGACGCCGCACCGTTCGACCATTTGCAGGCCCAGCAATCGACGCGCGAGTTCGTCGCCGATCTCCCCGCCGGCGAGACCGACTACCTCGACGCATGCCGGGCCTACACCGACGTCCTCTACGGCCGCATGCTGGCCGCGCGCGCCAAGGGGAAGCCGTTCTTCCTCGACAAGACGCCGGCCAACGCGCTCGTCCTGCCCTTCATCGCCAAGCTCTACCCTGCCGCGCGCTACGTCGTGCTCACGCGTCATCCCGCGGCGATCTGGAGCTCGTACGCCAACTCCTTCTTCGACGGCGACTACGTCGCGGCCCGCAAGTTCAATCCCATCCTCAACCGCTACGTGCCGGCGATGGCGCGCTTCATCCGCGACCGCCCGGTGCCGTACGTCCGCGTCGGCTACGAGCAACTGGTGCAGGATCCCGAGGCCGAGATGCGGCGCGTCTTCGAGTTCCTCGGCGTGCCGTTCGAGGCCGGCGCCATCGACTACGGCGAGCACCAGCACGAGTCGAAGGGCCTCGGCGATCCGCTCGGCGTGCAGCGGCATTCGCGCCCGGTCACCGACTCGGTCGAGAAGTGGGCGACCGAGCTCGCCGCCGATCCCCAGAAGCTCGCCCTGGTGCGGGAGATGGTGGGCGCGATCCCCGACGCCGACCTCGACACCTGGGGCTTCCCGCGCGCCACCTTCTTCGCGCCCGTCGAGGCCGCGGCAGCGCGCGCCGCCCTGCCGCCACCGAAGCCGCCGTTCTTCGACCGCTACCGGCTGCAGCGGAAGGCGCTCGTGATGCTCCGCCGCAACATCCAGCAGAACGCCTTCGGCCGGGTCGTGAAACGAGTCCGCCTGGTCTGCGACGTTCTGCTGCGCGGCTAGTTCCTGCGGCGGCGGCCGTCGGGAAGAGCGGACGGCGGAGGGGTCGCCGTCGCAGCTAACTCAGAAGGGGGATCTCTCCCTCTCGCCGGGCCGGCTACTCGCTCCGCGCCTTCAGACGGGTGGCGTCGTTTCGTTGCACGCCCGCGGCGACGTAGCGCGCCTCCCAGCACGTGCCCGCGTCGGCCCACAGCTGCACGCGCAGTGGCAGCGCGAGCGGCAGGCCCGGCAGGACGAGATGCCCGCCGCGACCCTTCAGCTGAATCTTCGCCGCACCGGCCGCACCCGGCAGCACCAGAGCGGACTCCACGCCGTCCGGCGTGGCATCGCGATCGCGGTAGCGGAAGCCCCGTTGGCCCGGAGGCGAGCCCTTCGCGCTCCAGCACGGCTTGCTGCCGCCGCCCGCCGGGCAGAGACCGCCCGCCGGCACGGCTGCACCGAACACCAGGACCGGTGTGGGAGCCTCGGTGAAGGCGCAGAGCCGATAGCCATCGACGGTCGTCGGATCGCCGAAGTCGCCCGTGGTCGTGGCCGCGCCGCGACCCCACTTCCACTGCACGCGATCGGCCGACGCGGAGGCGCCGCGGGTCACGCTCAACGTCGCCGCGCCGGATAGGATCGGCGCTCGACACGCCGCGCGCGGCGTCGCTACGTCGACGCAGGCACCCGCCCCATTGCAGCGCTCGTCGGCGCACGGATTCGCGCCGGTGCCGCAGGGCGTGTCGCCGGCCTCGAATTGGCAACTCGCCGAGCAGCAGTCGCCGGCGACGACGTTGCCGTCGTCGCACGCCTCGCCGCACTCGACACGACCGTTTCCGCAGGCGCGCCAGAGCGCCGGCCCCTGCGGCGCGGCCTGCGGGTTGGCCGCCGGCTCCGTCCAGGGATCGGGCATGGTCCCGCGCCAACCGTACGGATCGACGACCTTCGCCGAAAAGGCCTCTGGGCCGTCCGCCGGCTCGTAGCGGCGCACCTCGAAGTGGAGATGGGGAACGAACGTCCCGGCGTTGCCGGCGAGCGCCACCTGTTGTCCCGTCGTCACCGGCGCGCACTCCCCCGGCGCCAACGCGGCGAGACCTCCGGAGAGGTCGCTGGCGTGCAGATACCACGACGCCCAGCCGGCGCCGGCGATCACGCCGTGGTCGATGTAGAACGAATGAAAGCCGTCCCACGCCGTCGGCTGCCCGGCGGTCCCGTTCACCGGATCCGCGATCGCCTTGCAGAGCGAGCCGGCGCGGGTCGCGACCAACGGCACGCCGGCGTTCGCCTCGTAGTCCCAGCCGGCGTGCCCGTCGTACTGCAGATGACTCGGGCCGACGACGCCGGCGTAGCTGCCGTTCACCACGAACGGGCTCGCGTCGGCGGCCGCGTAGCCGCAGAGACAGCTCGCGAAGAGACAGGCCGGGAACGTCGGCGCGGCGGGACAGAGCACCGCGTTGGCGTCGCGCTCGGCGGACTCGCCCGTGAAGACCGTGATGCGGGTGTCGCAGCAACCGGTGTAGAACGCGCCGGCGTGATCGAGCGCGGCGATCACCGGGGTGGCGTAGGGCGACGCCCCCACCACGCCGACCGGAAAGACCGGCAGCGTGAGCGCCGCGACGCAGGCGCCCGCCGCGCAGATCGTGCTGCCGTCGCAACCGCACTCGGCGTCGTGCTGACACCCGAGTACGGGCGAGGGGCCAGTAATGGCCCCAAGGACGAGGATCAAGAGCAGCCGGTGCAGTCGAGGGGTCGGCACGCTCACGGACCGTGCCCCGCACGTGGGGCCGCCGTCAACCGGCGCTCGCTTGGTACGGTTCTTGGTACTCCTTGCGGCATCGCACAGAGAGACAAAAGGAGAACACCCGTGAAATCGCGCCGATTCGCACCATCGCTTGTAAGACTTGCCGGTATCCTCGTGCTGATTTCCGCGTGTGTCCACACCACGGAGGTGGCGACCCCTGACCTTTCCGCACCGCCGCCGCTCGATCCGGCCGTCAAGGCGAACGTCGACGCCGCCCACGCGATGGCGGCAAACGTCGAGGCCAAGTCCAAGCGTACCGAGAAAGCCGAGGGCAAGCAGGACCTGGTGAAGGATAGCGTCGCGGTGAAGACCGACGGCACCGAGCCGGTCGTCGAGCAGCTGGGCGAGGCCTCCTGGTACGGCAAGTTTCATCAAGGGCGGAAGACCGCGAGCGGCACGCGCTTCGATCAACGTGGCCTGACCGCGGCGCACCCGAGCCTGCCGCTCGGAACGCGCGCCAGGGTCACCAACCTCGACAACGGCAAATCGGTCGAGGTGAAGATCACGGATCGCGGCCCCTACGCGCGCGGCCGCGACATCGACCTCTCGAAGGCGGCGGCGCAACGCATCGGGGTGACCGAGGACGGCGCGGCGGCCGTCCGCATCGAGGTCGTCGTCACGCCCGGACCGGAGACCTCGCCGCAGCCGACGAAGGACGCGACGCGCGCGCGCGTCGGCGGCTGAGCGAGCGAGCTTCTACAGCCCCAGGTCGGCGGGCGCGAGCTCGCTGAGCGAGTCGACCACGAGCTCGGCGGCCGCGAGCGGCGCACGCGCCATCCCCGGATCGGGAACGGCGACGACCTGCATGCCGGCCGCGTGCGCCGCTGCCACCCCGGCCGGCGCATCCTCGATCACGAGGCACGTTGCTGGCGTCGCGCCGAGCTCGGCGGCGGCGAGCAGGAAGATGTCGGGCGCCGGCTTGCCGCGCGCCACCCGCGGATCGTCGCCCAGCACCACCGCCGAGAAGACACGAAACCACTCGCCGTGCTTCTGCGTCTTGAGGTCGAAGAGCCGCCGGCCGGAGCTCGTCGCCAGCGCCTGCGGCACGCCGCGGGCGGCCAGCGCCGCCGTGAGCGCGCGTGCGCCGGGCATCGCCTCGCTCTCCGGAAAGAGCCGCGCGAGCATCGCCTCGCGCTCGCGCAGGTACTCGTCGGGCGTGATCGGAAGATTCAGCGTCTCGACCAGGTAGCGGGCCGAGTCGCGCGCGGGCCGACCGATCATGTTGCCCTTGATCGACCAGTCGAACACCTTCCCCCAGCGCCCGACGATGGCCTGCGTGACCTCGGTGTAGAAGCGCTCCGTGTCGAGCAACACCCCGTCCATGTCGAAGATGACGTGGGTGACCGGACGCGGAAGTCGCACGGTCGCGGAGCGTAGCCCGCCCGGCCGCGCAGCACCAACCGAGCGCGCGACTGGCGATCGGCGACGACGCTCGCCATACTTCCAGCATGAGTCGATCGACCAATCTCGCCATCCTCGTCGGCGGCGGGCCCGCGCCCGGCATCAACAGCGTCATCGGTGCAGCCACCATCCGGAGCGCGCTCGAGGGTGTTCGCGTCCTCGGCATCCGCGACGGCTTCCATTGGCTGATGCGGGGCGACGCCGAGCACGTCACCCCGCTCACCATCGACCACGTGAGCCGCATCCACTTCCGCGGCGGCTCGCATCTCGGGATCTCGCGCGCCAACCCGACCAGCGACCCCACGCTCCTCGAAAACTGCGTCGCCGCGCTGCTGAGCCTCGGGGTGTCGCAGCTCATCACCATCGGCGGCGACGACACCGCGTACTCGGCGATGAAGCTCGAGGATCACTCGGCGGGCCGCATCCGCGTCGTCCACGTCCCCAAGACCATCGACAACGACCTCGACCTGCCCTCGCACGTCGACACCTTCGGCTTCCAGACGGCGCGCCACCTCGGCGTCGAGCTGGTGAAGAACATCATGGTCGACGCCAAGACCACCTCGCACTGGTTCTTCGTGATCTCGATGGGACGGAAGGCGGGACACCTGGCGCTCGGGATCGGCAAGGCGGCCGGCGCCACCCTGACGCTCATCCCCGAGGAGTTCGGCGAGCGCGTACCGTTCCGGACGATCGTCGACACGCTGGTCGGCGCCATTCTGAAACGGCTCGCCGACGGGCGGCCCGACGGGGTGGTCGTGATCGCCGAGGGGGTCGTGCTCGGCATCGATCCCGAGGAGCTCGCCGAGGTCGCCCATCTCAGCCGCGACGAGCACGGCAACCCCCGCCTCTCGGAGATCGACATCGGCCAGATCCTCCGCCGCGCCGTCCGCGAGCGCCTCCACGCCCTCGGCGTCAGCACCACGATCGTCTCCAAGAACATCGGCTACGAGCTGCGCTGCGCCGACCCGACGCCCTACGACATGGAGTACACCCGCGACCTCGGCTACTGCGCCGCCCAATACCTGCTCGAGGGCGGCAGCGCCGCCGTGGTGTCGCTGCAGGGCGGCCGGTTCGTGCCGGTCCCGTTCAGTCAGATGCTCGACCCCGCGACCGGGCGCACGCGCGTGCGCTTGGTCGACATCGAGTCGTCGCGCTACCAGATCGCACGCCGCTACATGATCCGGCTCCGCCGCGACGACTTCGCCGATCCGGTGATCCGCGCCCGGTTGGCAGAGGTAGCCGGCCTCGCTCCCGCCGAGTTCGCGCGCCAGTTCGCGTATCTCGTCGAGCGCGAGCCGCCGCCGTTCCGACTGCGCATGGACGACTAGCTCCCCGGACGTCCGCGAGCCGCTGGAGGGTGAGAGGAGCTATCTAGGGAGGTACCGAGGACATCGTGCAGCGGCCCGTGTCACGGGCACGGACGTGGCTCCTCACGGTGGGCTGGCGTCGTCACGGCCTCCTCGACCCTTCACTGTGCGCAATAACCGCTGCCGAACGGGCGGCCGACGATGGCCATCAGCTCGGCGACGCGCGGGGCCTCGACGCGGAGCAGCCCTTCGACGCGACAGGTGTCGGCGCGCACGACGCATTGCTGGTAGTCGGCGAGCGTCGCGAGCTCGGCGACGCCGAGCGCGGCACAGGCGTCGGCGAGGGCGTCGAGGTTGGCGGCGTGCGCCGCGCGCAGGGTGGCATACGCGACGACGCCCTCGCCGCAGCGAGCGGCGACGATCCGCGTCAGCTTGCGCTCCTCGGCCGCGCTGGTGCCGGCGTCCTTGTCGCAGCGCGCCCGCGCCTTGGCGAGGCAGGCGCCGTTCCCAGGCGCGAGCTGGATGCAGGTGAAGAGCGCGTCCACGCAGCGCGCCTGTCGTGCCAGCCGCTTCCGGACGAAGCCGGTCCCGGCCTTGACGATCACGCTGGCGCAGGCCTCGACCGCCTTGCCGGTACCCGCGGGGTCGCCGACGCTCGCGCCGTCGCCGCCGTGATCGGGGAGGCACACCACCGCGTCCAGCGTCGACGCATTCATTCCGGGCAGCCGCATCAGCTCCTTGGCCCGCGGCTGCAGAACCTCGAAGAGGCTGCCGGCGCGACACGCGTGCTCGCCGACCAGGCAGTCGATCAGATCGTCGAGGCTCTCGGTCTCGTCGTCGCAGACGAGGCCGCCGAAGCCGAGTCCCGCCGGCGCGAGCAGCTCGCCGAGGGCGAGCGAGCCGCCGCAGCGCCGGCGCACGTTCGCCGCCGTCTTGGCGTCGAAGCCCGCGAGCCCGGCGACCGCGCCGCGGCACCGCGCCCCCGCCTTGTCGAGGCAGCCCGGGTCGTCCGGCTTGGTCTGGATGCAGCGCTGCACGCGGCGCGCACACCCGCCCAACGCGCCGAGGCGCTTCCCGACGAGCTGCGCGCCGGCCTTCACCACCGCGCGCTGGCAGACGACCGCAGCCTTCGCGGTCGCGAGGCTCGCGAGACCACCGGCGAAGCGCGGCGTCGCGCCGGGGATCGGCGCGTTGCCGGATGCGGTCGATGCCGGCGTCGGCGACGGTACGCTCGCCGTCGCGGTGCCACCGCCGCCCGGCGTCCCGCTCCCCGTCGGTGCCGCCGTGGCCTCCGGGTCGGGACTGGCCGTTGCGGTCGCCGCCGGATCCGGACTGGTCGTGGCGATCGGCGTCGCTCCGCCCGACGGCGTCGCGCTGACGACCGGACCCCCCGGCGTCGCGTCGCCCGACGGCGTCGGGCCCCCGCCCGTTCCGCCGGTGGGGCCCGGCGATCCGCCGGGCGATCCCGGCGTCGCGGTCGGTGTCGCCACCGGCAGCGGCGGAAACTCGCAGCTCGCCGGGCAGCCGTCGCCGCCGTGGGTGTTGCCGTCGTCGCATTGCTCCCCGGGATCGACCGCACCGTCGCCGCAGCGTTCTCGTCCGCCCGCCCGCAGCACGTCGCTGTCGGCACCGAACGCGCCGCCGAGCCCGGCCCAGACGACGTTCCACACTCCACGGCCGTCGGTCGCGAGCTGCGGTGCCACGTCGCGGCGACCGTCGGTCGCCGCCTCGGGATCGACGGCGTGGGGGCTCGCCCAATGCGCGCCGCCGTCGATCGAGTGCGCCATCACCACGTCGTAGTCGCCGCTCGAGCCGTCGAGCGCGTCGTTCGATTCCCAGACGGCCACCCAGGTGCCGTGGCGATCGGTCGCAAGCACCGGTGCGCCGTCCTCGCCGGCGTCGCTCGCGGCGTTGCCGTTCAGCGCCGCCGGCGGGCTCCAGCTCGCGCCGGCATCGGTCGAGCGCGCCGTCAGCAGGTCGAGATCGCCGCCGAGCATGCCCCCCAGAGAGCTGTCGGAGGCCCACGCCGCCACCCAGGTACCGAGGCCGTCGGTCGCGATCTGCGGCCGGTCGTCGAGCGCCTGGTCGCTAGCGGCGTTGGCGGCGAGCGCCGCCGGCGCCGTCCAGGTCGCGGCGCCGTCGCTCGAGCGCACCACCAGGACGTCGAAGTCGTTGCCCTTGGTGTTGCCGAGCGTGTCGCTGCTCGCCCACACCACCATCCAGCGGCCGGCACCGTCGGTCGCGAGCTGCGGTCGCTGATCGGCGCCGCGGTCGGTCGCGGCGCCCGCGGCGAGCGGCGCCGGCGCACTCCAAGTGATCCCACCGTCGAGCGAGCGCGCCAGCAACACGTCGCGGTCGCCGCCGTACCGACCGTTCGAATCCCACACCACGATCCACGTGCCGGCGCCGTCGCTCGCGAGCTGCGGCCGCTCGTCGTTGCCGGGATCGCTCGCGGCGTCCGCGTAGAGCGGCGCCGGCGGGCTCCAGCTGGCGCCGGCGTCGAGCGAGCGCGCCACGAAGACGTCGGTGTCGGGACCGTTGGTCGCGACCCAGACGACGATCCAAAGGCCGTGTCCGTCGGTCGCGACGGCGGGCGCGAAGTCGAAGGCATCGGCGGCGGCGGCCGCGCCGTTCACGACCACCGGCACGCTCCAGGTGATGCCGAGGTCGCTCGAACGCGACGCCAGCACGTCCGAGTCGTCGCCGCCGGGATCGGCCGCCGCCCAGACCGTCAGCCAGACGCCGTGGCCGTCGGTGGCGATGCGCGGCGCGCCGTCGCTGCCGGCATCGCTCGCGGCGCCGAGGTTGACCGGCGCCGGGGGCCCGAACACCGGCGCCGCGGCGAGCGCCAGCGCCGGCACGGCGAGCCATCCCGACACCATGGCCACAGCCGTCCACCGGCACCGCCCGCGACCCATCGGACCCTCCTCCCCACCCGCGCGGGGAGCAGAATCCATGCCGCCTCGGCCGACGCCGGAATCGCGTCGTCGTCAACGCGGCCGGACGAAACGGCCCGGCAAAAGTTTCCTTACAGCAACCCGACCGGGATCGGCGCGACCTTGGCGCGGAGATACTCGCCGAGGCTCTTCGCCTGCGGATCGCTGCGGAGCGACGCCGCGACCCCGTCGCCGAGCAGGCCCTTCACGACGAAGTTCAGCGCCAGGAGGTTCGGCAGCTCGAAGCGATCGACCTCGAGGTCGCGGGCCTCCGAGAGGAGCGCGCGCAGGCGCTCGACCGTCAGCCAGTCGGCGAGCCAGCGATAGGCCTCCGGCGTCCGCACCCACACCCCGACGTTGCCGTTGCCGCCCTTGTCGCCCGAGCGCGCGCCGCAGATCGTCCCCAATGGAACGTCGCGCGTCGCCCCGCCGGGTGCCGCGACCGCGGGGGCGGGCGGAGCCGGCGGCGCCGCGAAGCGCGCGGGGGGCTCGACGGGCGGGATCGCGATCGACTCCTCGCCGATGACGACGCGCTGCTCGACCGCCGCCGACGGCACCAGCGTCGGCCAATACACGCCGACCTGCGACCCGTCCGAGGGCGGACTCGTCATGAAGAACCCGGGATAGCTCGCGAGCGCCATCTCGACCACCTTGCTCGAGAAGGCGCGGCCGATCTTCTGCGCGTCCGGGTCCTTCACCGAGACGGTGAGATAGGCGAACGCTTCTTCGTTGCTGCCGGGGTCGGCGTGGTCGCCGCGCCTGAGGCTCGAGCGGGTCTCGGCGAAGCGCTCGCGCCCGCCCACCAGCTTCCAGAGCGTCTCCTCGGCGAGCCGGGCCTTGTCCTCGACGTCGAGGCCGGCGAGCACGAACGTCATGCTGTTCTTGTAGCCGCCGAAGTAATTGATGCAGACCTTGGTGGTCGGCGGCGGCGGCTCGCCCTTGATGCCGTGCACCAGCACGCGGTCGGGGCCGTCCTGCTTCAATTGAATGGTGTCGAAGCGCGCCGTCACATCGGGGTTCGGATAGAGCGGTCCGCCGATCTCGTAGAGCAGCTGCGCCGTCACCGTGCCGACCGAGACCAGGCCGCCGGTGCCGGGATGCTTGGTGATCACGAAGCTGCCGTCGGCGCGCATCTCGGCGATCGGGAAGCCGGGGTGCGACAGATCCGGCACCTCCTTGAAGAAGGCGTAGTTGCCGCCCGTGGTCTGCGCGCCGCACTCGATGACGTGGCCCGCGACCACGCCGGCCGCGAGCCGGTCCCAGTCGTCGCGCTTCCACTGGAACTTCCAGGCCGCGGGGCCGAGCGTGAGCGCCGCGTCGGTGACGCGCGGGCAGATGACGAGATCGGCGCCGCGCTCGAGCGCCGCGACGATGCCCCAGCCGCCGAGGTAGGCGTTGGCGGAGAGCACCGGCGCCCCGAGCTCGCGGAGCGGCCGGCCCTGGTCGAGGTGCGTGAGCGGCTCGCCCGCCGCCTGCAACGCGTCGAGCTTCGGCAAGAGGTCGTCGCCCTCGAGGTGCGCGACGACCGCGTTCACGCCGAGGCGCTTGTAGAGCGCGCGTGCCGCCTCGGCGCAGCCGGCCGGGTTCAGGCCGCCGGCGTTGACGACGATCTTGATGCCGCGCTGCTTGCAGGTCGCGGCGATCTCCTCGAGCTGGCGGAGGAAGGTGCGCGCGTAGCCGAGGCTCGGGTCCTTCAAGCGGTCCTTCAAGAGGATCATCAACGTCAGCTCGGCGAGGTAGTCGCCGGTGAGCACGTCGATGGGGCCGTCCTCGACCATCTCGCGCGCCGCGCTCAGGCGGTCGCCGTAGAAGCCGCTGCAATTGGCGATGCGGAGGATCTCGCTCATGCCGGCTCTCCTACCAGACCGGCGTCGGACGGGCCAAAGGAGTGCTCAGGCTTTCCACGCCGGAACGATCGGCTCCTTCCCGAGCATCTGCGCCTTGGTGTAGCCGCCGCGATGGTGCTGGCGCCCGGGATAGCCGACGACCTTCCAGCCGACGAAGTCGCGGTTGCCGCCGTAGGAGGGATCGCAGAGGAAGCCCCAGACGACGTGGGTGCGGACCGCGGCGAAGAAGTCGGCGGCCTTCACGGGTCCCTTCGGCCAGCCGGCGGCCTTGCCGCTTTCGAGCGCCGTCAGCACCTCGTCCTGCTCCGCGGCCGCGAGCGCGGCGAAGGCCTTCCCGAAGCGCTTGCTCGCGACGGCGTCGACGCCGGCGAGACCCGCGCGGTACGTCGGCTGCTGCGCGGCGTCTTCGTGGGCGAGGGCCTTGTCGACGAAGTTCACCACCCCCGCCTCGGTGGCGCCCGGCTCGTCGTCGCTCGGGATGATGCGTGCGCCGATGGCCTCGACCGTCTTCCATTCGGCGGCGGTCAGCACGAGCGGCGTGGCAGACTCGGTCGCCGCGGCGAGGGCGCGCGGACGCGGCAGGTTGAGCCCCGCCCACATCGCCCCGCCATAGAGCGCGCTCCCGAGCAGGAAGTCGCGACGCGTGATCGTCTCGTACATGATCGGCTCCGCTCGGCTCAGAGGTTCTGCCGCTTGGCCTCGGCCACGAAGTGATCGGCGACGCGATAGGCGTTGGCGAGGATGGTGAGCGTCGGATTGTAGCCGGCCGAGGTCGGGAAGCAGCTGCCGTCCACGACCCAGAGGTTCGGAACGTCGTGGGTGCGGCACCACTTGTCGAGCACCGAGCGCTTGGGATCGGTTCCCATCCGGCAGGTACCCATCAGATGGCCGACGTGGCCGCCGTTCATCGGCGTCTTCTCGTCGATCAGCGTGAAGCCCGGGACCTTCGAGATCCAGCGCGCGCTCCCGCCGGCGGCCTCGGCGATGTCGAGCATCTTCTGCTGGTACCAGCGGTGCATCGCGAGGTCGTTGGGATGCTGCCCGTGGGTCAGGCGCGGCACCGGCAGCCCGAAGCGGTCCTTCACGGTCGGGTCGAGGTCTACCCGGTTCTTCTCCATCGGCAGGTCCTCGAGCACGCCCGCCAGCAGCACCGTGCGCGGGAACTGCTTCAGGAAGGCCTTCAGCGGCGCGCCCCAGGTGCGCTCCATCGGCGCGCCCGCGCCGGCGATGCCCCAGTAGAACGCCGGCGTCGCGGTGCCGGCGTTGGGCTCGCCGATCACCCCGCCGCGGATGAAGCCGCGCTTGGCGTCGCTCGGGTGCAGGTCGTCGACCGCGACGTGGCCGTTGATGCCGGTGAAGCCGAGCGCCGGCTCGTCGATCGTGAAGGCCACTGCCGGCACGAGGTGGAACATGAGATTTTTTCCGACCAGCCCGCTCGAGTTGGCGAGGCCCTGCGGAAACGAGCCCGACTTCGACAGCAACAGGAGATGTGACGAGCCGACGGCGTTACCGGAGACCACGATCCGCTTGGCCCGGACCTCGTGCTCGCGACCCTGCTCGTCGAGGTAGCGCACGCTCTCCGCGCGCCCGTCCTTCCCGACCGTGATCTCGCGCGCCACGACGCCGTGACGGAGGTCGAGCTTGCCCGTGGCGAGCGCCTTCGGGATGCACACCGAGAGCGAGGTCGCCTTGGCGTGAATCGGGCAGCCGAAGCCGTAGCAGGCGCCGCCGTACATGCAGGTCGGACGATCGCCGTACGGACGCGAGTTGATTGCCACCGGCAGCGGGAACGGGTGGTAGCCGAGCTTGGCGGCGCCGCGCGCGAAGCGCTGACCCGAGACCCGCTCGGGATGGGCCGGGTTCGGGTAGCCCTTCTTGCGCGGCGCGCCGAAAGGGTTGGATTCGGCGTTGCCCGACACGCCGAAGTCCCACTCGGCGCGCTCGTAGAACGGCTCCAGCTCGTCGTAGGGGAACGGCCAGTCGGCGAGGCTCGCGCCCGCCACGGCGCCTTCCGCCGACAGCACCCGGAGCTCGTCGGGACGAAAGCGCCACGACCACGCCGACCAGTGCGTCATGGTGCCGCCGACGCAGTCGGCGGTGGCGTTGAACTTGCCCGTCAGCGTCGGGGTTTTGTCGTCGGGGCGAAAGGTTTCGAGCTGATGCGGCGAGAAGAGCGTGTCGCGCAGCATCACCTTGAGCTCGTCGTCGATGAAGTCGGCGGGCGACAGCATGGGACCACGCTGCAACGCGACCACGCGGAAGCCGGCTGTGGTGAGCTCCTGGATCATGACGCCGCCGCCAGCCCCGGTCCCGATCACACAGACGTCGAACACCTCTTCCGTGGCCACTAGGACACCCAGCTCGGTTTGCGCTTGGTGGCGAAGGCCATCATGCCCTCGGCCGCTTCGGGCGACGCGAAGAGCTCGGCGATCTTGGCCTCGGCGTACGCGAAGCCCTCGTCCATCGAGACGCGCGCCACGGTGCGGATCAGGCGCTTTGCCTCCGCCACCGCGTTGGGTCCGCCGAGCGCGATCGCGTCGACCTCCTCCTGCACCGCGGCGGTGAGCCCGGCGGCCGGCACCACCCGATGCACGAGCCCGTAGTCGCGGGCCTCGACGGAGCCGAAGCGGGCGCCGGTGAGGAAGAGCCGCATCGCCTGGTGGACGCCGAGCTTCGGCAGGACCACGACCGAGATCATCGCCGGGATCACGCCGACCCGAACCTCGCTGAAGCTGAGCGTCGCCGAGTCGACCGCGATCGCGATGTCCGCCGCCGCGATCAGACCGACGCCGCCGCCGAAGGCGTGCCCGTTGGCGGCGACGATCACCGGCTTCGGGCCGTCCCACATCAGCCGCAGGATCTCGACGAACGGGTTCTTGCCGCCGCTGCCGGGGGTCACCGCGTCGCCGCGATTCTTCAAGTCGGCGCCGGCGCAGAACGCGGGACCGTTGCCGGTGAGCACGATCGCGCGCACGGCGGGATCGGCGATCGCCGCGTGCAGATGCGCGCCGAGCTCGGTGACCAGCGGGGCCGAGAGCGCGTTCCGGTTGGCGGGAGAATCGAGCGTGATCCACGCGGCGGTGCCGCGGACCTCGTACTGCGTCACCGTCGTCGCCACGGACCCTCCTCGCGATGGTGATGTCGAACTTCAGCCAGCCGCGCAACCCTCTACAGCCAGCTTAAGACAACCGAAAGAGAACGCGTTTGGCGCGATCGGCCGCGTTCCCCTCCGACCAAGGTTAGTCGATCGGGTCGCATCCTGGGTCGATCAGGCCGGGCGGGGACGCTTCTGCGTATTTTCGCGGCGCAGGCTCAGCGGCGGCGATGCCCATGGTGAGAGTATCGACCGTATCGATGCCCTCGATTTTGATCTCGTAGAGTATCCTGCTGGTCAGAAGGCGGAGCCCGCAACCAGGCTTCGCAGGGAATCCAGAGCGAGCGTTGCGCGCACCGACGCCCATACCGCTGTCCTCGGCGTTCATGAGGACGTTCACGATGGCGTCGTCGCCGGTTCCAGACCATCCCGTAATTTGCAACTTGAGATAGGGAGCCTGGCCTGCCTGGCCGAATTCGAAGACCGCATTCGATTCGCGCCGAAAGTGGTACCGTTTGTACATGGTCATCTGCGGGCTGTAGAGCTTGAGCAGCGGGAGACGTGCTCGCGACGTGCGCGCCTCGTCTTGAGCGCCGATGATTTCGGCCCTGCTGGCCCTCAGCTTTTCGGTCAGCGCCTCGTTCTCGACCTTGAGCCCGCGCAGCTCCACGGCGGCGGTGTTGTAGCTCTGATACAGCGCGAGAAGCGCGCTGCCGAAAATAGCAATGAGCGCCAATAGGAGTCCTTCGGCCAACGATGGACGGCGCGGCTGTGGCGGCGGCGTTGGCGGTGCGGATGGAGCTGGGCTGTGGGTCGTTTTTTGGCGCTTGCTCGCCGAGCCGGTCGCTTTACCGCGCGGCTTGCTCATCCTCATTTCCTGCTTAGCCGGTCGCTATCTCGGGCTGCTGCCCTCGTTGTGGTTCGGATAACGCGCGATGCGGGTACGTAGAACACTGGACCCGTTATGGAGCGCGCTCGGTTGTGATGACCGGCCCTTGGCCATCCTTCCTCGGATCAGGGATGAAGCTGTTCATCCGAGCGATGGCGGCTGCGCGCTCGGCTTGGTCCGGGTGCCCTTCCGTGATGAGGTTTGTGGCCAAGCGTTGCATCTCCTCCGAAGTGGCCTTCGGGGGCTCCGAAAATCTGACCACGCCGGGCAGATACGAACGGGACCGCCACATCAGGTACGCCAGCGACCCCGTGTCTCCGATCATACGACGGTAACGGCTTTCGAGATCCCTGAGGTTGGTGGCCGCCTGATTCACACTGACGGCGGCGGCTTCAATCTCTTTTTCCAGGCGCTCCACTTCCTTCCGATCGACGCTCGCCGACTCGGCATCCTGCTTGACCTCTCGCGCGAGCGTCTCAAGCTCGGCGCCCCCCTTACTGATCTTCGCGCGAATGTCGCTTCCGATCTTCGCGAACGGCAATGGCGCAACCAAGGCCAAGATCAGAACGGTGCCAGCCATTGGGGCACCGATGGTCCCGAAGTGGATTTTGATCAGGACAAACAGAATCAGGGCCACGGAGATCGCGATCCCCAGGCCCGTGACTACAGCAGGAGACCACATGATACCTCCTACGAGCTGGCCCGATGCATTCGTGGCCGCTGTCTTCATCGCGTGCGGGTTCGCCGTACTGGCGCTCGCTCTCTTCTGTTAGCGAGCGAGCGCCGTACCACGGGCGGGATTCGGGTCACAAGGTCTCTACTTACCGCCGCCCTTTCCGCCCTTGATGACGCGGAGCCAACGGCTCGGGCCGCTCCCGCGCTTCTCGCCCTTACTGCGCGCGGCGCTCATGCCCGTGGGGCGGGGCTTCGGCGCGATCGGCGCAGGGGCCGGCGTCGACATCGCCCGATCGATCAACTCGCGGATGCTCCACACGTGATCCGTGATCCGAAGCTCCATGGCCGGCGTGCATCGAATCGTCTCGTGTACGCGACAGAGGTTGTACCAAGCGACGTGCAAGCTCACCGCCGCGCGGTGACTCTCCAGCTTCTTGCTGAAGCCGTTCGTCAGCCGCGTGAAACGGCGGATCTGCATTCGCAGGGTCAAGTTCTGGCGCTCCACATAGCTGGTCGAGATCACCGACTCGTCAGGATCGCCGGTTACGATGGTCTTCTCCACGCCCAAGATTGCGCCCGGCGAGTAGCGTCGGGCCGCGTCCGCTCCTTCGGGCGTTCCGCCGTAGACTTTTTGAAGCATAGCGTAGTCCACGTCGTGCCCGAACGCGTACTCGACCGCATCGAGATACGGCGCGTACCCGTCGCTCGTGATCTGCGGACGATTCGCCACCCGCCCCCGCAGGTCGGTCATGAACGCCGTGGCGTCGGGAATGGTGCGCTTGCCGACGCGGTAGCTGATGATCGCCTTCCGGTTCGCGTCGAGCGCGATCCATGTGTACGAGTCGCCGAACTCGCGCGGGTCGGTGTCGCGGACGCGCTTCTGTTTCTTCGCGATGAAGCTCCATGCTTCATCAACCTCGATGACACTCACGTTCAAGTCGCGCATGAGGGCGTCGTGGAGTGACGCGCACGCTCCCCCACACGGAGGCCAAGGCTCATGATCGTGTTGCGATTCACGTCGGTCATCCGCTCGATCGCGCGGATGCTGCACCCTTCGGTCAACGCACTGATGACGCGGACCTGCTTCTCAATCGGAAGAATGTTCACGGCGGGCTCCTTCTTCGCCCACGGCGAACGTGCTACCATCTGCGATGCGAGTGGTTCCGCGTGGCGCACGTCGTCCCGTGGGGCCATGCCCCTGCCCGAGGCTCCAACCTTGGGCAGGGTTCTGTGTGCTCCCCTTCGACATGACTACAATGTAGCACCCTTGGTGCCCCCGGTCAAGGGGCTTGCTGGGGGGCACTCATGGTGCTACATTCGGGCCCATGGAAAACGGCCGCCAGAAAAAGCATCGGAAGCCGCGAACCCAGCGCAAAGAGCAATCGATTCGGGTTCGCGTCACGGCACAGCAAAAGCGAGCGCTAGCCGAGCGGGCGCAGCGCGAAGGACTCGACGTGTCCGCCTGGTTGCGGGCGGTCGGGCTCCGGGAGGTAGAGCGGGACTCGACAGCCGCTGCCTAGGCCGTTTGCGAAGCGAACAAACGGTGAAACTCTATGCCTAGGGCAATGCTCACCATAGAGCCTGAGTTGATGCGTTGGGCCCGCACTAGCGTTGGCCTAACGCCCCATGAGGCTAGCGAACGCCTCAAGGTGACCGAAGGCCAGATTACTGAATGGGAATCGGCAGGGGCCAGCCTGTCACCCGCACAGCTTGATCGCGTTGCGAATTGCTACAGGCGTCCCACTGCCGCATTTTTCCTTCCGGCCCCCCCGGAAGAACCCCCAGCGCCGATCGATTTTCGTCTGTTCTCCGATAGCGCGCCTCACCAGTTGAGTCGGAAGACGTTACTGGCCATCCGTCGGGCGCGATGGCTTCAGGCGGCGTACGGGGATTTTGCGGACGGAGAGCCTAGTCCGGCCAGGAAGCTCCGCGCCACCGTGAATGACGACATCGAACGTCTGGCTCATCGAGCACGAAAAGCTATCGGTGTGCCCGTCGAGCAGCAGAAATCGTGGCGTCGCACGAAGCTGGGCTTTCGCAATTGGCGAAACGTATTCGAGAACGCAGGCATTCCCGTGTTTGTTTTTCCCCTCCCCGCACAGGATCTGCGGGGCTGCTCGCTCGGGGGGGAGTCTGCGGCAATCCTCATCAACTCCAAGGACTACAGCTTTACGGGAAAGACGTTCACCCTCTTTCATGAGTGGTGCCATCTTCTCCTCGGTAAGCCTGGCATCTGCAATCCCGACGAAGGCATTCGAAGCCGTGCGGATGCCGCGCTCGAAACGTTCTGCAATCGCTTCGCCGGAGAATTCCTGTTGCCGCGACCGGCGCTTATGGCCCTACCTTCCATCGAGCGATACCGAAGCGGGCGCATCACTCTAGATACAATCGTATCGGGAATAGCTGTGCTATTTTCTATCAGCCGAGCCGCCGCTCTTACCAGGCTGCGCACCGAACGGTTGGTGTCAGTCGCCGACTACGACGACCTAATGCAGAAGCTGAGCGCCCCGAAACCTGCGCGAAAGATCAAGGGGATGAAGGGTCGCAATCGAGTCGAGAAGGCTCTCGCAGAGTTGGGCGAAGGCTTTGTCGGGCAGGCATTGGGCGCAGCCGAAAGTGGGCGCATTTCGTACCGCGATCTGACCGACTACCTGTCGGTGGGAATCAGCCAGCTCGATACCTTGCAGGAGAGCCTGCTCGTACCTTGAGGGGATGTAGTGGCGGTATTCGTCATCGACGCGAGTTCGCTGATCCACATGAACCGCAACTATCCACCGGACATCTTCGCCCCGATTTGGTCGAGGCTGACTGAGCTGGCCGGAAATGGTGATGTGCGTTCTCATCGTCAGGTCCGGAAGGAACTAGACCAGGGCGACCCCGATGATCCCGTCCGCGTATGGGCCAAGACAAACAGGACATGTTTCAGCGAACAGGACGAGGCGCAGCAGGTAGTTCTCAAGGCGATCCTCGCCAAGTATCCCGGCATCGTGAAGGCGCTGAAACAAAAGGAACACGCTGACCCATGGTGCGTCGCCTATGCGCGTGTCCTTACTGATGCAGGCGAGGATTGCTGCCTAGTCAACGAAGAAGCCCCGAAGGGGGATGGTTCACACCGGATACCGAACGTCTGCAAAGAGTTCGGGGTCAAGTTTACGAGGCTCGTTGGTTTCTATCGACGCGTCGGCATCAAGTGGGAATAGGGGCCCGTGGCGGAATGGCAGACGCACCGGATTGCTGAGCCCATCTTGCGAGGTGGGTTGAGCGAATCCGGGGACCGCAAGGTCGTGAGGGTTCAACTCCCTCCGGGCCCATTTCAATTTCAGACAGTGCGGGAGTAGACGTCGAGGAACTTCAGACAGTGAGGGGCAAAAGCAGACAGCACCCCTCGCGATTTCGTGCTTTACAACCGCGCACGGACCGACGTAAAGGGACAGAGCCCCCCGGGAGTGCCCCCAATGCCCGGCTCTCGCTCCCACGTTGTTGCGGTTTCCCGCGCGCCCCGGCGCGCTCCGACGTGCGCATCGGCGCCTACGGCGGATGCCATGGCGCACGCCCGCCGGCGCGGAGCGCTCGCGTGATCCAGCGCCTCGCCGGCCTCACCGTCGAGCTCGCCGCCCGCGCCGTCCTCGCACCCGGCGTGCTCGCGAGCCGCTGGCTCTGGCCGCCGGCCGCCCGCGGGGAGCTCGACGACCTCGTGCCCGCGGTACGCAGCTCGCCGTGGGTCGCGGCGAAGGTCGTGTTCGACGAGCTCTTCTTTCTGACCGAGGTGCTGTCGACGCGCTTCGTGACCGGCGCCGATCGCCGCCGCCTGCAGGCCGAGATCGCCGAGGCACTCGCGTTCTTCGGGAACGCGGGCTGGCTCGACGATCCCCGCGGCTATTTTCCCGCGCCGCCGGCACTCGAGCCGCGCGCGATCACCAGCGCGTCGAGCTTCGGCCGCTCGTATCGTCACCTCACCTTCGCCAGTGAGTTCGAGCCGCACCGCGGCGAGCCCGGCGGCGAGCGCTGGCATGCCCGGGCCGCGAACCGCACGGCGCACGCCTGGATCCTGCAGCACCCTGGCCCGCCGCGTCCCTGGCTGGTGTGCCTGCACGGCTATCGCACCGGCTCTCCGCTCACCGGCTTCTTTCAGTTCAGCCCGCGCTGGCTCCACGAGTCGCTCGGCCTGAACCTGGTGCTGCCGGTCCTGCCGCTGCACGGGCCGCGGGCGCACGGTTGGCGGAGCGGCGACGGCTTCTTCTCCGGCGAGGTGCTCGACACCATCCACCTCCAGCAGCAGGCGATCTGGGACCTGCGGCGCCTGCTCGCGTGGCTGCGCGCCCGCGACGGCATGCCGATCGGTCTCTACGGTCTCTCGCTCGGCGGCGGCATCGCCGCGCTCACCACCAATCTCGAGCCCGACCTCGCCTGCGTGATCGCCGGCATGCCGATGGTCGACCTGATGGGGCTCGTCCACCGCCACGTCCCCGCCTTCGTGCAGCGGCTCGCCGAGCGCTTCGGAATCTCGCTGGTCGAGATGGCACGGCTGCTGCGCGTCGTCTCGCCGCTCGCGCTCACGCCGCAGGTGCCGGCGGATCGCCTCTTCATCTTCGGCGGCGTCGCCGACCGGCTGGTGCCGTCGGGACAGATCACCGCGCTCTGGCACCACTGGGGCCGGCCACGCATCGCCTGGCACGACGGCAGCCACACCTCCTTCGGCGTCGAGTCCACCGTCGAGGCGCTGGTCGCCGAGGCCCTCACCAGCACCCGCATGGTCGCGCGGGCGGCGTAGACGCGCGGCGAAGAGATCTACGAGCCTTCGTCTTCGACCGGGTCGACGAGGATGAGCACCTCGTCCGGGTCGACCATCTGCCCCACCTCGACCCGCACCTGCTTCACGACGCCGACGTCGCGCGCGACCATCTGGTGCTCCATCTTCATGGCCTCGAGGACCAGCATGACCGTGCCCTTCTCGACCCGGTCACCGGCCTGCACGCGCACCTCGCGGATGATGCCCGTCATCGGCGCCAGACAGCCGCCGGCGAGGTCCTCGCGTGCCGACGGCGGAAAGCGCGGCACGGGCGTGAGCGTCGTGACCCCGAGCGGGCCGTGCACGACCAGCGTCTCCTTGCCCGCGGTGACGCCGAAGCGGCGCCGCACGCCGTCGATCTCGACCGTCAATCCGTCGGTCGTCGGATGTACCCGACACTCGCTGGCACCGCCGGCGGCCTCGACCGTGAAACGCCCGTCCGCCGCCGCGACGTAGTGGACCTCGAGGCGCTCGCCGCCGACCAGGTAGGTCGCGTCCTGCGCGCGCCAGCGGTTGTTGCGCCAGCCCGACGGGAGACTCGCCGGCAGCGGCCCGCCGGCACGTCGCCGCGTCTCGTGCTCCCAGAGCGCCGCGACGATGGCGTGGGTGCGGTCGCGGGCGGGATCCGGCGCCGGCCGCCGGCGCTCGGCGGGGAGATGCTGCTCGATGAAGTGCGTATGCAGCTCGCCGGCCGCGAAGCTCGGATGGTCGAGCACGGCCAGCAGGAAATCGCGGTTGGTGGTGAGCGGGCCGACCACGAGCAGCTGGAGCGCGTGCCGTAGGCGCGTGATCGCCTCGGCGCGGGTCGGGGCGTGCGCGATGATCTTCGCCAGCAAGGGATCGTAGTGGACACCGATCTCCGTGCCGGCCTCGACGCCGGCGTCGTAGCGGACCCCGGCGAGCGGCGCGGGCGCCCACACCAGCACGCTGCCGGTCGCCGGCAGGAAGTCGGCACTCGGGTCCTCGGCATAGAGCCGGGCCTCGATCGCATGGCCGCTGAGCGTCACCTCGGACTGGGCGAGCGGCAAGGGCTCGCCCTCCGCCAGGAGGATCTGCCAGCGCACGAGGTCGAGGCCGGTGACCGCCTCGGTGACCGGATGCTCGACCTGGAGGCGGGTGTTGACCTCGAGAAAGTAGAAGTCGCCGTGCTGGTCGACGATGAACTCGACCGTTCCCGCGCCGACGTAGCCGATGGCGCGGGCGGCGGCGACGGCGGCCTCGCCCATGCGGGCGCGGAGCCCTGCATCGACCGCCGGGGACGGCGCCTCCTCGAGGATCTTCTGGTAGCGCCGTTGGATCGAGCACTCGCGCTCGCCGAGATGGATGACGTTGCCCTGGACGTCGCCGAAGATCTGGATCTCGATGTGGCGCGGTCCGTCGAAGTAGCGCTCGAGCAGCAGCGTCCCGTCGCCGAACGCGTTCTCGGCCTCGCGGCGCGCGGTCGCGACCGCCTCGGTGAAGGCAGCCTCGTCGCGCACGATCCGCATGCCCTTGCCGCCGCCCCCGGCCGACGCCTTGATCAGGACCGGAAAGCCGATCGCGCACGCCGCCGCCACGCTCTCCTTGAGCGGCAGCTCGGCGAGCGAGGCTCCCGGCACCACCGGCACGCCGGCGTCGGCCATGATCGCCTTCGCGCCGATCTTGCTGCCCATCCGCCGAATCGCCTCGACCGGCGGGCCGATGAAGGTGAGACCCGCCGCGGCGACGGCCGCCGCGAACTCGGCGTTCTCCGAGAGGAAGCCGTAGCCGGGATGGATGGCGTCGGCGCCCGTGGCCCGGGCCGCGGCGATGATGCGATCGACGGCGAGGTACGACTCGCGGCTCGGCGCCGGGCCGAGCCGCACGGCCTCGTCGGCCTCGGCGACGTGGGGCGCGCGCTCGTCGGCGTCGGAGTACACGGCGACGCTCGCGAGGCCCATGGCGCGCACGGTGCGCAGCACGCGCCGCGCGATCTCCCCGCGGTTGGCGACCAGAACCTTGCTCACGCGGGTGGGCATGCGGCCGCTCTCTTAGCCGGAGGGCCCGCGGCGCGCCAGCGAAGGCGCGCAGACTTGCCAGGGCGGACTGCCGTCGGTAGGGTCCCTAGATACGGCACGTCGCGTCACCGTGCCGGTACTCACGACACCATGAACCCAGCCGGTCGCTCGCGCGGTCGCAACTACCATTAAAGGAGGTCACTCATGGCAGTGCTCGTGCAGCAAAAGGCCCCGACGTTCACGGCCGAAGCCGTCATGCCGAACGGTGCATTCAACGACGAGCTCAAGCTCGAAGACTACCGCGGCAAGTACGTGCTGCTGTTCTTCTACCCGCTCGATTTCACCTTCGTCTGCCCGACCGAGATCATCGCGTTCTCGGACCGGAACGCCGAATTCGCGAAGCTCGGCGTGCAGGTCCTGGGGGTGTCGGTCGACAGCAAGTTCTCGCACCTGGCCTGGCGCAACACGCCGCGGTCGAACGGCGGGCTCGGCGACATCACCTACCCGCTCGTGGCCGACATCAAAAAGGACATCGCGCGCTCCTACGACGTGCTGCTCGCCGACGGGGTCGCGCTGCGTGGTCTCTTTCTGATCGACGGGGAGGGCGTCGTCCGCCACCAGGTGGTGAACGACCTCCCGCTCGGCCGCAGCGTCGACGAGGCGCTCCGCATGGTGAAGGCGCTGCAGTTCTCCGAGAAGCACGGCGAGGTCTGCCCGGCCAACTGGCAGGAGGGCAGCCGCACCATCAAGCCGAACCCGCAGGACAGCAAGGAGTTCTTCGGCGCCGAGTACGGCGGCCGGAAGTAATCCGCAGCGACTCGATCGAAGCACACCGGCGCGCCCGTCGCCGGTGTGCCGGTCCCTCCCCCCTTCCATTCACCCGTCCCTCCCCGGCTCTGGTGAATGGCGCGCCTTCGCTCTTCGGGTGGATTTCCGCCTGTACAAGGCGCCTCCTATGCGATTTCCCTTGACGAAACCGACCCCACCCGCGTAAGGGAGCCAGGCTACCTGTGCGGCGGGAGTTTATGCCGCATTTGACGTCAGAGTGCCGTGCTCCGGCGTGAGTCGCCGCCGGTGCAAATCTCAGAACCCTACGAGCTCACTAACAGGACCCCCCCACGGAGGACCGTCGCATGACCGCAACCCGCAGGATGATCGCCTTGGTGCTCATCGCCGCTGTCGCCATGCTCGCCAGCGCGAGCGAAAAAGCACAGGCTCAGTCCATCTCCAGCGGCTCGGCCAATACCTCAGGCAGCACGACCAACTCCAATAGCGGCGACGGCTCGAACAACGCCTCGGTCAACATTCAGACCAACAACGGCACCGTCTTCAAGACCCGCTTCGCGTGGAACCTGAACGCCGACGTCGGCGTTTTCAGCACGCGCCAACAAAACGGCTCGGCTCAGCACAATCTCTCCTTCAACGTCACCGCCCCTGGCGCCTACTTCCTCACCGTCGACACCGATCGTGTCGGCGACATGAACCGCATCAACGACGCCTCGGGCTGCGACGGCTCCGCCGACGTCAGCTCGGTCGGCGGCGGGTTCACGGGCGGCACGCTCACCTCCGGCTCGCTCAGCCTCGCCGATCCGGGCTCGATCCCGAATGGCGGCGCCACCACCAGCGGGCCGGTCAACCAGTCGGCGACCGCGCGCATCGACCGGGTCAGCAACGGCGTCGCCCAGGGCCACACCCTCACCTTCACGTGGAACGGCAACGCCCGCAGTAACTCCTGCGAGGCCGCGGTCCGCTTCGGCGAGGGCAGCGGAAACACGAGCGGCTGCAGCGCCTGCGGCTACCCGGGCTCTCCGAGCCGCACCCAGCTCAACGACGGCCACTTCGTCCAGGTCACGCTGACCAGCCTCTGCGGCAACGGCGTCGTCGACGGCCCGCAGGGCGAGGATTGCGACACCGCGCTCGGCACCATCTGCTGCGACTCCACCTGTCAGTTCCGGAGCTCGAGCACGCAGTGCCGGGCCACCGGCGGCGTCTGCGACAACGCCGAGAACTGCACCGGGTCGAGCGCGGCGTGCCCCAGCGACGGCTTCAAGCCGAACTCGACCGTCTGTCGCGCCGCGACCGGCGGCATCTGCGACGCGGTCGAGAACTGCACCGGCTCGACCGCGGCCTGTCCGGGCGACAGCTTCCTCGTGAACGGCACCCCGTGCCGCGCCTCGGGCGGCATCTGCGACGTCGTCGAGAACTGCACCGGCTCGAGCCCGACGTGCCCGGGCAACGGCTTCCAGTCGAGCGCGACCGTCTGCCGCAACTCGGCCGGCGTCTGCGACAACGCCGAGAACTGCACCGGGTCGGGCGCGGCCTGCCCGCCGAACGGCTTCAAGTCGAGCGCGATCGTCTGTCGCGACGCGGTCGGCGTCTGCGACCTCGACGAGAACTGCCCCGGCGCGAGCGCGGCCTGCCCCGCCGACGCCAAGAGCTCGTCGGTCTGTCGTCCCACCGGCGGCTTCTGCGACGTGGCCGAGAGCTGCGACGGCTCCACCAACAATTGCCCCGCCGACCAGGTGCAGCCGATCTCGACCGCGTGTCGCGCGGGCGTCGGCGTCTGTGACGCGGAGGAGACCTGCGACGGCGTCGGCATCTTCTGTCCTCCCGACGCCAAGAGCTCGACCGCCTGCCGCGCCGCGACCGACGTGTGCGACCTCGTGGAGACCTGCGACGGCGTCGGCGACGACTGTCCCGGCGACGGCTTCCAGCCTGCCAGTGTCGAATGCCGGGGCTCGGGCGGCGTCTGTGACGCGGTCGAGACCTGCACCGGCTCGGGCGCGAGCTGCCCAGCCGACGACTTCGCGCCGGCGAGCACCGTCTGTCGCGCCGACACCGGCGACTGCGACGTCGTCGAGACCTGCACCGGATCCGGCGTCGATTGCCCGAGCGACGTGCTCGAGGCGGACGGCACCAGCTGCAGCGACAGCAATGCCTGCACGCTCGACGACATCTGCGCCGCCGGCGTCTGCACCGGCGACTCGATGCTGTGCGGCGACGGCACGCTGCAGGGCGGCTGCGGCGAGCAATGCGACGACAACAACCTGGACGCGGGCGACGGCTGCTCGCCGACCTGCCAGGTCGAGCCGGGCCTCGGCTGCACCGCCGGACCGCTCACCGGTTGCCTCCGCCCCTTCGTCCCCCGCAAGGCGACCATCCAGTTCATCAGGAAGGGCGGCATCAAGGACCAGATCAAGTGGAAGTGGCTGAAGGGCGAGCGCACCACGCTTGCCGACTACGGCACGCCGCTCACCACCACCAGCTACCAGGTCTGCATCTTCGACCAGACGGGCCTGCGCTTCGCCATCAGCAATCCGGCGGGCGGCATGTGCGCCGGCAAGGCGTGCTGGAAGGCGACCGGTAGCAAGGGCTTCTCCTACAAGGACAAGGATTTGACGCCGAACGGCGGCTCCCAGCTGAAGCTCAAGGAAGGCGCCCTCGCGAAGGCGCAGATCCAATTCACCGGCAAGGGCAGCGCGTTGGCCCTCCCCGATCTGACCACCCTGGCGCAGCCGCTGACGGTCCAGATCCAGAACACCAACGGTGTCTGTTGGGAGGCGATCTACAGCGGACCGCCGACCAGCCAGACGTCCACCCAGTTCAAGGACAAGGCGGACTAACATGCAGGCAGGCGTCGTGAAGCGCATCCTCGGAAGCACACTGATCCTTGCGGCCGGACTCCTCGGCCTCGAGCGAGGCATCCTGCCATTCGCGACCTCGCGCGCGATCGTGGCGGAGGCCCAGGCGGATCCGCCGCTCGATCCGTTCCAGTGCTACCAGGCGAAGGCCGCGTCGGGATCGGCCCACTTCGTCTCCATTCCGTACCTGGTCACCACCGACCGTTTCGGACAGTGGTTCTTCGCCATCACCAAGCCGGCGGAGCTCTGCGCACCGGCGAGCGTCGACGGCAGTGACCCGACCGCCCCGGCGCACACCGAGCACCTCGAGCGCTACCAGATCAAACGGGTGCCCGGGACCGCGAAGTTCGGCAAGCTCCTCAACCAGCAGGCGGTCGATACCTGGGGTCCCCTCACCATCGACCTCATCAAGCCCGAGCGCCTCCTGGTGCCGACCAACAAGAGCCTGATCTCGACGCCCGGTGAGCCGGCCAGCCCGATCACGGACCACTTCACCTGCTACAAGATCCGCACCTCGCCCGGCACGAGCAAGTTCACCCCGCGGCCGGCGACCGTCGTCGCGGATCAGTTCGGATCGCTCTCGGTCACCGTCACCAAGCCGCGGAAGTACTGCGTCGCCACCGACAAGGCGAACGAGGAGCCCGGCGCCGAGGACCATCTCCAGCACCTGATGTGCTACCAGGCCAAGCTTTCCTCCTCCGCCTTCACGCCCGTCCGGGCCTACGTCTCCAATCAGTTCAGCGACGAGACGCTCGACGTGAAGAAGCCAATCGAGATCTGCATCCCGTCGTTGCTGAACCCCATCGGCGCCACTCCCACGGTGACCCCGACGCTGGTGGTCACCACGACCGCCACCGCGACCCCGACCTCCGCCACTTCGACGCCGACGCCGACGGTCACGCCGACCCCCACCCTCACGGTGCCGCCGGCGGGAACCCCGACCAAGACGCCGACCCCGACCGCCACCAAGACGCCGACCCCGACCGCGACCGCCACGCCGGTCTCCAAGGTCTGCACGATCGGCGGCTCCAACAGCAAGATCTCGCTGCAGGTCAAGAACACCCCGGTCGGCAACGCGCGCATCAGCGGACCGCTGAGCGGCACCCAGACGATGCAGTTCGGTGGGCTCGACGCCAACGGTGTCCGCCTGGTCACGATCCCGGCGTCTTCGATCCTTTTCGATCCGATCGTCATCGATCCGCCGATCGGCGACAACGTCTACCTGTGCGTCACCTCCTCTGGCATCGACGGCGAAGGCAAGATCGACTGCAACGGCGGCGAGCCGAACGTCAACATCACGACACGCGCCGACCACAACAGCGCCAACCCGCCGGGCAGCAACGGTGGGTTCCCGCAGGATCCGGAATGCGACGACACCCGGACCGATCCCGCCGGCAATGTCTCCAACGCCTGTCTCGAGGCGTCCATGAGCACCTGTAACTCGAACAGCCCGCACCCGGGCGCCTGCAACAGCCCGACGGAGTTCGTCGAGAGCGGCACCTTCGCGAGCGGCGCCATGCGGCTCTCCGAGGTCCTGACCCTGCGGCTGGTAACCGACTTCGGTCCGGACAACCAGCAGTGCACGTCCGACGACACCTACAGCGCCCCCGCGTCGCTGCGCGGGTTCTTCACCACCGGCACCGCGCGTGCGACGATCTACGATTCCAACAACGTCGCCAACGCGATGCTCGACCACCTCAACTCGCCGGGCGGCTGCGGCACCTGCATCACCGAGGTCACCGGTGTGCCCCGGAGCTGCACCAGCATCCTCGGCTCGGGCGGCTTGAACAACCTGAAGTTCGTCGGCGCGCTGCCGGTGATCGACGTCGACCCGAGCGTCGGCGACGCTGGCGTCACCGTCGAGGTCGAGTGTCAATGAGCACGCTGGGCTGGAGCCGGGGAGGAAGTCTCATGGAGGGTACCGTGAAGAACGCGCGAACTCTGATGCGTCTGGCGATGGCGGCAGCCGTGATCGGCTGGTTGCTGCCGAGCGTCGCTCCGGCGCAGATCGTGGCGGCCAATACGGCCCAGTGCATCAACGCCATCAACAAGGGCACCCGTAAGGTCACCCTGGCGGCGAGCAAAGGGGTCGGCAGCTGCGTCGCGCGCGAAGCGGGCGAGATGCTCGCCCCGCAGACCGTGGTCGAGTGCATCGCCGCCGGCGCCAAGGTCCAGGGTGCCGCCATCAACGCCCTCATCTCCGCCGACAACACCTGTGGCGGCGTGCCCCCGTTGTTCGGTCCCCCCAGCATCAACGCCCACGGTGCGCGCGCCGTCCAGGTGTCGCAGGACTTGATCCACGACCTCTTCGGCGCCGTCCCCGAACCGGTCCTGGGACCCAACTCCATCATCCTGAGCTGCCAACAGGCGACCCTGAAGGCCGCGGGCAAGTGCGAGGACCTCCGGGTCAACTCCTTCAACAAGTGCAAGAAGGAAGGCTTGAAGCGCGGCTTCGTCGCGAGCGCGCTCGATCTCCAGGTCGCCTGCCTCGGCACCGGCAGCACCCAGCCGGATCCGACCGGCGGCAAGATCGCCAGCACCTGCGTCACGAACGCCGCCAAGAAGATCGAGTCGGCCTGCATCAGCAAGGGCGTATCCCTCGCGACGGCGTTTCCGGGGTGCAGCGGTGCGGTCACCGCCACCGACCTCGCCACCTGCGTCGACGAGCGGCTGCGCTGCCGGCTCTGTAATCTCCTCAACGACGTCGACGGTATGTCGCGCGATTGCGACCTCCTCGACGACACCGACGACGGGAACGAGAGCTGCGCCGAGCCGCCGGAGTGCGGTGACGCCGACGTCGAAAACAGCGAGGGCTGCGACGACGGCGGTCATCTCCCCGGCGACGGCTGCAGCCCGCTCTGCACGATCGAGCCGGGCTGGAGCTGCAGCGGCGAGCCCAGCACCTGCACGACCGTCTGCGGCGACGGCTTGGTGCTCGGCGACGAGGTCTGCGACGACGGCGACAACACGTCCGGCGACGGTTGCAGCGCCACCTGCCAGACCGAGAGCGGCTACTCCTGCGTCGGCGTCGCCCCCAGCATTTGCACCACCGTCTGCGGCGACGGCCTGCTGCGTCCGGGCGAGGCCTGCGACGACGGCGACCTCCTCCCCGGCGACGGCTGCGGCACCCTCTGCACCATCGAAGGCGGCTGGCAGTGCTCCGGCCAGCCGAGCAACTGCAACAGCATCTGCGGCGACGGCCTGCTCCGCGGCAGCGAGGGCTGCGACGACGGCGACCTCTCCCCGGGCGACGGCTGCAACGGCACGTGCCAGACCGAATCCGGCTGGCTCTGCGTGGGCCAGCCGAGCCTCTGCACCACCGTCTGCGGGGACGGGATCATCCGTCCCGGCGAGGCCTGCGACGACGGCGGCGTCCTGCCCGGCGACGGTTGCAGCGCCACCTGTACCCTCGAAAGCGGCTGGCAGTGCTCGGGCCAGCCGACGAGCTGCAACAGCGTCTGCGGCGACGGCCTCTTGCGCGGCGACGAGGTCTGCGACGATCACAACGCGACGTCGGGCGACGGCTGCAGCGCGGTCTGCGACGTCGAAAACGGCTGGATCTGCCTCGGGGCGCCGAGCGTCTGCACGGCGGTCTGCGGCGACGGCGTGCTCTTCGGCACCGAGGTCTGCGACGACGGCGGGGTCCTGCCCGGCGACGGCTGCAGCGCCACCTGCACCGTGGAGAGCGGCTGGGCCTGCGACGACGAGCCGAGCGACTGCGACCCGATCTGCGGTGACGGCCTCCTCCGTTCGACCGAGCAGTGCGACGACCACAACCTGACCCTGGGCGACGGCTGCAACGCCTTGTGCAACGTCGAGCCGGGCTTCCACTGCACCGGTCAGCCGAGCGTCTGCACCGCCTTCTCCGTCACCATCACCTCGCCCGCCCACGGCATCTTCACCACGGCGAGCTCCATCAGCGTCACCGGCCAGGTGAACAACCTGCCCCAGGCCTTGAGCGCGCTCACGATCAACGGCGTCTCGGTTCCGGTCGGGGCGGGCGGAGCGTTCTCGACCTCGGTCGCGCTCAACGCCGCCAACATCTTCAACCCGATCCGGGCACGGGTGGTGAACACCGCCAACGGCAGCGCCGCCAACGCGCGCGTGGTGGTGATCCGCGGCGCCTCGATCGCCGACGGCGCCCTGTCGCCGCAGAGCGTCGGCCTCCGCGTCACGGACGGCGGTCTCAACACCGTCGAGCCCTTGGTCGAGGATCTCGCCGGCGCCGGTCTGAACCTCGGCGACCTGGTCCCGGTCGGCACCGTGCTCGTCAACAACGAGTGCTTCATCGACGGCGGCATCCTCGGGTGCCTCGGCCGCGCGACGGTCACCATCAACAACCCGCCGCCCTCGTTCGACAGCTTCGAGCTGGCGGCGGACTCGATGACCAACTTCGTGAGCGCGATCATCACGGTGAACGACATCCGGGTGAACGTGTTCCTGAGCGGCAGCGGCCTGGTGCCGAGCTGCGACATCTCGATCCATGCCAACTCGGCGACCTTCGACGGCGACTACACGCTGTCGCCGTCGGGCATCGATCCCGAGAACATCGACGTCAACCAGCTGGGCGCGCTCGGCGTCGACTTCACGGCCTTCACCGCGAGCTACGGCGGCACCTGCGATCTGCCGGTCATCGGCAGCATCATCCAGTCCTTCATGCCCGACCTCGAGGAGCTCACCATCAACTCGATCGGCGCGTATCTGAACGATCCCGACGGCGCCGGTCCGGGAGACAGTCCGATCGCCGACGCCCTCGAGGTCGCGCTCGGCGGCGTGTCGATCGCGGGCCCGGTCGGCCAGGCCCTCTCCGTCCAGTTCGACGCGCCCTTGTTCGCGGTCAACGAGGACAACAACGGCATCACCTTCGGCTCCGACTCGAGCTTCACCCGCTCGATCGGGAGCGGCCCCGGCCAGTGCCAGCCGCCGGTGGGCGCCCCGAACCTCGCCGCCTCCCTCGCGGTCAGCGAGGTGTTCCCGACCTTCCCCGCCACCACGCCGGTCGGTCACCTGCCGTACGGCCTCGCGATCTCCATCTCCACCGAGGGCTTCAACCAGCTCTTGAAGGCGCAGATCGAGTGCGGCCTCCTCATCACCAGCATCACCTCGCTCGACCTCGGAAGCGGCCCCGTCAGCCTGACGGCGGGCGTGCTGGCGCTGCTCCTGCCGGAGTTCAACGCCTTCCCGCCCTTCACCCCGCTCCGCATCGACGTCCGTCCGACCTTGGCTCCGGTCGTGGTCGCGACCAACGGCCCCGGTGGCGAGCTCGCCACCCTCCGGATGGCGCACCTCCTGGTCTCGGTGATCAGGAACGACGCGAGTCAGCAGCTCCTCCTCCAGGGGGCCGTCGACGCCAAGCTCGGCATGGACTTCACGTTCGCGTCGGGCGCCCTCACCTTCGACCTCTCGGAGCCGCTGACCAGCGACATCACGGTCGCGGTGCTCATCAACCCGCTCGGGGTCAACGAGGCCGCGCTCGAGCAGGACGTCCTGCCGCCGCTGATCGCCTCGCTGATCCCGTCGCTCGCGGGCGGGCTCTCGAGCTTCCCGCTGCCGGAGTTCCTCGGCTTGAACCTCTCCGGCGTCGAGATCGCGCGGCAGGGCGAGTTCCTCTCGCTCTACGTGAACCTCGTCCCGGCGCCCTGAGCCGCATCCGATGAGCCGCCGCCATGCACGCGCATGGCGGCGGCTCTCGTTTCGGTCGATTGCAACGAACCGCGCCCGCTAGAGCGGATTCGCCACGCACGAGGACTCGCTCTGTCATGCCGTGCCGTGCGATCTGACGGCGCATTGCTCGACGTGCGCGTGAGCACATCGTCCCGCCGCGATCGCGCTCGACTACGGCGGTCTGGTCAGGCCTTATGAGCTCATGCAGTCGACCCCCCATCGCACCATCTTGCTCGCGCTCGTCGTCACGGTCCTGAGTGCGAGCCATGCCGCGGCACAGGCGCTTCCGGACCTCGCGAAGGCGAAGGCGCTCGACAAGTGCCACATCCAGATCGAGCGCGCGGGCCAGAAGCTCGCGGTCAAGAAGCTGAAGATCCTGGACAAGTGCGCCGACGCCGTCCTCAAGTGCCTCGAGACCAAGCCCGACGAGCCGCGCTGCCTGGAGCAGGCCCGTGAGACCTGCACGGCGCAGCTCACCGCCGGCGTCGGCGAGGAGGCGAAGCTCGTCGACATCGTCGTCCGCAAGTGCGGCAGCGACCTCGCGTTCGACGACCTCCGTGATCCCGCCGGCCTCGACCTCGAAAGTCTCCGCAACGAGTGCGATCAGCGTTTCGCCATCGATCTCGTCGACCTCGGCAGCGCCGGCGCCTGTCTGACGCGCCAGCATGCCTGCGAGCTCGAGCGCCTGTTCGCGGTCGCGGCGCCGCGCGCGGCGAGCCTGCTCGTGGTCGCCGGCGTCGATCCCGCGCAACGCGCGGCGCTCGCCTGCCTCACCGATCACGGCGGCGCCGCCGAGCACGTCGCCGATCCCCGCAACGTCGGCCGCCCCGTCGAGCGTTGCGCGCGTGCGATCAAGAACGCCGGCCTGAAGCTCGTCGATGCGAGCCTGAAGGCGACCGGCAAGTGCCTCGACCTCCTCTTCACGTGCGTCCAGGTGAAGAACACGCCGGCAAGCTCGCCGGGCTGCATCACGAAGGCGCGGAAGCGCTGCGACGTCGAGTTCGCCAACCTGGCCGCCGCCGCGAACCGTCCGGCGCCGGCGCTCGCCAAGGCCTGCGACGCGGTCGACTTCGCCGTGCTGGCGGGCGACGAAGGTCTCCGGCTCGCGGCGCTCGCCGACGAATGCGAGGCGCTCGGTGCCGGCGCGCCGTCGACCCTCGCGGCGTACGCCGATTGTCTCACCCGCCACTATCGTTGCGGGATCGCCGAGCTGGCGCGCTTCAAATCGCCCCGCGCCGCGGCACTGCTCGCGCTGGTCGGCCGCGACCTCGGCGGAACGCTCTGCCCGTCGGCGGGCACGCCGACGCCGACACCTCTCGCGACTCCGACGCTGACACCCGTCGTCACCGCGACGCCGACGGAGATCGACACTCCGACGCCGACCTCCGCCGACACCCCCACGCTCACCCCGAGCGCCACCGCCGTGACCCCGACTCCGACGCCGACCGTGACGACCACCGAGACGCCCACCGCGATCGCCACGCCCGGCTGTGAGGACGCCTACGAGCCCAACGGGTTCCCGGGCACGCCCGCGAGCCTGAACGGTCTCTGTCCCGCCGGAGCGTGCACCGACGACGGCTACGACCTCGCCGTCGAGGCGACCATCGACTCCGATGCCGACGGCGACTTCTACAGCCTCGACGTCGAGGATCTCGCCGCGCAGGATTTCCTGCTTCAGGTGCGGCTCGAGGACATCCCGGACGGCAGCAACTACGACCTCTACCTCTATCGCATCGACGGCGGCGTCCCGATGCTCCTCGACCAGTCCACCAACAACGGCACCGGTGCCGAGACCGTCGAGTTCGATCCCAACGGCCTCGGCGACAACACCGCCACCTACGGCATCGAGGTCCGCCGCATCTCCGGCTCGTCCTGCGAATCGTACCGGCTCGAGATCAAGGACCCGAGCTGACGTCCGCACGGGCGCCGACTCGCGCTGAATTGCACGTTATTGCAGAGGCGCTCGATGTTTCGACGACGCCCTCGTGCGATTCCGCGACCGAGCCGCGCTCCGCTCGTGGATTCCGGCGCCGGCACTTGACCGGAGTCGTCCCGGACAGGTACACGCGAAGCGAGCTTTTGTCGTTTAGGATCCCCGAGCCCGTGTCTTCCACTTCGCGCCGCCGCAGCGCCCCGTTGTTAGCGCTCCTCTGTATTCTCGGAGTCGCCTCCGAGGCCGGCGCGGTGAGCAAGACCTGCGGCGCCAGCGCGCTCGCGAACACGCAGAACGTCCTCTGCCACAGCGGCCCCTGCACCGTCGGCGTGAACGGCGAGGTCCACATGAGCACCGCCGTCGAGGTCACGAGCGGCGGGTGCGAGTTCGACCTCGGCGGCCGCGCGCTCTTCATCGAGCGCAACTTCCAGATGACCGGTCAGGGCTTCATCCGGGTCCTGAATGCCGGCAACATCACGATCACGTCCAACGGGCGACTGAAGGCCAGGGGCGACTTCGTGCAGCCGAACGGCTTCATCATTTCGGGCGGCGTGATCTCGCTCACCAGCAGCGGCACGATCACCGTCGACGGTCAGATCGACGTCACCGGCGACAGCGCCGGTCAGGTCCGTCTCGTGGCCGTAGGGAACGTCGCCCTGCAGGGCGGCTCGCTCATCAACGGTATCGGGATCTCCTCCTTTCCCGACATGGGGATGACGTTCACCGACGGCGGCGAGCTCTCGATCACCTCGCAGACCGGCAGCATCACGATGGCGGGCGAGGTCTCCCTCAGCGGCAGCAACCAGGGCACGGGCGGCTTCGTCGATCTGACCGCGGCGGTCGACATCTCGATCACCCACAGCCTCGATCTGACCGGCGGCGGCGGCGACGGCGGCGAGCTCGACGCACTCGCCGGAGACGACATCGAGATCAAGGGCAACATCAATTGCGACAGCACCGTCGGAGGCGGCTTCGGCGGCGCGATCACGCTCGCCGCCGGCGAGGACTCCCTCGGGGGCTCCGTGCCGGGCGGCACCATCGACGTCAACGGCGCGGCGCTGAACATGGCCGGCAGCTTCAGCGATGAGCTCTCCGGCGACGGCGGCGAGCTCGACGTCGCAGCACCGGGACTGATCCGCTTCCGCGGCGCCGGTGCGGCGATTCGCGTCGACGCCGGCGCCAACTTCGATGGGTCGGGCGGGAGCATCCTGATCGACTCCGGCGACAGCAGCTTCGTTCGGCTCGGTCCCACGGACGGCGACCTCGAGATCGGCGGGATCGTCTCGATGGGCAGCAGCAACGCCGGCGGCGACGGCGGCGCGTTCGACGTCACGGCCGGCCGTGACCTCATCATCACCGCCGACATCAAAGCCAACGGCTTCGACACCGGCGGCGACATCACCGGCAGCGCCGGGCGGGCGGTGACGTTGAACGGCACGATCGAGGCCAATGCCACCACCGCGGCCGGCGACGGAGGCTTCATCGACTTCCTGGCCGGCCTCGCCAGCGATGCCGGCAGCTTGGGGAACCTGACGATAAAGAAGAACGTCAGCGCCACGGGCGGCACCATGAGCGGGGTGAGCCAGACGATCTCGCTCGCCGGCTGCGGGCTCACGGTCGAGAACGGCACCAAGATCGACGGAACGGCGGGCACCACCACCTCCAACATCAGGGGCGGCGCGGACATCGATCTGATCGCCCGTCGTCCGATGAATCTCCAGAACAACACCTCGTACCTCGCCCCGCCCGGAGGCACGATCACCACGATCCACCCGCCCGGGGCCAATCCCGTGATCGGTCCCAACGGGGTGATGTTCAATCCGCCCCGCATGGACCTTGCCGTCGCCTCCGGCCCGTATCCCAATTGCGCCGTATGCGGCGACAACATCGTCCAGCTGGGCGAGGCGTGCGACAAAGGCGCGCAGGCCAACGGCGCCTGCTGCAACGCCGACTGCTCGGCCATCCTCTGCCTGACGCCGACCCCGACGCCCACCGTGACGGTCACCCGCACGCTGACCCCGACCCGCACCGCGACGGCGACGAAGACGCAGACGCCGACCCCGACGCTCAGCGCCACCCCCACGCTGACGCCGACCGGCCCCGCGCCGCCGACCGGGACGACGACACCGGCGGGACCCACGGCCGTCGTGACGACGACGCCCAGCCCGACGATCACCACGACGCCCGTGCCGAGCACGACGCCGACGCGAACGGTGACGCCGACCGTCACCGTCACGGCGAGCCCGACCGGGACGAGCACTCCTCCCGGCCCAACCGCGACCCAGACGGCGACGCCGAGCGGCGGCCCGACGGCCACGCTCACGATCACGCCGGCAACATCCACGCCGACGGCCACGCTCACGATCACGGCGACGCCCACGCCGACGGCCACACTCACGATCACGGCGACGCCCACGGTCACGCCGAGCGCGGTCGCGACGCAGACCACGACGCCCGAACCGAGCGCGAGCGTGAGCGCGACCGCCACCGCCACCAGCGAGCCGTCGACGTCACCGACCGCCAGCGTGGGTCCGAGCCCGACCGTGACCGGCACTGCCACCTCGACGCCCGAGGTGAGCGCGACGCCCACACCCTCGCCGACGAACACGGCCACGCCTTCCGCGAGCCCGGTCGCAAGCGAGACCCCGACCTCGACGGCCACCGCATCGCCGACCCCGAGCGCGACCCTGTCGGCAACGCCCTCGGCGACCCCGTCGACGAGCCCGGTGGTGACGCCCTCCTCGACCCCGAGCCAGCCCCCCACTCCGCAACCGACGTCGAGCGGCGGCGTCTGCGGCGAGAACGACGACGACGATGCGGACGGCGTCTGCGACCCCGACGACAACTGCCCGGCCATCGCCAACCGCGACCAGGCCAACGTCGACGACGACGCCGAGGGCGACGTCTGCGACGCCGACGACGCCGATCTCGATCTCCGGCGGGTACGCGCCCGTGCCGCCGCCAATCAGAAGGGCGAGATCCTCGTGAAGGGCGAGGCCACGGTCACCCCTGGCGCGCCCCTGAACGTCGCGCTCGGCTTCGTGGTCCAGATCATGGACACCCTGACTTTGGACAGGCTCTTCGCGTTCGAGCCGGCCGAGTGCAACCAGCTCCGCAGCGGGCGCGTCGTCTGCAAGGCCGACGGCGGCCGCCAGACCGCTCGCTTCGAGCCCTTGAAGGCGAAGCCCGGCGTCGTGCGGATCTCGCTCCGCTTCAAGGGGCTGGATCTGACGGCGCCCTTCGCACCCGGGCTGTTGGTCCGCCTCGCGAGCGATCCGGCCCTCCTCGTGACCGGCATCGACCGCGTCGGTACCATCGACACCTGCCGCGTCACCGCGAAGGCGATCCTCTGCGTCAAGGAGCCCTAGCAGGCCGGTAGCCCGCCCGACGGCGGCTATTCGGTGACGTCTGGGGCTTCAGTCGGCGCGCGCTTCGAGACCACACCGAGGAGGCGCGGCTCGAAGGCGTCGTTCACCGCTATGCGTGCGACGATCGTCCCGCTCTGCGCCACACGGAGGGGACTCTCCTCGGCGACGAACATGCGCTCGATGCCGTAGGTAATGCGACCGCCGCCCGGCCGGTCGTCGATGCGTCCCGTCATCCAGACCTGCCCAGCCGTCTCGACGGGTGGAACCCGCCGGCAGTCGACGGCTCCGTGGATCGGTACCATGCCGTCCGTGGTAGCGACCGTCTCGCCGCTCGGCGAGAGCTGAACCCAGACCGCCTCTCCGGGCCCCGCCTGGCACCCCGCGCCGGCCGGCGTCGCCACGACGTAGCGGAGGGCGACGTAGTGCCCGCTCAGCAGATCGCGCGGGTCCACGGGCTCGGTCTCGAGCCAGACGACGCCGGCATCGCGATGCGAGGTCAGCAGCGAACCCGCCCAGAGCGCGAAGAATGCCATCTGGAGCGCGAGCGCGATGCGGAGCCAGCCGCTCATCGACCCGCCTCGCGCGGCATCCCGATCAGACGGCGACGGGTGCGGTCGAGGGCCCAGGACAGGGTCGCGAGCAGCACGCCGGCGACGATGAAACCGATGCCACTCCGCAACATGTTGCCGAAGACGTCGAGGAAGCGCGTGATCAGCATCCCGACCAGGACGAGGACGCCCACGTTCACCTGCAACGGCTCGCGCGCCAGCGAGCCGTGCCACATGAGACCGACCGCGATCCCGACCAGGATCACGTTCATCAGCGCCCCCGCCAACCACACGAGGCTCACGTCGGAGCCGAGATAGAGCAGCGTCGTCAGGAGCGGCACGAGCAGCGCGGTCTTGGCCGCCGTCGCCCACGCCGGCAGGGGGCTCAGCTTGGCCGCCGGCACCGCCAGGGTCGCGCCGATCGCGACTACGACCGCAAGAGCGGTCACCACGAGCCCGCTCGTCGTCGTCGTCCCCTCGGCGACGCGCGTCATGTGCCAGGTGAAGGTGAGCGCGTAGAGCGACGCCAGCCAGACGCCGACGCTGGTCGCGCGCTCCTCGAGGCTCGTCTCCATGGCGGTGAGCGCGACGATCCAGACCGTGGCGAGCGCCACCGTGGCGACGATCAGCCATCCCTCGTGCTGCAGGCGGAGCGGCGTCGGGGCGACCAGCAGCGCCCACACCCAAGAGACCCACACGCCGACGAAGTGGTGCCGGTGCGCGCGCGGCAGGCGGCGCGTGCTCTCGAGCGCGATCGCGGCGAGCATCCCGAGCGAGAGCGTCCAGGCGAGCGGGGTGCTGATCCCGCCCGTGAGGGCGAGCATGCCGTGCTGCCGGATCGCACCGGGGTTCCAGAACAGAGCACCGAGCGGCTCCAGCACGAAGTTCCCCGTGAACAGCACGATCGCCATGGTCCCGGCGTGGATGGTTGCGACGACCGGCCGGGGGCTCAGCCAGGCGAGCGGCGCCGTCAGCGCGAGCCACGCCAGGAACGGCCGGAGGGGCTCGCCGGAGAGCTGGAAGGTCTGCCCGTAGAGGCCGATGCCGAGGAGCGGCAGGAAGAACCACAGGAGCTCGAGCGGAAGGTTGACGGCGGCGCCGCGCTCGCGGGTCCGGATCGTCGCCTCGCCGACGGCGACGAGAACGACGAGGAAGGCTCCGACCCGTACCAGGGGGCCGATGTCCTCCCAGTTGCGAGCGATCAGCAGCGCGACGCCGGCGACCACGAAGAGGCCCGCGAAAATGGCGAGCCACGCCACCCCGGCGCCGCGCGCGGCGCCCGCGCCGTGCTCGGCCGCGTGGGCGAGAATCCGTTCGCGCTGCTCGGCGTTGATGATCCCGGCCGCTTCGGCGCCCCCGAGGACGGCCGAGAGATCGGCGCCGGCCGAGCCCTTGCCGCGCCGGCCGCGCAGGAAGAGTCCCACCACCACGATCCACAAGAGGAGCGAGCTCATCGCCCGCCACCATATACGGCTCGGCACGCTGCGATCATCCCGGAGAATCGCGCGCCCCGCCTGGACAACGCGCTCGCACCTGGACAAGCTCGGGATCTCCGGAGGTAGCCCATGCAGGCGACGCTCGATCACGTGGTGCTCTGGTGCGACGACCCCTCCAAGAGCGCGGACTTCTACGACCGTGTCATCGGCCTGACACCGGTCCGCCTCGAGGAGTTCCGGGCCGGCCAGGCTCCCTTCCCGAGCGTCCGCATCTCGCCGCACTCCCTCATCGACCTGATGGCGCGGGTCGCGGCGCCGGTCGTCGACGCCATGGCCGGCGGCGCCGGGAGCGCCGGGCACCTCGTGAACCACGTCTGTCTGGCGATGTCCAAATCCGAGTTCGAGGCGCTGCTGGCGCGCCTGGAGACGCAAGGAATCCCCACCTCGGCCCCGATGACGCAGTCCTTCGGGGCCCAGGGACTCGCGCCGCAGGCCGTCTATTTTCGCGATCCCGACGGCAACGTGCTCGAGGCCCGCTACTACTGAGAAGAGGAGACGAGGATGGAGCTGACCGATCTCACCCACGACGAGCAACTCGCCCTGGTCGCCCTGATCGAGCTCGTGGTCGCCGCCGACCGCGCGGTCTCCGACGAAGAGCGGGCAGAGGTCGCGCGCGTCGCCGGCATCGTCGGCGACGAGAGCTATCGCGCCCTCGCCGACGAGGCCGACGAGCGTTTCGCAGACGAGCAGAGCCTGCGTGCCTTCCTCACCGCCCTCCACCGTCAGGAGGCCCGCGAGCTGATCTACGGCACCCTGCTCGAGGTCGCGCTTCCCGACACCATCGATACCCGCGAGTCCTCGTTCCTCGGTTGGCTCGCCAAGGCCTGGAGCATCACCGTCCGCATCGTCGAGGACTGAGCACTCGGCGCTCGCGGACGCCGCGGACCCGCTCCGCGCAGGTCCGGCGACTCTAGAGCCCAGGTACGCCCAGCCGCTGGATGCGGGCGGCGTTGTCGCCGTCCTCGTAGGCGGGCAGCGCGGCCCCGCTCCGCCACAGCCGATACGCCAGGGCGGCGCTCAGCACCCGGATCGGGTAGTCGCGCGGCAGGTGCTGGAGGTAGGGCTGGATGGTCACGAAGTCGCGCGCTCCGTACTGCGCCATGATCGAGCGCAGCCCGCCGTTCCGGGGTCCGATGTTGTACGCCAGGAGGCCGAGGAAGAGATCGCCGCCCATCTCGGCGAGGTAGCTCTGCAGGGTCGCGGCGGCGAGCCAGGCGTTCTGACGCGGATCGTCCGCCTCGGGACGGGCGACCCCGAGTCGCCGCCCCACCTCGGCGACGGCGGCCGCCGGCGCCGCCGTGATCTGGAAGAGCCCGCGCCCACCGTCCGGGCTGTCGCGCGGCGTGAACGACGACTCGGTGGCGCCGACACCCATCAATACCTCGGGGTCGACGCCGAAGGCGGCGGCGGCTTCGTGGACGAGCGGCTCGTAGGGTCGCGCCCGCTCGAGCATGCGCGTGAGCGCGCGCCGATCCGAGCGCCGGTAGGCCGCGAACACCTGGTGGGAGATCGCCATTCGCTCGGCCGCGACCGTGCCGCCGATCGCCGTCCTGAGGCGGGTGAGATCGCGATGGAATCCGGGTTGCGTCACCCACCAGCCGGCCGCGGCACCGACCGCGAGGACCACGACGACGGGAATGCGCGGCGCACGGAGCGCGAGTCGGGAGCGGATGCGGAACCAGCCCCACAGTGCCGCCGCGATTCCGAGACCGACCGCCACCGCCGCGGCGGTGAAGGGGACGAGGTTGGCCCACAGCCCGACACCCGCGAAGCGCCCGGCCGCGCGCCCCAGGCCCGCGGCCGCGACCACCAGCACCGAGCCGAGGAGCGCCGCGCTCTCGAGCCCGTGCCACAGGAGCACGCTCCCGAGCGACCGCTGCCCGCGCCTCCGCCTCCCCTTCCGCCCCGCCATCGTCCCGGGATCAGCCCCCTCTCATTCCAACCCTAGCAGCTTGCGGTCGACGACGTAGCCGTGACCCACCCGGCGGAGCTCGCGGTTGAAGTCCATGCCGGCCTTGGAGAACGTGTCGACGCCCTTGATGAGATAGAGCTGGACGGTCTCGGGCTCGTACGGCGCCTCGTAGACCTTGAGGTTCTGATGGCTCTTGCCCTCGCGCGCCTTGCCGCCGACGAACGTGCCCTCGCAGGGCGCCTTGATCACCACCTGGCCCAGCGGGCCGTAGACCATCTCGTCGCCGTAGAGCCAGCGGTAGAAGCTCTCGCGGTCGTTCTGGGCCCAGATCTGGTTGGCGACCCGCGAGTCGGTGTGGCGGAACGCGATGTAGTACTGCACGCCCATCACCTTGAGATCGCCGTCGGCCGTGGGGTCGAAGACGTCGTAGCAGTGCGACACGTTGCGGTAGGTGACGATCCCCTCCATGCCCTCGGACGTCGACGGCAGCATCTCGCGAAGCTCCGCGAGGTGACCGTCGTCGAGCCGCGTGCAGCCGTGCGAGACCGGACCGCGGCTGGTCAGCGAGACGCGCCGGAACGGCTTGCCGTCGCGGCTGCCCTCCGTGACCTTGCTCCACTCCTTCGGCAGCAGCGGATGGCCGGCGATCCAGTTGCTGATGCCGGTGTTGTGGATCGCATTGTAGTAGATGCCGCCGCCGTACTCGTAGGGCAGCATCGGCTTCAGGCCGTAGTAGCCCTCCGAGGAGATGTAATCGACCATGCCGAGGAAGCCCTTGCCGTGCATGCGAGGGATGAGCTTCCAGACCCCCTGGGTCGTGATCTCGGGAATCTGGTGGCCGTCGTGGGTGGTGGTGCTGTCGTGCGTGCCCGCCGCATAGATGGCCGTGACCTCCCAGTAGTCGAGCCGGCCGCCCCCGACGGGGTAGACGCGGTTGGTGACGTCGTGGAAGAAGGCCTCGGCCTTGGCGCGGAACGCCCCCTGGTCGCCGCCGCGCGCGAGCTGGATCAGCTCGGCGAGCGCCGCGTCGCGCTCGGGAGTGAGGGCGTAGAGGAAGATCCGGTGCGGGAAGAGCTCGTTCACGAGCTCGAGCTTCGCCTCCAGCGTGGTCGGCGGGTCGGCTTCCTTCAGGCGCGCCCCGAAGTCGTCGAGCATCCGCCCGAAGTCCCGCTGCACGTGATACACGCGCTCGGGCATCAGCTTGACGAGCGTCCGGAGGTTCAGCTCCCGCCATTCGGGCGCCGCGAGGCTCGCCTTCTGCGCGGCCAGCCCGGCGATGCCCTCGGCCGCGAAGCGGCGCTCGTAGGCCTCCCAGACGCTGTTGGTCGTGAGCTGAATGATGCCGCGGTCGATCAGCTCCTTGTAGAGATCGTGCCGCGCCACCAGGTCGAGAAGATAGCTGGTGATCGCCTGTTCGGAGAGGACGATGCGGAGGCGCAGCTGGTTGCCGCGTCCGAGGTGCATCGTGATCCGGCTCCGCTCCTGCTCGCGGGGCACGAAGCCGACGTAGAAGTTCGGCTGGTAGTCGTTGAAGAAGAGGCCATAGGGCTCCGGGTTGGTCCAGCGCTCGCGGCTGAGAGCCAGCGCGCGCTCGGGCGAGACCGCGAGGAGAAGCGCCAACACGACGGCGGCGGCGAGCAGTCTTCGGATCATGAGTCCTCTCCTCCCGCGCGGTCGAGTACTGCCTGCGCGACGAGGCGTCAAATCGGTGGCCTGAGAGGGCGTGGCCGAGCGCCGCGACTCGGTGTAATCGACTCTCCCATGGCGCTCGCTTCGTGTCGCCGCACCCGCGGCCTGTTCCGAGGAGCCCTCGTGCTCGGCGCGCTGCTGGCACTCGCGCCGCACGGCGCGTGCGCCGCGGCGACCGCCTCCCCTTCGCCCGCCGCGAGCCCCGTCGCGAGCGCAACCCCGTTGCCCTCGCCGTCCGTCGGCGCGCCGCCGTCATCGGCTTCGCCGTTCGCGAGCCCGACGCCGCTCCGTCCCACCGCGAGCCCGACCCCGCGGGACGCGCTCGACCCGCCCGCCGCGGCCGAGGCGCGGCCGCCGGACCACGCCTACGCCCTCCCGACCGCGGTGATCGAGACCCGCCCGCGGGCCTTCCGGACCGCCACGCGCGAAGCCCCGCCCGTTTTCGTCGCCCCTCAAGCTGGGACACCGCCGTCCGACGCGAGCCTTCCCGACGACGCAGCGGCCGCGCCCGGTCGCATGCCCGCGGCTCGATCCACCAGCACCACCGTCGTCTTCCGGACGATCGCCCGCACGGCCATCGAGGGCTTCGATCTCCTCGTGACCTATCCGCTCGCGGCCGGCGACTTCGCGGGGAGCGCCGACCAGGTGCAATGCACCACCATCGCCGGCGCCCTCCTCGCCGCCAACGATCACGACGACGGGACGCTCAGGCTGCTGGTCGCGAGCGCACAGACCCTCCCCTCGTCGCTCAACATCACCTGCCGCTTCACACTCGCCCCGGGCACCGTCCTCGACGCGCGCACCATTGCCGTCGCCGTGCGCGAGGTCGCCTCCGGAGGACGAGTTGCCGACCGCTCGCTCCTGACGGTCGCCGTCGACGTGCGCTGACGCCGCCTCCGCCGCTTGCTCGGCACGCGGAGCCCGCGCTATGGCCCTGCGGCGGGCGACGATCGACGCGACGACACGGGGGCATTCGTGAGCGACGTCTTCATCAGTTACGCCAACGCCGATCGCGAGGCCGCACGGCGGATCGCCAACGCCATCACGGCCCACGGTCACGCCGTCTGGTGGGATCGGATCATCCCGCCCGGTCGTGTGTTCGACGAGGTGATCCAGGAGGCGCTCGCCAAGGCCAAGTGCGTGGTGGTGCTCTGGTCCACGGCCTCGATCGTGTCGGATTGGGTCAAGGCCGAGGCCGACGAGGCCGCGAAACGCGACATCCTGGTCCCCGTCCTGATCGAGAACGTCACGCCCCCCTTCGAGTTCCGGCGTATCCAATCGGCCAATCTGGTCGGCTGGCAGGACGACGAGAATCATCCCGAGCTTCGGAATCTCGTGGCGGCCGTCGAGGGCGCGACCCGAGCGCCGGGCACGGCAGCACCGCTACCCGATCGATCGCCGCTGCCGTCGACTCCGAAGGCCACGCGCCGGACCCTGGTTGCGCTCGGCGCGATCGCGCTCGCGTTGGGGGCCGGCGCGGCAGCCTTTCTGCTCCTCCCCCGCGACGGGCCGACCGACACGGATCGACTCGCCGCTCGCGACGCACCCGGACACCGGACGGCGGAAGCGGAGGACGTGGCACCGCCACCACGCGAGCAGGCAGCTCGCCAAACGAGCCCGCCACCAACCGCGTCTCGCCCGCCCCCGGAGTCATCGCGCGCCGTCCCGAAGAGCGGTCCGGCCGTCGACCTCCTCTCAAAAGAGAACGGCGGTCAGATCTTGGTCGCTTCGAACGATGCCTGGACGAAGCTGATCGACGGCAATGACTACAGCTACGCCTATATCGAGGGGCAGCAGGGCGTCTTTGGCTTCAAGGACGAGCGGTCCGCGACCTTTCACACCGTCGCCGTCCTCATCCGAGGAAGCAGTGACGAGAACATCAAGGAGTTCGAGCTGCTGGCCGGGAATGACTCGCCGACCGGACGGTTCGAGTCGATCGGAACCTTCACGACGCAGAACATTCTGATCTTCAAGTCTCCGTTCCAGACCTTCAGCTTTTCGCCGGTGCAGGCGCGCTACGTGAAGCTCAAACCGATCTCCAGTTTTGGGGGCCGCCGCGTGGGCGTGAACGAGATCCGCCTGCTCGGCCATCTCGACTGAGCTGACGGCTCGCTGCCCACTGTTTCGCACCGGACGGCATTCCGTTTCGGACTAGCGTTTCCGCGTAGAGTCGCGCGCCGGCACGGGCGTACTCCTCACCTAGGAGCTGCGTGCGAGACCCCCTACTCCCCTCGACCACGCAGCGAGGAGGATCCGATGCGGAACCGTCGTCCACACGCGGTCGGGATCGCGCTCATCGTGTCGTTCGCGATCGCCGTGAGCCCCGAGGGTACCGACGCGACTCAGAAGTTCGGCCCGCTCGAGCTCTCGGGCAACCTCGCCAGCACGCAGATCGTCCGCCATCCCGACGTCGACAAGTTCCAGTTCATCCAGCAGCGCAACACGCTCAAGATCCGCGTCGACTGGGCCTGGATGCAGCGCGGCGGCAAGTGGCTCGACCGCTTCGACTTCTCCGACCTCATCGAGAGCTCGAACCTCTTCCTGCTCTACCGGGGCGTCTACGACAGCGTCTACGACACCACCCCCGGCATGCGCACCAAGCGCACCTTCCAGGGCGAGAAGGTCGACAAGCGCTTCGACGACCTCGACGACTTGGATCGCGACGCCCGCGACGCCCTCAAGTTCGAGAACGTGCTCCGCGAGGCCTACGTCGACATCAAGTTCAGGCACGGCTTCAGCCTGCGCGCGGGGCGGCAGCAGATCATCTGGGGCGAGTCGGACGGGTTCCGCCTCCTCGACCGCGCCAACGCCTTCGACCTCTCCTGGCATTTCCAGCAGGAGCTGCCGCCGCCCGCCTTCGGCCTCGACGATCTCCGCATCCCGTTCTGGATGATCAAGGGTCTCTACGATTTCGGCAGCGTCGGCTCGTGGAGCAACGTCTTCGCCGAGGCCTACTGGAACCCCGGCGACTGGCAGCCGACCAAGCTCACCTTTCTCCCCGCCCCGTGGGGCGCGAAGATCGGCAACCCGCTCTTCAATCCACGGAACGGCGGGCTGACGACCTATCCCCAACGGGTGGTGCGACTGATGAACGGCACGAGCCTCCGTCAAGGCAACTACGATCGGAATCCCATCGACAACAGCCAGTTCGGCATTCGCTTCAACGGGGTGGCCGGTCCCGACACGCCGCTCCTCCCCGAGGGACTGCAACTGCAGGTCGGCTACCTCTACCAGCGCTTCGCGGCGACCGGGGGTGCGAGCTCCTCGGCGGCCTTCGCGCGCGGCCTTCCCAACGACAGAGCAGGCCAGGAGCAAACCAATTTCCTGGTCCGTCGACAGACGTTACCCGTCGAGTTCTACACGCCCTACATCCACACCATCGGCGTCGCCGCCAACTACTTCGACGAATGGACCAACATGGTCTGGCGCATGGAGGAGGCGTACGACTTCGGCATTCCCTTCTACTCGTGCGGACACAGCCCCAACGCGATCGCGAACCAGCCGAAGTGCGTGCGCGAGACCACGTACTCGCCGTTCCTGCCCGGCATCCGCAACCACGACGTGTGGTCGAGCCTGATCGCCTTCGACCGCCCGACCTGGATCCGGCCGCTCAACCGCAAGACGACCTTCTTCATCACCGGGCAGCTCTTCACGACCTACATGATCCAGAAGGCGAAGAGCACGATCGGCAGCCTCGATCTGCCGACCACGACGAAGCTCTCGAACTTGGACCCGCCGCGCGCCTATCGGGACGACATCCATCGCTGGGAGATGCTGATGACCCTGGCCATCCTCGGGTTCTACAAGGGCGGGAGCGTCGTCCCCTCGATGATCTATCTCTTGGATCCGGTGAACAGCTACAGCCAGGAGGTCGTCTGGGGCGTCGACTGGTTCGTGACCCCGAATTTCGGCGTCAACCTGTCGCAGCGCTTCATCATCAACCCGAAGAAGGAAGTCAACTTCGAGCCGTGGGCGCTCGGCGGTCTGAATCGCGGCCGTTCGGAGACCGGGCTGCGCTTCGTCTACCAATTCTGAGCGGCGAACGAACGAGTAGAACTACGCGCGCAATCTTGCGGCATAGGCGCGGGAGCCGTGCTGTTGTACCAAAAGACCATGGCGCACCTTCGTTGCGTGCTCTGCGAGCAAGACATGCCAGTGGAAGCGGCGGTGATTCTGGCCGGAGTACCCGAACGAATCTGTGAAGGCTGCGCCGCCCTCTCGCCGGCAGAGCGCGATCCGCTGCGAACCCGAGCGATGACACGCATGCTCCTGAACGGGGACGACTACACCTGGGCGCTCGGGTACCTGCCGAGACTCCCCAGCGCGCGGTCGGGTTCGAGATGAATGATCGGGTCCTAAAGTGGCCGTCGTTCCCTACGGGGAGCGACGGCCGTCTGTTTTCGAAAGCTACTGCGCGGGAGTAGCGACCTTCCCTGCTCCGGACGCGGCGCCAGCTGCCGGTGGAGCGGGTCGCGTGGGCGGCAGGATCGCGCGAGGCTGCTCCTGCACTCGCTGCAGCAGCGCCTTCAGCGCGATATGAATCGCGTTCAGTTGATCCCTGCTCGCCTGCAGCGGCTGCTGGTCGATGCGGTTCCGCAACCCATGCACCCGCGCCATCACGTCCCGGATTGTTCGCTCCATCGGTATCCCCCTAGTGCGTGCAGCATGAACGCTTTGGGGAGAATTGGAAGGTTTACTTTCGACGCCGACGGCAGACCGCCGCCGACAGGTGGAGCGTGACCCGGCGCTCGACGCGGGCCTACGGTCCGCAGATGCCCGACGCGCGCCGACCGCTCGTCGACGCATCGACGAATTCGAGCAACGCCGCCTGCGCCGGCGTCGCGAGCACGACCACGGCTCGGTGACCGTGAGCCCCACCCCAGGAATACCGCGCCCGCGCCGATTAGTCGCCGTCGAGCGACTTCGCCCGGGAGACGAACGTCCGAGGCGGCGCGGGACACGCTGGCCGTGACGATTCGCGATTGACGGCCGCGCCGGTGCGCATGCTACGAGGATCGCTCTCCGCCCCCACCTGATGGCCCGCCGACCACGCCACCACCTGTCTCTTCGGAGCCGGCTCGCGAGCGCCGTGCTCGCGCTCTGCCTCGTCGCCTTGGCACTTCCGGCGCCCGGCGCCGCGCTCACGATCGACGCCGCCGCCGTCACCTTCAACCCCAAGAAGACGGACGCCTTCGCCGTCAAGGGGCGCTTCGCGCCGTTCGACGCGCAGGGCGTGGCGGAGGTCACGCTCGCGTTCGGCGACCTCACGCAGACCATTCCGATCGCCAGCTTCGTCGTGAAGAAGGGCAAGCTCTCCTTCAAGGGCCCGAAGGGCGCACCCGGCCTGGCGACGCTCACCATCGACACGGTGAAGGGCAAGTTCGCCGCCGCCGGCAAGAACCTGAACCTGGGGGCGTTCGACAATCCCGCCGCCTTCCACCTGGTCGCCGGCGCGCTCGACGAGTGCAGCACGCTCACCTTCGCGGAGAGCAAGAACAAACGAAAGCTCGCGAGCGTCGTCCCCGCCTGCGGCTTCCAGGCGGCGCCCGAGGCGACACCGGGCGCCTTCTTCGTCGGCACCCCGACCGAGATCCGCATCCGAGTGCCCGTCCTCGACGACCTGGCGCTCGACCTCGGGAGCCTGGTCGTCCTCCGCCTCGACGCCGCTCTCCAGCCGATCGGCGCGCCGCTCTGCAGCCTCCACGACGACGGCAGCCCCGCCGCCGGCGACGACACGGCCGTCGACGGCGTCTTCAGCTGCCGCTTCACGCTGTCCGAGCCCGCGCCGGCGCGGATTCGCCTCGCGGTCCGGGCCCTCCGCGACACCGTCCTCGTGCTGTCACCGAGCGTCTTCGTGAGCGCCGTCACCCAGCTGACCGCGGGCGAGGTCACCGACGTGATGACCGCTCAGAACGCGGCCAACGACCTGTGGGACGCGGCGCTCGCCGAGCTCGGCAACACCAAGAAGGCCCGCAAGCAGGCGATCGCCGCCATCCTCGAGCTCCCAGGCATCGCGAACGCGCGCCTGGCAAAAGACGGCGTCAACATCGTCATCGACTACGCCAACGGCCTGACCGGCGGTCTCGATCTCGACCCGGTAGGCGAGGAGCTCCTCGTCCCCGCTTCGCCCGCGCCCGCCCAGCCCATCATGGAACGGGAGGCTCCCGTCATCCGCGTCGCGTCGAGCCTCCAGGTCTCGCACGCCGGCCCGGCGATCGGCAACAACAAGGTGCTGATCTGGAGCCCATTCTACAACGAACGGGGCGGCTCCCTTCGCGACAGCACGGACGCGGTGGAGACGGTGTTCAGGCAGGCGACCTGCCCTGTCTTCGAGGTGACCATTCTCCGGAACGAGGAATGCAACCTGGCATCGATCGCGACCTTCAAGGACTACGGCACGCTGGTGCTGTTGACGCACGGCTCGTCGCTCCGCCACGGCAACGTCGACCGGGAAGAGGTCGGGCTCATGACGCGCGAGAAGGCGACGATCGCGAGCGAGTGGCTCACCCACGCGACCGACCTCAAGCTCGACCGCGTCATCGTCTACAACGCCTCGCATGTCGACAAGAAAGGCTACTTCATCTTCTTTCCGAGCTACATCGAGAGCGTCACCAAGGGCGAGTTTCCTTCGAGCGTCGTCTTCGGGGGCGGATGTACCAGCGCCGGGAACCGCACCATGGCGAACGCGTTCTTTTCGAAGGGCGCGCTGGCCTACGTCGGCTTCTCGAGCACCGTCCACGGCCTCTACCTGAACTTCTCCTCCACCTCGTTCTTCCAGAACCTGCTGCAGGCCGGTAGCAACGCCGCCGAGGCCTTCGCCCGCGTGCCGCAGAAGACCTTGAAGGACTACATGGCGGCCAACCGTATCGACCTGAGGTTCTTGGGTGCCGGCTCCGAGCAGACGCTCGCGACCAAGCTGACGCTGCTCCGCGGCGACGAGCGCCTCGGCTACCCCTGCGACCCGCCGACGCCGGGGCTGGTCGAGTCGGTCACGATCCCCGCCGCCCCGATGGCGAACGAGGACGGCGTGGTCGGGACGGTCCGGCTCCAGGCGGGGGTGCAGTATCGGCTCGTGGTCACCGGCACCGCGCACAGCCAGTCCGGACCGACCTTCGGGGACTTCGACGCCGTCTACTGCTTCCACAACAGCGCCGGGAACTGCAATCCGCCCTTCCCCACCGACAACATCCTGTTCCTCTACACCCAGTTCGCCGACGAGGAGCCGGCAGAGATCCAGACCGTGTACCAGTTCGCCGGCGCGCCGCTGCCGGGCTACACGTCCTCCCATCGTTACGAGTTCTCATGGCAGGGTCAGGAAGGCCGACTCTGGCTCAAGACCTTTCCGCAGATCTTTCCCGGCACGGGGGTCGACATCACCGGCTCGTTCACCGTGCAGATCTTCCGCGATTGATCGCGGCGCCGATCAGGCCGCGTGGGTGCGCGCCACCAGGGGGCAGTCCAGCACGATCGTCGTCCCGCGCTCGGGCACCGAGGTGACCTCGAGACGGCCACCGAGCGCGAGGGCGCGCTCCTCCATGCTGAGGAGCCCGAGCGCGGTGGTGCGACGCCGGCTGGGGTCGAAGCCGCAGCCGTCGTCGCGGATCTCGAGGCGGAGACGACCCGCCTCGGCGGCCAGGACCAGCGTCACCATGCGGGCGCGCGCGTGGCGGAGGGCGTTCGTCAGCGCCTCCTGGGCGATGCGGTACACGGTGACCTCCGCCGCCTCCGCGAGCCGCGGCACCCGGGCCGGAAACACCGCATGGAAGCTCGTCGCCGCCGTCGAGAGCCCGACGACCAGCGAGCGCAGGCTACCCTCGAGGCCGAGGTCGTGCAGCAGCATCGGCCGTAGCTCGCCGGCGAGCAGGCGAAGGTGCTCCACGACCTCGCCGAGGTACCCGCTGATGCGACCGAGATCGGCGACCGGCTCGGTGGCGATCGGGGCATAGCGCCGGCGCACCGACTCGACGAGGATGCCGATTCCGATCAGCTCCTGGCACACGCCGTCGTGGAGGTCGAACCCGAGCCGCTTGCGCTCCTCCTCGCGGACGGCGACCTGGCGCTGCGCCAACAGGCGCAGCTTCTCCTCGCTCTGGCGCAGCTCCTCGAGCGACGCGCGGAGCGCGTCGGCCGCGGCCCGACGCTCCGTGACGTCGAACCCGACCGACTGCAGCTCCACCGGCGTGCCGTGCTCGTCGAGGATGGTCGTGCCTTCCCACTCGAACCACAGCACCTGGCCGGCGATCTCGACCCGGCAATCCAAGGAGGCGCGGTGCGGCGGCGCCAGCTCGCGCTCGAAGGCGGCCCGCACGGCGTCGCGATCCTCGGGATACACCCAGTCGAGGACGTCGGTGCCGATCACGAGTTCGCGCGCCACCCCCAGCACCCGGCTGCCGTAGTCGTTGACGAAGGTGATGCGCCGCTTGAGATCGAGGCGGAGGACCACCGCCTGCTGCGACTCGACGACGCCGCGATAGCGCGCCTCGCTCGCGCTGAGGGCCTCGGCGACGCGATGGGCCTGCGTGATGTCGCGCCCGATCGCCTGCAGCTCGACCACCCGTCCGCGCTCGTCGAAAATGCCGCAGCCTTCCCATTCGAGCCAGCGCACGCCTTCGACCGTCGGCTGGCGGATCTCGACCCGGACCCGGTGCGGCGGCACCACCAGCGCCCCCAGCGCCTGCTCGGCGATCCTGCGGTCGACGGGATCGATGCGCGGCATCACGCTCCGGCCGATCACCTCCTCGCGACTCATCCCGAACTTGGCGCACCAGGCCTCGTTCACGAAGGTGAGCCTGCCGTCGAGGTCCATCCGCACGATCAGGTCCTGGGATTGCTGGACCAGCCCCCGGTAGCGCGCCTCGCTGTCGCGGAGCGCCTCCTCGGCGACCTTGCGCTCGGTGACGTCGATGACCTGCGACACGAAATAGCGCGGCGCACCGTCCTGGTCGCACACCAGCGAGCTCTTGTAGGCGCCCCAGACGACGCTCCCGCCCGGGCGAAGGTAGCGCGACTCTCCGGAAATGGTGTCCTGGCCGCCGGCGAGCGCCGCCTCGACCTGGAGGCGCGTCGCCGCGAGGTCGTCGGGGTGGATGATGTCGGGCACCTGCGAGCGCTGCAGCTCGTCGGGCGTCCGCCCCAGCATGGTGGCGAGCGCGCGGTTCACCTGCAGCAGGTCGCCCGCCGGCCCGATCAGCGCCATGCCGATCGGCGCGGTGTCGAAGATGGTGCGCAGGCGCTGCTCGCTCTCGCGGAGCTTCGCCTCCTGCGCCCGCTGCTCGGTGACGTCGAGCATCTGCGTGATGATCAGGTCGATCTCGCGGTCGACGGTGCGTTGGATGGTGCTGCGCACCTGCATCCAGATGACGGAGCCGTCCTTGCGGAGCGCCCGGCGTTCGACGGCGACCTCGTCGACCTCTCCGGCCTCGACGCGCGCCCGCATGCGCGCGCTCTCCACGCGGTCGTCCGGATGAATGAGCTCGATCGCCGCCCGGCCGAGCAGCTCGTCCTCGCTGTAGCCGAGCATGGCACAGATCGCCCGGTTGGCGCGCAGGATCCGGATGTCGGGGCCGAGCAGCAGGATGCCGATGGGCGCGTGCTCGAAGACGCTGCGGAAGCCCTCCTCGCTCTGCCGCAGGCGCTCCTCGGCCCGACTGCGGTCGTTCGGGTCGGGACCGCCGAGGGGGGGTGTCTCGCGTGGGACTCGCATGCGGGTGTGGGGGGCCCGGATTCTGCCCTCGGAACGAGCCTCCGGTCAACGCGGCTACGCATCGGTTTTCACACCGGAGCGGGTTGACTACATCCCCGCCGCGGCGTTTACGAACCAGTCGTGTCGGTGATCGCACCTCCACCCCAGATCGACGGCGGTCTCGCCGCACGCCTCGGCACCGTCGACGTCTTTGCCGGGCTGCCGCCGGACGCCCTCGCCGCGCTCGCGTCCGCCTCGACGCTCTGCGAGCTCGCGGCCGGCGCCACGCTGGTGCGGCAGGGAGCCGAGGCCGCGGCGACCTTCGTGTTGCTCGCCGGCCGGCTGATCGCGGTCTTCACGGACCAGGCCGGCACCGAGCGCACGCTGTCGGAGATGACGGCGGGGGCGCTGGTGGGCGAGATTCCCAACGTCGCCGGCGGCAAGCGCACGGCCACCGTCCGCGCCACCCTGCCCTCGACGGTGGCGGTGGTGCACGCGGAGGCATTCGCGCGCCTCCTGGAAGCGAATCCGACGGTGGCGGCGCGCGTGAGCGAGGGCGTGTCGCGCCGCCTCCGCCAGGTGCAGCTGGTATCGCACCTGACACGGCTCTTTCCCGACCTCGATGCGGCGGCGCTGCAGGAGCTCGGCCGCATGGTCGACTGGGTGTCGCTGCCCGCGGGCGAGGTGCTGTTTCGCCAGGGTGAGCCGGGCGACTCGGCGTACCTCGTCGTCTCCGGCCGCGTGCGCGTGGCGCTCGCCGACGACGATCACGGCGGCGAGCGCGTGGTCGGCGAGATCCCGTCCGGGGAGCTGGTCGGCGAGCAGGCCATCCTGCTCGACACGCCGCGCTCCGCCACGGTCTATGCCGGTCGCGACACCGACCTGGCCCGCATCCCCCGCGACGTCTTCGAGCGGCTGATCGACCGCCATCCCGACGCCATGCTGCGGATGCTCCGCACCCTGGTCGAGCGCACGCGGACGGCGATGCGAGCCCCGCGGCGCGCCGTGCGGCCGCTCGCGCTCACCTTGATCGCGCTCGATCCGGACCTGCCCGAGGCGCAGCTCGAAGCGCCGCTCGTCGCCGAGCTGCAGAAGCTCGGGCCCGCCATCGGACTCCAGGCCGAGCGCGTCGACGCGGTGCTCGCCAAGCCCGGCATCGCCGAGAGCGTCCCCGGCGATCCGGCGTACATCCGCTTGCAGCAGTGGCTGCACGACACCGAGGAGTCGCATCGCTTCCTCGTCTACCGCACCGACGACCGCCATCCGCAGTGGACCGAGCGCGCCATCCGGCAATCCGATCACGTCGTGTTCTTTGCCGACGCGAGCCGCGATCCCGCGCTCCGGAACGTCGAGCGGACGATCCGACGCGTGCAGAGCGGGCGAGCCCAGCGCGTGAGCCTGGTGCTGTGGCACGGGCGCGACGTCGAGCGGCCGAGCGGGACGGCGCGTTGGCTCGAGGGGCGGGACGTGGAGGCCGTCTACCACGTCCGCGAGGGCGACGGCGGGAGCTTCGCGAGGTTGGCGCGCCTGCTCGCCGGTTGCCCCCTCGGGATCGTGTTCGGAGGCGGCGGCGCGCGGGGATTCGCGCACCTCGGCGTGCTGCGCGCGCTCGAGGAGCTCGGCATCCCGGTGGACATCATCGGCGGCGCCAGCATCGGCGCGGCGGTGACCGGGCCGACGGCACAAGGCCAGCGCATCGCCGAGGCGACCGAGGTGATCAGGCGCAATTTCCGCTCGCTCCTCGACTACACGCTTCCCCTCGCCTCGCTGTTGTCCGGCCGGCGCATCAGCGCCGCCATCCAGGGCCAGTTCGGCTCCTGGGACATCGAGGACCTGTGGATTCCCTACTATTGCGTCTCGACCAGCCTCACGACCGCGCGCGTCGTCGTCCATCGACGCGGCAGCCTGGCGCGGGCGGTGCGAGCGAGCGTCGCGATCCCCGGCGTCCTTCCCCCGGTCCCCGAGGGCCAGGACCTCCTGGTCGACGGCGGCGTGCTCAACAATCTGCCCCTCGACGTGATGCGCGAGCAGAACCCCACCGGCCCGGTGATCGCGGTGCACGTCGTGCCGCGTCAGGGCCCGCGCGCGAAGGCCGACTTCGGACTCGCGGTCTCGGGATGGAGACTCTTCTTCGGCCGCCTCGTGCCGTGGCGAAAACGGCTGCCGGTGCCGGACGTCGTCACGACGATCCTGCGCTCGATCTTCGTGGGCGGCGAGCCGGAGGTCGCGCGCATGCTCGACGGCGGCCTGTCGGATCTGCACCTCAACATCAACGCCTCGGGCATCGGCCTACTCGCCTTCGAGACCGTCACCGAGGTCGAGAAGATCGGGTACGAGGCCGCGCTCGAGCCGCTCCGCCGCTGGCTCGCCGAGGGTGGTCTCGGCCCGGCGGGGATGGCCGGGATCCCGTGAAGACGTCGAATTCGCTTGGCCATTCGGCCCGACTCGGTCTAGAAGAGCCGTGCCAATTCGCCCTCTCGACCAGGAGACCCCCATGCGCCGTTGGCCCGCGCTGTCGATCACGTTGCTCGCCGTCTGCGCCGTAGGCACGGCGCGAGCGCAGGTCATCGAGATCCCGAGCTTCGAGGTCGCGCGCCCGACGATCGAGCCACGCATCGGGACGTCCGACGTCGCCGTCGGGAGCGACGGCAACATTCTCATCCTCTACGCCGAGTGGAAGCCGGGCTCTACCCCGGCGGGCAAGGCGCTGACGGCCCGGCTCGCACCCGACGGCACCTCGCTGCGGCCTCCGCTGCGCGTCGACACCGCCGCACACATCTGGGCGCTCGGGGTCGCTGCCGACACCGCGGGGGGCTACGCCGCTGCCCTGGAGGTGACCGAGGACCGCCACTACGCCCACGGACGGCTTCTCGACGGCAGCGGAGCCGGGCTCGGAGCGGAGTTCGCCGTCGACGATCCCGACTCCAACGGCTGGGCGTCGCCCACGGCCGTCGCCGCCATGTCGACGGGCTCGGCCTTTGTCTTCAAGAAGCGGAATCAGATCTTCGGCCGGTTGTACGACGCGAACGGCACGCCGCGCGGCCTCGACTTCCCGATCTCCGACGAGACTGGCGCCACCGGCTTCGACCTCGACGCCGACATGATGGTCGATGGGGGCTTCGTGGTCGCGTGGCAGAGCACCTTCAGCACCAACAAGGCCTCGGCCCGCGTCTATCGCCCCGACGGTCAGCCGCGGGGCCCGGTCATCCCCGTGGATACCGCGGGGCTCGCCGAGCTCCGTGTGGCGGCCAGCCCGACCGGGGGTTTCGCGGTCGTCGGCATGCGTTTCGACGGCGTCGACACCAGCGAGCTCTGGGTCCGCCGCTTCACCGAAGACGGCGTGCTCCTGTGGGAGACCCTCGTCGACCAGCCGCCGGCGAACGTCTTCGAGCTCGCCGATCTCGCCTTCGACTCGCTCGGCAACGTCTACGTCGCCTGGGCCTCGTTCGGCGGCAGCGTCTCGTATGGCCCCCGCGCGCGCGGTCTCGACACCGGCGGCGTCCCCCTCGGCGGCACGGTCGATCTCGAAAGCGGCTACAGTCCGACCGATCTCCGCGTCGCCCGCTTGGCGAACGGCACCAGCTTCGTGACGGTCTGGAACCGCTTCGGCTCGAGCCTCCGAGCCGCGATCGTCGCGCTCTGCGGTCCGGGCAGCACCGTCTGCGGCGACGGCAACGTCGACGCGCACTGTGAGCAGTGCGACAACGGCCCCGCCAACGACGACGACACCCCGAACGCCTGCCGCACCAACTGCCGGCGCGCCCACTGCGGCGACGGCACGCTCGACGGCGTCGAGCAATGCGACGACGGCAACGTCCTCGCCTGCGACGGCTGCAGCCCCGTGTGCACCCTCGAGGTCGGCCAGATCTGCGGCGACGGCGAGCTCGACCTCACCTGCAACGAGGAGTGCGACGACGGCGCCGCGAACGGCGACGTCCCCGATGCGTGCCGCACCGACTGCCGCCTGCCGCGCTGCCCCGACGGCATCGTGGACAGCACCGAGGAATGCGACGACGGCGGCTTCGTCGGCTGCGACGGCTGCTCCCCGAGCTGCCGGATCGAGACCGGCCTGGTCTGCGGCGACGGCATCGCCGAGGCCGGCTGCGACGAGAGCTGCGACGACGGCAACCAGACCTCGGCCGACGGCTGCTCCGCCGCGTGCATCGCCGAGCGCATTCCGGGCGGCGGCACGACCAAGACCGATTGCTACGCCGAGTGGTCGGTACGAAACGCGGGCAACGTGCCGTACCTCGACAAGCGCGGCGCCATCAACGGCGAGCAGGCCTGCACGGACAACGATCCCAGCTGCGACCTCGACGGCGGCGTCATCGGCGGCTGCACCTTCGCCGTCCGCGTCTGCGCCAACAACACCGACCTCTCCGACTGCCTGGCCGCCCTCCGTCTCCGCTCGTGGGAGCTCCGCAGCCCGTCCATCCGCAAGGCCGCCAAGGATCCCACGGCCGCCGCCATCCGGGACGCCTTCGGCGCGACGGTCCCGGGCGCGATCCTCGGCCCGACCACCCGCGACCTCTGCGCCGAGCCCGCCAGCGTTCCGGTGCGCCTCCGCGGCAAGCCGAGCGCCTACAAGTACGGGAAGCTCAAGCTGAAGACCCGGGCGGCGGCCTACGACGACACCCTCGACTCGGACACGCTGACGCTCATCTGCCGCCCGGCGGGTCCGTGAGCGTCGCGCGCTTGCGGTGCTCGACGAGATCGTCGAGCGCGCGGCGCATGCCTTCGTCGACGTCGACGCGCGGCGACCAGCCGAGGTCGCGCCGCACCTTGTCGTTCACGAAGCGCCACTGATCGCCGAACGCCTTCACGTCGACCGAACGGAGGGGCGGCGGGCTGGTTGCTCCTACGACGCGCCACGCGCCCTCGAGGAGCCGCGCGACCCCGAGCGCGACTCCGTAGGGAGCGTGGCGCGTCGGCGGCCGGGCACCGATCCGGGTGGCGATCCGAGCGCAGACGTCCTCCAGCGTCGGCCCGTCGAGCGTATCGAAGACGATGTAGCCTTCGCCGACCGCGGCAGGCGTTTCGCTCGCCCGTACGCAGGCGTCGACGAGGTTCTCGACGTAGACCCAGGCCAGGCGCACGTCGCGCGCCCAGAACGTCATGAGGCCGCCCGCGATCGCGTCGGCGAGCCCGGGGAAGAAGGCGCGATCGCCGGGGCCGTAGACCCACCCGGGGTAGATGACCGTGAGCGGCAGGCCGCGCGCCCGCCGCCACGACCAGAGCATCTCCTCGGCCTCGATCTTGGTGTCGGCATAAGGCTCGTTCCAGCGGCGGTACGGCGAGGACTCGTCGAGAACGCGGCCGCCGTCCGCGAAACCGAAGACGTCGGTCGTGCTCACGTGCACCAGCCTCCCCACCCCGTGCTCCACGGCGGCACGCGCAACGTTGACCGCGCCCCCGACGTTGACCGCCCGGAAGCGCTGGCGCGGAGCCCAGGCGTGGACGAGCGCCGCCGCGTGGAAGACCCGCGTCGCGCCGGCGAACGCGGGCGCCAACGCGACCAGGTCGGTGACGTCGGCCTCGACGACCTCGAGCGCGTGGCCAGAGTGCGCGGCCCGGAGCGTCGCGGCGGCGGGATCGCGCGGCAGCACGACGGCGCGGACCTGGTCGCCCTCGGCGAGCAGTCGGCGAACCAGGGCCCCGCCGACGAAGCCGCCTGCTCCGGTGACGACCGAGAGAGGCATCCGATTCATTCTGCGATGTGTCTCATTTTGGATCAGACTTCGTATGCCGACCCGCCGATTGGGCACGGCTCGTCTTGTGCCCCCCGAATCGACGTGGCTATGGTCAGCCGCCAGTCACCCACGAACCGCAGCACCCCACGTCGAAAGGAAGACCATGATCGAACCCGCGCGTTGGAAGCACCTCACTGCTCGCTACGATACCGCGCGTCCGCGTCGCATGCTCGCGCTCGACGGTGGCGGCATCCGGGGCATCTTGACCTTGTGCATGCTCGAGAAGATCGAGCAGATCGTCGGCAAGCGCCTCTGCGACTACTTCGACTACATCGCCGGCACGAGCACGGGCGCGATCATCGCGGCCGGCCTCGCCCGCGGGAAATCGGTCGCCGAGCTCGTCGAGTTCTATCAAACCGCCGGACCCGAGATGTTCCAACGCTCCCATTTTCTCCAACGCCTGAAGAGCCTCTACCTGAACGGCAATCTACAGCAGAAGCTCCAGACGGTGTTCGGGAACGCCACGCTCGAGCCCGAGCACCTCCAGACGCTGGTGCTGTTGGTCACGCGCAACGTCACGACCGATTCCCCGTGGCCCGTCAGCAGCAATCCCGATGGCCGCTACAACGACTGCACCCGTCCCGACTGCAATCTCAAGATCCCCCTCTGGCAGCTCGTCCGGGCCAGCACGGCGGCCCCGATCTTCTTCCCGCCCGAAGTGATCGAGGTCGATCCGACCGACGCCAAGCGCACCTTCGTCTTCGTGGACGGTGGGGTGACGCCCTACAACAATCCGGCCTTCGCCCTCTTCCGATTCGCAACCGACCCGGCCTACCGGCTCGAATGGCCCACGGGCGAGCAAAATCTCCTCCTCATCTCCGTCGGCACCGGTTCCGCGCCGGCACTCGGCGCCACCGCCGACGACCCCGACTCGAACATGCTCAGCACGGGAATCGGCATCCCGACGGCGCTCATGTACGGCGCGTCGGTGGATCAGGACGTCAACTGCCGCACGATCGGTCGCTGCACGCACGGCGCCCCGATCGACCGCGAGCTGCTCGACATGGTTCCACGCTCGGGAGGCGACGCGGGTACGGTGCAGGAGCGACTGGCGCGGCCCGCGATCCCGCTCACCACCGACCTCGGTCGGGCGTTTCTCTACGCTCGGTACAACGTCGACTTGAGCCCCGACGGCCTCGCCGCCCTCGGCCGCCGCGACGTCGACTCCGCGGCGGTGCAGAAGATGGACAACGTCACACCCGAGAACGTCCGGAATCTCTTCGCGATCGGACGCGCGGCCGCCGCGCAGGTGACACCCGCCCACTTCGGCTCGTTCCTCTGATGCGCGTCTTCATCGTCCGGCCGTTCGGACCGCGTAACGGCATCGACTTCGATCGGGTGCAACGCGAGCTCATCGACCCGGCGCTCAAGGACCGCGGCTTCGCGGGCGACACGACGCAGCAGTTCGTCGAGGCCGGGAACATCCGCGTCGACATGTTCGAGCAGCTGCTGCTGGCCGACGTCGTCATCGCGGACATCTCGGTCCACAACGCCAACGTGTTCTACGAGCTCGGCATCCGCCACGCCTTGCGCGGCAAGCACACCGTTCTGATCCGCGCCAAGATCAGCAAGCCGCGCGAGGAGCGCACGGCGGAGGACGAGGTCCCGTTCGACCTCAAGACCGATCGCTATCTCGTCTACGACCACACCAAGCCCGAAGATTCCGTGGCCGAGCTCATCCGCGCGATCACGTTCGCCACCGACGCCCGCAACGACAGCCCGGTGTTCCAGTCGCTGCCGGGGCTCGTCGAGCAGGACCGGGCGCGCTTCCTGCCGGTTCCCACGGAGTTCGGCGAGGCCGTCGACAGCGCGCGCGCCCGCAAGGATCTCGCCACGCTCGGCCTGCTCGCCGCAGAGGCCAGGGGCTTCACCTGGGAGGTCGAAGGATGGCGCAAAGTCGGCCAGGTGCTCTTCGACTTGCACGCCATGCCGGCCGCGAAACGGGCGTGGGAACGCATCCGTGGGGTCGACGCGTTCGACGTCCAGGCCAACCTCAAGCTCGGCACGATTTTTCAGCGCTCCGGCGACGTCACCGCATCGGAGCAGGCGCTGGAGCGCGTCGTCAATCACACCGCCACGACTCGCCGCGACAAGGCCGAAGCGTGGGCCCTCCGCGGCAGCAACGCCAAAGTGGCCTGGGCGCAAGGCTGGGAGCGCGCAGACGCGATCCCGAAGCGGCAAGAGCTCGCCCTGCGGTCTCCGTTTCTCGACGAGGCGTATCGCGCGTATCGCGCGGCGTTCGATCTCGACCTGAACCACTACTACCCCGGCCTGAACGCGCTGGCGTTGCTCTCGATCCGTCTCGACTTGATCGAGCAACTGCCGGAGATCTGGTCCGAGTCCTTTGCGAAGCCCATCGCCGCCGAGCTGGAGCGCTCGAATCTCGAGGACGAGCGCGACGCCCTGAAAGGCGCGGTCCGCATGGCACTGGCCGCCGCGGACCAGACCGATCCCTGGATCGTGATCAGCCTCGCGGACTACGAGTTCTTGACGGCGGCGAAGGCGACGCTCGTGAAGGTGGCGTACCAAAAAAGCCTCGCGTATCCCAAGATCTTCAACTCGCGGTCCGCGAAGCGCCAGATCGAGCTCTTCGCCGCGCTCGGCCTCAAGGCCGACCGTGCCGCGCTTTGCCTCGCCGAGTTTCCCGACATTCCGGCGCCCAGCAACCACCAGCACGTCGTCGTCTTCACGGGGCATCGCGTCGACCAACCCGGTCGTTCGACGGCGCGCTTCCCGGACACCATGAGCGATCGTGCTCGCGACGCGATCCGTACCGAGCTCGCAAAGCTGCGCCCGAGCATCGGCATCGCCGCGGCCGCGAGCGGCGGCGACATCCTGTTCCATCAGGTGTGTCGCGAGCTCAGCATCCCCTCCCGCATCCGGCTCTGCATCCCCGCACGCACGTTCGTGCAGCAGTCCGTGGCGCCGTCTGGGAGCCGATGGGTCGACGAGTACTGGGCATTGCTCGACGCGACGGGCCAACCGGACCTCGTCGAGCTTTCGGCCGAGGAGAAGCTCCCGAGCTGGCTCGCCAAGAAGCCCGACTACAACATCTGGCGCCGCGGCAACTGGTGGCAGATCGAGGAGGCCCTCTCCCTGGAGCCGCAGCGATTCACCGTCCTGGCCCTCTGGAACGGCGAGGTCGGCGACGGTCCCGGTGGCACCAAGGATTTCCTCGATCGTGCCCAGGCCCTCGGCGCCACGCCCTGCGTGATCGATACGAAGACCCTATTCACCTAGGGAAGCGTCGAGCAGCTTCACATTCGGAACACGCCATAGCCCTTGGCGCCCGCGATGACGTTGTTGTGCACCGCGGAGAGGCAGATGCCGAGCACCGTGCGCGTGTCGCGGGGATCGATGATGCCGTCGTCCCACACCCGCGCGGTCGCGAAGAAGGCGTCGCTCTCCTTCTCGATCTGACCTTGCACCATCGGCGCGCATCATCTGGTCCTGGGCCTCGTCGAAGGGCTGGCCGGCGCGCTCGGCGGCCTGGCGGCGCACGATCGAGAGCACGCCGGCGAGCTGCTCGGGACCCATGACGGCGATGCGGTGGTTCGGCCAGGTGAAGATGAAGCGGGGATCGTAGGCGCGGCCGGCCATGCCGTAGTTGCCGGCGCCGTAGGAGGCACCGACCATCATCGTCAGCAGCGGCACCGTCGAGTTCGAGACGGCGTTGATGAGCTTGGCGCCGTCCTTGATGATGCCGCCCTGCTCGTAGCGGCTGCCGACCATGAAGCCGGTGATGTTCTGCAGGAACAGGATCGGGGTGTCGGTCTGGTTGCAGAGCTGGATGAACTGGGCGCCCTTCTCCGACGACTCGGAGAACAGGATGCCGTTGTTGGCGAGGATGCCGACCGGGTAGCCGTGGATGTGGGCGTAGCCGGTGACGAGCGTGGTGCCGTAGGTGGGCTTGAACTCGTGGAAGCGCGAGCCGTCGACGATGCGGGCGATGATCTCCTTGACGTCGAAGGGCTTGCGAACGTCGATCGACGCGAGGCCGAGCATCTCGTCGGGATCGTAGATGGGCTCCTCGACGGGGACCTGTTTCGACCAGCCGAGCTTCCGCCAGTTGAGCTGGGCGACGATCTCGCGCCCGATGCGGATGGCGTCGACGCTCGTCTTGCGCCAGGTAGTCCGAGACGCCCGAAACCCGGCTGTGCATGTCGGCGCCGCCGAGCGTCTCCTCGTCGACGTCCTCGTGGATCGCCATCTTCACGAGCGGCGGGCCGCCGAGGAAGACCTGGGCGCGGTTCTTCACCATCACGATGTAGTCGGACATGCCGGGCACGTAGGCGCCGCCGGCGGTCGACGAGCCGAAGACCAGGCAGATGGTCGGAATGCGCTCCTTCGAGCGGCGCGTGAGCTCGCGGAAGCCGCGTCCGCCCGGCACGAAGATCTTCGACTGGAACGGCAGGTCGGCGCCGCCGGACTCCGTGAGGTTGATGATCGGCAGCCGGTTCTGGGCGCAGATCTCCATGGTGCGGCCGCTCTTGATGGCGCTGAAGGGGTTGATCGAGCCGCCCTTGATGGTGGGCTCGTTGGCGGTGATGACGCACTCGACCCCCGACACCACGCCGATGCCGGAGACGATGCTGCCGCCGAGGGCGAAGTCCGTGCCCCAGGCGCAGAGCGGCGCGATCTCGAGGAACGGCGAGTCGCGATCGAGCAGCAGCTCGATGCGCTCGCGCGCCATGAGCTTGCCGCGCTCGAGGTGGCGCTTGACGTACTTCTCGCCTCCCCCGGCGTTGGCGAGCGCGAGCTGCTCGTTCAGCGTGGCGATCTGCTGGAGGAATCCCTCGCGGTTCTCGCGATAGGTCTCGGAGCGGGTGTCGACGTTCGAGCGCAGGACTTCCATGGCGCCGGAGTCTTAGCGAGACGGCGCCCGCCTTGCCAGCGCATCGGCGGGGGTTACCCACATGGGGCGACGCTGCGGGCCCAGGCCAGGAGCGCGTCACGTGGCATGAGGTTCAGGACCCGCTCGCGCGGGATCCCGGCCCGGATGGCGGCGGCGACGCCGAGACGAAGAAACTCGAGCTGGCCCGGGGCGTGGGCGGGGGTTGCGAAGGGTCATGCGTCCGCGCCGGCGGCGCACCGCTCGAGCGTCCGCGCCTGCGCATCGAGCCGGCGGAGCGCCGCCAGCTTCTCCTCGCGTCCGAGCCTGGCCTGGCCGACCGCGTCCGTCAGCACCCGGATGGTCTCGTCGTAGACGTCGAGCGGCACCGGAAAGGGATGGCCGTCCTTGCCGCCGTGGGCGAGCGAGAAGCGGGCGGGATCGGCGAAGCGCGACGGCGTGCCGTGGACGACCTCGGCGACCAGCGCCAGCGCCGCGACCGTCCGTGCGCCGAGCCCGGGAACCAGCAGCAGCTCGGCGAAGTCGACGGGGCCGCGCTCGGCGACGGCGGCGAGCGTCGCGCCGAGGCGTCGCATCAAGATGTCGCTCGGTTGGACGTCGTGGCGCGCCGGCATCACGAGGTGCGGCGCGCGCCGACGACAGCCGATCGAGCGGCGCCGAGCACGACGGCGGGATCGCCGCTCGCGAGCGCGACCTCGGCGTCGCGTGCCGCCGGCCGCGCGCGGGGTCGGTCAGGTTGATGATCTCGCCCCGCGGCCGCCCCTCGATGGCCGCGTGCGGCGCCTCGACGAAGCTCGCGAGACCCTCCGACGTGCCAGTGATAGCGGCGCGCCTGCCGCCGCTCGGCGCTCATGCCTTGCTGCACGACGGTCCAGTCGCCGTCGTCGCTCGACCACGAAGCCGTGGAGGTAGAGATCGAAGCCGTCCTGCACGGCGGCGCTGTCGACCTTGGCCACCAGCCGGCTGGTGCGCGCCAGCGCCTCGCCGTCGAGCCCGACCCGCTCGCCGATCGCCAGCAGCTCGCCCGGCGTCCGGCGCGAGTGCGCGCCCGCTGCCGCCGCAGACGTGCACCCCGAGCTCGGCGTTGCGACGCGGCGCCAGCGCCCGCTTCAGCGCGCCGATCACGCTGGTGGTGATGCCGGACGAGTGCCAGTCCATCCCCATGACCGCGCCGAAGGACTGGAACCAGAACGGGTGCGCGAGCCGTCGCAGCAGCTCGCGGCGTCCGTAGTGCACGACGATCGCCTCGGCGATGACGCCGCCGAGCCGCGCCATGCGCTCTGCGAGCCACGCCGGCACCCGCCCGCCGTGGAGCGGGAGATCGGCGCTGCCGCTGCGATGCCCTGCCATCCGATCACACTAGGAGGCCGTTTCCGCTGTCGGCAACCGGCCCGACGGCCGCTGTCGCAACGGCTGGCCGTCTCGGCTAGGTTCGCCGCGTGACGGACGGCGCGAGCGCAACGGGACCGCTCGGGGATGTGTCGATCCTCCGCAAGACCCCCGTCGTCGTGAGGCAACTCAGCGCGGCCTTCGTGGTGGTGCTGGGGGTCATGGTGGGCGGGTGTCTGATCTCGGGGTGCTCCGATACGACCGGAGGGTCCCCGAGAACCTATCCGTCACCGACCCCGAGCATAGGGAAGGTGGCGTTCGGCGACCGTCTCGAAGACATACGTCGCCGCAAAGACGAACGCCTTCGAGTGCCGCTGCCAAAGTAGGATACCGAAGCGACCAGCTCAGTACCGGTGGCCGTCTACAGGGGCGGGCGGCGACCGACCTTTTGGAACGGCGTTGCCTTTCGCGCCCGGCCTAGGCAAAGTCGCGGCCTCGGAGGAAGTGCGATGCCGCTCTACGAGTATGTCTGCCGCGGATGCCGTCACGGCTTCGAGACCTTGGTGATGAACGGCGACGTCCCGAACTGCCCCGAGTGCCGCGCGACCGACCTCGAGCGCGTGCTCTCCGTCGTCGCCGTCGGGCGCGGCGGGCAGAGCGATGCTGCGGCGCCGACGGCCGGCGGCTGCGGCAGCTGCGGCGATCCGCGCGGCCCCGGCGCCTGCGCCCTCGACTGACGCACGACGCACCGACCTCACCCACTCGGAAGGAGCTCTCGCGATGATCCTCGATCGGTTTCGACTGAACGGCAGAGTTGCGATCGTCACCGGCGCCAGCGCCGGCATCGGGCGCGGCAGCGCGGAGGGCCTCGCCGAGGTCGGAGCCTCCGTGGTGCTCGCGGCGCGCACCCCCGACAAGCTCGAAGGCGTCGCCGCCGGCATCCGCAAGGGCGGCGGCAAGGCGCTGGCGGTCGCGACCGACGTCAACGACCCGGCGCAACTCGAGCATTTGGTGAACGAGACGCTCCGCGAGTTCGGCCGCATCGACGTGGTGGTCAACAACGCCGGCGGCACGATGCCGGGCGCGGCCCTGCATCTCAGCCAGCAGGACTTCGAGACCGCCTTCCACTTCAACGTCGGCACCGCCTTCCAGCTGACCAAGCTCTGCGCGCCGCACATGGCGGCCAAGGACGGCGGCGCGGTGGTCAACATCTCGAGCGCGATGTCGCATCTCGTCGACCCCGGCTTCGTCGCCTACGGCACCGCCAAGGCCGCCCTCTCGCACATGACCCGCCTGCTCGCCCACGAGTGGGCGCCGCGCATCCGGGTGAACGCGATCGCGGTCGGCGCCACCGAGACCGAGGCCCTCGGCATGTTCCTGAACGCCGCCCCCGAGGTCCGCCAGCAGATGATCGACATGACCCCGATGGGCCGCCTCGGTACCCCCGAGGACATCGCGCTCGCCGTGCTCTACCTGGCGTCGCCGGCCGGCGGCTGGGTGACGGGCAAGGTCTTCGAGGTCGACGGCGGCACCATCGCCTCGAACTGGCCGATGAAGATGCCGAGCGGGCTCTGAGCGCGCCGGCGACGACGGAGCGGAAACCCCGAACGGAGACCCCCATGGCTGCCAAGAAGCGTCCAGAGATGTCCTATCGCGTCGTGCAGTGGAGCACCGGCAACGTCGGCAAGCTGGCGCTGCGCGGCATCATCAACCACCCCGACCTCGAGCTCGTCGGCCTGTGGGTGCACAGCCCCGCCAAGGTCGGCCGCGACGCCGGCGAGATCGTCGGCCTGCCGCCCGTCGGGGTGAAGGCCACCAACGACGTCGAGGCGCTGCTCGCGCTCGAGCCCGACTGCGTCTCCTACACCGCGACCGGCGACCTCCGGCCGTCGGAGGCGATCGACGACATGTGCCGCATCCTGGCGTCCGGCGCCAACGTCGTCGCGACCTCGGTCGTGCCGCTGGTCTTCCCGCCCGCCGCCGACCCGAGCATCGTGGCGCGCCTCCAGGAGGCCTGCGACGCGGGCGGCACCACCTGCTTCACCTCCGGCATCGACCCCGGCTTCGCCAACGACACGCTGCCGCTCATGCTGACCGGCCTCTGCGAGCGCATCGAGGAGGTGCGCGTCATGGAGATCGTCAACTACGCCACCTACAACCAGCCCGAGGTGCTGTTCGAGACCATGGGCTTCGCCAAGCCGCTCGACCATCAGCCGCTCCTCCTCATTCCCGGCATCCTGTCGCTGGCCTGGGGCGGCGTGGTGAAGCAGATCGCGGCCGGGCTCGGGGTGGAGATCGAGGAGCTCCGCGAGACCCACGTCAAGGTGCCGGCGCCCGACGCCTTCGACATCCCGCCCGGCCACGTCCCGGCCGGCACCATGGCAGGTCTCCGCTTCGAGGTGCAGGGCATCGTCAACGGACGGCCGGCGATCGTGCTCGAGCACGTGACCCGCCTCCGCGACGACATCGCCCCCGAGTGGCCAAGGCCGCTCGCCGGCTCGGGCTGCTATCGGGTGGTGATCAAGGGCTCGCCGGCGACGACCTGCGAGCTCCTCATGCACGGCGACGACGGCGACCACAACACCGGCAACCTGGTGGCAACCGCGCTCCGCATCCTGAACGCCATTCCGGCGGTCTGCGACGCCAAGCCGGGGCTGCTGTCTGCCCTCGACCTGCCGCTCATCACCGGCCGCCACCTGTTGCGCTGACGCTTGTGGACGCTTCGTCGCGTCGACTATAGCGAAGAGGACCCGTGTGGAGCGGGTCCTGGAGGGTCAATCATGCGAGTATCCGAACGAGTGGTGATGGTGGTCGTGTCTCTGGTTCTGGGAAGCGCGGTCGCCGCGACGAGCGCCTCCGCTCAGGTCTGCGGCGACGCCGACGGCAACGGCTCGGTGACGGTGACCGACGGCGTGCAGGTGCTGCGCGACGCCGCCGATCTCTCGTCGACCTGCAGCGCGCAGGCCAACAATTGCGACGTCGACGGCAACGGCACCGTCACGCTGAGCGACGGCGTCAACGTGCTCCGGAAGGCGGCGGGGCTCACGATCACCGAGGCCTGCCCAGGCGGCGGCGCCGCGGGTGACCTGCAGGAGGTCACGGATCAGATCATCCCCTTCCTGACCGTCGGCCTGCAGCAGGTTCCGAACGTGACCCCCGGCTTGGCCGCGCCCGCGGGCGGCACCGAGGACTGCGAGGACGGCGGCACCCGCAGCACGTCGTCGTCGCTGACGGAGATCAGGGTCACGTTCACCGACTGCCGGGTCAGCGAGCCCGGGCTCGGGGCCTTCGAGCTCGACGGTTTCATCGAGGTCGACCTCGGGATCCCCACCAGCACCGTGACCTTCGAGCTCAACATCACGGACCTCGACGCCGATCGCTTCATCGACTTCGACGGCACGATCGTCGGCGGACCGCGCGGCGGCGGCGGCTTCATCGTCGACAGCGGCGTGATCTCGGTGCGTGCGGTCGAGGGCGGTCCCGAGATCATCCGCCTGACGATCCACGAGGACTTCGAGGTCGACGGCGACGGGCACATCGTCCGCGGCTCGGCCGAGGCCGAGGACACCAGCGACAGCTTCGACCTCGAGACCGCCGAGTTCGAGGTCGAGGACGGCAGCTCGACGGCTACGATCCACGTCGTGCGCGACGATGGCAGCGAGGACGATTTCCTCGTGAACCTCGAGACCGGCGTGGTGACGCCGGCCGGCTGACCAGACCCGGAGGGCCGTGCCGGCACCGGCACGGCCCTCCGATCTTCACGCGGTGACGGCCGGCGCCGGCGCTGCTACGCTCCGGCGCGCATGGCCATCTACGTCGTCCGTCACGGCGAGACCGATCTGAACGCCGCCCGCATCATCCAGCGGCCGACGACGCCGCTTTCCGCACGCGGCCGGCGGCAGGCCGAGCAGCTGGCGGTCCGGCTCGCGCCCCTCGGCATCGCCGCGGTTCTCACCAGCGACCTGGCGCGCGCCGTCGAGACCGCCGGCGCCATCGTGGCGCGCAGCGGCGCCCCGCTCACCGTCGATCCCCTCCTCCGCGAGCGCGACTTCGGCGACATCCGTGGTACGCCCTACGCCGACCTCGGCCTCGATCCCTTCGCGCTCGACTACCATCCGCCGAACGGCGAAAGCTGGGACGACTTCCATCGCCGCGTCGCCGACGCATGGGCGCTCGTGCAGCGCACGGCAGCCGCGACCGCCGGCAATCTCGCGGTCGTGACCCACGGACTGGTCTGCCGCGACCTGGCCGAGCGCCACCTCGTCCTTCCCACGGGCGCGACGGCACCGGGCATCTGGGGCAACACGGCTCTCACCGAGATCGAGCACACGGCGCCGTGGACGGTGCGCCTGCTCGCCTGCACGGCGCACCTCGACGACGAGCCGCCGGCCGGCGCGCCCGTTTAGAGCGCCGCCTGGCCTACTGACAGGCGCAGGCGCGCCGGAACGCCCCGTGAACGATCGCCACGAATCGGCATGGTGCGAAGCCGCGCTTGCCCCACCCCCAACCGAACGTCTACAAGCGCCACCGCCACGACCGAGCGCGAGGACATAGCCCCTGCTCCGCACCTCGACGGCGATCCGCCGTCGCCTAAGCTCGATGCGGCCGCGGCGGCACTCCTCCTCATCGGCGTCGTCAGCTGGGGCGGTCTCGTCCTCCATCCCCACGGTCGAGGACTCGTCCTCAGCCCGATGCATCTGGCACCGCTCGCGGCCTGGGGCATCTGGCGCCGGCGCCGTTGGGGACGCCTCCTCGCGCTCGTCATCGCCTGGAGCACGTGGATCAGTGTTCCCGTTCTCGTGGCCGTGAAAGCCCTCGGCCCCCACACGCTCGGGAACGCCATCACCGTCGTCTGGGACCCGGTGGGTTCCGTCGCCCTGGCGTTCGCCACGGTACTCCTCGCGTGGTCGCACCTCGTCCTCCGACGTCCCGAGGCTCGCGCCGCCTTCCCGCCGCGCCCGTTCGCGCCCTGGCGACCCTGGCAATCACTGGCCGCGATCGCCGGTATCATGGTCGTCTCGCAGGTCGTCGCGGGATTCGTCATCGCCACCCACCTCGACGCCCCCGCCTCGGACTCGAAGAGCGTCCTCGGCCTCCTCGGCAACGGCACGATCCTGACGGCCATCACCTGCGTCACGGCCCCGCTCACCGTCGTCCTGATCGTCGCCTGCGTGCTGCTGCGCGGCGATCGGCCGTCGGCGGCGCTCGCGCTCCGTCCGGTCTCCGCCCGCGCCATGCTGGCCGCGCTCGGCGCGGCGATCGCGCTCGCGGCCGGCGCGGGGGCCCTCGCCGCGCTCTTCGACCACCAGCAACCCGAGTTCGTGCTGAGCGTCTACCGCACGGCCGAGTCGCGCCCGCTGCTCTGGCTCGCGATCGTCGTGTTGGCACCGCTCTCCGAAGAGCTCCTCTTCCGCGGGCTCTTGTTGGGCGATCTCGTCCGGGCGGGTCTCGGGACGACCACCATCGTGGTCCTCACCAGCGCGGCCTTCATGGGATTGCACGTCGCCCAGTACGCGCCCTGGGATCTCGCCTACCTCTTCGCGCTCGGGAGCCTGCTGGCGCTCGCGCGCGCCCAGAGCGACTCGATCTATCCGCCAATCGCGATGCACGCGCTCGTGAACGGGGCCGCGATGCTCGCGGTCGCGCTGACGGTCCCGTGAGCGTTACGCTTCGCGCCGCGCCGCCGCCGTCGCCCGTTTGACTGGCATCGCCTTGATGCCGTTGATGAAGTTCGAGCGCAGGCGGCGGACCGGCCCGGCGAGCTCGAGGTCGGGCAGACGACGCAGCATCTCCTCGAAGATGAGACGGATCTCGAGTCGCGCCAGGTTGGCGCCGAGACAGAAGTGCTCGCCGATGCCGAACGCCAGGTGGTCGTTCGGCATGCGGCCGACGTCGAAGCGCTCGGGCGCGTCGAACTTCGCCTCGTCGCGGTTCGCGGACGGGTAGAAGATGACGACCTTGTCGCCCTCGCGGATGCGCTGCCCGTGCATCTCGAGGTCGCGGGTGGCGGTGCGGCGGAAGTGGATCAACGGGCTCACCCAGCGCAAGAGCTCCTCGATCGCGGTCGGGAGCAACGTCGGATCGGCGAGCACGCGCGCGCGCTCCTCGGGGTGCTCGATCAGCCCCAGCATGCCGCCCGAGATCAGGTTGCGGGTGGTCTCGTTGCCGGCCACCGCGAGCAGCAAAAAGAACGAGTCGAACTCCATCTCGGTCAGACGATCGCCGTCCACCTCGGCCTGCAGCAGCACGCTCACCAGGTCTCCGAGCGGGTGCTCGCGACGCTCCAGGGCGAGCTGGTTGGCGTACGCCCACATCTGCGCCGAGGCGATTTTCCCCGTCTCCAGCGAGGTGTGGTACTCGGGGTCGTCGAAGCCGACCAGGCTGTTGCTCCATTCGAAGACCTTGTGGCGGTCGGCGGCGGGAACGCCGAGCATCTCGGCGATCACGAGCAGCGGCAGCTCGGCGGCGATCTCGGTCACGAAGTCGAACGACTCGCGCTCGACGACCTTGTCGATCAGCTCGACGCAGATCTCGCGCACGTGCGGCTCGAGCTGGGTCACCAGGCGGGCGGTGAAGCCGGTGCTCACCAGGCGCCGGAACTTGTTGTGCTTCGGCGGATCCATGTTGAGCATCAGGAGGCGGAGGGTCGAGAGATCCTCCTCGGAGACCTCGAAGATGTTGGTGCCGCCGCGCGCCGAGGAGAACGTCAGTGGATCCTTCGAGATCCGCATGAGGTCGTCGTAGCGCGTGATCGCCCAGAAGCCCCTGCCGCCCTCGCGCTCCGGCTGCCAGTAGCAGGGCGCCTCGCCGCGCAGGCGCTTGAAGGCCGCGTGCGGGATGCCGGCGACGAAGCTGTCGGGATCGGAGAGATCGACGTCGAGCATCATGCGTGACTCCTCTCGAGAATCTGCGCGCCGTCGAAGGTGGCGCGCCAGTGCGTGAACGAGGTGGTTCCGAGCGCGCGCCGCGGCAGACCGAGACCGCGGAGCTCGTCCGCCATCGGGTGGTCGCCGAGCACGAGGGTGGCGCCGCCGAGGCGGAAGCCGACTCCGTCGGCGCTCATGCGGGACGGCGTCTTGAAGAGCGTGCCGTCGCGCCAGGCGTAGGCGTCCTGCGGCAGGTCGGCGAAGGCACGCCGGCCTCCGCGCCGCGCACCGAGCGTCAGCACGTGGGTGCCGTCGGCCTCGAGCCGGCAGCTCCGATGGTCGCCGCCGTCGGCGAACGTGATGGTGGCGACGGTCTTCGGGAAACCCCAGATGTCGCGCCCGGCATCCCGCGAGAAGGACGTCGTCACCGGCAGGCGGTGCACGTAGGCCCCGAGCGTCCCGCGTCGCGACGCCGTAATGAGCCCGAGCAACGGCAGGGATCGCTCGGCCCCGTACGTCACCAGGAAGTTGACGCCGACCTCGTTGTAGGTGCCGAGGTCGTTGTCCTTGTACTCGATCGCGGCCAGCACGCAGATCGCCCAGCCCGGCATCCACTCCGCCGGCTGCAGCATCGCCGTCGGCAGGAGCGCCCGCACCGCCGCCGATCGCACCGGGTACATCACCGACAACGCCTCGGCCTCGCGGACCACGACGGGCAGACGGACCGGCCGACCCTGCACCAGGTGCGTCAGGGACGCGGCGCTGGCGGCGGATGGGGCGGAGAGGGCCATGGGCCCCGAAGTAGAACGTGTTTCAATTTCGAAAGCAAGCCGACGAGGAGGATGAGGGGCGCATATCGACCCCACTGGGGTGCTGACCACGAAGAAAAAAGACGGTTGGTAGGGTAGCCTTGGTCGTAGCGGCGGCGGTGCGGCGGCGGTGCGGCGGCGATCAGCCTGGGACGTCGGCGGGATCGAGAAGACCGTGGCGGCGCCAGCCCACCGTCAAGAGCCACGTTCGCGCCCGAGCCACCGCCGGCCGCTCGAGGGCGGCACTTAGGCCTTCCCTTACTACGTCTTTGAGTTTCTCCCTCTTCCACCCATCGAACCACCGCGCCGACGACGCCGGGTCGAGCCTGAAGGTCCCGGGAAGCTTCGCGCCCGCGGTCGCCGCATGCCGGCGGCCGTTCAGCAGCACGTAGCGAAGCGCGTTCCGGACCTCACGCGGCGTCGGGAGCAACCGCAAATGGTAGCGATCGGCCAGCACACGCCCCTGCCGTCCCGCCACTCGGTTCACCGCCCGCGCCAGCCGGATGCCGACCGCCATCATGCCGCGCCCGAGCGCCACCCGATCGTGCGCCTCGACGATCAGGTGGGCGTGGTTGCCCTGCAGCGAGTAATGCACCAGACGAAAACCTGGACGCTCGCAACCCACCGCGAACGTCCGCTCGATCGCGCGCACGACCTTGCCGGTGCGGAGCGACGGCACGTCTTTCCGCAGGCGGAGCGTGACGTGCGTCGGCAGGGTCTTCGGAAAGTGCGCCCGCGAGACGTGCGGCATCCCAGCGTGCGCGCCTACGGGCTTGCGCCCGGCGCCGGGCCGGCGGCCGCCCCAACGCCGGGGCGCTGGCAACGACAAACGGAGCTGCATGGCTCGCGGCGGCATCTTGAAACAGCGACAATTATACGCAACGTCGGATTCGCTGTCAATCCACGCACGCACGACGGATCGACGCGGTTCCCGCCGAGCACGAGCCCGGCCCCAGACACCGGCGACAAACCCCCTTACCAACCGTCTTTTCGCTCGGTCGCGAGAGTCGCGACGACTCTCGCCAAGAACCGACCCCGTCCCTACTCCCGCCCCCACGCCGGCCCAGCGAGCATCCCGCCGTCGACCACCAGCTCGGTGCCGGTGCAATACGACGAGTCGGCGGAGGCGAGGAAGACGCAGGCGCGCGCAACCTCTTCGGGCTTCCCGATGCGCGGGATCGGCATCCCCTTGAAGAAGTCCGACGTGTCGACGCTGGCGAAGTCGTCGCCCCGGCCCATGGCGGTGTCGATGCCGCCCGGACAGATCGCGTTCACCCGGATGCCGAGCGGGCCGAGCTCGATCGCCGCGGTCTTGGTGAGACCGCGGATCGCGAACTTGCTCGACACGTAGGCGGCGAGGCCGGCGATGCCTTGCAGCCCCGCGGTCGACGCGATGTTGACGATGGCACCGCCCCCGCGCGACGTCATCGCCGGAATGACCGCCTGCATGCCGAGGAGGCAGCCCACCTGGTTGACGTCGATGACGCGGCGGTACTGCTCGAGCGTCATGGCGGCGAGCGGCGCGATCAGGAGGATCCCGGCGTTGTTGATCAGGACGTCGGGCGGCCCGAAACGCTCGGTCGCCGTCTCCACGAAACGCCGCCAGCTGTCCTCACGGCTGACGTCGTGGTGCTGATAGAGCGCCGCCGATCCGATCTCGGCCGCCACCCGCGCGCCCTCCCCGTCCAGTACGTCGCCGAGGACGACCCGCGCGCCCTCGGCCGCGATCAGCCGCGCCTCGGCCTCGCCCTGACCGCGCGCCGCGCCCGTGATCAGCGCCACCTTGCCGTCGAGCTTGCCCATCGTTCAGTGCGCCGCCGGGGTCGGAAAGAGCTTGACCTCGCTCGGCGGCAGGAAGGTCCCGGCGACGTAGTGGCTCTCGAAGCGCAGGGTCCGGATGCGCCACCCCGCTGCCGTCCGCGCCCATTCGTGGGTGTAGGTACCGTTCAGGACGGCACTCACCTCCGTACCGTCGTGGCGCTGCTGGACGTGGCTCGCCAGCACCCCCACGCGCGTGCGCGCGCTGTCGCCCTCGACCTCGATCACCGGCAGGCCCAGGAGGTGCTGCGTCATGCGGAACATCGCCAGCGAGCGTCCGAGCCAGGCGGCGAGCTCGCCGGCCTTGAGCTTGGCACCGCCGCCGACGGAATAGTCGATGGTCGCGTCGGGGGTGAAGAGCGCCGCCACCCGCGCGAAGTCCCGCTCGTCGACGCCGCTCGCATACCGCGCCAGCGCGTTTAGAATCGTCTCGTGGTCGCTCATCGTCGACCTCGTACGAGGGTGGCTCCGAGGTTGTCAAGCCATGGCCGCCGCGCCGCCGCCACCGCGCCGGCAGTTGACCAGGCGGAACCGACGCGGCAGTCTCGCGGCCGAGTAGGAGGCCGCCATGCGCATCGTCATCGACCACGATCTCTGCGAGGGCAACGCCGTCTGCGTGCGCGTCTGTCCGGAGGTGTTCACCGTCGGCGACGACGATCAGGCCCATCTCCTGATCGAGAACCCGGGGGAGCACCTGCGCGCCAACATCGAGGCCGCGGTGGCACGCTGTCCACGTCAGGCGCTGACCTTGCGCGAGGGCTGACGGTCGAAGCCGTTCCGGAGAAGGAGGGACGCATGAGACGCAGGGTCGGAGAGCTCTTGGCAATCGCGATGGTCGTGGCCGGAATCGCCGGCTGCGTCGCCGACCCCGGCTATCGCCATGGCCCTCGTCACTACGACGATCGCCCCTACCACGACCGGCCGAACGATCATCGCCCGCCGCCGCGCCAGGACGACGATCGCGGCGACTACAAGCTCCCGACCGTCGTCTGCGCCAGCAAGGACGGCCGACCCAATCGCTGCTACACCGACTTTCACATCGCCCGCGCCGAGATCGACAAGCGCTACTCCGACTCGCCGTGCGAATACGGCCGCTCCTGGGGCTACGACGGCAACGAGGTGTGGGTCGATCGCGGCTGCCGTGCCCGCTTCGTCCTGACCCCGTCAGGCCGCTGGCGCTGACAGTCCGGCGAGCGCGGTGACGGGCCGTCCGCCCGGGTGGAGCTTCGGGCAGGCGACACCGATGCGGCGGAACATCTCCCACATCCAGTAGAGCGCGGGGTGGAAGAGCGGCTTGCCGCTGGTCATGAGCGCGGCGCTCACCTCGCGCTCGGGGTCGGCCCAGGCGACGACGTTGGTGAGCCCGAGGTGACCGAAGGCGTGGCTGGTGTCGGGGCCGTAGAAGCTCAGGTAGTCGCCGCCCAGCATGAAGCCGACGCCGTAGCGGAGCGGGAAACCGAGCGTGAAGTCGAACTCGAGGTAGCTCTGCTCGCCGGTCGCGCGCCGCACGGTGCGGGGATCGAAGACGCGCACGCCGTCGAGCGTGCCGCCCCGTAGCAGGAGCTCGTAGAAGCGGCAGAGCTCGTCCGCGGTCGCCGCCATGCTCGCCGCCGGCACGATGCCGCAGAGGAAGCGCGGATCGTTCGAGAGTTGGATCGCCTCGTGGAAGCCGACCCCGAGCGCGCGGCGCAGGATGTTCGACACCGGCGGCAGCACGGGAAAGCCGGTGAAGTAGTTGCTGGCGACGTACGGCAGGTCGGCGCGCTCGACCCCGTAGCGCATCCAGCGGAACCCGAGCGGGCGCCGCACGGCCTCGTCGTGCAGCGCGCGGATGCTGCCGCCGGTCACCCGCCGCACGATCTCGCCGAGGATGAAGCCGCCGCTCACGGCGTGGTAGGCGAGCTGCCGCCCGGGCCGCGAGCTCAGCGGCATGTTGCCGAGGATCTGCACGATGCGATCCGGGTCGCCGAGCAGGTCGAGGTTCATCGCCTCCGCCGGCGGGCTCGGGAGCCCGGCGCGGTGCGCCAGCACGTGACGGATCGTGATCCAGCGCTTGCTCTCGACGCCGAAGGCCGGGAGGTACTCGCACACCGGGTCGTCGAGGCGGAGCCGGTTCCACTCGTCGAGCAGGTGGATGATCATCGCCGTGACCGCCTTGGTGGCCGACATCATGGCGAACGGGGTGTCGGGGGTGGCGAGGACCTTCGGGCCGTCGTGACGGTCGTGCGGCCCGTTGCCGTGGGCGTGGCCGATGGCGCGGTCGAGCAGCACCCGCCCGCGATGACGGACGCAGAGCGACAGCGCCGGGTGGATCCCGCTCTGATAGAGCCGCTCGGCCGCAGCCCAGATGTGCGCGACGGCCGCCGGATCCACGCCGACGTCGTGCGGCGGCACCTCGGCGCCGGGACGGACGGTGGTGACGGAGTCGAGATCGCGCGGGACCCGGCAACGGGTGACGAAGGAGCACAGCACCGGACCGCCATGCTAGCCCGGATGGACCCGACGCGCAGGGCGGAATCGTCGGCCACGGTTGCCTCTCGAATTAGAACGTGTTCTACTTCCGCCGCTCCATCGCCGGCCCGGGACGCGCGGGTCGTCGCGCCCACCCACCACTCGTCGGAGGATGTCCCGCATGCGCCTCGGCTTGATGCTCGGCTACTGGATGCCCGACCCCTGGGACCCGACGGAGCTCGTGCTCGAGGCCGAGCGCCTCGGCTACGACTCGGCGTGGACCGCGGAGGCCTACGGCTCGGACGTGTTCTCCCCGCTCTGCTGGATCGGCGCCAAGACCACCCGCATCAAGCTCGGCACCGGCATCATGCAGATGTCGGCGCGTACGCCCGCGTGCGTCGCGATGACCGCCACGACCATCGACCACCTCACCAACGGCCGGCTCATCCTCGGCGTCGGCGTGTCGGGACCGCAGGTCGTCGAGGGCTGGTACGGCCAGCCGTTCCCGAAGCCGATGGGCCGGACGCGCGAGTTCTTCGATCTCGTCCGCACGATGCTCCGCCGCGAAGGCCCGGTGAGTTTCCAGGGCGAGCACTACCAGCTGCCGATCGCCGGCGGCGCCCGGCTCGGCAAGCCGCTCAAGCTCATCATCCACCCGCGTCGCAGCGAGATCCCGATCTACCTCGGCGCCGAAGGACCGAAGAACGTCAAGATGGCGACCGAGATCGCCGACGGCTGGCTGCCGCTCTTCTATTCGCCGTTTCGCCAAGAGGTCTACGCAGACTCGCTCCGGAACCTGAAGCCCGGCTTCGACGTCGCCTGCCCCGTCACCGTCGTGATCGGGGACGACCTCGAGTCGGCCTGATCCCGATCAAGTGGACGCTCGCGTTCTACATCGGCGGCATGGGCGCCGCGTCCAAGAACTTCCACCTGAATCTGATCGGGCGCCTCGGCTTCGAGGAGGAAGCCAAGACCGTCCAGCGGCTCTTCCTCGACGGCAAGCGCGCCGAGGCCGCCGCGGCCGTGCCCGACGCGCTTGCCGACGAGATCTCGCTCGCCGGTCCGCCCGCGCGCATCCGCGACCGCCTGCAGGCGTGGCGCGACAGCCCCGTCACCACCATCCTCGCCGGCACGCGCGACGCGACGACGCTGCGTCTCCTCGCCGAAGCCGCGGGCATATGATTTCGGCCGAAAGGATTTCATCGCATGAGTGACCTCGGCTTCTGGAATCTCGCGACCGCGCATCCCGAACGCACGGCACTGGTCACGCCGGAAGGCACCCGCATCAAGGCCGGCGACCTGCTGGCGCGCTCGAATCAGCTGGTGCACGGCCTTCGCCGCCTCGGCCTCGCGCAGGGCGACGTCGTCGCAACGCTCCTCCCGAACGGCGCGCCGATGATCGAGCTCTACCTGGCGGCGACGCAGGCCGGCCTCTACCTGGTGCCGATCAACCACCACCTGGCGGCGCCCGAGATCGCGTACATCCTCGCACGACTCGGCGGCCAAGGCCTTCGTCGCCGACGCCCGCTTCGCCGACATCGCACGCACCGCCGTCGCCGAGGCCGGCCTACCCGCATCCGCCTGCTTCGCGGTCGGCACCATCGCCGGCTTCCAGCCCTATGCGGCGCTGACCGACGGCACGCCGACCAGCGCCGCCCGCCGACCGCACCGCCGGCCAGGTGATGAACTACACCTCGGGTACGACCGGCCGTCCGAAGGGCGTGCGGCGCGCCCTCATGCCGTTCGACCCCGACACCGTGGGCTCGATGTTCGCGATGTTCCTCGCCATGTTCGGCATCACGCCCGAGAACGACGGCGTCCACCTGGTGGGCTCGCCGCTCTACCACACCGCCGTGCTGGTGTTCGCGGGCTGCTCGCTGCACTACGGGCACACGCGTCGTCCGTGATGGACAAGTGGACGCCCGAGGACTCGCTCGCGGTCATCGCGCGCGACCGCGTCACCACCACCCACATGGTGCCGACGCAGTTCCACCGCCTGCTGGCGCTGCCCGAGGACGTGAAGGCGAAGTACGACATCGTCGTCGCTGCGACACGTGTCCACGCGGCGGCGCCCTGCCCCGTCGACGTCAAGCGCCGCATGCTCGCCTGGTGGGGCCCGGTGATCTTCGAGTACTACGCCGCCAGCGAGGGCGGCGGCACGCTCGTCACGCCGACGGAGTGGCTGGAGCGCCCGGGCACCGTCGGCAAGGCGTGGCCGAGCTCCGAGATCCGCATCCTCGACGACGCCGGCACGGCGCTCGCGACCGGCACGCCGGGCACCGTCTACATGAAGCTCGGCGTCGCAGGACTTCGAGTACCACGGCGACAAGAAGAAGACCGACGCCAACCGGCGCGACGGCTTCTTCACCGTCGGCGACATCGGCTACCTCGACGACGACGGCTATCTCTTCCTCTGCGACCGCAAGATCGACATGATCATCTCGGGCGGCGCCAACATCTACCCGGCCGAGGTCGAGGCCGTGCTGCTCTCGCACCCCAAGGTCGGCGACGCCGCCGTCTTCGGCATCCCCGACGACGACTGGGGCGAGCAGGTGAAGGCCGTCATCGAGCCCGCCGCCGGCGTCGCGCCGAGCCCCGCGCTCGCCGACGAGATCCTCGCCTTCTGCGTCGAGCGCATCGCCAAGTTCAAGTGCCCGAAGTCGATCGACTTCATCGCCGGAGCTGCCGCGCGATCCGAACGGCAAGCTCTACAAGCGCAAGCTCCGCGATCCCTACTGGCAAGGACGAGAGAGAGCGATTTAACCCTCGCGGCCCTCGACATGCAGATCGGATTGAACCTCCCGGTCATGGTTCCGGGACTGGACCGGGAGACGCTGCACGCCTGGTGTCGCGGCATCGACGAGGGGCCGTTCTCGAGCCTCGCGGTCGGGGAACGCATCAACTTCCCGAACCCCGAGCTGACGGTGACGCTCGCGGCCGCGGCGGCGTGGACCACGCGCGTGAAGCTCCTCTACAACGTGCTGGTCCTGCCGATGCACCCCGAGGCGGTCGCCGCCAAGCAGATCGCCACCCTCGACGTGCTGTCCGGCGGCCGGGTCGTGCTCGGCGTCGGCGTCGGCGCGCGCCAGGACGACTACGAGGCCGCCGGCGCGCCCTGGGAGGGGCGGCTCGCACGCCTCGAGCATCAGGTCGGACGGCTCCGGCGCCTGTGGGCCGGCGAGCCGGCGGTGCCGTCGACGACCGCACCCGTCGAGCCGCGACCGCTGCAGGCCGGGGGTCCGCCGATCCTCGTGGGCGCGCTCTTCCCGCGTGCGATCAGCCGCGCCGCGCACTTCGCCGACGGCATCCTCGGCTTTTCCTTCACCCTGGCGAGCGAGGAGCTCGACTACGCCTTCGACGGCGCGCGGAGCGCATGGAAGGCCGCCGGCCGGGCGACGAAGCCGCGCCTGGTCACCGGCATCTGGTTCGCGCTCGGCTCCGACGGTCGCGCCCAGATGGACGACTACCTCGGGCGCTACCTGTCCTTCCTCGGGCCATCGGCGGCGAGCATGATCTCCCTCGTGCCCACGACCAGCGCCGCCGGCCTGCGGGCCGCCGTCGAGCGGGCCCGCGACGCCGGCGCCGACGAGATCGTCCTCGCTCCCACCACCAAGGACCCCGCCGAGATCCGCCGGGTCGAAGACCTCCTCTTCTGAGACGCGGCGATGCGCGTCGGATCACTCGCCGGGCCGCGCCAGCACGTAGGCGCTCATCGGCAAGGTCTCGAAGCGAGCGAGATCGATGAAGCGCTCGCAGCTCGCCATCATGCGACGTTGTTGGGCCGCGAGCTCCTCGGGCGTCCGGGCGGTGTAGAACGCGAGCGGATCGGTCGCGGCCTCGGCGGGGAACGCCTCCTCGACGATCGCGGTCCAGGGTGGGGCGTCGTCCGTCAGCGCGCGGACGAGCACGTTCTGCACGTAGAGGAACGTGCGCTGGGTCTCGATCGCGGTCGCGGTGTGCTCGCCCTGCCAGTGCGCGAGCCAGGTCGCGTAGTCGAGACGCTCGGGCTTCTCGAGGAAGGCGACGGTGTAGAGTCCCGGCGTGCGCGCGCCGAGCGGGGCTACGTGTCGCGTGTTGACGATCGGCACCGACTCCAACGTCAGATAGCCCGCCGGACGCGCCAGCGCCCCGGCGAGCGCATCCTCCAGCGGCTCCGCGGTCGAGATGGCTGTCGACCCAGATCGACACCACCGCGGCCGGATCGCGCTTGGCGATGCGAAGCCCCGCGACCGCCTGCTCGTCGGCGAGGAGCATGGTGAGCCCGCGGGCGCCGCGCGCGACGAGCGCGCGCGCCACGTCGCCGAGCAGCGCGCTCCGGAAGGCGGCCGGCGACACGCCCTCGGGACGCCAGCCGACGTACACGAGCTTCTCCACGGCGGCTCTATAGACCATCGAACGGGGAGAGTGCGATGACGGATCGCGGCCACGTCCCGCCGTCGGACGTGCGAGCGGTGAGCGAGGTGCGCGGCTGGGACGGCGAGGCGGACGTGATCGTCGTCGGCCTCGGCTGCGCCGGCGCCACGGCCGCAACCGAGGCCGCCGAGGCCGGCGCCGAGGTCGTCGTGCTCGAGCGCGGCGGCGGCGGGGGCGGCACCTCGGCACTCTCGGGCGGCCTGGTCTACATGGGCGGCGGCACCCCGGTGCAGGAGGCATGCGGCTACGCCGACTCCGTCGAGGGCATGTGCACCTTTCTCAGCGCCGCCTGCGGCCCCGAGACGGATCCCGTCAAAGTGCGGATCTTCTGCGAGGAGAGCGTCGCGCACTTCCATTGGCTGGAGGCCCACGGGGTCCCCTTCAAGCGCAGCTTCTACCCCGAGCCTTCGATGGAGCCGCCGACCGACGACTGCCTCGTCTTTTCCGGCGGCGAGGACGCCTACCCCTTCGATCGCCTGACGCCGCCGGTACCGCGCGCCCACAAGCCGCAGCATCCGGGAGCCGCCGGCGGCTTCCTCATGCGGAAGCTCGTTGCCGCGACCGAGCAGAGCGGCGCCCGCGTGCTCACCGACGCCCGGGCCGAGACGCTGATCGTGGAGCGCGACGGCCGCGTCGCCGGCGTCGTCGTGCAGCACGAGCGCGGCGAGCGCTGCCTCCGCGCCCGCCGCGGCGTCGTCCTCACCGCCGGCGGGTTCATCAACAACGACGAGATGGTGCGCCGCCACAGCCCGCTGCTCGCGCGCTGCAGCTTCAAGCTCGGCGTCGAGGGCGACGACGGCCGCGCCATCCGCATGGCGATGGGGGCCGGCGCCGACCTCGTCCGCATGCACGCCGGCGAGGTCGCGATCCCGATCACGCCGCCGCGCCGACTCGTGCGCGGCATCCTGGTCACGGCGGCGGGACAGCGCTTCATCAACGAGGACGCCTATTACGGCCGCGTCGGCCAGGAGGGCCTCTTCAGGCAGGGCGGCCGGATCTTCCTGATCGTCGACACCGCCATCTACGAGCGCAATCAGGCCGGCTTCGAGGCAACCCACGTGGAGGAGACGATCGCCGACCTCGAGCGCAGCGTCGGCTTCCCCACCGGCAGCCTGCAGGCGACGGTCGAGCTCTACAACCGGCACGCCGCGGCGGGCGAGGATCCCCTCTTCCACAAACACCCGCGCTTCCTGCAGCCGCTCACGGCGCCGCCGTACGCCGCCATCGATTGCGGCACCGACAAGGTCCTGTGGGCGACCTTCACGCTCGGCGGCCTCCGCACCACCCCGGACGGCGCCGTGCTGACGCCCGACGACGCCGTCATTCCGGGGCTCTACGCCGCCGGCCGCACCACCTCCGGCATCGCCGCCGAGGGCTACGTCAGCGGCATCTCGCTCGGCGACGGCACCTTCTTCGGCCGCCGCGCCGGGCGGAACGCGGCGAGCTCACCGCGATCCTAGTCCCGGACTCAGGCCTTTCCGGAATTGCCGGACACGGCGACTTGGCGCTATGCCGCGCGCCATGCCCATGCCATGCATCCTGCTGGTCGAGGACTCGCCGACCGACGAGCAGCTCGCGCTGCACGCGCTCGAGAAGGCCCGCATCGCCAACCCGGTCGTCGTGATCCGCGACGGCGCCGAGGCGCTCGACTATCTCTTCGGCCGGAACGCCCACGCCGGCCGCGACGCCTCCGAGACCCCCGAGGTCGTGTTGCTCGACTTGAACCTGCCGACGCTCGGCGGCCTCGACGTGCTGCGCGCGATCCGCGCCGACCCTCGTACCCGCACGCTGCCGATCGTCATCCTCACCTCATCACGCGAGGACCGCGACATCGTCGAAGGGTACAGCCTCGGCGCCAACAGCTACATCGTGAAGCCGGTCGACCACCAGCAATTCACCGAGGCCGTGCAGGCCCTCGGCTTGTTCTGGCTGGTCCTGCGGCAGCCCGCTCAGTAAACGATTACTGAGCGCGCAACCTCGCCCTTCTCCATCGCGTCGAAGGCGGCGTTGACGTCCTCGAGCTTGATGCGCTTCGACACCAGCTCGTCGATCTTCAGGCGCTTCTGCATGTAGAGGTCGATCAGGAGCGGCATGTCGCGCTGCACGTTGGCCGAGCCGTAGAGGCAGCCGAGCAGCGACTTCTCCTCGAGCGAGAGCATCATGCCGGGCACGGAGACCTCCATGCCCATCGGCACCACGCCGACCACGACGACCGCGCCGCCGCGCTTCAGCGAGAGATAGGCCTGCTGGATCACCGCCGCCGCGCCGATGACCTCGAAGGCGTAGTCGACGCCGAGGCCGTCGGTGAGCTCCTTGATCGCGCTCGGCACGTCGGAGTTGTCCTTGGCGTTGACCGCGTCGGTGGCGCCGAACTGCATCGCCAACCCGAGCTTCGAGGCGGCGAGATCGACCGCGATGATGCGCGAGGCGCCGCACAGGGCCGCGCCCTGGATGACGTTCAGGCCGACGCCGCCGCACCCGAACACCGCGACCGTCTGCCCGGGCCGCACCTTGGCCGTGTTGATGGCCGCGCCGACACCGGTCATCACGCCGCAGCCGACGAGACAGGCACGGTCGAGCGGCACGTCGTCGCGGACCTTGATCGCCGAGGTGGCCCGCACGATCGAGCGATCCGCGAACGAGCCGACGCCGGCCATGCGCGACACGTCCATGCCGTTCAACTCGAACACCGCCTCCTGGCCCATCATGGCCGACTGGATGCCCTGCTCGCAGAGATGGGTGTGGCCGGACACGCAGTAGTGACAGTGGCCGCAGTTCGCGACCCACGCCAGCACGACGTGATCGCCGGGCTTGAGACCCGTCACGCCCTTCCCGACCTCCTCGACGATGCCCGCGCCCTCGTGACCGAGCACGACCGGCGGCGGGACGGGGAGCTTCGCCTGGACGACCGAGAGATCGGAGTGGCAGACGCCACTCGCCACCATCTTGACGACGATCTCACCCTCGCGTGGAGCCTTGAGCTTGAGCGTCTCGATCTTGAGCGGCTCCATGAAATTGTGCATGACGGCGCCTTTGGCCATGACGAACCCTCCCTCTGCGATTTTGCCGGCGACGGCGTGTGGAGCGTTTTTTCCTACACGATGCGCGTCGGTTTACAAAGACAGGGGGCATCGAATACGAACGCGAGGGTGATCCCGCCCCACCAGATCGTCCGTTTCGACGGCCACGCGGGCGTCGCACTGGTCGGGGACGCCTGGGGCGATCCGGGTGCCCACCCGGTCGTGCTGCTCCCGGGGGGCGGGCAGACGCGGCACTCCTGGCGCGGCACCGGGCGCGCCATTGCGCGCGCCGGCTGGTACGCGCTCGCGCTCGACGCGCGCGGCCACGGCGACAGCGCCTGGCCCGAGAACGGCGACTACGCGATCGACGCCTTCGCCGCCGACCTCCGGGCGGTGGCGGCGGCCCTCGGGCGCCGGCCGGTGGTGGTCGGCGCCTCGCTCGGCGGCATCACCGCGATGATCGTCGAGGGCGAGGGACCCGGCGCCCTGGCCGCGGTGGTGCTGGTCGACGTCGCCGCCCGCATCGAGCTCGGAGGCGCCGAGCGCGTCCGCGCCTTCATGATGGCGCACCCCGAGGGCTTCGCGAGCCTCGAGGATGCCGCCGACGTGATCGCCTCCTACCTGCCCCACCGCCCACGACCCCGCCAGCTCGGCGGTCTCACCAAGAGCCTCCGCCAGGGCCCGGACGGGCGCTGGCGCTGGCATTGGGACCCGCGTTTTCTCACCGGCATTCGGCCGCCCTCCGACGTCGCCAATCCCACCCGTCTCAGCACCGCGGCGCGCGGCCTCACGGTGCCGACGCTCCTCGTCCGCGGGCGCGAGAGCGACGTGCTCTCCGACGACGGCGCGCAGGATTTCCTGCAGCTCGTCCCCCACGCGCGCTTCGTCGACGTCAGCAACGCGGGCCACATGGTGGCGGGCGATCGCAACGACGTCTTCACCGACGCCGTCGTCGGCTTCCTGACGACGCTCCGACTCTAGAGGACACCATGCGCCGCCGACTGATCTGGATCATCGTTCTCGCCCTCGTGCTGGCGGTCGGCGCGTGGGTCGTCCGGCTGATGTGGCTCACGGGCGCCTTCCGGCGCATCCATCCGCACTTCGCCGGCACCTGCCACCTGGTGCGCGGTCCCGTCGGACCGGAGGACATCACCATCCATCCGCGCACCGGCATGGCCTTCGTCTCGGCGTCCGATCGCCGCGCCATCGCGGCAGGCAAGGCCGTGCCGGGCGCGCTCTACGCCTACGACCTCGCGGCCGAGCATCCGGTGGTCGTGAACCTGACGCCCAAGGCCGGCACCGACTTCCAGCCCCACGGCATCAGCCTGTGGGCCGGGCTCGACGGGCGGGACGTGCTCTTCGTCGTCAACCATCCGGTCGTGGACGGCGTGTCGTCGCACAGCATCGAGATCTTCGACCTCACGACCGAGGGCCTCGTCCACCGCGCCACGCTCCGCGATCCGCTGCTGGTGATGCCGAACGATCTGGTCGCGGTCGGGATCGACCGCTTCTACGTCACCAACACGCACCGCAACGCGCCCGGCACGATGCAGACGATCGAGACCTACCTCCAGCTCGCGGGCGCGCGCGTGCTCTACTACGGACCGGGCGGCTTTCGGCCGGCGATCGAGAACCTGGTCCTCCCGAACGGCATCAACGTCAGCCCGGACGGGAAGACGCTGTACGTGGCCTCGACGACCGGTCTCAACGTCCGCTTCTACGATCGCGATCCGGCCTCGGAGGCGCTGGCGTTGCGCCGCGAGATCCCCCTCGCCAGCGGCGCCGACAACATCGAGATCGACGAGGGCGGCAACCTCTGGATCGGCTCGCATCCGAAGCTTCTGAAGATCGAGGCCCACGGCAACGACTCCAGGACCCTGTCGCCGTCGCAGGTGCTGCGCGTCACGCCCGCGGGCGAGGTCCAGGAGATCTTCCTCGACGACGGGACACAACTCTCGACCTCGACGGTCGGTGCCGTGCGCGGCCGCCGTCTCCTCGTCGGCAACGTCTTCGACGACGGCTTTCTCGACTGCGAGATGGACACGCCGCCGAGCTGAGCGCGCGACCGCCCCGCACACCCGCCATGCGCGCCCGCGCGATGCTGACGAGCGGCCCCGCCCTCGCCCTCGCGAGCACGGCGCTCACCCTGTGCGTCCTCGAGATCGGTTTTCGCCTCGCCGACTTCGACTTCGACTTCAAGGTTCATGCCTACAACACCGTGCCGATCTTCTACCGCCAGCCGATCGTCCCGGTCGGCGAGGCGTCGTTTCGCCGCCCCGGACCGGATCGCTGGGAGGGCAACGCGCTCGACGTGATGTACCGGATGACCGGCGGCACCGACGGCGCCTACCGCGGCCTGCCCGACGTCGTGGCGAGCTACGACGCGGAGGGCTTTCGCAATCCCGAGACGCTCCGCGACTGGGAGATCGCGGTGGTCGGCGACTCCTTCACCGAGCTCGGCTTCCTGCCCTACGACGACCTCTTCACCACTCGGGTCGCGCGGGCACTCGACCTCAGGGTGAGGAACCTCGGGGTCAGCTACACCGGAACCGCCACCCAGGTCGTCTACCTCCGGGAGTTCGGCAAGGCGCCGAGCACGACCGACGTGGTGCTGGTGTTCTTCGAAGGCAACGACTTCCCGGATCTCGTCAACGAGCACCGCCGCCTCGAGCAGGCGCGCGCCACCGGCGCACCGCCGCGTCCCCCGCGCGACGCTCCGACTCGACTCGAGACCTTGCCGAAGCAGACCTCGTTCCTGGTCGCGTTGACGCGCTGGCTCACCGGCTCGCGTCCGGCGCTCCCGACGGGCACCCACCCCTTCATCCAGCAGGCCGGCGACTTCAATGCCTGGTTCGACGCCGACGGGACGCGCACCCCGGTCACGATCGAGCGTCAGATGCCGCCGCCGGCGGCGACGCTGCCGGCCCTGGAGCGCACGCTCGCAACTTCGGCGATCGCCGCGTTCGGCGACGCCGCCCGTCGACTCGGGCTCCGGCCCTGGCTGGTCTTCATGCCCTGCAAGCGCCGGGCGCTCGACGCACGCCTGGTCTGGAAGGACCCCGAGCTGGCGCGCCCACTCCCCGTCGGCATCCCGGAGCTCGTCGGCGGTCTCGCGACGGCGAACGGCGTCCGCTTCCTCGACGTGACGCCGGCGCTGCAACGCGAGACCGCGGCCGGCCGCCTCACCTACAACGCCAAGTGGGACACCCACCTGAACGCGCTCGGCTCGCGCGTCGTGGCGGACGAGCTCGCCGCCGCGCTCGCCCGGCGGGGCGACGACACACCGTCGCCCTGAAAGTGCAACACGTTTCATTTTTGCGGCCGCGGTGCTAGACGATCGCGATGGCCGACAAGCGCCGCGCGCTCTCCGACGTCGTCGCCGAGCTCCGTGACGGCATGACGATCGGCATCGGCGGCTGGGGCGCGCGCCGAAAGCCGATGGCGCTGGTGCGCGCGATCCTGCGCTCGCCGCTCCGCGACCTCACCATCGTCACCTACGGCGGTCCCGACGTCGGCATGCTGTGCGCCGCCGGCAAGGTGCGGAAGCTGATCTACGGCTTCGTCTCCCTCGACCTCATCCCGCTCGATCCCCACTTCCGGCTCGCCCGCCAGGCCGGCGCGCTCGCCGTCATGGAGCTCGACGAGGGCATGATCCAGTGGGGTCTACGCGCGGCGATGCTGCGACTGCCGTTTTTGCCGACCCGAGCCGGGCTCGCGACCGACGTCGAGCGCCTGCACCCGGAACTGAAAACGGTCGACTCTCCCTACGCCGACGGCGAGCGCCTCCTGGCGATGCCGGCGCTCCGCCTCGACGCCGCGCTGGTCCACGTCGACCACGCCGATGCACGCGGCAACGCCCAGATCCTCGGCCCCGATCCCTACTTCGACGACCTCTTCTGCGGCGCCGCGGCGCGCCGCTACGTCACCTGCGAGCGGGTGATCGAGACCGCCGCCTTCGCCGAGCACGGCTGCGTCCACACGCTCCAGCTCGACCGCGGCATGGTCGACGCGGTCGTCGAGGCGCCCTTCGGCGCCCATCCCACCGCCTGCACGCCGGCCTACGGGATCGATCTCGACCATCTCAAGACCTACGCGGGCGCGACCGCCGCCGACGCCTGGGCCGCCTATCGCGCCCGCTTCGTCGACGTCGACGACGCGACCTACCTCGAGCACGTCGGGGGCGCCGACCGGCTCCGCGCGATCCCGCCGCCGATCTTCTGACGACCATGACCGCCGCGCACGACCACACGCTCGCCGAGCTCTGCATCACCGCCGCCGCCGAGGCCTGGCGGGGCGAGGGCGAGATCCTGGCCTCGGGTCTCGGCCTGGTGCCGCGTCTCGCCGCCGGACTCGCGCGCCTCACCTTCGGCCCCGACCTCCTCATGACCGACGCCGAGTGCATGCTGGTCGCCGAGCCCGTCCCCGTCGGCTCGCGCCGCGGCTACCGCATGCAGGTCGAGGGCTGGCTGCCGTTCCGCAAGGTCTTCGAGCTGCTGTGGAGCGGGCGCCGCCACGCCATGACGATGCCGACGCAGATCGACCGCTACGGCGCGATCAACATCAGCTACATCGGGGGCGAGTACGGGCGGCCGAAGGTGCAGCTGCTCGGCGTCCGCGGCATCCCTGGGAACACGATCAATCATCCCTGCAGCTTCTTCGTCGCCGACCACTCGAAGCGGAGCTTCGTCGAGCGCGTCGACATGGCGTCGGGCGCCGGCTACGAGCCGGCGCGTTGGCAGCCAGGCGTGCGGCGCGACTTTCACCGCCTCGGGCTCGTCGTCAGCAACCTCGCGGTGCTGGACTTCGCGGGACCCGACCATGCCATGCGCCTCCGTGCGCTGCATCCGGGCGTCACGCTCGAACAGGTCGAGGCGCAGACCGGATTCCCGCTGGCCCGCGCCGCCGCCGTCGGCGAGACCCCCGTGCCGACGGCGGAGCAGCTGCACCTCATCCGCACCGTCCTCGACCCGGAGAACCTGCGGGCGAGCGTCTTCAAATAGTCCAGTAGGAGGCCACGATGTACGTCCGCACCAGCGTCGCCGACCGCATCGCCGAGGTCGTGCTCGACCATCCCCCGGTCAACGCCCTCGACAGCGCCGGCTGGCACCACCTCGCGCAGACGATCACGAGCGTCGGCGCGGATCCGAACGTCAGCGTGATCGTGCTCGCCGCCGAGGGCCGCGGCTTCTGTGCCGGCGTCGACATCAAGGAGCTGGCGCGCGATTCCCGTCTGATCACGCAGGTGAACAAAGGCTGTTACGACGCCTTCGCCGCGCTCCACGACTGCCCGGTGCCGGTGATCGCCGCCGCGCACGGCTTCGTGCTCGGCGGCGGCATCGGCCTCGTCGGATCCTGCGACGTGATCCTCGCCTCCGACGACGCCACCTTCGGCCTCCCCGAGATCGACCGCGGCGCGCTCGGCGCCGCCTCGCACCTGCTCCGCATGTTCCCCATCCAGAAGGTGCGCCGCATGCTCTACACCGGGGAGCCGATCGGCGCCGCCGAGGCCTACCGCCTGGGCGCGCTCGAGAGCGTCGTACCGCGCGCCGAGCTCCGCGCGGCCGCGCGCGCCCTCGCCGCCAAGATCGCCGGCAAGAGCCCGCGTGCCCTCCGTCTCGCCAAGGAGTCGCTGAACGGCATCGAGCTGCTCGACGTCAAGAAGAGCTATCGCTACGAGCAAGGCTTCACGCTCGAGCTCTACACCTCCCCCGACTCCCAGGAGGCGCGCGACGCCTTCGTCGAGAAGCGCGACGCGAGCTTCACCGACACCAAGAAGTAATGGACCTCACCTTCACTCCCGAGCAGGAATCCTTTCGCCGCGACGCGCGTGCGTGGCTCGCCGCCCACGTCCCGAGGACGCCGCTCGCCTCCATGGACAGCGCCGAGGGCTTCGTGCAGCACCGCGCCTGGGAGCGCACGCTCCACGACGGCGGCTATGCCATGGTCTCATGGCCCGTCGAGTACGGCGGCCGCGGCGCCAACCTGATCGAGTGGCTGATCTTCGAGGAGGAGTACTGGGGCGCGGGCGCGCCCGGGCGCGTCAATCAGAACGGCATCTTCCTCCTCGGCCCGACCCTCATGGAATTCGGCACGCCGGAGCAGAAGGCCCGCTACCTGCCGCGCATGGCGCGGAGCGACGAGGTGTGGGCGCAGGGCTGGTCCGAGCCGAACGCCGGCAGCGACATGGCGGCGATCCGCACCAGCGCCCGCAGCGACGGTGACGACTACGTGCTGAACGGCCAGAAGACCTGGTGCTCGCGCGCCGCGTTCGCCGACTGGATCTTCTGCCTCGTCCGCACCGATCCGAAGTCCGAGCGCCACCGCGGCCTCAGCTTCATCCTGGTGCCGCTCGACGCCCCCGGCGTGCGGGTGCGGCCGATCCCGCAGCTCGACGGCGAGACCGGCTTCGCCGAGGTCTTCTTCGACGAGGTGCGGGTGCCGCGGGCGAACCGCGTCGGCGAGGAGCACCAGGGATGGAAGATCGCGATGGCGACGGCGGGCTTCGAGCGCGGCCTCATGCTGCGGAGCCCGGCGCGTTTCCAGGCGACGGCGCGGCGCCTGCGCGCGCTCTGGCGGAAGCGGCGCGCGGCCGAGGGCGCCGACCCGGCGCTCCGCGACGTCGTGGTGCGTGCCTGGATGGACGCCGAGGCGTACTCGCTCTCGACCTACGCCACCGCCTCGCGGCTCCTCGCCGGCGGCACCATCGGCGCCGAGGCGAGCCTCAACAAGATCTTCTGGTCGGAGATGGATCTTCGCATGCACGAGACGGCGCTCGCACTCCTCGGCGCCGATGCCGGGCTCCTGCCGCCGGCCGCGCCGGCCGACGCCGCCGGTTGGCTCGACGGCTTTCTCTTCTCGCTCGCCGGCCCGATCTACGCCGGCACCAACGAGATCCAACGGAACGTCATCGCCGAGCGCGTCCTCGGCCTGCCGCGAGACTGACGACGCATGCGCTTCGCGTTCGACGAGGAGCAGCTCCGCTTCCGTGACAGCGTGCGGGGCGCGCTCGAGCGCGCGTGCCCGCCGAGCGCCGTGCGGGCGACGTGGGACGCCGAGGACGCGCACGACGCCGGGCGCTGGCGGGCGCTCGCCGACCTCGGCGTGCTCGGCATCCTCGCACCCGAGGACGCAGGCGGTCTGGCGCTCGACGAGGTCTCCCTCGTCCTGCCCCTCGAGGAGACCGGTCGCGCGGCGCTGCCCGAGGCGGTGATCGAGAGCGCCGCGGTCGCGGTGCCGCTCCTCGCCGGTCTCGCCGATCGCGGCTTCGCCGAGCCCTGGCTCGGTCGGATCGCCCGCGGTGAGGACGTCGTGACCGTCGGCTGCGCGCCCAATCCCTGGGTGAGCCACGCCGACGTCGCCGCGCTGCTGCTGCTCGCGAATGACGACGGCGTCCACGCGGTGCCGCGCGCCGACGCGCGCCTCGTGCGCCTGCCCCATCTCGACGGCGCCCAACGCCTCTTTCGCGTCGAGTGGACCCCCTCGGCCGCGACCCGCGTCGCCGACGGCCCGCACGCCCGCGCGCTCGTCGCCGCCGCCGCCGATCGCGGCGCGCTCGCCGCCGCCGCGCAGCTGCTCGGCGTAGCGGCGCGTCTCATCGAGGAGGCCGTGCGCTACGCCAAGCAGCGCGAGCAGTTCGGCCGCGCCATCGGCTCGTTCCAGGCGATCAAGCACATGCTGGCGAGCGTGCAGGTGAGGCTCGAGTTCGCGCGCCCCGTCGTCCATCGCGCCGCCTTCGTCGTCGCCCGCGATCTCCCCACCCGCGGCCGCGACGTCTCGCACGCCAAGATCGCCGCCGCCGAGGCGGCGGCGCTCGCGGCCCGCACCGCGCTGCAGGTGCACGGCGCCATCGGCTACACCTGGGAGGTCGACCTGCACGTCTGGATGAAGCGCGCCTGGGCGCTCGAGGCGGCCTGGGGCACGAGCGCGTGGCACCGGGCGCGCGTCGCCGCGGCGGTTCTGGACGGCGATCATGACGATTGAATGGGGCGTGCCGCGCGTGCAAACCTCGCCGGACCGCCTTCGGAGGTGATGAGAGTGAAGACCCGCGTTTCCGCCCTCGACAGCTGGTTCGACGCGAGCCCGGAACGGCCGCGCCTGATCGGCAGCCGTTGCCGCGCCTGTCACAGCTACTTCTTCCCGAAGGAGACCTTCGCCTGCCGGAACCCGGCGTGTCAGGCGAGCGAGCTCGAGGACGTGCCGCTCAGCGCGACCGGCACCCTCTGGTCCTACACCGACAACCACTACCAACCGCCGGCGCCCTACATGTCGCCCGATCCGTTCGTGCCGTACGCCATCGCGGCGGTCGAGCTGACCGAGGAGAAGATGGTCGTGCTCGGGCAGGTGGCGAGCGGCGTCGCGACCGCGGACCTCACGGTGGGCATGCGCATGAGGCTCGTCGCCGAGACGCTCTACTCGGACGACGCCAAGGACTACGTGGTGTGGAAGTGGGCACCCGCGACGGGAGCGAGCCGATGAGCGCCGAACGCGCCGTCGCGGTGCTCGGGGTGGGCATGCACCCCTGGGGCAAGTGGGGCAAGAACTTCGTCGAGTACGGCGTCGCCGCCGCGCGCGCCGCCCTCGCCGACGCCGGCATCGCCTGGCGCGACGTGCAGTTCGTCGCCGGCGGCGAGACCATCCGGAACGGCTACCCCGGCTACATCGCGGGTGCATCGATCGCGCAGGCGCTCGGCTGGTCGGGTGCGCAGGTGACGAGCTGCTACGGCGCCTGCGCCGCCGGCTCGCAGGCGATCAGCGTGGCGCGCGCCCACATCCTCGCCGGCAACTGCGACGTCGCCCTCGTGGTCGGCGCCGACAGCACGCCCAAGGGATTTTTCGCGCCGCAGGCGGGCGAGCGCTGGACCGATCCCGACTGGCTGCGCTTCCGGCTCCTCGGCGCCACCAACCCGGTCTACTTCGCGCTCTACGCCCGCCGCCGCATGGCGCTCTACGGCGCGACCGACCGCGACTTCGCCCTGGTGAAGGTGAAGAACGCCCGCCACGGCCTCGAGAACCCGAACGCCCGCTATCGGAAGCCCGTCAGCGAGGAGGAGGTGCTGGGCTCGCCGATGGTGTCGGATCCGCTTCGCCTGCTCGAGATCTGCGCCACCAGCGACGGCGGCGCCGCGCTCGTCCTCACCAGCATGGCGTTCGCCCGCAAGCACACGACCAATCCGGTGACGATCGCCGGGCTCTCGACCGTGACGCCGTGTTACCCGAGCACGATCATCGAGATGCCGAACTTCGCCACCGACTCGGCGGCCGCGGTGCCGGCGCCACCCGTCGCCTTCCGCGACTCGATCGCCCGTGCCGCCTACGAGCAGGCCGGGATCGGCCCCGAGGACGTGAACGTCGCCGAGGTCTACGACCTCTCGTCGGCCCTCGAGCTCGACTGGTACGAGAACATCGGGCTCTGTGCGCCCGGCGAGGCCGAGAGGCTCCTGAACGACGGCGTCACCACGATCGGCGGCCGCGTACCGGTGAACCCGAGCGGCGGGCTCTCCTGCTTCGGCGAGGCGATCCCGGCCCAGGCCATCGCCCAGGTATGCGAGCTCACCTGGCAGCTGCGCGGCCAGGCCGAGCGCCGTCAGGTCGAGGGCGCCACCGTCGGCGTCACCGTCAACCAGGGCCTCTTCGGACACGGCTCATCGGTCGTCGTCCGACGTTGACAGGCCAATAGCCTAACCCGAAACTCTCTCCCCCTTCTCAACGCCGGCCGCTCACCATGTAGATCTCGCTGCCCTGCCGGAGATAGACGCCGTCGCGGGTGATCAACTGCACCTCGACGCCGCGCGACGACTCGCCTTGATGCAAGGTGACCGGCTGTGCGCCCCCGATACGCAGCGAGACCGTCCGTTCGGCAGTGTCCGCGTCGTAGAGAATGTTGCGCACCTGGACGCCCACCTTACCCGAGCCCCTCCCGATCGGCTCGACGACCTCTTCGTCGTCCAGAGACTCGACGGGCGCGGGAACGCGGCTCGTGACCTTGGACGGGAGCGCCGCCACGCGGGTCCTCTCCCGCTTGGCGACCGGGGGCGCCACGTTCGCGACCGCGGCCCTGGCCCGTGGCATCGCCTCGGGCTCGGCCGACGAATCGTCGTCGACGCGACCCCAGGGAGCATCCGCCGCCTCGGCGATCGCGACCTGGGCGGGCGGCGGAGCCGCGGCCGGCACTGGCACCGCGAGCGCCACCGGAAGTGCCGCGGGCACGGCCGCGAGCGCCGGACGGGGCGGCGGCAAGACGCTGCCATCGACCATCTGCAACGCCAGGAAGCCCCCGCCCATCACCAACGTGAGCGCGCCGAGCACGAAGAACCAGAGATGCGAGCCGCGCTGCTCCTCCGATCCCGCCATCGCCACGCTCTTGGAGGCGGTCGGCATGCCGCGCCGCTCGATCTCCTGCGCCGCCTTGAGGACGGTGCTCACGACGCGCTCCCGCCGCCGAGCGTCGGCCGTTCGTAGCCGCCGCCGAGTCCGTAGAGGACGATGCGGGTGAACGGCCCGACCCGCCCGTCGGGCTCGAGCTGGTGCTCGCGCTGAAAGGCGATCACGGCATGCTCGGTGGCGGCATCGAAGACGCCGGTCGGCTCGTCGGCCATCGCCCCCGCCTGCCGCAGCAGATCCTGGAGACGCATCACCGCGAGGCCGCGCGTCCCGACGCCGAGCACCGGGCCGAGCCCGCCGGTGTCGCGCCACAGGAGCCGGGCCTGCCCGGACCAGAGGCGATCGAGCTGCGCCCCGGTGAGGCGCACCTTGCGGCCGTCGATCTCGAGCACGAGCTCGGCGCCGTCGCCGCCGACGAGCGTGACGAAGCGCGGCACCTCGTAGCCCCTGATGCGCACGGTCAGGAGGGCCGGGAGGTCGAGCAGCTGGAGCATGCTGCGGTTGCCGGTCAGGACCAGGCTCTGCAGCCCACGGCGCCACGCCACCGCCTCGAGGTCGTCGACCGAGCCCGCTTCCGTCTCGCCGAGGGCACCGACGCCCCAGGCCGCGAGCAGGCTCTCGATCGAGCCGCGCGCGCTCCGATCGGGATCGAGATCGCGGAGGCCGCGCTCGAGCTCCGCGTCGGTGACGAAGGGCGGCGTCGTGCTCGTCGTCGCGAGCGCGACCGCAACCTGCGCCGGAGCCACGGGATCGGCGGCGGCGACCGGCGCCTGCACGCCGGAATCGGCCTCGGCCACGGGCTCCGGAACCGCGACCGCCGGCGCGACGGGCGGCGGGGTCGACGCGGCGAGCATGCCGCCGAGACGCGGCCCGCCGATCGCGATCAGCGCCAGGCTCGCCGCCAAGCCGGCGACGGCCGCGCTCGTACGATATGCCGGCCACCACATGCGACCGGGCAGCGGCACCGCCTGGATCTCGCGATACGCGTGCGCGACCGAACGCCGTTGCACACGCTCCTGCTTCTCGACGAACGCCGTCAGCAGCGCCCGATGCGTCACCATGTTGATCAGGCGCGGCACGCCGCCCGAGACGCGATGGAGCATGCGCAAAGCCGGCACCGTCAGCAGCCGCTTGACGCGGCCGCGGCTCGCCACCCCGAGACGGTGCTGCACGTAGGCGACCGTCTGGCGATACGAGAGCGCGCCCAGATGCCAGCGCAGCGTGATCCGCTGATTCAACTGCGCGAGGTCGGGATGCATCAAGAGATTTCGCAGCTGCGGCTGTCCGACCAGCACGATGCGCAGGAGCTTCTCGGTCTCGGTCTCGAAGTTCAGGAGCAGGCGCACCTGCTCCAAGAGCTCGATCGAGAGCGCCTGCGCCTCGTCGAGGATCACGACGCAGGTTCGCCCGGCGGCCTGCTCGGCGACGAGATAAGCCTGCAGCGCGTCGAGCATGTCGCTCTGCGTGTCGCTGGCCGGGGTCACGCCGAACTCGCGGCAGATGCGGCGCAGCAGATCCAGCACGGAGAGCGGCGGCACGAATGCGTACGCGGCGGCCACGTTCGGCCCGAGCTCGGCGAGGAAGGCGCGGAGCAGCGTGGTCTTGCCGGTTCCGACCTCGCCGGTGATGCAGACGAAGCCGCTCGACTCCGTGAGTCCGAGTCGAAGATGTGCCAACGCCTCGGCGTGCTTCGCCGAGAGATAGAGGTACCGTGGATCCGGCGTCAGCCGGAACGGCTCCTCATCGAGCCCGAAGAATTGCTCGTACATCAGTCCCTCCCCACGTCCACCGCGTCGCCTCGACCGAGGCGAGCCATCCGGAGCGCATTATAAGGAGGGCGCCTGCGGCCTGCCTAGCCCGAAGTTCGGCCCCACCGCCTGGCGTCACCAGGCGTCTTCCGTTACACCTGCTGCCTTCCAACCCCACCCACGGAGGCACCATGGCAGAGGCCTACATCATCGACGCAGTCCGGACTCCCGTCGGCCGCCGACGCGGCGGGCTCGCGGCGGTCCACCCCGCCGATCTCGGCGCCCACGTGCTGCGCGCCCTCGTCGATCGCACCGGCATCGACCCGGCCGCGGTCGAGGACGTCATCTTCGGCTGCGTCGACACCATCGGCCCGCAGGCCGGCGACATCGCCCGCACCTGCTGGCTCGCCGCCGGGCTTCCCGAGGAGGTGCCGGGCACCACCATCGACCGCCAGTGCGGCTCGGCGCAGCAGGCCGCCCACTTCGCCTTCCAGGGCGTCATGAGCGGCACCAACGACCTCCTGATCGCGGGCGGCGTGCAGAACATGAGCATGATCCCGATCTCGTCGTCGATGCTCGCCGGCGAGACCTACGGCTTCCCCGATCCCTTCTCGACCTCGCAGGGCTGGCTCGCGCGCTACGGCACCCAGGAGGTGTCGCAGTTCCGCGCCGCCGAGATGATCGCCGAGAAATGGGACTGCACGCGCGAGGACATGGAGCGCTTCGCGCTCGAGAGCCACCGCCGGGCGCTCCGCGCCATCGACGAGGGACGCTTCGAGCGCGAGATCGTCCCGCTCGGCGCGGTCACCACCGACGAGGGTCCGCGCCGCGACACCTCGCTCGAGAAGATGGCGACCTTGAAGCCGCTCCGCGAAGGGGGGCGCCTCACGGCCGCGGTGTCGAGCCAGATCTCCGACGCGTCGGCGGCGATGCTGATCGCCTCCGAGCGGGCGGTGAAGCAGCACGGCCTCAAGCCGCGGGCCCGTGTCCATCACCTCAGCGTTCGCGGCGCCGACCCGGTGTGGATGCTGACCGCACCGATCCCGGCGACCGCCTGGGCGCTCTCCAAGTCGGGGCTCGGTCGAAACGACATCGACCTGGTCGAGATCAACGAGGCCTTCGCGTCGGTGGTGCTGGCCTGGCAGAAGGAGACCGGCTTCGACCCCGCCAAGGTCAACGTCAACGGCGGCGCCATCGCCCTCGGCCATCCCCTCGGCGCGACCGGCGCCCGCTTGATGACGACCCTGCTCTCCGAGCTCGAGCGCACCGGCGGCCGCTACGGTCTCCAGACCATGTGCGAGGGCGGCGGCCAGGCGAACGTCACCATCATCGAGCGCCTCTAGCAATGGCGCCGCCAGCGTCGCCTCCCGCACTCCCCCTCTGCGACGGCCGCGTCGTCGTCGTCACCGGTGCCGGACGCGGCATCGGCCGGGCCCACGCCCTCGCCTTCGCCGCCGAGGGCGCCAAGGTCGTCGTCAACGACGTCGGGGTCGAGCTCGACGGTCGGGGAGCGTCGCGTGGACCCGCGGACGAGGTCGTCGCGACGATTCGCGCCGCCGGCGGCGAGGCGGTCGCCAACGGCGACGACGTCGCGGACTGGGCCGGCGCGGGACGGATCGTGCAGGCGGCGCTCGACGCCTTCGGGCGCCTCGACGTCGTCGTCAACAACGCCGGCTTCGTCCGCGATCGCATGTTCGTCAGCACCTCCGAGGAGGAATGGGACGCGGTGGTGCGCGTCCATCTGAAAGGCCACTTCTGCGTCGGCCGGCACGCCGCGGCCCATTGGCGCGACCGTGCCAAGGCGGGCGAGAAGCCCGACGCCCGCATCATCAACACGAGCTCCGGGGCCGGGCTGCAGGGCAGCGTCGGCCAGGGCGCCTACTCCGCCGCCAAGGCCGCCATCGCGACCCTCACGCTCGTGCAGGCCGCCGAGCTCCGCCGCTACGGCGTCACCGCCAACGCCATCGCGCCGGCGGCGCGGACGCGCATGACCGAGACGGTCTTCGCCGAGATGATGGCGAAACCGGCGAGCGGCTTCGACGCCATGGCGCCGGAGAACGTCGCCCCGCTCGTGGTCTGGCTCGGCAGCGGCGAGTCGCGCGACGTGACCGGCCAGGTCTTCGAGATCGCCGGCGGCAAGCTCTCCGTCGGCGACGGCTGGCGCGGCGGTCCGAGCGTCGACAAGGGCGGACGCTTCGCGCCGGCCGAGATCGGACCCGCCGTCCGGCGGCTCCTCGCCGAGGCCGTCCCGCCGCAGAAGGTCTACGGCACCTAGGAGCCCGCAGCGGACACGCCCCGACCGGCCACGCGATGAACTTCGATCTCGACGACGAGCAACGACGCCTCCGCACCACCGCCGAGGAGTTTCTCGCCGATCACGCGCCGCCTGCCGCCGTCCGCGCCGCCATGGCGACCGAGCGCGGCTACGATTACGACCTCTGGCAGCGGATCGCGGGCGAGATGGGATGGCCGGCCGTGATCGTCCCCGAGGCCCACGGCGGGCTCGGTCTCGGTCAAGTCGAGCTCATGGTCCTGATGGAAGCGATGGGCGGCGCGCTCCTCTGTGCGCCCTTTTTCTCGACGGTGTGCCTCGCCGCCAACGCGCTCGTGCTCGGCGGCACCGAGGCGCAACGCGCGGAGTGGCTACCGGCGATCGCCGCCGGCACCGCCACCGCGACCGTCGCCCACGCCGAGCCCAACGGGCGCTGGGACGCCGACGGGATCATGGCGACGGTCGAGCCCGACCGCAGCGGCTTCGTTCTCCAAGGCACCAAGTCGTTCGTCGTCGACGGCCACACCGCCGATCTCATGATCGTCGCGGCGCGCCGTCCCGGCTCGACGGGCGCCGACGGCGTCAGCCTCTTCGCCCTCCCTGCGGCCACTCCCGGCGTCACGCGGCGCGCGCTCGGCACCATGGACCAGACCCGGAAGCTCGCCGAGGTCCAGCTCGCCAACGTGCACGTCACGCCCGATGCGCTCATGGGCCCGGTCGACTGCGGCTGGCCGCTCCTCGAGCGCACGCTCCAGCTCGCCACCGTGGCGCTCGCCGCCGAGCAGGTCGGCGGCGCCGATCGTTGCCTGGCGCTCGCCGTCGCCTACGCCAAGGAGCGGGTGCAGTTCGGCCGCCCGATCGGATCGTTCCAGGCGATCAAGCACAAGTGCGCCGACATGTTGACGCGCGTCGAGGCCGCCCGCTCCGCCAGCTACTTCGCGACCTGCATCGCCGCCGAGGGCGGTGCCGAGCTGCCGGTCGCCGCCTCGCTCGCCAAGGCCTATTGCTCCGACACCTACTTCCAATGCGCCGCCGAATGCCTGCAGATCCACGGCGGGGTCGGCTTCACGTGGGAGTACGACGTGCACCTGTACTTCAAGCGCGCCAAGTCCAGCGAGAGCCTGCTCGGGGACGCCAGCTATCACCGCGAGCGCGTCGCGCGGCACCTCGGGCTGTAGCGCACGCCGGAATGCCCGGCGCCGGGCGCGAAATGCGTAGCCGAGCGGCCCCGCTTCGTGCTACGCAGACCGGACCCCGCCGAGGAGGTCCCCCATGCAAGTCGTCCGTTCCATCGTCGCCGCAGCGCTCGTCACCGGTCTGTCGTTCGTCGTCGTGCCATCAGAGGCGACCGCCGCGTGTAGCGGCGATTGCGGCAGCGACGTCGCCGCCGCGCCGAAGACCGTCGAGAAGTACGTGAAGGCGCGCTGGAAGGCGATCGCCAAGTGCGGCAAGAGCGCCAAGCCGACGTGTCCGACGGTCTGCCCGGTGCCGGACGGCGCCGCCGAGCCCTATCTGCTGTCGGCGAGCTGCGCGGGGCTGATCGCCTGCAACCTCGACGAGCTCGCCGAGACCGCCTACGGCACGACCTGGGACGACGCCGTCTACTGCGCGGACGGGCCCGCGACCCCCTGCGGCAACGCACGCGCCGCCAACGCCGGGAAGCTCGTCTCCACCCGACTGACGCGTCGTCGCACCAGCAAGATGCACACGTTCGCCAAGGACGTGGCCAAGTGCGCCGCCAAGATCGCGAAGGTGCCGGCCTGCAGCAGCGACGTCTGCGACAGCGCGCCGGACTGGATCGACGACATCTTCCCGCTGCCGCTCTCGCCGACCGGGACGCAGCTCCTGCCCTTCGACGTCGCGAGCCCGGGGGAAGGCGTCGCGACGCTCAGCATGGCCACCGTCGGCAGCGATTGGGGAACGGTCGGCGCCGAGTCGGTGGTGGTCACCTACGACCTCGACGGCACTCCGCTCGGGCAGCTCGTCCTCTACGGCGGCGAGGCCGCGACCGACTATCGCGTGCTCCTCGGCCCCCTCACGGCCGGGTCGCACGTCCTCGGGCTGCACGCCGAGAAGAACCTGAGCCCGGCGAGCAAGGCGCCCGTCTCGGTACTGGCGGCCGCCGACGTCGAGGCGATCGCGCCCCCCGACCCGCGCTACGACTTCACGCGCTTCGCTCCCATCCTGCTCGGCATCGACCAGGACCTGAACCCCGTGTCGGCGGGCGGCGGACCGCACCTCGGCAACGCCGTCAGCGACGTGCCGTTGATCGTGTACGCCAAGGCCATCCCCGGCGCCGGGCTCACGACCTATCGCTACACGCTGATCTGGTCGAACGAGGACGGCGGCACCGGGCTCTTCCCGGATCTTCTGATCGCGCGCTTCGGACGCACCACCGACATCGAGGGCATCGCCGAGGTCGACGTCAGCACCATGGGCGCGCTGCTCGACGTCCGCTTCCGTCCCGACGAGAGCGGCAGCCTCACTACCTTCGCCGGGACGTACCGCGACGGCCATCCCATCCTGCGCACGGCGACCGCGAACGGTCTCATCCAGGACGACGGCGCCTCGACCCTGACGTTCGGGCTGCCGCCGTTCGAGTACGACGACGCCGGCCTGCCACGCGAGCTCGGCATGGACCTCGACCCGATCTCCTACGAGATCATGGCCAAGGAGGTGGTGCGCGAGTTCAAGACCGAGTCGGTCGGCAACCCGGCGTCGAAGAAGCTCAGCGACCTCCGCAACTACCTCTACGTCGACTACGACATCAACGTCGACGTCGGCGGCCCCGTGCTGCGCGGCGTCGCGGTGATCGGCGGCGTCTCCTACTACTCGGATCACAACCTGTCCTTCACGCCGGCGCTGAACCCGCGGGTCAGCGAGGGCGTCGGTCGCACCTCGATCGAGATCCCGCCTGGTACGGAGATCGGCGACATCGAGCAGTTCGGGATGCAAGGCGTCGGCACGATGTCGGGAACCCTCGCGAGCGCGCGGGCCTTCCTGCTCGACACCGACTACCTGCCCACCGCCGACCTCACCTCGAGCGGGCCGCAGTTCCAGAGCGGCGCCAACCCCTCGTGGCTGGTGACACCGTAGCCGCAGTCGCGCTCGTCATCTTCGATTGCGACGGCGTCCTCGTCGACACCGAGCCCGTCGCCAATCGCGTGCTGCTCGCCATGCTGGCACGGCTCGGGATCGTCATGCAGCCCGACGAGTGCATGCGGACCTTCGTCGGGCGCTCGGCGGCGACCTGTCTCGCCATGATCGGCGAGCGTCTGGGCTCCGCGCTGCCGGAGGACTTCGCCGCCGAGTGGGACCGCGCGCTCTTCGCCGAGCTCCGCCGCGGCGTCTCCCCGGTTCCAGGGGTCGTCGCCGCCCTCGACGCCATCGCGATTCCCACCTGCGTCGCGTCGAGTGGCAGTCACGAGCGCATGCGGATCACGCTCGGGACGAGCGGACTCTGGCCCCGCTTCGCGGGCCGCATCTTCAGCGCCACCGAGGTGGCGCGCGGCAAGCCCTTCCCCGACGTCTTTCTGCACGCGGCGCGCTCCATGGGTGTCGCACCGGAGTCGGCTCTGGTGGTCGAGGACACGCCCGCCGGTGTCGCCGCCGCGGTCGCCGCCGGCATGACCGTCTTCGCATACGTCGGCGGCGCCCACTCCGACGCCGCCGAGCTCGCCGCCGGCGGCGCGCGCGTGTTTCACGACATGGCGGAGCTCCCGGGCGCGTTGCGGCTCCGGACCCTCGACAGAGACGGGACCGGTCGCTAAACAGGCGCGATGTCGCGCCGCGCGCAGGTCGCCGCCCCGAACGGGCCGTTCGTCCTCGCGACCCGCGCCGTTCCGACTCCCGGCGCCGGCGAGGTGCTGATCCGGGTGCGTGCCTGCGGCGTCTGTCACAGCGACCTGTTCGTGAAGACCGGCGCGTTTCCCGGACTGCAGCTGCCGCGCGTCCCGGGCCACGAGGTGGCCGGCGTGGTCGAGGCGGTGGGTGCGGGCGTCCGTGGCTTCACCGTGGGCGGTCGCGCCGGCGTCGGCTGGCACGGCGGCCATTGCTTCGTCTGCGACTCGTGCCGGAAGGGCGACTTCATCACCTGCCGCGAGGAGAAGATCTGCGGCATCCACTACGACGGGGGCTACGCCGATCACGTGCTCGTGCCGGCCGAGGCCGTGGTCCGCATCCCGGACGGCATCGGCGACGCCGAGGCGGCGCCGCTCCTCTGTGCCGGGATCACCACCTTCAACGCGCTCCGCCACAGCCCGGCCGGACCCGGCGACCTGGTCGCCGTGCAGGGGCTCGGCGGTCTCGGGCACCTGGCGGTGCAGTTCGCGAGCCGGATGGGCTTCCGCACGATCGCCCTGGCGCGCGGCGCCGACAAGCGCGCCTTCGCGCTCGAGCTCGGCGCCACGGACTACGTCGACACCACCGCCGAGAATCCGGCGGCGGCGCTCGCGGCCCGCGGCGGCGCCGCGGTCGTGCTCGCGACCGCACCCAGCGCCGACGCCGTGACCAGCGTCCTCGACGGCATCGCCCCCGGCGGCCAGCTCCTCCTGGTCGCCGCCGTCTTCGAGCCGATGCCGATCTCCGCGCTGGCGCTGATCGGCGCCCGCCGCTCGGTCCAGGGCTGGCCGAGCGGCACCGCCAAGGACTCCGAGGAGACCCTCGCCTTCGCGGTGCAGACCGGCATCCGGCCGCGCATCGAGACCTACCCGCTGGAGCGCGTCGACGCGGCCTTCGAGCGCATGCACAGCGGCAAGGCCCGCTTCCGCGCCGTCCTCACCATGGACGCCGCCGCCGGCTGAGCGGCGCGCGGCCGTCGATTCCACCATCCGCCAGGAGCAGAACGCATGTACATCGCCTACACCGAGGAACAGGAGACGCTCCGGCGCGACCTCCGCGCCTACTACGCCGAGCTGCTCACGCCCGAGATCCGCGAGCAGCTGCACCACGGGCACGGCGTCGGGCCGACCATGCGCGCGGTCGTGAAGCGCATGGGCGCCGACGGCTGGCTCGGCATCGGCTGGCCCAAGGAATGGGGCGGCCAGGGCCGCTCGCAGATCGAGCAGTTCATCTTCTTCGACGAGTCGATGCGGGCCGGCGCGCCGGTCCCGATGCTCACCATCAACACCGTCGGGCCGACGATCATGCGGCACGGCAGCGACGAGCAGAAACGCTTCTTCCTGCCGAGGATCCTCAAGGGCGAGATCCACTTCTGCATCGGCTACACCGAGCCCAACGCCGGCACCGACCTGGCGTCGTTGAAGACGCGCGCCGTCCGCGAGGGCGACGACTACGTCGTGAACGGCCAGAAGATCTTCACCAGCCTCGCCGGCGACTCCGACTACATCTGGCTCGCGACCCGCACCAATCCCGACGCCCCCAAGCACGAGGGCATCTCGATGCTGGCCATCGACCTGAAGACGCCCGGCATCCGCGTCGACCCCATGCACCTCCTCTCCGAGCACGACATCAACACGGTCTTCTTCGACGACGTACGGGTGCCGGTGTCGTGCCTGGTCGGCAAGGAGAACCAGGGCTGGCGGCTGATCACGAGCCAGCTGAACCACGAGCGGGTCACGCTCTGCTCGGCGGGCCTCCTGGCCCAGGCCTACGAGGAGACGGTGGCGTGGGCGCGCGCAACGCAGGCGCCCGAGGGCGGCCGCGTCATCGATCAAGAATGGGTGCAGGTGGCTCTCGCCCGCGTCTACGCCGGGCTCGAGTTCCTGCGGCTCATCAACTGGAAGGTGGCGTGGACCGGGACGCAGGGGAAGCTCGACGTCGCCGACGCCTCCACCATCAAGGTCTTCGGCACCGAGTTCTACCTCGAGTCGTTCCGCTACCTGATGGAGATCATCGGGCCGCGGGCCTATCTCCGCCGCGGCTCCACCGACGCCGTCGGCGTCGGCCGGCTCGAGATGCTGTACCGCAGCCTCATCATCCTCACCTTCGGCGGCGGCACCAACGAGGTGCAGCGCGACCTGATCGGCATGTTCGGCCTCGGGTTGCCGCGCATGCCGCGCTTCTGAGCAGACGAGGACGACGACCCATGGATTTCTCTCTCAGCGACGAGCAGCAGGCGATCAGCGACCTCGCCAAGCAGATCTTCACCGACAAGGCCTCGCACGAGCGCGTTCGGCAGATCGAGCGGGCGGGCGGTCCGCGCTTCGACCGCGAGCTCTGGGCGGAGGTCGCCAAGGCGGGCCTGCTGGGGATTGCCGTGCCGCAGGCCCACGGCGGTGCCGGCCTCGGCTTCCTCGAGGTCGCGCTCATCGTCGAGCAGACCGCGCGTGCCGCGGCGCCGATCCCCATGTTGGAGACGCTGGTGCTCGGCGCCTTGCCCCTCGCCGAGTTCGGAACGGCGGCGCAGCAGGCAACGTGGCTGCCGAAGGTCGCCGCCGGGACGGCGATCATCACCGCCGCCCTGATCGAGGATCAGGCCGAGGTGGCGCGACCGGCGACCGCGGCGCGGAAGGACGGCACGGGGTGGCGCATCTCCGGCACCAAGACCTGCGTGCCGGCCGGTGAGCTCGCCGATCTCGTGCTGGTGCCGGCCACGGCGGACGGCGGGCGGGTGATGGTCTTCCTGATCGAGGCCACCACCCCGGGTCTCCGCACCGAGCCGCTCGTGACCACGAGCGGCCAACCCGAGGCGCGCCTGGTCCTCGACGACGTGCACGTCGGTTCCGCTGCCGTGCTCGGCGATCCCGCCGGCGGCGGAGACGTCCTGGCGTGGATCACCGAGCGCGCCACCACGGCACTCGCCTGCGTCGCCCTCGGCGTCACCGAGCAGGCGCTCGCGCTCACCGCCGACTACACCAAGAACCGCAAGCAGTTCGACCAGCCGATCGCGATGTTCCAGGCCGTCGGCCAGCGCCTCGCCGACGCCTACGTCGACGTCGAGGCGATCCGCCTCACCGCCTGGCAGGCGGCGTGGCGGATCGCGGCGGGCCTGCCGGCCGCCCAACAGGTCGCGGTCGCCAAGTTCTGGGCGGCGTCCGCGGGCCAGCGGGTCGTACACACGGCGCAGCACCTGCACGGCGGCATGGGCGTCGATCGCGACTATCCGCTGCACCGCTACTTCCTCTACGCCAAGGAGCTCGAGCTCCAGCTCGGCGGCAGCACCACGCAGCTGCGCCGGCTCGGCAAGCTGATCGTCGCCGCGGCCGACGCCGAGGCGTGAGCGTGCCGTGAGCGGCGCGGTCCATCACATCGACCTCACGGTCTCCGACTTCCGCCGCTCGAAGGAGTTCTACGCCCGCGTCCTCCCGCTCATGGGCTTCGAGCGCCTCCCCAAGGAGGTCGGTGCCGTGGCCTGGCGCGGCGCCAGCATCATCGCGATCCAACCCGCCCGGCCCGAGGAGAAGGACCGGGTGCACAGCCGCTACGCCCCCGGCCTCCACCACCTGGCGCTGGCGGCACCCTCACGCGCGGCGGTCGACGCGCTCCACGCCGAGCTGGTCGAGCTCGGCGTCGCCATCCTCGACCCGCCCGCCGAGTACCCGTACAGCCCGGGATACTACGCCGTCTTCTTCGCCGATCCCGACGGCCTGAAGCTCGAGTACGTCCACAGCCCGAGCCTATAGCCGTTACGACGCCGCGGCCGCCGGCAGGGGGAATTGCGCGCAGGCGCCGCCCCCGAGCTTCGGATAGTCGGCGCGACTCGGCTCGCGCGCCCATTCGACCAGATGGCGATAGACGTCGCAGCGCTCCTTCACCGTCGGGAGCGCCGGATCCTGCTCGACGCCGGCGAGCGCCGCCTCCGGCGTCTCCAGGCCGCGCTCCATCCGCACGCCACCGCCCGCCGTGGTGTCGAGCACGAGAAAGCGCCCCTCCGGCGCCGCGAACGGCTCCCAGCGCGGCGCGGTACCGTCGCCCCCTCCGTTCGGATCGCCGCTCCGCGCGAAACGCGTCCAGTACGCCATCATCCGCTCGGAGAGCTCGCGTCGTCCGGGCTCGTTCGCCGTCGAGAACAGGAGGCCGGTCTGACTGCCGAGGTCCCAATGCCCGAAGACGAAGGGGACCTCCAGGCCGTGACCCGCACCGACCAGCTTCCCGACGTCCACAGTCAGCACGGTCGGCTCCTCGTCCCAATCGAAACGATAGGTCCACACCGTCGGCCCCTGGACGGCCGTCATCAGAGACGCCGGCCGGTCGGCGCCGCGCGCCTTCCAATGCAGGCTGAGGTGCCGACTGGTGGCGTCGTAGTGCCGTGGATCGCGCACGATCGGGATCCGCCCGAAGAGGCGCCACGTGAACTCGGGGTGCAGCGCCATGAAGACCTTGTTCTCGTCCTTGTTCGTGCCGAGGATCGTCGGCACGCGGTTGTAGTCACCGCGCTCGACCGCCGCGAGCGGGTCGCCCGCCGGCAGCACCGTCCCGTCGCGAAAGAGCTGCGGGACGTCGATCAGGTCCTCCTGCGACTCGAGCCGGTACAACGCCACCAGGTCGCCGGCCGGCATCGCACGCAGCGACCGGGCGGCTTCGGCGGGGCTCATGGCCGCGAGCCGGCGCTTCGCCTCGGTCCGCGACGGCGCATGCAGCGCACGCAGCACGATCTCCCCAGAGCTGTTGCGGTGTCCCGGCGGGACGTCGTCGGCCAGCCGCTCGGCCTCGTCGGCGGGAAGCGTCACCGTGCCGCCGCTCTGCACGATGGCGCGTTGGAAAAGACCGCGCGCCGCCGGCGCGAGCAGCAACGCGAAGACGTCGCGCCCGCCGGCGCTCTGGCCGAAGATGGTGACGTTGTCGGGATCGCCGCCGAAGGCGGCGACGTTGTCGCGCACCCACGCGAGGGCGCGGATCATGTCGAGCGTGCCGTAGTTGCCCGAGCGATCCTCGGCGCTGCCGCCCTCGGCTCGGAGCGCCGCGTGGCGGAACCATCCGAGCGGCCCGAGACGATAGTTGATGGTGACGACCACGACGCGCGCGCGGATCGCGAGCGGGCCGCCGTCGTAGCGTCCGGCGTGACCGACGGCGTTGCCGCCGCCGTGGATCCACACCATCACGGGGAGGCGCGTGTCACCCCGCGGAACCGCGTCGCGACCGAAGCGCGGGGCGACGACGTTGAGATAGAGACAATCCTCCTGGCCGACCGGCCGCTCGGGATCGCGGGCCTCGACGCCGCCGAACACGCTCGGCAGCTGCGTGCACACCGGGGCGACCGCGAGCGCCTGCCGCATTCCCGCCCAGGGCTCTGGGGCGAGCGGAGCCCGCCAGCGCAAGGGACCGACCGGAGGCTCCGCGTACGGCAGTCCGCGCCAGGCATGCTCGCCGGAGCGACCGACGAAGCCGACGACCGCACCCTGCGTCAGCGCGCGTTGCGAATCGGGCGCGACGACCGGCGCCGGCTCCTCGACGCGTCCGTGACAGGCCGCGAGCGTGAGCGCCAGCGCCACGGCCGTCACAGCGAGCCTCGACATGCATCCTCCTTCTCCGAGTCGCTCGGATATGCACCACCCGCGCGGCTCAGAGAAGCACCTTTCGCCCAGCTCGCGTTGACATCACAGCGATCGTTCTTACATCCGGCCCCATGTCCATCTTGCGATTGGTCGCTCTCGAAGACACCGTTGTGTTTCCGGGCATGACGGTCACCCTCCCCCTCGACGTCGGCGACGAGAAGCGCATCCTGCTGGTTCCCCGTCACGGCACCGAATACGCCCGCGTCGGCACCGTCGCCGACGTCGGCGAGCGGGTCCGCCTCCCCGGCCGCGGCTTCGCCGCCATGGTGTCGGGCCTACACCGCGGCATCGCGGGCGCCGCGCGCCCCGACGGCGCGGACGGCCTCAAGGTCGAGGTCCAGGACGCGCTGGACGAGACCCCGCCGCCTGCCCGCACCGGCGAGCTCGAGCGCGAGTACCGCGCCGTCGTCCACGAGATCCTCGAGCTTCGCGAGGCCGACGAGCGGGTGGCGCAATTCCTGCGCTCGATCACCGACCCCGGCGCGCTCGCCGATACCGCGGGCTACGCGCCCGACCTCACCTTCGACCAGAAGGTCGAGCTGCTGCAGACCCTCGACGTGGTCGAGCGTCTGACCATGGCGCTCCGCTTCCAGCGCGAACGGCTCGCCGAGTTGCAGCTCCGGAAGCGCATCCGCGAGGACGTCGAGTCCGGCGCCCAGAAGCAGCAACGCGAGTACCTGCTGCGCCGGCAGATGGACTCGATCCGCAAGGAGCTCGGCGAGGACGACGGCTCGGTGGTCGAGGAGTACCGCACGAAGATCGCCGATTCCGGCATGCCGGAGTCCGTGCGCGAGCAGGCGGAGCGCGAGCTCGGGCGGCTCGACAAGATGCCCGACGGACACGGCGAAGCGTCGATGATCCGCACCTACCTCGACTGGCTCCTGGCCGTGCCGTGGAAGGAGCGCTCCGAGGAGCGCCTCGACCCGGTGCACGCGCGCGAGGTGTTGGACGCCGACCACGCCGGCCTCGACGACGTCAAGGAGCGCATCACCGAGTACCTGGCGGTGCGGAAGCTCCGCACCGAGCGCGGCGTCCCCGACGATCGGCGCTCGGGGGTCATCCTGACGCTCATCGGCCCTCCGGGCACCGGCAAGACCTCGGTCGGCGAATCGATCGCCCGAGCGACCGGACGGAAGTTCGTCCGCATGTCCCTGGGAGGCGTGCGCGACGAGGCCGAGATCCGCGGCCACCGGCGCACCTACATCGGCGCCATGCCGGGACGGCTGGTGCGCGCGCTCCGTGACGCCGGCACCATGAACCCGGTCATCCTGCTCGACGAGGTCGACAAGATCGGCGCCGATTGGCGCGGCGATCCCGCGGCCGCCCTGCTCGAGGTCCTGGATCCGGCCCAGAACCACTCGTTCCGTGACCACTACCTCGACGTCGAGCTCGACCTCTCCCAGGTCCTGTTCCTCGCGACCGCCAACGTCGCCGACACCATCCCGGGGCCGCTTCTCGATCGCATGGAGGTGATCCGCTTCGACGGCTACACCGCCCTGGAGAAGCTCGCGATCGCCCGCGACTACCTGTGGCCGCGGCAGGTGGAGCGGAACGGCCTCCGTCCAGAGGAGGTGCAGGTCGCCGACGGCGTCCTCCGGCTCGTCATCGACGACTACACCCGCGAGGCCGGCGTGCGTCAGCTCGAGCGCGAGCTCGGCACCCTGCTGCGCAAGACCGCGACCGGCATCGCGTCGGGCACGACCACGGCACCCGTCACGGTCGACGAGGCCGCAGCACGGACGGCCCTCGGGCGCGCCAAATTCTTCCACGAGGCGGCGAGCCGGACCGCGGTGCCGGGCGTGGCCACGGGCCTCGCCGTCACCGGCACCGGCGGCGACGTGCTGTTCGTCGAGGCGGCCGCGATGTCCGGCTCGGACGGCCTCGTGCTCACAGGTCAGCTGGGCGACGTCATGAAGGAGTCGGCGCGCATCGCCCTCACCTGGGTGCGGAGCCACGCCGCACAGCTCGGCATCGATCCGCAGGCGTTCCGACGGCGCGAGTTCCACGTCCACGTGCCGGCGGGTGCGATGCCGAAGGACGGTCCGAGCGCCGGCATCACGCTCGTCACCGCCATCGCGTCGCTCATGACCGGCCGACCCGTGAAGCACACGGTCGGCATGACCGGCGAGGTCACCCTCCAGGGGCGGGTGCTGCCCATCGGCGGCCTGAAGCAGAAGGTGTTGGCCGCGCACGCGGCCGGCCTCACCGACGTCATTCTCCCCGAGCGCAACCGGGGCGACCTCGACGACGTGCCCGCCGACGTGCGCGCCGAGATGCGCTTCCATCCGGTGGCGACCGTCGACGAGGTGCTGGCGTTGGCTCTCGAGGCGTCGGTGGCAGCCGCCGCGGCGGCGTAGGGGGATTTCTAGAATCCGAGTCGGCCGCCGGTCAGTGACCGGCGGCCGACTCAGCGATACCCGTACGAGCCTTCGTCGATCGTAACCAGCGTGTCGTCGACGAAGGTCAGGAAGCGGACGAACCGCTTCGGCCCGCGGTCGTAGAGCCAGCGCTCGACGTAGACCGGCCGGGTCACGTCGACACCGCCCTGGAGGTGGACGGTGACGAACTGGGTCTCGGCCGCGCGCGCCGTCGGCTCGCCGCAGCGCTCGTAGACCTCGGCCGTCGCCTGGCCGTCGTAGACCAGGCGGGAGCCGCACCGGAAGGAGTCGGCGTTCGCGGCGGACATGGGACCGACCAGCGCCGGCACCAGAAGCAACGAGAGACCGCGACGGATTCGGTTGCGCATGGCCGCGGCAACAAACGACGCGACGGCCGGTTGCGCGGGCCGGAGGACGTCTCCTAGCCGGCGTGGCGCGCCGCGGACGTCGCGCGAACGACCCGATCCACGCACTCGACCAGTGCGCGCTGCTTCACGGGCTTGGGGAACCTGACCGCGCCCGGAATCGTCTCCAGCGCGTCGAGGGCCCGGAGGATGCCCGTCACCGCGACCACCGGGACCCCCGCGGGAAGGCGCGGCACCAAGGCCGTCACGTCGGCCGTCGACTCTCGAACGTTCCAGATCACGACGTCCAAGCGCGGCGGCAGGGCCTCGACACGCCTGAGACACGGGGTCGACACGACCGCCGCCCCCGCGTCCCGGAGCGCATCCACCGTCGAGCGCGCGCCGGCGGCGTTGCCGTCGATCACGAGCGCCCGGATCCCGTCGAGCCGCCGCGCCGCGTCGTGAACGCCCTCGGCGGGCTCGAGCATGGCCGTGAAGGTGAAGGTGGTGCCATGGTCGACGGCGCTCTCGACCGTCACGTCTCCATCCATCGCCCGCACCAGGCGCTGGACGATCGCGAGGCCGAGGCCGGTGCCTCCGAAGTTCCTCGGGTCGCCGACGTGCGCCTGGGTGAACGACTCGAAGATCGCGCCTTGCTTGTCCAGGGAGATCCCGATGCCGGTGTCACGGACGACGCCGCGGAGCCGAATCCGCTCGCCCACCACCTCGGTCTCGAACCGGATCTCGACCTCGCCGTGCTCCGTGAACTTGAGGGCGTTGGTGCCGAGGTTGATCAGGACCTGGCGGAGCCGGCCCGGATCGCCGAGCAGCTGCGTCGGACCGCCGGGAGCGATGGCCCCGACGAGCTCGAGCCCGCGCCGGTCGGCATCGAGCGCGAGGGTGTCGAGCACGCCCTCCACGACGGTGTCGAGCGCGAAGGGCACGCGCTCGAGCTCGTAGCGCCCGGCTTCGAGCTTGGAGAGATCCAGCACGTCGTTCAGGATCTGCATCAGGCTCGAGGCGCACGCCCGCACCCGCAGGAGAAAGTCGCGACGCTCGGCGTCGTCGCCGGTGTCGAGCGCGAGATCGGTCATGCCGAAGATGCCGTTCATGGGGGTGCGGATCTCGTGACTTATCGTCGCCAGGAACTCGCTTTTCGCGCTGTTGGCGGCCTCCAAGCTGGCCTCGCGCTCCGCGATCGTCGCCATCTCGCGCACCCCCCGGCGGCAGGAGGCGACGAGGAAGATGTCCTCGAAGACGACCCAGCCGGCATGCTCGAGCGAGCGCCAACCGCTCGTGCTCAAGACGCCGTAGACCGACTCCGGCCAGTAGAGGCCGCGCACGAAGTGGTCGAGGGCGACGACGATGGTGGCGGGGATCAAGACGGTCCAATCGCGGTACACGGCGAGGAACGCGAGCGATCCGAAGACGTGAAAGTGGGTTTCGATGCGGCCGCCGGTCAAGTGGATCAAGAGCGCCGAGGTGAGCGCCTGCCCGACCGCGATCGCGTAACGCGTCTCGGCGCGGCCCGGGCGTAGGAGCGCCAGCGCGATCGGCACGAAGCTGATGGCGCCGCCCAGGAAGACGGCAGCCCAGACGTGGACGTGGACCTGACTCATCCCGCCCGTCCAGGTGCGCGGCGAGATCCACAGGGCCGCGCCGATGCCGGCGAGCCATTGAAACGCCATCAAGGCCGCGAACCAGCGATCCGTCGTCCGGAAGATCGCCGTCCGATCGCGCTCGAAGAGCGCGGCGGCGCGCGCGGCCACGGCGGGCGAAAGCTGAGGGAGGTCGTTCGCGGTCATGTGGACCTTCGGGCTACGTCGCCGGTGGGCTCCATAGTCCACACCCGAAGACCGGCGCCGCGCCCTGCTCCGCCGCCGCCGTGGTCAGACGCAGCAGCAGCTCGTCGCGGCCCGCATTGGCGCCCGCATGCCCGCGCGCCCCCGTGATGCCGCCCGCGAAGCGGAGCGCACCACCGCCGTCGTAGAGGAGAACCTCGCCCGAGGTCGCGACGCCGAAACGCGACGCCTCGTCGCCCCCCGCGTCCCGATGCACCTGCACGGTGGGAATGGTCGCCGCGATCTCCGCCAGGCTCGTGTCGGACCACGCGCGACCGCCGCCTTCCGGCTGCAGGAGCAGCACGTGAACGTCGGCGCCGCCTTCGACGTGCGCCAGGACCCAGTCGATCTCGCCGAGGGTCGCGCGCGTACACGGACAGCCCGGGTGCGCGAAGACCAGCACCGTCGGTGTTCCGGCGCGGCGCACGACCGCGCTCGCGCTCGGCCACCGTCGTGGCGGGTCGGCCGGTGTCCCAGGCGCCGCCGCGTGCGCCGACAACAAGGCAATGCCGCTAGCGACCGTGACGAGCCAGACCAGCGCGGCCATCGTCGAGACGACCGTCGCCATACAGCGAGCGCGGAGCATGGGGGTTCAGGTGCAAAAGCGAACGCCGTGCCATCATGCGGGCAACGTCCGATCACGTCTTTCCGGGCCGATGGAGACCCGTCTGAGCGTCACGGACGTCCGAGCCCGGCGAGGCCATGCCGCGAGCGTCAATCTTTTGATCGGGCGCGGGCGCGTCAGTAGAGGCGGCCGACGAAGCGCGTGAGCGCGTCCAGCAAGGCGAGCAGCAGCATACCGGCCGCCAGCGCCTCGACCGCGACCCGGCGGAGCGGCCAATCCTCGGCTGGCTTCTCGTCGAGACGGTAGATCATGGGGAAGCTCACCACGAAGTAGGCGGCGTAGAAGAGCGATCCCCAGCGCAGCATGCGCGGGAGGTCGCGGTAGGTGAACTGCTCGGCGATCGCCCCGCCGGTCATGAAGAAGGTCTCCGCCCAGGCGAAGCCATAGGCCGCCGCCAGCACCGCGATCGGCCAGAGCCAGGCCGCGAACGCCCGCGACGTCCGCACCCGACGGAGCACGAGGACGCCGACCGTGTGATAGGTCACGAAATAGAAGTGAGCGGACGGGTACATGATCAAGGGCACCGTCTGCTGACCCGAGCCGAGCAACACCGAATCGAGCCGCCACCCGAGCTGCGGGTAGTTGTAGACCATGCCGAGCACGTCGAAAAAATACTCGCTTCCGAAGTAGCTGCCGACGCCGGCGTAGATGCCGATCCAGACGTTGAGCTTGAACCAGTAGGTCCGCCACCAGGGACGTCCGAGCGCGGTCTCGTCGCGGATCAGCGCCGGCACCGCGACGAGCGGGACGAGGAGCGCCAGCATCGCGAGGTTCAGCCCGAGGTCCCCCCAGCGCTTGCCGCTGCCGGAGGCCATGAGGATCCCCATGCCGGCGATCCAGACCGGCGTGTAGGCGAGAAAGAACCGCTCGCCCCATGCCTTGCTCGGGTTGGCGGAGAACCACCGCGGCCCGTCCGCCGCCGCCGCGAGCGGCGCGCCGAAGGTCCGGGCTGCGGGAGCCGTCACGGAGGACGCGGCACGCATCGGCAGCTCAGCTCTCGCGCTTGACGTGGCCGGGCGGTAGCTCGCCCGCCATGACGCGCTCGATCCGTCGCTGCATGCCGTCGCTCAGCTTACCGGCCTGGATCAGCTCCATGAAGCACGCCATGGCGTTCCCGAAGTCGAAGAAGTCGCGCTGCCACGACCAGCGGTAGTCACCGCCGTAGCGGAACCACGAGCCGCCGACGCCGCGGATCTCGTAGGGCGTGCCGTCGGGACGCGTCGCCGGCGCCACCTGGCGCCAGAACGCCACCACCTCGCCGCGCCGATCGTCGATCAGGACCGCGTCGTAGGGATACTGCCAGCCGTCCAGACCCTCCATCTCGGTCCCCATCACCCAGGCGCGGATCTCCTCGCGACCGCGGGCGATGAAGTCCTCGTTCGGACCGAGGTTCCAGGTGTATTCGGCGGCCTCGGTGTAGTAGTCGGCGAGGCCGCTCCAGTTGCCGGCGGCCTCGGCGTCCTCGTTGGCCTTCAGCCAACGGCGCATCATCTCTTCCATCTCGGCGCGGGGGTATGCGGGCATGGGCTCAGGCCTCCTTCGGGTCGTCGATCGCGAGCGCGTGCGTGGGACAGTGCTTGACGGCGAGCGCGATCTTGGCCCTGAGCGCCTCCGGCGCCTCCGCCTGCAGGAGCTCGACGGCCGTCGCACCAGGATTCAAGCGAAAGATCTCCGGCGCCTCGGACACGCACACCGCGTGCCCCTGACAGAGGCCGAGATCGACGCGGACCCGCACGGCGCCCGCACCGCCGCCCGTCGCCGCGCCGGCCGCCACGTTCGTCACGCCGCGGCGCCCGGCGGCCGCGCGGCGCCGATAGCGCACCCGACACGGCTGACGCGGCTGCACCACCATCTTCGTGAAGTCGGGCTGATAGCTCTCCGCCGGGCTCGTCAACTCGAAGCTGAAGCGGCGGACGAGGCTCGCCGTGATCGCCTTCAGCTGCATCAGCGCGAACGCCGACCCCGAGCAGCGATGATGGCCGCCGCCGAAGGGAATCCACGCGAAGGGCGCCGCGTCCTCCTCGCGCCCGGGACCGTAGCGATCGGGGTCGAAGCGTTCGGGATCGCGAAACAGCTCCGCCAACTGATGCGAGACCGGCGGCGAGATCGCGACCAGCGATCCCACCGGCACCGTCACGCCCTCGACGGCGAGCTCCTCGAGCACGCCCCGCATCAGGATGATCAGCGGCGGGTGGAGGCGCAGCACCTCCTTCAGGACCGCCTCCAGGACCGGCACCTCGCGGAGCGCCTGGTAGCTGATCCCGCCGTCGCGCTCGTGGAGCGCGTCGACCTCGGCGACGACGCGCGCCAGCCACTCCGGGTTCCGCAGCAGCTCGATCAAGGTCCACGCCGCCGTCCCCGAGCTGGTGTGATGACCCGCGAACATCGAGGCCGTGAGGATGCCCGTGATCTCGTTCGGCGTCAGCGCCGCTCCGTCGCTGTAGCGCGAGTCCATCAGCACCTGGAGGGCGTCCTCCTTGCTGCTGCCGTCGGCACGGCGGCGGTTGATGCTCTCGGTGATCATCTCGACCAGGCGGGCCCGCGCCCGATCGCGGCGCCGGAAGACCGGCAGCGGCAGATACGGATTGACGTAGGCGATCGCGTTGACGCCGCGCTCGAGGGCTCCGTAGACGCGCGCGAACTCCTCGTTCATGCCGTGGCGGAACTCGGCGCCGAGAAGGCAATGGCTCGAGGTGTAGGTGGTGAGCTCGGCGGTGAAGTCGAGGAGGTCGATCTCGCCCCGCTCACCCCAGTCGCGTACCATGCCGTCGACCTCGGCGGCGAAGATCTCGGCGTAGGTGCGCATGTTGCGGTCGCGGAGGGCGGGCATGAGAATGCGGAGCTGCTCGTTCAGACGCTCCGCCGGCGCGTCGAACACCACGCCCTCGCCGAAGATCGGCGTCATCAGACGATAGGCGATCTTCTGGCTGAGCTGCGCGTCGGGGGCCCGGCAGAACACCTCCTGGGCGGCCGCGCCGCTCAGCAGTACGACGCGCTTGTTGAGCATGCGGAACTCGCCGACCGGGCCGCAGGCGGCGCGCACCCGCTGCATGAGTGCGATGGGATCGCGCGCGAACGGCACCATGTGACCGAGCACCGGGATGGCACCCGCGAAGCGCGGCGGCATCCCACCGGCGGCGGGTGCGCGAGCGGCGGGCGAGGCGACGGCGTCCGACATGGCTGCGCTCCTCAGGCCGGCGGCAGGCCGATGACCTTGGTCTCCAGGTACTCTTCGAAGCCGGCGATGCCGTTCTCGCGGCCGACCCCGCTTTGCCGGTAGCCGCCGAAGGGCGTGTCGACCGCGAACCACATGGCGCCGTTGATGCCGAGCGTCCCGGTACGGATGCGGCGCGCGACCGCCAGGGCGCGCGCCTCGCTCGCGCTCGTCACCGCCCCCGAGAGGCCGTAGATCGAGTCGTTGGCGATCCGCACCGCGTCGTCGTCGTCCTCGAAGGGGATGATGGCGAGCACCGGACCGAACACCTCCTCCTGCGCGAGCGTCGACTTGGGATCGACGTCGGCGAAGAGCGTCGGCTCGACGTAGTAGCCCTTCGGGAGGTGCGTCGGCACGCCACCGCCGACGACCAACCGCGCCCCCTCCTGCTTGGCCTTGGCGATGTAGCCGAGGACGCGCTCGCGCTGGCGCTCGCTGACGAGCGGACCCATGAGATGCGCCGGATCCATCGGGTCGCCGTACTTGAAGCGCTCGAAGGCCTTCTGCGCGAGCGCGACGCCCTCCGCGTAGCGCGAGCGCGGCAGGAGCAGGCGGGTGGTGATGGCGCAGCCCTGTCCCGCATGGGCGCAGATCCCGCCGATGTTGGCGAGCGCGCTCGGCAGGTCGGCGTCGTCGAGCATGATGGTCGCCGACTTGCCGCCGAGCTCGAGGAACACCTTCTTCACGGTGCCGGCCGCGCTCGCCATCACCCGCCGCCCGGTTGCGGTCGAGCCCGTGAAGGTGACGAGGTCGACCCGCGGGTCGCTGGCGAGCATCTCGCCCAGCAGGTGATCGCTGGTGGCGACCACGTTGACGACGCCGGGCGGGATGTCGGTGTGCTCGGCGACCAGGCGTCCCAGCATGGTGGCGCACCACGGCGTGTCGGGCGCGGGCTTCAGCACGACGGTGCAGCCCGCCGCGAGCGCCGGCCCGAGCTTGCAGAGGTTCAGGTAGAGCGGGAAGTTCCACGGCGTGATCGCCCCCACCACCCCGGCCGCCTCGCGGCGGACCAGGCGTCGGCTCACCAGCCCCATGAAGCTCATGTCGGACATCGTCTGCTCGTAGGCGTAACCCCCGGCGAGGTCGGCGAAGAACGGCATCCAGTCGATCGTCTGGTCGCACTGGACGCTGTAGGCGAGCAAGAGCGGCGATCCCGCCTCGGCGATGACGATCTCGCGGAGCTCGTCCTTGGCGGTCGTGAGCGCCTCGTGCAGCTGGGTCAGGCAGCGCTTCCGGAAGGCGTGGTCGGTCGACCACTCGGTCGTGTCGAAGGCGCGGCGGGCGGCGGCGATGGCGCGGTCCATGTCGGCGCGGGTACCGTCCGCCGTGACGCCGATCACCTCCTCGGTCGCCGGGTTGACGTTCTCGAAGCTGGCGCCGTTGGAGGCGCCGACCAGGCGGCCGTCGATCAGGTTGCGAGTCTCGGGATTCATGGTCGTGTCCTCACGGCCGCATGATCTGGCCGCCGTCGACGTTGATGATCTGCCCGGTCATCCACGCCGAGGCGTCCGACAGCAGGAAGAGGCAGGTGCCGACCAGGTCCTCCGGGGTGCCGACGCGGGCGAGCGGCATCTGGGCGAGCATCTGCTTCAGGTACTGCGCCGGGACGATGCTGCGGGTCGCCTCGGTGTCGGTCGGGCCCGGGGCGATCGCGTTGACGCGGATGCCCCACGGCCCGAGCTCGCGCGCCAGCGACTGCGTGATCCCGTTCAACGCCAGCTTGGCGATGCCGTAGAAGCCGATCCCCATCCACGCCGCCGTCGAGGACTGGTTGACGATCGCGGCTCCGGGCCGCTTCCCCATCGCCTCGTAGCAGGCCCGCACGCACAGCAGCGCGCCGTGCATGTTCACGTCCATGAAGCGCTTGTAATAGTCCCAGTCGACCGCGATCAGCGGCGCCACCTGCATGCCGTGGTAGATGGCGGCGTTGTTCACCAGGTAGTCGATGGCGCCGAAGGCGCCGAGCGTCGCGTCGGCCATCGCCTTGGTGGACTCGGGCGAGGCGACGTCGACGCGGACGAAGCGCGCCGTCCCGCCCGTCCCGGCGATCTCCTCGGCGACCCGGCGTCCCTGGGTCTCGTTGACGTCGGCGACGACGACCGCGGCGCCCTCCGTCGCCAGGCCCTTGGCGTAGGCCTCGCCGATCCCCTGCCCCGCTCCCGTGACGATTGCCACCTTGTCGCGAAATCGCATGTGCTCCCTCTACTGGTCGGTCGGTGAACGCTCGGGGTTCACCTGGATGACGTCCATGCTGAGCCCGGGCGGGGCGGTCACCGCCGCCACCACCGCGGCGGCGACCTGCTCGCCGTCCATCATGTCCATGTGGCGGAGGTAGCCCCAGTGCTTCCAGGCATCGAGGATGCGGACGAGGATGTCCGGGCCCCAGCCGAAGCCGAACTCGCTGCGGGTCGCGCCGGGACGGATGATGATCGAACGTACGCCCGTCCCCTCGAGGTCCTTGCGGAGCGTGTGCGCGAGGCCCTCGAGGCCGGCCTTCCCGGCGGTGTAGCCGGCCTGAAACGGCCGCGGCTCGACGACGTTCATCGACGAGACGAACACGAGATCGCCGCGGCGGCGCTCGAGCATCGCCGGCAACGCGCGGCGCGCGACCAGCATGGGGCCGAGGAGGTTGACGCGCAGCTCGCGCTCGAGGTCCGCCACCGCGAGCTCGTGCAGCAGCCCCGGCACGCCGACGCCGGCGTTGCTGACCAGCACGTCGACGGGTCCCAGGCGCTGCTCGACGACCGCGAAGAAGGCGTCGATGCTGGCGGCGTCGGCGACGTCGAGCGCGTGCACGAGCGCCCGCCCGCCCGCGGCCTCGACGCCGCGAGCGACCTCGTGCAGCAGCTCCAGCCGGCGCGCTCCCAGCGCCACCGACCAGCCGAGCGCGCCGAGCGCGCGCGCGATCGCCGCGCCGATGCCGGAGGACGCGCCCGTGACGAGCGCCGTACGTACCGTGCTCACGCGCCCTCGACCTCACCCGCCGGGAAATGGATCGGCAGCGCCGCGAACCCCCGCACGTTCACCGAATGGACGCGCACGATGCCGCTCGGGTCGATCTCGTAGTCGCGAAAGCGCCGCCACACCTCCTCGAGCGCGACGCGCGCCTCGAGGCGCGCCAGGGCGGCCCCGAGACAGAAGTGGGTGCCCTGCCCGAACGACAGCATGGCGTTGGTGTCGCGCCGCAGGTCGTAGCGATCGGGGTCCACGAAGGCGCGCTCGTCGCGATTGGCCGAGCCCACCAGCAGCACGACGCGGTCGCCGTCGCGCATGCGCTGGCCGTGCAGCTCCACGTCACCGACCACGGTGCGGGCCAGTGCCTGCGACGAGCCGTCGTAGCGCAGCGTCTCCTCCACCCACTGGGGAATCAGCGCCGGATCGTCGGCGACCAGCCGGCGCTCCGCGGGATTCCGCCAGAGCCAGTAGAGGGCGTTGCCGAGCAGCTTGGTCGTGGTCTCGTTGCCGGCGATGATCATCAGAAAGAGGAAGCCGAGGATCTCGACGTCCTCGAGGCGGTCGCCGTCGATCTCGGCGGAGAGCAACGCGGCCGTCAGGTCGTCGCGCGGCTGCCGGCGCCGCTCGGCGACCAGCTCGCCGAAGTAGCCGAGGATGTGCATCGCCGCCTCCATGCCGGCGGGCGGCACGTCGGTCATGCCCTCCTCGCGATGCACCACGGTATCGGCCCAGGCGCGCAACCGATCGCGATCGGCGCCCGGCACGCCCAGCATCTCGCTGATCACGTCCATCGGCAGCTTGCCCGCGAAGTCGCGGATGAAATCGCAGCGACCGGCGGCGATGAAGGTGTCGATGTGCTGGCACGCCAGCTCCCGCACCCGCGGCTCGAGCTCGGCGATGCGGCGAGGCGTGAAGCCGCGCGACACCAGCGCCCGCATGCGGGTGTGGCGCGGCGGGTCCATCGCGAGGAACGACATCATGGCGTGGGCGCGCGGGTGCGAGGATGACGGATCGAGCGACACCCCGTTCCGGTTCGAGAAGCGCCCGAGGTCGCGGAACCCGGCCAGCACGTCGGCGTGCCGCGACAGCGCCCAGAAGCCGAGGCGCTCGTTGCGGTAGAGCGGCGCCTCGGCGCGTAGCTCCGCATAGACCGGATAGGGGTCCTCGTGGATGTCGTAGGCGTAGGGATCGTACTCGCGCATGCCGCGGGGTGCGCTTAGCACCATTTACATATTGCCTACAAGGCAAAATGGTTCTAACGTCCGCCGCCATGCTGCCGCGCGCGGGATTCGTCGGTCTCGGCGCCATCGGGCGCCCGATGGCGCGCCGGCTCTGTGCCGGCGGGGCGACGACGACGGTCTTCGACCTCGTGCCGGCGGCCGTCGCCGAGCTGGTCGCCGCCGGTGCGGCCGGCGTCGGCTCCGCCCGCGAGGTCGCGGCCGCCGCCGACGTGGTGGGCGTCTGCGTCCGCGACGACGCCGACGTCGACGCCGTCGTCAACGGCCCCGACGGTCTCCTCGCCGGCGCCGCCCCCGGGACGGTGATCGCGATCCACAGCACGATCCTCCCCGGCACGGTGCGCGCGCTCGGCACGACGGCCGCCGCGCGCGGCGTCGCCGTCGTCGATGCCTGCGTCACCGGCGGACCCATGGGCGCCGAGCAGGGACGCCTCACCTACATGGTGGGCGGCGACGCCGCCGACCTCGAGCGCTGCCGGCCGCTGTTCGCGACCTCCGGCACGACCATCGTGCACACCGGCCCGCTCGGAACCGGAGCGGCGACCAAGCTCTGCAACAATCTCATGACCTACCTGGGCTTCCTCGCCGCCTTCGAGGCCACGCTGCTCGCCCGCGAGTCGGGCCTCGCCGACGGCGCCTTCCAGGAGGTCACGCGCAGCAACGGCAACCTCACCGATCAGATGCAGGCCTTTCTCATGTTGCATCGCATCCCGCGGGAACAGCGCACCGAGGCGGGCTTCCAGGCCATGCTGCGGGGCTACACCACGCTCGCCGAGAAGGATCTCGCCGTCACGCTGGCATTCGCACGCGAGCACGGCGTCGCCCTCCCCGGTGCGGCGCTCTGCCAGCAGCTCATGGCCCGCGTCTACGGTCTCGAAGACCCGAACCGCCGCTGACTACGGAGGCGTCCATGTCCGATCCGGAACGTCGTACGCAAGGCCTCGCCAAGTTCGCCGACGTCATGCAGTTCACGCCGCCCGACGTGCCGGGCGACCTCTTCCTCGACAGCACCATCGAGCACCTCTTCGGCGCGGTGTGGTCCCGGCCGGGGCTCGGGGTGCGCGAGCGCCGCATCATCACGCTGACCGTGCTCATGGGCTACGGCAACGAGATGACCCTGCGCTTGCACTTCGGCGCCGCCATGAAGAGCGGCGATCTCAGCGACCAGGAGATCGACGAGCTGATCCTCCACGTCGCCCACTACGGCGGCTGGCCGCAGGCCGCGATCGCCTCGCAGGTGGTGCGCCAGCTGCGCGCCGAGCGGACCTAGGCGCCCGCGTGCCCGGCGCGGCGTCCAAACGGCTCGCGCTCGCCGCCCCGCGGCGGCGCCGGCGCTCGCACGCCGAGCGCAGCACGGCCACGCGCGCCAAGATCATCGCGGCCGTCGTCGACGGCATCGCCGAGGTCGGCTTTCAGGGCCTCACCGCCCAAGAGGTGGCGCAGCGCTCCGGCGTCACCTGGGGGGCCGTGCAGCACCACTTCGGCGGCAAGGACCGGCTCCTGCTCGCCGTGCTCGAGGACTCCTTCGATCGCTTCGCCGAGCGCCTCGAGCGCGTCGCCGTCACGGGCACCAGTCTCGAGGCCCGAGCCGCGCTCTTCGTCGAGCTCGCTTGGGAGCACTTCCAGAGCCGTCACTACCGCTCGACCTTCGAGATCCTGCTCAACTACCTCGGCCGAAAGGAGCACGCGGCGACGGGCGACTGGCGCCTCGAGATGTCGCGCGCCTGGGATCGCGTCTGGTCGCGTATCTTCGCCGACGCCGACGTGCCGCGGAAGCGCAGCCTGCTGCTGCAGCACTTCACGGTCTCGACGCTCTCCGGTCTGGCGGCCACCCTCATGCTGCAGGGCCGGAACGCCGTCCTACCGAAGGGCGAGCTCGACGTCCTGAAGCTGACGCTGGCGCGTGAGCTGACGGCGAGCTGAATCCGGCGCCGGCACCGCCGCGGCGATCAGCGATCGCCGCTCCGGCGGATCATGCCGCCCGAGCCGTGACCCTGCGCCGCGCCGCCGCTCCTCGGCCCACCGCCTCCGGCGGCATCGGGCTCGTCGCCAGCCTCCACGACCTCGATCTCTCCGCTGGCGACCAGCTTCTTGAGGGCGGCGTGCTCGGCAGCCTCGGTGGCGATCTGCCCGCTCTTGCCGGGTCCGAGGTGCAGGGTCTTGCCCCGCGGCAACGGCACGCGAAGCGGCTTCTGGGTCTTGTTCTTGACGATCTTCATCGCGTGCCCCTTGTCGCATGCCGTCGCAACCAGTGAAAGTGCGGGCCGGGCCGACCCGCGCGCCGATCTTGACACACGCCGGAGCGGCGCCGCATGTGAAAGCGAACGATGCGACCGCACGCGACGCGGTCGCGCCCAGGGAGGGTACTCGATGCGACGCGTGCAGACGTCGGCGGTGATCGGACTGCTGTTGCTGCTCGATCCGGGGTTGGTCGGCGCGACCTTCCACATCATGAGCATCAGCGAGCTCGGCGCCGGTTTCCAGGGCGACCCTGCCGTCCAGTTCGTCGAGCTCCGTCTCGACGGCGGCGGTCAGACCCTCCTCACCAACACCCGTCTCACCGCCTTCGACGCCGACGGCAACGCGACCGAGCTCCTGCTCGCCGCTCACGGCGTCGACAATGGTGCGAGCGGCGCCAACGTGCTCTACGCGACCTCCGCCTTCACTGCCAAGACCGGCGTCACCCCCGACTTCACCATCCCCGCGGGCGTCGTGTCGCCGACCGGGATGATCTGCTGGGGCGCCCCGGGCTCCGTGCCGCCCGCACCCGACGCCTGGGATCTCGACAAGCCCAACAACTACGTCGACTGCGTGGCCTACGGCGCCTACGGCCAGGCGACGCGTTCCGCCTCCGGAACACCGACGAGCCTCGACCTCGGCGACGGGACCCGTTCGCTGACGCGCACCAAGGGCTCGGGCTCGAGCGGCAGCAACGACGCCGACTTCGCGCTCGCCACCCCCGACGTCTGCAACAATGCCGGCGAGTGCACCGATCTCGCCGCGACGGGCGACCAATGCGGCGACGCCGACGGCAACGGTGCAATCACCGTCACCGATGGGGTGCAGACCCTGCGCGCCGCCGCCGGCCTCGAGACCGCCTGCACGCTCGCGCGCTGCGACGTGAACGGCAACGGCGCGATCACGGTGACCGACGGCGTGCAGGTCCTGCGGGCCGCCGCCGGCCTGCCGGCGGGCGGCGATTGCCGGAACGGCAGCTGATGCTCGCTCCCGCATCGTCGTTTCGGCCGGTGCAACCCGCGCTCCCGTTGGCCGAGGCGCGCGACGGGCTCGTGTACCGCGAGATCGACCCGGCGAACGGTCTCGGCGACGACGTCGCCTACTTCTGGACGATCGCCGCTCCCGAGCGGCGCCGTCGCCCCTACCTGTATCGCGTGGTGCCGGACGGCTGCATCGACGTCGTGTTCGATCTCGGGAACGCCGCCGGCGGGTGGATCTACGGCGCGCTCGACCGCCCGATCGTCGCCGACCTCGAGGGGCGCGTCGATCTCTTCGGCGTGCGGATCCGGCCCGGACGCTTCGGAGCGCTGGTCGGCGCGCCGGCGGGTGCGGTCGCCGCGCGGGTACTCGACGTCGCCGACGTGCTCGGGAGCCGTGGCCGCGACTGGTACGCGACGCTCCTCGAGACGCGCGACACGGCCGCCCGCGTCACCGTGACGAGCGCCCACCTCGGAGCCCTCCGCCGCTTCCCCGGTCCCGCCGACCGCCTCGGGACCGCCGTCGCCGACGCGATCGTCGCCGATCCCGGCCTCCGCGTCGAGACGCTGGCGACGCGCTTCGGGCGAAGCGCACGCCACCTCGGCCGCGTCTGCCACCTCGCCACCGGGCTTCGCCCGAAGCGGCTCGCGCGCGTGGTGCGGGCGCAGCGCGCGCTCCGACTGCTCCGCGATGCTCCGGACACGCGGCTCGCGACGCTCGCCGCCGAGCTCGGATTCGCCGACCAGGCGCATTTGACCGGCGAGCTCGGCACGCTCGCCGGCGCGACCCCCGCCGTGCTCCGCCGCGAGGCGAGGTCCGATTTCTCCAAGACGCCGAGCCCGCACTCGGCTACCTCGGCGGCCAGGAGGACCACTCAATGACCCGAGGAAGCTGTCTCTGTGGCGCCGTCACCTACGAGATCGCCGGCCCATTCGGCGAGGCGCACCATTGCCACTGCGGAATCTGCCGGAAGAGCCACGCCGCCGCCTTCTCGACCTTCGTCCAGGTCGCGCGCGGCGACTTTCGCTTCACGCGCGGCGAGGATCAGGTGCGGCGCTACCAGTCGTCCCCGCCCTGCGCGCGCACCTTCTGCGGCACCTGCGGGTCCAACCTCCAGTTCCTGTTCGACGGGCTCCCGGACGCGCTCTGGGTCTCGGTCGGCACCCTCGACGACACCTCCGGCATCGAGTTCGGCGGCCACATGTTCGTCGGCTCCAGGGCGCCCTGGCACCACATCGGTGACGACCTGCCCCGCTACGAGGGCTACCCGCCGACGACGTGAGCGAGGTCGGCGGGGTCAACCTCGGATCGTCACCGCGGCGTTGGAGATCACCATCGCGTCGCGCTCCTTGGCCTTGGCCTGGAGGAGAATGGTGTCGCCGTCCCGCCAGTACGACGTGACGTAGGTCTCGCCCGGAAAGGCGACGCCGGCGAAGCGGGCCTGATAGCGGGCGACCTTGGTGACGTCACCGTCGAGCACGGAGTCGACGATCGCCTTCAGGACGATGCCGTACGAGCAGAGCCCGTGGATGATCGGGCGGTCGAAGCCGCCCATCGCCGCGAAATCCGGGTCGGCGTGGAGCGGGTTCTTGTCGCCGTTCAAGCGATAGAGCAGCGCCTGCTGCGGGAAGCTCCGCGACTCGACGACGCCGTCGGGGGCGCGCTCGGGCGCCACGTTGCCGGTCTTGGGACCGGGCGGCCCGCCGAAGCCTCCCTCGCCGCGCAGGAACAGCGCCATGCGATTGGTGAAGAGCCGCGTACCCTGCGCGTCCTTGCCGTGGATCTCGATGATCGCGACGGCGGCCTTGCCCTTGTCGTAGACGTCGGCGATCCGCATCTCGCCGGTCACTCCCTCGGCGACCGCCGGGAGCGGCGCGTGCACCTCGACGTCCTGCTCCCCGTGCAGGAGCATGAACGGATTGAACTCGAGTCCCGGCATGTTGAGGATGTCGCCGTGGGGCTGGAACTTCACCACCACCGCGAAGGACGGCAGCACCTTGAGGCTCTTCTCGTAGGTGTAGGCGAGCTCCCCGGGATCGGTCGCCGGCACGCCGGCGCCGATACCGAGGTGATAGAGGATGACGTCGTCGTTCCCCCACGAGGCGGTGCCTACGGGGAAGCGGGCGGCCATGGCCTTGTCGCGATCGATCGGCATGGGGCGGTGGGATAGCCGGAGCGCCGGATCGCAGTCAAAGGGGGAGCCGATTTTTCGCTTGTGATGGGAGGACGCGTCGTCCTATCGTCCGCGCCATCCCAACCGGCGAGGAAAACATGCCCCCCAAGCATTTCCACTACGTCGCCAGGCTCCACCGCGTCCTCGCGCCGGCCGCGAGCCTCGCCTTCCTTCTGGCCACGGTCCCGGCGGCGGCGCAGATCGTCAGCGTGCCCTCGTTTCAAGTCGCGACCACCCCGACGTCGACCGACGTCGAGGTCGCGGTGGGTGCGGACGGGGCGATCGTGTTCCAATGGCAGCGCGTCATCGGCTCCGCCCGCGAGGTGTACGTCCGCCGCTACTCGCCGGCGGGTACCGCGCTCGGCCCGGCGACCCGCATCGACGTGACTGGTGACATCATCGGCGCGGCGCTCGCGGCGCGGGCGGGTGGAGGCTACCGCGCCGCCTTCCTCCGCGTGGAGGACAGCGATTCGCGAATACATTTGTTCGGCGTGCCGCTCGACGCCTCCGCGCTCCGGCTCGGATCCGACGTGCGCGTGGACGAGACCTCATCGGGGCTGATGAGCGCCAGCATCACCGCCCTCCCCTCGGGGACGCTGTTCACGTGGACGCGCATCAAAGTGTTCCTCTCGAACATTTACGAGGTGACGGGCCGCGTGGTCGACGCGGCCGGCCAACCCATCGGGCCGCAATTCAGCATCGGCACGGACGGGCTCGACGGTCGTGACGCGGCCGCCACCTCGGACGGGGGCTTCGCCGTCGCCTGGCAGAACCACCCCGGCCAGACCGGAACCATGGTCCGGACCTTCGACGCGGACGGGACCCCACGGGGCTCGCAACGCGCCGTGAGCGGCCTGCTCAACACGCTGCACGTCGCCGGCCATCCGACCGACGAGAACGGCGCCGTGATCGGCACCGTCGGCAACGACGCGATCGCCGTGACGCGCTTCGCGCGCGACGGCGCGCCGATCGGCGACTTCTCGTACGTCTCCCCGACCGGCAGCGCGCCGGACCTCGAGTACGCGCCGGATGGCAGCCTGTTCACGGTCTGGAGCCAGTTCAACCCCGACGCCGACGCCAACGTTCCGCGCGGGCGCATCCTCGACGCGAACCTCGAGTACCTCTACGAGCCCTTCTGGATCAGCAACGAGGCCGCCAGCAGCCTGCGCACCGCCCGGCTGGCCGACGGCGGGGGATTCGTGGTGGCGTGGGCCAGCGCCAGCGCGATCTACGGCGCGGTCGTCCGGCTCTGCTCCGCCGACGCGGCCTGCGGCGACGGCCTCGTGACGCTGCCCTGCGCCGAGCAATGCGACGACGGCGCCGCCAACAGCGACACCACGCCCGACGCCTGCCGCACCAATTGCCAGCCCGCGCACTGCGGCGACAGCGTGATCGACGGCGGCGAGACCTGCGACGACGGCAACGTCGACCCCTGCGACGGGTGCAACGCCCTCTGCCAGACCGAGGTCGGTCTCGGCTGCGGCGACGGCATTCCGTTTCCGACGTGCGGCGAGTCGTGCGACGACGGCAACCTGATCGACGGCGACGGCTGCACCGCGGCCTGCGTCGCCGAACGCTCGTACGGCGGCGGCAAGCGCAGCCTCGATTGCCTCATCGAGTGGCAGATCGACAACCCGACGAACCAGCCGCGCCTGGGCAAGGACGGCGGCATCAATCGCGAGCAACATTGCGTCGACGACGATCCCGCCTGCGACTTCGACGGCGGGACGCCCGGAGGCTGCACCTTCCATCTCGCGGTCTGCGCCAACAACACCAACCTGGCGGAGTGCAAGCCGCCGGACCGTCTCGCGAGCTGGCAGCTCATGAAGCCCTCCGAGAGTCGCGCCGTCCACTCGCCGGTCGACGCCGGCGTGCGCGCCGCCCTGCTCGGCACCGTCCCGGGAGCGATCGTCGGGCCGGACACCACCGATCTCTGCAGCCCGTGGGCCGCGATCGAGGTCCCGCTGCGCGGGGCCCCGGGCGTGTACCGTTTCGGCCAGGTGAAGTTGAAGACGAGCGCGGCGGGGTACCACACGCAGCGCGACATCGACGCGCTGAAGCTCGTCTGCCTTCCCGCGGCTCCATAATCCTCGGCGCTTTGCACGGCCGTGGAGGGTTTGCTAGCTCCGCGCCATGACGCCTCGGCCGGCGCTGCACACGCGCATCTGCGACCTGCTCGGAGTGCGCTACCCGATCGTGCAGACCGGCATGGGGTGGGTGTCGGGCGCGCGTCTGACGGCGGCGACCAGCGCCGCCGGCGGCTTCGGCATCCTGGCGGCGGCGACCATGACGCACGACGAGCTCGACGCCGCCATTCGCTCCGTCCGCGAGCGCACCGACCGTCCCTTCGGCGTCAACGTGCGCGCCGATCAACCCGACGTCGCGCGCACCGTCGACCTGGTGATCCGCCACCGGGTGCGGCTCGCGAGCTTCGCGGGCCCGCCGGCGCGCGACCTCATCACACGCCTGAAGGACGGCGGCGTCCTCACCATGCCCACCATCGGCGCGCCTCGGCACGCCGCCAAGATGGCCGAATGGGGCGTCGACGCCGTGATCGCGCAGGGTCACGAGGGCGGCGGCCACACGGGACCGATTCCGACCTCGCTGCTCCTGCCCGCCGCCTGCCGCGCCGTCGACATCCCGGTGCTCGGCGCCGGCGGCTTCACCGACGGCCGCGGCCTGGTCGCGGCGCTCGCCTACGGCGCGGCCGGCATCGCGATGGGCACGCGCTTCCTCCTGACCAAGGAGAGCACCGTCCCCGACCACGTCAAGGCCGCCTACCTGAAGGCGAGCCTCACCGACACCATCGTCACCCACAGCATCGACGGCGCGCCGCAGCGGGTGATCCGGACCGACGTCATCGACCGCCTGGAGCGCGCCAGCCCGCTGACGCGCCTGCCGCACGCGCTCGCCAACGCCCTCGGCTTCCGGCATCTCACCAAGACCTCGCTCGCCGACCTCGTTCGCGAAGGCCTGGCGATGCGGAAGAGCCGCGAGCTCACCTGGTCGCAGCTGGCGATGGCGGCGAACGCGCCCATGCTGACGCGCGCCAGCATGGTCGAGGGCAAGCTCGAGGTCGGCATCCTGCCGACCGGCCAGGTGGTGGGCTCGATCGACGCCCTCCCGAGCGTCGCCGAGGTGCTCGAGGGCATCATGCGCGAGGCCGACGAGACCCTGGGCCGTCTCGCCGGCGAGCACGGGGCCGCACCGCTCCGGGAGCTGGCCTGATGGACGTCCGCTTCTCGCCCGAGGACGAGGCGTTCCGTCTCGAGGTCCGCACCTGGCTCGAGCGGAACCTCGCCGGGGAGTTCGCGACCGTCCGCGGCCGCGGCGGCTCCGGCGACCTCGAGGGCGCGATCGAGCTGCGGCGGGCTTGGGAGAGGCGGCTCGCCGCAGGCGGGTGGACGTGCGTCGGCTGGCCCGAGGAGTGGGGCGGCCGCGGGCTCACACTCAGCCGCGAGGTGATCTTCAACGAGGAATACGCGCGCGCCCGCGCCCCGGGCCGTCTCGGCCACATCGGCGAGACCCTGCTCGGGCCGACGCTCATCGCCTTCGGGACCGAGGCGCAGAAGCGCCGCTTCCTGCCCCCGATCGTCCGCACGGAGGAGCTCTGGTGCCAGGGCTACTCCGAGCCCAACGCCGGCTCCGATCTCGGCAACGTGCAGTGCCGCGCCGTGCGCGAGGGCGACCAGTGGGTGATCCAGGGCCAGAAGGTGTGGACCTCGCTCGCCACCATCTCGGACTGGTGCTTCCTGCTCTGCCGCACCGATCCAGAGGCGTCCAAGCACGACGGCCTGTCCTACCTCTTGGTGCCGATGCGCCAAGCCGGCGTCGAGGTGCGGGCAATCCGGCAGATCACCGGCACGTCCGAGTTCTGCGAGGTCTTCTTCGACGGCGCCCGCACCGACGCCGATCTCGTGGTCGGCGGCGTCAACGGCGGCTGGCGGGTCGCCATGGGCACGCTCGCGTTCGAGCGCGGCGCCTCCACGCTCGGCCAGCAGACGATGTTCGAGATCGAGCTCGACGAGGTGATCGCCGCCGCGCGCGCCAACGGCGCCGCGGAGGATCCGCTGATCCGGCAACGTCTCGCCGACGCCTGGATCGGTCTCAAGATCATGCGCTGCAACGCGCTCCGCACGCTGACGGCGATCGAGGCGGGCGCCAGCCTGAGTCGCGAGGCCCTGGTCACCAAGCTCTACTGGGCCACCTGGCACCGCTCGCTCGGCAAGCTCGCCGTCGACGTGCTGGGCGCCGCCTCGGAGCTGACCGCGGGCGGCACCGAGGAGTACGCGCTGGCGGACCTGCAGCGGCTCTTCCTGTGGACGCGCGCCGACACCATCTACGCCGGCACCAACCAGATCCAGCGCAACATCATCGCCGAGCGCGCCCTCGGCATGCCGCGCGAGCCGCGCCTCGATCCCGGACGGAAATCGTGAGCCGGCCGGCGCCCCCCTGCCCGCCCGGCCACGCACTGCTCGCCGGCCAGTCGGTCCTGGTCACCGCGGCCGCCGGCACCGGCATCGGCTTCGCGACCGCCCAACGCTGTGCCGAGGAAGGCGCGGTCGTCATCCTGAGCGATCAACACGAGCGCCGTCTCGGCGAGGCCGCCGACCGGCTGGCGCCGCTCATGGGACGGCGCCCGACCACGGTGGTCTGCGACGTCACGGTCGAGTCCCAGGTGCAGCACATGTTCGAGGTCGCCATCGCCGAGTCCGGGCACCTCGACGTCCTGGTGAACAACGCCGGCCTCGGGGGCACCGCCAACCTCGTCGAGATGACGGACGAGCAATGGTCGCGCGTCCTCGACGTCACCCTGAACGCGACCTTTCGCTGCACCCGCGCCGCCCTCCGCCACATGCTGCCGCGGCGGTCCGGCGTCATCGTCAACAACGCCAGCGTGCTGGGCTGGCGCGCCCAGGCCGGCCAGGCCCACTACGCCGCCGCCAAGGCCGGCGTGATGGCGCTCACCCGCTGCGCGGCGATCGAGGCCGCGGAGGCCGGCGTGCGCGTGAACGCGGTCGCACCGAGCCTCGCCCTCCACCCGTTTCTCCAGAAGAGCGCTCCCAAGGAGCTGCTCGACGAGCTCGAGACGCGCGAGGCGTTCGGCCGCGCCGCGGAGCCGTGGGAGGTCGCCAACGTGATCGTCTTTCTCGCCAGCGCCTACTCGACCTACATGACCGGCGAGATCGTCTCGGTGAGCAGTCAGCATCCGTAGGCGACGCTTTTCTCCTTGACAGGCACGGAGCGGGAGATCGATGTCAGACATCGTGGGTTCGAGTCGTGAACGCGTGCGCCGTCGTCCTTCGCGGCGGCGGCGACTGGCGAGCATCGCCGCGGCGCTGCTCGCCATCGCCAGCGCGGTGGCGGAGGCGGCGCCCGACGACGCGCTTCGCGCCGCCAGCGAGCGTGCCACCCGCACCGCCGGCGCACCGCTCGACGTCAGCAGCCGGCGCGGTACCGGACGCGCGAGCTTCGTCCGCCGGGTCGACCGCCGGCGACCTGAACCCGGGGACCGGCGCGCGCGGCGCCGCCGACAAGGCGGCGGACTTCGTCCTGCGTCACGGCGATCTCTTCGGTCTCCGCGACGCGGCCGCCGAGCTCGCACCCCCCGTGCGCCGCACCGATCCGATCGGCTGGACCCACGTCGGCTGGCGCCAACGCCACGCCGGCGTCGAGGTCTTCGGCGCGGGCCTGCGGGCGCACGTCGCCCCCGACGGCGATCTCCGCGCGGTGAACGGCGCCGTGGTGCCGATTCCGGGAGCGCTCGGGGTGGCGCCGGCGCTGGCTCCGGAGCGTGCCGAACGGATCGCCGTCGCCGCCGCGCGCGGCGAGGCGGTGGCGGTCGTCGCGCGCCGCCTGGTCGTCTACGATCGGAGCCTGCTGCACGCCGTCGCGAGCGATCCCCGCCTGGCCCATGCCGTCGAGACCGAGGCCGGCGTCGGCGGAGCGCGCACGCTCGCCTTCATCGACGCTCTCGATGGCCGCGTGCTCGACCGCATCCTCCTCACCCCCGACGCACTGACGCGCCAGGTTTCCCAGACCACCTTCGCCAACGTGGTGTGGAGCGAGGGCGACCCCGATCCGATCCCCGGCGGCTGGAGCGGTGGCTCGGCTGCCCAGGTCGGCGACTGGCAGGACGAGATCGACGGCGCGCGCGAATCCTACGCCTTTCACGGCAGCCTCACGCTCGGCACGCAGCTCAGCTTCGACGGCGCCGACGCGCCGATGCTCTCGCTCCACGATCCGTCGTTTCTCGGTTGTCCGAACGCGAGCTGGAACGGCGAGACCACCAACTACTGTCCCGGCGTGACCTCCGACGACGTCGTCAGCCACGAATGGGGCCACGCCTACACGGAGTACACCGCCGATCTCGTCTACGCCTGGCAGCCCGGGGCCCTGAACGAGTCGTATTCCGACGTCTGGGGCGAGACCGTGGATCAGCTGAACGGCCGCCACACCGACGCGCCCGGCGGGCCGCGTGCCGCCGACGGATCTGCGTGCTCGACCTTCGGCTCGTTCGAGGGCTCGCTGCCGGCGACGGACGTGAGCTACCGCTGGCTCCTCAGCGAGGACTCGACGGGCTTCGGGAGCGCCATCCGCGACATGTGGTTTCCCGAGTGCCGCGCCGACCCGGGACGCGTGGGCTCGTCGCGGTATCATTGCAGCACCAGCGACGGCGGCGGCGTCCACACCAACTCGGGCGTCCCGAACCACCTCTACGCGCTCATGGTCGACGGCGGCGTCTACAACGGCGAGACCGTCGCCGCGCTCGGCCTGACCAAAGCCGCCAGCATCCTGTGGCGCGCGGTCAGCGTCTACGAGACCCAGGTGAGCGACTTCTCGGATCATGCCGACGCGGTCGAGCAGAGCTGCGCCGACCTCGTCGGCGCGACCCTCGGCGAGCCCGTGACGACCGCGCCCGGGACCTGGACGAGCTCGGCCGCGGTCGTCTCCGCCGCCGATTGCGCCGCGGTCGCCGCCGCGATCGCGGCGGTCGAGCTCCGCGACGCCCCACCCTGCGTCACCACGCCCATCCTCGAACCGAATCCCCCGCCGCCCTGCAACGGCGCCGGCGCCTACGAGGAGGTGGCGAGCGCGGACTTCGAGGCCGGGATCGCACCCTGGACCGCCGGCAACCGCGCCATCATCGATCCCCTCACGTACGACGGCGGCACTTGGACCCAGGCGACGAGCCTTCCCGACGGTCGCGCCGGGAGCGCGGCCTTCGCCGCCGATCCGATCCTCGGCGATTGCGACCTCGACGACGAGACCGGCGTCTCGTATCTCGAGAGCCCCGCCATCGTCGCGCCCACCGACCGCAGCCGGCTCCGCGTCGCCTTCATGCACTGGATCGCCACCGAGCCCGACTACGACGGCGGCAACGTCAAGGTCAGCGTCAACGGCGGCCCCTTCGTGCTCGTGCCAGGGGAGCGCTTCGCCTTCAACGCCTACAACGACACCCTGGTCGTCCCCAACAACACCTGTCCCATGGCCGGCGAGCGGGCGTGGTCCGGCAGCGACGGCGGATCGGTCTCCGGCAGCTGGGGCGAGTCGCAGCTCGACCTCGAGGACATCGTCGAGCCCGGCGACACCCTCCGACTCCGCTTCGAGCTCGGCATGGACGCGTGCAACGGCAACAGAGGTTGGTACGTCGACGACGTCCGCGTCCACACCTGCTCGGGCGACGTGCCGCTCTGCCCAGCGACGCCGCAGGCCGGCTGCAAGCAGGCCCCGCTCGGCCGCTCGCTGCTCAACGTCAAGGACAACGTCGTCGACACCAAGGATCGCCTGCAGTGGTCGTGGAAGGGTGGCAGCGCCACGTCCTTTGCGGAGCTCGGCAACCCCCTCTCCGCCACCACCCGCTACGGGCTCTGCATCTGGGACGGCCGCGCCGGCTCGCCGACCCTGGTCGCGGGCACCGAGATTCCCGCCGGCAGCGGCTGGAGCACCAACGGCACCAACCGCACGGACTTCAAGGACAAGACCGGGGCCCACGACGGCATCTCGCGCATCAGCTTGCGCACCGGCGCCGACGGCAAGGCGTCCGCCACGGTGCAGGGCAAGGGCATGGCCCTCGATCTCCCCGACCCGGCGAGCGCAAGCACGCGCTTCGAGGCGAATCCCGTCCTGACCGTACAGCTCCTCAACAGCGTCGGCACCTGCTGGCAGAGCACCTTCACCCTCGCCGACCTCCGCTCCAACACCCTCGCCAAGGCCCAGGCCAACCACAAAGGCCCCTGACCCCAGGCGCTCGCGCGACCCCGCCGGAGCCTCGCGAAGCGCGGGAGGCGCCCGAATTGACTTCGGGCGCCGACGGCCATCGGAGCATTCGGCGCGTAGCGCCGAAGCGCACGGGGCCGAAATCGTCTTGACGTGAACGTAGAGTCGGCTCTAAGCTTGAAGGCGACTCTAAACTCGTCATGCGATCTGCCTCAGCCCACGTCCCGATCGAAGGCCGCCGCGAGCGCAAGAAGCGCGAGCTGCGCTCGCGGATCTACCAGACGGCGCAGCAGCTCTTTCTGAGCCAGGGGTTCGAGGCGACCACCGTCGAGCAGATCGCGGCCGCGGCCGACATCGCCCCCGCCACCTTCTTCAATCACTTCCAGGGCAAGCACGCGTTGCTCGGCGAGATGACGAGCGAGGTCTTCGATCATCTGCAGACGCTGATCGAGCGGCACCTCCTGGCCCCGGGCTCGGCGCAGGAGCGCATCACGAGCTTCGCGGACCACGCCGCACGCGACGTCCACGCCGCCCGGGGTGTCGCCCGCGACGTCGTGCTCGAGCTGGTGCGGACGCGCGGGCGGGCGGGCGAGACCCCGCCCTATCTCCAGCGCGTGTTCGCGCCCTTCACCAAGACGTTGCGGGAAGGGCAACGCAAGGGCGAGGTGCGCAGCGACCTCGACGCCGGCTTCCTCGCCGAGATGGTCCTCGGCGCCTTCAACGCCACCGTCATCAACTGGATGAACGACCCCAACTACCCCCTCGAACAACGGCTCCGGCAAGCGGCGGCCTTCATCGGCGAGGCCATTCGCCCGACGACCGCCCGACCGCGCCGAGCGCCTCGGTGACCGCCATGTACAGAGACCTCGACATCCTCGACGCCAAGAACTGGGGCGCCGACTTCCACGAAACCTTCCGCTGGCTGCGCGAGAACGAGCCCGTCTATTGGGACGCCAAGAACGCGATCTGGGCGATCTCCAAGCACGCCGACGTGGCCTACTGCTCGAAGCACCACGAGCTCTTCTGCTCGGGCGAGGGCACGCGCCCGAACATGCCGACCAAGCTCTCGATCGTCGACATGGACGAGCCGCGCCACGGCCAGCTCCGCAACCTGATCAACCGCGGCTTCAAGCCGCGCACGGTGGCGATGATCGAGGAGCGCTTCCGCCGCTTCACGATCGAGGCCATCGACAAGGTGGCCCGCCGCGGCGAGTGCGACTTCGTGCGCGACATCGCGGTGCCGATGCCGATCGAGGTGATCGCCGACCTGATCGGCATTCCCAAGACCGACCGCGACAAGCTGCACCGCTGGTCGGACACCATGATCATGAGCGACGGCAACTACGACAACCCGGAGATCATGACCAAGGCCGCCGACGCCTTCGCCGAGTACGTCGCCTACATCGAGGACACCATCGAGGCACGGCGAAAAGACCCGCAGGAGGACCTGGTTAGCGTGCTGGTGAACGCGCGCGACGGCGGCCTCCTCGGCGCCACCAACGTCGTCGACGCCAGCAAGATGCCCTCCGACCACGCAACCGAGATGGCGAAGGACGAGCTCACCATGTTCCTGGTGACCCTCCTGATCGCCGGCAACGAGACCACCCGGAACGCGCTCACCGGCGGCATGAGCCAGCTGATCGAGAACCCGGGCGAGTGCCAGAAGCTTCTGGACAACCCGGCCCTGATCCCGACCGCCGTCGAGGAGATCGTGCGGCACGTCTCGCCGGTGTTGAACTTCGCCCGCACGGCGACGCAGGACACCGAGCTCCGCGGCAAGAAGATCCAGAAGGGCGAGAAGGTGCTCCTGATGTACCCGTCGGCCAACCGCGACGCCGACGTCTTCGCGGACCCCGACGCCTTCAAGGTCGATCGCAACCCGAATCCGCACCTCGCCTTCGGGATCGGCAACCACTTCTGCCTCGGCGCCAACCTCGCCCGCATGGAGATCAAGGTCGTGCTCGAGGAAGTGCTGCCGCGCATGCGGAACATGGAGTACGTCGACGGTCCGCCGTCGGTGCATCCGTCGCTGCTGGTGCGATCGTTCACCCGCATGCCGGTCAAGTTCACGCCCGCCGCTTGACCTTCGACGATCTGCCTCGCCGGGCGCTGCCACCGTTCCCATCCTGGTGGGCGGCGCTCGGTCCCGGGGTGGTGTGGATGGCGCTCGCGCAGGGCAGCGGCGAGCTCATCTGGTGGCCGTACCTGATCGCCAAGTACGGCCTCACCTTTCTCTGGCTGCTGATCCCGGCCTGCCTGCTGCAATATCCCCTGAACATCGAGATCGGCCGCTACACGCTGCTCACCGGTGAGAGCATCTTCCGCGGCTTCTTCCGCGTCCATCGCGGGCTCGGCGCGCTGCTGTGGGTCCTGATGACGCTCTCGTTCCTCTGGTTCGGCGCCTTCGCCTCGGCCGGCGGCACGGCGTTGGCGGCGCTCACCGGCTTCCCCGGCGGCTTCACGGTTCGCGGCCGCTCGCTCTTCTGGGCGTACTCGACGATCGCCGTCTTCGTGGTCGCGATCGCGCTCTCGGGCGTGGTCTATCGCCTGATCGAGCGCCTCATGAAGCTCGTGGCCTTGGTGACGGTCGTTGGCCTCCTGTGGGCCTGCATGCAGCCCGAGGTGACCGCGGCGTTGCCGCGCTTCGCGGCCGCGCTCGTCGGCCCGCCGGGACCGAGCGCCCGCGCCTGGGACGTCCACGACACCACCAAGCTGCTGACCGCCATCACGTTCGCCGGCCTCGGCGGGTTCTGGATCCTGCTGTACTCGTACTGGCTGCGAGAAAAGGGCAGCGGCATGGCCGTCCACGGCGGCCGCATCACCGGCCTCATCACCGGCAAGGCCGAGCCTGCCGACGTCGACGGCCACCTCATGGACGCGTCGGAGACGAGCGCGGCCGAATGGCCGCGCTGGCGGCGCTATCTCACGGTGGACGCCATGGTCGGCATCGGCGGCAACCTCGCCACCACCCTCATGACCTGCCTCCTCGCCTACGCCCTGCTCTACCCGCGCGGGCTGCTTCCGGAGGAGTACGAGATCGCCGTCGTCCAGAGCACGTTCTTCGAGGTGAGCTGGGGCCCCATCGGCCGCGTGCTGTTCCTGATCGTCGCCGCCGCCTTCCTCACCGACACCTGGCTCGCGACCGCCGACGGCGTGAGCCGCATGCAGGCGGACATCATCTACTCGCAGCTCGCATGGGCACGCCGTCGCTCGCTGCGCTGGTGGTATTACGCCATGCTCGCCGTGCTGACGCTGATCACCTGCCTCACCATGCTGCTCGACGCCCCCGGACCGCTGATCCTGCTCACGGCGGTGATCGGCTTCACGGGGACCGTGATCTTCCCGCCCGCGCTCTACGTCCTGAACCACCGGCGCCTCGCCCCCGCGCTGCCGCCCTGGGCCCGCCCGCGCCGCCGCGAAGCGGTCTGGCTCGGCCTCAGCTTCGTGGTCTACGCATGCCTCGCTGCGGGCTACGTGTGGGCGATGTTCTAGAACCGCTCATAGGATAAATTCCCTACATCGCGCGGCTTCGCCCGACCTTCTGCCGCTCGCGGCTTCCCATGTTCTCAAGTACATAACGGTATATCCCTAGGGAATATTCCCCAGAGATTTAGCCAGATCTCCTCATATTTTTCTTGACATGTCCTCATTCGAGGGCGTATCGAGAAAGCAGTCGAACGGAGCACGCGAGGTCGCTCATGGCACCCACGTGCCGCAGCCTTGGAGGGCGCTCTGATGTGCCGTGTCACCGCCCCAGTCGCCGCGAACACTTTTCGCGAGACGATCGCGCAAACTCCGAATCGGCTACACACCTCCCTCCCCCACGAGGCGATGGCAGCGTGGCGACGATGGACACGTACGGCCCAACACCGTGCGCGTCGCTGGTTCGCCGCGCCCATCGCCGAAGTTGTACGGGAACGACGCGTCCACGCCCGTGGGCGCGTCGTTCTCTCTTCCGCGATTTTTCGCGCGGCGGTGCGCGCCGATCGCGGCTGGATCGGGACCTCCTGACCCGGCCGGCACTTCAGCCGGACGGCTCGATCGCCCCGCTCTCCACCGCCGCTCGGATCTCCGCGGCACTCATCCCCAGGATCTCGCCGAACACGTAGGCGTGGTCGTGACCGATCGTCTGGCCGGCGAGCCCGGTGCGCACCGGCGTCTCCGTGAGCCCGAGGGGAATGCCGGTCGCCACCACCTCGCCGCGGGTCACGTGCCGGACGGTCTCGAAGAAGCCGCGCCCGACGAGCTGCGGGTCGCGGACGAGATCGGCGACGGTGTGCACGACGCCGGCGGCCAGGCCGGCGCGCTGTAAGATCGCCATCACCTCCTCGGCGGGGTGGCGCGACGTCCAGGACTCGACCAAGGCATCGAGGACGTCGGCGTTGGCGGCGCGACCCTCCCGGTCGGCGAAACGCGGATCGGCGCGCCAGGTCGGCTGGTCCACGGCCTCGCAGAAGCGGCGCCACTCGTCGTCGCCCGCGACGGCGATGGCGCAGAACCGGTCGTCGCCCGCACAGCGGTAACAGCCGTGCGGCCCTCCCGCGGCGGAGCGGTTGCCGCGCCGCGCCGGCTCGCGCCCGGTGACCAGATACTCGAGCATGACGTCCCCGAAGGCGGCGACCGTGGTCTCGAGCTGCGCCACGTTCACGTACTGCCCCTCGCCCGTCCGATCGCGGTGCTGCAACGCCGCCAGGACCGCGACCAATCCGTGCAGGGCGCCCAGCACGTCGGGATAGGCGTATTGGGTGATCGTGCAGTCCCGCTCCGGAAACCCGGACACGCTGGCGAGCCCCGACAGCGCCTCGACGTTCGGGCCCCAGGTGACGTAGCCGCGATGCGGACCGCGATCGCCGTAGCCCGAGGTGCCGAGCATCACGAGATCCGGCTTCACCGCCCGGAGCCGCTCCCAACCGAGGCCGAGCTTGTCGACCACCCCGGCGCTGTTGTTCTCGACCACGACGTCCGAGCACGCCGCCAAGCGTCGGCAGATGTCGACCGCACCCGGCACGGCGAGGTCGAGGGCGATGAAACGCTTGCCGGCGTTCCAATCGGTGAACCAGGGAGAACCCTGCGGATCGGTGCCCCGTTCGGGCGCCCGCGGCGGCACGTAGAGCCGGACCACGTCGGGATGGCCGCGCGACTCGACCCGGATCACCTCGGCGCCGGCGGCCGCCATGAAACGGCCGATCCACGGGCCCGCCATCGCGACCGTGAGCTCGAGCACGCGCAGGCCCGCGAGGGCGCCGGGGCCGGGTTTCGCGGCCTCCGTGCCGGGCGCCGCGTCGCGGGACGCGCGCACGTTCCGCCCGCCCGCGCGCGCGGCGGCTCCGGCGACGAGCTCCGCGTTGCCTTCGCCGAGCCGCGGCGCCGGTCGCCGGATCGCCCACGGCGTCGCCTCCAGACGATAGGGGGCGCCGGGCATGCGAATCGTCGTGCCGTCGTCCTCCGCCACCGCAACGAAGAAGCCGCGCGCCGCCAGATGCGGATCGCCGGCGACCTCGGCGGCGGTCTGCACCGGCGTGAACGCCAGGTGCCGGCGCTGGCCTTGGTGGTAGACCTCCGCCACCGTGAAGCGCTCGGTCAACGCCCCGACGTAGGTGTCGACGAGGTCGCGATGGGGAATGCGATTCGACGACGGGCCCTCGAAGATCGGATCGCGGACCGAGTCGAGGCCGGTCTCGGCGGCGATCCACTCCGCCAGCACCTGCCAATGCCGGGGGCGGTTGATCATGAGATAGACGAGACCGTCGCGACAGCGATAGGTGCCCGAGGGCACCGAGGCGAACAGCGACGCGCCGTTCCGCCGCGGCACGATGCCGTCGTCGAGCCATTTGCCGACGCCGCAGATGTGCGACGCCGACACCACCGCCTCGAGCAGCGAGCAATCGACGCGCTGCCCGCGGCCGCTCCGGTCCGCGTGGCGGAGGGCGATCAGGGTCGCGGCCGCCGCGCACAGCGAGGCCGTGACGCAGGCTTGGCGACCGGCGAGGCGCACGGGTGGATCGCCTGCCTCGCCCGTCACGTGGAGGGCGCCGCCGAGCGCGCCGGCCACGAGGTCGCCGCCGCGAAGACCGCGGTAGGGCCCGGTCTGGCCGAAGCTCGTGATCGACGTCAGCACCAGGCGCGGGTTCACGGCCCGCAAGCGCTCGAAGCCGAGCTCGAGGGCGTCGAGGCGTCCCGGTGCCAAGGTCTCGACGACGGCATCGGCACCAGCGGCGAGCCGGAGGAAGGCGTCGCGATCGCCAGCGGCGGCGAGGTCGAGCGTGACGCTGCGCTTGTTGCCGTTCATGTACAGGAAGAAGAGGCTCCGGAGGCCCGGATCCCCCTCGGCACGCAGCGGCGGCAGCTCGCGCGTCGCGTCACCGCCGGGCGGCTCGATCTTCACCACCTCGGCGCCGAGATCGGCGAGGAGCTTGCCGCAGTACGCCCCGCTCTCGTCGGCGATCTCGAGGATGCGTCTGCCATGGAGGGCGCCGTGCGCGCTCATCGCGCGAGCATGGACCGGCTTGCGCGTGAAATCAAAACTTGGCATGGCACCGTCGATTGAGCGCTGACACTCAGAACGGGAAGTGGGACCACTCGGTCGATCTGGCGATCGTCGGCTCGGGTGCCGGCGCCATGACCACGGCGATCTGCGCGCACGATCGCGGCGGCACGCCGCTCGTGATCGAGAAGACCGCGCTCTTCGGCGGCTCGTCGGCCATGTCGGGCGGGTCGCTGTGGATCCCCAACAATCACCTGATGGCGGCGGCGGGCGTCGCCGACTCGCCGGCCGACGCCTACCGGTATCTGCAGCACATCACGGGCGGTACCGTCCCGGAGACGAAGCTGCAGCGCTACGTCGACACCGCGCCCGAGATGCTGCGCTACCTCTCCGAGCGCGGCCGGCTCCGCATGCAATCGATGTTGACCTACACCGACTACTATCCGGAGTCGCCGGGCGGGAAGCCGGGCGGCCGCTCGGTCGAGCCCGAGCACTTCGACGCGCGCCTCCTCGGCGACGAGTTCGAGCGCATGCGCGAGCTCGCCGTCCAAGAGCTGGTCATGGGTCGCATGTCGATGACGGCGACCGAGGCGCACCACCTGCTGGCGCGTCACCCCGGCTGGATCGCCCTCACGCGCAAGATCATGTCGCGCTATTGGCTCGACGTCGGCGGGCGCCTCAAGAGCAAGCGCGACCGCTGCCTCTCGCTCGGGAACGCACTGGTCGGAATGCTGCGCCTCACCATGATGGACCGCAACCTGCCGCTCTGGCTCGAGACCGCGGCCCGCGAGCTGATCGTCGAGGACGGGCGGGTGACGGGGCTGGTCGTGGAGCAGCGCGGCCGCACCATGCGCATCCGCGCCGAGAAGGGCGTCGTGCTCGCGGCCGGCGGCTTCGAGAGCAACGACGTCATGCGGAAGCAATACCTCCCGAACCCGACCGATGCCTCGTGGACCGCCGCCAACCCGGGCAACACCGGCGACGCGATCCGCATGGGCATGGCGGTGGGCGCCGGCGTCGATCTCATGGACGACGCCTGGTGGGGCCCGACCACGGTCGTACCCGGAGAGGCACGCGCCCGCATGCTGGTGATCGAGAAGGGCCTGCCGGGCAGCATCTTCGTGAACAAGCGCGGCGAGCGCTTCGTGAACGAGGCCTCACCGTACAACGACATCTGCAAGGCCATGTACGCGAAGCACACTCCCGAATCGCCGTGCGTACCCGCCTACATGGTCTTCGACTCGACCTATCGGAAGAAATATCCCTGCGGGCCCTTCTTCCCGGCCTCGCAGCAACCCGACTGGGCGCTCCCCAGGCAGCTCAAGGAGACGCGCTATCTCAAGAAGTCGGGCACGCTCGACGGGCTCGCCGCCGAGCTCGGCGTCGACGCGGCCGGGCTCCGCGCCGCGGTCGAGCGCATGAACGGCTTCGCGCGGGCGGGCCGCGACCTCGACTACCATCGCGGCGAGAGCCTCTTCGACCGCTACTACGGCGACGAGAAGGTGAAGCCGAATCCCTGCCTGGCGCCGCTCGAGACCCCGCCCTTCTACGGCCTCGTCATCTACGCCGGCGATCTCGGCACCAAGGGCGGGCTCAAGACCGACGCCGGCGCGCGCGTGCTCCGCGACGACGGCTCGACGATCCCCGGCCTGTACGCGATCGGCAACTGCTCCGCGTCGGTGATGGGCCGCACCTATCCGGGCGCCGGCGGCACCATGGGTCCGGCCATGACCTTCGGGTACATCGTCGCCTGCGAGACGATCGGCTGACGGCCGCGCCATGGGGTTCAGGGTCGAAACGGGGCTGCTGAACCCGGACACCGCGCAGTACGCCGGCAAGGGCCAGGCGAAGCCGACGCTCGCCGACATCGCCGCCGCCGCACGGAGCGCCGAGGCGCTCGGCTTCGACGGCGCCTGCGCGCCGGAGGCGGGCCACGATCCCTTTCTGCCGCTCATGATCGCCGCCGAGCACACCAGCCGCATGCACCTCGGCACCAACGTCGCGATCGCGTTCCCGCGAAGCCCGATGGTGACGGCGCAGCTGGCGTGGGACCTGCAGCAGCTCTCCGGCGGCCGCTTCAACCTCGGCCTCGGCACGCAGGTGAAGGGCCACAACGAGCTCCGCTACGCGACCCCGTGGACGGCGGGACCGGGTCCGCGCCTGCGGGAGTATCTCCTCTGCCTGAAGGCGATGTTCGACGGCTTCTCCACCGGCAAGCCGACGCCGTTCGAGGGTCAGCACTACAAGTTCTCGCTGCTGCCGCCCTTCTTCAACCCCGGCCCGATCGACCATCCCGCGCCGCCGATCTACATCGCCGCCGTCAACACCTACATGGCGCGCCTCGGCGGCGAGCTCTGCAATGGCCTCCGCCTCCATCCCATCGGCACCTTCGCCTACACCAAGGCCGTGGTCCTGCCGGCGATCGCCGCCGGCGCCGCCAAGGCCGGCCGCGCGCTCACCGACGTCGACCTGATCGGCGCACCCTTTCTCGCGACCGGCGCCACCGAGGACGACGTCGAGAAGGCGAAGCGCGCGCTCAAGCAGCACATCGCCTTCTACGCCTCGACCCGCACCTACCACACGGTGCTGGCGCACCACGGCTGGGAGGACGTCGGCGCGAAGCTTCACCAGCTCTCGCGCGAGGGCAAGTGGCAGGAGCTGCCGACGTTGATCACGGACGACATGCTCGACGCGTGGGCCGTGATCGCGACCCACGATCGCCTGGCCGCCGAGGTGCGCCGGCGCTGCGAGGGCGTCTTCGACACGGTCCTGCTCGATCTCCCCGGCGCGCTCGGCCGCGACCAGGACCGCGTCCGCGCCATCGTCGCCAGCCTGCATCAATAGGATAGGAGACTCGTCATGGCCGAGCAGCACGTCCTCTTCGCGGTCGACCAGGGGGTCGGCGTCGTCACCCTGAACCGTCCCGAGCGCCTGAACGCCGTCAACTGGGCGATGGCGACCGAGCTCCTCACCCTCTTTCGTGACCTTCGCTTCCGCGACGAGGTCCGTACCATCGTGCTGACCGGCGCCGGCAAGGGCTTCTGCGCCGGCGGCGACGCCGAGTGGCTCTCGGGCGGCGGCGACCGCGGCATTCCCGGCCTCTCCGAGAAGCCGCTCGAGCGCTACCAGAAGAAGACGCCCGCCGGGCCCTTCGCCGAGTTCGTGAAGACCATCATCGAGGTCGAGAAGCCGGTGATCGCCGCCATCACTGGTCCCGCCATGGGCGCCGGCCTCGCTTTCGCGCTCGCCTGCGATCGCCGCTTCGCCGACCCGAGCGCGCGCCTCTGCGCGGCGATGGTGCGTCTCGGCTTCAGCCCCGACTGCGGCGTCACGTGGCTCCTGCCGCGCGTCACCAACCTCTCGACCGCGCTCATGATGGTCGAGACCGGCTGCATCCTCGATGCGCAGCAGTGCCTGCAGTACGGCCTGATCGACGAGCTCAGCGCCGAGGATGGTCAGGCCTTGCCGGCCGCCATGGCGTACGCCAAGAAGCTCGCGGAGGGCCCGAGCGTCGCCGTCGATCTCGCCCGCCGCTGCGTCTACAAGGCGCTCACCGGCACGCTCGACGAGATCCTCGATTACGAGGCCGTCGCCGGCACCATCACCGCCAACACCGCCGACGCCGCGGAGGGCACCAAGGCGTTCGTCGAGAAGCGGAAGGCGGTCTTCCGGGGACGGTAGCGTCCCGCTAGGGAATTTCCGCCCGGCGAGCTCCCCCAGAAATTTTCTTGACGCTCGCCGTTTCCGGCTCGTATCCTCCCATCCGACCTGGTTCGAGGTGTTGCCTAGCGCGGCGCCTTCCCCCCTTTCGACTCCACGAATCCATCGCGATGACGAGCCGAGCACCGGGTGGGAGGAACCCATGCGAACGTCCGGCAACTGCGCTCTCGCTCTCTTGCTCGCGAGCTCTCTGCTGCATCCCATGATGGTCGTGCGCGCGGAGACGCCGCCCGATGCGGTCATTCCCCGCGTCCCCAATCCGCAGCCGACCAGCGACCTCAACAGCCTGCCCGGCGACCTCCGAGCGGTCGCGGTGCCGGGACCATCGAACCTGGACGAGTTCGTCAAGGACCAGGCGACGGCGGTCGTGCTCGGGAAGGCGCTCTTCTGGGACATGCAGGTGGGAAGCGACGGCGTGCAGGCCTGCGCGAGCTGCCACTTCCGAGCCGGGGCCGATCCACGCTCGAAGAACCAGGTGAGCCCGGGTCTTCGGCACGCGGACGCGCCGGACCTCACGTACTCGACGGGCCCGGGACCGAACTACCAGCTCGCGGCCTCGGACTTCCCGCTGACGCGCCTGGCGACCCCCGGCTTTCGCGGTCTCCTCGACGCCGCCGGCGACAGCAACGACGCCGTCTCCTCGCAGGGGATCCATTTCCTCGGCGACGACGCCGATCGTGAGGGCTTCCGGGTCGGCGCGCTCAACACGCGCCGGGTCGAGCCGCGCAACAGCCCGTCGGTGATCAATGCCGTCTTCAACCACCGCCAGTTCTGGGACGGACGCGCGGAGAACGTCTTCAACGGCGTCAATCATCTCGGCCAGCGCGACCCGAACGCGAGGGTCTTTCGTGCCGACGACCCGAAACAGCCGGTCGAGGTGCGCGTCGAGATCGTGAACGCGAGCCTCGCGTCGCAAGCCGTGGCCCCGATCGTGAGCGACATCGAGATGGCGGCTCCGGGCCGGACCCAGCTCGACGTCGGCCGCGCGCTCGCGCGCGGGAAGCGCAACCAGGGGAAGCGCGTCGCCAAGGTCCGGCCGCTCGCCGACCAGAGAGTGGCGCCGAGCGACAGCGTGCTGGGATCGTTGAGCCGCTGGCCGAAGGAGGGTCTCTCGGTCGCCCGCTACGACAAGCTGATCAAGGCCGCCTTCCACGAGAAATGGTGGCGATCGAAGAAGCTCATCCGCGTGAACGCCGACGGCACGAAGACGCTGGTCGCGAAGAACGACGGCGAGTGCGAGGATCAGAGCACCTGCGGCGACAACGAGTACGCGCTGATCCAGTACAACTTCTCCCTCTTCTTCGGGATCGCCGTCCAGCTCTACGAGGCGACGCTGGTCTCCGACGACACCCCGTGGGACCGCTTCCGGCGCGAGCACCCTGCCGCGACCGATCCCGATCTGAACCCGTGGACGAACGTCACGCCGACGCACATCAGCCGGCTCGCCCTCTTCGGCGCTCACCTCTTCAACGACCGCACCCGCGGAGCGACGAACATCCGCTGCTCGAACTGTCACGAGCAGAACGAGCTGACCGACGCCTCGGCCCGCCGCGTCGCGGCCGCGGTCAACGGCCCGGTCCGCAACCGCGACGGCAACGTCATCGACAAGGGCTTCAACAACATCGGCATCCGGCCGACCGCCGACGACCTCGGCGCCGGCGCGAGCGACGCGTTCGGTCCGCTGTCGCTGACGCGCCGGCTGTTTCCGGGGGCCGCGCCCGCGAGCTTCGACGGCGCGGCCGTGACCAAGGGTTTCGGCGTCGACGGGGCGTTCAAGGTGCCGTCGCTCCGTAACGTCGCGCTCACCGCGCCGTATTTCCACAACGGCGACGTCCGCACCCTCCACGAGGTGGTCGAGCTCTACGGCCGCGGCGGCAACGTGGCGCCCATCCAAGGCAGCGACGGGACCCTGATCGAGCCGCTCGGCCTACCGGCCCTCGCCCCCGCCGAGATCGACGCGATCGTCGCCTTCATGGAGACGCTCACCGACGAGCGCGTGCTCTACCGACGCGCCCCCTTCGATCACCCCGAGATCCGCGTGCCGAACGGCCACCCGGGCAACTCCGACTGGACGATCGACGGCGACCACGACGGCCGCGCCGACGACCTGATGGTGACGATCCCGGCCGTCGGCGCCGCCGGCGGCAGTCCCCTTCCCGGCTTCCTAGAGGGCGTCTTCGGCCCGCATTAGCTACGGCGCCAGGCGCTGGGATGGAACGCAGGCCATGTAGGGCTTGATGGTCGCGAGGCTCTCGGAGCCGAGCGCGCTCGCGACGTCGAACGTCGGGCGCGTGAAGGGCGCTTGATCCTTCGCGTCCTTCGCCTGGTAGCAGGTGAGGAAGGTGCTCGGGTCGACGACGCTGCCGCCGTCGATGGCGACCGGCGCGCAGACGGCGAGCGGCTTCTGCAGCTCGACGAGCCGGTAGCCGAGGTCGTCCTCGAGCGACACGACGCTCTTCGCGAACTTCCGCGCCCCCTTGGTGACCTTGGCGCGATAGCATTTGTAGGCATCGACGCCCGACGGAACCGGGTCGCCGCCGTGGCCGGAGGGGGCGCAGAGCGCGTAGGGCTTCTGGAGGGTGAGGCTCTCGACGCCGACCGGCCCGAGCGCACGCAGGCTCGTCGCCGCGAGCGCCGCCTGCCCGCCGACGTCCTTGATCTTGTGACAGGCGAGGTGGACGTCGGGCGCGCTCACCGTGGAGCCGTTCTGCCGCGCGGGGTTGCAAGCGGCGACGGGCCCGAGGACGACCGTCTCCTTGGTCTCGAGCGCGTCGGCGAGCGTCACCGTCGTGTACGGTAGCTTGGTCGTGCCGCTCGCCGCCTTCGCCTTGTAACAGCGATCACGCTGGACCGGGAGCGGGATGCTCAGGCGGTACGCCGCGCCCGCCCGTACGCCGACCGCGTCGTCCTGCGGCGCGCCCGCGAAGACGTCGCCGTCGGCCGGCGTCAGCGCGAAGCCGAAGAAGTTGCCGATGCCGGGCGCGGGGCTCGTCAGCATCCGCAGCGGCGCCCCCGTCGAGGCCTCGAAGACGTACACCGCGCCGCCCGCGATCGCCGGATTGTCGTCCAGGGGAGCCCCGACGAGGATGCGGTCGCCGGAGCCGGCGACGGTCAAGCCGAAGAACGACAGGTGGTCGAGCAGAGGGTTGATGAGCTCGCGCTTCTTCAGTCCCGTCGCGCCGTCGACGAGAAACGCTGCCCCAGCCTGCGGACGCGGGCCGTCCCAGGTCGACGGGATGCCTGGTAACGCGGACGGATCGCCGACCACCAGGTCGGTGCCGAGGGTGGCGACCGAAATGCCGAACGAGAGCGTGTAGCCGTTGTGCGGCAGGATCGGGAAGATCATGCGCTGGAGCGTGCCGAAGCTCGGGCTCGCGACGTCCGCGTCGTAGAGGTGCACGAAGCCGATGTGCACGCCCGGCTCCGAGGCGGGCCCGTCGAAGGGCGCGCCGATCACGAGCGTCGAGCCCATGGTGGCGAGCGAGTAGCCGAAGCCCTCGTCCGCGGCCAACTCGCTGTTGAGGAACGTGTGGAGGAGCGCGCCGCTCACGGGATCGTAGAGGTGAACCGCCCCGGCGTTGTCGGCGCCGGCGTCGGCATTGGGCGAGCCGACCACGGGGTAGCCGTTCACGAAAGTGACGGCGTTGCCGAACCAGGCCTGCTCGGACGCGAACTGCGGGTGGAACTCGTGCAGCAGGGCTCCGGTCGTGACGTCGAAAAGGTAGGCCGCACCCTCCTCCTCGGCGACGCCGCCCTCGTACTGGGCACCGATCAACGCCAGGTTGCCGGAAAGCGCGACCGCGGTCCCGAACTCGTCGCGCGCCTCCGGATCCGGGTTGTAGAAGCTCCGGATGGTTGCGCCGGTCTCGACGTCGAGGAGGTGCGCCGCCCCGGCGTCCGGTGCCCCCGTGTCGTCGCCCGGCTCGCCGACCAGCAGGAGCGAGCCCTCGGCGGCGACCGCCCACCCGAAGCGATCGCCCTCCGCAGCGTTCGGGCTGACGACCGCGTCCGGACCGACCGTGACCTCGACCACACTGCCGGCGATCGCGAGCGTGTAGTTGCCGGGCACGGCCGACGACCACTCGCCCGAGTAGACCCCGTCGCCCGCCTCCTGATCGAAGCCGAGGCCGTCGTCGGTGAGGTCGAAGGTCGCGCCACCGGGCTGCACGGTCACGGTGACGTCTCCGGCCGGGTCGGCGCAGTCGATGTGCAAGGCCGCGAGCGGCAGCACCTGCCCGGTGCCGATCGCGACCGGGTCGCGCACGGGTCGGAGACGGGACTGGACGACGGCGCCGCTGCAGGCGAGCGAGCCGCGGGCGTTCAGGCGCTTGCCGGTGACGGTCGCGGCGAGCGCGGGTACGTCGTCGCCGCCCGCGAGCACCAGGTTGCGGAGGGCCTTCCAATCACGGCCCGGATCCTGCGCCTTCAACAGCGCCACGACGCCGGTCACGTGCGGGGCGGCCATCGAGGTGCCATTCAGGTAGTCGTAGCCCCCGCCGGGGGCCGTGCTCATGATCGCCTGCCCGGGTGCCCCGAGATGCGTCGAGGTGGCGCCGAAATTGGAGAAGCTCGCCAGCTCGTCCGTGCGGGTCGTCGCGGCGACGGTGATCACGTTGGGGAGATAGTAGGCGGCGGGGAGGAACCCCGATGCCTCGGCGGCCCCGTTCCCGGCCGCGGCCACGAAGAGGATGCCGCGGGCGCGCTGCGCGTCGATGGCGTCCAGGAGGGCCTGCGAGAAGCCGGTGCTGCCCCAGCTGTTGTTGCTGGCGACGATGTTCACCCCGCGGTCCTTCATGAGCGCCAGGTAATCGAGGCACTGCACCGCGTCGGCCGTCGAGCCGCTGCCTCGATGGAGGAACTTGCACGACAAGATGCGAACGTTCCAATTCACGCCGGCGACCCCGGTGCCGTCGTTGCCGCGCGCGCCGATCGTGCCCGCGACGTGTGTGGCGTGCAAGTCGTGCGGCCTGGGATCGCCGTCGTCCCAAAAGGCGTCGATGCCGTGGCAGTCGTCGACCCAGCCGTTGGCGTCGTCGTCGACGCCGTTCGGCGTGCACTCGATCTCGTTCCGGAACATGTTGAGAGCGAGATCGGCGGTCTCGTAGTCGATGCCGCCGTCGATCACCGCGACGACGACGTCGCTGCTGCCCGTCGTGAGCTCCCAGGCCTCGGGCGCGTCGATGTCGGCGTCGGGAACGCCGCCCTCCTGACCGATGTTGTGGAGGCCCCAGGTCTCGCCGAAGCGCGGGTCGTTCGGGAGCGCGACCGCGTCGACGCGGTAGTTCGGCTCGGCGTAGAGGACGCTCGGGTCGGCACGATAGGCCCGCACGGCGTCCTCCACCGAGGTGCCGGAGGGGACGCGCACGCGATAGAGATCGGAGACCGCCTCGAAGCGCCGTAGCACGGTGGCACGCCGGAGCGCGTGCACCTGCGCCGCGCGTCCGCCCGTCGCGCTCTTGAAGCGGACCAGAACCTCGTCGGGCACGTAGGGAGCGAGCGGCGTGCTGGCGATCGGGGCCGCCTGCCGAGCCAAGCTGGCCTGGCGTGAGACGCCGGCGACGGCGCGGTCGGGGATCACCATGAGCGACGCCAGCGCGGCCAGCACGAGAGCACTTCGGGCGCAGGTGTGGCGCGGACGGGGGAAGCGGGGCTCGCGCATCGGTCGACACCTCCAAGGGAGTCGAGCCGTTCACGGATCGGCTCGGAGTGGTGTTGGCAGCGACCTAGCGCGATCCAGGTGCGCTGTCCAAGACATTCTGCGGTCGCCCGACGGCAGCTCTTTGCAGAGCCGAACCGTCACGTGCGCCGGCAAGGGCCGCGCGAAGGCTTGCCGCGACAGGTGCAGAATTCACGTCTCGCGGTGGGGACCTCCGTCGGTCCGAGACCCTACCCTGCGGCTGCGAGCCTCCTCCGGAGCGCCGCGACCAGCTCACCCGCCGCGTCCAGCACGGGCGCGCTCCCGAAGAGGTAGAAGTCGGGCCGCTGCAGCACGACGGCGGCGCCGGTCTCGCGGAACCAGCGTGCGTAGACTCCGTCGAGATCGACGACGTCGCCACCGGGCCCGACGTGGGCCGTCACCCCGCCGAGCGCGGCGAAGAACGCGGCCGAGTCGACGTCGAGTGCGGCGCGCGGATCGCCGCTCGCGCTCACCAGCGTCCACCCCCGTCCGACGACGTCGTCGAAGAGCCCGACCCGCTCGCCGCGCCGCACCCGCCCCTGGACGAAGAGCTTTCCGGCGTGCGGATCGCCGGCGCGGAGGATGCCCGGGCCGATGCCGGGAGCCGGCGGCGGCGTGGTCTGCTGGCCGCTCTCGACCGCCGCGGTCATGACGGCGTCGCGCGCCGCCGCCTCGGCCGCGTCGGCGATGCAGATGACCTTGCCGAGCGCCATCGAGAAGTCGATCACGGCCTGGACGTGCGGGACGCGCTCGCTCGCGTAGCTGTCGAGGAGCTCGTCCGGCGCCCGCCCCGCGAGCACGAGGTCGAGCTTCCAGGCGAGATTGGCGGCGTCGCGGAGGCCGGAGCACATGCCCTGGCCCGCGAACGGCGGCATCTGGTGCGCGGCGTCGCCGGCGAGCAAGAGGCGGCCGCGCCGCCAGACGTCGACCCAGCGCGCCTGGAAGCGATAGACGGTGTGGCGCTCGAGCCGCGCGTCGGTCGGCGTGACCTGCCACGGCTCCAGAAGACGCCAGGCGGTCGCCTCGCGGTTCAGCTCGTCGAGGCTCTCGCCGGGGAGCCGCATGAACTCCCAGCGCCGGCGGCCCGGGCCGCCCGAGACCAGCGTCGTCGGGCGGACGGGGTCGCAGATCTGGATGTTGAGCGGGCGCCACCGCCTCGGCGCGCCGGGCAGGACGTCGACGATCAGCCAGTCGAAGAAGAAGCCGAGGTCGGTGACGGTCGCGCCGAGCTGCTCGCGGACGAAGCTGTTGGCGCCGTCGCAGCCGACGACGTAGCGGGCCTCGATCTCGTGCCGCGTCCCGTCGCCGGCGGCGGTCACCCGCACGCCCTCGCCGTCGGTCGCGAGACCGACGACCTCGTGCCCGCGGCGGAGCTCGATGGCGGGCACGCGGCCGGCGCGGGCGTCGAGAATGCGCTCGAGCTCGGGTTGCGCGAACATGTTGGCGTCCGGCCAGCCCGAAAGCCCCGCCGCCTTGCTCTCGAAGCGCAGCAGGGTGGCGCCGGTGGCGTTCCGCCACTCGTAGACGTCGGCCGACTCCGTCCGGTCGCGCACCTCTCCCGCCACGCCGACGGCCTGCAGGATGCGGCCGATCTCGTGGTCGAAGTGCACGGCCCGCGGCAGCGGGTATGCCGCCGGCTGCTTCTCGAGAACCGTCACCCGCCAGCCGCGCTGCGCGAGCAGGATCGCCAGGGTCTGGCCGACCGGCCCCCAGCCGACGATCGCGACGTCCGTGCGCTCGCCCATGCGCTCGGACGTCAGGCGTGCGCGCCCGCCATCAGCTCGGCGAGGTCGTCGGGGGCGAGAAACGAGGACGGCACCGGTGGCCCCCAGCTGTAGAGACCCTTGGCCCCCTCCCACACCCCCGGCTTCCACAGTTGGTCGTCGAGGATGCAATCGAGGTCGGCGTAGTACTCGCTGAAGTTCCCGGCGGGATCCTTCAGATACCAGAAGAAGTTCGAGCCGATGTGATGGCGGCCGAGACCCCAGACGTGACGGCCCGGGTCGGCGGCGAGCATGGCGTGCGCCCCGCGGCCGACCTCGTCGACGTCGTCGACCTGCCACGAGGTGTGATGCAGGAGCTGCACCGGTGCCGGCTGCACCAGGAGATTGTGGTGGTCGGTCGAGCAGCGCAGGAACGACGCCAGGCCGGCGATCGTGTCGCTGACCTTGAAGCCGATGCCCGCGACGAAGAAGCGCTCGCTCGCCGGGTAGTCGGTGGAGCCGAGCACGACGTGGCCGAGCTTGCGGGGGCGGACGCGGGTCTCGCGCTCGACGCCGTCGGCGCGCGCGTCGCGGCGATCGACGCGACCCGGACCGTTCATGGCGACGGCGGCCGCCGCCTGCGGACGGATCGCCGGCGCGATCTCCACGACGACGCGCACCCCCGTGCCGACGTCGACGGCGGCGATGGCGCCCTCCCCGCGCTCGACGGCGATCCCGAGCCCCTCGAGGCTCCGCGCGATGCGGCCGAGGTCGTCCGTGTCCGCGGCCCCGATCCCGAGCTGGAGCAAACGCCGGCGCGGTGCCGACGCCAATCGCAGCTGCACGCCGCCGTCGGCCGTCGAGAACGAGCCGTCGGCGCCGCGGGTGAGGCCGAAGTCGTCGTAGTAGGCGGCAACGGGCTCCACCGCCGGGACGCCGATCGTGATGCCGGTGAGCCGATGCAAGGCCATGACGCGCTCCTCAGGCCGCCACGCAGCGGTTCAGCAGGTGTCCGAGACCCTCGATCTCGCTCCGCACCAGGTCACCCGGCTGCAGAAAGCGCGGCGGCTTCCGGCTCGCCCCGATGCCGGACGGCGTGCCGGTGAAGATGACGTCGCCCGGCATGAGCGGCAGGATGGCGGAGAGCTCGCTGATGATGCGCGGCACCGAGAACACCATGTCGGAGGTGCGGCTCTCCTGCATCAGCTCGTCGTTCACGAAGCAGCGGAGTGCGAGGTCGTCCGGATTCGCGAGCTCGTCGATCGTCACCAGGCACGGGCCGATCGGCCCGAAGGTGGGAAACGACTTGCCGAGCGAGAACTGTCCGCCTCCCGACCACTGCACGACCCGCTCCGACACGTCCTGGCCCACGGTGAGACCGGCGACGTGATCCCACGCCGCCTGCTCCGCGACCCGGTGCGCCCGGAGGCCCATCACGACCACCAGCTCCACCTCCCAATCGACGGAGCCGCTCGGCAGCACGATGTCGGCGTTGGGACCGGCGAGGCAGGTGGGGAACTTGGTGAAGACCGCGAGCCGCTCGGGCACGGGCAGCCCGGCCTCGGCGGCATGCGCCGTGTAGTTGAGGCCGATCCCGAAGACCTGCGCGGGGCGCGGCGACGGCGGACCGAGGTCGGCGTCGCCGACCGGCACCGCCGTCGGACCCTCCGCACCGGGCGCCCAGGCGCGAAACGCCGCCCAGTCGGCGAAGACCGCGTGCGGATCGGCCGCGAAGCGACCGTTCGACGCGCGCTCGACGTCGATCTCGCTCTCGTGCTCCAAGAGGGTCAGGCGGCCACGGACGTTGGCGAGGCGCATGGGAATCTCCCTTCGGCGGATTGGCGAGCGTCGCCCGCCGGCCTGAGACTTCTCTCATTGTGAGAGTTCTGTCAAGTATTGACGATTCTCTCATTCTCCGTGTACTCTCCGCATCGTGACGCCCCGTCGCGATGCCGCCCGTGCCCGCACGCGCCCCCGCCCGCCCGGACGGGTGCGCGAGCGTACGCGTGCCCTCATCCTCGACGCCGCCGCCCGCGTGTTCGCGCGCAAGGGCGCCGGCGAGGCCGCCATCCACGAGATCACGGCCGAGGCCGGCCTCGCCAACGGGACCTTCTACAACTACTTCCGCACCCGCGAGGACCTCCTGGAAGCGACCAGCGTACGGCTCGCCGAGCGGCTGCACGGCGCGATCGCCGCCAGTCGCGCCCGCATCGACGACCCCGCCGAGCGGGTCGCGATCGGCTGCCGGCGCTTCGTCCTGCAGGCGCTCTCCGACCCGGTGTGGGGCGCGGCCGTGCTGCGGGTCTGGCATCGCACCGGAGAGCACGGCGCTGCGCCCCTCCTCGCCGATCTCCGGGCCGGCCGGCGCCGCGGGCGCCTGCGCTACCAGAGCGAGACGGCGGCGCTCGACCTGGTGCAGGGCACGGTGCTCGCCGGCATGCGAAGCGTGCTCGAGCGGCGTGCCGGCGAGGAGCACGCCGCAGCGCTCGCCGCCGTGGTGCTGCGCGGCCTCGGCGTGCCGGACGCGGAGGCCGACCGCATCGTCGCCCGCGCCCTCCCGCCGCTGCCGGCCTGACGCACCCGCCTCGCCCAAGGGCAGGCGTTCCTGCTACGAGGGGCCGATGGCCGAAGCCACGGTCCCACGCGAGGTGACGCAGGCGAAGCTCGACCAGCTCGCGGCCGGCACTCTCCGCCACACACCCTCGCAGCGCTACACCGTCGCCGATCGCCTCGAGGAGCAGGCGCGTCTCCGCCCCGATCGCCCCTTCCTCCTCTACGAGGGCCGGGCGCTCGACTACGCCACCGTCAACGCCGAGGCCAACCGCATGGCGCACGTGCTCGCCGACGAGGGTCTCGCGCCGGGTCAGGTCGCGGCGCTCATGATGGAGAACCGTCCCGAGTTCATCGTCACCTGGCTCGGCCTCGCCAAGCTCGGAGTGACGGTCGCGCTCGTCAACACACAGCTCCGCGGCGACGTGCTGCAACACGCCCTCGCGACGACCGAGGCCCGGGTCCTGATCGCGGGCGCCGAGTGCCTGCCCGCGCTCGCCACCTGCGGAACGTCGCCGACGGCGGAGCGCGCCGTCCTCGTCAAGGACGACGTCACGCACTCGGACGCAGGCGTCCCGAGCGGCGCGAGCCGCCTCGATCCCTGGCTCGCGGCCGCCCCCACCACCGATCCCGATCCGAGCGTCCGCACGGCACTCCGCGCCGGCGACGACCTCTTCCACATCTTCACGTCCGGGACGACCGGCCTCCCCAAGGCCGCGCGGCTCTCGCACATGCGCTTCCTCGGCGTCGGCGACGGCATGTCGGCGATCGCGGGCTACGGGCCCGACGACGTGATCGCCTGCGTGCTGCCGCTCTACCACGGCGCCGGCGGGATGGTCGTGGTCTCCTGCGCGCTCGCGCAGGGCGCGGCGGTGGCGCTCCGCCGTCGCTTCAGCGCCTCGCGCTTCTGGGACGAGGCGCGGCGCGACGGCGTCACCGCCTGCCAGTACGTCGGCGAGCTCTGCCGCTATCTCCTGAACGCGCCGGCGCGGCCCGACGACCGCGACCACCGGCTCCGGGTGATGATGGGCGCCGGGCTCGGCGCCGACATCTGGCGCCCGTTCCAGGAGCGCTTCGGCATCGCCCGCATCCTCGAGGGCTGGAGCTCGACCGAGGCCAACACCAGCCTCATCAACCTCGACGGACGGGTCGGCTCGTGTGGACGCATCCCCTTCAAGGAGCGCCACAACGGCCGCCTGATCCGCTACGACGTCGCGACCGACAGCCACCCCCGCGACGCCGAGGGACGCGCCATCGAGTGCGAGCCGGGCGAGGTCGGGGAGTTCATCGGCATGATCCTCGACCTCCCCGACTCCGGTGCCGGACGCTTCGAGGGCTACACCGCCGCCGCCGACACCGAGCGCAAGATCCTGCGCGACGTCTTCCGGCCGGGCGATCGCTGGTACCGCTCCGGCGATCTGCTCTCGCACGATGCCGACGGCTACTTCACCTTCGTCGATCGCATCGGCGACACCTACCGCTGGAAGAGCGAGAACGTCTCGACCCAGGAGGTGGCGGAGGCGTTGGCCGGCTTCCCCGGCCTCGCGATCGCCAACGTCTTCGGCGTCGCCGTGCCCGGCGCCGAGGGTCGCGCCGGCATGGCGGCGCTGGTGCTCCAGCCCGAGACCAGCTTCGACGCGCCCGCCTTCTTCGCCTTCACCGCCCGTCGGCTTCCGCCCTACGCGCTCCCCATCTTCGTCCGCCTGGTTGCCGAACCCGACGTCACGTCGACCTTCAAGCTCCGGAAGACTCGGCTGCAGGAGGAAGGCTACGACCCGACCCGCGTCGTCGATCCGCTCTTCGTCCGTGACGAGCGGAGCGCCACCTACGTCGCGCTCACCGCCGAGCGCCTCGGCGAGCTCGCGACGCTGATCCGCTGATGCGACCGCCCGCCAAGCCCCAGCGCTTCCCGCTCGTGTCCCGCATCATCGGGCCCGCCGTCACGGCGCTCGCGCTCGTCGCCCTGGCGGTCGCCGCGGCGGCCGAGCCGGAGACCGCCGCGACCCTGGTCGCTCCCGCGCCGAGCTACGACGCCGGCTCGGTCGAGGCGGGCACCTCCGTCACCCACACCTTCGAGCTCGTGAATCGGGGCAGCAAGCCCGTTGCGATCTCCGTCAAGGCCGACTGCGGCTGTACCACCACCGACTACGACCCGAGCATCCCCCCCGGCGGCACCGGCAAGGTCACGGCCGCCCTCGACACGCGCCGCGTCCGCGGCCGCGTCAGCAAGGCCGTCCGGGTGCGCACCGACGATCCGAGCCAGCCGCCGGTGGTGCTGACGATCACGGTCGAGGCGTCCCGAGCCCTCGACGTGCACCCGAACGATCACCCGCTCCTGCGCGGCGCGATCGGCGCCGTCGCTCCGCTCGAGCTCACGGTCGCGGCGCCCGACGGCGCACCGTTCGAGATCGTCCGCGTCGAGGACGATCCCGCGCTCCGCGCCGCGGTCGCACCGCTCGCCGACCCGAACGCCACTCCCTCGGCCGGCACGGGTCGTCGCTATCGGGTGACGCTCACCCCCTCGCCGACGCTCGCGGTCGGCACCCACCATCCGAAGGTGACCCTGATCACCACCCGCCCCAAGGCCGAGCGCTTCGAGCTCGAGGCCACGGTGGTCGTGACCGGCCCGCTCACCGTGACGCCGCAGATGCTGCAGATCGAGTCGCAGAAGCCGCAGGGGATTCTCCGCATCACCACGTCACGACCGGCGACGCCGTTCCACGTGCTCGGGGTAGAGGCCGGCAATCCGGCTTTCACCGCCAAGCTGGTGACCGTCGAGAAGGGTCGCCGCTACCAGGTGGAGGTGGGCTATCAGAAGACGGCGAGCGACCGGCCCGCGAACACGCTCATCAAGATCTCGACCGACGAGCCGAGCCAGCCGCTGCTCTTGGTACGCGTGAGCGTCAAGCCGTAACACACGGAGGAGCCGATGCCCGGACCGATGCAGGGGGTGAAGGTCGTCGAGCTGGCCGTCTGGGTCGCCGGTCCGGCCGCGAGCGGCATCCTCGCCGACTGGGGCGCCGAGGTCGTGAAGATCGAGGCGCCGCCGAGCGGGGACCCGTACCGCGCCTTCTACAGCGCGGCCGCCGGCATGCCGCTCCCCATCAACCCGATGTTCGAGCTCGACAACCGCGGCAAGCGCTCGCTGGTGGTCGACCTCGCGAGCGACGCGGGTCGCGCCATCGTCCGCCGCGCGATCGCCGAGGCGGACGTCTTCGTCACCAACATCCGGGCGGCGGGGCTCGAGCGCGCCGGTCTCGACGCCGCGACCCTGCTCGCGGCCGCGCCGCGCCTGGTCTACGCCCTCGCCACCGGCTACGGCATGGAGGGCGAGGAGCGCGATCGCGCCGCCTACGATGCCGGCGCCTTCTGGGGTCGCGCCGGCATCGGCGCCACCCTCGCTCCCACCGGCGGCGAGCCGCCCTTTCCCCGCACGGCGTTCGGCGATCACGCGACCGCGCTCGCGCTCGCCGGCGGCATCGCGGCGGCGCTGTTCGCGCGCGAGCGCCACGGCCGCGGCGGCCTGGTCACGACCTCGCTCCTCCGCACCGGTCTCTACATCGTCGGTGCCGACACCAACCAGGTGCTGCGCCTCGGCATCCCTCCCATTCAGCTCGAGCGTACCGCGATGCCGAACCCGCTCTGCACCTTCTACCGCTCCGAGGATGCGCGCTGGATCTTCCTGCTCGGTCTCCAGGCCGACCGCCACTGGCCGGATCTGGTGCGAGCGATCGACAAGCCGGAGTGGCTCGCCGACCCGCGCTTCGTGAACATCGCGGCGCGCCGGGCGCACTTTCAGGAGCTGATCGCCGCCCTCGACGCGGTGTTCGCGACGCGCCCTTTCGCGGAGTGGGCGCGCCGTCTCGACGATGCGGGGATGTGGTGGGCGCCGCTGCAGACGATCGAAGCGGCCGTGCACGATCCGCAGGTCGCGGCGAGCGGCGCCTTCATCGACGTCCCGATCGCGGACGGCGCGGCGCGCATGCTGGCGACCCCCGTCGATTTCGGCGACCACCGCCCGACGGCGGCGCGGGGGGTGCCGGAGACCGGACAACACACCGAGGAGATCCTGCTCGAGCTCGGCTACGACTGGGAGCGCATCGCCGAGCTCAAGACCGCCGGCGTCATCCCGTAGGCAGCGCCGCTGGCCTGGCGTCCGAAGAAAGAAAAGGCTGGTTGGTAGGGAAGGCTCGCTCGCGTCGTCTCTGCCGGATTCGGGCTCGGTGCGACGCGCGTGGATCAGCCGGGGACTTCGGCGGGGTCGAGGAGGCCGTGACGGCGCCAGCCGATCGCGAGGAGCCACGTCCGTGCTCGTGACACCGGCCGCTGCGCGACGTCCTCGGTACCTCCCCTCGATACTTCTTCTCTTACTTTTTCTCGCTTCCACCCATCGAACCAGCGCGCCGAGGAGGCGGGATCCAGCCGCACCGCTGCGGCGAGCTTGGCACGTGCGGCCGCGGCATGTCGGCGGGCGTTCAGGAGGACGTAGCGGAGCGCGTTCCGCACCTCGCGCGGCGTGGCGAGGAGCCGCGCATGGTAGCGGTCGGCGAGCACCCGCCCAGTCCGTTCCGCCAGGCGATTCACCGCCCGCGCGACCCGGATACCGAGCGCCCGCATGCCGCGCCCGAGCGCGTCGCGATCGCGCGCCTCGACGATGAAGTGCGCGTGGTTCCCGAGGAGCGAGTAATGGACGAGCCGAAAGTCCGGCCGCTCGCAGCCGGCGGCGAACGTCCGCTCGAGTGCGCGAACGAGCTTCTTCACGCGCAGCGACGGGAGCTCTTTGCAGAGTCTGACCGTGACGTGCGCCGGCAAGGGCCGCGCGAAGCCTTGCCGCGAGACGTGCGGCATCCCGGCCTTGGCGCCGGCGGGCTTCCGCCCTGCCCCCGCGCGCCGCCCGCCCCAGCGCCGCGGCGCGGGCAACGACAAGTCGAGCTGTGCAGGTCGGCGTCCCATCTTGAAACAGCTAAAGTATAGCATTGCGGCCCCATCCCCGTCAAGCCCGGCCAGGAGGCGGTCGACGCGGGCCGCGTCCGGCCACCGGGGTCCCGCCCGCCTCGCCGCGCCCCTTACCAACCCTCTTCAAGCCCGGCCGCCATCCCGAAGGCCGCCGCCCGAAGACGCGGATCTAGCCCCCCGCGCGGGAGGTCGGGCGGAAACGCAAGGATCGCATCACAAGTGCGAACGCAGGTCGCGCGGCATCCCCGCAAACACCGCCCCGATCGTGCTTCCCGGACGATTCGAGACTTGCGATTGCGTCGGCCATGTGAGATCGAATTGACTCACGGAAAGCACAGCGTGGCGCTCGCGTCACGCACGGGCCACTACCAGGATGTTTCCTCCGCCGCCTCGCCGAACCCGACCTCAGAGCGCTCGCGTCGCGGTCTCCGTCGCTCTCCTCGCCCTCACGCTGCTCGCTCCCTCGCACGCGCGCGCGGTCGTGCTGCCGAGCGGCTTCCAGCAGACCATCGCGTTCTCCGGTCTCACGCAGCCGACCGCGGTCCGCTTCGCGAGCGACGGCCGCGTCTTCGTCGCCGAGAAGAGCGGGCTCATCAAGGTCTTCGACAACCTCAGCGACACGACGCCGACCACCTTCGCGGATCTCCGCACCAACACCCACAACTTCTGGGATCGCGGCATGCTCGGGATGGTGCTGCACCCGAACTTTCCGAGCTCGCCCTACGTCTACGTCCTCTACACGCTCGACGCGGCGATCGGGGACACGCCGCCGCGCTGGGGCACGTTCGGCGGCACGTCCGACGGCTGTCCGAACCCCCCGGGTGACACCGTCGACGGCTGCGTCGTCGCCGGACGGGTCTCGCGCCTGACGGCGTCGGGTAACGTCATGACCGGCGGCGAGCAGATCTTCGTCGAGAACTGGTGCCAGCAGTACCCGAGCCACTCGATCGGTACGATCGCCTTCGGCAGCGACGGCGCGCTCTACGTGAGCGGCGGCGACGGCGCGAGCTTCAACTTCGTCGATTACGGCCAGGAAGGCTTCCCGCAGACCAACCCGTGCGGCGACCCGCCGACCGGGGTCGGCGGCACGCAGACGGCGCCGAGCGCGCAGGGCGGCGGGCTCCGCAGCCAGGACCTCCTGACCGGCGGCGATCCGCAGACCTTCGACGGCACCGTGCTGCGGCTCGATCCGCAGACCGGCACGCCGATGCCGGACAATCCCCTCGTCGGCGGCGCGACCGCGGCCGACGACCCGATCATCGCCTACGGCCTCCGCAATCCCTTCCGCATGGCGCCCCGGCCCGGCACCAACGAGATGTGGGTCGGCGACGTCGGCTGGAACGAATGGGAGGAGGTCAACCGGATCGGCAACACCGGCGACATCCCGATCGAGAACTTCGGCTGGCCCTGCTACGAGGGCATCCCGAAGCAGGGAAGCTACCAGGGCTTCAGCTTCTCGCTCTGCCAGCAGCTCTACAACGCCGCGGGGACCGTCACCGACCCGTACTTCGCCTATCGCCACAGCGCCAAGGTGGTCCCCAACGAGGCCTGCGGCACCGGCAGCTCGTCGGTCACCGGGATCGCCTTCTATCAAGGCGGCGGCTACCCGACGCTGTACGACGGCGCGCTCTTCGTCGCCGACTACTCCCGGAACTGCATCTGGGCGGCGCCGCTCGGCCCCAACGGCGATCCCGACATGGACGAGGCCCTGACGTTCGCCTCGGCGGCCAACGCGCCGGTGCAGCTCGAGATCGGCCCGGGCGGCGATCTCTTCTACGTCGACATCAACGGCGGCCGCATCATGCGCGTCAGCTACGTCGCGGCGAGCCAACCGCCGGTCGCGGTGATCGACGCCGACAAGACCGACGGACCGACGCCGCTCGTCGTGCAATTCGACGGCTCGGGCTCGAGCGATCCCGATCCCGGCGACACGCTCGCCTACAGCTGGGACCTCGACGGCAACGGCACCTTCGGCGACTCGACGCTGGTGGCGCCAGCGCGCACCTATAACACCGCCGGCACCTACAACGTGAAGCTCCGGGTGACCGACCCGCACAACGCGACCGACACCGCGACCGTCGTCATCACCGCCGGCAACTCGCGGCCGACCGCCACCATCACCACGCCGACGGGTGCCGTGACGTGGCATGCGGGCAGCGTCATCGGCTTCTCGGGCTCCGCCACCGATCCCCAGCAAGGCACGCTCGGCGGCTCGGCGCTGTCGTGGACGCTGGTGGTGCACCACTGCCCGGAGAACTGCCACGAGCACACGGTGACGACCGTCACCGGCACGACCGGGTCGTTCACCGCCCCGGCCCACGAGTACCCGACCCACCTCGAGATCCGCCTGACGGCCACCGACTCCGGCGGCCTGAAGGACACCAAGAGCGTGTTCCTCTACCCGGAGACCGTCGACCTGACGTTCGCGACGGACCCCCCCGGCCTCGCGCTCACCGCCGGCGCCGTCAACGACGTCACCCCGTACGTGGAGACCGAGATCGTCGGCTCGACGATCGCGCTGTCGGCCCCGTCGCCGCAGACCCTCGGCGGCGTGACCTATCACTTCGTCGCCTGGTCCGACGCCGGAGCGCAGAGCCACAACATCACGGCCCCGGCGAGCGCGACGAGCTACGTGGCCCTCTTCCAGGGCGTCGCGACGCCGACGCCGACGCTGACCGCGACGCCGGTCCCGACCCCCACCACGACCCGGACGGCGACGCCGACGGCCTCGGCGACCGCCACCAAGACGACGACCCCGACGCCGACCGCGACTACGACCGCGACCGTCACCCCAACGCCGACGGTCACGACGACGGCGACGCGCACCGCGACGCCGACGATCACGCCCACTCCGACGTCGACGGCGACACCGACGCTGACCGCCACGCCGACGCGCACTGCCACACCGACGCTCACTGCCACGCCGACGCTCACCACGACGCCGACGATCAGCCCGACCGCCACCGTCACCGCGACGACGACGCCGACCCAAACCGCGACGGCGACCGCGAGCCCCACGCCGACGAGGACGGCGACGCCGACCACGACCGCGACGGTCACCGCCACCGTGACGGCGACGCGCACTGCGACTCCGCTGCCGACCTCCACCCGCACCGCCACCCCGGTGCCGACGGCGACCAGCCACCGCCACGCCGACGCCCGGCGGGCTCGGCACCTGCGAGAGCACCATCCTGGTGCCCGCGGGCGGCGGCACCTTCGCCGGCACGACCAGCGGCGTCGGCACCCTCGGCGGCTCGTGCGCCGACAGCACGACCTCGCCCGAGAAGGTCTATCAATGGACGCCGACGACCTCCGGGGTCGCCACCATCCAGACCTGCAACGGCACCGACACGGCCTTCGACACCGTGCTCTACGTGCGCCGCACCGCCTGCGCCGGCGTCGAGGTCGCCTGCAACGACGACTCGCAGGGCTGCACCACGAGCGAGCCCAGCACCTATCACGCCTCGCGCGTCACCCCCGCGGTGGTCGCGGGCCAGACCTACTTCATCATCGTCGACGGCTACGCCGGCCGGCAGGGCAGCTTCAGCCTCTCGATCACGCCGCCGGCCGCCGGCGGCCCGACGCCCACACCGGTACCGAACGCCTGCCAGAACGCCACCGTGATCCCGGCGGCCGGCGGCACCTTCACCGGCACCACCAGCGGCACCAGCACGCTCGACGGCACCTGCGCGGCGAGCGATACGTCGCCGGAGCGGGTCTTCCAGTGGACCCCGGCGAGCTCCGGCGCGGCCGTCATCCAGACCTGCGACGGTGCCGCGACCGGCTACGACACCGTCCTCTACCTCCTCGAAGACGATTGCACCGCCGGCATGGAGGTGGGCTGCAGCGACGATGCGCAGGGCTGCGGGACGAGCGAGCCGAGCACCTACCACGCCTCGCGGCTCACCCCGAACGTGATCGCGGGCCAGACCTATTTCATCGTGGTCGACGGGTACGGCGGCACGCAGGGAGCGTTCAGCCTCGCGGTGGTGCCGCCCGGTCCGGCGCCGACCGCCACGCCCGGCGCCACCTCGACCGCGGCGGCCGCGACGCCGACCGCGACCCGCACGCCCACCCGCACACCGACGCCCACGCTCACGGCGACGCCGGGCGGCGGCCCGACGTCGACGTCGACCCGCACCGCCACGCCCACCGTGACGCGTACGCCGACGCCGACCCGCACCGCCACGCCGACGCGCACCGCGACGCCGCTCCCGACCGCGACGGCGACCCCGGGCTTCGGCTCGTGCGCCCAGCCGATCGTGGTGCCCGCCGGCGGCGGCAGCTTCACCGGCGTGACCACCGGGGGCCCGAGCGCCCTCGCCGGCACGTGCGCCACCAGCAACAACTCACCCGAGGCCGTCTACAGCTGGACCGCGGCGACGTCGGGCACGGTGCAGATCTCGACCTGCGGCAACCCCGCGACCTCGTACGACACCGTCGTCTACGTGCGCAGCGGCTCCTGTGCCGGCGGCGAGCTCGCCTGCAACGACGACACCGACGGCTGCGCCACCCAGAGCAACACCTACCACGGGTCGCGCGTCTCCTTCTCCGCGATGGCCGGTCAGACCTACGTGATCGTCGTCGACGGCTACAACGGCCGGAACGGCACCTTCACGCTGACGATCGCGGCACCGTAGCCGAGTGCTACGCCGCTCTCGTCAGTAGCGGCGGCAGGCTGTCCGCCAGCAGGCGGACGAACGCCCGCAGCGTCGCGGGATACGGTTGCAGGTCGGCGTGCAGCACGCCCCACGTCCTGCCGAGGCCGGTCGCACCCAGCCGCACGGCCGCGAGCGTACCCGCCGCGAGCTCGCGTCGTGCCGACCATTCCGGCACGACCGCGATCCCGAGCCGTCGCTGCACGAGATCCTTCAGCGCCTCGAGGTGGTCGACCTCGACGGCGATGCGCGGGAACACGCCCTCCTCGAGGAGAAACCCGAGCGTCAGATCGGTGATCTGACTCGCCCGGTCGTACACCAGGAGCGACTCCTGCTCGAAGTCGCGCGCGGTGACGAACGGCAGCGACGCCCACGCGTGGTCGGGCGGCACCACCGCCACCAGCTCGTCGCGGCCGACCTCGATCACGCGCAGGCGGCCGGGGTCGAGCGGGAGGGGCAGCAACGCCAGATCGAGCTCGCCGCCGTTCAGCCGCGCCAGCGTCGCCGCGGTGTGGCCGCTCGTCACCCGGGCGTCGATGCGCGGAAACCGTCGCTTCAGCTCCACCAGTACCTCCGGCAAGAGATAGTTGCAGGGCGGCTCGGGCGTTCCGATGCGCACGACGCCGGCGCGGCCGCGGGCGTGCTCGTCGAGGAAGCGTCGCGTTTCCTCGAGCTTCTCGAGCACCTGCTGCGCGCAGCCGAGAAACACCTCGCCCGACGGCGTCAGACGCGTGCTCCTCCCGAGACGCACGAGCAGCGGCACGCCGAGCTCCTCCTCGAGCACGCGAATCTGCTGACTGATCGCCGACTGACTGATGCCGAGCGCCTCGCCCGCTCCCGTGAAGCTTCCGACCTCGACGATGGTCTTGAAGATCTGCAGCTGCCTGGTCTCGATCATCGCTCCCCATCACCTCGTGAGATGCATGCGATCTCGCGCCGAGATCGCAGCCTCGTGCCCGCCCTTCGGGCAGCAGTGCTCGTGCGCGCGGCAACGACGTGCAGGCAACGTACGACGAGTCGCTCTCCGGATTCCCCTGCGTGGTGGCATCGCCGTTGCACAATCACCCGTTCGGAGAGCGCGTCGCACCATCGATCGCCTCTCGAGATCGGAGAGAGAAGCAAGCGAGATGCCTGACCGAGACGGAGCGGTGCAGACCCTGGTGGTGGTGGGGAACGGAATGGTGGCGCATCGGCTGTGCGAGCGTCTCGTCGAGCTCGATCGCGCCGCGCGCTGGAACGTCGTGGTATTCGCCGAGGAGTCGCGCCCGGCGTACGACCGTGTGCATCTCTCCACGCTCTTCGACGGCCGCACCGCCGACGATCTGCAGCTCGCCGACGTGGTCTGGTATGCGGAGCGCAACATCACACTCCATCTCGGCGACCGCGTCGTCGAGATCGATCGCGCCGGGCGTACCGTCGCGTCGGCACGCGGGCGTTCCGTCGCCTACGACGCGCTCGTGCTCGCGACCGGCTCGGCGCCCGTTCGTGCCGCCGGTGCCCGGCATCGACAGCTCCCCGGCGTCTTCGTCTACCGCACGATCGAGGACCTCGACGCGATCCTCGCATGGTCGGCGCGGGCCGCCACGCGCGGCCGTGATCGGCGGCGGCCTGCTCGGCCTCGAGGCCGCGAAGGCGGTCCGCGACCTCGGGCTTGACACCCACGTCGTCGAGTTCGCCCCGCGCCTGATGCCGCGGCAGGTCGACGACGCGCGGCGGCGACGTCCTCCGCCGCGCGATCGAGACGCTCGGCGTCCACGTCCACCTCAACGTGCAGCACCGAGGCGCTCCTCGGCGACGGCAGGTCGAGGGCATCGCGCTCGCCGGCGGCGACCGCGCTCGACGTCGACATGGTCGTCGTCTCGGCCGGCATCCGGCCGCGCGACGAGCTGGCGCGCGACGCCGGCCTCGCGGTCGGCGAGCGCGGCGGCGTCGTCGTCGACGACCGACTGCGCACGCAGCGATCCCGACATCTACGCGATCGGCGAGGTGCGCCCTGCACGGCGGCATGATCTACGGCCTGGTCGCCCCCGGCTACGAGATGGCCGACGCGCTCGCCGAGCGGCTCTGCGGCGGCACGGCCACCTTCACCGGCGCCGACCTCTCGACCAAGCTCAAGCTCATGGGCGTCGACGTCGCCAGCTTCGGCGACGCCGTTCGCCGACGAGACCGCGGGCACGAGCGCGCAGCGGCTCGTGTTCGAGGACCGCGTTCGCGCGGCGTCTACAAGAAGCTCGTCTCTCAGCCCGACGGCACGCGGCTCGCTCGGCGGCATCCTGGTCGGCGACGCGGCACCGTACGCGACGCTGGTCGACGTCTGCCGGCGCGGCCTCGCCGTGCCCGAGCGCCCGCTGGATCTCTTGGTCGGCCGAGCGGCGCGCCGGGCGGCGTGCTCGCCGCCGACGACGAGGCGCAGGTCTGCTCGTGCAACAACGTCACCAGCGGCACGATCTGCCGCGCGATCCGCGACGACGGCCTGACGTCCGTCGCCGAGGTCAAGGCCTGCACGAAGGCCGGCACCGGCTGCGGCGGCTGCGTGCCGCTGTCACCGACCTCTTCAAGGCCGAGCTCGACGCAGCCGGCAGCGACGGTCAACCGACAACCTCTGCGAGCACTTCGCCTACACGCGCCAGGAGCTGTTCCAGATCGTCAAGATCAAGCAGCATCAAGACGCTTCGACGAGCTGCTCGCCAGCCACGGCCGCGGCAGCGGGCTGCGAGATCTGCAAGCCGGCCGTGGCCTCGATCCTCGCCAGCCTGTGGAACGACATCGTCCTCGAGCACGCGACGCATCCAGGACACCAACGACCGCTTCCTCGCCAACATCCAGCGCGGCGGCACCTACTCGGTGTCCCGCGCATCCCCGGCGGCGAGATCACGCCCGAGAAGCTGATCGTCGCTCGGCGAGGTCGCGCAAGCAGTTCGACCTCTACAGCAAGATCACCGGCGGCCAGCGCATCGACCTGTTCGGCGCGCGCGTCGAGCAGCTGCCGGACATCTGGGAGGAGCTCGTCGACGGCCGGCTTCGAGAGCGGCCACGCCTACGGCAAGGCGCTGCGGACCGTGAAGAGCTGCGTCGGCTCGACCTGGTGCCGCTACGGCGTGCAGGACTCGGTCGGCTTCGCGATCCGCGTCGAGAAGCGCTACCAGCGGCATGCGCGCGCCGCACAAGCTCAAGTCGGCGGTCTCCGGCTGCATCCGCGAGTGCGCCGAGGCCCAGAGCAAGGACTTCGGCCTCATCGCCACCGAGAAGGGCTGGAACCTCTACGTCTGCGGCAACGGCGGCGCCAAGCCGCGCCACGCCGACCTGCTCGCCGCCGACCTCGACGAGGACGACGCTGATCCGGCTACATCGACCGCTTCCTCATGTACTACATCCAGACCGCCGACCGGCTCGACGCGCACGGCCCGCTGGCTCGAGAACCTGGACGGCGGCATCGACTACCTGCGCGCGGTGGTCGTCGACGACGCCCTCGGCATCGGCGCCCAGCTCGAGCAGGACATGGCGCGCCTGGTCGCGAGCTATGCCTGCGAGTGGGCCGCCGTCGTCCGCGACCCCGAGCGGCGCCGCCAATTCCGCCTGCTCGCCGACGGACGGCGGCAGGACGACGGCTTCGTCCGCGAGCGCGGCCAGAAGCGCCCGCGCCAGTGGCCGGACGAGACGCCGCTCGCCCCGCGCCCCTCCGCCGAGGTGCCCGGCGGCGGCTGGGTCCTGGTGGCGCGCGCCGCCGACGTCCCGCGCGATGGCGGCATCACGATCACGCACGGGTCGCATCGGGTCGCGGTCTTCCACTTCGCCACCCAGGGCGGCTGGTGGGCGACGCAGGCGACGTGTCCGCATCGCAAGGACGACGTGCTCGGGCGCGGCCTGCTCGGCACCGAGGGCGCCACGCCCAAGGTCGCCTGCCCGCTCCACAAGAAGACCTTCTCGCTGCTGACGGGAGAAGGGCTCGCCGACCCGCGCTACTGCATCCGCACCTATCCGGTCGAGATCCGCGACGGCGCGGTGTGGGTGAAGCTGCCCCCCGTACAGCCGGCGGCCGAGACGCCGGCGGCGCCACCCGAGGCACGGGCATGCGAGCGCGCCTGAGCCTCCGTCCCTGTCGCGACGCGAGCGTCGCGACCCTGGCACTGCTCGCCGCCGTCTGGATCGGCTCGCGCGGCGGACGCGATCTCGACCCCGCCCTCCTCGGCTACGCCGGCGCCACCGTGGTGGCGGCGTTCGGCGTCACCTGGCGGGCGAGCGCGTTCTGGCGCCGCCCGGCATCGGCGCACTACGGCCGCACCCTGCTCGGCGCGCTCGCGGCACCGTCGCGCTGGCCCGCGCTCTTCCGGTCGGCGGGCGCCGATCTCGGAGCCCAGACCTTCATCGCCCGCCGCTCGCGCCTCCGCTGGGTCGCCCACCTGCTGCTCTCGCTCGGCACCCTCGCGAGCTTCGCGATCACGGTGCCGCTGGTGCTCGGCTGGCTGCACTTCGAGGCCGAGGGCCAGTCGCACTACCGACCGATGTTGTTCGGGATGGCCGCCGGTCCGGCGCTCGCGATCGACGGCCCCCTCGCCTGGCTCACGTTCCACGCGCTCCTGCTCGCGGGGATCGCGGTCGCGGGCGGCGCCGCCTACTTCCTCGCCGTGCGGCTGCGCCCGCGCGCAAGGGCGGCGGCGAGCGAGCGGCGCCACGTGGCGCCGCTCCTCCTGCTCCTGGTCGTCGCGCTTTCCGGTCTGGCCCTGCCGGCGACCCGCATGCACCCGACCCTCTTTGCGATCGCCTCCGGCGGCCACGAGCTCGCCGTCATCGTGCTCTTGGTGGCGCTGCCGTTCTCGAAGCTCGGTCACGTCCTGATCCGCCCGCTGCAGCTCGGCGCGCGGGTGCAGAACGCCGCCGCCGCCGCGCGCCTGGCATGCGTCCGCTGCGGCGACACGCTCGCACCCGCGGCCCAGCTCGCCGCCGTCGAGGCTCTCCTCGCGGCGCGCGGCGCCCGCTTCGCCGGCCATCAGCAGCACTGCCCCGTCTGTCGGCGCCGCCAGGTCGCGGCGGCGCAGGCGCGTCTCCTCGGCGCGCCCTTCCACCCCGACCTGGTGGCGACTCGCCGGCCCGACCTCGGAAAGGTGGCCTGACGTGGCAAAGCTTCCCGCCGAGCCGGCGGCCCTCGCGGCGGAGTTCGGGCCGCACCTCGCCTGGGAGCCTCCCGGCGGCTTCGCGGCGCGCGGCAAGCCCGACCGGACGGTGAAGACGCATTGCTGCTTCTGCGGCCAGCAATGCGGCGTCCAGCTCCTGGTGAAGGACGAGCGCGTGATCGGCGTCGAGCCCTGGGAGGAGTTCCCGTTCAACGCCGGCAAGCTCTGTCCCAAGGGCGTCAAGCGCTACCTCCAGAACAACCATCGCGACCGCCTGCTCCGGCCACTGGTCCGCACCGGAAGCGGCTTCGCCCCGCTCGGCTGGGACGAGGCGCTCGATCAGGTGGTCGAGCGCATCCGTCGCATCCAGGCGCACCACGGCCCGGACTCGGTCGCGGTCCTCTCCGGCGCCTCGCTCACCAACGAGAAGGCCTACCTGATGGGCAAGCTGGCCCGGCTCGCGGTCGGGACACGCCACCTCGACTACAACGGCCGCCTCTGCATGGTGGCCGCCGGCGCCGGCAACCTGAAGGCCTTCGGCATCGACCGCGCCGCCAATCCCTGGGCGGACATCGCCGCCACCGACCTGATCCTGGTGCTCGGCTCCAACGTCTCGGAGTGCAGCCCCATCACCACCGACTACATCTGGCGGGCGCGCGATCGCGGCGCGCGGCTGATCGTCGTCGACCCCCGGCTGACCCCGATCGCGCGCACCGCCGATCTCTACCTGCCGGTGAAGCCCGGCCGCGACGCGCCGCTGCTGAACGCGATCCTGCACGAGGTCATCCGCCTGGGCGGCGTCGATCACGAGTTCGTGGCGGCGCACACCAACGGCTTCGAGGCGGTCCAGGAGACCGTCGCGGGCTACGCGCCCGAGACGGTCGAGCGCGAGGTCGGCATCCCGGCGCGGCGCATCCGCGAGGCCGCCGCGCTCTGGACCCAGGCGCCGCGCACCATGCTGCTGCACGCCCGCGGCATCGAGCACCACGTCAGCGGCGTCGACAACGTGCTCGCCTGCATCAACCTCGTGCTCGCGACCGGCAAGATCGGCCGCCCCGGCTGCGGCTACGCCACCATCACCGGTCAGGGCAACGGCCAGGGCGCGCGCGAGCACGGCCAGCGCTGCAACCAGCTGCCGGGGGCGCGCGACATCGAGAACCCCGAGCACCGCGCAACGGTGGCGGCGGCGTGGGGGGTTTCGGAGGCGACCCTGCCGCGCAAGGGGGCCACCGCGCCCGAGATCGTCGAGATGATCGAGCGCGGCGAGATCCGCGGCCTGGTCTCGATCTGCTTCAACCCGCTGGTCTCGCTCCCGGACGCCGCCTTCACCCGCCGCGCGCTCGAGCGGCTCGACTTCTTCGCGACCATCGACTTCTTCCTCTCCGAGACCGCGCAGCACGCCGACATCGTCCTGCCCGGCTCCTTGCAGGAGGAGGACGAGGGTACGGTCACGAGCACGGAGGGGCGCGTGATTCGCATCCGCGCCGCGGTGGCGCCGCCGGGCGAGGCGCGGCGCGACTGGGAGATCATCTGCGAGCTCGGCCGCCGCCTGGGAGCCGAACGGCACTTCGCGTTCGGCTCGACGCGCGAGGTCTTCGAGGAGCTCCGCCGCGTCTCGCGCGGCGCCGTCGCCGATTACTCCGGCATCACCTGGGAGAAGATCGAGGCCCAGCTCGGCGTCTTCTGGCCCTGCCCCAGCGAGGACCACCCGGGCACGCCGCGGCTCTTCGAGGGCGGGCGCTTCCATCATCCCGACGGCCGCGCGCGCTTCCACGCCGTCACCTACCGGCCGCCGGCGGAGGACGTCGACGAGGAGTACCCGATCATCCTCACCACCGGGCGCGTGGTGTCGCAGTTCCTGAGCGGCAATCAGACGCGGCGAATCGGCCCGCTCGTCGACCAGTATCCCGCCCCCAAGGTCGAGATCCACCCGCGTCTCGCGGCCCGGCTCGGCATCCGCGACGGCGACCTCGTACGGGTCACGAGCCGGCGCGGCCACCTCGACCTCGCGGCACACGTGGTCGCGACCATCCGACCCGACACCGTCTTCATTCCCTATCACTGGCCGGGAGCGCAGTCGGCGAATCGCCTGACCATCCGCGCCTACGACCCGGTCGCCGGCATCCCGGAGTTCAAGGTGGCGGCGGTGCGCGTCGAGAAGCGGCCGGCATTGGAGGCTGTGTGAGCGCCATCGGCGAGCTCTTCATCGACCCCAACCGCTGCATCGGCTGCCGCGCCTGCGTCCAGGCGTGCAGCGAGTGCCCCGACCACGGCGGCGAGTCGATGATCCACCTCGACTGGCTGGAGCGCGCCACCACCGTCCAGACCGCGCCGACCGTCTGCATGCACTGCGACGAGCCCGCCTGTGCCGCGGTCTGTCCGACCGACGCGATCAAGATCGACCCCGAAGGCGTCGTGCTCTCGGCGCTCGCCGAGCGCTGCATCGGCTGCGGCAACTGCGCCCTCGCCTGCCCGTTCGGCGTGCCGCAGATCGACCAGGCCAAGGCGCTGATGCGGAAGTGCGACCTCTGCTACGACCGCACCGCCGTCGGCCTGAAGCCGATGTGCGCCACCGTCTGCCCGTCGGGCGCGCTCTTCTACGGCAGCCGCGAGGAGGTGGCCGACCTGCGCCGCGCCCGGCCGCAGAGCCGCTTCGTCTTCGGCGACGAGACGGTCCGCACGCGCAACCACCTGATGGTGCCGCTCGCCGTCGACACGGTCGTCGTCGGCATCGACGCGACGCCGCGGCGCTCCCCCGCCGAGACCCATCTCGAGGAGGCCCTATGCTGACCCGTCCGCCGTCCCCGTTTCCGGTCACGCTGGAGGACGAGCAGCGGCTCGACCGCCGCCGCTTCCTGGGAGCGGCCGCCGTGGCCGTCGTCGTGGCGGGCGCCGGCGAGTGGCTGGCGCGGCATCTCACGGCCGCCGTGCCGGTGCCGCCGGCCGTGCCGTCCGCGGCGCTCGCCGACCTGGCGCCGCGCGAGGCGCGCGTCCTGACCCGCCCCGACGGCGAGACGCTGGCGGTCCGGCTCGCCGACGGGTCGCTCCGGGCCTTCGACCGGCGTTGTCCGCACCTCGGCTGCCCGGTCGTGTGGTCGCGCGAGCGCGGGCGCTTCGAGTGCCCCTGTCATCACGCCGTGTTCGACGCCGCGAGCGGCCGCGTGCTCGCCGGACCACCCCGTACCGGGCTCGTCCCGGTCGCCATCGCTTGAGGAGGACGCATTCGATGCAACGCAGACCCGCCATCACCCGCCGCCGCTTTCTCGGTCGTTCCGCCGCGGCGCTGCTGCTCGCCGGCCTCCCCAAGGGCTTCGCCGGCCGCGTCTTCGCCGACGAGGGGCCCGAGGCTCCCGACGTGCGAATCGGCATCATCGCGCTCACCGACTGCTCGTCGATCGTGATGGCCCACGAGCTCGGGCTCTTCGCCAAGCACGGCATCCGCTCGACGATCTCCAAGGAGGCATCGTGGGCGGTCGTCCGCGACCGCCTGACGCTCGGCGAGAACCAGGCGACCCACATGCTCTACGGGATGCCCTACGCGTCGACCATGGGGCTCCTCGGATCGCCGAAGAAGCCGATGATCATCCCGCTCTGCCTGAACCACAACGGGCAGGCGATCACGCTCGCGAAGAGCCTCGCGGCAAAGGGCGTCAGGAAGCCGCAAGACCTGAAGCCGCTCGTCGACGCCGCCAAGGCCGCCGGGCAGCCGATGACCTTCGCGATGACCTTCCCGCCCGGCACGCACGCGATGTGGACGCGCTACTGGCTCGGCGCGGGCGGCATCAACCCGGACAAGGACGTGACGCTCATCACGATTCCGCCGCCGCAGATGGTCACCAACATGAAGGTCGGGAAGATGGACGGCTTCTGCGTCGGCGAGCCGTGGAACGCGCGCGCCGTCGCCGACGGCATCGGCTACACGGTGACGACCACGCAGCAGATCTGGCCCGACCACCCCGAGAAGGTGCTCGCCTTCACGGCGGAGTTCGCCGAGGAAAACCCGCGCACCGTCCAGGCCGTCATGCGCGCGGTCGTCGAAGCGAGCCAATACATCGACGACCTCGACCACCGGCCGCACGTCGCCGAGGTCGTGAGCCGGCCGCAGTACATCAACACCGACAAGGACGCGATCCTCGGCCGTTTGCTCGGCAAGTACGACTACGGCGACGGCCGCAGCGAGGACGACAAGCTCTACATGACGTTTTTCGACCGCGACACCGGCTTCCCCTGGAAGTCGCACGGACTCTGGTGGCTCTCGCAGTTCCGGCGCTGGGGCATGGTGGGCCCGGACGTCGACTACTCCGGCATCGTCGACACGGTGAGCCGGCCCGATCTCTATCGCGCGGTCGCGAAGGACCTCGGGATCGCGGCGCCCGCGGCGGACACCAAGCCGGAGACGCTCTTCGACGGCGTCACCTTCGACCCGGCCGAGCCCGAGCGCTACGCGCGCGGCTTCGCCGTCAACAATCTCGTGGCGTGAGGAGGAGGCGAGGATGACGAAACGCGAGCAACTCATGACGGCGCTGCTGCCGTTCGTCGGCGTGGCGACGGTGCTGCTGGTCTGGACGATGCTGTCGCGACACGTCGCGCCCGACCTGCCGTCGCCGTGGCGCACCTGGCAGGAGTCGGAGCCCTACGTCCTGCGGCCGTTCTTCAAGGACGGCGAGATGAACCAGGGCATCGGGCGCTTCGCCGCGCTCAGCCTCTGGCGCGTGACCAAGGGCTTCGGCCTCGCGATCGCGATCGGCACGCCGCTCGGGTTCCTGCTCGGCTTGTCGTCGCACTTCCGGCGCGCCTTCGATCCGGTGATCCAGGTGATGCGGCCGATCTCGCCGCTCGCCTGGCTCCCGCTCGGGCTCGTCATCTTCCAACGCTCCGAGCCCGCGGCGCTCTTCACCATCGCGCTGTGTGCGATGTGGCCGACGGTCGTCAACACCGCCGTCGGTGTCCGCTCGATCAGCCCCGAGTTTTTGAACGTCGGCCGCGTGCTCCGCCTCTCGCGCGCCACGATGCTGCGGAAGATCATCATTCCGGCGACGCTGCCCTACCTCTTCACGGGCTATCGCCTGTCGCTCGGCCTCGCCTGGCTCGTGATCGTGGCCTCCGAGATGCTGACCGGCGCGCCCGGCATCGGCGGCTTCCTCTGGCAGGAGTACAACAGCCTCGTCTATTCCCACATCCTCCTCTCGATCGTGACGATCGGCATCATCGGCTACGTTCTCGACCGTCTGATGGGGGTCGTCGAGGCGCGCGTGCGCGGCTTCTGATCATGACCGCGCTCCTGGCCCTCCACGACGTCCACAAGGCGTTCGCCGGCACGCGTGGCACCGTGCCCGTGCTCGCGGGTGTCGATCTGGCGATCACCGAGGGCGAGCTGGTCGCGATTCTCGGCGCGTCGGGCTCCGGCAAGACGACGCTGGTGTCGATCATCGCCGGCCTGACCGCGCCCGACCAAGGCACGATCACGCTCGCCGGCACGCCCGTGACCGGGCCCGGCCTCGACCGCAGCGTCGTCTTCCAGAGCTACTCGCTCCTGCCCTGGTTGACGGTCCTCGAAAACGTACAGCTCGCCGTCGACGCCGCCCGCCCCGATTGGTCGCCGGCCGCACGCCGTGCCCGCGCCGAGCATTGGGTGCATCTCGTCGGCCTCGCCCCCGCGGCGGCGAAGCGGCCGGCCGAGCTTTCGGGCGGCATGCGCCAGCGCGTGAGCGTCGCGCGCGGGCTCGCCGTCGAGCCGCGGGTGCTGCTCCTCGACGAGCCGTTCAGCGCCCTCGACGCGCTGACCCGCGCCAAGCTGCAGAGCGAGCTCGCGCGCCTCTGGGCCGTCGATCGCCGCACGATGCTGCTGATCACCAACGACCTCGACGAAGCGTGCCTGCTCGCCGACCGCATCCACGTGCTCATGCCGGCGCCCGGCGGCGGGCATCACCTCGGCGAAGGCTTGCCGGTCGCCCTGCCGCGCCCGCGCACGGCGAGCACCCTCAACCGCCAACCGGCCTATCAGGACATCCGCCGCGAGGTCTTCGCACGCCTCGCCCCGACCCGTCGCTCTGCCGCCAGCTAGGGGAGCCCATGCACGAGACCAGTGATCGTTTCCTCGAATTCTCCGGCCTCTCGAAACGCTTTCCCGTGCCCGGAGCCGCCGACGCCGTCATCGTGGAGGACTTCGACCTCCGGATCGCGGAGAGCGAGTTCGTCTGCCTCGTCGGTCACTCCGGCTGCGGCAAATCGACCGTGCTCTCGATCGCCATGGGGCTGGTGTCGCCGTCGGCCGGGGGCGTCATCCTCGGCGGGCGCGAGATCGACGGTCCCGGGCTCGATCGCGGCGTCGTCTTTCAATCGCCCGCGCTCTTGCCGTGGTTCACCGCCCGCCAGAACGTCGAGCTCGCGATCGAGCAGGTGCGTGCCGACCTGCCGCCGCGCGAGCGGCACCGGCTCGCCGACCTCGCACTCGCGCGTGTCGGCCTCGCCGGTGCGGGCGACCGCCGCCCCGCCGAGCTCTCGGCCGGCATGCAACAGCGCGTCGGCATCGCGCGCGCCTTCGCGCTCGAGCCGCGGGTGTTGCTCCTCGACGAGCCCTTCAGCCTCCTCGACGTCTTCACCCGCATCGACCTCCAGGACGAGCTGCTGCGGCTCTGGGAGGCCGACCGCCGCACCGTCGTCATGGTGACGCACGACGTCGACGAAGCGCTCCTGCTCGCCGACCGTATCGTCATGATGACCAAGGGACCGCGCGCCCGCATCGGCGGCAGCATCGTCGTACCGTTCGCGCGCCCGCGCACGCGCGGAGACGTCCTCGACGACCCACGGTACTACCCGCTCCGCGAAGAGCTGCTTCGCTTCCTCGCCGAGCAAGAAGACCTGGGAAGCGAGCACTGAGATGACGCGACCCTTCCTTCACGGCTTCCTCGCCTTCGTTCTCCTGACGTTCGCGCTCCCGCGGCTCGTCGCGGCCCTCCCCGAGACGCCTCCGCTCACGACGAGCGGTCCCGACGGCTCGGCGTTCACGCTCAGCGCCGGCAATCGTCTCCGCGGCGAGTTCGCCGATTGGTTCGACGGCGGCGGCGCGGCCGCGAACAGCGACTACGGGTACCTCGGCAACCGCACACAGGTCGGGTTGCTCGCGAAGTGGCGCGGTCTCTCGGGATTTCTACAGTACCAGCACACGGTGCTCGACGGCGTGCCCCAGCATGCGGCCGGCATCGGCGGCACCTATCGCGCCAACACCAAGAGCGACTTTCAGGAGGGTGGCTGGCTCCGCCAGGGATGGTTGCAGGGCGAGGCGACGCACGCCGATTGGAAGCTCACCGCGCAAGGCGGCCGCCTGCGCTATCAGGACGGGCTCGAGTCCGTCTCGAAGCAGCCCCTCCTCGAATGGATCCGCCGGAACCGCATCGCGGAGCGCCTCGTCGGTCCGTTCGATTTCACGCATATCGGGCGCAGCTATGACGGCGGACGCGGCACGGTCGAAACGCCCGCGCTGCTTCTCTCCGGCTTCTATTTTCTGCCGACCTCGGGCGGGTTCGAGATCAGCGCCGGGCGTCACATGGGAATCGACCTCGGCGGGCTCACGCTGATGAAGAAGGACAGCCCGAACCTCCTTCCCGGTACGGAAGCGCGGCTCTTCTACATTCACTATCGGGACCATCGTCCGGACGATGGCGACGTGGTGGTGGTCGACAACCGGCCTTTGCCCGCCCGCCAGGCCGACCAGCGCGGCATCGAGGTCGAGACGATCGGCGGCGAGATCGTCTACACGCACGCGCTCGGGCCGGGCTACGTCGACGGGCTCGCGTGGTCCGCCGGTCAGGTCGGCGAGTGGCAGTCGCTCGATCAGCGGAGCTGGGCCTACGCGCTCGAAGGCGGCTACCGTTTCGCCAGCGTGCCGTGGACTCCGTGGATTCGCACCGGCATCTTCCGCAGCTCCGGCGACGACGACCCCGCCGACGGCGACCACGGCACGTTCTTCCAGCTGCTGCCGACGTCGCGCATCTACGCCTACACGCCCTTCTACAACCTGATGAACAATCAAGACGTGATGGTGCAGCTGATCACCCGCCCGCTGGCGCGGCTCACCACCCGCTTGGATTTCCACTGGCTCCGGGTCACCGAGGGCCGCGATCTCCTCTACTTCGGGGGCGGCGCCACCAAGCGCGACTTCTTCGGCTACGGCGGTACGCCTGCGGGCGGCGCACACGAGACCGCCTACGTGGTCGAGCTGACGCTCACCTACACCGTGTCCCGGAACCTCGAGCTGCAGACCTACTGCGGTCACGCTTTCGGGCAGGGGGTCGTGGACAACGGTTTCCCGCGCGATCGCGACCTCACGTACGGCTTCGTCGAGGGGACGCTGACCTTCTGAGGGCCGTTCAGTAGCGCTCCAGCGTCTTTCGTACGCGATCGGCCGCGTAGCCGTCGACGGTCACCGTCCCGCGCTGGCCCGCGGCCGGCATCAGGACGCCCGGCTGAATTTCCAGCTTGGCGATGAACACGCGCGCCTCGCCGACCTGACACAGCCATCCGATGTCGGTCTCGTACAGCACCACGACGTCGTGCAGGACCAAGGCATCGAGTGACATTGGCTTCTCCTGCATTCACGGACGATACGTCCGCCTCGGCTCATGCCCAGTATGCGCGAAGTGCGACGGTCGCATGACGCCGAGACCTTGCGCTGCCCTCCGCGTAATCGCGATCATTCCGCGTTCGCCCACAGGCGGCAGTTTGTTGTCGAGCGCGAGCTCGAACTTACCAATGAACGTCGGCCGTCCGTCGATTTCGCAGAACACGCCGTGCTCGCTCTCGCGAAGCACGAGCACGTCGTCGAGGTAGACAAGACTGTCGAGCACGGCTGACTCTCCCTGATGCTGAGACCATACGGACAACGGTCATTGTGGGGACAAAGAGCACAGCACGTGCCAAACGATCGCTCCTTACGATCGGCAGCACCGGGCGCAATGGCAACGGCTTACAGCCCGAAATGTACAAAGCGATGTGGGCGTAGGGGATGCGTAGGGAGAAGACTCGGCAAACGTAGGGAAGGACCACGAGCGGCGTCGATTGTCCTTGACCGCGGGATCCGAGGGTGTCTACCGTTCGCGGCGCCCCACCACCCGACCCAAGGAGGAATCCCATGCGCCCCGCCCGCCTCTTCCTGCTCGCCAGCCTGGTGCTCGCGCCCGTCACGGTCCAGGCCGCCGACGTGCCGGTAACGTACACGGTCGACACGACCGCGCTGAAGCTCGCCATCTCCACCACCCCCTTCACCTTTCAGCTCTACACCGACGCCGCCTGCACCAGCCTCGCGCACACCCAGGTGGTGACGGTCGACAACGTCAGCATGCTCTCGGTCCTCAAGCGCTCGAAGCCGAAGAACGGCGTGAAACCGCCGAAGACGACCGACATCCGGGCGACGCTGACGGGCGTCGGAGCCGGCGGCGCCGCTCTACGCCAAGGTCACCGGCACGGGAATCACGCCGGTCGGCGGCGCGTGCCAGGTGCAGGCATCGACGACGGTCGGGCAGTCGGGCGGCAGTGTCGTCGTGCGCGATGCGAACGGGACCCTCATGGGAGCCGTCGACACCGGCGGCATACTCATTCTGAACATCGGTGGGACGCCGGTCGTCGGATACGTACCGCCCACCGGGTTCGTACAGGGCACGTTCTTCTACTACACGAGCGCCAACTGCACGGGGCCGAGACTCTTCTTTCCCGCCCCGACGATGGGCGGCTACGGGCTCCAAGTCGACGGCGTCGACGGCACGACGCTCTACTACGGCCCGGCGACCGGTCCGGTCACGGCGTACAACAGCACCGACTACTCGCCCGAGATTCCCGCGAACTGCGTGAACCCGGGCCAGGTATTCAACCCACCCGACCGCTGTTGCTGCACGAGCCCGGTGTGCACGCCGGGCGGATCGGGTGCGCTCGGCGTCCCGTCGACCTTGGACATCAGCGGCTTCGTGCCGCCCTTCAGCGCGAGCTTCCAATAGCCCAGAGCGACCGCACCGCCACGATCCACCGCCGCACCTGCCCGCTCTGCGAGGCCATGTGCGGCCTTCGCGTCCACGTCGACGGCGACCGGGTCGGGCGCGTCGAGCCCGACCCGGACGACGTGTGGAGTCGCGGCTACGTTTGCCCGAAGGGGGCCGTGCTCGGCCAGCTCCACCACGACCCCGACCGCCTGCGGGTACCCATGATCCGCGACGGCACGACGTGGCGCGAGGCGACGTGGGACGAGGCCTTCGCGCGTTGTGAAGAGCTGCTCGCCGGCGTCATCGCGCGCCACGGCAAGGAAGCGGTCACCGCGTACATCGGCAACCCCACCGTCCACAACTTCTCGATCAGCCGTTACGTCGGCCTCTTCGTCGGCATGGCCGGGCTTCCCACCATCTACTCCGCCGGCACCGTCGATCAGTGGCCGAAGAACCTGACCGCGGCGTTGATGTTCGGCCACATGTGGGCGATCGCCGTCCCCGACGTCCACCGCACCGATCATCTGATGGTGCTGGGTGCGAACCCGTCGGCGTCGCAGGGAAGCCTGCTCGCCTGCCCCGACATGCCGGGCGCGCTCGACGCCATCCGCGCCCGCGGCGGCAAGGTGGTGGTGGTCGATCCGCGCCGCACCGGCACGGCCGCACGCGCCGACGAGTGGGTTCCGATCGTACCGGGCACCGACGCCGCCTTCCTGCTGGCGATCGTGCAGACGCTCTTCGCCGAGGGCCTCGTCGACCTCGGCGACGTCGCCGAGCTCGTGAACGGCGTCGACGACGTACGGGCCGCGGCCGCGCCGTTCACGCCCGAGACCGTCGCCGCCACCTGCGGCATCCCCGCCGACACCATCCGCCGGCTCGCCCGCGAGCTCGCCGCGGCGCGGACGGCGGCCGTCTACGGCCGCATCGGCACCTGCACGCAGGAGTTCGGCACCCTCGCCTCCTGGCTGGTCGACGTCGTGAACGTGCTCACCGGCAACTTCGACCGGCCCGGCGGCATGCTGTTCGGGAAGCCGGCGGCGTGGTCGGTGGCGTCGCTGCCGCACCCGGATTTCGCGGACGGCTTCACGCTCAGGCGCTGGAAGAGCCGGGTCAGCGGGGCGCCGGAGGTCCTGGGCCAAGTGCCGCTCGCCTGTCTCGCCGAGGAGATCGCGACCCCCGGCGACGGCCGTCTCCGCGCCCTCATCACCATCGCCGGCAACCCCGTCATCAGCGGTCCGAACGCCGCCGCCCTCGACGCGGCGCTGCCGACGCTCGAATGCATGATCAGCGTCGACAACTGGATGAACGAGACGACGCGCCACGCGCACGTCATCCTGCCGGGCCTGTCGGCGCTCGAGCAGCCGCACTTCGACGACATGATCTGGATCTGGGCCGTCAGGAGCGGCGGCAAGTGGTCGCCCGCGATCCTGCCGCCGCCGGACGATCGGCCCCAGGAGTGGGAGATCATGACGCGCCTCGCCGCCCTCTGCATGGGCATGAAGGGAGCCGACATCGACGTCGCCGCGATCGACGACGGCTACTTCGCCGCGCTGGCCGGCATGCAGGGCCTCGACGCGAGCGCGCTCTTCCCGCTCTACGAGCGGCGCGGCCCCGAGCGCATTCTCGACCTCACCATCCGGACGGGGCCGTGGGGCGACCGCTACGGCGAGCGTCCGGGCGGGCTCACCTTACAGTCGTTCAAGGACGCCCCCGACGGCCTCGACCTCGGCCCGCTGGTGCCGCGCGCCCGCGAGGTGATCGCCACGCCGTCGGGCCGAATCGAGCTCGCGCCGCCGTACGTCATCGCCGACCTCGATCGCCTGCGCGCCCGGCTCGCGCGCTCCCCCGAGTCGCTCGTCCTGGTGAGCCGCCGGCACCTGCGCTCGAACAACTCGTGGATGCACAACGTGCCCGTCTTGGTGAGCGGGCGCGAGCGCTGCACGCTCCTGGTGCATCCGCGGGACGCCGAGCGCGCCGGTGTCCGACACGGCGAACGCGCGCGCGTCACCTCGACGGCCGGCAGCATCGAGGCGCCGGTCGAGGTGAGCGACGAGATGATGCCGGGCGTGGTCTCGCTCCCGCACGGCTGGGGGCACGACCGCGAAGGGGTGCGGCTCGGCGTCGCCCGCGCGCATGCCGGGGTCAACAACAACCTGCTCGCCCCCGCCAATCTGGTGGACGAGCGCTCCGGCAACGCGGTGCTGAACGGCATTCCCGTAAGCATAGCGCCGGCATAGCCGAGCGACCCTGACCCACGTTCGACCGCCGCGCGCGCAGCGCGCGGCGAAGGGGGAGAGATCCCCCTTGTGATTGCCGCGACGGGCGGTGGTAAGGTGCGCCGCTCCGCATGGTCGAGCTGATCGCGATTCTCGTCTTGATCCTCCTGAACGGCGTCTTCTCGGGCGCCGAGATCGCCATCCTCACCATCCGCGACACCCGCCTCCAGCAGCTGGTCGAGGCCGGCTCCCGCCGCGCCCGCGCGGTCGCGGACCTCCGCAACCAACCGGAGCGCTTCCTCGCCACGGTGCAGATCGGCATCACCGTCGTCGGCGCCGCCGCCGCCGCGCTCGGGGGTGCCACCATCGCGACCACCCTCAGCGCCGGCGTGCAGCAGCTCGGGGTGCCGGTCGGGATCGCCGACGTCGCGGCCCTCACCGTGGTGGTCGCGGTGATCTCGTACGCCTCGATCGTGCTCGGCGAGCTCGTGCCGAAGTCGCTCGCGCTCCGCCACGCCGAGTCCTATGCGCTCATGATCGGGCCCCCCTTGTGGACGCTCGCCTGGCTGATCCGGCCCATGGTGCACCTGCTGACCGCGAGCTCCAATCTCATCCTGCGGCCGTTCGGCGACCGCACCACCTTCACGGAGTCGCGGTTCTCGCCGGAGGAGCTTCAAGAGCTGGTGGAGCAGGCGGGCAAGACCGGCGCCCTCGACGAGGGGACCAGCGAGATCGCCTCGCGGGCGCTCGACTTCGGCCTCCTCACCGCGGGCGAGATCATGCTGCCGCGCAATCGCATCGACGGCATCCCCAAGACCGCGACCCCCGAGGAAGTGAAGCAGGTGTTCCTCGAGACCGGGCACAGCCGCATGCCCGTCTACGACGGCACGCTCGACAACGTCGTCGGCTACGTCACCGCCAAGGACGTGCTGGCGCTCACCTGGGAGCGCGGCCTGATCGTGCTCGACGACACCATCCGCCCGCCGCTCTTCTTGCCGGAGAGCACGCGCGCGACGCAGGTGCTCGAGGAGATGCGGAGCCGGCGCACCGCCATCGCCTTCGTGGTCGACGAGCACGGCGGCCTGTCGGGCCTCCTGACCTTGCGCGACCTGATCGAGGAGGTGCTCGGCACGCTCTCGACCGACGAGGACACGCCCGCCGAGGAGCTGATCCGTCCGGAGGGACCGGGTCGGGTGCTGGTCCGCGGCCACGCGCCGATCCGTGAGATCAACCGCGAGCTCGGCGCCGACCTGCCCGAGGACGAGGACTACTCGACGATCGCGGGCCTCTGCCTGGCGCTCGCCGGCGGCATCCCCCAGCGCGGCACCAAGCTCACGGCGCCCGACGGAACCCGCCTCGAGATCGTCGACGCCTCCCCCCATCTGGTACGTCTGGTGCGCGTGATCAAGAACGAGCCGGCGTGAGCGCGAGCCTGCGTCAGAGCAACGGGTATCTGCTCACCGTGCTGATCCTGGTGAGCACCGTGAACTGGGCCGATCGGCAGGTCGTACCGATCCTCTTTCCCGGCATCCGCGCCGAGCTCGGCCTCACCGACACCGAGCTCGGGGTCGTCGGCGGCCTCGCCTTCTCGCTGATCTACGCGATCTCGGGCTTCGCCTTCGGCCAGGCCGCCGATCACTACCTGCGGGTCCGCGTGATCGCGTTCGGGCTGACCGTGTGGAGCCTGGCGACGGCGGCGGGCGCGCTCGCCGTCGACTTCTGGACGCTCGTCGCGGCGCGCTTCTTCACGGGGATCGGCGAGGCCAGCCTCTACCCTTGCGCGCTGTCGCTGGTGGCGGAGCGCTTTCCGCCCGAGCGCCGTGGACTGGCGCTCGGCACGTTCGGGATCTCGGCCGCGCTCGGCGCCGGGATCGGCATCGGCCTCGGCGGTCGTCTCGCCGAGCTCCTCGGCTGGCGGCAGGTGTTTCTGATCTACGGCGGCGCCGGGCTCCTGCTGTTGCCGGTCGTCCTCACGCTCGTGGAGGAGCGCCGCCCTCGCGTCACGCACGGCGCCGAGTCCGCGTGGAAGGTGATCGGCGAGCTGGTGGGCGATCCCCGGCTGCTCCTCATGTGGCTCGGCGGCGCCACCGCGATCGCCTCGGGCCTCGGGTTCGTGGCCTGGGCGCCCTCCTATTTCGTCCGCGATCGCGGGCTCGAGCTCACCGAGGCGGGGTTCATCTTCGGGGGCGGCGCGCTCCTCGGCGGCGTCCTCGGCAGCATCCTCGGCGGCTACCTCGCCGATTGGCGGCACCGCGTGCGTCTCGCGGGCGAGTTCGACGTCTCGGTCGCGGCCGCCATCGTATCGGCGCCGCTCATCGTGCTGACCATCAGCAGCACGTCGGTCTGGGTCTTCGCCCCGTGCGGCATCCTCGCCTCGATCGCCATCTACTGCTTCTTCCCCAGCCTGAACGCCATGTTGGTCTCGCTCGTCCCCAAGGAGCGTCACGGCATCGCGACCGCGGTGAACGTCTTCTTCATGGGCGGCGTCGGCAGCGCCGCCGGGCCGTTCGTGGTCGGTCTGACGTCGGACCTGACGGGCAGTCTGCACACCGCCATGTTCACGCCGGCCGTCGGAGTCCTGATTGCGGCCGCCCTGGTGGCGGCCTCCGGGTGGTACGTCAGGGCGCGGGCCTAGACGGCCAACAGACGGCTGCCAAGAGCGATCTTCGTCGCCGGGTGGGCGGAGTCAGTGATCGAGGTCGCGGCGCAGGACCCGCGCCATGGCCCGGTCGCGCAGGAGTCGCCTTTCGTCGGGCGCCAGCTCCCAGCATCGGACGCATACCGGGTCGGGTTGTTGCTCGATGGCGGTCGCGGACGGCACGGGCAACACGCTCTCGCAGAGAATGCAGCGGAGCCGCGCATCACTCAGGGCGGTGTCAAAGGCCGAACTTCGTTCGCGCATCGGGCGCCTCCTTTCTGCGGATCGGGCGCAGGACTGTACGAACGAGGGCCGGGTGTTTCTACGCGGATCACTACGCACGTAGAAATACGCGGACTCGAGTCGGGCGCGCGTTACCGTTGCCGTCGACCCGCTGGCGCGACGGCGCGCTTTGTGAAATGCCCTCCCGACGCCGCGCGCAGCCTGCGCAGCCGCGAAAGGTCGAATCATGGGACGAGTCACCGGAGACAAGAGCCGCTACAACAAGCACCGCCGGAAGAAGATCGCCAAGCGCGAGGAAATGCGTGCGCTGCGGAAGTCGTGGGGCGAGAAGACCGCCGCCGCTCCAGCGAAGCAAGCCGCGAGTCACTGAACTCGCCTCCGCGTCTCCACGCTCTGCGAGGAGCGAGGACCGCGGATTGACTCCGCGCTCCGAGGCCCATCGGAGCATTGGCGGGCGCAACGCGCCCGCCAAGCGCACGGGGGCGAAATCCTTCCGAGGAGCGCGAGTTGACCTCGCGCTCCGAGGGCCATCGGAGCATCGGGGCGCAGAGCGCCCCGAGCGCACGGGGCCGAAATCGAAATGACCGACGGTAGCCGCCGCGCCATCGTCGCGGCGTTTCTCGCCAACCTCGGCATCGCGCTCGCCAAGCTGGTCGCGTTCCTCTTCACCGGCGCGGCGTCGATGTTGGCCGAGAGCGTGCATTCCCTCGCCGACACCGGCAACCAGGCGCTCCTCCTCCTCGGCTCGAAGCGCGCCGGACGCACGGCCACCGCCGAGCATCCGTTCGGGTTCGGCCGGGAACGCTACTTCTGGGCGTTCGTGGTCGCGCTCGTGCTCTTCTCGATGGGCTCGCTGTTCGCGGTCGCCGAGGGGGTCGAGAAGCTCTTCCATCCCCACGAGCTCTCGTCGCCCGGTTGGGCGCTCGCCGTGCTCGCGGTGGCCATCGTGCTCGAGGCCTTCTCGCTGCGGACGGCCGTCCACGAGGCGAGCGCGCTCCGCGGGCGCGACGGCTGGTGGACGTTCATCCGCCACTCCAAGATGCCGGAGCTGCCCGTGGTCCTGCTGGAGGACGTGGGCGCGCTCCTCGGTCTCGTCCTCGCGATCGTCGGCGTGAGCGTGGCGCTCATCACCGGTGACGCGCGCTGGGACGCCCTCGGCAGCGTCGCGATCGGTCTCCTCCTCGGCGTGATCGCCGTCATCCTCGCCATCGAGATGAAGAGCCTGCTGATCGGCGAGGCCGCCGCCCCGACGACGATCGCCGCCATCCACGAGGCCCTCGCCGGCGGCCCCGGCGTGACGCACGTGATCCACCTCCGCACCCTGCACCTCGGCCCCGACGATCTGCTGGTCGCGGCCAAGCTCGCCTTCGCCCCCGACCTCAGCCTGAAGGCGGTCGCCGAAATCGTCGACGCGCTCGAAGCGGCGGTCCGGGCTCGCGTGCCGGCGGCACGCCTCGTCTTCATCGAGCCCGACGTCTACCGGCCCGAGCGCGCGCGCGAAGCCTGATTTCGGCGTACATTTCTGCACACCCCACCAGCCGGCGGGTGACGGTCGCGACCCGGCTCCGCGACCCGAATCAGCATGAAACCGGCCGCGTGAGGCGGCCGCAATCCTGGTACATGCCTTGCTCCGTAAATTGACATGGTTGGCGCAGCTACACGGGTAGCGTCGGCACCCACCCTCTCCTCGGTCGAGATGTGACTCCCGCCCCGACGACCGACGACCGGCCAAACGTTCGCCTCGACTGTCGCAAGACTTCGAGTCGGCTCGCGAGCCGTCCATCGTTGCTCGTGCTGCTCGCCCTCCTCTGGGTGGTGACGGTCGGAGGCGGCCTGGCCGTTCTCTGGAGCTACGAGGTCACGCCCGGCGGTGCCGCAGAGCCGCCCGCGCGCTGGCCCGACACGAGCCGCATCGTCGCCGCCGCCGACCGCCCGACGCTCGTGGTCCTGCTGCATCCGCGTTGCCCCTGCTCGCTCGCCACGCTCGAGGAGCTCGACCGTTTGGTGGCCCGCGTCGACGATCGGGTCGCGGTCCACGTGCTCTTCGCCGTGCCGCCCGATCTCGGCGACGGCGCGATCGACACCGACCTGTGGCGCCGCGCGGCGGCGATCCGGGGAGTCTCGATGGTCCGCGACGACGACGGCATCGAGGCGGCGCGCTTCCACGCCCTCACGTCCGGCCAGGCGCTGCTCTACGACACCGATGGCCGCCTGCTCTTCAGCGGCGGCATCACCGGCTCGCGCGGCCACGCCGGCGACAACCCGGGCCTGCGCGCGATGATCGCGCTGATCGCGCACGACGAGGCATCCACCGACCGCACGCCGGTGTTCGGGTGCGCGCTCCAGGGTCCGCCCGCGGCGGGAACCGCGCACGATGCGGGGACGACGCATGCCGTCCTCTGATCTCTCGGCGCTCGACACCCGGGCCGAGGTCATTTTTCGCGAGCACCGGCAGCGGATCTACGAACGAACCGATCGCGTGTTCGTCGGGCTCCTGCTCGCGCAGTGGATCGCCGGCATCGCGGCCGCCTGGATCGTCGCGCCGCGCACCTGGGCGGGATCCGCGAGCGAGACCCATCTCCACGTCTGGGCGGCGATCTTCCTGGGCGGTGCGATCACCTCCCTGCCCGTCGTGCTCGGCCTCTCGCGGAGCGGCCGTCGCTCGACGCGTCACATCATCGCCGTCAGCCAGATGTTGATGTCGGGATTGCTCATCCACCTGACCGGAGGGCGGATCGAGACCCACTTTCACGTCTTCGGCTCGCTGGCGTTTCTCGCCTTCTATCGCGACTGGGAGATCTTCGTCCCCGCCACGCTGGTGGTGGCCGCCGACCACTTCCTGCGCGGCATCTACTGGCCGGAGTCGGTCTACGGCGTGACGGCGGCGCCGTGGCGGTGGCTGGAGCACGCGGGCTGGGTCCTCTTCGAAAACGTGTTCCTCATCAACTCCTGCTTGCAGAGCCTGCGCGAGATGCACGGCATCGCCCGCCAGCAGGCCCAGCTGGAGCAGGTCAACGAGCAGACCGAGCGGACGGTCCAGCTGCGCACGGCCGAGCTCCGGACGAGCGAGGAGCTGTTCCGTTCGTTGAGCGCGGCGTCGCCGCTCGGCATCTTTCAAGCCGACCCGCTCGGAGGGGTCACCTACGTCAACTCGCGCTGGGCGGAGATCGTCGGCCGGACGTCCGCCGACGGCCTCGAGGAGCGCTGGCGGCAATGCGTCCACCCCGAGGATCTCGCCGGGGTCCTGGAGAGCTGGTCCACGGCCGTGCAGAAACGCGACGAGCAGGCGGCGGAGTTTCGCGTGCTGCGACCCGATGGCGACGTGCGCTGGGTCCACGGGCGCGCGCGACCGATGCTCGGAGCCGACGGGGCGACCCTGGGATACGTGGGAACCCTCGAGGACATCAGCGACCGCAAGCAGGCGGAGGCGCGACGCGAGGCGGACGCGCGGACGTCGGCGGCGCTCGCGCGGGTCGGGCGCGAGCTGATCTCCTCCCTGGAGACGCCCGTACTCCTCGACCGCGTCTGCCAGCTCGCCGCGACCGTCCTGGGCGCCGACTACAGCAACACCTGGCTCCATCAGCCCGCGGAGAACGTCTACCTGCCGATCGCGGGCCACGGCCTCGCGGCCGATCACTGGGAGGCGCTGAAGACGATCCGCCTCGAGGCCGGCGCCTTCGTCCCGCTACTCGCGGAGCTCGGCCAGGGACGGATCCTCCAGCTGACCGAGGAGGACGCGAAGCACCCGGTGCTCGCGGCGCTGCTGACGCGTCACGGCGCCAAGGTCGTCGCCTGCATTCCCCTCGTGCGCGGCGACGATCTCATCGGGGTGCAGATCGCCGCCTATCGCGATTCGCGGGCGGCCTTCACGGCGGAGCGCGGGCGCGTCGCCCACGGCATCGGCCAGCTGGCGTCGATGGCGCTGACGAACGCGCGCCTGCTCGAGGAGGTCGCGGCGGCCGATCGCCTGAAGACCGAGTTCGTCTCGACCATGTCGCACGAGCTCCGCACCCCCCTCAACGTGATCATCGGCTACACGGAGATGCTCGCCGACGACGACCCGGAGCAGCGTGCGTTCCTGATCGGCCAGATCCGACGCTCGAGCGTCGATCTCCTCGACATGATCACGGCGACCCTCGACCTCGGCCGGATGGTGGCCGGACGGGACGAGCCTCAGCTGGAGGTCGTGGCCCTGCGCATGCTCTGGGAAGACCTCGACACGGAGCTCGCGAGCCTGCCGCGTACGGGCGAGGTGGCGCTCTCGTGGGGCGACCCCGGTGACGTCACGCTGCACACCGATCGGCGGAAGCTCCGGACGATTCTCAAGAACCTGATCGGCAACGCCATCAAGTTCACGCCGGCCGGCGCGATCACGGTCGAGTGCGAGGTGCTCGGAAACGGCTGCATGCTCCGTATCCGCGACACCGGCGTCGGCATCGCGACCGAAAGCCTGCCCTTCATCTTCGACATGTTCCGGCAGGCCGACAGCTCGGAAACGCGGTCGTACGGCGGGGTCGGCCTCGGGCTCTACATCGTCCGGACCCTGGTCACGCAGCTCGGCGGCAGCATCGAGGTGACGAGCGAGCTCGGCCGCGGCTCGCTGTTCGAGGTGCGGCTGCCGGTCCCCGCGGCGAAGCACGGGGCATCGGAAGGCAAGCTGGCGGCGGTCGGCTGAGCGTTTCCCGGTCGCGAACGCGCGCAGCGCTCAGGCCGGCGCCATGGTCGCGAGCATCTTCTCGAACTCCCAGAAGGCGCGCAGCGAGACCAGCTGGCCGGCGTCGTTGACGCGATAGACGAAGACGCCGTCGCAGCGCGCCTTCATGCCGTTCGGCATGCCGATCGAGATCGTGCCGACGTTGGCGCACTCGTGGCCGGCGGCGTAGGACTCGCGGACCTCGAAGTGGATCGTGTTGGCGGCGATCTGGTTGTCCCAGAACTTCGAGATGGCGGCGGGGCCGCGGTGGCCGTTGCCGCCGGGATCGATCGGAGATTTCCCGACCGGATCCTCGATCACGGCGTCGGGCGCGAAGAGCGCGAGCCAATCCTCCTTGCGCTTGGCCTTGACGGCGGCGATCGAGCGCTTCGAGACGGCGCGCGCGGGATGCTCGTCGGACATGGTCGCTCCTATTCGGACGCCCGGCTGGCGGCCGGGTCTTTGGTGCCCACGAAGGCATTCCTGGTGAGGGCGAGGCTCGGGGTGTCGGTGCGCGACTCCATTTCCTCGTAGATCCGGCGGTAACCGGTCTTGGCGATCTTCCACTCGCCGCCGACCTTCACGTACTCGTCCTGATAGAAGGCCGCGCCCCGGATGGTCAGCTTCGCCTCGGTCTCGATGACCACGTCGTCGAGCGCCCAGGTCCCGGTGGCCGTCGTCGGACTCGTGAGGTCGATCTCGGGTTGGTGCACGCGGTGCGAGGAGATCCGCGTCATGGGCCCGAGGGCGTCGCGCAGGAAGTCCAGGATCGCGTGCCGGCCATCGAAGCTGAAGTGGCCGTCGCCGTAGGCGGAGCGGCAGTCCTCGGTCAGGCAGGCACCGAGCTCGTCCCAACGCTTCTGATCGAGGGCGCGGCAATAGCGGTACTTGAGCCGCTTGATCGCCTCGATCTCCTGCAGGTCCACCATGGCGCGATCCTCCGTCCGCCGTGGTGTACGACCGGCGGCGGCGCGCCGTCAACCGAGCGGCCGGGACGGGGAAGCGTCGGCCGTCGCTCCTCCGTCCCCGGCACGCCTTCACTCGCGGACCCTGGACGCTTCCATGGCGAGCACCGGAGTCCGCAAGGCGTCGATCGCATCGTCACGGCTCGGGAGAAACGAAAGCTGCTTCGGTATATCGGTTTCATGACCTTTATTGCGATACGCACGACTAGAATCCGAGCTCGTGGTTTTACTAGTTACACGCGTCACCCGAGGCAACGAACATTCGCCGCGGCACGCAAAGAAACGTGTCGAATTGGTGCGGATCGGCCGGCCCTTCCCGCCGGTCGCATCGGGCATGCGCGTCACACGCGGCGGCGAGCCTCCCGACGTCGGCCTTGACGCCGCATGACGGCCGTAGGAAGCGTCCGGCGATGCCGGCGGACCCGCGGCTCCCGTTCGTCACCATCATCGTGCCGACCCGCGACAACCCGGCGATGCTTCGCCAGGTCGTCGACGGCATCCTCCGCCACAGCGCGCCGCCGTTCGAGCTCGTCATCGTCGACAACGCCTCGTCCGCAGCGGAGGCCCGCGCGCTTCTCGACGAGATCGCACGGGCTCCCGCGGTCACGGTGCTGCGCATGGCCACCAACCGCTTCTACTGGCCGGCGATCAACGCCGGAATCCGCGCGGCCGACGCCGCCTGCGCCTACGTCGTGGCGCTCAACGACGACGTCGTCATCCAGGGCCCGCGCTGGCTACCCCGACTCCTGGAGGCCTTCGACGACGACGCGACGATCGGCTTCGTCGGCGACCGCGGACCGGCCGACGCCCTGCCGCCGCTCGCCGGCGTCGTCGACGGCTACTGCGCCGCCTTTCGCCGCGACCTCTTCGCGCGCGTCGGCCTCTTCGACGAGCGCCGTCCCTTCTACTGGGGCTTCGTCGACTGGCAGCTCCGCGCCTACCGCCTCGGCTACCGCGGCGCGGACGTGAAGGCGAGCGGCGACACGACCGATCGCATCGCGGGCGTCGTCCACCACCTGCGCGGCGGCACGATCAAGGCCGTCGACGCGAGCCTGGATCGGAGAACCCGCCGCACACTCTTCGGCTCGCGGTGGTCCCCCGCGATCCTCCTCCTCCGGAACGGCTTCTACGCACACGCCGTCCGCGCCGCGCTCGCGACCTGGCGCCAAAGCTCGCGCTAGGAGCCTCCGCGTCGGACGGGCTTTGCTCGTCCGGGCGAGGGAGAGATCCCTCGTATGAGCTACTTGCACGATCCTGCACATCGATTGTGCGACGGCCGGCGGAACGCTACTCTCGCCGGCCATGGACGGATCCCAGAACCGCTTCACCGGCCGTACCGCGATCGTCACCGGGGCAGGCTCGGGCCTCGGACGCGCCGTCGCCGCCCGCATCGCCGCCGAGGGCGGCAAGGTGGCATGTCTCGACTTGGCCGCCGACGCCGCCGAGAGCACCGCGCGCGACATCGGCGGCGCGGGCAGCCGCGCCTATCAGGTGGACGTCGCCGACCCGACGTCGGTGCGGAACGCCGTCGCCGCCGCCGCCCGCGACCTCGGACGTCCCTCCGTCGTCGTCACCTGCGCCGGCATCGGCAAGTTCGCCAACGCCGCCGACCTGCCCTTCGAGGACTGGTCGCGCATCATCGCCGTCAACCTGACCGGCACCTTCCTCGTGGTCCAGGCCGCGCTTCCCCACCTGCTCGACGGCGGCGGCTCGATCGTCACCATCGCGTCGAACGCGGGCTTGCAGGGCGTGCCGTACGGCTCGGCCTACTGCGCCTCGAAGGGCGGCGTCGTGCAGCTGACCCGCTCGCTCGCCGCCGAGTTCCTGGCGCGCGGCGTGCGCGCCAACTGTGTCGCGCCGGGCGGCATCAAGACGCCGCTGCAGCGCTCCTTCGAGCTGCCGCCGGGCGGCGACCCCGAGCACCTGCGGCGTCTGATGACCCCGCTCGGCCGCAGCAAGCCGGAGGAGGTCGCGTCGCTGGTCGCCTTCATCGCCTCCGACGAGGGCCGCTACATGTCGGGCGCGATCGTGCCGTTCGACGGCGGCCTCACCATCTGAGCGGGCCCATGCGCTTCTCGTATGCCGAAGCGATGTGCGACCCGTCGCACTATCTGCCGCTCGCGCGGGCGGCGGAGGACGCAGGGTTCACGTCTTTCACGATCCCCGACAGCATCTGCTACCCGGAGCAATCCGACAGCCGCTACCCCTATACGCCCGACGGCGAACGCACGTTCATCGAGGACAAGCCGTTCATCGAGCCGTTCGTGCTGATGGGCGCCATGGCTGCCGTCACCACGCGGCTCCGCTTCACCACGTTCGTCGTGAAGCTGCCGATCCGCCAGCCCGTGCTCATGGCCAAGCAGGCCGCGAGCCTCGCGGTCATGAGCCAAAACCGCTTCGTGTTCGGGGTCGGGACGAGCCCCTGGCCGGAAGACTTCCTCGTGACCGGCACGGAATGGAAGACGCGAGGCGCGCGCCTCGACGAGATGATCGCGATCATCCGCGGGCTCACGGCCGGCGGCTATTTCGCATTCCAGGGCAAGCACTACGACGTCCCGAGCATCAAGATCTCCCCGACGCCGACGGTGCCGATCCCGATTCTGATCGGCGGCCATTCCGAGGCGGCGCTCAAGCGCGCGGCCCGGAACGACGGCTGGATGCACGCCGGCGGCGACCAGGGGGCGCTCGAGGGCTACCTCGAGCGGATCGCCGAGCTGCGCGCCGAATACGGCCGCGACCGCCTGCCCTTCGAGAATCACGTCATCTCCTTCGACGGCTTCACGGTCGACGGCGTGAAGAAGCTCGCCGACCTCGGCGTCACCGACGTGATCGTCGGCTTCCGGAACGTCTACGACCGCGACACCCAGCCGCTCGCCAAGAAGATCGACGCGCTCCGGCTGTACGCCGAGCACGTCATCGCCAAGTGTGAGGCCGCATGAAGCCACTCGAAACCCTGGCGCTCGACGCCATGGACCTCAGCACCCCGGATTTCTGGACCCTGCCCATCGCGGAGCGCGAGGGCGCCTTCCAGAGGCTCCGGCGCGAGGATCCCATCCGGCACTTCAAGGAGATCGACTACATCCCCGGTCTCCCCGTCGGCGAGGGCTTCTACGCCATCACCCGCCACGCCGACATCCTCGAGATGAGCCGCCAGCCCGAGATCTTCTGCTCCAGCCGCGGCGCCACCTCGATCAACGACCTGCCGACCGAGATGCTCGAGTTCTACGGCTCGATGATCAACATGGACGACCCGCGCCACGCGCGTCTCCGCGGCATCGTGTCGCGCAGCTTCACGCCGCGGGTGATGCAGAACCTGATGGACGACGTGCAGCGGGTGGCGGTCGAGGTGATCGAGCGCATCCGGCCGATGGGCGGCTGCGACTTCGTCACCGAGGTGTCGCAGCCGATGCCGCTCAAGATCATCTGCGACATGATGGGCATTCCGGAGAGCCAGTACGGCTTCGTGCTGGCGAAATCGAACATCATCCTTTCGAGCGGCGACCCCGAGTACATCCCGGAGGGCAGCGATCTCATCGCGGCGTTCATGACCGCCGGCGCCGAGCTCGCCGCCATGATGTCGGAGCTCGGCGCCCACAAGCGCCAGCATCCCGGCGACGATCTCACCTCGGCGCTGGTCACCGCCGAGGTCGACGGCGAGCACCTCTCCGACCAGGAGCTGGCGTCGTTCTTCATCCTGCTGCTCGCCGCCGGCAACGAGACCACCCGAACCGCGATCTCGCAGGGCCTGATCGCGCTCTGCGACCATCCCGCGCAACGCGCCGCCTGGGGGGCGGAGTTCGAGGCGCTGGCGCCGACTGCCGTAGAAGAGATCGTGCGCTGGGCGACGCCGGTCGTCTTCATGCGCCGCACCGCCACCCGCGACGTCACGGTGGGCGGCCACGACTTCAAGGCCGGCGACAAGGTCATCCTGTTCTACAACTCGGCGAACCGCGACGAGCGCGTGTTCCCCGATCCCTATCGCTTCGATCTCCGCCGCGACCCCAACTTCCACGTCGGCTTCGGGGGGCCCGGTCCACACTTCTGCCTCGGCGCCCACCTGGCACGGCGCGAGATCACGGTGATGTTCCGCGAGCTCTTCCAGCGCGTGCCCGACATCCACGTCAGCGGCGAGCCTGAGCCGCCTGCGCTCCGGCTTCATCAACGGCATCAAGCATCTCGCCGTCGAGTTCACGGGTCAGGGACAGAGCTAGCGAGCGCGTATCGCAAAAGGGCGGCGAGCCGTTCGGCGCGAAGCCGAGGACCAGGAAGCGTTGAAGGGCACCTTCTCCCGGGATATGCCGCGCCCGATGACACGGTCCGTCTCGCAGCACCCTCAGAATCTCGTCGCTGCCCTGGTTCTGGTCGTGGCTGCGCTCGCGGGGACGGTTCTCACCGCCAGCGCCGAGTCCACCGAGCCGAATGGCCGAGTCTACGGCAGCTGCTTCGAAGACGAGGCGTCGTTTTGCGTCGGGTATCTCGACAACTTCGCAACCGAGCTGAATCCGCCCGCCCCCGGGACTACCGAAGCGCGGCTCGCAGGCGCTGGCGGCGTCATCAAGTCGCACCTGGTAGCGCATCAGCAGCTGTCGACGGTCGCCGAAACCGAAGGGCGCCGCCAAAATCTCGAGGATAGAGGATTCAGCCCCTTCTTGAACGCGCCCCCGACCCGAAAGGACTCCCCGCTGCTCGCGGTCGTCCGCAGGTGCGAGAGCATGGCGAAGTGCCTGAAGAGCGGCGCCGCGTGCGAATCCTTCCGTGGGTCGGTGGGGGCCGAGCGACGCGCTCCGCCCGCACGTGCGGCCGCGGAGGACTCCGACCGCGACGCGGGGCTCGCCGCCGGCGCGCCGCTCCGCCTCGACCTTGGCTCGGGCGCTGCGCTTTCGATGGTATACGTACCGCCGGGCGAGTTCGCGATGGGCTCGAACGACCACGAGAGCGACGAGAAGCCCGTGCATCGCGTGCGCATCACGAAGGGGTTCTACCTCGGCAAGTATCCGGTGACGGTGGGCGAGTTCCGGCGGTTCGCCACCGAGGCCGGCTATCAGACCGACGCGGAGAAGACGGGCCAAGGCCACACCTGCCGCGACGGCGAGTGCGCCTTGTTCCCGGAGATCAGCTGGCGAACGCCGGGCTTTACGCAACGCGACGATCATCCGGTGGTGGTCGTGAGCTGGAACGACGCGGTCGCATTCGCCGACTGGGCGAGCACGAAGACGGGGCGCCGGATCACGCTGCCGACCGAGGCGCAGTGGGAGTACGCCGCTCGGGGCCCCGCCGCGAAGACCTACCCTTGGGGCGACGCCTGGGATGGGACTCTGCTGAATCACGCCGATCTGACGCTGAAGGACGGCGGGGTGATGCCGAGCAACGTACGCTACTCGACGGACCGGGACCGGTACCGGTTCACCGCGTCGGTCGGGCAGATCCCCAATGCATCGTGGGCGGGCACCTTCGACATGCTCGGCAATGCGTGGCAGTGGTGTGCCGACTTGTACCAAATCGACTACTACGTCCGATCACCCGAGACCGACCCTCGCGGCGCGACGGCCAGCCAGTACCGCTCGCTCCGCGGTTGCGCCTGGAGCACCGGCCCTCCTACGCTCTGCCGATCCTCCGGCCGTGGCAGGAACGAGCCCGACTACGCTGGCGCCTCGAACGGCTTCCGGATTGCCCTGGATTGACCGACCTCTCGGTCCCGCAGGAGGCTCCCCCCTGTACCGTGCCGCGGCCATCGCGATTCTGAGCGTCGGGATACCTCTCTGCACGGGCGTCGTACACTCGCAACCGGCGCACGACGAGTCGCCTCGCGGCAACGATGCGACGGTAATCGATGCGGAGATCCGCCGTGAGGAGCGCGAACGCAACGAGGACTGCACCGAAAAGCCATGCGTCGTGGAGGGCGCCCATCGTTTGACCGCGCTCGGCGACCTCAATGGAGATCACGCGGCCGATGCCGTCGTGGCGACCACGTTTCAATTCACGGGCGGAAGCGGGCACGAGGCGTATGCGGCCGTGTTCGTCCGTCGCGGCGATGCACTGCGTTTCCTCTCCGCGATTCCCCTCGACGTCAAGGACGTCACGCAGATGGCGATTCGCGACGGCAAGGCACGGCTCGACACGCTCGAGCCCGGCCCCACCGACGCGTCGTGCTGCCCCACCAAGAAGGGGCGCCTGGTCGTGCGCGTGGAAGGGGAGCACGTGATCACGGACGACGACGGAGAGCCCTCGAAAGCTTCCGCGGCGTCCGAGCCGGACGCCGCGGCACCGCCACCGGCGCCCGCCCTGGTGAAGCGGTTCGAAGCCAACACCGCGATCATTCGCGACGCCTTGTTCGTTCGCCCGAGCGAGGCGATCCTCGTCGTCGACCTTCAAACGAACGAAATCCTCGATCGCTTCCCTACGATCGTGCACTACATGGAATCCGTGCGGGGAGCCGAGGGGTTCAAGGAGGAGTTCTACGCGCGACTCCTCGACGGAGGCGCAGGAGACCTGCGATACGGTCCAGATCCCTTCCTCAGGCTGACCGAGCTCGAGGTCGTCCGCCGGCTTTTCGGTCCCGAGTTCCCCTACAGCGTGCGCCTGTCGTCCCTCATGCTGGATCATTTGGTCGTGGTGACGTACTCGAAACGGACGGACGGCGCGCCGAAGCGCGTCCGCGGGGTCGCCTGCGGCGGCGTCACCGCCGCCAAGCAGCAATTGCGGATCGCCGAGGAGTACAATCGGCTCCGGGACCAAGGACGGACGCACCCGGACGCCGAAATGCGGGCATTTCTTCAGAGCATGAAGACTTCGACCGCCCCCTGACCGAGGCGGATTCGTCTCGGCGTTGCCTAATACCGCGGCTGCAGTACCACCGTCGTCTGGCACGGTGAAACGGGGCCGTCTTGGGTCGAGATCGTCACCTCGACGTCGACGCACGCCTCGCCGTCATGGACGTACTTCTTGATCACCTTGCCGGTCAGGATCATGTCGTCGCCGGCGCAGACGTTGGCGCGCATCGCCATCTGGATGCGCCGGACCGCGCTCGTCGGGCCCGCCCAGTCGGTGAGGAAGCGGCTGATCATCCCGAGGTTGAAGGGCGTGTTGACGAAGACGTCCTTGGTCTTGGAGCGCTCGCGGGCATAGTCGCGGTTGGAGTGCTGCGGCGAGAAGTCACGGGTGGCCGATGCCAGGTACACGCAGCGCGTGAAGGTGATCGGCATCGTGAGGGGCGGCAGCTCCTCGCCCTCGACGACGTCCTCGAAGAAGAGATCGCGCGGCGGGGCCGGTCGATAGCCGCTGCGCGCGCCGTCGATCGCCTCTTCGACCGCCGGACTCCAGCCGCCGCTCTCGGCGGCCGCCGGGGCCGCCGGCTGCTCGGTCCGGCCGTAGCCGAAGGCGCTCATGCGCTCGCGCAGCACCAGCTCGTCGAGCTGATTCCGGTAGAGCCGATCCATGGTCCAGAAGTGCCCCTCGCCGAGCCGCGTCTTCTTCCAGGGCGAGATCGAGACCAGCCGCTGGCTCACGCTCACCCGATCCCCCACCTGGAGCGGGACGCCGGTCTCGATGTCGATGTCGTTGATGATGCCGACCGGCAGGTCGAGCAGCTCCTTGACGACGTAGTGGATGTGACGGGACGGCTCGCGGTCGCGTGGCGGCCAGGGCCAGCGGTACTCCATCGCGAAGGTGGTCATCACCGCCCCGGGTGGGGCGACCAGACCGTCGAAGCCGCGCGAGCGGGCGTACTCCTCGTCGAGATAAAGCAGGTTGCCGTCCTCGAGGGTCTCGCACCAGTGACGGATCAGGTACTCGTCGACCTCGAGCGGGGCCGCCTCGGGCGTCGACTCGACCGTGAGCGCCCGGAGACGCTCTTTGGTTTCCTCGGAGAGATACTCGGGGACGTAGTCGAGCTCGCCGCTCTCGCCTCGCTCGGTGGGGGACGTCATCGTGGGCGACACTAGCCGGCATTCCGGATCAGGTCCACGTGGGCACCGCGCGCGGCCGCCCTCTGGTCGTGGATCGGATTCCGCTGTAGTCAGAGCGCCATCCCGCGGCACGGAAAGGATCCCGTCATGAGCGCAAGCGACGCCCCCATTCTGCACCACTACGAGATGTCGCCGTTCTCCGAGAAGATCCGCAAGGTCTTCGGCTACAAGAACGCGCCGTGGCGCGCCGTCGACCAGCCGATGTGGCTCCCGCGTCCGCATCTCACCCCGATGACCGGCGACTATCGCCGCATCCCCGTGCTGCAGATCGGCGCCGACGTCTACTGCGACACCCGTCTGATCGCTCGCAAGATAGACGAGCTCTTCCCCGATCCGCCGCTCTGGCCGCGCGGCCTCGAGGCCGCGGCCGACTCGCTCACACAGTGGGCCGATCGCCACATGTTCGGCGCCACGGTTCCGCAGGTGTTCACCGCCCTCGGCGCCATGCTGCCGCCGGCGCTGCTCGAGGATCGCAAGAAGATGCGGCCCGATCTCGACCCGGCCGTGCTGCTCGCCGCGGTTCCCGATCTCCGGAACGAGCTCCGGGCCTGGGCCACCGATCTCGACCGCACGCTCGCCCAGGGCGGCTTCCTGCTCGGCAAGAGCTTCAGCATCGCCGACGCCGCCGTCTACCACGTGCTCTGGTTCGTGCGCCGGGTGCCCGCGGCCGCCGCGATCCTGGAGCCGCTCGCGGGCGTCCAGCGCTGGCTCGCCGCGATCGACGGCATGGGTCAGGGGAAGCGCGAGAACATCTCGCCCGAGGACGCGCTCGCGATCGCCAAGGCGGCGGAGCCGGCGACCCCCGAGCGTGCCGATCCCGGCGACCCCAACGGCCTCACCCCGGGCACCGCGGTCGCGATCTCGTCCGACGACCTCCCGCAGTCGCGCTTCGAGGGAACCGTCCTGGCGCTCGGACCCGACGAGGTCGTCATCCTGCGGCGGAGCCCGGAATGCGGAGCGATCGCCCTCCACTTCCCCCGCGCCGGCTACCGAATTACGGTTGGGTAGCCCAGGAATTCCTGCGCCGCTATCGTACCCGAGGCCGCACCGACGGGTGCGGAGGAGGTGTTCATGAAGACGCGGCTCGCTCTGTTGTCGTTGTCGGTGCTCGTGGTCGTCGGTTGCTACGCCTCGCCGCGGGGCGGCGTTCGCCCGGCGCCGCCGGGACCGGTCGACACGCTGAATATCCTGTTCCGCAACGACTACTCGCGGCTCTGCCCCGACCGCTACGACTACTGCCGTGCCGGCAAGCAGTCGATCTGCTGTCCGAGCGGTTCCTGCTGCGACGACGGCACCGGACCCTATTGCTGCGATCGGGACTACGACACCCGGTACGGCGCCCGGGAGCCGGCGCCGCCGGAGCGGGACCGCGACGACGATCTCGGCGCCCGCGGCCCATGCGGACCGCGCAGCACGACCTGCTCGCGCGCCGGCGTGACCGTCTGCTGCGGCGACGACGAGGGCTGCTGCGCCGACGCTCGCGGCCTCTACTGCTGTGCACCGAGTCGCTAGGGAGTTCGACCCGGACTCGAAACCTCCGCGCGCGGAGCACGCGGCCGAGCGAAGCGAGCCGGGGGATGAGCCGACGCGGCTTCGCCGCGGCGGCGCAGGGGGAGAGATCCCCCTGCTAAGCTAGAAGGCGCGCCAGGTCAGTACGCCGGCCGCGAGCCACACGATGGTGATGGCGCCGCCGAGGAAGGCGAGCACCACGCCGTCACGCGAGTCCGCCGGCTGCTCGCGAATCGCACCGTACACGCCGCCGATGGTCGGAACCAACGCGCTGGATACCAGAAGTCCGATCGTCCAACCCATGTCGTGAACCCTCCGAGTCGATTTTGAATCGCTGCGGAGGTGGAACAGCAGGAAGCGTGCCCGTGGCGCCCCGTCGCAAGTCCGCGGCGCGACACGCCCCGTTCCCTGCAACGTGTGCCCGCTGCGCCAGAGTGCCCGCCCGCGAGGCACATATGGCGCACGACTACTGAAAGTCCTGCACCGCCCAGACGCTGCCGTTGGCGGTGACGTGAAAGCCGCACGCCACCTTGGTGTAGCTCGTGCTCGACATGTTGATGTAGTGCCCGTGGGTCGCGAAGTCGTCGCCGGGTCCCTCGTTCCACATCGCCTGTAGACAGCTCCCTATCATCTGCGCGGGCGGTCCCGGCCAACCCGGGCATTCGTTCTGTGCCCATTCGCCGCATTGCCCGAAGGCACCGTGCGGCACGTGGCTCTGGCTGTCGTCGTGGGCCTGATCGTCGGCGCAGCCCTCGGCTGCCGTCCAGCGGGCGTACGGCGGTCGGCCGATCGAGGCGCGGTAGGCGTTGATCATGTCGACGCAATCCTGCGCGGCACCGGCGGCCCCGGAGGTCGCCAGCGGCGTCGGCGTGCGGCTCGGGACCGGCGTGGCCGTGCGCGTCGGCGTCGGCACGGGCGTCGGCAGGCCCGGGCACCCGCCGGCGCCGGGCGGATCGAGGGCACAGAGCGTGGCGGCCGCGAAGGCGTCGGCACCGTCCGCGAGCGCGCCGCCGTCGGCCGCGCTACAGACGCCCCGCGCGGCGGCCTTGCGGAGACACCCGCGCGCGGAGTCGCCGAGGCGCTCCTCCTGCTTCACCAGGCAACGCACGTCGACGACGCCGCCACTCTTCGCCGCGCGCGCGAGACACGCCAGCACGCCGCCCGCGTAGGCGCCGACGCAGCGGAGCTTGGCCGCGTCGCAGGCGTTGGCGGTCCCGGCATTGCCGACCGCCGCCTCGAGCCCGTTCACGTACGTCGCGACGCGTGCCGCCAGCGCCACCTGATCGCCGGTCGTGACGCAGCCCGGGCGCCGCTCGCGCTTCGCGAAGCGACCCAGCATGGGATCCCCGCCGCCGTCGAAGCGCGCCTCGGCCTTCTCGAGGCAGGCCGCCAACCGCGCCGCATCCGACCGCGCCGCCTGCTTGGCGTGACACGCTACCTGCCCCACGACCGCGCCGCCGACGTCGCCGAGCTTCCCGGCGAGGCAGCCGCTCACCGTGACAGCCGAAGCCGGCCTCGGCGCCGCGAGCAGCGCGGGAAGCAACGTGAGCAATGCGAGCGCGAACCGTCTGGGGCGTCGAGTTGTCATCCTTTCCAGGATGCGAGTCTCCGCTCCGGATCGCAACGTATCTTGACGTTCGAACGGGAGAATTCGACACGCCGTTGCGCGCGCGCCGAGCGCTCTCACACAGCGAGTCGCAGGCTGCGGCGCGACCGCGTCCGAATGCTAGCGCTTGAGGATCGTCGCCGTACCGTTGCCGCCGAGACCGAGCGTTTGCGCCAAGCCCACCTTGGCGTCCGCCACCTGCCGCCCGCCCGCCTCGCCGCGGAGCTGCCAGCCGAGCTCGCAGATCTGGAAGAGACCCTGCGCGGTGGTCGCCTCGCCGAACGAGATGAAGCCGCCGCTCGGGTTGATCGGCAGCCGGCCGTTCGGGAGCGTCTGCCCGCTCTCGAGCAGGTGCTCGGCCTCGCCCGGCTCGCAGAAGCCCCACTCCTCGGGAAACGAGAGCTCGTAGAAGACGGTGTTGTCCTGGAGCTCGACGAGGTCGATGCCGTCGTGGCCGATGCCCGCCTTCTCCATCGCGCCCTTCACGGCCGCCGCCGCCTCGCTGTGATAGGCACGGCCGTCGGCCGGCGTCGCGCCGGCGAGGCCGCGCGGGATGCCGTCGTCGAAGTGCGCGGTCGCGACGGTGCTCGCCGCCACCCACACGGGCTTCGTCGTGCGCCTGCGGGCGAAGTCGGCCGAGCAGATCACCACGGCGGCGGCGCCGTCGCTCACCGGGCAGATCTCGAAGAGCCGGAGCGGGTAGCTGACCAGCGCCGACGCCATCACCTCGTCGAGCGTGGTCTCCTTCCGGAAGCGCGCGTTCGGGTTGTGGACGCCGTTCTTGCGGGCCTTGACCGCGATCTTCGCGAGCTGCTCCTCGGTGGTGCCGTGATCGGCCATGCGGCGCCGGCACATGAACGCCCAGAACGTCGGGCCGGGCACGCCGATGCAGAGCTGGCGGAGGTACTCGGGATCGGTCGTCTCCTCGACGCCGGAGGTCTGGATGAAGCCCTTCGGCAGCTTCTCGCCGCCGACCACGAGCACGCACTCGTGCTGGCCGCTCGCGACCAGCATGGTGCCGACGTTGAAGGCGTTGGCCCCGGCCGCGCAGCCGGCCGACATGTTATAGACCGGGATGCCGGTCATCCCCATGTCGTCGGTGACGTCGTTGCCGTTGAGACCCCAGCCGCGGCCCCCGGAGAAGCGCGAGCTCGCGGCCGCCACCGCCTGGACGTCGCGCCACGCGACCCCCGCGTCCTTCAAGGCGGCATCGACGGCGACGCGGCAGAGCTGTTGCACGGATTTCTCGGGAAACTTGCCCCAGGGATGCATCCCGAGGCCGATGACGGCGACGTCTCTCATGGGCGCGTTCTCCTCAGCCGGCGACCGGCTGGAACTTCCAGGTGACGACCTCGTTGCCGGCCTCGTCGTGACAGAGCGTGTCGACGACGAGCCGCACCTTGGTGTCGGGCACGATGCCTCTCGGGTCGTCGGTTTTCACCTGCCCGAGCACGCGCAGGCCGTCGGCGAGATCGACCACCGCCATCGCGTACGGCTTGTAGGGCTTGTCGAAGCGGGCGGGCGCCGGCGGCGGATAGTCCTGGATGGCGCAGCTCCAGATCGTGCCGTCGGGGCCGAAGGCCGCGTCCTCGAGCCGCGACTCGCCGCACTGCGGACGGCGGCAGTAGTCGACCTTCGGGAAGTAGGGCGTGTTGCAGGTCGTGCAGCGCGAGCCGAGCAGGCGGGCGCCGTCGCGGGTCTCGTCGAAGAGGCCGGCGGCAACGGGAACTCTCTCACCCATGAGACGGTCCTATCCTTTCACCGCCCGCACCAGGGCGGGCAGGATCTCGAGGCAGTCGCCGACGATGCCGTAGCGAGCGTAGCGGAAGATCGCGGCCTCGGGATCGCGGTTGATCGCGACCAGGGTCTTGGCGGCGGCGCAGCCCACCATGTGCTGGCTCGCCCCCGAGATGCCGGCGGCGACGTAGAGCGTCGGCCGCGTGATCTTGCCCGTGAGACCCACCTGGCGTGCCGGCTCGGCCCAGCCCTCGTCGACGATCGGCCGCGACGCGCCCGCCATGCCGCCCAGCGCCGCGGCGAGATCTTGCACCAACTGATAGTTCTCCTTGGCCCCGAGCCCGCGACCGCCGGCGACGATGATGTCGGCGTCCTCGATGCGTGGACCCGACGCCTCGCTGCGCTGGACGACCTGGATGCGCTCGCCGACCTCGTCGAGACGCGCCTCGAGATCGCGCCGCACGGGATCGCTGGAAGTGGCGGCGGGCTCGGCGGCGAGCGCGCCGACGTTGATGCCGAGCACCGCCCGGCCCACGACCTCGTAGACGACGCGCGTGTCGCCGCCGTACGCCGACGCCGTGACCGCGAGCGCGTCGCCTGCGGCCGCGACGTCGAGGCCGTTCATGACGACCGCGGCGTCGAGCCGTGCGGCGAGCCGCGGCGCCACCAGCCGCGCGTCGAAGGTCTGCGCCAGCAGCAGCACCCGGCACGCGTGCTCCTCGGCGTACCGCGCGAGCGCGGCAACGAAGGCATCCGGCTGGAACGCCGCGAGCTTGGGGTCGACAAGCCGGTCGAGCGTCGCGACACCGTGCCTGGACGCGATCGCGGCCGCGCCGTCCGGCGCCGCGCCGACCACGACCCAGCCGACCTCGGGATCGATTCGGCGCGCCAGGGTCAGGAGCTCCTCCGTCCCCGCCGGTGCGCCGCCGGCGCGCCCGAGGCCCCACGTGCAGACCAGGACGCTCATCGCAACACGTGCTCCGCACGCAGCCGGGCGACCAGCGCGGCCGCGGCCTCGTCCGCCGAGCCGGGAATCATCTCGCAGGCGCCCTTCACCGTCGGCACGTATTGCTTCGCGAGGCGCACGCGCGGCCGGAGGGCGGCCGCATCGACGCCGAGGGCCGCGAGGTCGACGACGGTCACTTTCTTCTTCCGCGCCGCCATGCGGCCGGCCATCGTCGGATAGCGGGCCTGACCGAGCTCGTTGCTGATCGTCACGACCGCCGGTGTCGTCACGGCGACCGTCTCGTCCCCGTCCGGCGTCACGCGCACGACCCTGACCGCGAAGCCCTGCTCCGTCGGCGCGACGTCCACCGAGCGCGCAATCGTCACGACCGGCAGCCCGAGGTGCTCGCCGAGGAGCGCCGGCACGACGCCCTGGTCGCCGTCCGACCCCTGGCGGCCGCAGAGGACGAGGTCGGCGCCGCCGCGCGCGGCGACGAACGCCGCGAGCAGCCGGGCGACGCCGTGATGATCCGTCGTCGCCGGATCGACCGCGATCGCGACCGGCTCGTCCGCGCCGAGCGCCGCGGCGTGCTTCAGCATGTCCATCGCCTCGCCGATCGCCACCACGGCGATGGTGCAGGCCACGCCGGCCTCGCGGATGCGGAGCGCGGCCTCGATCGCCTGCTCGTCGTAGGCGTTCATGAGGCGCGGGATGCTGGCCTGGGTCAGCGACTTGCCGTCGTCGCCGATGACGAGCCGGCCCTCGAGCGCGTAGTTGTTGACGGCGTCGGGGTCCAGGACCTCCTTGGCGCAGACGACGATGCGAAGGGGCATGGCCGCCGGCTACTCGCCTTCGACGAAGAGGTTCTCGGCGAGACACCAGACGGCGTCGCCGGGATAACCGTCGGGCCGCCGCTCGAGGTCGCGGAGGAGATACCAGCGCCACGGCGGATCGCCGTGGTCCACGTATTCGCCGGTGAGCGTGCCGGTGAACTCCTCGCGCGCGGCGTAGCGCGTGCCGGCGATGGCGCCGCCCCCGTCGCACTCCGCGCGCTTGCCGGCGCGCGCGGCGTCGAAGCCGGGAACGCTGGGGATGGGATCCGTCGCCACCGTCCGGCCTCTACGCGTCGGCCGTCTCGCCGGTGATCTCCTCGAACACCGAGAGCGCCTCCTCCACCATGTCGTTGACGATCTGCTTGGCGGGCTTCATCGAGTCGATGAAGCTCACGCCCTGCCCGGCCGCCTCGAACATGAGGTCGGCGCGGCGATGATCGTTGGCGGCCTGGATGTAGTCGGAGCTGAGCAGCATCTGGTAGGGCGAGTTCAGGATGCGCGGGGCCTCGGGTTTCGCCCACTCCTCGGTCCACGGGCACTTGAGGACGCGCATCGCGAAACCCGAGACGCTCTTGGAGTAGACGGTGTCGTCGGCGGTCGCGGCGACCAGCTTCTCCTTGATGATCATGTCGTTGTCGGACTCGCGCGAGGCCAGCCACAGTGTGCCCGTCCACACCCCGGCGGCGCCGAGGCAGATCGAGGCCGCGAGATGCCGCCCGGTGGTCACGCCGCCCGCTGCGACGACCGGCGTGTCGCCGGCGATCGCCACCACTTCGGGGACGATCGAGAACGTGCCGATCGGGCCGGTGTGCCCGGCGGCGTCGTAGCCCTGCGCGATGATGACGTCGACGCCCGCCTCGATCTCGCGCTTGGCCTGGCGAGCCTTGCCGATCAGCCCGAAGACCTTCATGCCGCGCTCGTGCGCCGCCTTCAGCATGAAGGCCGGGCTGCCGAGGCCCGACACGAAGACGGGGGCGCGCTCGTCGAGGATGACCTCGAGCTGCTTCCGCGCGATGTCCTGATTGAGACCGCCCCACTGATGCAGGGCCTGCGAGCCTTTGGGCTCCGGAACGTCGTACTTCTCCTTGATGTGGGCGGCGAAGCGCTTGTGCTCGTCCGGAATCTTGGCGAGCAGCTGCTCCAGCGTATCGGCGTCGGGGGCCGACGCCGGCAGCACCAGGTCGATGCCGAACGGCTTGTCGCCGACGCGGCTCCGGATCCACTTGATGTCGGCGCCGATCTCGTCCGCGGTGTGCATCGCCTCGCCGAGGACCGCGAAGCCGCCGGCGTTGACGACGGCGGCCACGACGTCCTTGCAGTGCGTGAAGGCTATGATCGGAAAGTCGATCCCGAGCATGTCGCAGAGCTTGGTGTGCAACGGATTTCTGCCCACGGGATCTCCTTCGGTCGGCGATCGGCGCGGGGAGCGCCGGGACCGCGGAAGTAGAACATGTTCTACTTTTAATGGCAAGCGCGCTCTACGGCGAAGAAGTCTTGCGACGGCGGCCGTCGGGAAAAGCGGACGGTGGAGGGCTCGGCGGCGGGTCCTACGGCGGCGGAGCGCTGCGATCGGCGCATCGGCGAGCGAACGTCAGTCGTTGTTCGATCGGCGCATCCGCAGCAGCGCATGGCCCTCATCGGGCGCTCGGCGCGTCGCGCATGATCCGCGCGGTTGCGCTCCTTGCCGAGATCGGACCCGCCGCCGAGCCCTCCACCGTCCGCCCTCGACGTCGCAGCTCGTAGGACGGGAGCGACGTTTTCCGAGCTGCAGCGATGACTGCGCTCTCGATGCGCCCGGAAGGGGAACCCGGCGACGGTCGCACGGAGAACGCCCGCGACGGGCTCCGTCCGTCAATCCTTCGCGGCCGACCGCGCGCGCTTCCACCTCGACTCCCCGGCGGATGTCGGTTAGGGTCGATCCGTGCGCAAGGTTCGCCGCTCGCGCCTGGCTCTCTCCGTCCTGGTGCTCTTTCTGGCCGCACACCTCGTCTGCGTCTGCGCGTCCCGCGCCTCGGCCATGACGGCGGCGGCGGCCGACCCGCACGCATGCTGCCACCCGGAACGTTCGCAACTGCCAGAGCACCCACCCGCGGCGGAATGTCAGCACTGTGCGCATGCACGGTGGACGGCGCCGGAGACGATCACGCTCTCCGTGCCCTCCTTCACCGTCTCCCCTGTGCTGCACGTCGCGGCGGCCACGCAACTCGTCGTCGGCGCCGCGCGCTTCGCACCGGCGCGCCTCGGACGCGGCAGCCCGCCGTCGCTCCCGATCCCACAGCACGGCTCCGTCCTCCGCCTCTGATTCGCGTCGCGTCCTAGCAGCCCCACCCGGCGAGCCCGCCGGGAAGAACGCCACTCGACGACGAGGTTCTCATGACCAAGCTCTGTTTCGCGCTGCTCGCGACCTTGCTCGCGGGCTGCGCCGCATCGATTCCGCCGACGACATTGGACGCGACGCATCCGGCGAGCCCCGCCGCGCCCGAAGCGCCGCCGCCCACGCTGCGAACGCTCGCGCCGCCGACACCGCCGACGACTCCGGCGCGCGGAGACGATCATGCGCACTGACCCGATCCTCGCGATCCTCGGGCTCGCCGCGTTGGCGACGAGCTGTGCCGCCGTGAACCCCCGCGCCGGCGTCGGCGACGTCGAGCGCCTGGTCGCGGCGCGGGCGCCGCTCACGGTGGCGTGGCCCGAGAACGCGGCGGCCGCGCACCAGGTCGACGCGACGGTGGAGGCGCTCCTGCGGGAGGAGCTGACCGTCGACGACGCCGTCCGCATCGCCCTCCTCAACAACCGCGGTCTGCGCGCGCTCTACGAGGAGCTCGGGGTCGCAGAGGCCGAGCTGGTGCAGGCCGGTCTCCTCCCGAATCCCGTGCTGAGCGCCAACGTCCGCTTCGGCCTCGGGCCGTCGGGCACCGGCGCCGAGCTCGGCCTGGTCCAGGAGCTCCTCGGCGCGCTGCAGATCCCGCTCAAGCGGCGCGTCGCCGCCAGCGCGCGCGACGCGACCCGACGCGAGGTCGCCGACGCCGTGCTCGGGCTCGCGCTCGATACCAAGGCGGCCTTCTATCGCCTGCAAGGGGCCCTCCAGATGCTCGAGCTCCGACGCCGCGTCGTCACGGCGACCGAGCTCTCCCGCGAGGTCGCCGAGCGCCAGCACGCCGCCGGTGGCATCACCGATCTCGACGTCGCGACCGAGCGGGCGCTGCACGAGGAGGCGCGCATCGAGCTCGCGGAGGTCGAGAGCACGGTCCTGGCCGAGCGCGAGGACCTGAACACGCTGCTCGGCCTCTGGGGCGAGCGCACGACGTGGACCGTCGCCGCCCGACTGCCCGGCCTGCCGCCCGACGAGGTGCCGGAGTCGGGTCTGGAGTCGCTCGCGGTCTCGCAACGCCTCGATCTCGAGGCCAGCCGCCTCCGCACCCAGGAGGAGCTGGCGCGCTACCGGCTCGGCCGCCTGTGGGGCCTGATCCCCGGCGCCGCGCTCGGCAGCGCCGCCGAGCGCGAGCTCGAGGGCGGCTGGTCGGTCGGCCCGGCGCTCGATCTTCCCATTCCCATCTTCGACCAGCGCCAGACCGAGCTCGCCGCGAGCGCCGCCCGCATCCGGGCCGGCGACGCGCGCCATGCCGCCCTCGCCGTCCGCATCCGCGCCGACGTGCGCCGCGCCCGCCTCAAGGTCGCGGCCGCCCGCGCCCGCGCGGAGCACTACGCCGCGGTCGTCCTGCCGCTGCAGACCCGGATCGTCGCGGAGACCCAGCGCGAGTACGACGCGATGCTGCTCGGCGTCTTCCAGCTGCTGCAGGCGAAGCGCGGGCAGATCGACGCCGGCCGGCGCTACATCGAGACCCTCACCGACTATTGGGTGAGCCGCACCGAGCTCGAGCGCAGCGTCGGCGGCGAGCTCCGCCTCGCCGCCCAGCCGCCGAGCGTCGACCCGCTGCCACCGCCGGCCGAGGGCGGCGCGCACCGCCATCATCACGGAGGTTGAGGCCATGGTCACTCGACGCGAATTGCTCCGCACCTCGCTCACGGTCGCGGCCGGCGGCGCGCTGATCGGCAGCGTCGCCGCGCGCGCCGAGGCGGCCGCGCCCGATACCGCCCGCTCGCCGGCAGCGCGCGACGACCTGCCGCCCGGCGAGGCCGGCCGCGACTATCGCCCGGTGGTCGTGCCGAACGGCGCCACGCTGCCGTGGCGGATCGTCGACGGCGTCAAGGTCGGCCACCTGATCGCCGAGCCCGTGCGGCACGAGTTCGCGCCCGGCCTCACGATCGACGCCTGGGGCTACAACGGCCGGACGCCTGGTCCGACGATCGAGGCCGTCGAGGGCGACCGCCTCCGCATCTACGTCACCAACCGCCTGCCCGAGCCGACCAGCGTGCACTGGCACGGCGTGCTGCTGCCCAACGGCATGGACGGCGTGGCGGGCCTGACGCAGAAGCCGATCCCGGTGGGCGAGACCTTCAAGTACGAGTTCACGCTCCGCCAGCCGGGCACGTTCATGTACCACCCGCACTTCGACGAGATGACGCAGATGGCGCTGGGCATGATGGGCATGTTCGTCATCCATCCCCGCGCCGGCGACGATCCGCCGATCGACCGCGACTTCGCGCTGATGCTCACGGAGTGGAAGATCAAGCCGGGGACGCGCAAGCCCGACGTCACCGAGATGACCGACTTCAACGTGCTCACCATCAACAGCCGCGCCTTTCCCGGCACCGCGCCGCTCGTCGTCAAGCGCGGCGAGCGCGTGCGCATCCGGCTCGGCAACCTCGGCGCCATGGACCACCACCCGATCCACATCCACGGCCACCGCTTCCGCGTCACCGGCACCGACGGCGGCCGTCTCGCCGGCGACGGCCAGTGGCCGGAGACCACGGTGCTGGTGCCGGTCGGCAGCACCCGCGACATCGAGTTCGTCGCCGACGCCCCGGGCGACTGGGCCTTCCACTGCCACATGACCCACCACGTGATGAACCAGATGGGGCACGGCCTTCCCAACATGCTCGGCGTCGATCCCAAGCACCTCGACCCGCAGATGCAACAGCTCCTCCCGGACTACATGACCATGGGCGACACCGGGATGGGGGCGATGGCGGAGATGCGCATGCAGGGACCGCGGAACAGCATCCCGATGCTCGGCGGCAAGGGGCCGTTCGGCACCATCGACATGGGCGGCATGTTCACCATCCTCAAGGTCCGCGACGAGCTCGCGAGCTACGACGACCCCGGCTGGTACGCGCACCCCGCGGGCACGGTCGCCGGGCCGGCCGGCGACGACGAGCTCCGCGCCGACGGCATCGAGGTGCGGCGGCGATGAATCGCGCGCACCACCCGGATGCGCGGGCCGCCGCGGCGCGCGATCCCGTCTGCGGCATGACGGTCGATCCCGCGACGACGGCGCACCACGCGACCCACGGCGGGACGACGTACCACTTCTGCAATCCGCGTTGTCGCGAGCGCTTCCTCGCCGAGCCGGAGCGCTACCTCGGCCCGGCGCGGTCGCCGTCGCCGTCCGCGCCCGCCGACGTCGCCGCCGAGTACACCTGCCCGATGCACCCGGAGGTCGTGCAGCGCGGACCCGGCACCTGCCCGATCTGCGGCATGGCGCTCGAGCCGCGCACGGTCTCGCTCGCCGACGACGCCAACCCCGAGCTCGCCGACATGACGCGCCGAGCGCGGGTGAGCGCGGCGCTCACGGCGCCGCTCTTCTTGTTGGCGATGTCGGATCTGCTGCCGGGCCAACCGCTCCAGCATCGGGTCTCCGCGACGATCCTCGCCTGGACCCAGCTCGCCCTCGCGACCCCGGTCGTGCTGTGGGGGGCGTGGCCCTTCTTCGTGCGCGGCTGGCAGTCGCTCCGGACGCGGCACCTCAACATGTTCACCTTGATCGCGATCGGCACCGGCGTCGCCTACGGCTACAGCGTGCTCGCGACGCTCTTCCCCCGGCTGATCCCGCCGCAGGGCGGCCACGGCGTCCCGCTCTACTTCGAGGCGGCGGCCGTCATCACCACGCTGGTCCTGCTCGGTCAGGTGCTCGAGCTCCGCGCCCGCGGCAAGACCGCCGGGGCGCTCCGTCGGCTCCTCGCTCTCGCTCCCGCGACGGCGCGCCGCGTGGCGGCCGACGGCACGGAGCACGACGTGCCGCTCGCGGACGTGCAACCGGGGGATCGCCTGCGGGTCCGGCCCGGCGAGCGCATCCCCGTCGACGGCCGCATCGTCGAGGGCGCCGGCGTGGTCGACGAGTCGATGGTGACCGGCGAGCCGATGCCGGTCGCCAAGGACCCCGCAGCCGAGGTCACCGGCGGCACCATCAACGGCACGGGCACGTTCGTCATGGAAGCCGAGCGCGTCGGGCGCGACACTCTCCTGGCCCGGATCGTCGCGATGGTGGCCGCGGCGCAGCGCAGTCGGGCCCCGATCCAGCGCCTCGCCGACGTGGTCTCGGCCTGGTTCGTGCCGGCCGTGCTCGCGATCGCGCTCGTCGCCTTCGCGACCTGGATGTGGGTCGGGCCCGAGCCCCGTCTCGCCCACGCCCTGGTCGCCGCCGTTGCGGTGCTCATCATCGCCTGTCCCTGCGCGCTCGGGCTCGCGACCCCGATGTCGATCATGGTCGGCACCGGCCGCGGCGCGCAGGCCGGCGTGCTGATCCGAAACGCGGAGGCGCTCGAGACCTTCGAGCGCGTCGACACGCTGGTGGTCGACAAGACCGGGACGCTCACGGAGGGGAAGCCACGGCTCGTCACGGTCGACGGCGGCGACGCCATGCTGCGGCTCGCCGCCAGCCTCGAGCGCGGCAGCGAGCACCCGCTGGCCGCCGCCATCGTCGCCGGGGCCGAGGCCCGGGGTCTTCCGCTCGCGCCGGTCTCCGACTTCCGCTCGCTCACGGGCAAGGGTGTGGTCGGCCGCGTCGACGGCCACGCGGTGGCGCTCGGCAACGTCCCGTTGCTGCGCGAGCTCGGGATGGAGTCCGCCGCGTTCGACGCGCGCGCCGAGGAGCTCCGGCGGACCGGACAGACGGTGATGCTCGTCGCGGTGGATCGCGTCCCGGCGGGTCTTCTCGGCGTCACCGACCCGATCAAGCCCTCGACACCAGAGGCGTTGCGGCTGCTCCGCGCTGACGGGCTCCGCATCGTGATGCTGACCGGCGACGGCCGCGGCACCGCGGCGGTGGTGGCCAAGGAGCTCGCGATCACCGAGGTCGAGGCCGAGGTGCTGCCGGACCAGAAGCACGCCGCGGTCCAGCGTCTGATCGCGGAGGGCCGCACCGTCGCGATGGCAGGCGACGGCGTCAACGACGCCCCCGCGCTCGCCGCCGCCCACGTCGGCATCGCCATGGGGACGGGCACCGACGTCGCGATGGAGACCGCCGGCGTGGTGCTCGTGCAAAGCGACCTCCGCGCCATCGTGCGGGCACGGCGTCTCTCGCGCGGCGTGATGCGCAACATCCGCCAGAACCTCTTCCTCGCCTTCGTCTACAACGCGCTCGGCGTCCCGATCGCGGCGGGCGTGCTCTATCCCGTCCTCGGCGTGCTGCTGAACCCGATGCTCGCGGCCGCCGCGATGAGCCTGAGCTCGCTGTCGGTGATCGCGAACGCGCTCCGCCTCCGCAGGCTCGAGCTCTGATGCCGCGCAGCCTCCCCTTCGCTGCCCTGCTCGTTCTTGCCGTTGTCGCCGGCTGCCGGAGCGAGCCCGCCGATCCCGCCGCGCGCCGGCTCGCGGCCCTGGAGCGGGAGTTCGCGGGCTCCTATCCGCTCGACGTCCGCGAGCGGCGCGGCGCCCTCCGCGAGTACGAGCTCACCGCCGCGCCCACCGTGCTGCCGCTCCTCGACGGCCGGCCGCTCGCGGTCTGGGCCTATAACGGCCAGGTGCCCGGCCCGATCTTCCATGCGACCGTGGGCGAGCGCCTGCGCGTCCGCTTCACCAACCGTCTTCCCACCGAGACGACGGTGCACTGGCACGGCGTGCGGGTGCCGAACCCGATGGACGGCGCGCCCGGCCTGACCCAGGCGCCGGTCCGACCCGGCGAGTCGTTCGTCTACGAGTTCGTGCCGAAGGACGCGGGCACCTTCTGGTTCCACCCGCACCTGCGCTCGAGCGAGCAGGTCGAGCGCGGCCTCTTCGGCGTGCTGGTGATCGACGAGCCGACGCCGCCCGGGTTCACGCGCGACGCCGTCTGGGTGCTCGACGATTGGCGCCTCGGCGCCGACGGCCAGATCGACCCGCGCTTCAACACCACCCACGACCTCATGCACGACGGGCGCTGGGGCAACGTCGCGACCGTCAACGGCCGGATGCGCGAGACCCTGACGGTCCGCCCCGGCGAGCGCCTGCGCCTCCGCCTCGTCAACACCGCCAACGGCCGCGTCTTCAAGCCGGACTTCTCCGGCCTGGCCGCCGAGGTGATCGCCGTCGACGGCATGTACAGCGCGCGACCCCTCCCGCCGGCGGGCTTCGAGATCGCCCCCGGGAACCGGCTCGATCTCGACGTCACCATCCCGCGCGACGCCGCCGGCCGCCGCGTCCAGGTCGTCGATCGCTTCACCCGCGAGCCCTTCCCGCTGGCGGCGATCGAGGTCGCCGGCGATCCGGTCGCGACCCCGACCTTCGCCTCGCCCGCCCGCGCTCCGGTCCCGGCCTGGCGCGACGCTCTCGCGACCGAGCCCACCAAGACGATCGAGCTCAACTCGAAGCGCGGCGGCCCCTTCGGCATCACCTGGATGCTGAACGGCGAAGCCTACGCCGATCCGCTCGATCATTCGCACCACCAGGGCTTCGCCCTTCCGCTCGGCCGCTTCGCGCACCTCCGCTTCACCAACGTCTCCTACCGACTCCACCCCATGCACGTGCACGGCATGTTCTTCCGGGTGCTGGCCCGGAACGGCACGCCCGTCGACGAGCCCTATTGGCGCGACACCACGCTGGTGCATGCGCAGGAGACCGTCGACGTCGGCCTCGTGCCGGTCGACGAGGGCAAGTGGATGCTGCACTGCCACGTCCTCGAGCACGCCGAGGCGGGCATGATGACCACCGTCGAGGTATTCGCGCCCTGACTGGACGTACCCGCGGGCTCGTGAGACACCCGTGCACCGTGTCCTCCCCCCATCGTAACTTTCTCCTCATCGAGCAGGGCCTCGGCGCCGGCGTCGTCAATGCCGTGCTGAACGCGCTGATCGCCTGGCTCTCGTTTCGCGGCGTCGAGACCATCCCGTTCTGGGGGCAGCAGAGCATCGGCGGCGATACCATCGGCACCTGCTTCGTCCTGCCGCTCATCACGTCCCTGATCGTGACCCCGCTCTCCCGGGGCCGCGTGCGCTCCGGTGCCTTGCCGCCGGTCGCATCGACACCGGCGCTGGCGCGCGCGCTGGAGCTCTTGCCGACGGGAACGCTGGCGCGGGGCATCGTGCTCGGCGTCCTGACCATGTTCATCGTGGCCCCACCGACGATCGTCCTGCTCCGTGCGCTCGGCGTCGACGCGTGGTCGCTCGCGACCTTCGTCCGCTACAAGGCGATCTTCGGCGGCATCCTCGGGGCCGCGGTGACGCCGATCGTCGCGCTCATGGCGATCGCCGCGCCAGCAGTCGATAGAGAGCGGGCAGCACGAAGAGCGTGAGCGCGGTGCTCGAGACCAGGCCGCCGATGACGACGGTCGCGAGCGGTCTCTGCACCTCGGCGCCGGTGCCGGTGCCGAGCGCCATCGGCACGAAGCCGAGCGAGGCGACCAGCGCCGTCATCAGCACCGGGCGGAGACGGGCGAGCGCGCCGTCGACGATCGCGGCCTCGAAGGACGCGCCGCGGGCGCGCAGCTCGTTGATGAACGTCACCAGCACGAGGCCGTTCAGCACCGCCACGCCCGAGAGCGCGATGAAGCCGACCGCCGCCGAGATCGAGAACGGCATGGCGCGGAGCCAGAGCGCGACGATGCCGCCCGTGAGCGCGAGCGGCACGCCGCTGAACACCACCAGCGCCGGCCGGAGCGCGCCGAAGGTGCCGTAGAGCAGCAGCACGATGATGAGCAAGCAGAGCGGGACGACGTAGCGCGAGCCGCTCGCGCGCCCGCACCAGGTTCTCGTACTGCCCGCCCCAGCGCGAGCCAGCACGCCGGACGGCAGCGCCACCTCGGCGGCGACCCGCGCCCGCGCCTCCTCGACGAAGGACCCGATGTCGCGGCCGCGGACGTTCGCCTGCACGACGATGCGGCGCTTGCCGTTCTCGCGGCTGATCTGGTTCGGCCCCTCGGTGAGCGTGAGATCCGCGACCGCCGCCGAGCGGCAGGACGCGGGGATGGAAGCGGCGCACGTCGTCGGCCGCGAGCGCGACCCGGGTGAGCGGCGCGTCCTCGTGCGAGAGCGGGATCGGCAGCGCCGCGAGCGCCGCCGGATCCTCGCGGATCGCGTCCGCCAGCCGGACCACCACGTCGAAGCGGCGGTCGCCCTGGAAGATCTCGCCGGCCGCGCGGCCGCCGACCGCGATCGCCGCCGCCTCGTGGACGTCGGCGACGCTGAGGCCGTAGCGCGCCAGCTCGTCGCGCTTCACGTCCACGCTCAGGACCGGCGCGCCGGCGACCGGCTCGACCTTGACGTCGGCGGCGCCGGGTACCGCCGGAGAGCACCGCGGCGATCGCGCCGGGCCGCGGGCTCGAGCGCCTCGAACTCGTCGCCGAACACCTTCACCGCGAGGTCGCCGCGCACGCCCGCGAGGAGCTCGTTGAAGCGCATCTCGATCGGCTGGGTGAACTCGTAGGCGTTCCCCGGCACGCGCGCCGCCACCGCCTCGACGCGCGCCCGCACGTCCTCCTTGGTGTCGGCGGGATTCGGCCAGTCGTCGCGCGGCTTCAGGATGATGAAGGTGTCGGACAGGTACGGCGGCATCGGGTCGCTGGCGGTCTCGGGCGTGCCGGTGCGGGAGAAGATCAGCGCGACCTCCGGGACGCCCGCCTTGAGCTCGCGCTCGAGGTCGCGCTGCATCGCCGTCGACTGGCTGAGCGACGTGCTCGGGATGCGGCTCGCCATCACGACGAGGTCGAGCTCGCCGAGCGTCGGCGCGAACTCCTGCCCGAGCCGGCCGAAGAGCAGGAGCGAGCCGATCAGCAGCGCGACGGCCGCCCCCAGCACCATGCGGGGCCACGCCAGCGTGCGGCGCAGCAGCGGCTCGTAGGCGAGGCGGGCGCGATGCAGCAGTCGGCTCTCCTCCTCGCGCACCGGGCCGCGGACGCAGAGCGCCACCATCGCCGGCACGAAGGTCAGCGACAGCACGAAGGCGGCGCCGAGCGCGAAGATCACGGTCAGCGCCATCGGCTGGAACATCTTCCCCTCGACGCCGGTGAGGGCGAGGATCGGGAAGTACACCATCATGATGATGGCCTCGCCGAAGGCGGTGGCGCCGCGCACCTCCTTGGTGGCCGCGAAGACGACGTCGAGACGCTCGGCCGTGGTGAGCGTCCGCCCGAGCCGCCGCTGCGCGGCCCCCAGATGGCGGAGGCAGTTCTCGACGATGATCACCGCGCCGTCGACGATCAGGCCGAAGTCGATGGCGCCGAGGCTCATCAGGTTGCCGCTGATCTTGGTCTGCACCATGCCGATCGCGGTCAGCAGCATCGAGAGCGGGATCGCGAGCGCGGTGATGAGCGCGGCGCGGAAGTTCCCGAGCAGCAGGAAGAGCACCACGACCACGAGCAGCGCGCCCTCGGCGAGGTTGGTCGCGACGGTCGCGATGGTGGCGTCGACCAGCTCCGAGCGGTCGAGCACGGTGCGGGCCCGGACGTCCGGCGGCAGGCTCGCCTGCACCTCGGCGAGCCGCGCGTCGACGGCGGCGGCGACGGTCCGGCTGTTGGCGCCGACCAGCATGAGCGCGGTGCCGAGCACGACCTCCTCGCCGTTCTCGCTGGCGCTGCCGGTGCGCAGCGCGTGCCCGAGCACCACCGTCGCCACGTCGGCGAGCCGGACGGCCACGCCGTCGCGCTCGACCACCGGCAGGCGCCCGAGCGCCGCCGCATCGACCACCCGCCCCGGGGCCCGCACCACGTAGACCTCGCCGTGGTGCTCGACGAAGCCGGCGCCGGTGCTGAGGTTGTTGCGCTCGAGCGCCGTCGATCACGTCGTGGAAGCTCAAGCCGTAGGCCGTGAGCGACCGCAGGTCCGGCTCGCACGTGATACTGCTTCACGTAGCCGCCGATGGCGTCGATCCCGGCCACGCCCGGCACGCTCTTCAGCTGCGGCCGGATGATCCAGTCCTGGACCGTCCGGAGATAGCCGGCGAGCTCGCGGTCGGTGCGGAGCGTCTCGCCCTCCGGCGTCAGGTAGGCGCCGTCCGGCTGCCAGCCCGGCTCGCCCGCGCTGAGCGCGGCGCCGGCGCCGTGCGGGTGCCGGTACTCGACCGTCCACATGTAGATCTCGCCGAGCCCGGTCGAGATCGGACCCATCTGCGTCTCCACCCCGGCCGGCAGGCGGCCGCGCGCGGCGGCCAGCCGCTCGGCGACCTGCTGGCGCGCGAAGTAGATGTCGACGCGGTCGGCGAAGACCGCGGTCACCTGCGCGAAGCCGTTGCGCGAGAACGAGCGCGTGTACTCGAGCCCCGGGATCCCGGCGAGGGCGGTCTCGATCGGAAACGTCACCTGCTTCTCCACCTCGACGGGGCTGAGTGACGCGGCGGTGGCGTTGATCTGCACCTGGCGGTTGGTGATGTCGGGCACCGCGTCGATCGGGAGCTCGCGGAGCGACAGCAGGCCGACGATCGCCGCGGCCGCCACCAGGCAGACCACGGCGACGCGGTGGCGAATCGAAAAGGCGAGCACGCGTTCCAGCATCGTCCCGGCCTCAGTGATCGTGGCCGCCCTCGCCCTTGGCGAGCTCGGCCTTGACGAGAAACGACCCGACGTCGGCGTAGCGCTCGCCCGGGGCGAGACCGGCCGTGATGGCGGCGCGACTCCGGCCGGTGCGGCCGACCGTGACCCGGCGCGGCGCGAAGCCCTCGCCCGCGACGACGAACACGACGGTGGCGTCCTCCAGGCGATGGATCGCCTCGGTCGACACCACCACCGGCGCCGCCACCGGGTTCAGCACCGTCACCGTGACGAAGAGGCCGGGCCGCCAGGCGCCGGCGGGGTTCGGCAACACCACGCGCGCGGTCGCCGTGCGCGTCGCCTGGTCGACGACCGGCGCGATGTACGACACCCGCCCCTCGGCCTCGAGCTCGGCCCCGGGACCGACGATACGGACCGGCTGATCGAGCCGCACCTCCGCGAGCGCGCTCTGGTAGACGTGCACGTCGACCCAGACCGTCGAGAGGTCGCCGACGATGAACGCCGGAGTGTCGCGGCTCACCGCCTCCCCGGGCACGACGTGGCGGTCGATCACGACGCCGTCGAACGCGGCCCGGAGCTCGAACGAGGCCAGCGTCTCGCTCTCGATCACGGCCAGCACCTCGCCGGCGCGCACCGGGTCGCCGACGCGCTTCCGCACCTCGCGCACCAGGCCGGGAAAGCGCGGCGCGAGATGGGCCAGGCGGTCGCCGTTCGGTCGCACCTCCCCGGGAAGCTCGACGCCGACGTCGACCGTGCCGGCGCCCGCGGTCTCGACGTGCACGCCCCGGCGCGCGAAGTCGGCGACGCCGAAGGCGCTCTCGGCGTGCTCGGGCTCGCCGGGCTCGTGCGCGTCGTGCGCGTGCTCGTCGTGCTCGTGCCCATGCTCGTCCGCGGCGCCGCTCGCGCCGGCCACCGCCAACGCCAGCAGCACGGCGGCGAGGCGCGCCTGCCGTCCAAGCCATTTCCGTGGGGTGCTCATCGCATGCCTCCTGCCGGCACCGTGACGGGCGTGCCCGTCAGCCGTTCCAGATCGGCCGCCGCCGTGTGGTAGCGCGCCAGGGTTTCGAGATGCTCGCTCTCGAGCTCCGCCAGGCTGCGCTCCGCCTCCAACACCTCGAGGTGGCGGAGCCGGCCCTCGCCGTATCCTCGGCGCGTCTCGGCGAGCGTGGCCTTCGCCCGCGGCAGGACGCGCGCGGCCAGGACACCGGCCTCGTCGTACGCCGCCGCCATCGCCTCGTAGCCGGCGCGGAGGGCGGCCTCGGCGCCGAGCGCGGCGGCCTGCTGCTCGGCGCGGGCTTTCCCGAGCCGCTCCTCCGCCTCGACGACCGCGTCGGCGTTGCGATCGAAGAACGGCAGGGGAACGGAGAGCTCGGCGACGAAGCCGTTGCTTTCGGCGCTCACGAAGCGGCGCGCCCCGACCCGCACGGTGACGTCGGGGACCCGACGCGCCTCCTCGAGCGCCACCCCGGCCTGGGCGCGCGCCAGCGTGTCGCCGAAGCGCGCCAGGTCGGGGGCGCTCGCGAGCGCCGTCGTCAGCTCCTCCAGCGCACGCGCCGCCGGCAACGGTGCCAGCGTGCCCGCGAGTCGCGCGATGCCGGCACCGGTGTCGCCCCAGCCGGCGGCGAGCGCGCTCCGCGCCGCCCGGCTCTCCCGCTCGCGGCGGAGCACCGTCGCCTCGGCGACCGCCAGCGTCGCCTCCGCCCGCGTCAGCTCGACGGGCGAGCCGGCGCCGGCCTGGAGCTGACGGCGGACGGCGGCGACCGACTCACGCGCGAGCTCGACCAGCCGCGCCCCGAGTGCGAGCCGCTCCTGGGCCAGCAGTGCCGCGACGAACGCCTTGAAAGTGCGCGTCGCGGTCTCGAGGCGCGCGCGCTCGTAGTCCCAGTCGGCGAGGCGGCCGTCGAGCCGCGCCACCGCCGCCCGCTTGTCGCGCTTGCCGCCGAGCTCGAAGACCTGCGACAGGCTGACCGTGGTTTGCGTGGCCTCGGCATCGCCCTCGTCGCCGCCGAAGCGGCCGAAGTTCTCGACCTCGGTGCCGAGCACGGGGTTGTGCGGCCGACCCTCCTGCAAGGCGCGGGCATCGAGCGCCCGCCGCTCGAAGGCATAGGGCGCGAGCGTCGGATCCTTGACGAGAGCCAAGGCGAGCGCCTCGGCGAGCGATACCGTCTCGTCGGGCGGCGTCGCGACCGCGACCTCGGCGCGCGCCGGCACCACGAGCAGCGTGAGGGCGAGCGCAATGCGAAACAACGACGGGCCGCGTCTGCGGCCGAGCATGGACATCGACATGGAACCATCCTCCGAACGAGGAAGAAGCGTCAGTGGGCGAGCCGCGTGCGACGCGCGCACGGGAGCCGCCCGGCGAAGCTGCCGGAACGCGCCGGCGGCCTAGACGCGGAGGATGGCGGGACGGAGAGCGAGGGGCGGTGGCGACCACACCCCGGAGAAAACGCTGCGAAGCGCGAGCGCCGACGTCGCGGCGACCGGGAGCGGCGAAGCCACCGCAGCGATCAGCGCCAGGCTCGGATCCAATCGGCGCACGTCCGACACCGAGCGCCAGGCCGCGGCGAGCGGCACGTCGTCGCAGCAGCTGGCCTCGAGCGTGCTGCTCGAACGGCCGGCGCTGCCGCCGTGCCCCGCGCAACAATCGTCGGACGGCAGCTCGACGGCGGTGTGATCGGCGCCGACGCAGAGCACGAGCCCGAGCGCCGACGAGGCGCCGAGGCCGAGCTGCGCCAGGACGCAGATCACGGACACGGCGGTGAGCAGTTTCCGACCCCTCATGACGCCCGGCGACGGTAGCATGCGGGTCGGAGGCCCGATAGCCGTCACTCGCGCGACCCGCGCGCGCGACACCCGCTTGCCGCCCCGGCCCTTCCGTACTAGCCAGCTGCCCCATGACCGGCGGCGCGCTCGACGGCATCACCGTGCTCGAGATCGGCGAGCAGGTCTCGGCGCCGTACTGCGGGAAGCTCTTTGCCGACTACGGCGCCGACGTCGTCAAGATCGAGCCGCTCGCCGGCGACGTCGCCCGCGCCTGGGGTCCTTTTCCGGGCGACGAGCCGCACCCCGAGAAGAGCGGCCTCTTCTTCTTTCTCAACACCAACAAGCGCGGCGTCACGCTCGATCTCACCCAGGAGCGCGGCCGCGAGCTGGCGCGCGCGCTCGCCCGCCGTGCCGACGTGGTGATCGAGAACCAACGCCCCGGTGCGCTGGCCTCGTTGGGTCTCGACTACCCGACGCTCGCCGCGGCGAACCCGGATCTCGTCATGATCTCGATCACGCCCTTCGGCCAGAGCGGGCCCTACTCCGACTGGCTCGGCACCGATCTCAACGCCTTCCATCTCTCGGGCGCCAGCAGCCGCTACTGCGGCCGTCCGGGCGAGTCGCCGCTCGAGCACGGCACTTTCGCCGCCGACTTCTACGGCGCCGTCGCCGCCGCCACCTGGGGCCTCGCGGCGGTCTACGGCCGCGAGCGGGTCGGCGGCGGCCAGCACGTCGACGTGTCGTGCGCCGAGGCCATCGCCGCCACCTTCGTCGGCGGCCAGAACATCGGCGGCTATGCGCAGGACGGGAAGTTCGAACGGCGTACCGGCGTCGGCATGCCGCTCGGCGCCCCCGCCACCATCCTGCCCTGCAAGGACGGCCACGTCTGGATGCTGGCGCTCGAGGCCGGCCAGTGGAACGGCCTGGCGCGCGTCATGGGCAACCCCGAGTGGATGACCGTCGACATCTTCCAGGACATGTACCAACGCGCCCAGAACGCCGACGCCATCTACCCGCTGCTGGTCGAGTGGACGATGGAGCACGGCAAGCGCGAGATCATGGACCGCTGCCAGGCCGAGGGCGTGCCCGTCACCGCCGTCTTCACCGTCGCCGAGGCGGCCGAGCACCCGCACCTCGCCGCTCGCGACTATCTGGTCGAGCTCGAGCACCCGGCCCTCGGCCGCATCCGCGACCTGGGCGCGCCCTTCAAGCTGCCGGCGAGCCCGGGCGGCCCGCGCCGCGGCGCGCCGCTGCTGGGCGAGCACAACGACGAGATCTACACAGCCTGGCTCGGCATCGGCGCGGCCGAGCTCGACGAACTCCGACGCGCCCGGGCGATCTGAAGTCAGCGCGCCGGTCAACAACCTCGCGGCGCGTGGTCAATCCGCCCGCGCCTTGAACTGCTGAGTCGTGTTGCGCACGGTGGAGCCATAGCGCGCCTCCCAGCACTGGCCCTCGCCGTTGGCGAGCTGTACCAGCACCGGCAAGTCCGCGATCGGCAGCGCCGGCATGGCGAGAGGCGTGCCTTTGCCCTTGACCACGATCCTGGCCTTGGCCGCAGGCCCCGCCTTCAGGACGACCCCGAGGAGACCGTCCGGCGTCAGCTCCCGGTCGCGGTAGCTGAACCCGCTGCCGTGCTCGCGCCAGCAGGGTGACTTGCCGCAGACGCCGCTGGCGGGCGCTTCCGCGGAGAGGATGAGCGTCGCGTTACCGTCGTAGATGCAGAGCGCGTAGCTCGTCGTCCCCGTCGGGTTGCCGAAATCGACTTTCGCCGTCGGCGTCCCCTTGAGCCAGCTCCACACCAATCGATCGCGATCGTCCTGCGTGCGATCGGTGAGGAGGAGCCGCGCCTGTCCCGCTTGCGCGGGTTGGCGACAGCCCGATCGCGGCACCGCGCTGCAAGCGAGCGGGGCCGGCGTGGCGGTCGGCGTGGGTACGGGGGTCGGCGTGCACATGGCTCCGAGGCAGCCGGCGCCGGGATCGCAGGTCTGACAGGCACCACAGGTCGCCGTGCCGAAGCAGTTGCCGCTCGCGTCGCAGGTGTCGACGTCGGTGCACGCGTTGCCGTCGTCGCAGGCCGCCCCGGTATTCACCGCCCCCCTGCAGGCGCCGGTGACGTCGCAGGCATCGGACGTCGTACAGGCGTTGCCGTCGTCGCAGCCCGCGCCGAGGCTCGGAAGGCCGATGCAGACCGCGTCCACGCCGCACAGGTCGCTCGCCGTGCAGAGGTTGCCGTCGTCGCAGGCCGCACCCACGTTGGGGATGCAGATCGAGGGCGCGCCAAGGCAGGTCCAGCACGGCTCGACGGCGCAGAGGCTCGTGCATCCGTCGCCGGGAACGGCATTGCCGTCGTCACATGCTTCGGCGGGATCGAGGACGCCGTCGCCGCAGGTGTCGTCGCAGCCGGGGACGCCGGGAACGAGCCAACGATTCGTCGCGGCCGCGACGCGCGTCATGAGATCCGCCGCGTCGGGCGGCAACAGGAAACCGGCGGCGACGGCCGCGTCGGTCCGCTCCTCCATCCGGCAGAAGTAGTCGGCGTGGGTCGGATAGAGCAGCTGCAGCTGCACCTCGGTGAACGGGACGGTGATGCCGCCGAGCGCACACGTCGTCGAGAGATAGGTCGCAACGGGGACGTCGATCGGCGGCAGACGGATGCCGCCGAGGGCGTTCTGGTACTGGTCGAGCGCGAGCTGTCCGCCGCTGAACTGATAGCGCGCTCCCGCCGGCGGACGGCCCACGTCGCCGAGCCGCACCCAGCGGTCGAGGTACGTGACGGCAGCGGACGCGGCGTAGCGCATCGGCATGGTTGCTCCGGCAACGACGCAGGTTCCCTGCAGGGGATGGATCTGCTCACCGTAGTTCCCGGCGACGACGTGGAGGTCGGGATCCGCCGAGGCGGGCTCTTTCGGCACGTCGGCGAGCGTCCGCGGACCCTGTCCGGCGACCTGATGGTAGCCGACGTAGAGATCGGTGTGCGCGGTGCCGGCGATCTCCCAGAGCGTGTAGTTGACCGACGTGTTGGGGCTCGCCGGCGTCGCCTCGGCGTCGCTCAGGAGATGGAGGACGGGCGCCGCCGGCGGCGGATCGTAGGTCTTGCTACCGCCGCCGTGGATCAGGAAGGCGTCGATGACGCCGTGGCTCGGCTGCCATTCCCGCACGTAGGTGTCGAGCCGACTCGCCGATTGCGATTGCCCGGATGCGATCGCCACCTGCACGGGCAAGCCACCCATCGGATCCGGACCGTGCGCCGGAGCCGGGAACTTCAGCGCCTGCACGACCTGCGAGAACATGTCGTACGCATACGTGTCCCCGGGATGGGAGAGCGGCGCGTAGCGGATCGGGTCCCAGATCTTGGGCGTGAGCGGCGTGCAGCAGATCCCCGCGGATTGCGCGCTCACGTGGACGTAGGCGTACCCTTCACGATGGAGCAGTTCATGGGTCTCGAGGATGTCGACCGGGTTCTCGAACTGCGCGGTGACGTTCACCCAGTCGACCAGGACCGTGCCGTTGAAGTCGGCCGGGTCGATCGGCCGGGTCACGATGATGCGGGTCGTGAACGGCGCCGTGGTGCCGCCCGATGGCGCCGTCGTGGCCGTCCCCGAGAGGAAGTATTCCTCCTCCATGTAGCCGATGTCGGCGAGCTCGAACCAGCTGTCCCAGAGCGCGTGCCCGCGGAGACCACCGGTGATCGGTCCGGTGACGGTCGGATTGTCGACGGCCTGAGCGCTCCGGATGGCGGGGCCCCCGACCACGACGAGCGCGAGCGCGATCGTCGTCAGAATACGCAGGCGCGAGCGCAACCGCCGATCCATCGCCGCGCACCGTCGCAGAGTTCCGTTCCCGCCGACAATGCCGCGAGGCCATGGAAGGCGAGCGGAAAATGGGGGAGCAGCGCCGACGGAAACTGACGAGGAGGCGGTCGACCTCGGCCGGCTTCGATAGTAGACACCCCGAGTCATGGCGAGCGCACTGCCCCTGGCGGGCATTCGGGTCGCGAACTTCGGCTGGGTGTGGGCCGGACCGGTGGTCGGGCAGACCCTCGGCTTCCTCGGCGCCGAGGTCTACAAGATCGAGTCGCGGGCGCGCATCGACCTGACGCGCATGCTGCCGCCCTTCGGCGGCGGCGTCCGCGATCCCGATCGCAGCCTCTCGAACCACGCCTGCTGGGCCGGGAACGGCAGCGTCAGCCTGAACCTCAAGACGCCGGAGGCGCGCCAGCTGGCGCGCGATCTGATCGCGAAGTGCGACGTCGTGATCGAGAACTTCGGGCCGGGCGTGATGGAAGGGCTCGAGCTCGGCTGGAACGATCTCCGTGCCGTGAAGCCGGACCTCGTGATGTTCTCGATGCCGGCCGCGGGGCTCACCGGACCACTGAAGGAGATCCGCACCTACGGGCTCAGCCTCACCAGCACGACCGGTCTCGACAGCCTGACCGGCTACGGCGACGGCGACGGCGCGCCCATCCCGGTCGAGAACGCCTTCTCCGATCCCTACAACGGCATCATGGGCGCGTTCGCGATCCTGACCGCGCTCCGCCACCGCGATCGCACCGGCACCGGGCAGCACATCGACTACTCGCAGCAGGAGGCGGTGATGCAGATGGTCGGCCCGGCCTTCATGGACTACGCCATGAACGGCCGCTCGGCCGGCCCGATCGGCAATCGCCATCCGCTCGCGGCCGCGGCGCCGCACGGCGTCTTCCCGTGCGCCGGCGAGGATCGCTGGATCTCGATCGCCGTGACCTCGGACGAGGCGTGGCGCGCCCTCGTCGGCGCGATGGGCTCGCCACCCTGGGCGTCGGAACCCTCGTTCGCGACCCTCGACGGCCGGCTCGCCGCCATCGCTGCGATCCACGAACGCCTCGCCGCCTGGAGCGCCGAGCACGACGACTACGATCTGGCGCGCCGACTGCAGGCCGCGGGCGTCGCCGCCGCGCCGGTCTTGAACGTCGCCGACCTGCTCCGCGACCCGCACTATCGCGCCCGCGGCACCTTCATCGAGGTCGAGCACCCGCTCGGCTTCCGCGAGACGATCTACGGCGCCTACGTGAAGACCAGCCGGAGCCGGGTCGAGGTCCGCACCGGACCGCGGATCGGCCAGGACAACGAGCACGTGTTCACGAAGCTCCTCGGCCTCCACGCCGAGCGTTACCAGGAATTGGTCGCCGCCAAGATCATCTACTAGACGCGCGGTTCTCATCCAGCCACGGTGAGGTTGCGTCTGTTGCCGATCATGCGCCACCGCTTCGAGCCGCCGCGCGCTTGTCAGCTTCGGCGTCCGCATCGCATACTCCCGGGCCGTGCCTATCCCATCCTACGATGAGCTGCTGCATCCGCTGCTGAAGCTCGCCGCCGAAACCGACATCAAGAGACGCACCGCAGCAAACACGATCGCCGATCAACTCGGGTTGACATCAGACGAACGGATTGCTCGCCTACCCAGCGGCAAATCGACGGTCATCCTCAACCGAACGGGTTGGGCGATGACTTACCTCGCCAAGGGCGGTTTGATCTCGCGGGTCAGCCCCAAGACCTATCGCATCACTGAGTTCGGGCGTCAGTTCCTTGAGGACCATCCCGACACCCTGACAGTCAAGGATTTGGAAGCGATCGATGGCTGGGAAGCAGCCTGGCAGCCGCGCGAGCGGAAGCCCCGCCCATCGGGTCCCAAGCTGATGGCGAACGAACCCGCAGGTCCGGAAATGATCGCACGCGAGGCCGCCCGCTCAGCTCGGCGTCGGGACCCCAATGCTGCAGCGACACTCGTCGAAAAACTCTACCCAAAGGCGGTGCCACGGCGAGCGGCACTGGATTTTTTCGCAGACGCCATCGATCTCGCCCACACGCTAAACCCCAATATCTGGGGGACCACACTCCGAAAGAGCAACAAAATCACGCTGAACGTCGGTCGTGTCCGCGCGTGCGGACTCTATGCGGACAAGGTCTGGATTTCGCTCTTCCCAGCGGCAATGGATCCAACCGATCAGACTGCGCTGGAGCGAGTTGGCACTCCGCGGAACTTGAACCAACCGTTCAGCCTCATTCCGGGCGCTGTGATCTGGTGGCTCGACCCCGCGGAGCTTCCCGCGCTGCGGGCATCGTTGCGCGCAGGTTTCGAACGCTTCATCGAACTGGCTTCCGAAACTTCGGAGAAGGTGCTCCTCTCGAAGGCCCATTCACCGGGCGTGCTTCGCTACTTGGAGATGGAGCTCCGGCGGAGCCTTCCTCGCCCAGGCTATGCATCGCCCGACGACCTCGAAGCGGAGCGACGCCCCACTTCCCGAACATCCGCTCCGAAGGCCGTGGCCGTGGTCCAGCCACGGGTACAGTTCACCGAGCGACGCTACGACGTCGAAGGGCTACTGAAATACATCGAGCTAGGCGACATCGCGCTCCCGGACATCCAGCGTCCATTCGTGTGGACCGCCATTAAAGTGCGCGACCTTTTCGACTCGATGTACCGCGGATTTCCCGTTGGCTCCCTGATGTTATGGGCCACTTTTGGGAGCGAAGACACCAAAGGGATCGGCCTCGACGAGAAGCAGCGTGCGGCGTCGCTCCTGGTAGTGGACGGACAGCAGAGGCTCACGTCGCTCTACGCCGTTCTCAGGGGACGGCCGGTGCTCGGCGACGACTTTAGAGAGGCACGAATCGAGATAGGCTTCCGACCTCGTGATGGAGCTTTCGAAGTAACCGACGCGGCGATTCGCAACGACCCCGAGTTCATCTCGAACATCTCCGAGCTGTGGGTGTCGAGCAAACCCAGCAGACGCCTGATCAACGAGTTTCTTGAGAAGCTGCGATCCAAGCGCGACCTTTCGTCCGAGGACGAGGATGCGATCAGCCACAACCTCGACCGACTCTTCGACCTCACGAAGTACCCATTTACGACCCTCGAGATCGCCAAGGACGTCAGCGAAGAAGCCGTGGCCGACATCTTCGTCCGCATCAACAATGGCGGCTCGAAGCTGGGCCAGTCGGACTTCATCCTCACGCTACTGGCCGTCTTCTCGCCCCAGACACGCCAGGCTCTGGAAGATTTCTCGCGACGTGCCACCATTCCATCGACGGACGGAGCGGCGTCGCCGTACAATCACTTAATTCAGCCGGCGCCGGATCAGTTGGTCCGGGTAGCCATCGCCGTCGGCTTTCATCGCGCTCGCTTGTCTGCGGTGTACCAGTTGCTACGCGGCAAAGATCCCGATACCGCGATGTACTCGAAATCCCACCGGGACGCTCAGTTCCGACGACTCGAGGAAGCGACACCCAAGGTTCTCAATCTGACGTACTGGCATTTGTTCATTTCGTGCCTCGTCGGCGCGGGCTTTCGCAATGCCGAGCTGATCTCATCGGAAACTGCAGTGCTCAACTCCTATGCTCTGTATCTCCTCGGCAAGCTGCAATGCGATGTGGACGAGAAGACCCTCAGTCGCGCGATCAGCCGCTGGTTCTTTATGGCGTCGCTGTCGGGGCGCTATACCGGCGGCTCCGAAACGATCATGGAAGAGGACCTTGGACGGATCCGTGATCTCCGGGAGCCGTCCGCTTTCGTCAGGATCCTAGAGGAGATGATGGACAGCGAGCTCACGCACGACTTCTGGGAGATAACGCTGCCTCGAGGACTCGAGACTTCTTCCGTGAATTCACCGGCAGCGCGCGCCTATCTGGCGGCACAGATCAAGCTCGGAGCACCAGTCCTCTTCTCGGATCGGAGGATTGCCGATCTCTATGATCCCGCGATCCGTGCGAACCGCAGCGCGATTGAAGGTCACCACCTGTTCCCCAGAAACTGGCTCAGATCCAAGGGGATTCACAACCCGAAGCACGTCAATCAAGCTGCCAACCTCGCACGCGTAGAATGGCCCGACAACGCCGATGTGAGTGACTCTTGTCCAGCCGACTACGTTCCACGATTGCGGGCGATGTTCTCGCCTGAGGCGTGGGACGCTATGTGCGGCCTTCACGCGCTACCACAAAGCTGGGAATCAATGCCTTATGAGGAGTTCCTCCGTGGCCGCAGAAAGCTCATGGCGCGGATCATCAGGCGCGGGTTCGAGGCTCTTACCTGCATCGACAGTGCGGCAACTACATCATCGCCGTTTTCGGCAGCCGACGAACGGCGAGCATGGCAGCTCATCGAAGAGCTGGAACTGAAGCTCCGCAAGACCATTCGCGACGCCTATGATGCAAAATGGGGATCGAGCGCCGACGGTCGCATTGGAAAAACCCTCGGCGCCGAGCTCTCGCAGGTGGAAAGCAACCGATCAAAGCATCTCGCCGCGTATCCACTGTCTCCCGCCGATCGGAACGCAGATCTGCTCGACTATCTCTACCTTGGGCAGCTCATCCGGCTGATTCAGTCGGACGACATCTGGGCGGAGTTCAAACCCGTCTTCAAAGACAAAAATCAGCTGCAGCAAGCGCTAGCGACGATTTCTAGGGTGCGCAACGATCGCGCCCACTTTCGGCCAGTGCCGGAGAAGGAACTGCAGCGATGCGTACTGGCCTGTGACGATCTCCTGACGATGATCGAACGCAGGGCACCAGACTCGCACGCGTAACGTTCAGGCTTTTGGACAGCGGAATCGCTCACGGCCTCCGCGCATCGCGTAAGTCTATCAAGGTGACCCGCGTTGCCTTTCCCGGCCCGCTCCTTGCAGCGGGCCCCGCATGTCCGAGGGTCCCGAGGTCCGGCGGACCGCCGACCGTCTCGCCGAGGTGCTCCTCGGCGAGCGCCTCGAGCGCGTCGAGCTCCGCCGCCGCATCCCGCTCGACCCGGGAATCCTGACGCGCCTCGAGGGCGCGCGGGTCCGCGCGATCCGCACCCACGGGAAGCACCTGGTGATCGCCTTCAGCCGCGGGGTCTGGCTCCACAACCACATGATGATGTGGGGCAAGTGGCGCGTGTACCCGCGGGAGACCTTCGATCGCGGTGCGGCAAAGCCCCCGCCGCGCGTGCGCTGGCGCCGCCGCGATCCCGAGAAGAACCGCCGCGTCGGCGCCACCGTCGCCGACGTGCGCGACGACTCGCGCGTGCGTCTGATCCTCGCCACCGCGGAGCACGTCGCCGTGCAGTTCAACGGCCCGCTCCTGCAGTTCGGCACCAAGGATCCCGCGCTGGTGCACGTCTCGCTGCAGCGGCTCGGCCCCGACGCGCTCGCACCGCACTTCGCCGTCGCCGCGGCGCGAAAGCGGCTCGGCGAGCGCGGCGGCAAGGCCCTCGCCGATCTGCTCCTCGACCAGACCTTCGTCGCCGGGATCGGTAACAAGTACAAGTCGGAGATTCTCTTCCTGCAAGGGCTCTACCCTTTCCAGCGCGCCGAGGATCTCGCCCCCGCCGTGACGACGCGTCTGCTCGCGGAGATCCCGCGCACCCTGAAGGAAGGCTACGCCGCCGCCGGGCGCACGCGCCCGCTCGCCGAGGGCGAGGCGGCGAACCGCTGGGAGTACAAGCACTGGGTCTTCCGCCGCGGCGGCCGTCCCTGCTGGCGCTGCGGCACCCGCATCCTCACCGACCGGAAACAGAGCGCGCGGGTCACCTTCTGGTGTCCGAGCTGTCAGCGACGCCCGCGTATCGTCGTCGACGCGTGTCGCGAGCGAGGGCGCTGACGGTGACGCAGTAGCCGTCCACTCACCCGAAGGATCGTCGGACATGTCGATTCGGGTCTTCCTGGTTCGACTGACGGATGAAGGGAGAACGACGATGTGTCCTGCCTGCATCACCACCGCCGCCGTCGTGGCGACTGGGGCGACCGCCATGGGCGGCCTCGGCGTCCTGCTCGTGAGGGCCCTCAGTGCCCTCCGGGGCGGCCGTCACAGAGAGGAGACGACATGAGCCATCCATCCATCGTATCGCAGCAGGACTGGGACGCCGCCGTCGCCGCCCTGCGCGTGAAGGAGAAGGCGGCCACGCGCGCGCGCGACGCGCTCGCCGCCGAGCGGCGCCGGCTTCCCATGATGCGCATCGACAAGGACTGGGTGCTCCAGGGTCCGCACGGGCCAGCCCGCCTGGTCGACGTCTTCGAGGGGCGGCGGCAGCTCTTGCTCTACCACTTCATGCTCGGCCCCAATCAGAAGGCCGGCTGCGACGGCTGCTCGATGGTCATCGACAACGTCTGCCACCCGGCGCACCTCCACGCCCGTGACGTCTCGTTCGCGATCGTGTCGCGCGCGCCGATCGACGTCATCGAGGCCTATCGAAAGCGCATGGGCTGGACGCTGCCGTGGTACTCGTCCTTCGGAACCGACTTCAGCCACGACATGGGCACCGGGCCGCATGACCCCACGGTCGGCGCGTACCAGGACGGCGAGAGCTTCGCGCTCAGCGTCCTCCTGCGCGATGGGCAGGCGGTCTACCGGACGTACGTCACCACCGCCCGGGGCGTCGAGTCGCTCGGCAGCGTGTGGAGCTTCCTCGACCTCACGCCGTACGGCCGGCAGGAGACGTGGGAGGACTCGCCCGCGGGTTGGCCGCAGAGCGAGCCCTACAAATGGTGGCGACGGCACGACGAGTACGGAAAATGACCGGGGGGCGTCGAGGAGCGCGGATTCATTCCGCGCTCCGAGGGCCATCGGAGCATTCGGCGCGTAGCGCCGAAGCGCACGGGGCCGAAATCAACGAAACGTCGCGATCACCGGCCCGTGGTCGCTGGTGCCGAACTCGCGTTGCACGACGCAGGCCTCGGCGCGCTCGGCGAGCGGGGTGCTGGCGAGCACGTAGTCGAGGCGCCAGCCGATGTTGCGGGCCTTCATGTTGCGCCAGGGGGCCCACCAGGTGAAGAGCTCGTCGTTGTCGGGATCGAGGGCGCGGCCGAGGTCGACGACGCCGCGGCCGCAGACGTTCTCGATGAGCGCGCGCTCCTCCGGCTTCTGGCCGATGACGTTGGGCTTGCGCTCCTTCGGATGGACGTCGCGATCGGTGCGCGCGACGTTGAGATCCCCGCACAGCACGAGCCGCCGTCCGCTCGCGTGCACGCTGGTGACATAGTGCTCGAGCGCCGTCAGGAAGGTGAGCTTCGCCTGGTAGTCCTTGCCGCCGTTCGGGACGTAGACCGAGGCGAGCACGAGGTCGCCGACCACCGCCTGGACGATGCGGGTCTCGTGATCGAAGTCGGGATGGCTGAAGGCCGGCTCCTCCGGAAAGCGGTCCTTTCGCAAGTGCAGGCCGACGCCGGAGTAGCCGCCGGCGCCGTGCCAGTAGCACCAGTAGCCGCCGAGGTTGCAGAGCGCCTCGGGCACCTGATCGGGGCGCGCCTTGATCTCCTGCAGGCAGACGACGTCCGGCTGCTCGCGTCCGACCCACTCCAGCGCCTGTGCCTCGCGGGCGCGGATGCCGTTGACGTTCCAGGTGGCGATCTTCATCGCATCGTCGTCAGGTCGTGACCGCCGCCAGCGCCTTCTGAGTGATGCGCTGGCGGACGGTCCAGTATTCGCGCCACGGGTCGTCCTTCAGGCGGGCGAGACGCTGGCGGAGGTTCGCGACCGTGAACTGGTTCGGCTTGAGCTTCGGGCCGAGCTCGTCCCAGGCGACCGGCACCGACAGCGGCGCACCGGCGTAGGCACGCGTCGAGAACGCCGCCACCGAGGTGCTGCCGCGATGGTTGCGGTAGTAGTCGAGCAGGATCTTCTTCTCGCGTCCCTTCTTCGGCATGGCGGTCGTGTAGCGCTTCGGGTCCTGGCGCACGATCGCCTCCGAAACGCCCCGCGAGAAGGCGAGGCAGGTGTCCCAATCGCGCTCGGGCTTGAAGGGTGCGACGACGTGCAGGCCCTTGCCGCCCGTCGTCTTCAGAAAGCTCGCGAGCCCGAGCGTGTCGAACGCCGTCCGCACCAGGCGCGCCGCCTCGACCACCTGCGGCCACGGCACCTCGGGCCCGGGGTCGAGGTCGATCACGACCCGATCGGGTTGCTCGAGACGGTCGGCCATGGCGTTCCAGGTGTGGATCTCGAGGATGCTCATCTGCACCAGCGCCATCAGCCCCGGGAAGCCGTCGACGACGGCATACTCGCGCGTCTTGTCCTTCTCGCGGATCGGAATCCGCCGCAGGATGCGCGTGTCGACGGTGGTCGCGTGCTTGACGTAGAAGCAGCTCCCGAGCCCCTCGGGACAGCGCAGCAGGCTGAGCGGCCGGCCGATCACGTGCGGCAGGATCCAGTCGGCGATCTCCTCGTAGAAGCGCGCCAGGTCGAGCTTGGTGATGCCGTCGTCGGGGTAGAGGATGCGCTCCGGATGGGTGAGGCGGACGCCGGCCATCTCGGCCGTGCCCTTCGGGGGCGCCGCCTTCACCCCCGGGGCGGTCACGACCTGCGCGCGGCCGCTGCTCGGTCGCTTCGGTGGCTGCGCCTCGAGAACCGCCTCCGCCGGCCGCTCGCGCACGACCTCGCGGGGCGACTTGTCCTGGCGGAGCCCCTGGAACGACGGATGGCGGAGCCGGCCGTCGTCGGTCCACTCCGAGAACGCGACCTCGGCGACGAGCTTCGGCTCGACCCAATGCGCCCGCCAGCGCCGCCACTCGCGCGGCGGATTGGCGAAGGCCGGGGTCGAGCGCTCGAGGCGGTCGAGGCGCGCACGCAGCTCCTCGACGGATCGCTGCGTGAAGCCCGTGCCGACCTTGCCGCTGAAGAGCAGCTTGCCCGCCGCATCGTACACGCCCACCAGGAGCGCCCCGAGCCCCGTCCGCGCGCCCTCGGGATCGGTGAAGCCGCCGATCACCATCTCCTGGCGGAGCCAGCACTTGGTCTTCGTCCAGCCGCCGTGCCGGCCGGGCTCGTAGGGTCGATCGCGGCGCTTCGAGACCACGCCTTCGAGACCGCGCTCGCAGGCCACGTCGAAGAAGCGCCGCCCGCCCCCCACGACGTGGCTCGAGTAGCGCACCAGCGTGCCGTCGCCGAGCGGCTTCAGCAGGCGCTCGAGCCGCGCCTTGCGCTCGTCGAGCGGCAGCCGCGCGACGTCCTCGCCGTCCTGATGGAGGAGATCGAAGACGTAGTAGGTCAGCACCGGTCGGCCGTTTCCCTTGAACGACTTCTGCAGCGCCTGGAAGCTGGTGCGGCCGTCGGGCAAGACCGCGGCCACCTCGCCGTCGAGGAGCGCTTGGCGGACCGGCAGGCGTTGGACGCCGTCCCGCACCTCGGGAAAGCTCGCCGTCCAGTCCTTGCCGGCGCGGCTGAGAAGCGTGACCGTACCGCGCTCGACGCGGGCGGCGATGCGATAGCCGTCGAACTTGATCTCGTGCAGCCAGTCGTCGCCGTCGGGCGTGGCCTTCACGAGCGTCGCCAGCTGGGGGTCGAAACGCGCCGGCAGCGCGGCGGTCGAGCGACGGGGCATGCGCGCCGAGGGTACTGGGGGCGAAGTCCGGATGCCACCGTTACGACGCTTGTGGCGGCCCGTCGGGCCGGGCTACAGCACGGCGCCATGACCACGGACGCCGGCCGCGCCTTCCACGCCCTGCTCGACCAGCTGCGCGACGCCGACCAGACCTTCCTCGACGGCCCGCGCGGGGAGATGGACGCGCTCGGGGTCGTCGAGGGCTACCGCCACCTCACGCACCTCCTCGCCTACGCGCTCGACCTCTATCTGGAAGGCGATCCGGAGCGGCCGGTCTTCACGCCGCTCGCGGCGCCGACGCAGAAGATGCTGGGCGACAACGTCGACTCGCTCTACCATTTCGCGCCGCTCCGCGGCGATCGCCGCTACCGCATCCGCGGCCGGCGCGGCAACGAGGTGTACCTGGCGTTCTGCGTTTACGGCGGCAAGCCCGACGGCGAGTGGTCCGAGCGCGTGGTCGCGAACCTGAACCAGCGCGACATCGCCTGCGGCCCCGACGGTGACTTCGAGATCGCCCTCGCCGCCGATTCCCCGCCCGGCCCGAGCACGATCGTGCTCGCGCCCGACGCGGTGTGCGTGATCGTGCGGCAGTACTTCATGGACCGCGGCCAGGTGCGACCCGCCGAGTTTCGGATCGAGGCGCTCGATCCGCCGGGACCGCCGCCGCCGCTCGACGACGCGACGCTCGCCCGCCGCCTGCGCGCGGTCGCGACCTTCGTCCGCGAGACCATCCAGTTCTCGCCCATCCCGGCGTCGCTGCCGCCGAACCTGCTCGGCCCGGCGATGCCGTGGAGCCCGGCGATCCCGGGCTGGGGCACGCCCGACAACGTCTACTCCCTCGGCCTCTTCCGCCTGGAGCCCGACGAGGCGCTCGTCATCGAAGGCCGGGCGCCCCGCTGCGTGTACTTCGGCGCGCAGCTCTGGAACCGCTACATGCAGTCGCTCGACTACCGCTACCACCGCGTGTCGCTGAACTCCTCGGAGATCGCCTTCGAGCCCGACGGCTCGTTCCGGCTGGTGGTCGCACGCCGCGACCCCGGCATGCCGAACTGGCTCGACACCGCGGGCCACCGCGAAGGCGTCGTGTTCTGCCGCTGGCTGCAGGCCGACGATCTCCCGGAGCAGCCGGTCTCACGGGTGATCACGATCGACTGATCGACCGCGCGGGGCGAAACGTCACCACCCGCCGCGGACGGCAACCACGGACTGCGCGGTGGTCTTGCTGACGGTACCGAGGACGCCGTTGCCGTAATCTGCGTACCAGACTCGACCGAGGTCGGTCGTTTGGGAGCTGGACGCCAGATACGTGCCGTCGTTCCGGAGGCCGAGAAACCCCTGGCCGCCGAACAATCCCTCGAGCTCGGCCATCGTCGGCAGCCGCCAGTCGCAACGACCGGCGAAGCCGCCGCTCACGGTCTCGGTAAAGGTGTCGTACACGCACGGCTGAATGTCGAAAGGATTGTCCGTGCTGCCGTTCAAGCGGCCAAGGAAGTCGGTGAAGGCCGAGCCGTCGGCGAGGCTCGGGCCGGCCAGGCTGAACTCGTACACGTTGTCGATGTCGTGCGGGTTCGGGGGGTAGGCGATACCGTCGGGGCTGTTCTTCTTCTCCCACTGGAGCCCGGTGTCGTAGTCGGTGACGGTGCCGTCGCCGTTGTCGTGGAAGCGGCACGCGATCTTCGCCTTGGCGGCCTTGGCGTCGAGCTTCGCGCGCTTGGCGGCGAAGGTCAGGTCGCACTTCATGAGGTTCGCGTCCTTCCCCTCCAGCAGCTTGGCCTCCGCATCGATGCGGCACTTGCGAAAGCTGCCGGCGGCGCGGGCTTTCCCGGCGAGGCACTTGGTGGTCGTGAGCGCCGCGGCGCTCGGCATCGCCCACAGCGCCACCGCGAGGACGCACGCGAGGGCGATCGACATCGTTGGTCTACGATCCGTCATGTAGCGAGCGGCGTTCGTCGGCGATGAACATGCGTTCATCCGTCTTGAACCCCTCGGAGGCATGCGACCCTCTCTGTGTATTCGTGCCCTTGCCCTGCTCGCTCCGCTGCTCCTCGGCGCCCTCCCGGCGGAAGCCGTCACCATCCCGGTCACCACCACGACCGACGAGCCGGGCCTCGACGGCGCCTGCTCGCTTCGCGAGGCGGTCCAGGCGGCCAACACCAACACCGCCGTCGACGCCTGCCCCGCGGGCAGCGACACGGCGACCGACGAGATCACGATCCCGGCCGGCACCTACACGCTCTCCGGCACCGCCGACGAGGACTTCGGCGGGAGCGGCGACCTCGATGTCCTCGCCAACACGGCCACGCTCGAGCTGATCGTGACCGGGGCCGGGCCGGAGGCCACCATCCTCCAGGCCTGCACGGCCAGCCAGAAGACGACGCTCTGCCCCGCCGGCCAAGGCACGCGAGATCGCCTCTTCCACCTCGTCGCCGCCGCGGTGACCTTCCGCCATCTGACGTTGCGGCACGGCACCGGCCTCGGCCCCGCCGTCTACTCCACCGGCGCACCGACCGGTCCTGTGGTCTTCGAGGACTGCCTCGTCGACGACAACCACAGCGGCACCGATGGTGGTGCCGTGTTCAGCTACGCCGACGTCACCGTCACCGACAGCACCTTCCGCGACAACAGTTCCGGGGGCCGCGGCGGCGCGATCTTCACCGAGGGTACGAACCTCGACGTCACCGGCAGCACGTTCGTCGGCAACAGCGGCGTCGCCGGAGGTGCACTCTGCCACACGCACACGCTGCACGTCACCAACAGCACGTTCAGCGGCAACTCGTCCGGCTCGAACGGCGGTGGAATCCTCTCCATCGGCAACGTCGTACTCGCCAACACCACGATCACCGGCAACACGGCGGCGACGACGTTCGACGGCCGGGGCGGTGGCTTCTTCCACACGGGAGACGCCGGCGCGGTCGCGATCGTCCGGAACTCGATCATCGCCGGCAACGTCGATCTGCGACCGACCGACAAGGCTCCCGACTGCTACGGGGACGTCGTGTCCGAAGGCCACAATGTGATCGGCGTCGTGCAGTTCAGCTGCTTCGGGTTGCTGAACGGCCTCCCGAGCGATCACGTCGGTACCGCGGCGGCGCCGCTCGCCGCGCGTCTGAAACCGCTCGCCGACAACGGCGGGCCGACCGCAACGCACGACCTCGAGCCCGACAGCCCCGCCGTCGACAAAGGCAACCCTGCGTTGCCCGGGAGCCCGGCGCCCGCCTGCCCGGCGATCGATCAGCGCGGCATCGACCGGCCGCGCGGCGCCTTCTGCGACGCCGGCGCCGTGGAGAGCGGCGCGGCGGGCACGTTCCGGCTCGACGCGATCACGCCGGCGACCGGAGGCAACGCGGGCCTCGTGAGCGTCGTGCTGCGCGGCGACGCCTTCGTCGCCGGCACGACCGTCACGCTGACCCGCGCCGGGGCCGGCGACATCGTCGGGATCGGCCCGGGGCCGACCAACGGCGGGGCGTTCCTCGCCACCAGCTTCGACCTCACGGGTGCCGCACCAGGAGCCTGGAGCGTGGTGGTCACCCTGCCCGACTCGTCGACGCGGACCCTCCCCGACGGCTTCACCGTCACGGCCGGCGGCGCGCCCGACCTCTGGGCCGAGGTGCTCGTCCGGAGCGAGATCCGAGTCGGCCGCTCGACCACGCTCCTGCTCGCCTACGGCAACCGCGGCGCCGTCGATGCGGTCGGCGTGCCGCTCTCGCTGATCCTGCCCTTCGAGTTCCTCTTCGAGCTCCGCTTCCCCATCACCGCGCCGCCGCTCCATCCCGATCAGCCGGCGACCGACTGGCAGATCGTCGCCGTCACGACGCAGGCCGCGGACGAGAGCGGACGCACGGCGTTGTCCTTCCTCCTGCCCCTCGTACCCGCGCAGTCGCAGGCCGTGCTCGAGCTCCGGATCTTCCCGCCCGAAGACTACCCGCTCGGGCCATACACGTACGGCTGGGAGATCGGAGGCCCGCTCTTCGCTCCGCAGCTCCGCGCCGCCGCCGTCGCCGACCAGGTCGCCGACGCCAAGGCGCACGCGACCGAGATCCTGGAGGCCACGACGCTCGCCGGCGACGCCGCGATCGCGAGCTACGCCACGGACCAGCTCGAAGCGGTGCGCACCGCCGGCCTCGCCGCCTGGCGGTCCGACTTCGTCCATCCGCCGGTCTACAGCCTGGCCCATCTCCTGATCGACGCCGGTCAGTTCGCCGCCGTCGCGGGCGGGTCGTCGTTCACGAGGGCCGGTACGCCGCCCGCACCTCCGGCGAGCGTCCTGGCGACGCTCCGCCGGACGCTCTCCACCGTGCTCTTCGGCGTCACGGCCGAGGCTCGGCAATTGCCGGAAAATTGCCGCGGAATCGTGCTCCACGGCCGGTGCACACGGCCGATCTGCGATGGGACCCAACCGCTCGATGTCTGCTTCGATCCGAAGCCGCGCTGCCCGTCCGGAAGCGGCATTGCCCCGTGCTCACCGGGGAACGGCGGCGGCCTGACCGTCAGCTCGCGCGACCCCAACGACAAGAGCGGTCCAACCGGGGACCAGGGCTACATCGACGGCGTGGCGCCGCTGCCCTACGCCGTCTTCTTCGAGAACGTCCAGACGGCGACGGCCGCGGCGCAGGAGGTGACCGTCACCGACCAGCTCGACGCGGCGACGCTCGACCTCGCGAGCTTCGCGCTCGGCGCGATCACGTTCGGCGACACCCTAGTCGTCCCGCCGCCCGGCGTGCAGACCTTCACCACCGACGTCGATCTGCGGCCCGGAAAGGATCTCATCGTCCGCATCGAGGCGGGGCTCGACACCCAGAGCGGGGTCGTCACCTGGCACCTCACGTCGCTCGACCCCGCGACCGGCGAGCTCCCCGAGGACCCGCAGGCGGGCCTCCTGCCACCGAACGTCACGCCGCCCGAGGGCGACGGCTCGGTGACCTTCACGGTGAGCGCGAAGGCGAGCCTGCCGATCGGCACCGAGATCTGCAACGACGCTCGCATCGTCTTCGACCTGAACCCGTTCATCGACACCCCCGAGTGGTGCAACACGATCGGCACGCCGCCGCAGCCCGAGGACTGCGAGAACTGCCTCGACGACGACCTGGACGGCCAGATCGACCGCGCCGACGGCGATTGTCCCGCGCCCGCCGACGGCGCCGGCGCCGGCGTCGCGCCCGAGGCGGTGAAGCCGCTCGCCAAGTGCGCCAAGGCACTCCGCAAGGTCGGCGCCAAGCTCGCGACGACGCGGCTCGCCGCCGCCGGCAAGTGCTTGAAGCTTGCCGCCGACTGCGTCCAACTGAAGCCCGGTGACCCTGCGTGCGTTCCGGGCGCCGTCGGCAAGTGCACGAAGCTTTTCGCGACGCTGACCGCCGGCGCCGACGCGCTGGTTACCGCGCTCGGCGAGCAGTGCCAGCCGGCGGCGAGCGTCCTCGGATCGGCGGCCGGGCTCGGCTTCGACGAGGAGGGGGACGCGTGCGCCGCTCGCGGCGTGCCGTCCATCGACACCGTCCCCGAGATCCTCGAATGCTTCCGCCGGCGCCAGCTCTGCACGGCCGACCGCGTGCTCGCCGCGGCCGTGCCGCGCGCGGCGGAGCTGCTGACGCTCGTCGGCCGCAATCCGGCGGTCGAGTTGCCCTGCCTGACGGGAGCAACGACGCTGCACGGCAACCTCGGTGATCTCGGGAAGCCGCTCCGGAAGTGCGACGCGGCCCTCCAGAAGGCCGCCGCCAAGCTGCTCACCGGACGCACCAACGGGAGACAGACCTGCGCCGCCGCCGTCTTCGCCTGCCTCCAGGAGAAGCCCGGGAACGCCGCCTGCCTCGGCAAGGCCGCCAAGACCTGCACGGCGGCGGCCGCCAAGGCGTCGGCGCGCGACGCCTCCTTCGCCGGCGCGATCGCGAAGTCGTGCGGCGCGCCGCTCGCGATGACGGACCTGCTCGCGCCCGCCGGCCTCGACGCCGGCACGCTCGCGACGACGTGCGCCGGCTTCGGCGTCGCGGCGCTGGACTCGCCGGGCGCGCTCGCGACCTGCGTCGGTCGGCACCTCGCCTGCCGCGCCGACCAGCTCGCCGCCGGCGCGACGCCGCGCCTCCGCGAGCTCCTGACACGCGGCGGGTCGCCCCCCTGAGGGGACGCCGCCGCTACGGGACCGGCAGGTTCGGCAGCTGGCAGGGACCTACGGAGGTCAGGGGCAAGAGGCTCTGGTTCGTCGTGATGTCGCCGTCGTCCTCGATGATCCGGAGCGCCGTGGCCCCGTTGGCGAGCTCGGGGAGTGGGATGTTGGCCTGACCGAAGTAGGCCCTGCCGCCGGTGTCGCCGTTCCCGATCGAGCCGGGGTGGACCGTGAAACCGATCCGGAGCGCGGTCTTCGCGGTGTTGGTGCAGACCGTGCCGGACACGAGGTCGCCTGCGCTCGTGAAGTCGTTGCTGTCGACGGTGCTGCGGAGCCCGAAGACGCCGGTGAGCGGCTTGCACTTCCCTTTCCCCGGTATCGTGAAGTTCTGCGCGGCGATCACGAAGAGGTCGAAGTAGACACAGAGGTCCTTGCCCCAGGCAGCCGACGCCGGGATCTGGGCGAGCAGGACGAGCATCGCGACGAGCTTGGCGGTTCGCATGCCCGGGTCTCTAGCAGTCGGGTTGCCGCGGGTGATAGCTCGCGCGCGTGGCGCGCCATCCCTTCGAGCGGCTGCCCGACCGCGCGCTTCGTGTCGCGTGTGTGAGCCTCCTGGTCGCCTGGGCCGTCCTGACCGTCGTCTTGGCGGCCGCCGTGCCGTTGGCGCACATGCGCGAGCTGCTTCGGCTGCTCGCCGCGGAGGGGGCGGGCGAGGCCGCGGCACAGGTCGCCGCCTGGTCGCCCGCGGTGCGGACGAGCGTCGGCTTCGTGGTGCGCTTCGACTACCTCTACGACGTCGTCCACAACAACGCCGTGGCGCTCCTCTGCCTGTGGGCGGCGCGGCGACTGGCGCGCCCCACGGCGACGAAGGCCGCGCGGCTCGCGGCGTGGGTGCTCTGGCTCGACACCTTGCTGAACGTCGTCGAGAATGCCGCGGCCCTGCACATCGTGAACGGGGGCGACGCCGCGCCCTGGTTCGCGGTCGTTCGGGTGCTCACCAGCTTTCGCTTCGTCACGCTCTGGCTGGCCTGCGGGCTCGGGGCTCTGGGATTCATGGCGAGCGCGCGGAACCGCATCGGTCCTTCACGCACCTGACGGCGAGCGCGGCCGGGCCGCTTGTTTCGTGCCGACCACCGCGCTACGCGCGGCGCAGAGCCATGACGAGACGCCGACACGTTCTGGTGCTCGGGTTGGCGCTGCTCGCCGCCTGCAGCCGTTCCGCGCCCGTCGAGATCGGCCGCACCGCCAAGGCCGAGCGCGCCGCCATCGAGCGCCTGGTCGTCGCCACCGGCACGATCGAGCCCGAGAAGGAGGTGGAGGTGCGGCCGCGCATCTCGGGGATCGTCGAGAAGGTCCACGTCGACGACGGCGACGTCGTCGAGAAGGACACCCTCCTGGTCGAGATCGATCGCGAGCTGCTCGAGGCCCAGGCCGCCGAGGCGCGCTCGCGGCTCGAGCAGTCGAAGGTCGAGCAGCACTACGCCGAGCGCGACCGCCGGCGGGCCGCCGATCTGGTCCACGGCGGCACGATGTCGCAGCAGGAGCACGAGCGCGCCGAGGCCCGCTTCGAGACCGCGACCGCGGCCGTCGGGCGCGACCAGGCCGCGGTGGATTCCCTCGCGGTCGAGCTCAAGTACACCCGCGTGCTGGCGCCGATGCACGGGACGATCCTCGACGTCCCGGTCGAGCCCGGCGACGCCGTGGCGGCGGTGACGACGGTCACGGGCGGGACCATGCTGCTGGTGATCGCCGATCCCGAGCCGCTGCATCTGAAGGGCCTGGTCGACGAGAACGAGGTGGCGCACGTCGCCGTCGGCCAACCGGCCCGCCTCCGCACCGAGGCCTATCCGGGTCGAACCTTCGGCGGGCAGGTGCGGCACATCGCGCCGCTCGGCCAGCGCCAGCAGAACGTCACCTACTTCGAGGTCGAGGTGCTGGTGACCGACGCCGACGCCAAGCTCCTCCGCCCGAAGATGTCGGCCGACGCCGACGTGGTGACCGAGACCGTGCAGGACGCGCTGGTCGTGCCCGAGACCGCGCTCGTCTTCGAGGGCAACGACGTGCTGGTCGACCGCGTGGTGCGGGCGAGCGACCCCACGCTCGAGCGCCGCAAGGTCGCGGTCGGGATCGTCGCCGGCGACCGGGCGCAAATCCTCTCCGGACTCGAGGCCGGCGACGAGGTGCGCCTGCGATGACCGCCTCCGCGCCACGGCCCGCCGCCGTGCCGGTGATCGAGCTCGGCGGCATCACCAAGACCTACGCCAGCGGACGGGTGTGGGTGGAGGCGCTGCGCGGCATCGACCTCGCGATCGCGCCGGGCGAGCTGATCGCCATCACCGGCCCCTCGGGCTCGGGGAAGACGACGCTCATGGAGATCCTCGGCTGCCTGCTGCAGCCGACCGGCGGCGTGTACCGCTTCAAGGGCCGGCCCGTGCACGCGATCACGCCCGACGGCCTGGCGCGCCTCCGCGGCGAGGAGATCGGCTTCGTGTTCCAGGCCTTCAACCTGCTACCGCGTCTCACCGCGGTCGAGAACGTCGAGCTGCCGCTCAGCTACCGGCGGGTGCCGGCGCGCGAGCGCCGCGAGCGCGCCGTGGTCGCGCTCGAGCGCGTCGGCCTCGGCGAGCGGGCGCGGCACCTGCCGGCCGAGCTCTCCGGCGGCGAGCGCCAGCGGGTGGCGATCGCGCGCGCGCTGGTCGGCCGGCCGAGCCTGATCCTCGCCGACGAGCCGACCGGCAACCTCGACTCGCGCACCGGGCAGGAGATCCTGGCCTTGCTGCGCGCGCTCCACGCCGACGGCAACACCGTCGTCATGGTCACCCACGACACCCGCATCGCCGCCGAGGTCGAGCGCACGATCGCGATCCGCGACGGCCGCGTCGAGCGCGACGGCGCCGCCGCGGGCTGAGCTGCCCCCATGCACTTCCGCGAAGCTCTGGCGCAGGCCTTGCGCACGCTCCGCACCGAGCGCCTGCGGAGCTTCCTCACCATGTTCGGCGTGGTGTGGGGCACGGCGTCGGTGGTGTTCCTCCTGTCGTGGGGGCTCGGCGTACAGCGCATGCTCGAGGACGGCCTCTCGCGCGCCGGCAAGAACGTGGTGCTGGCGTGGGCGGGGAAGATCGGGGAGGACTTCACGCCCGCGGGCGACCGCCGCGAGCTCTGGTTCACGCGCGCCGACGTCGAGGCGGTGCGGAACCGCGTCCGGCTCGCCGTCGGGGTGGTCGGCGAGAGCCGCTTCTGGGGCGCGGTCGGCCACGGACAGACGACGCTCTCGACCGACGTGCGGGGCGTCGAGCCCGCGGGCATGGAGATGCACGGCACCGCGATCGCGGCCGGGCGGCCGATCCTGGACGGCGATCTCCGCGGCCGCCGCCGCGTCACGGTGCTGGGCGACGGCATCCGGCGCCGGCTCCTCGGCGGCTCGGGCGGCGTCGGCGCGACCATACGGATCCGCGGCCAGTCGTTCCGCGTGGTCGGCGTGCTGAAGCGCGTCGGCACCCAGCTCTGGCGCGACAACGGCGAGGAGATCGACGAGCAGGTGTGGATCCCGCTCACCACGCTCTTCACCATCGACCCCAGGGACGGCAAGGACGACGACGTCGTCGACAACATCCTGGTGCGGGTCGGGCGGCGCCAGGACTACGACGCCCTCAAGGTGGAGCTCCGCGCCGCCCTCGCCGAGCGCCTGCGCTTCTCGCCGAGCGACGAAGAGGCCGTCAACATGGCGAGCCCGATCGACCTGCTGCGCCGGCTGCCGGTCGATCAGACCACCGGCCTGCTCTTGATCCTGGGAGGCGCCACCCTGCTGATCGGCGGCATCGGCATCCTCACCATGATGCTCGACGCCGTGCAGGAGCGCCGCCAGGAGATCGGCGTCCGCCTCGCGGTCGGCGCGCGGCGGCGCGACGTCGTGTGGCAATTCTTCCTCGAGACCTTCGTCATCACCGGGATCGGCGGGTTGGTCGGGATCGCGCTCGGAATCGGCGGCGCGCTCGGCCTCGCGACGATCCAGGTGCCCGACCTGATCCCCGTGCCGATGCTGCGCGGCTGGATCGTGGCGCTCGCGTTCGGGGTCATGACCTTCGTCGGCCTCGCCGCCGGCCTGGTACCGGCGTGGCGGGCGGCGCGCGTCGATCCGTCGGTGACGCTGCGGGCGGAATAGCCATGGACCTCGTCGACATCCTGCGCGAAACGCTGCGGAGCTTCCGGGCCCACGCTCTCCGCTTCGCGCTCACCGGCCTCGGCATGGTCTGGGGCGTCGCCATGCTCACGTTCCTGCTCGCCGCCGTCGACGGCTTCGAGGCAAACTTCGACACCCAGCTCGGCAAGATCGGCCGGCGCGCGATCTTCCTCTTTCCGGGCCGTGTCAGCCGGACGGCCGTCGGGCAACGCAACGCCCGCCCGGTCGAGCTCGAGCTCGCGGATCTCCGCCGGCTCGAGGGGCTCGACGGCATCGAGCGCGCCGCCGCCCACGTCCCGCTCGGGCCGCGCCTGGCCCGCGCCGCCGGTCGCTCGAAGCTGGTGTGGGTGTACGGCGTCTCGGCCGCGACCCTCGAAATTCGGAGCTTCGCCACCGCCACCGGCCGGCCGCTCGCGGACGGCGACGTCGCCGGCGACGCCCGCGTCGTCTACCTCGGCGCCAAGACCGCGCAGCGTCTCTTCGGGGCCGCGCCCGCGGTCGGCCGCACCGTGCACATCGACGGCATCCCGTTCACCGTCGTCGGGGTCTCGAAGGCCAAGCGCGACCAGATCCTCTACATCGGCCCGGCCGACGACGAGGTCGCCCTGATCCCGATCACGACCGCCGTCCGCCGCTTCATACGCGACGACCTGCTGTCGCAGGTCGTCCTCGAGCCGACGACGCGCGAGGCGAGCTGGGGCGCCACCACCGACGCCCGCGACCTGCTCGGCTTTCATCACGGCTTCAAGGGCACCGACCGCGGCGCCATGGGCGACTTCAACCTCGAGGAGGTGCGCCAGATCATCGCGCCCCTCCACCTCGGCGTCCGCATCTTTCTCACCGCCGCCAGCCTGATCACCCTCTGCGTCGGCGCCGTCGGCGTCATGAACATCATGCTCGTCGTCGTGACCGAGCGCACCAAGGAGATCGGCCTCCGGAAAGCCATCGGCGGCTCGAACGGCGCCATCTTCGCGCAGTTCCTCGCCGAGACCATGATGGTGTGCGCCACCGCCGGCACCGCGGGGGCGCTGCTCGGGATGCTCGGGGTGGCCATCATGGCGCACGTCGTCGGCGAGGGGTCCGTCGTGAACTCGCCCCCGTTGTTGCTGCCGGAGCGCGTGGCGATGGTGTTCGCAAGCCTGGTCGGGATCGGGATTGCGGCGGGGATCCTGCCGGCGGCACGGGCGGCGAGCGTGGATCCGGCGGTGTCGTTGCGGGCGAGCTAATCGGGCCTTCGGAACCAGCCTGCAGCGTCCAAAAGCGGTTTAGTAGAGGGACGTAGTCCTGTGGGGAGGCACCGAACACGCCCGCGATTCATGCCACGACGCCAGCGGTCGACCCACCGATGCGTTCGGCCTTGACATGCCAACAGCAACCTAGTATGGTAGCCCTATTCAAATGGCGCGCCGATCCTCTCAACTGTCATTGTCGTTGCCCGTGGCCCGCCGCTGGGGCGGATCTCGCGCGGGCGCAGGCCGGAAGCCGGGGCCCAAACCGAGCCGCCGCGCCGGCCAGGTCGGAAGCCGGGGGCCAGGCCGATTCGTCATCGCTCGCGCGTCGCTTCGAAGCACCCTGCCCGCACACGTCACGGTGCGGCTTTGCGCCTGCTGCCCGGCCTGCCCTCCCTCCGCGACGTGCGCGTTGTCCGGGCGATCGAGCGATCCTTCGGCAGGGACCGCTGCGAACGCGGGGCGTTTCGGCCTCAGGCCCCTTCGTCCACTACTCCCTTCAGGGCAACCACGCGCACCTCATCGTCGAGGACGGGGACTCGATCACGTTCGACGTGCGCAGGTGCTTCCAGTGCTCGGCGGGGAAGTCGAAGAACGTCAGCAGCACGTCGGCGTCCTTCTCCAGCGTCGTGACGGCCTTCGGGTACTTCGGCGCCGTACTCGGTGGCGACCGCGTGATCGCCTCGGCGCTCGGGTCGCGGCATGATGTCGGTACGGCTTCGCGCGGCTGGGCGCCGGGCGCTTGTCAAGGATATGCCGAGCTTGGACCCATCCCGCTGCTGCGCGTCTTCGGCCACACGTCCCGCACCGCCGCCCAGAAGCCGAGCGCGCCGTCGCCCACGGCCACGACCGGCGCGCGCATGCCTCGACGCTTCAGGTCGCGGAGCACGGTCTTCCAGCTCTCGGCGCTCTCCCGGTAGCCGTCCTCGACCGCGATCAGCTCCTTCGTCCCGTCCGGCCGCACGCCGATCATCACGAGCGTGCAGAGGCGGTCGTCCTCCAGCCGGACGTTGAAGTGGACGCCATCGACCCACACGTAGACGTACTCGCGGTCGGCGAGGCTGCGCTTCTGGAAGGCGCGGTACTCCGTCTCCCACTCGTTCGTCAGCCGCGCGATGTTCGTGGCGGACAACCCGGCGGCATCGTCCCCGAGCAACGCTGCCAGCGCCTCGCGGAAGTCGCCGGTGGAGAGCCCGCGCAGGTAGAGCACCGGCAAGACCTCGGCCACCTTCGGGGAGCGGCGCATGTACGGCGGCAGGATGCGGCTCGTGAAGCGGCGCCGCTCGCCGTCCTGGTCGGTCCGCCGGTCGTTCACGCCGGTGCGCTCACCGGGATCGTCCCGGCCCCGACCGTCACCTTGCGGGTGCGGCCCTTGCCGTTGCGGACGACCAGGGCGTGGCCCTCGGCGTCGCGTTCGTCGCGCTGCGCCTCCAGGTACGCGGCGACCTCGGTCTCCAGCGCCGCCACGAGCATCCGCGCGCCCCCTCGCGGGCGATCTCGTCGAGCCGGGTCGCCCGGCCACCTCGTCCTGCGCCGCCTCGCCGCCGACGACCTTCACACGACCCCCTTACCAACCTTCTTTCTGTTCAGCCTGAAGACACCGGAATCACCGCAGCACCCACGCGACGGGCGTCCGGAACTCCGTCTCGTACGCACAGGTCACCCCGGTTGCGATCGTCGTCGACAGATACCGCCCGAGCGGCCGGTGATGCGCCCCGATGCGCTCGATCGCAGAGCGGATCGCGCGGGTGACGTTCAGACGCGCGCGCTCCTGCACCGACCCGGCCTTGCGGGCGCGGCCGCCGATGCCGACGGCGGAGGCGAGCTCCTGCAGGATGAACGCGACCTCGTCGCCGAGCCGCGTCGCGCGCTCGTGGTCGTTGAAGGCGCGGGCGTGCTCGATCTCCTCGTTGAGCTCGGCGAGGCGGCGGCGGTAGGCGTTGCGCGCGGGGGCGTCGAGAAGCTCGGCGGCGTCGCCGGGGTCGGCGGCGTGGAGGCCGCTGGCGCGCATCTCGCCGGCGCTGAGTCGTTTCGGGTCCGGGTCGGCGCCGAGCGCGGCGAGCTCGACGGCGGGAATGCGCTGGCCGGGCTGGCCGAGGAGTGCGGCGAGATACACGAAGCCGCGCGAGCCTTTGATGCGGAAGCTCTTGCCCTGGTAGGCGACGGTCCAGAAGTCGCCGTCGTTCCGGAAGACGTTGGCCGCGGTCGCGACGGCCTCCGCTGCCGTTGGAGCCGTCGCCGCGCGCTCCCGGCCGCCGGTCAGGTTGTGCACCTCCACCGGCCGCGCGAAGCCGGCGAGCGCGAGCGTGCCGATCGGCTCGGCCTGGACCAGCCCCGCGACCTCGGCGAGCACGCGGCGGGTGACCAGGATCTGCCCCGGGCTCGCGGTCTCCGCGAGCGCCATCGCGAGGTCCGTGACCACGCCGACCACGCCGTAGTCGAGCCGGCCGGCGAAGCCGATCGTGCCGATGGTGGCGTAGCCCTGGGCGATGCCGACCACGAAGTCGAGGTCGTAGCCGCGCCCGCGCCAGCGCTCGGCGAGCGTGCCGCCGTAGGCCTCGCGCATGGCGACGGCGGTCCGCACGGCGCGGGCGGCGGGGTCCGCCATCGCCACCGGGTCGTTGAAGACGAGCACCATGCGGTCGCTGGTGATGCGCTCGACGGTGCCCTCGAGCTCGGGGATCAGGCGGCCGGTCTCGGCGTGGTACTCGCGTAGCACCGCCATCACCTCCTCCGGCTCGGCCGACTCGGCGAAGGCCGTGAAGCCGCGGAGCGCCGCGCACAGCACCGTCACCTCGGCACGATGGGTGCGGAGCGGATCGGCGGCGTCGCCGGCCACGATCAGGTCCGCGACCGCCGGCGAGAAGAAGCGCCGGAGACGCGCCAGCCGCCCGAGCTCCTCGACCTGCGCCTGCACCCGCGCCTCGAGCGTGGCGTTCCAGCGCGCCAGCTCGCCGGCCTGCGCCTCGACCCGGTCGTAGAGCTCCTTGATGCGAAGCAGCGACCTGACCCGCACCAGGAGCTCCTCGGGATCGACGGGCTTGGCGAGGAAGTCGTCGGCGCCGGCCTCGAGCCCGCGGAGGCGCTCCTCCCCCGGATCGACCGCCGTCACCATCACCACGGGCAGAATCGCCGTGCGCGGATCGGCGCGGACCGCGCGGCAGACCTCGTAGCCGCTGATCCCCGGCATCACCACGTCGAGGAGCATCAGGTCGGGCGGCGCGCGGCGGAGCGCCTCCTCGCCCGAGTCCGCGGTCGTCACCTCGTAGCCCTCGGCCGTCAGGAGATCCGCGAGCAGCTTCCGGTTCCGCGCGTCGTCGTCGACCACCAGGATGCGCCGCGGCCCGCTCATGCCGACCGCCCCCGCTCCAGCACCCGCCGGACCTCGACGACGATCTCGTCGACGTCGAGCGGCTTCACGAAGCAGCCGTCGAAGCCGGCGGCCAGGATCTCGGCGCGCTCGAGCGGCATGGCCGAGGCCGTGACCGCGATCACCGGCACGCCGGCCGTGCGCGGGTCGGCGCGCAGGCGATGGAGCGCGGTGACGCCGTCGATGCCGGGCAGGTGTATGTCCATCAGCACCAGCGCCGGCGGCGCCGCGAGCGCGCGCGCGACTCCCTCCTCGGCGGTGGTGGTCTCGCTGGTGACGTAGCCCTCGACCTGGAGGACGTCGCGCAGCAGCTTCAGGTTCAGCTCGTTGTCCTCGACGATCAGGATGCGCTCGTGGGCCATCGCGGGATCAGGCGCGGCGCGCCGCCGTGCGGAGGAGATCGCCGTCCGGCGCGGGCGCAGACGCCTGCATGGCGAGCCGCGGAAACGTCACCGTGAAGCTGCTGCCGCGCCCGATGGCGCTCGCGAGCGTGACGCGGCCGCCGTGCAGCTCGACCAGCTTCCGGACCAGCGTGAGACCGAGGCCCGTGCCCTCGCGCCGGCCGTCGCGGCTGCCGGCCTGGCGGAACGGCTCGAAGATGACCTCCTGGTCCTCCGGCGCGATGCCGATCCCGTCGTCGGCGACCGTGATCGCCACCTCCTGCTCGTCCTGCGCCGCCGTGACCGTGACCGTGCCGCCCTCGGGTGTGAACTTGACCGCGTTGGCGAGCAGGTTGATCAGAATCTGCCGGAGCTTCCGCGAGTCGGCGGTCCACTCGCCGACCCCCGGATCGAGCACGGTCTCGAGCCGGATCCGCCGCCGGCCGGCGCGCTCGCGCACCAGCAGCACCGACTGGTCGATCGCCGCGCGGAGATCGCAGCGCGTGGGCTCGAGCTCGAGCCGCCCCGCCTCGATGCGCGACAGGTCGAGGATGTCGTTGATGAGCGAGAGCAGGTGCTGGCCGGAGCCGTGGATGTCGTGGAGGTACTCGGCCTGCTTGTCGGTGAGCGACCCGAAGACCCGCCTGAGCAGGACGCGCGAGAAGCCGATCACGGCGTTCAACGGCGTCCTCAGCTCGTGCGACATGTGGGCGAGGAACTCCGACTTGTGGCGGTTCGCCGCCTCGACCTCCGCCGAGCGCTCCTCGAGCCGGAGGAGCAGGCGCTCCTTCTCGCCGAGGCTCTCGGCGAGCGCCGCCTGCAGCAGGTTGACGCGGTCGGCGAGCACCAGCGAGAGCGTGAGCGCCGTCGAGAAGACGCCGAGCTGCATGGCGTGGGTCGCGATCAGGCTGCCGGGTGCGAAACCGAAGCCGCGCGCGCTGTGCACCAGCACTGCGAGGCCGATCCCGGCCCAAGCGAAGAGATAGAAGCGAGCCGCCCGGTAGCCCTGCCGCCACGTCAGCACCGCGGCCGGCAGGAAGGTGAAGGCGCAGGCGACGATCACGATGCCGACGACGCGGATCATCGCCGGGATGCTGAGCGCGAGACACGCCACGAGCAGCGCCGCCACCGGCACGGCGGCGCGCCGGAGCCAGCGGTCGAGCCGCGGCAGGTGCGTCTCGGTCATGAGGAAGCGGCGCGAGAAGACGGCCGCCGCGAATCCCGAGAGGCCGGCAAAGAGGTGGAGCGAGCGCAACGCCCACCCCGGCGACCCCGGCCAGAGGTACTGGTAGGCGAAGCCGTCGAGGCAGAGCTGGTAGAGCCCGAAGCCGGCGATGGTGAGCACGTAGTAGAGATAGACCCGGTCGCGGATCGCGAAGAACTGGATCAGGTTGTAGAGCACGAGCGCGAAGAGCGCGCCGTAGTAGAAGCCGAAGCCCAGGTTCTCGCCGAGCTCGTTCGCAGCGAAGGCCGGCACCGACCAGAGCACGGGCGAGAGCAGCATGGTGTCGTCGCCCGCGATGCGGAGGTAGTAGGTCGCCTCCTCGCCGGCTGGGAGCGGCAGCGTGAAGGTCGGCGTGCGGTGGGCGACCTGCCAGCGCCGAAAGGGAATGCCCTCGCCCGCTACGGCGACGGCCCAGCCTCCCGTCCCGGCGGGCGCGAAGCGCTCGACCCGGTCGACCACCGCCCACGGCAGCTCGACCACGAAGCCCCGTCCCACGCCACCGGCGGCGCGAAGGCGGAAGCGCAGCCACCAGGCCGAGGTGGTGAGCCCGGCGTTGAAGCCCTCGCCCGGGCTCGGCGCGAAGCGGCGGTCGTTGGCCGGGGCGGCGACGTCGGCGATCGTCAATCGTTCGGAGGGGTCCTCGAGGTACTCCACGTGCGTGCCGAGCGGCAGGTACTCCGGTCCCGCGCCGACCTCGACGGCCTCGAGCGCGTATCCGGCTCGCGCGAATACGAAAAGCAGCGTTCCCAGAAAGACCGCCGTCCGCGACGCACGCCACATGGCCGAGCAACCATGCGCCGCGCGCGGGCGGCCGCGCAAGCGCCGAAAATGCCCGCTCACGCCGGCTCGGACTCGATCCGGTAGCGCTCCTGATACTCGCGGTAGCGCGCCCGCTCCTTCACCGGGTCGAGGCCGGCATCGGCGAGCGCGTAGCGATGGGCGCCGTGCTTGTCCTTGGGGTTGGCGGCGAGGAAGCGGCGCATGCGGGCCTCGGCCTCGGCGCCGAGCTCGAGACCGAAGTGCGCGTAGATCCGCCGCACCATCGCGATCTCGTCGCGGATGAAGTCCTTGAAGTGCATGTCGAAGACCTGCCCCTCCGCGAGCCGGCTCCGCACCGCGGTCGCGTGTGCGAGGCCGGCGGCGAGGCGCTCCGTCCACTCGACGCCGATCGCGTCGCGGTCGATGCGGTCGCTCGCCATCCAGCGAAGGTACGCGATCAGGCTCGCGAGCGACGCGATCACCCTGAGCGGATCGCGATGCGTCTGCACGATCCTGGCGTCGGGATACTCCGCGACCAACGCCTCCAGCGCCCACAGGTGGCCCGGCGACTTCAGCACCCAGCGCTCCGCCGAGCAGCGCCACTGGAGGTACTGCAGCTGGCGGCGGTGCGACGCGTACACCCAGCGGAGATCGCCGCGATCGAGCCAGGCCTGGTAGCTCGGCAGCGCGTGCGTGGTCGTGAACAGCATGCTCGCGAAGTCGTGGGCGGTGAGCGCGACGCACTCCTGCGGCAGGCTCGCCCCCATCGGATGCATCGCCTTGAAGTTCGGGATCAGGCGGTCGACGCCGGCGAGGTGCTTCTCGACGGCGGCGATGCGGGGATCGTCGTCGTAGGTGGCGCGCTCGGGCGCGGGATGGACGTGCATCACCTCCCACGTCATCGGCACGCGATTCCCCGGGTCCTGCGCCAGCAGCTGGTGCAGGATGGTGGTCCCGGTGCGCGGCAGGCCGACGATGAAGAGCGGCCGCTCGATGGCGCCGCGCGCGATCTCCGGGTGGTGCTTTCGGGCCTCCACCATGTGGAGGCGATTGACCAGGAGGCGGGTCACGTCGGCGCGCGCGATCACGCGACCGAGCAGCGTCAGGGCCGCCTCCCGCTCGAGGCCATCGAGCAGGACGGCGAGCGGCTCGCGAAAGGCGGCGTCGCCAAAGTCGTCGAGTCCGGTCGCGCGTGAGGCGCGCGCCATCAGGCTCCGCTCGTCGAGAGACACCAGCGGCAGACCCACCGCGCGGAGCGCCCATCCCGCGCCATTGAACACCCGGAGCCCGAGCGGGCGGGATGGCATCGGGGCGCTCATCGGGCGCGCACTCGACCACACGCGCCCGCGGAGGTAAAGCCGGCGCTGCCGCTCAACGCTCGCCGATCGCGAAGACGACCAATTGCGCGTCCTCGAAGACCGGCGGCCCGAAGAGCGCGCGCTGCCGCTCGATCCACGGACCCATGTCGACGGGCGACTCGGCCACGCCCGCGGGCCAGCGGATCTCCGCCAGCACGTCGCGGTGCAGCACCACGTAGCGCACGCCACGCGACCGCAGGCCCGTCACGTCGTCGAGCGCGAGGGCGTTCCGCAGCCGAATGCCGGGATCGGTCGCGCCGACCTCGCCGCCGCGGGGAGGCGCCTCGGCACCGCCGACGAAGCCGATCACGACGTGCTGGCGATGCAGGCGCTGCGTGTACGCAAAGCTGTGGAAGTAGAAGTACCAGGGTGCCTCGACGATGGTGACGCTTCCCGGCGCGAGGGCTCCCAGTACGTCCGTATGGAAGGCCGAGATCTCCCTCGGCCGGAAGCGCTCGAAGTATCGACCGGGCGCGTAGTCGGCCTGATACGAGATGTGATTCGTGAAGGCGTTGGGGGGTTGATGGATCCAGGGCAACGGTCCGACCTCGTACAACGCGAATGCCGCGCCGGCGCCGAGCACGGTGGCCGCCACGAGGGGGCGGCGGCCGCCGCCGAGGAGCCCCGCCGCGGCGGCGAGACCGGCGGCGGGGAACAGCAGCAGCAACGGCAGCACCACGGCGAGGTAGCGCGCCAACACGATCGGCACGTGCATCGCGACGGCGCCGCTCGCCGCGACGGCCGCCGCCTGCACGGCGATCACGAGCGCCAGGTAGCGCACCCAGAGCGGGTTTCGACGATGGAGCGACACGATGCCCACCAGGCCGAGCCCGCCGAGCACGACGATCACCCACCAGGCGCTCGTGCCCGCGAGCAGCTCGGCGGTTCCGGGGAGGGTCTCGAGGCGGAGGCGATCCGTGCCGAGCCGTCCCAGCACCCTGCGGCCGCTCGCGGCGATCGGCACGGCCAGGAGACCGATCATCAGCGCGACGGTCGCGAGCAAGAGGCCCGCCGCCCGCGCCAGCGACGGACGGCGGGCGCCGGCGGAATCGCCGGGCAGCATGGCGAGGAGACCGAAGGGGGCGAGCGCCGCCGGCAGCGCCGGCAGGTGGAAGACCGGCACGAGCGCGGCGCTCGCGACGTATGCCCAGGCGGCGCGACGCCCGCCGCGCCCGAGCGCCCAGGCGTAGAAGCTCCCCGTCGCCACCGTGACCAGCAACGTCGTGACGGCGTAGGGCCGGGCGAGACGGCTGAAGAAGCAGAGCAGCGGCGACACCGCCAGCAGCCATGCCCACGTCACCGCCGTCGGACGACCCAGCATCGGGCTCAGCCACGCCGGCATCGCCAGCAGCAGGGCGACGCCGGCGATCAGCGCCGGCAGGCGCAGCGTCAGCTCGTCGACGGCGGTGAGCCGCATGACCAGCCACGCGACGACGCTCAAGCCTATCGAGTGGTCGCTGGACCCGAAGTCACCGACGATGGACGCGAGCGAGGCGCCGTCGCGGAGCGCGTGCACCATGTGCCACTCGTCGTCGACGAGGATCTGTTGCGGCAACTGATCGAGGCGGAGGACGACGCCGACGACGACCGGCACGAGCAATGCCAGCGCCGCCGACGCCCTCCGTCCCGCTCGCCCTTCCACGGCCGAGCGCCATACGTGCTCGCCCTTACCCTGACAAGCCGCTCAGAGCTCGACGATCGCCTTGAAGCCGCCGAAGAACATGCGCTTGCCGTCGAACGGCATGGCGGCGGGATCCATGCCGGCGAGCCGCGGGTCGGCCATCACCTTGGCGTTGATGCGGTCGCGGTCGCGGCGCGACTTGTAGGTGATCCAGGCGAAGACCACGGTCTCGTTCGGCTTCAGCTTGACGCTCTGGGGGAACGAGGTGTGCTTCCCCGGCTTCACGTCGTCGGCGACGCACTCGACGTACTCGAGCGCCCCGTACTCGCGCCAGATCTTCCCCGCCTTCCGCGCCATCACGCGATAGGCGGCCACGTTCTTCTTGGGAACCGGAACCACGAAGCCATCGACGTAGCGAGCCATTCTCCGAGCCTCCTTCGATCCCCCCGCCTCGAGCGGCCGGACGGATCCGTTGTTTCCTCCCTGTCGAACGAGCCTTGCCGCAATTCGACATCGAGCGCGACCGCCCGGCGCTATTGCCGTGACGGGTCGGAGCGCCCTAAAGCAGCGTGCAGATGCGCCTCAGATCGGCAGAGGGTGCCGCCGTGGTGCTGGCCGGCGTACTGCTGGCGGCGCTCACCGCGCAAAGCGTCGGCAGCATGCGCCTCAAGTCCGTCACCTACGACGAGCCGATCTATCTAGCGGCCGGCTGGGTCGCGACCACCACCGGGATCGACCTCAACCCGGCGCACCCTCCGCTCATGAAGTACCTGATCGCCGCACCGCTCGCCCTGGCCGGCTCCGCGCCCGCGGCGGCGATTCCGAATTGGGACCAGGCCGAGAGCAACCCGCGGTCCTACGCCACGTCGTTTCTCTTCGAGAACCGTGCCGACGCCGACACCCTGCTGTTCGCAGGACGCTCGGCCGTGGTCGCGGTCTCCGTGCTGCTCGCGCTCGTGGTGTGGATCTGGGCGTGGCAGCTCTACGGCCCGTTGGCCGCGACGGTCAGCCTCGGCCTCTACGCGTTCTGTCCGAACATCATCGCGCACTCGACCCTCGCGACGCTCGACCTCGGCGTCACGGCGGGGATCGCCGTCGGCTCGTACGCCTTCTGGCGCGCCTATCGGCACCCGACCCCGTTGGCCGGCATCGCCGCGGGCGCGGCCCTCGCCACGGCACTCTTGACGAAGTCGAGCGCGACCGTCCTCCTCGGCCTGCTGCCGTTGCAACTGGGCGCGGCGATCGTCTGGCACCGGCGGCGGCGCAGCGCCGACGCGCGGGCGCTCGTCGTCGTCACCGGGGTGGCCCTGCTGGTGGCGGCGGCCATCATCGCCGTCGCGTATGGCCCACGGACGTTCGGCCTCGCGCAGTACGTCGCCGGCTTTCGACTGGGCGTCCTCGATCGCGACGCGTTCATGAATCGTAAATTCCAGGCGTTCTGCTGGGGACGATACTCGGCGACCGGATTCCCGTGGTACTTCCTCGCCGCGTTCGTCCTGAAAACCCCCGTGCCGACGCTCGTGGCGACGCTCGCCAGCATCGTGTGGCTCGTGCGCCGCGGACCCTCACGTCTCTTCGACGAGCTCTTCCTGGTGCTGCCGATCGTCGCCTTCTTCGTCGTCACCGCGATCAGCCGCGACGATCTCGGCCTGCGCTACATCCTGCCCGTCTACCCGCTGCTCTACGTCTTGATCGGTGGCATGACGGTCGCCGTCTACCGCTGGTCCCGCGAGCGCCTCGGGTCCCGCGGCTGGCGGTCGCGGCTCGCGGCGGCCGGCATGGGATCGCTGGCCGCCGGCTACGTCGCCGGCACGGTGGCGATCTACCCCGACCATCTGGCGTTCTTCAACGGCCTCTTCTGCGGGCCGGCGGAGGGCATCCGCTACCTCGACGACTCCAACATCGATTGGGGTCAGGACTTCAAGCAACTCGCCCGCTACATGCGCGAGCACGACATCACGCAGGTGATCGGCCTCTATCATCCGATCTACCTCGCTCCCTACGTGGCGCGCTACTACGGAGTCGCGCTCGCGCCGTTGAGCTTCGACGAGGTGCGCCAGCCGGGGCGGGGATGGTACGCGGTGAGCGCGCATCTCCTGCAACGCCCGTACGTCGCCACCGACCCCGTCCCCCTCCGCTTCGATTGGCTCGATCGCTACACGCCGGTCGCCAAGATCGGCTACTCGATCTACCTCTACCGGTTCGATTGATTTGGCGTCGGGCTCGGGCGCGGCGTGCCATGTCCCCCGGCACCACACGCCGCGCGCGCGAGCCCGACTCGAGCTCGAGGCTATCCGTGGCGCCGGCCGGGGCACAACGAAGAACGACTGTGTCGGCAGATCGTATTCCGACCCGGAACACCGCTACGCACGTCGGCGCGCCGATGCTACGGTCGCGCCCATGTCGATCACGCTCTCCTGCGCTTTCGCGACCTCCGCCGCGAGCCACGAGCACGCCCGCATCGCCGAGGACCTCGGCTACGCGCGCGCCTGGTTCTACGACTCCCCTGCCCTCTACCCGGACGTCTGGGTCCAGCTCTGCCGCGCCGCCGAGCGCACCACGCGGATCGGGCTCGGACCCGGCGTCCTGGTGCCGAGCCTTCGCCACCCGATGGTGAACGCCGCCGCGATCGCGACGCTCGCGGAGATCGCCGGCGTCGAGCGGGTGGCGGTCGCGGTCGGGTCCGGCTTCACGGGACGCTTCACGCTCGGACAGCGGCCCATGAAGTGGGTCGACGTCGCGGCGTACGTCCGCACGCTGCGCGCGCTGTTACGGGGCGAGCAGGTCGAATGGGAGGGCGGCGTGCTGCAGATGCTGCAGCCGTCCGGCTACGGCGCGCCGCGGCCGATCGCGGTGCCGTTCGTGATCGCCGCCGCCGGCCCGAAGGGCGTCGCCGCCGCCCGCGAGCTCGGCGACGGCGTCTTTGCCGCGCCGATGCCGATCGCCGGCTTCGAGTGGAGCATCGCCCTCACCTTCGGCACCGTGCTCGCCGACGGCGAGGACCCCGCCTCGCCCCGTGCCCTCGCCGCCGCCGGCCATGCCGCGCCCGTGCTCTTCCACTGGGCGCTCGAGAATCGCCGCCTCGAGGCGGTACCAAACGGCGAGGCGTGGGCCGCGGCCTACGCGGACGTGCCGGCACGCGCCCGCCACCTCGCCCTCCACGACCGCCACCTGATCGCCGTCAACGAGCGCGATCGTCCCTTCGTGACGGGCGACCTCCTCGCCCAGAACGGCCTCGCCCTCGACCGCGCCGGCTGGCGTGATCGCATCGCGCTCCTCGAGTCGCTCGGCGCGACCGAGATCGCCTACCAACCCGGCGGTCCCGACATCGCGGGCGAGCTCGAGCGCTTCGCGCGCGTTAGCGGCCGGTGAAGCGCGGCGGGCGCTTCTCGGCGAACGCCTTCGGACCCTCGGCGGCGTCGGCCGAGGAAAATACTCGCGCCCCGAGCGCCTTCTCGAGGACGAACCCGGACTCGAGGCCGAGCGCACGGACGGCGATCTCCTTGGCGGTCTTCACCGCGAGCGGACCGTTCTTGCAGATGGTCTCCGCCCACTTGATCGCGGTGGGGAGCACGTCGGCCGCCGGCACCACCAGGTTGACGAGGCCGATGTCGTAGGCGCGCTTGGCGTCGATCGGCCGTCCCATCAGCAGGAGCTCCATCGCGACGGCCCACGGGATCTGGCGCGGCAGGCGGATGTGCGAGCCGCCGGTCGGGATGATGCCCCAGCGCACCTCGCCGAGACCGAACGTCGCGTGCTCGGCGGCGATGCGGAGGTCGGTGCCCTGCAGGAACTCGAGGCCGCCGGCGATGCAGTAGCCGTTGACGGCGGCGATGATCGGCTTGAAGACGTCCGAGAACGGCCGCTTGGTGTGGTCCTCGTAGCCGAGCTCGTCGCCGTCGGCCATCGCCGGGATGGCCTCCTTCAGGTCCATGCCGGCGGAGAACGACTTGTCGCCGGCGGCCGTCAGGATCGCCACCCAGAGATCCGGATCGGCGTTGAAGTCGGCGAAGGCGGCGTCCATCCCGCGCAGCATGTCGGCGGTGAAGGCGTTCATCGCCTCCGGCCGGTTGATGGTGACGATGGCGATCCGCTCGCGCTTCTCGTACTGCATCGTCGGCGGGAGCGTCGGGGGCGTCGTCGGCTTCATGCGTCCGTCCTTTCGAGACCGGACCTACTACCGACCCGCGGACGCTTCCGCAACGAGGTGAACGACTACGCGTCCAAGCGCGGGATGCGCAGCATCTGGCCGGGGTAGATCTTGTCGGGATGCTTCAACATCGGTTTGTTGGCCTCGAAGATCTTCATGTACTTGTTGGGGTCGCCGTAGTGCTGCTTCGAGATCTTCGAGAGATTGTCGCCGCGCTCGACCGTGTAGAACTCCGCCTCCGGCTCGACGGTCTCGACCAGGATGTTCTCGTCGACGTGCTCGACGCCGTCCACGTTGCCGCAGCAGAGCACGATCTTCTCCTTGGTCTCCTGATCGGGCACGCTGCCGGCGACCTTCACGGTCCCGCTCGCGCCGTCGAAGGTGATCGTGATGCCGGTCGTGACGAGGTTCTGCGCCTTGACGTACGTGAGGATGGCCGCGGCAGCCGCCTTGTTCGCCTCCGCGGGATCTGCCGGCGCGGGCTTGGCCGCCGGCGCCGCCTGCGCCTCGCGCTTGCCGAAGAGCTTCTCTCCCGCACTCTTGATGAACGTCAGCCAACCCATGGTCCGTCCCTCCTCGCGCCCGACGCTATCGCCCATTGCGCAGTAGTCAACGCATTGCCCCTGCCCTTGCCTACCAATCCACCGCCCGCTAGGCGCGAACGAAGGGGGACACGATGCACATCACCAAGCGGTTGGGCATGCTCGCCCTGGGGGCGACATTGGTCGTGGGTGGGCTCGCCGGATGCAGCCGGCGCGACGAGGGCACGGCGGAAGAGGCGGGACGGAAGGTCGACGAGGCCGCCGAGAAAGCCAAGGCCGCGACCGCCGACGCGGCCAAGAAGGCCTCCGAGAGCGCCCGCGAGGGCACGCAGGCGGCCAAGGAGGCGACCGACGCCGCCGCCGCGAAAGCGGCGGCCGCCGCCGCCGACGCCAAGGTCGCCGCCGGCAACGCCGTCGAGGCGGCGAGGGCCGCCGCGCGAGCCGCCGTCGCGACGCCGGCGCCTTGAGCCCGCATCCCCAAGAAAAAGAGGGTTGGTAGGGAAGGCTCGCTCGCGTCGCCTGGACCGGATTCGGGCTCGGCGCGACGTGGGCAGGTCAGCCAGGCACCTCGGCGGGGTCGAGGAGGCCGTGCCGGCGCCAGCCGACGGCGAGGAGCCACGTCCGAGCCCGTGACACCGGCCGCTGCGAGACGTCCTCGGTACCTCCCCTAGCGACTTCCTTTCTCAGGTTCTCTCTTTTCCATCCGTCGAACCATCGCCCCGACGACGCAGGATCGAGCCGGATGGCGCCCGCGAGCTTCGCGCCCACCGCCGTGGCATGCCGCCGGGCGTTTAGAAGCACGTAGCGGAGCGCGTTTCGGACCTCGCGCGGCGTGGCGAGGAGCCGCGCGTGGTAGCGATCGGCGAGCACCCGCCCGCTCCGTTCCGCGAGGCGGTTCACCGCCCGCGCGACCCGGATGCCGAGCGCGCGCATACCGCGCCCGAGCGCGTCCCGATCGCGCGCCTCGACGATGAAATGCGCGTGGTTTCCGAGGAGCGAGTAGTGGACGAGCCGAAAGTCCGACCGCTCGCAACCGGCGGCGAACGTCCGCTCGAGGGCGCGGACGAGCTTCTTCACGCGGAGCGACGGGAGATCTTTGCAGAGCCGGACCGTCACGTGCGCCGGCAAGGGTCGCGCGAAAGGTTGCCGCGACACGTGCGGCATCCCGGCCTTGGCGCCGGCGGGCTTCCGCCCGGCCCCCGCGCGCCGCCCGCCCCATCGCCGCGGCGCGGGCAACGACAAGTCGAGCTGTGCAAGTCGGCGTGCCATGTTGAAACAGCTGAATTCTACCACATGTGCCGCATCTTTGTCAAGCGAGCCACGTGGCGGGCGCGGGCCACGCCGGCCGTCGGTCCCCGCCCGCCCCGCCGCGCCCCCTACCAACCTTCTTCGAGCTCGGGCCGCGACCCCCAGAGCGGGTAGTGTCTCAGCTTGATTCCCGCCGCCGGACTACCCGCGAAAGAGCCGATCCCACCCAGGCGTAGCCGTACGAGAGCGGCAGCGTGGTGACCCAGAGGACCACCATTTGGCACCAGTCGTTGTGGACACCCACCGCATTGGCCAGGTTCAGCACGAGAAAGGCCAGCAACATGAAAGGAATCGACAGGACCACCAGTAGCCCATGCAGCAGACCGGCCTTCGGAAGCACATGGTCCAGCGGAAATAGCAGGACATAGAAGCCGCTGAGAGCCATCGCGGCATAGAGACGCCCGCGCGGGAACGGTGGGCTCACTTGTCGTGGCTTTCTGAGGCAGCGGTCTTCGGCTTCCGGCCCCGCGGCCAACCGCTGGTCTCCGCTCAGGCTCCTCTGCGACGAAAACGCGGCAGCGTCACCTCGGGCGTCACCGCGGCGAACGTCACCTCGACGGGCATGTCGATCGCGAGCTCCTCGGGAGGACAGTCGATCACCTGGCTCACGATCCTGACGCCCTCGTCCATCTCGACGACGACCGGGGCGTAGGGCGCGTCGGCCGCGAAGGCGGGATGCATGGCCCGCGCCGCGACCGTCCAGGTGAAGATGTGGCCCTGGCCGCTCGAGCGCTGCCATTCCCAGCGGAAGGAGCCGCAGCGGGCGCAGGTCTCGCGCGGGACGTGACGCCAGCTGCCGCAGTCGGCGCAGCGCTGGAAGCGCAGCTCGCCCTGCCGGCACCAGTCGTAGAACTGCTGCGTCAGGCCCTGCAGCGCGGGCAGCGGTCGGGGGGTCGTGTCGCTCATGGCCTCGCTCGTCTCAGCGCCGGAGGATTGCGATCGAGCCGTCGCCGAAATCGCCCCAGCCGGTGACCACGCCGATCTCGGCCCCGGCCACCTGGCGCTCGCCGCCGTCGCCGCGCAGCTGGTGGACCGCCTCGACGATGTGACTCATCCCGAGCACGTGGGCCTCGGAGAGCAGACCGCCGTGGGTGTTCACGGGCAGCGCGCCGCCGAGCTCGATCTGGCCGCCCTCGACGAACGAGCCGCCCTCGCCCCGCGGACAGAAGCCGGTCTCCTCGATCTGCTGCAGGACCTCGAACGTGAAGCAGTCGTAGATCTCGGCGAAGTCGACGTCGAGCGGCGTGATGCCGGCCATGGCGAAGGCGCGCGGCGCCGCGATGGTGAGGCCGGTCTCGAAGAGGTCGGCGCGATTGGTGATCTCGTCGGCCGGATAGGGCTGCGCCGCCGCCACCCCCATGATGAAGACGGGCGGGCGGCGGAGATCGCGTGCGCGCTCCGCCGTCGTCACCACCACCGCCGCGGCCCCGTCGGTCTCGAGGCAGCAATCGAAGAGCCGGTAGGGCGCGGTGATCATCGGCGACGCCAGGTAGTCGTCGAGGGTGAGCGGCTTCCCCCGCATCACCGCCTTGGGGTTCGCCTGGGCGTGCTTCCGCATCGCGACCGCGATCGCGCCGAGCTGCCTCGGGGTGGTCCCGAACTCGTGCATGTGACGGCGCGCGATCAACGCGTACCACTGCGGCGGCGCCGTCAATCCGTGCGGCATGTAGTAGTCGCGCGCGATGGCGCCGCCCGGCATCGAGGCGACGTCGAGCGCGATCGTCTCGCGCGCCCGCCGGCCCGAGTAGCCGTTCCAGCCCGCGGGCAGCAGCACGTAGTCGGCGACGCCCATGGCGACGGCGGAGGCGGCCGCCTGCAGCGACGCCACCGGCGCCGCGCCCCCCATGTGCACGGTGGCCGCGAAGCGCAGGCTCGCGATCCCGAGGTTCGCCGCCAGCTCCTCGGCCGAGCCGAGGTTCGGGAACGGCATGACGCCGTCGACCTGCTGGGGTCGGAGCCCCGCGTCCTCGAGCGCGCGCGCCGCCGCCTGCAGCTGGATCGCGAGCTGGCTCATGCCGGAGCCGGGAGCGCGGCAGTACGAGGTCTCACCGACGCCGACGATGCAGGCGCGATCGCGGAGGCTCATGGGGCCTCCGTTACTGGCGGAAGGACGCGACCGCCGTCAAGCGGACGTGCGCTGCGGTGCGTCTCCCCCCGCCAGCACCTCGGTGAGCGCGTCGAGGGTCACGGGCTTCACGAGGTGGACGTCGAAACCCGCTTCGAGCGCCCGCCGCCGATCGTCCGGCAGGCCGTATCCCGTGAGGGCGACCAACGTCATGCGGCGGCCGGGCGTCTCCGCGGCGCGGATTCGGCGCGCGACCTCGTAGCCGTCGATGCCCGGCAAGCCGACGTCGATCAGGACGATCTCCGGCCGGAGGTCGAGGGCGGTGGCGAGGCCGGCGAGGCCGTCGCGCTCGGCCCGCACCTGGTGCCCGCCGAGCTCGAGCAGCTCGCAGAGCCCGAGGCGCGCATCGTCGTTGTCCTCGACGACCAGGACGTGGCGCGCCGCTCCCTTCGCCGGCGCGCTCTTGCGAAGCGCCGGGCGCGCCGCCGCCGGCCGCGGGACGGACGGCAGCCGGACGGTCACCTCGCACCCCTCCCCCGGCCCGGCGCTGTATGCCGTCGCGCTGCCGCCGTGGAGCTCGGCCAGCCGCCGCACGACCGTGAGCCCGATGCCGAGACCGCCCGGCGTGCGGTCGAGCGTCCGCTCGCCCTGCACGAAGAGCTCGAAGACGCGCGCCGCGAGCTCGGGGCTCATGCCGATGCCGTCGTCGCGCACCCGCAGCACCGCGGAGCTTCCTTCCTCGCCGACGGTGACGGTGATGGTGCCGCCCGCGCCGGTGTACTTGACGGCGTTGCCGACCAGATTGGCCGCGATCTGCTCGATCCGCGTCGGATCCGCATCGACCCAGACGGGCCGCATCTCGCGGACGATGTGGTGGCGACCGGTCTCGATGCTCGCCGCCAGCGTGGCGAGCGCGCGGGTGACGGTCTCGGCGAGATCCACGGGCTGACGGTTGAGGACGATCTTGCCCGTGATCACGCGCCCGGCGTCGAGGAGATCGTCGGTCAAGCGGGCGAGATGCGCGGTTTGTCGCCGGATGATCTCGCGGGCACGCGTCGCCGCCTCGGGCGACAGCCCCGGGTAGTCGAGCAGGCCGACCGCGTTGGTGACCGCTCCGAGCGGGTTCCTGAGCTCGTGCCCCAGCATGGCGAGGAACTCGTCCTTGGCGCGGTTGGCCGCCTCGGCGGCGGCGCGGGCGCGCTGCTCGCGCTCCAGCAGCTGGTCGCGCTCGCGCTCGCCGCCGGCGCGCTCCTCGGCGGCGCCGGCCAGAGCCTCGCCCACCCGCCGGATCTCCTGGATGTCGGTGACGGGCGGCGCCAGCGGCTCGCGCCGGCCGAGCGCCTCGGCCGCGCGCCGCAGCGCCGCGATCGGCGCCGTGATCCCGCGCGCGATCACCAACGCCGCGACCGCGCCGATGACGATCGACAGCAACATGCCGCCGCCGAGGATCAGGGCCGAGCGCCACATGGCGCCGTCGACCGTCGCGATCGGGATGCCGGTCGCGACGGTCCAGCCCGCGCCCTTGACGCGGCTGTACGCGGTGTAGATCGGATCACCCTCGACGGCGATCGTCCGTCCCCAGCCCTCGTCCGCCGGCTGCGCCATGAGCTCCACGACGCTCGGCGCACCGGGCTTCCCGATGCTCTCGGCGTGCAGACGCGAGCGCGCCACCCGTCGACCGGACGCATCGAAGATCGAGATCACCCAATCCGCCGGGACGCGCTGGCGCTGTAGGATGGCGAAGATCGCGTCCGGAGCCACCAGCGCGGTCGCCACGTAGCGGAGCGCGCCGTCGCGCACCACCGGCACCTGCACGCTGAAATCGAGCCGGGGCGGCCCCGCCACGGAACCGTCCTCCGTCAGACTGCCGATCACGGGGCTCCGCAGACGCCGGACCCGCTCGAAGCTCTCGCGGTCCGCGAGCGGCGGCGGCGCGGCGCCGACGGGATGACCGCTGTGGACGAGGGCGGCCCCGGAGGGGTCGAGCAGGACGATGGCTCGCCAATTCGGCTGACTCGCGACGACGCGCACCGCGCGGCGATGGAAGCCCGCCAGGTCCTCGGCGTCGAGCGTGGGCGACGTGACGACCGCTTCCAGCACCGAGACCGATCGGCCGAGCTCGGCGCCCACGGCCGTCGCGAGCGCCCGGGTCAGCTCGATTCCGGCGCGCGCCGCCTCCTCGCGCTGCTGGTGAATGAGCACTACCAGCCCGATGCCGGCGATCGTGGCGAGCGGCGCGATCGCCGCCGCCGCTAGGAAGAAGAGCTTGCGCCGAAGCGGGGCCATGAGCCTGGGTCCCTTCCTTCATGCCAGACGGCGTGGTTCCTGTGCCACCACCGATCCGTCGGTGCCGTCCGCCGGGCTGGTGTGGGCGGTGTCCTGACAGGCGGACGGGCCGCCGTCACCTTCCTGACCCGCGAGGAGGATCGGAAGCTCGAGCCATCCGTTCGATGGCGAAGGCGAAGGCGGCGAGCGTTCGCGCCACCTCCTCCTCGCCATGAACCGTCGAGACGAAGAACTTCTCGTGGGCCTTGACGACGCCGGCGTCGAGGAGGCGATCGGTGAAGGCGGCGGCGCGGCTCCGGTCGGCGCCGAGCGTGCCGCGGTGGTCGACCACCTCGGCGGCGGTGAACCAGGGCTGGAAGACGCTCGCCTCGCCCGTCACCCGCGCCGGGATTCGCGCCTCGTCGAGCATGCCCTGGAGTGCCGTGCGCAGCCGATTGCCGGTCGCCGTCAGCGCCTCGTAGACGCCGGGACGGCGGAGCTCGCCGAGGCACGCCAGCGCCGCCGCCGCCGAGACCGGATTGCCGCTGAAGGTGCCGCTCAGCAGCACGGTGTCGCCGTGCTCGCGCCGCGCCGGATCGGCGAGCGCCATGATCTCGCCGCGCCCGCACAGCACGCCGAGAGGGTGGCCGCCCGAGATGCTCTTCCCGAGCGCAGAGAGATCCGGCGTGACGCCGTAGTGCTCCTGGGCGCCGCCGAGGGCCAAGCGGAGCCCGGTCACCACCTCGTCGAAGATCAGCACGATGCCGTAGTGGGCCGTGATCCGCCGGAGCTCGGCGAGAAATCCCGGCCGGGGCGGAATGGTCCGCTGCAGCGGCTCCACGATCACCGCCGCGAGCTCGTCGTGGTGGCGCTCGATGATCGCCGTGGTGGCGGCGAGGTCGTTGAACGGCGCGACCAACACCTCGGCGCGCGCGCTCGCCGGGATGCCGCTCGAGCTCGGCACCGCGCTCGGGAACGCCGCCGGCTCGAGCGTCCACTGCGTGCTCATCAGGGCGTGGTCACCCATGCCGTGATAGGCGCCCTCGAACTTGAGGATGGCGTCGCGGCGCCGGAAGGCGCGCGCCAGGCGGAGCGCGAAGAAGGTCGCCTCCGAGCCGGTGTTGTGGAAGGTCACCGCCTCCGCGCACGGCACCAGCTCGACGATCGCCTCGGCGAGCCGGATCGCCGGCTCGCTCACCATCAGGTAGCTCGAGCCGCGTTCCAGCTGGGCACCGACCGCCGCCACCACGGCCGGGTGGGCGTGGCCGAGCAGCAGCGGGCCCGAGCCGAGCAGGTAGTCGACGTACTCGTTGCCGCTTTCGTCGACGATGCGGGCGCCGCGCGCTTCGCGCACCACCATCGCGTACGCGTCCGACGTCGAGGGGTTGCGGACGCCGCTCGGGAGCAGCCGGCGCGCCGCCGCCAACAGCTCGGCCTCGCGGTGCGTGCGCGGGCGGCGCGGCGGCGGGCTCGGGCTCATGGCGGGCACGTCACTCCGGGGCGAGATCGAAGTGCCGCATGTAGGGCGCGAAGCGCTCGAGCACGCGCGCGCGCGGGATGTCGGCGTCGTCGACCGTTCGCCGCGGCCGGGGCGCCGCCGCCTCCGGATCGCGCGCCTGCCAGGCACGCATCCGCCGCTCGGCCTCGGCCGTGAGCACGAGACCGAAGCGCTCGTAGATCCCGCGCACCGCGGCGATCGGGTCGGCGACGAAGTCGTGGAAGAAGACGTCGTGGAACTGCGCCGGGTCGTGCGCCGCGCGGACGGCGATCGCGCGCTCCGCGGCCGCCGCCCAGCCTTCCAGCTGCTCATGCGCGATCCCGTTGCGATCGAGGTCGCGCTCGAAGATGGCACGAAAGCCCACGATCAGCTCGACGTAGGACGCCATGACCTGGGTCGGGTCGCGGTGCGTCTGCACGATGCAGGCGTCGGGATAGACCGCGAGCAGCGCCGCGAGGTGCTTCAGGTGCACGGGGTACTTGAAGAGCCAGCGCCGCTCGTCGTCGGCGCCGATCAGCGCCGCCAGGCGGCGGTGCCGGCGGTAGGTCGCGACGTGGTGCCCGCCCTCGTACCAGCGGACGTAGGAGGGAACCGTCGCGTTCACCTCGAAGGAGTCGTCGGTGAAGCTCTGCGCCAGGAGGTGCCGGCACTCCTCGGCGAGGTCGGCCGCCATCAGGTGGATGCGCCGGAGGCTCGGGTCGAAGGCGTACATCGCCTCGATCTCGGCGGCGGCGGCGCGGAACTCGGCACGATCCTCCCACGTCGCCCGCGGCGGCCGCGGCTCGGGGTTGGCGGCGAGCCAGTACTCCAGCACCTGCAACGACGGGTCCTGGGCGAGCAGATGGTGGAGGGAGGTGCTGCCCGTCCGCACCAGGCCGAGCACGACCAGCGGATGCCGGATCGTGTCCGCGGCAGCCCCCGTCGCGACGGCGCGCAAGCGGCGCTCCGAGCGGAGGCGGGTCGCGAGCAGCTGCACGAGGTTCGCGCGCGCGGCTGCTCGCCCGGCGTCGTGGAAACGCGCCTCCCCGTCGTAGGCCTCGAGGAGCACGCCGAGACCCTCGCGATACGACGGGTCGCCGAAGTCGCCGTCGCCGGCGAGGCGCACGGCCTCGTCGCGCAACGCGTCCTCGGCGTCACGGAACCGCATGCCTCGCCCGGCTCAGGCCGCCTTCTGCTTCTTCACCCGTTTCTTCGGATCGATCTTGGCGAGCCGTGCGAGATTCAGACCGAGGAACTTGGCACGCATGTCCTCGGTGATCTCGGGATAGCCCCACTTCTCCTGCAGCTCGGCGGGCATCTGGAGGTTCCGCACCCAATCGACGACGCGCGGCATGTCGTCGAACGCGAGGTCGAGCCCCATCACGATCTTGTCCGGGCTCACCCATTGCAGCGCCTGGCCGATCATGTGGTAGCCGCGGTAGGGCGCGCGCTGGAGCCAGCCGATGATGCCGGAGAGGCTGAGATAGAGGTTCTTGTGCTTGCCGGCGTAGCCCATCATCTCCTCGTGATAGGGCCAGCCCATGTGGTAGGCGATCACCTTGAGCTCGGGGAAGTCGAGGCAGACGTCGTCGAGCAGGATCGGCAGCGTGTACTTGGTCGGCTGCGGACAGACGTAGGCCATGCCCATGTGGATGGTGAGCGCGATGTCGAGCTCGCAGGCCTTTTCGTAGAAGGGCCAGAGCCGCGGGTCGTTCAGCGGCCCGTCCTCGGGCGCGTAGACCTTGCAGAGCTTGGCGCCCTTCTCCTTCACCAGGAACTCGAGCTCCCAGATCGCGTTCTTGACGCCGCGGGTGAGGATCGGGCCGACGTTGCACTCGAGGTACATGCGGTTCTTGTAGGGCGCGATCTCCTCGAGGATGAAGCCGTTGGTCGACATGCAGGTGGCGCCGCCGGAGACGTCCATCATCGACTCGCGGAGCGCGAAGCAGACGTCGACGCCGGACTTGTCCATCCACTCGATGAGCGCGTGGGCGCGGGGCGGCGGCATGGCGGCGCCGCCGGCGAGGTCGCGGTTCGCCCAGGCGCGGATCACGCCGTCGACGCTCTGCCACCAGCGCGTGAAGCCGGGGTAGTAGCTGATCTCGTGCATCGACTGCTCGTTCATGAAGTGGCACTCGGAGAGGGCCACGAAGTGGTCGGGCGGACCCTTCGGAGCCTTCGGCTCGGGCTTCGGCACGGCCTTCAGCGCGGCGGCCTTCATCTTCGCTCTCGATCTGGCTTTGCTCTTCACGGTGGTCTCCTCGGAAGGGAATCCGCTGGTGGCGTCACGGTCGACGCGATTGCGCCCTATAACCTGTTTGCGAACCCTGCGTCGAGAGAATGTGCAGCCGGACGCGGGCTACCGATTCGCTTGCGTCGTCACGCGGCGGCGAGGCTCGCGTAGGTCGCCGCGACCAAGGACGCGCCGCGCGCGTCGCCGAGGGTGCCCTCGCCCATGCGGTTCATGACGTAGGCGACGACGAGCCGGGCATCGAGGTCGACCACCACGAGCGAGCCGCCCCAGCCGCCCCAGAAACAGGTACGCGGGTTCGGACCGAGGGGCGTCCATTCGGACGTGAGACCGTAGCCCATGCCGAAGCGCAGCGGGACGCCGAGGACGAGGTCGCGGCCGCGGGCCTGCTCCCGGAACACGGCCTCGCACCCCTCCGCCGAGAGCAGGCGCGTCGCACCGACGGCGCCGCCGCAGGCCAGCAGCCCTTGAATGGTCGCGATCGCGCGCGCGTTGCCGTGACCGTTCCACGCCGGCATCTCGGCGCGCCGCCAGGCCGCGGTCCACGACGCCTCGGCGCGGATCGGCGGGTTCCCGAGCGTGCGGGCGGCGACCGAGCGTCCGTCGCGAGCGGACGACAAGGCCTGCGCCGGCGGGATCACCCGCGCCACGCGGGAATCGTGCTCGGCCGCGAGCCCGATGTGGAAGTCGGCGCCGAGCGGCCGCGCGATCTCGGACGCGAAGACCGCCCCGAGCGTCCGCCCGGTGGCGCGACGGATCACCTCGCCGACGAGGTAGCCCTGCGTGACCGCGTGGTACCCGGACGCCGTCCCCGGCTCCCACCACGGCGCCTGCGCCGCGAGCAGCGCCGTCGGCTTCTCCCACTCGTAGAGATCCTCCATGGCGAGCGGCTCGTCCCACCCCGAGAGACCCGCGGTATGGCCGAGCAGCTGGCGTACGCGCACGTCGCCTTTGCCGTTGGCCGCGAACTCGGGCCAGTAGTGCGCCACGCGCGTGTCGAGATCGAGCACGCCCCGGTCGGCGAGGACGAGAGCCGTGAGCGCCATCATCGTCTTGGTCGACGAGTAGACGTTGACGATGGTGTCGCGCTCCCAGGCACGGCTGCGCTCGCCGTCGGCGTGACCGCCCCACAGGTCGACGACGAGCTCGCCCTCGAGGCTGACGGCGACGCTCGCGCCGACCTCGAGCCCGTTCGCGAAGCTCGCCGCGAAGGCGTCGCGCACGTCCGCGAAGCGCGGCGCGCAGGTGCCGGCGATCGGCGTCGGCGTGCTCACCGGCCCCCGCTACCCGCACCCCGCACGCCTGTCCAGCGGTCGCACGAGCGCCGCCGCGACGGCGCGCCGTCTTGCATTGCCCGCCGATCGCGGACAACGTCGACCACGCACGGAAGCAGCCATGGCGTCCGCACCATTCTCGGTCCTCGAAACCCGCCGCGATCAGATGTTCCCGCTGCTCGCGGCGCACGAGATCGAGCGACTGCGACGTTTCGGCGAGCGCCAGCGCTTCGACGCGGGCGCGCGCCTCGTCCGTAGCGGCGAGGTGGCGCCCGGCCTCTTCGTGCTGCTCTCGGGCCGGGTCGAGATCTCGCAGCACGACGAGCTCGGTCGCCGCGAGACGATCGTCACCCATCCCGCCGGTCAGTTTCTGGGCGAGTTGGCGCAGCTCGCGGGGCAGCCGTCGCTGGTCGACGCCGACGCGCTCGAGCCCGTGGAGGCGCTGGTGGTTCCGGCGCCCCGCCTCCGTGACCTGCTGGTGCAGGAGGCCGAGCTCGGCGAGCGCATCATGCGGGCGTTGATCCTCCGCCGCGTCGGGCTCCTCCAGAGTGGCATCGTCGGGCCGGTCATCCTCGGCAGCGAGCAGAACGCCGACGTGCTGCGCCTGGAGGGCTTCCTCACCCGCAACGGTCATCCCCATCGCCGGCTCGATCCCGACACCGATTCCTGTGCCCGCACCCTGCTCGAGCGCTTCCACGTCGATCCCCACGAGCTGCCGATCGTGCTCTGCCCGAACGGGCGCATGTTGCGGAATCCGAGCGAGCACGAGCTGGCCCGCTGCGTCGGTCTGGTGCGTCCGATCGACCCCGCCAAGGTCTACGACGTCGCCATCGTCGGCGCCGGGCCGGCCGGATTGGCGGCGGCGGTGTACGCGGCCTCGGAAGGGCTGTCGGTGCTGGTGACCGAGACCCGTGCCTTCGGGGGCCAGGCCGGAGCCTCGGCACGCATCGAGAATTACCTCGGCTTCCCGACCGGCATCAGCGGCATGGCCCTCATGGCGCGCGCCTACAACCAGGCGCAGAAGTTCGGCGCCGAGCTCATGATCCCCGATCAGGTCACGCGCCTACAGTGCCATCCCGACGGCAACGGCGCGCGCTTCCAGCTGGTGCTCGCCAACGGCGAGCGTGCCGGCGCCCGCGCGGTCGTGATCGCGAGCGGCGCCCGCTACCGCCGCCTCGACGTCGAGCAGCTCGCCGCCTTCGAGGGCGCGTCCGTCCACTATTGGGCGTCGCCGCTCGAGGCCAACCTGTGCGGCGGCCAGGAGGTGGCGCTGGTCGGCGCCGGCAACTCCGCGGGTCAGGGCGTCGTCTACCTCGCGAGCCGGGTCGCCAAGGTCTGGGTCCTCGTCCGCGGCCGGAGCCTCGCGGACAGCATGAGCCGCTATCTCGTCGAGCGCATCGCGGCCCTTCCCAACGCCGAGGTCCTGACCCGCACCGAGGTGTGCGGACTCGACGGCCGCGACGGTGCGCTCGCGACGGTCCGCTGGCGACACCGCGACTCCGGCGAGACGGCGGAGCGTCCGATCCGCCATCTCTTCCTCTTCATCGGAGCCGATCCCAACACCGACTGGCTCTCGACCGCCGACGTCGCGCTCGACGCCAAGGGCTTCGTGCTGACGGGCGCCGAGGCCGGCCATGCGCGCGGCGCGCTCGAGACCAGCCGGCCGGGCGTGTTCGCGATCGGCGACGTCCGCGCGGGCTCGGTAAAGCGCGTCGCCGCCGCGGTCGGCGAGGGCGCCCAGGTGGTGGCGGCGCTGCACGCCCACCTCGCCCAGCACGGCGACGCGCTCGCCGAGCCGCCCGGTCGCGGGGCCGTCGCGGTCGATGCGGCGACCTGACGAGCACCCGCGGCGCGAGCGCGCGATTTCATTGGTGCGAATGCGCAACCAGCCCGCGCCGGAGGGCCGCGCTCGCAAGAAAATCGCGCCGGCGCGACGCCCACTATTGCGCCGATGGAGACCAATGTGACAAACCCTCCGGGATGCCAACCGCCACCCGCGCCTGGACCGCCGTCGCACTCCTCGCCGTCACCGGCCTCTTCGTCGGAAGCCTGCCGTCTCCCTCGTACGCGACCGCCGACGAGCCCCAGACCTCGACCTTGCGGATTCGTCTTCGCGGCCCGACGATGCGGGTCCGTTGCCGTGCCGGCGACTGCGCCGTCAGCATCGTCGGCGAGGGCAACCTCTACCACGTCAGCATCACGCGCACGCAGGGTGGCTTGCCGTTCACCTTCTCGAAGACCCTCGCCAATCCGACCAACATCGCCGTCGAGACCGGCTGGGGTCACGATTCGATCACGCTCGAGCACGTCTCCATCCCGGGGTTCCTGCGCATCGTCTCCGGCGCCGGCGACGACGTGCTCGACGTCTCCGATACGACGACGGGCGGCAAGGCGATGATCGACACCGGCCGCGGCAACGATACCGTGAACCTCGAGCCGGGCACGTTCGGCGGCAAGTTCCGCCTGAGCTCGCGAAGCGGCAACGACGACGTCTCGCTCACCGGCGGGCATTTCGAGGCCAAGTCCGGCTTCGACGGCGGTCAGGGCACGGACGCGATCCACACGCTCGCCGCTCCGAGCGGGATTCCGCCGCTCATCATCCACTTCGAGCCCTGACGCGCATACCGGGCTGACCCGTACTCGGACCTCCGCGCGCGCAGCGCGCGGCCGAGCGAAGCGAGCCGGGGGATGAGCCGACGCGGCTATGCCGCGGCGGCGAAGGGGGAGAGATCCCCCTTATATTCGGAACTCGGCTCGAATGAACGGCTTCACGCCGTCTCGACCCGTGATCCGGAGCCGGAGCGGCCCGCCTTCCCGCTCCACCTCGACCGCCAGGGTGAAGACGGGGCAGCAGCGCCGCTCGAGCGTGACGAACTCCGCCAGCAGCAGCACGGTCGCGGCCTCCATGGGAAAGCGGGCCGCGTAGCCGTCGGCCAGCTCCTCGAACTCGACGACGGCGGGCCGCAGCAGGAGCGCCAGGGCATGGTGTCGCGCCCGTTGCTCGGGGGTCATCGCCGTCAGGTCACATGCGAACCGGGATTCCATGCGCCCGACCCTACACCCTTGACCTGACTCCAGGGTCAAGCGATCCTCGCCCGCGATGAACGAGACGCTGACCATCGGTGTGGTGGCGCGGCGGGCCGGCGTGAGCGTCGACACGGTGCGCTTCTACGAGCGCCGGGGCGTGCTGCCGATTCCCCGCCGGCGCCCGTCCGGCTACCGCCAGTACTCCGACGCCACCGTCGATCGGATCCGCTTCGCCAAGACGCTGCAGGCCCTCGGCTTCGCGCTCGACGAGATCACCGCCGTGCTCGGCGACGTCGATGCGGGCGTCGCGAGCTGCGACCGCGAGCGGCCGCGCTTCGAGTCGGTGCTGGCGCGGATCGACGAGAAGATCGCCGGCCTGACCGCGCTCCGTCGCGATCTCGCCGGTACGCTCCGACGCTGTCGCGACGGCCGCTGCACGCTCCGCGAGCGCGCGGTTACGCCGGCCGGCGCGTGCCCCGCAACAGGGTCCAGAGGCGCTGCGGGCTCGCCGGCACCTCGAGCATCGTCACGCCGAGCGGCACCAGCGCGTCGTTGATCGCGCACAGCACGGCGGCGGGCGTGGTGTGCATCGCGCCCTCGCCGCAGCCCTTGGCGCCGAGCGGGGTGAACGGCGACGGGGTGCAGAGCGCGCGCTTCTCCGTCATCGGCACCTCGTAGATGGTGGGCAGGAGGTAGTCCATGAAGGTGGAGGTGCGGAGCTGGCCGTCCTCGTCGTAGACCGCCTCCTCCAAGAGCGCCGCGCCGACGCCCTGCGCGACCCCGCCCTGGGTCTGGCCCTCGACGTTGGCGGGATTGAGGCGCGTGCCGCAATCGTCGGCGATCCAGTACTTGAGAATTTTCACCTGCGCGGTCTCGACGTCGACCTCGACCAGGACGATGTGGCAGGCGTTCGCCGCCGTGAGGTAGCTCTTGGCGCGACCCTGGTCGTCGGCGGGCGTGCGGCCGGGCGCGGTCCAGACGTAGGTCGCCTCGGGATTGGGATCGGCGCCCGGCGGCAGGAGGTCGCTGCGCGCCAGCATCGTCTGCGCCACCTGCTGGAACGGCATCTGGGCCTCCGGCATTCCCTTCACGCCGATCATGCCGTTCCGGAGCTCGACGTGCTCCGGCGTGGTCTGGAACAGCACGGACGCCACCGCGACCAGCTTCTCCGTGAGGCGCGCAGCGGCGCCGAGCACCGCACCGGTCAGCGCGACCCCGAGCCGGCTGCCGCCCGGCCCGAAGTGCGGCGGCGCCGACAGCGTGTCCATCGCCACCACCCGCACGTCCTCGAGGTCGACGTGAAACCAGTCGGCGAGCACCTGGGCCGCGACCGTGTACTGGCCCTGCCCTTCGAGCGCGAAGCCGACCTTGATGGTGAGCTTCCCGAAGAGGTCGATCGCGACCGTCGCGCCCTCGGGCACGCCGGTCCCGGGCTGGCCGACGATGGCGTAGGCGTTCCAGTCGAAGACGCCGGGCTCGATGGTGTTGACCAGGCCGATGCCGAGCCAGCGCCCCTCGGCCCGCGCCTTCTGCTGCGCCTCGCGCAGCGAGGCGTAGTCGGCCATCGCCAGCACGGTGTCGAGGGCGGCGGCGTAGTCGCCGCTGTCGTACTCGTTGCCGCTCGCGATGGTGTACGGGAAGGCGTCGTTCGGAATGTAGTTCCGGCGCCGGATCTCGGCGGGATCGAGGTTGAGCTTGCGCGCCGCCAGGTCCATGAGCTGCTCGAGCACCCAGTTGTGCGGCGGCGGTCCCATGCCGCGATAGGGGCTTCCCGGGAGCTTGTTGGTGGCGACGATCGTCAGGTCGTATTGCGCGGTCGCGATGGCGTAGCAGCCGGTGAAGGCGGCGAGCGGCTTGGCGGCGCTGACCGCGCCCCACCCTTCGGCCGTGGCGCCGAGGTCGTCGAGGAGCTTCACCTTGAAGCCGGTGACCTTGCCGCTCGCATCGAGCGCGAGCGCGGCGTCGTAGTGGCGATCCCACGCCTGGCTGGCGCCGCCGGCGAGGTACTCCATGCGGTCCTCGATCCACTTGACCGGCCGGCCGCCGGCCTTGCGCGAGAGCAACGCCGTGATGTCGGTGCCGCGCGCCCCGCCCTTGCCGCCGAAGCTGCCGCCGTGCGGATGGCTGATCAGCCGCACGCGGTTCAGCGGCAGGCCGAAGACCATGGCGCGCGCCATCGCCATGTGACCCTGGGCCTGGAAGCTGCCGCGGCAGGTGAGCGTGCCGGCGACCAGATCCCACTGGCTCACCACCCCGAAGGTCTCGAGCGGATTGGCGCCGAGGCGGTTCCAGCGGAAGCGCTCCTGCACCACGTGGGCGGCGCTCGCGAAGGCCGCGTCGACGTCGCCCCAGGTGAAGAGCTTCTGCAGCATGACGTTCGAGCCGTGCTCGTCGAAGAGCAACGTCGCCCCCGGCGCGATGGCCGCGACCGGGTCGACCACCGGCGGCAGCGGCTCGTACTCGACCGTGATCAGCTCGAGCGCGTCCTCGGCGACGTAGCGGCTCGTGGCGGCGACCGCCGCCACCGGCTCGCCGACGAAGCGCGCCTTGTCGGTGGCGAGGCAGTGCGTCCCCCACCCCGGCGGGACCGTCAGAACGGGACTCGACCAGCGTTGCGCGTCCGCGCCGGTCACGACCGCCGTCACGCCGGGGAGCCTCTCCGCCTCGCTGGTGTCGATGGAGACGATGCGGGCGTGGGCGTGTGGGCTGCGGAGAATCGCGCAGTGGAGCATGCGCGGCAGGACGACGTCGTCGATGAACTCGGTGCGGCCGGTCAAGAGCGCCGGGTCCTCGATGCGCGCGATCGGACGACCGACGTAGCGCGGCTCGCTGTTGGGCAGCCCGCCGAGCGTCTTCGGAATCTCGGCGCTCATCCGCCGCGCATCCGCTCGGCCGCGAGCTTCACGGCCTCGACGATGCTCTGGTAGCCCGTGCAGCGGCAGATGTGGCCGCCGAGCGTGTCGACGATGTCGTCGTCGCTCGGCGTCGGCTGCCGGTGCAGGAGCTCGTAGATCGAGATCATGAAGCCGGGAGTGCAGAAGCCGCACTGCAGGCCGTGGGTCTCGAGGAAGGCGCGCTGGATCGGGTGCAGCTCGCCGTCCGGCGCGAGGCCCTCGACGGTCAGCAGCTCGGCGCCGTCGGCCTGGACCGCGAGCATGATGCACGAGCGGACGGCCTTGCCGTTCCACAACACGGTGCAGGCGCCGCAGACGCCGTGCTCGCAGCCGACGTGGGTGCCGGTGAGCCCGAGGCCGCCACGCAGGAAGTCGACCAGCGTCGTCCGCGGCTCGACGTCGGCCTCGTGGCGCTCGCCGTTCACCGTCATGCCGATGCGTCGCGTCGTCATGGTGCGGGTCTCGAGACGGCGCGGCCGCGCGCCTCTTCGAGGGCGCGCCCGCACAGCACGCGGGCGAGGTCGCGCCGGTAGAGGGCGCTCGCGTGCACGTCGGTGAGCGGCTCCTCGAGGTCGTCGGCCGCCTGCGCCGCGACCCGCTCGAAGAGCGCCGGGCTCGGGCTGTCGCCGGCCAGGAGATGCTCCGCGGCGCGGGCGCGGATCGGGGTCGCGCCGACGCCGAACAGCACGAGACGCGCGCCGGCGCAGCGGCCGCCGTCGTCGAGGCCGAGCACCGCCACCACACCGGCGAGCGCGAAGTCGCCGTGGCGGCGCGCCACCTCGAGAATCGACCACCCCGTGCGCGGGGGCAGCGTCGGGAAGTGCACCCCCGTCAGGATCTCGGTCGGGGCGAGCACGGTGGTGAGATAGGTCTGGAAGAAGTCCGCCGCCGGGATGCTGCGCTCGCCGTCGGGACCGACCGCGACCAGGCGCGCGTCGACAGCGAGCGCCAGCGCCGGCAGCTCGGCGGCGGGATCCGCGTGCGCCAGCGAGCCGCCGATCGTCCCCTGATTGCGGTTCTGCGGGTGGGCGATCTGCAGCATGCCGGCGTGCAGCAGCGGGTGACGCGCCTGGATCTCCGGCGACAGCTCGACCGTGCGCTGGCGCGTCATGCCGCCGATCGTGAAGCCGTCGCTCTCGGCGCGCACGTAGTCGAGATCGGGAACCCGGGCGAGATCGACCACCAGCGCTGGACGCGCCAGGCGCATGTTGAGGAGGGGAACCAGGCTCTGCCCGCCCGAAAGCAGCTTGGCCTCGCCGTCGTACTGCACGAGGAGATCCGTCGCCTCTGTGAGAGTCGACGGAGCGGCGTAGTCGAAGACGGGCGGTTTCATGAAGACACTCGAGCGGAGATCGACCCAAGGGCCGCCGGCGTCGTCACGGCGGCGTTGCACGGGCGCCGGGAATAGAACACGTTACACTTTCGCCGGCAAGAGCCGTGCGCTACAGGAGTCGGATGGACCTGGTCCTGATCGTGCGCGACGCGCTCGCGAGCTCGCTCATCGGCAGCCTGCTCGCGGCGCGCGACGCCAAGGACGCCGGCCGGAGCGCCGGCGTGGTGCTCACCGGCGAGGCGCTCGCGGCGGTCGCACACGGCAGCTTCGCCTGGCCGCGCGAGCTCGCGGGCCAGCGCATGCGGCTCGGCCTCGCCGACCGCGGCGCCGCCCTCGGGCTCCCGCTCACGACCAAGGGCGAGGGCCGCCAGCTCGATCCGAAGGCGTTCCTCGCCGCGACCGCGGCCGCCGGCGTCACGCTCTACGCCTGCCCGATCTGGTCGGCGCTGCTCGGGCTCTCGACGCCGCCCGCCGGACTCGCCGCCCTCGATCGCCCCGGGCTCACACGCCTGCTTGCCGAGGCGGGAAAGGTCGTCGGATCCCTATGAGCTACGGCGCCTGGCAGAAGGTCGAGGGCGACGGCCTCGTCTTCGACGAGATCGTCTACGAGAAGAAGCATCACACCGAGCTCAAGGGCGGCATCGCGCGGGTCACCATCAACAAGCCCGACAAGCTCAACACCATGACGCTCCACACCGTCGACGAGATGTTCCGCTGTTTCTACGACGCCAACCACGACCCCACGATCGGCGTCGTGGTCGTCGCGGGCGCCGGCAAGCACTTCGGCACGGGCGGCGACGTCGAGTGGGAGCGCTGGGGCCTCCGCGAGGCCTTCTACAACCGCTACCCGCACAACCGCCTGATCCGCCTGTCGCGGAAGCCCGTGATCGCCCAGGTGCAGGGCTACTGCCTCGGCGGCCACAACCACATGGCCTACGTCTGCGACTTCACCATCGCCGCCGACAACGCCATCTTCGGTCAGGCCGGCCCGCGCGTCTCGAGCCCCGCCGACGGCTACTTCGTGCCCTTCCTCACCAAGGTCGTCGGCCACAAGAAGGCGCGCGAGATGTGGATGCTCTGCCGCCGCTACCCCGCGCTCGAGGCGCTCGAGATGGGGCTCGTGAACAAGGTCGTGCCGCTCGATCGGCTGGAGGCCGAGGTCGACGACTGGTGCAGCGAGCTCTTCCTCGCGAGCCCCGGCTGCCTCGAGGTCCTGAAGGCCGCCTTCGACCAGGAGATGGACGGCTACGCCGAGCTCGGCGTGATCTCGAGCCAGCTCTATCCCGACTGGTTCGACACCCCCGAGGGCAAGGAGGGCGGCAACGCCTTCGTCCAGAAGCGGAAGCCGCGCTTCTACGAGCTGCGGGAGCGCGAGGCGGCGGCGCGGGCAAATATGCTCGCGGAGTACGAGAAGAAGAAGTGAGCCGCTAGGGAATCAGAACGACGGTGGCTCGGGGTTGCTGCGCGCGAGCACGCTCTCCGTCCGCGCGCGCACGCCGGCGTCCGTCCGCGCGCTCGGCGGCAGGATGTAGTAGGCGTCGCGCCCGAGCCCCTCGATGAGATGCTCCGCGACCTCCTCGGGCGGCGTCACCTCGAGGCGGCCGCCGAACATCTCGCGCAGGCCGTCGAGGGTGATCGGCGGCATGATCTGGTCCTGGCCGCGGGCGTAGTCGCGCGAGCGGTTGCGGGACGCCGAGAAGATGTTGGTCGCGACGACGTTCGGGCCCGGATAGAGCACCGAGGCGCGGATGCGGGTGGCGGCGAGCTGGTGGTGCAGCACCTCGGTGAGCGCGCTCACGGCGGCCTTGCTGGTCGAGTAGATCGGCGTGAACGGCAGTACGATGAGCCCGCCGTTCCCGGACGAGGTGTTGACGACGTGCCCGTCCTCGCCGTGCGCGATCATGCCGGGGAGGAACGCCTTGCAGCCGTGGATCACGCCCCACAGGTTCACGTCGAGCGTCCAGCGCCAGTCGCTGAGCGGCAGCTCCCAGAGCGGGACGTCCTCCTGGGCGCCGACGCCCGCGTTGTTGCAGAGCACGTGCACCGGACCGTAGGTCGCGACGGCCCGCCGCTCGAGCTCCTGCACCGACTCGAAGCGGGTGACGTCGACGGCGACGCCCGTCGCCTCGGCGCCGTCGGCGCGGAGCGCCTCGACCGTCGCCGCGAGGGCGCTCGCCTCGACGTCGGCGACGACGATCTGCATGCCGGCGCGCGCGAGCCGCGCGACGATGGCGCGCCCGATGCCCGAGGCGCCGCCGGTCACGACGGCGTGCTTGCCGCCGAGCTCACGCACGGGCGCGCCCGGCCTCCGGCGCCAGCGCCGCGAGCATCGGCGTGATGTCGTCGTAGCGCTGGTGGACGTACGGCAGGAGCGCCGCCGCCGGGACGCTCGTCAGCACCCTGCCGCTGCTCCGGCTCCGTCCTTCCTCGTAGGTCATGGAGACGACGCGGCGGACCGGCAGGTCGGCGACCGGATCCAGCATCGACTCGCGCAGGATCACCTCGCCCGCGACGTCGGCGATCGCCGTGAGCTCGGTTTCCCAGGTGAGCCGCACCAGCAGCGGATCGAACTCGAGCCCCTTCCCCTTCTCGAGGGCCGGCAGGCACTTGTAGCAGTAGGCGTACTCGGTGAGCCCGCCGGGGCTCCGGCCGGGCCCGCGCCGGCCGCGGAGCTCGAGGTACGGGACGCCGTGGCGGGTGACCGTCGCGGCGACGGTGTCGTCGCTCCATTGGAACTCGATCTGCGCCAGCTTCTTCGGCTCGCCGAAGGTCTCGCGCCCGCCGATGACGGCCCCCTCGGTCGTCATCGGCATGGTGATCATGTAGAGCCCCTCGACGCCGTCGTAGACCGCGCTCGCCCCGAAGATGGCGGCGCCGATCTCGATGTCGAAGCCGGGCGCCATGTGGACCTTCACCTCCGAGATCGTGACGCCGATCTCGGGACGCGGTCCGGGCCGGAGCGGCGGCGGCAGCACGGCCGCGATCAGCTCGGGATCGGTCTCGTAGCGGGCGCGGATCTGGCGGGTCGAGCTCGGCAGGAACTCGGGGTCGAACTTGGCCGCGAGGCGCAGCTCGTCGGCACTCTTCACGTAGCGGAGCTTGGTCATCGTGCTCTCCTGTGGGCGGGGTCAGGCCGCGAACGACGCTTTCGTGGGGCCGATGCGGGCGACGAGCGGTGCGAGTCGCGCGACGTCGAAGCCGTAGAGCCGCGCCGCATTGCCGCCGAGCATCGCCGCGACCTCGTGGTCGGGGACGCCGCGGAAGGCGTCCAGCATCTGCTCGCGCGTCGTCGGCCACGTCCCCTCGGGGTGCGGGAAGTCGGTGCCCCACATGATGCTGTCGAGGCCGATCGCGTGCCGCATCTCGACCTCGCGCCGCGGCATGCACGAGGCACCGAGGAAGACGTGACGTCGAAAATACTCGCTCGGCTTCATCTTCAAGTGGCTGCGGTAGTCGCCGAGCTTCGCGCTGTAGTGGGTGACGTCGTAGCGGAAGTCCATGAGCGCGAGCATCTCCGGGACCCACACCGTCGTCGACTCGGTGATCGCGAGCCGAAGCTGCGGGTGCCGCTCGAACACGCCGCCCCAGATCATGAACGTGAGCGGGCGCACGGCCCACCACACGACCTCGGTGATGTAGATGCCCATCATCCCGAGGTGCTCACCGTAGTCCTCCATCGGCGCCGCCCCGGAGTGCAGGTGGACGATCATCCCGTGGTCCTCGCAGGCCGACCAGAGCGGCGCGTACTTCGGGTGGTGATAGGCATCGAGCTTGCCCCACATCGACGGGATGAGGACGCCGCGGAGCCCGTGCTCGCGCGCCCACGCGACCTCACGCACCGCCTCGTCGACGTCCCAGAGCGCCGGGACGATGGCAATGCCGGCGCGTCGATCGGGCGCCGCCGCACAGAGCTCGGCGACCCAGCGGTTGTGGGCGCGCGCGCCGGCCCATTGCAGCTCGGCGTTGATGCCCTCGGTCGGGAGCGAGAGGCCGGCACCGAAGGGCGGCATGTTCGCCTCGGTGATGCCGTCGGGGAAGATCACCTCGCCGGCGACGCCATCGGCGTCGAGGATCCGGATCCGCGTGTCGTGGTCCCAGGCGCCTTGGAGATCGCGCTCGCGGCCCTTCCGCCAGGCGGCGTTCACCTCGTCGATCAGGAACTTCTTCTCCGCCTTCTTCACCTCCTCGGCCTGGATCGGGAGGGCGATGTCGAAGATCTCGCGGTACCGGGGGTCGACGTAGTCGCGGTAGCGCTCCGGCGGGAGGCCGGCGTGGCAATCCGACGAGATGACGAGATGACGATCCATGACCGGCCTCACGCGAGCGGCTCGGAGTAGAACTGTTTGGTCCACTGACGGAACTTGCCGAGGAAGACGTCGCCGTCGCACAGCACGGGGTGCGGCCGGTAGATCTTGTTCTCCCAGATGCGGACGTCGTCGAGGACGCCCGACGAGAGGCCGTCGACGAAATCCTCGCCGGCGGTGTCGGCGAGGTTCTTCGTCACGGTGAAGATCCAGCGCGAGTGGGTGTGGCCGCGGTCGATCGGGCTGGTCGCCGAGAGCATGAAGAGCCCCGCGTTCGGGATGCCCACCAGCCGCACGGTGGCGATGCCGATCCCGAAGCTGTCGCGCTCGAGCTTGGTGCGGAAGTTGCCGTGCATGCTCGGGCGCTCGGCCTCGTCGGTCACGTGCATGAACACGCCGTTCTCGCTGAAGCGGATCTCGGAGTCCGGCACGTCCATCATGCCGTGGACGTACTTGAAGTGGACGGGGTCGCAGTTGTTCTCGGCCATCTCCTGCATGTGGACCGCGACCTTGAGGTCGAAGTAGCGCGGCGGCGTCCACTCGGGGTCGCCGATCTCCGGGAAGGCGGGCACGTCGAAGTGCGGCGCCGTGCCCGCCGCGTGGCGCCAGACGAAGATCATGCCGTTCCGCTCCACCACCTCCCAGGCGCGCACCTTGGCCTTCGCCGGGATTTTCTCGGCGTACGGGATGCGGACGCAGCTCCCGCTCGCGCCGTCGTAGTGCCAGTGGTGGAACGGACAGCGGATGCAGTCGTCGATGACCTTGCCGCCCTCGGCGAGGTGAGCGCCGAGGTGCGCACAGTAGCCGTCGAGGACGCGCGCCTCCCCGGAGCGCGTCCGGAAGAGCACCAGCTCCTCGTCGAAGTAGCGGGCCCGCTGGACGTCGCCGGGCACCAGATCCTTGCTCCACGCGATCGCGAACCAGCCGTTGGGTATCGGCAGTGCCGTGTGACGATTGCCGTTCTCGCTCATCGTCTCCTCCCGCCGGTGTCGCCGATGGCGTCGCCGAGGAAGCGCGCCATCGCGAGCGCCCGCCGGCGCAGCGGGTAGCCTTCGATGTTCGCCCAGTTGAGCATCAGCGCGTAGAAGGCGCCGAGGACGACCTCGACCGCGGTCTCGGCGGCGGGACCGCGCGCCGGCACCGCCCCCGTCCCCAGCAACGCCGCGAAGGCCCCGTGCAGCGTCCGGGCCTGCGCCGACCCGGTGCCGGCCTCGTGCGCGAGGTGCACCAGCTCGGTCAGGAGCTCGCGCCGCATCGGGCCGGCGGCCTCGACGCGGTCGACGAGCAGGCGGAAGAAGCGGTCGAGGCGCGCGCGGACGCCGTCGCCCTGCCGCACGGCCTCGGCGATCAGCCCGACCAGGATGTCGAGCTCGATGCGCGCGACCTCGCGCAGCATGTCGGGCTTGGACGCGAAGTGATTGAAGAACGTCTTCTCGGCGACGTCCGCGGCGTCGCAGATCTCCGCGACGGTCGTCGCCACGAAGCCCTTGGCGTCGAAGAGTCGCATGGCAGCCTCGATGATGCGCGCCCGCACCTCGTGGCGCCGCCGCTCGCGGCGGGTCGGGGGAACGATCGCGGCGGCAGCGGCGGCCTTCACGAGGCGTCCACTAGCAGATTCTTACAGTCCACTGCAAGAATATTGTGAGCTGTATTTCTTCTCCTGACCTTCGCCGCTCGCGGCAGGAAACGCCGTGCGCTAAGGGGAACGGGTGATGGTCGCGTGGGCCTTCCTCGCCGTGAGCCTCGTCGGCGCCGCCTTCACGGCGAGCGCCGCGCTGCGCATCCGCCGCATCAGCTATCTCATCGTCCCCTATTTCTTCGGGGCCTGGCTGACGGGCGAGCTGGCGCTGCACCACGTCGCCTGGCAGGCGGTCGCGTCGCTCGTCTTCGTCTGGATGGGGGCGCTCCAGAGCTGGCCCGGGTGGCTCGGCCTCGCCATCACGCTCGGCTCGTGGGTCGTCTTGCTGGGCTTCCACCGCAGCGCCGGCGGCACGGGCGCGATCTTCGACCAGGCCCTGCAAGCCGACCTCGCCGACCTGGCCCCGGGCGAGACGGCGCGCATCCCGTTCCGGCGCGTCGCCCGTCCCTTCAAGATGCGGCGGCCCGGCGTCGAGCGCATCCGGCACCTCGCCTATGGTCCGGCGGGCAAGCGCAACATGCTCGACATCTACCGGCCGCGCGAGCGGAGCGGTCCCTGCCCAACCCTCTTCCAGATTCACGGCGGCGCCTGGATGGTCAGCAAGAAGGACGAGCAGGGCCTCCCCCTGATGTACCACCTGGCGGCGCGCGGCTGGGTCTGCGTCGCGGCCAACTATCGCCTGAGCCCGCGCGCCACCTTTCCCGATCACCTGATCGACGTGAAGCGGGCGCTGGCGTGGATCAAGCGGAATGGCGCCGAGTACGGCGCCGATCCCGCCTTCGTGATCGTGACCGGCGGCTCGGCGGGCGGTCACCTGGCGGCGCTGGTCGCGCTCACCGCCAACGATCCGGAGTACCAGCCCGGCTTCGAGGAGGTCGACACCACGGTGCAGGGCTGTGTGCCCTTCTACGGCGTCTACGACTTCCTCGACCGCCACGGCGAGCGCGGCAAGGCCTCGATGGCGCCGTTTCTCCAGAGGCTGGTGATGAAGTCGTGCCCGGTCGAGGCGCGCGAGCAGTGGGACAAGGCCTCGCCGATCGCGCGCGTCCACGCCGCCGCCCCGCCCTTCTTCGTCATCCACGGCACCCACGACTCGCTCGCCTACGTCGAGGACACCCGCCACTTCGTGGCCGCGCTCCGCGCGGTGTCGCGCCAGCCGGTGATCTACGCCGAGCTCCCGGGCGCGCAGCACGCCTTCGACGTCTTCCACTCGACGCGCTCGGCCTACGCGGTCGAGGCCGTCACGCGCTTCGTCGAGGGCGTCCGCGCCACCTGGCTGGCGCGCCGCGCCGACGAGCCCGCGGCACGCGACCGGGCCTCACAGGCGTCGTAGCCGCCGCATCAGCTCCCAGAGCCGCACGAGACCGCGCGCGCCCTCGCCGGTGAAGCTCGCGCCGACGTTGGCGACGATGAAGTGCCGGCAGCCGGCGGCGGCGAGAGGTGCGGCCTCCGCGGCGATCTCGGCGGGGCTTCCCATCGCCAGCATGTCGAGCAGGAGATCGGGAGTCATCGTCGCCTGCGCCCGCGCGACGTCGGCCGCGGTGATGCGGGTCGGCACCAGATCGAGGAAGCCGCCGTGCTCCGGCCCGAGCGGGTGCTCGAGCCCGCGCTGCCGCCACGCCGCCGCCGGCGCGCCGAGGCTCATGGCGGCGGCGACCGGACTGCGCATCGCCTGCTCCAGGACCGTCTCGCGCGAGGGGCCGAGCGCGGCGAGGACGGTATGCGTCGGCTGGAAGCCGTCCATCCCGCGGCCGGCCTCGGCGCGGGCGGCGCGGATGATCGCGAGCCGCGCACCGTACTCGTCGGCCGTCACCTTCTGCCCGGGAAGCCAGCCGTCGCCGTAGCGGCCGGCGAGCCGCAACATGCGCGGAAAGTGCGCCGCCACGAAGAGCCGCGGCGGCTTGCCTCTGTAGAGCGGCAGGCGGAACACGGCGTCGCGAAGTCGCCAAAAGCGGCCCTCGTAGGCAACCGGCAAGCCGCGGCTCTCCCACAGCAGCCGGATGATCGTCAGCGCTTCTTCGAGACGCGCCACGTTGTCGCCGTACGGCAGCCCATAGGGCTCGGTGTTCTCGCGGATGCCGTTGCCGATCCCGAGGATGGCGCGGCCCTTGGCGAGGTGGTCGAGCGTCACGAACGACTGCGCCAGCGACATCGGGTGGCGGCGGATGCTCTCCGTCACCGACGTGCCGAGGTCGACGCCGCGGAGGCGGGTCGCGGCGGCGGCCAGGATCGCAACCGGGTCGAAGAGCGCGTCGAGCGACGGCACGACGCGCGCCGCCGAGGTGATGTCCGGCCGCCACACCGACGCCGGAGTGAAGCTCATGAAGTGATCGGGCACCCAGATCGCCGACGCGCCCATCCATTTGGCGAGGCGCATGTTCAGGCGCGAGAGCCAGAGGGGGTGGACGCAGGCGTCCTGATAGCCGACCGTGACGCGAGCCATGGAGACTGAACGTCAGGGCAGCTCGGTACCCGGCAACCACCAGCGCGCGAGCGCGATCTCGATCGCTTCGAAGGGCTCGGCGCGGACGACCTCGTCACCGCCATCATTGGCGGCTACGACCCAGCGGTCGCCTTCGAGGCGATACACCTCGAGGGTCCGCGGCGTCGGGTCGATCAGCCATAGGTGGCCGACGCTCGCCCGAGCGTAGATCCGCATCTTGCGCGACCGGTCGACGGCACCGGTTGAGGGGGAAATCACCTCGCACGCCCAGTCGGGAGCCTGCGTCATGAAAGCGGCCGCCGGCATGACCGGCAGGCGATCGCGGCGCCAACCGGCGAGGTCGGGAACGAGCACGTCGTCCGCGAAATGCAGCTCGGGCTCGAACAGTATCCACCAGCCGCCCGGGGATGCCGGACCGCCGGGAGGTCCGTGGAATGCGCTCCCGAGATCGACGCCGACGCCGCTCGCGACGTGTGCCTGCGGCGTCGCAGGACGCGGACCGACGATCAGCTCCCCGTCGATGATCTCGGCGACCTTCCAATCCGGAACCTGCAGGAGATCGTCGTAGGTGGCGCGCCGGCGGCTTTGCGACACGCGGCGAGCCTAGCACGGACGGCATGCGACGCCATCGCTACTCGCATCCGCTCGCCGGCCGGTCTTGCCATCGGTCGCGATCGGTTGGCAGAACCGCGGCACAGGAGACGACACGATGGCGTATCGCGTGATCCAGTGGGCGACCGGCAACGTCGGACGTGCGGCGATCGAGGGCATCCTCTCCCATCCCGAGCTCGAGCTCGTCGGCGTCTGGGTACACGACCCCGGGAAAGACGGGCGCGACGTCGGCGAGCTCTCCGGCCTGCCGCCGATCGGCCTCCACGCCACGACCGACGTCGACGCGATCCTCGCGCTCGACGCCGACTGCGTCCTCTACAGCCCGCTCCTGCCGCAGCTCGACGAGGTGACTCGGCTGCTCGAGTCCGGCAAGAACGTCGTGACCCCGGTCGGCTGGTTCTATCCCTTCCACACGCCCGGCATGGCGGAGCTCGAGGCGGCGTGCCGGCGCGGCGGCGTGACCCTGCACGGCACCGGCATCCACCCCGGCGGCATCACCGAGCTGCTGCCGCTCACGATCTCGTCGCTGACGCGCAACGTCCGCCACGTCCGCGCCGAGGAGTTCTCCGACATCCGCGTCTACCGCGCCGAGCTGGTGGTGCGGGAGATCATGCTGTTCGGCAAGCGGCCCGAGGACGCGGCCGCGAGCCCGATGCTCGACCTCCTGGGCGTCGGCTTCGGGCAGTCGATCGACATGCTGGCGGCCGGGCTCCGGCTCCGCCTCGACCCCGAGAAGCGCGGCCGCCACGAGATGGCGGTCGCGACCGCGCCGATCGAGACCCCGATCGGCACGCTCGACACCGGCACGGTCGCGGCCCAGCGCTTCACCTGGCAGGGCACCGTCGACGGCACGCCCGTGATCACGGTGCGGGTCAATTGGCTGATGGGCGAGCGCCACCTCGACCCGCCCTGGACGATCGGCGGTGAGCGCTTCGAGGTCGAGGTCGAGGGCGACCCCGCCATCCACGTCACCTTCCGCGGCTTGCAGCCGCCCTTCGAGACCGCCGACCTCGACCGCAACCCCGGCATCGTCGCGACCGCCATGCACTGCGTGAACGCGATCCCCTACGTCTGCGCCGCCCCGCCCGGCATCCGCACCTATCTCGACCTGCCGCTGATGTGCGGTCGGGCCGACGGCCCGCTCCTCCGTTGACGCAGGCGGCGATAGCCTCGATACAATCGGAGGCACCGTGCCCGAGCCCGCCGCCAGCGCTCCCCTGGTTCTCTACGACGCCATGGGCTCGCCCTGCGCCCGCCGGGTCCGCGTCGTGCTCATCGAGAAGGGCCTCGCCTGGGAGACCCGCGCGCTCGACCTGACGCGCCTCGAGCAGAAGCGGCCCGAGTACCTGGCCCTGAACCCGAACGGGGTCGTACCGACGCTGCTGCACGGCGCGCGCGTGGTCTACGAGTCGAACGTCATCACCGAGTACCTCGACGACGTCTTCCCCGGGCCGCGACTCTACCCCGCCGACCCCTTCCGGCGCGCCCAAGCCAAGATGTGGCAGGCCTTCGAGCTCGCGATGGCCAAGGAGTTCCGGCCCCTCATGTACCTCCGCGTGATCGGGCCCTACGACCGGCTGCGGCCGAAGGCGGAGGTGATGGCGGACGCGCGCCAGTCGACCGACGACCCCGCGCACCTCGACTGGGTGAGCCGGGTCTACGACGGCACCGTGGCGAGCGAGTCCGAGGCCTTTCATCTCGCGAACCTCCTGCTGCAACGCCTGGATCACCTCGAGCGTGCGCTCGCCGACCGGCCGTTCCTCGTCGGCGACGCCTTCTCGATCGCCGACGTCTCGGTGCTGCCGCGGGTCGCCATGTATCCGCTGGTCGGCCTGGCGATCGACCCGAGCCGCCACGGCGCCGTCGCGCGCTGGCTCGCCGACGTCGGCGCGCGCCGCGCGTTCGTCGAGAGCGAGGGTTTCCAACCCTCCGCCGCGACGTGACGGGGCGCGGGCGCGACGCCGCCATGCCGGAAGACCCGAACGATCGCCTGCGGGAAACCCTCGAGGCGCGTAACCGTCAGATCGCCGCCGTCCACGGCATCAGCCGCCTTTTGTCGTCGTCGCTCGACCTCGACGATCGCCTGCGCGACATCCTGACGGTCTCGATGCAGGCGGTCGGCGCCGTCGCCGGCACGATCTTCCTGCACCGCCCGCAGGACCAGACCCTGGTCTTCCGCTACGTCGTCGGCGAGAAGGCGAAGGAGCTGACCGGCCACGCCATCTCGGTCTCGACCGGGCTCGCGGGCGCGGTCTTCCGCTCCGGCACCTCGCAGATCACCAACCGCCCGCAGGACGCCGTCGAGCACGACCGCGAGGTGGAGCGCCGCACCGGCTTCGCGACCGAAACGATGATGACGGTGCCCCTCAAGTACCAGGCCGGGCGGCCGGTCGGCGTGATGCAGATCCTCAACAAGCAGAGCGGCGACTTCGACGAGCACGATCTCGCGGTGCTGGAGATCATCGCCTCGGTCGCCGCCGCCGCGATCGAGACCGCGACGCTCGCGCGCGAGGCCCAGACCGCCGCCATCGCGCACGCCGTCGGCGACCTCAGCCACGACATCAAGAACAAGGTGTCGCCGATCGTGGTCGGCATCCAGGCGCTCCGGAGCGACATCGACGCCATGTTCGGCGCGCTCGACCGTCTGCCCCCCGAGGTCGCGGCGCCGCTCCGGCCAAGCGCCGAGACCGTGCGCGACGCCTACGGCTACACCTTCGACATCGTCATGGACCAGGTCGACGCGATCCAGGATTACACCAAGCTGATCGCCGACGCGCTGAAGGGCGTGGTCACCGAGCCGCAGCTCGAGCCCAACGACCTCGCCGCGGTCGTCGAGGAGCAGCTCGCGACGCTCGAGCCGCTGGCGCGCCACCGCCGGGTGACGATGGTGCGGCGCTTCGACCCCGTGCCGACCTGCCGCCTCGACCGCTTCCAGGTGGAGCGCGCGGTCTACAATCTCGTCCACAACGCGATCCCGGCGACCGCCGCCGGCGGCAGCATCACGGTGACGATCGCGCTGGTGGCGGAGCCGCGCTTCCCGCGCGGACGCGGCATCACCATCACGGTCGCCGACAGCGGCTCCGGCATGCCGCGCGCCGTGCTGGAAGGCATCCTCCGCGGCGAGGCCAAGAGCACCAAGCCGGGCGGCACGGGCCTCGGCACCCGCATCGTCTTCAACGCCGTCGCCGCCCACCGCGGCGTCTTCGCCGGCGACAGCGAAGAAGGCGTCGGCACCACGTTCCGCGTCACGCTGCCGCTGCTGACCGACGAATAGCGAGGAGCGCGAGTTGACTCGCGCTCCGAGGGCCATCGGAGCACGGGCGCGAAGCGCCCGCGCGCACGGGGCCGAAAATCGAATAGGAGGCTCCCATGCTGAAGGTTCATCATCTGGTTCTGTCGCGCTCCAATCGCATCGTCTGGCTCGTCGAGGAGCTCGGTCTCCCCTACGAGCTGGTCCGCCACGTCCGGACGTCGACGTTCAGGGCCCCGGAGTCGCTGTGGGCCGTGTCGCCGCTGGGGAAGGCGCCGGTGATCCAGGACGACGATCTGACCGTCTACGAGTCGGGCGCGATCGTCGAGTACCTCCTCGACCGCTACGGCAACGGCCGGCTGCGTCCGCCGGCCAACACCCCGGAGTACCTGGCCTACCGGCATTGGCTCCACGCCGCCGAGGCCACGCTCATGGTGCCCGTCCTGATGGACGGCCTCAGCGTGATGACCCAGGCGAGCTCGCCGGCCTTCACCGCCTTCGTCGACGGTGAATACGCGACCCTGCTCGGTCATCTCGACAAGGTTCTGACGCGCACACCCTACGTCGCCGGCCCCGAGTTCACCGCCGCCGACGTCATGGTCGCCTTCGACCTGCAGCTCGCGAACGGCACCGCCATCCCGGGCTACAAGACCAACGCCCCGATCGAGAAGTATCCGGCGATCGCCGCCTACCTGGCGCGGGTCGAGGCGCGACCGGCCTATCAAAAGGCGCGCGGACTCTGCGCCTGATCACTCGTCTGCGCGGACGTAGACGAAGTCGGCCGGCTGGGCGTTGATGCCGCGCGTGGGCGGGGCGATCCAGCTCGCGAAAGCGCCGGGCTCCATGACGGGCTTGTGCATCAGGCTCCGCACGTAGGCGCGATCGGCCGCGGACGGCAGGAATTCTGGCTCGCATCGCGCCCACTCCACGGCGTCGAGCGGGCGCCCCTCGGGGCCGAACGACAGGCCCGCGAAGGTGCCGACCCGCCGGTGAAAGCGCTCCGACGGGAGCGTGAACGCGAAGCCGAGATCGGCGACCAGCTTGTTCCACTTGGCGAGCGCCGCCTGGCAATCCTCCTGATAGGCACGGCGCGTCTCCAGGTTGACGGCGAGACGCGGCGCCAGCTCGCGCTCGACGATCCCGCCATTCTCGACCAGCTCGACCCTGCTCGTGCCGTCGAGCAGGCGATGATCCGCGAAGCGCTCCTCCTTCGGGCGACCCTTGAGACCGCCGCCGAAGTAGTTGGCGCCGTTGGTCGAGACCTCGGAGCCGAAGAGGTCGAGCGAGACGCTGTACCAGAGGTTCACGTAGCGCTGCAGCATGTCGAGTGGGATGACCCCGTGCGCGCGGGGATCCTTTCCCGCGCGCAGGAGATCGGTCGTACGCTGGATGATGCGCGCGACGCCGGTCTGACCGACGAACATGTGGTGCGCCTCCTCGGTGAGCATGAAGCGGCAGGTGCGCGCCAGCGGGTCGAACGCGGACTCGGCGAGCGCCAGCAGCTGGAACTTGCCGTCGCGGTCCGTGAACGTCGTGAACATGAAGAACGAGAGCCAGTCGTCGATCGGCTGGTTGAAGGCCTCGAGGATGCGCGGCCGGTCGGGGTCACCCGAGCGGCGCTGCAACAGCGCCTCGGCCTCCTCGCGGCCGTCGCGTCCGAAGTAGGTGTGGAGGAGATACACCATCGCCCACAGGTGCCGGCCCTCCTCGACGTTCACCTGGAGCAGATTGCGGAGGTCGTAGAGCGACGGGCACGTCTTCCCGAGCTGGCGTTGCTGCTCGACCGAGGCCGGCTCGGTGTCGCCCTGAGTGACGAGGAGGCGCCGGAGCGGATTGCGGTACTCCCCGGGCACCTCCTGCCAGCAGGGCTCGCCGAGGTGGTCGCCGAAGCCGATCCGGCGCTCGGGCTCCGGGTCGGCGAGAAAGATGCCCCAGCGGTAGTCCGGCATCTTCACGTAGTCGAAGTGCGCCCACCCGTCGGCGGCGACCGAGATCGCCGTGCGGAGATAGACGTCGTGCGACTGCAGGCCGGCGGGTCCCATCTCGCGCCACCACGCGAGGAAGCCCGGTCGCCACTGCTCGAGCGCCCGCTGCAGGCGCGCGTCGGAGGAGAGGTCGACGTTGTTGGGGATCTGCTCGTTTCGCGAGACGGTGCTCATGGCCGTCCTTTCAGGTGCGCCGCCAGTCGAACTCCGGCCGTTGCCCGGCCTTGCCGTAGACCGTGAGCGCGCCCTTCTCGCCGGTCGCGTTCGGGCGCGTGAAGATCCAGTTCTGCCAGGCCGAGAGGCGCCCGAAGATGCGGGTCTCGAGGGTCTCCGGGCCGACGGCGCGCAGGCTCGCCTCCATGCCCGTGATGGCGTCGGGGCTCATGGCGGCGCGCTCCTCGACCGCGAGCCGGAGCTCGTCCTCCCAGTCGATGGCGTCGGGCGCGAAGGTGACGAGCCCGCGGCGAAGCGCCTCCTCGGCACCGAACGCGCCTTCGTGGGCGAGCAGCTCCCGCACCCGCTCGTCGTCGCCGACGAAGCGGGCCTGCAGCCGCGACAGACCTGCGCCGGTCGGCAGCAGCCCGCCGTTCAGCGGCGACAGCGCGATCGCGCTCGCGCCGGCGTCGTCCGCGAGCATGTAGGAGCGGTCGGACGCGAGCGCGAGCTCGAAGAGCGAGCCCGCGAACGCCGAGCCCGGCACGATCAAGGCGTAGAAGCTCCGCGCCGTGAGATCGAGCCGCTTCAGTACGCGGCGTTGCAGGAGCAGCGTCTCCCGCACCAGCCAGTGCTCGCGATGGCGCGCCAGGCTGCGGTCGACCTCCAGCACCGCCTGCGGGTCGCCAACGGTGGAGAGCAGGACGAGGCCGATCTCCGGCTCGTTCAGGCGGAGGTGCACGAGCGCGTCGTCGAGCTCGCGCCACGCGGCGATCGCCCAGGCGTCGGCCCCGGCCGCCGCGAGCGCGGCGGGATCCGTCGGCTGCGGCACGGCGGGCGCACGCACGGTCAGGGTCGCCGTCCGCCGCGGCCGATCGATCGCGAGCGCGACGTGACGGTAGTCGACGCCGTCGGCGTGGTCGGCGCGCGCCAGCGGCCCGAGCTCGATGCCACGCGCCTCGGCGGGGCGATCGCTCGCCCGCGCCAGCAGCGCCGACGCGCTCGCGGACGCGAGCCTCGAAACGCGAGCGCGGCACCACCTCGTCGACCAACCGCCACTCGACCGCGCGCGCGCCCCGGACGCCCTCGGCGGTGGTCGCGAAGAAGTCGGCGTGGTCGCGCCGTACCCTGCGCTTGTCGATCAGGCGGGTGAGGCCGCCGGTGCCGGGCAGCACGCCGAGCAAGGCCACCTCCGGCAGCGACACGGCGGACGAGCCGTCGTCGACCAGCACGATCTCGTCGCAGGCGAGTGCCAGCTCGTAGCCGCCACCCGAGGCGGTGCCGTTCAGCGCGCAGAGCGTGCCGATGCGCGACTCCCGCGACAGCTCCTCCAGATGGAGCCGCGTCTCGTTGGTGAGCTTGCAGAAGTTCACCTTGAAGGGGTGCGAGCTCTGGCCGAGCATGAAGATGTTGGCGCCGGCCGAGAACAGCCGGTCGCGGGCCGAGGTGATGACGAGCGCGCGGACCCGCGGGTGCGAGAAGCGCAGGCGCTGGATGGCGTCGGCGAGCTCGAAGTCGACCCCGAGGTCGTAGGAGTTGAGCTTCAGGGTGTAACCAGGGACGAGGCCGCCGTCCTCCGCGACCTGCAGCGCCAGGGTCGCGACGTCGTCCCGCACCTCGAGACGCCAGTGCCGATAGCGCGTCGGGTCGGTGTCGCAGCGGATCGTCGGCATGAGCCGCTTCTAGAAAACCGGGTCGAGGCGGTCAAGCGTTATGTTGCTTGACTGCCTGTCTAGAGAGGCATTATATCGCCTGCCGTGAGGACCCCGATGCTCGCCCGTCTCGGCACGGCGATCCGCGCGCGACGCGAGCGCCACGGTCTCTCGGTCCTCGACCTGGCGGAGCGCTCCGGACTCTCCACCCGCTTCGTCAGCGAGGTGCAGGCCGGGCGCGCCAACATCTCGATCGTCCGTCTTGCCCGTCTCGCCCAGGCGCTCGGCACCGTCGCCTCCCGGCTGGTGGCCGACGCCGAGGGCGACGAGGTCGGGCGCCCGACGATCGTCGCGCTCCTCGGCGTGCGCGGCGCCGGCAAGAGCACCATCGGCACCAAGCTGGCGGCGCGCCTCGGGGTCGAGCTCGTCGAGCTCGACCGGCTCGTCGAGTCGGAGGCGGGCCTGCCGCTCGCCGAGATCTTCGCCACCCACGGGGAAGCCTACTTCCGGCGCCTCGAGGTCGCGGCGCTCCGCCGCTTCCTCGCGCTCGACGGCGACGCCGTGCTCGCGACCGGCGGAGGCGTGGTCGAGAACCGCGAGGCCTGGCAGCTGCTCGCGGAGCGCACCGTCACCGTATGGCTCCACGCCGGCTTCCAGGCCCATTGGGACCGGGTCGTCCGCCAGGGCGACGCCCGCCCGATGGCCGGGCGCCCCGCGGCACGCACCGAGCTCCGCAGGCTCCTCGCGGCGCGCGCCCCGCTCTATCGGCGGGCGGCGATCCGCGTCGACACTAGCCGCCTCGGCCTGGCGCGCAGCGTCGATGCGATCCTCGCGGAGCTCGCGGGTCGCTTCGGGGTCGGCGAGCCCCGCCCCGCGAGCGCGGGCCGGAGGAGTTGAGCGGCATGGAGAGCGCCGGCCTCAACATCGCGGAATGGATCCTCCGTGCCGGCGCGGACCGTCCCGAGGCGACGGCGATCCGCTGCCACGCGGCCGGGATCGAGCGCTGCCTCACCCACGGCGAGCTCCGCACGCGCGTCATGCGGACGGCGACGGCGCTCCGCGCCGCCGGACTCGGCGCCGAGGGCCGCGTCCTCGTCGCCCTCCCCGACCTGCCCGAGCTGATCGAGGTCTTTCTCGGTGCGATCTGGAGCGGTGCGGTGCCGATCGTCGTGAATCCCGGCCTCACCCCAGAGGCCCAGCGCGCGCTCGTCCTCGATTGCGGCCCCGTGCTCGCCGTCACCGGGGCGGCGACCGGCGCGCTCGGGATTCCGGCGTTGACCGTCGAGATGGACGGCGGCGGCACGCTCGCCGACGCCGTGGAGCGCGCCGCACCGCTCGCGACCCCGGCCGCCACCCACGCCGAGGACCCGGCGTTCTGGCTCCTGTCGTCGGGCACGACCGGCAAGGCCAAGGGCGTCGTTCACCTGCAGCGGAGCGTCACGCACGTCGCCGAAGGCTTCGGCCGCGCGATCCTCGGGCTCGGAGCGGGCGACGTCTGCCACGCCACCTCGAAGATGTTCTTCGCCTACGGGCTCGGGGCGAGCCTCTACCTTCCCCTCGCCGCCGGTGCGACCGTGGCGCTCTCGCCGGAGCCCTTCGCCCCCACCCGCACCTGGGCGACGCTGGCACGCGAGCGCCCGTCGCTCTTCTTCGCCGTGCCCTCGGTCTACCGCGCGCTGCTCGACCAGGCGCCCGCCGACGCCGCCGACGCGCTCGCCTCGGTCCGGATCGCCGTCTCCGCCGGCGAGTCGCTGCCCGAGCCGCTCTTCGAGGAATGGCGGCGGCGCTTCGGCATCGAGATCCTGGACGGCATCGGCTCGACGGAGATGCTGCACATTTATCTTTCGAATCGGCCCGGGGCCGTCGTCCGGGGAACCGTCGGCCGCCCCGTGGCGGGCTACGACGTCCGTCTGGTGTGCGACGACGGCAGCCCCACGCCCGCGGGCGAGATCGGCATGATGCTGGTGCGCGGCGGCAGCCTCGCCGAGCGCTACTGGCGCCGCCTGGAGGCGACTCGCCGGGCGTTCCAGGGCGAGTGGTACGTCACCGGCGACCGGGCGCTCTGCGGACCCGACGGCACCTACCGCGTCCTCGGCCGCAGCGACGATCTCTTCAAGGTGAGCGGCCAATGGGTGCTGCCGACCGAGGTCGAGGCGCTGGTCGCGGGTGTGCCGGGCGTGGTCGAGGTCGCCGTCGTCGCGGGGGAGACCGCCGCCGGGCTGCTCGAGGTGGTCGCCTGCGTGGTGGCGGACGGCAGCGTCACGGCGGCCGAGGTCGCCGAGCGTGTGCAGGCGGAGGCCGCGGCTGGTCTGCCGCGCTACAAGCGCCCCGGGCGAGTCGTCGTGCTCGACGCGCTGCCGCGCACCCCTACCGGCAAGCTGCAGCGCACCGTCCTGCGGGAGCGCGTAGCGCGCGGCCTGGTCTGAAAGGACACTCAACACGACGGCGACGACTTCCCGCCAGGTCCTTGATTGACACGGACGGAGACGTCGTATTCGCGCACCTGCTGCCCTGCGTTCTCGGTACCCTCCCGTACGCAGTCGTCGAGTGGAAGGAGGCCACCGCGCCTGGGCCCGTGGTAGGTGTCGCCAGGCGATCTCCCGTAACCAACCGCCTTTTGCCGCCGACGTCCCCGGCTGATCGCGCGCGCCACAGCCGCGGCGACACGAACTAGCCTACCCTACCGACCGTCTGTTTCTTCGGTCTCGCTAGCTGTAGCAGCTAGCTCGCCGGCGCGCCCGTGACCACCACCGGCATCGCGGCCAGGCCGACGATGAAGTTGGACGGCCGGAGCCGGAGCGGCGCCTCGCTCTCGAGCGCGATGTGCGGCAGCCAGGGCACCAGGGTCTCGAACATGACCCGCAGCTCGATGCGCGCCAGGCTCGCGCCGAGACAGAAGTGGGCGCCGTGGCCGAAGGCGAGGTGCTCGTTGGGCTGGCGGTCGACGTGGAACTGGTCGGCGCGCGCGAACACCCGCTCGTCGCGGTTGGCGGAGGGATAGAGCGGCAGGACCTTGTCGCCGGCGCGGATGCGGGCGCCGCCGAGCTCGACGTCGCGGGTGGCGGTGCGGTTCATGTTCTGGATCGGGGTCACCCAGCGCAGCATCTCCTCGACCGCGGTCGGGACCAGGCTCGGGTCCGCGACCAGCTTCCGGGCTTGGTCGGGCCGGCGCAGCAGGGCCTCCATGCCGCCGGTGATGACGTGGCGCGTGGTCTCGTCGCCGCCGATCAGGATCAGCAGGCTCTCCTGCAGGATGGCGTCGTCGTCGAGGCGCTGGCCGTCGATCTCGGCGTGCACCAGCGCGCTCATCATGTCGTCGCGCGGGGCGGTGCGGCGGTCGGCGGCGACGTGGCGGTGGTAGTCGGCGTACTCCTCGAAGGCGCGCATCGCCCGCATCATCACCTCGGGCGGCGCGCTCACCGAGGTGCCCTCGATGAGATCGTCCGACCAGCGCAGCAGCTTGTCGTGGTCCTCGGGCTCGACCCCGAGCAGGTCGCCGATCACGATCATCGGCAGCGGCGCCGCCACGTCGTGGACGAAGTCGCAGCGGCCGCGCGCCGCCGCCCGCGTGATCAGGTCGTGGCAGATGGCGCGGATCTTCGGCTCGTGGTCGAGCACGCGGCGGGGCGTGAGGCCCTTGTTGACGAGCGCCCGCCGCCGCCGGTGCTCGGGATCGTCCATGTTGATCATCGACGGGATCGCCGGCGAGTCGGGGCGCGAGCCGTGCTGCGAGCAGAAGGTCGCCGGATCCTTCGAGACCCGCAGCACGTCGTGGTAGGTCGCGACGCCCCACACCCGACCGCCTTCGTCCCAGTAGACCGGCGCGTGGGCGCGCATCCAGGCGAAGTGCCCGTGCGGGTCGTCGGCGTACCACTCGCCGTCGAGGAGCCGGATGGTCGGATCGGAGGGCGACGCCACGCGCTCCGGGCTTTAGCAAGGATCGCGCGGGCTCGTACAGCGGGCGGCGAAGGCGCGGAGCTCCGCGACGTAGTCGGCCGGGGCGGTGTGATGGACGAAGTGGCCGACACCGGGGAGCGTGCGATGCGTGAAGCGCGGCATCAGGGCGGCCAGCCGCTCGACGTCGCCCGGCGCGATGGTCGCGCCGCAAGCGACCGTGCCCGCCAGGAGGTGTACCGGCACGGCGATCGCGGCGAGCGCCGCGTCCGGGTCGAAGCCGTCGAATTGCGAGCCGTCGAGGATCGCGTCGAGGATGCCGACGTCGAGGCGATGCAGCGACTCGGCCCGGGCTTGGACGACCTCGGGACCGCCGATCTCGAGGAGCGAGCGGCCCTCGAACACCAGCGGATGAATCGGCCAGGTCCCGACCAGCTGCGCCAGGGCGTCGATGCTGCCGCCGGACTCGCGATGCTGGCGCAAGAGCTCGCGGAGCCCGCCGAAGATCGGGTACTCCGGCTGGTCGCGGAGCGCCGGGAGCCGAGCCGTGTAGAACGGTGGATCCTCGAGAAAGAGGCCGCGCACCAGCTCCGGCGACCGACTGGCGACAGAGGTCGCGACCATTGCGCCGAGCGAATGCCCGGCGAGGACGCACGGTTCCCCCACGACGTCCCGCAGGAGCTCGACGACGTCGGCGGCGTGGTCGCGAATCCGATACGCCCCGGTGACGTGTCCGGAGCCGCCGTGACCTCGGAGGTCCATGGCCACCATCCGGAGCTCACCCGCGAGCGCCCCCAAGACCGGCAGATAGCTCGTCATGGAGTCGGTGGCGCCGTGCAGCAGCACGATCGGCGGCGACGGCCCCTCGACCTCGACGGTACGAACCCGGACTCCACTCAGTCGATGATCCTTGGTCTGCATGGGCGCAAGGACTCCCACAACGCTGCGGTCGGCCGCAATTACTTCGGAGGTAATGGCGGCGCGGCGCGGGATTGCGTTAGCCTCTGCCCCACCGTGAGCCCGAGCCCCTTCGGCCCCCTCTTGCGCGAATGGCGAACCGCGCGGCGTCAGAGCCAGCTCGGCCTCGCGCTCGGCGCCGGCGTCTCGGCGCGGCACGTGAGCTTCCTCGAGACCGGCCGGTCGACACCGAGCCGCGAGATGGTGCTGCTCCTCGCCGAGGTGCTCGACGTGCCGCTCCGCCAACGCAACGCCCTGCTCGAGGCGGCCGGCTACGCGGCAGTCTTCGCGGAGCGCGGTCTCGACGCGCCCGAGATGGCGAAGGTCCGGAAGGTCCTCGACTACATCCTACACGGCTCCGAGCCGAACCCGACCTTCGTCCTCGATCGCTGCCAGGACGTCGCCGCCCAGAACCGCGGCATGGAGCGTTTCCTGCGGACGGTGCTCGGCGCGCTCCCGTCCTGGTATCGGACGCGGCCGAACTATCTGCGCCTGGTGCTCCACCCGGAGGGGCTCCGCCCCTTCATCGTCAACTGGGAGGAGGTCGCGCGCGCGCTCCTGAACCGCGTGTACCGCGAGGCCGGCCCGCTCGACCCCGACGGCCGCATGCGGGCGCTCCTCGACGAGGCGCTCGCCTATCCCGGGATCCCGAGCCGCTGGGCGGCGCCCGATCTCGACGCCGGACCGGCCGTCGTCATCCCCATGCACGTCGCCAAGGGCGACCTCGAGCTCCGCCTCTTCAGCACCGTCACCACGGTCGGCGCGCCCCGCGACATCACGGTGCAGGAGCTCCGCATCGAATGCTTCATCCCGGCCGACGACCGCACCGAGCGTGCCGTCGAGTCGCTCGCGGACGCGTGACGGCTCAGCCCGCGACGCCGATCACGCGAGCGCGCCGGAGCGAAGCGATCGCCTCCTGCCCGTAGCCGAGCTCGCCGAGGATCTCCTCCGTGTGCTGCCCGTGGACGGGCGGGCTCCGGCGCACGCCGCCGGGCGTGCCGCGGAGCTTGATCGGCATCCCCGTCACCTCGAGGCGCCCGAGGGTCGCGTGCTCGGTGGCGACGATCATGTCGTTGTGCCGCACCTGCGGGTCGGCCGCGACCTCGGGGATCTCGTGGATCGGTGCCGCCAGCACGTCGGCGGCGATCAGGCGGACGAGCAGCTCGTCGCGCGCGAAGTCGCGGCAGCGGGCGGCCAGCACGGCGTCGAGCTCGTCCTGGTGGGCGAGCCGCGCCGCGATCACGGCGAAACGCGGGTCCGCGGTCCACTCGACCGCGAGGGCGGTGCAGAGATTCGCGAAGAACTTGTCCGACGGACAGGTGATGACGATGCCCTTGCCGTCGCCGCAGCGGTACACCCCCGAGGGCGCGAAGTACTGGCTGCGGTTGCCGGTGCGCGGCGTCACCTCCTCCTTCAGGAACCAGGCGCCGAGGCCGCTCGCCTGCGCGTGCACGAGCGCGTCGAGCAGCGAGACGTCGATGCGCTGGCCCTGGCCGGTCTTGCCGCGCACCAGGAGGGCGGCGAGCACGCCCGCGACCACGAGCTCCGAGGTCATGACGTCGACCAGCGGCACCGTGACGCGCACCGGCGCGCCCGCGGGGTCGCCGTTCAGCGACAGCAGGCCGGCGTAGCCCTGGGCCAGGAAGTCGATGCCGGGCCGGCCGGCGTAAGGGCCGTCGGGGCCGAAGGCGGTGACGCCGACCCAGATGACGTCGGCGCGATGCGCCCGCACCTGCTCGTAGGCGAGGCCGAGCTTCGAGAGCGCCGGCTCGCGCACGTTGGTGACGACGACGTCGCTGGTGGCGGCGAGGCGCGCGAAGACGTCTTGCGCCTCCGGGAGCCGGAGGTCGAGCACCAGGCTCCGCTTGTTGCGGTTCAGGCTCAGGAACGGCGCCCGTTGCCCGTCGCGCTCCGGTCCGAGGTGCCGGCTGTCGTCGCCGTAGTGCGACTCGACCTTGACCACGTCCGCGCCGAGGTCGCCGAGCAAGGTGGCGGCGTACGGCCCTGCGAGCATGGTCGCGAGGTCGAGCACCCGAATCCCGTCGAGCGGGGTCATCGTTTAAGGAATGGCCCCCGTGGCCTTGAGCTCGCCGATCTCGTCCCAGGAGTAGCCGAGGGTCTCGAAGAGGATCATCTCGGTGTCCTGCCCGAGCTCGGGACCGAGGCTCCGCACCGTCCCGGGCGTCTTGCCGAGGCCGACCGGGAGGCCGCGCACCGTGACGGTACGATTGACCTCCTCGCAGTGGGTCTCGACGAGGTAGTCGTTCTCCCAGGCCTGGCGATCGCTGGGCGAGGTCGGCGAGGGTCGCGACCGGGCTCGCGGCGATGCCCGCTCGCGTCCAGCGCTCCATCCAGTCCGCGGCCGTGCGGCCCGCGATCGCGGCGTCGAGCGACGCGATCAGCTCTCGGGCGTGCTCGCGTCGACCCACGGCGCTCCCGAAACGCGCGTCACTCGCCATGCTCGCGTCATCGAGTGTCCCGCACAGGGTCGCGAAGGCATCGTCGCGGTTCGGGACGCAGAGCACCATCCACTGGTCCTGTGCGCGATACGTGTTCCAGAGCGGGTTCTGCGCCGCGGTTCGCGACTGCTGCGCCGCGTAGCGCGGGTCGCGGGTCGCGAGCCAGGCCTGCAGCGTCGGCGCCGCGAGGAAGAGCTGGGCCCCGTAGAGCGAGGCGTCGATGCGCTGGCCGACGCCCGTCGTGTTGCGGTGCCAGAGTGCCAGCAGAATGGCGAGCGCCGCCATCAGGCCGCCGTAGGCGTCGCCCGATCCCATGCCGAGGTAGATCGGCGGCTGACCCGGCTCGCCGAGGCGGCTCATCAGGCCCGTCAGCGCCTGCACCGTCATGTCGAACGACGGCTTGCTCGTGGTGGCGTACGGGCCGTAGCCCGTCGTCGTCGCATAGATCAGCTTCGGGTTGACGGCGTGCAGCTTCTCCCAGGTGAGGTGCCAGGCCTCGAGGTTGTCGGCGCCGAGGTTCGAGAGGAACACGTCCGACTGCTCGACCAGGCGGTACATGATGGCGCGCCCGGCCTCGGTCTTGAGGTCGAGCGCCATGCTCTTCTTGTTGCGGTTGATGACCAGGAAGTACTGGTTCCAGTCGCCGACCGGGAGGGCCTTGATGCTGCGGACGCCGCGCCCCTGATCGCCGCCCTTCGGGCGCTCGACCTTGATGACCTCGGCGCCGAAGTCGGCGAGGTGCTGGGCCGCGACCGGCCCCTGGAACCAGACCGTGAGATCGATGACGCGGAGGCCCTCGAGCGCGCTCGCCATGGTCGCCTATCCGATGGTCCCGGCGTCGCGGAGCGCCGTGATCTCGTCCTCGGAGAGCCCGAGGACGTCGTGCAGGATCTCGGCGCCGTGCTGGCCGCTCGCCGGGGCACCGCGATGAAGCCGGGCGGGCGTCTCGCTCATGAAGATCGGAAAGCCGAGCATGGTCTGCCTGCCGTGGCTCGGGTAGTCGAGCTCGAGGAGATAGCGATTGCGATAGACCTGCGGGTCGGCCGCCGGGAAGTCGTAGCTCTCGATGATGTCGGCGGAGAGCTGGTGCTCCTGGAACGCCGCCCGCCAGTGCGCCGCCGGCCTCCGGCGGAAGGCGGCCTCGAGCACCTGCATCATCTCCAGACGGTTGGCGCCGCAGCGCTTGTCGTGGGTGTCGAAGCGCGGGTCGTCGGTCGCGAGCTCGACCAGCGGCGCGAACGCCGGCCACCAGCGGTCGGTGTCGGGCATGGTGAGGGTGACCCACGGGCCGTCGGCGCTCATGTACATGGTGCCGCTCATCGGGTTGCCGGCGTCGAGGCGCGCGATCGGCTGCAGCATGCGGTCGCCGCCGATCGCCAGGTAGGCCTGCAGGTCGAGGCTCGCGCCGTACATGTTGCCGGCGAGGAGCGAGGTGTCGACCGCCTGGCCCTCGCCGGTCTTGGCGCGATGGTGGAGCGCGGTCAGGATGCCGAAGGCCAGCATCACCGCCGTGTACATCTGTCCGTGCCCTGGATAGACGGGCGGCTCGCCGGGCTGTGGCAGGATCGGCATCATGCCGGTGCGGGCCGCCGCCAGCTCGTCGATCGCCGGCAGGTCGCGGTCGGGCCCCTTGGGACCGAAGCCGGAGCCGCGGGCGTAGATCAACCCGGGATGGCGGGCCGCGAGCGCGTCGTAGTCGAGGCCCCAGGCCTCGAGCTCGGCGCGCGGGCGGTCGGTGACGACGACGTCGGCCTTGGCGACCAGCTCCTGCACGAGCGCGCGGCCGCGCGCGTCGCCGAGATCGACGGCGAGACTCTCCTTGTTCCGTTGCGCGAGCTCGCTCTCGAAGTTCCACGCTGGCGCGGACGCGCCGACCTCGGAGGACGAGGGCGGCTCGACGCGAATCACCCGGGCCCCGAAGTCGCCCAGGAGCGCGGCGCCGATCGAACCCCAGAACTCGACCGTGAGGTCGACGACCACGATGCCACCAAGCGCACGGCTCATCGGCACCGTCCCATACACCACCCCGACAGCCGGGCGCGAGTGACCGCGTCCGCTCCGACCGACGGTCGTGCAGGGCTGCGCGCCGCGGCGACTCGGCATGAGCTCGGCAGCGGATCGCTCAACGCCGATCGTGAGGCGTTTGGTATGCGCCTTGCTCCTTCGCGCGCCGCGAGCGCGTGGCGCACACCTTTCCCGACCCGGAGGCCCCCTTGAACCGCACCCATTTCGTCGGCGTCATCGTCGCCGTGCTGACGGCGACGGCCGCCTCCCAGGCCTTCGGGCTCACCAGCCGGAGCTGCGGACCCGATCCGGCAGCCAATACCGAGGCGGTGCTCTGTGCCCCCCCGAGCGGGCCCTGTGACGCCGGCACCGTAGTTCTGAGCGCGAGCATCTCCGTCAAGGACAGCGACTGCCACTTCGACCTCGGCGGGCGCGCGCTCCGGGTCGAGCGCACGCTGCAGGTGCCCGGTAGGGGCGGTGGCCGCACGGGAGAGCTCCGGATCGAGAACGCCGGCGACATCACGATCGCCAAGCACGGCCGCCTGAAGGCGCGAGGGGATTTCGTGCGGCGGGCCGGCTCGATCGTCGAGGGCGGCAGGATCACCCTGCACGGCGGCGGCACCATCCGGATCGCCGGCATGCTCGACGTCAGCGGGGATTCCGCGGGCACAATGGATCTCGAGGCCCCCGGCGACGTCGTCTTCGAGCGCAGCGCCAAGATTCGCGCCAACGGCATCAGCAGCTTCGCCGATCTCGGCAAACGCTACGCCGACGGCGGCAACCTCCGGGTCAAGTCGATCGCCGGCGGCATCGCGCTCGACGGGCGCCTGCAGTTGCGCGGGGCCAACGCCGCCTACGGAGGCGACGTCGATCTCCTCAGCGCTCGCGACCTGGAGATCCGCGGCAGGGTGGACGTCAGCGGCGGCGGGGGCGACGGCGGCCACATCTCGGCGTCTGCCGGCGACGACCTCCGCATCATGCGCGGCGCGATCGACGCGCGCAGCCGGGGCGGCGGCGCCGACGGCGGCACCCTCTGGCTGTCGGCCGGCAATGATTGGCCGAACGATGCCGTTCCGGGCGGCGCGTTCGTGATCGACACGGTCATCCTCGAGGCCAGCGGCAGCGCCAACGACGAGGGCTTCGCGGGCGGAGGGGGTTGGATCGACATCAGCGCCTTCGGTCCGGTCACCATCACGAGCACGACGATACGTGCCGACGGCGCCACGTCGCCCGACAATCCCGACGGTTTCGGCGGCCTGATCTTCGTGGTGTCCGACGGCTATCCCCGGCCGGACGACGTGGGAGGACCGCTCCCCGATCCGGATGTCCACGTCGAGGGGCGCATCTCGGCGCGTGGTGGCCGGCGCGGCGGCGAGGGCGGCTCGGTCGAGCTTTACGTCGGACGCGACCTCGACCTGCAGGCGACGATCGACGTCGGCGGCAAGGACCTGGCGGGGCTGATCGTGGCCAACGCCGGGCGCCATCTGCAGCTCGGCAAGACGCTCACCGCCGAGGTCGAACGGCCGCACGGCGACGGCGCCATCGTGGAGCTCAGGGCGGGATCGCGACAGGTGGGCGGGCTCACGATCGCGGCCGACGTCCTCGCCACCGGCGGCGTCGACGCCCAGTACGGACCCGCCGTGACCCTGACGGGCTGTCCCATCACCGTCGCCGACGGGGTCACCATCGACGCCGGCGGCGGCATCCGTCCCGGCGGGGTGCCAGCGCGTCTGGACCTCATCTCCGGGCGCCCGGCAGAGCTCGGCGCCGGCTCGCGCTACCTCGCCGGACCGAGCGGCGTGGTCTCGGCGACGCACCCGCCGCTCCAGGCCCCCGTCGTCGGCCCCGGAACGCAATTCGACCCTGCCGCGCTCGTCGACGTGGTCATGAGCCCCTCGTTCTTTCCCACCTGCCCGCGCTGCGGCGACGGCCCGGACGACGCCTGCGCGCCCGAGGCGCGCATCGACGCGATCGTCCCGGCCGCCGGCGTGATCGACGCGACCGTCGCGGTCGCGAGCCCGCTCGGGTTGCCGCTCGCCGGCAGCGTCGACGTCTGCGACGGCACCGGCGTCGAGGACATCACGTTCACGTGGCTCGCCACCTCCTGCGCCGAGGCGGACACGCTCGAGCTCACCGTCAACGACACCGTCGTCGTCACCGAGGACACGCCGTCGGGCCACTGCGATTGCGGCTTCGGCGGCGAGCGGAGCTACACCGTCCCGCAGGACCAGCTCCCCTCGCTGCTCGGCCCGGGGACCAACCGCCTCGGCATCCGGAAGTCCACGGCACTCCCCGCGGGGCTGCGCACCCTGCTCTTCTGGGCCTATGCGACGATCACCGTGAACGGCGTGCCCGAACGCGTGTCCCTCTTCGACCCGCCCGCGAGCAGCGAGCCCTTCGGCACGACGCACCTCGACGACCTCGACCGCTGCAGGCTCCATCCCACATTCGACGCCGTCGACGCCGGCCGCGCCGTGGTGCTGTGCTCCGCGGTGGCATCGGTCCCGTGGAGCGGCGCGCTGCCCTGTGGGCTCGACCTCTCGCCGCTCGAGACCGACCGTGACTACACCCTCGTGGTGCGCGTCACCGACGGCGCCGTCGAGCCGGCGAGCGCCGCAAGCCGCGACTTCACCCGCGGCACGCAAAGCTCCCTCTCCGTCAACGGCGCGCACTGCCCGTGATTCGCGGCCGGGCCTAACCCAACGCGACGATGGCAGCGATCAGGCGCTCGTAGAGGCCGGTCACCAGCTTCCGCACCTCGGCCTCGGGCTGCCCCTTGGCGATCCAGTTGCTGCCCCAACGGACGCGGCAGCCGCCGCCGGGCGCGTCGGCGAGCTCGACGACCGCGAGGTAGCGATCGAAGGGCATCACGGTCTCGTTGATGATCGCATACGCGAAGAGCCGCTGGTCGTACGCGACCTCCAGGCGCTCGACGACGGCGCCGGGAAAGTGCTTGAGCCGCACGGTGCGGACGGCGCCGATCCCCTCACCCTCGCACTCGACGGAGTCGAGCTGGTCGGGTGCCAGCTTCGCGACCCCGCCGAAGTCCATCAGGATCTCGAAGAAGCGGGCCCGCGACATGGGCACGGTGCGTTCGACGAGCGCGGCGTAGGGCATGGCTAGAGCACCAACCCGATGCTGGCACCGTGCCGCGCCGCCTCCGCCATGAAGCGCGGGAGCCAGGCCGAGCCGGCGACGAAGAGCCGCGGGATGCCGCCCTCTGCCTTGAGCTGCTCGTAGAGCTCTGGCGCGGGCACCGATCCGTAGACCAGCACCACCGTATCGAAGCCTTCCCGGCGATACGTGGTCGTACCGTAGGCCGACACGAGCTCGAGCGCCTCTTCCGTCACGGCGCTCAACACCAGGTTCGGGTGGACCACCACACCGCACTCCTCCATTCGCCGCAGCACCATCCCGACCGAGTAGCGCGCGATCTCGAAGCCGAGGTGCACCGACTTGGTGAAGATCTCGACGTGCTTGCCGCGTTCGGCGAGATACTCCGCGACGCAGGGCGTCTCGTAGTAGTCCTCCTGCGAGACGACCGCGACGCGGTCGCCCACCTTCGCCCGGCCCGCGAGCACGTCCCAGGCCTGCACGACGTGCGGCAGATCGACGCCGGGAATACCGCTCGGCACGCGCGGCACGGAGCCGGTCGCGATCACGACCGCGTCCGGCTTCAACGCACGGATCGCGGCGGCGTCGGCCTCCGACTCGAGCCGCACCTCGACCCCGAGCCGCTCCATCTCGTTCTCCTCGAAGTAGACCTGGTCCTCGAAGTCGTCGCGGCCGGGCGTCGCCATCGCGAGCAGCATCTGGCCGCCGAGGCGCTTGCCGCGCTCGAGCAGCGTCACCTTGTGGCCGCGCATCGCGGCGACGCGCGCGGCTTCCGTGCCGGCGAGCCCGCCGCCCACGACGACGACGCGCTTCGGATCGTCGGTCGGCCGATAGGTCTGCTCCCACTTGAGCTCGTTCCCGATCACGGGATTGATCGAGCAGGTCGGCGTGTACGGGTACGTCCGGGGCTCCGAGGCCTCGTCGATGCAGCGCGTGCAGCTGATGCAGCGGCGGATCTCGCTGAGCCGTCCCTCGCGCGCCTTGTTGGCGAAGTCGGGGTCGGCGATGCCGGCGCGCACCATGCCGACGAGATCGCAGTAGCCGTCGCGGACGAGCTCCTCCGCCACCACCGGATCGTTGACCCGGCCGCTGAACAGAACCGCGATCCGCTTCTCCTGGCTCTCGAGGTCGACCTTCGCCGCCTTGCCGTACTCACGGAACTGCCCGTGGCCGTAGTACGAGTTCGGCACGTACGAGGGCGCGCCCCAGCAGTGCCCGACGTCGATGTCGACGAAGTCGAGCAGACCTGTTTCCCCGATGTAGTACAGCATCTCGCGCATCTCGAGGTTGTCGTACCCGCCCTGACGGAACTCCTTCCCGCTGATGCGGATGCCGAGGCCGAGGTCGTTGCCGATGCGGCCGCGAATGCGGCGCAGCGCCTCGACCACGAAGCGGATGCGCTCCTGCGGGCCGCCACCCCAGCGATCGGAACGCCGGTTGGTGACCGGCGAGAGGAAGGTGTAGCCGAGCGTCTCGTGGGCGCAGTGCATCTCGATGCCGTCGGCGCCGAACCGCTTCGCGGCCTCCGCCGCCTCCGCGTAGCTCTCGAAGTGGAACTCGATCTCGTCCTCGCCCATGACGTGCGGGACGTAGTCCTGCGCGCCGACGGGCGGCACCGGCGACGGCGCCCACACGGCGGAGAGGTGCGTGAGCTGCGCCAGCGCGACCGCGCCCACCTTGTGCAGCTCGGCGTAGAACCTCGTCATGCCCTCGGCGAAGGGCGGGTTCTGGTAGATCGGGTAGCGCGACGCGAAGCCGACCGAGAGGCCGACCTCGTCGGGCGTCTCGGGGGGAAACGGCGACTGCAGCAGCCAGGTCTCGCTGCCGATCCAGCCGGCGCCGCCCTTGGCCTTGGCGAGGTGGTGCGCGATGAAGTGGTCGTCGATACCGCCCGGCACCATCGACGAGTTGATCGTGTTGGTGGTCTCGCAGATCCGGTTCGGGACCCGCATGGGACCGACCTGGATGGGCTGGAAGAGGTGCTGGAACTGGCTCATCGGCTTCAGGCCGCGCCCGTCGGCGTCACGACGACGATCGGGAAGGGGCGATCGGTCTGCCGCTGGAAGAGGTCCCACAGCGGCAGCAACGCGATCAATCGCGGCCAGAGCGCGCGGCGCTCGCTCTCCGTGGCGTCGCGGGCGACCGCCTTCGACTTCTTGCGATCGAGCTGCACCCAGCATTGTGGGTTCGTCTGTAGATTGCCGTACCAGGCGGGATTCTGGTCGTAGCCGGCGAGCGACGCGACGATGACCACCGCGTCGCCGTGCTGCAGGAAGACGAGCGCGACCGTACGCTGCTGCGCCGATTTCCTTCCGATCGTGGTGAGCAACAGCGTCGGAAGACCCGAGGGTCCGGCGCCGGTCGCGCGTCCGTCGGGGTCGGCGAGGTACGCTTCGACGTCCGCCTTCCCGTCACTGCGAATGCGCGCCAGCGACGAGGTCTGGTCCTTCAGGTACGCCCATTCGTCGTCGGAGAGGAAGTCCGGCTTCTGCATGTTGTCGCGATTGGCCATGATCAGCTCACTTTGGCGATGATCTCGCCGGCGTAACGTTTGATGGCTTCTTGCTTCACGGCGAGCGGCGGCTGCATCGCCATCGACGAGACGCCGAGCTCGGCGAGGATGCTCGGCTGGGTCCAGGGCGCCACCTGGAGGTCCGTCACGCCGAGGTCTTCCAGGCGCCGCATGTCGTCGACCGTGGTGGCGTCGGGACAGTGCAGCATGATGTCGAAGGGTTCCTTGTCACGTCCGAACTCCCGCCGCATGGCGTTCAGCTCGGCGACCATGCCCTGGATCTCGTCCTTGCCGTGCACGATGCCGATCCAGCCGTCACCGTAGCGGGCCGCGCGCTTCAGCGCGGGCGGCGTCGAGCCGCCGACGTAGATCGGGATGCGCTTCTTCGGGACCGGCGCCATGATGAGCCGGTCGAAGTCGAAGTACTTCCCGTGGAACTCGACCATCCCGCCGCCGAGGAGGAGCCGGATCACCTGGATCGCCTCGTTCTGACGAGCACCGCGGGTCTTCTTGTCCTGGCCGAGCCACTTGAACTCCTCGGGCATCCACGCGAGCCCGACGCCGAGCGCGACGCGATCGCCGGAGATCGCGGCGACCGAGCAGAGCGCCTTCGCCTCGAGGAGCGGCTGCCGCACGGCCAAGCGGAGCACGGACGGCAGGAAGCGGATGCGCGTGGTCACCGTCGCCATCGCCGTGATCGCGACCCAGGGATCGAGCACCGGGAGGTCGAGGGGCCAGAAGCGCTTGCCGTCGGGCGTGTAGGGATACGGTTCCGACGTCACCTCGGGAAAGAAGGGGGCGTCGGCCACCTGGATGCTGTCCCACCCATGGGCGTCGGCCGTGCGCGCGAGGTCGAGGAACTCGGAGGGATCGACCATGAAGATGTGGAATCCGAATCGCACGGCGCTCCTTCCGCAATCGGCGTGACGGTTCGCGCAGCGCACGCGCGCACGTCGGCAACACGAAAATGAAACACGTTCTAAGAACGTGTGCTTTATGGCAGAAAAGCCGGGCCCCATGCAACGGAGCCCGCTCGCCGCGCGCTCATCGCGGGCAGTTGGCCACCCGCGCCAGGCCGGCGGCACCGCGCAGCACGTTCACCCCGTCGGAGACCGACACCGCGCCGCTGCCGTCGAGGTCGCAGCGCGCGGGGACGCACACGGTCGGGAGCCCCGCCGCCGCGCGCAGGGTCTGCACCCCGTCGGTGACCGTGACGCCGCCGTTGTCGTCGGCGTCGCCGCACGACGTCGCGCCGGCGGTGACGCCCCAGAGGCGGGTGCTGACGAGGGAGCCGCGCACGTCGTCGTGGAGGATCGGCGAGCGGTCGGTCACGATCAGCGCGAGCGCCTGCGACCCCGTCGGGGCCGTGAACGGAAACGACACCGTCGCGCCGCTCGCGACGTCCTCCGCGGCCGCCAGCTCCCCGTCGACGTGCCACTCCGCGTGCAGCGCCGCCCCGCCCGCGGGGCCGAGCAGGCGGGCGGCGAAGACGGCGCCGCCCTCGGGCACGTGCACAACCCCGGGCGGCGGCACCTCGCTCCCCGGCTCGATGGCGTCGATGCCGAACTCCGGCACGCCCCAGCCGCCCTGATAGAAGCGCATCGCGACCGCCTCGGCGGCCACGTCGCAGAACGGCGCGCGCAGAATCTGCATCAGACAGCTGAAGCCTTGGCGGTACACGCCGACCTTCTTGTATCTCGCGCCCTGCCAGAGGCCGGCGTCGGTCGGCACCGGGGGCGGATCGAACGAGGGCACGGGCTGCAGCGGGTCGATCCAGCGCCGCCACTTGAGCGCGAAGCGGCTCGTCGCATCGGTGACGTTCGGCTCGCACGGGAGGCCGATCGGCACCACGTCGCTGCACGGCGGGAAGAATTCCTCGTCCTCTTCGTTCTCGATGCCGTAGTCGTACTCGTCGGCGAGCCCGGCGAAGGCGTGGCCATACTCGTGCTGCACGACTCCCGCCTCGACGCCACCCACGCTCACCTGCGCGAGCGGACCGATCGTCACGCCCCCGTAGGAGGGCGCGTTCACGAGCGCGATGATCTGATCCCAGTCGGGTACCGCCGCCGCGGCGGCAAAGAGCTTGACCTCGTCGACGGTGACGTTGCGCTGCGAGTTGTACGAGCAGAAGGCGGCGTCGAAGGCGGTGTCGACGGTGACGGGCGTCTCGGGGAGCGCGGTCCGGTCCCCGCAGCAGGTCTGCACGCGACCCTGCAGCGCGCAGCCCTCTTGGTACGGCGGCTGATCGGCTCCCGACTGGTTCGATGCCACGAAGAGCGTCGCGACGTTGAAGAAGTCGCGGTACTCCGCGAAGGGCGGCGTGCCGAGGAGCTCGTCGGTCAGCTGCTGCGCGTCGGCCTCGAACTTCGCCTGCTCGCCGGCCGTGTAGCCGTCGCCGACGACGAGGAGGTCGACGCGATTCGCGGGGTCGCCGTTCCGGACGAGCACGCGCGGCGCCCCTTGCGGGGCCGACACCGCCGACGCCATTGCGTCCAGGCGCAGCTCGGCGCGCCTCGCCAGGAGGGGTGTGTCGAGAACCAGCCGGGCGGCGCGCTCGGCTGGCACCCGCACCACGAAGGCGCGCCGTGCCGGAACGACCAGATGCGACTCGATCGCATACGTGCCGTCGCTCTGCGCCGCGCCCGGGGACTCGCCGCGCAGGAGGCGCGGCACCGCGACCGCGCCCGCGAACGCGAGCGCGCCATCGGCCGCCTGCACCTGCACGCGCACCACGTCGCGATCCCGCGCCGCGAGCGAGGCGACCGTCGCGCTGGCGCCACCCGGCGGCCTGCTGAGGGCGACGCGGGTCGCGAAGACCGGCGTCACCGAGCCGTCGGTCGCGAGCTCGAAGACGACGTAGTGCGCCGGGGTCGTGCCCGACGACTCCTCCGCAGCCGCCGAGAGCACCGGAACCGCGAGCAACGTCAGGGCCACCATCGCGAGGCGCATCGCCGCTCCCCTACGGCATTCGGAGAACGGCGCGCAAGCGTTTTCGCGCGGCCGGCGAATGAGCTAGGACTTAGCGCCATGCCCGCGGGCGATGCGCGCACGCGTATGCGCGAGCGCGACGAGTTGCTCTCGACGCGTCTCCGCCTCGAGCATCGGCCGCACGACGCCGTCCATCGGGTGGCGAGCGTCGTCGCCCACTCGGGAGACGGCTGGTTGTGCCTCGCCGTCATCGTCGCGATCGGCCTCGCCGGGGGAGCAGAGGGACGCACGCTCGCGGCGCCCATGCTCCTCGGGTTCGTCGCCACGTGGGCGGTGGTCCGTCTCGTCAAGACCAGCATCCGGCGCACCCGTCCGGCCGGCGAGTGGAACCCGAGCCAGCGGCGCCGCGATCCCCATGCCTTTCCGTCCGGCCACGCCGCCCGCGCCACGATGCTCGCGGTCGTGGTGAGCGCGATCCTGGGATCGCCGTGGGTCGCGGTGGCGCTCGGCGTCTGGGCGCTGGCGGTCGCGGCGGCGCGCGTCGCGGTCGGCGTCCACTACGTCCTCGACGTCGTCGCCGGGATGCTGATCGGCGCCGCGATCGGGGTGCTGGCGACCGTGGCGCTCGGCTTCTAGTTCAGAAGGGGGATCTCTCCCCCTTCGCCGCCGCGGCCAAGCCGCGGCGGCTCATCCCCCGGCTCGCTCCGCTCGGCCGCGCACTTCGCGCGCGGAGACGAAGGGGAGAGGCCCCCTTGTGAGCTATCTGCGACGGCGGCCTGCGGGAAGCGCGCGCGGCGGAGGGGTCGCCCGCGGGTCCTACGGCGGCGGAGCGCGGCGATCGGCGCAATCGTGAGCACGGGCCAGTCATTGCTCGATCGGCGTTTCGCAGCAGCGCATGGCCCTCATCGGGCGACCCGAGCGTCGATGGTCGATCGGCGCGTAGCGCTCCTCACCGAGATCGGCCCCGCGGGCGACCCCTCCACCGCGCGCCCTCATCGCCGCAGCTCGTAAGAGGGCTGCATGCGTCGCGGCCCTCGCATGCGTTTGTAGTGCGTCCGGCGAGCTGCGACGGTGTGGGCGGGCGGTGGCGGGCTCGGCGGTGGGTCCGATCTCGGCAAGGAGCGCTACGCGCCGGTCATGCGAGACGCGCCAATCGCCCGATGAGGGCCATGCGCTGCTGCGAAACGCCGATCGAGTCCATGACAGACGTGTGCTCGGCGCCGCGCCGATCGCCGCGCTCCGCCGCCGTAGGACCCGCCGCCGAGCCCGCCACCGTCCGCCTTTCCCGACGCCCGCCGTCGCAACACACCTCAACCGGGTCACGAGCATGAAACTCACGAGCTCGCGCTCGGCTGCGCGCGCGGCGGTCGGAATCTTGGATCGGCCTAGGCCGGGCGTTTACCGAGGAGGCGCCGGAAGAGCCGGAGCATGGCCGTCCACATCACCTTGAGGACGAGGGGGAGGACGCGGATGGCCTGCGGCTCGGGCCGTGTCACGCTCGGCGTCGCGGTCGCACCCGTCGGCGTCGCCGTGGCGGCCGCGGCACTCGCCGCAGGTGCACTGACGCCGGCGGCGGCCGCCGCCATGGGCTCGAGCCGCGCCTGCACCGCGGCGACGAACTGGAGAAACAGCTGGTGCGAGACGCCCTGGATCATACCGCGACCCACCTGCATGATGCGGCCCGTGAGGTCGACGGTCGCCTTCGCCACCACCTCGGTGCCGCCGTCGGCGAGCTCGCGCATGACGCTCGCGATCGATCCCTTGGCGGTACCGCCGCTGGTCTCGCGACCTTCGGCGCTCATCTCGATCGTGCGGCTTGCCTCGTCGACCTTGGTCAGCTGCACCTTGCCCTTGTAGCGGGTCGTGATCGCGCCCACCTTGATCTTGACGTTGCCGTGGAACGTGCGCTCGTCGACGATCTCGTCGAGCTCGGCGCCCGGCATGCAGGGGGCGACCTGCCGCGGGTCGAGGAGAAAGCGCCACACCAGATCGATGGGTGCCCGGACCTGGAACGTCTCTTCGATGTCGATCGCCATCCGCGCTAGCCTCCCGTCCTCGCATCCGCGTGCGCCGCGACTGTCCGCCGGTAGTCGTCGGCGTCGTCGACGTCTCCGGGCGGCGGGCCTTCGAGCACGACCTCGCGCAACCAGTCGGGGCGCGCCGCGAACAGCGCGCGGGCACCCTCGTCGCCGCAGAGCCGCGCCGCGTCCGGCCACCAGCGCCGTCCCAGCACCACCGGATGCCCCGGCACGCGCTCGCCGCCGGCACCGCGCCAGACCGGTCTCTGCGCGACGGCGTCCCCGGCGCGGAACCGGCGCGCGAGCTCGTCGATGAGTGCACTGCTGACGCTCGGCTGATCGCCGAGCAGCACCATCACGGCCGCGGCCCGCGGATCGGTCGCGGCGAGACCGCAGGCGAGCGAGCCGCCCTGCCCGTCCCGGTAGCGCGCGTTCCGAACGATCTGCGCTCGCCCCGGCAGCGTCAGCGCGGCACCCACCGCGTCGGCCTCATGGCCGAGCACCACGACGAGGCCGGCGAGGGACGATGCCGCCGCCGCGTCGAGCACGTGCTGCAGGAGCGGGCGGCCGCCGAGCGGCAGCAGCTGCTTCGGCCGGCCCATGCGCAGCGAGGCGCCCGCCGCCAGAACGATGCCGGTGATGGTGCACGCACCGCCGCTCATCGTGGCCGGAACCCGACGACGTGGCGGACCGCGCCGCTCTCGACCCGGCGATCGCGGAGCGGGTTCGCGTCGCGCTCCGAGCGCACCGCCAGCATTTCCGCCAGGATCGCGACCGCGATCTCCTCGGGGGTGCGGCTCCCGAGGTCGAGCCCGATCGGCGTGTGGATGCGCGCCAGATCCTCGCTCGAGAACCCGAGCTCGCGAAGCGCGGCACAGCGCCGCTCGTGGGTCTTGCGGCTTCCCATGGCGCCGACGTAGGCGGCCCCGGAGCGCAGCGCCGCGGCCAGCGCGGGCACGTCGAGCTTGAGGTCGTGGGTGAGCGTCACCACGAAGGCGCCCGCGAGGTCGAGCGCGGCCAGCGCCTTCCCGGGCTGGGCGTGCACGAGCGCGTCGGCATCCGGGAAGCGCTCGCGCGGGATGTAGGCGCTGCGGGCGTCGATGACGGTGACGTGCATGCCGACCTGCTTCGCCATGCGCGCCAGGGCGACGCCGGAATGCGAGCCGCCGCTGATCACGAGCCGGAGCGGCGGCGTGAAGGCCTCGACGAAGACCCGGACCGCGTCGCCGCCGGCGGCGACGTCGACGACCTCGGTTCCGCCGCTCGCCGCGAGCCGGCACGCCGCGTCCGCGATCGCGTCGTCGAGGTCGGCGGCGATGCCGCCGCTCCGGGTGCCGTCCGAGGCGAGCGCGAGGGAGCGCCCGACCCACGCGGCGGGCGCGATCGCCAGCGCCAGGACGGCGGCGCCGTGGCGCTCCACCGCCTGCCGCACCGTGTCCCAGGCCGGCGTGGCCCGGAACGGCTCGATCAGCACCTCGATCTCGGCACAGGTGAGCCCGACCGCCAGCTCGGAGTCGTCGGCGATGCCGTAGCGCGTGAGCTCCGCGGCGCCGGAGTCCAGCACGGTGAGCGCGCGGGTGATGATGTCGTTCTCGACGCAACCGCCGCTCACCGAGCCCGCCATCTTGCCGCTCCGGGTCACCAGCAGGCGCGCGCCGGGGAGGCGCGGCGCCGAGCCGTGCACCGCGACCAGCGTCGCGAGCGCGATCTCCTCGCCCGCCGCGAGCCAGCGATCGAGGTCGCCGAGCACGTCACGCACGTCGCACCCCGCCGATCCTCAGGCGCGCGCCGCCCGCCGCTCGGCGAGGACCGCGGTCGCGACCAGCTCTTCGAGGTAGCGCGTGTCCCAGAACGACAGCTGCAGCTGCTTGGCGCGCCGGAAGAAGAGCTGGATGTCGTACTCGACGGTGAAGCCGATGCCGCCGTGCACCTGCTGGGCCATGGCGGTCACGTCGCGGTAGGTCTGACACGCGAACAGCTTCGCCATCGGCGCGAGCTTGGTGATCGGTCGCCCGGTCGCGAGCGCCCACGCCGCCTCGTGCACCAGCGTCCGTCCGCCGTCGACCGCGGTCGCGGCGTCGGCGAGGTAGTGCGCGAGCGCCTGGAACGCGCCGAGCGGCTTGTCGAATTGCTGGCGCGTCTTGGAGTAGTCGACGGTGATCGCGAGCGCGCGCTCGACCCCGCCCATCGCCTGGGCGGCGAGCAGGATGATCCCTTCGTGCATCACGTCGTTCCACAGCGACCAGCCGGCGCGCGCGGCGCCGATGCGCTCGGTCGCGGCGACCGGGACGTCGCGGAACGTCGCCTCGTATTGCGTCTCGGACGCCATCGTCCTCTGCTGGGTCAGGGTGACCCCCGGCGCGGTGGGGTCGACCAGGAAGAGGTCCACGTCGGTCGGGGCGCTGCCGCTCCGCACCAGCACGAGGAGCCGCGTCGCGGCCTTCGCGTACAGCACGTGACGCTTGCTGCCGTTCAGCGTGACGTTGCCGCCGCCCCCCTTCGCCGTCAGCTGGACGCCGACGGGGCCGTAGCCGCCGCGCGGCTCGAGCCACGCCGGCGTGACGATCGCCTCGCCCGATGCGATCCGCGGCAACCATTCGCGCTTCTGTGCCTCGGTGCCCCCACGGGCGATCACACCGGCCGACAGCACCGCGCTCACGAAATGCGGTGACGGCGCGAGGGCGCGCCCGAGCTCCTCGTAGACGATCATCGCTTCGAGCGCCGACTGCCCGCCGCCGCCGTACGCTTCGGGCACCGTGAGCCCGGTGACGCCGAGCTCGCCGAGCTGCTTCCAGAGCGGCGCCGGAAAACCGATCGGGTCGTCCTCCATCTTGCGCACGATCTCGATCGGCGAGTGCTGGGCGCAAAGGCCGCGTACGGTGTCGCGAAGCATGTCCTGTTCTTCGGTGAAATCGAGGTCCATGTGGGCTCCTCAGGCGACGACACCGTCGCGTCTGAGATCCGCGATCTCCACCGCCGTGAGCCCGGCGGCCGCGAGCAATGCATCGGTATCGGTGACGGTGGTATCGGGCACACGCGACGTCGTCGCGCTGCGGTCGCTGCCGGCGAGCACCGGGCCGAGTTGCCGAAAACGGCCGCGGGTCGGGTGCTCGGCGTCGACGAACGCTCGGCGGGCGGCATGTTGCGCCAGCCCGGGCAGCTCGCCGACCTCGCGCACGGGCGCGACGCAGGTATCGTTGCCGGCGAGGTGCTCGACCCAGGCGTCGCGGTCGCGGGTCGCGAGCACGCGGCGGACGTCGGCCCGGATCGCGTCCTGCGCGGCGTCGTCGAGCTGGCGCGTCGTCCACTGCGGCAGCTCGAGCAAGCGGCAGAGATTCGCCCAAAAGGCGGGCTCGATCGCCGCGACGGCGAGCCACTTGCCGTCGCGGGCCGGATACACGTCGTAGCAGGCGTAGCGGCCGGTCAGCAGATCGCTCCCCGGCGCCGGCACCCGTCCGGTGGCGAGGTGCTCGTCGATGGTGAGAGCCATGAGCGCCAGCACGCCCTCGGCAACCGAGACGTCGAGGTGGGCGCCCTCCCCGGTACGGCGGGCCCGCAGCAGAGCCGCGAGAATCGCAATGGTCGCGTGCATGCCGCCGCCGGCCGCGTCGGCGATGGTGGCGCCCGGAAGCGCCGGGCCGCCGTCGGGGCGTTTGCCGCTCATGGCGAGGAAGCCGCCGTCGGCGAGGTAGTTCAGATCGTGTCCGGCCCAGCCGGCTTGCGGTCCCGTCTGGCCGTAGCCGCTGGTCGAGCAGTAGACGATCGCCGGGTGCAGCGCGCGGACGTCGTCGAACCCGATCCCGAGCCGAGCCGCGACGCCGGGGCGGAAGCTCTCGATCACGACCTGCGCCTCGGCGGCGAGCTTCAAGAACGCCGCCTTCCCACGCGGCGCCTTCAGGTCGATCTGGACCCGCCGCGTGCCGCGCCCGGCGCTGTAGGTGTGGAACGGCGGCTGGATCTGCACCCCTTGCTTCGCCGGCGGCGGTCCGACCTTGACGACGGCGGCGCCGTAGTCGGCGAGGATGCGGGAGCAGCGCGACGCCGGGCCGACGGTCGAGAGGTCGAGCACCGTCACGCCGTCGAGGAACGCCGAACTCGCCATGCCCGCCTCGTCGCTCAGAAGTTCTTCGGGAGCCCGAGCTTCCGGCGCGCGATGATGTTCTTCTGGATCTCGGAGGCGCCGCCGCCGATGGTGTCGATCACCGTGAACCGATAGGTCGATTCACCGCGGCCGCCCATGGGCGCCCCGGGAGTGTCGACACGCAACTGGGCCCCCGGTCCAACGGTATCCATGGTGGCGTTGGCGATCCGGCGCGAGAGCTCGGTGGCGTAGAGCTTGTACTCCGACGCTTCCACGGTCGGGGCCGCGCCGCCCTTGAGCGACGCCGCCACGAAGCGGAGGCCGAGCACGCGGGCGACCTCGGTCTGCGTCGCCAGCTGGGCGATGGTCTGGCGCACCACCGGGTCGTCGGCGAGCGGCTGGCCGTCGCGCTCCTCGCTGGCGACGTAGTCGCACAGCAGCTCGACGCGCTTCTCGATCGGCGAGAAGGTGAACATGGTGAAACGCTCGAGGTCGAGCGCCTCCGAGATGTAGTTGAAGCCCATGCCGCGTTCGCCGACCATGTAGTCGTTCCCGACGTAGACGTCGTCGAGGAAGACCATGTTGGTGATCTCGTCGCCGATCGTCGGCATGTGGGTGATCGAGATGCCGGGCGCGTTCATCGGCACGAGGAAGAGGCTGATGCCCTTGTGCTTCGGAGCATCGGGATCGGTGCGGGCGCCGACCCAGTACCATTGGGCGAAATGCGCCGAGGTGGTGAAGATCTTCTGCCCGTTCAGGCGCCAACCGTCGCCGTCGCGGGTGGCCTTGAGCGCCATCGCGGCCGCGTCCGAGCCGGCCTGCGGCTCGCTGTAGCCGATCGCGAACTCGACGTCGTTGGCGAGGATCTTCGGCAGGAACTCGCGCTTCAGCTTCTCGCTGCCGTGGCGCATGAGGGTCTTCCCGACGATGCCGACGCCCTTGCCGATCTGGGGCGCCCCGACCGCCGCGAGCCGCTCGTTCAAGAGGTACTCGTAGATGCCGCTGACGTCCTTGCCGCCGTAGTCCTTGGGCCAGGTCATGCCGAGCCAGCCCTGCTCGCCGATCTTCTTCATGAAGGCGCGGCGCTTCGGCGTGTCGACCAGCTGCGACATGTTCTCGCGGGTGACGTCCATCACCTCGGGGTCGCGGTTGGCGTCGATGAACTGCTCGACCTTGGCGACGAAATCGCGCTCGTCCTCTGAGAACTCGAAGTCCATGCTGCTCTCCTTGCTGTCTCCCTACGCCAGCGTCCAGCACGGCAGGATGGTGCCGGCCTGGTCGTGGAAGCGTAGCCGCACGCGCCGGCCGGTGGCGACCCCCTCGGCGCTGCCGTCGGTCTGACATACCCTGCCCGCGTCGTCGACCAGATACCCGAGGAGGCGCACGCCCTCGTCGAGCGTCACCAGCAGCACGACGAACGGCACCATGCTCGCGAAGGCCGGCAGCGTCGGCGGCCGCATCACCGTCCAGGACGCGATCACGCCGTCGCCCGCCACGCGGGTCCATGCCGGATCCGGCGTCTGGCAGGACGAGCACACCGGCCGCGGCTGCCATAGCCACTTGGCGCAGGCGCCGCAGCGTTGGATGAGGAGCTCGCCGCGCCCGCAGCCGTCCCAGAACGGCTGCGTGTCCTGGTCGGCGATCGGGATCGGGAAGCCGGCGCTCGCGTCGGGCGTGCTCACCACGCCTCCTTCGAGAACACGATGGCGCCGGTCGGCACGACGTTGCCGCTCGTCACCAGCGAGTGCCGCACGTTCGGGGCCTGCGTCGTCGAGGTGCCGCGCACCTGTCGCACGCCCTCGACCAGGAGGTTGAAGCCGTGGACGTAGGCCTCGGAGAGACCGCCGCCGCTCGTGTTGTAAGGCGGGTGCGCACCCGCCGCCATGTATGCCGGCGCCTCGCCCTCGCCGCAGAAGCCGTACTCCTCGAAGCCGAGCGGGATCTGCGGCGTGAAGGCGTCGTAGAACTGGACCACGTCGACGTCTTTCGGCGTCAGGCCGGTATTGCGCCACAGCTCGGGAGCGACATAGCGCGCCGGTGTCACCCCGAGCTCTTCGCCGTAATAGAACGTCATCGCGGTCATCTGCGGGCCCGAGCCCATCCCGAAGCCGGTGACGTAGGCCGGCGTGACGTCGAGGTCGGCGGCGCGCTCGGCCGTGGTGAGCACCATCGCCATGGCGGCGTCGGTCTCGAGGCAACAATCGAAGAGCCGGAGCGGATCGGCGATCAGCCGCGACGAGAGGTAGTCGTCCATCGTCATCGGCTTCTGCATCAGGGCGGCCGGATTGCGGCGCGCGTTGGCGCGCTGCTGCACGGCGACCCGCCCGAGCACCTCCGGCGTCCAGCCGTACTTCTCGATCCAGAAGCGCGCGTGCAGCGCCATGCCGTCGACCGGCCGGACGATGTGGTACGGGCGCTCGAACTGGTCCTGCCCGGTGGCGTGCAGCTGGCTCACCCAGGGGCGGCCCCCCGAGGAGCGATTGCGGGCGCGCCACACCACGACCACGTCGGCGAGGCTGTTCTCGATGGCGAGGGCCGCGTGCGCGATCGTCGGGCAGCCGGCGCCGCCGCCGTAGTCGACCTCGCCGAAGGCGCGGATGTTGGGGACGCCCAGGATGCGGGCCATCTCCATCTCGGTCGTGTTCTCCCACACGAAGCGGAACATGCCGTCGACGTCGGCGACCGTGAGCCCGGCGTCGGCGAGGGCGCCCAGCACCGCGAGCGCGCCGGCGTGGCGCTCGGTCATGCCGATGTTCTTCGAAAACGGCAGCGCGTGGATGCCGACGACGGCCGCTTGCCGATGGCGGGTGGTGCGCGCCGGTCGGGTCATGGAAGGAGCCTAGAGCGTGGAGGCATGCGATTGAAAACGAGTCGAAATCGAGTCTAGAGTCGACTCGATGTTTAGAGCCTACTCCAAGACCGCGGGAACGGGCAAGCGGGAGGCGGCGGATCCGGCCCGTGTCGCGGCGGCGTACGCCGAGCATCTGCTGACCACGCTCGGCGTCGCGTCCGAGCACGAGCGTCTCGGCGACGATCGCCATCCCGCGCTGGCGTGGGCCGCCTCGGGAGCGATGGCATTGACCGGCCGGAGCGACGGGCCGCCGGTCGTGACTCCGGGACATCTCGCGGCCGCCGCGCGCGGAACCGTCCACGCCTTCGACGTGCTCGCCAACGGGGCCGTCCGCGACCTCGACGGCGCGGCGCTCCTCGGCGAACGCGCCGCCGTCCTCGGTCTCGGCCGTCGCGGCACGATCTCGGCGGGCGGCTCGTGTCGGCTGCTACGGGCGCGCGACGGTTGGATCGCCGTCAACCTCCCCCGTCCGGAGGACGTCGCGGCCGTTCCGGCGTGGCTCGAGACCGCCCTCGGCGCCGAGCCGTGGGAGACGATCGCGGCGATGGTGGCGTGCCGGCGCGCGCGGCCGCTGGTGGCGCGCGCCCGCCTCCTCGGCCTCGCCGCCGCGGAGGCGAGCTCGCCACCGTCACGACCGTCACGCTGGTGTCGCGTGGTGGCACGCGGCGCCCGCGTGCCGACCTCCGCCGCCACGCCGCTCGTCGTCGACCTCTCGTCGCTCTGGGCCGGACCGCTCGCGACCCACCTGCTTGCGCTCGCCGGCGCCCGGGTGATCAAGGTCGAGAGCCCGCGCCGGCCCGACGGCGCCCGGCGCGGCCCCGCGGCCTTTTTCGACCTCCTGAACGCCGGCAAGGAGAGCGTCGCGCTCGACCTCGGGAGCGCGAGCGGGGTCGCCGCGCTGCGACGCTTGCTCAGCCGCGCCGACATCGTCGTCGAGAGCTCGCGCCCGCGCGCCCTCGCGCAGCTCGGAATCGACGCGCCCGCGCTCGTGGCGGAGCGGCCCGGTCTCACCTGGGTCGGCATCAGCGGCTACGGACGCCGCGGCCGCGGCGCCGGCTGGATCGCGTTCGGCGACGACGCCGCCGCCGCCGCCGGGCTCGCGAGCGCGACCGGCGCCAACGACGGGGGCGAGACGCCGCTCTTCTGCGCCGACGCGATCGCCGATCCGCTGAGCGGCCTGCATGCCGCCGTCGCGGCGCTCGGCGCGTGGCGGCGCGGCGGTGGCGTGCTGCTGTCGCTGGCGCTCCGCGACGTCGCGGCGCACGCGCTCACGTTCGGACCGGCGGTGTCGCCGGCGAGCGTACGACGTACGCTCGCGACCGATTGCGAGCCCCGATGGGAGCTGCTCGCCGACGGCGAGGTCCAAGTCGTCCGTCCCCCCTCCGCTCGTACGCCACGGAGTCGCGCTCGCCCCCTCGGCGACGACACCGACTCGGTCGTACGCCATGCGACCCGCGGGTAGCCTGCGCGAACCACGGGTCGACCAACCCTCACCCCGCGCTGGCGCCGGTGATCCCGAATAGGAGCGCTTCGAAGGGGTCGGGGCTCGCAATGCGAAAGTCGATGGCGTGGAACCGATTCAGCTGCAGCGGCAAACTCGATCCTTTCGCAACACCCGGCAGGATGATGGGGATCACGCGTCTCTTCTTTTCCACGTTCATCGTGATGATCTGATCGACCTCGACGGATTGCCACTTTCCCAGACCCTCTCTTCCGAAACACACGATATAGCTATTGCTGTCCTCGATCACCTTGGCGAGCTCCGCCTGCCAGCTGTCGCCGGGTCGAATTTCCGAGCTCGACCAAACGGGAACGCCCGCTTTCTTGAGTCGACGAAGCAAGTCCTCGACGAAGCCGACGTCCGCGAAATTATACGAGAGAAACACCTTGTCGGTCGGACTCATCGATCGCACCGACCTGACGTCTCGCCCGGATCGCCGGTCACGTTTTCGCATCGTCGCGACGATGACGATGATCACCACACCGATGGCCACAATGACGATCAGACCCTTCAGCAACCAGTCTGCCAGCGGCGGCGTCGGCAGCGGTGTCGGCGCTGGCGGCGACGCGGAAATCGCGTTCAGGATCACCGCCAGGCGAATACCGGCGGCCCTGAGCTGCCCCCTCGTGACCGTCAGGGCATCGTCCAGATAGGCGGACGACAACTCCGAGCCGCCCCCATCGCGCGCGTGCCCGACCATCGTCGTCGACCCTGGGGGATCGAAGTACACACGCGTATGCAGCTCGAAGGTCTCCGTGGCCCAACTCTCGATCTCGGCGTTCGTCACGCCGCCGGCCGACGGACTCTTCAGCGTGGGGTCCTCGAGCAGCAACGATGCCGTCGCACGTACGGCCGTCGCCGAGTCGTCTTGAGGGCCGACGAGACTGTTCGGCACCTCATCCCAGAAGGCATGGAGCCGGCGTCGGGCTCCGTCGAGCCTGATGGAGTAGTCGAAACCCGCCCTGTCGCCGTATGGAAAGTCGTTGCTTCTGAAGGTCATGCAATGAACCGGCGTATGAATGTCCCCGACCTTGTGCATGAGCTTCTGCAGATATTCGGCTACCCCGGCGTCGTACCGGCGCGTGGCCTCGGCGTTCAGGAGCCGCTCGTACGCCACCAGGATCTCCGAGACCAAGTTCGGTGTTCCTACCGAGCCCGGCGAACGGCCGCGGACATCAAAACCGATCGGGTACAGATCCTCCGCTTTCGGCGCCTCGTCGTCGTGCCCGGGCGGAAGCGTATCGATCCGCGTGAAACGTACGTCAGGGTTCTTGCTCCACAGGTCGGGGTGCTTCGCCGTCACCTCGTCGACGAAATTCCTTGCCTCGGCCGTGAGCCGTTCGTAGGCGATCGCCGCCACGATGTGGTGCCCCACGTCTCCCCACGTCCAACCGATGCAGGGCGTGACGACGACGAAGATCGCCCCCAGCACGAGCGAGTGGGTACACCGCAGCATTGGCCGGTGGTCGATGACACACCCGCGTCGGCATGGTCAATCGCTTGACGAGCTTCCGCTCGACACAGTAGCGACGTCGCATGACGTCCACCCGTCCCCGCCGCGATCTCGGCACGGCCGCGGCGGTGCGCTCGCGCCGCGCGGTCTCCCGCTGGGACGAGGAGGCCGACGTCGTCATCGTCGGGTTCGGAGGCGCCGGAGCGTGCGCGGCGATCGAGGCCGCCGACGCCGGCGCCGAGGTGCTGCTGCTCGAGCGCATGGGAGGAGGCGGCGGCACGACGGCGCTCTCGACCGGACAGATCTACCTCGGCGGCGGCACCGCCATTCAGAAGGCGTGCGGCTTCGAGGACTCGCCCGACGAGATGTGCAAATACCTCCTCGCCTCCTGCGGTCCGGGCGCGGACGAGGCCAAGATCCGGCTCTTCTCCGCCGAGAGCGTCGCGCACTTCGACTGGCTGGTCGCCCACGGCGTACCCTTCAAGGACAGCTTCTACGGCGACGGCTCCTACACCCCGACCGACGACTGTCTCAGCTACTCGGGGAGCGAGCTCGCCTGGCCCTATCGCGACCTCGCCCGCCCGGCGCCGCGCGGCCACACCGTCCGGCAGGAAGGGATCGAGGCGGGCGGCATGCTGATGCGCTCACTGGTGGCGGCCGTCGGGCGTACCGGCACGCGCGTCCAAAGCGACACGCTCGTCGAGACCGTGGTCGTGGACGACGCGCGTCGCGTGGTCGGCGTCGTCGTCAAGGCCGACGGCCGCGAGCGCCTGATCGGTGCCCGTCGCGGCGTGATCCTCACCGCCGGCGGCTTCATCAACAACCGACCCATGGTCGAGCGCTACGCGCCGCTGCTGCGCAAGTGCCGCTTTCGCGCCGCCAGCGACGGCGACGACGGCCGCGGCATCCGCATGGGAATGGGCGCCGGCGGCGCCGCGATCCGCATGGACGTCGGCTGCATCGTCCTGCCGTTCACGGTGCCGAAGACGCTCTTGCAGGGCATCTTCGTGAACCGCCGCGGGCTCCGCTTCGTGAACGAGGACGCTTACCAGACCGTGGTCGGCGAGCGGGCGCTCCTCGGCGAGAACGGCGAGGTCTTCCTGATCCTCGACAACGCGATCTTCGACCGGCCGTTTCCGCCGACCGAGATCGCCGCGGTCGAGGACACGATCGAGGACCTCGAGCGCGCCCTCGCCTGCCCGCCCGGGAGCCTGCAGCACACCGTGTCCTACTACAACCAGCACGCCGCCAACGGCGACGACCCGCTCTTCCACAAGGCAGCCGAGCACCTCGTCCCGCTCGTCCAGCCGCCCTTCGCCGCGCTCGACTACCGCACCGAGGCGGCGCTCTACACCGTCTTCACGCTCGGCGGCCTGCACACCGACGTCGACGGACGCGTCCTCACTCCCGACGGCACCATCGTCGCCGGGCTTTACGCCGCCGGCCGCACCACCTCGGGTCTCGCGGCGCAGGGCTACTCGAGCGGCCTCTCGATCGCCGACGCCACCTTCTTCGGCCGCCGCGCCGGCCGCCATGCGGCGGCCGCGGCAACGTCGCCCGCCTAGAGGCCGTACTCACGCCGGAACGATCTCGTCGATCAGGCCCCAGGCGAGCGCGGTCGCGGCGTCGATCCGCCGCCCGCCGAGCGCGAGCTCGGCGGTGCGATGGCGTCCGATGCGCCGCGGCAGGCTCACCGTGCCGCCGGCACCCGGCAGCAAGCCCATGCCGACCTCGGGCAGCTGGAAGAAGGCGTCGCCCGTCGCAACCACGCGCCCGCAGAAGGCGGCGAGCTCGACGCCGGCGCCGATGCAGGCGCCGTGCACCTCGGCTCGGACGCGCCCAGCGAGGCCGGCGAGCACGCGCGCCGGGCTCCGCGTCATGCGAACGGCGTGGGCCGTCGCGGGATCGGGAAAGGTCCCGAACTCGTCGAGATCCCCGCCGCTGCAAAAGGAAGGCCCGTCACCGCGGAGGACGACCGCGCGGATCGCGGGCTCGACGACGGCGACCTCGAGGGCCGCGAGCAAGCCGTCGCGCATCGCCGCCGAGAAGGCATTGTGTCGCTCGGACCGATTGAGCGTGATCTCGAGGCGTGCGCCATCCCGGTGCACCAGGACGGGTGGTATCGAGGCCGGCGGCGGCGCGATGCGCGGCGGACGGCTCGCGAGCCAGGCGGCGAGCTCCGGACCGCCCTGCAGCATCGCGTAGGCGAGCGACTCGACGACCAGTCCCTCGCTCACCGAGAGACCGGCGCCGACCCGCAGCACCTGCACCAAAGCCGCCGCCGCGAGCGGCGTGCGGTCGACGGCGGCCAGCACGGCGGCGAGCGCCGTCTCGTCCGCAACGACGACGTCACAGGCGGCGACGAGCGCGCCCGCTTCGGCGTCGTCGCCCGGCCGGCGAGCCAGCAGCACCGTCGGGTGCGGCAGCATCGCCAGTCGCTCCGCCGCCGCGCCGAGCGCCCCATGCGCCGGCCGTGGACCTCCGGCGTCGAGGTCGATGCAGAGTGCCGGCGGACCGCTGCCCGCCGACCAGGCCTCGCTCGCATCCGGCGAGTGCACCCACACGACGGCCTCGGCGAGCGAGAGCCGTCGCGGCGGCGGCCGGCTCGCTACGACGACACTCCCGCGAGCTCCTCCCGAATCTTCCGGCGCAGCAGCTTGCCGGTCTCGTTGTAGGGAAGCTCGCTCCGAAACTCGATGCGGGCCGGGGCTCGCGACGAGCGCAGCCGGCTCTTGACCCATTCGCGGAGCACGTCGGCCGTGACGCTCCGACCGGGATGCACGACGATCACGGCCGCCACGGCCTCGCCCCACTGCTCGTCGGCGACGCCGACCACCGCGCAGTCCGCCACCGCCGGGTGCGCCAGCAGGACCTCCTCGATCTCGCCCGGCGAGAGATTCTCGCCGCCCCGCACGATCACGTCGTCGATGCGGCCCTCGAGAAACAGATAGCCGTCGGCGTCGAGCGCACCGGCGTCGCGGGTCGGGAACCAGCCGTCGGCGGTCATGCGGGTCGCGATCCCGAGGTACTCGCCCGAGACCTGCTCGCCGCGCACGTGGATCTCGCCCGCTTGCCCCGGCCCGAGCGCCCGTCCGTCCTCGTCCCTGACCTCGAGCTCGACGCTCGGCAGCGCCCGCCCGACCGACACCAGGCGGCGGCGGATCGCCGGATCGGCGCTCGCCGCCGCGGCGCGGTGGTCGTCCGGGCCGAGGACCGTGATGGTCGAGCTGGTCTCGGTGAGACCGTAGGCGTTGGTGAACGCGGTCTCCGGCATCAGCTGCATGGCGCGCTCGATCACCGGCTGCGGCATCTTGCCGCCGCCGTAGGAGAGCGCGCGGAGATGCGGCAGCGGAGCGCCGCCCTCGCGTACCAGCACGTCGACGATGCGGGTGAGCATGGTCGGCACGACGAAGGCGTGCGTGATCCGCTCCGCTCGTGCCGTCGCGACCCACGCCTCGGCGTCGAAGCTCGGCAGCTGGACGACGCGACGCCCGGAGTAGACCGAGCTCAAGATCGCCGCCATGCCGGCGATGTGGTACGGCGGCACGCTCACCAACGCCGCATCATCCGCGCCGGCGCCGCCGAACTCCACCGACCCGAAGATGTACGACACCAGGTGCTTCTGGCGCAGCACCGCCGCCTTGGGCGCTCCGGTGGTGCCGCTCGTGAAGAGCAGGATCGCGATCGCGTCGGGATCCATCGACCACTCGTCGGCGCGCGCGCCGCTCGCGGCCTCGGCGAGCAGCTGCTCGCGCGCCGCGACGGTCTGGACCCGGTCGCGGAGCGTCCCGACGCGCTCGCCGTCGGTGACCAGGTACGCCGGCGCGATCGAGCCGAGGAGCGCGTCGAGCTCGGCGCCGGTCAGGCGGTAGTTGAGGGGGACGAACGGCAAGCCCGCCCACGCGGCCGCGAAGAGCCCGACCGGCACCGCCAGGCTGTTGACGTCGAGCACGGCCAGGCGCTCGGCGCCGCTCGCGCTCACCGTCCGCGCCGCGGCTCCGGCCGCGGCGAAGAGCTCGGCATAGGTGAGCCTCGTCGCTCCGTTCTGGACGGCAACCCGATCGCCGAAGCCATCGGTTGCCATCTCCAGCAACATCATGAGGTTCATGCGGACACCGAATGGATGAAGCTAATCCGACGAGGGGAGCGGCTTCGCTTCCTTGAGCACGAGCGGCTCGCCGCCGGTGCTGAGGGCGCCTTTGCCGGGCTTGGTGCAGAGCAGCTCGAGGTCGCCGGCGGCGCTGACGTAGCGTTTGCCGAGGGTGGTGCCGCCCGCCGCGCCGGCGTCGAGCGCCGCACCCGCGGGAGCCTGCTCGCCGGCGGCGAGCATCGCGACGCCGCCGCATTGCACGTCGACGCCGCCGGCCGGCGCCGTGATCACGATCACTTCGGTCGTGCAGACGGCGCTCTTCAGGCGCGCGCCCGCTTTCAATTGGGCCATGCGCCCTCCTCTACAAACGACGAGGGCTGCGTGCAACGTCCGCCATGGCAGCAGCGCGCACGCCACCCGCGCGGGGTGGCGGTGGACGTCGGCGAAGGCGGCGAGGTCGCCGAGGACGGGGGCCGCCGCGGCGCCGTTCGTACAGAGCTCCTCCATCGCCGCGCGCAGGCGCTCGACCTCGGCACGCGTCGCCCCGCGCAGGCGCTCCGTCATGAGCGACGCCGAGGCGGTGGCGATCACGCAGCTCTCGCCGCTGAACCCGAGCGCCGTCACGACGTCGCCGGCGACCACGAGCTCGATCCTGAGCGCGTCCCCGCAGAGCGGGTTGTCGCCGTCGGCCGCGTGCGTCGGATGGGCGAGCGCGCCGCGGTTCCGGGGATCGCGCCCGTGCGCGAGCACGACGCGGCGATAGAGATCGTCGACGGCGGTCACGCAAAGACCCTGCGGACCACGGCGAGCCCGGCGATCAGGTGATCGATCTCGTCCAGCCGGTTGTAGAGCCCGAACGACGCCCGCACCGTCGCCGCCACCCCGAAGCGGCGCAGAATCGGCTGGGCGCAGTGATGGCCGGCCCGCACCGCGATGCCTTCCCCGTCGAGCACGGTGGCGACGTCGTGCGGGTGCATGCCGGCGAGCACGAACGAGTGGCCGCCGATCTTGTCGGGGGCGCTGCCGATCAGGCGGAGGCCCGGGACGCGCGCCAGGGCCTCGCCGGCCGTGAGCATCAGCTCGCGCTCGTGGGCCGCGAGCGCCGCCCGGTCGAGCGCGCCGAGATACTCGAGGGCCGCCGCCAGGCCGACGGCGTCGGCGACGGCGGGGGTCCCGGCCTCGAAGCGCTGCGGCGGCCGCTCGAAGGCGATGGCGTCCCAGGCGACCGAGCGCACCATCTCGCCGCCGCCCTGCCAGGGCGGCATCGCCTCCAGAAGCGCGGCCCGGCCCCACAACGCGCCGATGCCGGTCGGCCCGTACACCTTGTGACCGGAGAACACGTAGAAGTCGCAGCCGATCGCGCCGACGTCGACCGGCAGGTGCGCGACCGCCTGCGCCCCGTCGATCAGGACGACGGCGCCCGCCCGGTGCGCCAAGCGGGCGAGCTCGGTCACGGGATTCAAGGTGCCGAGCGCGTTCGACGCGTGCGCCAACGCGACGATCTTGGTGCGGGCACCGAGACACGCGGCGTAGGCGTCGAGGAGGAGCGCGCCGCGATCGTCCACCGGGGCGACGCGCAACACCGCGCCGGTCGCCTCGCAGAGCATGCGCCACGGCACGATGTTGGCGTGGTGCTCGAGCTCGCTCACCAGCACCTCGTCGCCCGCCCGGAGGTGCGTCCGTCCGTAACTCGCCGCGACGAGATTGATGGCCTCGGTGGCGCCGCGGGTGAAGACGATCTCGTGTGCGTCGCCTCCGAGGAAGCTGGCAACGGTTTGCCGAGCGCCCTCATAGGCCGCGGTCGCCCGCGCGCCGAGCGTGTGCACGCCACGCCGCACGTTGGCGTTGTCGCGCACGTAGTGTCGCCGGAGCGCCGCCAGCACGGCGCGCGGCTTCTGCGTGGTGGCGGCGTTGTCGAGGTAGACGAGCGGCCGGCCGTTGACGCGCTGGCCGAGCGCCGGGAAATCGGCGCGGACGGCGGCGACGTCGAAGGCCGAGAGCCGTGGCCGTCGCGGCGGGGGCCGCTCGCGGCGAGGCTGGGTCACGGGGTCGTTGTCGGCGATGGCTTGTGGCTTGTCAACGCGGGGTGTGGGGGCAGTCGAAGCCGGTCCGAGAAGAAAGACGGTTGGTAAGGGGATCGCAACCGTCCGTGCGTCGCACCGCCACGCCCGCGCGTGCCGCGCGCGGCGCGACCTAGGTGGCCCGTCGCCTGCCGTCGGCAGCCGCCGACGAGGTCTTGCGCGTCCTCGACGCGGCGGCGCCTCTCGCCGAGCGCTGGGCGCGCGGAGCGCGCCGGCCGCCCGAGGCCCCGCCGCGCTCTTTGGTCGCCAAGCTCCGGCGCAGCGCCTCCATGAGATCCACGACCTTGCCGGGTCGCGCCTCCGTCGGCTCGCCGCCCGCGGCCTCGCCGAGCTCGAAGCGCGAACGGCCCGCGAGGAGCTTCTCGAGCGTCGCCCGGTAACGATTCGGATGCGCGCGCGGGTCCCACGCGGCGGTCATCTCCTCGATGAGCTTCCGCGCCATGCGCTTCTCGGGCTCGCTCGCCCGGGCACTCGGCGCCGCGAGCCTGCTCGCCGGTCGGAGCTCGTCGAACGGCCGCATGGCCTCGAGCGCCAGGACGTCCCCGCGCGGCAGCAAGGCCCCGAGGAGAGGCCGGCGGAGGTAGAGCCGCACCACGCCCACCTGTCCCGCCTCGTGCAGGGCGTCGCGCAGCAGCCCGTACGCCTTGGCCCCGCCTTCGTCCGGCACCACGTAATAGGGCCGCTCGAAGAGCAACGGATCGAGCGAGGCCGGCTCGACGAATTGCAGCACGTCGATGGTGTGTTGCCCCTCGCCGAGCTCCTCCTGTACCTGCTCGAGCTCCGCCCCCTCGACGACGCTGTACTTGCCACCGCGCTCGTAGGCGCGAACGATCTCGTCGCCGGAAACCTCGACGTCCTCCTTGCTGCAGTATTTCTTGTACGTGATCGGCGCGTGGTCCTTGCGGTGCAGCAGTCGAAACCCCACGTGCTCCGAGGCGTCGAGCGCGGGATGGATGCGAACCGGAAACGACACCAGTCCGAAGGTGAGATGACCTTTCCACATCGCGCGTCCGCTCGATCCGGACGTGCGCTTTGCGGAGGCGCCGGCGCGCGATCGCGTGCCGGCAGGGCGCCGCGCCTGTCGGGTGCGGGTCATCGGCTTGGGGCCGGCGGCGCGACGTTCGAGCCGGGCGGCGGCTGCACTGCTCCCGCGGCTGGAGGAACGGCGTGCGCCGCCGCCGGCGGCACCGCCCCCGCCGGTGGCGCGCCCAGACGCCCTTCGTTCATCGGCACGAGGCGGCCCGCCGGATCGGCGACCACGGTCCCGTCGGGTCGGCGCACGACCCCGGCGGGATCGACGCGGCTCCCCGGCCGGCCGCCGGGCGGATCGGAACCGAGTCTCGGGTTCAAGGCCGGCGTCGGCAGCGGACCCGCGATCTGCGCCACACGCTCGCCGCGCAGCTCTTCACTCGGTGTAGGCACGAAGGCCTCGAACCCGATCGCCAGCGCCGCGACGCCCATCAACACGAAATCCGCCCTCATCTCGGCTCCCCCCTCGCGAGACTCCCATCACGATCCGTGCCGCCGCGAAACGCCGGAACCACCGACGACTGCGAGCGCGGCTTGTAAGAACGCGCGGCGGATCCCTGTAAGACACGGTCGGCCGCGCCGGAACGACGGGCGCAGCCGCACTCCACCCGCCTTCAGCGGCGAGCGACGAGCCGTCGAATCGCGGCGGCGAGGGTGTGGATCTCGATCGGCTTGGTGAGACACTCGTCGTAGCCGGCCGCCAGGATCGCCTGCCGGTCGGAGAGCCGCCCGTAGGCGGTGAGCGCCACCGCCGGTACGGCACCGCCGGCCGTCGCGGGCCGCGCGCGCACCCGCCGGATCAACGAGTAGCCGTCCTCGCCGGGCATGGCGATGTCGCTGACCATGACGTTGGGCGACACCTCGTCGAGCACGGCCAGCGCGGCGGTGACGGAGTCGGCGGCGCTGGTCGTGGCGCCGCGCTGTGCCAGGGCGGTGGCGATGGCCTCGCGCGCGTCGGGCTCGTCGTCGACGACGAGCACGTGGAGACCGGCGAGCGAGGTGGCGATGTCGCCCATGATCGGCTCGCTCGCTGGTCGCACCGAATGGGTCGGCGCCGTGAGCGGCAGGCGAACCAGGAAGCTGCTCCCCTGCCCCACGCCCGCGCTCTTGGCGGCGACCGAGCCGCCGTGCAGCTCGACCAGGTGCCGCACGATCGCGAGGCCGAGCCCGAGACCGCCCTCGCGTCGGGTCGTCGATGCGTCGCCCTGGCGGAAGCGCTCGAAGATGTGCGGCAGGAACTCCGGCACGATCCCCTTGCCGTCGTCGCTGACCTCGAGCTCCACGCGGTCGCCGGCGCGGCGCACCTCGAGGTCGATCCGCCCGCCCGCGGACGTGAACTTGACGGCGTTGGAGCAGAGGTTCTGGACGATCTGGTGCAAGCGCACGGGGTCGCCCGCGATGCGCGGCACCGCCGGATCGACGCGCGCGGTCACGGTCAGCCGCTTGGCCTCGGTGGCGGCCCGCAGGCCGTCGACCACCGACTGCACGATGGCGGCGAGATCGACGTTGCCGACGTCGAGCCGGGTCTTGCCCGAGATGATGCTCGAGATGTCGAGCAGGTCGCCGATCAGCTTCACCTGCAGCTGCGTGCTGCGCTCGATCGCCTCGAGACCCTGGCGGGTGCGGGCCTCGTCCAGGCGGCCCTCCTTCAGCATGGTCACCCAGGTGAGGATCGTTCCGAGCGGCGAGCGCAGCTCGTGCGACAGCGTCGCCAGGAACTCGTCCTTGGCGCGGTTGGCGCTCTCCGCCGTCTGGCGGAGCGCCTGCTCCCGCCAGAGCGCATCGCGCAGCCCTTCCTCGGCCCGCCGCATGCGGAGCAGCGCGCGCACCGTCGCCAACAGGACGGCGGGGTCGATGGGCTCGGTCAGGCAGGCGTCGGCGCCCCCCTCGAGCGCCTTCACCGTGTCGCCTTCCTGGACGTAGGTCGCCGAGACCTGCAGGACCATCGGCGCCCCCACGCCGATCGTCTTGATGCGCCGGCAGATCTCCCAGCCGTTGATGTCGGGGAGCTGCACGTCGAGCACCACGAGGTCGGGCACGAACGAGGCGACGAGATCGAGCGTGTCCGCGCCGGTCGCCGCCTCGAGCACCTCGAATTCCGCCTGCCGCAAGATGCGGCTCTTGGCGTACCGGCTGGCCTCGGTGTCGTCGGTGACCAGGATGCGGGTCGGAACGGGATTGGCCACGGCTAGATCCTCCGTTCGCCGCGCATCGCCGCCTCGATGGTGGCGAGCGCGCTTTCCCTGGAAATGCCCTCCTTCGCGAGCAGTCCCACCGCGGGCGCCAGCGTGCGTCGCGCCTCGTCGTCGAGCGTCTGCGAGGTCACGATGACGACCGGGATCTCGCGGGTCTCGGGATCGGACTGCAGCCGTCGCAGGACCTCGTGACCGTCGTCCCCGGGCATACGGAGGTCGAGACAGACGACGTCGGGCCGCTCCTCGCGCGCGACGCGGAGCGCCTCGTCGGCGTTCTCGGCTTCCCAGATCACGTGCTCGGGCCGCATGAGGTGCTGGCGCAGCACGTAGCGGGAGATCTCCTCGTCGTCGACGATGAGAATGCGGCGGAGCGCGTGCGGCGCCGTCAGGCGGGTGAGCAGGTGGACCAGGCGGCGGCGCTCGATCGGCTTCCGGCAATAGGCGTCGGCGCCGAGCGCGATCGCCTTGCGCTCATCCTCGAGGTTCGTCACCACCAGCACGGGAACGTCGCGGGTGTCGTCGCGCCGTTTGATCTCCATCAGGAGCTCCCACGTGTCCTCGCCGCGGAGCGCGACGTCGAGCACGACCGCACGGGGCCGCACCGCCAGCAGAGCCTCGCGTGCCTCGCGCACCGTGTACGCGGGCAGGACCTGGAAGCCGCTGCCCGCCAGGTACTTCTCGTAGACGAGGATCGTCTCGGGGCTGTCCTCCACCACCAGGATGGGGGTGCGGGTCGGCTCGAGCTGCCAGCTCGGCGCGCTCTCGCCCGCCTTCGTCGCGTAGACCATCGGAATGCTCGCGATGAAGGTGGAGCCGACCCCGACACGGCTCTCGACCGCGACGCTGCCGCCGAGCAGCTCCGCCAGTCGGCGGCAGAGCGGCAGGCCGAGCCCGGTCCCCTTCACCCGTCGCTGCACCGGGCTGTCGACCTGGGTGAACTCGTGGAAGATGCGTTCCAGGTCGTCCTCGGCGATGCCGATGCCCGTGTCGGAGACACGGAACACCACGGCGCCGCCCGCCGTGGCCTCGGCCGACACCCGCACCTCGCCGTGGGCGGTGAACTTGAGCGCGTTCGAGACGAAGTTGCGGAGGATCTGCGACACCTTGGCCTCGTCGGAGAAGATCGTCGGGATCCCGTCGGGCTCGTCGAAGACGAGGCTCACGGCGTCGCCGACGAGGAGCGGCCGCAGCATGCCGCGGAGCGCGCCGAAGAGCTCGCCGACCTCGAAGTGGTTGGGCTGGACCGTGGTCTTGCCGGCCTCGATCTTGGCGAGGTCGAGCAGGTCGTTCACCAGCTCGGCGAGCGCGTCGGCGGATTGCCGGATGAAGAGCACCTGCCGCTCCTGCTCGGGCGTCAGCTCGCCGTCGGCGCGGTCGAGCAGAAGCCGCGCCAGCGCCTGGATGGAGTTCACGGGCGTCCGGAACTCGTGGCTCATGTTGGAGATGAAGCGGGTCTTGATCTCGTCGGCGCGGCGGAGGTGATCGGCGCGGTCGTTGAGCTCGGCGTAGAGGGCGACGACGCCGCGATTGGTGTCCTCGAGCTCGCGGTTGATGGCGGCGATCTCGTCCTGGCGTCGCGTCAGCTCCTCGAGCGCGCGCAGCAGCTCCTGGTTCTGCTGCTGGACCTCCTCGGCGGCGGAGCGCGGCGCGCCGCGCTCCAGGCGGTCGCTCAACATCGTCAGCGCGTCGCGACCGAGGAGCGGCGTGCCGCGCGGCACGATCTTGTGCATCGCCACCGTCGTGCCGCGTCCCGGCCCCGAATCGATCGTGAAGCGGTCCATCAGCCGCCGCGCCCCGATGATGCCGAGCCCCATGCCGGTCTCGGATCGGTAGCGGCCCTCCAGCACGGCCGGGAGGTCGGAGACGCCGGGGCCCTCGTCGCTGACCACGACGCTCAACACCTGCGGCGGCGTCACGCCCTCGACCTGGAACTCGACCTTGCCCTCACGGGCGTAGCGGAGCGCGTTGCGGGCGATCTCGGAGACCGCGGTGGCGATGCGCGTCTGCCCCTGCCCGTCGAAGCCGAGCGCGGCGGCGACCTGACCGGCCCGCTGGCGGGCGAGGACGACGTCCTCGTCGTAGCGGAGCCGAATCGAGAGCAGCGGCGCGCTCACGTCCTCCCCCGTAGCACGAGGACGGTCGCGTCGTCCCGTTGACGGCGGAAATCTCGATACAGCACGGCCGCGACGAGTGCCGCCGCACGCTCGGCGAGCCCGGGGTAGCGCTCCAGCGTCCAGTGCGCCGTCAATCCGTCGGAGTGCAGGACCAACATCGCCCCGGCGGACCAGGGATACTGGAACTCGGCGATGCGGCGCGCGTCGTGGCCGAGGGTACCGTGATGCGAGACCAGGCTGCGCGTCGATCCCGCCGGTGACGATGGTCGCGGCGATGTTGCCGACGCCGCAGTAGCGCACCATGCCGCGCCGCGCGTCGATCTCGGCGAGGGCGGCGGCCGCGCCGCGGGTCGCCCGCATTCCCTCGTGAAGACGCTGCATGAGATCGACCGGCGCGAGCGAGCTGCCGGCGGCGAAAATCTCCGCCGCCCGCGCCGACGCCGCGGCGGCCATCGGGCCGTGCCCGAGCCCGTCCGTCACCAGGGCCAGGACGCGACCGTCCCGGTCGTCGACCTCGAAGCGGTCGCCGGAGACCTCCTCTCCCGGGAACGGAGCGCACACGCCGCCGACGTCGAAACCGGACGGGCCCGCCGGCGCGGACGCCACCGCCGCGAAGATCACGGTGCCCTCGCCGGGCCGCGAGTAGAGATCGAAGCGGGTGGCGACCCGCGCAATCGCGCCGAGCCCGGTGCCCTGCGTCCCGCGCGTCGAGACGCCGTCCCGCAGCGCGCTCGCGACGTTGGCGATGCCGCGGCCGCGGTCGACGGCGACGAGCTCGACAGCGCGACGGTCGTTGCTCGTCCGCAGCAAGATCTGGCCGCCCTCGGTGTGCTTCACGAGATTGCTCGCCATCTCGGTCGCGACCAGGGCCACACGGGCGACGTCGGTCTCGTCGAAGCCGAGCTGCTCCGCCAGCTCGGTGGCGCCGCGCCGCACCGACCCGACCTGGGTCGCGTCCGCGACCGCGAACTGCGATGCCGCCATCAACGCCATCGGCTGATCGTCACGCGCGTGCCCTCGCCGGGCCGCGAATCGATGGCGAACTCGCTCGCCAGGCGTCTGGCGCCGCCGAGGCCCAAGCCGAGGCCGTTGCCGGTGGTGTAGCCGTCCCGCAACGCCTGCTCGACGTCCGGAATTCCCGGACCGTGGTCCTCGAAGACCATTCGGACCCCGCGTCGCGGGCCGTCGTTCAGTTGCTCGATGTGCATGGTGCCGCCGCCGCCGTAGTCGATGAGATTCCGCGCCAGCTCGCTCGCCGCGGTGACGATCTTGGTCTGATCGACCAGACCGAGGCCCGCCGTGATCGACCACTCCCGCACCCTCCGCCGCACCCCGACGACGTCGTCGCCCGTGCGCACCTCGAGCCTATCAGCGCGGACGACGCCCATGCGCTTCGCTGGACGCGGCGGTGGTGGCGATCAACGCCATGCCCTTCTCGATGTCGAGGGCGGTTTGCACTCCCGGCAACGACAGGCCGAGCTCGACCAGCGTGATCGCCACCGCCGGACGCATGCCGACCACGACCGTGCGGGCGTCGAGCACGCGCGCCATGGCGGCGATGTTGGCGAGCATCCGACCGATGAACGAATCCACCACCTCGAGCGCCGAGATGTCGATCAGCACGCCGTGTGCATGGGTGTCGGCGATGCGGGTCGTCAGGTCGTCCTGCAACGTCATGGCGAGCCGGTCGTGCATGTCGACCTGGATGGTCACCAGGAGACAGTCGCCCATCTTGAGGATCGGGATCCGCTCCATGGCGTCCTAGATGGCGGCGCCGATCGGCACCACCGTCAGGCCCACTCGCTTGAGGGCGATGGCGAAGGCGTCGGCCAAGGTCGCCTTGGTGATGACGTCGGCGAGGTCGACGCCGAGGTGCACGATGGTCTGTGCGATCTGCGGCCGGATGCCGCTGATGATGCACTCGGCACCCATCAAGCGTGCCGCGGCGACGGTCTTCAGGAGGTGTTGCGCCACCAGGGTGTCGACGGTCGGCACCCCCGTGATGTCGATGATGGCGATGCCGGCGCCGGTCTCGACGATCTTCTGCAGCAGGCTCTCCATCACCACCTGCGTCCGGGCGCTGTCGAGGGTGCCGATCAGCGGCAGCGCGAGGACGCCCTGCCAGAGCTCGACGACCGGCGTCGAGAGCTCGAGCATCTCCTCCTGCTGGCGCTTGATCAGCTCGTCGCGGCCGCGCTGGTAGCACTCGGTGGTGTAGAGCCCGAGGCGGTCGAGGAGGGTGGTGGCCTGCCAGAGCGCCTCCGAGATCAGGTCGGGCGAGCCGGCGCACTCGCGTCGCAGGCGATCGAAGAGCGGCTGCTTCAACGACAAGACGAAGCCCGCGGTCTCGGACGGCGAAAAGCCCTGACGGGCGCGCGACGCGGAGACCTCCGCGAGAAACTCCCGGACCTCGCTCCACGCGGCGCCGTGCAGATCGACCTTGCCTCCGGACTTCTGCAGCGCCTCGTTGAGGAGCGCGAGGAAGCGCCGCGATTGCTCGCGCAGGTCCTCGTCCTTCAGCAGATCGCGTCGCAGGGTCACGGCGCCGAGCTGGTGGTTCACCCATTCGGACAGCAGCTCACGCTCGTGCTTGCCGACGACGTCGGGGATCATGCTGGTGGAGACTCCGGTCATCGTCCAACCTTTCTCGCCGGGGCGGGTATGGGTGCCTGGCGGTGGGCGCGGCGCGCGCGGGCCGGTTCGTGACAGGCGCGAACCGCGCGAGAGTTGTACGTGCGCGAATCGTCCTACGCAAATTCGGGGGTTTGCAGCCGGTGCCGCCGTCGCAGTAGATCGAGCGCCATGACGACCCCGCGCACCATTCCCGCCCTGGTGCGGCTCGCCGCCGACCAGTTCGGGACCCGGTCGGCGATCGAGGACGGCGGCGTCACGCTCTCCTTCCGCGACCTCGCCGACGCGGCCGCTCGCGCCGCGCGCGCCTTCGGCGCCGCCGGCATGCGCCCGGGGGATCGGGTCGCGATCTGGGCGCCCAACATCCACGAATGGGTGGTGGCGGCGCTCGGGCTGCAATCCGCCGGCGCCGTGTTGGTCCCGTTGAACACGCGCATGAAGGGCCGCGAAGCGGGCTACATCCTCGCCAAGAGCGGTGCCCGCCTGCTCTGCACCGTCGAGGAGCTGCTCGGCAACCGCTACGTCGATCTCCTGCGCGCCGGCTGCGGGGCGCCGGCCGACGGCCGGCCCGTCGGCGAGCTGCCGGATCTCGAGCGCATCGTGATGCTGCGCGGCTCGGCGCCCGCGGCGGTCGGTTGGTCCGAGTTCCTCGCCGCCGGCGACGCGTACCCGGCGGGGCGCGCCGAGGAGACCGCGGCGGCGGTCGCACCCGACGATCTCGCCGACATCCTCTTCACCTCGGGCACGACCGGGAAGCCGAAGGGCGTCATGTGCACGCACGCCCAGAACCTCCGCTGCTTCGAGGTCTGGAGCGACGTCGTCGGGCTCCGCGCCGGCGATCGCTATCTGATCGTGAACCCCTACTTCCACAGCTTCGGCTACAAGGCGGGGTGGCTCGCCTGCCTGCTGCGCGGCGCCACCAACCTGCCGCAGGCGGTCTTCGACGTGGCGGAGGTGCTGGCGCGGATCGGTCGCGACCGCGTGAGCGTGCTGCCCGGGCCGCCCACCCTCTACCAGACCATCCTGGCCCATCCGGATCGCGCCCGCTTCGATCTCTCGAGCCTCCGCCTCGCCGTCACCGGCGCCGCCGTGATTCCCGTCGAGCTGATCCACCGCATGCGGCGCGAGCTCCGACTCGAAACGGTCGTCACGGCCTACGGCCTCACCGAATCGACCGGCGTGGTCAGCATGTGCCGGCCGGAGGACGATCCCGAGACGATCGCCACCACCTCGGGGCGGGCGATTCCCGACGTCGAGGTCCGCTGCGTCGACGCCGCCGGCCACGAGGTCGAGCGCGGCACGCCGGGGGAGATCGTGGTGCGCGGCTACAACGTGATGCGGGGCTACTTCGACGATCCCGCCGCCACGGCGGAGGCGATCGATGCCGACGGCTGGCTGCACACCGGCGACGTCGGGGTCATGGACGGCCGCGGCTACCTCCGCATCACCGACCGCCTGAAGGACATGTTCATCACCGGCGGCTTCAACTGCTACCCGGCCGAGATCGAGTCGATCATGCTCGGCTGCCCGGGCGTCGCGCAGGTCGCCGTGATCGGCGTGCCCGACGAGCGGCTCGGCGAGGTCGCCAGGGCCTTCGTGGTCGCCGCTCCGAGCCTGACCCCGACGCCGGAGACGATCATCGCCTGGTGCCGGGAGAACATGGCCAACTACAAGGTCCCGCGAAGCGTCGTGCTGATGCCCTCCCTGCCCATGAACGCCACCGGCAAGGTCACCAAGTTCGTGCTCCGCGAGCGGGGAGACTGAGCGCGGACGCCCGCATCGGGGGCCACCCCCCGGTAGCCGGCGCAACTTCCGGCGCGTATCGTGGGTTGTGAGTGGACTTCGCGAGGCGCTGCGCGCCGCGCGGGGCGCTCGAGGAGGCCCACCATGGCACGCACGATACTCGCTGGCATCTTGACGCTCACGCTGGTGCTTTCCGCCGCACCCGCGGCCTTCGCGCAACGGGGCGGCGGCGGCGGCGGACGCGGTGGTGGCGGCGGAGGGTTCCACGGTGGGGGCGGCGGGCGCGGCGGCGGCGTTCAGAGTGGCGGAGGAATGCGTGGCGGCGGCGGCGTGCAAGGCGGCGGAGGGATGCGTGGGGGCGGCGCCGGATTTCAGGGCGGCGGCGGGCGCGGCGGCGGCGGCGTCCAACGCGGCGGGACGGGCGGCGGCTGGCACGGTGGGAGCGGCGGGCGCGGCGGCGCGGGCTGGCACGGCGGCAGCGGCTGGAGAGACGGTCGCGGAGGCGGCGGCCACGGCGACGGTCACTGGCACGGTGGCGGCAACCATCACGGCTGGCACGGCCACGGCGGCAGCAGCATCTACTTCGGCGTGAGCCCGTGGTGGTGGAGCGGCTACCCCTACTACCCGTACTACTCGTATCCCTATTACGCGCCCTACGCGTACGCCTATCCGTCCTACCCGTATCGCGACGACTATCGCGAGGACGAGGTGTACATCGAGCGCGGAGCCGATTCGGGCCGGCGGGCCGAGGGCTACTGGTATTACTGCGAGAGCAAGCGCGGGTACTATCCGCGCGTCGCCGAATGCCCCGAGGACTGGATCAGGGTCCCCCCGGAATGAGGCGACGACCGAGGAGTCGACGACGATGACGCGGATACGACGAGCGACGGCATGGGTGGTGGTCGCGAGCGCGCTGACGCTCGCGGGTTGTGTGCGGATCCCCCCGGGACCGAACGTGATGGTGATGCCCGGAAGCGGCAAGACCTTCGACGCCTTCGAGCATGACGACGACGATTGCCGGGCCTACGCGTCCTATCGCGTCGACCCGAGCGCCCGGCGCGCCGCCGCCGACAGCGCCATCACGGGCGCCGCCGTCGGCACCGTCGTCGGCGCCGCCACGGGTGCCGCGATCGGCGCCGCCGCGGGCGATCCCGCGACCGGCGCCGCGGTCGGCGCCGGCGTCGGCCTCCTCGGCGGCACCGCCATCGGCGCGGAGAACGCCGAGTACGCCCGCTGGTCGGTGCAACGGCGCTACGACGCCGCCTACACCCAATGCATGTACGCCAAAGGCAACCGCGTCCCGGTCCCCCGCGGCTCCCACGCCGCCACGGCCTACACGCCCCCACCGCCACCCCCCGCGACGCGCCCACGGCGCAACATCCCTCCCCCTCCACCGGGCAAACCCCCGCTCCCCCCTCCCGACTCAGGCTACTGACGACCCAGGCGCCGGCCGCGCGGAACGCGCGGCCCAGCGGACACGTTCCACCGGCCGGGCGCGCACGGTGTGGGAACGCCGCCGGGTCCGGTCTCGGCCGTGAGCGCGCAGCATTGTCCCCCCTTCGAGCCCGCCCGCCATGCACGCGCGGCAAGGCCGCAGGACCCGCCGGCGTTCCCACACCGTGCGCGCCCCGCGCGTGGACGCGACCCGCTCCTCTGCGCACGGTCCGCGTTGCATCGCGGAACCGATTGCTGCATAGTGCCCCGCGTTCTTAGAACGTGTTTCATTTTCAGCGGCTGACCCTTTTCGCCCCGCCGCGGGCCACGACGAGACCACCAACCGATGCATCTCGACTTCACGCCGGAGCAGCGCGCGCTCCGTAGCCAGATCCGCGACTACTACCGCACCCTCTTCACGCCCACGCTCCGCGCCGCGCTCGACGCGGAGATCCAGGAGTGCGGCGGGCCGGTGTATCGCGAGGTGGTGGCGCGCATGGGCGCCGACGGCTGGCTCGGCATCGGCTGGCCCGAGGAGTTCGGCGGCCAGGGCCGCACCGCGATCGAGCAGTTCATCTTCTGGGACGAGACCTACCGCGCCCGCGCCCCTCTGCCCGTGATCGCGATCAACACCATCGGACCCACCATCATGCAGTTCGGCACCGCGGCACAGAAGGCCGACCTGCTACCGAAGATCCTGAAGGGCCAGCTCCACTTCGGTGTCGGCTACACCGAGCCCGGCTCCGGCACCGACTTGGCCTCGCTGACCACGCGCGCCGTCCGCGACGGCGACGACTACGTCATCGACGGCCAGAAGATCTTCACCACCCATGCCCACGACGCCGACTACATCTGGCTCGCCGCGCGCACCGCGCCCGACGCGCCCAAGCACAAGGGCATCTCCATCATCCTGGTGCCGACCAGCACACCGGGGTTCTCGGTGACGCCCATTCAGACCCTCGGCGGCGAGCGCACCAACGCGACCTACTACGAGGGCGTGCGCGTGCCCGTCGCCAATCGGGTCGGGCCCGAGCACGAGGGGTGGCGGCTGGTCACCTCGCAGCTGAACCACGAGCGCATCACGCTGGCGACGCCGGGAATGGCCGATCGCCTGCTCGACGAGGTGTGGGGCTGGGCCGAGCGCACGCCGTCGGCGGACGGCGGGCGCATGCTCGACGAGCCGTGGGTGCAGCTCGACCTCGCCCGCGTCTACGCCAGGCTCGAGGCGCTGAAGCTCCTCAATTGGCGCTCCGCCTGGTCGATCACGGCCGGGGTCCCGAACATGGCGGAGGCGTCGGCGGTGAAGGTGCTGGGCACGGAGTTCTTCGTCGAATGCTACCGCCTGCTGCTCGAGATCGTGGGCGCCGCCGGGCTCGCACCCGCCGGGGAGCCCGGCGCGCTCTTCGGCGGCTTGCTCGAGCACGCGTATCGCAGCGCCACCACCCTCACGTTCGGCGGCGGCGTCAACGAGGTACAGCGCGACATCATCGCGATGGCGGGGCTCCGCCTGCCGCGCGCACAACGCCGCTAGGATCCGACGCCGGAGAGACCACGATGAGCACAGACGCCAAACAGGAGCTCGAGCGCAAGCTCAAGGCCTACGTCGGCCTCGAGACCGGCCCGCCGCACGCGGCGCCCGAGCCCGTGAACGAGTCGATGATCCGCCACTGGTGCGAGGCCATGGGCGATCGCAACCCGGTCTACACGGACGGCGACGCCGCGGGGCAGAGCGTACACGGCGGCCTGGTCGCGCCCCCCACCATGCTGCAGGGCTGGACCCTGGCCGGCATCGAGATGGCCGACCCGGCCGGCATGCGGCGGAACAAGCAGACCGAGCTGCACGCGCTGCTCAGCGAGCACGGCTACACCTCGGTGGTCGCCACCAACTGCGAGCAGACCTACACGCGCTACCTCCGTCCGGGCGATCGCATCACCACCACCACCGTCATCGAGTCGGTCTCGGAGGAGAAGGCGACGGCCCTCGGCATCGGCTACTTCATCAACACCCGCGACCTCTATCGCGATCAGCACGGCGAAGAGGTCGGGACGATGCTGTTCCGCGTCCTCAAGTTCAAGCCGCAACAGCAACCGGCAGCGGCCGTCGCATCCGACGGCGGCGCCGCCCCCGCGAAGCCGACACGCCTCAAGCCCCCCCGCGGCCACGACAACGCCTGGTGGTGGGACGGCGTCGCCCGCGGCGAGCTGCCGATCCAGCGCTGCCGCGCCTGCGGCGTGCTCCGCCACCCGCCGCGCCCCATGTGCGGCGCCTGCCAGTCGACCGAATGGGACAGCGTCGCGGCCAAGGGCGGCGGTACGGTCTACAGCTACACCGTCCTGCACCACCCGAAGTTTCCCGGCTACGACTACCCGCTCGTCTGCGCCGTCATCGAGCTCGACGAAGGCACCCGCATCGTCTCGAACCTGATCGGCTGCGCGCCGACCGACGTCCGGATCGGCATGCGCGTGACCCTGAGCATGGAGGCCGTCGACGACGCCATGACCCTGCCGCTCTTCCGCCCGGCGGCGAGCTGACATGGACTTCACCTTCACGGAGGACCAGAACGCCATCCGCGACCTCGCGCGCGGCATCCTCGAGAAGGAGGTCACGGTCGCGCGGCTGCAGCAGCTCGAGGACGCCGGCGAGTGGCACGATCGCGCGCTCTGGGCGACGCTCGCCGAGGCCGGCCTCCTCGGCCTGTGCGTCCCGCAGAAGCACGGCGGCATGGGGCTCGGCCTGCTCGAAGCCGCGGTCCTGCTCCACGAGCTCGGACGCGTCGTCGCCCGCGGGCCCTTTCTCTCGACGTTGATCGCGGCGCTTGCGATCGCCGAGCACGGCACCGAGCCCCAACAGCGCGCCTGGCTCGTCCCGGTCGCCGCCGGCGAGGCCGTGCTCGGCGTGGCGCCGATCGACGCGCGCTCGACCGACCCGTTGCGTTCGGGCGTGCGCGCCGAGCGCGACGGCGGGGGCTGGAGGCTCGACGGCGTGAAGCGCCTGGTGCCCGCCGCCGACCTGGCGCGACGCATCCTGCTGCCGGCGCGCATCGGCGATCAGCTCGGGCTCTTCCTCCTCGATCCCCACGCACCGGGGGTCGCGCTCGCCGGGCAGCGCACCGGGGCCGGCGAGACGCTCTTCACGGTCACGCTCGAGGCGGTGCACGTCGTCGACGACGACCTGCTCGCCGGCCGCGTCGAGGCGAACGACGTCGTCGCCCGGCTCTACGATTGCGCGCTCGTCGCCCACGCCGCGATGCAGGTCGGCGTCTCCGAGCGCGCCCTCGAGACGACGGCGCGCTACGTCGGCGAGCGGGTGCAGTTCGGCGTCCCGATCGGGTCCTTCCAGGCCGTGCAACACCGCGCCGCCGACTGCTACATCGACCTCGAGGCCATGCGCTGGACCACGTGGCGCGCCGCCTGGACGCTCGCGCAGGGCCTGCCGGCGCCGCGCGAGAGCGCCGTCGCCAAGTTCTGGGCGGCCGAAGGGGGCGCCCGCATCGCCGCCGCCACGCAGCACCTGCACGGCGGCATCGGCGTCGACCTCGACTACCCGATTCACCGCTACTTCCTGCGCTCGAAGGCGCTCGAGCTCGCGCTCGGCGGCGCGATGCCGCAGCTCGCCCGTCTCGGCCGCGACCTGGCCCAGCGCGGCCCGGAGGACATTGCATGAGTCATACGACCCTCGCCTTCGACGCCGTCGGCGTCGGCACGAGTCTTCCCGAGCTGCCGATCCCGATCACGACCACGCTGATCGTCGCCGGCGCGCTCGCCTCGCGCGACTTCACGGCCCTCCATCACGACAAGGCGGCCGCCCAGGCCGGCGGCATGCAGGACGTGTTCATGAACATCCTCACCACCAACGGGCTGGTCGGGCGCTACGTCACCGACTGGGCCGGGCCCGACGCCGTGCTGAAGCGGGTCGCGATCAAGCTCGGCGCCCCCAACCTGCCGGGCGACACGATGAAGCTCACCGGCACCGTCAAGAAGAAGGACGACGCCGCCGGGGTCGTCGAGATCGAGGTGGCGGGGCGGAACTCCTGGGGCGATCACGTGACCGGAACGGTCGCGGTGGCGCTGCCGCGAAAGGCCTGACGCATGCCGACCACCCTCAAGAACGAGGCCGCCATCGTCGGCATCGGCCAGACCGAGTTCTCGAAGAACTCCGGCCGCTCCGAGCTGCAGCTCACGGCGGAGGCCATCAAGGCGGCGCTCGCCGACGCCGGCCTCACGCCCGCCGACGTCGACGGCATGACCACCTTCACCCTCGACACCACCGACGAGATCGAGGCGGCGCGCGCGGTCGGCATCGGCGACCTCACCTTCTTCAACCGCATCCCGCACGGCGGCGGCGCCGCGATCGGCGTCGTGCAGCAGGCGGCGATGGCGGTCGCGACCGGCATCGCCGACGTCGTGGTCTGCTACCGCGGCCTGAACGGCCGCTCGGGCCAGCGCTACAGCGCCGGGGTCGCCGAGGGCGTCGCCACCTCCGATCTCATCCACTGGAGCTGGTACATGCCCTACGGGCTCATGACGCCGGCGAGCTGGGTGGCGATGTTCACCCAGCGCTACATGCACGACTACGGCTGTACCTCGACCGACCTGGGGGAGGTGGCGATCGCGACCCGCGACCACGCCGTCACGAACCCGGCGGCGTTCTTCTACCAACGGCCGCTCACCATGGAGGACCACCAGACCGCGCGCTGGATCGCCGAGCCGCTCAAGCTCTACGACTGCTGCCAGGAGACCGACGGCGCCTGCGCCGCGATCGTCACCAGCGTCGAGCGCGCCCGCGACCTCCGGCAGAAGCCCGCGATCATCCGCGGCGCCGCCCAGGCCGCCGGTGCCGACCAGGAGTCGATGACGAGCTTCTATCGCCCGAGCATCTCGTACCTGCCGGAGATGGACCTGGTCGCGAAGCAGGTCTACGCCCAGTCGGGTCTCGGCCCCAAGGACCTCGACGCCGCCGTCATCTACGACGCCTTCACGTCGATCGTGCTCTGGCAGATCGAGTCGTTCGGGCTCTGCGGCCGCGGCGAGGCCAAGGACTTCATCAAGGGAGGCACGCTCACGCGTGCCGGCCGCCTTCCCACCAACACCCACGGCGGGCAGCTCAGCGAGGCCTACATCCACGGCATGAACGGCGTGAACGAGGGCGTGCGGCTGATCCGCGGCACCTCGGTCAATCAGCCGAAGAAGAACGACCACGTGCTGGTGACCGCCGGCGTCGGCGTCCCCACGAGCGCGATGATTCTCGGGAAGGAGTGAGCCAGCATGCGTGAAGCGGTCATCATCGAGGCCCTCAGGACGCCGATCGGCAAGGGCAAGCACGGATCGAAAGGAGCGCTCTCCGCGTTCCACCCCGCCCACCTGTTGGCGAAGGTGCAGGAAGCGGTCGTCGAGCGCGCCGGCATCGACCCGGCGGAGGTCGAGCAGATCGTCGGCGGCTGCGTCACCCAGGCGGGCGAGCAATCCAACAACGTCGCCCGCAACGCCTGGCTGACCCGCGGCAAGCAGTACAGCGTCGCCGGCACCACCATCGACACGCAATGCGGCTCCGGCCAGCAGGCCAACAACTTCGTGAACGCGCTGGTCAAGGCGGGCAGCATCGACGTCGGCATCGCCTGCGGCGTCGAGGTCATGAGCCACGTCGGCCTCGGCGCCAACGTCATGTCGGGGCCCGGCTTCTTCCAGACCGCCGACTGGCCGTGGGACTCGACGCTCGACCAGTTCCAGTCGGCCGAGCGCATCGCCAAGAAGCGCGGGGTGACCCGCGCCGAGTGCGACGCCCTGGCACTCCGCTCGCAGCAGCTCGCGATCAAGGCGACCGAGGAAGGCCGCTTCAAGCGCGAGATCCTGCCGGTCGAGGCGCCGGTGCTGGGCGACGACGGCCAGCCCACCGGCACCACGCGGACGATCGTCGCCGACCAGGGCGTCCGCGCCAGCACCGCCGAAGGTCTCGCCGCGCTCCCGACCCTGGTCGAGGGCGGCGTCCACACCGCGGGCAGCTCGTCGCAGATCTCCGACGGCGCCGCCGCCATCCTGTGGATGACGGCGGCGCGCGCCAAGGAGCTCGGACTCAAGCCGCGCGCCCGCATCCTCTTCGACGTCGTCGTCGGCAGCGATCCCTACTACCTCCTCGACGGTCCGATCGACGCGACCGAGCGCATGCTCAAGAAGTCGAAGATGTCGCTCAAGGACATCGACCTCTACGAGGTCAACGAGGCCTTCGCCGCCGTCGTGCTGTCGTGGGTCAAGGTCTTCGGCGCCGACATGGACAAGCTGAACGTCAACGGCGGGGCCATCGCCCTCGGTCACCCCGTGGGCGCCACGGGGTGCCGCCTGCTGGTGACCGCGCTTCACGAATTGGAGCGTCGCGACAAGACCACGGCCTACATCAGCATGTGCTGCGGCTCGTCGATCGGCACCGGCACGATCCTGGAGCGAATCTGATGGCTACGAAGACGCCGCTCGAAGGAAAGGTCGCCGTCGTCACCGGCTCGGCGCGCGGTCTCGGCCGCGTCGAGGCGTTGGAGCTGGCCCGGCTCGGCGCGCGCGTGGTCGTCAACGACCTCGGCACCAAGGGCGACGGCTCCGGACGCGACGAGGGGCCGGCTCGCGCCGTCGTCGACGAGATCGCGGCGTTCGGCGGCGAGGCGGTGGCGCACTTCGGCGACGTCGCGGTGTGGGACGACGCGCGCTCGATGATCGGCACCGCGGTCGAGCGCTTCGGCGACCTCCACATCCTGGTCAACAACGCCGGCTTCTGCCGCGACCGCATGCTCTTCAACATGAGCGAGGACGAGTTCGACACCGTCATCCGCGTCCACCTGAAGGGCCACTTCTGCACCATGCGCTTCGCGAGCGAGCACTGGCGGAACCGCGCCAAGGACACGGGTGGCACGACCTACGGCCGCATCATCAACACCTCGTCCGAGGCCTTCATCTTCGGCTCGCCCGGTCAGCCGAATTACGCGGCCGCCAAGGCCGGCATCGTCGCCATGACGATGTCGGCGGCGCAGGTGCTCGAGAAGTACGGCGTCACCGCCAACGCGATCATGCCGCGGGCCCGCACCCGCATGAACGATTCGGGATCGCTCGCCGCCATGTTCGCCAAGCCCGAGACCGGCTTCGACCTCTACGCCCCGGAGCATGTCTCGCCCCTGGTCGGCTATCTCGCCTCCCCCGACGCGGCTCGCGTCTCGGGTTACGTCCTGGTCGTCTACGGCAAGCAGATCACGCTGGTCGGCGCCCCCAAGCTCGCGCCCAGCTTCGAGACCGACGAAACCTGGACGACCGAACGCGTGGCCGCCACCTTGGGCCCCTGGTTCGCCGAGCACCGCCCCATCACCGACGGCTTCACGGTGATGCCGTAGGTCGCCTCGGCGGAGCGCCGCGGTAGTTTCAGCCGCGAGCTCCGCAAACGAGAAGGGCCCGCTTTGGGGGCGGGCCCTTCTCGTGTCGTTGGGGGGGTTTGGGGGCCCGGCGTCTAGTTGAGAATCAACGTCTGGACGCCGAGCCCGCGCGGACGAAAACCTTCAGTCGTTGTTCGGGGGCAGGATCTCCGTTGGAACGCAGAGCTCGCGTGGACCGAACACCTTGTACTGATTCGTGCCGAACTGGTTGTTGGTGAAGATCGCCGGCGGCTTCACCTTCGGCGAGCCGGTCACGACCCGCACCTGGTAGCAGAGCAGGTGCGACCCCGGGAACAGGGGGCCACCGAGCTCGTCGTTCTTGTCGGCCGCGGCACAGAAGCGAAGCGGCCGCTTGATGTCGAAGGTCTGAGTGCCGAACTGATCGACGACCTTGACGTCGTCGCGACGGAACTTCGAGCGGACGATCTGATAGCACTTGTAGTGATTGATCACGTTGCCGATTGGCGCCGGCGGCTGCACTTTGCTCTTGCCCGTCGGCACCATCATGTAGTCGGGTCGCGACAGATTGATGGGCTCGTCCTGGAACTGGTTCCGCACGTGCAGACCCTTCACCGGGAGGAAACCCTTCTGGGTGATCTCGTAGGCCTCGAGGTGGGAAGGATCGCCGGGCGCGCCCGGATCCTCGTCATTCTTGTCGGCCGGGTTGCAGATGCGCTTCGCGCGCGCGACCGTCACCGTGCTGTCGCCGAACACGTCGTCGAGGGTGACGTCCTGCTTGTTCGCCGGTCCCTGGTGTAGCTCCCAGCACTGGTAGTGGCGGCCGGGCACCGTCGAGGCCGTCGGCGTCGGGGTCGGCGTCTGCGTGAGCGTCGGCGTCGGGGTGACCGTCGGCGTGCGGGTCGGCGTCTGCGTCACCGTCGAGGTGATCGTCGGGGTGGGCGTGGGCGTCGGCGTCTCGGTCGGGGTCGGCGTCGGGGTCGGCGTCGGCGTCACGGTCGGCGTCGGGGTCGGCGTCGGCGTGACGGTCGGCGTCGGGGTGGGCGTCGGCGTCACGGTCGGCGTCGGGGTCGGCGTCGCCGTCGCCGTCGTCTGCGGCAAGAAGAGATTGCTGCTGCCCTGCCCGCCGCCGGTGGCCACCGCGCTGCAGGTGACATCGGTCGTCACGATGTTGTTGCCCGAGGTGTCGGCGCGCGTACCGAACTGGCCGCAGACGTTCATCGGTGAGAAGGGAACGACGGCGGTCGCCTGCGCGCGGATCGTGGCGATGGTGACGTTGGTATTCGCCGGCAGCGGCACACCCGCCGCGTTGACCGTGATGTCGACCTTGTTGCCGGTGACGTCGAGCGCGTTGAGCGTGCAACCCGTGACCGCCGGCGCGTTGCTGACGCAACCGTTGCCGCCGACCGGAACGAAGGTCAACGTGCCCGGGAGCTCGACGGCGCACGGCGTGTCCGTGCACGCGAGCGTGTAGATGATGGCGGCACCGCAGACGAGGCTGTTGCAGTCGGTGTTGATCGTGCACGCCGCGCCGTTGTTGGTGCCGCCGTCGCAGACGTTCACGAGCTTAGCGGTCACCGGATTGATGGGATCGGGTGGGACGGTGCTCGAGCTGTTCGTCACCGTGATCACGATGTCGACCAGATCGCCGACCATCGTGATGGGGTCGATGTGGAGCGCCGCCTCACACGTGGTGCCGGCGCTCGGAAAGATTGGCAGCGAGCCGCTGGCCTGACAGCCAGCGCTTTGGACTCGCGGAACCCAGGTGAGTCCCATGGCGAGCGCGAACAGCGCGGCGACGACGATGATTCCCTTGATGCGCATAATCTCTCCTTAGTGACAAGAATGAACGGGAGTCGGATGCTTCCAGAGAGAGTGCCGACCGCAATCTGTCACGACCCTTCCCCTCCCCGTGATCGGTCCCAACGACCGAATCTCACTGCAACCAGTCGCATGGCGTTTACCATCGGGTTCTTTCTCTCGCAACAAAAAACCATGCCGACGCGCGCGACCGGCAGTGCTGCCAGGGATCGGCGCCGCATAGGGCACGCCCCATGGCGCATCGTCGCGATGCCCGTTGAGCACGCCGTCTTCCTACGCACGACCCGCGCCGCGACAGTGTAGAAATGACGGCCCCATAAACCGCGAGCGGAGCACACGAAAATGCGCTATCGCGCAACTCTGCCAGATCGGTCGGCAACCGAGACGGCAGACTTGACGCCTTCCCTAGCCTGCTGGATACCGAGGCCCCGCCGGAGTCGGCGCGCTCGTGCGTTTGGGCACGACGCCGCTAACGTCCGTCGCCAGGAAGGAGCAGCGCGTGACCATCACCTCCGAGGAGACCGAACGACGATTCGCCGAGCGCGTGAAGAAGCTCGAACGCAGAGCAACCCTCAGCATGCTCGTCGCGGGGGTCGCCGTCGCGGCGTCGGCCGTCGCGGTCGCCGCCGCCGGGCTCGCCTTCGCCCGCAGCGCGGTGCAGGTCACCATCCCGCAGAGGCTCGAGGTCTCGGAGATCCTGCTCCGTGACGACAAGACCTCGGTCCGCGGGCGTTGGACCGCTCAGGGCCTGTCGCTCGTCGACGAGAGCGGTCGCTTGCGCGCAAGCTTGAGTCTCGGTCCCGAGGGCTCTCCCGGTCTCGTGCTCTTCGGGAAGGAAGGGCGCGTGCGAACCGTGCTCGGTCTCGGCGCAGGGGACACACCCGGCGTGACGCTCCACGACGATCGGAGCCAGGTGCGGGCTCGGATCGTCGTGGGGTCGGACAATCAACCGGTCTTCGTGCTGTCGAACGACAAGGGCGACGTGGTCGCACACCTGCCGCCGCTACCCGTCAAGGGGCAGCGAAAAGGTCGATGATGCTGAGCGTGGAGGACGAGTCTGCCGACTGCGCGCTGGCGTTCTCGATGACCACGTCGGCGGCGTCTCCGACCGTATATCCGAGCCCGACCTGCGTCGGCGTGCTCGGGTTCGCGAGGCTGTAGACCCGGAGGCCCTTGCCGGCGTTGGCGACGAAGGCCCGGCCGCCGTCGAGAGCGAGGCCCTTGATCGTGCCGCTGGCATCGACCGCGACGCTGCCCAGGATCACCGGAGCGCTCGGCGTCGTGACGTCGATGACGTCGAGGTTCGCCGCATTGTCCGTGGAGTGGGTGATGACCAGCGAGCCCTCGACCGCGACGTTGAAGGTGTAGCGGCCGATCACGACCGCGCCCAGCACGCTCGGCGCGCTCGGGGTCGCGACGTCGACCGTGACGAGGCGACCCATCTGATCCGCCAGGTACACCACGCTGCCCTGGAGCGCGATGTCGCGCAGAATGCCGCTGGTCGTGACGCTGCCTGCCAGGCTCGGGGCGCCGAGGTTGCTGAGGTTGACGATCTTGAGACCCTGGCTGCCGTCGGCCACGTAGGCGAGCGAGCCGCTCGCGTTCAAGGTGACGGCGAAGGCGGTGCCGGGCGTGTCGTAGACGCTCCGGCGGACGGGTGCGGAAGGATTGCTCAGGTCGATCACCCAGATGCCGGAGGCGCCCATCGCGGTCACGGCCACGGTGCCGGCCTGGTTGATCGCGACGTCGAGGATGCCCGCCGCGGTCACGGTCGTCGGGAGCTCGCCCATCACCTCGGGCAGCGTCGGATCGCTGGTGTCGATCACGCGCAGGCGCGCGGTGCCGGTCGTCAGGTGCGCGCCGGTGACCACCGACACGCCCTCGGTGGCGGCGATCTTCGTCGCGGCGAAGTCGTCGCGCACGCTGCCAGTCTGGGTCGGCGCCGTGCCGAGATTGAAGATCTTGACCCCGAAGCCGCCGTTGGCGACGTACGCCTTGCCGTTGAGGATGCCCAGCCCCTTGATGCCGCCGGCCGCATCGACCGCGAGGCTCCCGCGGACCGCCGGGGCGGTCGGGTCGGACACGTCGATGATGTCGAGGTTCGCCGCGTTGTCGGTCGAATGCGTCACGGCCACCGTGCCCTCGACCGCGACGTTGAAGGTGTAGCGCCCGATCACCACCGCACCGAGCTGCCGCGGGGCGGTGGGCGCCGCGATGTCCACCGTCACGAGGCGGCCCATCTGATCCACCAGGTACGCGACGTTGCCCTGCAGCGCGATGTCGCGCTGGATGCCGCTGATCGCCACGCTGCCGACCTGGCTCGGGGCGCTCGGGTTGCTGAGGGAGATGACCTTGAGGCCCCCGTTGCCGTCCGCGACGTAGGCGAGGGAGCCGTTCGCGTTCATGGCCACCGCGAAGGCGGTGCCCGCGGTGTCGAACACGCTGCGGCGGACGGGCGCGGCGGGGTTGCTGAGATCGACGACCCAGATACCGGTGGCGCCCATCGCGGTCACCGCGAGGGTCCCGGCATCGTTGACCGCGACGTCGAGAATCGAGCCGACCGTGGTCCCGAGCTCCCCGAGCACGACGGGCTGCCGGTCACTGACGTCCAGCACCCAGAGGCGCGCGAGCCCGCCTTCGGTTCCGGTCACGACGGCGTGCGAGCCGCGAACCGCCGCGCGAGTGCCGGTGAATGCACGCTGAGGGGTCCCATCGATCACCGGCGCGCTCGGCGTGCTGACGTCGATCGCCGAGAGGCCGAAGGGATCGGAGGCCACGAAGACCGTCGAGCCGTCGATCGAGATGTCCTGCGCCACGCCGACGCCGGGGACGAAGCCGATCAAGAGGGGATCGAAGCTGACCGCGGGCGTCGCGGTCGGGATCGGGGTGCTGGTGCGCGTCGGAGTCGCCGTCCGCGTCGGGACGGCGGTCTGCGTGGGAACCGCGGTCTGCGTGGGAACGGCGGTCTGGGTCGCCGTGACCGTGGGAACAGGAGTGGCGGTGCGAGTCGCGGTCGAGAGCGGGGTGGCGGTGCGGGTCGAGGTCGGGATCACGGTCGCGGTCACGGTGGGGATCGGCGTCGTGGTGCGGGTTACCGTGACGGTGGGCACGGCGGTCTGCGTGGCGGTCGCCGAAGGCCGCGGCGTCTGCGTCGCGGTGGGGACCGGCGTCGCGGTCTGCGTCACGGTCGCGATCGGCGCGGTCTGCGAGAGGGTCGTGGCGCTGCCGATCTGTGATCGCGGCGACTGCGTCGCGCCGTAGAGGGCGCGCACTCGATAGTAATAGGTGGTGGAGGCGAGGAGGTTCGCGTCCTGATAGTTGCGAACGCCGCCGCCATTGAGCTTCGCAATCATCTTGAAGCCGGTCTTGGGCTTCCGGCTGCGCTCGATCTTGAAGCCGGTGACATTGAGGTTGGAGTCGATCCACGACACCGTGATGCGATCCTTGGCGGTTGCAACCGCCGCCGGCTTACTCGGCGCCTTCATTGCCGCCGCGACATCCGACGGAGCACACGCCACCCCGAGTACCACAACGAGTGCTGCAAGCGTCTCACGCATACGCATCACGAATCTCCCTCGCATTGGATTGGTGACCTTCTGCTGAAGAGATTCGGTGTTCGTTGTGGTTGAAGAGGTCACGTTGGGCGGAGGGCAAATGCGAAAAGCGCGCCGCACGGCGAACGCCAACGAGGAGCCGAGGCTTTTCGCGGCTGCGCTTGCGCGATTCGTCGACATCGCATCCCACGCGCGCAGTACAAAAAAACCGCGCGTCACAATCGGCGGCGACGAGACGTGAAACGCTTCTCACACGCGCAGTACAAAACCAGCGCTCGTCACAAATGATCGTGGCGCGCAAAACTCTGCGCGCGAGTCGCGGCTCGCCGTGATCGCGCGCGCGCGAGCGGTCGCGTCCGCCTGTTCAGGCGCGCAGTACAAAACTAGCGTCCGTCACAATCGATCGCGTTCGTCCGCGACGACGAGACCCGTCTCGACGCAAGCTTCGATTTTCGTGACGAGGTGGCCGGCGCGCGCAGCGTCCGTCCCGTGACCCCGCTCGGCGCTTTTGCGGCGCCGGAGGATCGAGCGCAGCGCCGTTCGGCGTCGACGGAGGATGAAAGCTACCCGTCCGACGTTCCCGCGTTCACGACGCGCACGGCGGGCGCCGTGGCGCGCGACATGCGAGAGCCCTGGGAGTGCCCCGGCATCGCGGGATCGGCCCGGAGGCGCGGGTGGCGCCGGACGCGCCGCCTGCGCGACGCCCAAGCGGACGCCGTGGCGTGTCTCACACCGGCGACCGAGCGGCGACGGGATTGCCGCTTCCGGCGCCGCGGCGCGAGGCCCGAGCGTCGCGAAAGCACCACTCGGGCCGACGATCCTGGCGGATCCGCAGCGGGGCCGGCAAAGGCCGCTGTCACGGCCGGCCAGCGGCGGCGACCCCGAACCCAGAGGCGTCGATCCGGATGTCCCCGGGAGGCCCCTATATAGATAGGAGACCCCGTCCGGTCGACGTCAGGGCGTCGTGAACAGGTCGATGATGCTGACGATCGCGGCCGAATCCGCGGCCTGGGCGAACGAGCTTCCCACGACCACGTCCGTCGCGTCGCCCACCGTGAAGCCGGAGTCGAGAAACGCGGGGGCGTTCGGGTTGGCGAGGCTGTAGATGCGGAGGCCCCGCGACCCATTGGCGACGTAGGCGCGGCTGCCGTCGCTGGCGACGGCGTTGACGGTGCCGCTCGCGTCCACCGCGACGCTCGACCGCACGAACGGAGTCGCCGGCGCCGAGACGTCGATCACGTCCAGGTGGGCGGCGGTGTCGGTCGAGTGGGTGAGCGCCAAGGAGCCGCGTACCGCGACGTTGAAGGTATAGCGCCCGATCACGACGGCACCCAGCTGTTGGGGCGCGGTCGGGTTCGCGACGTCGACCGTCACGAGGCGGCCCATCTGATCCGCGAGGTAGACGACGCTGCCTTGCAGCGCGATGTCGCGCTGGATACCGGTCATCGCCACGTTGCCGGCCAGCGTGGGTGCGCTCGGATTGCTCAGGCTCAGCACCTTCAGGCCGCCGCTGCCGTCCGCCACGTAGGCAATCGAGCCGCTCGGGTTCAGCGCCACCGCGAAGGCGACGCCCGGCGTGTCGTACACGCCGCGTTTCACCGGCGCCTCCGGATTCGTGAGATCGACGACCCAGACGCCGCTCGAGGCCATCGCCATCACGGCCAGCGTTCCGGCGTCGTTGATGGCGACGTCGAGAATTCCCGCGCCCGTCACCGTGGTCGGCAGGTCGCCGAGGATCTCGGGTTGCGTCGGATTGGAGGTGTCGATGACGCGCAGCCGGGCGGTGTTGTTCGGGAGATAGGGACCCGTCACCACGGAGCGATTGGTCGTCGCCGCGATGCGCGTGGGCGAGAAGTCGTCCGTGACGCCGCCGCCCTGCGAGGGCGAGCCTCCCAGGTTGAAGACCTTCAGACCCTGGACCCCGTTCGCGACGTAGGCGCGGCCGTTGAGGAGCCCGATGGCCTTGACGCCCCCGGCCGCGTCGACCGCGATGCTCCCCTGCACCACCGGCGCCGTGAGCGTCGTCACGTCGATCACGTCGAGGTACGACGCGGTGGCGACCGAATGCACTATTGCGCGGTTGCCTTCGACCGCGATGTTGAAGGTGTAGCGACCGATCACGACCGATCCGAGTTGGCGCGGCGCGCTCGGTATCGCCACGTCGATCGTGACCAGGCGACCCATCTGGTCCGCGAGATAGGCGACGTTGCCCTGCAGAACGAGGTCGCGCTGAATGCCGGTGAGCGCAATGTCGCCGACCTGGGTCGGGGCGCTCAGATTGGCGAGGCTGATGACCTTGAGGCCGCCGCCGCCGTCGGCGACGTAGACCAGCGAGCCGCTGGCGTTGAGCGCGACGCCGAAGGCCACGCCGGCGGTATCGAAGATGCTGCGTCGCACCGGCGCCGCGGGATTGCTGAGATCGATCACCCAGATGCCCCCGGCACCCATCGCCGTGACCGCCACCGTCCCGGCATCGTTCAACGTCACGTCGAGAATGGACGCCGCGGTGGTGGCGAGCTCACCCAGCACCTCGGGTTGGGGCGCACTGACGTCGAGGACCCAGAGACCCGCGTGTCCGTTCTCCATGCCGCTCACGACGGCGCGCGATCCCCGGACGGCGGAGTGCTCGCCCACGAAGGCCTGCTGCGGCGTCCCGTCGAGAATCGGCAGCGCCGGCGTGAGCAGGCTCACCGCCGAAAGTCCGAACGGATCCGAGGCGACGAATGCCCTGCTTCCGAAGAGCGCCACGTCCTGCGCCGTACCGACCCCGGGCAGGAACCCGATCAAGAGTGGGTCGAAGGTGGACGCGGGAGTCGGGGTGCGGGTGGGCGTGCGGGTCGGGGTCGGGGTGCGGGTCGCGGTCTTGGTCGCGGTCTTGGTCGCGGTCGGGAGCGGCGTGACCGTCCGCGTGGCCGTCGGGAGGCCCGTGGCCGTCCGGGTCGCCACCGGGGGCGGGGTCGTCGTCCGGATCGGAGTCGGCGTCCGCGTCGCGGTCCGGATGGGGGTGGCGGTACGCGTCGCCGTCGGCAGCGTGCTCGATTGTGAGAGGGTGGTGGCCGAGACGGTGGGTGAGCGCCGCGATCGGTTGCCGCCGTTCACCGCCCGCAGGCGATAGTAATAGGTGGTGGCCGAGCTCAGATTGGGGTCCTGATACATCCGCGTGGTGGCATCGAGGGATGCGATGATCTTGAATCCGGATGCCGATTTCAGGCTGCGCTCGATCTCGAAGCCGGTTACCGGGGCGTTCGGGTAGTTCCACGACAGGATGATGCGGGTGCTGGTGGTTGCCGTCGCGACGACCGAGGTCGGCTCGGCGACCGCGGCCTCGGCGTCCCGGCCGCCGGCGAGCACAGCCAGAACCACCGCGAGCAGCCCGAGCGCTCTGCAAGTCCTCGTGGCGACGGAAGAATCCGTGCGGCCATGGGCAGAGCGAGGAGACCGCCCCACACCCGAAGGATCGAAGTGGGGCGCGCCAAAACGAGTCAGGCGAACCCCAAGGCCGCTTAGGCTTTGTATAACCATTAGATTTTGGTGATGGAGATGCGAAGAGCCTGGCTCGCGTCGATCCGCCCCACCACCACCCCCACCTCGGTCTACGGCACCAGCGCTTGCGCCCCGTTATAGGAAGCTGCTCGGATGGGCAAGCGCCTTTGCTTGGCTCGTCACGTCAGCGCGTCCCATACAGCACGCGCCGTGCCGGCGTCGTTACGAAAAGACCGGCGATCGCTGCGGGTCGAAAAGGCCCCGGACACCGGAGTTTGTTTAGGCTTCTCGGCTGGTTAGACCAGCGAGCCGGCCCTTGCCCGTAGAACTACGCAGGCGGGGAGAAGAGGGTTCCGGGTGCGCGAGCGCCGTAGTCGTGCAGATGAGTCCCCGTGGGCGGCAGGAACGGCCACCCACGGGAGGTCAAACGGGCGGAATCGAGCGCATGCGCCATCGCATGGGAGCCCGTTTTATCCCGCCCACGAAGCCGGAACGGACCCTTTCGACCGTCCCCGTCAGCTCGCACTCCACGACGCGCTCGCGGAGTTGCGAAAATGCATGACGGAGCTCGAGGCGGGCCAGGTGGGCGCCGAGGCATACGTGCTCGCCCATGCCGAATCCGATGTGCGGATTCGGATCACGATCGACGCGGAACGCGAACGGGTCCGCGAAGACCTCCTCGTCGCGATTGCCCGAGGCGTAGAAGAGACAGACCGACTCGCCACGGCGAATCGTCTTGCCACGCAGCTCGAAGTCCGCGGTCGCGGTGCGGGCGAACTGGATCACGGGCGTGGTCCAGCGCACGATCTCCTCGACGGCGCGGTCGACGAGCCCGGCGTCGCGCCGGAGCTTCTCCCACTCCGCCGGATGCTCGAGGAGCGCCAGGAGCCCGCCCGTCATCGCGTTCCGGGTGGTCTCGTTGCCCGCGACGACCAGCAGGAAGAAGTACGACAGCAGCTCCACCACCGGGAGGGGCTCGCCGGCGAGGGTGCCGTTCGCCACCACGCTCACGATGTCGTCGGTGGGGTGCGCGCGCCGGGCGTTCGCGAGATCGTTGAAGTACTCGAAGAGCTCGATCCGGGCGCGATCGAGCGTCTCCTTGGGCGTCGAGGCGTGATGGAACTCGGGATCCTGGGGGGCGATGATCTCGTTGGTCCAGCGGAAGAGCTTGTGCCAGTCGGGACGCGGGACGCCGAGCATCTCGGCGATGACGGCGATCGTGATCTTGGCCGAGACGTCGCGGACGAAATCGATCTCGGCGTCGGCGCCCGCCTCGTCGAGCACCTCACGAGTCACGCGCGCCACCTTGGCGTCCATTCTCTGGATCGCACGCGGCGTGAACCACTGGCTGGTCAACTTGCGATAGCGGGCGTGATCGGGCGGATCCATGTTCAAGAGGTGCCGCGACGTTCCCTCTTCGGGAGGAGGCAGGTCGGTCGTGAACACCGCCATGCGGGGCGCGTTCAGGAAGAGCTCGGGCTGTTTGCCGATCTGAATGATGTCGGCGTGCTTGGTGATGGCCCAGAACGGGTCGACGTTCGGGCGATCGTACCAGTAGACCGGATCGTTCCGGCGGATCCAGCTCCATTCGGGATGGGGATAGCCGTGTCGCTCGTAATGCTCGGGTGTCGCGAGATCGAGGGTGGCGGGGTCGAGGTCGCGTTCCATCGTTGAGACTCCTGTCGTGAGCTCACCCCCCGTTGGAGGCGGCCCCGGAATCTACCCAGTCCGCAACGCTGGTGCTACCGCGACCCCGCGACCGCTCACAGCATCTCGGACCGTGCCTGCTTGGCGCGCTCGGCGCCGATCGCCGTCTTGACGTCCTTCTCCTCCTCGGGAGGCGGCAGGACGGCCGGCATGCCGAGCGATTGGATCCAGAGCTCTCGGCACCACCCCTTGGTGTGGTAGAGGTGCTCGTCCTCCTCGTCCTCGACCTGGTCGTGCGCGGCCTTCAACGCCTTCGCCTGCTCGCCCTTGAGCTTCTTCGCGACCTCGCCCAGCAGCTCCCAGTTCTGATGATCCTTCGTCTCCGCCAGCACCACGCACTCGGCCGCGACGATTTGCGCCGCGTCCTCGTCCCCGGCGGCGAGGGCCATCTCCATCGCCTTCACGAGCGATTCACCGTGGTGACGCACTACGCGACGCCCCGGCGTCTCGGTCTCGGGATCGAGACCGAAGGTCTCGAACAGCCCGAGCACGACCTCCTCGTGGGTGCGGGTTTGCTCTAGATACTCTTCCCATTCTTCCTTCAGATCGTCGTTCACCGCGCAGCGGAGCGCGGTCTCGTAGACGGCTTGTCCGCCCTTTTCGGTTTCGAGCGCCTGATAGAGCAGCTCGTTCACTTGGTCTTTGTCCATGGCGTCCTCCGTGACGTGGATTGCACCCGCGAACCGAGCAAGGCACATGCCGACGAGCAGGCGCACCAAGACCCAGCATTGGCGGGGCTCGCGGCGCGACGGACGCAGCGGGCTGTGGAAACTACCGCGTAGTTTCTACGCGCCGGCGGCGCGCTTCGCCCATTCGTAGTCGGGCTTGCCGTTCGGACTGCGCACCACCTCGGGCACCACGACGATCCCCTTGGGGAGCTTGTAGTCGGCGAGATGCGGCGCGCAATGCGCGCGCAGCTCCTCGAGCGCGGGCGCGGCATTGCCCGGGGCGAGCGCCAGGACGGCCGTCACCTGCTGGCCCCAGCGCTCGTTCGGCACTCCGACCACCAGGGCGTCGTACACCGCCGGGTGGCTCTTGACGATGCGCTCGACCTCCTCGGCGTAGATCTTCTCGCCGCCGCTGTTGATGCAGGAGGAGTCGCGGCCGAGGAACAGGACCCGGCCGTCGGGCAGAAAGCGGCCGCGGTCGCCGCCGATGGCGTAGCGTTTGCCGTTGATGATCTGGAAGGTCGCCCGGGTCTTCTCCTCGTCGCCCATGTAGCCGAGGCAGAGGTCGCCCGTGCTGGTGATCCACCCGGTCTCGTCGCTTCCGGCCTCGAGCTCGCCGCTCCGATCCTCCTTCAAGAGGACGGTGCCCTCGCGGAGCTGATACGCCGGCACGCCCTTCTGTCCCGAGTCCGTGTCGTTGCTCATGGCCTGCATGCCGAGCTCGGAGGCCCCGATGCTCTCGATCACCATGACCGGCGGCAGCTCGGCGAGGAGCTCCTGCTTGACGGTCGGCGACAGCACGGCCGCCGTGCTGACCAGCACGCGGAGCGACGACAGGTCGTACTTGCCTTCGCGCTGCGCCGTGATCAGCGGGCGCGCGAAGGCGTCGCCGATGATGCCGATCTGGTCCGCCTGGTGCTTCTCGACCGCCCGCCAGACACCGTGCGCGTCGAGGCGCTTGGTCTCGTCCGGCAGGATGATGGTGCCGCCGCGGTGGAACGAGTTGAAGGCGTTCCATTGTCCGGCGCCGTGCATGAACGGCAGGCAGATGAGCGACCGCCCGCCCATCCCCATGGTCACGTGGCTCCGGAGCTTCTCCTCGGTGTCGAGCCGGGAGAAACTGCGGCAGGTTGCCGCCGAGCCCGTTGAAGAAAACGTCCTCCTGGCGCCACAGCACGCCCTTCGGAATCCCCGTCGTCCCGCCGGTGTAGAGGACGTAGAGATCGTCCGATCCGAACGGAAGATCGAGCACGGTCGGCGGCTCGGACGCGAGCGCCGCCTCGTAGTCGATCGCGCCCGGCAGGAGCGTGTTCCCGGAGTCGTCGGGGATCTGAAAGAAGTGCGCGAGCTTCGGCAGGCGGCCCCGCACCTCGGCGATGAGCGGCGCGAACACGGCGTGATACACGATCGCGCGCGCGCTGCTGTTGTCGAGGAGGTAGTGGAGCTCGTCGGCCTTGTAGCGGTAGTTGATGTTCACCGACGCCGCGCGGGCCTTGTACGACCCATACATCGCCTCGAGATACTCGGGGCAGTTGTAGAGGTAGATCGCGACGTGGTCGTGCCCCGACTGCCAGGGCTCGAGCGCGGCGCGCTCGGTGTGGCACCCGAGGCCGCGCGACGCGAGCACGCGCGCGAAGCGCCGGCTGCGCTCCGCGAGGTCGCGCGTGGGTGACGACGCGATCACGCCAGATGATCGCTTCCTTCTCCGGCATGAGGCCGGCGACCAGCTCCTGGATCAGACCGAGATGGACGCGCATCAGTGTCCCTGGAAGACGGGCGTGCGCTTCTCCTTGAAGGCACGCGTCCCCTCTTTGGCATCCTGGACATCGACACCGGGATGCCGAGCTCCTGCTCGAGGTCGAGGGCCTCGGCGAGCGGCCGGCCGGAGCCCGCGAGCACCGAGCGCTTCACGGCCTGCACCGCGAGGGGCCCGTTGCCGGCGATGACGGCGGCACAGCGACGCGCCTCCGCGAGCACCTGGCCCGCGGGGACGAGACGGTTCACGAGCCCGATGCGGAGCGCGTCGGCCGCGGAGAACTGCTCGCCCATGAGGAGGATCTCCATGGCGTTGCAGTACGGGATCTGGCGCGGCAGGCGCACGGTCGAGCCGCCCATCGGGAAGAGCCCGTGCTTCACCTCGGCGATCGCGAAACGCGCGTCGTCGGCGGCGATGCGGATGTCGGTGGTCTGGAGGATCTCGGTGCCGCCGGCGACGCAAAACCCCCGCACGGCCGCGATGATGGGCTTCTGCACCTCGAAGTTCCGGAGCAGCCCCTTATAAATGATGGGAACGTCCGCGATGATGCGGCGGTCGAACTCGGTCTCGGGCGGGCGCTGGCCCTGCATCATCCGCACCAGCCGGTCGAGATCGGCGCCGGCGCAGAACGCCTGGTCGCCGGCACCCGTCAGGATGGCGACCCGAATCTCCGGGTCGTCGTTCACGTCCTGCCAGGCGTCGGCCAGGCGACACAGCATCTCGGCGTTGAGGGCGTTGCGTACCTCGGGCCGGTTCATCGTGAGGGTCGCGACCGGACCCTCCTTCTCGTAGAGCAGCGCGGGCTCGGCCATGACGGTCGGCTCACTTCTCGGCGGCGGCGAGGGCCTCGGTCATCTTGCTCATGGTGTCGACGTACTCGTTCACCATGTCGTAGATGACCTCCTTGGTGGGCCGTACCGCGTTCATCCGGCCCACGACCTGGCCGACCGGGTGGCCGAGCAGATCCTTGGCGCCGTACTTGTCGTTGCTCGCGTAGTGGTGGATGCGGCTGACCGCGTCGGCCGTCAGCATGAACTGCAGCGGCATCTGCAGCGTGCCCGGCGAGTTCGGTCCGTCCCACGCCTCGGTCCAGTCGGTCTTGAGCTGGCGGGCCGGCTTGCCGGTGAGCGATCGCGAGCGCACGGTGTCGCGCGACTTGGCCTTCAGGAGCTTCTGCACCGCAATGGGATGCACGTCGCTCTCGGTAGTGGTGAGCCAGATCGAGCCCGTCCAGACGCCGTCGGCACCGAGCGCCATCGCCGCGGCCATCTGCCGGCCGCAACCGATGCCGCCCGCGGCCAGCACCGGCGTCGGCGCGATCGCGTCGACGACGTCGGGCACCAGCACCATCGTGCTCACCTCGCCGGTGTGCCCACCCGCCTCGCTGCCCTGCGCGACCACGATGTCGACGCCCGCCGCGACCTGGTCGAGGGCCTGCTCGACGCGCCCGACGAGGGCCGCGAACTTCACACCCTGCGCGTGCGCCTTGTCGACGACGTCACGGGGGGGTGTCCCGAGCGCGTTCACGATCAGCTTCACGCCCGGATGCTGCAGCGCGATGTCGACGTGCGAGCGCGCGCCCTTCGCCGACCAGCCGAGCAGCGTCTCGTGCGGCACGTGATCGGCCGGCATCTGCGGGACGTTGTACTTGTCCAGCACGTCCTCGACGTACTGCTTGTGCTTCTCCGGGATCATCCCCTCGAGCACCGACTTGTCGAGGCCGCCCTCCTCGACGCCGAGGTAGTTGACGGGCACCACGATGTCGACGCCGTAGGGCTTGCCGTCGACGTGCTCCTCGATCCATTTGAGCTCGATCTCGAGCTGCTCGGGCGAGAAGGCGAGCGCGCCGAGCACGCCGAGGCCTCCCGCCCGGCTGACCGCCGCGACCACGTCGCGGCAATGGCTGAAGGCGAAGATCGGGAACTGAATGTCGAACATCTCAACGACTCGCGTGTGCATGGTGCGCTCCTTGGCTGCCGACGGGGTCCGCGAAAACTATAACAGGTTTCATTTTTGTGCCAGAGGCGCACGAGCACCGACGGTGGGGACCGCTCGAGCTCCCCGACCCGGCCCGTTCAGGGCGTCGGTGGCAGGCAGACCAGGCGAAGCTTGTCGGCGTCCGTGCTGCCGTCGTAGGTCGTGGCGATCGTCTTCAGCGCGACCTTGCCGGGCGAGGACGTCGAGGCTCTGATCCGGAGGGGCACCGGGACCGGCAGCACGGCGGTGCAGAAGTCGCGGGCATCGGGCCCGACGAGCGACGCCGTCACGGCCGGCACGAGGGCGTCGCGGACCGCCGCCGCTGCTGGGTCGGCTCCGGCACGCCCCTCCGACGGCGCCCGCAGCTGCCAGGACAGGAGCCGGGTGCCGGGGGTGCAGCGCGCGAGGTTGGTGTTGTTGGCGCAGATCCGTACTCCGAACGTGCACGACCCCGAGACGCTGCCGTCGAGGTCGCAACGCGGGTCCCCGTCGGGGCAACGCTGCTCGGTGCTGATGTTGCCGTACTTGTCGAAGCGCGGCTCGTTGGCGGCATTGTCGATCGACCACTCGGTGTAGCAGTCGTGGGTCGGGCCGCCGCCGCCGGGGGCGCGCTCCAGCGTGCAGCCGATGGTGCACCCGTCGCCGTCGACGGCGTTGCCGTCGTCGCACAGCTCGCCGCAGGCCGGAAACGGCACCCCGTCGCCGCAGCCGAATCCGGCCTCCGGGTGGCAGGTGCGGCTGCACCCGTCGCAGCTCGTGCGATTGCCGTCGTCGCACGACTCGCCCGTGTCGACGACCCCGTCGCCGCACGCCGCCGGCCGGCAAGTGGTGCGGCAGGCGTCGGGCGCGGCGTCGCTGTTGCCGAGCCCGGCGTCGCACTGCTCGCAGAACGCATCGACGGCACCGTCGCCACAGACCGCGCTTCCCGGGACGCAGAGCGAGGTGACGTTGGCGGCGAAGTTGCTCGAGCCGTAGCTGCCGAGCCCGTTCAGGAAGCTCCCGTCCGGGAGCCGCACGACCTTCGGCGCGTAGTTGGCCGAGCCGCCGATCACGACCGCGGGGCCGATCGGCGCACCGCTCGTGTCGAAGCCGCGCGCGTGGGCGCCGGAGACGCCGGACTCCGTCCACACCACGTAGAGGTTGCCGTTCAGGTCGAACTCGACGTCGCCGGTAAGCCCAGAGGCGCCGCTCACCACCGCGATCTCGCCTCCGAGCGGAACGCCGTCGCGCGTGAGGCGCTGCACCCAGAACTCGGTGGGCGGGTCGCTCTGTCCGAGCGGCCGGCTGCCGAGGACCGCGATCACGTCGCCGGCGGCGCTCACGGCCAGGCGCTCGAATTCGGAAAGCGTCGAGACCACGACCGGCGGGGCGACCGCCTGGCCGTTCTCGGTGTGCACGCTGATCAACGAGGTCGTCTCGGGCGTGTGATCGGCGTTGGCGCCCCACCCCACGACGAAGCCGCCGCCTGGAAGGGCGGCCATGTCGACATCGGGATAGTAGCTCGGGGCGCCGAGCACGAGCTCGCCGATCCGCGGCTGCCCTTGCGGATTGGCGAGCTGCACGTGGATAGGCGCGAGGTGCCCCGGACCGGCGATCGGCCACCAGGCGAACGCCGCCCCCGTCTCGAGGCCCGCGGCCGCGAACCCGAAGACGGCGGTGAGACCCGTGCTGTCGACGCGAAAGGTCGGGCCGTGGGGCGTCCCGCTGGGATCGAGGTAGCGCGCACGCAGCTCGAGGGGCGAGTCGCCCTTCGATCGCCTGAACGTCCAGGCCGAGACGAAGCCCTCGTATGGCCGCGGATCCACTCGGGTGATCAAGACGAAATCCCGACCGTCCTCGCTGCGGACGTATGGACCGAAGGCGCCGCCGAGGCCGTGGCGGCTGACGAGCGTGCGTCCGAGCTGGGTGCCGCCGAGCGAGGTCACCTCGGACCAGAAGAAGAGCATGTTCCCGCCCGAGTCGGCGGCGACGTCGGTGTAGAGGATCTGCCAGTCGTCCGAGGTCGCACTCCCGGCCGAGAACGTCGGCACGGTCACGACCTGCGCCTTCGCCGACCCGACACCCAGGAGCAGGCAGAGGATCGCCACGACGATCGCCATGCGCCGGCCGCTAGCGAACCGCGGCCGAACGTTCAAGGGCCGGCGCGTTATACGTCAGCGCAGCTTGGCGATCGTGTCGTTGCCGTAGGCTTCCAGCCAGCGGCGCTTGTCGTCCATGGTCGCCGTCGGGCCGACCGTGAAGAGCAGCGGCCAGCTCACCAGCGACGTGACGCCGGCGTCCTCGAAGCGGCGCAGCTGATCGACGTCGGGCGGCGCGCTCAGGACCAGGATGGCATCGAACGGCACGCGCTCGCGTCCCGCCTCGCGCCTGAGCTCCGCGAGGCGCGCCATCACCTGCGGCACCTGCTCGGGCGTGTGCCCCGAGCCGACCCAGCCGTCCCCGAGGCGGGCGGCGCGCTTGAACGCCGCGTCGCTCTGGCCCCCGATCAGGATCGGAGGCAACGCCTTCGGCGGCGGCGACATCTGCAGGCGCGGGAAGTCGTAGTGGGTCCCGTGGTGCTCGACCATGCCGCCCGCCCAGACCTTCCGCAGCACCTCGATCATCTCGTCGAGACGCTTGCCGCGGCCGCCGAACTCGCGCCCCAACACCTCGAACTCCTCCCGCATCCAGCCGGCGCCGACGCCGAGGCCGACGCGGTCGTGCGACAGGAGCGCCGCGCTCGCGACCGCCTTCGCGACCTCGAGCGGGTGGCGGAGCGGCAAGATGTAGACGCCGGTCACGAAGCGGAGCGTCGTCGTGACCGCCGCCATCGCCCCGATCTGCACCCACGGGTCGAGCCAGGGCGTCTCGGCGGTGAAGGGGGGCGCGCCGTTCGCCGTGTAGGGGTACTGCGACGCGAGCTTCTCGGGAAAGAAAACGTGCTCGGAGACGAAGACGCCGGTGAAGCCGGCCTGCTCGGAGATCTTCGCGATCTCGAGCAGGTCGTCGGGCTGCGAGAACGTGACCGACTGCCAAAACTTCACGGCCGCTCGCTTCCGACGATCCACATCGCAAAGAATTGCGAGCCGCCGCCGTAGGCGTGGCCCATGGCGCGCTTGGCTCCCGGCACCTGATGCTCGCCGGCGAGCCCGCGCACCTGCAGCGCCGACTCGGCGAAGCGGATCATCCCCGAGGCCCCGATCGGATTCGACGACAGGACGCCGCCGGACGCGTTCACGGGCATGTCGCCGTCGAGGGCGGTGGCGCCCTCCTGGGTCATCTTCCAGCCCTCGCCCTCGGGCGCGAAGCCGAGGTTCTCCATCCACATCGGCTCGAACCAGCTGAAGGGCACGTAGATCTCCGCGCAGTCGAGCTCCTTCCGCGGGTTGGTGATGCCGGCCTTCTTGTAGAGGTCGGCGGCGCAATCGCGGCCGGCGCGCGGGTTCACGAGGTCGCGGCCCGCGAACATGGTCGGCTCGCTGCGCATCGCCGTGCCCTGCACCCAGGCGGGCTTGTTCGCGGCCTTCTTGGCCGCGGCGTCGCTCGCCAACACCATGGCGCAGGCACCGTCCGACGAGGGACAGGTCTCCATGTAGCGGATGGGGTCCCACAGCATCGGTGAGCCCTCGATCATCTCGTAGGTGACGTCCGGAAAGACCAGATGCGAGTACGGGTTCTTCGCGGCGTTCAGGCGATCCTTCAGCGCCACCTTGATGCCGGTGTCCTCGGGCGCGCCCGACCGTCGCATGTAGGCGCGGATGAGCGGGGCGAAGTAGCCGCCGGCGCCGGCGACGATCGCCTGCTGGAAGGGGATGCGGACGGTGAGCGCCCACATCGCGTTGCCCTCGCTCTGCTTCTCGTAGGCCACGGTCAGCACGCGCTCGTGGATGCCCGCCTGGATCAGCTGCGCCGCCACGATCGCGGTCGAGCCGCCGACGCTGCCGGCGGTGTGCACCCTGAGCATCGGCTTCCCGGCCGCGCCGAGCGCGTCGGCGAGGTAGAGCTCGGGCATCATCGTGCCCTCGAACATGTCCGGGGCCTTGCCGATGACGACCGCGTCTATGTCGCGCCAGGTCACACCCGCATCCGTGAAGGCGCGATCCACGGCCTCCCGCAGCAAGCCGGGCAAAGAGACGTCGGTGCGCTTGACGTCGTGCTTGGTCTGACCGATCCCGATGACCGCGCAGCGTTCCGCCATTAGTCTCTCTCCAAGACGCAGACCAGATTCTGCTGCAGGCACGGTCCCGAGGTGGCGTGCGCGACGGCGCGTGTGCCGGCGCCCGCCGCGAGGCGGGTCGCGGCCTCGCCGATGCGAATCAGGCCGGCGACCATCATCGGGTTGGCTGCGAGCGCGCCGCCCGAGGGATTGACGTCGACCCCGTCGCCGAGGCCGAGGGCGTCGCGCAGGATCAGCTCCTGATGCGTGAACGGCGCGTGCAGCTCGGCGAGATCCACCCTGCCCTTGCCGACCCCCGCCTTCTCGCCCGCGAGCCTGGTCGACGGCGAGGTCGCCAGGTCGCGGGTGCCGAGCTGGTGGGCCTCGATGCGATGGTCGATGCCGCGGATCCAGGCCGGCTTGCGCCCGCCCTTCCTGGCGAGATCGCCGGCCGCCAGCACGACGGCGGCGCAGCCGTCGGAGATCGGCGGACAGTCGTGGGTGCGAAGCGGCGACACCAGATAGGGCGTGCGCAGGAGCGTGTCGGCATCCGCCGAGCCGCGGAGCTGCGCCTTCGGATTGTCGCGCGCCGCGCGGCGGCTGCGCAGCGCGACCGCGGCGAGGTCGGCCTCGCTCTTGCCGCTCCGTTCGAGGTAGGCCCGCGCCTGCAGCGCCGCCAGCGAGATCGCATCGGGCCAGAGCGGCGCCAGGTAGTAGGGATCGAGCTGAATGGTCAGCACCTCGGGGAGATCGCCCATCGACGACTTGCCGAAGGCGTAGACCAGCGCGCTGTCGGCCTCGCCGGTCTGGATCTTCACCCACGCCTCGTAGAGCGCCCAGGCGCCGTCCATCTCGACGTGCGACTCGACGATCGGCGGCCAGGCACCGACGGCGTCGAGCGCGCTCACGAAGGCGAAGGGCTGGCCCGCGAGGTAGTCGCAGCTGCCCGAGACGGTGACGCCGATCTCCTGCCTCCGCAGGCCGGATTGCTCGATGGCCTCGTGCAGGATCGGCATCAGCATCTCGACCTCGTTGGCGTCACGCACCGAGCGCACGCTCGGCGACTGCGCGAATCCCACGACCGCGACGTCGCGCATCCTAGGTGTGCTCCTTGTAGGTCTCGAACGGCGCATCGGGCTCGTCGATCGGGCGGAAGTAGCGGATGCTCTCGAAGGTGGGCGCGAGCTCCTCGCGCGGCACCCACACCGCCTCGACCCGCATGCCCATCCGCACCTGGTCGAAGGGGCAATCGTAGACCAGCGCGAAGAACGGCAGATCGGCGCCGTCGAGCAGCACGTGGGCGCAGGCGAAGGGCGGCGGCACCGACAGCGACTCGGACGGAATGCGGACGATGCAGAAGGTCGTGACGGTCCCCTTGCCCGAGACCTCGACCTCGTCGCGGGTCGGCACGCCGCAGGGCGGACACGCCCCGCGCGGCGGCACGTAGACCTTGCCGCACTCCGGGCAGCGCTGTCCGAGGATGCGGCCCTCGGCCATCCCGAGCAGGAAGCGCTGGGTCGCGTGTCCGGCGGTGTAGGTATAGTCGAGACGGATCGGCGTCGTGATGCTGGTTATGGGCTCGCTCATGGAATCTCCGCGGTCTACGCCGGCTCGAAGCAGACGATGTCGTGGATGCTGCCTTCGCGCTCGTCGCGCCAGCGCGGCGTGACCCGCATGCCGGTGCGCATCTTCGCCGCGCTGCCGGCGTCGACGGCGTGCAGCATGGCGCTCGTGGCACCATCGGGTCGGATCAGCGCCCACGCGAACGGCTTCTGCAGCGGGTGCTTCGGGCGCGGCTTTTCGACCCAGGCCCAGGTGGTGACGACCCCCGCGGGACCGACCTCGACGACGGCGTCGAGCGCGTCCCCGCTCTCGGGATCGTACTCGACCGGCGGGACCAGGACGCGTCCGTCGGCGGCGCGCACGCCGACGATGCGCCGCTCACGGAGGGCCGTGAAGAAGGCGCCGATCACCGGTCCCACCGAGCGGCGATAGGGGTACTCCAGCGTGTGCGCGGCGGTCAGGCGTTGCGCGGCGGGCTCGGTCATCGATTCATTCCTCGGCGGAGTTGGTGTGCATCAAGGCCGCGGCGGTGCGCACGCGGGAGGCAATGTCGCGGGTCGGATGCAGGCCGCCGGCCCAGCCGACGAGCGACGCGAACCACACGTTCTGCAGCATGAACGCCACCTGGCGCTCGCGCTCGGTACTCGCGGCCGAGATGTCGCGGCTCAGGTCGACGGGCTTGCCGCGCAGGGCGGCGACGATCAGACGGGTCATGCGCGAGTGGAAGCCGGCGACCTTGGAGGCCACCTGGACGTCGCCCGATGCCATGGCCCGCAGCATCGCGCGCGCGAACTGCGGCCGGTAGGTCATGCCGCGGGTGGCGCGCTCGAAGAAGCGCGTCACCCGCGCCAGCGGCGACCGGCCCTCGACCGGATGCGTCGCCATCGCGGTCTCGAGCTTCTCGAGCTCCTCGGTGAGCGCGAAGAGCAGGATGTCTTCCTTGCTGTGGAAGTACTTGTAGAGCGTGCCGAGCGCGACCTCCGAGACCTCCGCGACGTCGCGCAGGCGGACGCCCTCGAAGCCGCCCTTCTCCGCGAGCTCGATCACGGCGTCGACGATGCGGCGATAGCGGCGCAGCTGGCTCGCGGCGAGGCGCGCCTTGGGCACGCCGTCTTCGGTACGCAGGCTGGAGACGTCGAGCCGTGGCCGCGAGCTCATCGTTGATATTTGAAACATGTTTCAATAATCTTGTCCAGCCAAATGGCCTTCACGCTCGCCGATCTGAACGAAGCCGTCGCCGCCACGATCCCCGAGCGCGAGGCCATCGTCACCACGCGCCGACGTCTGACCTGGCGCGAGCTCGCGGTCCGCAGTCGGCGGCTCGCGCACCTGCTCGCCGACGCGGGGCTCGGCTGCCATCGCGAGCGCGCCGCGCTCGCGCCCTGGGAGTCCGGCCAGGATCACGTCGGTCTCTATCTCTACAACGGCCACGAGTACCTCGAGGCGATGGTCGGCTGCTCGAAGGCGCGCGCCGTCGCCTTCAACGTCAACTATCGCTACGTCGAGGACGAGCTCGTCTACCTGCTGCGCGACGCCGGCATGCGCGCGCTCGTCTACCACGCGAGCTTCGCGCCGATGCTGGCGAGGGTCTTGCCGAAGCTGCCGACGCCGGTGCTCCTGCTCCAGGTCGCCGACGGCAGCGGCGAGCCGCTGCTGCCGGGCGCGCGCGACTACGAGGACGCCCTGGCGGCGAGCCGCGACACGCCGCTCGCGCTGCGCACGAGCGACGACGACCTCTACATGGTCTACACCGGCGGCACGACCGGCATGCCGAAGGGCGTGCTGTGGCGCCAGGCGGACATCTTCTTCGCCGCCATGGGCGGACGCATTCCCGGCCAGCAAGCGGTCGCGACCATCGACGAGGTGGTGGCGCGCGCCGCCTACGGCGACCTGAACCGCACGCTCCCCGCACCGCCCTTCATGCACGGCGCCGGCCACTGGACGGCGTTCATCACGCTGCATCAGGGCGGCACCGTCGTCGTGCAGGGCGAGACCCGCCGGCTCGATCCGGACGACATCTGGCGCACCATCGAGCGCGAGCGCGTTTTCTCGCTCACCATCGTCGGCGATGCCTTCGCCCGCCCGCTCCTCGATCAGCTGAAGACCGGCCGGCTACGCGCTCGACTCGCTGAAGGTGATCGGCTCGGGCGGCGCCGTCTTCTCGCCGGCGTTGAAGCACGCGTTCATCGAGCTGCTCCCCGGCATCATGATCGCCGACGGCTTCGGCGCCTCGGAAACCGGCGCGCAGGGCGCGAGCTTCATGGCGGCGGGAAGCAGCGCGACGGCCGGGGGAACGCTCGGCGGCGGCTTCACGATGGACCAGCACACCTTCGTGGTCGACGACGCCATCGGCCGCCGTCTGGCGGCCGGCGACGCGAGCATCGGCTGGCTCGCCCGCGACGGCTTCATTCCGCTCGGCTACCTCGGCGACGAGGCCAAGACCCGCCGCACCTACCCCACCATCGACGGCGTCCGCTGCGCCATCCCCGGCGATCGCGCCCAGCTCGCCGACGACGGCAGCATCCGGGTCCTCGGACGCGAGTCGGTCTGCATCAACAGCGGCGGCGAAAAAATCTTCGCCGAGGAGGTCGAACAGGCCCTGAAGCGCCATCCCGCGGTCTACGACGTGCTGGTCACCGGCACGCCGAGCGAACGCTGGGGGGAACAGGTCACCGCCGTCGTCGCGCTCCGCCCCGGCGCGCACGCCAGCGAGGACGAGCTCCGCGACACCGCCGCCACCGACCTCGCCCGCTACAAGCTGCCGCGGGCTTTCGTCTTCGTGGACGCCGTCCGCCGCGCGCCGACGGGCAAGCCGGACTATGCCTGGGCGAAAGAGACCGCGAGCCGCGCCGTCGCACCATCCGGCTCCTGAATACGCTCTCGCCGAGCCGCTCGTGGGCCGACGATCCACGCATCCCCTGGCCGGGGGGCGTTATTCGCTGGCGTGACCCTGAGCGGCCTGGCGCGTGCGACAGAAGCCGGGCGCGAGCGCGCCCACCTTGCGCCAGAACTCGCGTGCCGCTTCGTCGACGCTGAGATCGTCGGCGAGGCGGACGTTGCCGGTGGCATAGATCGTCACGATGTCGCGCCCCTCCATGTTCAAGCTGAGGGAGGCCGGCGCCTTCATGCCGCCGCCCATGCCGTCGGAGGTGACGGGTCGAGGCGGTGCGACGGCTCGCGCCGTCCCCACGCTCGCAAGCGACGAGGCCGAGCCGACGAAGAAGGAGAGACCGAGGGAGACGAAGCCGAGGAGGGAGATCGAGTCACGAAGAGAAAAACGCATCGAGCACCTGCCAGAAGGAGATGCGTGCCGCTACCACACCTCGCGCGATGCCTACAACGAAAATCGAGGGATCACAGGGAGCGCATTCGCTCACGGGCGTGAAGTCAGCGTGCGCTACGCCGGAGGACGAGCGTCGAGCCCTGCCGAATCATGTCGAAGCGACCGAGAAAGGTCATGCCGAGCAGCACCGGCCCCAAGTTGCCGTCGATGACGACGCCTTCGACGTTGCTCACGGTGACGTCGCCGATCCGTACCGCAGCGAGCGTCACCCCCCACCCACGCACGACGCCGTTGGCGGTCATCGAGAAGACCGTCCTGCCCTTCTGGTAGTCCAGGCCGATGCGCGTCGCCTCCGCTCGCGACAGCGCCACCGAGGTGGCGCCGGTATCGACGACGAAGGTCACGCGCTTTCCATTGATGGTGCCGGCCGTGACGAAGTGTCCGCGCGGGTCGGCCGTCAGGGTCACGCTGCCGGTCCCGGTGGCATGCCCGCTCGAGCGGTCCGCGACGAGCGGGAACATCTTGGTGGCGCCATCGACGTGGATCATGGCGCCGGTCTGGTCCACCCTGAGCACCCGCACCCCGTCGATGGTCTGACCGATCTCGATCGTGATCGGCTCCTTGCTTCCGATCACGACGTCCACGCTCCGTCCGGGCGTCACCGCGACGACCCGCACGGTGGTCGCGTCGCACTGCACCGGCACCGCGAGCAGCAGAACGGCGGCGCAGCACATCCACATCGGACGCAGGCGCATGGCTCGCACGGACACGCACTGTGGCACCGCCGAAGCCGCAGCTGCAACCCGTCATCGCGAAGCGCGCGCGCGCCGCGCGCGCACTCGCCGTCGGCTCCGCCGCGGCGTCTGCGTCAGAAGCCGAGCATCTTGGCGAGATAGTGGATCATCACCTCGTCGGCACCGCCGCCGATCGAGATCAGGCGGCTGTCGACGAAGGCGCGGCCCGCCGCGCTCTCCTTCATGTAGCCGAAGCCGCCGTGCAGCTGGATGCAATGATCCGCGACGCATCCGCGCCATGCGGCCGGTGAAGAGCTTCGCCATCGAGATCTCCTTGCGTCGCGTCCTCGCCCTTGATGCGCTTGCGCACGCAGGCGTACGTCAGCTCCCGCGCGGCCGCGATCTGGGTCAGCATCTCGACGAACTTGAACTGCGTCACCTGCATCTTGCTGAGCGGCCTCTTGAAGACGATGCGCTCCTCGCAGTACTTGCGGGTCGCCTCCCAGAGCGCCTGCGAGGCGGCGTTGGAGCTGATGCAGGCGATCAGGCGCTCGTCCTGGAACTGCATCATCTGCTGCTGGAAGCCGCGGCCGACCTCGCCGATCGTGTTGGCGACCGGCACCCGCACGTCCTCGAAGAAGAGCAGCCCGGTGTCGGAGCCCCAGTTCCCGATCTTGTCGAGCAGCTGGTAGGTGAAGCCGGGCGAGTCGGTCGGGACGACGATCTGCGAGAAGCCGCCGTAGCCGGCCTCGGGATCGGTGACCGCGAGCAGGCAGAGCCAGTCGGCGGTCGCGGCGTTGGTGATGTAGATCTTGCTGCCGTTGATCACCCAGTCGTCGCCGTCGCGAACGGCGCGCGTCTTGATCGCCGAGACGTCGGAGCCGGCGTCGGGCTCGGTGACGGCGATCGCGGCCACCATCTCGCCCTTGCACCGCCGGCACCAGGTAGCGGCGCCGCAGCTCGTCGCTGCCGAACTGGTGCAGTGACGGGGTCGCCATGTCGGTCTGGACGCTGATGCCCATGGTGACGCCGGCGTTGTCGCAGTGGGCCGAGCTCCTCGAACATCACCGCGGTGAACGACCAGTCGAGCCCGGCCCCGCCCCACTTCGGGTCGTAGCGGAGACCGAGCATGCCGAGCTCGCCCATGCGCGCGTAGAGCGCCTTGTCGATCCGGCCCTTCTCGTCGAACTCACGCGCGCGCGGCGCCAGCTCCTCCTGCACGAACTTGCGGACGGTGGCGCGGAAGAGCGAGTGCTCCGCGGTTCCGAAGATGTCGGCTGGCTCGTCGGCGATCGTCATCGAGGCTCTCCTTCTTCGCGGCGCCCCTTCTTAGCGGGCACGCCCCGGCCTTGCCAACGACGTGCGAAACGGCCCGTACGCGGCGATTCCCCCCCATTCAGTCGGCCAAGGATGCTTCGGCAGCGTATGGCTGCCGCTACAGCCGACCCTATAGATCCATTCAATGATCTCGTTTCATACACTTTCGTATTAATACTTTCGGATAGCTTGCGGGTGCGCACGAACGCGGGGCCATCCGCGGATTTGCATTGCACTGCGCTACGCAAAGCTCCTGCGTTTTCCTGCCTTTTCGGACCCCGCCCGCTGGCACAACCCTTGCGCAAGCGCTGCACGCGGCTTCTTCCCGCAACCGACACACACGTGCGCACACGACCACGATCGAAATTCCACGGCCAAGAGGGTCCCATGTCCACCACTACCTGTCCCCGCTCCTCCTCGACCGATCGCCCCCTTCTTGCCTGTCGTCGCACGACGCCGACACGGGCGTCGCGCCTCGCGGCGGTTCTCCTCGCCGCGGCGCTCACCTTGGGAGGCGCCGCCGCGAGCCACGCCGCCGTTTCGTTCGTGAGGAACGTCGGCACGGCGACCAACACGACCAGCGGCACGACGACGGTCCTCACGATCGGCGCGGGCAACGCGGTCGCGGCGGGGAACAGCATCATCGTCTCGGTCAGCATGGACGCGGTCGCGGGCTCGGTCACCGTGGCCGACTCGGCCGGCAACACCTACGGCGCCGCCATCACCGACATCACCAACACCAACAACGTGCGTAACCTGGTGTTCGCCGCGCACGGCGTGACCGCCGTTCCCGTCGCCGGCACGATTACGGTTACCCACCCGGCGACGACCCGGCGCGCGATGCACGCGGCCGAGTTCAGCGGTGTCGCGACGAGCAGCGCGGTAGACGCTTCCAACGCTAGCCAAACCGGCAGCAGCACGTCACCGGCCACCTCCAACGTCATCACGACCGTGGCGAACGACCTGCTCTTCGGCTCGTTCGCGGCCGCGCCCGGCAAAACCTTCACCGCGGGCGCCAGCTTCACCGCGCTCACCGCCGCGACGGCGCAGTCGACGATCACATTCCGCAGCGCACAGTCGAACGAGACCAACGGCGCGAGCGCCCTCGTCATCACTCGCCCGACGACCGGCGTCGTCGTCGGCGACATCATGATCGCCGCGCTCAGCGCCCGCGACTCGGCCGACGCCAACAGCGTCACCTTCTCCGTCACGAGCGGCGGCGTCGCCTGGACACCGATCCTCACCAGCACCGACGAGACCAACAACATGGGCACCCAGACCTACTACCGTGTCGTCACGGGGTCGGAGCCCGCCAGCTACTCGTGGACCACCAATCGCGCAGCGCGCATCACCGGCGGCATCATGGCCTACGGCAACGTCGACACCACGTCGCCGATCAACATCTCCGACGAGAACACGGGCAGCGGGACCACCACGGCGCTCACCACCACCGTAGACAATACCCTCATGGTGGCGTGCTTCGGCGGGGCAGGCAGCACCACGCTCGGCACGCCGTCGGGCATGGCCCAGCGCTACCAACAGAACACCAGCTCGAGCCCGAATTCGAGCTCGGCCTGCTTCGACCAGGCGCTGGCCGCGGCCGGAACGACCGGTACCAAAGCGTCGAGCGACGCGGACGCCGCGCAGATGATCGTGCTCACGCCCCAGACCGTATCCAACTTCCCCGAGTACCGGATCCTGACCGGCACCGCGACGACCAACGCGTCCGGGACCCTCGCCCCGACGGGCCGGTGGGCCGCGGCCGTCGTGGCCTTCAAGCCCGCGCCGACCGCTACCCCGACGCCGACCGCGACCGTGACGGTCACCCCGACACCGACCAAGACGGCGACGCCGACTCCGACCGTGACGGCGACCGCGACCGTCACCGCGACGCCCACCAAGACGGCCACGCCGACCGTCACGGCGACGCCGACCGTGACCGCCACCACCACCGCAACCCCGACCGCCACCACCACCGCGACCCCGACCGCGACCACCACCGCGACCCCGACCGCGACAGCCACGACGACCGCAACCCCGACCCCGACCGTGACCGCGACGCCGATCGACAATCTGCCGCTGCGGAGCGAGACCACCGGCATCTTCCACGCCTCGACCGACCAGACGCTGACCGACGGCGAGTTCGGCGGCGCCGTCACCACGCTCCCGATCACGGGCGACTCGAGCGTCGACTTCTACTCGGCGCCGCTCACCACCGACGGCCCGGCGCTCACCACCGCCGACCGCGGCGGCGCCCGCCTCTGGCTCGCCAACCCCGAGGCCACCGACGTCACCGTCACCTGCACGGCGACCTTCTCCGACTACGACGCCGACACCGGCACCGAGACGGCGATCGTCACCACCGCCGCGTCGAGCGACACGCTCGTCCCCGCGGGCGGCGAGGCCGAGTGCGTGGCCCCGGCGACGAACCTCCCGGCCGACGCCACCGTCCCGGCCGGCCACCTCCTGAAGCTCACGCTCTCCATCCACTTCGTGGACGGCTCGAGCGTGCAGCTCGCCTACAACGCGGCGAGCGGCGATCCCGGCGACACCGTCGGCCGCCTGGCGGAGAACCGGCTGGTCAGCTGGCCGTTCGGCGACTTCACCGACTGCGGCGACGGCAGCGTCGACCCGGGCGAGGAGTGCGACCAGGCCGGCGCCAACGGCTCGCCGAGCTCGTGCTGCTCGGCGACCTGCACCTTCGTCGCGGCGGCGACCACCTGCCGCCCGGCGGCGGATCAATGCGACGCCGCCGAGGTCTGCAGCGGCGCCAGCCCCACCTGCCCCACCGACGTGCCGCAGGCCGACGGCACCGGCTGCAGCGACGGCGACGCCTGCACACAGAGCGACACCTGTGAGAGCGGCGTCTGCACGGGCGCGAACCCCGTGATCTGCACCGCCCTCGATCAGTGCCACGACGTCGGTGAGTGCAACACCGTATCGGGGCTCTGCTCGAACCCGAGCAAGACCGACGGCACCGGCTGCAGCGACGGCAACGCCTGCACGCAGAGCGACACCTGTGAGAGCGGCGTCTGCACGGGTACGAACCCCGTGATCTGTACCGCCCTCGATCAGTGCCACGACGTCGGCGAGTGCCAGACGGGGACCGGCCTCTGCTCGCATCCGAACAAGACCGACGGCACGAGCTGCACCGACGACGACGCCTGCACGACGGCCGACGCCTGCACGAGCGGCACCTGCGTCGGCGGCGCGCCGCCCGATTGCAACGACGGCGAGGCGTGCACCGACGACGCCTGCGACAGCGGCACCGGCTGCACGCACACCGACAACACCGCGCCCTGCGACGACGGCAACGCCTGCACCACCGGCGACGTCTGCGGCGGCGGGGACTGCGCGGGCGCGACGCCGCTCGACTGCAACGACGGCGAGGTCTGCACCGACGACGCCTGCGACAGCGGCAGCGGCTGCACGCACACCGACAACACCGATCCCTGCAGCGACGGCGACGCCTGCACGCTCGCCGACACCTGCGCCGGCGGCGCGTGCGTCGCGGGCCCGCCGCAGGACTGCGACGACCACGAGTCCTGCACCGACGACGGCTGCCATACCGGCACGGGCGAGTGCACCCACAGCGCCAACACCGATCCCTGCGACGATGGCAACCACTGCACCATCGACGACGTCTGCGCCGGCGGCACCTGCACCGCGACGCCCGTGGTCTGCAGCGACGGCGTCTTCTGCAACGGCGTCGAGCTCTGTAACGCCGGGAGCGGCGACTGCGACCCGGGCACGCCCCCGAGCTGCGACGACACCGTCGTCTGCACCACCGACAGCTGCGACACCGGCAGCGACATGTGCATCCATCCGATCGCGCCGGCCTGCTGCGACAGCAACGACGACTGCGACAACCTCGACGCCTGCAACGGCGTCGAGACCTGCGACACCGGCACCGGCACCTGCCTCCCCGGCACGCCGCCGCCGCCCTGTAGCGACGGCGACGTCTGCACCCTCGACGTCTGCGATCCCCTGACCGGCGGCTGCGGCTTCGAGCCGATCGCCGGCTGCTGCAACGTCGACGCCGACTGCGACGACAGCAACGCGTGCTCGGTCGACAGCTGCAACACCGACGACCACGTCTGTGAGCACACCTTTGCCGACTGCAGCGACGGCAACGCCTGTGACGGCGAGGAGACCTGCAACACCGCGACCGGCGACTGCGAGGAAGGCACCGCGCTCGTCTGCAACGACGGCGTGGTGTGTACGGCCGACACCTGCGAGGCGGGTCCGGGCTGCGTCTACACCCCCGTGCCCACCTGCTGCGACAGCGACGACGATTGCGACGACCACACGGTCTGCACCGGCACCGAGACCTGCGAGGTCTCGAGCGGCCTCTGTCAGCCCGGGACGGCGCTCGATTGCGACAACGACAATCCCTGTGACGGCGCGGAGAGCTGCGACGCGACGACCGGCTGCCAGGACGAGGCCGACCTCGACTGCGACGACGGCGCCGTCTGCACCACCGATACCTGCGAGCCCGGTCTCGGCTGCCAGCACACGGGCGTGCCCGGCTGCTGCACCCACGACGGCCAGTGCGACGACGGCGACATCTGCACCGGGCTCGAGACCTGCAACCTGAGCAACACCTGCGAGCCGGGCACCGTGCTCGACTGCAACGACAGCAATCTCTGCACCGAGCAGAGCTGCAACCCGACGGGCGGCTGCGAGTACGTCGACAACACCGATCCCTGTGACGACGGCGACGCCTGCACGACCGCCGACACCTGCAGCACCGGCGACTGCCTCGGCGGCCCGCCGCCCGATTGCGACGACGAGGAGCTCTGCACCACCGACGGCTGCGACACGCTGCTCGGCTGCACCGCGACGCCGAACACCCTCCCCTGCGAGGACGGCTCGGCGTGCACCACCGAGGACACCTGCAGCGCCGGCGCCTGCGTCGGCGGCCCCGCCCCGGATTGCGACGACGGCGAGGGCTGCACCACCGACGACTGCAGCGACCCGGTCGGCTGCACGCACACCGACAACACCGACCCCTGCGACGACGGCAGCGCCTGCACCACCACCGACGTCTGCAGCGGCGGCAGCTGCGTCGGCAGCGCGCCGCCCACCTGCGACGACGGCGAGGTCTGCACCACCGAGGTCTGCGACGCCGAGACCGGCTGCGGCCACGAGGACAACACCGCCCCTTGCGACGACGGCGACCTCTGCACCACCGACGACACCTGCGCCGGCGGCAGCTGCGGCGCCGGCGCCCCCGTCGTCTGCCCCGCCCCCGATCAGTGCCACGAGCCCGGCACCTGCGACTCGGGCACCGGCCTCTGCTCGAACCCGGCCAAGACCGACGGGGCTGCCTGCACCGACGGCAACACCTGCACCGCCACCGACGGCTGTCTGGCCGGCGTCTGCGTCGGCGTCGGCTCGTACCTGCGGCAACAACACCCTCGACGGCGGCTGCGGCGAGCAATGCGACGACGGCAACGCCGCTGAGCGGCGACGGCTGCTCGGCCACCTGTCAGCTCGAGGTCGATCGGCGGCTGCTCGTCACCCCGCTCGCCGGCTGCCGCAATCCCACCGCCGCCAAGAAGGCGCAGCTCAAGCTCAAGAACGCCGCCGACGACAGCAAGGATCAGCTGCAGTGGAAGTGGGGCTCCGGCGCCGCCACCACGCTCGCGGAGTTCGGGGACCCGATCGGCTCCACGAGCTACAGCCTCTGCCTCTACGACGGCACGACGCTGATCTCGCACGCGCTCATCCCCGCCGGCGGCCTCTGCAACAACAAACCCTGCTGGAAGGGCAACGCCAAGCAATTCCAGTACAAGACCAAGACCAACACCCCCGACGGCATCGCCCAGGTCAAGCTCCAGGCCGGCGTCGCCGGCAAGGCGCAGATCCAGGTCAAGGGCAAGGGCACGCTCCTCGTGATGCCCCTGGCCGCCCCGACCGGCACCGTCACCGCCCAGCTCTCGCGGTCCGGCGCCACCACCTGCTGGCAGGCCATCTACTCGACGCCCGCCATCAAGAACGACGGCGTCATCTACAACGACAAGAATGACTGATTGAGCGGCACCCCACGCAGCTGATCAACACGGCCCGGAAGGCTCTTCACGCCTCCCGGGCCGTTCTCGTCGTGACGCGGTCCGCGCCGAGCGCGACCAGGTAGAGAACGGCCGCGAACAGCAGAACCGCCCGGAAGCCGAAGCGCATCGTGAGCGCGATCGCCAGGACGGATCCGGCGACCGAGGCGAGCCCGTTCACCACCCATGCCCACGGCACGAGCACGGCGTCGGCACCCGCGAGGCTCCTGAGCTTCAACGGAAACGGCATCCCCATGGCGAAGCTGCCGGGGGCGAGCAAGGCGAGACAGAGCACGACGCGGCCGGCGAGACTTTCGGGCGCGACGCTCACCGCTCGGGGCACCAGCACGGCGTAGAGGGCGATCGCGACCGCCGACGCCACGAGCGCCGCCGGGAGCACCGACCGGCGCCCTCGGCCGGCGAGCGCGCCGCCGGCCAGGCTGCCGAGGCCGCAGCAGACCAGCATGCCGGCGAGCGTGACGCTCACCGAATAGGCGGGATGGCCGAGCACCAGCGAGAGCTGCTGCATGACCGAGATCTCGACCAGCATGAAGCCGAGGCCGAGGCAGCCGAAGTACGCGAGGTGGCCGGCGAGGACGCGGTTCTTGTCGGGCAGCTCGATGCGCAGGAGCGGGACGAGCACGAGCAACACGCCGGCGCTCACCAGCAGGAGGAGGAGGATCGCGAGCAGACGCGCCGCGAGCGAGCCCATGAACGACGGCTCGACCTGGTAGAAGTACGGCTGGTCGTCGGTCGCCGGATCCGTCCGCACGCCGGCGCTGCGGGCGTGGTCGGCCGTGCGCCCGTCCCGGAGCGCCGCGAAGTAGTCGGTGAAGAGGTTGGCGGGAAGGTCGACGCCGGGCGCGTACTCCAGCACCGCGTCGAGCTCGCCCCGGCGGATGCGGTCCTGGAACGTCGCCACCTGGGCGCTGGTCACGGGATCGACGTAGACGGCGGCGGAGAGCAGCTCGTCCGCCTCCAGCACGACGACGTGGCGACCGGCGTCGGGTGCTCCGCGGGCGCGGAGCGCCGCCACGGCGGCGGTCACCGCCCGCAGCAGCTGCGCGCGCGGCCGGGTGAGGAAGACCACGCCTCCCGGCCGCAGCACCTCGAGGTACCGGGCGAAGGCCTCGGTGGTGTAGAGGAAGTTCACCGACAGGAGCGAGGACTGCGTTCCCGCCGTGTCGACGGCGTTCAGGCTCACGACGTCGAAGCGGCGGTCGGTCGTGTTGACGAACGTCCGCGCGTCGAGCTCCCGCACCGTCACCCCCGGCCGGCGCCAGAGTCCGTCCCAGTCCTCCGGGTACCACTCGGTCGCGGCCGCGATCATGAGCCCGTTGATGTCGACGGCGGTGGCGCTCTCTGCCCCGTTCCTCATCGCGAGGTAGACGTCGGCGCCGCCGCCGCTCCCGAGATTCAGGACGTCGGGCGCGCTGGTGAAGAGGTACGGCACGCTCTGCACCCAGCGGTCGAAGACCGGACGGACGTCGTCGGCGTGGCCGTCGAAGCCGACCGTGAACGTCCAGTTGTAGCCGTTGCTGAACAGCAGGCGGAACGCACAGCCCGCCTGCATCAGGTCTGCCGCCTGGCGCGCGAACTCGTAGTCGGCGATCGCCGGACCGGCCTCGAAGGCGTCGACGCGGCCGAGAAAGTTCCAGGCCTGGCGGTCGACGCGGCCGCCGCGCTCGCCCTTCGCGAGCAGCTGCCCGTAGAACTTTTCCGGTGCCGGACCGAAGCGGAAGAGCGTCTCGCCGCGCGGCAGCCCGATCGCCGCCGTCACGACGACGACCAGCACCGCGACGCCGAGCCGCCGGGGCGCGACGACCACCGTCACGAGGAGCGCCCCGACCGCCGCCACGACGGTGAGCACGATCACGACGACGCCCGCATCCGCGAGGCGATCCAGCAAGAGGACGATCGCCGCGCAGCCGACGCCCGCGCCGAGGAGGTCGGCGAAGTAGATCTCGGTCGCCCGCGCACTCCACGCCGCGAACAGCAACGACAGGAAGAGTCCGGCGAACACGTAGGGCACGGCGCTCACGAACACGAGGGCAACCAACCCGTGCAGCCGGCTCGTCAGCACCATCGCCGTCAACATCGCGAGCGGGAAGAGGAGCGCGGACCACACCAGGGCCGACGAGAGGCGCGCCGGATCGTCACGGCGCGCGAGCAGCGTGGCGAGCGAGCCGCCACAGCCGAGACCGAGCATCGAGAGCGACACCACCAGGAACGCGGCCTCGGGAAAGAGCTGCAGTCCGAGGACGACGACCTGCAGGACCTGGAAGGCCAACATCGCTCCGGAGATCAGGAAAACGGCCGCCAACAGAGCCGCGCGGGCGCTCGGGGTCAGGTCGAAAGGCCGCCGCAGCATCCGCCCCATCCTAGGCCATGGCGAGTGGGTGCGCAGTGCGGAAAGCGTATTGACGGTTGGGGGGGGTCACCCGTACCGTGATCGCGAGTCGAAATGATGCGCGTGAATCGCGGCTTTTCGCGGGATCACGCGGGGGGGAACTCAAGTGGAGGTGGGGATGCGGCATCGAACGATCAGGGGCTCGGGACACGCCGCCGTCTGGGCGATCCCGTTGGGGGGTCTGACGGCGGTTCTGCTGCTCGGCTCCTGTACGCGCACGCTGCACCGCGAGCCGGGACCGCCGCGCGCCCAGATCCCGGGGGTCACGGATCGCCAGCCCGACGCGGCTCAGGCGGCAGCCGCTGCGGCGTCGATGCGGGCGGTCGGCCCTGACACCAACGTCGACTCGGCAACCGCGCCCACCCGCAGCATCGTCGATGAGGCCATGGAAGACCCGGCCGAGTTGAACGCGCGATCGAAACCGCCAATCGGGGGCATAAGCGGCGCCACCACGTCGTTCGTGGTCCAGGTCGGCAAGAGCAAGCTGATCGACTTCGAACGGCCCGTCCGCCGCGTCTCGATGGGCAACCCACAGGTCGCGGACATCGTCCTCGTGAGCCCCACCAGCATCCTGGTGAACGGCCTCAGCAAGGGCGACACCAGCCTGATCCTGTGGGATGCGAACGGCGTCTCCGAGGTCCACACCATCTCGGTCGAGGAGTCGAGCGACCGCCAGGTGCTCCTCGAGATCACCGTCGCCGAGCTCAACCGCACCGCGATGGAAGAGCACGGCGTCGACTTCCGCGTGCTCCGCACCAACCTCGGGCTCGTGCTGCAGCCCGCCAAGATCGCTCCCTTGACGGGCCTCTTTCCGCCGCAACCGCCCTCGCCGCCATTGCAGGTGGTCACGGGTGAGAACGTCACGCTCGGCATCGTCGATCCGAAGCGGGACATCGCGGCCTTCTTCGAGTTCATCCAGCGCGAGGGGCTCGGCAAGATCCTCGCCCGGCCGCGCCTGGTGGCCCGCAGCGGCAACGAGGCCAAGTTCCTCTCCGGCGGCGAGATCCCGATCATCATCGCCGAGGCGCTGCAGACCAGCATCACCTTCAAGGAGTTCGGCACCCGCCTGCGCTTCAAGCCGACGGTGCTCGCCGACGACACCATCGACCTCGAGGTCGCACCCGAGGTGAGCGAGCCGGACTTCGCGAACGGCGTGACGCTCTTCGGCTTCCGCGTCCCGGCGTTCATCACCCGCCGCGCCGACACGCGCGTCCGTCTCCAGGACGGCGAGAGCCTCGTGATCGCCGGCCTCTACAAGGACACCCGGGTGGAGAGCACCCAGAAGGTCCCCTACCTCGGAGACGTTCCCTGGCTCGGCTACCTCTTCCGGAAGACCACCTACACCCGCACCAAAACCGAGCTCATGATCGTCGTGCGACCGCGCCTCGCCGATCCGACCCCCGCCGGAGTCTCGATTGCCGTGCCGGATCGCGAAGCGTTCCGGCCCGAGGAGGTGCGCTCGCAGCGGACCGATGCACCGGTCAGCCGTCCCCGCGTCACGGGGCCCATCGACAGCGACGCGCCGAGCTTCGACGGCGCGGTGAGCGCCGCGGGCGATCCGGCCGTCAAGGGTTGGAGCGTGCAGGTCAGCGTGGGCCCGGATCGGGACGCCGCCGACGCGCTGACGGCAATGCTTCAGCAGCACGGGTTCTCGGCGTACGTCGTGCCCTTCCAGCGGAACGGCGCCTCGCCGCTCTATCACGTCCGCGTGGGTCGGTACGCGTCGATGGAAGACGCCATCCAGGCGGCCAAGCGGCTCCGCACCGAGCCCGGCATCTACGATGCCGTCGTAGTGTCCGATTGAAGGGCGGGGAGGAAACCATGATGCGGTCGGATTGGCGAATTGCCGCGGTTGCCGCGGCGTTGATGATGATCGGAGCGGGCTGCGGCGGTAAGGGAGCGGAGAGCTTCACCGACGACGACTCCGAGGATCCCACCGTCGAGGCGACCCCGAAACCGGGCGGCGCACCGACACTGATCGAGTTCGTGGGGGATACGGACGAGCCGGCGTCGGACGGCCAGACGGTCTTCGAGCCGTCGATCGGCCCCGTCGGCTCCAGCAATCCGCAGGGGTCGCTGGTACGCTTCCGCGTCCTGAACGCCGAGGGACGACCGGCGCAGGAAAACGCCCGCGTATTGTTCAGCATCGAGGGCCCGGCGGATGCCACCCTCACGCTGACCAAGGACCACACCCACAACGGCTTCGTCGAGACGGTGCTGACGGCCGGCGCCACCCCGGGGAACGCCGTGGTGGTGGCGCGCGTCCACAACACCAACCTCGTCGCCCGCAGCGCCGTGATCGCGATCGGGCGACAGCCCGGTGCGGCGGTGTCGATCGAGTTCTTCACCCTGCGCGTCCCCGGACTGATCGGTGGTGAAGACGACGAGCCCGGGACCCCGCAGTCGCGCACCCTGCTCGGCATCCGCGGATCGGGCGCCAGGCAGTCGGTCGACGTGGTCTTCGCCGTCTTCGACGCGAACGGCAGCGCCGCCGCCGACGGCACCATCGTCGACTTCTCGCTCTTCGGGCCGAACGGCGGCGAGTTCATCACGCCGACCTCGGTCCCGAGCAGCAAGGGCTTCGTGTCGGCGACCGTCAACACCGGCACCAGGCCGGGCCCCGTGGAGGTCACCGCGCAGGTCCGCGGCACGTCCGTCCGCGCCCGCGCCATTCCGCTCACCATCGGCTCGGCGCTCAATCCCGTGGGCTCGAACACCAACATCGCAGCCAGGTGCCTGAACGTCGCGGGGCTCGTCACCTTCGGCCTCCTCGACGACATCCGCGCCGGCCTCTTCGACCAGTTCGGCAACCAGATCCCGCTCGGCAGCGCCGTCAGCTTCTTCTCCGAGGGCGGCGCCATGATCGCGCAGGGTCTGACCGCCGACGGCATCGCGGCCCACGCCAACCTCGTCACGCAGGAGCCGCTGCCGGCGGATCACCGCGTGACCGTCATGGCCGTCACCACCGGTCAGGAGCGCTTCACCGACGTGAACGGCAACAGCCGCTTCGATGCGGGCGAGCCCTTCGTCGACCTCCCGGCCGAGGTCTTCCTGGACGCCAACGAGGACGACGCCTACAACGTCGGCGAGTTCTTCCTCGACACCAACAACAACGGCGTCTACGACGGCACGTCGAACGGCGTCTGGGACGAGCAGATCCTGATCGAGGCCCACATGCCGATCATCTTCTCGGGCCACACGCAGATCGAGTTCCTGCAGGAGGGCTTCGAGCTCGACGCCAACGAGACGACCGAGATCACCGTGATCATCTCGGACGAGTTCGGCCAACCGCTGGTCGGCGGGTCGCATGTGACGGTCAACGCGACCAATGCCACCGCCTTCCCGACCGAGTTCGACATCCCGGACAGCAACTTCGACACCCGCGGGCTGCCGGTGCCGGGCCTGACCGAGTTCAAGATCTTGGTCACCAACCCGACGACGCCGCCCGCGGAAGGAGCGCCGCCGCTCATTGCGAAGCTGGCGACGTTGACCGTCCGGGTCGAGTCCGAGATCGCGAGCATCGACACGACCTGCCCCGGCGGCAACGGCAGCGTCTTCTCCAGCATCATCGGAACCGTCTTCCAATAAGCCAACCCACGTCCGCGCCGGCATCCCTCGCGATGCCGGCGCGGCGGCTCTCGCCCTCCGCTCGATAGCAAACGCTATAGGGCTCCCTCCATTCGATCGCGTGCGCAACGCGATATCGTCATTCCAAGACGATAGTCGCAGGACGGCAAGCTTCTGCAGTTTTGCCGTGATTTGCACGTGCGCATACACGTCTGTGTTTCCGGATTTGCACGTGATGCTCGGGCACATTTGTTGCAAGTTTTGACATGTGATGCGGCCGGATCATGCACATAACCCCAGCGACCTCCGACGGTCGTGGGGACGACGTGTGCTCCGATCCAATGCCGGACAGGCCTTCATCGAAACCGCGATCGGCGTCCTCGTGATCCTCGGCGCCACCTGGGCGGTCATCGACGCGGGTGCCCTATTTTGGACCTACATGACGCTGGAAAACGCGGTGACCCAGGCGACCCGCTACGCCGTCACCCAGCAGACCATCTCCGGCCTGAATCGCGTCGACTCGATCAAGTCCATCCTGCGCCAGCAGGCGCCGGGAATCACGATCCCCGACGGCGAGATCACCTTCCTCAACATCACCAACAACAGCGCCGACCCGGGCGGGCCCAACGACCTGATCCGGATCAGCGTCCAGCATGTCCACGCTCCGTTGCTGCCCTCGCCGCTCGCGATCTTCCGCAGCGAGTTCGGCCGCACCTTCCGGATCAACGTGTCGGCCATGATGGCGAACGAGCCCCCCGACTGATGCTCATCCGCCTCGGAAACGTCGTCCGTCGGCTCTCCGACCCGCGCCCGCTGCGGAACCAGCGCGGCCAGACCCTCGCCGAAATCGGCTTGGTGCTGCCGCTCCTGTTCCTCTTGGCGATCGGGACGATGCAGACCGGCTTCGTCATCTACCAGGCCCACGTCGTGCGAAAGGTCGCGCGCGAGGGCGCCAACATGCTCTCGCGGCAGGTGACGTTGGATGCCACCGCCGCCGCGATCCGCGACTTCGGCGTGCCGCACCTGGGGGCGTTCGACTCCAACGCCAAGCTGATCCTCTCGGTGGTGCAGGTCGGAACCACCGGATCGAATGCGGGATTGGCGATCATCACGCAGCGGCATACCGTCGGCAGCCTCGCCGGCAACAGCATTCTCGGCAATCCCCCGGCCGCCGCCTTTTCGAACACGGTGAACCACCCCGCGATCGATCCCGCCAACAACACGGCGCTCCGCGCCGTCTCCCCGCTCCCGAACAACCTGACGTTGACGGGGGCGGAAACCATTTTCGTCGCCGAGCTCTTCATCGCGCGACGCGACATTGCACCTCTCCTGTGGCCGATCGTCATCAACTTCGACAACAGCCTCTACGCCAACGCCTTCTTCTGACGCTCGACCAAAGGTACCCAATCATGAGCCACCTCCGCTTGCTCCTCCGAAGCCAACGCGGCGTCGCCGTCTACCTGGTGGCCGTACTGATGAGCCTCTTCATGGCCTTCATCGGGATCGCGGTAGACCTCGGGCGCGGCTACATCATCCGGAACGCCCTCGGGACGGCGGTCGACGGCGCGGCGCTGGCGGCGGCCCGCATGATCCCGCAGGGACAGAGCGCGGCGCGCGCGGCCGCCGAGAGAATCTTCAACGCCAACTTTCCGGCGGGATTTCTCGGCGTCACCTCGCTCGTCAGCCCGCCGAACGTCGTCTTCTCGACCACCGCCGACGGCTCGAGCCTGATCACGGTGAGCTCGTCGGCGGTCATGCCGACCAGCTTCATGCGGCTCGTTCCCGGCGGCTCCTTCGCCAACCTCAACGTCGGCGGCGCGGGTACCGCGACGCGGCGCCTCGTCGACATGGCGTTCGTCATCGACCGCTCGGGCTCGTTGGGCGGGGCCTTTCCCCAGGTCCAGACGGCCTCACGGAACTTCATCGCCTTGTTCGACCAGGTCTACGACCGCATCTCGCTGCTCTCGTTCTCCAACAACACCCGCGTCCACAGCGCGATCGTGCAGCCCGGGCGTGGGTTCGCCCTCGGCACCATCCAGTCCCAGATCAATGGGCTGGTCCTCGGCGGCGGCACGTCGATCGCCGAAGGCCTCTACCAAGGCTGGAATCAGCTGCGACTCGTGCCGAACGACAACCAGTCGAGCCTGCGCGCCATCGTGCTGTTCACGGACGGCGCGCCCAACGCGTTCGCCGCCGACTTCCCGCAGGTCGCGGCCGGTTGCACCGGGACACCGAACGTCCCGAGCGGCGGCTGGATTCATTTGCCCGGCACGCTGATCAGCAACGACGTGACGCCTCCGACGGCGACGGATTCCGAAGGGCTCTGGGACACCTACAATACCGTCAACTTCGACCAGAAGGCCCTTCCCACCACCGGCGCCGGCCGGTGGTCCTCCGGCAACAGCAACAACTACACCCAAGTCAGCCCGTGCATCCCGTGGATCCCCGCAACCAGCTTTCACGTTCCCCAGCAGGGAACCGCCGCGGGCATTCCGACGAGCTTTCCGCTCTACGAATCGGGACTCGCCGCACAGCGGCCGCTCATCAACCCGTCCAGCGGCATGTTCGCGAATCACGTCCAGAACCAGAACAACGCCAGTCGCAACCTCGCCGAGGTCATCGCCAACCGCATCCGCGGCGACGGCGACGGACAGTCGCCGATCCACATCTTCACGCTCGGTCTCGGCAACCTCCTGAACACCGGAACCGGCGCCGGCGCCGAGCAGGGCTCGGCCATCCTCCGCCGGATCGCCAACGACCCGAGCTCGCCGCAGTTCAACGCGACGCAGCCCGAGGGTGGCTACTTCTTCGCCGGCAACGCCAACGAGCTGGACGCGGCGTTCCAGGCCATCCGCGACCGCATCATCCGCATCAGCCAGTAGGCTCCGGGGTCACGGCCGGCCGACGATACCGAGGGTGGGATGCCGCACGGGCTGACCCAGCTGCTCCCAGGCCGATCCGGTCCAGCGGAGCCGCACGTCGATCACGTAGCCGCGCGGGGTCTCGCGCCAGGGCGCGTTGGCGAAGTCCTCCTCGACGTTGGTGTTGACGTTGGTCGCGCGCTTCTCGAACTCGACGGCACGCAGCCGCACCGTCACGACCGGTGGCGGGCCCGGCTCGCTCGCGAGCAGCTGGTGCTGCGCCCCCACCCGAATATAGGTGGCGCGCAGCATGGACGGGTCCCCGTCGGGCCCGCTCCGCTCGACCTGCGGCGCGTCGCGCAGGCGCTCCTGCTCCTTGTTCAGGCGCTCGACGGTCACGCCGATCGCCGGCTCCAGAGCCTTCCCGGCCTCGGGGCTCATCGCCTGCCCGGTCCCCACCCCTGCCGCCAACACCATCGCCAGCACGTGCGTGATCATGGCCGCGCCTTGTACCCGCATCGCGCCCGCCGTTCCAGCACCGCTGATTTCCGCGGCAATGGCGCCCGCGCGGGCACCCGCCCGAGCACCCCCGATACGGGGTTTTGCGATCGCGCGCCGCGCCAACTGCGCCGATTCGGAGCACGCCCCGTGGTTTCAGCGCGCGCCTGCAACGCCCATCGCGACTCTTGCAGCGCTGCGTCGATGGAGCCGTCGGCAAGATATGAATGGACGCGTTCTTTTCGATATTTAACTCGGCATTCGTCTTGCTCTGTCATGTTCCTCGGTATGCGCACAATGATTCGCAGTCATATCACAAGCACCGCGCATGCGCTGTATCGTTCGACATGGCGTAACGAGCACGAGCGAACAGTCAAAGGAGCATATCGATGTTGATTCTGCTCACACGCCTCATCTCTGAGGAGGACGCTCAAGACCTCGCCGAGTACGGCATAGCACTGGCGATAATCGGCCTGGCAGCTGGGGCGGTTGCAGCCGCCATCAGCACCGACGTCGGAACTCTCTGGTCGAATGCTCAGAGCGTCATTCACGCGTCCACGTAGTTTTTGAAACGCCACTACAGGAAGGAGGGACTCCACATGCTCGCATTGATCAAGAAGCTGATGCAGGACGACAGCGCGCAGGATTTGGCCGAGTACGGCATCGCGTTGGCCGTCATCGGCTTGGTCGCAGGCGCAGCTGCCGTGGCAATCAGCACCGACGTCGGCACGCTGTGGTCGAACGCCCAGTCGATCATCCACAACGCCACCTGATGCACGGATAACAACCGGACCCTCGGCGGCAGGGGGATACGCAACACCCCCTGCCGCCGATCCCGCACCACATGTACTCCACCGTCACAGACGTACCATTCCTTTTCACCATGCCCATTCTCATCGACATGACCCTCTTGGCATACGTGTGCGCGTGCTGCGTCGTCGACGTGCGCACACGGCGGATTCCGAACGCCCTCTCGGGCGCCGCGGCGATCGCCGGCATCGCACTCAACACGCTGCACGCCGGCCTGCCGGGGTTGCTCTGGAGCCTCGGCGGCCTCGTTCTCATGGTCGCCGTGCTGCTGGCGCCTTTCGCGCTCGGCGGCCTCGGCGGCGGAGACGTGAAGATGATGGCGGCGGTCGGCGCCTTTCTCGGACCGCGACTCGCGCTGCTCGGCCTGACCGCCGGCATGGTGCTCGGCGGCGTCGTGATGGCGCTGCACCTCGTGCGCCTGGGACGACTCTTCGAGAAGCTCGCCGCATTACGCTTCATGGTGCGGTCGGCCGCGGTGACGCACTCGCTCGCCGGCCTGCGTGTGTCGCCGCAGGATTCCGGCGCCATCAGTCTCCCCTACAGCGTTCCTCTCGGCCTCGGCACGGCTGCCGCCGTGTTCCTGGGTCGCGCTCTTCGATCCTCAACCTTCTTCTAGGAAAGGTCACGCCATGAGACGCCCTGGAATCATCTTCCTCTTCGCCATCGTCATCGGAGCGCTGCTGTCGGCGCTCGTCTACGGCAACCTCAAGACGCAACGCGCCGAGCTCGATGCCGCGCGCCAAGCCATGGAGCTCGGCACCGTCGGGGTCCTGGTCGCGAGCGAGTCGATCCCGATCGGCTCACGCATCGACGCCGAGAAGGTGAAGACCGTGCGCTGGCCGGCCAACATCCAACCCGACGGCGCGCTCGCCGACGTCAACGTCGTGGTGGGCCGCATCGCCCGCACCGGCATCGAGCGCAATCAGCCGCTGGTACAGTCGCAGCTCGTCGACGAAGGCACGGGCCTGCTGCCGCTCCTCATCCCCGAGGGCATGCGCGGGATCTCGGTCAAGGTCGACGACGTCACCGGCGTGAGCGGGTTCATCACCCCGAACAGCCGGGTCGACGTGCTGATCGCCGGCACCGACATGAGCGGCGGCAGCGGCGAGCAGAAGAGCAAGCTCATCCTCCAAAACGTCCGCGTCCTCGCCACCGGCAAGAGCATCGAGCAGAAGGACGACAAGCCGGTCGAGGTGCCGACGGTGACGCTGCTGGTGAACCCGGAAGACGCCGAGAAGGTGACCCTGGCCTCGCAGCAGAATCCGGTACGCCTCGCGCTCCGCAGCTACCGCGACCAGGAGTTCGTCGGCACGCCCGGCATCTCGACCAAGGCCTTGTACGGCGGCTTCGTACCCGAAGCCGCGCCGATCGAGATCGCCGGCGAGAAGCCGCCCTCGGGTCCGGCACCCTACGTCGTCGAGGTCTTCCTCGGCTCCAAGGTCTTCCGCCAGGAGTTCGGCGCCAACGGCTCCGAGCGCATGGTTCCCATCCCCGACGGTGCGCCGGCCGACGGAGCCCCCGGCCTGACCATCGGCGGATGATCGTCGCGACCAAATCCCTACTCACAGGCGAGCATATGAGCGGACGTCACATGGACGGCGGTAGACGATTGTTGTGGGCGAGCGAGGGCAGCACCGACCGCTCGGCTCTGGACGCGGCGGCGGCGGCCTACGAGCTGCAGGTGCAGCTCTGTGCTCCGGCCGAGATCACGAGCGCGCTCCACACGAGCGGCGACGTGGTCGGCATCGAGCTGGGCGACGACCCGAGCAGCGGCCTCGCGGCCATTCGCGAGCTGCACGGCCGGTCGCCGGGCACGACCATCCTCGCGGCGTCGCGCGACGCCGGCGTCGAGACGCTGCGCGCCGCCATGCAGGCGGGTGCGGCCGACGTCCTCTCCCTGCCACTGGTTCCCGCGGAGATCCACAAGGCCCTCCTGCGCGTGACCAATGCGACCCCGCACGCACCCGTCATCAAGACCGCCGGCCAGGTCATCACGGTCTACGGCGTGCGCGGGGGCCTCGGCGCGACCACGGTCGCGGTCAACCTCGCCTTCAAGCTCGCCACCGCGACCCGAGCGGAGACGGCGCTCGTCGACCTCGATTTGCAGCGCGGTGACGTCGCCGCCTTCGTCAACCTGGTTCCCGTCCACTCGCTGGCGACCCTCGCCACCGCCTCGGGCGACGTCGACGACGTCTTTCTCGCCAGCGCCATCACCCGTCACGGCAGCGGCGTCGCGGTGCTGGCGGCGCCTCCCACCATGGAGGAGGCCGAGCTGGTCGGCGATCGCGAGGTGGAGCTGGCGCTCCGTCTGCTGCGGTCGCGCTTCGCCTTCACCGTCGTCGACACCCCGCGCGTGATCTCCAGCACGGTGCTCACGGCGCTCGAGGACTCCGACCGGATCTTCGTGCTGACCGATCTCTCGGTGCCGAGCGTCCGGGCCGCGCGCCGCATCTTCGAGCTGCTCGGACGCCTGGACGGTCCCGCCGAGCGCGCCGAGCTCCTGATCACCGAGATCGTGCCCGGGCCGCTCGACGTCAAGAAGGCGGTACAGGTGATCGGCCAGCAGCCGTTCGCCGTCATCCCGCGCGACGACTCCGCCGGCAGCGCCATGAACGACGGCGTCCCGCTGAACGGCCGCCCGACCCGTCTGGCACTGGCGCTCGACGGCCTCGCCTGCCGCATCGCCGGCCTGCAGAACGGCGGCCCCAAGCAGGGCCGCCGGCTGCTGAGCCGCATCTTTCCGAAAGGGGCCCGCCCGTGAGCCTGAGACTTCGTTCCCGCCGTAAAGGCGACGACTCGGTCACGCCGCCGGTCGATCCCGTCCCGCAGGTCGTCATGCGCGGCCAGCGCTCGCCCGCCGAGATCGCCTACCAGAACCTCAAGATGCGCGTGCACCGGCTCCTCATCGAGCGCATCGACCTGGCCAACCTGGCGCGTCTCGACATCGCCACCGCCGACGCCGAGCTCAAGGTCATCATCCGTCAGCTCGTCGACGAGCAGCCGGTCCCGCTCAGTCAGCGTGACAAGATGCAGCTGACCGACGAGGTGCTGAACGAGGTGCACGGGCTCGGCCCGATCGAGCCCCTGATGCGCGACCCCGAGGTCTCCGACATCTTGGTGAACTCGGCCCGTCAGGTCTTCGTCGAGCGCCTCGGCAAGCTCGAGAGCACGCCCGTCGTCTTCCGCGACGACGCCCATCTGCTCCAAATCATCGACCGCATCGTCTCGCGCGTCGGCCGGCGCATCGACGAGAGCTCGCCGATGGTCGACGCCCGCCTTCCCGACGGCTCGCGCGTGAACGCGGTCATCCCGCCGCTCGCGCTCGACGGCCCGTCGCTGTCGATCCGTCGTTTCGGCGTCCACCGCCTGACCGTCGACGACCTGGTGCGGCTCGGCTCGCTGCCGGAGCAGATGGTCGACGTGATCCGCGCCATGGTGCTGGGCCGCCTGAACATCCTGATCTCGGGCGGCACCGGCTCCGGCAAGACCACGCTCCTGAACTGCATCTCGTCGTTCATCCCCGAGAACGAGCGCATCGTCACCATCGAGGACTCGGCCGAGCTCCAGCTCCAGCAGCCGCACGTCGTCCGGCTGGAGACCCGGCCGGAAAACGTCGAGCGCCGCGGCGAGGTGACCCAGCGCGACCTGCTCCGCAACAGCCTCCGTATGCGTCCCGACCGCATCGTCATCGGCGAGGTCCGTGGCAGCGAATCGCTCGACATGCTGCAGGCGATGAACACCGGCCACGACGGCTCGATCTCGACCATCCACGCCAACTCGGCGCGCGACTCCGTGAACCGCCTCGAGATGATGATGCAGATGGCCGGCTTCAACCTCCCGACCCGCGCCATGCGCCAGCAGATCGCGCTGGCGCTCGACGTCGTGATCCAGACCGCGCGCTTCACCGACGGCACCCGTAGGGTCACCAGCATCTGCGAGGTCGCCGGCATGGAGGGGGACACCATCGCCATGCAGGACCTTTTCGTCTTCCGCCGCGAGGGCCTCTCGGACGACGGCCGCGTGGTGGGCACCTTCGTCTCGACCGGCATCCGACCGCGCTTCGCCGACAACGCCAAGGCCTCCAGCTACGTCATCGACCCGTCGGTCTTCGAGTACCTGACCCCGACGCGCGTGAACTGATCATGCTCGCCCTACTTGCCATCGCCCTCTTCTTCGTGGTCGTCGCGGCCGGCGGCGCGCTCGCGGCCTGGGCGCGCACGCGCGACGAATCCGATCGCACCCTCGAGCAGCGCCTCGATCTCGCCGCGGGATCCTCGCGCGTGGCGGCGGCCGCCCCCGTCCTCAAGGACCAGCGCCGCTCCACGATCGGCATGTTCGACAACCTGCTCGCCCGCATGCCGTTCGTCCCGGCGGTCGAGCGCATGATCCGACAGGCCGGCATGCGACGGCGCGCCGGCGAGGTCCTGCTCTACGTGCCGCTCCTCGCCGTCCTCGGCTTCCTCACCGTCCTGGTCGTCCAGGGCAACCCGCTGATCGCGCTCGCGATCGGCGGCGTGCTGGGGATGATCCCCCTCTGGTTGGTGCAGCGCCGCCGCCACGTGCGCGCGCAGCGCTTCGCCGAGCAGCTCCCCGACGCCCTCGATCTCATTCGGGCCGCGCTGCAGGCCGGCCACGGCTTCGCGACCGCGCTGATGGTGGTCGCGAGCGAGTTCCCCGACCCCATCGCGGAGGAGTTCCGCGAGGTCGGCGAGGAGACGCGCCTCGGCCTCTCGCTCCGCGAGGCGCTCAACAACCTGAACCAGCGCATCGACGACCCCGACCTCCCGATGCTCATCATCGGCGTGCTCATCACGGACGACAGCGGCGGCAACCTCGCCGAGGTGCTCGACAACATCGGCCACACGGTGCGCGAGCGCTTCAAGATGTCGCGCGACGTCCGCACCATGACCGCCCAGGGTCGGCTCTCGGGCCTGGTCCTGACGGCGCTGCCGTTCATCGTCGGCGGCGCCTCCTACTTCCTGAACCCCACCTACTTCCAACCGATGCTCCACAACCCGACCGGCCAGTACATGCTCGGCTACGGAATCCTGAGCGTGATCGCCGGCCACTTCGTCATTCAGCGCATCGCGCGACTGGACGTGTGAGGAACGCATGGATCCGATGCTGATCACGCTCGTCCTGTTCGTCGGCTTCACCGGCATCCTGGTGTCCGGCTACTACGCACTGACCGCCAAGGCGCCGGCCGAGCGCCGCATCGAGGCGATCGCCGGCGAGTTCGCCCGCCCCGAACGGCGCCCCGGCACCGCCACCGAGCGCGGGCCCATCAAGCGCGTCCTGATGGCGCTCGCGCCTTACGGCTTCGGCAACGCCGACACCAGCATCGCCGACACGCTCTCCTTCGCCGGGCTGCGCAAACCGAACACCATGCTGCTGTTCCTCGGCACCCGCACGCTCATCAGCGTCGGCCCCGCGCTCTTCGTCCTGGTCACCGGCCTGGCGTCGGGAAAGCCGTTCGGGACGATCCTGCTGCGCGCCTTCGTGATGTGGCTCTTCCTGCACATCCTGGTGAGCCAGCAGCTCAAGCGCCGGGCCAAGCGCCGCATCGGAACGATCAGCCGCGGCATGCCGGATACCCTCGACCTCATGGTGGTGTGCTTGGAGGCGGGCCTCGGCTTGAACGCCACCATCGCCCGCGTCGGCGAGGAGCGGGCGACGATGAACGACGCGCTCGGCCAGGAGTTCGACCAGGTCGCCCTGGAGATGCGCGGCGGCCGGAGCCGCGAGGAGGCGCTGCGCGCCCTCGGCGGGCGGAACGGCTGTGACGATCTGAAGGCGCTCGCGGCCCTCATCATCCAGAGCGACCGGCTCGGCGCCAGCATGGCGCAGACGCTGCGCTCGCACGCCGATCTCCTCCGCACCAAGCGGCGCCAGCGGGCCGAGGAGGCCGCGCGCAAGCTGCCCATCAAGATGCTCTTCCCGCTGGCGCTCTTCATCCTGCCGGCGCTGTTCGTGGTCACGACGGGTCCCGCGATCCTGATCCTCAAGGACTTCGCGAAGACGATGGCGCGCCATTGAGCGTCGCCGCCGCCCATTGTCGGGTGACCGTGATCGAGACCGGCACGCTGCTCGCCGATCGCGTCCGCTCCGCCCACACGCACTGGTCGCGCATCCGCGGCCTGCTCGGCACCCGTGGGCTCGAGCCGGGCGGCGGGCTCTGGCTCACGCCGTGCCGCCAGGTGCACATGATCGGCATGCGGTACGCCGTCGACGTCGCCTTTCTCGACGACGAGCTCCGGGTCGTGCGCACGGTCGACGCGCTCCGGCCGGGCAAGGTCTCGCCCAAGGTGGGCGACGCCACCAGCGTGCTCGAGCTGCCGGCCGGACGGCTCGCCGCGCTCGGCGTCGCGCCCGGGGCACGGCTCGCGATCACGGCACCCGCCGGACACGTCGCCGGTGGGTCGACACTGTTTTCCGCCGTCCTCACCAACACGCTCCTCGCGCTCGTCTTCGGCTTCTTCGCGAGCGCCCACTTCTCCGCCGGCCTCCGCACCGGCCAGTGGCTGATGATCGCGCCGCTGGTCCTGCAGGAGTCGATGCTGGTGGCGCTCTTCCTCACTCGCCGCCGGAGCGTCGCGGTCTCCGCCGAGCCGGCGGCATGGGTGGCCGGGATGCTGGGGACGTTCATGCCGCTCTGGTTCCGCCCGAGCGAGGTCACCGGGCTGGTCGAGGTCGGCGCGCCCATCCAGATCTTCGGCATGGTGCTGGTCGTCCTCGCCCTCGGCTCGCTCGGCCGCAGCATCGGGGTGGTGGCCGCCCATCGCGGCATCAAGACCCACGGCATGTACCGCTTCGTCCGGCATCCGATGTACATCGCCCACCTGGTCGCCTATCTCGGATACCTCATCTCCTACCCGAGCCTCCGCAACGCCATCATCGCCGTCGCCACGGCCATCGCCCTGAACGCCCGCGCCGTCTTCGAGGAGCGCCTGCTCGGGCGCGACCCGAGCTACGCGGACTACCTCGGGCGGGTCGCGTGGCGCTTCCTCCCCCGCATCTACTGACGCCGGCGCCCCGGCGTCGCGACTCTCGAATCCTCCAGAAGACGATGGACGGTCAACCGGTACATCTCCGTGCCGCTCGCGCTCCGCGCGAGGTGGCCGACGTGTGCGCCACGCCACACGCGGAGCGCGCCGGAGCGCTGCCGCGCTGGCTCCTGCCGCCGCTCACCGCGTTCGTCTTCCTCCTGCACCCGCTGATCAGCCTGCTGCGCCCGGCGCGGCAGCTGCAGGATCCCGGCACCGGCTGGCACCTCGCGACCGGCCGGTGGATCCTCGCCACTCACACGGTTCCGCGCGAGGACATGTTCTCGTTCACCGCCGCCGGCCACCCGTGGATCAACTACTACTGGCTGTTCGACACGGCGGCGGCCCTGCTCGAGCGTGCCGGCGGGCTCCCGCTCTACGCGACCGTCTGCATGCTGATCTACGCCGGGGTGCCGGTGCTGCTCTATCGGCGCATGGTGCGGATGGGCGCGACGATCGTGGTCGCCCTGCTGCTGACCGCCATCGCCCACATCGTGCTGCTCTCGCACGCGCTGGCTCGGCCGCACGTCGTCACCTACCTCCTTTTCGCGTTCTTCCTGGCGCGCCTCGACGACGTCCAGAGTGGGCGGCGCCCGCCGTCCTCGCTCTGGGTGCTGCCGCCGCTGGCGACGCTGTGGTGCAACGTGCACGGCGGCTTCCTCGCGGGGGTGGCGGTGGCCGGCATCTTCGCCGGCGTCGCCGCCGTCCGCGCGCTCGTCTTCGGCGAGCCCCACGAGCGTCGCATCGCGGTGGGCTTCGCGGCCGCCTTCGTCGCGCTGCTGCTCGCCAGCGCCGTCAACCCCTACGGCTTCGCGCTCCACCAGGACGCCATCCATCACCTCGGCATGACCACGACCGGGGTCTTCGACGAGTTCCGGAGCCCGAACTTCCAGGCCGCGACCTGGCCGGTCTTCTGCTTCGAGCTCCTGGTGCTGGGGACGCTCTGCATGGCCGTCTTCGCGGGCGGGCGGCTCGCCTGGGTGGAGATCGTGCTGCTGCTGTTCTTCCTGCACCAGGCGCTGCACGCCGTCCGCCACATCAACCTGTTCGCGATCGTCGCGGCGCCGATCCTGGCGCGCGAGCTGAGCGTACCGCTGATCGCGGCGTTGCCCGGGTTCGCGGCGCGCTGGCGCACCATCGCGTCGGAGCAGGCCGCGCTCCGCTCGCCCCGGCTCTATTTTCCCGCGATCGTCGCGGTCTTCGTCGGCCTCGCGGTCGCGGGCGCCAGCGGCTTCCCGTCCACCCTCGACGACCTGCAGCTCAGCCGCGGCGCCGCCGCCTACATCGCCGAGCACAAGGAGCGTTTCGCGCGCCCCTTCAACACCGACAACCTCGGCGGCTCCCTGATCTATCGCTTCGGGCCCGACGTGCGGGTGTTCATCGACGATCGCATCTACGTCTACGGCGACGCCTTCGTCTCGGACGAGTACCTGCCCGTCTTCCTGGGTCGCCCCGAATGGCGCGACATCCTCGCCCGCCACGACATCGACGCCGCCATCGTCAGCGCCATGAGCGCCTGCGCCACCATGCTCCGCGAGTCGAGCGAGTGGCGGCTCGCCTTCGAGGACGAGCAGACCGTGATCTTCCTGCGCCATGGCGCCTGAGCCCGCGCCGGCCGCCGACGCGACCCTGCGACCGCTGCTGCTGGCGCTGGTGCTGGCATGCGTCCTGGTGCTCTCGATCTCCGACCGCGCCGACCCCGATCTCTGGGGTCACGTCCGCTACGGCGCCGACGCGCTCGCCGCCGGCCGCCTGCCGGCCGTCACGACCTACGCGTACACGGCGGCCGACCATCCCTGGATCAACCACGAGTGGGCGAGCGAGGTGCTGTTCGCGGCCGCCGCAGCGGCGCTCGGCGGCACCGGCCTCACCGCCTTGAAGCTCGGGCTCGGTTTCCTGCTCTTCGCGCTGCTCGTCGTGGTCGCCCGCCGCCGCGGCGCCGAGCTGCCGGCGCTCGCCGTCGACCATCGTGCTCGCCGCCGTCAACGTCTCGCCGGGCTGGACCGTGCGGCCGCAGCTCTTCAGCTTCGTGGCCTTCGCGGCGTTGATCGTCCTCCTCGACCGCGCCTTCCTGCGGCCGGCTCGCGGCCCCCTCTGGCCGATCCCGCTCCTGTTCGTCGCCTGGGTGAACCTCCATGCCGGCTTCGTCGCCGGCCTCGCGGTGCTCGTCGTCTACGTCGCGGCACAGGTCGTCGAAGACCTGCTCGCCCGCGACGGGCGAGCCTCGGCCGACGCCGCGCGCGGGATCGTCCTGGCGGTGCTGTGTGCCGGCACCGTGCTCTGCACGCCCTACGGCACGGCGTACGTGCCGTGGCTGCTCGCTGCGGTGACGTTGCACCGTCCGGCGATCAGCGAATGGGGCGCCTTCGCGAGCGGCGACCCGCGCTTCGTGCCCTTCGTCGCGCTCGTGGCGCTGCTCGCGGCAGCGTGGCTCGGCAGCCGGCGCCGCCGCCCGCTCGCCCACACCGCCGTGCTGCTGGTGGTCGCGTGGCAGTCGTGTCGCCATGCGCGGCACGCCCCGTTTCTCGCGGTGCTGGCCGCGCTCTGGCTCCCCGCGCATGTGCAGTCGCTGACGGCCCGCTGGACGTCGCCGCGCACACCGTCGCGGCCGCCCGCCGCCGTCCGCGCGGCGGCCTGGGCGGCAGCCGGCATCCTCCTCTTGGCGGTCGCGGCGCGGGTGCGTCCGCCCTGGGTCGACGCCGGCATCTACCCCGTCGACGCCTTCGCCTACATGCGCGCGCACCGTCTCTCCGGACGCCTGATCGCCCACTTCGACTGGGCGCAGTACGCGATCTACGCCTTCGCGCCGCCCACCAGCCTGCAGTTCGACGGGCGCTTCGAGACCGCCTATCCGGAGGAGGCCGCCGACATGCACTTCGATTTTCTGCTCGGCGAGTGCCCGCAGCGCCGCCTTGCGGGCTCCCCCACCCGCATCCTCGAGGCCGGCGACCCCGAGCTCGTGCTGGTGAGCCGCCGTTATCCGGAGCCGGCCGCGATCATGCACGGCCGCGTCGACGACTGGACCCTGCTCTACCAGGACGCGCTGGCGCAGCTCTGGGGCCGGCGACGAAAGTACGACCAGCCGGGCAGCGACTTCGTCGTCGAGCGCGCCATTTCGGATCACACACCTGCGGGCCGGACGCCATGGCCGGCGCTGCCGTGAGCGAGAAGCCCAGACCATATAGCGTTCGCCATAGTTTTTGGCAGAGACACCAATTGCGACGAGCCTATATCTACATCGCAATTCTATTCTGCATACATCCCATGCTCCGAATGCATTGGTGCACGATCTACCTATCCTGACGCATTTACGCTCCGGCGCATCCCCCCTCGCGTCGTCGCAATTCGCAGAGTTGGCGACGCGCCGCACGGAATGCTTTTTGCGCTTGGGTGCACGCGCGGCGATCGCGCCCTACATGACCTCGAACACTCCAGGAAGGGCCCTCCTCATGCCTGCCCGCACCCCCCTACCCCCGCTCTGCGCCCATCTGCGCGCGGCGACGCTGCTGCTGGTCCTCGCACTGCTCGAATGTGCGCTTCCCGCACGCGCCGCGGCCGTCCCCACGTTCGTCAAACAGATCGGCGAGGCGGCGAGCATCGCCAGCGACGTGTCGCTGTCGGTCACGGTCCCGGCTGCCGGCGTCGCGGCCGGCAACACCGTGGTCGTGATGTTCGCGATGGACCCGACGAACGGGCTCGTCAGCTGCGGCGACTCCAAGAGCAACACCTATGGCCCCCCCAAGGTCGACGGCGTCAACGGTGCCTCGACGAGCGGGGTACGGACGCTGGTCTGCGTCGGCACCGTCGCCACCGCCCTGGTGAGCGGCGACACGATCACCGTCAACTATCCGCTCACGGCCTCGAAGGCGATGACCGCCTTGGATTTCTCCGGCATCCTCAACGCCACCGCCGACAAGACGTCGGCGTTCGGCGACATCAGCACGGCCTCGACCTCCGGCACCACCACCGCCACCGCGGTCGCCAACGAGCTCTTGGTCGGCGCGACCGGCGTCGAGATCCGGCTGCCCGCCGAGCCGACGTGGAACCCGACCGGCAGCTTCATCCACAACGCCACCTGGGATGCCTCCGCGGACACCGGCGCGGCGGCGGACAGCATCACGATCTATCCGTCCTACCGCATCGTCACCTCGACCGGCACCTTCGCCGCGGCCGGCAACTTCACCAGCGGCTTCGCCCGCACCTACGAGGCGGTGATCGTCACGCTCCGCGACTCGCCCCCGACCCCGACCCCGACGCCGACCAAGACGCCGACGCCGACGCTCACCGCGACGCCGACCGCGACCCTGACCCCGACGCCCACGCTCAGCGCGACGCCCACCGTCACCGAGACGCCGACGCCGACCGAGACGCCGACCCCGACGGTCACGGAAACCCCGACCGCGACCGTCACGGAGACGCCGACCCCGACCCTCACGCAGACGCCGGTGCCGACGCCGACCAGCACCGCGGTCGAGGGCGGCATGCTCTACTTCCGCGGCCTCACCTCCGCCTCGACCACGGTGCAGTACCACCTGGTCCAGCAGGCGACCGCGAATGTGGGCAACGAGGTCGTCCTGCCCTTCGACTTCCAGGTCTCCGAGCTCTACGTCTACTGCAGCGCGCCCGTCGCGGCCGGCACGCAGACCTTCACCGTCGTCAAGAACGGCGTCGCCGACACCACGCTCGAATGCGCGGTCACCGGCGGGGTCCGCGCCTGCAGCGACACGACCGGCTCGATCAGCTTCACCGCCGCCACCGACCGCATCACGCTCCAGTCCGTCGGCGCCGTCGGCGCCACCGCCCCCACCTGCGCCATGGCGCTGAACGTCAAGACCAGCGGCGGGCAGCCCTACGACGGCATCGTCGCCTTCGGCAGCACCGGCATCAGCAGCCCGACCGACGGCCAGTTCTGCGGCCTCGGCACGACCACCGCCGGCGGCTGCTCGTCGGCGAGCAGCAACTCGGCGGCCTGGGTCGCGCCCGCGGCCGGCAGCTTGACCGGCATCGCCGTCCGCGTCGAAACGACCATCAACGCCGCCAACACCCACACCTACACGGTGCGGAACGCCACCCAGGGCGTCGACACCGACCTGGTCGCGACCCTCACCGGCGCCCTCACCGGCCCGAGCATCACGATCGACGCGGTGTGCACCAGCAACTGCAGCTACAACGCCGGCGACCTGCTGGTCGTGCGCTTCAACCGCACGGGCGCGCAGGCCACCAGCATGCGGCGCACCATCAGCGTCACCCATCACGGCAACGGACAGTTCTTCGGCAGCCGCAACAACGGCGTCAACCTCGCGACCGACCGCTTCTCGGGCTGGCACGACGGCTTCCTCCAGACGAGCGCGGGCGGCGTCGCCTGGCCGGTGCCGCGCAACGGCATCCTGCGCCGCCTGCAGGTGCACAGCCCGACCGCACCGACGACGGCGTTCAACATGACCGTGTGCTCGGGCCTCTCCGGGGTCAACCCGACCTGTACCGGCATTCGGCCTGCCTGCACCGTCGCCGCCGCCACCAATACCTGCTCGGACGCGACCAACAGCGTCTGGGTGAACGCCGGCGACCTCGTCCAGCTCTTCTTCGATCAGAGCGGCGGCGTCTCGGGCGACATGGGCGCCGGCTTCGAGATCATCGTACCGCCGCCCGGGCCGACGCCGACGCTCAGCGCCACCCCGACGGTGACGGCGACCCCGACGCCGACCATCACCACGACGCCGACGCCGACCGTGACGGCGACCCCGACGCCGACGGCGACGCCGACGCTGACGCCGATCCCGACGCTGACGCCGACGCCGACCGTCACCCCGACGCAGACGACCACGCCGACGCCGACCGCGACGGCTACGGCGACGAAGACCGCGACCCCGACCGCCACACCGACCCCGACGGTGACGCCGACGCCGACGCTCTCCGCGACCCCGACGGTCACCGCGACGGCCACCAAGACGACGACGCCGACGCCGACCGCGACCGCGACCAAGACGGCGACGCCGACCGTCACCGCGACCCCGACCCTGACGCCGACGCCCACGGTCACCGCGACGCCGACCGCCACCGCGACCCCGACCCCGACCGTCACCCTGACGCCGACGCCCACCATCACCCAGACGCCGACGCCGACGCCGACGATCCCGCTTTCCACCATCACGTTCGTGAAGAACGTCGGCACGGGCTCGAGCACGACGGCGGGCACGACCACGACGATCACGCTCGGCGCCGGTGGCACCGCGCTCGGCAACAGCATCATCGTCTCGATCTCGATGGACGCGGTCGCGGGCAGCGTCAGCGTCGCCGACTCGGGCGGCAATTCCTACGGTGCCGCGATCTCCGACCTGACCAACGCCAATAACGTCCGGACCCTGATGTTCGCGATGCACAACGCGGCGGCCATCGCGAACGGCGGCACCATCACCGTGACCCATCCGAGCGTCACCCGCCGCGCGGTCACGGCGCAGGAGTTCGCCGGCATCCGGACGATCGGCGCGCTCGACGCGAGCGACGCCACCCAGACCGGCAACAGCACGGGGCCCGCGACCGCCAACATCACGACCACCGTGCCGGGCGATCTGCTCTACGGGGCCTTCGGCACCACGCCTTTCAACAGCTTCACGGCCGGCGCCAGCTACACCGCGCTCTCGCCGGCGACCGCGCAGTCGGCGATCACGCTCCGCAGCGTCACCTCCGCCCAGGCCAACACCGGCGCGACGGCCCTCGTGATCAGCCGGCCCACCACCGGCGTGGTGGTCGGCGACGTCATGATCGCGGGGCTCTCCGCCCGCGACAGCGCCGACACCAACGGGGTGACGTTCACGGTGACGAGCGGCGGCGTGGCCTGGACGCCGATCCAGACCAGCAACGACGGCACCAACAACATCGGCGTGCAGACCTACTACCGCGTCGTCACGGCCTCGGAGCCGGCCAGCTACTCCTGGACGACCAACATCAGCGCCCGTATCACCGGCGGCATCATCGCCTACGGCAACGTCGACCAGGTGTCGCCCGTCAACGTCTCCGCCCAGGCGACCAACACGAACGTCGCCCCCGCGGTCACGACCACGGTCGCCAACACCCTGCTCGTGGCGTGCTTCGGAGAAGGCGGCAGCACGACGATCGCCACGCCGGGCGGGATGACGTCGCGCTGGCAGCAGAACACCAGCGTCGGCACCAACAACAGCGGCGCGTGCTTCGATCAGGCCCAGGCCGCCGTCGGCAGCAGCGGGACCCGCACGGCGACGAACGCCGAAAGCGCGCAGATGATCGCGCTCCAGCCCGCGATGGTGGCGAACTACGCCGAGTACCGCATCCTCTCCGGGACGGCGACGACCAACGCCTCCGGCACCCTCGGCCCGGCGGGCCGCTGGGCCGGCGTCGTGGCCGCCTTCAAGCCGCAGGCCTTCCCGACCCTGACGCCGACGCCGACGCCGACCGTCACCCCGACCCCGACGCTCACCGTCACCCCGACCGCCGACGCTCACGGTCACCCCGACGCCGACCGCGACCGCGACCGCGACGCTCACCGCGACGCCGACTCCGACGGCGACCGCGACGGTCACCCCGACGACCACCGCGACGCCGACCGTGACGGCGACGCCCACGGCGACGACCACCGCGACGCCGACGCCGACGGTCACGGCGACGCCGAACGACAACCTGCCGCTGCGCTCGGACTTCGAGACCGGTATCTTCCACGACTCGACCGACCAGACCGTGACCAACGGCGTGTACGGCTCGCTCGCGACCGCGCTCGAAATCTCGGGCGACACGGCCGTCGACTTCTACTCCGCGCCGCTCACCACGACCGGCCCGGCCCTCACGACCTCGGACAAGGGCGGGGCGCGGATCTGGATCGGCAATCCGAGCGCGAGCGGCGTCCTGGTGACGTGCAGCGCCACCTTCTACGACTACAACGCCAACACCGGCACGCAGACGGTGATCGTCGCGACCGCCGCCTCGGCCGGTACCCTGGTGCCCGCCAGCGGCGCGGCCGAGTGCGTCGCGCCGACCACCGCGCTGCCGGCGCCGGTCACCGTCGCGGCCAACCATCTCCTGAAGCTGACCCTCGCGATCAACTTCCTCGCCGGCAGCGAGGCGACCCTCGAGTACAACGCGGCCCTCGCCGCCACCGGCGACTCCGTCGGCCGCCTGCCCGAGAACCGCCTCGTGACCTGGCCCTTCGGCGCCGTCACCGCCTGCGGCGACGGCAGCGTCAACCCGGGCGAGGACTGCGACCAGGGCATCGCCAACGGCACTGCGGGCTCCTGCTGCGCGACCGGCTGCACCTTCAAGCCGGCCGCGACGACCTGCCGGACCGCCATCGACCAGTGCGACCAGATCGAAACCTGCACGGGCGCGAGCGCAAACTGCCCGTTCAACGCCGCCAAGCCGAACGGCACGTCGTGCACCGACCCGAGCGCCTGCACGCAGACCGACACCTGCCAGTTCGGCACCTGCATCGGCTCGAACCCGGTAATCTGCACCCCGCTCGATCAGTGTCACAACGCGGGGAGCTGCAACCCCGGCACCGGGCTCTGCTCGAACCCGAACAAGACCAACGGCACGGGCTGCAGCGACGGCAACGCCTGCACCACGACCGACGCCTGCCAGAGCGGCATGTGCGTCGGCGGCGCACCGCCGGACTGCAACGACGGCCAGATCTGCACCGACGACGCCTGCGACACCGGGAGCGGCTGCACCCACACCAACAACACCGCCCCCTGCAACGACGACAACGCCTGCACCACCGGCGACGTCTGCAGCGGCGGCGGCTGCACCGGCCCGACCCCACTCGGCTGCGACGACGGCCAGGTGTGCACCGACGACGGCTGCGACACGGAGACCGGCTGCACCCACGAGCCCAACACCGATCCGTGCAGCGACGGCAACGCCTGCACCCAGGTCGATACCTGCGCCGGCGGCAGCTGCGTCGGCGCGTCCCCGGTCGACTGCGACGACGACGAGCCCTGTACCGACGATACCTGCAACACCGGCTCGGGGGAGTGTCTCCACTCCGACAACACCGACCCCTGCGACGACGGCAACAACTGCACCACCCCCGACGTCTGCGGCGGCGGCACCTGCACCAGCACGCCCGTGATCTGCGACGACGGCCTCTTCTGCAACGGCGTCGAGCTCTGCAACGCCGGCAGCGGCGACTGCGATCCCGGTACGCCGCCGAGCTGCAACGACACCGTCGTCTGCACCACCGACAGCTGTGACGGCGGCTCCGACATGTGCATCCACCCGGTCGAGCCGGGCTGTTGCGACAGCAACGACGACTGCACCAACAACGACGCCTGCGACGGCGTCGAGACCTGCGACACCGGCACCGGCAACTGCCTCCCCGGCACACCCCCGCCGCCGTGCAGCGACGGCGACGTCTGCACCCTCGACGTCTGCGCTCCGCTGACCGGTGACTGCGGCTTCGAGCCGATCGCCGGCTGCTGCGTCGTCGACGGCGACTGCGACGACAGCAACGCGTGCTCGGCCGACACCTGCAACACCGACGACAACGTCTGCGAGCACGTCTTCACCGACTGCAGCAACGGCGACGCCTGCGACGGTGACGAGACCTGCAACACCTCGACCGGCGACTGCGAGATCGGAACGCCGCTCGTCTGCAACGACGGCGTGGTGTGCACGACCGACACCTGCGAGGCCGGTCCGGGCTGCGTCTTCACCTCGGTACCCACCTGCTGCGACGACGACGGCGATTGCGACGACCACTCGGTCTGCACCGGCACCGAGACCTGCGAGGTCTCGAGCGGGCTCTGTCAGCCCGGCACGGCGCTCGACTGCGACAACGACAACCCCTGTGACGGCGAGGAGACCTGCGATCCGACCGGCGGCTGCCAGGACGAGGCCGACCTCGACTGCGACGACGGCGCCGTCTGCACCACCGACACCTGCGAGCCCGGCTCGGGCTGCCAGCACTCCGGCGTTCCCGGCTGCTGCACGAGCGACGGCCAGTGCGACGACGGCAACATCTGCACGGGACTCGAGACCTGCAACCTGAGCCACACCTGCGAGCCCGGTACGCCACTCGATTGCGACAACAGCGACGTCTGCACCGACCACAGCTGCAACCCGACGGGCGGCTGCGAGTACGTCGACAACACCGATCCCTGCGACGACGGCGATGCCTGCACGACCGTCGATACCTGCAGCGCCGGCGATTGCCTCGGCGGCGGTCCCGCCCCCGATTGCGACGACGACGAGCTCTGCACCACCGACGGCTGCGACACGCTGCTCGGCTGCACCCACACCCCCAACGCGCTGCCGTGCGAGGACGGCTCGCCCTGCACCACCAACGACGGCTGCAGCGGCGGCAGCTGCGTCGGCGGCCCGCCGCCCGGGTGCGACGACGGCGAGATCTGCACCACCGACGGCTGCACCAGCCCGATCGGCTGCACCCACGCCGACAACACGGATCCCTGCGACGACGAGAACCTCTGCACGACCGTCGACCTCTGCAGCGGCGGCAGCTGCTTCGGAAGCGACCCGCCGGGCTGCGACGACGCCGACGTCTGCACGACCGAGATCTGCGATGCCGAGACCGGCTGCGGTCACGTCGACAACACCGCGCCGTGCGACGACGGTGACCTCTGCACGCTCGACGACACCTGCGCCGCCGGCGACTGCCAGCCCGGGACGCCCGTCACGTGCCCGGCGATCGACCAGTGCCACGACGCCGGCACCTGCGACTCCGGCACGGGCGATTGCTCCACCCCGGTCAAGGCCGACGGCACGGGCTGCAACGACAGCGACCTCTGCACCGTGGTCGACGCGTGTCAGGGCGGCATCTGCGTCGGCACCGGCAGCCTCTGCGGCGACGGCACGACCCAGAGCGGCTGCGGCGAGGAGTGCGACGACGGCAACACCACCGCCGGCGATGGCTGCTCCGCCACCTGCCAGCTCGAGATCATGGGCGGCTGCCCCACGACGCCGCTCGCCGGCTGCCGCTCGCCGGTCGCGACCGCCAAGGCCCAGCTCAAGATCAAGAGCACCGGCAACCCCACCAAGAGCCAGCTGCAGTGGAAGTGGGGAAGCGGCGCCGCCACCACCCTCGCCGAGTTCGGGAGCCCCGGCACCAGCGACGACTACTACCTCTGCATCTACGACAACGGAGCGCGGATCTTCACGGGCACCGTCCCGGCGGGCGGGATCTGCAGCGGCAAGCCGTGCTGGAAGGGCAATCCCAAGGGCTTCCAGTTCAAGAGCAAGACGCTGATGCCCGACGGCGTCCAGCAGCTGAAGCTGAAGGCCGGCGGCAACGGGAAGGCCCAGCTCCAGATCAAGGCCAAGGGCGCGCTGCTGCAGCTGCCCCCGATCGGCAACGCGCTGAACGGTCCGCTCACCGTGCAACTCATGAAGGCGGGCGTCCCGGTCTGCTGGCAGTCCGTGTTCCACACTCCCTTCACCAAGAACGACGGCGTGATGTTCAACGACAAATCGGACTGACAAGGAGTCGCCCATGCCGCGTCCAGGCGCCGAATTCCGCCTCACCCACTCCTCCCCGGTTCCGACGGCAGCGCGGCAGCGGCCGCACGCGAGGCAGAGGCGCCGACGCCTCGGCACGGCACTGTTGGCCTTCCTGGCCGCCGCCGGCCTCGGGGCCTCGGAGGCCGCGGCCGCCATCACCTTCGTCAAGAACGTCGGCACGGCCTCCGCCACGACGGCCGGCACGACGACCACCATCACCTTGGCGGCCGGCGCCACCGCGGCGAGCAACAGCATCATCGTCTCGGTCACGCTGGACGCGGTCGCGGGCGCGGTGAGCGTCGCCGACTCGGCGGGCAACAGCTACGGCGCCGCCGTCACCGACAACACCAACGCCACCAACGTCCGCAATCTGGTGTTCGCGGTGCACGGCGCGCTGGCGGTCGCCAACGGCGGCACGATCACGGTGACCCACCCGAGCGTCACCCGGCGGGCGGTCAGCGCCGCGGAGTTCGCGGGCGTCGCCACCTCGAGCGTCCTCGACGTCAGCAACGCCAACCAGACCGGCACCGGCACCGCGGCCGCAACGTCCAACGTCACCACCACGGTCGCCAACGACCTGCTGTACGGCGTCGTCGGCACCACCCCCTTCAACAGCTTCACGGCCGGCGCCAGCTACACCGCGCTCAGCGCCGCCACCGCCACCTCCACGATCACGCTGCGCGGCGCCGCCTCCACCAGCACGGGCACAGGCTCGGCGACCTCGATCACCATCGCCAAGCCCACCGGCGTGGTCACGGGCGACGTGATGATCGCGTCGATCACCGCCGATGACGTCGCGGGCGCCAATGATCCCGGTTTCAGCACGGTGCCCTCGGGCTGGATCCTCGTCCTCACCAACAGCGACGAGACCAACGACGAGCGCACGTCGACGTACTCCAAGGTCGCGACGGCTTCCGAGCCAACGAGCTATCAGTGGGTTGTCGACCGCAGCTCACGCATCACCGGCGGCATCGTGGCCTATAGCGGCGTCGACAACGTGACCCCCGTGAACGTGTCGAGCCAGGGCGCCGCCGACAACGATACCGCCCCGGCCGTCACGACCACCGTTGCCAACACGATGCTGGTGGCCTGCTACGGGCAATCGAACTCCGGGCCGATCAACGCGCCGGCGGGCATGACTCAGCAGTTCCAGGCCAACACCAACGCCGCCAACAACTCGAGCGCGGCGTGCTTCGACCAGGCGCAGGCCGCCGTCGGCTCGAGCGGCACGCGCCAGGCGTCGGCCGCCGATCAGGCGCACCTGATCGCGCTCCAGCCGGCGATGATCGCGAACTACCCCGAGTACCGCATCCTGACCGGCACGACGACGACCAACGCGTCCGGCACGCTCGCGCCGGCCGGTCGCTGGGCCGCCGCCGTGGCCGCGTTCAAGCCGCTGACGGTGCTGACCCCGACCCCGACGCCGACCGCGACGCCCCCGACGGTGCTGAAGGGCGTGCAGTCCGGGACGGCGACGATCGCCAACGGCGCCTCGTCGACCACCGCCACCCTCACGGCGGTCGACACCTCGAAGGCGTTCCTGGTCTTCAGCGTCGCGGTCAACACGGTGAACCCGAGCGACGCGCAGGTCTCCGGCCAGCTCACCAACGGGACGACGGTCACGTTCACCCGCACCGGCACGGCCGGTGCGATCTCGATCAGATGGTACGTCGCCGAGTTCCAGAGCGGTGTCACCGTCCAGCGCGGCAGCGCCGTCATGGACGGCTTCGCGACCTTCGACGTGCCGATCGCGAACGTCAACCTGGCGCAGAGCTTCCCGCTCATCAGCGAGCGCGTCACCGGCAGCATCTTCGGCGAGGACGACTTCGTCCGGGCCAAGCTCACGACCGGCACCAATCTGCAGCTGAGCACGACCGCCGCGGTCGGCACCGGGACGATCGAATGGCAGGTCGTCGACTTCGGCGGCGCGGCGGTGCAGACCGGCGACGTGATCCTCGCCGCCGGCACTGCCAGCGGCACCGGGGCGCTGACGTCCGTCAACACGGCAAAGACCTGGCTGGTCTACACCTTCAGCAGCGACGTCGGCACCAACACCGACATCGGTCAGAAGCTGATCCGCGGCCGGGTCACGTCGCCGACGCAGGTCACGTTCGACCGCAACAACACCGGCCAGGTCGTCAACGTCACCTGGTACGCGGTGCAGTTCCCCGGCGCGACCACGGTGCAATCGGGGTCGCAGGCGTTCACCAACGCGCAGACCCAGCTCGACGCCACCATCTCGCCGGTCACACTGACCCGCGCGGTCGCCGCGGGCGGGTCGCACATGCGTGGCGGGCGCTCGCCGTACAACGTCGACGACAACCCCGGCGTCGGCTGGTTCACGGTCGACCTCACCAGCACGACCAACGTCCGCATGACGCGCGGCCTGACGGGGTCGGTGACCGCCGACCTCGGCTGGTTCGTGATCGATTTCGCCCCCGGGACGACCCCGACGCCGACCAGCACCGCGACGCCGACGCCCACGGCGACCGCGACCGTCACCCCGACCCTCACGGTGACGCCGACGGTGACGCCGACCGTGACGCCGACGGTGACCGTCACGCCGACGCAGACCCCGACCGCCACCGTGACGACCACGCCGACGGCGACCGCGACCGCGACGCCGACCCCGACGGTAACCGCGACGCCGATCGACAATCTGCCGCTGCGGAACGAGACCACCGGCATCTTCCACGCCTCGACCGACCAGACGCTGACCGACGGCGAGTTCGGCGGCAGCGTCGTGACGCTCCCGCTCACGGGCGACTCGAGCGTGGATTTCTACTCGGCGCCGCTCACGGCCGAGGGCCCCGCGCTCACCACCGGCGATCGCGGCGGCGCCCGCCTCTGGCTCGCCAACCCCGAGGCCTCCGACGTGACCGTGACGTGCACGGCCACCTTCGCCGATTACGACGCCGACACCGGCACGGAGACCGCGATCGTCACCACGGCGGCCTCCGCCAACACGCTCGTCCCCGCCGCCGGCGAGGCCGAGTGTGTCGCCCCGGCCACCAACCTGCCGGCGGACGCGACCGTCCCGGCCGGGCATCTCCTGAAGCTCACGCTCTCGATCCACTTCGTGAGTGGCTCGAGCGTGCAGCTCGCCTACAACGCGGCGAGCGGCGATCCCGGCGACACCGTCGGCCGCCTGGCGGAGAACCGGCTGGTCAGCTGGCCCTTCGGCGACTTCACGGATTGCGGCGACGGCAGCGTCGACCCGGGCGAGGACTGCGACGAGGCCGGCGCCAATGGCTCGGCGAGCTCGTGCTGCTCGGCGAGCTGCACCTACGTCGCGGCGGCGACCACCTGCCGTCCGGCGGCCGATCAATGCGACGCCGCCGAGGTCTGCAGCGGGGCGAGCGCCACCTGCCCCGCCGACGTGCCGCTGGCCGACGGCACCGATTGCAGCGACGGCGACGCCTGCACCGGCGTCGACACCTGCCAGAGCGGCGTCTGCACCGGCGGCGCGCCCCCCAACTGCAACGACGGCCAGGTCTGCACCACCGACGGCTGCGACAGCGGCACCGGCTGCACGCACGTGAACAACACCAATCCCTGCGACGACGACGACGCCTGCACGCAGACCGACGTCTGCGGCGGCGGGAGCTGCCACGGCACGAACCCCGTCGTCTGCACCGCTCTCGACCAGTGCCACGACGTCGGCACCTGCGACACCGAGACGGGCGATTGCTCGGATCCCGCGAAGCCCAACGACACGAGCTGCACGGACGGCGACGCGTGCACGCAGACCGATACGTGCCAGAGCGGCGCCTGCACCGGCACGAACCCGGTCCTCTGCACCGCCCTCGACCAATGCCACGACGTCGGCGAGTGCCAGACGGGTACCGGCCTCTGCTCCAATCCGAACAAGAGCGATGGCACGAGCTGCATCGACGGCGACGCCTGCACGACGGCCGACGCCTGCACGGCCGGGCTCTGCGTCGGCGGCGCGGCGCCGGATTGCAACGACGGCGAGGAGTGCACCGACGACGCCTGCGACAGCGGCACCGGCTGCACGCATACCGACAACACCGACGCCTGCGACGACGGGAATGCGTGCACGACGGGGGATGTCTGCGGCGGCGGGGACTGCGCGGGCGCGACGCCGCTCGACTGCGACGACGACGAGGTCTGCACCAACGACGGCTGCGACACGGAGACGGGCTGCACCCACGAGGACAACACCGATCCGTGCACGGACGGGAACCCCTGCACCCAGGTCGACACCTGCGCCGGCGGCAGCTGCGTCGGCGCCTCGCCCGTCGACTGCGACGACGACGAGCCTTGTACCAACGACGTCTGCGACACCGAGAGCGGCCTCTGCGGGCATCCCGCCAATACCGATCCCTGCGACGATGGGAACAACTGCACCATCGATGACGTCTGCGCCGGCGGCACCTGCACCGCGACGCCCGTGGTCTGCGACGACGGCGTCTTCTGTAACGGCGTCGAGCTCTGCAACGCCGGGAGCGGCGACTGCGACCCCGGCACGCCCCCGAGCTGCGACGACACCGTCGTCTGCACCACCGACAGCTGCGACACCGGCAGCGACATGTGCGTGCACCCGGTCGAGCCCGGCTGCTGCGACAGCGACGCCGACTGCACCAACCACGACGTCTGCGACGGCCTCGAGACCTGCGACACCGGCACCGGCAACTGCCTCCCCGGGACACCGCCGCCCCCGTGCACGGACGGCGATGGCTGCACCCTCGACGTCTGTGATCCGCTGACCGGCTGCGGCTTCGCGGCGATCGCCGGCTGCTGCGACGCCGACGCCGACTGTGACGACGCCAACGCCTGCTCGGTCGACACCTGCAACACCGCCACCAACGTCTGCGCCCACCACGTCACCGATTGCAACGACGGCGACGTCTGCGACGGCGCCGAGACCTGCAATCCCTCGACCGGTGACTGCGAGGACGGGACGCCGCTCGTCTGCGACGACACGGCGGCCTGCACGACCGACACCTGCGTCCCCGCGACGGGCTGCGTCGCCACGCCGACGCCCGAGTGTTGCGCCGCCGATGCGGATTGCGACGATCACTCGGTCTGCACCGGCACCGAGACCTGCGAGATCTCGAGCGGCCTCTGTCAGCCCGGCACGCCGCTCGACTGCGACAACGACAATCCCTGCGACGGCGCCGAGAGCTGCGACCCGACGAACGGCTGCCAGGACGAGGCCGACCTCGACTGCGACGACGGCGCTTCCTGCACCACCGACAGCTGCGAGCCCGGCTCGGGCTGCCAGCACACCGGCATCCCCGGCTGCTGCTTGAGTGACGGCGACTGCGACGACGGCAACCTCTGCAGCGGCCTCGAGACCTGCGACGGCACGCACACCTGTCAGCCCGGGACGCCCGTCGCCTGCGACGACAGCGAGGTCTGCACCGATCAGAGCTGCCAGCCGACCGGCGGCTGCGCCTACGTCGACAACACCGATCCCTGCGACGACGCCGACGCCTGCACGACCGCCGACACCTGCAGCGCCGGCGACTGCCTCGGCGGCCCGCCGCCCGATTGCGACGACGAGGAGCTCTGCACCACCGACGGCTGCGACACGCTGCTCGGCTGCACCGCGACGCCGAACACCCTCCCCTGCGAGGACGGTTCCCCGTGCACGAGCGACGACGCCTGCGCCGGCGGCATCTGCGTCGGCGGCCCGCCACCCACCTGCGACGACGGTGAGGTCTGCACCACTGACGGCTGCACCAACCCGACCGGCTGCACCCACACCGACAACACCGACTCCTGCGACGACGGGAGCGAATGCACCACCACCGACGTCTGCAGCGACGGCAGCTGCGTCGGCAGCGCGCCGCCCACCTGCGACGACGGCGAGGTCTGCACCACCGAGACCTGCGACGCGGAGACCGGCTGTGGCCACGAGCCCAACACCGCCTCCTGCGACGACGGCGACCTCTGCACCCTCGAGGACGTTTGCGCCGGCGGCGACTGCCAGCCCGGAGCCCCCGTCGTCTGCCCCGCCCCCGATCAGTGCCACGATCCCGGCATCTGCGACTCGGGCACGGGCCTCTGCTCGAACCCCGCCAAGGCCGACGGCGCGAGCTGCACCGACGGCAACACCTGCACCGCGACCGACGGCTGTCTCGCCGGCGTCTGCGTCGGCGCCGGCTCGACCTGCGGTAACAACACCCTCGACGGCGGCTGCGGCGAGCAATGCGACGACGGCAACGTCGCGAGCGGCGACGGCTGCTCCGCCACCTGCCAGCTCGAGGTGATCGGCGGCTGCTCGGTCACCCCGCTCGCCGGCTGCCGCAATCCCACCGCGGCCAAGAAGGCGCAGCTCAAGCTCAAGAACGTCGCCGACGACAACAAGGATCAGCTGCAGTGGAAGTGGGGCTCCGGTGCCGCCACCACGCTCGCGGAGTTCGGGGACCCGATCGGCTCCACGAGCTACAGCCTCTGCCTCTACGACGGCACGACGCTGATCTCGCACGCGCTCATCCCCGCCGGCGGCCTCTGCAACAACAAACCCTGCTGGAAGGGCAACGCCAAGCAGTTCCAGTACAAGACCAAGACCAACACCCCCGACGGCATCGCCCAGGTGAAGCTCCAGGCCGGCGTCGCCGGCAAGGCGCAGATCCAGGTCAAGGGCAAGGGCACGCTCCTCGTGATGCCCCTGGCGGCCCCGACCGGCACCGTCACCGCCCAGCTCTCGCGGTCCGGCGCCACCACCTGCTGGCAGGCCATCTACGACCCGCCCGCCATCAAGAACGACGGCGTCATCTACAACGACAAATCGAACTGACAGGAGCCCTCTCTCGTGCACTGCCGACCTTCCGACTTCCGCCCGACCTCTGCGTCCGCCTTCCGCCCGCTCGTCCTGGCGCTGGCGACTCTCGTCTCCATCGCCGGTCTCCCTTCTCGAGCGGCTGCCGCCATCAGCTTCGTAAAGAACGTCGGCACCGCCTCGAGCACGACCGCCAACACCACGACCGCGATCACGTTGGGCGCCGGCGCGACCGCGGCGGGCAACAGCATCGTGGTGTCGATCACCATGGACGCGGTGGCGGGCGCGGTCAGCGTCGCCGACTCGGCGGGCAACTCCTACGGCGCCGCCGTCACCGACAACACCAACGCCGGCAACGTGCGCAACCTCGTGTTCGCGGTGCACGGCGCGCTGGCGGTCGCGAACGGGGGCACCATCACGGTGACCCACCCGAGCACGACCCGGCGCGCGGTGAGCGCGGCGGAGTTCGCGGGCGTCGCCACCAGTAGCGCGCTCGACGTCAGCAACGCCAACCAGACCGGCAACAGCACCTCCCCCGCCACCTCGAACGTCACCACCACGGTGGCGAACGACCTGCTCTACGGGGTCGTCGGCACGACGCCCTTCAACAGCTTCACCGTCGGCGCCAGCTACAACGTGCTCAGCGCCGCCACCGCGGCGTCCACCATCACGTTCCGCAGCTCCGCGTCCGGCACGGTCAACGGCGCGACCTCGCTCACCATCAACAAGCCCGCCGGCACGCTGCAAGGCGAGATGATGATCGCCGTCTTGAACGCCACCCAGACCGCCTTCAACGATCCGCCGACCGTCACGGCGCCCTCGGGCTGGACCTTGATCCAGGACACCTCGAGCGGCACGGAGAACATGGCCCTGGTCTCCTTTTACAAGCTCGTCACCGCCGGGGATGCCGCGACGACGAACTACCAGTTCACGGTCAGCAGCAGCTCGCGGATCGCGGGCGGCATCATGACCTACCAGAACGTCGACGCGACCGTGCCCGTCAACGTGTTCGGCGAGGGCAATGCGAGCACCAACAACGCGCCATCGGTCACGACGACGGTCGCCAACACGGTGCTGCTCGCCTGCTTCGGCGAGCAGGGTCCCAACGACCTGCCGACGCCCGCGGGCATGACCCAGCGCTTCGAAGGCAATACCTCGAGCACACCCAACTCCAGCGCCGCTTGCTTCGACCAGGCGCAGGTCGCCGTCGGCGCGAGCGGCACGAGGACCTCCAGCTCGGGGAGCGACGAGCACACCCAGATGATCGCGCTGCAGCCCGCGATGGTCGCGAACTACCCCGAGTATCGGATCCTGAGCGGCACCGCGACGACCAACGCCTCGGGCACGCTCGGTCCGGCGGGCCGCTGGGCCGCCGCGGTGGCCGCGTTCAAGCCGGCCCCGACCGCGACCGTCACCCCGACCCCGACGCCGACCGTCACTGCCACCGCGACCAAGACCGCGACGCCGACGGCCACCACGACCGCCACGCCCACGGTGACCGCGACGGCGACGGCGACCGCCACCGTCACGGTGACCCCGACGCCGACCACCACCGCGACCCCGACACCGACGGTGACGGCGACGCCGATCGACAATCTGCCGCTGCGGAACGAGACCACCGGCATCTTCCACGCCAGCACGGACCAGACGCTGACCGACGGCGAGTTCGGCGGCAGCGTCGTGACGCTGCCGCTCAGCGGCGACTCGAGCGTCGATTTCTACTCGGCGCCGCTCACGACCGACGGCCCCGCGCTGACCACGAGCGATCGCGGCGGTGCCCGGCTCTGGCTCGCCAACCCCGAGGCGTCGGACGTGACCGTCACGTGCACCGCCACCTTCGCGGACTATGACGCGGCCGACGGCAGCGAGACCGCGATCGTCACCACCGCTCCGTCCGCCAACACGCTCGTCCCCGCCGGGGGCGAGGCCGAATGCGTGGCGCCGGCCACCAACCTGCCCGCGAACGCCACCGTCCCGGCCGGGCATCTCCTGAAGCTCACGCTCTCGATCCACTTCGTGAGTGGCTCGAGCGTGCAGCTCGCCTACAACGCCGCGAGCGGCGATCCCGGCGACACCGTCGGCCGCCTCGCCGAGAACCGGCTCGTCAGCTGGCCCTTCGGCGACTTCACCGATTGCGGCGACGGCAGCATCGACCCCGGCGAGGACTGCGACCAGGCGGGCGCCAACGGCACCGCGAGCTCGTGCTGTAGCGCGACCTGTACGTACGTCGCGGCGGCGACCACCTGCCGTCCGGCGGCCGATCAATGCGACGCCTCCGAGGTCTGCAGCGGGGCCAGCGCCACCTGCCCCGCCGATGTGCCGCAGGCCGACGGCACCGGCTGCAGCGACGCCGACGCCTGCACCGGCGTCGACACCTGCCAGAGCGGCGTCTGCACCGGCGGCGCGCCGCCCAACTGCAACGACGGCCAGGTCTGCACCACCGACAGCTGCGATACGCTGCTCGGCTGCACCCACACCAACAACACCAATCCCTGCGACGACGACGACGCCTGCACGCAGACCGACGTCTGCGGTGGCGGGAGCTGCCACGGCACGAACCCCGTGATCTGTACCGCCCTCGATCAGTGCCACGACGTCGGCGAGTGCCAGACGGGGACCGGCCTCTGCTCGCATCCGAACAAGACCGACGGCACGAGCTGCACCGACGACGACGCCTGCACGACGGCCGACGCCTGCACGAGCGGCACCTGCGTCGGCGGCGCGCCGCCCGATTGCAACGACGGCGAGGCGTGCACCGACGACGCCTGCGACAGCGGCACCGGCTGCACGCACACCGACAACACCGCGCCCTGCGACGACGGCAACGCCTGCACCACCGGCGACGTCTGCGGCGGCGGGGACTGCGCGGGCGCGACGCCGCTCGACTGCAACGACGGCGAGGTCTGCACCGACGACGCCTGCGACACCGGCAGCGGCTGCACGCACACCGACAACACCGATCCCTGCAGCGACGGCGACGCCTGCACGCTCGCCGACACCTGCGCCGGCGGCGCGTGCGTCGCGGGCCCGCCGCAGGACTGCGACGACCACGAGTCCTGCACCGACGACGGCTGCCATACCGGCACGGGCGAGTGCACCCACAGCGCCAACACCGATCCCTGCGACGATGGCAACCACTGCACCATCGACGACGTCTGCGCCGGCGGCACCTGCACCGCGACGCCCGTGGTCTGCAGCGACGGCGTCTTCTGCAACGGCGTCGAGCTCTGTAACGCCGGGAGCGGCGACTGCGACCCGGGCACGCCCCCGAGCTGCGACGACACCGTCGTCTGCACCACCGACAGCTGCGACACCGGCAGCGACATGTGCATCCATCCGATCGCGCCGGCCTGCTGCGACAGCAACGACGACTGCGACAACCTCGACGCCTGCAACGGCGTCGAGACCTGCGACACCGGCACCGGCACCTGCCTCCCCGGCACGCCGCCGCCGCCCTGTAGCGACGGCGACGTCTGCACCCTCGACGTCTGCGATCCCCTGACCGGCGGCTGCGGCTTCGAGCCGATCGCCGGCTGCTGCAACGTCGACGCCGACTGCGACGACAGCAACGCGTGCTCGGTCGACAGCTGCAACACCGACGAGCACGTCTGTGAGCACACCTTTGCCGACTGCAGCGACGGCAACGCCTGTGACGGCGAGGAGACCTGCAACACCGCGACCGGCGACTGCGAGGAAGGCACCGCGCTCGTCTGCAACGACGGCGTGGTGTGTACGGCCGACACCTGCGAGGCGGGTCCGGGCTGCGTCTACACCCCCGTGCCCACCTGCTGCGACAGCGACGACGATTGCGACGACCACACGGTCTGCACCGGCACCGAGACCTGCGAGGTCTCGAGCGGCCTCTGTCAGCCCGGGACGGCGCTCGATTGCGACAACGACAATCCCTGTGACGGCGCGGAGAGCTGCGACGCGACGACCGGCTGCCAGGACGAGGCCGACCTCGACTGCGACGACGGCGCCGTCTGCACCACCGATACCTGCGAGCCCGGTCTCGGCTGCCAGCACACGGGCGTGCCCGGCTGCTGCACCCACGACGGCCAGTGCGACGACGGCGACATCTGCACCGGGCTCGAGACCTGCAACCTGAGCAACACCTGCGAGCCGGGCACCCTGCTCGACTGCAACGACAGCAATCTCTGCACCGAGCAGAGCTGCAACCCGACGGGCGGCTGCGAGTACGTCGACAACACCGATCCCTGTGACGACGGCGACGCCTGCACGACCGCCGACACCTGCAGCACCGGCGACTGCCTCGGCGGCCCGCCGCCCGATTGCGACGACGAGGAGCTCTGCACCACCGACGGCTGCGACACGCTGCTCGGCTGCACCGCGACGCCGAACACCCTCCCCTGCGAGGACGGCTCGGCGTGCACGACCGAGGACACCTGCAGCGCCGGCGCCTGCGTCGGCGGCCCCGCCCCGGATTGCGACGACGGCGAGGGCTGCACCACCGACGACTGCAGCGACCCGGTCGGCTGCACGCACACCGACAACACCGACCCCTGCGACGACGGCAGCGCCTGCACCACCACCGACGTCTGCAGCGGCGGCAGCTGCGTCGGCAGCGCGCCGCCCACCTGCGACGACGGCGAGGTCTGCACCACCGAGGTCTGCGACGCCGAGACCGGCTGCGGCCACGAGGACAACACCGCCCCCTGCGACGACGGCGACCTCTGCACCACCGACGACACCTGCGCCGGCGGCAGCTGCGGCGCCGGCGCCCCCGTCGTCTGCCCCGCCCCCGATCAGTGCCACGAGCCCGGCACCTGCGACTCGGGCACGGGCCTCTGCTCGAACCCGGCCAAGACCGACGGGGCTGCCTGCACCGACGGCAACACCTGCACCGCCACCGACGGCTGTCAGGCCGGCGTCTGCGTCGGCGTCGGCAGTACCTGCGGCAACAACACCCTCGACGGCGGCTGCGGCGAGCAATGCGACGACGGCAACACCAATAGCGGCGACGGCTGCTCGGCCACCTGCCAGCTCGAGGTGATCGGCGGCTGCTCGGTCACCCCGCTCGCCGGCTGCCGCAATCCCACCGCCGCCAAGAAGGCGCAGCTCAAGCTCAAGAACGCCGCCGACGACAGCAAGGACCAGCTGCAGTGGAAGTGGGGCTCCGGCGCCGCCACCACGCTCGCGGAGTTCGGGGACCCGATCGGCTCCACGAGCTACAGCCTCTGCCTCTACGACGGCACGACGCTGATCTCGCACGCGCTCATCCCCGCCGGCGGCCTCTGCAACGGCAAACCCTGCTGGAAGGGCAATGCCAAGCAGTTCCAGTACAAGACCAAGACCAACACCCCCGACGGCATCGCCCAGGTGAAGCTCCAGGCCGGCGTCGCCGGCAAGGCGCAGATCCAGGTCAAGGGCAAGGGCACGCTCCTCGTGATGCCCCTGGCCGCCCCGACCGGCACCGTCACCGCCCAGCTCTCGCGGTCCGGCGCCACCACCTGCTGGCAGGCCATCTACTCGACGCCCGCCATCAAGAACGACGGCGTCATCTACAACGACAAGAATGACTGACGGGAGTCCTCGTATGCGCCACCCGCGCACCGCTTGCCTCTCGACGACCGCGCGTCCGGCCTTCGGCCTCGCGACCGCGCTGCTTCTCCTGACGGTACCGGCGCTGGCCTGGGCCGCCACCGAGCGGCAGTCGCCGGACGCGATCACGGCGAGCACGAGCGTGAGCGGCACCGTTGCGGCGGTTCAGGACGACCCTGATTCGCCCAACGGCAGCTTCCTCACGCAGGCTGGCAGCGTCCAGGCCAGCACGGCGGTGCGGGTGAGCTTCGCGACCCCGACCGGTCCGCCGACGGCGGGAGCGGGTCTCCAGGAGTGCCGCGCGCAAGTGCGACGATCGAACGCGGGTGGCTCCAACGCGTGCAACCCCAGCGCGGTGATCGAGGTGCTCGACAACGGTTCGGTGATCGCGACCAGTGCCTCGATCAGCATCACCAACAACACGTCCCAGATCGTGTCGCTCACGTGGAACGCCTCGGCGCTGACCGTCGCCAGCGGTTCCGCCGTCGAGTGCCGCATCACCGCCAGCGGCTGTGACGGCAGCAACGGCCACTCCGTCGAGTACGGCGCCATCGAATGGAACGTTACGTACACCGCGGCAACGCCGACCCCGACGAAGACCGCGACGCCCACCGCTACGGTAACCGCGACCACGACCGCGACCCCGACGGTCACGGTGACCCCGACCGTCACGGCGACGCCGACGAAGACTGCGACGCCGACGGTCACCACCACGCCGACGGTGACCGCGACCCAGACCGCCACCCCGACCCTCACCGCGACGCCGACCCCGACCGTCACAGCGACGCCGATCGACAATCTGCCGCTCCGGAGCGAGACCACCGGCATCTTCCACGCCAGCACCGACCAGACGCTGATCGACGGCGAGTTCGGCGGGACCGTCGTGACACTGCCGCTCACGGACGACTCAAGCGTGGATTTCTACTCGGCGCCGCTCACGACCGACGGCCCGGCGCTGACGACGAGTGATCGCGGCGGCGCGCGGCTCTGGCTCGCCAACCCCGAGGCGTCGGACGTGACCGTGACTTGCACGGCCACCTTCGCCGACTACGACGCCGACACCGGCACGGAAACCGCCATCGTCACCACGGGAGCCTCCGCCAACACGCTCGTCCCCGCCGGGGCCGAGGCGGAGTGCGTCGCACCGGCGACGAATCTCCCGGCGGACGCCACCGTCCCGGCCGGGCATCTCCTGAAGCTCACGCTCTCGATCCACTTCGTGAGCGGTAGCACCGTCCAGCTCGCCTATAACGCGGCGAGCGGCGATCCCGGCGACACCGTCGGCCGCCTGGCGGAGAACCGCCTGGTCAGCTGGCCGTTCGGCGATTTCACGGACTGCGGCGACGGCAGCGTCGACCCGGGCGAGGACTGCGACCAGGCCGGGGCCAATGGCTCGAGCGGCTCGTGCTGCTCGGCGACCTGCACCTACGTCGCGGCGGCGACCACCTGCCGTCCGGCGACGGATCAATGCGACGCCGCCGAGGTCTGCAGCGGGGCAAGCGCCACCTGTCCCGCCGACGTGCCGCAGGCCGACGGCACCGACTGCAGCGACGCCGACGCCTGCACCGGCGCCGACACGTGCCAGAGTGGCGTCTGCAGCGGCGGGCCGCCGCCCAACTGCAACGACGGCCAGGTCTGCACCACCGACGGCTGCGACAGCGGCACCGGCTGCACGCACGTGAACAACACCAATCCCTGCGACGACGACAACGCCTGCACGCAGACCGACACCTGTGGCGGCGGCGCGTGCGTCGGCGGCAACCCCGTGGTCTGCACCGCCCTCGACCAGTGCCACGACGTCGGCACCTGCGACACCGGCAGCGGCGACTGCACGAATCCCGCGAAGCCCGACGACACGAGCTGCACGGACGGCAACGCCTGCACACAAACCGACACGTGCCAGAGCGGCACCTGCACCGGGATGAACCCGGTGCTCTGCACCGCCCTCGACCAATGCCACGACGTCGGCGAGTGCCAGACGGGTACGGGCCTCTGCTCGAATCCGAACAAGACCGACGGCACCGGCTGCGTCGAGGGCGACGCATGCACGACCGCCGACGCGTGTACGGCGGGCGTGTGTGTGGGGGGCGCGCCGCCCGACTGCAACGACCACGAGGCCTGCACCGACGACGCCTGCGACACGGGGACGGGCTGCACCCACACCGACAACACGGATCCCTGCGACGATGGCAACGCGTGTACCACGGGCGACGTCTGCGGCGGCGGCGACTGCGCGGGACCGACGCCTCTCGATTGCGACGACGACGAGGTCTGCACCGACGACGCCTGCGACACGGGGACGGGCTGCACGCACGAGGACAACACCGATCCCTGCAGCGACGGCAACCCCTGCACGCAGGTGGACACCTGCGCCGGCGGCAGCTGCGTCGGCGATTCGCCCGTCGACTGCGACGACGCCGAGCCCTGCACCGACGACGGCTGCAATACCGGCACGGGCGAGTGCACCCACAGCGACAACACCGATACCTGCGAAGACGGGAACAACTGCACGATCGACGACGTCTGCGCCGGCGGCACCTGCACCAGCACCCCCGTCGTCTGCGACGACGGCGTCTTCTGTAACGGCGTCGAGCTCTGCAACGCCGGGAGCGGTGATTGTGACCTGGGGACGCCCCCCAGCTGCGACGACACCGTGGTCTGCACCACCGACAGCTGCGACGGCGGCAGCGACATGTGCGTCCATCCGGTCGAGCCCGGCTGCTGCGACAGCGACGACGACTGCACCAACCACGACGTCTGCGACGGCCTCGAGACCTGCGACACCGGCACCGGGAACTGCCTCCCCGGCACGGCGCCGCCGGCGTGCACGGACGGCGACGGCTGCACCCTCGACGCCTGCGATCCCGTGACCGGCTGCGGCTTCGCGCCGATCGCCGGCTGCTGCGACGCCGACGCCGACTGCGACGACGCCAATGCGTGCTCGGTCGACACCTGCAACACCGACACCAACGTCTGCGCCCACCACGTGACCGACTGCGGCGACGACGACGTCTGCGACGGCGCCGAGACCTGCAACCCCACGACCGGCGACTGCGAGCCGGGGACGCCGCTCGTCTGCGACGACACGGCGGCCTGCACCACCGACACCTGCGTCCCAGCGACGGGCTGCGTCGCCACACCCACGCCCGAGTGTTGTGCCGCCGACGAGGACTGCGACGACCACTCGGTCTGCACCGGCACGGAAACCTGCGAGGTCTCGAGCGGCCTCTGTCAGCCCGGCACGCCACTCGACTGCGACAACGGCAACCCGTGCGACGGCGAAGAGAGCTGCGACCCGTCGGGCGGCTGCCAGGACGAGGCCGATCTCGACTGCGACGACGGGGCGCCCTGCACCACCGACAGCTGCAATCCCGGCTCGGGCTGCCAACACACCGGCACGCCGGGCTGCTGCCTGAGTGACGGCGACTGCGACGACGGCGACCTCTGTACCGGCCTCGAGAGCTGCAACCCGAGCAACACCTGCGAGCCCGGAACGCCCGTCGACTGCGACGACGCTGAGGTCTGCACCGATCAGAGCTGCCAGCCGACCGGCGGCTGCGCTTACGTCGACAACACCGATCCCTGCGACGACGCGGACGCCTGCACGACCGCCGACACCTGCAGCGCCGGCGACTGCCTCGGCGGCCCGGCCCCCGACTGCGACGACGAGGAGCTCTGCACCACCGACGGCTGCGACTCGCTCCTCGGCTGCACCACCACGCCGAACAGCCTCCCCTGCGAGGACGGCTCGCCCTGCACGAGCGACGACACCTGCGCCGGCGGCGTCTGCGTCGGCGGCCCGCCGCCCGCCTGCGACGACGGCGATGTCTGCACCACCGACGGCTGCACCAACCCGACCGGCTGCACCCACACCGACAACACCGATCCCTGCGACGACGACAGCGCATGTACCACCACCGACGTCTGCAGCGCCGGCAACTGCGTCGGCAGCACCCCGCCCCTCTGCGACGACGGCGAGGTCTGCACCACCGAGGTCTGCGACGCGGAGACCGGCTGCGGCCACGAGCCCAATACCGCCGCCTGTGACGATAGCGACCTCTGCACCCTCGAGGACGTCTGCGCCGGCGGCGACTGCCAGCCCGGGGCGCCCGTCGTCTGCCCCCTCCCCGATCAGTGCCACGACGCGGGCACCTGCGACTCGGGCACGGGCCTCTGCTCGAACCCGGCCAAGGCCGACGGCGCCACCTGCAACGACGGCAACACCTGCACCGCCACCGACGGCTGTCTGGCCGGCGTCTGCGTCGGTGCCGGCTCGACCTGCGGCAACAACACCCTCGACGGCGGCTGCGGCGAGCAATGCGACGACGGCAACACCAATAGCGGCGACGGCTGCTCGGCCACCTGTCAGCTCGAGGTGATCGGCGGCTGCTCGGTCACCCCGCTCGCCGGCTGCCGCAATCCCACCGCGGCCAAGAAGGCGCAGCTCAAGCTCAAGAACGTCGCCGACGGCAGCAAGGACCAGCTGCAGTGGAAATGGGGCTCCGGCGCCGCCACCACGCTTGCGGAGTTCGGGGACCCGATCGGCTCCACGAGCTACGCGCTCTGCCTCTACGACGGCACGACGCTGATCTCGAGCTCGGTCATCCCCGCCGGCGGCCTCTGCAACGGCAAGCCCTGCTGGAAAGGCAATGCCAAGCAGTTCCAGTACAAGAGCAAGACCAACACCCCCGACGGCATCGCCCAGGTGAAGCTCCAGGCCGGCGTCGCCGGCAAGGCGCAGATCCAGGTCAAGGGCAAGGGCACGCTCCTCGTGATGCCCCTGGCCGCCCCGACCGGCACCGTCACCGCCCAGCTCTCGCGCTCCGGCGCCACCACCTGCTGGCAGGCGATCTACTCGACGCCGGCCATCAAGAACGACGGCACGATCTACAACGACAAGAACGATTGATCTTCGCCCTACGTGCGCGCGGCCGCTTCAGGACCGTGCTCCGGACGTCATCGAAAGGCATGCTGCCCGCTATAGATCACCACATAAACCACTTTATTGATCGTGTTTCGTACATTTCTCTATAGTCCTTCGCGATGTCATGCGGGTATGCGCGAGTGATTTCCGTATCGGCGATTTTGCAGTGCTCCCCGTACGCGAATCCGCCGAGGTTTGCTTGCTTTTTGCTCGCTGCCCACTGGCACGACCCTTGCGCCAGCACTGCACGCGGTTTCTCGGCGCAGTCGGACGCACACGCTCAGACGACCACCAGTAAAATTCCGCGGCCAAGAGGGTTCCATGTCGACTACCTGTCTTTCCTCCCGATCGACTCAACGCCACGCCGTGCCCGCCGCTCCGACGCGGCACGCGAGCCGCCTCCTCGTCCTTGCCTTGGCCGCGATCGGAATCGCCAGCGCCGCGCCGGCGATGGCACAGCTGAGCAGCGTGACCGCCACCAAAAACGCCGGCAACACGGCGGACGCAACCGACAACACCGACCCGCGCGCGGAAATCAAGAGCACGGCGACGGTCGTGAGCTCGGGCGGGAGCGCCTTCCAGACCCGCTATGCCTACCTCGTCTCGGCCGACAGCGACGTCGGTACTTTCGGCGGGGACCTCACCACCTCGTACGCCGCCGACTACACGGTCGCGTTCAACGTGACCGCCCCGGCCGGCACCCAGTACCGCGTGAACTTCTCCGTCAACCGAACGGGCATGATCACGCTGGTCGATGACGGAAACGCTGCCGACGGCGACGTCGGCGCGATCACGACCACCGTCACGGGCGGATCCCTGGTGGCGCCGACCGCCTTCAACTTCGCGGCGGTCAACCCGGCCGAAAGTGCCGGCACCGACACCGACGTCGCGCAATCGGCAACCGCGACCATCACCGGCACCGGAACGGGGTCCCCGGTCGCCCTGTCCTTGCGCTTCGTGTGGTCGGCTTCCTGCTTGTCGAACACGGCGCTGTTCGACGATGGCTCCGAGTGCGCGCTCCGCTTCGGCATTGCCGGCACCATCACGAGCGTCACCGCCGACGATTACCCCGGTAGCGGCGACACCCCTGCCCGCGCCACGGGGCTCACGACCGACGGCCATTTCGTGAATGCCACCCTCAACCGCTGTAGCGACGGCGTCACCGACGGGGCCCTCGGCGAGACCTGCGACGACGGCAATCTCACCAATGGCGACGGCTGCTCGGCGACCTGCCAAATCCAGGCGACGCCGACCCCGACCGCGACGGTCACGCCGACGCCGACCCCGACCCCGACCGTCACCGCGACGCCCACGGTGACCGCGACGGCGACGGCGACCGCCACCGTCACGGTGACCCCGACGCCGACCAAGACGGCGACGCCGACGCCGACCGTGACGGCGACGCCAATCGACAATCTGCCGCTGCGGAGCGAGACGACCGGCATCTTCCACGCCAGCACGGACCAGACGCTGACCGACGGGGAGTTCGGCGGTAGCGTCGTGACGCTCCCGCTCACGGGCGACTCGAGCGTGGATTTCTACTCGGCGCCCTTGACGGCCGACGGCCCCGCGCTCACTACGAGTGACCGCGGCGGCGCCCGGCTCTGGCTCGCCAATCCCGAGGCGTCGGACGTCACCGTCACCTGCACGGCCACCTTCGCTGATTACGATGCGACCGACGGCAGCGAGACGGCGATCGTCACCACCGCCCCGTCCGCCAACACGCTCGTCCCCGCCGGGGGTGAGGCCGAGTGCGTGGCACCGGCGACCAACTTGTCCGCGAACGCCACCGTCCCGGCCGGGCACCTCCTGAAGCTCACGCTCTCGATCCACTTCGTGAGCGGCTCGACCGTGCAGCTCGCCTACAACGCCGCAAGCGGCGATCCCGGCGACACCGTCGGCCGGCTCGCCGAGAACCGGCTGGTCAGCTGGCCGTTCGGCGCCTTCACCGATTGCGGCGACGGCACCGTCGACCCGGGCGAGGACTGCGACCAGGCCGGCGCCAATGGCTCGGCGAGCTCGTGCTGCTCGGCGACCTGCACCTACGTTGCGGCGGCGACGATCTGCCGCCCGGCGGCGGATCAATGCGACGCCGCCGAGGTCTGCAGCGGGGCGAGTGCCACCTGTCCCGCCGACGTGCCGCAGGCCGACGGCACCGACTGCAGCGACGCCGACGCCTGCACCGGCGTCGATACGTGCCAGAGCGGCGTCTGCACCGGCGGGCCGCCGCCGAATTGCAACGACGGCCAGGTCTGCACCACCGACGGCTGCGACAGCGGCACCGGCTGCACGCACGTGAACAACACCAATCCTTGCGACGACGACAACGCCTGCACGCAGACCGACGTCTGCGGTGGCGGGAGCTGCCAAGGCACGAACCCCGTCGTCTGCACCGCCCTCGACCAGTGCCACGACGTCGGCACGTGTGACACCGGCAGCGGCGACTGCACGAATCCCGCGAAGCCCGACGACACGAGCTGCACGGACGGCAACGCCTGCACGCAGACCGATACGTGCCAGAGCGGCACCTGCACCGGCACGAACCCGGTGCTCTGCACCGCCCTCGACCAATGCCACGACGTCGGCGAGTGCCAGACGGGCAGCGGCCTCTGCTCGAATCCGAACAAGACCGACGGCACGAGCTGCATCGACGGCAACGCCTGCACGACCGCCGACGCCTGTACGGCGGGCGTGTGTGTGGGCGGCGCGCCGCCCGACTGCAACGACAGCGAGGAGTGCACCGACGACGCCTGCGACAGCGGCACCGGCTGCACCCACACCGACAACACCGATCCCTGCGACGACGACAACGCCTGCACGACCGGCGACGTCTGCGGCGGCGGGGACTGCGCCGGGGCGACGCCGCTCGACTGCGACGACGACGAGGTCTGCACCGACGACGGCTGCGACACGGAGACGGGCTGCACCCACGAGCCCAACACCGATCCCTGTAGCGACGGCAACGCCTGCACCCAGGTCGACACCTGCGCCGGCGGCAGCTGCGTCGGGGCCTCGCCCGTCGACTGCGACGACGACGAGCCCTGCACCGACGACCTCTGCGACACCGGCACGGGCGACTGCGGCTACACCGACAACACCGACCCCTGCGACGACGGCAACCTCTGCACCACCGCCGACGTCTGCGCCGGCGGCACCTGCACCGCGACGCCCGTGCTCTGCGACGACGGCGTCTTCTGCAACGGCGTCGAGCTCTGCAACGCCGGGAGCGGCGACTGCGATCCAGGCACCTCTCCCAGCTGCGACGACACCGTCGTCTGCACCACCGACAGCTGCGACACCGGCAGCGACATGTGCGTCAACCCGGTCGAGCCCGGCTGTTGCGACAGCGACGACGACTGCACCAACCACGACGTCTGCGACGGCCTCGAGACCTGCGACACCGGCACCGGGAACTGCCTCCCCGGCACACCGCCGCCCCCATGCACGGACGGCGACGGCTGCACCCTCGACGCCTGCGACCCCGTGACCGGCTGCGGCTTCGCGGCGATCGCCGGCTGCTGCGACGCCGACGGCGACTGCGACGACGCCAACGCCTGCTCGGTCGACAGCTGCGACACCGACGCGCAGGTCTGCGCGCACCAATTCACCGACTGCGGCAACGACGACGTCTGCGACGGCGCCGAGACCTGCAATCCCACGACCGGCGACTGCGAGGACGGGACGCCGCTCGTCTGCGACGACACGGTCGGCTGCACGACCGATGCCTGTGCCCCGGCGACCGGTTGCGTGTTCACGCCCACGCCCAGCTGCTGCGCCGCCGACGCGGACTGCGACGATCACTCGGTCTGCACCGGCACCGAGACCTGCGAGGTCTCGAGCGGCCTCTGTCAGCCCGGCACCCCGCTCGACTGCGACAACGGCAACCCATGCGACGGCGAGGAGAGCTGCGACCCGTCAGGCGGCTGCCAAGACGAGGCCGACCTCGACTGCGACGACGGCGCTTCCTGCACCACCGACAGCTGCGAGCCCGGCTCGGGCTGCCAACACACCGGCATTCCCGGCTGCTGCCTGAGTGACGGGGATTGCGACGACGGCAACCTCTGCTCGGGCCTCGAGACCTGCGATCCGAGCCACACCTGCCAGCCCGGGACGCCCGTCGACTGCGACGACAGCGAGGTCTGTACCGATCAGAGCTGCCTCCCGACCGGCGGCTGCGCCTACGTCGACAACACCGACCCCTGCGACGACGCGGACGCCTGCACGACCGCCGACACCTGCAGCACCGGCGATTGTCTCGGCGGCCCGCCGCCCGTCTGCGACGACGAGGAGCTCTGCACCACCGACGGCTGCGACTCGCTGCTCGGGTGCACGACCACCCCGAACAGCCTCCCCTGCGAGGACGGCTCGGCGTGTACGACCGAGGACACCTGCAGCGCCGGCGCCTGCGTCGGCGGCCCCGCCCCGGATTGCGACGACGGCGAGGTCTGCACCACCGACGACTGCAGCGACCCCGGCGGCTGCACGCATACCGACAACACCGACCCCTGCGACGACGGCAGCGAATGCACCACCACCGACGTCTGCGCCGGCGGCAGCTGCGTCGGCAGCGATCCGCCCACCTGCGACGACGGCGAGGTCTGCACCACCGAGGTCTGCGACCCGGAGACCGGCTGCGGCCACGAGGACAACACGGCGCCCTGCGACGACGGCGACCTCTGTACGCTCGACGACGTCTGCGCCGGCGGCGACTGCGGCGCCGGCACGCCGGTCGTCTGCCCCGCCCCCGATCAATGCCACGACGCGGGCACCTGCGACTCGGGCACCGGCCTCTGCTCGAACCCGGCCAAGACCGACGGCGCCACCTGCAACGACGGCAACACCTGCACCGCCACCGACGGCTGTCTGGCCGGCGTCTGCGTCGGCGTCGGCTCGACCTGCGGCAACAACACCCTCGACGGCGGCTGCGGCGAGCAATGCGACGACGGCAACGTCGCCAGCGGCGACGGCTGCTCGGCCACCTGTCAGCTCGAGGTCATCGGCGGCTGCGCCATCACCCCGCTCGCCGGCTGCCGCAATCCCACCGCCGCCAAGAAAGCCCAGCTGAAGCTCAAGAACGTCGACGACGGCAGCAAGGACCAGCTGCAGTGGAAGTGGGGCTCCGGCGCCGCGACCACGCTCGCGGAGTTCGGCGATCCGATCGGCACCACCAGCTACGCGCTCTGCCTCTACGACGGCACGACGCTGATCTCGAGCTCGTTCATCCCCGCCGGCGGCCTCTGCAACGGCAAGCCCTGCTGGAAGGGCAACGCCAAGCAGTTCCAGTACAAGAGCAAGACCGCCACCCCCGACGGCGTGACGCAACTCAAGCTCCAGGCCGGCGTCGCCGGCAAGGCGCAGATCCAGGTGAAGGGCAAGGGCGCGCTCCTCGAGATGCCCCCGGTCCCGACCGGCACGGTCACCGCCCAGATCTCGCGGTCCGGCGCCACCACCTGCTGGCAGGCGATCTACTCGTCGCCGGCCATCAAGAACGACGGCGTCATCTTCAACGACAAGAGCGACTGATTACGCCCCCGTGCGCGCGGCCGCTTCGCGGCCGTGCTCCGATGGGCCGAGGGGCCCGAGGTCAACTCGGGCCCCTCGTTTCATTTCGGCCCCGTGCGCTTCGGCGCTACGCGCCGAATGCTCCGATGGCCCTCGGAGCTCGAGGTTCAACTCGAGCTCCTCGCCCCGGTTCGGCCGCGCGGAGCATTCGTCGCAGCCTGCCGAAGCCGACGCGGCGAAATGCAGATTGGTGGTCTAGCTGAGCCGGAGCGGTGAACCTCGACCGGCGCCGGCGCCGGTCCCTCGCCCATCTTCACGTGAGCGCAGCAGGATCTCCGCGGCACATGGCTTGCTGTTGCTCATCGCAAATGGCAAGCGCGCTCGCGACGCTGGCTCTTCTGATTGCGTTCGTCACTCCAGCCCATGCGACTCGGCTCTTCGTTCCGGAAGCCGGCGCGCGCACGCGCGCGACGACGGGCGTCGCGGTCGATGCGGCCGTTGCTCGTGACCTCGGGCGCGACCGGCGGCCGGTCGTGCTGTCGGACGTGCCGCTCGCCGGCGGTCGGAGCGCCACCTTCGCGCTCACGCCGGTCGATGTGTTCACGGCGGACGCCCGGATCGTCGAGTTCGACGGTGTGCAGGCCCGTCCCGGTCGCTCCGCCCGACGTGGCGATCTACGAGGGTACCGACGTCGCCGAGTCGACCCGCTCGATCGTGCTGACGATCACCGCCGGCGCCCGCGTGCTGGCGATCGTGCGCGACGGCAAGCAGGCGACGAGCTTCATCCACCCGACCGAGCCGAGCGGCGCCGCCTCCGGGGCGCATGCGCTGGTGGACGTGGCACGGGCTCCGGGCGGCGCGGCCCGTGCCCTCTGCGACAATCATCTGGCGGCACCCGGGACGCTCGGCCCCTTCGGGAGAACGAGCGCCGCGCCGGCATCGCCGAGGACCCCACCCGGCCCGACGCTCGCCGGCGAGATCCTGGTCGACGTCGGCTACGACCTCTACACCGCCCAGTTCGGCTCGAGCTCGACGACGGCGTCGGAGTACGCGACGGGCCTCTTCGGTGCGGTCTCGGCGATCTATCGCCGGGACGTCGACGTCGCGATCCTGATCGACCAGCTCGTCATCTGGACCGCCCCCGAGCCGTTCGGCGGCGGCGACCGCTCGGTCGTCCAGCTGAACTCCTATCGCAGCTACAACGAGACCGCCCGCGTCGGCGTGCCGCGCGACGTCGCGCACCTGCTCGCCAATCTCGAGCACGGCGGCGGCATCGCCTACGTCGACGTGCTCTGCAACGACGCGTTCGGGTACGGCGTCAGCAACCTCGACGGCTTCTACTCGAGCTTCCCGACGACGGGATATCTCTGGGACGTCAACGTGGTCGCGCACGAGCTCGGACACAACTTCGGCTCGCCCCACACGCATTGCTACCAGCCGCCGATCGACAAGTGCTACCGGCAGGAGCCGGGGTGCTTCAGCGGAATCGTGCACCCGACCGTCGGCGAGACGATGAGCTACTGTCATCTCAACGCCACGATCGAGATGGGCTTCGGAAGCGTCGTCGGGGGGGTGATCCGCGGCGAGGCCGAGGGTGGCGCCTGCATCGGCGCCGCGCCGGGCGTCTGCGGCGACGGCGTGGCGGATCCCGGCGAGCAATGCGACGACGGCAACGTCGCCGGCGGCGATTGCTGCACCTCCAATTGCGTCGTGGAGGTCGGAGAGGCGTGCGCCGACGACGGTGATCCGTGCACCACCGACGTCTGCGACGAGCTCGCCGCCTGCACGCACGAGCCGCCCGGGAGCTGCACGTCCTGCGATGCGCCGACCGTCGTGCCGGCCGCAGGGGGTACCTTCCCGGGCACGACCACCGGCCCGAACACCCTGCTCGGCACCTGCGGCGGCGGTGCCGCCCCGGAGCAGGTCTTCGCCTGGACGCCGGACGTCTCGGGCCTGGCGCGCGTCGACACCTGCGGGAGCGCGCTCGACACCATCCTCTATGTCCGCACCGGCGCCTGCGAGACCGGTCCGCAGCTCGGCTGCAACGACGACTCCTCCTGCGGGCAGCAATCGGCCGCGAGCTTCTACGTCGAGGCGGGCACGACCTACTACCTGATCGTCGACGGCTACAGCGGCGCCGGGAGCTTCACGGTCTCGGTCGCGCCGCCCGGCTGCGCGGCCGCGCCGCTCGCCGGCTGCAAGCTTCCGACGCTTGCCGGCAAGGCGAAGCTCCAGCTGCGGGACAAGCTCGACGACAGCAAGGACCAGCTCTCGTGGTCGTGGACGAAGGGTGCGAGCACCACCGTGGCCAATCTCGGCAACCCCATCGCCAACGACGGGTACGTGCTCTGCGTCTACGACGCGGGCGGTCCGGTGCTGTCGGCGGCGGTGCCGCCCGGCGGCGTCTGCCTCGAGAAGCCGTGCTGGACGGCCAAGAGCGGCGCGTTCGGCTACAAGAACAACCTGCGAACGCCCCAGGGCATCGGCAAGCTCGACCTCAAGACGGGCGTGGCGGGCAAGGCGAAGATCGGCGCCAAGGGCAAAGGTGCGCTGCTCCAGATGCCGAGCCTCGGCGGCCTGGTGCCGCCCCTACGCGTGCAACTCGTCCGGCCGGGCGGACCCTGCTGGGAAGCCTCGTACAGCGCTCCATTCGTGAAGCCCGACGGCTCACAGCTCAGTGGGAAGTCCGACTGAGCACGTTCTCACCTCGGAGGTTCCTCGCATGCGCAGTCGAATGATGACGGTTCGGACGTCGCCGGCTCGTGCCGCGGTCGTCGCCGCCCTGTTCCTCGCCCTCACCCCTGCGGCCGCCGCCGCCGAGCTGGTCATGCGCGATGCGGCGTGGCCGTCGATGGGCCCCGGCAGCGAGGCGCCGCACCCCGAGCCCGACTACGTCGAGGTCGAGGTCGCGTCCGGTGTGTTTCCCGTGGCGCCGAACGCGGCGTCGAGCGGCGCGCCGGCGGGGCCGGCGGCGAATCCACGCACGCCCGCCGTTGCCCTCGGCTTCCCCGGCGTCGACGGCACCATGAAGGACGGCTTCCTCCACAAGCCGCCCAACCCGCACGTCGCCGTCGGTCCGGGCGCGGGCGCCGCGGGGCGCGTCGTCATGGTCACGGCGAGCGGGGTGCAGATCTGGGACAAGAGCGGCGCGTCGCTCGCGGGCCCGATCGGGCTCGATGCCTTCCTCGGCACGCCGGTCCCCGCGGCCTTCGGTCCCAAGGTGCTCTTCGACCAGCACGCGGGGCGCTTCTTCATCGTCGCCCTCGAGGGCACCACGCCGAATCCGGGCGGCACCAGCAATCTGCACGTCGCCGTCTCGACGAGCGCCACGCCCGGGGACCTGACCGGCGACTGGGTGAAGCTGAGCGGCAGCGCGCTCACCACCGTCGACGGCGTCGGCACCTACATGGACTACCCCGGAATCGGCGCCGACGCGGGATCGCTCGTCGTCACGGGCAACCTCTTCGGCGCCACCACCGGTTTCCGCGGCGCCAAGATCCGCGTTTTCGACAAGGCGGCGCTGCTCGCGGGGAGCTACGGCTTCGTCGACCTCGACGTCAGCGAGTCGGTGACGCCCGGCTCCTTCACGATCCAGCCGGCCCACGTCTTCGACGTCACCGACAACGGCAACTTCTACCTGGTGAGCCGTCTCGGACCGACGGTGTATCGTCTCTGGGAGGTCGCCGGGGCGCCGGCGGCGCCGACCCTGGTCGGCAACGCGCCGCGCGTCTGGTCCGCAGGCTACCCCGCGTGCTGCGCCCGCCAGGCGGGAACGCCCGTCGTCCTGGAAACCGTCTCGGGGCGGGTGATGAACGCCGTGTACCGGGACGGTCACGTCTGGCTGACGCTCAGCGCCGACGTCGACTTCGACGGTCTGACGGAGGTGTTCTGGGCTCGCGTCGCGACCAACGGCGGCGTGCCGAACGCGCCGGCCATCGTCGACACGGGCGCCATCGACGGCAGCGACGGTGCCGAGTGGACGTTCATGCCGTCGATCGGCGTGAACGCCGCCGGCGACGTGACGATCAACTATACCCAAGCGCAGATCGACCAGTTTCCCGAGATGCGCTACGCGAGCCGCGCCGCGAGCGACCCCGCGGGCTTCTTCCAGGCGTCGGCCGTCGCGGCGACGAGCCCCGGCTTCTACGACGCCTTCTTTCCGTTCGTGGTCGATCGCTGGGGCAACTACTCCGCGACGGTCGTCGATCCCGACGACGACGCCACCTTCTGGATCATGAACGAGATCGCACAGACGTCCGGCGTCGACGTCTCGATCTGGGGCACGTTCATCGCGCGGCTCGCCCCGGTCGTGCCCGACCCCAATCCGCCGACGCCGACACCCACGCCGGCGCCGCCGATCGCGGGCCCCGTCGAGGAGGCCGGCCTCGTCTTCACGGGCGAGGTGCACTCCGCCGCCGAGCGCCGCGGCGACACGCCGGGACTCCGTGGGCCGCAGCTGCTCACCGTGAGCCCGGACGGGACCAACGTCTACGTCTTCAGCAACGAGTTCCTCATCACCTTCCTACGCGATCCGGCCGGGGGCGCGCTCACGCCCGTCGGCACGCAGTCGTTCACGGCCAATGGCGATCAGGGAGAGCTCCGGGCGATGGCGATGCGACCCGACGGCGCGTTCCTGTACGGCGTGAACAACGGCAGTCCCGACACGATCGTCGGGCTCCGGCGCCACCCGACCATCGGCTTCTTCACCGAGGTGACCGTGTACGTCCCGCCCAACAACGACGTGCTGCGCGGCACCAACGAGCTCGCGATCAGCCCCGACAGCGCCCATCTCTACGTCGCCGACCAGTCGGCGGCCCGGGGCGGCGCCGTGGTGGCCTTCGGCCTCGACCCTGGGACCGGCGCGATGACGCTGATCGAGGTCGAGGAGACGCGGCGGCCGCTGGCGGTGGTGGTCAGCCCCGACGGCGAGCACGTCTACGCGGTGACCGCGGACGACACCATCGTGACGTTCAAGCGCAACGTCACGACCGGCGCGCTCACGTTCGTCACGTTCCTGCAGGACGGCACCGCGGGAGTCGACGGCCTGAAGGGCGCGCGCCAGGTGCGCATCAGCCCGGACGGTGCGCACGTCTTCACGATCGCGCCGCTCGCCCGCTCGGTCGCGATCTTCGCCCGCGACGCCGGGACCGGCGAGCTCACCTTCGTCGACGCGCTGCTGGGATCGCCGTTCGGTCACCCCGACGATCTCGAGGTCAGCCCCGACGGCCGCCACGTCTACGTCTCGGACGCCGACGTGCCCGGAGTCCTCGTCTTCCTCCGGGATCCGGCGAGTGGGCGGCTCGTCTTCCTCGGCGGCCATCGCGAGGGCCAATCCGGGGTCGGCGGGCTCACCGACACGCGCCAGGTCGCGCTCAGTCCCGACGGCGCCAATCTCTACTCGACCAGCCGGAGCGGCGACACCGAAGCGGACGGCACGAGCAAGACCTTCTTCGGGACGATCGACGTCGCCAACGGCGCACTGGTCACGTTCATCCGCGACGTCTGCGGCAGCGGGCGCGTCACGGTCGACGAGCAGTGCGACGACGGCAACCTGGTGGACGGCGACGGCTGCTCGTCCACGTGCGCCCTCGAGCTCTGCCCGCCGGCACCCCCCGCGGGATGCCGCTCCTCCACGGCGCCGGGCGGTGGGCAGCTCGCGATCAAGAAGGGGCGCCTCAAGTGGAAATGGGGACGCGGCCAGGCGACGACCAGCGCCGACTTCGGCGACCCGAACTCGAGTGCCACGTATGCGCTCTGCCTCTACGACGGCGCGGGCGGCACGCAGCCGCTCGCGGTCCTCGCCGCCCCGGCGGGCGGGCTCTGTGCGGGCCGGCCGTGCTGGCGCGTCGGCAGCAAGTCCGTGCGCTACTACGACCGCGGCCTCACGCCCGACGGGATCTTCAAGATGAACTTCAAGCCCGGCGCCGACGGCAAGGCGAAGATGGATCTGCAAACCAGCGGCGAGTTCCCGCTCGTCGACCTGCCCGCCCTCCCGCTCGTCCCGCCGGTGGCGGTCCGCTTGCTGAACACCGACACGGCGGCGTGCTGGGGGGCCGACTACAGCGCGCCCGCCACCAACACCGCCGCCCAGTTCAAGGCCCGGTCGGACTAGGAGCCACGTATGACTCGTCCCTCGATTCCCGATCTCAGCACGCTCGCGTGGCGCGCGCTCCTCGCCTGGTTGCTCGTCTGCGCGCTCGCGGCGTGGCCGGCTCCCGTCGTTGCCAACACCGGCGACCCCGACCCCACGTTCGGCGACGACGGAACGATCGACACCGATTTCGCCGACGCCGACGACGAGGGCCAGGCGATCGCGCTGCAACCGGACGGCATGGTCGTCGTGGCGGGCTTCAGCGACCAGGAGGGACTGGATGCCGACGGCAGGGACTTCGGCCTCGCGCGCTACCAGCCGGACGGCTCGCTCGATCCCGGCTTCGGCACGGCAGGGCTCGTCCTCACCGACATCGCCGGCGACACCGACGAGGCGTTCGCCATCGTCCTCCAGCCCGACGGCAAGCTGGTCGTCGCGGGACGCGCGCGCACGTCCGGCAACGAGGCGACCTCCGACTTCGCGCTCGCGCGCTACGACGCCGACGGCACGCTCGATCCCGGCTTCGGCCTGGGCGGCCGCGTCATGACGGACTTCGCCGGCGGGCAGGACATCGCCTTCGGCGTGGCGCTCCAGTCCGACGGCAAGATCGTGGCGGCGGGAGGGCCGAACTTCAGAGTCGTCCGCTACGAGCCCGACGGCACCCTCGACGCGACGTTCGGCACGGGCGGGCGGGTGACGACCGTGCCGCCCTTCCCCGCCGGGGTCCTGATCGGCCGAGCGGTCGTCGCCCAGCCCGACGGCAAGATCGTCGTCGCGGGACGGATCGACGACAACTTCGGCATCATCGGCGGCGACAACTTCGTGCTCGTGCGCTACGACTCCGACGGCACGCTCGACGACGACTTCGGGGTCGACGGCTACGTCTTCACCGACTTCCCATCGGGACACCCGGACCCGCTCGTCTTCGCGCAGGAAGAGGCGCGGGCGCTCCTGCTGCAGCCCGACGGCTACCTGGTGGCCGCCGGCTCCGTGTTCTTCCCGAACCTCTTGCGCGTGGTCTTCGCCATGGCGCGCTACGACACGACCGGCGCGCTCGATCCGAGCTTCGGCACCGGCGGGCGCGTCACGACCGCCTTCCCCGGCTCGGGAAACGGCATCCGCGGCCTCGCGCTCCAGCCGGACGGGAAGATCGTCGCCGCGGGCAGAGGCGAGTTCGACCCGCTGGGCCGGAACGACTTCGGCATCGCGCGCTATCGCGCCGACGGCGTCCTCGACGGCTCCTTCGGCACCTGCGGCGTCGTGTCGACGAACATCGTCGAGAACGACGTCGGCGGCAGCGTCGACGAGGCCACCGCGGTGGCGGTCGCGCCCGACGGGACGATCCTCGTGACCGGCAACGCCTTCGACATCAACCCCGAGCTCGGGGTGTCGCAGTTCGACTTCCACGACTTCGCGGTCGTGCGCTATCGCGGCGGCAATCCGCTCACCTGTAGCAGCGTGCCCGTCGGCGGTTGCCGCACCCCGGTCGAGCCCGAGAAGTCGCAGTTGCAGATCAAGGACTCGGCGAAGGACGACAACGACCGCTTCAAGTGGAGCTGGCAGCGCGGCGCCGCCCTGACGTTCGCCGAGCTCGGCGATCCGCGCACCACGACCGACTACACCTTCTGCCTCTACGACGAGTCGGGGCCGCCGAGGCTCGTCTTCGAAGCGCCCTTTCCGGCCGCCGATACCTGCGCCAACGGTGCCCCGTGCTGGAAGATCAACGGCGACGATGCCTTCGCGCTCAGGGATTCCAAGCGCAGCCATTGCGGCATCGAGGGCGTGAAGATCGAGGCCGGCCTCGCCGGCAAGTCGAAGGCGAGCGTCAGCGGCAAGGGGTTGTTCCTGCCGCTCCCGACCTTGCCGCTGCCGCTGCCGCTCCGCGCCCAGCTCCAGGCGTCCAATGGCACGTGTCTCGAGGCGGTGATCGACGCGAGCGGCGTGACCCGCAACGAGCCGACGCAGTTCAAGGGCCGCGGCGACTGAGGAGACGCCAGTTCCGCGCGCGAAGCCGACCCAAGACTTCTCGCAGCTTCCGGAGGGCTTCGCTCCCGGAGAGGTGGTTTCGTACTCGGGGGACGGTCTTAGGTTGCGCAGCCGGGCTTTGAAGATGGTTGGTAAGGGGGCGCGGCGGGGCGGCGGGAACCGGGCGGCCGGTACCACCCGCGTCGTTCGCCACGTGACGTGTAGGGCTTGACATGGATGTAATCAGATGTGATAGACTTTAGCTGTTTCAAGATGACACGCAGACCTGCACAGCTCCGCTTGTCGTTGCCCGCGCCCCGGCGCTGGGGCGGACGGCGGGCCGGGGCCGGGCGGAAGCCCGCCGGCGCGAAGGCCGGCATGCCGCACGTGTCGCGGCAGCCCTTCGCGCGGCCGTTGCCGGCGCACGTCACGGTCCGGCTCTGTAAGGACCTCCCGTCGCTCCGCGTGAGGAAGCTCGTCCGCGCGCTCGAACGGACGTTCGCCGCCGGCTGTGAGCGGCCGGACTTTCGGCTCGTCCACTACTCGCTGCTCGGGAACCACGCGCACTTCATCGTCGAGGCGCGCGATCGGGACGCGCTCGGGCGCGGCATGCGGGCGGTCGGCATCCGGGTCGCGCGGGCGGTGAATCGCCTCGCGGAACGGAGCGGGCGGGTGCTCGCCGATCGCTACCATGCGCGGCTCCTCGCGACGCCGCGCGAGGTCCGAAACGCGCTCCGCTACGTACTCCTGAACGCCCGCCGGCATGCGGCGGCGGCGCGTGCCACGCTCGCCGGAGCGGTACGGCTGGATCCCGCCTCCTCGGCGCGGTGGTTCGATGGGTGGAAGAGAGAAAACCTACGAGAAGAAGTATCTAGGGGAGGCACCGAGGACGTCCCGCAGCGGCCGGTGTCACGGGCACGGACGTGGCTCCTCACGGTCGGCTGGCGTCGCCACGGCCTCCTCGACCCCGCCGAGGTTCCCCGCTAACCGCTCACGTCGCCCCCAGCTCGAGCCCGCAAGCGGCGACCCGAGCAAGCTTTCCCTACCAACCCTCTTTTTTCCTTCGGACGAACCACGAACAGTGGTCCCCGTCCTGACCGGACGCGACACGGGAAACACCTGCCGACGCAGGCCGGTGGCAATCTTGGGTCAGGTTCCTAAATCTCCCCGCGCGCTTTCAGATCCGCCAGCGTCGCTCGCACCCCGTCCGCGAACGCCATCGGCTCCCAGCCGAGCTCGCGGCGCGCCCGCGTCGATGCCGGCCGCGCCTCGACGCTGAGGAAGTGCAGCTGGCCCTTGGGAATCAGCGGCACCATGCCGCTGAAGCGTGCCCACAGCTCCCCGGTCACCGAGACCGCGCGCGCCACCCAGCGCGGCAAGACCGCCGGCACGCGCGCGCCGGGAACGTGCTCGTGCACCGCCTGCGCGATCTCCTGCAGGCTCCGATACGACTCGCTCAGGATGTAGCGCCTCCCGACCGGCCCCTTTTCCTCGGCCAGGAGATGCCCGCGCGCCACGTCGGCGGCGGAGACCAGCGGCATGCCGCCGGGCAGCAGCATCGGGATCTCGCCCCGCGCCAAGCGACGCAGGAAGTCGTTGACCCCGGTCGTCACCGGCGCCGGTCCGTAGACGCCCGCGGGGTGGAGGAAGTGCGCCTTCAGGCCGCGCTCGAGCGCCAGCGTCACCAGCCGGTCGGCGGCCTGCTTCGAGCGCTCGTAGTCGGTCGCCTTGGGGAGGGGGTCGAGCCGGGTCTCGTCGAACGGCTCACCCGGCGGCATCACGAAGACGTCGATGGTGCTGGTGTAAACGAAGGCGCGCACCCGCTCGGCGAGCGCGGCCTCGAGCACGTGGCGCGTGCCCTCGACGTTGACGCGCGTGAACGTCCCCGGATCGGGGAGCCACTGCTCGGGGAGACCGGAGGCATGGTAGACCACGTCGCAGTCGGCGACGGCCCGCCGGATCGACCCCGCATCGGCGACGTCCCCCGCCGCCAGCTCGACGCGCTCCGGCACCAGCGCCCGGGCGCGCTCGGGATCGCGCACCAGCGCTCGCACGGTCCGCCCATCGGCGAGCAGCGCCCGCACGATGGCGTTCCCGACGGTACCGGTCGCGCCCGTGACGAGGGTGCGGCTCATGGCGCACCGTACTAGCGCATCGCGACGGTCGAACGACAGCGCTCAGGGAACGGGGCAGAAGCCGTCGCGGAGCGACCGTCCCACCACGCCCAACAGCTGGGCGGCACGCGGCGCTTCCGCGGCGATCAGCTCGGCGGCGCCGCAGGCGTGGCTGCGGCGCAGGCATTCCTGGTAGCCGGCGAGCGAGGTGATCGGCGCCGCCCCGAACGGCGCGCACGCCGCGTCGAGCGCGACGAGGTTCAGGCCGGCCACCGTGGCGAGGGTCGGGAACGCGAATCCCCGCGCATTTCCTGCCGATGGCCGCACCGAACGTCGCCTCGGCCGCGAGGATCTTCGAGGCGTCGCTGCCGCATCGCACGGTCGCCTTGGCGAGACAGACGGGATCGCCGGGCGCGTTTTGCAGGCAGGCCATGACGGTGTTCACGCAATCGGCCGTGCGCGCGAGCCGGCGCGACGCCAGCGTGCGCCCGGCGCCGGTCAAGGCCTTGGCGCACTTGACGACCTGCTTCCCGAGCTTCGGATCCCCGACGTCGGCACCGCCGCCGCCGAAGTCCTCGAGACAGTCGCCGGAGGGAATCGCGATCCCGACCAGCCGCAGCAGCTCGCCGGCGCGCGGCTCCGCGTGCATGAAGAGCTCGTCGGCACGACAGGCGTGGCGCGCCGCCGTGCACGTGACCAGCGCGTTCAGGTCGACCAACGGCACGCCGAGCCCCGCACACGTCGTCGCCGCGGCGTCGAAACCGAGACCGAGCACCGAGCCGACGTCGGTGAAGGCCAGGGTGCCGCAGCTCTTCTGGACGCTGGCACGCATCTTCGCCTCGTCGCCGGCGAGCTTGACCAGGCCCTTGGCGCACGAGACGTTCGCCTTGTCGCGACACGCCGGCTCGCCCGGCCGCGACTCGAAGCAATCGAGCACCTTGGTGATGCAGCCATCGAGACGCTTCAGGCGCGCGGTCGCGAGCTTGGCGCCGGCGCTGGTGAGCGTCTTCTGACACTTGGCGGCGCCCTTGGCCGCGATCGGGTTCGGCAGGCCGCCCGGCGTGCCGACGGGCGTCGGCACCGGCGTCGCGGTACGGAGCGGCGTCGGAGTGACGGTCGGTGCGGGCGACGGCGTCTCGGTGCCCTCGGAGGTCGGGGTCGGAGTCTCCCCGGTCGCGGTCGGGCTCGGCGTCGGTGTGGGCGTCTCTGCGGTGGCGGTCGGCGCGAGGGTGAGCGTCGCGCTCGGGGTCGGCGTCCCGGACGGGGTCTCGGTGGGACTCGGCGACGGGGTCTCGGTCGGCGTCTCCGTCGGCGTGGGCGTGGCGGTGCCGAGGCACGCGAGGTCGACGGTGTAGCCGCCCGTGGCATTGTCGTCGCCGTCGGCGACGCGAATGGTGTGCGTGCCGGCGTCCGCCAGGAGCACGTCGGCCGCGCCGCACACCGGCGTGGCGTCGGGAACGGGATCGCCGAGCGGCGTGTAGAGGGTCCAACAGGCGCTGAAGGGCGCGGGCACGCCGAACGTGGTGATACGCACGGTCTCGTCGCTGAAGCTGGTGGTGAAGTCGAAGGTGTCGCTCTCGGCGACGAGGGCGATGCTGTCCGGGATCGTCTGGCCGCAGGTGATGGGCGCCGCGCAGCTCGAGGCGGTCGCCGACACGAAGGTCAGGTGCAGGTCGTAGTTGCCGCTGCCGTCGTCGCCGTTGTCGTGGGCGCGAATGACGTAGGTGCCGGTGTCGGGGAGCGCGGTGGTCTCCTGGTCGCAGGAGGAATTGAGGAGGACGCCGCTCGGACGATGCAGGTCCCAGCAGGCGTTCAGCCCCGCCCCGGTTTGTTGGATCGTGATGCTGGCCACCTCACCGGCCTCCGCCGAGAAGGCAAAGGTATCGCTCTCGGTCGACGTGGAGATGTTGCGCGCCAGCGTGTCCCCGCAGGCGATCGGCGCGCCGCAGCTCGAGGTGGTCGCCGAGACGACGGTGAAGCCGAGGTTGTACGAGCCGGTGCTGTTGTTGCCGTTCTCGTAGACCGCGATGGTGTACAGGTCGTCGACCGGCAGCGTCGCGAGCTTCTGACCGGCGCAGGTGAACTCGACGACCGCGTTGTTCGAGCGCCGCAGCTCCCAGCACACATTCAAGCTGCCGGCGGTCTCGTCGGACGCGATGCTCACCCTCTCGTTGGCCTCGCCGTTGAAGGTGTAGCAATCGGTCTCCGCCACCACGCCCAGCGTTCCCGCGATCGCCTGGTCGCAGGCGATCGCGCTCGTCGCGGAGCAGGCGCCCTGGGCGGCGACCCGGGCCGGCATGAGCGTCACGAGCGAGAGCAGCAACCCTGCGGCGACGAACCAGAGAGGACGGATCACAGCGCTCCTGCCGGAACCACCAAATTGTCGCCCACCCGCTCGACCACCGCGCGCGCCTCGTCGTCGCTCCGGAAGCGCGACAGCAGCACCACGACCTCGTCGGCGCCGGCGTCGCGGTAGCGCTTCATGGCGTCGAGGTCGCGGGTCGGCCGCGTGTAGGGGGAGGCGAGCACACGGAGATCCTGAATGCGTCGGCCTTTTGGAGCAAGCAATTTTGTGAGCGCATCCACACGCTCGGCCACCATCTCGGGCGTCACGTTCCAGCCGAACCAGCCCTGCCCGTACTCGGCGGCACGCCCGAGCGCCGCGTCGCTCTCACCGCCGACCAGGATCGGCGGATGCGGCCGCTGGACCGGCTTGGGATCCATGCGCACCGGCGGGAGTCTATAGAACTCGCTCTGGTACTCGGCGACGTCGGAGGTCCAGAGGCGCCGCATCACCTCGAGGTAGGCGCGGGTGCGTCCGGCCCGGCGCTCGAACGGCACCCCGAGGGCCGCGAACTCCTCGGCGAGCCAGCCGATCCCGATCCCGAAGTCGAGGCGCCCGCCCGACAGGACGTCGAGGGTCGCGACCTCCTTGGCGGTGTAGACGGGATTGCGCTGGGGGACGAGGCAGATGCCGGTGCCGAGCCGGACCCGCGTCGTCACGGCCGCGAGAAAGTTGAGCACCGCGAACGGGTCGGCCGGTCCACCCGAGTCGCCAGCGACCGGCAGGCGGCCGTCGTCGGCATAGGGGTAGCGCGACGCATAGGCGTCGACGAGCACGACGTGCTCCGCGGCCCACAGGCTCGACGCCCCCACGGCCTCGGCGGTCTCGGCGAGGACGCGCAGGGTCGCCGGCGTGAGGCCGGCGTCGAACGTCGGCAGGAAGATCCCGATCTTCATGCCGCACCGCCCGTCTGCAGCTTCTTCAGCTTCCAGATCAGCTGGGTCTGCCGCAGCAGGTCTGCGGGCGAACCGCCGGTCGCGAGCACGCCGATGTTCCATATCACGAGGTGCTTGAGGCCGGCGGCGAGGAGCGGCTCGACCTCCGCCACTACCTCGTCGACGGTGCCGGCGTAGACGTTCGACGCCAGCAGGTCCGGGGTCGCCTGGCGCTCGGCGGCGGCGATGGCCTCGGCCGGGACGTCGTTCGGCACGATGTCCGAGAAGCCCTCGAAGTCGTCACCGAGGGGGTGCACCAGGCCCTGCTTCCGCCACGCCGCGCCGGACAGCAACAACGTCATCACCACGGCCACCTTCCACTTGAGGACCTGGTCGATCACCTGACGGCGGCCGGCCCCGAGTGCCACCTGGATCTGCAAGGCCGGCTCGAAGCGGTCGAAGGAGCGGCCAGCCGCCACCGCAGCCGCCCGGATGACGCCGAGCTTCTGGCGGTACTCGTCGGCGGTCATCTTCTGCGTCGGATACCAGCCGTCCCCGAAGCGGCCGGTGAGGGCGAGCATGCGCGGCGCGTGCGCGGCCACCCAGACCGCCGGCGCCTTGTCCTTATAAAGAGGCGTCGTGAAGAGCGCGGCCGTGAGACGCCAGGTCGGACCGCCGAAGGAGACCGGCTCGCCGCGGCTCTCCCAGAGCATGCGGATGATGGTGAGCGCCTCCTCGAGCCGGGCGACCCGGCGGGTGAACGGCAGGCCGTAGGGCTCGGTGTTCTCGCGCTCGCCGTTGCCGATGCCGAGGATGGCGCGGCCCTTGGTCAGGTGATCGACGGTGACGAAGGCCTGCGCGAGGGTGGCGGGATGGCGACGGAAGGCCTCGGTGACGCCGGTGCCGATCCGGACGCCGCGGTAGCGGGTGGCCATCATGCCGAGCATCACGAAGGGGTCGAAGAAGGCGTCGGCGGACGGGACCATCTTCGCCGCGGGCGTGTACTCGGGCTTCCAGAGATGACGGGGGACGAAGCCGAGGTAGTGGTCGGGGAGGAGCATGCTGTCGACGCCCCCGAGCTTCGCCATGCGCATCCCGAGTCGCTCGACCCAGAGCGGCGCGAGGCAGCTCGTTTGCATCCCGACTTGTAGTCTCGGCATGGCTTCCCCCTTCGTTCGTTGCAGGAAGCGCTCATAGGGGATGGGCGGCGTTCAATCCACTACTGCTCTCCGTGACGCCGCATGGGCGGGCGTGGCGTGGGGGTTGCTGCCGGCGGGTCCTGCGGCCTTGCCGCGCGTGCTGGCGGGCGGCTTCGGACGGGACGACCCGGCTGCGCGCTCACGGCCGAGACCGGACCCGGCGGCAGCAACCCCCACGCCACGTCCGCCGCGATGTCACGCGAGGCCACCACTGCATCTGCGGGCGTCGCGAACCGTATGCTACGGTCGCGGCATGAAAGCGGCGCGACGCCCCGCTCGCTACGACGAGATCATCGCGGTCCCCGATACCAAGGTCGCGGAGATGATCGACGGCGAGCTGATCGTCTCGCCGCGCCCGGCTTTCCCACATGCGCATGCCGCATCGGTGATGGCCTCCGATCTGATCGCGGCCTTTCACCGGCCTCCCGGCCATCCGACGGGTCCGGGCGGTTGGTGGCTCCTGATGGAGCCCGAGCTGCACTTCGGCGACGATGTCGTCGTCCCCGACCAGGCCGGTTGGCGCCGCGAGGGCGTCGGGCACCTCTGGCTCGTCGATCCCCTGCTGCGGACGATCGAGGCCTATCGCCTCGAAGGCGGGCTCTGGGTCGTCGTCGCCGTGCACGCGGGGGACGATCCGATGCGTCGCGCGCCCTTCGAGGCGGTCGAGCTCGACGTCGCACGGTGGTGGCTCGAGAGCGCATAGGCTCTAGCTTCCCGCGTAGCGCCGCATGGGCGGGCGTGGCGTGGGGGTGCCGCCGCCGGGTCCGGTCTCGGCCGTGAGCGCGCAGCCGGGTCGTCCCGTTCGAAGACGCCCGCCAGCACGCGCGGCAAGGCCGCAGGACCCGCCGGCGGCACCCCCACGCCACGCCCGCCCACGCCCGTCCGGAACACGCGTTCAAGAAAAATCCTTGGCTACCTGGCCACCGGCTGGTAATCGTACGGACGTCCGGACCGAACGCGCCCTGTCTCTCGTGCCGGCAGCTCCTGCGAGACGAGGCACCCCCTTTCGGTCCCAGCCACACGGAGGATCGCCATGGTCGTCTGGGACGCGGAGAACGCCGCCCATCTCATCTCGCGCGCCGGCTTCGGCGGTGACGCACGCGACGTCGAGAAGTACGTCCGGTACGGACAAGCGGTCGCCGTCGAGAAGCTCGTCACCGTCAAAGGTACGGGCTCCAAGGGGCCCGGCAAGTCGGGCAACGCCGCCACCGATCCCGACGACCTCCTGAAGCTCCGCATCTGGTGGGCCAAGCGCATGGTGAAGGCGACGAGCCGTCGCCTGCAAGAGAAGATGTGCCTCTTCTGGCACGACCACCTCGCCAGCAACGTCAGCACCGTCAAGAACAACCTCTGGATGTCGCAGCAGAACGCGCTCTTTCGCCGCCACGGGCTCGGGCCGTTCAAGACGCTCGTCTTCGAGATCACCCGCGACCCGGCCATGCTCGAGTTCCTCGACGGCAACCGCAACCGGGTCGGAAAACCGAACGAGAACTACGCGCGCGAGCTCATGGAGCTCTTCGTGCTCGGCGTCAACGACCTCGACGGCAACCCCAACTACACGCAGACCGACGTCGAGGAGCTGGCGCGGGCGACGACCGGGTTCGTGATCCAGGACGACGAAGGGGTCTTCGACCCGAGCCGTTTCGACGGCGGCTCCAAGACCGTGCTCGGCGTGACGGGCAACCTCGGCGTCGTCGACGCCGGCGGCAACCTGCTGCCGCCCGCCACCAACGTCATCGACGTCCTGTTCGCGCACACCGACACCGACAGCGAGCTCGCCATGCCGCGCTTCCTCGCCAAGAAGCTCTGGGAGTACTTCGCCTATCCGAACCCGACCAAAGCCCGCGTCGACGAGCTCACCGGCCCCTTCATCGCCAACGGCTTCGTGATCGCCGATCTGCTGCGCTCGATCTTCCTCCACGACGATTTCTACAGCGCCGAGGCCAAGAGCCAGTCGGTGAAGAACCCGTGCGAGTTCGCGTTCCACGCCATCCGGGCGACGCGGGCCTCGACCAACGCCAAGCCGCTCCCCGACCACCTCGCCAACATGGGCATGGACCTCTTCGACCCGCCGACGGTGAACGGCTGGAGCAACGGTCTCGCGTGGCTCTCGAGCGGACAATTCTTGGGGCGCTTCGAGTTCGCGCAGACCCTCGCCGCCGGGCGCGTCGGCGATCTCAAGCTGAGCCCGACGCGCCTCTTCGACCGCTCCGCGACCAGCGCCGACCAGGTCGTCGACGAGTTGCTGGTGGCGCTCGGCATCGCGGCGTACGTGCCGCCCGACGTGCGTCAGGCGCTGATCGACTACTTCGGGGGCGCCACCAACTTCTACGATCCGACGGTGGTCGAGCAGAAGGTGCGGGGCGCGATCGCGCTCATGCTCGATCTCCCCGAGTTCCAGATCCACTGAGCGAGAGAGAGGAACGGAGCTCATCATGCCCATCACACGACGTGAGTTCATGCGGCGGAGCGCGTTGGTCGGCGCCGCCGTCACGGCACCCCATCCCCTCCTCCGCGCCATGCTGGGCGCCGGCGTCGCGCACGCGGCACCGGCGGACGCCATCCTGGTGATCGTGCAGCTGGAAGGCGGCAACGACGGCCTCAACACCGTGATCCCGAGCGCCGCCGGCCTGCAGCGCACCACCTACGACACCAAGCGCCCGAACCTCGGCGTGCCGCTCGGCAACCTCGGCACGACCGGTATCGGCAGCTCGGGCGGGACGGCGCTGGCGCTGCACCCGACGATGACGGGCCTGAAGACGCTCTTCGACGCCGGCAAGCTCGCCGTGGTGAACGGCGTCGGCTACCCGAACCAGAACCTCTCGCACTTCCGCTCAGAGGACATCTGGTTCGGCGCCCTCGACCCGACCGCGGCGCCGGCCGACAACTTCGAGACCGGCTGGTTCGGGCGTTATCTCGACACCGCCGGCTTCGGTCCGAGCAACATCGTCGCGGTCGACGTCAACGAGACGCTGAACCCGATCTTCATCAGTACCAACAGCAACGTCCTCGCGGTGCGCCGGATCTCCGACTTCGTGATCCCGGACGATCCCGACTATCCCGACCTCGCCGCCAAGAAGGCGGCGCTGCAAGCGGCCTACGCCGTCGAGGCCGATCCGCTCGAGACCGACGGCGTCCAGCTCTCGATCGGCACCTCGGGCGACGCGATGCTCGGCAAGATCGACGTCTACGCCAACGTCAGCACCAGCTGGAGCTCGAACCTGAACGGCGTCGGCGGCGCGCTCGGCACCAGCCTGAAGCAGGTGGCCTCGATCCTGCGCTACGACGCCCTCGGCATGGGACCGGCGACCGGCGCCCGCTTCTTCCACGTCCGCCTCGGCGGCTTCGACACCCACACCCAGCAGCAGGCCAATCTATTGACCGGCGCCCAGCCGATCCGCCTGCAACGGGTCAGCGATTCGCTGAAGGCGTTCTACGACGACATGGTGACGCTCGGGATCGCCAACAAGGTGCTGCTCATGACCTTCTCGGAGTTCGGGCGGCGGGTCGCCGAGAACGGCAGCGGCACCACGGCGGGCACCGATCACGGCGCCGCCTCGCCGCTCTTCATCGTCGGTCAGACCGTGAACGGCGGCCTCTACGGCACCTTCCCCGATCTCACCGACCTCGACGGCGGCAACACCAAGTGGAACGTCGACTTCCGCCAGGTGTACGCGACCATCATCGACAAGTGGCTGATCGGCTCGGCCGGCGCGCACGCGCCGATCCTGAACGACAGCTTCTCGACCCTGGGGTTTCTCACCTGATGCGCGTGCTCGTCGCCATCCTGCTCGTGCTCGTCGTCGCCGCCCCCGCGGCGGCGCTGACACCCGGTGGCGGGTCGAGCACCACCGATTGCCTCGCCGAGTTCGGCGGCACGCCGGCCAACCAGCCGTCGGCGCACCCACGCGAGATCCGCTGCGCCGACAACGACCCCGCCTGCGACGACGACCCCACCCTCGGCATCTGCCAGTTCCAGGCCGAGGTCTGCCTGAACGTCGCCGACCCGAACCTTCCGGGCTGCGCCCCGGCCGCGCTCGATCACTTCTTCATCGAGAACGAGCAACCCGACACCAACCCGCTCCACGACTTCGACTTCCAGACGCTCGAGGACCAGCTGAACAACCTGGTGCTGCCGCTCGAGGCCGCCGACACCGACGTCTGCAGCGGCGAGGTGCAAATGAGCCTCCGCCTGCCGATCCAACCGTCGCGGAGCGGCGGCCGCTTCCGCCGCGGCCGGAAGGCGATCGAGTCGACGCTCACGGGTCCGGCCGGCGTCCGCGACGAGGACCAGCCTGAAGATGACGTGCGTGCCCGAGAAGGACACGACGCCCTGCGACGGCATCACCTCCACCTTCGAGCAGCTGCAGCGCCAGGTGTTCACGCCGACCTGCGCCATCCCCACCTGCCACAACGTCGCGCAGGCCGAGCACCAGCTGTCTCTCTCCCCGGGCGAGGCCTACGCCAACCTGGTCGGCGTGCCCCCCGCGAACTCCGTCGCCGCCGGCGCCGGCTTCCTGCGCGTCGCCCCCGGCAATCCCGACAACAGCTTCATCCTGAAGAAGCTGCGCGGCGATCTCGTCGACGGCGAGGGCGAGCGGATGCCGCGTGATCTGAAGCCGCTGCACCATCTGCACGTGCAGCTGCTCGAGGAGTGGATCCTCGCGGGCGCGCCGGAGACGGGGTTCACCGGGTCGTTCGGCTGCCGGTAGTCGCGTCGTCTGCTTATCCGGAACGCCTCGTCGGCGGGCGTGGCGTGGGGGTTGCTGCCGGCGGGTCCTGCGGCCTTGCCGCGCGTGCATGGCGGGCAGCCTCCAACCGGAGACCCTGCTGCGCGCTCACGGCCGAGACCGGACCCGGCGGCAGCAACCCCCACGCCACGCCCGCCGCGCCGTATCGCAGACACGTCAGAGTATCCGTCTGTGCGAGGCCGACCTATGCGCGACTCGCGCGCGTGGTGCGGGGGGACGCCGCCGGGTCCGGTCTCGGCCGTGAGCGCGCAGCGGGGTCGTCCCGTCCGAAGACGCCCGCCAGCACGCGCGGCAAGGCCGCAGGACCCGCCGGCGTCCCCCCGCGCCGCGCGCGCGCGCCCATCACCGACGACGCTCTGGCGTGTTGGTCCCGGAACCGTCTAAGGTGGCGCCCGCGGAGGGGATCGGCATGAGGCGGATCGCGATTGTAGCGTGCCTGCTCGTCGCCTGCGGTTGCGGGATCATGAAACGGGGCGGCGACGATCTGGAGGCGGAAGCGGCGCCGGTCGAGGAGAAGCGCGAGGGCGCGCTCGCAACCAAGCCCGAGATGCCGGCGGCGACGCCCGCTCCAGCGTCCGGCCCGCCCGCACTTGCGCCGGCCGCCGGAGCGCCAGCGAACGGCTTCGACACGCATTCAATTGAAGAGGCCGTCGGGCTCACCGGCGCCACCATGCCCGACGGCGTCTTCCGCATCACCAAGCCGCGCGGCGATCTCAAGGTCGCGCTCGACGGCTTCGCCATCACGCCCCGCATGGGCCTCGCCGGCTGGGTCGCCTTCCGCGCCCACCCGAGCGGCGCCTATCTGCTCGGCGTCATGCCGGTCGCGAGCGACGAGCTCGCGGGGGTCGTCTCCGCCCTCGTGAACGCGGGGCTCGAGCCCGCGGCCTTGCACCCGCACTTCGTCGGCGAGGAGCCTCGCATCGCCTTCGTCCACTTCCGCGGCCTCGGCAACGTCGTGGCGCTGGCGCGCGGCGTGCGCGACGTGCTCGACGCCATCGTCCGCGCCCGCGCGGCGCGGACGCTCCCGGCCCGCTCGACCGAGATGCGCTCCGAGCTCGATCCGCAGAAGCTCGACGCCCTGCTCCGCCTGCACGGCGAGTTCGACGGCCAGGTCCATCGCGTCGCCGCGACGCGGCCCGATCTGCAGCTGCGGGACGGAGAGATCGACCTCAGCGGCACCCTCGCCCCGGCGTCGTGGGCGGCGTTCCAGGGCAGCGCCGAGCGCGCCGCCGTCGCCGGCGAGATCATGGTGACGCCGTCGGAGCTGCAGCCGGTCCTGCACGCGCTCCGCGAGGCACGCCTGGCGGTGGTCGGCATCCACGACGACGGCCTGCGCGGCGAGCCGCGCATCTCCTTCGTCGCGTTCTGGGGCGTGGGGCGCGCCGAGGCGCTCGCGACCGGCGTCCGCCGCGGGCTCGACCAGCTGGTCACGCCGGGAGGATGAGCGACCGCCGCCTGCTGTTCGCCACCGCCTTCGTCCGCGCGGTCGGCGTCGGCATGATCGGCGTGCTGCTCGGGCTGCACCTGGCGGCGCAGGCGCTCGCACCCGCCGAGATCGGCATCGTGGTGGCGGCGGGGCTCGCGGGCGGCGCGCTCGCGTCGCTGTTGGTGACGCTCGGCGCCGATCGCCTCGGCCGGCGCCGCACGCTGCTCGCGCTCAGCGTCGTGAGCGGGCTCGGCGCGCTCGCGCTGCTCGCCACCTCGTCCGTCACGGCGCTCGCCGTCGCCGCCTTCGTCGGCATGGTGAACGGCATGGGCCGCGATCGCGGCGCGGCCCTCGTGGTCGAGCAGGCGGTGTTGCCGGCGACCACCGACGACGCCGGTCGCACCCGGGCGTTCGCCTGGTACAGCGTGCTCCAGGACGCCGGGCACGCCCTCGGGAGCCTCGCCGCCGGACTCCCCGCCCTCCTCGGCCGCACGACGGGGCTCGACGCGGCCGGGGCGCTCCGCGTCTCGGTCGCCGCCTACGCGCTCCTCGTGCTCGCGACCGCGGCGCTCTATCTCCGGCTCTCGCCCGCCGTCGAGCGTGCCACCGCCCCCCGCCTCCGGATCTCTCCCGCGACCCGCCGCGTCCTCACCCGGATCTCCGCCCTCTTCGCGCTCGACGCGCTCGGCGGCGGCTTTCTCACGGCCGCCCTGCTCTCCTACTTCTTCGCGACCCGCTTCGGCGTCGGCCCAGCGACGATCGGCGCGCTCTTCTTCGTCGCGCGCGTCGCCAACGCGGTCTCGCACCTCGTCGCCGCCTGGCTGGCGAAGCGCATCGGGCTCGTCAACACCATGGTGTTCACCCACATCCCGTCGAGCCTGCTCCTGGTGACGGTCGCGATCGCGCCGAGCTTCCCGATCGCCGCCGCGCTCTTCGTCTTGCGGGAGGGCCTGGTCGAGATGGACGTGCCGACGCGGCAGTCCTACCTGATGGCGGTCGTCCGTCCCGAGGAGCGCACGGTCGCGTCGGGAGTCACCAGCCTGGTGCGGCTCGGGGCCTGGGCCGTGGCGCCGACGTTCGCCGGCCTCTTCATGCAGACGGGATCGCTCGCGGCACCGCTGGTCGTGGGCGCCGCGATGAAGATCGCCTACGACCTCCTGCTCTGGATCGCCTTCCGCCGCGTGCGGCCGCCGGAGGAGCAGCCGCGCGGCGCCTAGGAGCCTGATCCGAGTAGGCCTCCGCGGGCGGAGCGCGCGGCCGAGCGGGAGCGTTCGTGGCTTTGCCGCGGCGGCGAAGGGGGAGAGTTCCCCTTGTTTACTTGAAGCTGCGGTCGAAAAGCCCCTGGATCGCGGCGCGGCCGTTGTCCTTCACGAAGCGCGTGCCGGTGCCGGTGAAGTGCCGGTGCTGGATCACGGGATCCTTCGCGCCCAAGAAGGCCTCGCCGGTCCAGCGGAACCAGCCGTCCTTCTCCTGATCGAAGACGAAGAGCGGCTTGTTGCAGAGCTTGGCGAACTCCGCCCCCCAGCCGGTGCCGCCCTTCACCGTGTCGTCGGGCTGGATGACGCCGACGACGTAGATCTCCTGGCCGTTGTTCACCTGGTGCCAGATGCACTGCAGCACCTTCTTGAACATCGCGGTATCCGGGTAGCGGCGGTGCATCAGCTTGGACACGTAGGTGAGGCTGACGTCGCCGTGCTCGAGCTCGGCGTGGGTGAGCACGCGGATGCCGCGCCCGCGGGCGTCGCCGTGCCCTTCGAAGGTGAAGTTCACCTCCTCGATGCCGTGGCGCTCCGCCGCCGCCCCGAACTCGGCCTCGGCACCGCCGGCGGCGCCGCTGTAGAGAATGCAGTCCTCGCGCGTCATACGCTCGCCTCCCACCGTGAGGCGTTTGTTCCCGATCCGTCCACGGGCGTCAACCGCGCGCAAATTCGCCCACGCGCACGATTTTTCTTGGCCTCCGTAACGCACCTGCGCTATGCGGGATCACCCTTTCAGGGAGGTTCCCCCATGCGTCTCGCCCCCGTGCTTCGGTTGCTCGCCCTCCTCGTCTCGTCGCTGCTCGCCCTGCCGCCCGCGGCGCACGCGCAGCTCGTCCAGGTGCCGCCGTTCACCGTCCACGACGAGCCCGGCGAGTCCGCGGTCGCGCCCGACGTCGCGGTCGGCGCGGACTCGGCGATGGAGTTCCTGTGGTTGCAGATCCAGAACAACGGCAGGAACTGGCACGCGGTCGTCCGTCACGTCGCGAGCGACGGGTCCGCGATCGGCCCCCTCATCCGCGTCGACGACGACAGCAACTTCCAGAACCCCACGCTCGAGCCCGACACCCGCGGTGGCTTCATCGCGGCCTGGCGCCCCATCACCAACGAGGACAGCGCCGCCATCGACGCGCGTTTCCTCGACGGCTCGGGCGCGCTGGCGAGTCCGATCTTCAGGCCGGTCTCGGGCGGACCCGGCTACACCTCGTGGCTCTCGACCTTCACCGGCATCTCGACGGGCGCGGTCGCGACCTATGCGCAGCATCCCAACGTCTTCGCGCAGCGCTTCGACACCGCGGGTCAGCCCGACGGGCCGGTCATCACGGTCCGCACCTACACGGTGAGCGGCTCGGTCCCGACCCACGCCGTCGCGACCAGCAACGGCGGCTTCGTCGTCGCCTGGGACGAGCGTCCGATCTGGTATGTGCGGCCGTACGACGCCGCCGGCCAGCCGCTCGCGCCCGCGACCCCGCTGATGGCAGGCCTCTACCTGAGCGAGCTCGCGGCGAGCCCGGTCGGCGGCTTCGCGGTCGTCGGCGGGAGCGCGCAAGACAGTTACAGACATCCCCGCGGCCTGTGGTTCCAGAGCTTCGACGCGAACGCGGTTGCGCTCGGACCGGAGACCCTGGTCGCGCGGATCGCCGAGGGGGACTTCGCGCAGTCGCGCCTCGGCTTCGATCCGACCGGCCGGCTGCTCGTGGCCTGGGTCGAACCGAGCTTTTTCGCGTTCGGACAAGGACCCGCCGCGCGGCTCTACGCCGCCGATGGCACCGCGCTCGCCCGCGCCGGGCAGTTCAGCGCCGAGAGCACGCGGTTCTTCACCATGAGCCCGCGACCGGACGGACGCTTCGTCGTCGGCTGGGAGGGCCAGGACAGCCTCCGCGCGACGGTCATCGCGCCCTGCGCTCCCCCCGCGCACACCGGTTGCGGGAACGGCGTAGTCGAGGCCCTCTGCGAGGGCTGCGACCAAGGCGCAGCCAACAGCGACGTCCTGCCGAACGCCTGCCGGAGCACGTGCCAGGTAGCGTCGTGCGGCGACGGCGTCGTCGATGCCGGCGAGCAATGCGACGACGGCAACAACGTCGGCTGCGACGATTGCGATCCGAGCTGTCACGTCGAGGTCGGTCACGTCTGTGGCGACGGCATCCTCTTCCCGGGGTGCGACGAGCAGTGTGACGACGGCGCCGCCAACGACGACACCACCCCCAACGCGTGCCGGACGACCTGCGTCCCGCCGTCGTGCGGCGACGGCGTGCTCGATGCCGGCGAGGGCTGCGACGACGGCAACACGACGAGCTGCGACGGCTGCAGCGAGTTCTGCGTCCCCGAGCCCGGCCTCGTCTGCGGCGACGGCATCACCGAGCCGGCCTGCGGCGAGCAGTGCGACGACGCCAACGCGGTGGTCGGCGACGGCTGCAGCGAGCCGTGCCGGCTCGAGCGGATTCCCGGCGGCGGCGCCGCCGTCACCGACTGCGTGGCCGAGTGGTCGATCGACAACCCGGCGAACGTGCCGCTACTGGACACGCGCGGCGACTTCAATCGCACCCAGTCCTGCGTCGACGGCGATCCGCGCTGCGACTTCGACGGCGTCACGGGCCGCTGCACGTTCCACCTGCGGGTCTGCGTCAACAACACCGACGTCGCGGGCTGCGAGCCGGAGCGGGATCAGCGTCTGCAGAGCTGGGCGCTGCGCGCGCCCTCGGCCGCCAAGGCCGCGAAGCGGCCCGAGCTCGCCGCCGTCCGCGCCGCGCTCGCGGGCGTGTCCGGCCAGATCGTCGGCCCGGAGGCGCAGGACGTCTGCTCCGACGTCGCGAACGTGCCCGTCGAGCTCCGGGTCACCGCGTCCGGCGTCAAGCGCGGCACCGTGTCCCTCAAATCGACGGCGACGCCCTACCGAGGCGGGCAGGACAAGGACGCGCTGAAGCTCGTCTGCCTACCGGCGAGCTGAGGCGGGCGCGGGCGCACGCACGAAGCGCCCGTCGCGGAGAAACGCGAGCACCTGATCGACGACTGGCCGGCGCCACATCAGCCAGGTGTGGCTGTAGGGCACGACCAGGAAATCGCTCATCCCCGCGAGCCGCGTCCGCTCGACGCTCACCTTGCCGTCGTTCGGACCCGGCATCCACGAGGAGAAGAGCGGATTCAGCGCGACGTCGCCCGCGATGATGCCGGTCTCGCCCGGCGCCGGCCCGAGCGTCGTCGGCAGGCCGTCGGTGCAGAGCTGTTGGCCCGCGGGCCCGTTGACGGTGCGGTAGAGCCACGTGCCCTTGAGCCGATCGGCGAGCTCGCTGCCGGCGTTCGGCGGCGCGATCATCACGATGCGGCCGAGCCGCTCGAGCGGATGCGCGCGGAGGTACGCGCGTACCACGATGCCGCCCATCGAGTGCGTGACGAAGTGCACGCGCGCACCCGGCTCGAGGCGGAGCGCCGCGAGCGTGGGCCCGAGCTCGGTCTCGGCGAGCCCCTCGACCGTGCGCTGACGCGACGGATAGTCGAGGTTCACGACCTCGTAGCCCGCCTCCCTGAGCGACCACTCGAGGCGCTTCATCGACCACGAGCTCCGTCCGAGCCCGTGCAGCAGCACCACCGCGTCCACCGCGACCGCGACGCTCGGCACCGTCGCCAGCACGGCGACGAGGAGCCCCACCAGATGCGTGCGCGTGCCCCGAGCGGTCATGATCGCCGCTTCCGATAGCACACCGGTCCTCGCGCCGCGCCAGCGGCTGACGGCGCGCTATCGAGGCCCCCACCCCGGTGCTACGGTCTCGTCCGCTCATGGCCCAACCCACGCCCGCACTCGACTTCGATCCGCTCGTCGCCGAGTGGTTCCGCGACCGCTTCGCGACCCCGACGCCGCCGCAGCGCGACGGCTGGCGCGCGATCGCCGCCGGCCGCGACACGCTGATCGCGGCGCCGACGGGGTCGGGAAAGACGCTGGCGGCGTTCCTCTGGGCGCTCGACCGCCTGGTGCGGACGGCGCGGAGCGGCTGGCTCGCCGACGAGATCACCGTCGTCTACGTCTCGCCGCTGAAGGCGCTCGGCAACGACATCCGGAAGAACCTCGAGCAGCCGCTGGCGGAGATCCGCGAGCGCGCCTTCGCCGCCGGCGTGCAGTTGCCCGAGATCCGGGTGGCGGTGCGGAGCGGCGACACGCCGCAGAGCGAGCGCCAGGCGATGGTGAAGCGCCCGCCCCACATCCTCATCACCACGCCGGAGTCGTTCTACATTCTCTTGACGGCCGAGAAGAGCCGGCAGGCGCTCAAGACCGCCACCACCGTCATCGTCGACGAGATCCACGCCGTCGCCGGCGACAAGCGCGGCGCCCACCTGGCGCTCTCGCTCGAGCGGCTCGACGCGCTCTGCGGCCGCAAGGTCCAGCGCATCGGCCTCTCGGCGACGCAGAAGCCGATCGAGCTGATCGCTCGCCTCTTGGTCGGCGGCGGCCGCCTCGCCGCCGACGGCGCGCCCGACTGCGCGCTCGTCGACACCGGCCACCGCCGCGCCATGACCCTCGCCGTCGAGACCACCAACCACGAGCTCGGGCCGATCGCGAGCCACGAGCTCTGGGACTCGATCTACGAGCGCATCGTCCAGCACGTCGCCGCCCACCGCACCACCATCGTCTTCGTCAACACGCGCCGGCTGGTGGAGCGCGTGGCGCATCAACTGAGCGAACGGCTCGGCGACGACCGCGTCGTCGCCCACCACGGCAGCCTGTCGCGCCGCATCCGTCTCGAGGCCGAGCAGAAGCTCAAGAGCGGCGAGGTGCCGGTGGTGGTGGCGACGGCGTCGCTCGAGCTCGGGATCGACGTCGGCCACGTCGACCTGGTGTGTCACATCGGCGCGCCGCGGGCGCTCGCGACCCTGCTCCAGCGCGTCGGCCGCTCCGGCCACTGGCTTGGCAGCGTCCCCAAGGGGATCTTCCTCCCGCTGACGCGCGACGACCTGATGCAGACCGCCGCCGCCGTCCGCGCCATCCGCGCCGGCGAGCTCGATCGCCTCCGGCTCTCCGACCAGCCGCTCGACATCATGGCGCAGCAGATGGTGGCGATCGCCGCCGCCGAGGAGATCCACGAGGACGCCTTGTTCGATCTCGTCCGGCGGGCCTGGCCCTACCACGCGCTCACGCGCGCCACCTTCGACGAGGTCCTCGACATGCTGGCCGAGGGCGTGTCGACGCGGCGCGGCCGGCGCTCCGCCCACCTGCACCGCGACCTCGTGCACCACCAGCTGAAGGGCCGGCGCGGCGCCCGTCTCGCCGCCATCACCGGCGGCGGCGCCATCCCGGACGTCGCCGACTACGACGTCATCGAGGAGCCGTCCGACACCCGGGTCGGCAAGGTCAACGAGGACTTCGCCATCGAGAGCATGCGGGGCGACATCTTTCTCCTCGGCAACCACTCGTGGCGCATCCGGCGCGTCGAGAGCGGCACGGTGCGCGTCGAGGACGCGGGCCAGACGCCGCCGACGATTCCCTTCTGGACCGGCGAGGCCCCGGCCCGCACCCGCGAGCTCTCCGAAGCCGTCTCCGACCTCCGTGCCGAGGTCGCCGCTCGTATCGGCGATCGCACGGCACCGCCCCCGGCCGACCTGGTGGCCTGGCTCGTCGCCGAGTGCGGCTGCGACGCCGGGGGCGCCGAGCAGCTGGCATCCTACGTCCGCGACACCCTCGCGGTGCTCGGCACCGTGCCCACCTGCGAGACCGTCGTCGCCGAGCGCTTCTTCGACGAAAGCGGCGGCATGCAGCTGGTGGTGCACGCGCCCTTCGGCGGCGCCATCAATCGGGCGTGGGGTCTCGCTCTCCGCAAGCGCTTCTGCGTCACCTTCGACTTCGAGCTGCAGGCGGCGGCGACCGACGACGGCATGGTGCTGTCGCTCGGCGAGCAGCACAGCTTCCCGCTCGCCAACGTCTTCCAGATGGTGCGCCTCGCGACGCTCGAGGCCGACCTCGTCCAGGCCGCCCTGCAGGCGCCGATGTTCGGCACCCGCTGGCGGTGGAACGCCACGCGCTCGCTCGCCCTCCTGCGCCACACCGGCGGGAAGCGCGTGCCGATGAACATCCAGCGCATGCGGGCCGACGACCTGCTCGCCGCCGTCTTCCCGGCCCAGGCCGCGTGCGGCGACAACCATCCCGGGCCGATCGAGCCGCCGAAGCATCCGCTGGTCGACGAGACCATCGCCAACTGCCTCCACGAGACCATGGACCTGAACGGTCTCCGCGCCATCCTCGAACGGATCGGGCGCGGCGAGATCGCGACGGTCGCGGTCGAGACGCCGGCGCCGTCGGTGATGGCGCACGAGATCCTGAACGCCAACCCCTACGCCTTCCTCGACGACGCGCCGCTCGAGGAGCGGCGCGCCCGCGCCGTCGCCCTCCGCCGCACCGATCCCGAGCTCGCGGCGGGCATCGGTGCCCTCGACGCCGAGGCGATCGCGGCGGTGCGCGCCCAGGCCTGGCCCGACGTCCGCGACGCCGACGAGCTGCACGACGTGCTGCTCTCGCTGGTGCTGCTGCCGACCGACGCGCTCGGCGACTGGGAGCCGTTCGCCGACGCGCTCCGGGCGAGCGGCCGCGCCGCCACCGCCACCTGGCTGAGCGCCGACGGCCCGCGCCGGGCGCTGGTCGCGGCGGAACGCATCGCGATCGCCCGCGCGGCGGTCCCGACCCTCGAGCTCTCTCCCGCGCTGCGACCGCCCCCCGGCGCGCCGCAGGAGAGCGACGACGAGAGCGCGCTGGTGATGATCGTACGCGGCTGGCTCGAGTCCATCGGCCCGACCAGCGCGTCCGATCTCGCCACCCGCCTCGGCCTCTCGCCGCCGGCCGTCGCCGCCGCGCTCGCCCGCCTGGAGCACGAGGGCGTCGCCCTCCAGGGACGCTTCACGCCCGGCGCGAGCGGCGGCGAATGGTGCGAGCGCCGCCTCTTGGCGCGCATCCACCACCTGACGCTCGGACGTCTCCGGCGCGAGATCGACCCGGTCTCGGCGGCGGACTTCATGCGCTTTCTCTTCGGCTGGCAGCACCTCGCTCCCGCCACGCGCCTGCACGGGCGCGACGGGCTCGCCGTGGTGATCGGCCAGCTGCACGGCCTCGAGCTTCCCGCGCCCGCCTGGGAGCGCACCGTGCTGCCGTCGCGGGTCGCGCACTTCGAGCCGTCGCTGCTCGACGAGCTCTGCCTCTCCGGCATCGTGGCGTGGGGTCGCTTCTCGCCGCCCGCCGACGGCGACGCGCTCGCCGCCGACGACCCCCCGCCATCCGGCCGACGCGGCGCCGCCACGCGTCGCCCGCTCGCTCCGCGCAAGGCCGCGGCGGCGGCGTCGCGACGCCGCACCGCACCGACGCGCGCCGCGCCGCTCGCCCTGGCGCTCCGCGCCGAGCTCGAGTCGCTGCGTGCCACTCGCCCCGACGGCGAGAGCCCGCGGCTCTCGCGGAGCGCCCGCGACGTCGCCGCCTATCTCGCGGCCGAAGGCGCCTCGTTCGGCGCCGACATCGCCGCCGCCACCGGCCTCCTGCCCACCGCCACCGAAGACGCGCTCTGGGAGCTGGTCGCGCGCGGTGTCGTCACCGGGGACGGCTTCGCCGGGCTCCGGGCGCTCGTCGCCCCCGAGGAGCGCCCGCGCCCCGAGCGCCGCCTGCGGGCGCTCCGCGGCGGCCGCGCCCCGCGCCGGCCGTTGCCGATCGGGCGCTGGTCCCTGCTGGGCGCCAAGCGTGCCCCGCTCGACGCCGGTGCGCGCGCCGAGGCGGCGGCCCGGCAACTGCTCGCGCGCTACGGCGTCGTGCTCCGCGAGCTGCTGGCGCGCGAGACCCTGATGCCGCCCTGGCGCGACCTCCTGGTGGTCCTCCGCCGCATGGAGGCGCGCGGCGAGATCCGCGGCGGCCGCTTCGTCGCCGGGCTGGTGGGCGAGCAGTTCGCGCTCCCCGAGGCCATCGAGGCGCTGCGCGCCACCCGCCGCCGCCACGACGACACCGAGGTGATGCTGATCGCCGCCGCCGACCCGCTGAACCTGGTCGGCATCCTGACGCCGGGCTCGCGCATCTCCCCCCTCTCCGGCCAGGTGATCGCGTTCGAGCGCGGCGTCCCGGTCGACAGCGGCGACCTCGGCGCCGTCCGCCATCGTCTCCGCGACCGTAGCCTAGCGGCGCCCGGCGCGTCATAGTACGGCGGCGCGCGGCGCCGATTCATGTTTCCCTACCACGACGAGAACGAGACCCAGCGCTTCCCCATCGTCACCGTGGCGCTGATCGCGCTGAACGGCGCCGCCTGGGTGATGCTCCAGGGCGCCGGCGAGCCGATGGCGCTCGCGAAGTCGGTGTGCGAGCTCGGGCTCATCCCTGGCGAGCTCACGGGTCAGGCGCGACCCGGCTCGGCCTTCCCCCTGGGCGAGGGCATCACCTGCCTCACCGATCCCGGCCGCCAGACCTCGAACATTCTGAGCTCGATGTTCCTGCACGGCTCGTGGATGCACCTGCTCGGCAACATGTGGTTCCTCTGGCTCTTCGGCAACAACATCGAGGACGCGATGACCCGGCCGAGGTTCGTCGGGTTCTACCTGGTGTGCGGCCTCGCGGCGGCGCTCGCCCAGGTCGCCACCAACCCGGCGGCGGTGGTGCCGATGGTGGGGGCCTCGGGCGCCATCAGCGGCGTCATGGGCGCCTATCTGGTGCTGTTCCCCCGCGTTCGCGTCTACGCGATGGTACCGCTCGGCTTCATTCTCACCCGGGTCGCGCTCCCCGCGTGGGCCATGCTGCTCTACTGGGCATTCCTGCAGCTCGCGAGCGGCATCACCACCGTCGGCGGCGAGGGCGGCGGCGTCGCCTTCTGGGCCCACATCGGCGGCTTCGCGGCCGGCGCCGTCCTGGTCCGCTTGCTGGTGCGCTCGGACCATCTCGCCGAGCACCAGCAGCACCACTGGCAACCGGCGCGCTGACCCCGCGACCGTCGAGAGACGAAGACCGTCACACGTGGTTCCGCAGCATCAGCTCCTTCGGGTGCGGGCTGAGGTAGGTCTGGCCCAAGACGTACTCGATGCGATGCCGCTCGACGTGGTGCCGGAGGAGCGTGATCGGGACCACCAGGGGCACCAGCTGGCGGCGGTAGTCGTCGATGACGGCCGCGAGCTCCCGGCGGTCGTGCGGGTCGAGGTGATCGCGGCAGAAGCCGGCCAGGTGCTGCAGCACGTTGGCGTGCTTGGCGGGCGTTGCGTGCAGCGCCAGCGCCTCCATGAAGGCGGCGCCGTAGGCGGCGACCAGCGCGGCCGGCCGCTGCTTTGCCTGCTCGCCGACCAGGCGCCCGAGCGCCGCGTAGTGCTTGGGGCTGTGGGCGAGGAGCTGGAACTTGTGGGCGGTGTGGAAGGCGACCAGCGCCCCGCGCCCCGGCGCGTCGGCGAGGGAGCGCCAGCGCCGGTACGCGAAGATCCGCTCGATGAAGCTCTCGCGGAGCACGGGATCGTTGAGACGCCCCTCCTCCTCCACCGGCACGAGCGGGCACGTCTCCATGAACGCGGCCGCGAAGAGGCCGCGGCCACGGCGCGACGGCATGCCGGCTTCGGCGTAGACCCGCACGCGCTCCATGCCGCAGCTCGGGGAGTCCTTTTTGAAGACGTAGCCCGAGAGATCGAGGCTCGCGAGCTGACGCGCCCGCGTGGCGGCGAACCGTCGCATCGCCGTGCCGTGGTCGCGCCGGCTGCGAACGCCGACCATCCCCGGCGCCGCCGGGTCGCCCTCCAGGCGCACCGCTTCGCGCGGCACCCCCATCCCGACCTCGAGCTCGGGACACACCGGCACCCATTCCACGTAGCGGCCCAGCAGCTCGGTGAGAAAGCGGTCGTGCTTGTGACCGCCGTCGAAGCGCACCCGCTCGCCGAGTAGGCAGCTGCTGACCCCGAGTCGGAGCCGATCGTTGCCAGGAACGACGGCGGATGGCATGTGTCGGGGACTGTAGCGAGGCCCGGCTGTGGGAGCCAGGCGCCGGGTCGGCGGGAATTGTCTTTGGCGACGACCTCGGCCATCATGCGCCGCTCAAAACTTCTGGAGGAGGAGTTCCGAATGTACCGTATGATTCTCATCGCCGTCGCCGTCTCGCTGGCCGCGTGCTCGAAGACGCCGACCAACGCCACCGCCACCTTCGAGCCAAAGAGCGGGAGCCAGATCACCGGCACCGCGACGTTCAACGAGAACGCCGGATCGACCGCGATCGTGATCTCGGCGAAGGCTCTCTCGCCCGGCAAGCACGCCGTCGCCATCCACGAGAAGGGCGACTGCACCGGCTCCAACGCCGCGGCGGTGGGTAACCGCTTCCAGCCGGGCGGCGAGCAGGCGGGCGGCTTGCTCGGCGAGATGGAGGTCGGGGCCGACGGCATGGGCTCGTTGAAGACGACCTCCAGCAAGCTCACGGTCGCGCCCGGCGACCGCTCGGTGGTCGGCAAGTCCATCGTCATCAGCGGCGACCCCGTCAATCCGGGCTCGCTCGTCACCTTCGGCATCATCAGCTGCGGCGTCATCGAAGCAGCTCATTAGAACGACGGGATCTCCCCCTTGGGGCCGCCGCTGCATCGCGGGGGGTGAGAGAGGGCGCCCGAGCCGGCTCGCATAAGAGATCTCGCCGGCTCGGGCGCCCTCCCTCACCCCCCGGCCGCAAGGCGGAGCGAGGGGCGCGAGTTGACCTCGGGCCGCGACGGCCATCGGAGCATTCGCCACGGCTGCATGGGGGTGACGGAGGGTCGGCCGGGCCGGCGAGATCTCTTATGCGAGCCGGCTCGGCCGACCCTCCGTCACCCCCCGCCGCGACCGCCGCGATCACGGCCGGTGAGGTAGTCGCCGAGGGTGTGGGTGGTGTGCTCGGCCTCGTGGCAGTAGACGCACAGGTTCTCCCAGTTGCTGCCGTCGGGCGGGTTGTGGTCGTGGTTTCCGTCCCGGTGGTGAACCGTCAAGAGGTGCAGGTTGTCGGCCTCGAACTCGCGGGCGCAGCGCCCGCAGATCCAGCCGTGGAGGGCGAGCGAGCGCTCGCGGTAGCCGTGGGCGCGCGCCGCGCGTGCACCCTTGGCCTCCGCCACCAGCGTCTCGAGCGACGGCTTCTCGGATGACCCGGTCGTAGCGCCCGTTCCCTCGCGTCGCCGGGTGCGTGGCCGGAAGCTCCGGGTGGCCATCGTCGCTCCGCGCTACAGGCGCAGCACCGACGCGAGATCGTCGGCGCCGAAGCGGATCCCGACGTAGAACGAGCCGAACACGCCGTAGAGGGCGCTCCCGGGGTCGAAGCGCATCTCGTAGACCACGTCGCGGATCGCCTTCAGGTCGCCCGCGAACAGCGTGACGCCCCACTCCCAGTCGTCGACGCCGGTCGCGGTGGTGATCAGCTGGGTGAGACGGGTCGCGTATTTCCGGCCGGACTCGCCGTGCTCCTGCATCAGCTTCTTGCGCTCGCCGAAGGGCAACGAGTACCAGTTGCGCGTCTCGCCGCGCGCCTTCGCCATCGGGTAGAAGCACACGATCGGGAAGTTGTCCGGCAGCTTCGGGTGCAGGCGCGCCTCGACGTAGTGGCTCATGCGCTTCCGGAAGCTCGCCATCTTGGTAGCGAAGTCGGCCGAGGCCGGATCGACCTGCTGCTCGTCGATCAGCTGGCGCGCCCAGTCGGCGTCGGTGCTCATGTACTCGCTCGCCTCGGAGAGCGAGAGGAACGAGTGCACCGGCTCGAGACAGCTCCCGAGCGCCGTCGCCGCGATCTCCTGGGAGAGCTGCTGGTGGCGCCAGAGATCGGGGTGCACCGCCATGAACCCGACGTCGGCCTTGCCGATCATCGCCAGCGGCACCAGCTGCAGCCCTTCCTCACCGAGCGTCTTGGCGAGCCAAGACTGCGCTTCGGCAACGGCGCCGCGCCGCACCTCCTCGGACAACCCCCGCCACCGGGCGCGGTCGATCCGATAAAACCAGTGCGACACCGTCCAACCGACCGACGCAACGAGCGGATTCCCCATCGCGCGGATTCTATGGACAGGCCAGAGAGCGGTCAATTCCAATCCACCCACCTGCAACGCGACGACTCACACTGGAGACTCGGTCAGTACCCAAACGGAGCCTATTGCGCCGCTATTTCGTCGCGGGAAAAGCAACGTCAGTGCTGGCGGTCGCACCGTATCCGCCGCCCCGGAACTTCGTTCTTCTTGGCGTGAACGAACAGAAACCGCCCACGAGGGGGCTGGGGCTTCGTACCTAGGTTCGTCGCGACGCAGAGGAGTCCAGTGGCCGCGCCGTCCGCGATGATCAGCTCGCCTCGCGGGAACGACTCTGGACGATGCCCGCGTGGCTGACGTAAGGGTCTCCCGAACGCATGGCGCTGGGATGGCTCCGGGCGATGATTGGGTGGGGGGTCCAAAAGCGATGAGGACGCTGGGCTGGATCGCCGTGGCGCTGACGGGCGCCTACGCCGTCGCCACGATCGCGTTCGTGCGCGGCGAGACCGTCAACGCCGTCTGGTTCGTGATCGCCGCCGTCTCGGTCTACTCCATCGCCTACCGCTTCTACGGCGCGTTCCTCGCGGCCAAGCTCTTCGCCCTCGACGAACGGAACATCACTCCCGCCGAGCGCATCAACGACGGCCGCGATTTCATCCCGACCAATCGCTGGGTCGTCTTCGGCCATCACTTCGCCGCCATCGCCGGCCCCGGGCCGCTGATCGGACCCACGCTCGCGGCCCAGTTCGGCTACCTCCCCGGCACGCTCTGGATCCTCGCCGGCGTCGTGCTCGGAGGCGCCGTCCAGGACCTCTGCATCCTCTGCGGCAGCCTCCGCCGCGACGGCCGCTCGCTCGGACAGATGGCGAAGGACGAGATCGGTCCGCTCGGCGGCTTCGCGGCGCTGGTCGGCGTCTTCTTCATCATGATCATCCTGATCGCGGTCCTGGCGCTGGTGGTGGTGAACGCGCTCCGCCAGAGCCCGTGGGGCACCTTCACCGTCGGCGCCACGATCCCGATCGCGATGCTGATGGGCTGGTACATGAAGGGCATCCGGCCGCACGACGTGCGCGGCGCGACCATCCTCGGCCTGGCGCTCTTGGTGGCGGCGCTGCTGGGCGGACGCTGGGTCGACGGCCACCCGACGCTCGCGCCGGCCTTCACGCTCACGGGCACGCAGCTCGCCTGGTCGATCATCCTCTACGGGCTCGCCGCCTCGGTGCTGCCGGTGTGGCTGCTGCTCGCACCGCGCGACTACCTCTCCACCTTCGTGAAGCTCGGCACCATCGGCGTGCTGGCGCTCGGCATCGTCGTCCTCCGCCCCGAGATCCACATGCCGGCGCTCACCCGCTTCGTCGACGGCACGGGGCCGATCTTCGCCGGCAAGGTGTTCCCGTTCTGCTTCATCACCATCGCCTGCGGGGCGATCTCGGGGTTCCACTCGCTGGTGGCCTCGGGCACGACGCCGAAGCTGCTGCGCGACGAGACCGACGCGCCCATGATCGGCTACGGCTCGATGCTGCTCGAGTCGTTCGTGGCGATCATGGCGCTGATCGCCGCGGCCGCATTGCAGCCCGGCATCTACTTCGCGATCAACAGCCCGGCGGGCGTGGTCGGCGCCGACCCGGTGGCGGCGACCGCCACGATCACCGCCTGGGGCTTTCCGGTGACCCCGAGCGAGATGGCGCACCTCGCCGACGAGATCGGCGAGCGCACGCTCTTCGCCCGCACCGGCGGCGCCCCGAGCCTGGCGGTCGGCATGGCCCACATCTTCTCGCGCGTGCTCGGCGGCGGCGCCCTCGCCCTCTGGTACCACTTCGCGATCATGTTCGAGGCGCTCTTCATCCTGACGACGCTCGACGCGGGAACGCGCGTCGGCCGCTTCATGCTGCAGGACCTGCTCGGCCACCTGTGGGCGCCGCTCGGACGCACCAGCTGGTACCCGAGCGTGCTCTTCAGCAGCGTCGTCGTGGTGGCGGCGTGGGGCTACTTCCTCTACCAGGGGGTGGTCGATCCGCTCGGCGGCATCAACATCCTGTGGCCGCTCTTCGGGATCGCCAACCAGCTGCTGGCCGCGATCGCGCTGGCGGTCGCGACCACGATCATCGTCCGCACCGGCCGCGTCCGTTACGCGTGGACGACGGTCGTGCCGCTCTGCTGGCTGCTCGCCGTGACGATGACCGCCGGCTGGCAGAAGATCCTCTCGCCGGTGCCGGCGATCGGCTTCCTCGCCCAGGCCGACGCGCTCGCCGCGCGGCTCGCCGCCGGCACGATCGAGGCCGCGAAGCTCGGCGAGGTGCGGGCGCAGATCTTCAACCTTCGCCTCGACGCCGCGATCACGGCCGTGTTCATGGTGCTGGTCGCGTTGATCGTCGTCGAGGCCGTGCGCGCCTGCTGGCGCGCGCTCGGCGGCGCGCCGTCGTCCGGCATGACCCCGGCGCTCGAGATCGAGGAAGCTTCGAGCCTACGCTCCTAGCTCAGAAGGGGGATCTCTTCCCCTTCGCGCGCTCCGCGCGCGAAGCTCGATGACAGGAGGGCGAGGAGCGCGAATTCACTTCGCGCTCCGAGGGCCATCGGAGCATTCGGCGCGCAGCGCCGAAGCGCACGGGGCCCAAAATGGATTGACACCGGCGGAACGCCTGGCGATACCGGATCGCCACCCGATGACGCCCGCGCGCTGGACCCTGCCGCACCGCTCGACCCTCGGGCTCGCCATCGCACTCGCCCTCCTGCTCGCCGTCGGCGTGGTCACCCTGGCGCAGGTGCAGGCCGTTCGGCGCTCGAACGAGCGCGTCCGCCATACCCTCGAGGTCCAGCACGCGATCGAGAGCGTGGCCCGCCGGCTGACCGACGCCGAGACGGCGCAACGCGGCTTCCTGCTGACCGCGCGACCGAGCTACCTCGAGCCGCTGACGGAGGCGCGCGCCGCGTTGCCGGCCGAGCTCGACGCGCTCGGGGTGCTGATCGGCAGGAATCCCGCCCAGCGCGCCAACCTCGACGCGCTCCGCCCGCTCGTCCAGCAGAAGCTCGACGAGCTGGCGGAAACCATTCGGCTCCGTCAAACCAAGGGGCTCGAGGCGAGCCTCGTCGTCGTCGACACCGATGCCGGCAAGCGCCTGATGGACGAGCTGCGGCGCATCCTGGCGGCGATGACGCGGGAGGAAGAGACCCTCTTGCACGAACGGCTGGCGGTGACTCAGGGCCGGAACGAGCGCGTGACGTGGGCGGTGCTCGCCGGAAGCGGCGCCGCCTTCGTGCTGGTGGCCGTGTGCGCGGTCGCCCTGAATGCACAGAACCGCCGCCGCCTCGGCGTCCAGGCCCGCCTGCTCGAGAGTGAGGAGCGCCTGGGGGTCACGCTCCGTAGCATCGGCGACGCGGTGATCGCGACCGACCCCGCCGGCCGCGTGGTCTTCATGAACCCCGTGGCCGAGCTCCTGACGGGATGGCCGAGCGCCGAGGCCGTCGCCCGACCGCTCGACGAGGTCTTCGTGATCGCCGACGAGACGACGCGCGCGACCGCCGAGAACCCGGTGGTACGCGTGCTGCGCGAGGGCATCACGGTCGGGCTCGCCAACCACACCGTGCTCTTCGCCCGCGACGGCCGCGAGATCCCCATCGACGACAGCGCCGCCCCGATCCGCGATGCCGGCCAGACCGTCATGGGCGTCGTCCTGGTGTTCCGCGACGTCACCGAGCGGCGCCGCCTCGAGGCGGAGTACGCGCACGCCGTTCGGCTCGCCGCCGAGCGTGCCGAGGCCGAGCGCGGCGCCCGGGCCCTCCGGCAGAGCGAGGAGCGCTACCGGTCGCTCATCGCCGCCAGCAGCGACATCGTCTGGACCGCCGGACCCGACGGCACCTTCGACGAGCCGCAGCCGGGATGGGAGGCCTACACGGGACAGCGCTGGCCGCAGGACGCCGACCAGGGATGGGCGACCGCGGTGCATCCCGAGGATCGCGACACGGTGATCGCGCTCTGGCGGGCGGCCCAGCTCACCCGCTCGGTCCTCGAGGTCGACGGCCGGGTCTGGCATGCCGCCTCGGGCGCGTGGCGCCACTGCCACGGCCGGGGCGTCCCCCTGCTGGCGCCCGACGGCTCCCTCCGGCAATGGGTCGGCATGATCGAGGACGTGCACGCGCGCCGCGCGGGCGAGCTCGAGCGCGACGAGCTGCTGCACGCGACCGAGGTGGCGCGCGGCGAGGCCGAGGCCGCGAACCAGGCCAAGGACGAGTTCCTCTCGGTCCTGTCCCACGAGCTGCGCTCACCGCTCCAAACCATGCTCGCCTGGGTCGACCTCCTGAGGGACCCGGCGACCGCCGGGCCGCAGACGGCGCGCGCCATCGAGGCCCTGTCAGAGAGCCTGCGGGCGCAAGAGCAGGTCATCAACGATCTCCTCGACGTCTCGCGCATCGTCTCGGGGAAGCTGACGGTCGAGGACGAGCCCTTCGATCTCACCCCGACCGCCGCGGCCTGCCTCGATCGCGTGCAGCCCGAGGCCGATGCCAAGGGCCTCGTCATCGAGCGCAGCGGGCTCGACGCGCCGCGGCCGGTGCGCGGCGATCCCATGCGTCTCGGCCGGGCGCTCCACAACGTGCTCCACAACGCCATCAAGTTCACGCCGAGCGGCGGCCGTATCGAGGTCGAGGCCCGCGCCGTGCCGCACGGCCACGAGATCGCCGTGCGCGACACCGGCGAGGGCATTGCCCCCGACTTCCTGCCGCGCATCTTCGACCGCTTCTGGCAGGCGGACAGCGCCAAGACGCGCCGTCACGGCGGCCTCGGGCTCGGCCTCGCGATCGCCCGCCACCTGCTGGAGGCGCAGGGCGGCACGCTCGCCGCCGCCAGCCCGGGCCAGGGGCGCGGCTCGATCTTCACCTTGGCGCTTCGCGCGATCGCCGATCTACCCGCGGTGGCGCCCCGATCCACGCCGCCGGCCCCGCACTCGCTCGCGGGCCTGCGCGTGCTCCTGGTCGAGGACGACGAGGCGATGAGCGAAGCCCTCTCGGCGCTGCTCGAGCACCACGGCGCGACGGTGACGACGGCCGCCTCGGCGCGGACCGCGCTCGGCCTCCTCGCCGGCGCACCGATCGACGTCGTGCTGAGCGACATCGGCATGCCCGGCGAGAGCGGCTACGCGCTGATCCGTGAGATCCGCGCCCGCGAAGCGGACGGCAGGCGACGGGTTCCGGCGCTCGCGATGACGGGCTTCGCCAGCCCGGAGGATCGCGACGAGGCTCGCGCCGCGGGCTTCGACGACCACATCCCCAAGCCCGTCGACGCCGACACGCTGATCGCCCACATCCGTCGCATGACCGGAGGGACAGCCGCATGAGCGAGCGAGAGCACGCCGCCTTCTTCCCCCACCACGAGGTCCACGTCGGGCGCGATCTCGGCGGCCGCACGACCACCATCGGCGAGGCCGACGTCCGTCACTACGAGGCCGGCACCGGCGGACCGACGCCGCGGCCGCGGCTGGCGACGGCGTGTCCGGACGCCGCACCCGACGCCGTCGCCGCGCCGGCGCTGCTCTTCCACTCCGAGGTCTATCGCAGTCTCGCCTGGTATCTGCCCAACATCTTCGGCAACCTGCACGCCCGCCAGGAATGGCAGCTGTTCGCGCCGCTCGTGATCGGCGCGACCGTCCGCACGCGCTCGACGATCGTCGAGCGCTACGTCAAGCGCGGCCGCGAGTACGTCGTCAACGAGGTGTTGCTCACCGACGACGCGGGCCGCTGGCTGCAGCGCAGCCGCACCCATCAGAGCTTTCTCATCGAGGAGGAGCGTCGCGGCCTGGTCGTCGATCGCGACCGCGAGAAGCGGAGCGACCGGCGCTTCACGGTCGGCGAGGGCGACGGCGCGGAGCTCACGCCGCTCGCGCGCCCGATCACCATCGCGATGTGCGAGGCGTTCTCGGGCCCGGAGAAGAACTACCACACCGACCGCGCCGCGGCGCAGATGCTCGGCTTCCCCGACATCGTGGTGCAGGGGATGCTGTCGGTCTGCGTGATCTCGGAGCTCATGACCCACGGCTACGGCGTCGCCTGGCAGCTCGGCGGCACCCTCGACCTCCGCCTGGTCAACGTCGTGTGGGTGAACGACACCCTGACCGCGCGCGGCAAGCTCCGCGAGGAGGTGACGGAAGGCGCCAAGCGTCGCCTCCACCTCGACGTATGGTGCGAGAAGCCCGACGGCACCGTCGTCACGGTCGGCACCGCGAGCGTACTGCAGTAGCTCAAGTCTCGAGCCTTCGCGCGCGGAGCGCGCGGCCGAGCGCGAGCCGAAGCGAGGGGCCCGAGTCGACCTCGGGCCCCGAGGGCCATCGGAGCATTCGGCGCAAAGCGCCGAAGCGCACGGGGCCGAAATGGAATTGACTCCCCCGAGCAGCGAGGGTTACAAGCGCGGCGGAGCGCCGTGCAGGACGCGCTCCTGAGGAAACCGGTCACGACCCCCGCCTCCGACACAGAGCCGACCGGCGCTCGGCGACGCGTCTTCGTGGGACGCGACGACGAGCTGCACACGTTGCGGGCGCGTCTCGCCGAGGCGGAAAGCGGCCGCGGCTCGCTGGTCGCGCTGGTCGGCGAGCCTGGCATCGGCAAAACGCGCACCGTCGAAGAGCTGCTCGCGCGCGCGGCGCTCGGCGACGAGCGCGTGCTCTGGGGCCGTTGCCCCGAGCACGAGGGCGCCCCGGCCTACTGGCCCTGGGTGCAGGCGCTCCGCGGCTGGATCGAGCGCGCCGAGCCGGCGGAGCTGCAGGGCGCGCTCGGATCGTCCGCGGCCGAGATCGCCCGCATCGTGCCGGCCGTGCGCGAGCGGCTCCCCGAGGTGGTGGCGAGCGCGGGCAGCGATCACGAGCACTCGCGCTTTCAGCTCTTCGACGGGATCGCGACCTTCCTCCGCCGCGCCAGCGAGCAGCGGCCGCTCGTGCTCGTGCTCGACGACCTGCACTGGGCCGACGAGGGGTCGATGATGCTGCTCGGCTTCGTCGCGCCCGAGATCCGCCGCAGCCGCCTCTTGATCCTCGCCACCTATCGCGAGATCGAGATGCGGCGCATGGCGCGCGGGCTCGGCGAGATCGCCCGCGTCGGCGAGCGCATCACCTTGACCGGCTTCGGCCGGGACGAGGTCGGCGACTTTCTGCATCGCAGCGCCGCCATCGACCCGCGGCCGGCGCTGGTCGAGGATCTCCTACGGGTCACCGAGGGCAACCCCTTCTTCCTGAACGAGATGGTGCGCCTGCTTCGCGTCGAGGGCCGTCTCGACGACGAGACCCTCGGCGAGACCGCCCAGAAGCTCCCCGACGAGGTGCGCGAGGTCATCCGCCGCCACCTGCGGCCGCTCTCCGACGACGATCGCCGCCTCTTGACGATCGCCGCCGTGCTCGGCCGCGAGTTCGACCTGGCGGCGCTCCAGCTGGCGTGCGAGCTGCCCGGCGATCGGCTGCTCGAACGCCTCGAAGCGGCCCGCGCCGCCGGCCTGGTCGGCGAGATCGCCGAGACCGTCGGGCGCTACCGCTTCGTGCACGTGCTGATCCGCGAGACCCTCTACGGCGATCTCACCCCGGTCCGCCGCGCCGAGCTCCACCGTCGCGTCGGCCTCGCGCTCGAGGCCCTGCACGCGGGATCCCACGATCCGCCGCTCGCCGAGCTGGCGCGCCATTTCTACTACGCGGCGCCGGTCGGCGAGGCGGAAAAGGCGGTCGACTACGCGCGCCGCGCCGGCAAGCACGCGCTCGGCCTCCTCGGCTACGAGGATGCGGTCCGCCACTACGAGCGGAGCCTCGAGGCGCTGGTGCTGCAACCGCCCGACGAGCTCCGACGCATCGCGCTCCTGCTCGCGCTCGGCGACGCGGCCTGGCGCGCGGGCGATCTCGAGAAGGCCCGCGACGCCTTCGAGCGCGCCATGCGGAGCGCCCGTGCGCTCGAGGCCGCCGAGCCGTTCGCGCGGGCGGCACTCGGCCTCGGGCGCATGACCACCGAGACCGGCACGCCCGACCACACGTTGATCGCGGCGCTCGAGGAGGCGCTCTCCGGGCTCGGGACGCGCGACACGCCGATCGCGGCGGCGATCACGGCGCGCCTCGCGATGGCGCTCTACTTCACCACGCGCGCCGAGGAGCGGCGCACCAGGCTCAGCGCCGATGCCGTCGCCATGGCCCGGCGTCTCGACGACCCGAAGGCGCTGATCCCGGCGCTCATCACCCATCATTTCATGGTGTGGGGCCCGGGAGACGTCGACGAGCGCCTGGCGATCACCGCCGAGGGGTTGCGCCTCTCCGAGAAGCTCGCCGACCCGCAGCCGGCCTTCGAGCTCAGGCGCTGGCGTATCCTCGATCTCCTCGAGAAGGGCCGCCTCACCGAGATGGATCGCGAGATCGACGACTACGCGCGGCGCGCCGAGGACGTCCGTCTGCCCGTGTACCGCTGGCACGCCCGGCTGACGCGCGCGATGCGCGTCCTCCTGGCCGGGCACTACGACGAGGCGGCGTGGCGCTCCGCCGAGCTGATGGCGGAGCGGCCCGACGGCCCGCCCTCGCCGCGCGGCCAGTGTTACCTGATCCAGATGTTCCTCGTGCTGCGCGAGCACCGTCGTCTCGCCGAGCTCGACGTCCCGTTCAAGATGCTGGCGCGGCACTACCCCGCGATGCCGATCTGGCGCTGCGGCTTGGCGCTCCTGCGCGCCGAGCTCGGTCGCGACGCCTGGGCGCGGACGTTGATCGCTCCGCTCGCCGCCGAGGGCTTCGCGACCCTGCCGCGCGACGGCAACTACATCCCCGCCCTCTCGCTCCTCGCCGAGCTCGCGCATCACCTCACCGAGCGGTCGTGGGCGGAGGTGCTGTACCCGCTGCTCCTCCCCTACGGCGATCGCGTGGTCGTCGCCGGTCCGTCGGCCGGGTGCTACGGCGCGGCGGCGCGCTACCTCGGTCTCCTCGCCGAGACGCTCGGGCGCCGCGCCGATGCGGCCCGTCACTACGAGACGGCGCTGGCGATGAACGAGCGCATCGCCTCCCGGCCGTACGTCGCCTACACGCGCCACGACTACGCCCGCCTCCTGTTCGCGGACGGCGAGGAGGCGCGGGCCGCGGAGCTCCTCGAGAGCGCCGCCCGCACCGCCGACGAGCTCGACATGCCGCGGCTCCGCGTCTCCGTACAGACCCTGGCGCGCACCCACACGGTGCGGCCCGCGGCCCCGCAGGCGGCTCCGAGCGTCGCGGTGCTGCGGCGCGACGGCGACGAATGGACCGTCGCCTTCGGCGGCGACTCCTTCCGCCTGAAGGAGGTCAAGGGGTTCGCGTATCTCGCGACCTTGCTGCGGAACCCCGGCCAGGAGTTTCACGCTCTCGACCTCGGAGGGCGCACGGCGGCGGCCAGCGGATCGCCGTCGGCGCGCGAGATGGCGACGGAGGGCCTGACGGCGCGCGACCTCGGCGACGCCGGCGAGGTGCTCGATGCCGAGGCCCGCGCCGCCTACAAGGAGCGCCTGCACGACCTCCGCGAGGAGCTCGAGGAGGCGAAGAGCGCCGACGACGTCGAGCGCGCCGCCCGCGCCGAGTCGGAGATCGAGATCCTGACCCGCGAGCTCGCCCGGGCGGTCGGCCTCGGGGGCCGGAGCCGGCGCACCGGCTCGGCCGCCGAGCGCGCCCGCCTGAACGTGACCCGCAGCATCGGCGCCGCCGTCAAGAAGATCGGGGCCTGCAGCCCGGGCCTCGCCGAGCATCTCGCCGCCGCCGTCCGCACCGGCCTCTTCTGCATCTACGACCCCGACCCGCGCCTCCCCGTTCGCTGGCAGCTCGACTGACCGCTCCGCGCGGTGGCGGTGGGTGGGGGTCATTTCTCCGACCGCCCCCTCCGCGGAACGCGCGAGCCGCCTCGTCGTGCGGACCCGCAACGGCGGGTGCACGGTCGCATGACATCCCGCACACGGACTTCCGTGACATGACGCCAGCACTTTGTCTATCTGTCTCTATATCTTTCGAGCGTCACTTTTTAGCATACCTGTCCGCCAACCCCCTACGTATACTTGGCCGATCTATACGCGAGGCCATCGCACTTGCCCGTCCACCGCACATTGCACCGTTGCCATACCGGCGCCGCCGGCCGACGACGGCGTGCGCCCGAGGACCTCCGGACCGGACCCGCGTTCGTAGTCGTTCGCCGCGACCTCACTGCCGCCCGGTGACCACGGTCCGCCTCGCACTGCGCGCGCTCGCGATGGCGTGCGTGGCGCTGCTCGTGCTCGCGACCGGCGCCGATGCCGCCGGCCTCAAGGCCGTGCAGTCCGGAACCGCGACGATCGCGAACGGCGCCACCTCCACGACCGCGACGCTCACCTCCATCGACACGACCAAATCGTTTCTCGTCTTCGGCGTCAGCGAGAGCGCGCCGAGCCCGAACGACGGTCAGGTGTCGGGGCAGATCACCAACGCCACGACCGTCACGTTCGAGCGCCTCGGCACCGTCGGCGCGGTGACGATCGACTGGTACGTCGCCGAGTTCACGACCGGGGTCTCGGTGCAGCGCGGCAGCCTGTCCTCGACCCTCGCCAGCAACGACATCACGATCTCGGCCGTCAACCTGGCGAACAGCTTCCCGATCGCGACCTTCAACGGCGACGGCGCGACCTACGGCGGCAACGACTTCCTGGAAGCCCAGCTGACCAGCACCACCAACCTGAACCTGTCGCTGAACGCGTCGCTGGCGGCCACCGCGTCGATGGAGTGGCAGGTCGTCGAGTTCACGGGCGCGACCGTGCAGTCCGGCACCGCGGCCCTCACGGCGGGCGCCACCAGCGTCACCGCCACGCTCACGACCGTCGATACGACCAAGACGTGGCTGCTCTACACCTTCCGATCCGACGACGGTACGACGACCGACATCGGGCAGAAGTTGGTGCGCGGGCGGATCACGTCGACGACGCAGGCCACCTTCGACCGCGTCAACAGCGGCCAGCAGGTCGATATCACGTGGTACGCGGTATCGTTCACGGACGGCACCAGCGTGCAGGCGGGAAACCAGGCCTTCACCAACGCGACGACCCAGGTCGACACCACCATCTCGGCCGTCAACCTCTCGCGCACGATCGCGGCGGGCGGCGGCGCCGGGCGCAGCGGGCGGTCGGGCTACAACGTCGACGACGACCCAGGCGTCGGCTGGTTCTCGCTCGACCTCACGAGCACCACCAACCTGCGCTCGAAACGAGCGCTGACGGGCTCCGTCACCGCCGACCTCGGCTACTACGTCGTCTCGTTCAACCCGGCGCCGACCCCGACCCCGACGCCTACCAAGACGCCGACGCCCACGAAGACGCCGACGCCCACGTTGACCCCGACGCCCACCAAGACGACGACGCCGACGTTGACCTCGACGCCCACCAAGACCACGACGCCAACGCCGACGGTGACGGCGACGCCGCCGACACTGCTGAACTTCGTGCAGTCCGGCACGGCCACCATCGCGAACGGCGTCACGTCGACCACCGCTACCATCACGGCGGTCGACCTGACGAAGTCGTTCCTGGTGTTCAACGTCGCGGTCAACACGGCAAACCCGATCGACGGCCAGGTGTCGGGACAGCTCACCAACGGCACCACGGCCACCTTCGCCCGGCTCGGAACCACGGGCGCGATCAGCATCAAGTGGTACGTCGTCGAGTTCCAGAGCGGCGTCACCGTCCAACGCGGCACCGCCGTGATGGACGGTCTCACGACCGCTGACGTGACCCTCGGGTCGAACGTCAACCTGGCCCAGAGCTTCCCGCTCATCAGCGAGCGTGCCACTGGCGCCGCCTTCGGCGAGGACGATTTCATCCGGGCCAAGATCACGACCGGTACCAACCTCGAGCTCAGCGCGAACGCCGCGGTCGGCACGGCGACGATCGAATGGCAGGTGATCGACTTTGGCGGGGCCAGCGTGCAGACCGGCGACCTATCGCTGGGCACCGCCACGGCCAGCGCCACCGCGGCGCTGACCACCGTCAACACCGCGAAGACCTGGCTGGTCTACACCTACGGCACCGACCCCGGTACCACCGCCGACATCGGCCAGAAGCTCGTCCGCGGACGCGTCACGTCGTCGACGCAGCTCACCTTCGACCGCAACAACACCGGTCAGGCGATTGACCTCACCTGGTACGCGGTCCAGCTCCCCGGCGCCATGACCGTGCAATCCGGGTCGCAGGCGTTCACCAATGCCGAGACCCAGGTCGACGCCAGCATCACGGCGATCACGCTGGCGCACGCCGCCGCCGCGGGCGGCTCGCACATGCGCGGCGGCCGTTCGGCGTACAACGTCGACGACAACCCCGGCGTCGGCTGGTTCACGCTCGACCTGACGAGCGCGACCAACCTCCGCATGACGCGCGGCCTGACCGGATCGGCGACCGCCGATCTCGGGTGGTTCGTCATGAACTTCGCGGCCCCGCCGACACCAACCGCCACCCCGACGACGAGTCCGACGCCGACGATCACGAAGACACCGACGCCCACGTTGACCACGACGCCGACGCTGACGCCGACGCCGACCGTCACCGCGACTCCGACGCCGACCAAGACCGCCACGCCGACACTCACAGCGACGGCGACCACGACGCCGACGCCGACGCTCAGCGCGACCCCGACGGCGACGGCGACGGCGACACCGACGAAGACAGCGACGCCGACCCTCACCGCGACCCCGACGCCCACCGCGACGCCGACGAAGACCGCCACGCCGACGCTGACGGCGACCCCGACCCTCACCGCGACGCCGACGCTCACGGCGACGCCGACGGTCACCGCCACGCCGACGCTGACCGCGACGCCAACGCTCACACCGACGCCGACGGTCACGGCCACCCCGACCCTGACCGCGACCCCGACTCTCACCCCGACGCCGACCGTCACCGCCACGCCGACACTCACCCCGACGCCGACGGTGACCGCGACACCGACCAAGACCGCCACGCCGACCCTGACGCCGACACCGACCCTCACCGCCACGCCGACGCTGACCCCGACGCCCACGGTGACCGCGACGCCGACCGTGACCGCCACGCCGACGCTGACCCCGACGCCGACGCTGACCGCCACACCGACGCCGACCGCGACCCCGACCAAGACCGCCACGCCGACCCTGACGTCGACGCCGACCCTCACCGCCACGCCGACGCTGACCCCGACGCCCACGGTGACCGCGACGCCGACCGTGACCGCCACGCCGACGCTGACCGCGACGCCGACCGTGAGCGCCGACGCTGACCGCGACCCCACGCTGACCGCCACGCCGACGCCGACCGCGACCCCGACCAAGACCGCCACGCCGACCCTGACGCCGACGCCGACCCTCACCGCCACGCCGACGCTCAGCGCGACGCCCACGCTGACGACGACCGCCACCCCGACGGCGACGTTCACACCGGCCGACACCCCGACCCCGACCCTGACGCCGACGCCGACGGTCACGACGACGCCGACCCCGACCCTCACCGCGACACCGACGCTCACCTCGACGCCCACGGTGACCGCGACGCCGACCGTGACCGCCACGCCGACGCCGACCGCGACCCCGACCAAGACCGCCACGCCGACCCTGACCCCGACACCGACCCTCACCGCCACGCCGACGCTGACCCCGACGCCCACGGTGACCGCGACGCCGACGGTGACCGCCACGCCGACCCTGACCCCGACGCCGACGCTGACCGCCACCCCGACGCCGACCGCGACCCCGACCAAGACCGCCACGCCGACCCTGACGCCGACGGCGACGCTCACTCCGACGCCGACGGCGACCGACACGCCCACGGAGACGCCGACTCCGACGCTGACCCCGACACCGACGGAGACCGTCACGCCGACCCCAACCGAGGTTCCGACCCCGACGGAGACGGAGACGCCGTTCCCCACGGACACGCCGACGCCGACCGAGACGCCGACGCCCACCCTGACCGCGACGCCGACCCCGACACCGACCCCCACGCGGACGCTGACGCCGACGCGCACCGCGACCCCGACGATCACGCGCACCCCGACGGTCACCCCGACGCCGACGCTGAGCGCAACCCGGACGGCCACGGCGACACGCACGCCGACGCCGACCCGCACACCGACGCTGACGCCGACGCCGACCGTCACCCTGACCCCGACGCCGACCTTGAGCGCGACGCGCACCGTGACACCGACCCGTACGGTCACGCCGACGCGCACCCCGACGGTCACCCCGACCCCGACCATCACCCTGACCCCGACGCCGACCTTGACCGCGACGCGGACCCTGACGCCGACGCGCACCGCCACCCCCACGCGCACCGCGACCCTGACGCCCACCCCGACCATCACCCTGACCCCGACGCCGACGTTGACCGCGACGCGCACCACGACACCGACACGCACCGCCACCCCGACCGGCACGGCGACGCGCACGCCGACGCCGACGATCACCCTGACCCCGACCCCGACGTTGACCGCGACACGCACCGCGACGCCGACGCGGACGCCGACGCCGACGGGCACCGCCACGCTCACCCCGACACCGACGCGCACAGTGACGCCGACCCCGACCGTCACCGCCACCCGGACGGCGACGCCGACCCGTACGGCGACGGTCACACCGACGCCGACCGTCACCCTGACGCCGACACCGACGTCGACCCCGACCCCGACCGTGACGCCGACCCGTACCGTCACCCCGACGCGCACCGCGACCCTCACGCCGACCCCGACGCGCACGACGACGCCGACCGCGACCCTCACGGCGACCCGCACGGCGACGCCGACGCGCACCGCCACCATCACTCCGACGCCGACGCTCACGGCGACGCCGACGCCGACGCTGACGCCGACGGCGACCCTGACCCCGACCCGCACGGTCACGCCGACGCGCACCACGACACCGACGCCAACGCCCACGCTGACGGCAACGCCGACACGCACGGCGACCGTCACGGCGACACCGACACCGACGCGGACGGCGACCCCGACCCCGACGGCGACGCTGACGGCGACCCGCACTGCCACGCCGACGCTCACCGCCACGGCCACCCTGACGCCGACGCCGACGCTGACCGCCACCCGCACCGCGACGCCGACGGCGACCCTCACGCCGACGCGCACCGCCACGCCGACGCTGACCGCGACGGCCACCCTGACCCCGACCCCGACCGTCACCGCGACCCGCACGCCGACTCCGACGCGTACGGCCACCGTCACGCCCACGCCGACCCTAACCACCACACCGACGCCGACGCTGACCGCAACCCGCACTGCGACGCCGACGGCGACTGTCACGGCGACGCGCACCGCCACGCCGACCGCGACCGCGACGGTCACGCTGACGCCGACGCCGACCGTCACCGCGACGCGCACGCCGACGCCGACCCGCACGGCCACCGCGACGCCCACACCGACCCTGACCGCGACGCCGACGCCGACCTTGACCGCAACCCGCACCGCGACGCCCACGGCGACCCTCACGCCGACGCGCACCGCCACGCCGACGCTGACCGCGACGGCCACCCTGACCCCGACGCCGACCGTCACCGCGACCCGCACGCCGACGCCGACCCATACGGCCACCGTCACGCCCACCCCGACCCTGACCACGACGCCGACGCCGACGCTGACGGCAACCCGCACCCCGACGCCGACGGCGACCGTCACGGCGACGCGCACCGCCACGCCGACCGCGACCGCGACCGTCACGCTGACGCCGACGCCGACCGTCACCGCGACCCGCACGCCGACGCCGACCCGCACGGCCACCGTCACGCCCACGCCGACCCTGACCGCGACGCCGACGCCGACGCTGACCGCGACCCGCACCGCGACGCCGACGGCAACGCTCACGCCGACGCGCACCGCCACGCCGACGCTGACCGCGACGGCCACCCTGACCCCGACGCCGACCGTCACCGCGACCCGCACGCCGACGCCGACCCGTACGGCCACCGTCACGCCCACGCCGACCCTGACCGCGACGCCGACGCCGACGCTGACCGCGACCCGCACCGCGACGCCGACGGCGACGCTCACGCCGACGCGCACCGCCACGCCGACGCTGACCGCGACGGCCACCCTGACCCCGACGCCGACCGTCACCGCGACCCGCACGCCGACACCGACCCGTACGGCCACCGTCACGCCCACGCCGACCCTGACCGCGACGCCGACGCCGACGCTGACCGCGACCCGCACCGCGACGCCGACGGCGACCCTCACGGCGACGCGCACCGCCACGCCGACGCTGACCGCGACGGCCACCCTGACCCCGACCCCGACCGTCACCGCGACGCGCACGCCGACCCCGACGCGTACGGCGACCGTCACGCCCACGCCGACCTTGACCGCGACGCCAACGCCGACGCTGACCCCGACCCGCACCGCGACGCCGACCGCGACGCTCACGCCGACGCGCACCGCCACGCCGACGCTGACTGCGACGGCCACCCTGACCCCGACGCCAACCGTCACCGCGACGCGCACGCCGACGCCGACCCGCACGGCGACCGTGACGCCCACGCCGACCTTGACCGCGACGCCGACGCCGACGCTGACCGCGACCCGCACCGCGACGCCGACGGCAACCCTCACGCCGACGCGCACCGCCACGCCGACGCTGACCGCGACGGTCACCCTGACCCCGACCCCGACCGTCACCGCGACGCGCACGCCGACCCCGACGCGTACGGCGACCGTCACGCCCACGCCGACCTTGACCGCGACGCCGACGCCGACGCTGACCCCGACCCGCACCGCGACGCCGACCGCGACGCTCACGCCGACGCGCACCGCCACGCCGACGCTGACTGCGACGGCCACCCTGACCCCGACGCCGACCGTCACCGCCACCCGCACGCCGACGCCGACCCGCACGGCCACCGTCACGCCCACGCCGACCTTGACCGCGACGCCGACGCCGACGCTGACCGCGACCCGCACCGCGACGCCCACGACGACCCTCACGCCGACGCGCACCGCCACGCCGACCGCGACCGCGACCGTCACGTTGACGCCGACCCCGGCCCTCACCGCGACCCGCACGCCGACGCCGACCCCGACGCTGACGGCCACACCGACACGCACCGCCACGCCGACGCTGACCGCGACGGCCACCCTGACCCCGACGCCGACCGTCACCGCGACCCGCACGCCGACGCCGACCCGCACGGCCACCGTCACACCCACGCCGACCCTGACCGCGACGCCGACGCCCACACGAACGGCGACCGCGACGCCAAGCCCGACCCGCACGGCCACCGCGACGCGCACCGCCACCGTGACCCCGACGCCCACGATCACGCTGACAGCGACGCCGACGCTCACCGCGACCCGCACCCCGACGCCGACCCCGACGCTGACGGCCACGCCGACGCGCACCGCCACGCCGACCGCGACCGCGACGGCCACCCTGACCCCGACCCCGACCGTCACCGCGACCCGCACGCCGACGCCGACGCGCACGGCCACCGTCACGCCCACGCCGACGCGGACCGCGACGGCGACGGCGACGGCGACCGCCACCCGCACCGCGACACCGACGCGGACCGCGACGCCGACTCAGACCGCCACGGTCACGCCGACACCCGTCGCGACCACGACCGCGACCCGCACCGCCACGCCGACCCCGACGCGCACGGCGACGCTCACGCCGACACCGACGCTGACGCCGAGCCGCACGGCTACGCCCACGCTGATCGCGACCGTGACCGTCACACCGACGGCGACGATCACGACGACGCCGACCCCGACGCTGAGCCGCACCGCGACTCCGACCCTCTCCGCGACGCCGACGGTGACGCGCACGGCGACGCCCGGGCCGACCGCGAGCCCGACCGAGAGCGCCACGCCGACGCCCTCGCTCACCGGCCCCGCGACACCGTCACGGACGCCGACGCCGCCGGCGACCCCGAGCCTCACCGCGACCCCGGTGACGACGCCGGGTCTCGAGCTCTGCGACAACTGTCTCGACGACGACGGCGACGGCGCGATCGACCGCGGGGATCCGCAGTGCCCGCTGCCCGCGAACGGCGCGGGCGCCGGCATCGGCGACGCGGCTCGCGGCAAGGCGCTGGTGTCCTGCACCAAGGCCATCCGCAAGGCCGGCACCAAGGTGACCGGGGTGCGACTGGTCCAGATGCGGAAGTGTCTCGGCGCGATCACGACCTGCGTGCAGCAGAAGCCCGACGACGACGCCTGCCTCCCCAAGGCCCGCCTCGCCTGCGACAAGGCGGTCGCCGCCATCGCCGCCGCCGAGAGCACGGTCGCGACGACCATCGCCAAGTCGTGCGCGCCGCCGCCGACCGCGACCGATCTGCTGCAACCGAGCGGCCTCGGCTACGACGCCGAGACCGGGATGTGCGCGCTCTACGGCGTCGGCGCGCTGAGCGCGCTCGGTGACGTCCAGTCGTGCGTGACCAGGCAGCACGCTTGCGCCAGCGAGCGCCTCGTGGGCTTCCAGGTGCCGCGGGCGGTCGAGCTGCTGGCGTTGGTCGGCTACGACGCGGCGCAAACCTTCCCCTGCCTCGACGCCCCCGCCGACGCGGCGGGCGCCGGGCTCGACCCCGCCACGGGCGCCCTCGTCGCGAAGTGCGGACGAACCATCGCTCAGGCCGGCGCGTCCTTCGTGAAGGGCCGGATGAACATCGCGCGCCGCTGCACCAACGCCGTCCTCTCGTGTCTCGAGGTCAAGGCCGGCGACGCCGGCTGCCTCACCAAGGCTCAGGCCACGTGCCAGAAGAGCATCCTGAAGCTGCCGGCGCTCGCGACCAAGTTGAGCATCACCATCACCAAGAAGTGCGGTTCGCCGCTGCTCGACCCGACGCTGCTGCTCGCGAGCGACGGGCTCGGCTACGAGGCGCTCGCGGACGCCTGCGCCGCGCGCGGCGTCGCGAGCTTGGGAACGCTCGACGGACTGATCACGTGCGTCCGGCTCGAGCACCAGTGCCAGGCCGATCAGCTGCTCGAGAACGAGATGCCGCGCCTCCGGGAATTCCTCGGCCTGGGCGGCGTCTCCCTCCAGTAGCTCTCGGTCGCCTCGGTGCGATCGACAGGGCGCGGGCTTTGATGCACTACGGAACCGCGCGCAGCGGCGCGCGGAGGTGGGTGCGTCCATGGAAGAACGAGCGGCCGACGTCTGCGTCGTCGGTGGCGGCTACTCCGGCCTGACCGCGGCCTGGCGCCTGCGCGCCGGCGAGCGCGCCGCGGCGGAAGTCGCGGCCGCAGCGCCATGAGCCCGCCGCCCACGGCGACGGCCGTGTCGCTCGCGGAGCTCCGCCGCGCGGTGCCGCGCCGTTGCTTCGTGCCGTCGACGGCGCGCTCGCTCGCCTATCTCTGCCGCGACCTGCTCGTGCTGGCATCCCTCTACGCCATGGCACCGCATGCGCCGTGGTGGAGCCTGCCGTTTCTCTGGGCCGCCCAGGGCACGATGCTGTGGGCGCTCTTCGTGATCGGTCACGACTGCGGCCACGGCGCGTTCTCGCGGCGGCGCTGGCTCGAGACCGCGGTCGGCCACCTGACGCACACCCCGCTGCTCGTGCCCTACCACGCCTGGCGCCAGAGCCACCGCATCCATCACCGCCATACCGGCCACGTCGAGCGCGACGAGGGCTGGGTGCCGCTCACCGCGGCGGAGCTCGCCGCGCTGCCGCGTGCCGCGCGCTGGCTGCGCTTCCGTGCCGTGCTGCTCGTGCTGCCCTTCTACCTCTGGCGCGGCACACCGGGCCGGACGGGATCGCATTTCGACCCCAGCTCTCGTCTGTTCCCGCCCGCCGCCCGCCGCGCGGTCGCCGCCAGCATCGGCCTCTGCGCGCTCATGGCGCTGGCACTGGTCGCGTGGGGTGTGATCGCCGGCCCGGGCGCGGTCGTGCGCGGCTGGCTCGCGCCCTGGCTGGTGTTCGTGATGTGGATGGACCTCGTCACCTATCTCCACCACACCGACGCCGAGGTGCCCTGGTATCGCGACGGGGCGTGGACCTTCCTCGCGGGCGCGCTCACCGGCATCGATCGCCGCTACGGCGCGCTCGAGCGCATCCACCACGACGCCGGCTGCCACGTCGTGCACCATCTCTTCCCCGCAATCCCACACTACCACCTGCGGCGCGCCGCCGCCGCCGTCGCCCCCGTCCTGGGGGCGCGCTATCGGCGTGACGCGACGCCGGTCCCGACCGCGCTCCGCCGCGCCCTCGCGCGCTGCCACGTCGTGCCGGCGAGCGGCGCTCGCGTGACCTTCGCGCCTCACCCCTCGCTGACGCGGGTGGCGCCGCTCGCGAGCGGGGCCGGGTCGCGGCCGGCCACCACGTGGTACGCCTGGGTGCGGTTGGTCTCGAGAAAATACAGCGAGCCGCGGAGAAAGAGCAGGAAGGCACGGACGGCGTCCGCGCCGAACTCCGCCGCGAGCGCGGCACGGTGGCGCTCCAGCGCGTCGCCCCAATCGCGCACGCTGCAGGCGTAGCTCAACGTGTCGTCGCGCAGCTCGTGGACGTTGAAGCCGCCGCGCACCAAGTCCGCGACCAGCCGGGTCGGGTCGACGTACGTGATCGGCCCCGGCCAGATGTACTTCTTCATGAAGCGCCCGATCGTGAAGTCGGTGCGCTGCGCGCAGAAGTCGGCCCACACCCGCGCCGCCGGGGTCAGGTGCTCGCGGAGGAAGGCGACGACGCGGTCGTACTCCGGGTTGTGCTCGAGCGTGCCCATGAAGACCGCGCCGTCGAAGGGCGCGGTCGGGCGAAAGACCCGGAGATTGACGAGCTCGCTCGTGCACGGCAGACGCTGCGCGTGGATGAGCCGCTCGACGAAGCGGTGCTGGGCCTCGGAGATCGTGATGCTGTGGACGCGGATGCCCTGCAGGCCGGCGTACTCCACGAAGCATCCCCACCCGCCCCCCATGTCGAGCACCCGCATGCCGGAGCGGAGCCCGAGGCGATCGATCGCGGTTTGCATCTTCCGCGCCATCGCGCTCGCGGTCGGCTCGTCCGGCCGCTCGTAGAGCCCGTGCGAGTAGCAGCGCCAGCGGTCGAGCCAGGGGAGGAAGAACTCGGGCGGGCGGTCGTAGTGAAACGCGATCGACTCGCGATCGTAAGCGAGGCGGTTCCGCCGCACGAGCCGGAGCGCCAGGCGCAGGCGGTCGAGCGGCCCCGCCGCCAGCGCGACCTGTTCGGTGATCCGCATGACCTCCAGGAGGGAGCCGGTGACGGCGATCTCGCCCTGGAGGTAGGCCTCGGCGAGACCCAGGTGGTCGCCGTCGCGGAGCGCTCGCGCCGCCGCCGGCGTCCGCAGCACGACCTCGGCGCGGGGCGCGTCGGCTCCGAAGCGGCGCGGCGCCGCCTCCGGGAGCGCGATCGTGAAGCAGGCACCCGTCGCCGCCAGCGCGTCGAGGCGCCGCTCGAGCAGCGCGTCCATCACGTCCGCCGCCCGTCGACGCCGCGAACGGCCGTCGCGACCGCGGCCACGGCGCAGAGCCAGCCGAAGGCATCGCCCGCGCGCGCGTACGGTGTGCGGTCGCGCCGGGGCGCGATCTCGGCGCTCACCACCGCCCGTCGACCCGCGTCCGCCTGCGCCACGACCTCGCCGGTCGGGCTCACGATCGCCGACGGACCGGAGGTCGAGGAGCGCACCAGCCAGCGGCGCTGCTCGACGGCTCGGAGCCGCGACATCGCGAAGGCGATCGCCGCGTAGGTACCCTCGCCGCCCCAGGTGTCGTTGGTCAGGTTGACGAGGAACTCCGCGCCCTCGCGCGTCCGTGCGCTCGCGATGTCGCCGTAGAGCGCCTCGTTGCAGATCATGATGCCCGCGGCCCCGACGGCCGTCGGAAGCGGCGGCCCGGCGTTGCCGGGCACGAACTCCCGCACGCGCCCGAAGCGCCGCCGCACCAGGTCGAGCCCCGGCAGCGGGAAGTACTCCGCGAACGGCAACAGCCGCTCCTTCTCGTAGACCGCGGCGATCTCCCCGTCCGGTTGCAGCAGATAGGCGGCGTTCAGGTAGCGCAGCGCCGCTCCCGCTCCGCGCGAGCGCGGCCCGCCGGTGAGCAGCTCGACCCGATGCCGCGACAGCACCAGGCCGATCGCGTTTCGGTAGCTCGGGTCCTCCTCCAGGAAGAACGTGAGCGTCCCCTCGGGCCACACCACGAGCCGGCTCGGGGTCGCGGCGAGCGCCTCGTCGCTCAGGCGGAGATAGCTCTCGAGGTTGGCGCCGTAGAACTCCGGCCGCCACTGCGTCCCGAGGTCGAGGTTGCCCTGCACCACCGCGACCCGCGCGGGCGCGGCGTCGCGCACGCGATCGAGCCGGACGCTGCCGTAGAGCAGCACGGCGGCGACGACCACGAACAGCGGCCAGGGGGCACGGGCCGTGGTACGCGGGCGCGTGATCGCCGCGTTGCCGAGCGCGACGACGAAGCTCGGACCGAGCACCCCGGTGAGATCGGCGATCTGCACCAGGTGGAGCCGCGCCGCTTGGGAGTAGCCGAGCAGCGACCAGGGATTGCCGAGTGGGGAGTTGGCGCGCCCGAGCTCCGCCGCCGTCCACGCCGCGGCGATCGCGAGCGCCGTGGCCGCCCCCGGCCGGGGCGCGATCCGCCGGTAGAGGAGCGCGAAGGCGGCGCTGTAGGGCGCCACCGTGATCAGCGCGCAGGCCGCGAAGCCGGCGATGCCGAGCGCCAGCGGCTGCTCGTAGTAGAGCGTGATGGCGCGCGGCATCCAGGTGCCGGTCGCGTAGGCGGCGGTCACGCCCCAGAGCGCTCCGAGCCCCGCGGCCCGTCCGACGCGTGCACCGTCGAGGGCCCAGAAGAACGGCACCAGCGTCACCCACGCGAGCCACCACCAGCCGAGCGGCGGGAAGGCGGCGCCGTAGCCGACGCCGGAGAGGATCGTCGCGAGCGCGGCCCGCGGCAGGCTCATCGCGGCGACGGACCCGCGGCCGGCCGGCGGCGCCGCCGGGCGCGGAGCCGGCTCAGCGGACACTCGCCGCCCACGCCCGCCCGCCGACGTTCGCCAGCACCAGCTCGAGGCGCGCCAGATCCCAGTCGAGACGGAGATCGTCGAAGGTCTCCCGGGCCTCGCGGAGCCAGGTGCGCGCATCGCGACCGCGGAAGAGCGCGGCGCTCCCCCCGGCGTCGAGCAGCCGGCGGGCGAGCTCGAGGCGGGTGCGCGCCGCCTCGGGGCGAGCCGCGAGGCGCTCCGCCACGTCGAGCCCGCGCCCGAACCAGTGGAGCGCGGCGCGGCGATGCCCCACCGCCCAGCGCAGCTCGCCGATCAGGCGGTAGACCTCGGGCTGCAGCCAGGCGAAGCGGTCGGCGGCCCAGCGCGCCTTCTTGGCGAGGCGCCGACCGCTGGTGAGCCAGCGGCCGCGCCGCGGCGGACCGTGCTCGCACTCGGCGACCTCGCGGAGCAGGTGCGAGCGCATGACGAACCCGTAGTGCCAGGGCGGCACCTGCCCCTTCGCGAGCAGCGCGTCGGCGGCGGCAAGCGCGGTGCCCGCGCCCGCGAGGTCGCCCTGCAGCACCAGCACCTTGGCGCGCGTCGCGAAGCCGAGCAGGTTCAAGAGCACCTCGTCGTGCTCGGCGAGGTAGACGTCGGCCGCCAGCGCGGCGGCGGCGAGCTGCCGCCGCTCGGTTTGCAGAAAGGCCGTGCCGGCGCGCCGGAACGAGTGCGCCAGGTCGTAGGCATAGGTCTCGGCGATCGCGTCGAGGCGATCGATGTGGTGCGTGCAGTCGGCGAAGCGACCCTGCGCCAGGTGGCGGAAGGACTCGAGCCCGAGGTGGGTCACGACCTCCCACAGCTGGCCCGCTCCGAGGGCCGCGTCGACCACCGGCTCCGGGATCTCGTATCCGGCATCCCACTCGCCGGCGCACCAGTGGTGCACGAACGCCATCATCCGGCAGAGGAAGGTCTCGGGCACGCTCTCCGGATCGGTGTGGCGCTCGGCGAGCGCGAGAAAGCGCCGTCCGATGTCGAACGAGATGCCGCTGTACGAGAAGATGCCGATCACCGACGCGTACATGCCGCCGGCGTTCTGCACGCTGTCGGGGTCGACGCGGCGGAGCTTGCGGAGGGTCTCGAAGGTGTCGAGGAGGAAGCGGGCCGGCACCGCGATGGTCTGGGTGCGGGCGCGGCTGAACATGAGATCGATCATCTCGAGGTCGCGCGCGGTCGCCGTCGGCCGGCCGCTCCGGCCGCCGCCCCGCAGGTAGACGTCGCTCACCACCAGTCCCAAGGTCCCGGCCAGCCGGAGCGCGACCCCGAGGCGGCTCGCCGGCGGCGCCGCGCCCATGAAGGCCAGGGCCTGGTCGTAGTTCCGGCTCGCCTCCTCGAGCTGCCCGCGGTGGAAGTAAGCGCCGGCGAGGCGTTTGTGGAGGGCGACGCGCTTGGCGGGATCGCCGCCCGCGGGGAAGCGCGCCAGGTAGAGGCGCGACGACTCCTGCAGGAGCTCGAGCGCCTCGGTGGGTGCGCCGGCACGCGCGGCGTCGTCGCCGGCGAGAAAGAGCTGCTCCTCGGCGCGCTCGAGGTCGCCGCCCATGGAGTAGTGGTAGGCGAGCATGCCGTGGTAGCCGGGCGCGCCCACCAGCCGCTCCTCGATCACCCGCCCGACGGAGCGATGGAGCTCGGCGCGCCGGGTCTCGAGGATGGACTCGTAGGTGACGTCCTGAATCAGGCGGTGCTTGAAGGCGTAGGACGGCACGTCGCCGCGCTGGTCCTGCACCAGCATCTGCGAGTCGGTGAGCTCGGCGAGCGTCGCCGGAAGCGTCTCGGGCTCGCTCACCAGCGCCGCCAGGACCGGCTCCGCGACGCGCTGGCCGACCACCGCCGCCAGCTGCAGGGTGAGCTTGGGCTGCGGGCGCAAGAGGTCGACGCGGGTCAGGATCACCTCCTGCACCGTCGCCGGCACGACCGTCGACTCGATCGCGGCGGTGGCGCGGAGGCCGGCGGCCGTCACCTCGATCGCGCCCTGCGCGATCAACGCCCGCAGGAGCTCCTCGAGAAAGAGCGGGTTGCCGGCGGCGCGCTCCGCCATGCGGTCGCGCGACGCCCGCGGCAGCGCGCCGTGCGGGAACAACGTCGCCAGGAGCCGCGTGGTGCCGGCCGCGTCGAGCGGCCGGAGCGTCATCTCGACGAGCGCCCTCGCGGGCACCGCCGTGCGCGCGACCTCGACCAGGTGCCCCGAGGTCTCGGGAAAGCCGGGCCGCGCCGCGAAGAGGAAGAGCACGGGCGCCTCGCTGGCGAGACGGATGACGTTGGCGAGCAGCTCGACCGACGAGCGATCGGCCCAGTAGACGTCCTCGAAGAAGAGCACCAACGGCCGCTCGGCGGCGACCGCCTGGAACAGCGCCCGCACGGCCCCGAGCTGGAGGCGGTCGATCAGGTCGGCGCGCACCGTCGCGACGCGGGCGGCCGCCGCGGGCGGCAGCTCGATGCCGACCAGCATCGCCAGGTAGGGCGCAAGCTCCTCCCGGCGGGCGCCGAGCAGCGGCGCGAGCGCGGCGTCGAGCCGCTCGAAGGCCTCGCCGGTCGTCTCCTCGGGGAGCCCGAGCAGCGAGCGCAGGAGGTCGACGAAGGGATGGAAGCGGAGCGTCCGGCCCATCGCCACCGAGCGCCCCTCGATCCAGCGGACGGCGGACGCCTCGGGGCTCGCGGCGAGCTCGGCGAGGAGGCGCGACTTGCCGAGCCCCGGCTCGCCGACCACCGACACCACGCTCCCGCGCCCCGCCGCGAGCTCCGCGAGCCGCGCCCGCAGGAGCGCGAGCTCGCCGTCGCGTCCGACCAGCTCCGTGAAGATGGTCGCGCCGCGCCCGACCCGGGGCCGATAGACCTGCTCGCGCTCGGAGCGCAGCGCCCACGCCTCGGTGAGCGCGCTCGGCGCGTCCGCCGCGCGCGGCACCGCCTCGTAGGCGAAGGTCCCGGCGGTGACGTGGTAGGTCTCGGCGCCCACCCAGATCTCGCCCGCCGGCGCCACGTCCTTCAGCTTGGAGGCCTGGCTCACGGCCTCGCCCATCAGCGTGAACTCGCGGAGCAGCGCGCCGCTGACGTCGCCGGCGACGCCGAGGCCGGTGTTGATGCCGACGTGGATGTCGAGCGGCGACGGCAGCGCGGCCGTCGCGTTGTACTCGCGCACCCGCCGCCGCATCTCGATCGCCGCGTTCACGGCCGCGCGCGGCGCGTCCTCGAGCGCGATCGGCACGCCGAAGGTCGCCATGATGCAATCCCCGAGGTACTTGTCGACCGAGCCGCCGTGCTTGGTCGCCACCTCGTGGAGCAGGCGCAGGCAGCCGCTGACGGCGCGGTAGGCCTCGCTCGGCGGCAGCTGCTCCGACATGCGCGTGAAGCCGGTGATGTCGGCGAAGAGCACCGTGACGCGCCGGCGCTCGGCCTCGCTGCCGCGCTCGACGGTGGCGGCCTCCTGCTCCACCTCGGTCTCGACGGCGCCGGCAAGGAGCGCCGCCAGGATGAGACGCTCGGGGTTGCCGGCGGCGCGCGCCTCGATGCGGGCCCGCGCCTCCTCCGAGAGGGCGCGACCGCCGGTCACGGCATCGACGAGCGCGGCGGCGGCGGCCGGCGCCAGCGGCCCGATCGTGCGCAACAGGGCCTCGGGTCCGAGCGCCGCCACCAGCGTCTCGGTCCGGTCGCCGGCCGGCCGCGTGGTGAGCAGCCAGAGGATCGGGACCGCGGCGGCGCGGCGCGCGAGGGCGGTCACCAGGTCGAGCGACGCCGCGTCCGCCCACTGCAGATCCTCGAGCGCGATCACGAGACCGCGCTCGGCCGCGAGGCCATCCAGCACGTCCGCGACCCGGGAGGCCTCGGGCGGGCTGGCGAGGCCGCCGACGTCCGCCAGCAGCGCGCCCAGCAGCGACCACGGCACGGCCGCGCCGCTCGCGCGCGCCGCGGCCGCGAGGACGCGTGGGCCGTGCGCGGCGACGTCGCTCCGCAGCTCGGCGACGAGGCGGGTCTTGCCGATCCCCTCGTCGCCGATCAGGAGCACGGTCCGTTGCCGCCCCTCCCGAGCGGAGGTCGCGGCCTCGTCGCGCAGCAGCTCGCGCTCGGCCTCGCGATCGACGAAGGCGGTCTCGATCAGGACCGCCGGCGGGCCGGCAGCTTCGCCGGTCGCGAGCCGTCCGACGACGCGATAGGCCGGGACCCGGTGCTCCTTGCCGCGCAGCGCGAGCGGCTCGAGCGGCGCGAAGCCGGCGTGCGCGCGCGCGCCCTCGTAGGTCTCGGGCCCGACGTGGATCTCGCCGGGCGCCCCGACGTCCTTCAGGCGCGCCGCCACGTTCACGGCGTCGCCCATGACCGCGAACTCGCGCACCACCGGTCCGCGCAGGTCGCCGGCGATCATCAGGCCGGTGTTGATGCCGATCCGGAAGGTCAGCGGCACCGGGCTCGCGACCTCGGTGCCGTAGCGCGCGCCCGCCTCCAGCATCTCGAGGGCGGCGATCACGGCCGCGGCCGGCGCATCGTCGGCCGCGATCGGGAACCCGAACACCGCCATCAGGCAATCGCTCAGGTACTTGTCGACCATGCCGTTGTGGCGGCGGGCGATGTCCTCGAGCACCCGGAGGCACCCGGTCACGATCGCGTAGGCGCGCTCGATCCCCGCCTCCGCCGTCAGCGTGGCGGCGCCCAGGATGTCGACGAACATGACCGTCGCGCGCCGGCGGTCGTCCGCGGAATCCGGCGGGCGCTGGCTCACGTCGGGGTGGGCTCGGGAACGAGCGGCCCTCCGGTCAGGCGGAGGTCGCGGTTCAGTCTGGTGTCGGAGCGAATGTGCCAGATCTTCTGATCGAGGTACTGGTGATTGAAGACGATGCCGAGCCAGGTGACCGCGAACAGCTGCGAGAGCTCGAAGCCGAGGCCGATCGGCGTCTGGGCGCCGCGGAAATACCCGAGAGCGAACGGCACGCGGCGCGCCTCGAAGTACCACTCGACGTAGTAGAGGACGAGCCCGAACAGCACGGCACATCCGAGCCAGGCGCCGAGGTTCCGATTGAGCGTGCCGGCGATGCCGAAGGCGCCCGCGTCCGCGCTCCGACCGTAGCGGTTGCGGTTGTAGAACCAGACGAACGCCAGGTACTGCACGCTGTGCGGGAAGGTGATGACCGCGTTCACCAGGAGCAGGTCGGCGCGCGGCGCCACCGTCGGGTGCAGGAGCAGCACCATGTGCAGCGGCACGTAGGCCGCGAGCAGCAGGAGCTTCGGCCCGTTGACCCGGCCCGTCCGCCGGTACCCGAGTATCTCCTTGGCCAGAAGCGCGACGACGGCGGCGAGGATCACGAGGCCGAGGACGGTTTGCAGCTGCCGCTCCGACCCCGAGAGACCCGCGGGCCACCCCAGTGCGGCGCGCAGCTCCGTGTACTGCGCGAGCCACATGACGGCGGGCGCGAGCATCAAGAGGTTGAAGATCCAGAAGTCGGCGGCGTTGTCGCGTCCGACCGCCTCGCCGTTTCGCTTCTGATAGAGCGCCATGAAGCCGAAGTGCTGGCGCATCACGTGGTAGTAGGCCCACACCGCCTGGAAGAGCCAGAACGCGAGGAAGGGCCCGCGGCTCTCGAGCGCGAGGCAGAGCGCGATCACGGCCGGCCCGAGCAGCAGAAACCCGAGCGAGCCGATCAGGAGCGCCTTCCGCTGCCGCCACTCCTCGGGGTCGAGATAGGTCCGCGAGATGGTCGCGAAGAAGTGCGGCCCGTTCACCGACACGTTCCAGAACCACCACAGGGTGAGCGAGGAGACCCCGAGGCCGTTGAGGTAGATGAACAGGTAGCCGACGAGCGCCGGGAGGATGAGCCAGGCGGCGTCGTCTCGAGGACTCATGATCCACTGAGCGCGCATCTGGAGATCGTCGCGCAGGTCTACCATACCCGGGGCGAGACGGCATGCCCCGGAGACGCCGGGCCACCCGGGGGGCCCCGCCGGAATGCGCGGAAATTGACCCTGCTCCCACGAACGCGCTACATCCCGCGTGGCGTGCACCATCCCCTCCCGAGGCCGTGACGTTGCGACGAGTGAGACGTCTTCTCCCGACCCTGCTCGCGGTCACGGTGCTCGCCGCCGCGGCACTGCTCTATGCGCGGCTCGGCGCCCAGGAGGAACGGCCGCTGCCGCCCCCCCACCACCCGCTCGAGCCTCACGCCCAGGCCCCGCTCGGCGTCTCGGCGCTCGGACGGCTCGAGCCCAAGGACGGGGTCCGGCACGTCGCCGGCCCGTCCCTGCCCACGGCGGTGGTGCGGGAGCTCCTGGTGGACCGCGGCGACGAGGTGCGGAGCGGGCAGCTGCTCGCCACCCTCGACACCGCCGACCTCCAGACCGCGGTCGTGCGCGAGAAGCGCGCCGAGCTCGGCAACGCCCGCCGCGAGTACGACCGCAGCCTGCAGCTCAGCCGCAGTCAGGTCGAGTCCGACTCGCGGCGCGACGAGTGGCGCACCAAGGTCGACGTGCTGGAGGCCCAGCTGGCGCGCGCCGAGGCCGACCTCCGGCTCACCCAGGTCTACGCGCCGATCGCCGGCCGCGTCCTCGACGTGCATGCGCGCGCCGGCGAGCGCGTCGGCGCCGACGGCATCCTCGAGCTCGGCGCCACCCAGAGCATGTACGCGATCGCCGAGGTCTACGAGACCGACATCGGCCGCGTCGCCGTCGGCCGGCGCGCCCGCGTCGCGAGCCCGATCGTCGGCAAGGAGCTCGGCGGCGTGGTCGAGAAGATCCGTCCCAAGGTGGAGAAGCACGACGTGCTCGGCAACGACCCCGCGGCCCGCAAGGACGCCCGCGTGGTCGAGGTCGAGATTCGCCTCGACGAGAGCGAAGCGGTGGCCGGCCTGACCCAGGCGCAGGTCGAGATCACCATCCTGCCCTGATGCGCTTGCTCCATCCCATCCCGCTGGGATGGCTCCAGCTCTGGCACCGCAAACTGCGCTTCCTGGTGGCGCTCGCGGGCATCGGCTTCGCGGTCATGCTCATCCTGATGCAGCTCGGCTTTCGCGCCTCGCTCTTCGAGAGCGCCGTCCGCTACCACAAGGCCTTCAAGTACGACGTGGCGATCTTCAGCCGCGAGAGCCAGTACATCGTGCGGCCGGAGGCGTTCTCCAACCGGCGGCTCTACCAAGCGCTGAGCGTCCCGGGGGTCCGCTCGGTGAGCCCCATCTACCTGGGACAGGTGACGTGGAAGAACCCCGAGACGCTGGGGATCCGCAACGTCTACACCGTCGGCATCGACGTCGACGACGACGTGCTCGACGCCCCCGGGATCGCCGAGCAGCATGCCGCCATCCGCGTCCAGGACGTGGTGCTCTACGACGCCGCCTCGCGTCCCGAGTTCGGTCCGATCGCGGCGCACATCCGCGCCGGCAAACCGGTGAGCACCGAGGCCAACGACCGCACGATCCGGGTCGGTGGGCTGTTCACGCTCGGGACGTCGTTCGGCATCGACGCCAGCATCGTGACCAGCGAGGACAACTTCCTCCGCCTCTTTCCCAATCGCTCACGGACCCAGATCAACCTCGGCCTGGTGCGGGTCGAGGACGGCGTCGATCCGGCCGCGGTGCGCGACCGGCTGCGGGCGCTGCTCCCCGAGGACGTCGTGGTCCTGACCCGGGCCGACTTCATCGCGCGCGAGACCGCCTACTGGCACTCGGCGACGCCGATCGGCTTCGTGTTCGCGTTCGGCGCCATCATCGGCTTCGTCGTTGGCACCGTGATCGTCTACCAGATCCTGTTCTCGGACGTGTCCGATCACCTCGCCGAGTACGCCACCCTGCGCGCGATCGGCTACTCGAACGGCTACATCTCGCGCGTCGTGGTGCAGCAGGCGATGATCCTGGCGCTCCTCGGCTACGCCTTGGGAGCGCTCGCCACGATCCGGCTCTACGCCGTGACCCGCGACGCCACCCGGCTGCCCATCGAGCTCACCACGGAGCGCGCCGTCGCGGTCCTGATCGCCACCATCGTGATGTGCGCCATCTCGGGCCTGATGGCGCTCAACCGCGTCCGCCGGCTCGACCCGGCCGAGGTGTTCTGATCGCCACCGCCCCGCGAGCGCCGGGCGCTGCGGCGCCGATCGAGATCCGCGGCCTCTGCCACGCCTACGGCAGCGGCGAGCTCCGGAAGCAGATCCTCTTCGACATCACGACCGAGATCCAGGCCGGCGAGATCGTCATCGTCACGGGCCCGTCGGGCGGCGGCAAGACGACGTTGCTCACGCTGGTCGGCGCGTTGCGCTCGGCCCAGGAGGGCACGCTCGCGGTGCTCGGCCACCAGCTCCGCGGCGCCAGGAAGCGACTGCTCGAGACCGTCCGCCGGCAGATCGGCTTCATCTTCCAGGCCCACAACCTGATCGAGGCGCTGAGCGCGCTGCAGAACGTCGAGATGGCGCTCTGCATGGACGGGCGGCTCGGACGCCGCGAGGTGCGGCGCCGGGCCGCGGCGATGCTCGAGTCGGTCGGCCTCGCCGACCGCATGCACGAGCACCCGAGCCGGCTCTCCGGCGGCCAGCGCCAGCGCGTCGCGGTCGCGCGCGCGCTCGTGACCGAGCCGCGCGTCGTGCTCGCCGACGAGCCGACGGCCGCGCTCGACAAGCAGTCGGGCCGCGAGGTCATCGACCTCATGCGGCACCTGGCGCGCGCGCGCGGCACCACCATCCTGCTGGTCACCCACGACAACCGCGTGCTCGACGTCGCCGACCGCATCCTCCACCTCGAAGACGGCCGCCTGCAGACCTTCACCGACGCGGTGATCGCCAACAACCGCCACATGATGCACCTCCTCGCCGCCGACCGCCGGAAGGCGCTGCTGGAGCTGGTCGAGGACATGCCGCAGCAGGATTTCGTGGCGCTGCTCGAGGCCGTGACCGAGGAGTCGCGGCGCTTCCTCTCCAGCATCGGCCTCGCGACCGACGAGGCCTTCCGCAGCATGCTGGACCGCGCGCTCCGGGTCTTCACCCGGAAGCTCGCGACCCTCCTCGATGCCGAGCGCGCCAGCATCTTCCTCGTCGATCCCGAGCGCCAGGAGCTCTGGCTCACCATCTTCCAGGAGGCCGAGCAGGGCTTCGCCGAGGTGCGCTTCCCGATGGCGCACGGCATCGCCGGCAGCGTCGCCCGCACGGCCGAGACCGTCCGCATCGACGACGCCTACGCCGACCCGCGCTTCAACCCCGACGTCGATCGCCAGACCGGCTTCCGCACCCGCTCGATCCTGTGCGTCCCCTTGCTGAACGCCCACGGCGAGGTGTTCGCGGTCTCCGAGCTCCTGAACCGTCGCGACGGCGGCGCCTTCGACGCCCAGGACGAGCGGCGCTTCACGGAGTTTCTGAAGCCGATCGGCGTGATGCTGGAGACGTGGTGGGAGATGACCCGACTGCGGCGGCGGTAGCCGGGCGCTTCACTCCGACTTCGCCTTGAGGACTTTGCCGTCGTTCTTGGTGGCGGCCGAGTACGTCGCCTCCCAGCATTGCCCGGCGCCGGCGTTCTCCCGTTCCAGTTGCACGCGGAGCGGGAACGTCACGGTGCCGAGCGCCGGAAGGGTCAGGAGCACGCCTTTGCCCTTGGCCGTGACCTTGGCTTTGCCGACGCCACCGGAGAACAGCCCAAGACCGGTGAGCCCTTGGGGCGTCGCATCGGCGTCCTTGTAGACGAACCCTTTCTTGGTCGACTTCCAGCACGCCTTGCCTCTGCACGTGCCGGCCGCGGGCGCCAGCGCGCGAAACAGCAACGCGTCGGCGGCGTCGTAGACGCAGAGCCCGTACGCATCCTGGCTGGTCGGGGAACCGAAGTCGGCGACCTCGGTCGCGTCTCCGGCGGTCCATTGCCACCCGACCGCATCGTTCGCGTTCTTGGCGGCGTCGTTCTTGAGCATCAGCCGAGATTTCCCGGGAGCGGTGACCGTGCGGCAGCCCGGGTTGGGTGCGAGGCACGGGCAACCGAGCCGGAGATCGAGGTCGGTGACGGGAGGTGGAATCGTGAGCACCGCGCTCTCCGTCGCGCACCCCGTCCGTGCGACCCGCACCTTGTAGTAGCCCGGCAAGACGTCCCAGCCGAAGCCGCCGGCCGCGTTCGTGAGATCGGGGTTCGTTCGGTTCGTAGGCGACATGATGGCGCTTCCATCGGGAACCACCTCGAACGGTCCGGTCGGCGCCGGGGCGTGGAGCAGCGTGACGGTGGCTGCCGCCAGCGGGGTACCGCTGGTCGTCCGCACGGTGCCGCTCGGGTCGATGTACAGCAGGGTGAACTCGGCCGCTTCGTTCGGCTCGGTCGGACACACGACCGACACCTTCATCTGCGGCCGGCAGCAGAGGCCGGTAGTGACGAGCGGGCCGACGACGGCTTCGTAGTTGCCGGGGCTCGTTTCCGACAGGGTACCCGTGGCGCCCACGACGCCATCCTGGGAGATCTCGTAGGTGGCGACGCCGCCGGGGCATCCTTGATGGGTCAACGTCAGGCTCTGATTCCGCGCAACGAGCGGCACCCCCTCGGGCGTCACGATGACGCTCTCGATGGTGGTGCCGGGAGGCATCGGCATCGGCCCGACGAGCACGAAGTCCTGATCCGTCACGGTCTCCGTCCCGACGAGGACGACAGGGTCGATCACCCCCGGCAAAGCGCTGACGATGCCGGGAGCATGAGCGACCAGCCGATAGTTCCCCGGCTCGAGATCGGTCGCCATGTACGCACCGCCCGCGTCCGCCACGGCATACGTGCAGCAGGTCGATTTGCAGAGCGCCACGAGCGCACCGGGCAGCACGTTGGCCGGCGCGGCGGAGCCGCTGAAGACGGTACCCTCGATCTCTCCGCCCGCCGCGGCGAGGCAATTGAAGTCGCACGGGTCACCGACGCCGTCTCCGTCACCGTCCTCCTGCCCGACGTTCGGTTGGTCGGGGCAATTGTCCGATGCGTTCGGCGTGCCGTCGCCGTCCCGGTCGGCCGGGTTGGTGCTGGTGTGCGTGCACGTCCCCGCGCCGTCGCACACGTCGCGGTCCGTCCCGGGTAGGCCATCGTCCTGACAGAGCGATCCCGGCGGATCGAATCCGATGCACTGGTCCGCCACCTCGTCGCACGATTCGCGGCAGTCGGCATCGCCGTCATTGGCTCCCGGACAGGGCGAGCCCGTGCCGACGCAGGTCCCGTCGACGCAGACGTCGGTCGCGGTACAGAAGGCGTCGTCGCTGCACGGCGTACCGTTCGGAGCGCTGGCGCAGGCGCCGGACGGCGTCGCCGTCGCGGTCGGATCGGTCGTGGCGGTCGCGCTCGTGGTCGCCGTCGGCTCGGGCGTCGGCGTCGCCTCGATGGTCGGCGTGGCGGTGGGTGTCGGCGTCGCCACCGGAGCCGGATCGAAGCGGCCGACCCGATTGGTTGCGACCTCAGTGAACCACAAGAACCCATCGGGTCCGTTCGTGATCCCCCAGATTCCAGTGGACGTCGCATAGGCGGTGACGACGCCGCTCGTGGTGATCGTTCCGAGGCCCGTCGAGGCTCCGATGGCGCTGCCAAACCACAGCTCGCCGTCCGGTCCGAGAGTCAGGACGGGAATGAAGTCGGGTGCCGGATATGCCGTGAAGACCCCGCCGGTCGTCAGCTTGACGATCTGCGCGCTGAACGCGTGCGAGAACCAGAGATTGCCATCCGGCCCGACGGCGATGCCGGTCGGCAGGCCGGAGGTCGGGACGGGGTATTCGGTGAAGACGCCCGCGGTCGTGACGACGCCGATCTTGTTCGCAGCCTGCTCGGTGAACCACAGGTTTCCGTCGGGACCCGCCACGATCTCGGTTGGCTGGCTGCCGGCCGTCGGGATGTCGAACTCGGTGATGATGCCCGTCGTCGTGATACGCCCGATCTTGTTGGTGGCTTGCACCGTGAACCATAGATTGCCGTCGGGTCCGAGCGTGATGCGGTACGGCTGGCCCCCCGGGGTCGAGAGGTCGTACTCGGTGAAGTCGCCGGCCGTCGTCACCATGCCGATCTTCGCGGCTCCGGCTTCGGTGAACCAGAGATTGTCGTCGGGTCCGACGACGATCCCGTTCGGCTCACTGTCGGCCGTCGGAATGTCGTACTCGGTGAAGGTCCCGAACGGTGTCACCACCCCGATCTTGTTCGCGTTGGACTCCGTGAACCACAGGTTCCCATCGGGCCCGGTGACGATCGCCAGCGGCGCGCTGTCCGGCGTCGGGACGTCGTAGGTGATGAAGGATTGGGCCTCGGCGCTCCGAACGCTCGCCGAGAGCTGCATGCCGAGAAACAGGGACAGGACGACTGCCAGGACTGGGGGTCGAGCTCGCATGCGTGGCCTCTCAGGGTTCGCAGGGTTGGCTGCTCATCGCGGGAGCGGCACCATGTCATGTTCGGAGAAATCCGACCAGCGAAATCGAATCCCCGACGCTGATCATCCCTCCAGCGCAGCCACCTCGCGGCTCAGGCGATTCACCGTGCGGTGCACGTTGCGGAGCAGGTTGCGGAGGATCGTGGTCGTCACCGCCGGCCGGGTCTCGCCGAGACGATCGAGCTCGACGGCGGGCAGTGCGAGGCACTCGACCACCGTGTCGGCGCGGACGTCGGCGGTGCGGCGGGAGCGGTCGACGACGGTCAGCTCGCCGAAGACCATGCCCGGCGAGACGGTGGCGATGCGCTTGCGCTCGCCGCCGGGAAGGTCGACCGTCACGCTGACGCGGCCCCGCATCAGGAGAAAGAGCTCCTCGGCGCGGTCGCCCTCGCGGACGATCACGTCGCCGGGCGCGAAGCGGCGCGGCTGCAGGACCGCGCCCAGCGCGTGCAGCTCGTCGGCGCCGAGGCCGGCGCAGAGCTCGTGCTGCTTGAGCGTGAGCACGGGCTCCTCGCACGCCGCCGCGCCCGCCAGCACGCGCTCCTCGCACCACTCGAGCGCGGCGTCGAGGTCCGCGAAGATCGACAGCCCACCCTGGTGCTCCTCGGCCATCAGCCGCTCCTCGAGCTGGCGGACGAAGCGGCGGTGCTCGCCGACGCCGACCAGCACCGCGGTCTTGCCGTCGGCGCCGAGATCGCGCATCAGCTCGGCGAGCGTCGGCGCGGCGCAGGACTCCACGCGCGTCACGCGCTTGAGATCGAGGATCACGGTGTCGAGGGTGCCGCTCAGGTCGACGATGCGCCGCACCACCGTCTCGACCGCCGCGAACGAGAGGTCGCCCTGCAGCGTGAGGATGCGGACCCGACCGCCGGCGGCATCGAGGACGGCCCGCTCGGCGTCGGCGCGGAGCCGGCGCGAGCGCCGCGCGCCGAGGTCGTACTCGCCCCGCACGACGGCGCGCGCCGAGCGCGGCACGCGCAGGAAATGCAGGTTGAAGTCGCGCGAGAGGTCGCGGCACACCGCGACGCCGCGGACGCTGTTGCCGCGCGCGTCGAGGCGGGGCGCGAAGACGCCGACCCCGAGCTGCCCCGGGAGGACGGCGAGCACGCCGCCGGCGACCCCGCTCTTGGCGGGCATGCCCACCGAGTACACCCACTCACCGGCGAAATCGTACATCCCGCAGGTCGTCATCACGGACAGGATGCTCGCGACCAGCCCGTCGCAGACCGCGCGCTCGCCGGTCGCGGGATTGACGCCGCCGTTGGCGAGCGTGGCGGCGATCATCGCGAGGTCGCGGCAGTCGACCAGGATCGAGCACTGCCGGAAATAGAGGTCGAGGGCGGGATCGGGATCGGCCGTCAGGACGTCGAAGTTGCGGAGCATGTGGCCGATCGCCCGGTTGCGATGGCCGGTCTCCTTCTCCGAGGCATAGACCGCCTCGTCGATGGCGAGCGGGCGGCCGGCGTAGAGCCCGAAGACCGCGAGCAGCCGCTCGAGGCGGTCGTCCGCCGAGGCGCCGGCGATCAGCGAGGTGGTCGCGATGGCGCCGGCGTTGATCATGGGATTCAGGGGAGAGCCGGTTCCCGGCGCGAGGCTGATCGAGTTGAAGGCGTCGCCGGTGGGCTCGACCCCGATCTTGGAGCGCACCAGGTCGGGACCGTGGTCCTCGAGGGCGATGCCGTAGGTGATCGGCTTCGAGATCGACTGGATCGTGAAGCTCTGGCGGGAGTCGCCGACCTCGTAGACGCGCCCGTCGGTGGTGGCGAGGCAGATCCCGAACCACTCCGGGTCGGCCTTGCCGAGCTCGGGAATGTAGGTCGCGACCTCGCCGTCGCGGAGCGTCGCGTGGCGGGCGTGCAGGCGCTCGAGATAGGCCTGGATCGGTGAGCCGACGGTGGGGGCGGCCGTCATCGCGTCGGACGAAGCACCGCACGTGCCAAGCTCCGGCGTCCGAGTTTCCGCTCCCCGCGGCGGTCGATCACCGACCCCGCGCCGAGATAACGAGCACCGCCTGCCCATCCCACGGGCAGTGGCGGACGCGCCGCTCGCCGATGTCGTTTGACTCCTTCCCGACCCGGCATATTGTGCCCCAGGTCGTCATGGCGAGCATTCTCGACACCTGCCGGGACCGCCTGCCCGAGCGCACGTTCGCGGCCGGTGAGGTCGTGATCGCCGAGGGAACGCCGGCCGGGAAGCTCTACATCCTCGCCGAAGGCAGCGTCGAGGTGCTGAAGAGCGCCTACCAGATCAACACCCTCAGCGATCCCGGCTCGGTGTTCGGAGAGATCTCGGTGCTGCTCGACACCGTCCACACGGCCACGGTCAAGACCACCGCGGTCTCGCGCTTCTACGTCGTCGACGAGCCCCTCGAGTTCCTGCGCTCCGCCCCCGACGTCGCGCTCGGCGTGGCGCGACTCCTGGCAAGGCGCCTGCACGCCATGACCACCTACCTCGTCGACCTGAAGCGCCAGTTCGAGCACCACGACGACCACCTCGGCATGGTCGACGAGGTGCTGGACGCCCTCACCCACGCGCAGGACTACGACCACATTCCCGGCTCCGACCGCGATCCGGAAACCTAGCGGACTCCCGGCGCTCGGCGCCGGTCGTGCGCCTCAACCCGGTACGTCGGCGGGGTCGAGGAGCCCGTGACGACGCCAGCCGACGGTGAGCAGCCACGTCCGGGCGTGCGCCACCGCCGGGACATCGTGCTCCTCCGCGCTCGGCCCCTCCCCTCGTAGCTCTTCCAGCTTCTCTCGCTTCCAGCCATCGAACCAGCGCGCCGACGACGCCGGATCGAGACGGACGCCACGCGTGAGCCGCGCTCGCGCCCGCGCCGCGTGCCGCCGGGCATTCAGGAGCACGTAGCGCAGCGCCCCCCGCACCTCACGCGGCGTCGGCAGCAGCCGCACGTGGTAACGATCGGCGAGCACCCTGCCCCTCCGCCCCGCCATCCGATTCACCGCCCGCGCCAGCCGCGCGCCGATCGATTTCATACCCCGCCCGAGCGCCAGCCGGTCCTGCGCCTCGACGATCAGATGCGCGTGATTCCCCTGCAACGAGTAGTGCACCAGCCGGAACCCGGGACGATCGCACCCGGCGGCAAAGGTCCGCTCGATCTCGTGGACGATCCGCACGGTGCGGAGCGACGGCAGGTCCTTGCGCAGCCGAAGCGTCACGTGCGCCGGCAGGGTGCGGCGGAACGGCTCGCGCGAGGCGTGCCGCTGGCGAGGCTTGGGCCCCGGCTTGCGGCCGGCACCGGGCCGCCGCCCACCCCACCGCCGGGGCGGAGGCAAGCAGAAATCCAGTTGAACGGTTCGGCTAGGCATTTGATTCCGGCTATCTTTACTCCATCGGGAGCCAAGTGTCAAGCGCGCTCCATTGCGCGTTGAACGGCCATCGGTTGCCAGCCGCCGGGCACGCACCTACGGCCCTGGCCGCGCGGGTGCGCGTCAACCTCCTCTACGAACCTCTTTTTCTCTTCACGCCTCAGCGAACGGCCGCACCAACGGCGCGTCGAGGGGCGTCACCTCGTTGCCGGCGAGCGAGAACCACATGGCGCGGACGGCGTCGGTGTCGACGATCACGTGCGTCGGGACCGGGCCGATCTGTCGGCCGGGATTGAAGACCCAGGTGTCGCCGATGCGGTCGGCCCAGGAGCCGCCCTGGCGGAACGGCGACTGGTGGATGTGACCGCTGAAGACCATCGCGGGGCGGTAGCGCCGGATCCAGGCGGCGAGCGCCTCGTCGCCGTAGTGCCGCGTCCCCGTCCAGCTGGTCGGCGAGTCGCTCGGGGGCGCGTGGTAGACCCAGACCCACGCCCGCCGCGGCCGCTCGGCGTCGCGGGCGAGCTGGGCGTCGACGGCCTTCTGGGTCTCGGGACCGTCCCACCACGGGCAGACGGTGAAGAGCGTGCCGTCGATCTCGACGGCGTCACCGTCGATCGCGGCCCCGAGCGCCCGCGCCCGCGTCATCCAGCGCGCCACCTTCTCGCCGTGCTCGTCGCGCGCGTTCAGGTCGTGGTTGCCGGAGCTCACCAGCAGCCGCGCCCGCGAGCCGACACGCTGCAGATACTTGAGCACGACGACGATCTGGGCCTCGAGCGCGACCGCCGAGGCGATGTCGAGGTGGTCGCCCGCCATGATGACGACGTCGAAGTCGGTGGCGACCCGATCGACCCAGTCGAGCTGCTTCAGCGTGTAATGCAGGTCCGAGACCAGGAGACATCTCATCGTCGTCCTCGACGGCGCACGGAGGGCGCCCGAAGTCCTAGTCCGTCTTCTTGGTCGCCGCCACCCGGAAGCACTGCGTGCCGATCGTCACCGTGAGCTGGGTGGACGCGGCCGGCTGATTCGCCGCCGCGGCGGTGAACCAGCGCTTGGCCTTGAGGCCGAGCTTGTAGACGCCGGGCCCCTTCTTTTGGAGCTGCACCTGCACGACGCCGCTCTTGAGCTTGGTCTTCCGCACCCACTTCTTGTAGGGCGCCTTGCCGGCCGGCGGCAGCGCACCGAGCGTCTCGCGCACGATCAGCGGCGTGTCGCCATCGCCGAGCGCGATCGTGACCGGCTCGTCGTCGTAGGCGGAGAGCGCGAGCGTCACGCCGGCGCCGAGCTTGCCGGCTCCGTTCTTGGTGGCGAGCTGCACCTTGGCCTTGGGGTCGACGACGACGTTGCCGCACACGGTGCAGCGGCAGCCGACGCACGCGCCCGGGCACTGCGCGTCGTCGCCGGTCTCGCAGGACTCATCGTAGCTGCGGACGCCGTCGCCGCAGGTGGCGAGGTCGCAGGCGTCGCCGATCCCGTCGCTGTCGGCGTCGGTCTGGGCGGCGTTCGGCACGACGATGCAGTCGTCGATGTGATCCGGCACGCCGTCGCCGTCGGTGTCGGGGCTCGCCGCGACGACGCCGGGAACGTATTCGCACGTCGCGCCGGGCGGGCAGTCGAGGGTGGTCACGCAGGTCCGATGGCCCCGGTGGCACTCTTCCGACACGCAGAGCGCGCCGTCGCCGCAGGGCGTGCTCTCGTTGCAAGCGACGTCGAGGTCCTCGAGGCAGCGGCCGGTCGACAACAAGACGGTGCCGACGTCCTGGTCGGCCGCCTCGCCCTGGAAAGGATTCTCGGAGCCGCCGACCTCGGCGAGCACGCGCACCGCGCCGGTGCGGACGTCGAAGATCTGCAGGATGTAGTCGCCCGTCTCGAGGTCGCCGTTGAGATCGGTGCCGGGCACCTCGCAGAACCCGAGCGACGAGCCACGCTGATCGCACTCGCTGGTCACGAACTTCACGGTCGTGCCCCCCACCTTGTAAGGAAAGCGCGGATCACAGGCCTCGACGTCGCAGACCTGCACCGTCTGGTGGCTGTTGCGGAGGCAGTCGGCGGGATGACTCTCGGTCAGGCACTCCGGGCGCCCGAGGTCGTAGGCTTGGATCACGTCGTGCGCATCCCAGGGCGCCGATCCCGAGCCGACGATGAGGTTGGTGTTCTGCGCCTCCTCGTTGGTGCGGAAGGCGAGGATCTGGTCGTTGCAGAGTATCTCCTCGGCGGCCTGGCCGAGGTTGATCAGGTCGTCGGTCGCGGGGACGTAGACCTGGACGACGCGGTCGAAATCGTCGCCGTCGCCGTTCAGCGGCCCGTCGCCCTGCGCGGCCTCCGAAGTGAGGACCGCAAAGGCGGCGCCGCAGGCGAGGACGCGATCGGCGACCTGGCCGACGTCGGTCCAGCCGCCGCCGCTCACCGGGTGCACGGCAAGCACCCCCTGCCCGGTTTCGGAGACGATCGCCGCGACATGGGTCGGCCCGAGCGCGACCGCCGTCGCCGCCTTGCCGAGGTTCTGCACCGCGCCGGTGCCGGGCCAGAGCTGCACCACCTGATCCGCGACGTCGACGTCGGCATCGGGGTTCAGTGACCCGCCCGGGCACGCCGCCGTGCCGCTCGCCGACTCCGGACGGAGGAACGCCGCCCTGCCGTTCGCGACCGCGACCTGGCTCGCCGGACAGAGCGTGGTGATCGCGCCGCTCGCGGCGTCCAGCACCTCGAGCACGGTGTCGTCGAGGCTGCCGTCGGCGAAGAGCACCGCATCGACGTCGTTCGGGTCGGCGGCGTCGACGCCGTGGACGAACAGGTCGGACGACCCGTTGGAGTCGACGGTCGACCCGAGGAGATTCGACGAGCCGGCGACGAACAGCACCTGGCGGCCGTCGCCCGAGATCGTACTCGGGTTCCAATAGGCTTCGCCGCCGCTCTCCGAGCCGGTGCCGGTCACGACGTTGGCGCGCTCGATCGTCCCGAGCAGGCGGTCGCGGACGAAGAGGTCGTACGCGCCGTTGCCGTCGGTCGGGATGAGGTTCTCCTTGTTGCTCCAGAAGCTCACGATGCGGCCGTCGTCGGAGATGCTCGGGTAGAACGAGAACCGCGGCGGCCCGCCGCCGTCGCCGACCGGGAGGTCCTGCTGCTCGAGGGCGCCCGTCAGGCGGTCCTTCACCCAGACGTCCGACTCACCGCTGAAGTCGGGCTCGTTGAAGAACACCACGTAGCGGGCATCGCCCGACATCTGCGGTGCAATCGCGAACGTCGACGGGAAATAGTCGTTCCAGCCGTAGTAGAACTCGCCGACGACTTGCTCCGTCTCCCCGGCGGCGCGGTCGCGGAGGAAGATGTCGATGGCCGGCCCGGAGTGCCCGTAGACGTTCGGCAGGTTGGTCGTGCGGAGGTCGAAGAGCACGTAGTTGCCGTCGTCGGAGACGTCGTAGACCCTCGGCTCCGCTTGAACGCCGAGGTTCTCCGCCTCTTCAGCGGTGACGTTCACCCGCTCGACCGTGCCGGTGTCGGCGTCCCAGGCGAAGATGTCGAGCTCGTCGTTGGTGTCGTCCGCCACCAGATTGGTGGCGTAGCTCTGGAAGACGACGACCTTGCCGTTGGCGGAGATCACGGGGCGTTCGCAATGGTGGTCGGGCTCGACGCCGAGCGGACCGAGGCTGACGCGGGTGGTGGTCGTGCCGCCCGGCTCGTCGAAGACGCCGTTCTCGTCGCTGTCGCGATCGCGCACGAAGACGTCCATGCACGAGGAGGTGCCGCCGTAGCAGAGCGCGGTGTCGCCGGGAGCGACGTCGGGAGCGTCGCTGTCGAAGGCGACGAAGCGGCCGTCGGCCGAGATCGAGGCGTGGTAGCCGACGCCGCTCACGCCGCCACCCGTCTCTGCCCCGGCGCTGGTGACGCTGACGCGGGTCACGATGCCCGTCACGCGGTCGCGCACGAAAGCGTCCCGGACGGCGTTGGTGTCGGCGCCCGGACCGATCAGGTTGGTGGCCGAGCTGACGAACGCGACCCAGCGGCCGTCCTTCGAAATCGAGCCGTAGTCGCTCGGCCCGTCCGCCTCGGCGCCCGGAAGGCCGCTCGCGACGCTGACGCGCTCGGTCTTGGAGGCCGCCATCGCCGCTTCGGAGCTCCGGAAGAAGACCTTGCCGTTGGAGACCGCGAGGCTGTCCTCGTTCACGGCGAGCCCGGGATCGAGGGCGCGCGGCGGCGTCACGCCGGCGGTCCGCTCGTTCCCAGGAACGGTGAAGACGCGCAGGATGCCGTCGTCGCGATCGCCGTCGCCGTTCTCGTCGCAGAAGCCCTCGCCGTTCTCGCTCTCGATGAAGGCGATGACGTCGCCCTCGGTGGCGAGCGCCGTCGCTTTGAAGTCGTCCCGCGGAACGCGGATCAGGCTACGGCCGGCGGGGGTGCCGGTGAGCCCGCACGCCGGTAGCGCGGCACCACCGATGGCGAAGCCGTCGGGGGCGCCGAGCGGCTGGGTCTGGCCCGTGACCCGGTTCCGCACGGTCAGCACCGTGTCGCTGAGGTCGCCGTCGCCGGTGCGGTCGCTGATCGCGAGCGACTCGGGCGCGGTCAGCGCCAGCACGTCGTCGCTGCCGGCGGTCAGGCTCTCGAGCGCGACGGGATCCTGGGCCTGGAAGGCGTACGATACGCACGGGTCGGGACCGCAATCGGCGTTCGAGGCGCAGATGTCGAAGGGCTCGGCCTGACAGATGCCCTCCGCCGGCGCCGCCACGCGCGGGATGAGGAACGGCCCGCCGTTCGCGACCAGCTCGCGGAAGGCCGCGACGTCGTAGAGCGCGCCGCAGACGCCGTCCGGGCAGTCCTTTTTGCCGGCGCAGGCGAGGCCGTCGTTGGCGCCGCCGACGCAGGCGTCGACGCACGCCCCGCCGCCGGCGCACTGCGCGTCGACGTTGCAGGCCGCGCCGTCCTCGGCTCCCCCGCTGCAGCGCCCGCGCCGGTGCGCGATGCGGAGCACGGTCGAGGGGGCGTCGGCGGAGCCGAAGAAGGTGACGCTCTTGCCGCCCGCCGCCGGCGTCGGCGCCGCCTGGGGCTCGAAGATCGGCGGCAGCGGCTGGCCCTCCGGTGTGAACGACTTCAAGAAGGCCCGGTCGGGGACCGTGATCGGCACCACCGGATGCACCGTCCCGCGCAGGAGGCGCGGAATCGGCTTGTCGACGGTCGAGGGCAGCACGCCCTGCCAGTGCACCGGGAAGAGTAGGTTGCCTTCGCGGTCGAGCGCGAAGCGGAGCTCGGTCGCGGCCGCTGTGCACGGCGGACCGGTCTCGAAGCAGTCGGCCTGGAAGTCGTTCGGCACCGGCAGGGCCGTGAACTGTGAGAAGGTATCGCCGGGATTCGGCTGGCAGGTACCGTCGGCGGAGTAGAGGTCGTCGACGCAGGCGACGAGGCCGAGCGCACCGGCCTGTCCGGCGCACTTGCCGGTGGCGAGCCCACACGGCAGGGTCGCGCCGGCGTTGCTGACGGCGATGGTCACCGGCCCGGTGAAGCCGCGGCGGTCGCCGGCGGGAGCGAGGAGCGCGTCGGTGTCGGGGAAGCGGAAGCGCAGGTGGTTCTCGCCGCCGATGAAGATCGACGCCATGCCGAAGGGGTCGCCGGGCTGGTTCACCTGCACGCAGCTGACGCCGTTCTTGGCCATGCCGGATGCGCCCTCACAGGCGTCGAGCCGGCTGGTCAGGCTGGCGCAGGCGTCAGTGGTGAGCACGACCGCGCGCCGCGCCTCGCCGGGCGGCGCGAAGAGCAGCGTCACCTCGTGCTGGCTCGCCGATCCGGCGATGCCGGGCGAGGCGACGTCGCAGAGCGTCTGCCGGACGCGCACGTCGACGTAGTCTCCCGGTGCCGCGAAGGGACGATCGATGGTGCCGAGGGCGCCGCGGAACGCGGGCTGGGCCTGCGGGATCAGGTTGCAGGCGGCATGCGCCATCGACGCCGTCGCCAGCACGACGGCGGTCGCGAGGCCGGCGCGAAGTCCGGCGCGAATGTGAGGCAGGGGGTGTATGCGCAAGGCCCTTCGGGCGCGAGGGGTGGGGCAACGCGCTGCATCCTCGTGACACGCTCTCCGCGGAAGGTCAACGAAAATCAGAGCCTTATGACGTCCATCGAGAATCGTGATGACGCGAGCGCGGAGCTCAGGCGGGATCGTGCCGTCGCAACCGTTTCACCAGGACCCGCATCACCTCGAGCGCGAAGTTCGGGGTCTCCTGCACCATATAGGTGAAGCGCTGCTCGGGGATCTCGACCACGCGGCAATCGGTGCGGGCGCGCGCGGTGCCGCTGCGCGGCTCCTTGGTGATGAGCGCGAGCTCGCCGAAGATGCCGGCGCGCCCGAGAGTCTCGACGTGCCGATCGCCTATGAGGAGATCCACCTCGCCCTCGGCGAGGACGTACATGCAGGTCGCCGCGTCGCCGCGCGCGAAGATCACCTCTCCCTCGTGAAACGGCCTCGACTCTTGCCGGGTGAAGATCTCGAACCAGGACATGTGTCATCCCCCTCGCCCGCTTCCTACGCCCGCGATCATGACGGGAATGTGAAGCGACGATGTCGAGATCGCGACCGTGCGGATCAGGGGTGGCCGAGGATGCGGGCACAGGCTCCGCGCAGGACGGCGGCGGCGTCGGAGGATCCGCCGCTCGATCGCCAGCCGACGTGCCCGTCGGGGCGGACCAGCACGGCGCCCTCGCCGCCGACGCCGTAAAGCCGCGACCACTCGCCACCCTCGTCCCGGCAATCCCCGCCGGGGCCGATCCGGACCACGTCGAGCCGCACCTCGCATCGCGCCGCGGCGGCGATCCAGTCGCTCGCGGTCGCGGGCACGAGCAGGACGAGGCCGGCGCCGAAGAGGTCGAGCGACCGAGATCCGCTCCTCGCCGCGCCGGAGCCAGACGTGCGGCGCGCGCGAGCCCGGACGCGCGTTCGGCGCGTAGTCGGCGGCGCGATCGGCGACCGCCGGCAGGTCCGTTCCGTCCGGCGACAGGGCGCCGGCCTCGTACGCGAAGCCGAGGTCCTGGCCGAGCGCGTCGAAATGATCGCGCTCGCCGTCGATGTCGCGCTGCAGCTGGGCCAGAACCTCGGGCACGTCCGGGCCGCCGGCCTCGATCCGCAGCGTCGCCATGAAGTTTCCGGGCCCGACGGCCGTACCGGCCTCCAGGAAGTTGCGGACGCTCCAATCGGTGTTGGACTGGGCGACCGGACGGCGCTCGCTCTCATAGGTGTCCAGAAGCGTTGCGGGCGCCCGGCCCGCGAGCACGAGCGCGAGCTTCCAGGCCAGGTTGTGAACGTCCTGCACGCCGGTGTTGAGGCCGAAGCCGCCCGTCGGCGGAAAGCGGTGCGCGGCGTCGCCGGCGAGGAAGATCCGCCCCGCCCGGAAACGCTCCGCCACCTCGGCCGTCATCGTCCACGGCCGGATGCTCTTCACCTCGATGGGGAGATCCTCGACCCCGACCGCGGTCCGCACCGTCTCGGCCGCCGCCTCGACCGAAAGCTCCGCCTCCGCCGCCAGACCGTGGAGAATCCAGCGCCGCCTGCCGTCGAGGGCGATCACGATTCCCGGGGCGCGGCCGTTCATGACGAAGTAGAGCAGCGCCGGCCGCGCGCGCAGCCACGGCTCGAGGTCGGCGTGGAAATAGATGCCGACCAGGGTCGCGATCGGCGGGATGCCTCTCATCTCGATCCCGAGCAGACGGCGCGTCGGGCTCGACGCCCCGTCGGCGGCGATGACGTAGCGGGCCCGAAGACGGGTTTCCTTCCCCTCCCGTCCGAGCGTCGCGACCACCCCGTCGTCGTCCTGCTCGTAGCCCAGCAGCTCGGTGCCGTAGCGGAGGTCGGCGCCGCGGCGCTCGGCGGCCGCGCGCAGCAACGACTCGACGGCGTCCTGTGCGCAGCTCGCGATCCGCGTCGGGCTGACGGCGGCGCGCACCACGCCGCGCTCGGGTGCGAGCTCGAGCGCCCCCAGCTCGTCACCGGTGACCGTGCGCTTCCAGAGCACGCGCGCGTAGGCCTCGGGCGGTATCCCGGCCGCCAGCACCGCCTCGGCGATCCCGATCCGCCGGAAGATCTCCATGCTGCGGGTGTTGACGACGTGGGCGCGCGGATGATCGGTGGTCGAAGGATTGCGCTCGACCAACACCGCCCCGACGCCGAGGTCGGCGAGCAGCACTGCGGCCGTCAAGCCGGCGGGACCGCTGCCGACGATCAGGACCGGAGTCGTCGGCTCCGGCATCACGCCGGGTATTTCGTCAGCTCGGCGACCGGCTCACCGTTCCGGAAGCGCTGCAGCAACGCATCGGCGTCGAAGGGCACGCCGATCGGGTTCTTGGCGAACGTCTCCGAGCGCACGAAGGCGTCGGCCTCGGCGAGCGAGCAATTGTCGATCTGCAGCTCGACCTGGTTGCCGTCGGGATCGCGATAGTAGAGCGACGTCGTGGGACCGTGGTTGATGGTCCAGTACGGTGTGATGGCGAGCCCCTTCAGACGCTCGTAGGTGTCGAGCAGGTCGCCGAGCGTCGCGTAGGTGAAGGCGACGTGCTCGAGGCCGCGCGTGTTGGCGGCGGGCTGCTCGGTGGCCCCCAGGTTGGCGAACGCCACCCGATGGTGTTCGTCGTCGTAGGTGAGGAAGGCGACGAAGTCGTTGGCGTAGGCGACACGGGCTTCGAGGACGGTGCAGTACCAGTCGAGCATCTCGGCCAGGCGGCCGGTGCGGAAAACGACGTGGGCGAGCTTGATCGGGGAGGCCATGGAGATCGGTGTAGGACGCGATGCGACGAGCGGCAAGCCACGCCCGCCGCGACCGGCGACACCAGGCCGGTCGCGGCGGAGCGCCCGGTCGCCTAATTGCGAAAGTGGCCGATGCGGAGGAATTCGTTGAACGCCGGATCGGTCACGTAGGCGTCGATCAGTTCGAAGTTCGTGCAGGTCGGCAGTGGCGGCAGCGCGACTGCGGCCAGCAGCGCGTTGATGGTGGTGTTGACGTTGGCGTCTCCGGTCGCGGTGCTGATGACCACGGGCACCGCCAGCGGCATGTCGATCTGGGTCATGTCGCCGTTGGCCGTATCGTCGAAGGTGAGCCGCACGATCAACGTCAGGCTGCCGGTTGCGCCGACGACGGGAAAGATGCCGGTGCCGTCGCGGGTGTCGCGGAGCTGCATCCGGACCCGGACGTCCGTCGGACCCGAGAGCTGGTCGAGCTTGATGCGCGCTCGTCCCGTGACGGTATCCAGCACCCAGCCGTTGGCGGGACTCCCGGCCTGCTGATGGGCGGTCAGCGGGGGCGCGCAGGACGGGAACCCTCCGGCCGTCGTGGTGTTGGGCGTCTGCCCACCGACACCGCCGCAGTTCACGAAGCTCTGGACCATTCTCGACCAGCCGTTGGTGCCCGTGTTCTGGCCGTGCGAGAAGGCGCATTGCGCGCCGACCGGTGCGGCCGCGACGGCACTCGCGGCCCAGACCCCGAGAGCGAAACCCAGCAGTTGCCTCATTCGTCTCATGGCAGTCCTCCTTGACTGTGATCGCCGCACCGCGGGAGATGCGGGCGTCGTGTGACGCGGGCGAGCATGCGACGTCGACGCGGCGAGGGTCAACGAAATTCCGCCGCGCCGACCGCCCTGCGCCATTTCGCGTCACCTCGTCAGGGGTGCGGAGGTCCAATCGCGCGGCGCGGATCAGTCGCGCTACCGTTGCAGCGCGGCTTCGAGGAGCACGAGGCGGTCGTTCCCGAAGTACATGTCGTCGCCGAGGAACATCGTCGGCGAGCCGAAGCCGCCGCGGCGGACGCACTCCTCGGTGTTGGCGCGGATGCGTTCCTTGTAGGCCGGCGACGCGATCGCCGCGAAGAACGGCTCGGGGTCGAGGCCGACGTCTACGGCGATCTCGCGCAGCACCTCGTCCCGGCTGATGTCGCGATCTTCGCCGAAATAGGCCCGGAAGACGCGCTCGCTGTAGCGACCGATGCAACCGTGCTCGAGCGCCACCAGCGCTCCGCGGAGCGCCTTCACCGAGTTCACCGGGAAGACCGTCGGCGGGAAGCGCAGGCGGAGATCGTAGAGGCGCGCCCAGTCGTGGAGGTCCTTCGCCATGTAGCGCGCCTTCGCCGGCACCGGATGCTGGCGTTGCTCGTAGACCGACGGATTGACGGTGTTGAAGATGCCGCCGACCAGGATCGGCCGCCAGACCAGCTCCGCATCGAGGCGCTCGCAGAGCGCCTCGATGCGCGTGAACGCGAGGTAGGTCCAGGGACTCGAGTAGTCGTAGAAGAACTCGACGCGCGCCATGCGGCGAAGATCGGAGATCGCTGCCGCCGCGTCAAGCTCAGCCGGGCACGTCGGCGGGATCGAGGAGACCGTGACGGCGCCAGCCCACCGTGAGAAGCCACGTCCGCGCCCGCGCGACCGCGGGTTGGTCGACGGCTGTCGCCATCACATCCCCAACTACCGTTTTCAGTTTCTCGCGGTTCCAGCCGTCGAACCATCGCGCAGACGAGGCGGGATCCAGCCGCACGGCGCCCGAGATCTTCGCGCGTGCGGCCGCGGCATGGCGGCGTGCGTTCAAGAGCACGTATCGCAAAGCCGTCCGCACCTCCCGCGGCGTCGGCAACAGACGCAGGTGGTAGCGATCGGCCAAAACGCGCCCAGACCGCTTCGCGACCCGATTCACGGCCTTTGCGAGCCGGCAACCGAGGGCCATCATGCCGCGCCCGAGTGCGTCACGATCGTGCGCCTCGACGATGAGATGCGCGTGGTTGCCCTGCAGCGAGCAGCGAACTCCCGATGCGATGCAACACCGTTCCTGCGCGCACCACGATGATGATGCTCGAACGTCGGTCGGCGCGGGGCACGCTGTGAGACGACCCCCTTACCAACCTTCTTCGCTACGGCAGCGGCCGCCGCTCGGCGTACGACTTCCCACCCTGCGTCCACTCGGGACCACTGCCCCAATTCGAACGCGTCTGCTTCTTTCGATGCTCCCGATCGTGCGTCTTCCGCGCCGCCTCGTACTCCTCGGTCGCCTTCTGCGCCCCCGGCACCGACCAGTAGTCCTCCTCCAATTTGAAGAGGCCGTTGCCGGCGTACTCGAGGATGGTGACGCCGGGGAAGTCGATGACGCCGCTGCCGCTCGGATGGTCGCGGCGGTTCTGCATGTAGACGACGACCCGGCCGCTCGGAGGATCGATCATGTGCCACTCGTAGGCGGTGTAGATCTCGCCGTACTGGGCCATGATCGGCTTGATCCAGGCGCGGATCTCCTCGCGCCCGTGGCGCACGCCGAGGACGTGCTCGACGTAGAGCGCGTCCTCGGTGAAACGATCGCTCCACGCATCCCAGTCCTCGCCAACGGCGCCGCAGCGCCAGTAGCGGATGAACGCCTGCTCGATCTCGTCGCGCGTGAAGGAGGCCATGGCCGCGCACGTAGCACCGGAGCGCGCCCACCGTCCAGACTGCTCGCCTCGCGCCGGCCGGCGGAGTGGCCTATAGCCTGTCCCCGTGTCGGCCGTGATGCTCATCGACTACTCGAGCCTGCTCTATCGCGCCTACCATTCGCTCCCGGACTCGGTCGCCGTGGCCGGGGTCTACGGCTTCCTCAACATGCTGGCGCGGCTCCTCACCGACCACCGCCCGCAGGGCCTCGCGATCGCCGTCGACGACGACTGGCGGCCGGCCTTTCGGGTCGACGCCCTGCCCTCCTACAAGGCCCACCGGGTCGCCGCCGAGGACGCCGAGGCGGACCCGATCGAGGCGCAGGAGGCGATCGGCCGCGAGGTGCTGCGCGCGCTCGGCTTCGCGGTGGCGGGCGCCGAGGGCTTCGAGGCGGAGGACGTGATCGCGACCCTGGCGGCGCGGACCTCCGAGCCGGTGGCGATCGTGTCGGGCGACCGCGACCTCTTCGCGCTGGTCCGCGACCCGCGCGTGCACGTGCTGTATCCCCAGACGGGCGTCTCCAAGCTCGTCGTCGTCGACGAGGGGGAGATCGCGCGCCGCTACGGCATCCCGGGCCGTTCCTACGGCGACTTCGCGCTGCTGCGCGGCGACCCGTCCGACGGCCTGCCCGGCGTGAAGGGGATCGGCGAAAAGACGGCCGCGACGCTGGTCGCCACCTACGGCTCGCTGGACGCGATCCTCGCCGCCCGCGATCTCGCGCCGGCGGTCGCGCGCCGGCTGGACGCCGGACGCGATTATCTCGCGACCGCCCGCCGCGTCGTGTTGCCGGTCGCCGACATCCCGATGCCGCCGCTCGCCCTCGTCCTGCCGCGCGCGCCCGCCGATCCCGCGCGTCTCGCGGCGCTCGCCCGCGAGCACGATCTCGACACCCCGATCGCGCGCGTGCGGCAGGCGCTCGCGACGCCGGGCTCGTGAGCGCCCCGTGACCCGGATCTCCGTCTACGGCGCCGGCAGCATCGGCTGCTACGTCGGCGGGCGGCTGATCGCGACCGGCAGCACGGTCACGCTGATCGGCCGTGAGCGCCTCGCGCGCGAGCTCGCCGAGCACGGCCTCCACCTGACCGATTGGCGCGGCGCCGATCTCCGGGTCGCGCCCGCGGCGGTCTCCTTCGCGACCTCGCCCGCCCCGGCCGCCACCGCCGACCTGGTTCTGGTCACGGTGAAGTCCGCCGCCACCGAGGAGGCGGGACGCGAGCTCGCCCCCCTGCTCCGCCCCGGCACCGTGGTGATCAGCTTTCAGAACGGCCTCCACAACGCCGAGGTGCTGCGGCGCTGCCTGCCGGAGGCCGTCGTCCTGACCGGCATGGTTCAGTTCAACGTGCTGCAGCGGGGCGCGGGAAGCTTCCACGAGGGCTCGGAGGGCAAGCTCGAGGTCGAGCGCCATCCGGCGCTCACACCCTTTCTCGACGCCTTCGCGCGCGCCGGCCTCCCGCTCGAGCTCCACGACGCGATGCTCGGGGTGCAGTGGGCGAAGCTCCTCCTCAACCTCAACAACCCGGTGAACGCGCTCTCGAACCTTCCGCTCAAGGACGAGCTCTCGCAACGCGCCTTTCGCCGCTGCGTCGCGCTCGCGCAGGCGGAGGCGCTCGCGTTGCTCGCGGCCGCCGGCATCGTACCCGCCAGGCTGACACCGCTGCCGCCGGCCTGGATCCCGCGGCTCCTCGCCACGCCGGACTTCATCTTCACGCGGGTCGCGAGCCGGATGCTCGCCATCGACCCGACGGCACGCTCGTCGATGTGGGAGGACCTCGAGCACGGGCGCCGCACCGAGGTCGACTTCTTGAACGGCGAGATCGTGCGCCTCGCCGAGCGCCTCGGGCGAAGCGCGCCGGTGAACGCGCGCCTGGTCGCCCTCATCCGAGACGCCGAGAACGGCGGCCGCCGCAAATGGAGCGGCGACGAGCTCCACGAGGAGCTCGCCGCCGCGAGATAGCTCGGTCGCTGGTGTGCGGCTCTTACCCGCCGTTCGACGCCGGGACGTAGCTCCGGCACGGCTGGCCGCGGAGGCTGGGACACGGCGGCAGGCCGGCGGGCGGCTCGACGCGCCGGACCACGGGTAGCACCACGCGCGACGGCATCGCATGGGTGCGCGCCACGTCGTTCACCACCAGGCCGTTGGTGGCGAAGGTGTCGAAGGCCCAGCGGGTGCGGTCGCCGCCCGGGGCCTCGATGCTGAGGCGGATGCGCGAGCCGGCGCGGAAGCTGTGGCCGACGGCGAAGATCGGCACCCGCATTTTCACGTACTCGCCTGCCGGCATCGGCGCGGCGTCGACCTCGAGGTGGCTCTGGATCGCTTCGGTGCGGGTCTGGCCCTTCTTCGCGAGCTTGCGGTGACTGGCGCGCAGCCAACCGCTCTGCACGTAGGTCTCGTCCAAGTCGGGCCGGATCTCGGTGAGCGTCACCTGCACGTCCGTATCGACCGCGCTCGAGCGCAGCCAGAGGTCGACGCTGCCCGGTCCGAGGATGGTGACGTCCTCCGTGAGCGGCGCGGTCGCGTAGGCGACCGCCGTCCCGGCGACCAGCGGACGCCAGTCGTAGTTCGGCATGACCTCCCACGACTCGGATTGGCCTTGGCCCGGGATCGTCTGCATCGGGCGCGCCGCGGGATCGGGGTTGTAGGTGTCGACGCCGTCCACGAGCGGCCGCTCCTTCGTGAGCGCTCCGCCGGGTCCGAAATACCAGATGGTCTGGCGCGTGCCGCTCGCGGGCCACTTGCGGAAGCCGATGTCGAAGCGCGGGGCCGGGAGTCCGGGTGTCGACGAGCCGGCGCCGTTCTCCATGAGGACGCGGACGCGCGGCTCGGCCTCGAACGCCGCCTTCGCGTCGTCGTAGCCCTGATAGAACGCGAAACGATCCGGCGGCAGCGGCGGGGTCGGCTGCCCCGGCCCGAGAATCTGGTCGTAGACGACCGAGATGAACGGCGCGAGGCGGTCGATGTCCGGCTTGCGGTGCCACACGTAGAGATCGAGGAAGGCGATCCAGCTCCACAGGCCCTCGGGCTCGAGCGGGCTCGAGTGGACGCCGTTGGTGAGCAGCACCTTGACGTCGCGGCGCTTGGGGAGCTCCCGCAGCATCGACGCGAAACCGCTGCCGGTCTGCTCGTCCTGCCAGGCACCGGAGAGGAAGATCGGCACCTTGATGTCGTGGATCCAGTTGATGGGCGAGCGATTGTCCATCAACGCCGCCTCGTAGAACGGATGGTCTTGCGTGAAGGCGAGCGGGTCCAGGGTCTGCAGGCGGAGACGCTGATTCGCCTCGCAGACGGTGTCGCCGTTGAGGACCCGCTGGATCGCCCAGGACTGGCCGCCGGTGGGCGCGGGCTCGGCATCGTCGGCGCGCTCCTGCAGCCAGGTGCCGCCGAAGCCGTTGTTGAAGATGCCGCCCGGAAAGCCGGGGGAGCGGTAGATGTCGCCGATCACGGAGAACGGCGCGACCGCCGCGAGATGCGGCGGCTGCGCGCCGGCGACGAAGACCTGGCTGATGCCCGGGAACGAGATCCCGATCATGCCGACCATGTTGCCCTGCACCCACGCCTGGCGGGCGACGGTCTCGACGACGTCGTAGCCGTCGGCGGTGGTCGGGAGGTCGAAGAGGTCGATCACGCCGCCCGAGCAACCCGAGCCGCGCATGTTGACGCCGACCGTCGCGTAGCCGAGCGCCTGAGCGAGCGCGGTCGAGGCCTGCGGGTTGTCGGGGTCGGCGACCGCGTACCCGGAGTACTCGACGACGGTCGCGAACTTCCTCCCCGGCGAGAGCGAGGCGCCGAGCGGGGCTCGGACCATCGCCGCGAGCTTGGTGCCGTCACGGACCGTGATGTAGTTCAGCCCTTCGACCAGCGGGGGCTGCGCCAGGTAGAAGGCGTCGCCCGGATGGTCCTCGAAGCGCAGCACCGTCACCGGTGTCGAGCTGCCCCCCGTCTCCTGGATGAAGTACGACGCCCCCTGCACCAGGTCGCGGAAGACCAGGCTGCCGAAGCTGTCGGCGAGGCCGCTATGGAGCACCTGGTGCTGCGCGTCCTCGAGGACGAACTCGTCGCTCGGGGTGGCGTTGAGGACGGCGACGAACCCGATGCCGGATTGGACGTCATAGGCGAACGCCGGAGCGGCGGCGACGACGACGAACGCAGCGGTTGCAACGATCCAATGGTACCAACGCGACATGATTATCCTCAGATGGGGTCTCACGCGGGCACGGCACGCCCGTGTGGAGGGCGGAATCTACAGGGAAAAACCCCCGTCAGTCCAGCATTATTTCGCCCCCCGTGCGGTCGGCGCGCTGCGGGTGGCGATCCTCCGATGGGTCGCGATCCGCGAGGTCAACTCGCGGATCGCGCGCTCATTTCGGCCGCCGGGGCGAGTGCATCAAGGATCGAGCGTCACCACCATGTCGGCGACGAAGACGTCGATCTTGTCCTCGAGCGCCGCCAGGTCGGCGGTGGTGAGGCAGCCGCCGTTGTCCTCTACGCGGGACCAGATGTAGGCCAGGTGCGACGAAGGCTCCGCCAGGCAGCTCGGCTCGACCCTGCCGGAGGCGCGCTTGAAGGCCTCGTCGAAGCACGAGAGCTTGGCCGCGGTGGCCTCGGCCACCGCCTTCATCTTGCCGACCGTGCAGCGGTTGCTGTTCGGCTTGGGATTGGGATCGAGATCGCGCACGACGTCGCGCGCGAAGGCGTCGATCTTGGCCTGTACGGACGCGGCGTCGCCGACGGTGAGACAGCCTCCGATGCGCCTCTCGGCGTCACGGAAGCACTCGCGGATCTCGCTCACCGTGAGGCTCAGGCACTCGGGGTCCACCGGGCTGGCGAGGATGTCGGCGCGCTGGAAGCACTTCAGCACGCCTCGCACCCCGGCAACGCCGCAGACGTGGGTCTTGCCCATGACGCATCTGGTCTTGGCCCCGGCACATCTGTTGGGCGTCACCGTCTGCGCCTGCGCTTCCAGCCCGACGGCCAACAGCACCGCGGTGAGCGCGACGACACTGCACCCGTCCTTGATCTTTCGAAGCGTCATGCCTGATGGCCTCCTCTAATCCTGTGGGGGTTTCACGTCCGCAACCGCCGCCTTCAAGCATGGCCCGGTTGGTCGTCCGCCCGTGGCGGACGCACATCGTGTGCGATGGGGTTCGATGGCGCATCGATACATGCTCCAGATCGGTGCACCGAAGCAAGTAGTTTTACGTGGTCTCCGGAAAAATCGGCCGCTCCAAGCCGTCGCGCACGTCGGCTCGTCAGCTCGGCGGGCTTCCTGCTAGAGAGGGGCGCCATGAGCTACGATCCGTTCGCACGAGGCCCGTTTCCGGTCGGCGTCCGCACCTTCAACTGGATCGATCACGCCCGCGCCGACCGCCCGCTCACGGTCGAGGTCTGGTATCCCGCGACCGAGGCCCATCGCGGTCAGGACGTCGCCGAGGCCACCCGCGACAGCTACGAGCTGATCCCGGGCTTCCCGCCGGGCTGGCAGGAGGCCGTGCGCGACGCGGCGCCGCACCCGGAGCGGGCGCCGCTCGTGGTCTTCTCGCACGGCTACGGCGGGCATCGCCGGCAGTCGACCTTCTTCTGCACCCACCTCGCGAGCCACGGCTACGTGGTCGCCGCGATGGACCACACCGGCAACACCATCATCGAGACCGTGCAGCTGATGATGTCGGTCCAGATGGGTATCGCGCCGCCGATCGACGTCGCCGCGATCCTCGCCGAGCTCATCCCCGCCCGCCCCGTCGATGCGAGCTTCGTGATCGATCGCATGCTGGCGGGGGCGGCCGACGGCGCTCCGCCCGTCGACGCCGGGCGCATCGGCATGAGCGGTCACAGCTTCGGCGGCTGGACGACGCTCGTGACGGCCGGGCGCGACACCCGCATCCGCGCGGCGTTGGCGCTGGCACCCGCCGGCGGCTGGACCCCGCTTCCCGCCGAGCCGTTGATCGCCGCACTCGACCTGAAGTGGGGTCGCGACGTGCCCACCCTCTTTCTGGTCGCCGAGCAGGACACCATCCTGCCGTTACGCGGGATCCGCGAGATCCACGAGCGCACCACGTCGACCAAGCGCATGGTGATCCTCGAGAACGCCGACCACATGCACTTCTGCGACCAGATCGAGCAGATCCACGAGCTCTTCCGCCAGATGCCGCCGCCGATCTTCGATCAGGTGGCGTCCGCCATCAAACCGATCGCCGAGCTCTGCCTTCCCGAGTCGGCCTATCGCTTCACGCGCGGTCTCGGGCTCGCCCACCTCGACGCCCACGTGCGCGGCGCAGAGGCTGCGGCACGCTGGCTCGCCGGTGATCTCGCGTCGGCCCTCGCGTCGCAGGGCATCAAGGCGGCCGTCGCCTGAGCGCGCGGCGCCCGCCACCGGCGTGAGCTCGTTGGTCGCGAGGTCGAACGTGAAGGCCTCGTGATGACCGTCCTCGAACTCGACGTCGACGTGGGCGAGCACGCCGACCACGAACTCCGGGGTGACCGCCTCGATCCCAACGACGGCCGCCGCGAGCGACGACACCAGGGCGCCCGTCTGGACCGTCCCGTCCTCGATCAGGAGCTTCGCCGCCAGGTCGATCGTCAGCTGGGTGGTGCCGCTCTGGCGGAAAGTGAAGCCGCCGTCGAGGAAGCGGACCTCGTAGCCCTCGGAGACGTCGCGGCGGACGACACGCGCCGGCGTCGACTCGAGCACCTCCGTGGTCAGCGTCCCGTTCAGGAGGAGGGTGCCGAAGCGGCAGCCGTTGCCGTCGGCGTCGCCGCATACCTCGGCGTGCGCCGTGTCGACCGCGAGACCCAGGACCAGCACTGCCACCGCCTCCCCGAGCTTCTGCAGGCTCCGCCCTCCATCGCGCCCCGACCGGCGCCCACGCCCGCGCGATCGTGCGAGAGCTTCTCCGCGGCCGTCAACCGGTGGCCGTCGGCGTGGCGGGAGCGGGCGATGAGCGACGAACCGCGGCTCTCGGTCGTCCTGGCACGCGGCCTCCACAAGCGCTGCCCGCGTTGCGGCGAGGGTCCCCTCTTTCGGCGTTTCAACATCATGCACGACCGGTGCTCGGTCTGCGGTCTCAAGTACCTCGAGAACCAGGGCGACCTCTTGGGCTACTTGTTCGTGCTCGACCGCGCGCTGTTCGTGCTGCCGCTCATCGTCATGGTCTACCTGCGGCTCTATCTGCCGGGCGCGTGGTGGTTCTACGCCGCCTGGGGTGCCGCGATGGCCGGCCTCGTGCTCACGCTGCCGCAACGCACCGGCTTCTGCGTCGCCGCCGACTACTATCTGCGCCGCCGCCGTGAGGCCGACCACGACGCGTGACCTCAGAGCGGCAGCATCGTCATCCCGAAGAAGATCTGCAGTCCCGCGAGCACCAGCACCGCGAGGCCGAGCAAGGGGTGAAGGAGGCGCGCCGCCTCGTTGCTCGCGACCCAGCGCGATACCAGGGCCGTCAGCGTCGCGAGCAGCAGGATCACGAGCGCGAAACGGAAATGGGTGCTGCGACCGACGCCGAGATCGGGCCGTAGGCTCCAGGTCGAGAGCACGCCCGCAAACCCGTTCGCGACCATGAGCGCGTAGGCATAGGGCGCGAGTCGCACGTGCGTGGGCCTGAGATGCCGCTCCGTCCGGTTGCGGGATCGGAGCCCGAGCGAGGCGACGTAAGCGAAGAAGGCCGTCACCAGAAGGGCGACCAGCGGGTGCAGGAACGCGAGCAGTCGTGACGAGCCCTGGGGCACGCGCGCGTCTTGTCGCCGACGAGGGGTCGGAAGGCAAGCGACGCCGGTCGTGCGTGTCTCAATTTGGCGCAGGCGATGACAAAAGAGGCAGTCCGCCGATCATCGGATGCCCGTGAGGGTGCCGACGCCTCGCATATCCGCTTTTCACTTGAGCGCTTGGCGGGTCGATGGTACGACGCCTGCGCTTACGTCTCCGCGTTACGTAGTTCCCGGTAGTTCCCGAGCTCAGAAGGAGACTCCGATGTCGAACCCCCTTTCCCCTGCTCCCGAGGTCCACCTGCGGCGGCCTGCTCGTACGTGCCACGCCCTCGGGAGATGGACGAAGCGCCTCGCCCTCGGAGCCCTCGCGGTCGTGCTGGCCTGGAGTCCGGCCCTCGCCGTCAATCCGGCGCCGGTGCAGCTCTTCTACATGCCGTTCCCCGAGGATCAGCTGCTGCGTGGCATTGCAGGCGATCGAGTCGGGCGGATCGTCCTCGGCGCCGTCCAATCCGGTGACCACCTACATCTCGATCGCCGCGGTCGCGGACGGCACCATCATCTACTACGACCAGTGGGAGAACGGGTACGACAGCGACATCGCCAACCCGTTGAACCTCTACAGCGGCGTCAACCTCGGTGGCACGCAGATCTGGGGCGACGGCAACCCCGCCAACGGCGCCCCGCCGCTCGTTCCGACCGACCTCATCGACGCCGGCACCGTCATCATCCTCAACAACGACATCGACACCGGCAACCTGACGGCGATCGACTTCGACGGCCGCGACAAGATCGCGGCGACCAAGTCGGTCGCGATCACCCACACCGCCTGGGCCGACGGCTCCGACACGCTGCTCGCCGGCTCGGTCGAGGTCTACGACACCAAGAGCTGGGGCACCGACTTCCGCGTCCCGGTCGGCGCCGAACATCGCCGATGCGACCGATCATCAGATGTTCGAGTACACGAGCCTGGCCATCCATGGCCGGCGAGGGCGGCGCCACCGTTCAGATCGACGCCGACGCCAACGGCAGTCTTCGAGACCACGGTCAACTTGGACGAAGGCGAGAGCCACTTCGTGAACGGCGGCGTCAACGTCGGCGCCCACGTGGTCTCCAGACAACCCCGTGCAGGTCGACATCCTGACCGGCGACATCGGGTCGAACTACGAGAGCCGCGACTCCGCTCTGTTGCCGACCAACCTGTGGTCGACGGCGTCGTACACGCCGGTGTCGACCGCGGCGAGCGCGCAGAGCGTCGCCGGCACGGCGACGACCGTCTGGCTCTACAACCCCGGCGCGAGCGCCCTCACCGTCCAGTACACGACCCGCGACGGCGGCGGCAGCCTGGTGACCACCCCGCTCTCGGTGCCCGGCGGGACGGCGGGCGGCTTCCTCCGCAGGTCATCCCCGACGGGTTCGGCGCGCGCTTCACCGCGGCGTCGGCCTTCTACGCCTTCTCGACCACCAACTCGACCGACCCGCTCACCAGCGGCAACCAGGCCTGGGACTGGGGCTTCACGCTCGTGCCCGAGAACGCGCTCACGCCGCAGGTGCTGGTCGGTCTCGGCATCGGACGCGACCCGACCTCCGGCACCAATCCCCTCGAGAACGGCAACCCGGTGTGGGTGACGCCGGTCGGGAACGGCGACGCCGCGGTCACCGTCTACGTCGACTTCGACGCCGACCCGGCGACCGGCCCGCTCACCGATCCGAACGGCAACAAGTACGACGTCGCGCTCAGCCTGCAAGAGCTCGAGCGCGCCAAGATCTACGACACCAACGACCGCAACCAGAGCGGCATGCTGGTCTACACGCTCGCGAACAACGTCAACCTGGTGGCCGCCTGGGGCCAGGACCCGAACACCGCGACCGCGTCGGCGCCCGGCCTCGACGTCGGCACCGGCGTCCCGCCGCTGCGCGCTCTTCGCGGCCGGCAAGAACGGCACGCTCCACACCGACAACGACGGCGACGGCTTCATCAGCCCGGGCGACGTGCTGCTCTACACGATCGTGGTCACCAACATCAGCCGCGCGCCGGTGTCGGGCGTGATCGTCCAAGACACCCTCCCGGCCGACACCAACTACGTCCCCAACAGCACGACCTTCACCAACGCCGCCAACGTCACCACCCCGATCGCCGACGACGGCGGCGGCACGGCCTTCCCGCTCGACGGCGCCGGCAAGAACCTCGACCCGGTGAACCCGCTGCCGGTCGGCGGCACCTACACCGTGAACTTCCGGGTCGTGATCGACACCTTCGCGAACCTGACGCCGGGCACCACGCAGATCCTGAACGTGTGCTCCGCCACCGCCCTCGGCACCACCATTCCGTGCGAGGACACGACGACGCTCTTCGGCTGCATCGGCGACTTCGTGTGGAACGACCTCGACGCCGACACCGTGCAGGACGGCGGCGCGGAGACCGGCATCTCCTCCGTCACCCTGAACCTCATCTTCGACGCCAACGGCAACGGCATGATCGACGGCGGCGAGAGCGTCATCGCCAGCCAGTCGACCAGCGGCGGCGGCCTCTACAAGTTCGTCGGTCTCGAGGCGGGCGCCTACATCGTCGACGTGGTGAACGCGACGGTCCCGCCCGGCTACGTGCTGACGACCGCCAACGACCCGAAGGCGATCACGATCGCCGGTGGCCAGTGCAACCTGACCGCCGACTTCGGGTATCGCCTGCCGCCGACGGTGACGCCGACGCCGACCCGCACCGCCACCCCGACGCCCACGCTCACCGTGACGCCGACGCGCACGGCGACCCCGACGGTGACGGCCACGCCGACCACGACGGCGACGCGCACCACCACTCCGACGCCGACCGTGACGGCGACCGCGACCCCGACGGTGACGCCGACCGTGACCGCGACGCCGACGATCACGCCGACGCCGACCGCGACGCCGACCCTGACGCCGACGCCGACCGCAACGGCCACCACGACGCCGACACCGACCCCGACCCTCACGGCGACGACGACGCCGACACCGACGCTGACGGCCACACCGACGGCGACGCCGACGCCGACCGCGACCCCGACCGCGACCGCCACGTTGACCCCGACGCAGACGGCAACCCCGACGCCGACGCCGACCCTGACGGTCACTCGAACCCAGACGCCGTCGGCGACGCGCACCCCGTCGGCAACCCCGACGCCGGTGCTGCCGCCCTTGAATCACTTCCAGTGCTACGAAACGCACCGGCCGCCGCCGCGCCTGAACCCGATCACGCTCGATGACCGCTTCGGCGACGGCAACGTCGTCTCCCTCAAGAAGCTGAAGCGCGTCTGTGCGCCGGTCAACAAGAACGACGAAGATCCGACGGCCGCCACCGATCCGGACCATCTCGGGGTGTTCACGATCAAGCAGTCGGACCCCCGCTTCGTCAGAGTCCGTGGCGTCGAGGTGACGAATCAGTTCGGCGTGCAGACGATGGACGTCGTCAAGCCCGACCGTCTCCTGCTCCCGACCGCCAAGAGCCTGATCGGCCCCCCCGCCCTGCCGAGCTTCGGCGTCGACCACTTCAAGTGCTACAAGGTGGCGTACGTCAAGCTCCGGAAGTTCGGGATCATCATCCAGGACCAATTCGGCACGATCAGCATCGACATCAAGAAGCCCACGCATCTGTGCGTCCACGCCGACAAGAACGACGAGGGCATTCCCGACCTGACGCAGAACCTCATGTGCTACAAGGTCCAGGTGTCGCCCGGCACGCCGGCGGCCCAACTGCCCGCGTCGATCCACACCACCGACCAGTTCGGGCACGACTTCTACCGACCCTACGGACCGCGTGAGCTGTGCGTCCCGTCGGAGGTCAACGTCCCTAACTAATACGAGGGATCTCTCCCTCGCCCCGGCTCGCGTTCGCTGGCGGAGTCTGGGGTTCAGCCCGCGACGACGACGGTCTTGACGTTGGTGAACTCGCGGATCCCGATGGTCCCGAGCTCGCGGCCGTAGCCCGACCGTTTGACGCCACCGAACGGCAGCCGGGGGTCGGATGCCACCATGGCGTTCACGAACGTCATCCCGGCCTCGATCTCCCGGACGAAACGCTCCCGCTCGGCGGGATCGTTGGTCCAGACGCTCGACCCGAGGCCATAGGGAGAGTCGTTGGCGGCGGCGATCGCCTCGTCGACGTCGCACACCCGGCGGACGACCGCGACCGGGCCGAAGAGCTCCTCGCGGGACGCCGGTGCGCCCGCGGGCACGTCGCTGAGCACCGTCGCCTCGTAGAACCAACCGGGGCCGTCCAGCGGCCGGCCGCCGACCAAGAGGCGGGCGCCGGCGGCGACCGAGGCGTCGACCTGCGCGATCAGGCGCTCGCGGCCGCTCGCGGTGGCGAGGGGCCCGAGCTCCGTCTCCTCGCGCATCGGGTCGCCGACCCGCAACCGACCGAGCCCGGCGCCAAACGCCGCCAGGAAACGCTCGTAGATCGCCTGGTGCACCAGGAAACGCTTCGCCGCGATGCACGACTGCCCGTTGTTGATGGTGCGCGCGGCGACCGCCGTGGTCGCCGCCGCGTCGAGGTCGGCGCTCGGCATCACGACGAAGGGATCGCTGCCGCCGAGCTCCAGCACGGACTTCTTGAGATGGTGCCCCGCGACCTCCGCGATCGAGACCCCCGCGGCCTCGCTGCCGGTCAGGGTCACGGCCGCGACACGCGGATCGCCGACGATCGCGGGCACCACGTCCGCGCCCACGAGGAGCGTCTGAAAGACGCCGGCGGGACAGCCGGCGCGCGCGAACAGATCCTCGAGCGCGAGCGCGCATTGCGGCACGTTCGAGGCGTGCTTGAGGAGCGCCACGTTCCCCGCCATGAGCGCCGGCGCCGCGAACCGCACCACCTGCCAGAACGGAAAGTTCCACGGCATGACCGCGAGGACCGGACCGAGCGGCAGGTACGCGACCAGGCTCCCGGCCGCGCCCCCCGCCACCGGCTCGTCGGCGAGCATGGCGGCGGCGTGCTCGGCGTAGTAGCGACAGCCCGCGGCGCATTTCTCGAGCTCGCTCCGGGCCGACCGGATCGTCTTCCCCATCTCCAGAACCATGAGGCGCGCGAACGCCTCGCGCTCGGCGTCGAGGATCGCGGCGGCACTCGTGAGCCAGCGGCCGCGCTCGGCGAAGCCCGTGCGCCGCTGGCGTGCGAAGGCCGCGGCCGCCCGCGCCAGCCGCTCCTCGATCTCGCGCGCGCCGTGCGGGGCGAAGGTGCGAACCGTCTCTCCCGTCGCGGGGTTCACCGTCGCGATCGCCATCGAGCCGACCCTAGCACTCCGCCCATTCGAGGGCGCGGGCTCACACCCGGCCGCGCGACTCGCCGGCGGCGATGGCGCGCGCGATCAGGTGGGCCAGCCGGAGCGGCTCGGGCACGCGAGCCTTGCCGCAACAGGCGGCCACGAGCACGCCGGCAGCGTCCGGCGACACACCGGCGCAGGCGAGATACAGCCCGCCCGGTGACGCCAACGCCGGCGGCGTCCGCCGGATCACCTCGAGACGGTCAGCCAACCCAGCGGCAACGAGGGCCGACTCCAACCGGTGCTCGCGCGGATCGCGCCGGCTGACGGCGATCACCGGGACCGCGGTCGCCGCGGCGAAGGCGTCCAGGTCGACGACGCCGAGGCCGGCGATGGTGATGCCGCCCAGCACGATCGCGTGCAGGGCGGGATGGAGGCGCAGGCCCGTCACCCAATCCGCGAGGAAGCGCGTCGCCGCGTCGCCGTCGACCGGAAAGCGCGTCACCGCGACGGACTCCACCAGGTCCGGGCCTTCCATCATGACGCCGACGATCGGGGTCTCGGCGCCCGCGCGCACCTCGAATGGCCCGTCGTCGATCCCGAGCAGGTGCGGCCGCATGCGCCCTCAGCCGTCGGCGAGCACCGTCACGCTCAGGCGTCGGTCGGCGCGCGGCCCGTCGAACTCGCAGAAGAAGATGCCCTGCCAGGTCGAGAGGCCGAGCGTGCCGTCGATCACCGGAATGGTCTCCGACGGCCCGACCATGCCGGCCTTGAGGTGCGCGTCGCCGTTGTCGTCCTGACGATCGTGCAGCCAGACCCCGGGCGGGATGAGGGCGCGCAGGAAGTTGACCACGTCGGTCGGCACGCTCGCGTCCCAGTTCTCCTGGATCATGACGGCGGCGGTGGCGCCGTGCGCGTAGATGCAGCACAGCCCGTCTTGCACGCCGCTCTCCGCGACGATCCGCCGCACCTGCTCGGTGACGTCGAGGAGCTGCTCGCGCTCCCGGGACTCGAGCGTCAAGACCGTGCGCATGACCTCACGGCTTCGCGGTCCACCTCTGTGCTGAAGGAGCGAGTGACCCGCGGTGCTTCAGGCGCCGGCGTGAGGCTCGCTCGCCTGCCGGGCGAGCGCCAACTTTTCGCGATAGCGGCGGCGCACGTCGAACGCCGAGTGGAGACGCGTCAGCACATCCGTCGCATCGTCCGGACGCGTCGTCGCGCTCAGCACCGCCTCGACCTCCGACTCCGCCTCGCGGGCACGCTTTTCCAATCGCTCTTGACCCATGACCGTCCCGTACCCGATGGTCGCGGAGGCGGCAAGTGCCGTGCCGAGCGCACGCCGCTCGGCACACCCCGACGCGGGAGTCGCGCCGCGCACACTGCCGCGTGCACACGACACTTTTTACTTGCTGTCCACAGGATCGCGCAGGTAAGTAGCAGCCTCGGAGATTTTCGATGCCGGACAACACGCCACTCACCGCGCCGCACGCGCGTCACCTCCTCCGTCGCACCGGGTTCGGTGCCCCGCCCGATCAGGTCGCCGCGCTCGTCGGTCGTACCCGCGGCGACGCGGTCACCGGCTTGCTCGCGTTCGTGCCGCAAGGGTTCCAACCCGGCGGACGATTCCCCAATCAACAGCACGACAAGTGGGTCAAGTTCATGGTCAAGTCGAAGGCGCCGCTGCAGGAGAAGCTGGTGCTCTTCTGGCACGACCATTTCGCGACCGGGGTGTCGAAGGTGGTCATCACCAAGCTGATGGGGGTGCAGAACAAGCTCCTCCGCCGCCATTGCAAGGGCAACTTCCGCGTCCTCATGAAGGCCGTCAACAAGGACGCGGCCATGATGGAGTTCCTCGACACCGTGCGGAACGAGAAGGCCATCCCCAACGAGAACTACGCGCGCGAGCTCCTGGAGCTCTTCACGCTCGGGGTCAAGGACGAAGCCGGCAACGACAACTACACCCAGGACGACATCGTGCAGATCGCGCGCGCGTTCACGGGATGGCGCCGCAACGACAAGACGGCGGTCTTCACCACCAGCCGCCACGACTTCAACGCCGACTACGAAGGGCCGCCGGAGAACCGCGGGCCCAAGGACATCTTCAAATCGACGGGCGGCTTCGGGATCGACGGGATCCGCTATGCCGGGACGGGGTCGCCCTATGCCGAGGGCGCGGCCGAGATCGACACCATCATCGACATCCTGCTCATGCACACCGACGGCGCCGGCAAGGTCACGGTCGCGCGCCGTCTGGCGCGGCGCCTGATCGAGTTCTTCGCGCACCCCGAGCCGTCGCTCGCGTTCATCGACGACGTCGTCGCGCTTTCAGGGTTCGCTGGCTCGTGGGACTTGGCTTCCCTCCTCCATCAGATCTTCGTGCACGACGACTTCTACCTCAGCAGCGCGCCGGCAGGCGCCGGCACCAAGAAGTCGGTCAAGTGGCCCATCGACTTCGTGGTGAGCTCGCTCCGCCTGCTCGACATCAGGCTCTCGGGCAAGTTCTCGCAGGTCAACGGCGGCGACTTCCGGCCGATCTACGATCACATGACCAACATGGGTCAGATTCTCTTCGACCCGCCGAGCGTCTTCGGATGGGACTGGGAGACGGGCTGGCTCTCGAGCGCGACGCTCCTCGCGCGCTACACCTTCGCGAGCGACCTCGCCTCCTCGAGCGCGGCCGGCGGCAGGGTGCGCTTCGAACGGTTGATCGACCTGAACGATGCGAGCGCGGCTCCCGGCGACGTCGTCGACACGGTGACCGACCTGCTCGGCGTGACCGACGAGCTGACCCCGGCCGAGCGCGACGTCCTGATCGACTACCTGACCGACGGCAACCCGGGGACGCCGGTCGACCTCACCGACGACGTCGTCCGCGACAAGAAGGTCACCGGGCTCTTCGGCCTGGTCATGCAGTCACCCGCCTACCAGGTGCACTAGGAGCGAGGGCGCGCCATGGCGATCACCCGACGACAGTTCCTCCGCCGAACCGGCACCGCGGCCGCCGGCACCCTCCTCGGCCCCGGGCTCTTCGGCAATCGGTTCGTACGCCGCGCGCTCGCCGAGACGGTCGGCGACCGCTATTTCGTCGTCGTCTACCTGGACGGCGGCAACGACGGCGTGAACACCGTGGTGCCGGTCGACGACGGTGACGGGTCGCTGCGCGGTGACTACGACTTCGCGCGCTCGAGCCTGAACCTCTCACCGACCGACCTCCAGAACACGCTGATCGGCATCGACCCCAACACCGAGGCGCAGCTGGCGCTCCACCCCGGCCTCCGCGGCTTCGTCGGCCGGCCCGGCTTCGGCGGCTTCAAGGCGCTGTGGGACGACGGCAACCTCGCCGTCATCCAGGGCTGCGGCTACCCCGAGCACAGCCTCTCGCACGAGGTCTCGAAGATCGCCTGGCAGACCGGCGACCCGCTCGCGACCGGCGGCGGCTCCGGCTGGGTCGGCCGCTTCCTCGCCGATCCCTCGGAGGGCTACCTCGCCGGCGACATTCCGGGCGTCAGCATCGCGGACCGCATCGTCCCCGAGTTCAAGCAGAACGCCACCAGCGTGCTCGCGGTGCAGCGCCTCGACGACTTCGGCTTTCCCTACGACCGCGGCTACGACAGCGGCATGGACGACGATCGGCCCGCCAAGCGCGCCGCCTTCGTCGACCTGTGCGCCGGCGCCAGCGGCTCGGCGCATCCGACGTTGCAGTACATCGGCACGAGCGGCGCCGTCACGCTCCAGAGCAGCGAGAGCTTCCCGCAGGTGGGCGCCGACTACGACGCCGATCCGGCGCGCAAGATCTTCTCGGACCAGTACGACGACGGGCACGGCGGCGGCATCCGCCGCGGCCTCGCGCGCGACCTCCGCGAGGTTGCGAAGATCATCTACGGCGTCGACAAGGGCACCTACAGCGGCGTCAACGCGCGCTTCTTCCAGGTCACGCTGCGCGGCTTCGACACCCACTCGGGCCAGGGCGCCGCCGAGGCGGACGGCCAGCACTCGACGCTGCATGCCACCCTCGGCGCGTCGCTCAAGCTCTTCTTCGACGACGTCGCCGACATGCTCGGCAGTCAGGACAAGCTCTGCGTGCTGGTGTGGAGCGAGTTCGGCCGCCGGGTCAAGCAGAACGGCAACGGCACCGATCACGGGTCGCAGGCGCCGATGTTCATCATCGGCGGCAACGGCCCCGGCAGCGGCTTCCAGGGCGGGGTCTACGGCAACCACCCCAACATCGCCTCCACCGCCTGGGACAACGAGGGCAACACCGAGTACCGTCAGGACGCGAACGGCGGCTTCCGGTCGACGGATTTCCGCGACGTCTACGGCACGGTGCTCAAGCACTGGCTCGGCATGCCCGCCGCCGTGATCACCCCGGGAGTCCTGCCGACCGACGGCGGCCCCGCCGCCTTCTACTGGACCGCCCCCGACTTCGATCTCGGCTTCTTCACCTGACGGTCGTCTGACATCGTCCGCACGTCGGGTCGTTGCGCGATGAGCAAAGGACCGACGGCCCGATCGGGCGGAGCGCCGCGCAGCGGCGAACGTGTGTGGGGGTGGGGAGTCGCTGGGCCGGCTCCGTAGATCGAACACGCGCACCTGCGAATAGTTGAAGGGCGTCGGTACATATGTGAGATCTCCGGAGCCGGAACAGCGACTCCCCACCCCCACACCCACCGCCGGCGTGCGCGCGCTCTTGCTCTGAGCGGGCTACTTCGCGACCAGCTGCTGCGCGGAGCAGTCGGCGCGGGCCGTGGGCTTGCCGCGCTTGTCGCGGAGGGCGTCGGCGTACCACTCGAGCTCGTCGAGGAACTTCTCCACGCGCGCGTGCGTCTTCGGGTCGGTCGGGGTGCCGTCCTCGGCGAAGGCGTCCTGCACCGCGGGCACGGGGAAGATCGACGGGATGCTGACGGTGCCGAGCTCGCCGAGCATCATCCGGAGCTGCATCGCGGCGCGGACGCCGCCGTAGGGCCCCGCCGAGTAGCAGACGATCGCCGAGGGTTTCCAGAACCACTCCTCCAGGAAGTGGTCGAGGAGATTCGAGAGCGCTGGCGGAATGGAATGGTTGTACTCGCCGGAGACCACGATCACCGCGTCGGCCGGGACGATCAGCGCGGCGAGCCGCTCCAGGACCTCGGGCGCCTGCCCCTTCGGGTACTCCTTGTACATCTTGTCGAGGAGCGGGAGCCGGGACTCGAGCGGATCGATCAGGGCCACCTCGTGACCGCGCGCGCGGCACTCGTTCACGACGAAGCGCGCGGCGCGGATCCCCTGCCGTTCCGAGCGGACGGAGCCGTAGACGACGACGATACGAAACGACATCGGCGCACCTCCCGACCTCCGCCATAGCACGGACTGGAGACGGGCGCGGCGAAGCCGTAGCATGCCCGCCGTGCCGCGCTCCGTCACCTATGTCACCGCCGCCGACGGCGTTCGGATCGCCTGCGCCACGCACGGGCGCGGCCGCCCGCTGATCTCGATGCCCCCCATCCCGTTCCGGCACGTCGAGCTCGAGTGGGAGTCGGCCGAGGACCGCCGTTGGCTCGAGCGACTCGCCGAACGCCACCTGCTGGTGCAGTACGACCCTCGTGGGATGGGCCTGTCGGAGCGCGACGTCACGACGTTCTCGCTGGAGGGCTTGTTGCTCGACCTGGACGCGGTGGTCGCGAGCCTCGCCCCGGAGGCCGTCGCGCTCTTCGCCGCGGTCAACACCGCCCCCCTCGCGATCGCCTACGCCGTCCGTCACCCGGCGCGCGTCTCGCATCTCGTGCTCTGGTGCACCTCGCCGCGCGTCGGCGAGACCATGGGACCGTATCTCGACACCCTCGTCGGCCTGATGGCGCAGGACTGGGATCTCGCCAGCGAGACCGTCGCCCACGTGGTGCGAGGATGGTCGGCCGGCGCCACCGCGCGGAAGCTCGCCGCCCTGCTGCGTGCGGCCGCCAGCCCCGAGACCGTGCGTGCGCTCATCGAGCTCTTGCCGACCGTCGACCTCACCGACCTGCTGCCGCGAGTCGCAACACCGACGCTCGTCCTCCACCGTCGCGAGGTCACCTGGTTGCCGCTCGCATCGGTGACCGAGCTCGCCTCGCGGATCCCCGGCGCTCGGCTGGTCCTCCTCGAGGGCGCGTCGATGGCGCCGTGGGCGAACGACATGGAGGCGGCCGCTCGAGCGATCGACGAGTTCCTCGGCGTACCGACGCTCGCCCAAGCGCCGGCAGCGACCGCCGAGTCGTTCCGCCGCGAGGGCGAGTACTGGACGCTCGCCTTCGCCGGCCGCATCTGCCGGGTCCGGGACGCCAAGGGGCTGCACCACCTCGCCGCGCTCCTCCGCCAGCCCGGGGTGGCGGTGCCGGCGGCGGAGCTCTTGGAAGCGGGGACCGGCATCGCGCCGATCGGCGACGGCGGCCCCGCGCTCGATGCCCGCGCCAAGGCCGCCTACCGGGATCGCCTGCAGACGCTCGGCGCCGAGCTCGCCGACGCGGAGCGCTGCAACGACACCGGTCGGGCGGCGGCGGCTCGGGAGGAGATCGACGCCGTGACGCAACAGCTCGCCGCCGCGGTCGGGCTCGGCGGGCGCGACCGTCCGAGCGGCACGGCCGGCGAGCGCGCGCGGCTCACGGTGACCAAGCGCATCAAGGACGCCGTGGAGCGGATCCGGCGCGCACACCCCGAGCTCGGCGAGCACTTGGCGGGGAGCGTGCGGACGGGATTGCTCTGCACCTACGATCCCGCCGAGCCCGTGCGGTGGGACTCGTGACGCTCCGACCGGCCCTTTCCTCCTGACGGCGTCGCCGTACGGCCGCGCCGTACACCGTCCGCCCGATCGTCACGCCTGGTGGGTGGAGGAATCGTCCATGTCACCCGACCTCGCCGCGCTCGACGGCCACAAGTACTGCCAGCTCGTCACCTTCCGCCGCACCGGCGTGCCCGTCCCGACCCCCATGTGGTTCGCCGTCCAGGGCGACCGCGTCTATTTCAAGACCGAGCGTCCGAGCGGCAAGCTGCGGCGCATCCAGAACGACCCCCGGGTCGAGGTTGCGCCCTGCACGGCTTCGGGGCGAATGCTCGGCCCCACGGTCGCCGGCCGGGCACGCCTGCTCGAGCGCGACGCCATCGGCACCGCCGAGCGGGCGCTCCGCGGGCGCTACGGGCTCGGACGGCGGCTGTTCGGCGCGCTCGTCGAGCCGATCTTCAGGCTCCGCGGCCGCCTCCCGGTCTATCTCGAGGTCGTCGTCCAATGAGCGCCGACGTCGGGGTGATCGGCGCCGGCGGCTCCGGCCTCGCCGCCCTCAGAGCGCTCACCGCCCGCGGCATCTCGGCGGTGGGCTACGAGCAGGGATCGGACGTCGGCGGGACCTGGCGCTACGAGAACGACAGCGGCACGTCCGCCGCCTATGCCGGCCTGCGGACCAACGTCTCCCGCCACCGCATGCAGTTCCGCGAGCTCCCGATGCCGCGGAGCTTCGGCGACTACCCGACGCACGCCGAGATGACGAGCTACTTCGAGCGCTACGCGCGGCGCTTCGACCTCCGCCGCCACATCCGTTTCGCCACCGGTGTCGCGCGCCTCGAGCCGGCGGGACGCGAGCGCTGGCGGGTCGAGCTCCGCGGCGGCGAGCGCGTGCTCCATCGCGCCGTCGTGGTGGCGAACGGACACCACTGGGATCCGCACTGGCCGGAGCTTCCCGGCACGACCACCGCGACGCGGAGCCACGCGCGCGACTATCGGACGCCGGCTCCCTTCGCCGCTCGGCACGTGCTGGTGATCGGGGCCGGCCAGTCGGCGGTGGAGATCGCGCTCGAGGTGAGCCGGGTCGCCGCGCGCACCCTGCTGGCGGTCCGCAGCGGCGCGCACGTGTTGCCCCGTCGCATCTTCGGACGGCCGCTCGATCTGTTCGACGGCGACCTCGCGAATCGCCTGCCGTGGCGCAACCTGAACCGGCTGACGCGGCTCATGGTCCGTCTCTCTGGCCACGACGATCCGGCGGCACAGGGCTTTCCGGCGCCGAGCCACCGCCTTCTCGAGCACATTCCCATCGTCTCGTCCGACCTTGCCGCGGCGCTCCGCTCCGGAGCGATCGAGCTGCGGCCCGCCGTCGACCGGCTCGAAGCCGAGCGGGTCCACTTCGCGGACGGCCGCACCGAGGCGGTGGACGCCATCGTCTGCGCCACCGGCTACCGGCCGAGCTTCCCGTTCCTCGCGCCCCAGCTGCTCGCGTCCCGGGGCACGGCGGTGCAACTCTATCGGCGGATCGTCCCCCCCGACCTCCCCGGGCTCTACTTCATCGGGCTCGTCGACGCACCGAGCGGTCTGCTTCCGATCGTGGAGCGCCAATCGGCATGGCTCGCGGACCTGCTCGAGGGCCGGATCACGCTGCCCACGAGCGCGCGCATGCGGGTCGCGATCGACGCCGGCGAGCGGCGCTCCCGCGAGCGCTTTCCGGGCGAGCCGGCACACACGATCAGGTGCGACCCCCACGCATACCTCCGTCTTTTGGCCCGCGACCGGCGCTGGGCCCGTCTGCGGTGGCTCACCACGGCCGCGTGGGGAGCCGCAACGCCGCGGCGCACGCGCGCGCGAGCACCCGCCCTCAGCCCGTGGTCTCGCTGCTCGTGAGGTGCGCCAACGGGTTCGGCTCCGGGAGCGATCAGACGGCGTTGCGTCCACGCCGAGCTCGAAAACACGCGACCGCGAAGAGCATCATCGCCAGCGCGGTGTATTGCGAGTGGGCGAGGCCGAGGAGGAGCCGATCGGCGTCGTCGCCGCGGAGGAACTGCACGAGGAAGCGGATCGCGCCATAGCCTCCGACATACAGCGCGAAGACCCGTCCGTTCGGCACGTCACGGCGCCGGAGCTCACCGAAGAGGAATGCCGCGAGCGCGACCAGCGCCGCCGACTCGTAGAGCTGCGCCGGATGGAGCGGAACGCCGCGCGGCGCCAGCGAGGCGGGATCGGTGTACACGACCCCGAGCGCCGCCGGTGCCGGACTGCCGTGGCAGCAGCCGGCGAGAAAGCAGCCGATCCGGGTGAGCGCCTGGGCCGCCGCGCCGGCCGGCGACAACACGTCGAGGACGGGCCAGAGCGGAGCCTTCGCGAGGCGGAGGAAGGCGAGCGCCGCGAGCCCGCCCCCGACGAAGCCGCCCTGGATCGCCTGTCCGCGGAAGACGTCGAGCACGTCCGCGAGCCGGTCATGCGACCACGGCACGTCGGAGCCCGCCGCCAGCCAATAGAGATGCCCGCCCGCGACCCCGCCGAGGATGCACCACGGCCAGAGCCGGACCAGCAATCCGGGCGCGACGTCACGCGTGCGCGCGCACGCGAGCGCCCCGAGCAGAGCGACTACGCACGCGGCGGCGTTCAGCACGCCCCACGACTGGAGGCGCCACGCGCCGATCTCGAGCACCGGATGCACGTCGGCTCACTCAGCCCGCGATTCCACGTTGTGGCTCCACGCGGCGATGGGATACATCACGACGACGATGAAGACGAAGACCGCTCTCCTGGGAAGCCTCCTCACCACGACTTGGACCGTTGCAGCGTTCGCGGCCGCCACCTTCACCGTCGTCCGACTCACCGACAGCGCCGGCTGCAGCCGGCAGCCGGCGAGCGACGGCAGCGGCAAACACGTGGCCTTCGTCTCCGAGGCCGATCTCGTACCGCCCGGCAACGCCGACGGCAACTTCGAGGTCTTCCTCCGCGACGCCAAGACGGGCTTCCAGCAGATCACCAACACCACCAGCGGTTTCAGCGACAAGCCGTCCATCAACAAGGCCGGGAGCCGCATCGCCTTCATGTCCGACCGCGACCTCGTCACGGGTGAGAATGCCGACGGCAACGTCGAGCTCTTCGTCTTCGACAAGAAGAAGGGCTTCATCCAGATCACCGACACCACGGACGGGAACGGCGCCGACGACCCGTCCTTCGGCAACGCGGGCGTCCACATCGCCTTCACCTCCGACCGCGACCTCGTCGCCGACGGCAACACCGACGAGAACCGCGAGGTCTTCCTGTGGGACAAGAAGAAGGGCTTCATCCAGATCACCACGACGAGCGGCTCCGTCATCAACACCGCCACCGCGGGCAACGCCAACGGCAGCCGGATCGCGTTCGTGTCGACCGGCGACCTCGTGTCGGGGGAGAACGCCGACGCGAGCCAGGAGATCTTCCTCTTCGACAAGAAGAAGGGCTTCCGCCAGATCACGAGCGGAGCGGCGACCTGCTCGTCGCGAACCCCCGCCATCACGCCGTCGGGTACGCGCATCGCGTTCAGCTCCAACTGCGACCTCGTGACCGGCAGCAACAGCGACGGCAACAGCGAGATCTTCTTCTTCGACGCCAAGAAGGGCCTGTCGCAGATCACCCAGACCACCAGCGCCGTCTCGATGCTGCCCGCGCTCGACAATCGCGGAAACCGCATCGCCTTCATGTCGGACGCCGATCTGGTGCCGGGCGGCAACGCCGACCTCAACCTCGAGGCCTTCCTCTACGATCCCAAGAAGGGCTTCAGTCAGCTGAGCGACAGCACGGGCGGATCGGGCGAGGTCGCGGGTGCGCCGGCCCTCAGCAACAACGGCAAGCGCATCGCCTTCGAGCTGAACGGCGTGCCGGAGGGCGGCGGCACCAACACCGACGGCGACGGCGAGATCTACCTCGCGGAAGAGGATTAGGAGCCGAGCTCCGACGCGGTAGCCCTCAGAACCAGCCGGCGAACCAGGACGTGCTGGCAACGTCGCTCGCCGCCAGCACGTCGGTCCGGCCGAGCGACTCGCCGCCGCGAGTCACCACCACCTCGCCGACCACCTGCCCTTTGGTCACCGGCGCGGAGACCTGCGGAAGCAGCTTGACGTCCACCTTCACTTGCCCGGCCGAGGAGCGAGGCACCGTGAGGCGCAAGTCGCCGGCGGCGACGCCCGTGATCTCCGGCACCGCGCCGCCGCTCACCGTGATCGGGGCGCCGATCGTGGCACCCGCCTTGGCGGCCTCGATGGCCCGCCAGCCGGCGAAGCCGGTGGAGAGCAGCTTGGCCGCCTCGTCGAAGCAGCCGCGCTTGGTGGGCGCGCCGAGCACGACCGCCATCAGGTGCAGGCCGTCGCGCGCGGCGGTCGCCGTCACCTCGAAGCCGGCCTCGACGTAGAAGCCGGTCTTCAGGCCGTCGGCGCCCGCGAAGGTGCGGACCAGGTGGTTGGTGTTGCGCATCTGGAGCGCGCCGCCGCGGAACGGCGCCTCCGAGGTCCGCGCCCACTGTGCGACCTCGGGAAAGGCGGCGAGCGCACGCCCGAGCGTCGCCAGATCGGCCGCGCTCATGAGGTCGGGAAGCTGTCCGCGACCGGGAGGCAGGCCGTGCACGCTGTGGAACTCGCTGTCGGCGAGCCCGAGCTCCTTGGCGCGCTGGTTCATCAGGCCGACGAAGGCGTCGGCCGAGCCGGCGATGCGCTCGGCGACCGCGACCGAGGCGTCGTTGGCGGAGGCGATCATGATCGACGCCAGCAGGTCGCGGAGCGGGAACTGCTCGCCCTCGCTGAGATACACCTGCGAGCCGCCGATCTGACTCGCCCACCGCGAGGCCGTGACGACGTCGTCGAGGGCGAGGGCGCCGTCCCGCACCTGCTCCATCGCGATCAGGACGGTCATCATCTTGGTCATCGAGGCGGGCGGCCATCGCAGGTGCTCGTTCTTGGCGAACAGCACCTGCCCGCTGTCGCGATCGATCAGCAGCGCCGCCGTGTAGGGCGCCTCCGGCCGGAACCCGCTCGCGGCCGGTGCCGCCGGATCGGCCTTCACCGGCGCCGCGGGAGCGCTCGCCGCCGCCTTCCTCCGCGCCTCCGCGCTCGGGGTCCCGAGCACGACCATCACGCCCGCCACCACCACGATCCGCATCCACCGCATACGCGCCTCCGATCCCGGCGCCACCTTTAGCGCCACGCCGATGCGTTGGGAAGCCGCCGTCGTCAGCCGACCATTCTGTTTCCCATCGCTCGGGCCTCGCGCGCACCGACCAAGAGGGCCGTGATCAACAAGAGGCGTCCGTGCGCCATGATCGCGTCTCCGACCTTCAGTTTCGACTCCCCGAAGCGGCGGCTCTCGAGACCCATCGGCACCTCTCGGACGGTGTACCCGATCAGGAGCGCGCGCAGCATGACCTCGGCGACCGCGGAAAAGCCGCTCGAGCGGACGCTGATACGGCGAATCGCATCCGTCCGGTACGCACGAAAAAGGCATGTGAAGGTGTTGATGTCCTGGCCGAGGAGCCGCTTGTAGATGCCCGACACCATCCGACTCAGCCAAAGACGGACCGTACTACCCTCGGCGATGGCGCTTTCGGGATGCCAGACGGAGGCAGTCGCGATTTCCGCCCCTGCACGTACGAGCGCGACCAGCTCGGGAAGCTTCTCGGGCGGATACGTGCAGTCGCTGTCGATCGTACACACGATCGGCGAGCTCACGTGCTGAAAGCCGGTACGTACCGCGGCGCCGAGGCCGAGATTCTCGTGGTGCCGGACGATCTCGATCCAAGGCCGGTCCAGCGCGGCTTTCAGAAGGACGCCGAAGGTGCCGTCGCTCGAGCCATCGTCGACGAACAAGAACTGCCAATCCAGAGCCCCCTGCTCTCGCATTCCGGAGAGGCGACCGAGGAGAGCAGGTAGGCCAGCCTCCTCGTTGTAACAGGGCACGATGACGGTAACGGCCGCGGGAGACGGGTTCACGACGTGGCTGAAGGGCACGATGCGTCGGTGGGATCGCTTCAAAACCGTCCCGTGACCAAGAGGATGACCGTGATCAGAATGATCACGGCGCCCAATCCGTATACGTAGTCCATGATTGCACCCGTCTTTCTGACGCGATGGAGATGCGAGTGCCAACACCGCGATTGGCGCGAGCTCCGCAACGGTACGAGAACCCTGGCAACGCCGTAAGCTCGGAGTACTACGCGCGGAGTACTACGCGCGCAGTCGGATTCGCTCACGACGCCCGGAGCACCTTCGCATACCGGTCCACGGCACCCTTGCATCGGTCGAGGGCGGCCCTGCTGGCGTCGTCCTCGCGCCTCACCGCCTCGGCGCGCATCTCGGACAGTGCGCGCGCGGCATTCTGCGCCAGGTCGGTGGTGTCGCTTCGCTTGCGGGAGGCGGCCATCAACTCGGCGGACAACCGACTCCAACGCTCGCGTTCGGCGACACGCCACGAAGGATCCTCTCCGACCAAGGCCAGCGTCTGGTCCCAGCCGCCTCGCCGGCTCGCCGCCGCGGCATCTTCGAAGCCGCGCCCGGCACGGCGTTCCACTCTTGCCGCGTCCCGAAACGCGCGGCACGCCGCCTTGACGGCAGTGGGATCGAGCCTCGTGTCCCATGACTCCCGCGTCACGAGCGCCACGATCGCCGAGAGGACCACCCCGAATGCAACGACGCTCCGCACGGCTTTACCAATCCACACGCGCAGTGGAGGCCCACATCCGGGCTAGAGCCGCCCGAAGTTCATCATGACCTGCCCTTCCTGGTCTGCGCGTCGAGCTGCGCCGAGCGTGGCGTTGCAACGGACACTCCCCTCAGGCGACGGCGCGCGGCCGAGAAGAGGCGAGGCCAGTGGCCGCGAGAATCTCTTGCTCGCCGAGCGACTCGGCCTCGAGCAACGCGGTGGCGAGCGCGACCAGCTTGTCGCGGTGCGCGGCCAACAGCCGGACGGCGTCGCCTTGACACTCTTCGACGATCCGCCGCACCTCGGCGTCGATCAGCTCGGCAGTCGCCTCGCTGTAGGGTTGGCTCTGGAAGGCGGGCGGCAGACCTTCGTCCTGGGGGGCGACGAAGCTGAGCGGCCCGAGCTTCGCGCTCATGCCCCAGCGCAGCACCATCTGACGCGCGATCTCGGTCACCTGTCGGAGATCGTTCTCCCCGCCGGTGGTCACGGTCGCGTAGATCAGCTGCTCGGCGGCCCGTCCCCCGAGAGCGCTGGTGATACGAGCCCGCAGATAGTCCTCGGCATAGCTCGTGCGGTCGTCGATCGGGAGTTGGTAGGTCGCTCCCAACGACATCCCGCGTGGCACGATCGTGACGCGAAGGACCGGGTCGTTCCCCGGAACGAGCAAGCCGAGCAGGGCGTGACCGCTCTCGTGATAGGCGGTGCGCTCGCGATCGGCGGGGCTCAGCAGGATGTGGCGCGCCGGCCCGAGCGTGATCTTCTGCATCGCCTCGGAGAAATCCCGGTCCCGCACCTCCCCCTGTTCGTTGCGAGCCGCCAGCAGTGCGGCCTCGTTCACCAGATTGCGCAGCTCGGCTCCGACGAGCCCGGGGGTCTCGGCGGCGAGTCGGTCGAGGTCGACGTCGCCGGCGAGCGGCACGTGCTTGCTGTGCACCTTCAGAATGGCGGCCCGGCCGACACGGTCGGGCCGCTGCACGACGACGCGACGGTCGAAGCGACCCGGTCGGAGGAGCGCGGGATCGAGCACGTCGGCGCGGTTGGTGGCGGCCAGCACGATGACGCCTTCGCGCGAATCGAAGCCGTCCATCTCGGTCAGGATCTGATTCAGCGTCTGCTCGCGTTCGTCGTGCCCACCCATGCCATGGCCGCTGCCGCGTGCCCGTCCGATCGCGTCCAACTCGTCGATGAAGATGATCGAGGGCGCGGCCTCCCGCGCCTGCCGGAAGAGGTCGCGCACGCGTGCCGCGCCGACCCCGACGATCATCTCGATGAACTCCGCCGCGCTCAGGCTGAAAAAGGGAACGCCGGCCTGCCCCGCCACCGCGCGCGCCAGCAGCGTCTTCCCCGTCCCCGGCGAACCGATCAGCAACACGCCCTTCGGCATGACGCCGCCGAGCCGCTGGTACTTCGTCGGATTCTTCAGGAAGTCGACGATCTCGACCAGCTCGTTTTCGGCGTCGTCGATGCCCGCCACGTCGTCGAAGGTGACCTTCGTCTCCGACTCGGCGTAGCGTTTGGCTCGGCTGCGCCCCATGCCGAACATGCCGCGCCCACTCGCCATGAGGCGCTGGTTCAGCCAGATGAACGCTCCGATCAGCAGCAGCGTCGGACCGAAGCCGAACACCACGCTCTCCCAAATCGCGGGCCCATCGTCGAGCGGTCGCGCGTTGATCAGGATGCCCTGCCCTTCGAGCAGCGTTTCGAGGCCGGGGTTGGCGAAGGTCGGCACTCGGGTCTTGAAACGCAGCGCCGCACGCGCCTCCGGCCCAACCTGCGGGAAGGTGACCTCGTTCTTGAGCGTCCCGACGATCGCGTCCCCCCGACTGGTCACTTCGGTGACGTTGCCCGCCAGCACCTGCTGCTTGAAGAGCGTGTACGGAATCTCGACGAAGCTCGGCTCCGAGGTGAACGACCGCATGAGCAGCCAGTTCGCCGCCAGCAAGAAGAGGACGGTGACCCACCATGGCTGCGGGCGCAGCCAGGGCTTGGGCGTCCCATCAGGGCTCTTCGCCGGCGTCTCGACGGCCGCTGGCGTCGTCATCGCCTCAGCGGCGCCGCACGCAGGAGACCGTGCCCCTTACTTGGCGAGCCGCTTCTTGAGCGCATCGGCGATCTGAATGACCTTCTCTTTCACGCTACCGTCCGTCTGCCCGACCTTCTCATCCGGCTTCGGCTTCTCGTCGCCGCCGCGCCCAACGGCTGCCTTCTCGAACGGCGTCTTCTCGTTCATCGTCTCTTTTTTCATCCTTGGTCCTTCCCTCGTTCCTGAAAACGCGCCGAAGACACTGGAGGACGGTGCGCCTCTCCTCCAGGTGCTCCGGCGTGCGCGCTGGGGACTCAGGGAGAACTCACCCTCCGTGTCGCCCAACACGTTTCGGTACGGCGTGCATGCGAACGCGCGCTCCGGTCACCGCGCGCGGTGCCTCATCTCTTTCTCTCGAGACCTTAGCGGGGCGCGGGTGATCTCGTAAGCTTCGGCTACTACGCGCGTACTCCTACCTCCCCGGGAGGCGCGTAGGTCTACGCGCGTAGTGACTCCGCCTAGTAAACCCCCCACGAGCCCGGTACGGAACGGCCGTGACTGACGTGGCGGAAGGGGGTAATTCGATGGACGACCAGCGATGGTTTCGTCGCGTGGAGGGGTTGGCCGTGGCCCTGCTCTTGCTGCAGTTCCTCCTGGTGGTGTTCGGCGACCGCGGACTCTTCGAGTTTCGAGCCGCGTTCGCCGCGCTTCTCGTCGCGCTCGTCGTGTTGTGGATCCAAGTGGTCCGCCGACGAGATGTCGTCCTCGCCGAGCTGCTGACCCGCGAGCGCTCCGCCCGCGCGGAGGCGGACGTCGCAAACCACGCGAAAGACGATTTCTTCTGTACCGTCTCGCACGAGCTTCGCGGCCCGCTCAGCGCGATCGTCGGCTGGCTTCATTTGCTGCAGTCCGGGAAGCTCGATGGAGCCGCGACGCGGCGTGCACTCGACACCATCGAACGGAATGCGACGTCCCAGGCAAGTCTCATCACGGACATGTTCGAGATCTCCGGCATCATCGGGGGCAAGATCCGCTTGGACGTGCGTACGCTCGATCTGCAAGCGATCATCGAGCACGCCGTGGAGTCCGCACGACCGACGGCGGACGCCAAGGACATTCACATTGAGACCCTGCTGGCCCCCTGCGCTCCCGCGCAGGGTGATCCGGCCCGTCTCGGCCAGGTCGTACAGAATCTGCTGGCGAACGCGATCAAGTTCACGCCGAGAGGCGGACGCATCCTGCTGAGTCTGACCGGCGACGAGATGCAAGCGACGTTTTCCATCAAGGACTCCGGGCAAGGCATCGAGCCCGCATTGCTCCCCTTCGTCTTCGACCGCTTTCGTCAGGCGAACGGCACCCGGTCGCGGCGCGGCGGGCTCGGTCTCGGACTGGCGATCGTCCGCCATATGGTCGAGCTGCACGGTGGCACCGTACGCGCCGAGAGCGACGGCGACACCAGGGGCGCGGAGTTCATCGTGACCTTGCCGCTCGCTCGCACCGGCAAGGCGCGCGCTTCGTCGACGCTTGCACTCCCCCTGGGACCGCTGCCTCTCCTGTCGTACCCAGTGGCGAGCGCCGCATGACCGAATGGCCCACCCCATCGCGCGCGCTCAAGGGTTCGTGATCGTCGCACCCGATCGGCCGGACGAGTCGCCTGCGCGGCGACGCCTCGAGCGCACCGCGCTGACGTTCCGCCGCACGCCCCGGAGCGGACGGGTGCGGATCCCGAGCACGACGTCGGACTGCACGCGCCACGACAGGATGCCACGCGCGAGGTTCCGCGCCTCCAATCCGAGAACCTCACACGCATCGGAGAAGGTGATCGGGACGTCGTCGATCTCGCCGCCGATCCAGCGCTCCGCGGCTAGCGCCACGATCGGGTCACCGCGCTGCAGCTGAACGATCGCGTCCAGCAGCACGGCGAAGATCAATCGTCTCTCCGGCGTATCCGACACCCCCGTCCGGTCGAAGAACTGTACCGGAAGGATCGCGTCGGGTACCGACGGGCTTGGCCCCCATTTCATCGTTGCCTCCCATGCACGGCCTCACAGGTAGAAAAGAAAGAGTCGACTGAAACCTTGCTTGAGAAACGCGCCCGGCGCGTCCTTCCAGAAGTGGGGCTCGGAATACGCCGGATGCCCACAGACGCAGCGGGCACAATGCGGACATACCTTGGAAGCATGGTTCTCCCAGTGCTCACACCACGCGGCACCGAAGAGATCGAACTCCCGCACGCAGTACGGACATGGAACGAGATGAGGCGTTGCCTGAACGGGCCTCGCTCCGCCTGTTCTCGCCATGCCTGCAGTTACTCGACGTCTGGCGCTGCAGAAAGATCGGACAACTACGCGCGCGGTTGAACGTGCGTGGTTCTACGCGCGTATCTCTACGCCGCCCGCATCGTCGACCGTCGGCGTCTTGACCAGCGGCGCCCACGGCCAGTAAGGCTGCAAGGTGAGCCGCGCTCTAGCAAGGTCGGCGAAGCCGGCGGGGCGGAGGCTGCGTTCCGCGACGCGACGTCCGGCCGTCGCCGGTAGCAACGTAGCGACCGTGCGCGCGGCCTTCCCGATCGTCGGCATCGGGGCGTCGGCGGGTGGGCTCGACGCCTTCCAGAAGTTCTTCGGCGCGATGCCCGCCGACGGTGGTGTGGCCTTCGTGCTCATCCAGCACCTCGATCCGACACGCGAAAGCCTCACCGCTGAGTTGGTCGGCGCCCACACGCCGATGCAGGTCGTGCAGGTGCAGGAAGGAATGCGGGTGGAGCCGAACCACGTCTACGTAATTCCGCCCAACAAGTACCTGAGCCTCCACAAGGGTACCCTGCAGCTGAGCGCGCCTACCGCGCCCCGCAGCCTGCGGATGGCGATCGATTTCTTCCTGCATTCGTTGGCCGAGGAGCAGCGCGAAAACGCGATCGGCATCGTCCTGTCAGGTACCGGGACCGACGGCACGCTCGGACTCAGGGAGATCAAGGCGGCCGGCGGCATGACGATGGTGCAGGACCCCGAGACCGTGCAGCACGACGGCATGCCCCGGAGCGCGATCGCCACCGGCAGTGCCGACTATGTCCTGCCCGCCGAACAGATGGCGGACGCCCTGCTGCGATACGTGCGGCACGCGCGCATCAGCGCGACCACCGTGGACCCCGCACCCCGGGGGGGACTGGATCCTCTCACGCAGGCGGTGGCGCTGATCCGGACGCGGACCAAGTTGGACTTCAGCGGCTACAAGACGGCCACCTTGCGGCGACGGATCCAACGCCGCATGGGCCTGCGGCACCTCGATGGGATGCCCGAGTACGTGGAGGTGCTGCGCCGCAACCCTGAAGAAGCGTCCGCGCTGGCCAAAGATCTCTTGATCAGCGTGACCAGCTTCTTTCGCGAACCGGGCGCATGGCAGAGCTTACGCGAGCAGGCGATTCGGAAGCTGATCGCCGCCAAGGCCGTGAACGCCCCGCTCCGGGTCTGGATACCCGCCTGCGCCACCGGAGAGGAAGCCTACTCGCTCGCGATGGTGCTGATCGAGGAGATCGGCGCGTCGGAGAAGGGATGCGTCTTGCAGGTGTTCGCGACGGACGTCGACACCGATGGGCTCGAGACGGCGCGGACCGGTGCGTATCCGGAGGGCATCGCCGCCCAGGTACCGGCCGAACGGCTGTCCCGCTTCTTCGTCAAGCACGGCCATCGCTATCAGGTGACCAAGGAGCTGCGTGACGCCGTCGTGTTTGCGCCACAGAGCCTGCTCAGCGATCCGCCGTTCTCCCGGCTCGATCTGATCAGTTGTCGGAATCTCTTCATCTATCTCGAGCCGGCCGCCCAGGAGCGACTCCTCCCGTTGCTGCACTTCTCCCTCGTCGACGGTGGCTATCTCTTCCTGGGGAGCTCCGAGGGGATCGGGACGCAGACCGATCTTTTCGAGGTGATTTCCGCGAAGTGGCGGATCTACCGCCGCATCGGCCCGACACGGCACGCCACGCTGCAGTTTCCGACCGGCGCCGCAGCCCTCGGGCCCGTCGCGCGCGGTCGGGCACCGAGCCCGCCGCAACCGGGGCGGCTGGCGGCGCTGGCGCAGCATCTCCTGCTCGAGCGTTATGCGCCCGCGTCGGTGATCATCAACCGCAGCAGGGAGATCCTGTACTTCCACGGTCGAACCGAAGACTATCTCGTGCAACCGAGTGGTCCGCCGTCGCGGGATCTCCTGGTGCAGGTGCGGACCGGGCTGCGAAGCAAACTGCGCGGCGCCGTCGGGATATCGATCAGCGAAAACCGGCGGGTCGTGGTTGCGGGCCTGCAGGTGCGCCGCGGCACGGTGTTCCAGTCCGTGAAGACGGCCATCGAGCCGCTCGATGCCGGCAAGGAGACCGAGGACCTCTGGCTGGTGTCGTTCGAAGACGAGCCCACCGCCGCAGCCGATGCCAGCGCCGTCGTCGCGAGCGGCGCCGACGACACGGTGGTGGACCAGCTCGAGCACGAGCTCAAGGCCACCAAGGAGGACCTGCAGCAGACCATCGAGGATCTCAGAGCGGCGAACGAAGAGCTCATGTCGATGAACGAGGAGCTCCAATCGAGCACCGAGGAGATGGAAACCTCGAAGGAAGAGCTGCAATCGCTCAACGAAGAGCTCACCACCGCGAACAGCCAACTGGAAAGCAAGATCACGGAGCTGGAGGCGGCCAACAACGATCTCGACAACCTGCTGACCAGCACCAACATCGCCACGATATTCCTCGACACCCAGCTTCGAATCCGCCGCTTCACCCCCGCCGCCGAGCAGTTGTTCAATCTGATCTCGACGGACATCGGTCGACCCATCGCCGACATCGCTCAGAAGATTCACCGACGCGAATCTCCTGTCCGATGCCGCAACGGTGCTGCGACGGGCGACGGCGCCGAAGGTGGAGGTGCGCGCGCACGACGGGCGGTGGTACATGCGGCAGGTTCTGCCGTACCACACCCGCTCCGGCCGGACCGACGGGGTGGTGATCACGTTCTCCGACGTGGCCGCCGAAGTGCTCCAGGAGGCTCGGAGCTATGCCGAGTCGATCGTGGACACGGTCCGCGAGCCGCTGCTGGTGCTCGACGAGTCCGCCCGTATCCTCTCGGCGAATCAGTCCTTCTACACGACGTTCCGCCTTTCCAAGGAGGACGCCGAGGGCCGATCCCTGTACGAGCTGGGCCACGGCGAATGGGACATCCCCAGATTGCGGACGTTGATGGGGAAGGTGCTCCCGCAGCGACAGGTGCTGAACGACTTCGAGGTGAAGCACGACTTCGCGTCGCTCGGCATGCGGACGATGCTGCTGAACGCCCGCGTGCTGCACCGTGGGAGCGGCCGGCCCGATCTGATCCTCGTCGCGATCGAGGACATCACCGAGCGCAAGCGCGTGCAGGAGGCACTACGAGACAGCGAGGCCCGGAAGCGCGCCGAACATCAGGTCCGACAGCGTCAAGCCGATCTTGCCCACGGGCTCAGGATCACGACCATCGGCGAGCTCGCCAGCGGCCTGGCCCACGAGCTCAACCAGCCGCTTTCGGCGATCGCCAATGGCGTGGAGGCGTGCGCCCGACACGTGCGGTCGGGAACGGCGCAGCGCAAGCGGCTGCTGACGCTGCTGGAGGACGCGGCGTCCGAGGCGCTCAGGGCCGCCGAGATCGTGGAGCATCTGCGAGGCTTCATCCAGAAGGGAGAGCCGCGCTTCGAGCGCACCGACCTCCGCGACATCGCCCGCGTCGTGCCGCGGCTCCTGGCGCACGAGATCGAGCGCGGGAAGATCACCCTCCGGCTCGACGCGTGCTCGCGACCTCTGCCGATTCGTGCCGACCGCATCCAGATCGAGCAGGTCGTCGTGAACCTGATGCAGAATGCCATCGATGCGGTGCGCGAGATGCGCGGCAACCGGAACATCGAGCTCCGCGTGCGGTCCGCGAAGGGTAAAGCGGAATTGTCGGTGACCGACACGGGGCGCGGCGTCGGCGCGGACGACTCGGAGCGGCTCTTCGAGCCTTTCTTCACCACCAAGGCGAAGGGGCTGGGAATGGGGCTCGCGATCAGCCGCTCCATCGTCGAGGCCCACCGGGGGCGGATCTGGGTGGAGGACGCTCCGGGTGACGGCAGCGGCACGCGGGTCCGCTTTTCGTTGCCTTTGCAAGCGAAGGCGGCAAGAAAGAAAAGCGTATGACGATCGCGTCGACGGTCTTCGTGGTGGACGACAACGCCGGCGTCCGCAAATCGCTACGCGCGCTGCTCGAGTCGGCGGGACTGACGGTCGAGGCCCACGCCTCGGCGGAGGAGTTCCTCGCGGTTTACGATCCGGAGCGCCCGGGCTGCCTCCTCCTCGACGTTCGCCTGAAACGCGGCAGCGGCCTCGATCTCCAGGACGAGCTCCGTCGCCGGAAAGCGACGCTCCCGATCATCGTCCTCACCGGTCATGGAACCGTCCCCATCTCCGTGCGGGCGCTGAAGGGCGGAGCGGTCGACTTCCTCCAGAAGCCCGCGCCGCCCAAGATGCTGCTCGAGCGCGTCCACGCCGCGATCGAGCTGGATCGCCAGGCCCGTGCGAGCGCGGCGGAAAGCGCCGTCGTGACCGAGCGGCTCGCCCACATGACGCCGCGCGAGCGCGAAGTCATGGAATTGCTGCTTGCCGGCAAGACGTCCAAGGAGATCGCAGCGGCGTTGTCCGTCAGCGTCAGAACCGTGGAGGGACATCGCCGCGTGGTGCTCTCCAAGACCAAGGTATCATCGGCCGCTCAGCTCGTCCGCGTGGTGCTGAGCGCGCGCAAGGGCCCTCCGCGCCAATAGCCGCTCGCCGCCTTAGGCGAGATGCTCGGCCGGATGCTCGGCTTCGGCCGCCAGCGTCAGCAGGAACGCCGAGTCGTCGTGCGCGTGGATGGTGTGACGCAGCCCCGGCCCCAGGATCAACAACTGACCGGCGCCGAGAGCGAACTCCTCCGCGTCGACGCGAATCGCCAGTCGCCCCTCGATCGCCTGCACGGTGATCGGACCCTCCGTCTCGTGGGCGCCGATCTCCGCCCCGGACTGCAGGGCCACGAGCACGACCCGAAAGACCGGCTGCTTGACGAGGGTCATGGCGTTCCGTCGCGCCGTCCGCCACGTCGACTCCTTCTTCATGTTGCCGAGAATCGCCGCCAGGTCCAACGTCATGACCGGCCGATCCAGCGAGCGCTCCGTCGTCTGGGATGCTCCCTCGAGTGTCCTCATCGTGTCCTCCTGCCGTTGCGGTTGGGGTTGGCCCGTGGCCCCACCTTCGCTCTCCCATCGTTCCACGTCGAGCATCCCATGCTCACGCCGCACTCGCCTCGCGCAGCTCGGGAATGGCGAAGCCGCGGGGAGATCACCCTCGCCGCGTCGAGAATGCGCGAGCGAATGCGCATCCTCGACGATACCGGAGGAGCTCCCGTGTGACGTCCATCCGGCCGCAGGCCGCGGGCTATCGAACGATCGGCGGGGTACCGGTCCCGAACATCACGTCGTTGTCGACCGTGCGTACTCCCGGGGTATCGCGTGCGATACGCTCGACCGCGTTACGGTCGCCGTCCGTCGGTACCATACCGCTCAAGCTCACCACGCCCGCCTTGGTATCGACGGTCACCGCCAATGGACTCGCGTGCGTATCCGCCGCAAGTCGCGCGCGGACGTCGTTGGTGATCGCCACGTCGTCGCGCTCGACGATCGGCTGACGGCCGGCGCACCCCATCGCGCCGATCAGCATCCCGACGACGACGAGTCCGCGGATGCGGCCGGTTCCGTATTCATTCCTGTTCGCTGTGCTCATTGGATTGAGCCTCCTCACATCACGAAATCTATCGCGAAGAGGCACCCCGGTAAGATCGAACAACTACGCGCGTAGTTGTACTTGGACGCCGATGCGAGGACTCACGCCGCCGTCTCGATGATCTTGATGTGGCCGAGCAGATCGGGCTCGTTACCGATCACCGCGAGCGGCCGGCAGATCAGGACGTGGCTCTGGATCATCCGCACCTGGATGTCGCCGAGCCGTCTCGCATCGCGGAAGACGATGCGCGCGCAGTAGACGCATTTCGCCGTGTACCTGCTGGAGCGCTGGGAGGATTCCATGAGCACACCCGCGGGTGTGCAATCGTCGTACCGGCTTCCCGGACGCGCTTCCGGACCAGCTCGCGCCACGTTTTCAGGTGTGCCACGCGCACCGACCGCCGCTCGGAATCTCCGAAGTGAGACACTTGTCCTCCCGAGAGGACGAGCCGGATGGTCACGGGTGGGGTGCCGCAGCGCTCGGTTTGCCCACTCCCCGCGTTGCGACCGATCGCCTCGAGTAGACCGTCGGGCCATGAGACCGTTGGTGACAGTGTCGTTGCCGCAGTTTCGCGCGGGCCCGACCACCGACCGACGCGAGGGAAAGCTGGAGGAGAATCCGCGTCGTCGCCGCGTCGTGCCGATCTCAGCGAATCGTGCCGGCGCCGGGGATCAGCGGCAGATCGAGCGCGGTCACCCATCCCGGCGGCAGCGCGTTCACGGCGGGCACGGCGTTGAGCGCGCGGATCCCCGTCGCCATGCAGCCCGCCGTCGAGGCGTCGCGGCCGCTGCCGTCGGTGAAGCGGAAGGCGGTCTCCTGGGTGATCGACGGCGAGCCCTCGATCTCGACCCGGTAGACGTCGTCCTGGTTGCCGCGCGGCCAGTCGGGGGCGGCGTCCGGTGCCGACGCGGTTCACGTGCTCGAGCTGGATGCGGGTCTCGCCGTTGTAGATGCCGTTGATCGTGAAGTGGATGGCGGCGACCTCGCCCGGGTTGATCGTGCCCTTCTTGGTCGTGATCGCCTTCGGCGTCACCCACTTCTCCCAGGTGGTGGTGATGGCGTCGAGCTCGATGCCGGCGGCGTGCGCCATCATCGGGATCGGTCGCGCCCCACGACATGACCAGGATGTCCGGGGTCTCGAGCAGCGCCTGGAACTCGGGCGGCTTGCCGATGCCCATCTCGATCTCGTAGTCGCCCTCGTAGTTGATGTAGTCGAGGATCTCGAGGGCGCGCACGATCCGGACCTCGGCGCAGAGCCCCATGAGGGTCATCGGGAAGAGGTCGTTGGCGAAGCCGGGATCGATGCCGGTCGTGAAGCACGAGGCGCCGCCCGGCCTCGCAGGCCTCGGTGATCGGGCTTGATCCACTGCGGCGGGTTCTGGGTCATGGCGGGCCACACCCAGGGCGTCATGGCGGTCGAGCAGACGTCGATGCCGGCCAGCAGGAACTGCTTCATGAGGCGGATGTTGTCGCGCGCGTAGGCCGCCGTCGGGCCGTAGTGGACGAGCGCGTCGGGCGCGAGGGCCACGAGCGCCGCGACGTCGTCGGTGGCGACGAGGCCCGTCGGCGCGATGCCGCAGATCTCGCCGACGTCCTTCCCGACCTTGTCCGCGTTGCTGACCCCGACGCCGACCAGCTCGAACTTGGGATGGCGGAGGATCTCGGGGATGACGAGCTTGCCGACGAACCCGGTGCCCCAGACGACGATGCGCTTTTTCATGGCGGCCGGTCCTATCGCATCATCTCGCCGGCGTTCACCAGCAGGTGCTGGCCGGTGACCGCCTTGGCGTAGTCGGAGGCGAAGAACATCACGACGTCCGCGACCTCGCCGTCCTCGGTCATGCGGCGGAGCGGGAAGCCGCCGACGATCTCTTGCAGGGCCTCCTCGCGCGAGATGCGCTTGTACTTGGCCTGGCCCTTCACGTACATCTCGACCGGCGGGCCCCACATCCACGACGGCACCACCATGTTGCAGCGGATGTTCTGCGGCCCGAGCTCGTCGGCGAGGTAGTACATGACGGAAAGGAGCGCGCCCTTGGAGGCCGCGTAGCCCGCCTGCGGCAGCGACGGCTTGAACATCGACTGCGAGCCGATCAGCACGACCGCGCCGCCGCCGCGCTCCTTCATCGCCTCCGCCACCGGCCGCATGACCGTGACGGCGCCGAGCACGTTGGTCTCGAACGCCTGCCGCCAGGTCGCGAGATCGGTTTCGTGAAGCCCGCCCCAGGCGTGCTCGAAGGCCGCGACCTGGATGAGCGCGTCGACGCCGCCGAAGCGCTCCTGCGCCGCGTGCACGAGCGCCGGCGCAGGCCGTCGGGGTCGGTGATGTCGGTGGCGCGGGCGGCGAGCCGGTCGCCGGAGGGATCGAGCTCGGCGAGGGCGGTGTCGAGGTTCGCCTGCGTGCGCGCGGCCATGACGACGTTGGCGCCCTCGCGGAGCGCGCTCGCCACGCACTCGCGACCGAGCCCGACGCCGACGCCGGTGACGATCACGGTCTTACCCTGGAGAATCATGCGCGGCACCCTACCACGACGTGCGGGTCGTTCCAGACGCCGGCACTGTGCTAGAAGGAACGATGCGCTACGTCGGCGTCGTCACCAAAGAGGACGGGAGTGACTACAGCGTCCACTTCCCGGATCTGCCTGGTTGCAGCTCCGCCGGGAAAACCATGGCCACGGCACGCCGCATGGCCGCCGAGGCTCTGGCGTTCCACCTGGAAGGCATGGCCAAGAAAGGCGAGCCCCTGCCCGTCGCGCGCGACCTGCAGGCGATTCGCGACGACCCCGGGAGCGCGGGCGCGACGACGTTGATTCTCGTCGAGGCGCCGACGCCCGACGCAGGAGGCTGACTCGAGAGGCCGGGGCGGTAGTCGCAACCTACTCCCTCCGCGCGCCGCTACGCGCCGGCATCGCGTTTCCAGTCGTAGGCGTGCATCACCTGGCAGACCTGCACCTCGTACGCCGTATAGAAATCACCACGGCGGGCCTGCGCGGCCAGGTGATCGGGGTGGTCGCGCCAGGCCGCCTCGGCCTTTTCGTCCTCGAACTTGCCGACGATGAGGGTCTCGCCGGCGGCGTTCTCGAAGACGTCGAGGTCGACGAACCCCGGCATCGCCGAGACCGTGTCGCGGAGCCGCTGGCCGAGCTTCCCATACTCCCTGGCGTCGACCGTCTCGCTCGGCCGGCTCTTGAACAGCACGACGATCATGTGGGCCTCCCGGGGCTCTCGCCGAGAAAATCGAGCACCAGGCGCGCGACCTCGGCGGGCTTCTCCTCGTGGACGAGCAGGCGCGCGCCCGCGACCTCCGCGAGCCGCGCGTTCGGAAACTGGCCGACCATCTCGCGCGCGAGCCCGACCGGGAAGGTCGGATCGTCGGCGCCCCAGACGAGCAGCACCGGCATCGTGAGGCGGGCGTGCTCCCGCGCGAGCGCATCGACCGGTCCCCACACCGCCCCGCGGAGATAGCTCCGCATGCCGTCCATCCGCCGCGGCGAGCGGCGGAGCGGCTCGACGACGTGGTCGTGGAAATCCCCCTCGATCAGCCGCATGTCGGTGAAGCAGCCGCCGAATCCCAGCGCGGAGCGGAGGTACGCCGGCGAGCGCAGCAGCTGGCCGAAGACCGTGAGCGTACCCGGGAGCCGCATCAAGAATTGATAGAGCGGAATCCACGGCGGCCGATGCCCGGGCATCTCGGTGTTGATCAAGACGAGCTTGTCGACGCGCGCCGCGTCCGCGAGCGCCAGGTAGCGCGCGAAGGTGCCGCCGGTATCCTGCGCGAGGATGCTGTAGCGGGTGAGGCCGAGGCCGTCGACGAACGCCTTCAGCGTCCGCCCCTGCCCCGGAAAGCTGAAGTCGGTCGCGTCGGTCCACTCCGACTCGCCCATGCCGGGAAGGTCCGGAACGTAACAGGTGTGGCGCGCGGCGAGCGCGGGCAGGACCTTCCGCCAGGTGAAGCCGGAGAGCGGAAAGCCGTGGACCAGGAGCAGCGGCGGGCCGCTCCCGAAGCGACGGTAGGCGAGCCGCGCCGTGCCGGCGTCCTGCTTCTGGACCGGCGCAGCCAAGAACGCTCGTGTGCTCTCCTCCACCGCGGTCACCTCCAGCGCGCTTCTCCTGCGGTTGGGTCGCCGCATCTCTGCACGGTAGACACGCCGGAATCAATCCGCGGGCGCACCGCCTAGCGCGCGGAGGGCGCTTCGACCAAGATCAGGACCGCGTTCCGGTACCCCGGCTCCGCGCGTATCTGTCGGAGCGTCCGGGACGGTGGGATTGCGAGACCCTTGGTCCCGAGACTGCCGACGTGAGACGCGAGTGCTTCCGCCGCATGGGCGCGCACCTCGGCCACATCCTTGCCGGTTGCGGTGCACCCCGGCAGGTCGGGAAAGTGAGCACTGAAGCCTGCATCGTCACCTTCCTGCAAGACGACCGCGACGTAGAACACGGCCGCGATTCGTAATCACCCGCGCCGGGCTCGTCAACATCGCACCGTTCGCCTCCGTGGTCCGTCGTGGTGGAAGCGCCGGTGTGGGCGGATCAGCTCGCGGGCGCGCGCTTCCTCTCGTGGACCGCTAGCCTACGTCAGACACGTTCAGTACGCTCCCCGGCGCCTGGTCGATGCCGTCCGTGCCCGTTTCCGCTTGCCACCAAGTGCTGATCGTCGACGACAACGACGACGTGCGCGACGCCATGTCCGCCGTCTTGCAGCACGAGGGCTTCGACGTGGCTCCGGCGTGGGGCGTGGAAGATGCGCTCCGCCATCTGCGCCAGGGCTTCAAACCCTGCGTGATCCTGCTCGACTTGCACATGCCGGGCATGGACGGCTGGGCGTTCCTCGACCGCATCCGCATCGAGCCGCACCTCCACGAAACACCCGTCATCATCGTCTCGGGCGACATCGAGCAGGAGGCCGCGGCCCGACGCCGGGGGTGTGAGTTGTTCCTCAAGGCCAGCCCGACCGCGCCACTGATCGCCGCGATCGGCCGTGTCTGCCGGCGGCACCCGATCCGCGCGTAGCCTACCCGCTAGTTCGGACAGCAATCCTGCCGCGATTTCGCTTGCCGGAGCCCGACGGTCCGGCATCCCATCGTCGAGGTGCCGTCCATGACGCTCCGGAGTGCCGTCCGCCGCCCCATCGTCTCACCCGAAGTCCCGAAGGACAATTCCTAGGTTGTCGTCGTCGCAGCGTGCGCGTAGACGATCAAGGTCCGACGGTCCCGTCGGTCACTACGATCTTTTCGAAAGCCGTGGAGGATTCAATGCTGGAGGCGCGCATCATTTCGCCACGCGGCTCGCTGTATTACTCGGGACACGCGCAGCCGTACGATCTCGAAACCCTGTGGGATCACCTGCGGGCCGGGCTCGACGCCGGAGTCGGCGACGTCCGACTCGAGCTCTTCCTGGAACGGAAGACCATCCATGCGGACGTCATGGCGTGGATGCAGCGCATCGCCGCCCACGGCGTGCAGGTACGTCTCCTCGATTGCCCCGTTCCGGTTCACCCCGAGCGGGTAGGAGCAGGCAGCAGCCTCTGAATCAGCCGACCGCGGCGGACTGCTGACGGATCACCAGCTGGACGAGCTCGGCGACCGAGCGCGCGCCGGTCTTGCTCATGGCCTTGGCGCGGTAGACCTCGACGGTGCGCGGGCTGATCCCGAGCTCGGCCGCGATCAGCTTGTTGGGCAGGCCGGCGGCGACGCGCATCGCGACCTGATGCTCGCGCTTGGTGAGCCTGGTAATGCGGGCGGTGATGGCCGCCTCCTCGGCGGCGACCTGGCGTCGCCGCCGATCCTCGTCGAGCGCCGCCCAGACGCGATTCAGCAGCGCCTCGTCGTCGAAGGGCTTCTCGACGAAATCGAAGGCGCCTTCCTTGATGGCGACCACGGCGTCGGGGACCGTGCCGTGGCCGGTCAGGAAGACGACCGGCAAGGTCCAGCCGAGCTCCACGATCCGGCGGTACACCTCGAGGCCGGTGAGCCCCGGCATGCGAAGATCCAACAGCAGGCATTCCGCCCGACCGCCCACCTGGTAGCGAGCGAGAAACTCCTCGCCGCTCGCGTAGGTCTCCACCGTGAGCCCCGCCGACTCGAGCAGCCAGCGAAGACCCTTCAGCAGCGTCGCGTCGTCGTCGACGACGTGGGCGATCAGGTCCTCGGTCACGGGCTCACTCTCGGGCGGCGGCTCGCCGTGCGCAAGAGACCCGCGGCGCGGTGCGCCTCGCTGACGATGCTCTCGAGCGCGCTCTCGAGGTCCGCCTTCCGGAGCCGCCGGTCGCGCGATCGGAGCACGCAGCCGCGGGCAAAGCTGACGATGGCCGCCAGCGGCTGGTTGAGCTCGTGCGCCAACTGGGCCAGCAGCCGGTCGAGATCGTCGCCGCCCCCATCGGCCCGATCCGCTCCGACCGCGATTCGTGGAACCCGCCTGATCGACCACCGAAGCTCGCTCGCGCCGGTTCGACCCCGTCGCGCCTCCACCGTGGCAAGGATCTGGAGCAATCGCCCGTCGGGAGCGCTCACGCGGACGGGGCAGTCCCGCAGGACCGCTCCATCGGAGAGGGCCGCGAGCCGCGAGCGGAACTCTTGGCGACGGCTCAGGTCGACGAGAACTGCCAACGGCTTGTTGACCAGGAACCGGGCGTCGCGCCCGAGGAGCTTGGCCGCGCCGCTGTCGACGACCAGGATCCGGCTGGAGGGCGTCGTCACCAGGCGACCTTCGCCCCGCGCGTCGTCGATCGCCGAATCCGCGGACGACGGACGCCTGTCCCTCGCACGCTCCATGCCCGACACCATTCTGCGGAGGCGGCTGGAAATCAAGCGTTTTGGCGTCGTCCCTGGATCGGCAACGCCAACGGCCGCAGCGGGCGGCCAACCGCTGCCCTGGCATGCTGGAGCTCCTCGCGCAGTGTATCGCGCAGGCGCTCGAGCTCTTTGAGATCCGGATCCTCGGAGATCGAGCGCGGAAGGCGGCGCCGGGGCAGGTTCCGGTTCATGGCAGGCGGTGCACCTTGCGCTCTTCCGCCCCACGCCCTCAAGCCGGGAAAACTACGGCGTGCCGGCCCGCACACCACGCTTGTCTATAGACATGGCGAGCCGTAACCATGGGAATGCAGCCGGAAATCCGGTAGGAGCGCCCAACACCACCGGTCAAATGCCCAAGCGCGAAACCAGAAAGCCGGCCGCCGCGAGGCCAAAGGCATCGCGTCGCAAGACCGCAGGAAAGTCGCCGCGAAAGCGCGCCCGTCGGAGCACCCGCCCCGGTGGCGGCGAGGCGACGGCAGACCGCGGGGGTCGCTGGTCGGGAACCACCATCGCGGGCATCGGCGCCTCGGCGGGCGGCCTCGAGGCCTTCTCGGCGTTGCTGGGCGCGCTCCCGGAGAACCGGGGCTCGCCCTCGTCCTGGTCCAGCACCTGGCGCCCCAGCACGAGAGCGCGCTGCCGCTCCTGCTCGCCACGACCACACGTCTCCCGGTCGTGCAGGCGGCCGAGGGCATGCGCGTCGAGCCCGACCACGTCTACGTGATCCCGCCGAACGTCCAGATGGGGATCGCCGACGACGTCCTGCACCTCCTGCCGCGTCCGACCGACCGCTCGCAGTACATGCCGGTCGACTTCTTCCTGCGCTCGCTCGCCGACGCGGCGCACGAGCGCGCGATCGGCGTCATCCTCTCCGGCACCGCGTCGGACGGCGCCGCCGGCATCCGCGAGATCAAGGCGGTCGGCGGCATCACCATCGCGCAGGAGCCGCGAGACCGCCAAGTACGACGGCATGCCGCGCGCCGCCATCGCCACCGGCATGGTCGACCTGGTCCTGCCGCCCGAGCGCCTCGCCGCCGAGCTGGTCGAGATCGCGCGCCATCCCTACTTGCGGCGCCCACCCTCGCACCTCGAGGCCGGGACGACTCGAGCAGCGAGGCGGAGCCGAGCCTCGGCGACGAGCAGCTGCAGCGCGTCTTCGCGCTGCTGCGCCCGCGAGCGGCGTCGACTTCCGCCACTACAAGCTGCCGACGATCCAGCGGCGCCTGCAGCGCCGCATGGTGCTGCACAAGCTCACGCGGGTCGACGCACTACCTGAGCTACCTGCAGGAGCACGCCGGCGAGGTGCAGGCGCTGTATCAGGACCTCCTGATCCACGTCACCCGCTTCTTCCGCGAGCCCGACTCGTTTCGCACGCTCGCGGAGCACGTGTTCCCGGAGATCGTCGAGCACCAGACCGGCGACAACCCGATCCGCGTCTGGGTCGCCGGCTGCTCCACCGGCGAGGAGGCCTACTCGGTCGCGATCGCGCTGCTCGAGTTCCTCGGCGACCGCCTCAACGTGCGTCCCGATCCAGATCTTCGCCACCGACGTCAGCGAGCACGCCGTCGAGCACGCGCGGACGGCATCGTATCCCGAGAGCATCGCGGCCGACGTCTCGCCGGAGCGGCTGCGGCGGTTCTTCACCAAGGTCGACGGCGGCTACCGGGTCACCAAGGTGGTGCGCGACCTCTGCATCTTCGCGCGCCAGGACCTGACGCGCGATCCGCCGTTCTCGAAGCTCGACCTGATCCTGTGCCGGAACGTGCTGATCTACCTGGCCGCCGCGCTGCAGAGCAGGTTGCTCGGCATCTTCCACTACGCGCTGAAGCCGAGCGGCTACCTGATGCTCGGCCAGGCCGAGACGGTCGGGACCCACGCCGACCTGTTCGCCATCGCAGGACAAGAAGCATCGCATCTACACGCAGGAAGGCGACGGAACCGACGTTGCCGGCCATGAGCTTTCACGCCGAGCGCATTCCGCGCCGTCACCGCGCTGAAGAGGCGTCCGGGATCGTCGCTCAGTCGCATCCGCGCAACACGAGGCCAACCGCGATCGTCCTCGAGCGCTACGCGCCGCCCGGGGTGATCGTCGACGACGAGCTGCAGATCGTCCAGTTCCGCGGCCAGACCGGGCGCGTTCCTCGAGCCGCCCCCGGCGATCCGAGCCTGAACCTGCTCAAGATGGCGCGCGAGGGGCTGCTCTACGGCCTCCGGGCGCGCCTCCAGGCCGCGCGCAAGAGCGGCACCGCCGTCCGCAAGGACGGGCTCAGGGTCAAGCAGGACGGCCGCGTGCGTGACGTCGACGTCGAGGTCGATCCCGCTCGGAACGACTGGCCGCGGGCATTTCCTGGTGCTCTTCGACGGCACGGCGCCGGCGCCGTCCGTCGCCGGCGGAGCCGTCCGCGCCCGCCGGCAGGAAGCCGGCGAAGGCCGATCCGCGCCAGGACGCCCGCGTCCAGCGCCTCGAGGCGGAGCTGGCGCCAGCCGCGAGTACCTGCAGTCGATCATCCAGGAGCTCGAGGCCGCCAACGAGGAGCTGCAGTCGGCCAACGAGGAGATCCTCTCCAGCAACGAGGAGCTGCAGTCCACCAACGAGGAGCTCGACACCGCCAAGGAGGAGCTGCAGTCCACCAACGAGGAGCTCAACACGCGTCAACGAGGAGCTGCACGGCCGCAACGACGAGCTCAGCCGCGCCAACAGCGACCTCGTGAACCTGCTCGGCAGCGTGCAGATCGCGATCGTGATCGTCTCGAGCGACCTGCGCATCCGCCGCTTCACGCCGATGGCCGAGCGGGTGCTGAACCTGATCCCCACCGACGTCGGCCGGCCGATCGGCCACATCAAGCCCGAACATCGACTGTCCCGACCTCGAGCAGCTGATCACGCTCGCGATCGACACCGTGACGCCGCAGGAGCGCGAGGTGCGCGACCGCCAGGGCAACTGGTTCTCGCTGCGCATCCGCCCCTACAAGAACGTCGAGAACCGCATCGACGGCGCCGTGCTGGCGCTGTTCGACATCCAGAGCGCCAAGACCCAGGCCGGCGAGCTCCGCGAGGCGCGCGACCACGCCGACGCCTTTTTCGGCACTTTGCCCGTCCCGCTCGTCGTGCTCGACGAGGAGCTCCGCGTTCGTGAGGCCAACGAGGCGTTCTGCCAGACCTTCGGCTACGAGGCCGACGCGATCCGCAGCCGAGTGTTTTTCGAGTTGGGAAAGGGCGTGTGGGACGTGCCGGAGCTCCGCCAACAATTCGATGCCGTCGGCGACGGAGCGCGCGTCGCCAGCGTGCAGATCGCCCGCAGCTTTCCTCGCGTCGGTCAGCGGACGATGCTCGCCAGCGTCCGGCGCCTCGACGGCGGCGGCGACCATGCCGGCACGGTCATGCTGATGCTGGTCGACTCCGACTCGGGATCGTGAGGTCCAAAGCCGGAATGGGCCCCCGCAAGCGACCCGTGTCGCGCGCAGCCACGAGACCGGCCGACGGAACCGTCGAGCCCGCGTGGGACGACGCCACGCACCGGCGTCTGGTCGAGGATCTGCGCGTCCACCGCGAGGAGCTGGCCGCGCAGCATGCGACGCTGGTCGAGTCCCGGCGCGAGCTCGAGCTCTCCCACGAGGAATACGAGGAGCTCTTCGACCTCGGGCCGCTGGCGTGTCTCGTGCTGGACGCCAACGGCGTCATCAAGCGCAGCAACCTCGCCGGCGCGCGCCTCCTCGAGGTCGACCGCGTCCGCTTGGCGAGCTCGCCGCTGCTGGTGTTCGTCGCGGAAGCCGACCGCCGCGCGTTTCTCGACCACATGCGCCGCTGCCGGCATGGCGACGAGCTGATCGTCGACGGAGGTCACGCTGCGGACGCGCGGCGGGACCGAGATCCTGGTCGAGCTCTCGAGCCGCGCCTTCACCACGCGACGCGACGTCCGGCGCGCCTACCATACGTCGGTGATCGATCTCCGCGAGCGGCGGCGGATGGAGATCGAACGGCTGCGCGCCGCCGAGGAACGGCAGCGCGCGCTCCACGAGCAGCAGCTCAACCGGGCCGCCAACGAGGCCAAGGATCGCTTTCTCGCCATGCTGAGCCACGAGCTCCGCACGCCGCTCACGCCGGTCATGCTGGCGACGTCGTCGTGGAAGGACGACGCGACCATTCCCGATCAGCTCCGCCAGACCCTCGCCATGATCCACCGCAACGTCTCGCTCGAGGTGAGGCTGATCGACGACCTCCTGGATCTCACCCGCATCACGCAGAACAAGCTCGGACTGCAGCTCGAGATCGTCGACCTGCACGCCACCATCGAAGAGGTCGTGGATTCGTTGCAGGCGGAGACCGACGCGGCTGGAGTCACGTGCACGCTCGACCTGCGCGCTCACCATCGGGTGCACGCCGATCCACTGCGGCTCCGCCAAGTCGTATGGAATCTCGTCCGCAACGCGGTCCACTACACACCGCGGGGGGGACGCGTCACCGTCACCACCCGCGACACCGGACCCGACCGGGCGAAGCTCACGGTCACCGACACGGGCATCGGCTTCGATCCCGAGACGAGGGACTCGCTCTTTCGACCGTTCGATCAGGGCGCGCGGAGCGTCACGGCCGGCGGACTGGGGCTCGGCCTGGCGATCGCGAAGGGCATCGTCGAGGCGCACGGCGGCACGATCACGGCCTTCAGCGAAGGAACCGGACGGGGCGCGCGCTTCGAGGTCCACCTGCCGGCGACCGACGCGCCGGCGGCGGCGATCGCCCCCGTCGCCCGCCTGGAGTCGACCATCGCCCGCGAGCATCCCTTGCGAATCCTGCTCGTCGAGGATCACGCGGACACCAGCACGGCCCTCTGCTTCGCCCTCGAGCACGAGGGCTATGCCGTCGAGCTGGCGACCTCGGTGGCGGAAGCCCTCGAAGCCGCCGCGCGGAACGAGATCGACCTGATCGTGAGCGACCTCGGCCTGCCCGACGGCAGCGGCCTCGATCTGATGCGAACCCTCAAGGCCACAAAGCCGATCCGCGGCATCGCGCTCACCGGCTACGGCCGCCGCGAGGACTTCGCCGACACCCGCGATGCCGGTTTCGAGCGCCATCTGACGAAACCGGTCGATCTTCCGAACCTGATCGCGGCGATCGAGAGCCTACGCGCGGACGTCGCCTAGGTTGATCGCGCCACATTTGTGCCGCTTCGGAACGGGTACGTACTCTTCCGGAATTGCCGTTCGCTGCCGACGATGGGCGACCTTCCAGATCGAGCTGCTGGAAGGAATCGAGATGCTCAGACAAATGCGTACCTATCGAGACGGCACGACGTGGCTGCGATGGGTGGACGGAATCGATCCAGGATCCGACGCCGAACGCCGGACCCCGCGGCTGCCCGCGGGTTGGAACTGCGCCGCCTGCAGCCCGAACGATCCGTCCTGGGCGGAGGCACCCGGGGACTCACCGCTTCCGCGGATCGACCTGATCTACGATTGCCGGGCGTGCGGCCGAACCACCTACCAAGGACGTCTCGCCGCCGCCCCCGCTGAAGCGATCAGTCGCCCAGTCGTTGGCGTCGACCGGCTTCGCGAGGGCGCCCTCGATGCCTTCCTGATGCGCGCGCACGATCTCGGAGCTCGCCGAGAGCGGCACGACCGGAATCGCGGCCCACGCGGGCGTCGTCCGAATGCGGTTCCACACCTCCCACCCGTCCATCTCGGGCATCCACATGTCGAGGAGAATCAGGCACGGCCGCATGCCGTTCGCGAGCGCGCCGAGGGCCCGCGCGCCCGAATTCACGGCCACGACGGCGAACCCCTGCGTTTCGAGGAGCAGTTGCATCGCCTGCAACGCGTCCGCGTCGTCGTCGATGAACATGACCGTGTGGTGATGGTCCGGGGCGGGGGTCACGACGTCGCTCTAGCAGCGCGGCCGCGACGCGACGATCCCACACCCAAGTGGGCCGGGGGCATTTTGGAGGGGACCCGGCGTTCCCTCGGTGGGGTAGGTACCACTACGAGGCGTGGGGCTACGCGTCCACGCTGCCGCGGAGATAGGTCTCGCCCGCCTGATGAATCGCCTTGGCGGCAGCCTTCGGACCTTGCCAGCCCTCCACCCGCACCTCCTCGTGCTTCATCTCGGCTGCCACGACGAAGAACTTCTCGAGCTCCTCGCGCGTGTGCTTCGGCAGCTCCGTCACCTGCGCCCAGCGCTCGTCCTTGGCGGGGACGGCGATGATGCGGTCGTTCTGCACCAGCCGTGCACCCTTGGACTCGCGCTGCACGAGGCGGACGACGCCGAGCGGAAGGCTCGGGATCACGACGCCCGGCCACGTCGGCGCATCGAAGAGGACCATGGCGTCCAGCGGATCGCCGTCCGCGGCGCGAGTGCCGGGGATGAATCCCCAGTCGTAGGGATAGACGACGCCGAGCATCAGGCCGCGATCGAAGACGAAGATGCCCCGGATGGGGTCGTACTTGAGCTTCACCAACGAGCCCCGCGGGGCCTCGACGACCACGTTGACGTTGCCCTCGTCGTCATGACTCGGCAGGGTCGTGAAGTCAGGCACGGCGCCGCCCTCTCGATCCACGCATGCTCCAGGGGAGGACGAACCACAGGCCCGTGAGCGTGCCGAGCACCAGCACGCCGACGAGGGCAGCGGGCATCGCCCGCTCGAGGATCGTGCGAGCGATCAGATAGACGTCGAGCGACAGCGCCACCGTGAGCGGCACCATCGCCGCCATCAGCATGCGACTGGAGTAGGCGATGAAGCGCTCGGAGACGCGCTCGGGCTCGGCCTGCCGATGATAGGCCGCGGGCGCCATCAACAGCGCCACGGCGATCGCGACCATGACCAGCGAGGCGAGATGAAGCATCCGCTCGTTCCGAGTCAGCTTCTCGAAGAACGGGTCGCTGAACACGGCGATGAGCTGAAATCCGAACAGCGCCTGCACACCGGGGAGCACCATCCGGCACTCCTCGAGCAGATGGTCGACGTTCTTCTCGAGCGGTTCCGGCTGACTCTGTTTGAGGCTCGGTCGCATCGTCAGTCCACGGCGCGGTAACTGAGCATCAACTTTCATGCCATGCGCAATCGCCGGCTGGCAGCGTTCTCCGAGAGGTCGCCGATGCCGCCACGCGGCAGTTTGTAGATCGCGGCCATCATCGGCATTGGCACCCGGCTTGCTCGCGCTCAGGTTCATGAAACGAGCACATCTGCGGTTCGGGAAGGGCTTTCGCGTCGCGATCGGAAACGCGAGGTCGCAAGCCGCGACCATGACGCTCGTTTCCGGAGCCGCCGAGGGAGACAGCGACAATCGCCACCGCGGCGCCGACCAGTGGCTCTTCGTGGTCCGCGGCACGGGTACGGCGCGCGTCAACGGCAAGTCTTACAAGCTCGCGCCGGGATCCGCTGCTCCTGATCGAGCACGGCGACACCCACGAGATCGCCGCCGGCCGCGGCCGTCTCGAGACCGTCAACATCTACGTGCCTCCGGCCTACACGAAAGACGGCGACGAGCTTCCCCGCGCGAAACCCTAGTCGCCCGAGTCACCGACTTGTCTATGGCGGAGCGCCTTGCGATGGTCTCCTGGTCTCATCCTTCGCCGGTGCCCATGTCGGACCAACCGCAATCTCCCAAGGAACACCGCAGCGAGCGGTCCCGCGTCGAACGTGAGGTGGCGGAACACCAGCGGGAGCTTCCCGAGCGCATGTTTCTCCGCGACCCGGCGGCGGTGCGCGCCATGCTCGGGGCACTCGTCGAGTCGTCGGACGACGCCATCATCACCAAGGACCCGAACGGCACGATCCTCTCCTGGAACGCCGCCGCGGAGCGCATCTTCGGCTACCGCGAGGACGAGGTGCTCGGGCTGCCGATCCTGATCCTCATCCCGGAGGACCTCCGGAGCGAGGAGGACACCATTCTCGCCACCCTCCGGCGGGGGGACCGGATCGACCACTACGAGACCCAGCGGGTCCGCAAGGACGGCGGCCGGATCGACGTCTCGGTGTCGATCTCCCCGATCAAGGACGCCGACGGACGGGTCGTCGGCATCGCCAAGATCGCGCGCGACATCACCGCCGCCCGCCAGGCGCAGACCCTGCAGGCGACGTACGCCGCGATCGTCGCGTCTTCGGACGACGCGATCATCGGCAAACGCCTCGACGGCACCATCCTGGCGTGGAACGACGGCGCGACGCGCATCTTCGGCTACACCGCGGAGGAGATGATCGGGAGGTCGATCCTGACGCTGCTGCCCGTGGAGCGCCACCCGGAGGAGGCCACGATCGTCGCGACGCTCCGGCGCGGCGATCGCATCGACCACTTCGAGACCGAACGGGTCGCGAAGGACGGCCGTCGCATTCAGGTGTCGATCTCGGTGTCACCGATCAAGGATGCGGACGGCCAGATCGTCGGAGCCGCCAAGATCGCCCGCGACGTCACCGCGCGGCGCGCGCTCGAGCGCGAACGCGACGAGATCCTCGTCCGCGAGCGCGCCGCCCGCAGCGAGGCCGAGGCCGCCAATCGCTCGAAGGACGCCTTCCTCGCCACCGTCTCCCACGAGCTCCGCACCCCGCTCTCCCCGATCATCGCCTGGGCCCGCATGCTGCAGGACGGCTTCCTGAGCGGCGACAAGGCCGCCAAGGCCGTGGCGACGATCGAGCGCAGCGCCCGTGCGCTGACGCAGCTGATCGACGACCTCCTCGACGTCTCGCGCATCATCGCCGGCAAGATGCGGCTCGAGGTCCGTCCCACCGACCTGACGGCGGTGATCCACTCGGCGCTCGAGGTCGTCCGCCCCGCCGCCGACGCGAAGCGCATCCGCCTGCAGGCGACGCTCGACACCGAGACCGGGACGATCGTCGGCGATCCCGATCGCCTGCAGCAGGTAGCGTGGAACCTGCTTTCGAACGCGATCAAGTTCACGCCGCAAGAGGGGCACGTACAGGTGAGCCTCCAGCGCGTCGACTCCCACGTCGAGATCACGGTGAGCGACACCGGGCAGGGATTCGACCCGAAGTTCCGGCCCTACCTCTTCGATCGCTTCCGCCAGGCCGACAGCGCCATCACCCGCACCCACGGCGGGCTCGGCCTCGGGCTCGCCATCGTCCGCCACATCGTCGAGCTGCACGGCGGCACGGTCCATGCGGAGAGCCCCGGAGAGCGTCAGGGCGCGACGTTCACCGTCAGGCTCCCGCGCGGCATCTTCCATCGCGCCGCCGGCGAGACGGAGCGCCGACACCCCACCGCCGCCGAGCCCGAGCTCGGTCCCGGCCAGCTCAGCCTGAAGAACGTGCGCGTTCTCGTGGTGGACGACGAGCCGGACTCGAACGAGGTGGTGAGCGCGATCCTCACCGTCCGCGGCGCCGAGGTGCGGGTCGCGGCGGCGGTCGACGCAGGCCCTCGACGTCATGCGGGAATGGATCCCCGACCTGGTCGTCACCGACATCGGCATGCCGGGCCAGGACGGCTACAGCCTGCTGGCGGCGATGCGACGCGACCCCACCCTGCATCGCATTCCGGGCATCGCGCTCACGGCCTACGCCACCCGCGACGACCGCATCCGCATTCTCGGGGCGGGCTTCCAGCTGCACCTCACCAAGCCCGTCGATCCGACCGAGCTGGTCGCGAGCGTCGCGAACGTCGCGACGATGCTCGGCAAGCTCTAGCGATCCGCCGCGCGAACGGCTCGTCAGACCGACGGCGGGTCGGTTTCGCGCGCGTAGTGCCGACGTGCCGCCGCCGCCACGAAGCTGTCGAGCGCGGTCTCGAGCTCGTCCTCGGCGACGTGGATGACGCCCGGATCGGGCTCGCCGGACGGCAGCGTCGGACTGACGCCGAGCGTCTCGAGCAGGTCTCCCGACGTCCCCACCGCGAGAATCGTCTTGCAGTGCCGAAACTGATCCTTGACGAACTCGCCCACCTGGCCGTTTTTCATCAGCTCCTCCAGGCCGTCACCGCATTCCGGAATCACCACCGCGTCGAAGAGCACCGAGGGCGCGGCCTCGATGGTGATGTCGACCGGCACCTCCCCGCCCTCGGCGGTCGCGACGACGCCGAGCTTCGCCGCCACGACCCGCGGCACCGCCCCGGCGGCCGCGAGCGCACGCTGGATCTCGTCGGCTCCCGCCACCCCCGCGGCGGCGAGGACCGCCACGCGACGGGTGCGGATGCCGACCTCTCCGGGCCGGGCCAGGAGCGACAGCCGAGGCGACTCCTCGACCTCGGGAACGACCGGCTCCTCCAGCACCAGCGGCAGCCCCGGCGGCACCGCGATGCCGAGGCCCGCGGCGACCCCGGCCGCGAGCTCGCGATCGACGTTCACCAGGGTCGCGACGACGCGCGTCCGGACCGCGTTGCTCTGGACGCGGGTCAGCTCGAAGCGGAACGCCTTCATGATGTGGGCGCGCTCCACCGGCGACTGACTCCGCCAGAAGAGCGTCGCCTGCGTGTAGTGATCGGCGAATTTCTCGGGACGGCCGCGCAGCTTGTCGCCCTCGAGGCGCTCGGGCAGCGACACGAAGCCGGCGGTCCCGGCCTGGAACGGACAGCCGCCGCCGAGCGAGTTCGGCTCGTAGGCGACGCGGCCGCGCGCGATGGTCTGGCGGTGCATGCCGTCGCGCTGATTGTTGTGGACCGCGGCGATCGGCGCGTTGATGGGGATCTCGTGGAAGTTCGGCCCGCCGAGCCGCGTCAGCTGGGTGTCGACGTAGGAATGGATGCGGCCCTGCAGGAGCGGGTCGTTGCTGAAGTCGATGCCCGGGACGAGGTGCGCCGTGCAGAAGGCGACCTGCTCGGTCTCGGCGAAGAAGTTGTCGGGGTTGCGGTTCAGCACCAGCCTGCCGACGGGCTGCAGCGGCACGAGCTCCTCGGGCACGATCTTGGTGGCGTCGAGCACGTCGAAGCTGAACTCGTTCGCCTGCTCCTCCGTGAAGATCTGCAGGCCGAGCTCCCATTCCGGATAGTCGCCGGCCTCGATCGCCTCCCACAGGTCGCGGCGATGGAAGTCCGAGTCGGCGCCCGAGATCTTGACGGCCTCGTCCCACACCAGCGAGTGCGTCCCCGCGACGGGCGACCAGTGGAACTTGCAGAAGACCGACTGCCCCTCCGCGTTGACGAGCCGGAAGGTGTGCACGCCGAACCCCTGCATCGTGCGGTAGCTCCGCGGGATCGCCCGATCGGACATCACCCACATCAGCATGTGGGTGGATTCCGGCATCAGCGACACGAAGTCCCAGAAGGTGTCGTGCGCGCTCGCGGCTTGCGGCATGCCGTGATGCGGCTCGGGCTTGACCGCGTGCACGAGGTCCGGGAACTTCATCGCGTCCTGGATGAAGAACACCGGGATGTTGTTGCCGACCAGGTCCCAGTTGCCCTGCTCGGTGTAGAACTTGACCGCGAAGCCGCGCACGTCGCGGGCGGTGTCGGTCGAGCCGCGCTCGCCGGCGACCGTCGAGAAGCGCACGAAGACGGGCGTGCGCTTGCCGACCTCGGCGAAGGGGACGGCGCGCGTGACGTCCGCGAGGGCCCTGGTGCACTCGAAGAAGCCGTGCGCGCCCGAGCCGCGCGCGTGCACGACGCGCTCGGGAATGCGCTCGTGGTCGAAGTGGGTGATTTTCTCCCGCAGGACGAAGTCCTCGAGCAGCGAGGGTCCGCGGATGCCGGCCTTGAGCGAGTCCTGGTTCTGGGCGACCGGCACGCCCTGGTTGGTGGTGAGTGGCCGCTCGCTCGAGTCGGCGCGGACGCGGTCGAGCGGGCCGTTGGTCGGGTTTTCACCCTGCGGCGGGACGCCGGCTCCGACCTTGTCGGAGGCGATCACCTCGCTCTGCGTGCTCGCACCGACCGCGGGATTGCTCGGCGTGTGACTGGCGCCGGTCTCCGGCTCCAAGGCGCCCGGCTCCCCGTATTCGGACGCCTTGGTCGGATTGTGCGGCATGGCGCCCGCGAGCGCGTCGGTGTCGAGCGCCTTCGCCGCCAGCTCGGCGCCGGCGCCCGCTGCGTCGTGATCGGCGTCTCCGCTCCGGATGCGACGCGCGCCTCCAATCGAGTCCGGCGGCGCGCTCGGGCCGCCGACGGTGGCTTTGGCCCACGTGGGATCGGGACCGTTGGCCTTCCGCCGCCCGCCGTTGCCGCTCTTCTTCCCCGCCGCTCGAACCATTTTCTTGGGCATTTGAGACGCTCCTTCGGAAGTTGCGGAAAGCCCGCGGGTCGTTGGCAGCAAGGCCGGGGCCATGAGTTTACGCTGACGGAATGACGACGGCCGGTCGTGAACTGCAGGTTTCGACGCAGCGTTTGTACAAACCGACGTGGACTACGGCTGCCGTCATTACTAGCGTGGCCCGCATGCAGGCGATCTGGCCACTGCTGAAGTGCACCTACGAGGAATGGAGCGAGGACCGGGTGCCGCGCCATGCGGCGGCGCTCGCGTACTACACGAGCTTCTCGCTCGCGCCGCTGCTGGTCGTGCTGATCGCGATCGCCGGCTTCGTATTCGGCGCCGAGGCCGTGCGCGGGCAGCTCGACACGCAGATCCGCGGCCTCCTCGGCGAGGACGGTGCGCGCGCCGTCCAGGACATGGTGCAGAACGCGTCCGCGCATCCCTCGTCGGGGACGATCGCGACGATTTTCTCGATCGGGGCGTTGCTCTTCGGCGCCACCGGGGTGTTCGGCGAGCTGCAGGATTCGCTCAACACGATTTGGGACGTGAAGCCGAAACCGGGACGCGGCCTCCGCGGCCTGCTGCAGGATCGCCTGTTGAGCTTCGGGATGGTGCTGGCGATGGCGTTTTTGCTCACGGTCTCGCTCGTGGTCAGTGCCCTGCTGGCTGCGCTCGGCGGACTGGTCGGCAACCACCTGGGAATGGAGGCGCTCTGGCACGGGGTCGACCTGGTCGTATCGGTGGCGACGTTGAGCGTCCTCTTCGGGGCGATGTTCAAGTTTCTTCCCGACATCGAGATCGCCTGGCGGGACGTCTGGGTCGGCGCGGTCACGACCAGCGTCCTGTTCACGATCGGCAAGATGCTGCTCGGCCTCTATCTCGGCCGCACCTCGACCCTGTCGGTCTACGGGGCGGCGGGCTCGCTCCTGGTCTTGCTGATCTGGGTCTACTATTCGGCGCAGATCTTCTTCTTCGGCGCCGAGCTGACCCAGGTGTACGCGCATCGGTCGGGCGTCCGGATCGCGCCTTCCGCGCATGCCGAGCATGCCGAGCGCGCCGGCCGCGTCGAGCGCTTTCGGCCGGCCGCGGCCGGCCGGCCCGGCACCGAGAGCGGCGACCGCCGCACCTGAGCGCGCCGTGCGGACTTCTCGCGGCGAGTCAGGGAGAAGCTCCGGCCGGCCATGAGTGGTCCGCGGGTCATCACCGAGCCGGGCCGGGCGCCGATCAAGGCCTGGACCGAGGGCGTCGAGCTCGAGGAGCAGGCGCGCCAGCAGCTCGCCAACGTCGCGACCCTGCCCTTCATCCATCACCACATCGCCGTCATGCCCGATTGCCACTGGGGGATGGGCGCGACGATCGGCTCGGTGATCCCGACCGTCGGCGCGATCGTGCCGGCCGCGGTCGGTGTCGACCTCGGCTGCGGCATGCTGGCGCAGCAGACGACGCTCCGCGCCGAGCAGTTGCCCGATTCCCTCGCCGCGATTCGCGCCGCGATCGAGCGTGCCGTTCCGGTCGGCGGGCCCGGGAAGCGCGGCTCCTGGCACGAGCACGGCCGCCACGGCCCGCCCGCCTCGGTCGCCACCGAGTGGCAGCGCATGGCCGCCACCTATGCGGCGATCGTGGAGCGGCACCCGGCGATCGCTCGCGGTCTCACGGCCGAGCAGCTCGGCACGCTCGGTACCGGCAACCACTTCATCGAGCTCTGTCTCGACGAGGGGGGCGCGCTGTGGGTGCTGCTCCACTCCGGTTCGCGAGGCGTCGGCAACCGCATCGGGACCCATTTCATCGAGCGGGCGAAGCAGGAGATCCAGCGCGCCGGCGTCCGCCTGCCGGACGCCAACCTCGCCTATCTGACGGAGGACTCCGCGTCCTTCGCCGACTACGTGCGCGCGGTCGGCTTCGCGCAGGACTTCGCTCGCGCCAACCGCGCGCTCATGATGAGCCGCGTCCTCGACGTCCTGCATGGAGCGCTGCCGCCGTTCCGGCTCGGTCGCCAGGCGGTCGACTGCCACCACAACTACGTCGAGCGCGAGCACCACTTCGGCGCCGACGTCTGGCTGACTCGCAAGGGCGCCGTTCGCGCCCGTAGCGGCGAGCTCGGCATCATCCCGGGGTCGATGGGCGCCAAGAGCTTCATCGTGCGCGGCAAGGGCAACCCGGAGAGCTTCCACTCCTGCTCACACGGCGCGGGCCGGCGGATGTCGCGCGGCGAGGCGCGGCGGCGGATCTCGCTCGACCAGCACGTGGCCGCCACCAGCGGGGTCGAGTGCCGCAAGGACGCACGCGTGATCGACGAGAGCCCCGCCGCCTACAAGGACATCGACGCGGTGATGCGCGCACAGGACGATCTCGTCGAGGTGGTCCACACGCTGCGCCAGGTGGTCTGCGTCAAGGGGTGATCGCCCCGCGATCAGTCGTCGCAGCGCGACGCGCACCCCTCGTCGACGCCGTCGTCGCAGAGCTCCCCGGGGTCGATGATGCCGTCGCCGCAGCGCTCCAGGGTGCAGTTCGGGCGGCACCCGTCGCCGCTCCGGTCGTTGCCGTCGTCGCAGGGCTCGCCGTGGTTCGCGACCCCGTCACCGCAGGTCGTCAGCGCCGCCAGGAACGCGGCGACGTCGTCGATCTCGGCCTCGGTCATGTGGATGCCGAAGGTGAAGCCGCCGCCCTCCGAGGCGTTGAACTCCGGGCTCGAATAGTGCGCGACCGCCTCGCGGATGGTGCCGGCGGAGTTGTCGTGGAAGAAGGGCGCGCTGTGCGCGAGGCCCAGAAGGGTCGGGACGTCGAAGAAGCGCGTGCCGTCGCGGTCCTCGAGCGCCCCCAGCCCGGGCGACGCCACGTTCACCGCCCGCCGGGTGACGCCGGTCGCGAACAGCGCACCGTTCGTGAGGAGCGGACCGTTGTGACAGAACGAGCACTGCCCGCTTCCGAAGAAGACGTCGCGGCCGCGGGCCTCCGCCTCGGTGCGCACCAAGACGTTGAAGTCGAAGCCGAAGGTTCCGTCCGGCACCTGCATCACCGATTGCATGAACGCGACCATCGCCGCGGTTTCCTCCGCCGTCGGCAGCCGGAAATCGACACCGGGCACGCGGCTCAAGGTGCGAGGAAAGTGCTGCCGTACGGCCGCGTCGACGAAGTCGTCGAGGAGGAAGACGGTGCCGCCCCAGCCGAACGGCGGCGCGAACGCCAGGTCGAAGATGTGCGGGACGCCCCGGAACACCGGGGGCCGATCGAAGCCGTCGACGTTCTCGAGGATGAGCGCCCGCGGCCCGCGCATCAGCTCCGGGTTCTCCAGACCCGCGAGCTCGGGCACGCGCTCGGCGACGAACAGCGGATCGTCGGGCGGCAAGGAGGCGATGAACTCCGGCGTCAGCGTAAAACCCGTCTCCGGGGGATGACAGGTGCCGCAGGTCCGGCCGTTGCCGTCGAAGGTCTCTTGAAAGAAGAGCCGGGCGCCGACCGTCACCAGGCTCGCGGTGGGCCCGATCGTCGGGGTCGCGGAGACCGTCGGGGTCGGCGTGGGCGTGAGGGTGGGCTCGGGATCATCGGGTCCGGAGGACCCGCCGCATCCCGCGGTCAGCACCCCGAACATGAGTGTTCCACTCAACACCCGCGGGAACGTCTTGCGGAACGTATCCATGGCCTCGCCTCCTCTGCATGAGCTTAGGGATAGACGAGAGACGTGAGGCAAATATTTCTCGATACTAAGTCCCATCGGATCGCCTTTTGTATTCGCAATCGAACTAGGTACTATGTTCGATCGTTCACCCTGCGACCCGTTACATGCATCGCGCATGCCGACGCCCCGCCGGAGCGGCCGTGTGAGCTCCGACCCCGCGCGATCAGGTCGACTCGCGCCCCGGGTCGCGCGCGACCCTGAACGATGCGACACAGTGGCACCGCAGGCGTGAGGCAAAACGCCGCGGCGCCGGACGGTCCCTAGGAGATCGCCGCCAGGTGTCGGCCGGCGCGATAGCCGAGCACCAAGGCCGACGCGATCGTGGCACCGCCGGCGTTGGTGCCGGGTCCGATGATGCGAGCCGCGGCGTTGCCGGCCGCATAGAGACCGGAAATGGGACGGTTCTCGAGGTCGACCACCCGCCCCCACTCGTCGGTGACGGGACCTCCTTTGGTGCCGACCGCGCCCGGGTGCAGCGGCAATGCGCTGAACGGGCTCGCACCGAGGGGTCCGAGGTTCGGGTGGGAGGCTCGCGCGTCGCCCATGTAGCGCTCGTAGGCCGTAGCACCCCGACCCTGCTCGGGGTCCCGGCCGGATGCGGCCGACGCGTTGAAGCGCTCGACGGTCTCGGCGAGACCGTCGGCGTCGATGCCGCACACCGCGGCGAGCTCGGCGAGCGTGGCGGCGGTCATGGCCGCCGGCGGGTCGCCCGACCCGGGAGGAAGACCTCCGAACGTGTAGCGCTCCCGGTAGCGAGCGTCGACCACCACCCACGCCGGCACGTTCGCCCACTGACCCGTCGCGGGGTCGATCTCGGCAAACGCCAACGCGCAGTTGTGGGCGGACTCGTTGGTGAAGCGTCGCCCGCGGCGGTTCACCCAGATGGCGTGCGGGGCCATCCGCTCCGCCATGCAGAGCGGTGACATCGCCCGCGCCTCGGCGCTCGGGAACGGCGCCGGCAACGTCGGCCACGACCAGGTCTCGGCGAGGTGCGCGAGGCGAGCCCCGGCGGCAACCGCCATGCGGAGGGCGTCGCCCTCATGCAGCGGAGGACTCGCCGGATGCGTCAACGGCGAGGCCAGGAGCTCGGCCTTCAACTGGTCGTCCCACTCGAAGCCTCCGCACGCGAGCACGACGCCATGACGCGAGCGCAGCTCGTCGCCGTCGAGCACGACGCCCATCACCCTGTCGTTGGCGATGCACAGGCGGCGGACGCGGGCCTCGAGCCGGATCTCGATGCCGGCATCGAGGCATCCCGCCAGGAGCCCGGCGACGAGCCCGCCTCCGCCGCACCACTCCCCGGCCGTGGAACGGGCGCTCAGGATCTCGAGCGGCAACCCGGCCGGGTTCAAGGGTAGTCCGTGGGCGAAGACCTCGTCGCCCGTCAGAAACGGCGGAAACGGCCCGCTGCGTATGCGGGCCTTCCAGTCCCCCAGGATCGCCGTGTCCTGGGGCCGCACCTCGAGATGGCGACCTCGCAGACGGCCGGAGGGCAGCTCGGCGAAGGAGTCCGGATAGTCCATCGGTTTCCAACGGATCGGACTCTGCTCCTCGAGCCAACGCGGCACCTCCGCGACGGCGTCGACGAAGGTCTCGATGAGGGGACCACCGGCCGTGGTGGCCAGGCAGTAGGCGAGCGCGTCCGCGCGCGAATCGGTGATCCCCGCCTCGGCCAAAAGGTGATGGTTCGGCGCCCACACCAATCCGCCGGATACGGCGGTCGAGCCCCCGAGCAGCTCCGAGCGCTCGAGCACCACGACTCGCTTGCCGGCCCGTGCCGCGACGAGCGCCGCCATGAGGCCCGCGCCGCCGGAGCCGATCACGATCACGTCGGTCTGCGCGCTCGTCACGGAATCGCGATAGCGGGCGCCGACAGGCGGTTGCAAGCTGCCGGCGAGGGCGAGCCATCAAAATCAACCCTCCGGTTGATGTAACCGGAGCAGCGCCTGCGCTAGCGTCGCCTGCCATGGAGCGGGACAGTGACAAGCCGAGCGCGCTGCCGAGCGGAGTGGTCACGTTTCTCCTGACCGACGTCGAGTCCTCGACCCACCTGTGGCGCTCCTCGTCGCACGCGGCGGCGGTGATGGGACGTCACGAAGAGATCCTCGCCGCCGCCGTCGCGCGGCATCACGGCGTGCGCCCGATCGAGCAAGGCGAAGGCGACTCGACGGTCTCGGCCTTCGCGCGCGCCAGCGAGGCGATCGCCGCCGCGGCGGAGGCGCAGCGGGCCCTCGCCGCCGAGGCGTGGCCCGCGGACGCGACCGTCCGCGTCCGCATGGCGATCCACAGCGGCGAGGCCGAGCTCCGCGGCGACGGGGCGTACGGCGGCGCGGCGATCATCCGCTGCGCGCGCCTCCGCGCGCTCGCACACGGCGGGCAGGTCGTGGTGTCGGCGGCGACGGCGGCCGTCGTCGGCGACGCGCTCCCGGCGAGCGTGACGCTCGTCCCGCTCGACGTCGTCAGGCTCGCGGGATTCGACCACGCCGAGCGGGTGTTTCAGCTCGCGCATCCCGACCTACCGGCGAGCTTCGCGCCCCTCCGGCGCTCGTCCGCGGACGGTCTCACCGCCTGGCCGACGGCGCTCGTTGGACGTGCCGGCGAGCGTACCCAGGTCGCCGACCTCCTGGAGCGCGATCGCTTGGTGACCATCACCGGTGTCGGTGGCGCCGGCAAGACGCGCCTCGCCCATGCGGTCGCCGAGGACGTGGCGCACCGCCACCCCGATGGGATCGTGTGGGTCGAGCTGGCGCGGCTGTCGGACGAGGCGCAGGTCGCCGGATCCGTCGCCTTGGCGTGCGGCCTCCGCGAAACCGTGGGGATCTCGGCCACCGATCTGCTGGCGCGCTCCCTCGGCGACACGAGCATCCTGATCGTCCTCGACAATTGCGAGCACCTGCTCGAGGCCTCGGCACGCATCGCCGAGACCTTGCTGCGCGCGGGCCAGCACCTCCGCGTGCTCGCGACGGCGCGTGAGCCGCTCGGGGTCGCCGGCGAGGTGACCTGGAGGATTCCATCGCTCGGCCTTCCCGCCGAGGGCGAGCGCGATCCCGAGCGGGCGGCGGCCTCCGACGCCGTCCGTCTGTTCGTCGAGCGCGCCCGCGCCGCCCGTCCGGACTTCGCGTTGGACGCGGCCGCCGCACCCGCGGTCGCCGCGATCTGCCGCCGCCTCGACGGCCTGCCGCTCGCGCTCGAGCTCGCCGCGGCCCGGGTGCGGACGATGTCGCTCGAGCGGCTCGCGACCGGGCTCGACGATCGCTTCCGGCTGCTGACCGGCGGCCCGCGTACGGCCGTCGCCCGGCAACGCACGCTCCTCGCCTCGATCGAGTGGAGCCACGACCTGCTCGTCGAGCCCGAACGCGTGCTGTTTCGCCGCCTGGGTGTGTTCGCGGCGGCGTTCGAGCTCGAGGCCGCGGAGGCCGTGGGCACGGACGACGATCTCGAGGCGGTGGAGGTCTTCGATCTCCTGGCGCGGCTGGTCGACAAGAGCCTCGTCCAGTACGTGGGCGATCGCTATGCGCTGCTCGAGACGGTGCGACAGTACGCGCTCGAGCGCGCCGAGGCGGCGGGCGAGCTGGCGGCGCTCCGCGATCGCCACCTCGAGTGGTGTCGCCGGCGTGCGACGGGATGGCGCCTCGACCAGGAGTTCGCGACCCATACGGTCATCGACGCGGTGGCCGCCGAGGCACCCGATCTGCTGGCGGCGCTGCACTGGTCGCTGCAGGGTACGGTCGCCATCGAGATCCTCTACGCGCTGGCGCCGTACTGGGGCGCGCGCTCGGCCTACGAGGAGCTCCGCTCGGTGACGGCACGCGTGCTGGCGAGCCTCGAGGAAGGCTCCGTCGCATGGCTGTGCGCGCTCGCGCCGGTCGCGGCCGACTCCGTGTTCGCGCTCGCCGTCGACTGGATGCCGGCGGCGCGCCGGGCCGTCGATGCCGGCGGGGACGCCCTGCCCCCGGTGGCGCGGGGCTGGCTCGAGCATGCGCTGGCGCTCAACGAGGCGTTTCTCGGATCGCCGCGCGGTCAGAGCGGGCAGGAGCGCGCCTCCGAGCTCGGGCGCGCGTCCGGCAATCGCTTTCTCGAGGTCGTCCCGCTGCTGGCGCTCGCCAGCTCGATGGCAGCCCACGGTGAGCGCGACCGACTCCATGCGCTGCTGCCGTGGCTCGATCGTCGGGTTCCGGCCGATGCCCAGATGCGGTTTCTCCTCGACCACGCGCTCGCGAGCGCGGCGAGCTTCGACGGCGACTTCACGGCGGCGCGCGCCTGCCTCGAGCCGCACGTCACGCGCTCGTGCACGGTGCCGATCGCGAGCCAGCTCAGCCTGATCGGGCTCTGGACCGAGGACGCGGCGCTCAGCCGACGCGCGGTCCAGACGGTCGAGCGGAGCGCGCTCGGCGCCTTCGCGCACACCGTGACGTGGATGCGGGCAATCGTGCCGATGGTGGAGTCGGACCTCGAGGCCGCACGCGCGATCCTCGAGCACGACGGATCGGTGTGGCTGATGGGGACCGCGTTCCTGCGTGCGCGCTGCCTCGCGACCGAGATCGACCTGACGGTCGGTGACGGCGCGCGCGCCGCGGCGCACCTCGACGAGGCCGAGCGACGACTGGCACCCCCCTTTCACTACTTCACCGCCGCGATTCACCTTCTGCGCGCCCAGCTCGCCCGCGCAGGAAACGAGATTCGAGAGGCCGAGACCCGCGCGCACCGCGCCCTCGACCTCGCGGCGGAGCACGGCATGCAGATCGTCGTCGTCGATGCCCTCGAGACGCTCGCCGTGCTCGCGGCCGACGTACAGGACCAGACGGTGGCGGGGGCGCTGCTCGGCGCCTGCGACGAGTTCCGCCGCCGCACCGGGTATCGCCGACGTCCCGCCTATCTGCGGCGCGACCTCGAGGCGGCGCGAGCCTGCATTTCGACCGCGAGCCCGCCGTCTCTTGCCGAGGCGCTCGAGCTCGCCCGACGCGGCCGCGGCGAACGCCGGCGCCCGGTCTCGGGCTGGGACAGCCTGACGCCGACCGAGCTCAGGGTGGTCGAGCTGGTCGCCACCGGTCTCCCCAATCGCGAGATCGCCGCCAAGCTCTTCGTGAGCCTGGCTACGGTCAAGACCCACCTCGTGCACGTCTACGGGAAGCTCGACGTGCGCACACGGGCGGAGCTCGCCACGGCGGCGACGACCCGTGCGCTCGCCAAGTCGGCGACGAGCGACGCGGAGCCTCCCCCCACGCGGCGTGATCCGTCGGCCGACGAGTCATGAAACGGAGCATGCCCATAGCCGACGTCGTCCCGAGCACGAGGCCACGGCGTCAGAGGAGACCGCAATGTCTGCATTGGCGAAGTCCACGAAGGTAGCGGTGATCCCATCCCTCCGGTATCGGAATGCGCCGGCGGCGATCGACTGGCTCTGTCAGACCTTCGGGTTCGAGCGCCAGCTCGTCGTGCCGGGTCCGGATGGCACCATCGTCCACGCCCAGCTGCGCTTCGGAAACGGCATGATCATGCTCGGCTCGGTGCTCGACACGGAGTTCGGCCGCTTGATCAAGCAACCCGACGAGATCGCGGGCTACGAGACCCAGGCGAGCTATCTCGTCGTCAACGACGCCGACGTCGTGTACGCGCGCGCAAAGGCTGCCGGCGCCGAGATCGTGCTCGACATCAAGGACGAGGATTACGGCGGCCGCGGCTTCAGCTGTCGCGACCTCGAGCGACACCTCTGGAACGTCGGCACCTACGACCCGTGGATCGCGGGCTGAGTCGTCCCGCGATTCGCCCGCCGGCGCTCACTCCGACTTGTGGCGGAACTCTTCCTGCCCGTTGTCGAGCGCCGGCGCGGCGTAGCGCGCCCCAGCAGAATCCGAGATCGTTCCGGAGCTGCACCGTGACCGCGGGATCCTGAGCGAGCGGGAGCGCCGGCACGTCGAGATTGACGGTCGCTCCGGACGTGTCAACGAGAAGACGTCGCCGCCAGCCAGACGCTCTCAGCGGGCGCAGCGGAAGCCGACCTGCTCCCAGTGCGACTCGGGCGAGAGCGCCGCGCTGTAGAAAAACGCGCCGCCGTTGGGGATGCCGAAATCCCAGTGGTTGCCGCGGATGACGACGCCGAGGTCACCGTTCCCGGGGCCGCCGATGCAGATCGAGTCGCCGCCGAGGTTGAGCGACTGAAACGAGCAGGTCGTCGCGCGCTCGTCCCAGTCGGCGGTGAACTCCGCCAGGTTGCCGACCATGTCGTGCGCGCCCCAGCTCGAGACGCAGCGCGCGCGCGCGCCGGTCGGGACCGCCGTGAGGACGCTCTGGAGGTTGCAATCGTTGGCGCCGTCGTCGAACGAAGGATCGGGCGTGCCGGCGACCGCGCGCTGGAACTCCTGGTTGGTGATCAGCCGCTTGCCGGAGAGCGCGCAGGCCTGCTCGGCCTGGTACCAGCTCATGCAGAAGCTCGGCATGACGTCCGGGAGAGAGACCGCGTAGAGCGGCTCCGTCCAATGGCCGTTGGTCGGGAAACTGGCGGGATACTCGAGGCTCGTGCACTCGGGGGTGACCGCCGCGCCGCGCTGGACGGCGCCGGCCGCGACGAGCTCCTCGCGCCTCACGACGCCCTTCTTCACGCGTTTGATGAGCGAGGTCGCGTCGGGCGGGATCTGCCAGATGCTGGCCTCGTACTTGTCGATGCAGGTCGGACCGCTCTCGACGCTGTCGGGGGGGCATTTTGCGGACGCGAGGGCGGGAACGATGGAGAGGGCGACGATGACGGCGAGCCGGGTGAGGGAGCGCAATGGAGGGGGTCCTTTCGAGTGAGTGGGCCACTTAAGACGAATCGCGCATTTCCAGTCAATCACGATCTACTGATTGTTGGATTTGCATTTTATTGGAGGGGCTCGAAGCCAAGTCCCCGTGCGTGCTGACGTGCAAGCGGTGGTCGAGTTGGCCTTGCTCTTGCTCGATGGCTCGCCAAACGGAGCCCACGCGTCGAGCCGGCATCCGGACTTAACGACAGGAGGAGAGTATCCATGAAGAGAACCACCAAAAAGAGTCCCGCCAAGAAGTCGGCAGCCAGGAAGACGGCGGCCAAACGGCCGACCGCCCGCAGGACTCGATCCAAGGTCGTGTCGTCGCGCGTCACCACCCAGGTGAAGACGACGGCGATGAAGGTGCTCGCCGGTGCCGCCAGCGGCGCCGTCCAGGCGCTCATCCCCCCGCTCGAAGAGGCCGCGGGCCGAAGTGCTCGGACGGCGGGAATGGACAAAGCGTCCGCGCAGCAGCCTCGCAAGCCCCGCAAGTAGCCGGTGCCCGCGATGAGCGAGCGCGGGTCCGGTGAGGCGAACCGGGAATCGCTCGAGGATCTCCCCGTCCTGGTCTCACGCCTCGGGGACGACCTGGTCACGCTGCTGGACAGCAAGCTCGGGCTCCTCAAGGTCGAGGTGCGGGAGGACGCCATTGCGTACCTGCGCGGCAGCGCTTCGATCGCGGTGGGGGCCGTCGTCGCCACCGTCGGCTTCGCGCTGCTCAACGTGGCGATCGCCTTCTTCGTCGTGCACGCGTTGGCGGGTCTCGAGTTGGCCGGCGCAGTTCGATACGGGCTCGGTTTTCTCCTCGTCGGCGCGACCTACGTCCTGATCGGCCTCGTGCTCGCCAAGCGCGCGCAGCACCGGCTGGCGGCGGTCCAGCCCTCGCCTTCCGCGAGCGTCCGGGAGCTCCGCAAGGACGGCGAATGGCTCGCCGGCGAGACGCGGAAGGACTGACGATGGCCGGCCGGGACGACCCCGTCGGGCGCGAGCCGCCATCCGCCGTCCCTCCGGTCGAAGGCTCGGAGGCCGAGAAGGCCGAGCTTCAGCGCCGCATGGAGGAGGCTCGCGAATCGATCTCGCAGACCGTCGGCGAGATCAAAGACACGGTCGAAGGTCAGTACGCCACGGTCAAGGACGCCGTGACGGGCATCCTCGATTGGCGCGAGCAGTTCCGCGAGGACCCGATCGTGTGGAGCGTGGGTGCGCTCTCGGCCGGGTTCGCCCTCGGGTACACGCTCGGCCTCGCCGAGAAGCATGGAGCCCTCGGCAGGAAGCAGGGCGGCGTCAGCGGTTTCGCCGACACCCTGCTGAAGGGGCTTGCGGCCGTGCGCCAGCATCTCCCGCTGGCCGCTCTCGATCCGACCATGAAGCAGCTGCTCGGGGTCGAGCTCTCGGAGCTCTTCGACGAGATGGAGGGTACGCGACACCGGCGCGCCAGATCCGCCCCGAAGCGTCCGCGGACTCGGCCCACCAAGAAGGCGACCGCGAGAAAGCGGAGCAAGCGTTGAGATCCCAGCACGCCGCCGCCACCAACGACGCCGCCGTGACCGCACGTCGGGGTCCGCACCGCGCGCCCGCGACCGCTGCTCGCGCGCTCCGATGTCGGCGCAAGTTTCTTCGCGTCTTTCCAGGCGGCTTTCGTGATCCGACCTATCTCGCGTGGGAGCGAGACTACAAGTGGAGCGCCCACACGCGCTGGGAGGAGGTGCTCGGCCGGCCCGCCTTTGCATCACTCCTGAAGGCTCGCGAGTTCTCCGCCATCGCCACGCACGCGGTACGGATCGAGTCGCGTACCAATCTCCTCTTTTCGTTCGAGAAGATCGCGCTCCGCGACGCCGTCCGAACGCCGCATGGGGCGCGCGTCTTTGCGGAGGCGCTCTACGCGTATCTGCACGGAGCGGGCGATGCCGAGCGCCGGTTCGTGGACTGGCGTGACGCCGTCGCCACCCTGCCGAAGAAACAAACCCGAGTCCTGACGTGGCCCCTGCTCACCGTCTTCGGTTTCATCGCCCAGCCGAGCGAGCACATGTTCCTGAAGCCGAACGTCACCCGAGTGGCCGCGGAGCGATATGGCGTCGACTTCCGCTATCGTTCGAATCCGAGCTGGGACACCTATGCGAGCTTGCTCCGGTTCGCCGCGATCGTGCGGAAGGACATCCGCGACCTCCGACCCCGCGACATGATCGATCTCCAGTCGTTCATCTGGGTGCAGGGTTCCGCCGAGTACGACGAATAGCGAGTCGCACTAACATCTACCGAGAACGGCCGGTTCCTTGACGTCGGCGGCGACCTCTGCGGGCGCCGGCAGCAACGACGCGAGCTGGTCGCGCGTCGCAAGGAGCGTCGTGGCCACCGCGTCGGCCCCTGCTTGCTGCAAGATCGCGACGCTGTCGTCCTCGAATGGCGTCGGCGCCCAGCGTCCGACGAGTATCTTGAGGTCGGGACGAAGGGCGCGCAGCCTCTGGACCAAATAGCGCGCCTTCGAAGGTGAGCTCGGAGGCAGGTCGGCGATGCACACGACGTCGCAGGTCCGTTCGGCCATTGCTCGAACGCCATCGGCCAGGCGGGCGCGGCCCGTGAGGATGTCGAGCGCGAAGGGAGTGTCCCTGAGGAGCGTGTTCAGCATCTCGAGCGCAAACGCGTCCGTTTCGCCGTGGACCGGCCACCCGAGAACCGCGATCGGATCCTGCCGGGCGACTCCCGGTACGGAATCGACACCCGAAAGGCCGGGCGCTTCCTCGAGAAGGGTGCGACTGGCCTCGAGGATCGCTTGTTCCTCCTCGGGGGAAAGCCGGCCCTCGATACGATCGCGCTCGGCGTAGTTCAATGCGGGAAGGATGATCGCGTCGTAGACGGTCTCGGCCGGTTGCTCCTTCAGATGCTGCTCGATGAGCTCCGCGGCCTCGGCCTGGTCACCGGCGAGCAGCCGCTGGTAGTAGCTCACGTCCCGTTCGAGAACGGTGCTGTCGTCGGCCATGAGCGTGGTGATGAACTCGAAACCCGGCACGTATTTCCCGATGACGACCAGGCACACCGTGAGCGGCGTCGCCATCAGCAGTCCGAGCGGCCCCCAGAGCCAGGTCCAGAAGGCAAAGGCCACCAGCAGTCCCACCTGCGAGACACCGGCCGCGCCGGCGTAAAAGAAGCCTTCCACCACCAGATTCGTGAAGAGCTCGAGCCCGGCGTAGAGGCCGACGACGAGAAACGGACGCGTCCAGCCCTCGAAGGCCGCCAGGCTCACCAAGGTCGGCGCGAGGGCTGCGATCCAGGGGCCGACGTACGGCACGAAACGCAGCACGGCGGCAAGCGCGGCCCAGAGAATCGCATACGGGACACCGATGGCGTACAAGCCGGCGCCGACGGCGAGCCCGTAGAACACGTTGATGAGCGATTGCGCGATCAGATAGCGGCTCACGCGCGAGCCGGCCTCGTCGAATGCGCGGGTGGTGACCGCCAGGTGCCCTTGACCGACCAGGCTGATGAACCGATTTCGCAGGTCCTGTCGTTCGAGCAGCATGAAAATGACGAACGCCATGACGAGCGCGGCCGTGGCCAAGGGTTCGAGCCACGCACCGACTACGGTGGGAAGGCCCCACAAGGTCGCGACGGGCGCGGCCTCGACGACGACGGGCTTTCCCGTGGTTCCGTGGGGCGCGCCATTTCCGAGCTCGGTCTCGATGCTGTCGACGGTCTCCTGGAGGGTCTCGACGGGTCCGCCCTTTCCCATCCAACGGACGTCACGGATCTTCTGGCGAACGTTGCGTTGGTAGGTGGGCAGCTCCTGGATCAGGCTCGTGAGCTGCGTCGTCACCGCCCAGCCGGCGACCCCAAATGAGGTGAACGTCACGGCAACCACGAGGAGGACGGCCGCCACACCCCCGAGCCTGCGCTGCAAGGGGGCGACGACGGGAGTGAGGACGAACGTCAGCAGGAGCGCGAGGGCGACGGGCACGATGACCGCCTGTGCCCAATAGAGAACGGCGACGACGAGGACCGACCCCCCGAACCGAAGCCACGGCGTCCCGATGGCAGCCTCATGCGTGGAAGCCAATGCGTGCTTCTCCTTCGACGACGCGGCGGCGCGAGGTCTATGCGATCGCGGGTTCCGGCATCAACGGCGCGACGTCACCCGACGCAGACGGTAGCGTCTCGTACACGTTGGCGCCACGAGCCGATGCGCCTCTGCTTTTCAGGGCTCGAGCCCCTATGCAGGTACGCGCGTGCGCCTGAGTGCGACGCGGGCTCGGGAAACTCCCTCGTTGCAGAGCCGTCAATCGACGTGCCAGCAACGGAGCATCGAGGTCCAGGCCGTCGCAGAGCGCGAGGAAGGTGATCCGCGCGGCCCGTCCTTGGATCCATGCGAGCACTTCAGCGCGTTCGATTCGGCTTTGCAGCAACCGCACGGCGTCAACGAGAACCGCCAACAGAAGCCGGCGTTCTGGAAGTGCGAAAAAACTTGGAACGAAGCGATCGAGCCATTGCGAGGGCTCGAGCTGTTCGGGGCATTCGTCGAGGGAGGTATCCATACGGCACAATGCATCGCCGACTCTGGGCGACTTGACCCAGAGCCGGCGATGCGTCGCTCCTAGTGAATCGCTGCTTGCTTTCGCCCGACCGACTCTTCGCCGGCCGTCGAAATATCGCTCGCATTGTGGCGCTTGAAGATGTCTCCGGCCTTTTTGCGTTCGTCGCCGTCCTCGGTGTGCACGGACAGCAGAATGTTGCCGCCGCGGATCTTCTTGTCGTACTGCTTCGCCTCGAGCTCGGGCATCCCGAGACCGATCAGGGCCCCCGTGAGGCCGCCCGCGCTCGCGCCTACTGCGGCACCGCCGAGCGCCGCCATGATCGGTCCGGCGGCGACGAAGGGCCCGACGCCCGGGATCGCCAAGGCTCCGATGCCGGCGAGCCACCCGAGCGTTCCGCCCAGAAGCCCTCCGGTGGCGGCGCCCGTCGCCGCGCCTTCCGGCGCCTTGGTGTTTTTCTCGTGAGCGAAATCCCGCGTGCCTTCCTTGTCGGGAAAGAGCGCGGAGATGTCGTTGCCCGAAAATCCCGCGGTCCGAAGATCCGCGACGATCGCTTCGGCGTTCGCTCGGTCGTTGACGATACAAAAGACTGCCTTACCCATGATTGGCTCCTTGCGCCCTTACGGCGCGACTTCCAGCTCGTTTTTGACGTGATTCGCTCCACCCGAAGCGGTGGCAGCGAGCTCGGCAACCCGTTTCTTTTCTTCCGCCGTCTTCACCGGACCGCGAAGGGTCGTCACGCCCGCGAGGGTGACGATCTTCACGTTGTGGGCGTTCATGGAAAGGGTGTCGTCAGCGACGATTGCTTGGCGGATTTTCCGTGTCGTCTCGACGTCCCCTTCCCCACCCTTCGCCTGATCGGTGGGCACGACTCGGTCCGCGTCCCGATCGCGGACGTTCTTGCCGGTGTTGTCCGCCTGCGTGCCGTGAACGGCGGCGTCGTGGTCACCGGCGGAGACCGCGACCGGCATCGCCAGGAGTGCCGCGAGCGTCACCACCGAGAGCCGGCTCATCGCGCTGCCCCGGCGCGTTGCGCGACCTTCTCGGGCGGCTGCTCGACGTAGGCCTCTTCCATCTCCGTGCCGAGCTCCGAGAGTCGCTCGGCCCCCAGCTTGTCGGCGATCTTGAACATCTCCTTCTCCTCCTCCTCGACGTGGTGCTCGATGAGCTCGGAGAGGACCGTGATCTTCGCTTCGAACCGCTCGTCCTCCGGATCGACCTCGGGGAGCTCGGCGAGCACCAGCTTCGCCACGTGGTGCTCCTCGTAGGCTTCGGGGACCAGCTCCTCCCCCTTCTTGCTGCCGACCTCGGCAACGGCGGGATAGAAGATCTCTTCCTCGATCGCCATGTGGGCGGTGAGCTTGCTGGCAATCGATTCCATGCCCTTGCGGCGGGCTCCGGCCTGTTCCGCTTTCTTGGTCTCCGCGAAGAGCTTCTTGACCTCACGATGTTGGCGTTTGAGCAGTTCCGTAGCTTTCATTTTTCCTCTTTCTCCTTTTGGAATGAGCCGTAGTGAGCTCGCTCCGTGGAAGGGGGGCATTGCAATTGAGCCGCCACGATTTTCGACGGCAATATCTGAGGATTTCGCCGTTCGGGTTGCAGCGTTTGCCGCGGCGCATCGCGGACGCGTAAGGCTTACAGCGCTCGCGTTCCCGCCGGTCCGCCCGCAGGCACCCAGGATCCTGACGCGCCGTTCCCAATCCGCCTCAACGTCGCGACAACCCTCAGTGAAAGTTTTAGTGGACTACGTAAGGACCGATCCGTAGAGTCCCGACGGTTCGTCGCCTTCTGCGTCGGATTCTCGTCAAGGAGCTCGTCATGCCCCCTTCCGTGTTCGTGCTGGTCGTGCTCGTCGTTCTCGGCTGGTTCCCGGCGCCGTCAGAGGCGGCGCCGCCGCTGCAGCCCTCGCGGAACATCGGCCGCTACGTCCTGTTCGCCTACGACGAGATGATCCTGAAGGGCGCCGTGGGGGCGGTCGATCGCGGTTACATCCACGGCGGCGACATCGGCGTCAATTTTCCCGACCGCGGGCAGGACGGCAGCCCCTCGCTCTCGTACGCCACCGCGGGTCGGCTCGTCATGGACGTGGGGAGCAATGCCGTCGCCGACAGCGTGCGCGCCTCCAACCGGGAGGGCATCTTCTTCAATCTCTTCGCGAACTCGGTCAATGCCAGCTTCAATCCGACGATCCTCGGCGCCGGACCCTTGCCGTTCACGCCGCCGATCATCGCGGAGGAGGACCTACCCACCCTCCCGTTCACGCCCGGTCGCGCCCTCACCGACAACGCCGCCGACGTCATGGTCGGCGGGGCCGGTTTCCCGAGCCCCCATGCGCTCGCCCCGGGAGCCTATCGCGACGTGCGAGTGAACGACGGCCAGACCCTCAACCTCGGCGACGGCCTCTACGACATGCGGAGCTTCTCGGTCGGCACGAACGTCACGGTCAACCTCACCGACGACACGGTGCTGCAGATCGATCGCGGCTGCTCGATCAACGACGGGCTCCAGCTCGGCGTCGGGACGCAATCCGGCGCGCGCGTCTTCTTCGGCGGGTTCGGCTTCAACCCCACCGGCACCCCGATCTGCAACTTCGCCCACTTCGCCGAGCTCCACGTGCAGTTCTTCGCGCCGACCGGTTGGCTCGACATGGGCGGCTTCAACAAGCTCTTCGGACGCTACTGGGCGCAGCGCATCACGGGCGACAACAACAACGACGTCACGATGGAAGGGCCGCCACCCGTCGAGCCCCCGATCGACGACCAGCGCCGGTATCAGTGCTACGAGATCCATCGCAAGACCTTCAATCTCACGGGGGTATCGGTGGTCGACGCGGTCGGCGCCAGCACGGTGACGGTGAAGCGCGGCAAGCGCGTCTGCGCGCCGGCCGACCTCGGCGGGCAAGACCCGCTCGCTCCCCTCGATCCGGCCCACCTGACCTACTACACGATCCGCCAGACGAGCCCGTTCACGCCGGTCAAGGCGTCGGTCACGAACGAGCTCGGCACGGTCGTCGTGACGCTGGCGAAACCGGACCGCTTGCTGGTTCCGACGGCGAAGGGGCTCCTCACCACCCCCGACCCGCTGCCGCCGGTGATCGATCACTTCAAGTGCTATCGCCTGTCGGCCGCGAGAGGCCGCGCCAGCGGCCTCGCGCTGACCGATCAGTTCGGGTCGATGGTGGTCGACGTCAAGCGACCACTCCATCTCTGCCTGGCGGCCTCGAAGAACGGCGAGCCCGTCCCCGTCCCGGGCGCCAGCCTGATGTGCTACCTGGTCCGCGGCACGCGCCCGGCGACCGCGCCGCCGCTCGTCTACACCCAGAACCAGTTCGGCCCCGACCAGTTTCCCTTCTACGGCCCGCGCGATCTCTGCCTGCCGTCGACGGTGGTGTTTCAGTAGGACGCGATCACGTCGCGCGGGGCATGTCGATGTGGTCGCGCCCGGCTCCACGCCGCCGGCGCCACAGGAAGAGTGCCCAACCGATCGCGACCACTGCCGCGAGCGCAACCAGATAGGCGGCCAGATGCCCGACGAAAGGATTCGCGTCGGGCGTGAGCGTCGTACCGTAGGCTTCCGGAATCGCTGTCGGATTCATCGTCCCCTACGGCTATGAGCGCGAGACGACGAGAGCAATCACCCGATTCTGTGACGTCTGCCTACCGACAACAGGCGATCGGGGTTTCCCCGATCACGACCCCGTGCAGCGGAAGACGCCGGCGCGGCCTCTCGGCTGCGACCCGCTCGTGACGGTCGCGGGAAAGACGACCTGGGTGCCGGAGCGGTCGTTGCCGATCTCCTCTTGCGCTCTGCGCGCGCCGGGCCCGATCTTGTTGTAGCTGGAGCCGGAGCCGAATGGCGCCGGGGGGGAGTCGGTGTCGAGCACGACCCTGTCGGGCGTGCCGCCGTACTCGAAGATGGCGGTCCGCGGCACCAAGCCCTCGCCCCCCTTGATGCGTACGCCGATCGCCGCCCGATCGCCGTCCGTGAGGCTCCCGAAGGCGACGGTCCGAAGCGTGCCGTCGTCGGTCAACGGATTCAAGTCGGGCGTCGCGTCACCGGCCGCGACCAGCTTGATCGTGCTGGGGCCGGCGGGATCGAAGACGAAGATCGCGACGCCGCTCGAGGTCTCGGCGCGGAAGATCACCTTATCGGTCGCGTTGACGTCGGGCGCGTCGAGGAAGTTCTCGTAGACCGCGCCGCCCGGGGCCGTGCCACCCTCCTCGGCGATCGCGACGAAGCCGAGACCATTCGCCTCCCAGAGGCCGCGGGTCTCGGGGTCGAGCGCATTGGCGCACACCGGCTTCACGATCGCCTCGAAGGCGACCGCGCCGCCCGCGCCGAGGCCGGCCTCGAAGAAGTCGCAGAACTGCCGCCCGTCGCCCGTGACGTCGCCGGCGCGTGCGACCGCGGACACGAGCGTCGTCGTACGATCGTAGAGGAAGACTCCAGTGGATCCCGTATCGAGCTCCGCAACGAAGGCCAGGTCGGCGCCGGCGTTGATGCGCGACGCGGAGCGAAACTGATCGAAGACGCCACCGCCCGGCGCCGCGTCGCCGTCGCGCGCGGCCTTCACGATGCCGCCCCCGCCGTCACGGACGTAGGCGCCCTCACCCTTCTCGAGATCGCTGATGAACCCGACGTCGGCGGCGTCGTTGATCGACGGCGCGCGAAAGCGCTTGAAGACGCTTCCACCCGGGGCATTGGTGCCGGCGCTCGCGAGCACGCTCGCCGCGCCGGCTCCGGGATAGAGGTAGAGGCGTCGCGGACCGGCCTTCGGGTGGGCGATGAAGACGACGTCGCCCGCGAGGTTGATGCGCACCGACTCGAAGCGCTTGCCGAACACGGCGAGGACGGGGTCCGCTTCACGATCGAGGACCACCGTCTCGCAACTGAACGTGAGCGCCAGGCTCGAGCCGGCGGACCCGAGTCCGAGCAGAGCCAACAGAGCCACCACGCCGATCCGCTTTGGCATAGGGAAACCCTCCTCGGGACGCCGAGTGCGACCCACCCGACTCTGCCACCGTGCACGACCCGGCGTCAAATTTTTCTCCGACGGCGGGGAGGATCGACTCGGCGGTCGCCCTGTGCCGAATCGCGCGTTCCGGCTCGCCGTCGAGACGCCGTCAACCGCCGCGGCGTCGCTCCGGCAGTAGCGGCACGCAGTCGGCATCGCATGCGGACGCCGGGCGCGGCGCCGCCGCCGGTCGGTGCAGCACGGCCTTGGTCGGCGTGATCGCCAGCCGACGCTGATCGTCGCGCGACGGTGCCGCGGCCATGCCATCCACGATCAAGCTGTAGTCGTCGGGACTCCGAACCGCCCACAAGAGCGCCACCGCCGGTCGCGCCGCGGCGTTGGTCGCGCTGCGCTTCCCGACCTCCGCGACCAATCGCTCGCCCTCCCAGCCCACGGGAACGTGCACCGCGTGCGGCCTGCCGTCGTCGGAGACCGTGAGCAGATAGGCACCCGGCCCTCGCTCCTCGACGGCGGCGCGGAGACGCTCCAACGGTACCGGAATGCTCACGGGCCGACCTCTCGAGCTCCGCCGGCTACTCGAGCTCGCCCATCACCCAGCGCGCGGTGTCGGCCGGCAGCTCGGGCAAGTGCTGCAGGAACTCCTTCACGTCCTCGCCGGCGACGCGGGCGCCGAAGTTGTCGCGCAGGAAGCCGTGATAGTGCGTGGCCACCCGCTCGGAGAGGAGGCCGCAGCGGCGCAGCGTCGGGATGACGAAGCCCTGCACCGGCCCGAGCCGCCGGCCGCGGGGGAGATCGCGGGTGATCTCCTCGCGCTCGGCGTGGAGGCTCTGGAACAACGCGGCCGAGTCGATCCCGATCTCCGACCAGATCTGGAGGAGCGTGGTGAAGAAGCCCTGGGCGTTGCGGTCGATCAGGCTGCGGGCGCACTCGAGGGCGAAGTCCTCGAGCTCGGCGCGCTCCGCCGCCCCCAGGCACGGCACGCAGCGCTCGATGTACTGACGCCGTAGGCGTGATGGCGCGACTCGTCGCGGGCGACGTACGTGAGGAGGTCCTTGAGCAGCGGCTCCTCCGTCAGGTTGCGCATCTCGCGGAACGCGTAGAGCGCCAGGCCCTCGACCACGATCTGCATCCCGACCAGCTTCTTCATCCAGTCGTCCGTCTGGAGCGTCTGGTCGAGGATGCCCTTCAGTGACGGCGCGATCGGCCGAATCTCGTCGAGCTTCTCGATGTAACGGGCGAACACCTCGACGTGGCGGGCCTCGTCCATGGTCTGGGTGGCGGCGTAGAATTTCGCGTCGGTGTGCGGGACGGCGTTCACCAGCTGCGCCGCCACCATGAGCGCGCCCTGCTCGCCGTGCAGGAACTGCGAGAGCCGGAAGGCCGCCGTGCGGCGGACCAGCTCGGCGGTCGTGTCCTTCGGCAGCGAGCGCCAGTAGGAGGTCTTCTCGATCGGCACCCCCGCGCCGAGCGGGGTGGTCGAGAACTTCACCATGTCGATCGGCCGCTCCCAGTCGAGGTGCTTGTCACCGATCCATTGCGCCTCGGCCGCCTTCACGTAGAGCCGCCGCAGCTCCTCGACCTCGGGATCGTAGTTCCACTGGTAGACGACCTGCATCGCGGTCGCGAGGTCGGGCTCCTGGGTCGGCGTCTTGAGGGTGAATTCGCTCATCGGCACGCTCCTTCGTCGGAGGCACCTTTGAACGACGCCCGCCCACAATCAAGGAGGCGGCTAGGCCGGCGACTCGACCAGCAGGCGGGCCGGGCTCGTCCGCTGTTCGCGGAGCAGGCCCCAGCCGATCGAGAGCGGGAAGAGAAAGGCGGTGGCGGTGACGAGGTTCACCGGCAACGCGCCGCCACTCGCCGCCGACAGCATCATGACGACCGCGGGCACGCCGATGCCGAGCAGCGCGCCCGCGACGGCGGACCGCAGCAAGGGGCCGGCCTGCTCCCCGGCCCGCGCCCGCAGCACGATCACGGTCGCGCCGACGCCCAGGCCGGCGACGCCGAGATACGCCTCGCAGGCGTTGTGGACGAGGGTGTAGGCGCCGGGCTGGGAGAGCACCAGCTGGTAGGTGATCGCGAGCGCCAGCGAGAGCCACCAGGCGATCGCGCCGATCGGCAGCATCCAGCGGCGCTCGGTGCCGGCGAAGGCCAGCGCCGCGTAGACGAGCGTCGCTGGAAAGAACGACTCGGCGAGGGCGTGGATGTGAAGATCGGCGCCGGGCTGGTAGATGCCCGCGCCCGTGAGCGCGAAGATGCCGCCGGCGCCGCCGAGCAGGAGGAGCGCGCGCCCGAGGTCGACGTCGGGCAGGAGCCACGCCGCCAGCACGCCGACCCAGAGGTAGAGGAGACCCGTCACGAGATAGCTGCCGAAGATGATCCAGTAGTCGGCGCGAGAGAAGCGGCGGCTCTCCAGCGTCAGCGTCTCGGTGCCGGCGCCGCTCCGAAGCGTGTAGACCACCGCGCTGCCGGGTGGCTGGGCGGCGACCTCGCGATAGGCGTCGACGTTGCTGGTGACGCGCTTGCCGTCGATCGCGACCACCGTACGCTGGTAGACCGCGCTCTCGCCGCCCGCCGACCAGGCCTCGCGACTCACCGAGGGAATGATGCGGTTCGGGAGCACGAAGAAACCCGGAAACGACTTGCCGATCCAGCCGCCGGCGCTGAGGCCGACGATCGCCGTCACCGCGACCGCCGTGCAGGCGGCCGCGAGGAGCGCCGCGCGGTAGACTCGCGGCGACCTCGCCGCGCGCCAGATTCCGGATACACCGGTCGTGTCGACTTTGGATGGCATCATGTGACCCTCGGGGTGGCGGTGGAGAGGACTAGTAGATCGCGAAGCCGAGGGTCCTAGTTGGCCGGGGGAGCCGGCGGTGCCGGAGGTGCCGGGGGGGTCGTGGTCGACGCGCCGCACGCGTTGCTCCAGTTGATGGTGCGAACGGTCGGCGTGCCGCCGTCGCCGTCGGCGAGCGCGGTCAGGATGCTGAAGTCGAAGTTCGGGGTCTTGCCGGCCGCGGGCGCGCCCTGGTTCTCGACGGTGCCCCGGATCGCGAGCACGAGCCGGTTGTGGTCGACGTGAAAGGTGCCGTCGCTGTGCCAGGCGGGGTCGTTCGAATCGAGGCCGTAGCCGCCGACGTGGGCGTGCTGGTCGCGGTAGGTGTTGAACTCGTGGCGATCGTAGGTGAGCGCCAAGCTGTCGGGCTGCCCGTAGTCCTCGATCGCGTAGATGCCGGCGTTCTGCGGCGTCAGAAGCTGCATCAAGAAGCCCTGCGTGTTGTAGATCGTGATGTCGGAGGCGGAGAACAGCAGCGGGTAGTTCTCGCCGAGCCCATTGAAGATCATGCGATCGGTGATCGCCGTGATGTCGAGCGGGATGAGGACGACGTGATCGGCGGTGACCGCGGCGCTGTAACACTTCGCAAGGGTCTCGCCGTCGCCTTGCTGGAGCACGATCGGCGCCTGCATCACGGTGAAGTCCCTGGCCGGGATCTGGAGATCCTGGCCGGGGCCCTTGACCTCGATTGCGCGCGGTCCGGGCGGCAGCTGCGGCATGGGGATGACGACTTGCCACTTGTAGGCACCGTCGGCGAGATCGCGCTTGTAGACCGCGTTCCGCTTGATCCTTCTTGTCGCCGATCCGCACCTCGTACTCGCCGGCACGATTGTCGGGCGGAAAGAACGTGACCAGGTCGCCCGGCGAGGCAAACGCGGGCCGCACGGCATTCGCCGCCGGCGGCGGCTTGGCGCATCCACAACCCGCCTCCGCGGGCAGGCTGCGCAGCCCCACGATCGCGGTCACGGCACTCAGGATCATCAGGAATCGGATACGCATCGGTCTCTCTCCTCGGGACAGTGGCTGAATCGTCGCGTCGGGACAGAGCAAGGTTCCGGCCAAGCCGAGCAGCATGGCGTGTCGCGCGGTTGCAGTCCCTGGCGCGTGCGCACGACGCGTCCGCGGCGTTACAACGGCACAGTCACGCGTCACCGTTGACACAGTCGGGCGCGAGCGCATGGCAAAACACGCGAACGCGATGGCGTAGTCGATCCGCTGCGGAGCGACGTGCGCGTTGCCCACCCGGGGTCGTGCAGCTTTGCGAACGGCAGGCCTTTGCCGACCGTCACGTCACATGCGAGCAAACGATGGAGAGTCTGCGCGGCGGCGTTCAGCCGAAGCCGAGCTCGGCCGTCAACGCTGCGGGCATGCGGTGGGCTTTCGCATGGACACGTCGCCGGGGGCGGACGCGACGACGGCGCTCTCCGCGAGCACGTGCTCGGTCGCCGCCAGCAGCTCGCTCGCAGTCGCCTTGTCGCTTGCGAAGACGTTGCGCTTCACGGCCAGCTCCATCGTGGTGAGCACGGGCGTGAGCGCCACCAGGTCGACCCGCACCGTGCGATGCCGGGCCCTGCCGGCGATGCGATGGCGCTCCGCCGCGGCCTCGTCCCGAGTGATCGAGATCTGCGTGCGGCGGAACGTCTCCAGCACCGCCGCATGCACCTGCTCGACGGGCAGGTTGAAGGTCCGCCGCGCCGCGCCGCTGGCCGTATACTCGGTACCCGTCTTGACGATCATGCCGCCTCCCGCCTCCAGCAAGGAGCCCGCGACGACGGCGAGCGGGATGGCGGCACAGCCGTGCAGGCCGGCGGCGAGCACCGCGAGCGGGATCGACGCGCGGATCGCACGCAGCCGACGCATGTCATCGAGGTTGCCTCGCGTATATGACGTGGTCAAATCCCATCGGCGCGATCTCCCTGCGTCGCCACGGAGGCTAGGATGGACATCGGACGGGTGGGCATCTGGACGTCGGTTCTCGATCAACACCCGGCGGCGCGCGCGCAGGAAGCCGCCGCCGAGATCGAGTCGCTCGGGTATGGGACGATCTGGATCCCGGAGGCACTCGGGCGCGAGGCCTTCACCAACGCGGCGGTGTTGCTCGCCGGCACACGACGGGTCGTGGTCGCGACCGGCATCGCCAACATCTGGGTCCGCGACGCCGCGGCGATGGCGGCGGCGCAGAAGACGCTCGCCGAGGCGTATCCCGAACGCTTCCTGCTCGGCATGGGCGTCAGCCACGCGCCCCTCGTCGGCATGCGCGGCCACGACTACGGGAAGCCGCTCTCCGCCATGCGGCGTTATCTGGACGCGATGGACAGCGCGCCCTTCCTGGCGCACGGCCCCGCGACGCCGCCGCCGCGCGTGCTCGCCGCGCTCGCCCCCAAGATGCTCGCGCTCGCCGCGGAGCGCACCTGGGGCTCGCACCCCTATTTCGTCCCGCCCGAGCACACGGCCCGGGCGCGGGAGCTGCTCGGTCCCGCGGCCTTGCTCGCGCCGGAACAGGCGGCCGTGCTGGAGACCGACGCGGCGACGGCGCGGGCGCTCGCGCGGAGCCACATGGCGATGTACCTCACGCTCCCGAACTACGTGAGCAACCTGCGGCGCCTCGGCTTCGGCGACGACGACGTCGCCAACGGCGGCAGCGATCGCCTGGTCGACGCGATCGTCGTCTGGGGCAGCGCCGAAGCCGTCGCCGCGCGGGTACGCGCCCATCACGACGCGGGGGCGAACCACGTCTGCGTCCAGGTGATCGACGCCGACCCGCGCGCGCTCCCGCTGCGAGAGTGGCGCGAGTTGGCCGAAGTGCTGACGTAGCGACCCGTTCCAGCGCCGCCGGGCGTCGTGCTATGGCCGCGCGATGAGCCGCGACACCGTTCTCCTCGACCTCCGCGACGGCGTCGCCGTCGTCACCTTCAATCGACCGCGCCAGCGGAACGCCTTCAACCGCCAGATGTGGTGCGAGGCCCGCGATCTCCTGCGCGAGCTGCTCGACGACCCCCGCGCCCGGGCGGTGATCGTGACCGGCGCGGGCGAGGCCTTCACCGCCGGCCAGGACCTCGGCGAGATGTCGGGGGCCCCGGGCGACGCCGAGCACCCCTTCGGGAGCTTCATGGACGTGCTCGTCGCCTTCGACAAGCCGCTCCTGGCGGCCGTGAACGGCGTCGGCGTCGGCATCGGCCTCACGCTGCTCCTCCACTGCGACGTCGCGTACGTCGCCGAGGAGGCGCGGCTGCGCGCGCCGTTCGTGCCCCTCGGCGTCGTGCCCGAGGCGGCGGCCAGCTATCTCTTGCCGGTCGTGATCGGCTACCAGCGCGCGGCCGAGGTGCTCTACACCGGCGAGTGGATCGACGCGGCGCGTGCCGTGGCGCTCGGTCTGGCGTCACGTGTCTGCACGCGAGCGGAGCTCCTGCCCGCGCTCCTCGCGGTCGCCGCCAAGATGGCGGCGGGGCCGCTCGGCTCGATCCGCCACACCAAGCGGCTCCTGCTCGCGACCCGCGCCGAGCAGGTCCGCGCCGCCCGCGCCCGCGAGGACGCGGGCTTCGTCGAGCGCATCGGAACGCCGGAGAACATGGAGGCGATCACCGCCTTCTTCGAGAAGCGCCCGCCCGACTTCTCGAAGCTTCCCGGCTGAGCCCGGCCCGACGCGACCCGATCAAACCGACGACTCTTACGGAACCGCGCTGCCCGTCACGGTCGTGCCGAAGGGCCCGACCATCTGCAGGTGGAACGCGAACAGCAACTGGGGCCGATCGGTGCCGATCGGCCCGGCAAGACCGTCGGCGAGCGCCGTCCGGCAACTGCGAAGCTCGACCATGCCCGAGGTGCCGACCGCCGCGCTCTCCGGGATCAGCGGGACGTCGTCGCCGTCGGCCTGCAACGCCGAGATCGGGTTGAAGCCGACGCACTGGAAGCAGACGTCGGGGAGCGAGACCGTGCTCTCGAGGTTGTCGGTGAAGCGCGTGTTGCAGCACACGTGCGCGCCGTCGGCCATCTCGGCGGCGATCGGCCCCGGTTCGCTCTCGCCGAACTCGCCGCTCCCGGACTCGGTTTGCAGTCCGATCAGGATCACCTCGGAGCGCTGGAGGGTCTCCGGCGCGAAGGTGGCGATCGTGAGCCCTCCCGCCGCCGTGCCCAGGCTCGCCGCGCCGAGATCGAGGCCGATGGCGTCGCTGCCGGCCGCGGCCCCCGCCACGACGTCGCCGATCGTCCAGGATCCGACGAGACCCGGTGTCGTGCTGGCGGCGATCGGGGATCGCGGCCGGCAGGTCTCGGCGGCGGGATCCGCGTCGTACGCGGTGACGATCGTGACCCCGCGCTCGCCCGTGAGATCGACGATCGGTCCGAGGCCGTGGTTGGTCTGACCGGTCTGCTGCTCGCCCTGGATCGCCGTCACGTCCATCACCTTGGTGTCGTTCGGCGTCAGGCAGACGAACACGTCGACGAGGTGCCGGCAGTCCTCGGCCCAATACGTCCAATGCGTCGCCAGCGTCGATCCCGCGCCGATGCGGCTCACCAGCTGGAACGTCAGCTTTCCCGCGCTGGCGTCGAAGGGCATCACCAGGGTCGTCGCCGGATGCTCGACGGTGACCTCGATCTCGTTCGGCCCCGGCGTGGGCACCGGAGACGGGGCGAGGGTCGGGGTGGCGGTGATCGTCGCGGAGCCGTGTCGCCGTCGGGCGGTTTCCGTCGGGGTCTCGGTCGGCGTTTCGGTCGGGGTCTCGGTCGGCGTTTCGGTCGGAGTCTCGGTCGGCGTGGCGGTCGCCGTCGGCGTCTCGGTCACGCTCGGCGTCGCCGTCTCGGTCGGCGTCGGCGTGTCGGTGGGGGTCAGCGTCTCGATCGGCGTGCTGGTCTCGGTCGGCGTCGGCGTCAGCGTCGCCGTCTCGGTCGGAGTGGGCGTGCTGGTCGGCGTCGCCGTCTCGGTCGGAGTCGGGGTTGCGGTGACGGTCGCGGTCGGCGTCGGCGTGAGCGTCGCGGTCGGGGTCGGGGTGGGCGTGGTGACGACGTCGCTGTCGCTCGCCACCACCGACGGATACTGATTCGCCGAGATGTCCTGGTAGTCCAGGGTCACGCCGTTGACGACGCTGCCCGCACCCACGCCGGTCACCTGCACCGACAGGTCGACGGTGCCGCTCGCCCCCGCCGCGACCGCCTGATCGATCTCCGCGGTCACGGTGCCGACCGGCCCTTCGACACAGGTCCCGGTGAACGGGGGATCGATCGTACAGCCGACGAAGCTCGCGTTGCTCGGCAGCGTGTCCGTGAGCGTGACCGCGACCGCCGCACCCGGAGTCGCCGTGGCGTTCGAGGTGTTGGCGAAGGTGAGCGTGTAGGCGAGCGTCGCTCCGACGGTGGTGGTCGTCACCCCGTCGGTCTTGGCGATCGTCATCAGCGGCGCCCCGGGCTGCACGAAGTACTTGGTCGACCCCTCGATGGCCTCGAAGATGTACTGATTGTTGCTGCCGATGCAGATCTCGGCCCGCCACCACCCCGCATCGGCGACGCCGACGACGAAGCTGTCGCCGACGCGAACCGGCGGCGGCCCGGACGGAGCCGGCGGGGTCGCGGTGTTCCACAGGCCGTTCACCGACACCGTGCCGCCCTGACTCGGGGCGAGGGGCGACGTCGCCGGCGGGAAGTAGGTGACGCTGGTGTTGCCGTCCATGTCGAAGTTGTTGAGCGTGATCGGCGACACCGCCCCGCTGACGAAGAAGAAGAAATCCTGACACGACGCGATGGCGTGCTGGAACGAGGTCTGGTCGATGCCGAGGACCAGCTCGTCGCCCGACGCCGGGCTGGCGTCGATGTCGTCCTGCTCGTTGCCGTTGCTGAGCAGCGTGGACGCCGGGGCGCCGATCGTGCTGCAACTGCCCGGCGTGACCGTGCAATCGGCATCGTGGGAGACCTGCAGGCGCCACGCGTTGTCGTCGTCGTCCGACGTGGTCACGCGGAGTGCGTATTCGCCACATCCGAACCCCGCCGTCCCCGGCGTGAACGTGACGAGCTCGACCCAGAGACCGTTGCTGCCGCCGGCCGGCGTATAGACGACGGGACCGATGACGTTGCCGCCGGGAGCGTAGAGCGTGAAGCTGGCGTCGTCGGCGGTCGCGCGGATCTCGTCGAACGCCGTCGGCGACACGGGATCGGGGCCCTGCGATTCGGGGTCGAAGAGCGCGACCGTGACCGTCGTGGCGCTCGGCCATCCGCAGGGGACGTCGATGGCGATCCGGTGGCCGAGAACCTCGTTGGCGCCGTTGACGTTGGTGTAGAAGTCGCCGATCGTGATGGCCGCGTTCCGGCCGGAGGTCTGGATGTAGGCGCTGGCCAACGACGCCGGCAGCTGAACGGCGGCGACCTCGCGTTCGCCCACCAACGTGCACGCCACCACGGCAGCACCCACCCATCTCCTCACCAACCCATCACACCTCCACGTTCCTCGCGTTCCATACCGTCTTGCACGAAAAACTCAATCAAAAAGTGATTGCGCCACGCTACGGCGGCGGCGTACGCGCCACCACCGCGGTACCGTCGTAGGTCCCGTAGACGTAGCGGGCTCCGTCGTACGACCAGGCGACCGCGGAGGTGACGCCGATGCCGGTGCGCGCGTCGTACACGCGGCGGAGCGCCCCGTCGGCCACCCGCCAGAAACGGATGATGCCCTTCTGTTGCGTCAGACCGTCGGCATCCACGTACGGCAGGTAGCCGGTCGTGACCAGGCGCGTCCCGTCCGGCGTGAAGCGGATCGCGACCACGCCCTCGTTGCCGGCAGCGCCCGGAAAGGTCATCAGCACGGCGCCGTCCGAGATCCGCCAGAGCGTCGTCCGATTGGGACTGGGCGCGAAGGCCGCGAGGCGCGTGCCGTCGGGCGTGAACGCCGCGGCCGCGGCGCCGGCGGACGGCCCGCCCGCGAGGGTCCGGACGATGCCGCCGTCGCTGCGGCGACGAATCGTGATGCTGCCGCGACTCGCGGCGGATTGGTACGCGCCGTTGGACGAGAAGTTGAACACCGTGGTGGTCTTGTCGTAGCCGGTGCCGACGGTGAGGACGACCGTGAAGTCCGACACCCGCCAGCGTGACGAGGTGCCGTCCCCACCGACCGCCGCAACGAGCTGGGCATCCGGCGCGAACCGGACGAGGCCGTTGGACTCCAGCGTCACGCCCAACACGCCGAGGAAGACGCCGTCCGAGGCGCGGTGCACGCGGTAGCCGAGGCCGCCGCTCCGGTTGTGGACGGCGAGGTACAAGCCGTCGGTCGAGTACACCGCCTGATCGGCGCCGCCGGAGCGGTGCGGTTGCAAGACCGAGTAGACGAGCGTGCCGTCGTTCGCCTGACGCGCCCGCACCCAGCGATCGGTCGACGCGACCGCGACCCGCACCGCGGTGCTGGGGGACCAGCCGACGCCCAGGATGCTGTTGGCGAGCCCGCTCGGCGTCGGCACCTCCCACACCACGTCGGGCGCGGCGGCCCGCACGGGCGCGGCGCCGAGCAACCACATCACACACAGGACGGCGAGAATCCGCTTCGAGCCGTGTCGCATCGTGCACCTCCTCGTCGCAGGAAAGGAGTCTAGAGGACCAGGATCAGCGATCGTCGTTGCACGGGAAGAGCCAAGCACCGGGGCTCGTCGAGTGCAACGCCCGCCAGGCAGATCACGCGGAAGGGTGCCGCACCCGCTCGCCGAGCAGGATGAGCACCAGCGCCAGCACCCCGAACAACTCGGCGATCTCCTCCTCGTCGTAGGTCGGCAGGTCGATCATCAGTAGGCTCCCCAGCAGGAATCCACGGACGAGCGAGAGTGGCGGCACGGGGACGCCCCAGCCTTCCAGTCGACGGACCATCGCCCCGCCCCGTCCCGTCGCAGTGGATCGCGATGCGAACGCCACGAGCGGCAGCAGCGCGCCGTAGATCACGTAGCCCAGCCCCACGGGCCACTTCATCGCCACGTGCGTCACCTTCTGAACGACGTTGTGGACGTTGATCTCCTTCTGGTCGCTGTAGGCGACGAAGAATTCCGGATTCTCGATCGCGAACAGCCGCTGCCCCCAGCTGATCTCCTCGAGGGCGACGAGGGCGCAGAGCACGCCGAGGCCGAGGAACGCCATGCGTGCGTTCGGAGACCGCCGCGCCCGTCGCTCCGATGCCGCGTTGGCCGCGGCGAGCGCGGCCGCGACCGCGAGCCCCGCGACGGTCGCCCACTCCACCACGCCGTCCTCCGTCACCAGCTCCACGTAGCGGTCGCGATCGACGACGAGCAGCGCGGCGAATGCGGCGAAGAGGACGGGAAAGACGACGAGACCGGCGCCGTACACCGCCCGTGTCCACGGGCGCGTCCCGAGGGGTTCCCCCGCCAGATCGAGCGCCAGGGCCGACCCGAAGCGCGTCGGCAGCGGCCATACCAGGGCGGCGACCAGCGCGCCGAACGCCCGGCGCGGGAACGACGGGTCCGTCGGCTGCATGGGCCCTACGAGCGCCTCAATTCCGTTCCAGCTCGCCGCTCTCGAGATCCAGGATGTAGTCCTCGACGGACGCATCGTCGAGCGTGGCGCTGAGCTCCGCCGCGGCGCCGCGCCGGACGACGACGAACGCCACCGTCGCGATGTCGAAGTCGTCGCCGTCGTCGCTGATCGCGCCGGAGCCCGAGATGATCTTGCGGTTGCCGTCGATCGTGACCTCGTCCGCCCTGAGGGTGAAGCCGCCGTCGGGCGTCGTCACCGCGAGCGGCCCGTCCAGGACGAAGCCATCGGACTCGACGGTCAGGGGGAGCGTCCCGGCGAAGGCAACCGCGCGACTGGCTGCTTGATCGGTGAGCGTGACGTCGAACGCGATGCTGCCGCCGAACCCCATGAGCGTGATCACCACCTCGCCGTCGAAGCGGAAGGATCCCAGCTGATCCGAGACGACGCAGCCGACGAAGGTCAGCGTCCGGGCGGGGAACTCCTCGTCGTCGTCACGCGCGCCGCCGTCGGGACAGGGGTCGCTGCGGAGCGCCGCGAGGTGCCGTCCGACGGTCCCTCCCGGAGCGCGTGGCGGGCTCGCCGCCGTCAGAGCGTCGATGCTGCCGCCGGTGAGCAGGTCGGTGTGCGCGAGGAACGGCAGGACGTCGGCGGCGATGCGCTGGACGTCGGGATTGATCGTGCCCGCGGGCGTGGCGGTCGGCGCCGGCGTCGCCGTCGACGCGCCGGAGGTCGGCGTCGCCGCGACCCGGGTCGCCGTCACCGTCGCGATCGCCGTCGGACCCTGCCCGCTCGTCGCCGTCGCGAGCGGCGTCGGCGAGGCCGCAGGCGTCGCGGTGCGGACGGCGCCGGTCGGCGTCCCCGGCTCCTCTACGACGACGATCGTGGTGTCGTTGGTGTCGCCACAGCCCACGAGACCGGCGACCAGCGCCGCCGCGAGGAGGTACGTTCGGACCGACGCTCGCATGCAATGCGGAGGGTGTGGGCCGGGCTCAACTCGTACAGGTGCATTGCGCGCTGCACGCCGACGGACCGGGGCAGGAGTTCCCGCCCGGCGGATCGCAGTCCTCGAGGCCCTGGGTGTAGCCGTCGCCGCACTGGGCGGGACACACGTCGACCACCCCGCCGATCCCCACGAGCTTGTCCTTCACCCGCTCGAAGAGTGCCGACGTCTGGACGCTCGTCGCGCACTCCGGCGAGTCGCCGGCCGGCGCCTCGCACTTGCCGAACGCCTTCGAGAGCTTCGTAAAGGCCTTGAAGATGCACGTGACGGTCTTCGTGTCCCCGCTCAGGAGGAGGAAGGCCTCGGGGTTGCAGGTGGCGTCGGTCTTGCCCTTGCGCTCGTTCTTGAGGCACGAGATCGCGCAGCCGTTGGCGCTGAGGACGAAGCCCGTGAATCCCGCCACCAGTGCCTTTTGGCACTTCACCTCCGCTTTCGAGAGCCCGTCGGGGCTGCCGGTGTCGTCGCAGAAGATGGTGCCGGTGATGTCGTCCGTGAGCGCGACGGCCTGCGCCGTCGTCGCGGTACCGAAGCCGGCGCACGTGCCGTTCAGCTCCTCGTAGCACTCGGGACAGGAGTCCTCGTCGTTGCCGCCGCTCAGGCACTTCTTGGCGATCAGGGCGGCGAGCTTGTCGTTCGCCTTCTGCACGCACGTCAGGGTCTTGCCGCCGAAGGGGGGCGTGCACTCCGCCGAGAGCGGCGTCTTTTTCTGGCAACCGGCCTCGCAGGCGGTGCGGGCCTTGCCGTACTTGCCGAGCGCCTTGGCGAGCGCGCTCTGACAGCCGATCTCGGTCTTGATGAGGGCCTCGGGGAGCGCCGCCGCCGAGGGCGGGAAGGCGAGCACGCAGGCGAGAACGGCGAAGAGAGAAGCGACGCGGGGCAATGATGACATGTATTCTCCTGACGGATGGGCGGATTCGCTACAGCGACGTTGGTGGAGCGAGAGCGAGTGCGGCATGACGCGCGCGCCTTGTAGCGCAGAGCGCCGCGACCTGGCAATCAAAAATCGCAACCTCTCACGCATCAGAACTCGTATTGCACCCGCAGACCGACGCGGTCCTCGTGGCGGATGCGCGCGAAATAGGTGTTGTCGCGGTACGACGCGATCCAGTTCGCGAGCAGCGCCACGCGGAGCGATTGCCAGATGCGATACGACACCTCCGGCTCGACCAGCGCGAACTCGCCCCGGACGTCGTAGCCGCCGCGTACGCGTGCGAGCCACGATCCACCCGGATCCCAGCGCAGCTCTCCCGAGACGAAGCTCTGGAAGAAGACCCGCTCGCCCTGGCTGAGCACCTGGTCCAGGGCGCGCGCGGTCAGGTCCTGGCGCAGGTAGCCGAGCACCAGACGCCAATCGCCACGTGCGTACTCCGCGCCGACGAGCGAATCGAGGTAGTTGCCCCGGTTCCGATCGGGGCTGCTGAAATAGACCTCCTCGAGGCGCAGCAGCAGCCGCTCGCCGATCGGATACGACGCGTTCAGGCCGCCGACGTGCAGGCGCGGCGAGCGCGAGACGATCTCGAGCTCGGTGAAATCGAGCTCGAAGAGGGGCAAGTGGTCGCGTCCCACGTAGGCGAAGAGGCTGGCATCGAGGTCGCGCCAACGGCCGCCGAGCCGCAACCCCGCCTGCGTCTCCTCGAAGCGGACCGGAGGAAGATCGACGCGGAGCGGGGTGACCGCCGGGACGATGATCCAGCGACCCTGCGGGCTTCGCGAGGGCGTGAAGGCCATGGGCACGACGGTGACGTCCAGGTAGGCGCTTCCCGGCTGGTAGTGCAGCGACACGCCGTTCACGCCCTGGGTGACGCCGCGAAATGGATCGGATTGATCGAGGCTCGCGAGGAGATTCGCCGGCTGGAGACCGTCGAAGATGTCCCACTCGACGATCTGCTTGCCGATGCTGACCCTGAGCTCGGGGAGCGGCCGATAGTCGATCACCGCCGTCGGCAACGACAGATAGGGCCGACGGACGTTGCCGTTTCTGATGTCGTAGGCCGCGGCGGTGTACTCCGCGTCGTCGGCCACGACGCGCGCCTCCGCCGCGAAGCCGAGGGTCGGGCTCACCTGCCCGCGGGTCCTGAGCTCGAGCGCGAAGAAATTCTCCCAGCTCTCGCCTTCGCGATCGCCGTCCGGATACCCGAACATCTCGTGCTGGACCTGGCCGTGGAGCGCGATCGAGGGGGCGTCGGCGGCGATCGCAGCGGACGCGACGGCGAGCACGAGCGCGACCCCGCATCCGGCCCCGGCCGTCCTCGTCCGCATCACCCGCGTCCCTTGTCGCCCACTCCGCATCCGTCGTAGCTTCCGCCCGCCTGTGTCGCATCGTATGCGGGGTCGCGATCCGAATTTCAATGACCGCCTGTCTCGGCTGGCGGCGTGCCTGCTGGCGTCGCTGGTGGTGCTGAGCGGCGCCTTCGCCCACGCCGCTCCGGACTCGGACGGCGAAGCCCGCATCGCCGACGTGTGGGCCCGCTATCGGACGCCGCAGAGCGAGCGCGAGGAGAACGAGATCCTCGTGGTCCGCACGCCGCAGCGGGGGCCTTTCACGCGCCTCGATGCCGAGACGTTGCTGCGAAGCACGCCGGCCGGCGTCGTGCACAAGCGAGCGGTCCGTCACGTGCTCTACGGCGGGGACGGACAGGACAAGCTCCACGTCCTGTTCTCGTTGCCGGCGGAGGACGCCGGCCTCGGGCTCTTGGTCTGGCGCCGGCGCACCGGGGCGCAGGATCAGATGTGGGTCTACATGCCGGGGTACCACCGCGTCCGCCGCATCCCGGCCAGCAGCGACCAGAAGCTCGCGGGCACGGATTTCATCTACGAGGACGTGCGGGCGCAGATCGGGGAGCAGACCGACGATTTCACCTACTCGGCGCCGGCGGCCGCGCCGCTCGACGGCCGCTCCGCCGACGTCGTCGTCGCGACGCCGAAGAGCGGGACGGCGACGGCGTACGGCCAGCGCAAGATCTGGATCGACAAGGAATGGTCGTTCCCGCTCCAGGTGGAGTTCTACGATCGACGGCAGCAACTCTGGAAGGTGATGCGCAACGGGGCGGTCCGCGAGGTGGCGCCCGGCGTCCATCGCGCCGACCTGATCGAGATGCGCGACGTGCAACGGGATCAGGCGACGATCGTGCTCGTCACCAAGCGGACGCTCGGCCTCGACATCCCGGCTCAGGTGTTCACCGAGGACTACCTGGTCCATCCCGGGAACGACTAGGACCCGGTGCGGATCCTCAATTTTCGCCTGCCGCTGCGCTTCCTGCGCGGGCACCGCGGCCGCCTGGCGCTCACGGTGGTGGCGATCGCCTGCGGAGTCGCCCAGGTGAGCGGCAACGAGCTGATCAGTGCCGCCGCCCTGCACGCCTTCGTCGACGTCATCGACACCGTCGCCGGGCGCGCATCGCTGCAGGTGAGCACCGGAGCGGGCGCCGCGTTCTCGGACCAGGTCGCCGGCGCGGTCGCCGCCGTTCCCGGCGTCGAGCGCGTCGTCCCGGTGATCGGCGCAACGGCGTTCACCACCGACGACAGCGGCGAGCTGCTCGCCGTGCAAGGGTTCGACCTCACCGACCGGAGCGCGATCGAGGTCTACGAGCTCCGCGACGCCGCGGGCACCGGCTTCGACGATCCGAAAATCCTGCGACCCGACGCGATCGTGCTCACCCGCGCCTTTGCCGATCCCCGCGGCCTCGAGCTCGGCGACTCCCTCGATCTCGATACGGCACGCGGCCGCCGGCGGTTCACGATCCGCGGCCTCTTGGAGCCGCACGGCGTGGCCCGGCTCTACCAAGGCGGCCTGATCGTCATGGACAAGGACGGCGCCGAGGACGCCTTCGGCGAGCGCGGCATGATCAACCGGCTGGACGTGGTCGTCGCGCGCGACCGCGACCCGGACGCCGTCGCCACGGCGGTCGCGGCGATGCTGCCCGCCGGCTTGCGGGTCGACGCGACCACCCAACGCAAGGCCGACCTCCACAAGGTCATGCGCGCCTTTCGCGCCCTGCTCTCCGCGCTGGACATGATCGGCGTCGGGGCCGCGTTCCTGATCGCGTTCAACGGCCTCTCCACGATGTTCGAGGCGCGCGCCTGGCAGATCGGCGTGCTGCGCGCGATCGGCGTATCGCGGCCGGCGGTTTGGCAGGAGCTGTTGAAGGAAAGCCTCCTGCTGGGCATCGCGGGGACCCTGGTGGGGATCCCCGCCGGCATCGGCTTCGCCCATCTCTTCCTGCCGCCGATCATCCATGCGGCGGCGCTGAACTCCAAGATGACGACGCCGGACGCCGTCGTCGCCGTGCATCCCTCGGCGCTCGCGATCGCGGCCGTCGTCGGCCTGCTCGCGGCGTCGCTGGCGGCCGCGCTGCCGGCGTGGCGCGCGTCGCGCGGCGACGTGATCGACACGCTCCGCACGCGCGGCACCGAGCAGGAAGGCAGCAGCAGGCGGGCACGCTGGTGGGTGCGCGCGGTCACGGCGGCGGCGATCGCGATCGCCGTCCTGCTGCAGACGCTGACGCACGCCGTCGTCTGGGGCTTCGTGGCGACCGCGCTGCTGGTCGTCGGTACCGCGCTCGCGGCGCGCCCGCTGCTCGACGGCCTGCGCGCGCCGCTCCTCTGGGCCTGCCGCTGGCTGGCGGGACCGGTCGGTCGCTTCACCGGCATGCACCTGACCCGCAACCCGCGGCGCACCGCGCTCACCGATCGCCATGCTGGGCGTCGGCCTCGGCTGCGTGCTCTGGCTCTGGATGGTGGCGCAGAGCTTCGAGCGCTCCGTCATCGACGTGCTGACGCAGGCCATGCGCTCCGACCTCGTGGTCAGCTCCTCGCACGTCGAGTCGGGGTTCCTGGAGGCGCCCGTCGACGACGCCATCCTGACCGAGCTCGCCGGCATTCCCGGAGTGGAGCGCGTCGTCGGCGATCGCGTCAGCGACTGGCACCACGGCGGCGGTCCGATCGCCATCGACGCCTTCGATCCGGTCTATTTCACCGATCCGCGCTTCGGACAGTGGCCGCTCGTCGGACCCCGTCTGCCCGACGTCTGGAACACCGTCGCGCGCGGCGAGGCGGTCATCGTGTCGAGCAACTTCATGCTGAACCTCGGCGCGCGCATCGGCGACCTGCTGACGCTCGAGACGCCGGGCGGCCCGCTGGCGGTGCGCGTCGGCGGGGCGATCACGCACTTCACGTCGCCGCGCGGCACCATCATGATGAGCCGCGAGCTCTACGAGCATTGGTGGCGCGACCCCAAGGTGACCCGCGCCTTCCTGCAAACGACGCCGGGCGCCGACCTCACCGCCGTCCGCGGCGACATCCGTCACCAGCTCGGCCGCAAGTACGCGCTCAGGGTCCTCTCCTGCCCCGAGATCGTCGAGTACTTCGCCTCCCAGGTGCGCGTCGGGTTCGCCGGGCTCTACGTCCTGGCGGGCCTGGTGCTGCTCGTCGTGATGGTCGGCATCTCCGACACGCTGGCGGCCGGCGTGCTCGAGCGCACCCGCGAGATCGCGTCACTGCGCGTCGTCGGCGTGTCGCGCGGACTGGTCGCGCGCATGGTGTTGCTGGAGGGATGCACGCTCGGCGCGCTCGGCGTCGCGCTGGCGATGGCGGCGGGGCTCGCGCTGGGGACGCTGTGGGTGCAGGCGACCTTCCCGTATCTCTTCGGCTGGGTCATCGAGCTGCACTTTCCCTGGGGCCACGCGCTCCGGATCGCGCTGCTGACGCTCGCGGCCTCCCTGGGCGCCGCCTACCTGCCGAGTCGCCGTGCCGCGGCCCTTCAGCCGGCGACGGCGTTGCGTTACGAGTGAGCGCGATGCCGGCCGAGGACGCGATCGTCGTCGAGCACGTGAGCAAGCGCTACGGCGACGGGCCGCAGGCCGTGACGGCGCTCGCCGACGTCAGCCTGTCCGTGCACGCCGGCGAGTTCGTCGCGATCATGGGGCCGAGCGGATCCGGCAAGAGCACGCTGCTGAACCTGATCGCCGGCCTCGACACACCGAGCGGCGGCCGGGTGCTGGTCGGCGGCGACGACCTCGCGACGCTCTCGGACGACGCGCGCAGCGCCCTGCGCCTCCGCCACATCGGCTTCGTCTTTCAAAGCTTCAACCTCTTTCCGACCTTCACCGCCAGCGAGAACGTCGCCTGGCCGTTGGAGTTCCTCGGCACCCCGTGGCGCGAGGCCTGCGCGCGCGCCGGCGCGGTCCTGGCGCAGGTGGGCCTGAACGACGGAGCGGCGGAGCGACGACCGGCCGAGCTCTCGGGCGGAGAGCAGCAGCGGGTCGCGATCGCGCGCGCGCTCGTCACCCGGCCGCGGTTCCTGCTCGCCGACGAGCCGACGGGCAACCTCGACTCGAGGACCGGCGACGGGATCCTCCAGCTGGTGCGCGGGCTGAATGCCGACGCGGGGCTCACCGTCGTCCTGGTCACCCACAGCTCGGCCGCCGCCGCCTACGGCCATCGCACGGTGGAGCTCCGCGACGGCGGCACCGTCTCCTAGCCCGACTACAGGGCCGACCCAATACTTTCCGCGCGTAGCGCTCGGCCACGCGATTCGTGCCCGGCGAACGCTCTTGGATTTCGCGACCGGCTCGAAGAAGGTTGGCAAGGGGGCGGACGGGCCGGAGCGCCCCGGCCGCCGCGGGGCTGTGCGTTCAAGGACATGGGTAACAGATTTGTTCCAGAGAGATGGGTGACAGGCCGTTGTCGTTCTAGGGACATGGGTAACAGGTTATTGATGGGTATTGGGTGCGCGATGAGTGGTGGCCACGCGTGAAGAGCAGGGTCGTCTTCTTGCGTGTGAGGTGCCCGATGAGTTGCGTCCCGAAGTACACCGACCAGTATCCGCGCTCGCTCCATGCGAGTCCGAGCAGCTGGTGCCGCAGGACGGTGCTGACGAAGACGGTGTGCGCGTTCCACCGCAGGCGACCAGTGCGGCGCACCCGCACGACTTCGCAATGCTCCGGGTAGGCGAAGTCGCGGCCCCAGGAGGGATCGGGTAAGGGCGTGGCGGACGGTTCGTAGAAATCCGCGGGCGGTCGCTGTCCGAGCGCCGCATGCGGGCGCACCGTGTTGAAGTCGTGGCGGAACCGATCGAAGGCGCGCTGCTGCTGACGAAGTGATGGACCGCCCAGTGCCACGTCGCGCTTGAGCGTCAGATGGAAGCGCTCGTGGCGGCCGTTTTGCTGCGGCTGCCCAGGCGCGATGCGCTCGTGCCGGATTCCGAGCTTCTGCCACCAGGCCGAGAGTTCGGAGAGGCCGCCGGGTCCGTGGACGGACGCAAACGGGGGGCCGTTGTCGCTGCGTATCGCGGTGGGCAGGCCAAAGGTACGGAAGATCTGCTCGAGTGCGCGGCGCACCCCCGACGCGCGCGTGTTCCGCAAGGCCACACACGCGAGCAGGTACCGACTGTACGCGTCGGTGCCCGTGAGCGGATAGCACCGGCGCCGGCCGACGAGGAAGTCGCCCTTGAAGTCGATGCACCAGAGGGCGTTCGGGGCGGTGGCGTGCGCGAGCGGGGTGCTCGCCCGCGGCACGCGCCGGCGGCGGCGGCGCGGGATCACGAGCCCATTGCGTTGGAAGATGAGCGCAAAGGTGCTGACGGACGGCAGCGCGGTTCCCGGGTATGCCTTGAGCAGCGTTGTGCGGAGCTTCTCGGGCCCCCAGGTCGGGCGCTCCCGGCGCGCGGCCACGATGGCGTCTTCGATCGCCGTCGCCACGGCGCGCGGACTGTGCTGGGGCCGCCGCGATCGGTCGGCCAGCTCGCCGCCGCTGAGAAAACGCTCGATCCATTTGTAGCCAGTCTTGCGGCTGATCCCGAACCGCCGGCACAGCGCGCTGAGGCTGGCGTCTTTCGCCAGATAGGCGTCGATGAATTCTTTCCTCTGCTTCACGGGTGACGTCTCCTTCCAGGGCAAGGCACACCTCCTTGCCCGCAGTGTCACCCATGTCTCTAGAACGTTTTGCCACCCGGTCACCGATCAGTGCGGTCCAAACTGTTACCCATGTCTCTAACTTGGACCGGGCGAGCTTGGACATTGACGTCGCACATGTGGTAGACTTCCGCTGTTTCAAGATGGCACGCCGACCGCACAGCTGGACTTGTCGTTGCCCGCGTCCCGTCGCTGGGGCGGGCGACGCGCCGGGGCCGGGCGGAAGCCCGCCGGCGCCAAGGCCGGGATGCCCCACGTCTCGCGGCAAGCCTTCGCGCGGCCCTTGCCGGCGCACGTCACGGTCCGGCTCTGCAAAGATCTCCCGTCGCTCCGCGTGAGGAAGCTCGTCCGCTCCCTCGAGCGGACGTTCGCCGCCGGTTGCGAGCGGCCGGACTTCCGGCTCGTCCACTACTCGCTCCTCGGAAACCACGCGCACTTCATCGTCGAGGCGCGCGATCGGGACGCCCTCGGGCGCGGCATGCGGGCGCTCGGCATCCGGGTCGCGCGGACGGTGAACCGGATCGCGAAACGGAGCGGCCAAGTGCTCGCCGATCGCTATCATGCGCGGCTCCTCGCCACGCCCCGCGAGGTGCGGAACGCGCTCCGCTACGTGCTTCTGAACGCCCGGAGGCATGCCGCGGCCGCGCTTGCCAAGCTCACCGGAGCGGTGCGGCTGGATCCCGCCTCCTCGGCGCGATGGTTCGATGGGTGGAAAAGAGAACAAGTAGGAGAGGAAGCACCTGGGGGAGGTACCGAGGACGTCCCGCAGCGGCCCGTGTCACGAGCACGGACGTGGCTCCTCGCGGTCGGCTGGCGCCGCCACGGTCTCCTCGACCCCGCCGAGGTCCCCGGCTGAGACCGCCCACAGCGCCCTGAGCAAGCTTTCCCTACCACCCCCCTTTTTTCCTTTCGACGAACCACGAGCAGTGGTCCCCGGTCCCGCCGGACGCGACACGGGCAACACGTGCCGACGCGGGCCGGCAATCTAGGGTCAGACTCCTAGCCCGAGCCGTCGAGACTGCATGACGACAGACTTGGGCTTTTCCGACCGTCTCGACGTCATAGCTAGACCTGGTCGTCGTCGGACCGTGCATTGCGGGCGCTTTCGTCGCGTGCGCTCATCGGCGGCGACGCCATGAGCGGCGATGACGGCAACGGCGCCCTCACCGTGAGCGACGGCGTGCGGATCCTCCGCCACGCCGCGGATTGCCGGCGAGCCTCGGCTGCCCGGTGTCGTGAGCTCGTTTACGCGGGCGCGGTGACGATGCCGCGCAGCAGCACGTCGGCGACCAGCTCGGCGTGGGCGCGGATCGCCTGCGGGCGCAGCGGATCGGGTCCGCCGATGCGCCGCGCCAGGGCCTGGGACGTATACGGACCGGCGCCGCCGTCGGTCAGGAGGAAGAACAGCGTCCGGATGTCGAAGTCGGCGCGGATCTTTCCCTCGCGCTGCGCCCGGGTCACGAGCGCGCGCCACGGCACGAGGTTCGGCTCGACGTAGCGCGTGAAGATGTAGTCGAGCCGCGCGCCCCCGAGCGCGCCCTCGCGGACGATGATGTGGCCATTGGCGGGGAAGCGAGCCGTGACCGTGAGGAAGAGCACCATGATGTGACGGAGCGCGGCCAGCACGTCGTCCTGCGCCGGCGCGGCGCGGAACGCCACGGCCAGCTCGGCCGCGACCGTGCCGAAGGCGTGGTCGATCGCGGCCCGCCAGAGCGCGGCCTTCGACCGGAAGTAGTGATGGACGAGGTTGTGACTGATCCCGAGCTGGCGGGTCAGCTCGCGGACGGACATCGCGTCGTAGCCGATGGCGCCGAAGGCCGCGAGCGCCGCCTGCAGAATCTCCTCGCGCGCGGGCACCGAGCCGGCGACCGCGGCCGGCCGGCCGGCGCGCCGGGGCCGGCCGCGGCGCGCCGTGCCGGGCGGACCCTGACGGCCGCGCGCACCGAGCTCTCGCGACATGCGAGGTTTAATTTGACACGTGTCTAATTCAATGGCAAGAGCCTTCCCCAGGAGGCGACGACCATGGGACTTCCGAACGGCGTGCATCACCTCGCGATCGCGACCGCCGACATCAAGGCGCAGGTCGAGTTCTTCACGCAGGTGTGCGGCATGGAGCTCGTCGGGATGTACTGGATGCACGGGCTCGAGAGCACGGTGCACGCGTTCCTGCGGCTCGCGGATCGCTCCTCGCTCGCACTCGTACAGTCGCCGGCGATGCGCTCCATCCCGGCCGCGCTCGGCGTCTCCCATCCGGGGTTCTCGGCCGGTGACGTCGCGGGCGGCGCCATGCAGCACGTCGCCTTCAACGTCGAGACCGACGGCGATCTGCTGGCCATGCGCGACCGTCTGCGCACGCACGGCCACTTCGTCCTCGGCCCGGTCGATCACGGCATGTGCCGCTCGATCTACGCCACCGCGCCCGAGGGCCTGATGATCGAGTTCTCCGCCAGCAGCGCGCCCATCGACGCCGACGAGTGGATCGATCCCGAGGTCGTCGCCTTCTGCGGCATCACGGCGGCCGACCTGGCGCGCTACCGCCGGCCGCCCTCGTTCCCGTCACGGGACGGCGCCGTGCCGCAACCCGACCCGCACGCCAAGCCGAACTTCGTCTTCCCCGACGAATGGAAGGAGCGCGGCGAGGCGCTCTTCCACATGACGGACGAGGCGATCGGCGCGGCCCTCAGCGTGCCGACCCCGCCCGTCCCGAAGCGGCGCGTCGCCAACGGCTGAGACTCCGGGCTCGTCGCGAGCCTAGCGCTGCGCGAGCGTGTAACGTGTCCCCGACACGGCGTGCTCGACGACCAGACACCGGCAGCGGCCCGAGAAAGCTCCGAACCGCGGCGCGTTCGGCGCCCCGCGTCGCGACGCCGTGTCGTCGGCGTCGTGCTGTTCGTGCTCGCGGTCGCGCTGGTCGCCTACGGCGCGCTCCTCCACCAGCGGGTCGCGACTCGCTTCGCCGCCGGCCCCGGCCGTCTTCATACCCGCTTCTTCTCCGATCGGCTGCACGTGGAGCGGGGGATGGACACCGAGCGCATCGGGCTCGGCGAGCGCTTCCAGCGCCTCGGCTATCGGAAGGATGCGGCACTGTCGCGGCCGGGCACGTGGTGGCGCAAAGGCGATCTCCTCGAGATACGGGCACGCGCGTTCACCGACCCGTCGGGCTCCCTGCCGGAGCGCCATGCGCGCATCCGGCTCAAAGGCACACGCGTCGAGTCGGTGATCGACGTCGCGACGGGCGACCCGCACCGGCAGCTGACGCTCGAGCCGGCCTGGCTCGGCGCCACCTGGAACGGACGGTGGGAGCTCCGCCGTCCGCTCGAGCTCGCGAAGCTGCCGGCGCACGTGGCGCAGGCGGTGATCGCGAGCGAGGACACGCGCTTCTACCGCCACCACGGCGTCGACGTCTTCGGCATCGCGCGCGCCGTCGTCGCCAACCTCCGGGCCCGCGCCCTCGTCGAAGGCGGCAGCACGATCACCCAGCAGCTCGCCCGCAGCGTGTTTCTCAGCAATCGCCGCACCTGGCTCCGCAAGCTCGAGGAGGTCGCGCTCGCGTGGCTGCTCGAGGCGCGCTTCTCGAAGGCGGAGATCCTCGAGCTCTACCTGAACGAGGTCTACCTCGGCCGCCACGGCGGCCTGAGCGTCGTCGGATATGGGCAAGCGGCCCGCACCTTTTTCGACAAGGACGCGGCGACGCTGACGCTCGGCGAAGCCGCGACCCTCGCCGGCCTCATCCGCGCACCGAACCCGGCCTCGCCCCTCCGTCACCTGCCGCGTGCGCTCCGCCGGCGCGACCGCGCCCTCGATCGCATGGTCACGGCCGGCATGCTCACGGAGCAGGCCGCGGCGGTCGCGAAGCGCGCACGCCTCGACGTCAATCAGGCGCCGCCGACGAGTCTCGAAGGATCGTTCCTGCTCGAGGCGGCGCGCCAAGAGGTCGAGGGCGCGATCGGAGCCGTAGCGCTCCGCGACGACGGCCTCGACGTCTACACCGCCCTGGATCCGGCCATGCAGGCGCACGCCGAGCGTGGCGTCGCGTCCGCGCTCGCCAAGCTCGAGCGCACGCATCGCTGGCTCCGCGGCCGGAAGACGCCACTCGAATCGGCGCTCGTGATCCTCGACCTTCACGACGGCGCCGTGCGCGCACTGGTCGGCGGCCGCGACTTTCCCCGCCGGCCGTTCAACCGCGCCGCGACGGCACGACGCCAAGCGGGATCGACGTTCAAGCCCCTGGTCTACTTGAGCGCGTTTCAGCACGACCCCACCGGCTTCACGAGCGCGACCCTGCTCGACGACCGGCCGCTCACGATCCAGAGCGGCGGCGACGTCTGGGAGCCCGTCAACTACGATCAGCGCTTCCGCGGTGCCGTGACCGTCCGGACGGCGCTCGAACGCTCGCTGAACGTCCCGACGGTGCGGCTCGCGATGGCGGTCGGGCTCGACGAGGTCGCGGCCACCGCGGCGATGGCCGGATGGAACGGTGAGTTGCCACGGGTGCCGGCGCTGTCGCTCGGGGTCGCCGACTCGACGCTGCTCGACCTCGCCGGCGTCTACACCACCTTCGCCCGCATGGGTGACGGCGTCACGCCGCACGTGGTACGCGGCGCCACCGGACGCGACGGCGCGACGGTCTACCGGCGCGATGCGGCGCCCCGTTCGCAACTCGACCCGCGAGCCGCCTACCTGGTGCACCATCTCATGGAGGGCGTGGTCGATCGCGGCACCGCGCGACGGCTCCGGACGCAGGGATTCACCGGAGCCCTCGCCGGCAAGACCGGCACCACCAACGACTTCCGCGACGCCTGGTTCGTCGGCTACTCGCCCGACCTGCTGGCCGCCACGTGGGTCGGCTTCGACGACGGCCGGCCGGTGAAGCTGCCCTCCTCCGCCACGGCACTGGAGGTGTGGAGCGCCGCCCTGCGGCCGATCCTGGCGGCACGCCGTGGCGGACGTTTCCCGGTGCCGTCGGGAATCACCTTCGCGACGGTCGATCCCGAGACCGGTCGTCTCGCGACCGAGGCCTGTCCCGGCATCCGGGAAGCGTTCCGCGCCGGCACCGAGCCGCGATCGTACTGCCGGGAGCGTTGGCCCGTCGCCGAGCCGTGGGACCTGGGCGAGCCGCTCGAGGCCCCGGCCCGGCTCATCGAGGGTTGGATGCGGGAGATGATGCGCGTGTTCGGCGGTCGAGGTCGCGGCCGGAGATGACGGCCGGCGATCTCACCGATGCGCCCGCTCCCAGGCCCGCAGGCGCACGAGCGCCAGCACGCGCGCGCGGACGTCGTCGCGAATCGCCCGCACCCGCTCGGGTGGTTGCCCCTGCGGGTCCGGGAGCTCCCAGTCCACGCGCTCGAGCCCCGGCACCACCGGACACGACTCGCCGCAGCCCATCGTCACGAGCAGAGCGGCGCCGCGGGCGAGCTCGTCCGTCAGCAGGGCGGGCCGCGCCCCGGAGAGATCGATGCCGGCCTCGCGCATGGCCTCGACGACCTCGGGATGGACGCGTTCCGCCGGCACGGTCCCCGCGGCGACGGCCGCGGCGCGCGTCGGATCGGCGAGCGCGTTGAAGAACGCCGCCGACATCTGCGAGCGCCCCGCGCTGTGTACGCACGCGAAGACGACGGTCTTCCGTGACTCGTCCAGGACCATCGCCGTCGCCGTGGCCGGACAGGCGCTCACGAACTCGACGGACCCGCGGACGGCGGGCGACACGTCCGTCCGGTCGACCGGGCGAAAGCCGAACTGCCGCGCAAAGAACTCGGGCGCGGTCGTCGTCAGCACGTAGAATCTCGTCACCCCCGCTCGCCGACCGAGGACGAGCGCTGCCGCGGTCAGCCGGCGCGCCACCCCTGCCCCGCGCTGCGAAGGTACGACGACCAGCGAGCGCAGCAAGGCGGCGTCGCGATGGAGCTCGAGCGCGACGCACCCGCACATTTCATCGCCGTCCCGCGCCACCAGGCCGGTGTCGAGATGCTCCCGGAGCCCGTCGGTCGGAAGGCCGGCATCGACCAGCAGCGCACACATCGATTCCAGGTCGCCCTGACGGGCCGGCTCGATGCGCATTCCGATCACCCCAGGCGCGTGAGGCGTGCCGGCGTTTCGCTCCGAGTCACCAGCGGCATGTCCTGCTCCGACGGCACCAGCCAGTGGAAGAGCGCCGTGGCCGCCGTCGCCCCGGCGAGCTGCGCGACCACGAACCCCGGAACGTCGGCGGGCCGAATGCCGGCGAAGGTGTCGCTCGCCGCCCGCGCGAGCGTCACGGCCGGATTCGCGAACGAGGTCGAGGCCGTGAACCAATACGCGGCGGTGATGTAGGCGCCGACCGCAAACGGCACGGCCGTCGGCCGGCGGCGAGCGCATCCCGAGATGACGGCGAGCAGCCCGAAGGTCGCGACGAACTCGCTCAGCAGTTGCGACGGTCCATGGCGCGCGTGTCGAGCGAGCGCAAAGAGCGGCAGATCGAACATCAGGTTGGCCGTGCCGACTCCGGCGAAGGCCCCCACGACCTGGGCGCCGAGATACGCGGGGACGTCTCGCCACGCGAGCCCGCCCTCCCAGGCGACCGCGAGCGTCACCGCCGGGTTGAGCTGCGCTCCCGAAAGCGGTCCGAAGGCGAGAATCAGGGCCACCAGCACGGCTCCGGTCGCAAGCGTGTTGGCGAGGAGTGCCATGGCGACGTTGCCGCCGGCCAGACGCTCCCCCATGATCCCCGAGCCGACTACCGTCGCCAGCAGGAGCGCGGTCCCGACGCCTTCGGCGACGGAGCGCCTCGCCAGCGAAGGAGTGGGAACACCACCATTCATGCCCGCTTCGAGATCCGCGCCCGCGGCGCGCGCGTGACCAGCGCCGCACGGACCGCCTCGAGGCGCTCGGGCACGACCCGGTAGTAGACCCAGGCCCCGCGCTTTTCCCGCTCGACCAGCCCCGCGTTGTGCAGGATCTTCAAGTGATGGCTCACCGTCGGCTGCGAGAGCCCGACCGGCGCGGTGACGTGACACACGCACGCCTCCCCTTCGGCCTGGGCGGCGATGAAGCTGAGCACCCGCAGGCGTATCGGGTCCGCCAGCGCCTTGAGAGTCGCGGCGAGCTCCTCGGCGTCGCCCTTGGTCAGGGACCTGTGGAGCACGGGCGGGCAACATGGGGTCACATTCGGCATAGAGGCATATTGACATGTCTCGATGTCCCGCGCAATATCGAAGAACGTCGATATCCGACGAAGGAGGACCTCATCCCATGGCGAACACCTTTCACGTCGCGGTCTACGTCCGCAGCATCCCGGAGGCGGTCGAGCAGTATCGGAAGCTCCTCGGCATCGAGCCCGCGAAGGTCAAGCACGACTACGCGAAGTTCGAGCTCGAGGATCCGCCCGTCATCTTCTCCCTGAACGTGGGCGGCGAGCCCGGGACCCTGAGCCACCTCGGGATCCGTTACGGTGGCACCGGCGACGTCGCGTCGGAGATGGTCCGCGTGAAGCAGGCGGAGGTGCCGCTGTTCCAACAGGAGGGCACGACCTGCTGCTACGCGAAGGCGGACAAGTTCTGGGTCAAGGATGCCGACGGCATCCCCTGGGAAATGTACACGCTCCTCGCGGACGCCGAGGCGGAGACGGCCTCCGACGGCCAACTCCGGACGTTTCTCGGACAGCAGCGAGCAGAGGTCACGACCGGGCCGGCCGCCGCGGCCGACGCGCCGGCATGCTGCGTTCCGAGCGAGCTCGGATAGCCCTCGTGCTCCACGAACCGATTGCGGGGCCCGCTGCGTGGACCGGCAGCGCGCTCGCTCTCCGCACGGACTGGATCCACCAGCTCACGCCGGACGAGATCGGGGACATCGAGCGCGTGACGGCGTCGGTACGCGCGAGCGCGACGCCGCGCGAGCAGCTGACGCGCGCCGACGCCGCCTTCGACGCGCTCGCACCCTCCATCGCCGCCTGGCGGGACGTGCTGGCCCACGGCCGTGGTTTCGTACTGGTGCGCGGGCTCCCCGTCGATCGCCTGACGCCCGACGAGGCGGCGGCCGCGTACTGGGCGATCGGGCTCCAGCTCGGCAGCCCGGTCTCGCAGAATTTTCAGGGCGAGCTTCTGACCGACGTCCGCGACACCGGCGCCGACCCCGCCGATCCGAGCACGCGCCTCTACAAGACCCGCGCCGAGCAGGATTTTCACACCGACGGTGCGGACGTCATCGGCCTGCTCTGCCTCCGAGGCTCGAAGCGCGGCGGCGAGAGCCGCATCGTGAGCTCCGTCACCGTCGTGAACGAGATCCTCCGCCGGAGCCCGGAGCTCGTGCCGGTGCTCTTTCGCGACTTCCACTGGCACTACTTCGAGCCGCACATGCCCGCGCCGGTCCACTTCACGCGCCCGATCTGTCGCGACCAGGGTGGCCGCCTGAACACGTTCTTCATCCCGTGGTACATCCGGCGGGCCCAGGAGCTTCCCGACGTGCCGCCCATGACCGAGGAGCAAACCGCCGCACTCGAGGCGCTCGAGTCGACGGCCAACGACCCCGCACTCTATCTCGACATGGAGTTTCGCCCCGGCGACATCCAGCTGCTCAAGAACTCCGTCATCCTCCACAAGCGAACGGCGTACGAGGATTGGGACGAGCCGCATCGCCGGCGCCACTTGCTGCGCCTTTGGCTCGCCGCTCCGGATTTCGACGACGGCGACGAACAGCTCCGCCGCGGTGTCGCGCTGACCTGACGGGGGGCGGCTACTACAGGAGCGCTTTCACCATCGCGATGATCTGGCCGGAAACCATGTCGCGCGTGACGTCCGCCAGGTCGAGGTCGCGTGGCACAGCCGCAGGATCCGTCATGACGGGCACCGCGGCGCTGTACGCCACCTCCACTCTCCTGTTGCTATTGGCTGTGAAGACCGCAGCCGGATCCTCACGACCCTGCGAGTACCGCTGATCCGGAATGAAGACGAAGCGTATGCAACCGGGTCGGTCATAACCCTCGTTGGTGGCCGTCGCCGCTTCCTGCTCGATGGAGCAGCGGTGACCGCGCTGAGTCAATTTGACGACGAGGCGCTCCATCTCGGGTTTGATGACCTCTGCAACGACCTCTTGGAAGCCCACGTAGAAGTCCTGTTCGCCGCGATGCCTGGCGTCGACTTCCTGCTGGCGTCGCTTGTCGCGGCGCTCGTAGCCGTCGAGCACGCCGTCGAGCTCCGCTTCCTGATGCTTGTTCATGACCCGCTCAGCATCCCTGCTGCAGGACCTTTGCGCCGTCGGCAAACAAGATGTCGATCTTGACGTTGTCGCGGGCGCCGGTGACGACGCCGAGTCCGAAAGCGGCGTGTGAGATCAACTGCCCGACCTCGAACCGCGACGAAATCGAGTAGGGCGTCGAGTTGGCGTCCGTGCGGCCGCGCAAGAGGAGCTCATACTTGCGCTCCTGGCTCACGGCCGAACCGGTTCCGTTTCGCGTTCGGGGAGCCTGGGCACGGTGGGCGTGCCGCCCCTGACAGGTGTTGCAATGGACGCGGGTGATCTTCTCCGCGGTGACGGCCTCGATCGTGTGCCGAAGCACCAACTTACATCGGCCGCACCAACCGTCGATCTTGTCACCGACCGCCAGCACTATGGTCGCTTCCTGAGCTTTTACAGCTTTCACGTGGTGCACCTCCATGGATTTGTCGGGTCGGGGGGGTCGCTCCCGCTGCCGGGACAAGTGTCGGTTCGACGCTATACCGATCCGCCGATCGGATCCATCCGCGCAGAACTACGCACCCGGATGGGAGGGCGTCGGCCACCCCGCTCGGTTGGACGCGCCCTTGCGCACCTGCGAGGCTCGAAAATGGCGCGACGCGACACGCGGGAAATGCGAGGATAGGGACTCATGAACGACAAACACGTGGCCGAGATCGAAGCGTTGATGAAGCAACACGACGCGCGAACGAGAAAGCGCACCGACGACCAACTCGCCGACGAAGAGTTCGCGACGCAGTTCGGCCGGTTACGTCGTGAGGTGATCAAACCCACGATGGAGCAGGTCGTCGAGAAGTTGAAGGCCGGAAGCCATCATGCCGCCATCGCCGATGCCAAGCCGACCAAGGGCGAGACCGGCAAGAAGGACGACGCCGCCGCGATCCGTCTGGAGATTCTGCCCTCCGGCGTAAGACGAGAGCGCTACGGCAAGAACGATCTCCCCGGCGTGACATTCTCCATCGAGCCGGGCATGAAAATCGGCGTCTACAGTCGAGCTGGGCGTCCGGACGAAGAGCTCGGTGCGGGTCGGATGCGACGGTTCCGTCTGAGCGAGATCACGCCCGAGATGGTCACGACGGAAATCGTCGCGGTGCTGAAGAAAACGTTCTGAATCATGCCGCCTTCGAAACACTCCTTCCGTCTCGACGAATGCTGTGATACGCAGGCCGGCTCCGTGGCGCGAAGCGACCATACACACGACACGAAACGTGGAAACGAAGGCACGCAAGCAGAGCTGCGCGCCTGTGGAGACCCGTGCACGACGGTTCTCCGCGGGCGCCGTCCGACCGTTCGACACCGACGCTGCGGTGCTCGAGGCGATGGAGCTCGTCGTGCGCCTGCGCCACGCCATCGACGTCGAGCGAGCTTCGAGCGTCCACGCGCGCCTGCACGCGCTCGAGATTCGCACCGCGCGCCGGCTGCACCAGCGGTTCTCGCTCTCCCCTTCTGACCTCGCGCTAGTCACGCTGGTACGCGGTCGGGGCCTGTCCCGGGCGGAGCGCGAGATCGTGCTCCTCCTCGCCGCCTCGGCGCTCGGCGTCATGACATCGGTCACGGACATCGAGGATCTGCAGCGGTGTACGCGCAACAGCGGGCGGGAGCGCGTGGCCGTCGTCCGCGCGCTCGCCGAGGACGGCAAGCTCGCGCGTTCCGGGCTGGTCTACGTCGGCGACGACGACACGCCGATCGATCGCAGCGTCGGCCTCTCGTGGCAGTCGCTTGCCCGGCTGCTCTCACGCGACGGCAAAGGGAGGCACGCCTGGCAGGTGAAGTCGCCCGACGAGCTCGTCGACCGCTGTTACGCCCTCTGCCGCGAGCTGGCACAGCGCAGCCGTTCGATCGACGCCGAGCCCAGCTACCGTTGGGGATGCACCGACGTGAAGGACACGACCTGCCGAATCGACCGCCTGATGCGGGATCTCGTCCGCACGCTCGAGACGCACCCGGACTGGCGGCTCCGGCACCTCCTCGTTCCCGGGCTCAGCGCCGCGGAGCTCGAGATGGTGGTGATGCTCGTCGGCAAGGAGCGCGGCTTCTTCGAAAGCAACGACGAGGTGTTCACCGGCGAGGGCCTCGCCCGCGCCGCGAGCCGATCGGTTCCCGAGATCCGCGGCAAGCTCACCCTCCTGCGCCGCGGCGAGACGCTGCGGCGAGACGGGATCGTGCGCGTGTCGGGTGGTCTCGGCGACGGCGAGGCGTGGGAGGACGACGTCGCGCTGCGGAAGTTCCAGTTCGAGCTCACCTCGGCGTTTCTCGACAAGCTCGGCATCGCGTCGGAGCGGCGGAGCCTCGGTCGGGCGCGCTCTCCGCTCGTCAAACCCGAGCAGCTCGTGTTGAGCGAGCGCGCGCGCACCGCGCTCGACATGATCGTCGCCCAGGCGCGTCACGCCCACGTCCTGATCGACGACTGGGGCCTCGGCGAGGTGATTCCCTACGGCCGCGCGGTCGCGGCTCTGTTTTCGGGCCCACCCGGCGTCGGCAAGACCGCGGCTGCGGAAGCGGTGGCGTCGGAGCTCGGCCGGCGGATCATGGTGGTGAGCTATGCCGAGGTGCAGAACTGCTTCATCGGCGAGACCGAGAAGAACATCGTGCGAACGTTCCGCGAGGCGACGGATGCCGACGCGGTGCTGTTCTGGGACGAGGCCGACGCGATGTTTTACGACCGGGGCTCCGCGCAGCGGAGCTGGGAGATCCGCGACGTCAACGTGCTGCTGCAGGAGCTCGAACGCTTCCAGGGCCTCTGCATCCTGGCGACGAACCGGCGCGTCACGCTCGATCCGGCGCTCGAGCGGCGGATCGCGATCAAGGTCGAGTTCGAGCGGCCCGCCCGACTCTCGCGCCTGTCGATCTGGCGGAAGCTTCTGCCGGCGAAGCTTCCGCTCGCGCATGACATCGACGTCGAGACGCTCGCCGACGAGGACCTGAGCGGCGGGGAGATCAAGAACGTGGTCCTGAACGCCGCGCGTCTCGCGCTGACGCGCGGACCGCAGGGACCGATCCGAGCTGCCGATTTCGAGCAGGCGTTGCGCATGGAGCGCGAGGGCCGCTGGAGCCGGCGCAGCGGGCCGATCGGGTTCGATGGCAACAAGATCCGACCGGGCCCGAGCGATCGCTCCGTTCGGACCTCCTAGGTCCGGGCGGTAGTGCCGGCAGCCGAACATTGTGCTAGCGGGTTCCGCTGACGATGCGACCTCCCTTCGATCTCGCCGGCATCACCGATTGGGGATGGCGCGTCGCCGACGAGATCAGCGGCCTGCCCGGGGCCCTCGGCGGCGCGCGCGCCGCGCTGGCCCGCTTGCCCGGCCAGCTCGAGTCCCTGGTCGCCGCGCTCGAGCAGACGACCGCCGCGCTCGAGCGCGCTCTCCCCGAGCTCACGCGTGCGATCGCAGCGATGGAGCAGCGCATCGAGCACGTCGACCGCCTCGCCTCCGAGCTGGCCGTGGATCTGACCCGCACGGTCGCCAGCCTCGAGCGCGTGCTGCCGGAGATGACCAACGCGATCGGCGGCATGGACAGCCGCGTGAAGAACCTCGACACCACCATCTCCAGCCTCGGCCAGATCGTCTTCGGCCTGATCGACGCCATCCCGGGTGCACGGCGCATGTTGCGACGGACGGATCCGATCGGCGACTGAAGGCCTCGTGGTGATCGCGGTCGTGACGTCGGGGTCGTTCTGAACCACTCTCGCGACCCTTCTGGTTGATATCGTCCACCGCCCGACTCCGTGATCGGACCGCGAGCCGTGCTCGACGGGTTGCTCTGCATTTTTCGATTGCCGCACCGAGCGCGGTCGACGTAGAAGTGCCCGAGACGTTTCCAGCAACCCGGAGGTGTCCATGCGCCACGCGGCCGATCGGTTTTTCGTGTGTGTCGCTCTGCTCGCGCTCGCGGCCGCGCCCGCGAAGGCGCAGGTGACGGAGGTGGCCACTTTCACGCTCGGCGGGCACTCGAGCTCGCCCCCGGACGTCGCGGTCGGCACCGACGGCACGATCGTCTTCATCTGGACGGAGTTCGAGGGCGGCGAGCGCCGCGCCCTCACGCGCCGCTACTCCACGACCGGTGAGCCGCTCGCCCTCGCCATCCCGATCGACAGCACGGGTGCCGTTCGCGAGACCGCGATCAGCGTCCGACCGGACGGCTCGTTGATCGCCGCCTGGCATCTTTCGGGTGGCGGCTCGGCCTTGTACGGCCGTCGCCTCGACGCCCTCGGCGCGCCACTCGCGCCGAGCTTCAAGGTGACGGTCGAAGACCGGTCCGCCGAGCTCCGGACCGTGACGGGGCTCCCCTCGGGATCGTTCTTTCTCTGGCGGCAGCGGACGTTGCGGGCCCGCCTCTACAACGCGGTGAATACGGCGACCGGCCCGGAGTTCATCCTCGACGATTCCGCCTCGGCGTACGCCGACGCCGCCGCGCTCCCCGACGGGGGTTACATCGTCGTCGCGGATGGATTCAACGGCGGGCCGGGCGGGAACTCGGCGCGCCTGTTCGACGGCGATGGGACGCCCCGCGGCCCCGCGGTTTCGCTCGGGCCGGAGTTTCGGTCGCACCGCGTCGCCGTCAGTCCCATCGGCTCCATCGTCGTGGTCGGCACGGGCACCGGATTCGGCGGCAATCCGGGCGGCATCTGGATGCGACGTCTCGACCTCGACGGCCAGCTGATCGGAAGCGCGGTGCTGGTGCGTCCGGCCTACGACGACGAGCGCTGGGTCCCCGACGTCGAGCTCGATTTCCAGGGCAACGCGCTGGTGGTCTGGGCGGGGACCGATCTCGAAGAAAGCTTCACCGGGAAGGTGCGTGGCCGCGCCTACGACGCCGCGAACGCGCCGCTCGGTCACGAGTTCGTCGTCGCGAACGAGTTTGCCGCCGGAGTGCGGGCCGCGCGTCTCGCCGACGGACGCCTCGTCACCGTCTGGAACCCGGGCGGGAGCGTCTCGGCCAAGGTGCTGTCCCTCTGCTTGCCGGGGGTCGCGCAGTGCGGCGACGGCGTCGTCCATCCGGAGTGCGAGCAATGCGACGACGGCGCCGCCAACAGCGACACCGCCCCCGACGCGTGCCGGACCGATTGCAGCCTGCCCCGCTGCGGCGACGGTGCCGTCGACAGCGCCGAGCAGTGCGACGACACCAACTTCACCAACTGCGACGGCTGCAGCGCCACCTGCGTCGCCGAGCCGGGGTTGGTGTGCGGCGACGGCATCCCCGAGCCGACCTGCAGCCAGCCCTGCGACGACGCCAACGCCACGGTCGGCGACGGCTGCACGTCACAGTGCGCGCTCGAGCCCATTCCGGGCGGCGGCTCGCGCGCCACCGACTGCCGCACGGTCTGGATCGTGGACAATCCCGGCAACGACCCGTTGACCGACAATCACGGCGTGTTCCGCTCGAAGCAGCGCTGTGTCGACGACGACCCGGAGTGCGACTTCGACGGCGGCACGCCGGGCGGTTGCACCTTTCACGTGCGGGTGTGCGCCAACGCCTCCGGAATGACCGACTGCGCCGGTGGGATCCGGATTGCCACCTGGGGTCTCGACCGGCCGTCGGCCAAGCAAGCGGCAACGAGCCCGGCGCTGGCGGCGGCCCGCGCGAGCTTCGAACCGGTCCCCGGTGCGATCGTCGGACCCACGACCAGCGACGTGTGCAGCGATTGGCTGTCGGTGCCGGTGCCGTTGAAAGGCGTGCCGGGCGACTACCGCAAGGGCAAGCTCACCCTGCGGTCGAGAGCGATCCTCTATGACGGCGACGAAGACAAGGACAAGCTGAACCTCGAGTGCCTGCCTGCGGATAGTTGATCGCCCCCTGACGTCAGTGTTGGTTTCGCTGCGCCCGCTAGTGGTGCCTGCGACGGGTGACTAGCGGGGCCGCGCGCTTCATGATCGCGGCATGCCGTGTCGGAGGCCGAGGTCGGACGGATGAGGGCTCCGCTCTTGGACGAGCTCCAACGACTCGAGCAGAGCGTCGTCGGCTACTTCATCCGGACCGCAAATCCACGGAACGGGCTGATTGCAGACGGTTCGCGACCAGGCTCTCCGTGCAGCATCGCCGCCACCGGCCTTGGTTTCGCCGTCTACGTCGTCGGCGTCGAGTGCGGCTTCCTGTCTCGTCGCCAGGCCGCCGAGCGGACGCTGGCGGCATTGCGATTCTTTCGCGACAGCCCCCAGGGGGAGGAGCCGGATGCCACCGGCCATCGGGGCTTCTACTATCACTTCCTCGACCTGCAGACCGGTCGACGTACCTGGGAGTGCGAGCTTTCGATGATCGACACCGCGATCCTGATTGCCGGCGTCCTGACCAGCGCCAGGTACTTCTCGGCTGCGGCGGAGGACGAACGGGAGATTCGCGAGCTCGCGCGTTTCCTCTACGAGCGGATCGATTGGCCGTGGGCGACCAACGGCGGTCGGGTCGTCTCGATGGGATGGAAACCCGGAGGCGGATTCCTGAGCTACGGCTGGGAAGGGTACAGCGAGGCGATCCTGCTCTACGTCCTCGCCCTGGGATCGCCCACGCACCCGCTGCCGGCGGAGAGCTACCGCGCGTGGACCACCACCTATCAGTGGGAGAACCTCTACGACATCGATTTCCTCTTCGCGGCGCCGCTCTTCATCCATCAGCTCTCGCACATCTGGATCGACTTCCGCGGCATCCGGGACGAGCTGATGCGGGAGAAGCGCTCCGACTACTTCGAGAACAGTCGCCGAGCGACGCGCGTGCAGCAGGAGTACGCCCGGCGCAATCCCAGGCGCTACGCCAAGTACGGCGAGAACTGCTGGGGGATCAGCGCGGGACCCGGCCCCGGCTTCTCGAAGCAGCTCGTTGACGGCGGCATCGAGCGACAGTTCTACGACTACGTCGGGCGGGGCGTTCCTTTCGGCCCCGACGACGGGACGCTGGCACCCTGGGCGGCGGTCGCTTCCCTCCCCTTCGCACCGGAGATCGTCCTGCCGGCACTCCAACACTTCCGCGACGCCCTTCCGGACGTCGTCAGCCCCGACGGTCTCCTGACCAGTTGCAATCCCACCTTCGACCGCGGTGACGGGTCGAACGCGGGTTGGCTGAGCCCGCACCACTACGGCCTCGACCAGGGCCCGGTGGCGCTGATGATCGAGAACTACCGCTCGGGGCTGCTCTGGAGCCTCATGCGCGAGTGTCCGGTCATCGTGACCGGACTCCGTCGCGCTGGGTTTCGCAACGGATGGCTGGGATCGAGCGGCCCGTGAACGAGAGCTCGCGCCGCGAGCCGCGCGCCGCGCTGCTCGCCGACGACGTCCACGATGCCGAGCTCCGGGCCAACACGCACCCGCCCGACTGGACGAACCCGCGGCCCGCGTCCTGCTACAACCTCGCCGTCATCGGCGGCGGCACCGCCGGTCTGGTCGCCGCCGCCGGCGCCGCCGCCCTCGGCGCCAAGGTGGCGCTGATCGAAAAGAACCTTCTGGGCGGTGATTGCCTCAACAACGGCTGCGTCCCTTCGAAGGCATTGCTGCGCTCCGCCCGGTTCTACGCCGACCTCGCTCACGCCGGGAGATTCACCGGCACGCTGACCACACCCGCGGAGACGGATTTTACCGCCGCCATGGAGCGCATGCGCCGCCTCCGCGCCCACCTCAGCCGTCGCGACTCGGCCCAGCGCTTCCGTGACTTGGGGGTCGACGTGTTCCTGGGCGAGGCCGCGTTCGTCGATGGACGCAGTGTGGAGGTCGCCGGCACCAGGCTCGCGTTCACGAAGGCCCTCGTCGCCACCGGCACGCACGCCGCCCGGCCGCCCATCCCGGGCTGCGCCGACGCCGGGTACCTCACCAACGAAACCGTCTTCAACCTCACCGCGCGACCGCGCCGCTTGCTGGTGATCGGCGGCGGCCCGCTCGGATGCGAGCTCGCCCAAGCCTTCTCCCGCCTGGGCTGCCAGGTCATCATCGCCAATCGCGAGCCCTACTTTCTCCCCGACGAGGAGCGCGACGCCGCGGAGATCCTCGCAGACGCCTTGCGGAGAGACGGCATCGACGTCCGGCTGGATACGGTCGTGAAGCAGATCGACTCGCGGAACGGCGAGAAGCACGCGACGCTCGTCAGCTACGACTGGGTCGACACCGTCGCGGTGGACGAGATCCTGATCGGGGTCGGGCGCGTGCCCAACGTCGAGGGGCTCAACCTCGAAGCGGCCGGCGTCGAGTACGACCACGAGCACGGCGTGCGCGTCAACGACTACCTGCAGACGACCAACCGCCGCATCTACGCCGCCGGCGACGTGGCGCTCGAACGGCGGTACACCCACATGGCGGACGCCACCGCGCGCATCGTGATCCAGAACGCCCTGTTCTGGGGCCGGCAGAGGCTGAGCGCGCTGACCGTTCCCTGGTGCACGTATACCGACCCGGAGATCGCCCACGTGGGGGTTTACGTGGAGGACGCCTGCACGCGGAGCTCGCGCTTCCCGATGAAGACCTTCACGATCCCGATCAGCGACGTGGATCGTGCCGTGCTCGACGGCGAGGATGAGGGCTTCGTGAAGATTCACGTCCGAGAAGGCACCGACACCATCCTCGGCGCAACCGTCGTCGCACGGCACGCCGGCGAGATGATCAACGAGATCTCGCTGGCGATGGTGGCGGGAATCGGGCTGAAGACCCTTTCCCGGGTGATCCATTCCTACCCGACGCAGGCGGAGGCGATTCGCAAGGCCGGAGATGCCTACAACAGAACCCGTCTGACTCCATTCCTGAAGGCCGTCAGTGGGCGGTGGCTGGCGTGGTCGCGAGGGTAACGTCCTCCCACTTGTCGTGGCCTCGCTGCCCGCCGTTCCGGCGATCGCGTCACCCCGATCGTCCGATCAGCTCCCCGACCGTTGCCGGCGAAATCCCCGATCCCCGTGTTGTGCCGCGGAAGCCGCGCCTCTTAACTGTGCGCATCCGTCACGGACGGGAAAGGAACCCCATGCACGTGGTCGCCGCACTTCTCGTGGGTCTGCTGTTCATCGGTACCGCCAGCGGTGCCGCGGCCCTCGATCGATTGGTGCCGGGCCAGAAGCTGATCCTGAAGTCTCCGCCCGGCAAGCCGGCGCGGTTGCTCTGGACGGCAAAGGCTCCGGCTATCGTCGTCCCTGGGGCCGGCGCCGCCGACGACCCGACGCTCGGGGGGGCACGGCTCACGATCGTCTCGGGCGGCGGCGAGACCGCGGTCTTCGACCTACCGGCCTCGCACTGGCGGCGCAGCGGGCAGGCCACCAAGTACCACTTCAAGAACCGGGTCGCACCGGAGGCGCCCTCGGAGGTCAAGGCGGCGCTGCTCCGCGACGGCCGTCTCGTGATCCGCGCCAGCGCCGTCGGCCTCACACTCGACGAGTCGTCGCAGGGTGCGATCGGGCTCGTGCTCACCGTCGGCGGCACGCGCTACTGCTCGGCCTTCGGCGGCTTGGTCACGCGCGACCAGCCGGGACTCTTCATGGCGAAAAACGCCGGCGCGCCGGCGGCGTGCCCGAGCGGGCCCCGCGGGCAATTGATCGACGGCGCCGTCGACGGCGTGAGCTATTCGACCGGCGGCGGTGCCGGCACGGCCGTGACCGCGGGCGGTGGCTTCTTCGACTACGCGAGCGGTGACGTCCTCACTTTCTCGCTCGGCGGGATCGCCCTCGGCAGCGCCGGCGGCGCCCCCTTCCTGATGCCGGACGACATCCTGCCGACCACGCAGGCGGCGGTGAACCTGGCGCGCTTCCTCCTCACGCTCGACGACGATCGTGACCCGCGCCCGCGCATCACGATCACGGCGGCGGTGCGCGCGGCGGCGGCGAGCCAGAGCTTCCCGGCGTCCGCGTTCGACGCCTCCGACACCGCCTTCGAATCCTCGCCCCTCGCCGCCTTCGCGCAGACCGCCAACGGCGACGGCACGCGCGTGCTCGCGAGCCGCACCGCCGCCGAGCTCGAGCTCGCCTGCAGTCGCGCCGACATCGCCGACGGCATCTACGACGGCGACGTCTGCGAGCAGGGCGGCGGCGGGGTGATCTGGCACATCGCGGACGGCCCCGACGAGCAGTCCGACGCGCTGGCCGCGTTCTTCGCCGCCACCGCCGGCGACACCATCGAGTTCGGCGCCGGGGCCTTCGAGCTCACCACCACGCTGGTCATGTCCCACAAGGACGGCATCACCATCCGCGGCCAGGGCGAGGGTCAGACCGTGCTCGACTTTCTCGGCAGCTTCTCGCCCGAGGGCATCTCCCTCAGCCACATGGACGGCATCACGATCGAGGACTTGACGATCATCGACACGCCGGGCTTCTCGCTCAAGGTCTCCGATTCCGACCACGTCGTGCTGCGGAACCTGCGCGCCATGTGGTCGAGCGCCGACACCAACCCGAACGACGCCGGCGACGACCGGGGCGGCATGGATCCGACCATCCCCTCGACCCTCGACGTCACTTGCCAGCACGCGCTCTCGTTCCCGGTGAGCACCGGCACCTACGTCGACGCCACCGGCGCCCCCCGCACCTACGTCACCGACAGCAGCAACGGCGGCTATGCCATCTACCCGGTGCTGTCGAACGACGTGCTGCTCGACAACGTCACCGCGGTCGGCGCTTCGGACGCCGGTATCTACGTCGGCCAGTCGAACGACATCATCGTCAAGAACAGCGAGGCGCTGCTGAACGTCGCCGGCTTCGAGATCGAGAACAGCGACGACGCCGACGTGTTCGACAACGTCGCGCACTGCAACACCGGCGGCTTCCTGACCTTCGATCTGCCCGGCCTGAACCAATACGGCGACGAGACCCGCACCTTCGACAACTACTCGGGCTACAACAACACGCCGAACTTCGCCCCCGGCGGCGTCGTCACCGGCGTGCCGCAGGGCGTCGGCATCCTCCAGCTCGGCTACGACGAGCACGAGATCTTCGGCAACACGATCGAGTTCAACCGCACCGTCGGCGTCGTCGCCGCCAGCCACGAGCTCTTGGACGGCACCATCGACAACCCCGACAGGCGCATGGACCTCTACCCCGAGGCCATTCACATCCACGACAACGTCTTCACGACCAACGGCACCTTGCCGCAGCCGCCAGAAGCGGAGGTGATCGTCTGCGCGCCGGGAACCGGGCCCGGCTTCGACGACATCCCGCCGTGCGTACCGACCGGCATCAACGATGCCCACGACTCGCTGCTGCCGGCCCTGATCCAGATCAAGGGCGTGCTGGCGGCCGACGGCTACGGACCGACGGGCGCCCACATCGTCTGGGACGGCATGTACGACGAGGCGGCCTACGCCTGCGATCTCACGCCCGAGCTCGCCGCCGTCGTCGACGAGAACGGCAAGCCGCAGTACACCGGCGCCCACCAACCCACCTGCCGCTACAACAAGTACAAGTTCACCGACCCGCAGAATCCCGCGACCCGCCGGCATCCGGCCTACTGGATGTGCATCACCGACAGCGGCGATCCGCACGGCAACGTCTTCTCGGCCGACGGCCGGAAGTTTCTGAACTTCGAGAACACCGATCCGACCGACGCCCCGATCACCGACATCAATACCCACGACTGTCCGACGCTGTTCGGGACCCAGCTGGCGGCGCTCGACGCCGCCGTGGTCGAGGAGTACGTGCCCGGCGGCGGTGGCGATCCGCCGCCGACCCAGGCGGAGATCGACGCGATCTGCGCCGACTACGGCGGCAGCACGATCAACCGTGAGGCGCTGCCCTACAATTGCCGGTGGCTGTCGCAGTACAACCTCTTCGCCGATCCCACCGACCCGCGCACGAGCCCGAACGAGAGCGGCCTGCTCTTCGATCTCACGACGCCCCTCTTCTCCGACTACGCCAGCAAGTACCGCTTCGTCTTCCTGCCTGCGGGCGCGAGCGCCGACTGGCAGGAAGGCAGCCCGAGCGCACCGAACGCCACCCTGCTGTTTCCGGTCGGGACGGTGATCGCCAAGACCTTCAGCTTCAAGAACGGCGCCAACGAGAACGTCGTCGAGACTCGCCTCCTCATCCATCGCCAAGGGAACGGCGGTCAGACCTTCTGGGAAGGCATGCCCTTCATCTGGGAGACCGACGGTGCCGGCCACCGCACCGACGCCCGTCTGGCCATCGGCGGCGGCACGGCGTCGGTGAGCTGGAGCTACGAGGATCCCGATCCCGACGTCACCGCCACCTACACCGGCAGCACCGCTCACTACGCCATCCCCCACGCCAACCAATGTGGCAGCTGTCACTCGAACGACGACAAGGAGCCCGGCGACTCGCCGATCGGTCTCAAGGTGCGCCTCCTGAACCGTCCGCTGGACTACGGCAGCGGAGCCGAGAACCAGCTGCAGCACTGGGTGGATCTCGGCCTGCTCTCCGGCGCGCCGCCGTTGGCGGTCGACGGCAATCACATCGCCACCACCGTGCAGCGCCTGCCGCGCTTCAACGTCCCCAACGACCCCTTCGCCATCCCCGCGAGCGAGCCGAGCCGGCTCGCCCAGATGACGGCGGCCGAGATCGACAAGGAGATGCGTGCCCGCGCCTGGCTCGAGTCGAACTGTGCGCACTGCCACAACCGCGACGGCATCGCGCAGAGCACCGGCGTCTTCTTCGACGTCTTCCGCAAGGTCGACGTCAACCACGGAGTCTGCAAGCGGCCGACCACGGCCGGCAGCTCGTCGGGCGGCCACGAGTACGACATCCTGCCGGGAAGCGCCGCCGACTCGATCCTTTCGTTCCGGATCCATGCCACCGATCCCGGCGCTCGCATGCCGCCCATCGCCCGCAGCGTCACGCACGAGCAAGCCGTCGCCGTCGTCGACGACTGGATCACGAGCGTGATCGACGCCCGCTACGAGGGAGCCGGCTGCGCGCAATAGGGCATCCGGCTCCTGGCACCCGCCAACGACGCCGCGGCGCACTCCTCGAATCGACGGAGGTCGTCGGCGGCTGCCGCAGAACCTCGACTACGGCGAAACTGACGCGGTTTGACTAGCGCTGGCGGGGTTGGTGATCTCGAGACTCTCCGACCCCGCACGCGCACGGAGGTGTTCCCATGCCACGCCTCGCCAACATCTGCCTGCTGCTCGCTCTGGCCCTCTCCGGTCTCGTCGCCTGCGGCGGCGGCGGTGGCGGGAGTGACGGCGACTCGAGCGCCAACCGCACGACGTTCACCGGCAACCTCACCGAGACGACCGCGCTCGGCGGGTCGCCATCCGATTCCACCGCCCTGCGGACGATAGCGAGAACCGTGGCGGGGCTTCTGGCCGCGACGCGTGCGCAGGCAGCCGACGTGCAGGTGTGCGTGGAAGGCACGAGCTTCTGCACCCTCGTCGACGATGCCGGTTTCTTCACGCTTGCGGCCGACGTCGGCGGTACCGTGACGCTCGTGTTCACGGGACCCGACTTCGTGGCCCGGTTCACGCTGACCGGCATTCCGTTCGGCGCCACGGTCCGGCTCCGCAACGTTCGCTGCAGCACGATCACGGGTACGTGCGAGCCGGAGGACTTCGAGATCGCCGGCGGAGCGGAGACGCGAAGCTCGATTCGGTGCCAGCACGGCCCGCTTCACGTCGTGCATCCCGGCGTGCTCGTCATCGCGGGCGACGGGGAGGACTGCATACGGACCGAAGGCCAGTGCGACGTGACGATCGAGGCCGACCGCATCGTGCTCGACGGCTGCGAGACCTGCGTACGCACGGCCGGCGGATCCGACGTGACGCTCACGGCCGGACCCGGTGGGATCGAGTGTCACGCACGTGAGGACGGCATCAGAGCGGCTGGCAACTCCGCCGTGCACGTGGAGGTCGCGCTCGGCGGCGCCGTCGACATCCGCGCCGGCGAGGTCGGGTTGCGGAGCGAGGGCACCGCGCTGATCGAGCTCGCGAGCGACCTGTGCCGGATCGAAGGGCTGGAAAACGCGCTCCGCATCAATGGCAATGCGGACATCGACACCACTGGCTGTGCGGCCGTCGATCTCTTCGGCGGCGTCCGCGACGACGACGACTAACGGCGAGGAGCCCGATGCATCACTCGAACGATGCGCTCGGGCCGGTGACGGTGTTCCGTCCTTTGCTCTCGTGAAAGACGGTGACGACGGCCTGGGATGGGCCCGGCTCCACGTTCAGGTTCAGGTAAAGCCAGCCCCGGAGCGGCGCGACCGGTAGCGTCGGGCCGCCGATCTCGACACGTCCGGTCGCCGCCGCGAGCGGTGAGGGTGTCACGCCGATGCCGTCCGACTCTCCGAGAGCACGCACCGTCCTGGGTCGGCGGCGGTGTGCGAGCACGCGGCTCGCACACCGCTCTCAGCTCATGGCGTCCCGCAAGTTCCGTCGAGGCGGCACACCTGGTTGCTGAAGCTGGTTCCATTGAATTGTGCCGTGCAATGGGTGGCGTCCCACGACGGCCCCTCGATGCACTTGTCCTCTCCCGCGAGCAGGAATTGACAACACTCGGACGCGGCGGTGCGCATGTCCTCGCAGGTTCCGGTGGCGCCGTCACAGACCGTACCGATCGTTTCGAGCGATCCGCCGTACACTCCCGCACAGGAGGCGGCGGGGGACGCGTCACTTGCCAGGTCGGCGCAACCGTCGGGGCCCGGCTTTTCGCAGCAGCGCATGCGCGGCGTCGCCGTCGGCGTGGGCCCGGTCTGCGTGGGCGTGGGCGTCGGCGTTGCCGGTGGCGTCGGCGTCGGCTCGGGGATGTTCGCCACGAAGAGACCGGGGCGGGCGAACGCATTGCCGTTCTCGTCGACGATCTCCGCGTGTAGGAGCTCGAGCGCCGTGCAGCCGGGCAGGCTCGTCCCCAAGTTGTTGAGCTCGACGTTGAGCGAGGTCCTGACGTTCGCCCGACCGTTGGTGACCTGGACGGGGAAGGAAAGCGGCGCATCGATGACCGTCATGGTGCCGCTCGCCCGCGTCTTCGTCGTGCCACGCGAAACAGGCCGTAGATATCCGAGGCCGTTGGCGGGCGCGCCCCCCGCGTACTGTACGTCGCGCAGCCTGACTCGAATCTGCACGTCCGCCGTGTTGATCGGATTGGATGGGTGCGCGATCTTGTTCTTCGCCGCGGTGAACGAGACGCTGCCCTCGCTCTTGGGGCCCCAGAGCCAGCCATTCGCCGGTGAGCCGGCGTCCTCGTTGAAGGTCTCCGGAGGATCGCAGCCCGGAATGCTTATGCCCGTGGACGTGTTCGGGCTGCTGGAGGACTCCTCGAAGTCACCGCACAAATTGCAGGGGCCGCCGCAGGAGACGAAGGCCGGAATCAAGGCCAACGTGACGTCCTTGGCCTTTTTTGGTTGCGGGAACGTGCATTGCGCGCTGGCCGTACCGACGGTCAACCCGACGACCAGCAAGACGGTACTCACGACGAATGATGTGCTCTTCATGTTCGTCATCCTTCGCAGGATTACCTGCGCGTCGCGGACCCATGAGAAACCGAATTTCGCATATCCATGTTCAGCGCTAACCGACATGCGGCGCTCGGCTCAAGTGCAATCGCGGCGCTCGAGCACAGGACGATCACAAAAGTGTTTCACATCGGAACACGCGTTCGACCCTCCGGTATTCCGTCACCGAGCACCAGTCGCATCCGTGTTCGATCGGCGTGGCGGCGATGCGCTTTCTGTTGCGCGAAAACGCTCTCGGGTTTTGGGACGCCTCCCCGTTCGCGGTGGCAATCACCCCACGCCTCGATCCGTGGTGGCCCAGGATCCGGACCAGGTGAGGGTGGCGAGGGCAATGACCGGCTCTTCGGCGTCGGGAACGACGACGACCTCGACGGCGGCAACGGAGACGACCGCGTCGACGGCGAGCGGAACCAGCGCTGCGAATGATCGTGGGGGAGCGAAGGGCCTCTCGTGAGACCCTTCGCTCAGCCCATTCAGCCCATGCGGTGCAGCGCGCAGAGCTTGTTGCCGGACGGATCCCGCAGATAGGCGAGATACATCTTTCCCATGGCGCTCTCGCGGACGCCCGGAGGGTCCTCGCAGGTCGTCCCGCCATTGGCGACGCCGGCGGCATGCCAGGCGTCGACGGTGGCGGGGTCCGCGACGTTGAAGCCCACCGTCCCGCCGTTGGCGGCGCTGGCCGGAGCCCCGTTGATCGGCTTGGTGACGGCGAAGACCCCCGCCGGCGAGAGGTAGAAGAGGCGGCCCTTCTCGTCCATGACGGCGGCCGAGATGCCGAGCGTGCCGAGCACGGCGTCGTAGAACTTCCGGGATATGTCGAGGTCATTGGCACCGACCATCACGTGGCTGAACATTGGTCTCTCCTCCTGGGGACGGCGTTAGGGGAATTGCCGGCTCTGTAGCCTACAAGCCTCTCGCCGACAATTGATGCCCGAACCGCAGCGTTCTTGGAACCGTTCCCATCAGGCGCCGCGATTGATACAGCGCCGCTATGGCACCCACACCGATCGACCTCACGGGAAAGCGACTTCTGATCACCGGACCCACCGGGCAGGTGGCGCTGCCCGTGGTTGCGGCGTACGCGAAGATCGCGGAGGTGTTCGCCCTCGCCCGCTTCATGCGCGACGAGGCCGTCGAGCAGGTGCGCGGCCTCGGTGCGGTGCCGATCAAGGCGGATCTGGCCGAGCCTCTGAGCTTGCGCCAGGTGCCGGAGGACATCGACTACGTGCTGAATTTCGCCGTCGCCAAGAGTGGCCGGTGGTCGGTGGATCTGCAGGCGAACGCCGAGGGCATCGGGGACCTGATGATGCAGCTGCCGCGCGCCAAGGCCGTCGTCCACTTCTCCTCGGCAGCGGTGTACGCCTACGGCGGGGCGGAGCCCCGGCGCGAGGACTCTCCCCTCGGCGACAATCACCGCTCGATGTTTCCGACCTACAGCATCAGCAAGATCGCCGCGGAAACGGTGGTGCGGTTGTGCGCGCGGCGGCTCGGGGTGCCGGCGACCATCGCTCGGCTGAGCGTCCCGTACGGCGACACCGGCGGCTGGCCCTTCTACCACCTGGTCATGATGCGCCAGGAGGTTCCCATCACCGTCCACCCCGAGCGCCCGAACCGGTACAACCTCCTGCACGTCGATGATTACGTCGAGAAGATCCCCCACCTGCTCGCGGCCGCCTCCGTGGACACGACGACGGTGAACTTCGGCGGCTCGGAGTCCACCAGCATCGAGGAGTGGTGCGGCTATCTCGGGGAGCTGAGCGGACTGGTGCCGACCTTTCGGGACGATCCGGAGGCGTTCGGCAGCCTCTGTCTCGACACGGAGCGCATGCACGCGTTGATCGGACCGACGCGCGTCGACTGGCGTGACGGGATCTTGCGCATGGTGCGCCTCCTGGCGACGGACGCGCTCAAGCCGGAGTATCGCGGCTGAGTGGTCCCGACGGGAACGGCGTCAGCGCTCGCCCACGCAGCGTGCGTTCACGGCCCGCCGCACCGGCAACTGATACTTCGCCTGATCACCCACCTCGGCGCGGGCCTCGTCGATCGAATCGTCGATGCGTGCGGTCCTCGACGATTCGCACGCCTCACGCGTCGCGAAGACGGCGACTTGATGCCAGCTCGTGAGCGGTGCGTCCGACTGGAGGTGGACACCGCCTGGATAGTGCGCGTCGGGGACGTCGGGCGGATACATCAGTCGGTGACCATGCGACGTCGCGCTCTCCCCTCGCTCCGCCGACTGTGCGGCGCAACCACCGCCGATGATCACGACCGCGACCAGCGTTCCGACGAGGTGCCGAGTCATGCGATGAGGCTGGCATGCGGTGGGTGACGTGTCTATCCGGAATCGGCCGCTCGCTTCGCGATTTGACAATGCGGTCGCGCCGCTTCATGAGGGCGTGATGCATCGACGCGCGCTCCTGCGGGCGCTCGCGGCCTTCGCGTTCGGCGGTCTGCTGCCGCGCCCCCTGCTGCGAACGGCGCTCGCCGGCACCCCGGCGGTCGCGGGCCCGGGGCCCTACGGTCCGCTGCTCGGTCCCGATGCGCTCGGGCTCATGCTGCCCGCCGGCTTCAGCGCGCGCGAGATCGCCCGCTCCGGAGACGTCGTCACCGGCACCACCTACGTCTGGCACGACTTTCCCGATGGCGGCGCGGTCTTCCGGACGCGTCGCGGCGGGTGGATCTACGTGTCGAACAGCGAGCAGATCGCACCGAACGGAGGAGCCGGCGCCGTGGCTTTCGAGCGCGGCGGCGCGATCGTCGATGCCTACGGGATCTGCTCGGGTACCGCCCGCAACTGCGCCGGCGGGGCGACGCCATGGCGAAGCTGGCTCACCTGCGAGGAGGTCGCGGCGGGGTCGGTGTGGGAATGCGATCCGGCGGGCGTCACCAGCGCCGTCGAGCGCCCCGCGCTCGGCACCTTTCAGCACGAGGCCGTCACCTTCGACCGCCGCGGGCGACTGTATCTCACCGAGGACCAACCGGACGGACGTCTCTATCGTTTCACACCGACGCGGCGTCGCGATCTCGAGACCGGGATTCTCGAGGTTGCGGCCGTCGGCGGCGAGGCGGTGACGTGGCTTCCGGTACCCAATCCGAATCCGACCATCGGCATCGACACGCCGACGCGCCAGCAGGTGGCCGCGAGCACGCCGTTCAACGGCGGCGAGGGCATCACCTATTGGCGCAATCAGGTTTACTTCACGACCAAGGGCGACGATCGCGTCTGGCGTTACGACACCCGCGCCGAGCGTCTGACGATCCTCTACGACGCCGCCCTCGATCCCGGGATGCAGCTCACCGGCGTCGACAACGTCACGGCGGCGCGCTCCGGCGACCTCTTCGTCGCCGAAGACGGCGGCGACATGGAGCTGGTGATGATCACGCCGGACGGCATCGCGGCGCCCCTGCTTCGCGTCGTCGGCCAGGGCGGCTCGGAGCTCACCGGGCCCGCATTCGATCCCTCGGGTCGGCGCTTATACGTCAGCTCGCAACGCGGGGGCGGGTTCGGGATCACCTACGAGATCAGCGGGCCGTTCCGCCGCCGCGCGCCCGTGATGTAGCTCCGCTTTCGGGGAGCGGCTCTCCGGCTCGGCGCAGGCCGTACACGTCTATCGCCTGCTCGCGCCCGCGCAGCCGCACCGGCCCGAGAGTATCCGCTTCGATTCCATCCGGAAGCCGGAGCCTCGCAAGCAGCGGACCCGAGATCAGCAACGGGCGATTCGCTTCGCGACACAGGTCCTTGATGCGGGCGGTCGTGTTCACGGTATCGCCGAGAAACGAGATCTCCTGCTTGGTGTCACCGAGCTCTCCCGCCACGACCTGGCCGCAGTGCAGCCCGGCGCGAAACGCCGGCACGACGCCGAACTCGCGCTCGTAGTCGTCGTGCTTGCGCGCGATGGCTTCGAGCGCCGAGTAGTAGCAGCGCACGCAGCGCGCATCGCGGAGTCCGCTCGCCATCTTCCAAGTGACGATGATCTCGTCGCCGACGTACTTGTAGATCTCGCCCTTGGTCTCGACGATCGCGTCGGTCAAGTCGTAGCAGAAACGGTTGAGCAGCCGGTGAAAGGCCACGTTGCCGATCCGTTCGGCGATGCCCGTCGACCCCACGATGTCGAGGAACATGAAGACGCGCTCCTCCTCGCGCGGGTGGTGGTAGGCACCCGTGACGAAGCTCCGAAGCACGTTTGCCCCGAGCAGGCGATTGATCGCGAAGAACAAGTTGAACCCGACGCTCAGGATCGCGCCGAAGGCGACGTGGCCGAGGAGCTCCCTTCCCGCCGGAAACGTCCCGCCGGTGAAGAGGACCGCGCTGAGCTCGATCGCCGCCACGATCACCACCAGGTAGACGAGCGCGCGGATCGCGAGGTGCACGGCGAACGGAGCGGCGCGCAGCCGCGTGCCCAACGGACGCAACGCGAGGAAGATCTCGAACGCCCCCAGGAGTCCGCCGAGGCCGAGGCCGACGAACGCCCCTTGCACCAGATCCCTGACGTGCCCGAAGAGGACGAAACTGTAGGCGGCGCCGCACCCGCCGCCCAGGACGATGATGAACGCATACAACCGCAGCCGCGCCTTTTCCCGTGTCGTCAGCGTCACGGAACGAGATACTCCAGAAGGACGGTGGTCCCCTTGCCCGGCGCCGAGACGAGCTCGAGGCGCCCGCCGAGCGCGAGCGCCCGCTGCTTCATGCTTTCGATCCCGAGCGATTGGCTCCGACACCCCGCGGGGTCGAACCCGCGACCGTCGTCCTGCACCGCGACGCGGAGCGTCCCGTTCTGAGCACCGAGCGTCAGCTCGATGTGCCGCGCGCCGGCATGCCGGACGGCGTTGGCGAGCGCTTCCTGGGCGATCCGATAGACGGCGAGCTCGGCGCTGTCGCTCAAGCGCGGCATCTCTGCGGGCGCCTGCACGACGATGCTCACCTCACCGGATGCCCGGCCGGCAAGGGAGCGGAGGCTGTCGGCGAGGCCGAGGTCGGAGAGCAACATGGGGCGCAGCTCGCTGGCGAGCTTTCTGAGGTGCTCGACCAGCGTCGTGACGTAGGGGACGACCCGCTCGAGCTCGGGCACGGGCTCGCCCGTTCGTGCCGCCAACCTGAGGCGCGCCGCCTCGATCAAGATGCCGATGCCGACGAGCTCCTGGCAGACGCCGTCGTGGAGGTCGAAGCCGAGCCGCATCCGCTCCTCCTCGCGGATCGACGCCTGGCGCTGGGCCAACAGCCTGATTTGCTCCTCGCTCCGACCGAGCTCCTCGAGCGAGGCACGCAACGCGTCCTCGGCGGCGCGGCGCTCCGTGACGTCGCGTCCGGCCGCCTGAATCTCGATCGTGCGGCCGTCGGCATCGCAAATCGCCGAGCCTTCCCACGCGATCCAGCGCCACCCGTCGGCGGTGCGATGACGGATCTCCAGCGCCTCGCGGTGCGGCGGCGTGCCGCTCCGGGCGATGGCCGCACGAGCCGCCGTCAGGTCGTCCGAAGCGAGGACGCTGTCGAAGCGCATGCCGACGAGCTCCTCGCGGCGCCGCCCAAATTTGGTACAGAAGGCGTCGTTGACGAACGTCACGCGCCCCTCCGGGTCGACGCGTGCGATCAGCTCGAGCTGGGACTCGACCAGCCCGCGGTAGCGCTCCTCACTCTCGCGCAGCCGCTGCTCCGCCAGCACCCGCTCGGTCACGTCGTAGGCGATCCCGCGTACGCCGATCAGCTGTCCGTCCGGTCCGTGAACCGCTTGCGCCACGGTTTCCACCCAACGCGGCCCGTGCACGCTCTGCATCCTGAAGATCTGCGGCGGCACGTCCTCGCCGGCGCGACGGCGCGCGAGCAGGCTCTCCAGCTCGGGATTCCTCGGGTCGTCGATCAAGATCGAGCGCGCCGATCGGCCGAGCAGCGCCGATTTCGACATGCCGGTGAAGCGGGCGACGGCATCGTTCAGGTAGGTGAATCGCCCCAGGTGATCGGCTTCCCAGATGAAGTGGTGCGCGTTCTCGGCCAGGTCGCGATAGGCCTGGCGCGAGGCTGCGAGCTTGGCGACGGCGTCCGCTTCGCGCAAGCTCGCCAGCAGGCGGAGCCGGAGGTTCCGGCGGGCGCCGAATGCGATCGCCAGCCAAATCACCGATCCGACCGCGACCTGGGCCACGAACTCCGAGAGCGGCGTGAGAAAGTGGAGACTCGGCGCCGCCAGGGTCACGCCACCCAACGCGCAGACGTAGATGGCGAGGGAGCTCGCCCATCCCCACGCGAACGTCATCGACGAGGCGCAGCAGAGCGTGAACATGACGAAGGCCAACGTCCCCGCGTCCCCTGCGGACAGGGCGAACAGAGCCGCCAGGATGACGGCGCCCAACACGCATGCGGTCAGGGCTATCCGTGGCGTCCATGCGCCGCGGTCCTGCCGGCCGAGCCGCACGGCCGACACGAGGACCGTCGCCTGCGCCGCCCATGCCAGCACCGCAGGCACGAGGGCGAGCCGCTTCTCGAGGAGGAGGACGACCGACCACGCCATCGCCACCGCCAGCCACCCGGCCGCGAAGCTCGGCAGGCGGGACACGATGCGTCGGCGGTACGCGGCCGCGAGATCCTCGTGGGTGAGACTGGCTGGAGAAGGGCTCGTGAAAGGCATCGACTGGTCTCGTCCCATGCGAGTGGCCACGTGGGTATAGCCCACTCGGGGAGCGACCGGTCAACGTTCCGGCGCGTGTGGCGAGGTTCGGAGACCGCGCTAGCGGGCGGCCTAGGGCTTCACGAACACGTCCAGGACGATCGGGTCTCCGAAGGTCTTGTCGGCCTTCTTGGTGCCGCAGCCCTTGTCGGCGATCTTGCCGTTGGGGAATGGATCGATCTCCTTCGGCGGCGTCACCGTGCGCGGGCAGGCGTCGTCCGCGACGTGGGCGTCACCGCTGCCGAAGGCGGAATGCGAGACCCGCGCGGTCAAGCGGAAATCGCCGTGCCCGACTCCTTTGGCGACGTCGTTGGCGCAGTCGATCGCGACGTCGAAGAGCACCGAGAGCTTGCCCTTCGATTTGAGCGTGAGGGGAAGCTTCTTCTGCGGCTTGCCGACATGCAGGACGGTCGCGGGGGCCGGGCACGCGATGCCGACCGTGTCGACGCTCAGGTGCACGAGCTTCCCGAGCATGACGGCGTCGGTGATGGTCTCGCTGTGCGGGCTCCGGTTCTGGATCGTGACTTTGACCTTGACGGTGCGGGCGGGGACCTTGCTCGTCAGCTTCACCGTCTTCGGCAGCACCACCTTGATGACTGCGAGGTCGTTCCCGGCGCAGCTCGCGATCGTGTACGAGGCGTCGGGCGTGGCCGGCACGGGCTCGAGGTTGCCGACCTGATCGCGCTCGAGACTGTAGAACCCGTAGGTCTTGCCCAGCACGCCGGTGAAGGGCGCGGACGTGGCGGGCGTGTCGGTCACGAGTGGTGCCGCCGCCCCCCCGTCCTCCGAGACGTAGACCGAGTACGTGACGGGGCCCGTCTCGCCGTCGATTCTCGACCAGTGCACGGTGAGATCGGTCGCCTCGCAGCTCGCCGCGTCGATGGCGTCGACCTGGCTGGCTGGTGCGTTCGCGACGTGCAGCAGGGCGTCGACCGCGCTGACGTCGTAGTTGGCGGCCGCGACCGTACCGACATCGACCGTAATCGGGTAGTCCCCAGTCGGGCTCACGTCGGTCGCGGTGGTGCCGAGCGCGGGGGAGCCGGTGACGACGGTCTCGTCGTCGGTGTTGACGAAGCCGCCGTAGGCGTAGGTCAGCGGTGGGTTCGGGCTGCCACTCACCTTGTACTGCGGGTCGGCGATCACCGTCAGCGTCGCCGGCGTCACCGTCAGCGTGCCGGGGACGAAGGTGATGGCGTAGTCGGGGGCGGCGAGCGTGCCCTGCGTGATCGGATAGGTACCGACCGGGCTCGTCGGTGGCGTGCTGGCGAGCGCACCGCTGAAGGCGGTCGCGATCGCATCGCTGCCGACGAAGGGCGCGGCGGTGAACGCGAGGCCGGCATTGCTCGCGCCGTAGGCCCGCGACTGGTCGAGAGCGGTCACGGTGATCGGTGCCGGCGTGACGGTCTGCGTCGTGGTGGTCTGGCCGTCGTTGTAGTTGGCGTCGCCGAGCTGATCGGCCTGGATCGTGATGACGCCCGCCCCGAGCACGGTCAGCGTCGTGCCGACGATCGACCCAGGGCCGGAGACGATCGAGAACGTCACCGGGTTGCCGCTGGCGCCGCCGGTCGCGGCGAGCCCGAACGGCGCGATGCCGTACGGCACGTTGCTCAACGGCCCGAAGGCGATGATCTGATCCGTCTTGTTCACCGTCAGGGTCGAGAAGCCGGAGCTCGGAGCGAGGTTCCCGGCCGCGGCATAGTCGGCCGTGATCGAGTACGAGCCGGCGGGTGTCCCGGCCGGGAGCGAGTAGCTCGCGCTCGCCGCGTTGCCGGTGACGGTGCCCGATTGCACCGGGCTCCCGAGCACGTTCGACCCGTCCATCACCGTGAAGGTCACCGTGCCGACGTTCACCGTGCCGCCGAACTGGCTGGTGACGCTGGTGTTGAGAGTGAGGTTCTGCGCCGCCGGGCTCACGGTCGTGCTCTTGTTGGCCGGCGTCGTCGTGGTGGCGAAGAAGTTGACGTGCAACTCGGCGGTCCCGAAGCTGCTCGCGTAGTTGGCGGGACCATTGAAGGTCGCGGTGATCGTGTAGTTGCCCGAGGGCGTGCCGGCGGCCACGACGAAGGTGCCGTTGGCGTTGCCCTGGGGGTTCACGACCGCCGAGGTGTTGCTGCCGGCGCCGGGGATCGAGAACGTGACCGAGCCCGAGGGCGGGGTCGGGCTCACGTGCGCCGAGACGCCGATCGCCTGCGAGTTGGCGCTGAACGTGATCGTCACGTCGCTGGTGGTGGTCGTCGTCGGCGTCGGCGGCGAGCCGGCGGTGATCGTGACGTCGAAGACGAAGCCGCCGATGCTGAACTGGTCGGTCGCCGCCGCCGAGGTGTTGCGGTAGTTCACGATCGAGTTGCCCGACCACGAGATCGGGTCGCCGACGCTCTTCACGAAGAAGGGGTTGCCGCTCACGGACTGCTCGATCACCCCGTGGCTCGGCACCGCGGTGACGCTCGATCCGAGCTGGCCCGGATTGGGATTGGTGAGCGTGACGCTGCCGTTGGACGGGCAGTTGACGTTGACGGCGATCGCGGAGTGCGGCACCCCGAGCAGCAGGAGCACCAGGAGGCTCGGAGCGAGCAGGCGGCGGAGGATGGGCATCCCCCCAGTGCGACAGCTCCGTCGGGCAGCGTCTACGTCTCGTTTGTATGCACCGCTCGGATCGTGCAGCGAGTGACGTGCGAGCTCGGTTGGCGGTGACTGCGGGCGCCCTGCTTTCTCATCGGATGTCGAACATGCGAGAAGGATCGTGACCATGCTCGACGCGGACGACCTGCGACAGATCGCGGAGACGACGATCGCCCACTATGACGCGAGCGCGAGCGCGTTCTGGGAAGGCACGCGCGATCACGACGTCAGCCAGAACATCCGAGCGCTGCTGTCACACCTCGAGGGTCAGCCGCTGCGGATCCTGGATCTCGGCTGCGGCCCCGGCCGCGACCTCCAGACGTTTCGCGATCTCGGGCATCACCCGGTCGGCCTGGAGGGCGCCGCCCAGTTCGTCGAGATGGCGAGGCGGCACACCGGCTGCGAGGTCCTGCACCAGAACTTCCTGGCGCTCGACCTGCCGCCAGAGCACTTCGACGGCGTGTTCGCCAATGCCTCGCTCTTTCACGTCCCGGCCCAGGAGCTCCCCCGCGTCCTCGAGGAGCTCCGCGTCACCCTCGTCCCCGGTGGCGTGCTCTTCAGCTCGAATCCGCACGGCTCGAACGACGAGGGATGGAACCGCGGCCGGTACGGGAGCTTCCTCGACCTCGAGACTTGGCGCGCGCTGGTGACGGGCGCCGGTTTCGTCGAGCTGGAGCATTACTACCGACCACCCGGACTGCCGCGAGCCCAGCAACCATGGCTGGCGACGGTCTGGCGTCGAACGTGATCGCGACGGGCGGGCGTCAGTCGCTGGTCGCCGTCAACTGCGTCCCCGTCTGTCGCCGCGCCTCGGAGAACCGCGCCTCCCAGCAGACGTCGGTCGTGCCCTGGAGCTGGAGGACGAACGGCACCGTGATCGCGGCGAGCGCCGGCATCGGCACCAGATCACCGCCGCCACGCAACAGCGCCTTGGTGTGCGCGCCCTTCGAGGTCAGGCGCATGCTCTTGGTTCCGGCGGCGTACGTCTGCGTGTCGAGATAGCGAAAACCGCCCGGCGCGCCCTCCCAGCAGGGCTTGCCGCTACAGAGGCCTCCGGGCAGCGCGCCGCCGATGAGCAACGGAGCCGCGCCGGATGGGTAGAGACAGAGCGCGAGGCCGGTGTCGAGCTGGGGGTTTCCGACCCACGACGGACCACCGCGCCAGCGCCAGCGCACGGCGTCGGACGCATCCGGGGCCCGATCGGCGAGGTCGATCGACGATCCTCCCGCGGCGGCGGCGACGCAATTCGTGCGCGGGGACGGATCGCAGCCGAGAGGCGGTACCGGATCGAGCCGCCACGCATCGGCGACCGGCGTGCTGTCGAGGATGCTGCCCGCCACCATCCAGAGCGCACCGTCGAACACGAAGACGTTGCCGGCATGGCGGGCGCCCCACGGCGTCGTCACGAGATTCGCCGGCGGCTCCATCGACAGGGCCTGCCGCCAGTGGATGCCGTCGGGTGACGACCAGACGTCGTCCAGGTTGCCGTCGCGGTAGCCCCCGAGCACCCAGATCCGACCGTCGAAGACGGCGACGTTGTGGTACTCACGAGCTCTCCACGGCGCGACGCCGACGCGCTCCCAGTGAACGCCGTCCGGCGAGCGCCACACGTCGCGATAGTAGTGACGCGGGTCGTTGTAGGTGCCGCCGCCGATGATCCACATGCTCCCCTGGAACACGACCGAGCCGAGGATCTGACCGCGCGCCGCCCAGGGCGCGTGCTCGAGGACGCGTGTCCAGGTCGCGCCGTCCGCTGACGACCAGACGTCGTTCTGGTAGTGGTAGCGGTTGTTGTCTCCGCCGACGATCCACATCTTCCCCTGGTGCACGGCGTAGCCGCCGCAGTGCCGACCCTCCCAGGGTGCGATGGTCTCGAGCTGCCAGTCGCTGCCGTTGGCGGAGGACCAGACCTCGCTGTTGGTCGTCGGATCCTGGTGCGGATTCCAGCCACCGAGGAGCCACATACGCCCATTGAAGGTGAGCGCGCCGGCGCAGTCTCGCGGCCCGAAGGCGGGCGCGTCCGTCACCAACGACCATTTCGCGTCGCCGGGAATTTGCTGCGCGGGGACCGACTCCGCACGCGGAAGCGCAAGCATGGCGACGACGATCAGGGCGAGCACGGCCATCCCTGCAGGTTGATTGCTCCAGGTTTACCGTTCGGCCCGGATGCACCTCGGGCCGGCCTCGTCGACGCAGCTCGGCGGCGGACACGTGCACGTCGGCTTGTTGCAGAGACCCGGGCACGCGGCATCGTTGCCGTCGGTCTCGCATTGCTCGCCCGGCGAGTTCAGTGAGCCGTCGCCGCACGTCCCGGGACCCTCGAGCAGCGGCACGCACAGGTCGCGGATGCCGAAGAGATCGTAGTCGTCGCTGCCGAACTGATCGGTCGTGTACACGTGCGGCAGGTTCCGATGGAGGGTCCGCACCTGGTAGCACATGAGGCCGGTGGTCGGATCGAGGATGCCCCCACCGTTCTTGTCGACCGGGATGCAGAGATCGCGCGGGCGCTTGATCGCGACCGTGAACTCGCCGAACTGCGTCTCGATGCTCACCGCCGGTACGCGCCGGTGCGCGCCGTGCACGCGGTAACACTTGAAGTGGTCGAGGAGATTCGCGAGCTCCGGCGGCGGCGGCTCCGACAGCGACTTCGACGTCGGCACGAGCAGGCGCTCCGGCCGGACCAGATCGACCTCGAGCGCTCCGAACTGGTCCCGGATCGACACGTTCGGGATCCGCTCGAAGGACGGCGAGGTTTGGCGGATGGTGTAGAACGTCAGATGTCCCGGACGGCTCGGCGCCGTCGCATCGTCGGCGGGCGCGCACAGGCGCTTCGCCTGCCGCACGGTGACCGTGCTGTCGCCGAAATCATCGTTCGCAGCGACGCTGACGTTGATGGCGCGGCGCTGCGTCGCGTAGCAGAGGAAGGGATCGAGCCGCGGCGACGCGGTGACGAGCGGCGTCGGCGTGAGCGTTGCGGTCGGCGATGCGGTTTCCGCCGGCGTCTCGACCGGCGTCGGCGATTCGGTCGGCGTCGGTGATTCCGTCGGTGTCGCTGATTCCACCGGCGTCGGTGATTCCGTCGGTGTCGCGGACTCGACCGGCGTCGGCGATTCGGTCGGCGTCGCCGATTCCACCGGCGTCGGTGATTCCGTCGGCGTCGCCGACTCGACCGGGGTCGGCGACGCCGTGGGGCTCGGCGATACGGCCGCGGGGACGCCCGTATCGTCGACGACACCCCTCGGCTTGACCGTGAGCGTGTTCGCAAGGCTCGCCTCCAGCGACGCATCGTCAGCGGCGAACGCGAACGACGGAGCGATGATCATTGCAAGAAGCGCGATGGTCGCGCGCGGGAAGAGAACGAGGACGGTTGAGCGCATGGGCACGTCCTTAACACCTTCGAGGTGGGCGTTGTCCAGCGCAGCCCTTCACGCGACGGCGATTCGCGCTGCCGGCGAGGCGTCGTGGAGACTCGCGAGCGCTTCACCGGCCGATCGTTTCCAGAGGTGTTGCCCCTCTGGGACCGAGTCGATAGCTAGTGCGTCTACGGTTCTGGCTGTGGCTGACGAGAACCGGACAACCTAGGCATGGAGGCATCGATGACCGACACGACCGGGACTTTGAAGGGCCGGACGATGCTGATCTCCGGCGCGAGCAGGGGCATCGGCCTGGCGATCGCACTGGCGGCCGCGCGGGACGGAGCCAACATCGCGTTCATCGCGAAAACCGCCGAGCCCCACCCGAAGCTGGAGGGCACGGTCTACACGGCCGCCGCCGCGATCGAGGAGGCCGGCGGCCACGCCCTGCCGATCGTCGGCGACATCCGCGACGAGCGGTGCGTCGCCGACGCAGTCGCGCAGACGGTCGCGCGCTTCGGCGGCATCGACATCTGCGTGAACAACGCCAGCGCGATCAACCTGTCGCCCACCGCGACCCTCGACATCAAGCGTTACGACCTCATGCAGTCGATCAACGCGCGCGGCACGTTCGTGGTCAGCCAGGCGTGCTTGCCCCACCTCAAGCGCGGCACCAATCCGCACATCCTCACGCTGTCGCCGCCGATCTCGCTCAAGCCCGAGTGGCTCGGCGCGCACACCGGCTACACGGTCGCCAAGTTCAGCATGACCCTCATCGCGTTGGGGCTCGCCGCCGAGCTGCGAGACGCCGGGGTCGCCTCGAACGCCCTCTGGCCGCGGACGCTGATCGCCACGGCGGCCGTGCGCAACCTGCTCGGCGGCGAGGCCGCGCTGGCCATGTCACGGACGCCGGAGATCTATGCCGACGCGGCGTACCAGATTCTCACCAGCCCGAGCCGGGAGTGCACGGGCAACACGTTCCTGTGCGAGGACGTGCTGGTCTCCCACGGCGTCACCGATCTCGCCAAGTACTCCGCGACGCCGGGACAGACCAAGTTCGGCGTCGACCTGTACGTCGACGACGCCAATCCCCCCGGCTACCGGTCATAAGCCGGCCACGGGACGCGTACACTACCGGCAGCCATGGCAGTCGAGCACGGGGTCCTCAAGCAGATCGCGTATGTCGTCGACGATCTCGACGTCGCGATCGCCCATTGGGTCGAGATCGCCCGCGTGGGTCCTTTCTTTCGCATCGACGACGTGGCGATCGAGGACCTGCGCTACCGCGGAGCACCGGCACAGGCCGGCCTTTCGATTGCGGTCGGGAACTCCGGAGGCATCCAGATCGAGTTGATCCAGCTTCGCGACGGCGCGCCCTCCGTCTACCGGGAGTTGCCGCAGGGCGTGCATCACCTCGCCCTGCTCGCCCGGGACTTCGAGACCGACTCGGACCGCCTCGAGCGACTCGGTCATCCCCTCGCCTGGTCGTTGGCGATCCCCGGAATCTGCCGGGTGCGGTACCACGACACCGTCCGGACCTTCGGGCACTTCCTCGAGCTGTGGGAGAGCACGGAGAGCATGCGCGGGTTCCTCGAGATCGTCGAAACGGCCGCTCGCGATTGGGATGGTCGCGATCCCATACGCCGACTCGCCGTCTGACTTCCGTCCCGCGCGCCCCCCAGATGGCCCGCCTCATCCCGACCACCGCTCCGGTGTCGTCGTAGGATGGGATTCGCTATCCTCGCCCCATGCCTGACGACGACGTGAACGCGGAACTGGAGCGCCTCCGCGCCGAGAACGCGCATCTCAAACGCACCGCCAGCCGAGGCATATCGCTCAAGGTCAGCGAAAAGGGCGGCCTATCCGTCTACGGCCTCGGACGCTTTCCTGTGACGCTCTACAAGGAGCAGTGGACGAAGCTGCTGGACATGGCCGACGACATCCGCGCGTTCATCAAAGCCAACGAGTCGTCCCTCAAGACCAAGAGCTGAGACCCGCCCGGCAGGAGGATCCGAGTCATGCGTGCCGGTCACCGTGCGGTTCTCGCGCAGGCGATCCTGACGCTCGTGGTGGCGTGCGGATCCGACGTCGCGCGCGCCTGCGAGTCGCCGCGCAACCTGCCGAGCGCTCCGCTGCCGCGGGCGGCGGCGGCCGGCCGCTGCCTGCCGCCGGGCGTGTGCCGCGCCGCCGAGGCCGCCGAGGTCGGCATGTGGCACATGGTGGCGGCGACGACCGACGTGCTGGCCGTGCACGCCGCGCTGTTGCCGACGGGACAGGTGGTGATCCTCGCGGGCTCGGGCAACGACCACAACTACCGCTCGGGCGCCGACGGCGCCCGTCTCTTCGATCCGGCGAGCGAAGCGATCATCGGCGCCCCCGCGTTCACCGGCGCCGCGGTGCCGCCGAACGATCCTCCCAGCTTGCACGACACCGACGTCTTCTGCTCCGGGCACTCGTTCCTGCCCGACGGCCGCCTCCTGGTGGTGGGCGGCAACCTCGAGTACCCGACGGGGTGGGTGCATCGCACGCCGGGCGTGCGGGCCGACATGCAGCACGGCCCGTCCTTCGACCATCCGCTTCCCTACGACAACCCCGAGATCGCGCGTCCGAGCTGCCACGGCTTCCTCGGGCTGCGTGAGAGCTTCCTCCTCGATCCGCCGAGCGGCACCTGGCGGCACGGGCCGAAGATGGCGCGCGGCCGCTGGTATCCGTCGACGCTGGCGCTCCCCGACGGACGCGTGCTGGCGATGAACGGCTACGACGACGTCGGGGCCGCCGGTTGCCTCGCCGTCGGCAATCGCACGGTCGAGCTGTTCGAGCCCGCGACGGAGACCTGGAGCGACCCGCTCCCGTATCCCGCCGATTGGCCCGACGAGCGCTATCCGTACGTGCACCTCCTGCCGTCGGGCGAGGTCTTCTATGCCGGGCCGACGGCCGCGACCCGCCGCTTCGTCCCGAACACCCTGGCGACCACGGGTCCGGTGATGACGACGACGCGCGGCGCCCGCGACACCGGCACCTCGATCCTGTTGCCGCTGCTTCCCGAGGACGGCTATGCGGCCCGCGTGCTGAACGTGGGCGGCGCGGCCGTGTTTTCGCCCTACGGCGTTCCCGAGGCCGAGCTCATCGACCTCGCCGCTCCCGCCCCGGCGTGGCGCGCACTGTCGCCGATGGCGCACGGGCGCATGCACGCTCCCTCGGTCCTGCTGCCCGACGGCACGGTGCTGGTGATCGGCGGCAGCGCCGTCAACGAGGTCCCGGGTCAGGGGGTCCTCGAGGCCGAGCGTTTCGATCCGACGAGCGAGAGCTGGTCGTCGGCCGGCGTCGCCGCGCTCGAGCGGCACTATCATTCCGTGGCCGTCCTCTTGCCGGACGGCCGCGTCTGGGTGGCGGGGAGCAACCCGAACCGCGACGCCACCGGCGCGGCGGATCCCTACGACCTCGTCGAGCCCGGCTGTCCCAACTTCGGACAGCCGTGTCACGGCGACCCTCACGACGCGCACGGCCACCACGAGCTGCGCATGGAGATCTACAGTCCGCCCTACCTCTTCCGCGGGCCGCGTCCGGAGGTCGTCGCGGCGCCGGACGTGGTGACGTACGGCGCTCCGCTTCCGATCGAACTCGCCGCCGGCACCGACCCGGGGACGATCGCGCGTGCCGTCCTCGTGCGTCCCGCCACCACGACCCACGGACGCAACATGGATCAGCGGACGGTCGCCCTGGTGCGCGATCCGGCCGCCGCCGAGGAGGGCGTCGCGACGTTCCTCGCGCCGCCCGGGCCGACCGTCGCGCCGCCCGGCTACTACCTCCTGTTCGTGCTCGATGCGCTCGGCGTCCCCTCGGTGGCGCGCTTCGTACGACTCGACCTTGCGCCCTGCGGCGACCCGCCCGACGTCGACGGCGACGGCACGCGCGACGGCTGCGACGACGCCGACGCGCCGCTCGTGATCCGCCGGGCGCGCATCAACGCCAGCCGCCCGAACGGCCTGCCGAACGGGCGCGTCAGCGTGGTCGCCGAGGCGCCGCCGACCGCGTCGGGCCTGCGCCTCGACGGGCGGGGCGGCATCGCCGTCCGCCTGCGCGACGGCGCGACGCTCGACGTCGCGACCACGCTCGGCGCCACGCGCTGCACGCCGTGTGGCGCGTCCTGCACGCGTTGCCGAAGCGCGTCGGGCGATGCCCGCGTGGTCATGCGCGCCACCAAGCTCGGCGTCCGCGTCGGCGTGACGCTCCGCGGGCTCGACGTCGCGGGCCCGTTTGCGGCCGGCCTGACGGTGTCGCTCGTCACCGGCCCGCCGCTCGCCGGCGCCGGCATCGACTGGATCGGTGCGGCCGAGGGCTGCGTCGGCGGCGCGACCCGCCTCGCCTGTCACGACTGAGCTTCGCTTCGTCCCCCCAGTCGCCGCGCCGCGAATATGGTTCGGGCCTGATTCAGGCATTGCGTGGGCGGCCCGAATGCAGGTGCTCTCGAGACGAACGATGCACGACGACGGCGGCCGGGGTCGCTCCCGGCCGCCGTCGTCCCATGCCTCACGGTGCAGAGGCTACTCCCTGTGGCCTACCACACGCTGAAGGTGCTGACGGCGTCGTCGGAGAAGCCGGCGGCGTAGACGCTGGCCGAGTCCGGGCTGACGGCGACCGCCCGAACCGCGTTCAGCCCGTTCGTGACCGCGGCGCAGTCCGAGTTGTCCTGCACTCCGTCCTGCTCGGTGTCGAGCAGCGTCAAGGCGCCGTTGGTCGGATTGCGCGAGAACGCCTTCACCGTGTCGTCCAGCTCGGAGGCGACGTAAACGCGATTGTTCGTCGCATCGCAGACGACGCTCGTCGGACCGTTCATGCTGCCGACCGTGCTGACGAACGTGAGCTGGCCGAAGGTCCCGCCGCTCGTCGCCCGGCTGAAGATGGCGACCAGGTCGTCGCCCTTGCCGGTGACGTAGGCGTGCTTCCCGTCCGGGCAGATCGCCACCGAGCGGGCGTTCATCAGCCCGTTCACGCCCCCCGTGTTGTCGCGCTTGGCCTCCACGAAGGTGAGGACGCCCGAGGTCGTGTTGCGGCTGAAGACGTTGACGGCGTCCTCGAGGTCGCTCGTGACGTAGACATGGGCATTGTCGGTGCTCACGGTGACCGCCCAGGCTCCGTTCAGACCGAGGTTCGCGTTCGAGGAGTCCTTGATCACCTGGACGCAGTCGGTGATCGCTCCCGTGGACGTGTCGCGCGCGAACACGGCGATCGAGTCGTCGCCCTGCCCGGCGACGTACACGTGCTTCCCGTCGGGACTGACCGCGACCCCCTTGGCGGCGTTCAGTCCGTCGACCGTGCCACAACTTCCCATGCCGACGCCGTCGTGGATCACGTAGCCGATACCCTGCGAGAGCTCCCCGGTCGTCGGGTTGCGGTCGAAACGAGCGAGCTCGTCCTCCGCCTCGCCCGTCACGTACACGCTCTTCCCGTCGGAGCTGACGGCGACGCCGAAGGCGCCGTTCAAACCGTCGAACGAGCCGCCGTCCGTCACGGTCTGCACGGACGTCAGAACGCCGGTGACGCTGCGGCTGAAAACGTCGATCGAGTCGTCGACGTCGCTCACGACGTAGACGTGCGCGCCGTCGGCGGAGACCGCCACGCCCTGGGCCCCGTCGAGGCCGGTCACCACCTGCTCGAAGCGCAGCGCAGAGTTGGAGGCCAGCGCCTTGGTGTAGTGCGCCGTGACCTGGGCCGCGGGCAGATAGTCGTCGTAGAGCGCGAACTCGTCGATGGAGGCGTTGACGTGGTTGTTCTCCCCCGCGCCGGGATCGCTGGTGGCGATGCGCAGCACATCGGAATGACTCGAGTCGAGCGAGAACTGGCAGGTCGTCGAGAACACGGCGCTGCCGTCCTTGTAGCCCTCCCAGGCGTTGGTCAGCTGATTGTACGAGTAGACGATGTGGTGCCAGCTGTCCTGATCGCCGGACATCGGGATCTCGGCGGTGTTCGTCGAATAGCCCGGCTCGCAGAAGCCGCCGTGCGCGGCGGCGAGAAAGTTCAGCGAGTCGGACAGATCGGGGCCGTAGCCGAAGATCACGGCCAGCCAGTTGCCTTTGTTGAAGAAGTACTTGTGCTGCACGAATTCCCCGTGCGGCTTGATCCACATCTCGATCGCGAACGAGCCGCTGACGCGGAGCTTGGCGGTGTCGGCCACCTCGACGTAGTCGTTCACGCCGTCGAAGTCGACGGCGGTGTTCCGGTCGTCCTCGATGGCGCCGGTGACTCCGAGCGTCGGCGAATTCTGGTAGGTTCCGTTCTGCGGTGACGACGCCGAGTCGGCGGCGGTCGACCCCGACGCTTCTCCCAAGCGATAGTAGGCGATCGGCGCGGGGTCATTGGTTCCGCTGGCCAGGACGTCCACGGAGTAGCACGCGCTGCCGTGTGCTTGATGGACGAGCGCACCTACAATGGCTGTAGCCAGCATCATTCTCGATAACAGTTCTCTACCGGTTCTCATTGCCAGTCCCTCCAGACTCGAGTTGCGTGACGTGAAGATTGAAGCGTGGAACCTTGGCGACGATTGGGGGCCCCGGGGCGACGCGCGCGCTGCACTTTCAAATGTGCTTGCACGACGTCGTACTCAATCAGACATGCGCTCGCGTCTAACGAGGTCAAGGGTTCGACGCACGAAGCTGATTCAGTTTGATACACTCTTCGATATGCGCACGCTCTCGGACTCGAAGCCGTGGCTATGCTGTCTCAATTCGAAGCAACGCGCGCGTAGAGCTCGAAGGTTGCGAGCTTCGGCTTCCCGTGCCGCGCTTACCGGACGGCGACGCTTCGTTGCGTCTTTGCTGCGCGCGCTACGATCGCCGAATGCGTGAAGGGCGCTTCGATGCGCGCTCGCGTTACGTCGAGCCCTCCCGCATCGATCATCGTGGCTGGGCGTTTCCCGAACGCTTCGCGGCCGCGGAGAGCTCCGCCGTTCCCGGCCCCGTCCAGGGTGGACGTCGCTACCGAATACCACCGCCCAAATAACGAGGCCCCCGGCGTTGCAGCCGGGGGCCTTCGAGACGCATCTTGAAAGACGAAGCGTTTACGGTGCTTGCGCAGCCGCTGGCCAATCCTCGCGCGGCGGGACCCGGTCATAGATCGCGCCCGGCGAGAAGGCGTCGTTGAAGTTGCACGTGTCGCCGTCGACGCCTCCCGGCAGTGCCAGGCATGCGCTCGCGATGTCGGCAGGCGTCGGTTGCGTACCGTACGGACCGTCGATCGGGCCGAGCCACTCGAAGTACTCCGTGAAGAGGGCCGTGATTTCCTGCTCACTGAAGACGCAGTGACCATAGGTGTCGATCCAGGTCTGCGTGTGCGCCTTGCTCCCGGCCGTCAACGCGTCGGTGTACACGCGGTTGAACTCCGGGATGACCAACCAGTCGTTCGCGCCGGCCATCGACAAGATCGGATAGTCGACGCTCTTGCCGCGACCCTTGGTGAAGTCGGGCCAGCTCGCCTTGCGCAGCTGCTTACGCCCCTTCCCGGCCGTGACGCGCTCGACGTTCGCGTCGTAGTCGGCGGCCAACATCGGGTCGTCGCCGAGCGACGTGTAGTCGAGCCCTTCGTTGAAGCCGATGCGCTTCCCCTTCAGACGTTTCGGGTCGTGCACGAAGTCGCCGAGGCCGAGCACCGCGAACCCGACGGCGCTCGCGACGTTGACGCCGCTTCCGCCGTGACCGGCGTCGCCCGTGAAGCGGGTGAGCGCGATGAACTTCGCGAGCCGTTCCGCCTGGTGTCCGTCGTCGGGCGCCAGGCCGATGATGCCGAAACACTTGTCGACCTTGAGCGCCAGGCCGATGGCGTCCGAATTCGAGTCGAGGGTGTTGGGCTGGCCCACGTCGGACTGCCACACGAAAGTGGCGCCGGCGACCCCGCCGCACACGTAGTCGTAGACGAGCCGGACTTCGTGCGCGACGTCCCAGGTCGTGAGACCGCCCGCCGCGGCGGCGCACAGCGGCACCGCGCCGTCGATTTTGAGCTTCAGCGTGGCATCGGCGGTCACCGCGCCGCCGCCCGAGAAGCCGGTGACGATCACCCGCTTCAGCTGGCCGCCGGCGCCGGTGCCTTTCTTGACGTACTTGATGATGTCCTTGATGTCCTTCGCCGAGTGGAACGTGGCCCAGCCGCTGTCGGTGTAGGTGCCGGCCGCGACGGCCTTGCCCATCGGCAGCAGCACCTCATCGAGGCCGAGATACGAGATGTCGTTGCAGAACTTGTTGGCCCCGCAGTCCGAGTCCTGCTCACACGTGACGGAGGCCGCGTGGCTGCAGGTCTCGTGAGGACGGATGTGTAGGTCGTTCAGATCGAACCCGTGGTTGATGATCACGAGGTCGCCGTCCCAGTGCGACGGGAAGGTCACGCGGAAGTAGCCGCCGGTCTTCCCCGCAGCTTTGAACTCGGTGCAGGTGTAGCCGTCGGCCACGTGGTCTGCCGGGCAGTCGGGAAACGCATTCGCAACGGCCGGCGGTGTAACGAGCGCCAGCACGGCGGCGAGCGCCTGGAGCTGCGTTTGAATTTTCACGGCATCCTCCTGGTGGGGCGGCGAACAATTCGCGCCGTCTCGTGCTGCTAACACGTCGGAAACGACCGGGTCAACGAATTCTTCGCACCCGCATGCCCTCGGTGTCGCGGCCGAGCTCGAGCCCAGGCTCCGCCTCGCGGGCGCGCTTTTCGGCCTTCCACGCCTCACCCGGATTGACCTTTCGGTAGTAGACGTTCGCGAGCGCGATCCAGCGATCCGCGTTTCCGGGGTCGAGATCGGCCGCTGCCCGTAAGTGCAGAGCGGCCTCGTCGAAAGCGGTCAGCCGATAGAGCAACGTGCCAAGGTCGCCGTGGTTCTTGGCGGTCGGCGCGGCCTCGACAGCCTGGCGGAACACTTCGATCGCCTCCGCGACCTTGCCCTCCGCGATCAGCCGATCGGCCTCCGTGCGCAGCGCGGCCCCGTCGACGGTCACCGCCGGGGACGGCCGAACCGTCGGCGTCTCCACGCGATCAGGCGGCGGCACCGTCGGCGATATGGCCGGTTCGGCGGGCGCCGGCGCGTCCGCTCCGCGCATCGACGGGTCGCCGCGTTCAGGCGTGGAGAGCATGGGATTCTGCTTCGGTCGCTGGAGCAGCGCCGCTCCGAAGAGAGTCGCGGCCAGTACCATCGCGACAGCAAGAAAGCGTTTCATGGGGTCGGAGGTTCGGCCATTGCGGTGCCGGTTCCATGATCCGACGAATCAGGACTACCGAAATCTCCGCAACGATCTCGGCGCCCCCGCGTTCCGAGGCCCATGTCCATCCTTCGTCTCTTCGCTGCCACGGTAACATTTCTCTTCGCCGGTTGCGCCGCCCAGCGGCCCGTCCTCTACCCGACCGAGCGTCTCGCCCAGGTGGGCGCCGCCTCAGAGCACGACGTCAGCGACTGCCAGCATCTCGCCGATACGCATGTCCGCTCGACGCTGCCGACCGACACGCTGCGCGAGACCGCCATCGGGGGTGGAATCGGCGCGGCGAGCGGGGTGGTGGGTGGGGCGATCTTCGGGTCACCGGGGACCGGCGCCGCCGTCGGGGCCGCCAGCGGCGCCACGGCAAGCCTGCTCGGAAGCCTCCTCCGTTCGAGCACCCCGAGCGCGACGTATCAGAGCTACGTGAGCACGTGCCTCGGCGATCGCGGCTACCGAGTGGTCGGTTGGCAATGACACGCCGTCTACGACGCGCTTGGTAGCCACCCATCGCCCCACTGGTAGGCATCGAGATCATCTGCACCGGCGTGCTCGGTACTTGCCACTGACGCGGTCGGCGTGCTCACCTGCAGGCATGGGCAATCGCAGCACGGTCGTGAGCCTGCTCGTCACCGTCGTCGTCGGCTGCGGCGGCGGGCCGGAGTCGGAAAGCTCCTTTACGTCCTGCGAGACGACGCGGAGCGAGTGCTCCGGCGGCACCTGCATCGAGGTCGAGGCGTGCGAGGTCGACGAGTGCGAGAGCGAGACCTCGTACTTCTTCGACGAAACCGAGTACGAGTCCAGGTGCACCTTCGGCGAGACGTTGACCACGCTCACCTATCCCCTCGCCGGCGGGCGCGGGCGGCAGGAGATCCGGCGCGACGTCGACGAGTGCTTCTACGAAGCGGAATTCGACGGCGACGACTTCGATGAGGAAGGGACCTGCACTCGCGTCCGCGACTGCACGATCGACACGCTCGATTGCGACGAGTCCGATCCCGGCGATCCCGACTGCCGCGTCGTCGAGTCGGCGCCCTGCCCCGACCGCGTGGACCAGTCGGAGCGCTAGTCCGACTTCGCCACGAATTTGATCGCGTCGTTCTTCGTGGGCGTGCCGAAATCGGCGCCCCAGCAAGCGCCCGCTTCGTTTCGGAGCTGCACCGTCACCTTCGGGTCGGCGCCGAGCGGCATCGAACCCGCCGGCGTGAGGAATTGGCGTTACGCCTTGACCTTCAGCGACCCGAGGCCGTTGCTCGTGTGCAGGACTACGCGTATCGAGCCGCCGGCGCCCGCGCTCTTCTTGAAGTCGTACCCTTTGCTGCCCGTCTTCCAGCAACCGATGCAGGACGGGTCGCCGAGCCCCGTCTGCGTCGCGGCGCCCGTGAAGCCCGCGACTCAACGGTAGCCGAAGAGCAGCGGAAGGAAGAGCAGGACGAAGGTCGCCCAGGCGCTGTACACGGGGAGGTAGCCCGCGATCGCGGCAGCCATGCTCGTGAAGTCGCGGCGGGCGCGCACGACGTCGAGATAGCGGAGGATCAGGGTCACGAGGTGGCCGAAGACGAGCAGATTGCTGCCGAGCACGACCGCGCGGTTCGGCGTCAGCCCGTATGCCCCCAGGCGGAAGACGATGGCGGAGAGCGCGACCAGGTCGATCAGGAGCGTGATCCCGATCAGCAGGATGTTCACGAAGTCCTGGGCCCCGACGGTCGCCGCGTTTTCGCGCTCCGTCAGCGAGAACACGGTCATCGCGAGCACGAGCAACAGCAGCCCGTTGAAGACGATCAGGAACTCGCGCTCCTGGAACGGGCTCTTTCCGAGCGCGAGCATCGCGATCAGATAGAGGGCGACGGTGATCAGGAAGAGCGGCGAAAAGACCTGCGCCAGCATCTTGGCCAGCGCGATTCGCCCGCCGAACACCGACTCGTAGAGGTAGGTACCGACGACGGGTGCTGCACAGGCTCCGAAGACCACGACCCAGCTCGTGTACCAGCCCGAGAGATCGAGCTTGATCACGGCGAAGAGCGCCATGGTGAGGCCGCTCAGCACGATCCCACCGAGGAGGTTCAACGAGGTCAGGACGATCAGCTCGCCGCCGTAGCGCAGGAACTCCATGCGGGGCTCGAGCTCGCGCCACGCCGGACCCGCGAAGCTGACCCCGGCGAGCGAGATCATCACGAGCGGCAGATGGATGAGCGCCATCACTACCGAGTCCGGATACGCCGCCTCGCCGGCAGCGACGGAGCCCGGCCACGGCGGCAGCAGCGCGACGTACGCGAGGGCGGCTGCCGTGAGGCCGGAAACCCAGGGCCGCAGCTCTCGGGCGCTCGGCTTGTACAGGAAGTACGCGATCAGCGCGACGACGACCAGGGACACAGGGAAGCGCGGATACCACCAGAGGTCGCTGGTCGGGCTGTAGGCTGGCAGCTTCACGATCAGGCCCAGCACCAGACAGAGACCTACGACGAACGGCAGCTCGGGCGCATCGGATCGGCCCGGTGTCGGGGGCGCCTCGAAAAAGAGTCGATGCCTCCAGACCTGGAGCACGACGGAATCGGGGCGCTCGGCGCAGGCTGCCTGCAGGGCGCGCGCGAACGCGTCGGGTTCCGCCCGGTAGCGGGCTTCGAGTCGCTCCGGGCGGTCCAGGTCAGCGAGGATGTCGTTCGTCCGGATCACCGTTTTCTAAGCGAGGGGCGGCGAGGCATTTCCCGCCTCGCCGCCCCTCGGGACGACGTCGCATCCGCCGGCGTAGGCCGACAGGACGGTCGATCGGATTGCGCGAGCCGGCTTCAGCCGCCGCGTCGCTCCGTCACGGGAGGAAGCGGCGGCGGAGGCGGCGGCGGAGGAGGCGGCGGCGGGGGCGGGGGCGGCGGCGGCGCGGCAACCGGCTCCGGCTCCATGAAGACGTGTGTAAGCGCGAGCCCCGCGGACCCCCACTGCCGGTCGCAGTCCGTATGGTCACTCGCGACCATGCGCGCATAGTCGTAGCGCCCGAAGAATCCGATGGTCGTGCCCGGCGCGACGGCGAAATCGATGCCACCGCCGGCGTTGAATCCGGCACCGTCGTCGGTGAGCGGTCCGGTCATGTCGACATAGTAGCCGCCCGCGGCCCCGACGTAGAGCTCGACGGGTCCGCCGGTGCCGAATGTGAATTTCGGTCCAGCCGTGATGCTGAAGATGCTGGTGACCTCTTCGTCATCGCCGTCGCAGCAGGCCCGCTCGGTCGGAAAGATCGCAAACTGGGGATTGGCGAGCAGCGACATCGCGACCATGTCCGACATGTCCCAGCGGTAGCCACCGGTGAGACCGAAGGTACCGCCAACGTCGCCGTGAACGGTGCGCTGGAACTTGTCGATCGCGACCGCCGCACCGGCGTTGAATCCGACCTCGGGACCGTCGGCGCGAGCCGGGCTCCCCGTCCAGCCGACGCTCATGACCGCGGCACACGCCGCCATCGCGACAACCTTACTGATTCGTCCGATCATTGTTCTCCTCCTCCGTCTCGTTCGTCGTCTCGAGATTGTTCCTCCATGGCGTCTAGCAGCGCGACCGGACTAGTCAAATTCGACCCAAACGGTTGGAGCTCGCCCCTTACGCTACTTCGCCCGCATGGTGGTCAGCTTGTACGGAAATCTAGGCATATCCGGCCGCACGGACTTGTACCATTGCCGGCAGCAACAATAGCGTGGACGAATCAGAGCTTATCGTATCCAACTCGTGGATTGTGATTGTCCATGTGCGCTCGAGTCTCTCTGCTTGGCTCAGGCGGCGCGACGAACGGCGGACTTCCCCGCCTCCGTGAGCGCGCGGACCGTGGCGAGCCACTCCGTGACGAGCATCCCGAGCCCGCGCAGCGCGCAGACGAGGGTCAGGGAGATGAACAGCCCGAAGGCGATGTGGGCCGCCATCAGCATCCCATATAGGGCGGCCGCACCGGCTCCGAAGGCGATCTGGCCGCGAACGCCGGCCGGCGTCGTCGCCGGATCGGTGATCATGTAAAACGTGAAGAGAATGAAGGCGAGGCCGGTCATCGGCAGCAGCGCGTGCACGAGCGCGACGTCGAAGAGTTGATGCCGGACCGCCGCCTGCAAGGCGAAGCCTCCGAGCCAGGCTCCGACCAGCGGCAAGCGTTTCGTGAAGACCGCGTTGATGAACGATCCCGAGACGACGATCAGCCCCGGCAGCGCCCAATCGAGGACGCCGTCCAGGTTCTCGGTGAACTGATACGGCGGCGCCAGCCCCACCCAGGGGAACAGCAGCAACGTCACGGTAATCCCGAAGTTGGAGGGATTCATGAAGTGTCGCGAGCGGTCCGCGACCCGAGCGCGCAGCACGTACTTCGAGCCGATCGCGACCGCGGTGGCGAACGCGATCGGCGCGAGCCGATCGTTGGCGTAGAGCAGCATCGAGACCGCGAGCGCGCTGATGTGGGCCGAGAGGAGGAAATCCACGACGCCCTCGAGTCCGTGGCCGCTGAACTTGGTCGGCCGCCCGTTGGCCCGCGCGTCGATCCACTCGAGCAGCAACTCCAACGCGTAGGCCGTCGCGAGCGCCACCAACGGGTGCGCCCACGACGGTTCGAAGCCGAGGACCGTGTGGCCGAGGAGGTTGAGGACGGTGATCGCCACGGCGAAGCGCCGGAGTCCGCCGAGACGACGCTCGGTCGACCAATCGGTCGCGGCGGAGGTCACGGCGCCACCGCCCCGCCGAGGAGCACGGTGTGCCAGCCGGGCTGCAGCTCGATCGTCGCTCGCCGTGGCACGCCGCCGGCGTCGCGCCAGCCGAGGTCGACCGACACGGTCTCGGCTGGCGACGACCCGCCGAGACCGAAATGCAGATCGCTGCTGCGCTTCCCCGAGTGGCCGTTGCCGCCGTCGACCTGGGCCGTGAGCCGGCGGCCGGCGCGCGTCCGCACCGTTGCCGAGGCGCCGACGGCGACCCGGCCGGCGAGCCCGTCGGCGCTGGGATGCCCCGGTCGGCTCGCGACGGCGTCGGAGCCCGGAACGCGCGTCGACGTCAATAGATGGAGCCCGAGAAACGCCCCCGGGCGGGGCGCGTCGTTGCGGTAGAGGGCCGACTGCTCCCACTGGTTCGCTACCGCGAAGTCGAGATCGCCGTCGCCGTCGACGTCGGCGGTCGCGATCCCGCGCGTCATTTGCGGTGCCGCCAGACCGACGGCCGCGCCGAGATCGTAGTAACGCCCGTCGGCCGCGCGCACCCAGAAACGATCGTGGTCGTGCCCGCTGACGTCGTCGCCGGGTCGGAATCTCGGCCACGCTCCCGCGAGCGCGATCACCTGGTCATTCGCCGTGGCGAGCTCTTGGAGCTCGGGCCAGCGATCGGTGTCTCCCTTGAACCAGCCGGTCCCCTGGAGCGCCTCCAACGTGCCGTCGTTGTCGAAGTCGCCGAAGCGCGTGTCCCATCCCCAGCCGCTTCGCGACAAGCCGAGCTCCTCGCTGCGATCGACGTAAGGAGCGACGTCCTGGCCGAGCGCCGCCGCCTCCGCGGTGCTGACCCACACGAAGTTGCTCTCCTGGAGCGCCCATTCCGCGGCGATGTTGCTCACGAACATGTCGAGCCGGCCGTCGTCGTTGAGGTCCGCGAAGTCGATTCCCATGCCCTTGAAGGAGTCGCGGCCGAGCACCTTCGAGCCCGGCACGGTGAGCGTCTTCCGTCCCTCGACGACCGCGAGCCGAATGCGTCCGGGCTCCGAGCGATTGTGCAGCAAGCGATCGGGACCGAAGTCGTTGGCGACGTAGAGCTCCGGCAAGAGGTCCCCGTCGAGGTCCGCGGCACCGAGCCCCAGGGTCCACTGCCGGGCGAGTCGCTCGTCGAATACGCCTGCGACCTCCCGGTACTCGATCGGCGCGTCGGCGCGCGCGCCGGCCGCCGTCCAGCGGAAGACCCGGTCGCGGCCTCCGTTGTACGCGCGCGACCACGAGTGATGCATGCTGTCCGCAACCGCCGCGTTCGCGTCGAGGACGCGTGCCCCGTCGGCGAAGTAGTTGCCGACGACGAGGTCGACGTGACCGTCGCCGTCGAGGTCGGCGAACGTCGCGGCCATCGTGTACCAACGCTCGCCGCTGGCGACGAGCTCGCGCGCCACGAAGCGGGCTCTGCCAAGACCGCCGCCGTCGGCAGGCGCACGCTGGAAAAAGAGCACCGGAGTACGCCCCCAGTAGTAGACCAGCAGATCGAGCCGTCCATCCTCGTCGAGGTCCGCGGGGACGCAGCCGGTCGGCGCCATCGTGGCGCGATCGTACGGCAGCGGGGCGGCGTCGAGGACGAAGATGGCATAGCGATCGGCCGTTCCCGGCGCCGGCGCGATCGTGACCAGGTCGGTGCGTGGGTCGACGTGACAGACGTCGTTCGGCAGGCCGTCGCCGTCGAGGTCGGCAAGCGCGACGGCGGCTCCGAGACCCGAGGTCCACTGGACGTGACCCTCGAAGGCGGGGTTCACGACCCGCCGTTGTTGATACGGCACGCCGTCGACCTCGTGCAGGGGCAGGCGAGCAAACGCGTAACGGGCGGCGAGCGCGGCCCGCTCGGCCTCAGGAAGCTCGGGAAGGCGCGCGAGCGCGAGCAACGCAAAGGCGACTGCGACGGCGGTCGCCCGCGCCGCGTTCCGACGCAACAACAAACCGAGTCGGGCTCGCAGCCCACTGCTCGCGGCGTCCTCCGTCGGCGTTCCTCCTTGTAGCCTACGGACTTCGGCGGCTTCGGGTGGAGCGTGGCCCGAAACAGCAGGCTACGGCGTCGCGGTCTCTTCCGGTGTGGGTGTTTCCGTCGGCGTTTCCGTCGGCGTCTCGGTGGGCGTTTCCGTCGGCGTCTCGGTGGCGGTGGCCGTCGCGGTCGGCGTCGCCGTTTTGGTCGGCGTCGCGGTCTTGGTGGGCGTCGGCGTTTCTTCCGGCGTCTCCGTTGCCGTCGGCGTCGCGGTCTTGGTCGGCGTCGCGGTCTTGGTGGGTGTCGGCGTGTCGTCCGGCGTCTCCGTTGCCGTCGGCGTCGCCGTCAGCACCGGGGTCGTGGTTGCCGTGGGCGTCGGCGATGGCGTCACAGTCACCGTCGCCAGCGGTGTCACGGTCGGGCTCGGCGTCACGGTCACCGTCGGCGTCGGGAGCTCGACGTTGCACTCGACCGGGTACGCCGTCGCCGCCGGCGCACCCGCCGCCGCGACGCAGTCCGCCTTGAAGCTCGTGACGCAGCTCACGCACTTGACCATGTCCTCGACCGACATGATCGGCGCACCGCACGCGACCGGCGCGCCCACCGGATCGACGGGCGGGCACTCCTCGACGAACCCGATGTCCTCAATGTCGGGATCGTCGTCCGTGCCGCAGATACGGTCGGCGCCACCGCACGAGGCGCACATCTTGGCGATCGCCTTGCCCTTGGCCTTCGTGATCGCCTCTTCGGCACGCGCGTCCGGGCACGGTCCCATGATGGACCCCTTCAGCACCAGGTCCTCGCATTTCCCGAGGATCTTGCCCTTGGCTTGGAAGAACTTGCTCGCTTCCTTGCCGAGCCCGACCTGGCACTTGCGAATCAAACCCTCCGTGGACGGGAGGAATGCGCCGTAGATGAGGTCGACGGCTTGATTGATCGCGGCGTCGTTGATGCACAGAAGACAATCCGAGATGTGACGGCAGTGCATGATGCTGTTGGTGCAGGATCCGCTCTCGAAGTTCGGACACATCCCGATGTCCCAGCCGATCGACTCGAGCGAATCGTTGTCCTCCGTGACGCCGCAGGTCTGGTCGATGCCGGCGCAGCGGTGCGCGATCGAGCTCTGCAGCTTGGCTCGCGCCACGGCGATCCGATCGTTTGTCTTTTGGTCGGGGCACGGCATCGAGGATTTCCCGGCCACGAAGTCGCCGAAGCACTTCTGCAGCGCCTTCATCTTGGCGCGACTGAAGCGGGCATCGGCGCGCGCGATCTCTCGCTTGCAGCTGCTGGCCTCTGCATAGGCAGACGAGGTCGGCGCCACCAGCAACGCCGTCACGACCAGCAGCGCGAGGCGCCACGTACGCGAGCGGCATGCTCGGAATGCGGGCGCATCCGCGCGTGACAACGTGGGAAGACGAAGACTCATGGCTTTCTCCTGACGAGCGCGATGGGACCTTCGACTCCCGGCACTGGCCCCACCGGCCACGGCGAGCATACTCTCAAGCTTCCCTCGCCGAATACTGTGCTCCGCAGGCACCATGCGTGAGTGCCGAGAAAATCGCAACCGATTTTTGCAGGGCACGCCGCGCACCGGCCCGGGCGGACCCGCTAGAGCCGGCCCCGCCAGGCCGATGGGAACTTTTAGCTGACTTTTCGCGCGGGTGAGTTGACCTGGCTGCCCTTATCGCTCGAACCCGGGTCCGGCATCGGCAGCGGCAGGCCCCTGCCCTTCACGTGCCGTCGCCGGTCGCATCGCTGATCTCGACGATTGCGGCGGCGCAGAAGCAGAACGGCGACTACCAGGGACAGGATGGCTCTCGAAGGCATGGGTTTGGATCCTGGTCCGTGGCACCGGTCGGCGGCCGGCAACGATTGACAGCCGCGACCATGCGCTCCTAAACGAATCCGTCATGGGCGACCAGCGGTGCGTCTCGGCCGACGTGAGTCAGCGGCCGATGGTCTGCGGCATGTCGGCACGAACGAGATGAATACGGAGCTGCGCGGCACGCCGCCCGCGCCCGGGGTGCCGCCCCATCCGCCGCTCGTTCGGTACTACCACACCGATGCAGATCGCAGCCGTTACGTCGTCAGCCTGTTCGACCGAGCCGCCTCCCACTACAACACGATCGAACGCCTCTTTCTCAACAGTGGGCTCTGGTATCGGCGCTTCTCGCTCCGTCACGCGGGACTGAAGAGAGGCATGAGCGTCCTCGATGTCGCGATGGGCACTGCGGCAGTTGCACGCGGAGCGGCGCAACTGGTTGGCCCAGAGGGACGAGTCGTCGGCGTCGATCCTAGCGCTGGCATGCTTCGGCAAGCGCGCCAGGTATTCCAGGGGCCGGCTGCTCGCGGCATCGCGGAACAGCTCCCGTTCACGAGCGCCACGTTCGACTTTCTGACCATGGGGATAGCTTTGCGCCACGTGTCGGATCTGTCAGCGACCTTCGGAGAGTATCTGCGTGTGTTGAAGCCGGGCGGACGCCTGTGGATCCTGGAGGGGCACGTGGCGACATCGCGCCTGGGTCACCGCGCTACTCGCCTCATCTGGGCTCACCTCATCCCCGCGATGACACTGCTGCTCACGCGCAACCGGGACGCCAAGCTGTTGATGGACTACTACTGGGATACCGTCGAACAATGCGTCGCTCCCGCGGCGATCCTGACGGCACTGGCAGCGGCCGGATTCCACGAACCGCGCTACAAGATCGTGATCCCCGGGGCCTTCTGCGAATATACCGCGAGGAAATCCGACCACCCCGAGCTCGCTTGCTCGGCTTGATCGTGGGGCCGCGCGCAACGTCCGAACGATCATCGCCAGCGAGTTGACGTTCAGGAGGTGGACGAGCGCTGGCCCCGAGATGGGCGCTTGCCCCGACTGCCCGGAGATCCGGGAGACGGGCTGACGTGCAGTTTCACCCGGTCCATGACGCGCTTGCAGGCGGCCTCGAACCTGGTCTCGAGCGCGCCCGTGTCTTCGCCGGACACCGGTACGATCCGCCGCCACGCGTCCCGCGCCTCCTCGACCGTGGTCTTGGCGGCGCGCCACTTCGCTTCGTCGTTGCGACTGCCCAGCGCATTGCTCGCGAGCGCCGACCGCAGCCGCTCCGCGAGCAACTCGGTGGCGGACTTGCTCACGACCGCGACGGGCTCCTCTTCCGTGACGAGGCGCTCGACCTTGGCGATGAGCTTTCCCATGCGCTCCTGGATCGCGGCAGGGTCGAGGTCCGTGCCCGCGAACGCGGCTGGCCACCGCCCGACCAGCGCGGCGAGCGCGGCCTTCCACCGCTCGTGAAGCGCGTCGATCTCGGCGCCCTCGACGTGGGGAGCGCTCGCGATCGCGGTCCGCAGGGTCTGCACCTGAGCGGCGAGGTCGGCTGGTGCCTCCTCGAGAGGGACGAGGTTCTCCAACGCGACCACCAGCGCCGCGTGCTCAGCGATCTTTTCAGCGGCAGCGATCTTATGGCGGCCATGGTACCGCTCGAAGAATTTGTCCGCGGCTGAGCGGAAGCGGTTCCACACCGCTTCGCTCTTGTTGTGCTGGACGGGGCCGACGGTCTTCCAATCGGCCTGCAATTTCTTCAGCTCGGAAGAGGCCGCATCCCAGTCCGTCGATTCGGCCAACTGTTCCGCACGCTCGCACAAGGCATCCTTCCGTGCGAGGTTTTCGCTCCACTCGCTCTTCTTGGAGGCCAGAGCGTCGCGGCGACGCGTGAAGAACGTGTTGCACGCGGCGCGGAAGCGCTGCGCCAGGCCGCGCGCAGCATCACCGGGCACCGGCCCGGTGTCCTCCCAGGCCTTCTGCAGCGCCTGGAACTGCAGAGCGGTCTTGCTCCAGTCGGACGAGTTGGCCAGCGCTTCAGCCTGCTCGATGAGCGCGGCCTTGGCGGCGAGGTTCGTGTCTCGCTCCTGGCGCAGCTGGTCGAAATAGATCGCGCAGCGGCTGCGGATGAAGTCGGTCGCGGTCTTGAAGCGATCCCACAACCGTTGCGCGGTATGGAGCGGCGCATCCGCCACCTCCCGCCATCGCACCTGGATCTCACGCAGGGCATTGGCCGTGGCCGCCAAGTCGGTTTCCGTCCCCGCCTCTTCCTCGGCCTTCAGCGACGTGACGATGGCTTCCGCCATCGCGATGAGGTCTTCCTGCGGCTGGACGTTGGCAAACCTGCGCCACTCGTCCATGTCGCGCAGCTCCTTCACGCGACGCGCTACCTGCTCCTGCAACGCGCGCAGGGCCGCAACGGCTTCCCCGATCTCCTTCGTCGTCTTACGCGTGCCCACCGCCGCGAGGGCCGTGGTGACGTCGCGCAGCAGTCGTTCGCCCTCACGCAAGTTGAAGGTTGCCGATTCGGCCGTGCGCTTGGCGCGTGCAACCAGCCGCGTGAGCTTCGACAGCTGTTCCAGTTTCGCCTTCGTGGCCGCTTCGCGTGCCGCCGTCTCACGCGCCTCGAACGTCCGTGAGACGGCGGCCAGGCGATCCGCCAGGTCGGAGACCGGCCGCGACGCATCGTTCAGCGTCGCCACCAGTGCGCGGGCGTCGCGCGACAGGGTCTGCCAACGGGCGACGGCCCTCCCGTCCTCTGCCGGCAGAGCTTCCGCCTCGACGACGAGGGCGTCGAGCGAGTCGCGGGCCTCCTGGAGTGCGGCGCCGAGCGCGTGACGGTGGCGGCAGGCACGCGCGGCCTCAGCGAATCGCGCCGCCAGTTGCTCGGCCTCCGTTTCGTAGCCGACGAGCGGCGCGAGCTCGGCCCACTCCTTTTCGATGAGGACCAGTCGTTCGAGGACGTCGCCATCCTCGATCGTTTCGATGCGCCGGCAGAGCGCCTCGCGGCTCGCCAGCGCTTCGCCGCGTCGACGTGCCAGTTCGAGTCCGGCTGCGATTTCGCTTCGGCGTTGCGTCATCCGCACGCGAGCCGCGTCGGCGCCTGCGGCAAATCGCCGCGCGGTCGCCGCGTCGGTGCCGCCCAGCGCGTCCCAGGTCGCGCTGATACGCGCAAGCTCCGCCGCTGCGCGCTCGGGGTCCGGGATCTCCGTGAGACCCTCGACGGCGGCACACAGCGACGCCTCCTGCTTCCGCCGATCCTCCTCAGCGACGCGCCGCGCGTCTTCCGCGTCCTCGATCGCCTGCAGCATCGTCTTCGCGCGGCGGGCCACGGCCTTCTGCTGCGTGCGTGCCTCGATGGTCTTGAGGAGCGCAACGTCCGAGCCGGGCGCCGGGCCCGCATTCACCACGCGATCGAACGCGGCCAGCGCAACGTCCCTGTGCTCGCTGTTCAGCACGGTCGAGAGCAGCTCGTCGGCGGAGGTCAGGCGAGCCGCGGCGGCAAGCGCCGTGGTCTCCACTTTCGCATGACGCGCAACGCCGCCGAGCGTACGTTCATCGGTCAATTTGGCGAGCGCGATCTCACGAACGGAATCAGCCGCTCCGCTCTTCGCGATCAGCGACACACGCCGGACATCCGACAACAGGCCGGCGGCCGTCGTGGCTTCGTGAATCGACGCCTCCAGGGCCAGCTCGAAGAGTCGATCTGCGGCGGCGTCCTGAACGCCTGGGTCGGTATCCGCTGTGGTTACCCGCCCCAGAACGACCGGGTCGTCGACCTTCGCAACGGCCGCCCTCCGGACCCTGGGGTCGGGGTCGTGCTCCGCCAGTGCCGCGAGCTCGATCGGGCTACCCACCTCGGGGATCGCCTGCAGTCGAACGGCAGGGTCGGAGTGTTTCCAGCGGGGCTTCGGCTTGAGCGTGTCGAGCATTCCCATAAGAGACTAGATGCCTTTGCTGTTCCTATACGGAGAGGCCGTCCCGCAAGCGGCCATCACGGCCGATCCGCGGATCGGGTCGTCGTATGCATGAGTTCGGGTGGGGGGCCGAGGCATTGGGCTGAAGGTTCCGGAGAAACCTTTGCCAGCCATACTCGGTTGTCAATCATTCCGCGGGAAGGGGTCGGTGGACGAAGTCCCCCGGGCCGCTCGACCCGGGGTTCCGGCGATGCGGACGTTTCGGCCGCGGGAGGCTAGAAGCCTACCTCGATGGTCGTGGTGGGCTGCGTGAGAGCACCGGGGCCGGGGAGACCGGCGGCGTCGTCGATTGACGGTTCGTTGGTGGCGCCGAGGCAGAAGAGGGCCGCCGAGACGCGATCGGGCGAGCCGGGCGTCCCGGCGCGGCTGACTTGGCCGTTCAGGAAGCATTGCTGATTGTTGACGACGCACGTCTCGCCCGGCTGGCAGAACGGGCACTCAGTCCCTTGGCATTGCGCGTCGGCGTTGCACGGCTTGAAGCTCGAGGTCGAGCATGTGCCGATCGCCGGCCCCGTCGTACACAAACCCTCCTCGGCGGAGTCGGTGTCGGCGGGATTCAAGCGGCAGTCCCCCGGATGGCAGAAGCCGTTCGGCGGATCGCACTGGGAGTCGTCGCCACAGGGAGCGGCATCGAAGGCCCCGCCTACGCAGGCCGCGTCACACGAGTTCGGCCGTTCCGCGGTGCCGCCGACCGCCGGACAAAAACATTGCTCGTTGCACGCGCCACCGGGGCAATCGCCGGCCGCCGTACACGGACGTGTGTCGTTGCCGCCCCCGACGCAAGCCTTGCCGGCGAACCCGACGCCGGTGCAGTGCTGGGTCGCCGAAAGTGACGTCGTGGCGGTGGTGGCCGGATCGAGGAGAAGGTCCAGACCGCGTCCCGAGAGGTTGGCGTCGGGAAACGGAGGACAATCGACGCTGGGATTGCCGAAGAACGCGGTCCCGCCACCGAACGGTGGGTCCGGACGGCAAGCGTGATCGGCATTCGGCCCGAAGCTGCACACGTGGTCGGTTATGCAGGAGTCGGGACAGTCGAGATCGCTCGCACACGGGGTGCGTGCCCCCGGCCCACCGCCGTCCGCGAGACCCGCACAGAAACCGCCGCAGACGGGACACGGTTGATTCGTCGATGCCGCAGCATGAACCAACGAGCGCTGTCGGAGACGGACGGCGCCGGAGCCGGTCGCGAGATCGGTCGTGCCGACGACGTCCTCCGACAGCACGTTCACGACGCAGAGGGGGATGCCGGCCGCCGACACGGGCAGCGGCGCACTGTGCAAGACCTCGATACAGCGGTCCCCGAGCAGCGGGCACTGCGCATCGGTCTCGCAGCGCTTGTGGAATTCGATCTCGCAATGCGGACCCGTGGAGCCGCCGGCGGTCCGCCGGCAGAAGTTGCCGCCGCCGAGGCAGACCGAGTTGCTGTCCGCCGCGCCGTCCGTCGCGTTGGGAGCCGGCGAGCATGGCTGATGCGGAGCGAGGTTGCAGCTGGGACCGACGGTGCACAGCGTGTCGGGTCCACCCGGCCCGTCGCAATCCCACAGATCCGTGACGTAGCCGCCACCCTCGACGACGCCCAAGTCGTGGCTCGTGCCGGTCCAGCCGGTGTCGAGGTCGGCATTGGCGTGCTCGACGACGCGTTGGCGGGGAACGTTCTGACAGAGACACGCGAAGAACCCGTTGGCCGCGCCGCAGAGGCCGGGGCACGCGGCGTCCGCGCCGCCGTCGCATTCTTCACTCGCCTGGTTCAGTCGGTTGTCGCCGCAACGACCGCGCGTCGCGTACTGGAAGTCGAGCAGGTCGTCGACCGCCGTGGGGTCGGCATTGTCGGCCAAGACCCGATGCTCTTCGATCTCGCAGGCCGCGGCTTCGGAGGGCGTCGGTTGATCGGGCTCGCATGCCTCGAGCAGGACGACGTCCGACGGCGAGCACTTGGCGACGATCGCCGCCTCGGCCTTGGACTTCGCCTTGGCAATGGCATCGATCGTCCTGTCGTCGGCGGTGGCGCAATCCTTGCCGAGGAAGCCGGAGAGCCTGCACGTGACGAGCCCGGTGCCGCCATCGATCTTGCAGTTCAACAGATCGTTCCGGCAGCGCTGCAGGCTCTTCATGGCGGTGAGGAGGAACTTACTCGAGCTCAATGCCAACACCTTCTGGCAAGAGGCGGCGGTGCCGGCGAGCGGCCCGGTCAGCGTGGGATCGTATTCGATCGAGATGATGCCGCGACAGAAGGTCCCCGGGCCGGAATCGGGGCAGTCGGCGACGACGGTACATGCCTCGCCGAGGTTCGTCCCGCCGCCGCAGACGCCGGTCAGCCGATGCTCGTGACTGGCCTCGATGCAATCCTGTAGGTCGGCCAGCGTGAACCCATCGCCGGGGTCGGCATCGGTACAGGGGCCCGGGAAGCCGAGGCCGCGCAGGGCGGCCGTCGTGCTGGCGGGCGTGAAGTCGCACCTCTTCGCCAGACCTGCCCGAAGCCTGGCGCGGAGAGTCAGCAACGCGCCGGCGTCCGGAGCCGGGCAGCTCCCCGGGCTCGTGAGATTGCCGGTGGCGCATTGCTGCCGGACCCGAAGCTCGCCACTCAGGAACTTGAGTCCCTCCTTGGCGATCGCGATTTGACACGTGAGCTGCGACTTCGACAGCCGGAGTGAAGCCGTCGCCGTGGGCCCGGGAGACGGCGTTGCGCTGGGCGTGGCTGTCGAGGTCTCCCCGCTCGTCGGCGTCGGCGTAGTGGTGGCTGTCGGCGTTGCGGTGGCCGTGCGCGTCGCCGTCAGGCCCAGGGTGACGATCGCTGCCGGCGTCCGGAGCGGGGTCGGCGTCGGCTGGGTGCAGATGTCCGACTGCGGATCCAACGCACACACGACGCCGTCGACGAAGGCATCGACCTTGGCCTCCAGCGCCGCCACGTCGCCGGCCGTGAGGCATCCGCCCTTCGCCTCCAACTTGGCGAAGCAACCCTTGTTCGGCTTCGCGGCGCCGTCGAACTTGTCGTGCGCCTTTTGTAGGCACGCACCGTCGACCGCGAGGCCTCTTTTCATCGCCTTCTGGTGACAGGCCAACAGCGCCGTGGCCTTCCTCTCCACGCACCTCTTCTTGGCGGCCGAGCAGGGGTTCTGGATGGGGCTCGGGTAGGCTGGATCGAGCGCCTCCACGACGTCCAGCACGAACGCATCGACCCTGTTCTCGAGGTCGCTCGTATCGTCGAACGTCAGGCAGGGACCGTCGTTGACCGCCTCGAGCATCTCGAAGCACCCCTGGCTCGGATCTCCACCCCCCTCGAACTCGTCGCGCACGCTCTGCGTGCAGAGCGGAGCGACGGCCGTGCCGCTCTTCTCCGCCTTCACATGACACGCCAGCAGGCCCTCCATCTTCTCGCTGACGCATTCGGTCTTGCCCGCCAAGCATTGGTTTGAATCGTGATTGGCGACACCGGGGGCTGCGACATGCAGCTCGTAGCGCACGCCCCCGACCACGTGGTCGTTCCCCAGTATCGTCGACCACTGTTGCAGGTCGATGTTGAAGGTTCCCCCCTCGCAGCCGAGACCATGCTTGAGCTTGCACGGCGAGAGTCGCACCTCCGTGCTGACGGCGTGCAGCTCGCCCGGGTCGAGGGTGATGTTGCCGACGTACGCCCCGGGGTTCTGAACCCGGACGATCGAGCCGGTGACCGGCGTCACGCTCGCTCCGACGCTGCCGCCCGCCACCCATTTCTGGTAGAGCGCCGTGCCCAGATCCAGCAGCACCGTGCCGCGCTGGAAAAACGAACTGTCCGTCTCGGCCGCCGGCACCGTGAGGACCAGCTTCGTGACGCGCGGGACGCCCTCGACGTTGCGGACGATGGCCGTCGATTTCTTGCCGGAACCTGTTTTCATATCCTCGACGTTGACGTTGCGCCAGATGATGTTGTTGTTGTTCGCGACGTTGCCGCCGAGATCCGCGGTCTCGGGGAACTGCATTCCATAGGGAGCGTTCACCTGCGTCTCGATGCGGGCGAGAAGGCACACATGTCCCTCATCGCCGGGGAAGCACGGTTCGAAATCACCCGGCTTGGGCGGATACCAGGGAACCTGGAGGATCGCCGACTGGCCGGGTTGCAGTTGCGGAATCACGAGCGGCACGTCGTCGTAGTACGGCGGCGACACGACGGAGGGATCTTTCGAAGTCTTCGGGACGTATTCGCTGATGGTCGTCCAGGGAAAGATCGGCGCGTTGAGCGAAGACCCGCCGTTCCACGGCTCCATGAGAGTCGTGATCCCGTCGATCCCCGGGTGGCCGGGATCATGGCAGATCCCGGACGGATCGGTGCCACCGGCGGAGTCCGAACCGTACACCAGGTCCGCGTTCAGCCTCTCGAGGTGATCGATCCGTCTTTGCCATTTGGCGAACAAGCGATCCGTTTCGGAATGCAGCAAAAACACGAACGGATCCTGAAAGGACACCCGTTCATCCCCGAGGGTGCCACCGATGTAGCAGTGGGCGTTGTCATGAATGCCTTCGAGGCCGACGTTGCTGGTCCCGGTCGTGTAGTCGCTGCTTCGCATCGTCGGGTAGTCGGCGAAGCTCAGCACCTGAGTGTCGTCGGCGGTCGAGCTGAGCGAACAGCTCGTACCCACGGAGCGTTCGATGAGTGCGGGCGGGGACCCGGGAAAGTACTGCGACGGGTCGAGAGGGACTGGGTCTCTGCTGCCCGCTAAGGTCCCGTTGTTGTCGAAGGTATCGAAGGGGGAACCCATACGCCCGTTCGACGCTCCCATGAAACTCGGGTTGCCGAGGAGGCCGGGTACGGGGTCGGTCGTCCAATCCCAGTACGGCAGCGTGACGGTGGGATCGACCTTCCGCAGCAGCTGCTCGAAGCGGTTGATCAGCTCGCGATGCCACGGCAGGAACGCGGGCCCGCAGTGGCCGTGGGTCGCACGGTGAATCTGATCATATTTGTCCCAAAACGACACGGAGTCTGGGTCGCCGTTGAAGTACAGGGCGTCGAGGGCGTTGATGTCCGCCACCAACTCCGCCCTTTCGGTCGGCGACAACGTCGCCGCGTTCCGGCGGGGCTTGGTGATCTCGATGCCGTACAGGAGATTGCTCGCGCACCCTCCGTTGGCGCCGGGAACGTAGTCGACCCATTGCGTCGGCCAAGCGAGACCCGTCGAGGCCTTTGCCCAGTACACTCGTAGCCGCTCGCCCCCCGTCGAGGCCTGGCCTTTGTTCGACACGAGCACGTAGAGGTAATTGGGGGTGCTGTAGAGAGGATCCCGATGCTCTGGGTCGTCGTGGATCGGCTTGTTGCTCGCAAGGTGACCTTGCATCCACGATGGCCATGTATTCGAGGTGAAGGGCGACGTGAACGGAGTGGCGTCGTAACCCGGGATCGGAGACGTGCGGTTCCAAATGTCTTCGCTCGTCCACATGATTCCGGAGTTCGCTTCGTTGCCATTGTCCGAAGGCGTATCTCGCATGTAGAGATCCGAGCCCGTCGGGGCTGTGACCGTCAAAGTGGCCAGAGCGGCACGATCACCGGAGGTGCTGCCGTTTCCGTTCACGGCATTACCCCACACACGGAGTGCCTCGCTCGAGAACGAGCTCGGTGCGTTCCAGAGAAACGAGAATGCCACGGTGCCGGCCGACGCGGGCTTCGCGCTGTTGTGCGTCACCTCCGTACGGGATGACGGTCCGGAAATAGTGCGCGTATTGGCGGCGTCTGGCCCTCCCGTTCCGAGCGTGCCGCTCGGAGTCATGGAGGCGTTCATGCCGGCGCGCGTTTGGGAACCAACCGTCGACACCCGCAGGGTGTATTCCGCCGTCGAGCCCGGGGCGACCAGCGTCGGGCCCGAAAGGGTCACGACGGGTGGCGTCCCACCCGTGTGGCAATTGTTGCACCCACTAGAACCGAACGACAGGGTGGAGATCCCGTTGGAGAACGCATGGGCACGCGGTATCCATCCCAGACCTAGTGCGCAGAGGAGAGCGGCGAATCGTACGGCGCGTATGCGGCCGTTCAGCATCGGGAGACCCCCAGCGAGAGATTTGGCCGTGACGAAGAGATGACCCGGCACGACGACCGGCTCCCAACACGCCGTCAGAGCTAGGGCCAGTGTCAAGCGAGATCCGCTCCCGGGGAGTCATAACGGCGCACTTTTGTCGCGTCCGTCGTGATCCTTAGCGATCGCGGGCTTCGTCGCATCACAACGAAGCAGGAGAAATGCACGCTCGGACCGTCGCCGGTCGATTCATGTTGACATTCGGAAGGACCGTAGAAACGACGCCAGGCCCGCCGGCGGCCGACAATCGCTGGATCTCCACGGGCATCGATGCCGACATGGAGAACCACACGGACAGAATCGAGGACAACTTCGGTCCATTGTTCCCGCACTTGGGAACGGCGGGATCGAGGGCGACTCGATGCACTATCGAGCTCAGGACAACATCATCGCTGGAAACGCCGGGCGCCGCCGACGCGATATTGCGCTATCCTGAGGCACCGATCGTCTAGTATCGAGACGGATCACTTTTATCACGTTCGACTTACATTTCATTGTTCTGATCCTTGTTCCGATCATCGTGCTCCACTAGTGAACGATAGGACGGTCCGCCGCCAGTCACCGAATCGTTCGATATGGAGGGTTAACGATGATTACGCGCACGGCCATTGCTGTACTTCTCATTCACGGCGCATTGTCGGGCGCAACGGCGTTCGCGGGCGAGTCACGAACCCATCCCGGACCCTCCGGAGGAATCGGAGGCGTGATGTTTGATACCGGCGACACGTGGCCGGCCCAGCTGTCGCAGGTCGTCGTTCGTTCGGGCGATTTCATCGATGCGATCGGAATCACACAAGTTCGACCCGATGGCGGCACGATTCCGGCGAACATGCACGGCGGGGGCGGCGGTGGCCCCAGCACCTTCACGCTGCAACCGGGCGAGCGCATCATTGGGATCTGGGGAAAATACGGCCAGTTTGTCGATTCGCTGAACGTCAAAACCGACAAAGGTCGCACCATGAAGTGGGGCGGATCTGGTGGTGCAGTCGACTACACGTACCAAGCGCCACCGGGTTGCTACATCTATGGATTTTGGGGACGTTCGGGGACTTACGTGGACGCGATCGGCGCAAAGTTCCTGTGCAGCAGCGCCGTCACCGTCGCACCACCGCCGCCTGCGCGTTGACCGCTGGGCTAGGCCACGGTCACCCGCACTTGAGCGTCTTCGGCTTCACCAGGCACGGCTTGGTGTCGCCGCTGCCGAAGGTGCGCGTGGCGCAGAGGCCGGCGCCCGCCGCCGCATCGCCGCCGAGCACGATCTCGAGCCGCAGGCCGCTGCCGTCGATGCGGAAGTCGCCTGCCTTGCCTTTCACGCCCACTTTGACGACGCCGTTCGTCCCGATGGAGACGGACGCATTGATGATCCCGCCCCCGCTTGGAGCCGACCGCGGCCTTGTAGCCCCACTTGACGCCCGCCTTCTTGACGACCCAGCCGGGGCCGACGATGCGACGATGGAAGACGATCCGTCCGCTGGCGTCGCGGGCGACGACGTTCAACCCGTTCTGCACGATATCGATCGCGGGCGCGCCGGGCGGGAGCGTCCAGGCCCCCTTGACCGTGAGCTGCTCGTTGCCGAACGGCACGTCGTATTTGGCCACCTTCAGCTGCGGCTTGACGATCGTCTCGAGGGCGCCGCCGGCGCAGGCCAAGGGGACGCTGCCGGCATCGTTCGGATCGCTGCCTTCGTCGATCTCGTCACCGTTGGCGACGCCGTCCCCGTCGCGATCGAGCGCCACCCGGTTGCCGGTCCCAGGCGGGTGACACGTATACGTCTGCTCGCCTCCGGGCTGCGTGGCGAGGATGGCGAGATCCGCCGCCGTCAGCAGCGGATCGGTGCCGCGATCGAGCCACACGCCCGTCGGAATCACCGCCCCGGTACGCGGCTCACCCGCGATGTCGGCGGCGACCGTGAGATCGCAATCGCCGGCGGCGTCGCGGCCGCGCAAGAGCTCGAGACGGGCCAGCACCTCCGGGGACGCGCTCGCCGACACCGTCACCTGTTGGCCGACGCTGGGATGGAGTCCGGTGTCGAAGGTCATGAGGAACGCCACGATCTGCTGGGATATCTCCGGCCCTACGCCGAAACCGTCGACGAACGCGCCGATCGATCCTCCGAAACCGCTGCTGCCGATCCCGAATCCCCGAATCTGCCCGCCCATGGGCGGCACAAAGGGCGTCGCGTACTTGCCCATCTTTCGATACAGGTTCCGCAGGTGCGGAACCTTCATGTCGTTCGTCAAGGCGTTCCTCTGGGTCATGAGGTTCGTGCCGAGCGGCAGAGCGTGGCAGGCAGCGCACGGCGTCTCGAAGAAGATCAGCTCGAGCTCCGTGAATGCCAGGAACCCGCCCTCTTCGCTGGCCGTCCGTGTCCCGTCGAGCTGACCGACCGGATTCGGTGGATAGCGAAGCGTCATCGCGAAATCGGTGAACGCCTGCATCTCGGGATCGGTGAGCGGGGTGGCGCGTCCCAAGAGACCGACGAAGGCGGGATTGAACTTCTCGAACGCGCCCGGAGCGCTCTGCCAGTCGCCCCCGGGGTCGTTGCCCGCGGTACGGTCGCCGCGCCAGTGCATGGGGCCGGCGCCGGCGAGCCCTCGCAGGCTCTGCGTCGCGAACGCCCCCTTCACCGGATGGAAGAGTTGCAGCGACTGATTCGGGGGGAGTGACGGATTGACGAGCTTCCCGTTCGGGTTTGGCAGCATCGCGCCGTACGGATCGCCGAGATCCCAGGCGAGCTGATCGGCGTCGCCGAAGGGGTGGCAGCTGGCGCACGAGGTGTCGCCGTGTCCCGAGGTTGTGCGCGCGTCGTAGAGGAAGGGGCGCCCCTCCTTCACGACCGGCGGAGTCGGATCGAACCCGATCGCGACGACCGCCGCTTGCACGCGCGAGGTAGTGGAGGCGTCGCTCACGACCGAGATGGTGTGGTCGAGGTGGTTCAACACGTAGAGCCGGTCGTTGGTCTCGTCGAGGACGACGCCGGTCGGCCCGCGGCCGACGTCGACGAGGTCGCGCGTGACGATGCCGGACTCGAGGTCGGCGGCGTCGAATACGGCGACGCGGCCCGTGCCCATGGCGGCGACGTACAGCGTGGCGCCGTCGCCGGAGAAGACGAGATCGTTCACCGTGGCGAGACTCTCCTCGATCTCCAGCGCGGGACCGGTCGCGACGCCGAAGTCGATGTGCGGATTGACGTGCACGGGATCGGCGCCGATGCCGTCGATCACGGTGATGCGCTCCTCCGTGACGTGGCCCTGGATTCCGCCCGCCGCGATCGGCTCGAAGCGGACTTCGTTTCGCGCGTCGGTGTTGGTCACGAAGACGTGACCGGAGCCGGGGCGGACGGCCATGTTGAAGAGCGTGGTGCCGACGCGCGAGAACGTGTTCGCGCCGGCGGCCAGCGCCGGCGGCGCGCCGTCGGCGTCGATCGCGAAGACGTCGGAATCCGGCAGGTCGAAGTTGATCCCTCCCGACATGTCACGACCGTGATCATCGAGCCACTGACCGCTCAGCGGATCGTGCCGCACGATGAGCGGCGGCCGCAGATTCTCACCGACGAACGGAGAGTCGGGCGGGAGCAGGTAGCCGCCGTGGGAGCGGAGGTAGGTGTCCGTGATCTCCGCGGTGCCGTTGCCGGAATTGAAGATCGCCGCGTAGACCGTCGTGCGATCGGGGCTGACCGCGAGCGCACGCGGCGCGTCGCCGAAGAGCTCGAGCACGGTGACCGGCGTGCCGCCGAGCGCCGCTCCCAGCGCCTCCGCGTCGAAGACCCACACGAGCGCGCGCCCGAGCCCGTTCTCGTCGAAGCGCGCCAGGAGACCGGGCGGCAGATTCTGGCCGCGCCGCGCCGTCGTCACGAACGCGCGCGTCGTGGTCGTTCCGGCGAAGACGACGTCCCGCGGCTCGTCGCCGACCAGGATCGTCCGCACCACGCGCGAACGCGCGGGATCGAGGGTGTCGATCTCGACCACGCTCACGCTGTCGGAGAGATGGTTCACGACCCAGGCTTCGAGCGCGCCGCTCGAACCGTTCGCGCGTGACGCGACCGCCACCGGCTCGAGGCCGACCGGGATCTCCGCCGCGAGGGTCAAGCCGGCGCCGTCGACGGTGAACACCGACAGGCGATTGTCGGGCGTGTTGACGGCGAAGAGCAACGATCCGTCCGGCGACATCGCGAGCGGGCGAGTGTGTCCGCTCTCGAAGTTGACGAACGCGGCGACCGCGCTGCGCGCATCGACGATCGCGGCGAGCGCAGCCATCGCCAGACACGCGAGCACACGAACGACGTCAAGGGGGCGCATGGGGAATGCGGTACGTTACGCGGGCCGCGATGGTCAAGGTGCGGCGCAACAGAACACCGCTATCGATCTCGTGGATCTCGGCCCTTGGCAGCGGGCTGGGAGATGGGCGAAGGCAGCGTCCCTAACGGTTCTGGTTGAAATGGACCTGCCCAGACGGGCGGTAAGGGGCGGAGCTCGCGTGTGGCCCGCTCGGAGCGCGGCCGTCTAGCGGCGGAGCACCATCGCCGAGAGCAAGCGCGGGTCGCGGAGGACGAGCCCGAGCCAGGCGAGGCCGCCGAAACCGATCGGAAAGACGGTCTCGAAGAGGCCGCTGCCCGCGCGGATGTGCGTCGCGACGGCGCCGCCGAGGTAGCCGGTGAGAAGAATGGCGCCGACGACGCGCGTCGGCGGCGCGACATAGAGCGCCGTGCAGACGAGCAGGATCGTCCCGATGAGAACCACGACGTCGGGACCGAGCCCGACCCGCGCGGACGCCTCCAGGACGGGCGTCACCTGCAGCACCTTCGTGCCGCCGTCGAAGAGAGAAAACGCAGTTACGAGGCCGCTCACGACCCACCCCGCCCGAAAGAGACCCTTCGATACCGTAGCCATCGCCATGCTCGACTCCTTTCGAGAGACGAGCAGTACCCGGTCAATCGTCGGCGGTCTTGTACAGAAGCGACAGCTGCTGCCGGCCGGCGGCGATCGCCGCTGGCGTCTGGCCCACGAAGCGCCGGAGCGAGCGCGTGAGGTGCGCCTGGTCGTAGTAGCCGGCGTCGTAGGCGACGTCCACGATCGGGGCGCCGGCGCGGAGCAGCATGGTGGCGCGGCGGGCGCGCCGGATCTGACGGATCGTCGCCTGCGTCATTCCCGTGGCGCGGAGCACGCGCCGCTGATCCGTGCGCCGCGAGCCCCCTCGCACGTTGCCGCGGAGCACGTCCCCGAGGTGCGGGTCGGTCGCGACGAGCCCCGCCCGCACGAGCCGCTGCACGAACGTCTCGGCGTCGTCCCAGTTCGGGTACTCCCAGGCCGTGCCGTCGAGCACGAAGGACCGGGCCGACGCCGCCGGCAAGGTGACGTCGGCCCGGTCGCGGAGCCGGCCCGGCGGGAGGTGCGGCATCCACGTCCCGAGCCTGAAGTGGATGCCCATCCATTCGCCGTCAGCGGGACAATCGGCCACTGTCGCGCGGGTCTCCGGCCCGCGGACGGTGAGGTACGTCTTGCCCGCGAGGCGCGTGACCACCATCACCCAGTTGCAGGCTGCCATCGAGTGGAACGTGCCTCCGTGCGCGCTCCGGCTGCGCCACACCCGCTCGATGAGGGACGAGTCGGACGCGCGGTCCTCGAAGGTGATGAGCTCGACCATGGCAGATTTCACGCCTCGCCAGACAACGCCTGTTACAAGGACCCCGCGCTCGATGCCACCGGCCGCCAGCATCGCGCGCGGATCGTGACGCCCGCCCTCCGCGCCGCCGTCAGTCCGGGATGCCCGCTTGCACCGTGGAGGGCACACAGAGCTCGGTCGGGCGCTTCATCGTGATCTGGCGCGGGCCGAACCGGTCGTGGACGAAGAGCGGATCGCGACCCGGGAACTGAGGCGGCCGCTTGGCTCGGACGCGGTAGCACATGAGCGCGCGGCTGCCGTCGATCACGCCCTGCCCCAAGTCGACGGGCGCGCAGAGACGGAGCGGTCGCTTCACGTCGACGGTGAGCTCGCCGAACTGATCGTGGACGAGCACACCCGAGAGCCGCTGTTTGGCGCCCTCGACGTGGTAGCACTGGAAGTGATCGAGGTCGGCGCCGGGCGCACCGGGATCCCCGCTCTCGCTCGTGAGCGTCGGGTTGAGGAGGAGCACCGGCCGCTTCACGTCGACGTCGATCGTGCCGAAGTCGTTGCTCACCACCACGTGCGGCGCCGGATGGAAACGCGGCGTCCGGCGGTCGACGTGGTAGCCGAGGAGGTGGCGCGGGTCGGTCGGCGCGGAGGCGTCGGTGTGGTTGACGTCGGCGGGAGCGCAGAGACGCTGGGTGCGCTGGAGGTTCGCCGTGCCGCTGCCGAACCGATCACCGAGCGTGACGCCCGGGATGGTCGTGAACGGGCCTTGCTCGACGGCGTAGCACTGGAAGCTGTGGAACCCGCCCGCGATCGGGGTCGTCGTCGCGCTCGGCACCGGCGTGCTCGTGGTCGTGGCGGTCGGCGTGGCAGTCGCGGTGGCGGTGACGGTCGCCGTGACGGTCGCGGTGGTCGTCGGCAGGACGGTCGGCTCGGCCGACCGCGTCGGCTCCGGTGTGGCGCTCGCGGTCGGCGTGGCCGTATCCGTCGGAACCTCGGTCGCGCTCGGCGTCGCGGTTGCGGTCGGGGTCGCAGTCGGCGTCGCCGTCGCGGGCACGATGCCGCCGAGCCCGATCACGACCGCCCGCGCCGCCGCGGGCGGCTCGCAGCTGTTGGTGCAGAGGCCGAGCTTCTCGTTCTCCGCCGAGCAGAGGCGGCAGAAGCCGGCTTCGTCGTCGAAGAAACAGCTCGAGTTCAAACCGTCGGAGCCGAGCTGCCACGCCGTCGCACATGCCTCCGCGTCGGCCTGCAGCGCCTCGCAGTTCGCCACCTTGTCCGTGCGGGCGGCATCGTCGCAGCCGGAGCAGGTGCTCAAGCAGGTATCGAATGACGGGTCGGCGCAGGGGAGGCAGAAGTTGGCAATCCCCCGCGCCTCGACGGTGCCACCGCCGATGAATTGGCACGAGAACGCCTTGCCCTGATGGTTGATGTACCACGACTGGTTGCAGGTCGCGGGATCTTCGATCGGGACACAGACGTTGTCGCCCCGACCCGCGAAATCGGTGTGCGCGGGATCCTTGCAGCCGACATCGTGGCACGGGTCGGTCGCGAGGACGGCGAGCGTACCGAAGTCGCCGACGAAGTAGCCGAACCCGGGATCGTCGCTGCTCTCGAGGACCTCGGGGCTGACGTTGGGGAAGACCGGCTCGCCGGCTGGCGTGAGCTCCGGCTCGCCGATGCAGGTCTGGCCGAGGCGCGACCCGGCGTCCGGCAGCAACGCCGTGAGCCAGCCGAACCCATTGGGGAGCTGCGCCTGGTTGAGCGCGAAGAGGCCGCCGCCGGCATCGACGAAGGACGCGAGGGCCGCGGTGCTCCCGTTCAAGAAGTCGACCTGCTCCGCGCTGATGCCATCGTGGGACCCGTCGGTCCGCTGGCTCGGCAGGTAGACGATGCCCGCGTCGGCGATCGACGGTGTGCCGACGCTGCCCAGGAAGTCCGCGATGGCGAAGGGATCGCTGAGGGTGAGGCGCGTCCAGCCGAGGCCCGGGAGCGCCGACTGGTCGAAGCCCGCCTCGAAGCCTTCGACGGCGGTCGTGCCGTTGCAGCCGAGACAGACGGCGAGCTTCTTCCCGTTCGCGACCAGGGGTCCGAGCTGATCGAAGCCATCCTGAATGAAGAGGAAGCCTCCCTGATTGACGTCGCTGCCGTCGGTGAAGATGCACTGCGCCGGGACGAAGCCGGCAGCGAAGCCCCACGTAAACTCGCAAAACTGCTGGTCGTCGGCGAGCTCCGCGCATGGGTCGATGGGCGCGTGGGCGAGAACGGTCCTCGACGGGTCGTCGCAGGCGCCGCAGTCGTTCAGGCAGTCTCCCGCGAGTTGCTCGCTCACCCCGCAGACGTGACATTCGTCCGTCGTCGCATTGTAGAAGCACGAGACCTCTGCGCTGGTGAACTCGTCGAGCTGCCGTGCCCGTTCGCACGCCTCCTGCTCCCCGTCGAAGTTGCGACAGGAGTCCGGGAAGGATCCGCCGGCGAAGACGTTGCGGTCCGCGTCGGCGCACGGCGAGCACGTTTCCTCGCAAAAGTCGTTGATCTCGCCGGTGGCGGTGCAGGGGAGACACTGCGAGGTCGGCACGTCGAAGTAGCACGAGAGCGGGAGCCCGACCTGATTGCGCTGCCAGGCGGTTTCACAACTGTCCTGGTTCTTCTCGTAAAGCGCGCAGCCGATCGTCGAGCTGTCGCCGGCGAACAGCGTCCGCGTCGTGTCGTGACAGACGGCGCACTGGTTCTCGCAGAGACCTTGCACGGCCCGATCGGCGTCGCAGATGCGGCACTGATCGCCGTCGAAGTTTCCGGCCGCATCGGGCGCGAGACCACTGATGATGACGGGTCCGGGGACCGCAGAGACGTCGGCGGCGCAACACGCGACCACGAAGAGACCCGAGAGCACGACGCGGAATCGGCGACCGACGACCAGCACAGGACACCTCCCGAAATCGATCGCCCCCTACGACGTTCCTCACACGATCGACCACGCCCTCCGTACCGTTGGTCCGTATCGCAGTCAACGCGACGAGCACGGACGGTGATGGCGGCACCACCGCATCGCCGCTCGGCGTTGCCGAATCGGTTCGCTTGTGCGATCAGCTGTCGACGAACGACATCCCTCGCCGAGGTGCCTGCGTGCGCTTTCGTTCCGTGACGGTCTGCTGTCTGGTGCTCTTCCTGCCGCGAGTCGCCTCTGCCGTGATGTTCAACGTGACCTTGAGCAGCGGCGAGGGGCAATTCGACGGGAAGCAGGCCGCGCAGTTCGGGAACACCGCCGGACCCGTCGACGTCGATCTGACGCCGGACGTGGAGGGGTCGCTGGCGATCGGGCAGTTCAGCGGGTTCATTCCCGGCCAGGTCTTCCCCTACGAGCCCGGCGCCAGCACGACGCTGACCCAGACGCTGACCGTGAACGGCGTCTCCACCACCGTGAACCGAACGGTGACCCTGCAAGACACCGGCAACTGCAGCCTGGTCCTGGCGCTTTCGCCGGTCACGCTGACCGTCGATCTCGGCACCGCCGGCAAGCTGACGCTCACGCTCGCGACGCCGCCGACGCTCGCGTTCCCGTGCACGGGCGGTCAGCCGTCGCCCGGCACGCTCATCATCGTGCCCGGAACGCTCACGCCCATCAGCGCCGCGGTGCTCGACGACTTCGTCTTCTACAAGGTGAAGGGCAGCAAGGGCGCTCCGAAGCTGCTGCCGTTCGGCCCGGTCGAGCTCGACAACCTCTTGGATCTTTCCGCCTACGACGTCACCGGGATCGCGGCTCTCGGCCTGCCGGCGGGGAGGAACGGTGGCGGCATCTTCGACGACGCCACGCATCTCGCCAGCTACCGCATCAAACGCCGGAAGAGCGGCGGCAAGTTCATCACGCTCGCGGATACGGTGATCCCGAACGAATGTGGCCGACTATTCGTCACGCTGGTGAAGCCGGAGAGCCTCCTCGTTCCGGTGAACGAGCACGCGTCGACGCTGCCACCGGTGCCCGCCGTGGAGACCTCCGAGGTCGACCACTTCATCTGCTACAAGGCGAAGGCGCAGAAGAAACGCGCCTTCGACGGCGCCAAGGTCGACGTTCTCCCGAAGGGTGTGCAGCTCGATGCCGCCGACCATTTCCAGACGCGGCGCTACGACGTGAAGAAGATCACGCGCATCTGCCTCCCCGTCGACAAGTCGGGGACGCCGATCGTCGCGAAGACCGGCGCGCCGAAACCCATCACGCCGTCGTTTCTGCGGCATCCCGCCAGCAATCTCGTGTGCTACCAGGTGAAGCTCGCCAAGAGCACGATCGCGCAAAGTGGCTGCGGTCCGCTCGTGCCGAAGGACAAGGGTGCCAAGATCATCCCGGCGCAAGCGAAGCATCAGAAGCAGCCGGGCTTGCTGGTGAACGGTCAGCTCGGACCCTCGACGCTCGACAGCGCGAAGGAGCTCGAGATCTGCGTTCCGCAAACGGTGGAGCTTCCGCTCATCTGAGCGAGAGCTCCACCGGTCGCGGCTTGCTCTCCTCTGCGACTAGCGATGCATGACCATGCTCGAGCCGAGCCACTCCTGAACGTTCGGCCACCAGGAATAAACAGACCATTGCCTGATTTGGGTCCCCTTGGGCCCGATCACGCAACTAGTGCCGAATGTACAGAGACCGCCAAGGTGTACTCCCACCGCGCTAACGTCGGTAGACGGATAGTACGAACCCCACCACGCCGAGCCGCTATCGCCTACACGCGACAGGCCTTCCGCGTTGTAGGCGAGGCGCATGAACGTAAAATGATGGCCACCGTCATCGACCTCGGCATCGTCGGACTGCAGGGTGCCGCATTTGAGGCCGTTCCCGTACTCGTCAAGCATGCCCTGGCCGAAATGGCATACGTAGCTGGAACCCGGTACATCGAATACCGCGGGGTTACCCTCGTCACGGATCGTAAGCGTCGGCGGGGGCGACCCGTTGCCGATTCGTACGCTGGGGGACGCAGCGGGAGGCGGTGCCCCACAACCGGAGCTCGTCCCGATGTACAGCAGCGACGCTTCCACGTTGGAATGTCCTGGGCACGCGGCGCAGCTACTCGACCAAGACATGTCGTGAGCGTGCGGGGCCGGATTGTAGTCGCCGCCGCCGTGCTGGAGTGGCGGCGGTAGCTGATCCGCGCAATGGGCGGCAGACACCTTGAACCACGTCCCGTAGGCGGTGCTCCTCACCGTGAACGCATCGCTGCAGGCCGCGCCGCTCGACCCAGTGATGCGCTCGCCGGCATACATTTCACCTTCCAGCTGCACCTCGTATGACGGAACGACACGTACCACGGAGGGGTCGCTTGCGAGCCGTCGTACCTCCTCGGCGAGCGCAGCGTTGAACGTCTTGTACCAGAGGCCGATTTCCACGTGATCGGACATTACGGCGACGTACACGGGGTGAATGCCTCGCTTGCCCGTCTGAACATACCGTTTGCCGCCGATGTGGAAGTCGTCAGAGAAGCGATGTGCTACCTCATAGAGGTGCCGGCGCCCTGGCGCCTTCGTGGCCACGTATGCAAGGCGCTCTGCGAGGGAGATCCGCGCCGTATCGACATACAGGTAGCCCGTCGGCGAGTCTGCCCATCGCTCGCGTGATTCGTGAGATGCCGGTGGCTCGGCGGCGCACGAAGGCGACGCGGCGAGGCTGACGGAGGCGATGACGCAGGCGCTCGCCAGAATCATCGCGATGGGCGCAACGAGGCGCTTGCCGCACCACCGATCGTCGCGCGCTCCGATGCCGTCGTGTCTTCCAATCTTGCTGGTCGTCATTGCCGTCCCTCCTCGGTCGAAAGTTCTCCGGTCGTGCATGGCTCCCAAGGCGTGCTGACTACGCGCAAGAAGGAGTGCAAGAAGAGGACCGGCGATCTCATCGCCGCCGTTGCGTGAACACGTCGGCCGACCGTAGCGAGGGAAGCGTTGCGGGCCTGAACCGAACCGCATGAGTCACGACACCCATGACGTATCGTTCATCAGACGATGCACGATCGTTCTGATCGATCGAGCGAGGAACCGTGGGGCGAGCCTGAGTTGCCCAGGAATCGGCGTCGCTGTCTGGGTCGGCGGCGAACGTCCCGCGGGGCTCCTAGTCCACGCTGCTGGTCGGATCCGCCACGCGAGTCACCTACCCCGTCCTCCTTCGCCTCCGACGCTACCCCCGAGCGCGGCGCGCACCTCGGCGTCGGTCGCGAGCGCCGCCCGGTCGCGCTTGTAGGTGAGGTTTCGGGCGCTCAACGCCGCCGCCTCGTCGAGATGCACGCCGAGCCCGGCGTACAGGCGGGCGAGGCCTTCGAGCGCGTAGATCTCGCCGGCATCGAGCACGCGGCGGAATCCCCTTTCGGCGGCGGCGAAGTGTGCCTCGGCGTCTTTGGTGCGACCGAGATTCCGGGCCAGGAGCGCGGCGCGCCGGTGCACTTCGGGATCGACGACCTTCGCGACCAGCCCTTCGTAGACGGCGAGCGCACCCGCCGCGTCGCCGCGCGCCGCGCGCAGCTCGGCTTGGTGAAGGCGCAGGCGCCGGTCGCTCGGATTCAGGCGCGCGGCGTCGGCGAGATAGGGTGCGGCACGCGCGGGCTCGCCGTCGTCGATCCAGACACCGGCGGCGCTCACCCACGCCCACGCGATCAATTCATCGACGCCCCCCGCACGCGCGAGACCGGCCGCTTCGCCGTAGGCGGCCACGGCCTCGCTGCTCCGCCGTGACTCGGCGAGCAGCCGCCCGCGGGCGGCCGCGAGATGGAAATCGGCCGCCGTGCCCGCACCGGCGACCGCATCGAGGAGCGCCCGCGCGGCATCGCCCTCACCGAGGCCGATCAGTGCCTCGACCCGAAGCGCCGTCACCTCGCTGTCGGCGGGAGAGGCCGCGGCGGCGCGCTCGCCCCACGCGACGGCAGCGCGGAACCGATGCGTGAAGTTGCTGAGCGCGGTCATGAGCTTCAGCGCGGCGAAGCTCTCCTGGATCTCGAGCGATCGCGTGAGCGCCGCTCGCGCCTCGGCGATCGCAGCCGGATCGAGCGTCTCGCGGGCGCGATCGAGGTACGCCGAGCCGAGCTGCGCATGCGCCGGGTAGAGCCGCGGGTGCTCGCGGATGCGCGCCGCGTAGTAGCGAATGCGCTCCTGCGCGCTCGGCACCTCCGTCCGTCCGCGCACGGCGCAACCGGGGACGGCCGCGAGCATCGCGCCCACGGCGAGAATCAACCACGCTGCCCGCGACGTCACCCGCGAGCCGATCGTGCTAGTGCGGCGCCGCGAGGTACGGGAAGGCGTTCAGGAACGGCTTGTCGTTGGCGGTCGGGAACGGCGCGTCGTTCCCGAGCACGCCCGGGTCGCCGACCAGATCGACCACGTCGTCGGTGAGCAGACGCCCGTTCGGGAAGCTCGCGGGACGCGAGGTGTCGAAGATGAGCACGTCGGGAGTCATACCGAGCTTCTTCAAATGCAGGCGGGGCTCGAGAGTGTTGAGGTCGAGGTTCGGCGTGAGCTGGCTCCGGAGCGAGCGCGCCCCGAGATCCGCGATGGTGCCGCGGACGTCGGGCACGCGCGAGCGCGCCCACACGAGGATCGTCGGCTGGTCCCCGAGCACCTCCGCGAGCGGCATCTCGAATACTACCGCCGCAACGTTGCGGCCGATGCGCGGGCCGCGGATGAACGGATCGTCGCGAAGGCCCGCGAAGAACTGCAGCCCCGCGCGACCGACGCGCGAGAGTCCCCTGATGCGGAGCCGCGGCGTCCCACGCTCGTAGCTCACGTGGAGCGTGATCTCGGGCCGGATGCGCTCGGGGCGGACGATCGTCCCGCCGTAGGTCGCGAGATCCTCGGGTACGTCGAAGGTGACGTCGCTGTCGGTGTCGATGTTGATCCAGAGGTGGAGGTCCTCGGGATACAGGTACGACGTGACACCGGGCGGGATCGTCGGATCGGTCGCGAGCGCGACCACGAGCCGATCGCCGACCGTGAAGACGTGGAGGTCGGTGATCCGCGCGTCGTGGCGCGGAATCTCCTTCAGAAGCGGCGTGTCGTCGTGGTCCGACGCGAAGGCGGGCCCCGCCGCGAGCATGAGGGCCATGAGGGCAAGCGCGGTGAGATTCCGGAACATCGAGGTCTCCTGGTTCGGCAGTCGGGACGTGCCCGCCGCGATGAGCGGCGTTGGAAGGATAATGTGGGTGATGAAGATCACGGTCAAGGCGAGCGGGACCTACGGCGCGGCCGGCGTCGTGCAGAACGTCGCCGGCATTCGCGGCGCACGACACGCATCTGCCCCACGTCGCGGTGCGCGGAACGGCGCCTTACAGCCGACGATCCGAGCGAGGCCCACGAGCCCTTCGGTTGGCGACATCTTCATCAAGAATCAATTCGGTCGGGAGGTGATCCGCGTAACAGGCTCGCGAGAAGTCTGTGTGCCGTCACACATCACCCGCGACGGGCACGGATGAGCGCGACGCACGAACACACACGCAATCGGAGGAGCTGGCGCGCGTACAACGACACGAACGAGCGATCGCACGAAGCTTTTCCGACAGGGATGTATCGCTGGACGGCGCGCAGTCCATCTGCCTATGAAGTACGTCGTCGTCTCGAGAGCCGCGCCCCCGCATGCGAACGTCCATCGTCCCGGTCCTGATCGCGGCGGCTCTCGTCACCGGCGGCACCCCCGCGCTCGCCGTGCCTCGGGACCTGCAGTGCTACAAAATCACGAACGAAAATCTCAAGGGCCTGAAGGCAGTCGTCGATCTAAACACGCCGCCGACGGGCGTCGCTCTCGGCTGCAAGCTCACCAAGCCGAAGCTCTACTGCGTTCCGACGGAGACGAGCGTCCAACCCGGTACGCTGCTCGACGGCAAGCGGCCCCAGCCGACGGTGCCGTTTCTCGGACCGCCCGCGCCAGGCGCGCAGCTCTGCTACGGGGTGAAGTGCAAGAAGCCGTTCGGCGGCGCGCCGAATCGCTCGGTGACCGACCAACTCGGCCGACATCAGCTCGGGAAGCTGCAAACCTCGATGCTCTGCAAGCCGGTCGTGCCGACCAGCCTCCGACTCCAAAGCTTGGACGTCGAGCTCGGGGCGGGGCAGGAAGTTTCCTACTGCAACTACTTCCGCTTGCCGACCAGCGATCCGTTCGCGGTGAAGCGGTGGCGCGCGCTCCTTCCCGCCTACGTGCGGAAGGTCGTGGTGATCGTCACCGACAGCGATGTCGGCGTGCCGGGCACTCAGAGCGCCGTCAACTGCGGCGCCTTCCCGACCGAGAACGCTTCCAACAGATTCGGGTGGGCCTTCGCGGCCGACGAAGCGGAGACCGTCTTCGACCTCCCGACCGATGACGGCACCGGCAAACCCGTGGGCCTGATGCTGGAACCCGGGCAAGCCGGCTACCTCTACATCCACTACAGGAACGAGAGTCAGGCTCCGGTGACGGCCCACGTCGAGGTCGACGCCGACCTCTATGACGCGGGCGTCGACGTCACCCGCGCCGACTCCTTCCTCACCTACAACGCCACCATCAGCGTGCTTCCTCTCAGCTTCGACTCGGAGGTCTTCACCTGCCCCGTTCCACAAGGCGCGAAGTTTTTTTCGCTGTCGACCTACACCCATCACCGCGCGACGCAGACTCAGATCAGTGATGGAATCGGCGGCCCTGCCGTGTTCCAGACCACGAGCTTCGCCCATCCGGGATCCGCGCGTTTCGATGTCCCGCCATTCCTGACGCTCAACCAGCTGACGTACCGGTGCGACTACGCGAACCCCACCAACAGCCCCATCGTTACCGGCAACCACACGTTTTTCGACGAGCTGTGTATGGGCATCACGTACTTCTTTCCGTCTACCGGCCCCCGGTCCTGCTACAACAGCGTCATCTTCTGAGCCGCCGGTCCCTCCTCCGCCGTGCGACCTGCGCCGAATGCGTCGCGTGCTCAGCGGGTCGCGCGAGGCCGAAGCGTGATACGAAGACCGTCATGCTCATGACCGGCGCCCGATGAAGATCGCCCTCTTGGGTCCGGTTGCTTGGCGTACGCCGCCCCTTCACTACGGGCCCTGGGAACAGATCACCAGCCTGATCGCGGACGGATTGGTCGCGCGCGGTGTCGACACGACGTTGTTCGCGACGCTCGATTCAGTCACGACCGCGACCCTCGACGGAGTGTGCGCCACGGGGTACGCGGAGGATCCGGCGATGGACGGCCGAATTTCGGAGGCGCTGCACGTCGCGCACGCGCTCGAGCGTTCAGGTGAGTTCGACCTCGTCCACAACCATCTCGACTGGCTTCCGCTCGCCTTCGCCCGGCATTGTCGGGCCCCCCTCGTCACCACCATTCACGGGTTTTCCGGGCGCAGAATCCTACCCGCCTATCTGCACGCACGCTCGTCGTCCTATGTGTCGATCTCGAACGCCGACCGCGCCCCGGAATTGGACTACGTGGCGACCGTGTATCACGGCATCGACCTCGACGCGTTGCCGTTCTCGGCCGCGTGCGGTGACGTGCTGGTGGCGTTCGGCAGAATCCACCCCGACAAGGGAACCGCCGCAGCGATCGACATCGCGCGGCGCGCCGGGCGCCGTCTCGTCATCGGCGGGATCGTGCAAGACCCGAAGTATTTCCGCGAGCAGGTCCAGCCGCACATCGACGGCGATCGCGTCACCTACCTCGGTTCGGTCGGACCCGAGCGCCGCGCCGAAGTGCTCGGATCCGCCGCGGTACTGCTGCATCCCATCGCCTTTCCCGAACCGTTCGGGCTGTCGGTCGTCGAGGCAATGGCATGCGGGACACCGGTCATCACGTATCCACTCGGGTCGATGCCCGAGGTCGTCGACGCAGGCGTGACAGGCTTCCTCGTCGACGGGGTCGAGGGAGCCGCGGCGGCCGTGGACGAGGCTGCGGCGCTTGGACCGGGCGGCGATCCGACGGATGGCCGAGCGCCGCTTCGGAGCCGCTCGGATGGTCGACGATTACCTCTCCGTGTACCAGCGCGTCATCGGAGCCCGATGACACACGCGGTCCATCGCTTCGCAGGCAATCCCATCCTGACCCCGCGCATGGTCGTGCCTTCGAGGCCGGACTTCGAGGTCGTGGGCGTGTTCAACCCCGGTGTCGTTCGCGTCGGCGACGAGACGCTCCTGCTCTTGCGCGTGGCGGAAGCGCCCCATGACGTACCTCCTGACGAGATCGCCGCGCCCGTCTACGATCCCGACACGCGGCGCATCGTCGTCCGCACATGGAAAAAAGACACGCCCGGTCTCGGCCTGAGCGACAGCCGCGTCGTGACCCTCCGCGGCGACACGTTCCTCTCGTCGATTTCCCACTTGCGGCTGGCCCGCTCGAAAGACGGTTTCGCGTTCGACGTCGACCCGGTGCCCGCGTTGACGCCGGCACATCCGCTTGAGGCCTTCGGGATCGAGGATCCGCGCATCACGCGCATCGACGGCAAGACCTGGGTCAACTACACGGCGGTCTCGTCCGCCGGCATCGCGACGGCGCTCGCGTCCAGCAGCGATCTCGTGCGCTTCGAGCGCCACGGCATGATCTTCCCGCCACCGAACCGCGACGTCGCCATCTTTCCCGAGCCGATCAACGGTCGCTACCTCGCACTCCACCGCCCGATGCCGGAGGGCATCGGCCGTCCCGCCATCTGGCTCGCGTCCTCGCCGGACCTCTTGTCGTGGGGGGACCATCGCTTCGTCGCGGGCCCGCGCCCGGGCATGTGGGACGATCTCAAGATCGGCGGCGGGGCGGTCCCGTTCCGCGTGAAGGCGGACGGGCGTGACGCCTGGCTCGCCATCTACCATGGCGTGACGGCCTCACCGCTCACCTACTCACTGGGCGCGCTGCTGCTCGACGCCGGCGATCCCAGCCGAGTTCTCGGGCGGTCGCGCGCGCCGATCCTGTTTCCCGAGACGCCCTACGAACGAAGCGGCTTCTTTGGAAACGTCGTCTTCACCTGCGGCGCCTACGTCGAGGGCGACCTGGTGCGCATCTACTACGGCGCCGCCGATGGCGTGACCTGCGTGGCCGATCTGTCGCTCGCGTCGATCCTGCGAGGACTCGAATGACCCCGGTGACCGGCACGAGCCCGCCTCCCCCTCCCCGTTTCGAGCTCGGCTGCAACTATTGGCCGCGGCGAAGCGCCATGTACATGTGGCGCGAGCTCGATCTCGGCGAGGTGCGCGCCGACTTCGCGCACCTGCGCGACTTGGGCGTGCGCGTCGTGCGTGTGTTTCTGCTCACGGAAGACTTTCTGCCCGCGCCGATGACCGTTCCCAAGGACAAGGTCGCCGCGCTGGTCGAGGTGGCGCGCACGGCACGCGAAGAGCGGCTGTCCACCATACCGACGCTGATCACGATCAACATGAGCGGCAAATTCTGGTGGCCGGCGTGGATGCGCGACCGCGCACGGAACGCCCAAGAGCCTGTATACCGATGCGGCCCTTTTGCGCTCACAGGCGCTGCTCGTGGACACGTGTGCGCGCGCGCTCGCGGGCGACGCCTCGATTCGGGCCTTCGATCTGAGCAACGAGATCGACGACGCGCAACGCCTGCCGAGCCGTGACGCGGGCTGGCTGTGGGCGGCGCTGCTGGCTGGCTCGGTGCGGCGCGCGGCGCCCGGCGTACCCGTACAGTTCGGCGCGCACCTGCCGTCGCTGATGGCGAATACACACATGCGGATCGACGACCTCGCCGGCGTCGTCGACGAAGACTGCATGCACGCCTACCCGCTCTATTGCGAGGTCGCGCAAGGCTTCCTCGACCCCGAGCTGGTCCCTTTCGCATGCGCGCTGACCGCCGAGCTGGCCGCCACCGGCCGCGCGCCGCTGATGCAGGAGTTCGGCATCTGTACGGCGCCTTCCGGCGCTCCCGGCGTCACCATTACCGATGATTTTCTCGGACGGCCGCGGGCACAATACCTCGCGTCCGAGGAGGAAGGCGCACGCTACTACGCGCAGGTCCTCGATCGACTCGTCGCGACCGGCGCGGCCGGCGCCTATGCCTGGTGTTATGGCGACTACGACGCGAAGCTGTTCGACCGCGCGCCGTTCGACACGGCGATCCGCGAGCGCTCCTTCGGCCTCGTCCGCGCCGACGGCAGCGAGAAACCCGCGTGCACCGTCATCCGCGCGTTCGCGTCCCGCCTCGCCGGCGGCGAGGTCTCCTTCGGCTCCGCCCCCAAGGTCCTCGACGTCGGGGCCGATGCCTACTATGCGGCGCCGGAGGACAATTTTCGCCGCCTCTACGAACGTTGGCTCACGGTCGCGCGAGATCGAACGGCGGGGCCGGCGGACCGATAGTCGAGAGGACGATTCCGGCACGAGCCGCTTCGTTGAAATCCGGCATTGGCGCTCGGCTCAGGCGACGATCGCCGGCCGGAGAGTGCTCCATTCCAGGGCGACCGTGGTGCCGCCCCCGGGCGTCGAGTCGATCGTGAAGCGACCGCCGAGAGCCGTCGCGCGCTCCTGCATGCCGGCGAGACCGAGTGCGGGGGCGCTGCGCCCGTGCGGCTCGAAGCCGCACCCGTCGTCGCGGACCTCGAGGCGGAGGTGGTGGTTCGCGGCGGCGACCGAGACCACGATGCGCTTGGCGTCGGCATGGCGAACGGCGTTGGTGAGTGCCTCCTGGGCGATGCGATAGACGGCGAGCTCGACGTCCTCCGCCAAGCGCGGAATGTCGGTCGCGACCCGAATCTCGACGGGACGATCGGGCGCGGTGAGTCCGGCCGCAAGCGCGGTCAAGCTCGCCTCGAGGCCGAGGTCGTGGAGGAGCATCGGGCGGAGCTCGCGGGCGAGCACGCGCAGATGCTCCACCACGTCGTTCACGTACCCGACCGCGCGGCCGATCGCGGCCGCGGCCTCGTGGGCGTCGGGCTGCAGGCGCTCGCGGATCGAGGCGATGAGGATGCCGACGCCGATCAGCTCCTGGCAGACACCGTCGTGGAGGTCGAAGCCGATGCGCTTGCGCTCGTCCTCGCGGATCGCGACTTGCCGCTGCGCGAGGAGGCGCAGGCGCTCTTCGCTCGCGCGCAGCTCGGCGAGCGAGCCCCGGAGCGCCTCTTCGGCGAGCTTCCGCTCGGTCAAGTCGCTGGCATTGCCGAGGATCGCGGGCTCGCCCTGGTAGTCGATCAGCACCGCGTCGAACGCGATCCAGCGCATCTCGCCGCTCTTGGTGACCACCCGGTACTCCTGTCCGGGCGGGACGGACTCGCCGCGCTGGCGGGCCGCGGCGCGCTCCATGACGAGCGGGCGGTCGTCCGGATGGAGAACCTGCCAGAACGGCATCGCGAGCAGCTCGTCGAAGCTGTAGTCGAGCATGCGGACCGACGCGGCGTTGACGTAGAGCATCTGGGTACCGCGGACCAGAAAGACCGGGATCGCCATGGCTTCCGCGACCATGCGAAACTTGGCTTCGCTCTCGCGCAGCTGGGTGTCGACCACGATGCGCTCGGTGATGTCGCGGCTCACCCCCTGGATGCCGATCAGCGTGCCGTCGGTCGCGTACACGCCCGACGGCAATGCCTCCACCCAGCGCAACCCCGAGGGCAGCTTGAAGAGGAAGCGCAGCATGCCCGGGGTCTCGCCCGCGATGAAGCGACGAATCTCCACCGCGGCGTTCGCGGCCGCGGGATGATCGACGGTGAGCTCGGGGGCATACCGGCCGATCAGCTCGTCCCGCGGAATGCCGAAGAAGCGCGCGAAGGCGGCGTTGATGTACGTCCAGCGACCCTCCAGGTCGATCGCCCAGATGAAGTCCCGGACGTTCTCGGCGAGGTCGCGATAGGCGTCGCGCGACGCCGCGAGCTCGCAGGCGCGCTCCTCGGCAGTGCGACGGAAGGCGCGGGCGTGCGCGAGGTTCCGCGCGGTGAGGTCCGCGACGCCGAACGCGATGACGGTCCCCAGGGCGACCGCCGTATGGAGCTCCACCAGGTGCTCCGACGGTGCGAGCCACGGCAGCGCCGCAAGCGTGGGGAGCATCGTCAACCCGACGAGCGTCGCCTCGATGCGCCATCCCCAGGCGAAGATGAACGCCGGAACGGAGTACAGCGTGAGCAGCATGACGCCGAGCACCTCGCGGGCTCCCGTCGTCCGGACGAAGAGCGCGAGCTCGATCCATCCGAGGAGGACGGCGCCGCCGGCGACGACGAAACCCGCCGCGCGTTCCGAGCGCGTGCGACGAGCGGCGATCCCCATCGCGATCAACACCGCGACCTCGGCCGTGCGTGCGATCAGGAGCGGCGCGAGCGCCACGCCGGCCTCGGCGAGCACCGCCGACCACGTCACGACCGACATCACCCACGCCGCGCCGAACAGCGGCAGGCGGCCGACGACGAACGCGTGCGGCTCGGGACCGGCCGATGGGCCGGCGGCGGCCGACGTGAATCCGTTCATGGGTCCTTCCTATGGCACAGCCGCCGCCCTCTCGTCGCGCCCCCTCCTCGTCCGGTAGTCGCCTGGAGCATGACGCGTGGGGATTCCGTTGCGAAGCCCGCCCGGAGAGCCCTTGCCCACGCCCAGCGCCACGGAGTATGCGGCTGCTCCGCAGCGCGGGATCGATGGGCGAATCCAGGCGACCCCAAGGAGCGCAGATGAACAAACGGACCGCACAGACGCCGGCCAGAGCCATCTCCGCGATCGAGGCCGCTTCCATGGTGAAGTCGGGCATGTGGCTCGATCTGGGTGGCGTCAACTCTCAGAGCGAAACCTTCGACAAGGCGCTGGCCGCGCGGTGCGACGAACTGACCGACGTGAAGGTACGCTCGTGCCTGTCAGTCCGCCCGCTGGCGTTCCTCGAGGCCGATCCCGAGGGGAAGCATTTTCAGCCCTACAATTGGCATTTCAGCAGCTACGATCGGATGAAGCGCGACGCCGGCCGGACGGTGTACATCCCGCTGAACCTGGGCGAGGTGCCGGACTACTATCGCCGCCTCCTCGATCCGCCGGACATCGCGGTCATCCGCACGACACCGGTCGACGAACGCGGCTACTTCAACTTCGGGCCGACGAACGCGTGGATACGCGCGGTCATCGAGCGCGCGAAGACGGTGGTGGTCGAGGTCGCGCCGAACCTGCCGCACGTCTTCGGGGTGCAGAACGAAGTGCACGTTTCGGAGGTCGACTACGTCATCGAGGGCGGAGAGGCCGGCGCCGCGGAGCTCAAGAACGCACCCATGAGCGACGTCGATCGCACGGTCGCAAACTACGTTGCCGAGAACATCGACGATGGCGCCTGCGTCCAGATCGGCATCGGCGCAATGTCGAACGGCGTCTGCACGGTCTTGGCCCAGAGCGGGATCAAGGACCTCGGCATCCATACCGAGATGCTGACGGACGGCTGCATCGACCTCTGGAAAGCGGGCCGCGTGACCGGCGCGAGAAAGAGGCTGGATCCCGGCAAGGTCGTCTTCACCTTCGCGCTCGGCTCGAAGTCCATGTACGACGCGATCACACGCAATCCAGTGATGGAGTGTCACCCCGTCGACTACACCAACCTGCCGCACGTCATCATGCAGAACGACGACGTCGTTTCGATCAACAACACGACACAAGTCGACCTGCAGGGACAGGCGGCATCCGAGTCCGATGGGCACAGGCATCTGACGGGCACGGGTGGGCAGCTACAGTTCGTGCGCGGCGCTTACGCCTCGAAGAACGGCAAGTCCTTCATGCTCCTGTCGTCGACGTACGAGCGGAAGGGCATTCGGAAAAGCCGCATCGTCCTCAACCTGACGCCGGGCAACATCGTGACGACGCCCCGCTCGGACATCATGTACGTCGTGACCGAGTACGGCATCACCAATCTGAAGGCCAAGTCCGTGGCGGACCGGGCGCGCTCCCTGATCGCGCTCGCGCACCCCGACTTCCGCGAGGAGCTCGAGCGCCAGGCCTACGACAACGGCCTCATCCCGAAGAACGTGATGCCCGTGCACCGCACCGCTGGGGAGCGTCCCGAGTAGCGGGCTACTGCGCGCACGCTGCCGCCGAACGTGACCGATCTACGGCGCGGCGAGGATCTTGAACGCATTCCCAGAGTCGACGCCGGTCACGTACACGTTGCCGGCGGCATCGATGGCGACGCCTTCCGCCGATTCGAGGAAGTGGCCCTGCTTGTCCCCGAGCGAATTGATGATCTTCACGGGGGTTCCCACCGGCGGGATCTTGTAGGCGTCGCTGCTGTCGGCACCGGTGACGTAGGCATTGCCCGCCGCATCGCCCGCGACGGCGAACGGATGATCGGCGAAGAATCCGGTGAGCAGGGTGACCGTGCCGTTCGAAGCGATCTTGAACGTCTGGCCGCCGTGGTCGGCAAATGGGTCGCCGTAGTCGGTGACGTAGACGTTTCCGAGGCCGTCCAGCGCGAGCGCCGTCGGCTCGATGAGCGCGTGGGTGCCATCCCCGGTCGAATCGATGATCCGCGTGATCGTATTCGGCGTGCCGAGCACGATCTTGAAGGCGTTTCGGCTGGTGTCACCGGTCACGTAGACGGCGCCGGCGGCGTCCACGGCGATCCCTTGGGCAACGGCGAAATTGTGGCCGGCTCCTTGGCCGTCGCCGGTGGCGTCCATGATCAAGGTGATCCCGCCGTTGGACGCGATCCGAAACACGTTGTTGCCGCCGGCGACGAAGAGGTCGCCGTTGGGTCCCAGCGCGATCTCGGGTGAGAAAATGGCGTGCCCCTGGCCGTCACCGGTGGCGTCCATGATCTGCGTGACCGTGCCGTTGGCGGCGATCTTGAAGACGTTGTGGCTGAACGCGCCGCCTACGTACACGTTGCCGTTGTCATCGGCCTGGATGCCGAAGGGGCAATCGAGCGTATGGCCTTGGCCGTCACCGCTCGCGCTGATGATCTGCGTGATCACGCCATTGGCGATCTTGAACGCGTTGTCGCTGACGCACCCGGTGACGTACACCACGCTGCCATCCGGGCGCACGGTGATGCCCTCGGGATGGCTGAGCCCGTGACCGGCCCCGTCGCCGGTGCTGCCGATGATCTGCGAGATGCCGCTGCCGCCCGGCGTCGAGGTCGGAGTGGGCCCCGGCGTGGGCGTCGCCGTCGGCGCGGCGCCGCAGCTCCCGAGCTCGCAGTTGACCTCGCCGAGGAGACTCTCCGCGCGCGGGGCTTGGCAGCGCACCAGATCGTCGGTCAGGGTTTGCCAGTGGGTCACGAGACATGCCTTGAAGTCGGCGAGCGTCGTGAGCGCCGCGCAGCCGTCCGGGACCAGCGCCTGCAGATTGCCGCCGCCGGCCGCCTGAAACGTCGTGAAGAGCGTGGCGTCACCGCAGGATTTGTCGAGGCCGCTCGTCAGCGACGCATCGTGCTCGACGTTCGTCGCGAAGCCCTTCAGACACCCGGCGCGTGCCTTGTCCCGGCACTTCGCGAGATCGTCGCCGGTCTTGGTGACGGCGCATGCGAAGAGCCCGTCGACGCATTTCTCGAGGTTCTTGAGGCGCCCGGCGCCGAGCTTCGCCCCGACCTTCTCGATCGCCTTCTGACACTTGACGATGCTCTTCCCGACGGCAGGATCGCCGACGTCGGCCCCGGTGCCTCCCTGGTCTTCCAGGCACGCGATGCTCGCGAGGTCCGCGGCGGGAACCGTCACCGCGGCGGGCGGGGCGAACGTCGTCATCTCGAGGACGCGCGGTACGTCGAACTGGAAGATGCGACTGGCGACGCAATTATGCTCTTGAGCGACGCACGCGGCGAGCGTCGGAACGCTCGAGACCGGCGTGTCGCAATCGGCGCAGTCGTCGGCCGCGAACCCGAGACCGTCCGCTCCCGTGACTTGCGCCGGCTCGAGCGCCGCGCAGCTCTTCGCGACGGCATCGGCATAGGCTTGGCGCGCGGCGGTGATGGTCGCCAACGACTTCAGGCAGCCGCCGCGCGCCTTGGTGATGCAGGCGGTGCGCTTCGCGCCTGCGTCGCCGGTCTCGTCGACGGTCTGGATGCATTTGAAGACCCCGTCGCTGCACTTCGCGAGCCCGGTCAGCTTCTTGGCCAGAAACTTGGCCCCGCCCTTCGTGACCGCCGCGTGGCACTTGGCGACCCCCTTTCCATCGGCGGCAGCCTGGGCGCGCTGGATCGGCGCGACCGTGGCGATCGCGATGATGCCAGCGATGCTCGCGCGGCGAGCGAAACGGACGAGTGAGTCGAAACGCATGAACATTCCCCTCGAAGACGGCGTTGGGTGGACGATCGCGGCGAACTCTCGTCGAATGGCACGGCGACGGTCAATATGCCGATCGGCATATTCACGATGGCGCAAGAAGACGGTCGCAGACGCGAGCGGTCATGCGGAGCGCGCGGATCGCGACCGAGCTCCGCGCGGTGCGGGGCGGCTTGTGATCGAGCCTTCGGCTCTCACTCACCCCGCGTCGAACGCACTGACACTACCCGCACTTCAGGACTTTCGGCTTCAGCACGCACACCGTGTCGCCGCCGAACGTCCGGGTGGCGCAGCGCCCGGCGCTCGCCGCGTCGTCACCGCCCAAGACGATCTCGAGCCGCAGGTCGGTCGCGGTCAGGCGGAAATCGTTGCTCTTGCCTTTGATCTGCACCTTGATCCTCGTGCCCTTGATCACACTGACCGAGGCACCCTCGATGCCGCCGCCGCTCACCTTCGACTTGTAGCTCCACTTGGTGCCGGCGCTGTTCACCCTCCACCCCGGCCCCTTGCCGACCGCCGCACCGAACAGGCGCCGATGCAGCACGATGGCGCCGCTCGGAGCGCGGAAGAGGACGTTCAACCCGTCCTGGATCAGGTCGATCGCCGGCACGCCGCCCGACGGCGTCCACTGCGCCTTCAGCGTCAGGCCTTCGTCGCCGCTGGGCGCGTCGTTCTTGTTGATGGTCAACTTCACTCCGGTGAGGGCCTCGAACGCCCCGCCGGGGGCGCACACGAACGGGACGCTCGCGGCATCGCGCGGGTCGGTCCCTTCGTCGATCTCGTCGCCGTTGGCGACGCCGTCGCCGTCGCCGTCGAGCGCACGATCGCCGGTTCCCGGGGGATGACACGTGAAGGTCTGCGCGCCGCCAGGGGTCGATGCGAGCGCGGCGAACGACGCGGCGTCGAGCAACGGCTCGGAGCTGCGGTCGAGCCGCACGTCACCCTCGGACGTCACCCGCCCGGTCCGCGCCGCGCCCCCGATGTCGGCCGCGACCGTCAGGTCGCAATCGCCCGCCGCGGCGCGCGCCCGCAGCAGCTCGACGCGGGCGTCGGTTTGCGGCGAGGCGCTCGCCGCCGAGCGCGTCACCTGCTGACCAACGATCGGCCGGAGGCCGGTGTCCATGCCGAACACGAACGTGGCGGTCTTCGTCGCCTCCGTCGGCGTGCGATTCAACCCTTCGATGAAATTCTGCAGCGATGCGTCGGCCCCGGCATGTCGGAGGCCGAACCCCCGGATCTGCTCACCGAGGAACGGGTCGACGTCGTCCCCGAATTTGCCGACCTTCGTGTAGACGTTCCGCAGATGCGCGACCTCGATACCGTCGGCCTGAAGAAGGCTCGTCGACAGGGGTAGTGCGTGGCACGGGTTGCATCCGTCCAACTCCATGAATATCGCGCGCCCTTCCTCTTCGTCCGTCGTCAGCACGCTGTCGAGCCCACGAACCGGATTCGGGGGATACTGGAGGGTCAGGGCGAAGTCGGTGAACGTCTGCATCTCCGACTCGGTCAACTGCGTGGAACGCCCGAGGAGGTTGACGAACGCCGGATTGAACTGCTCGAACGCGCCCGCCGCGTCCCGAAAGTCGCCGCCCGGCAGGAGGGCCGCGGAGCGATCGCCGCGCCAGTGCATCGAGCCCCCCGGCGCCATCCCGCGCAGGCTCTGGGTCGTCATGGGGCCCTTCACCGGATGGAACTGTCCTTGCGGGTTCCCCGCCAGGAGCGGCACCAGGGGAATCGGGTTCGGGACGAGGACGCCGTACGGATCGCCGAGGTCCCACGCCAACGAGTCCAGATCGCCGAACACGTGACAGCTCGCGCACGACGCGTCGCCGTGCCCCGACGAGGTGCGCGCGTCGTAGAGGAAGGGGCGGCCGTTCCGCACCACCGCGGGCGTGGGATCGTACCCGACGGCGACCGCCGCCGACTCCGCGCGCAGCATCGCGTCGGAGGCATCGGTCACGATCGAGACGGTGTGATCGATGAAATTCATGACGTAGAGCTGGTCGCGCGCCTCGTCGAGCGCGACCCCCGTCGGTCCGAGGCCGACCTCGACGAGGTCGCGCGCGACCGTCCCGGCTTCGAGTGCCGCGGCGTCGAAGACGGCGACGCGGTGCGAGCCGACGGCCGCGGCGTAGAGCGTCGTGCCGTCGCTCGAGAACGTGGCGTCGGTCAGCTGCGCGAGGCTTTCCTCGCTTTCCGAGAGCGGGCCGGTCTCCACGCCGTAGTCGATGTGGGGATTCACGTGCACCGGCGCGACCGCAATGCCGTCGAGGACCGTGATCCGCGTCTCGACGATGTGTCCCTGGACGCCCCCGGCCGTGAGCGGCTCGAAGCGGCCGTGATTCTGCGCGTCGGTATTGGTGACGAACACGCTCCCCGTTCCCGGACGCACGGCGATGTTGAAGAGCGTCGTCCCGACGTCGGAATACGTGTCGATGCCGCTCGCGAGCACCGGGGGATCGGCGTCCGCGTCGATCACGAAGACGTCCTTGTCCGGGAGGGTGTACCGCACCACCGACGCCCAGTCGTGATTCACGACGTCGTTCCATTCGCCGGTGACCGGGTCGTACCGTAACATCAGCGCGTTCTTCTCCAGCTCCTCGTCGTTCACGTAGGGGGAATCGGGCGGTAAGGGCGGGAGCGGACCGTGCTCGCGCGCGACGTCGCCCCGTAGGGTCGCCGTACGGTTCCCCGAGTGGAAGATCGCGGCGTAGACGGTCGAGCGGTCGGGGCTGACGGCGAGCGCGCGGGGCGCGTCGCCGAAGAGCTCGAGGATCGTGAGCGCAGTCCCACCGGGACCGCCGCCCGTCGCCTCCGCCGCGAACACCCAGACGAGCGCGCGCGGCACGCCCTCGTCGAAGAGGCGCGCGGGAACCGTCGACGGCAGGTTCTGGCCCCGCCGCGCCGTCGTGATGAACGCGCGCGGCGTGCCGGTGCCCGCGAAGACCACGTCGCGCGGCTCGTCGCCGACGAGCAGCGTACGGACGACCCGCGAGCGCGTGACGTCGCCCGGATCGATCTCGACGATACTGACGCTGTCGGAGAGGTGGTTCACGACCCACGCCTCGACCCGACCCGTCGTCGCGTTCACTCGCGACGCCACGGCGATCGGCTCGAGCCCGACGGGTATCTCCGCCACCAACGTCAGGCTCGCCGTGCCCACCGCAAAGGCCGACAGGCGATTGTCGGGCGTATTCACCGCGAAGAGCATGGATCCGTCGGGGGAGAGCGCGAGCGGTCGCGTGTGGGCGCTCTCGAAATTGACGAAGTCGGCCGCGCCCGCGGCGCCGGTGCACCAGAGGACGATCACCGCGACGCTCAGCACGCATCGCCACGAGAGAGGGCGGCGCGCTGGCTGCCGAACCGGGGACCACAGCATGGAGGGGACCTCTTTCGCGCCGGACTCGGCGATGGCGATGCGGAGCGTTTAGGAAACCAACCGCTCGGGCGTCAAGCCGCGGTGCACCGAGGATCCCCTCGCTTGCGCGCGATCACCGACGGCCGTAGCTCGCCGTCGCGAGCGCCGCGAGCAGCCCGAGCATCGTCATGGCGCTTGCCAGCGCCCCGGCCCAGAATCGCGTCGGCCGGAACCAGAAGCGCACCCGGCCGCTTCCGGGCGGGACCGCGGTGGCGACGAGACCGGCATGGTCGGAGGCGGCGGCGTCGTCGGCCCGCCAGCCGGGATAGAAGTTCTGGTTCAGCACCAGGACGCCGCCGTGCGGCGCCGCGTAGGACACCTCGACGACGTTCGGCGAGAAGGAGTCGATGCGCGCCGTGCCGCCCTCGAGCACGTAGACCTCGCCGCGATACCCCGGCACCACGCGCCCATCGGCGAGCGTCCGCGGCGTCGCCCGCGGCACCAACCCGAAGCGCTCGAAGCAATTCACCACCCCGCGGTTCTCCAGGAGATAGGGAAACATCGTCGCGTAGGGGGTGCGGTTGGGATAGCGCTGCGCGGCGACGACCTGCGCAAACTCCCCCGGCGGCGCGAGATCGGGGGCCGTCACGCCGAACGCCTCCGTGAGCGGACGGTGCCCGACCAGGGCGAGGTCGACCGCGACCGCCAGCACGACGCCGGCGGCGAGCGCCGTCGCGAGCCGGGGCCGACCGCGGGCCGCGAGCGCGGCGCGGATGGTGGCGAGCCCGGCCGCCGCGAGCAATCCGAGGAAGAAGACCGTCACCAGGATGAAGCGCGACGGCACCCGCACCCCGGCGCCGAACGGCAGCCGCTGGACCACGCCCCAGAGCCCGGCCTGCCAGCCGGCGGCGATCCAGAGAAAGAGCGCGGCCAGGATCGCGAAGCCGACCGTTCCGCGACGGGAACTCAGGCTCCCGACGAGCGCGAGCACCAGCACCACCGGTCCGACGTAGGCCCCGTACTCCCACCACCCCCACTCCTGCCCGGCCACGGACGCGAGCGGCGCCAGCGCTTGGTCGCGACGGAGAAGCGCCGCGACGATCAGCGTCAGGCTCGAGCTGCTCCGGTCTTCGACCGGGTAACCGCGGGCGGCGAACATCTCGTACATGGGGAGGAGCTTGAAGGCAGCGAGCAATCCGCACGCCGCGAGGGCGAGCGCCACGACCAGGATCGGCCGCCAGCTCCGTCGCGCCGCGGCGTCGATCGCCGACCATGCCGCCAGGGCGAGCCCCGCGTAGATCACCAGATAGAGTTGGCCGTGCAGGATCATGGCGACGAACGCGACCGCGATCACCGCCACGTAGCGCCCGTCGTCCCGGCTTCGCACGTAGGCCCAGAGCGCCCATGGGAGGTACGCGGTCGCGAGCCAGATGGTGTGTCCGACGGCGACGTGCAGGGTGTAGACCGTCGACGCCATCGGGACCATGCCGGCCAGGAGCGCCGAGATCCGATCGAGGTCGTGCTCGCGGGCGAGGCGATAGCCGCCCGCCATTCCCAGGAAGGCGTGCACGGTCGCCGCGAGCTTGAGCCCGAACGGCACGCCGAAGAGGAGCGTCAGCAGGAAGCTCGCGGAGAGCGCCGGGAACTGCGGGTTCGCGAGCGCTGGAACGCCGCCGCAATACCACGGGTTCCAGAACGGGAACTGGCCGAACTCGAGCACGGTGCGACGGGCCGCGCCGTAGAAGAAGAGATGCTGATCCCAGTCATAGAGGCCCCAGGCCGTGCCGCTCCGTAACGCCGGCCACATCACGACGACGCCGTAGACCAGCAAGACGGCGACCGCCGCCGTCGCGTGTCCGGCCGAGGATCGCGGCTCAGGAGGCATCGGGGAGCACGACGCGGTAACGCCCGAAGGTGGGCGCGTCGCGTCCGGCCACGGTCGAGCCCTCGCCCTCGAGACGATCGATGACGAGCGTCGCGGTGCGAAGGTCCGGACATCGGTGGAGACCGAAGACCCAGCGATCGAACGCCGCGACGTGCTGGAAATCGCCGCCCGGGTCGACATATCGCACCGTCGCGAGGAAGCGGTGCGGATCCGTCCGGGTCGCGAAGAGGACGTACACGTACGGCATCTGCGCCCGGTCCGTCACACAGACGGTGCCGGAAGAGCGCTCGGCGGCGAAGCGCACCGCGTCCGTGAGGCCCTCGAAGAAGACCGGCGCCGCGAAGGCGGCGTAGTACCCGAAGTAGGCGAGCGTGAAGCGCGCGAAGGACCAGAGGTAGAGGGTGAGCACGACGCTCGACGCGAAGACGCCGAGCCGCGGCGAACGACGCCATGCCGTCCGCACCACGGCGACGATGCCGGCGGCGGTGCAGAGCACGAGCGGCAGCAGGAGAGTGTTCAGCCGGTTGGCGTTGGGCTCGACGTAGAGGAACGCCAGCACGAGGCTCGCCACCAGCCAGGCGAGGAGCACGAACACGCGCGTGCGCCACTGCCGGGCGACGACGGCCGCGCCGAGCACGGCGAGCGGAAAGCCGAAGGGGTACAGGAGACCGATGCCGGGAATGACGTTGAACCGGCGCGGATCGTCCTGGAGCGCGAGAAAGCGCAGCAGCGCCATCAGGCGGTGGCCGATCGAGGCGCCGCCCGCCTCGGAGAGCCCCGTCACCAGCGTGAAACGCGGCCGGGACGGCAGGCGCGGCACGGACAGGACCGCCGTCCGGATCTCGTCGAGACCCCAGAGATTGATCACCACGAACGCCGCGATCGGCAGCGCCAGCACCACGAACACGGCCGCAGACGCCACCCACACCCGGAGCGGAATGCGCCGCTGCCGCGCCAGCCGGAGAACCGACAGCGCGAGCACGATCGGCACCACCACATACGCCGCGCCGTAGGCGTAGAGAGCCGTCGCCAAGGCGGCGCACGCAATCGGAAGGTAGGCCGGCCGCTCGTCCGCCAGCACCAAGAGCCAGACCGCGAGCAGCAGGATCGCCGGGAGAAGGTTCGACTCCAAGCCCCACCGCGACAGCATCACGTGCCAGGGGCTGATGGCGAGCAGCGCGGTCGCGACCAGGGCGGTGGGAGCATCCCACAATCGCCGGCTGAGCGCGTGGCAGAGCGGCAGCGACGCCAGGCCGGCGAGCAGGTTCACGAGACGGACCGACCAGACGTCGAGGCCGAGGACGTAGATGAACGGCATCGCCAGATACGAATAGAGCGCGTTCTGACCGCTCCCCCACGCCACCAGATGCACCGGGTAGGCGTATCCATTGCGATCGATGCCGTGATGGAGGAGCGCCCAGGCGTCGTAGCCGCTCGACGCTTCGTCCTGGTGCAGCCCGGGGGGAATGGCCCCGAACGCCGCCGTCCGCACCGCGACTCCGACCACGAGCACGAGCGCGAGGAGCCAGCTCTCGGGGACGCCGCCCACTCGCCCGCGCGGACCGTCGGTCATTTCAGTCGGAGGTCGGCGGGCGCAGCACGCCGGCATAGCCGCCGGCGAGCACGACGAAGGCCGCAAGCAGCACGCCGGCCGTGGCGGTCTGATCGAGCCAGGGAGCGCCGCGCAGGATTCCGTACACAAAGGCGCCGTAGACGACCGCGGCCGCGACCGCAACGGTCACGAGCAGGCGCGAGGTGCCCGACGGCCGGTCGTGCGCGAGCGCGATCAATCCCAGGAGAAGGAAGGGGAAGGCCTGCACCATGTGACGCTCGTGGGTGCCGGCGATCAGGATCCCCATCGCCAAATTGGTGAGGCCGGTGAAGACGAGGAGCACCGCGGAGAGCCAGAGCGTATGCGTCGCGAAGCGGCGACGATCGACGATCGTTCGCCACACCGCACCGACCAGCAGGGTGAGCAGGAGCACGACGACACCCGCGAAGAGCGCATCGCCTACCTGCCGAGGCGTCAGCGAGAGGAGGAACGGCACGTCGGACGAGCTCGCGTTCGGCCGTCCGAGGAACGTCCACACGTTGGGCCCGTTGCCCGAGAGCTTGTTGGTATGCCAGGCGCCGGTCGTCCAGACGTAGGTCGTGATGCCGCGATGCCCGGCCGGCGGCTCGAGCAGCAGGCGGTCGAGTCCGAGGAAGAGCACGAGCGCCACCGCGACGGCGAGACCCGCGGCGCGCGCCGCCGGCGCCGCGCCGTGGCGGTGCACGATCGCCGCGGTGGCGCACGCGCCGAGCGCGAGCAGACCCGGCAACGAGAAGAAGGCCGTCTGCTTGGTGGCAAACGCACCGACCAACGCCGCCGCCCCTGCGGCCATGGCCACCGTGTCCGCGCGCGGGCTCGACGCGGCGGTGAGCGTCACCGCCAGGAAGGAGAGCGCGGCCGCCAGCGCGAAGAGCGTCGCGACCACGTCGATCTGACCCCAGACCGCTCCTCCTGCCCACGACGACGGCAGCAGATACATGCCCGCCGCCAGCCACGCCGGATGCGGCACGCCGAGTCGGCGCAGGATCTCGAAGAGCAGCACCACGCACAACCCTTCGACGGCGGCGAGGTAGACCCGGAAGAGCTGCCGTGTGTCGAGCCCGGTCCATCCGCTCGCGGCCTGGAGCCGGCGGATGCCTGCCATCGCACCGGCGCTGGCAAGCGCACCGAGGGGCGGGTAGTTGCAGTCGGTGTCCCGGTACAGGGTGCGAAACGACGCCGAGAGCGGTGCGAGCGCGAGCCCGCGCACCGGCCTGTGCATCGACCAGCGCGCGAAGGCATCGAGATCGGACCAGTTCGCCACCCCGCGGTTGACGGCGAGGATCACGAACGGCAGCGCCACCAGGAGCACGCGCTGCCCATGAAGCCCGGCGCGCGTCACGATGCGGCCTCGGCGCTCTGGATCACCGCCGCGATCACGGCGTTCTGGTCGTTCGGATATGCGCTCGTGCCCGCCGGCGACCTGTGGTGGCATCTCGCCGCCGGCCGCTGGATGCTCGCGGAGCGCGCGCTCGCGACTCGCGACCCGTTCTCGTACACCGCCGCCGGTCTGCCCTGGCTGAACCACGAGTGGCTCGCCGATTTGGTCTTCGCGCTCTGGGAGCGCGCCTTCGGTCTCGAGGGCCTGGTGTACTGGAAATGGGCGCTCTTGATCGCCACCTTCCTGCTCCTCCATCGCACCTGCGCGCGGCTCACGGGCGAGCGGGCCGCCAGCTTCGTGAGCGTCGTCTTCGCGGCCGCGGTGGCGTCTCCCCTACTCGACATCCGCCCGCATCTCTACAGCCTGCTCGGCCTCTCCGTCGTGCTGCACGCGACGCTCGGCCGGCCGCGGCCGATGCCGTGGCTGCCGCTGCTCTTCCTCGTCTGGACGAACCTCCACGCCGGGGTCGTGCTCGGCCTGGTGGCGCTCGCAACCGTGCTGCTCCCGGCGATCCTGCGGCGCCAAGCGCCCGGTCGGCGCGTCGCACTCGGCGTGCTGGTGGCGTGCGCCCTCGCGACCGTCGTCAATCCCAACGGCCTCGGTCCATACCGGTACGCATGGCGCTACGCGTTCGACAGCGCGAGCCCGTTCCGCGGCATCGTCGAGTGGCAATCGCCGCTCTCGCCCGGCGCGCTGGCGACGCCGCTCTTCGCCTACGCGGTCGGGGTGCTGATCTTCTGCGTCCTCTACGGCCTTCTGGATCCGACCCTGCGCCGCGAGCGCCGGGTCGCCTGGCCGGCGCTCCTGCTCGCGACCATCACGCTCGCGATGGCGCTCCGGAGCGCCCGCTTCGTGCCGATCTTCGCCGTCACGGAGACGTTGGTCGTCGCACCCGTGCTCGCCGCGCTGCTGGCGCGCTCCGCCGTTCGTCTGCCTCCGCTCGCGACGCCGGCGCTCGCGACGCTGGGCTTCGGCAGCTTCCTGCTCCTTCGCCATCCGGTCGGACCCACCGCCTTCACGGACCTGACGATGACGCCGACGTTCCCGGTCGAGACCTGCGACTTCGTGAGCCAGAACACGCTCTCCGGCAATGTCTTCGCGTACTATGGTTGGGGGGGCTTCCTCCAACTGCGGACGGCGGGACGGATGAAGGTCTTCATCGACCAACGCGCCGACACCGTCTATCCGGACGAGGTCTTCATCCGTTATCGGTCGGTGACCGATCTCGCCCCAGGGTGGGAGGAGATTCCCGAGCGATCCGGAGCGACCTACGTGCTCTGGCCGCGCGCCTTCACGCCGCAATGGGAGACGCTGCTGGCGTCGCAGCGTTGGCGGCTGCTCTATGCCGATCTGATGTCCGTACTGCTGGTGCGGGCCGATGCGGTCCCCGCCGTTGCGCTCCGTCCCACCCCCGACTCCGCCTATCGCCGGCTCGCGGCCGGCTGGAACCTGCTCACACGCGGCGACGCCGCGCGCGCCGGCGAGGAGTTCCGAGCGGCACGAGCCCTGGAGCCCGCGCTCGGCGCAGCCTGCTACCTGACGGCGCTGGCGGAAGCGCGAGCCTCCGATCCCAGCGCCGCGCGCCTCCGCTGTGGCGAGCGGTTCCCGTATCGCGACTACCTGAGCAGTCGCCTCGGGATCCGCCCGCTCCCGCCCGCTCTTGCCTCGGCGACGGCTACTTCAGCTGGAGATTCCACTCCACCGAGAGGCTCGGGCTCACGGTGACGGTCACGACGCCCTTCTGGCCGTCCGAGGTCTCTGCCTTGAACGACAGGCTCGAGGTGATCCGGATCTGGGAGTCGTTGGGGTCGAACGTATGGTCGGAAGTGCGCAATCCGGAAACGGCTTCGTTCGGATCCGATTCGCTCGGCCCCGGAACGGGACTGATCGCGTTCGCGAGCGACATCTGGCGCTGGAAGCGGAGCATCGACTTCATCGGGATCTTCTCGGCGATGATCTGCACCGCGCCGGGCTGGCCGATGATGAGGGAGAAGAACTTGCCGTCGGTGTTGACGACCACGTTGCCGAAAGGAGAGTTCGTGACCCCGACGCAATCCGGACGCCCGAGCGCGCACTTGATGATCGCGAAATCGAGGGCGTCCTGGTAGCTGTGGATCTCCACGACGTCGATGCCATTTGGATCGGTGTAGGTCGACGCCCGCTCAGGCGTCATCGCCACCAGCGAGGCGGTGATGGTCGCGGCACAGAGTGCGGCGGTGATTGCTGGCCAATATCCTGTTCGCGCCTGATTCATGATGGCCTCCTCGGGGGACGGGCTTTGGCTGCGTACTCGAACGGCCGGGCTATACCACCCGGGCTCGAGGGCGAACAAGCACAATTTGCGACCCGGCCGCCGCTGTGGGAAAGCCCGGCACGGTGCTGGAACGCGTCCTCGGAGGCAATGCCACGGATCGCTGGAGCGCGGCGCTTCCGCTCACCCTGGCGGCGCTCGTCCTCGGCTGGGGGCTGCAGCAATCGGACGGCACCCTGAGCCCTCGGGCGTTCCTGGCGCTCAACGTCACCCTCGCCCTGTCCCTGCTGGCGCTGTCGAATCCCCGCGTCGCTCGTCTCGAGCGCCTGGGCGACGTACCGGTACGCGCCGTGGCGGCCATCGGCATGGGCATGCAGATCGCCATGCATCTCGCCTCGCCGCCGGGTGCCGCCCTCTTCCGACTCGGACCGGTCGCGCTCACGCCGTATCACCGCGGCCTCGTCGCGATGAGCGCGTTCGGCGCCCTCGTCCTCCTCGCCCCGTTGCAGGTCGTGAAGTCGGTCGTGATCCCCGCCGTCCTGGCGGTGTACGTCGTGCTCGGCGTCTGGCTGCTCGAGACGTCCCCGCACGTGCACATCGACGTCCTCGTCTGGCATCGCCTCGCCTTCGAGGAGCTCCTCGGCGGCGGCAACCCGTACGCCATGACGATGCCCAACATCTACGGACACGTGCGCTACTACCCTCCGGGGCTCGCGGACGCCGCGCGGGTGGCGGTCGGCTATCCGTATCCGCCGCTGTCCTTCGCGCTCTCGCTGCTCGGACATCTCGCCGTCGGCGACTACCGCTACGCGAACCTGGCGGCGCTGACGCTCGCGGGCGCCCTGATGGCGTACGCACGGCCGCATCGCCTGGGGCCCGTCGTGGCGCTGATCTTCCTCCTCACCCCCCGCGGCTTCTTCGTCCTCGAGCAGGGCTGGACCGAGCCCAACGTCATTCTACTCGCGAGCCTGACGGTGTTCCTGGCGTGTCGGGCGCCTCGCCTGGCGTGGGTCGGACTCGGCCTGCTCCTCGCGGTGAAGCAGTATCTGGTCCTGCTGCTCCCGGTTTCGATCTTCCTGCTGCCGGCCGGTCGGCACGCCGGCAGCAAGCTGGTGGGAGCAGCCGTGGCGCTGGCGGTGGCGCTGACGTTGCCTTTCGTCCTCTGGGATCCGCCGGCGTTCCATCGATCGGTGGTCGCTTTCCACGCACTGGCGCCCTTCCGGCCCGACGCCTTGAGCTACGTGGCCTGGTCGACGCGGAACGGCGAGCCGATCCTTCCCTTCTGGCTCTGCTTCCTGACCGTGCCGATGGTGTGGGCACTGGCGTTCTGGCGCGCGCCGCGGACGCCGGCGGGCTTCGCCATGACGGCGGCCGTGCTCGTCGGGATGTTCTTCGCCTTCGCCAAGCAGGCCTTCGCCAACTATTACTTCTTCGTGGTGGCGGCCTCGTGCTTGGCGGCCGCGGCCCTCGCACCCCCCGAGCCCTCGCCGCAACCGCAACCGTGATCGCGCCGAACCCGCGAGCGGATCCGTGGCAGGGACGGGGCCGGGTGTTGCTCGTGAGCCTTGCCGTCGTCCTCGGCTACCTCCTTCTGCTGCGGTACGAGACCGACCACGGCAACCTGCTGGCGAACCGCTGGCTCTCCGACGACGGCGATCGCGGGGTCTACTACACGCGGGCCCAGTTCCTGCCCGACGAGCGGAATCCCTATCTCGACGCGCGCTCGGAATATCCGACGCTCGCGACCCTGGCGTTCACGATTCCTCTGCTGCTCGGCCCGGAACAACGGATCAGCCTGCGCGAGTACCGCTTCGCGTGGTCGTGTCTCATGGCGGCGGTGTTGCTGGCGACGATCGCGCTGGTGGCGGACGTCCGGGCGCGGGACGGGCTCGGCCGCGCACCGGCCCTCATCCTCTTGACCCCGTCCCTGCTCTACTTCTCGCTGATGCGCTTCGACGTGCTCTGCGCCTTTCTCCTCTGTCTCAGCCTGGCGGCGTTCCGCCGCGGCCGTTACGTCCCTGCCCACGTGCTGCTCGGGGTCGCGACCTTCGTGAAGTGGTATCCGGCGCTGGTCTTCCCGGTCTACGCGGCCTTCCATTGGTCGCGGGAGGGCACCGGCGCGGCTCGCCGGTGCGCTCCCTTCCTCCTGACGGTGGCGATCCTGACGGCCGCGACCATCGCCGCCTTCACCTGGCAGGGCTTTCTCGCCCCCTATCGGTTCCATGCGACCCGCGGCGGCCAGTACTTCAACCTCTACTGGCTGGTGACACGCTACGTCCGCACGGACGCGGTCGATCTCGTCTTCTTCGCGCTGCAGCTCGCCATCGTGCCCATTCTCGCCTGCACCAGGATCCGCACCGAACGGGACGTGCTCCGCTACGCGGTCCTGGCGATCTACCTCTTCATGACGTTTGCGAAGATCGACTCCCCGCAGTGGATCCTGTGGTACGTCCCGGTGGCCCTGCTCTTCGTCCGCGAGCCGAGGACGCTGGTGGCGCTGGTGTGGCTCGGTATCCTGAACCATCTGGTCTTCCCGGTCGCCTACGACGCCTGGGGCTGGCTGAGCCCGTCCTTTTCGACGCTCGTGGCCGTCAAGGACGTGTCGGTGCTCGTCCTGGTCTCCTACGTTCTCACCGAGGACGGAGCCGACCCGCCGTCTACCTGCCTGGCAGCGGCGCCTCTGCCCGGTCGATCACCAGCACGGTGAAGTCGGCGATCTTCAACGTCTCGTAGGCGACGCGCTGCTTCTGCAGCATGGCCTCGTACGGCTGTGGCGCGGCGCGCGGCTCGGACGGGTGGAAGATGAGAGCGACCTTCGTCGCCGCTTCGTACTTCGCGCGGTACGGAGGGTAGCGGTCTTCCCGGTCGAGTGGCACCGTCACCAGTTTCTCGGCCGAGAGGAAGGTGAAGCGATACGCGAGCCAGTACTGCGCCGACGCGGCCGTGACGCCTCGCTGCAAGAGCGTATCGATGACCTGCGCCTCTTCCCGCGCCGCGCCGCGCGGGTGCAGCACCGGCAGCGGTCCGTTCACGAACGGCCCCCACGAAAGCCAGCCGCCCACCGCGACCGACAGCAGGTAGGGCGCGAGCAATGCGCCAAGGCCGCTCGGGGTCAGCAGCGCGGCGAGCGGTGCGAGCGCGAACGGCACGGTCCACATCAGCGGAGCGAGGTAGCGCACCGCCCACAGGTCGGCCGGCAATCTCGAGAGCAGGAACCCGAGCATCGCCGAACTGCCCGCCACGACCCCGAACAGCCCGAGCCGCCGCGCAGGCCAATCGATGCGCTTTACGAACGCAAGCCACGCGCCGGAGAGCCAGACGAGGGCGAGCAGCGTGGCGGCGGCCGCTTGGAACCCCCGGGCCGGCGCGGAGGGCATCCACAGATCGGGGTAGAGGTTGGAGCCGGGTATCCACACCTTCGCCGACAGCGCGTACGGCAGGCACACCTCGGAGAACAGTGGCCAGGTGCGGGAGAGGGCGTCGAGCGAGAGCCCCGGCCTCGCTCCGCCACCCAGATGCCCGACGATCCCAGGCGGCACGAGCCCGAGCCCGAGACCCGCCACCACCGCGCTCGCGCGAGCGCCCAGCGCCTTCCACGAGAACGGCGCGTCGAAGCAGCAGGCCAGCGCGAACAGCGCGCACGCCGGCCAGAGGATGGTGGCCAAGACGTCCATGAAGATGGCACAGCCGAAGAACGCGGTGCCGAGGCCGAGTTGCAGCAGGGAGAAGCGGGTCGCGGTCGCCCGATGCACCAGCCACAGCCCGAGTACGACGATGAGAAACATCAGCTGCCGCGCCACGAGCGTCATCGGCGACGTGATGGCCTGCGAGCCCAGCGCGATGGTCAGCGTCGTGATGGTCGCGTTTGCGGTGCCCATCGAGCGGTGGAGCATCGAGAAGACGACGCCGACCAGCACCGCTGCCCCCAGCCACGGCACGAGGCACAGCGCCCACGGCGACGGCCCCAGCACCTCGAACAGGCCGGCGGCGACCACCACGTCGACGCTGGTTTGGTAGTTGGTGCCCCACAGGTGCGTCGCGAGCTCGCCGCGCTCGAGCAGCGCGATTGCCTGCAGGCCCACCACCGCGGCGTCCGAGCTCACCGCCCCCGCGTTCAGGTACGGTGGCATCCGCGAGAGCAGCGCCGCTGCCACCACCACCGTGAGACCGACCGCCGGTGTCATTCGACGCCGTGTAGCGGGCTACCGACGGGATGGGGACGGCATAACGGGGTGCGAATCCACGGTGTTCATCACGCACCTCCTCAGCGCGTTCGCGTTTCCCGGATGCGTCTCACACGGCCCGCGACGGCGTCAACCAGAAGGTCGTGTCCTCGCCGTGCGCGCCGAGCGGTTCGAGCACCGCGAGGCGGAGCTCCCTACTGGACGCTGGGCGCATCCAGGATTTCATGCGATTCGGCTTGCACTGCCGAAAACAAGTGCACTAGAGCATTCTCACCCCACCTCTCGGAGGTCGTCATGGCGCTCCTTCGTTTCCGGCTCGGATTCTGGTCGGCGGTCCTCTCCGCAGTCGCGCTGCTCGCCGGAACGGCGAGCGCACAAATCGAGGTGGTTCCCATGAGCACGCTGCCGACGGAGCTCGCACCCGACACGTACGTGTCGTCGAGGCAGTTCGGCGTCGCGGCGGGCGCCGACGGTCGCGCGCTCGCCGTCTGGAGCGAGACCGACTACAGCGGCACCAAGGTGAACCGCCGTGTGTCGAGCCGTATCTTCGATCCGCTCGCCGCCACCTTCGAACCCATCCTACGTCAGTCCATGAGGGGCCTCGAGCCCGGGATCGCCGTCAGCGCATCTCACTCGCGCTACCTGCTCCCCTGGACGAGTGGGATCTTGGACACCAACCGTCAGCTCGTCGGTCGCATCCTGGACGCCGGCGGCGTGCCGCTGACGAGCGCATCGGCGCTCGCGGAGTTCGAAAAGAACTACGGGGCGTTGGCAATCGGAGCCGATGGTGGTCCAGGGGGACACCTCGTCGCCTGGGCAAATCGCAGAAACCAGATACGAGCACGGCGCGTCGGCAACGACGGCTCGAGCGGCGTCGAGGTCGAGGTCGACGGACCGTTCCTCGCCACGCGCATCGCCCCCGCCAACACCCCGGACGGTGGTTTCGTCGTCGCCTACAACGGCATTGCCGACACGATCCGGTTCCGCGGCTTCACCGCCGCGGGGTTTCCGAAGGGCGATCCGCTCGATCTCACCCCGGAGTTTTCCGACGACCATCTCCTCGGGATCGCCGCGAGCCCGGTCGGGGACGTGGTCGCGGTTCTGTATCTCCGGGCCGATTCGGCGCCGATACCCAATCGTGTGATCGTCGAGCGCTTCACCGCGGCCGGTGCCTCCGTCGGCGCGCCGATCACGGTGTTGGAGACGGGCGGCACCCAGGTCGGCGGCGACCTCGCCTACGATCGCAACGGCGATCTCTACGTGGTGTGGGCCGATGCCGGCTACCCGATGAAGGTGCGCGCCTTCTATCCGGACGGCACGCCGGTCGGACCGGCGCTGAGCGGGTCCGTGCCGGTGGGCGCGGAAATCAGGACCACCCGCCTCGCCAACGGCGATTTCCTGAATCTCACCCGCGTCGACTCGTTCATCGAGTACAACGTGGTGTCGCTCTGCGTTCCCGGCTCGTCGATCTGCGGCGACGCGACGCTCGACCCGCTCTGCGAGACCTGCGACGCCGGCGCCGGCAACAGCGACGTCACCCCGGACGCCTGCCGCACCGACTGCGAGCCGGCGCGCTGCGGCGACGGTACGATCGACGGCGGGGAGACCTGCGACGACGGCAACACGATCGATTGCGACGGCTGCAGCGCCGCCTGCCTCGTCGAGGCCGGGCTCGGGTGCGGTGACGGCATCGCCTTTCCGAGCTGCGGCGAGGCCTGCGACGACGGCAACGCCGCCGCGGGCGACGGCTGCAACGCCTGCGTGCTCGAGCGCGCACCGGGCGGGGGCTCGCCGCCGAAGGATTGCTTCACCGCCTGGTCGATCGACAATTCCTCCAACGACCCGCGCTACGACAAGACCGGAGCGATCAGCACCGCGCAGCTCTGCACCGACGGCGATCCGGCCTGCGACTTCGACGGCGTCCCCGGGAGCTGCACCTTTCGCCTCCGGGTCTGCGTCAACAACACCGATCTCGCGGCGTGCACGCCTGGCTCCCGCCTCCGGAGCTGGGAGCTGCGCTCCCCCTCGGCGTCACGCGCCGCCGCGGACCCGTCGCTGGCAGCAGTGCGCGACGCCTTCATGAGCGTCGTGCCCGGCGGCGTCGTCGGCCCCTCGCAGCCCGACCTCTGCAGCTCCGTCGTCTCCGTACCGATCGTGCTCCACGTCAGCGACGGCGGCTACGGCAAGAGCAAGCTCACCCTGAAGACGCGCGCCACGCTCTACGATGGTCGCTCCGACGCCGACAAGCTTCGGCTCGAATGTCACCCGGCCCCATGACTCCCGAAGCTCCCGGGCGATCCGCGGGATCGCCCGGGAGTGATCGATGAACTAACGCGGCGGCCTCGTCGCGAGCACCTTCGAGAATACCTCGACGCCGTCGGGTCCCTTGTCGGCATCATGCTCGATCACTGCGAGGCGCGCGCTGCCGTCGGTGAGGAAGTCGATCTCCATGAAACCCGGATTGAACGGGTTGGAGTGCGCGAAGAGCGTGCGCGCATTGCTGCCGACGGCGGACGCCCGCGATCCCATGCCGCTCACGAGCGTGTAGCGCGGGCCTTTCCGCGCCTCGAACACCTGCAGGCTGTGATCGTGCCCTGCCGCGTAGACAAGTGGAGCGGCCTTTCGGCGAGCCGCGTCGTCGAACGCGTGCTCCAACATGCGACGCATGTGACGATTCCGCCGATTGGACACGTCCTGCGGGCTCGGCGAGCAGCACTCCCGCAACCACACGACCCCAGAGCCGACGACCGGAATCGGGATCCACTCCATCCAAAACGGGATGAAATGTCGGACGACACGAAGCGGAAACAGATGGGTGCCGACTTCGACGAATCCGCCATGCGGACCTTTCGACTCGAGCGGGTGATGAGCGACGACGATCGCCCACCGTCCCGCGCGGGTCGCCGCTTCCAGCTCCGCGATCAAGCGCTCGCGCACCGCCTGCTCCGTGACCCACGGACAGCCGGTCGGATTCCTGCCGACGGTCGGCTTGCCGTCTTCGCGGGTCTCGACCCACCACTGGGTATCGATCGCGATCACCGTGGCCTTCGAACCCACCGGCAGCGCGACCGGCCCGGGACACCCGCCCGAAGGCACGAGCGCGGCGTGCGTACCTTCGATCGCCGCCTCGTCGCGGATGAAGGATTCGAGGGCCAGAATGCGATCCCAGCCGCCGATCTCGAACTGATCCCAATCGTGGTTGCCGGCGATGAAGAACGCCTGCGCCGGCGTGTCCTGTACGACCGAGAGCTGGACGCGGAGCTGGCCCTCGGCATCCTGCCGGCTCACCAGCAGACCGGGCAGCACGACGTCCATCGCTCCGGCCACGGCGTCGAGCTGCTTCTCGGCTTTCGCGATCGGTTGCGGCATGCCGCGCTCGTAGACGACGTCGCCGAGGAAGACGACGGTCGTACGCTCCGGAAGGAGGCGGACGCGATGCGCGAGCAGTCGAAGGGTCGGCTCGCCGTCGGGCTTGGGATCACCCGTGTCGCCGATCAAGATGACACGGTGGTCGATCGCGGCGGGTACGGCCGCATCGACGCGCCGGCCCTGGTCGGCGCGATAATAGGGGGAGAAATGCGTGCAGGCACCGGTCGCAGCAAGCAGCACAGCGACCGCCGCGCGTCGGAACGAGGTTCCCACCGGACTCTGGTATAGCGCACCGCCATTTTCTAGGCGGCAATCGCCACTAGTGCTCGTCCTTGCCCTGCTCGCCGGGACGCGGGCACCGTCGCCGTCGTTACGGCCGTGCGGTCACGCCAGCGTCACGGTCTTCCTCGTCACTGACATTGCGTACCCGTGCCGGTCGCGTTGCAGGTCATGCCCTGCTCGCACGCTCCGATGGTACCTACTGGCTGCGAGCATGAGGTCGCGCAACAACATTGCGGGCTTCCCGAGACGACATCACAAGCTCTTCCCAATCCACTACAACAGACGGCGCTGTCGAGGTTCCCACACGCGACATCGTGCGTGTCCAGCGAACAGGTCCGACCACATGCCTGTCCATTGCAGGCAGTTGCCGGGTCGACACATTGACAAAAACTGCTGCAGCTCTTGGACCGGCCCTGCCCCTGCACACACTTCTCATGTACCCGGATGAATGCTTGGCAACTCATGCCGCCCGGGCATGTTCCTCCGCATTGCGGGTACGCGCCGTCTCCACAGGTGGGGGGGATGACGGGTGTGAGGTTGCGGATGTCGTCGACGCACGTGTCGCACACCTGCTCGATGGCCGCCTCGTTGCCCGTCACGGCACAGCCGCCCCGGGCTCGGGATTCGGCCTTGGTGATCGCTTCGCTGAATTTCCTCTCGGCGGTCGTGAGGCACGCCTGATCGACCGGCACACCGCGGGCGTTCGCTTTCTGATGGCACTTGAGCTTGCTCGCGACCTTTTTCACCGCAGCCATTTGCTTCGCGGCGGCGCACTTCTGTGCAGGGGTCGCACGCGCGTGGATGATTCCCACGTGGACCGCGAGCACGACGGAGACGATGGCGATCGAACCGGCGATGCGGACCATGGCGCCTCACCTTGCGATGAATTTGGTTGCCCGCGCGGGCAGCCAGGCTTGCAAGGCAGATTCCCACGGGTACCCTTCCGCGTCGAGCGAAAACGGATCCAACAGAATGACGGGTCCGCATCGACGAGTCTTCCGTCGTGATGGCGGATGCCACAGCGGACGCCAGCTGCGGTGCGCGCCAGCGAACGTCTCGGAGGAGACGACGCCTTCGCCGACGCGCGGACGGCATTGCGCCGGGATCGAACGGGCCTGACCGAGGGCGGGGGCGTCACCGGCGCTCGCGGCTACCGCTTGTGCAGCACCATCGACGCGGCTACGAGGGGCCCATGCGCCTCGCGTCGTTCGTCGCCCTCTCCGCCGTGCTCGTGGCTCCGATCGCGGGCCATGCCGCCGCCGATCCCGCCCAGAAATGCGTCGCCGCAAAGATCAAGGCGGCGGGCAAGCGCGCCAACTGCCTCGCGGGCGTCGCGGCGAAGGAAGCGCTCGGCAAGGCCGCCGACGCGACCAAGTGTCAGCTCGCCTTCACCAAGGCCCGCGACAAGGCCGACGCCGGCGCAGCCAAGAAGAACGCGTCCTGCCGCTTCGTCGACAACGGCGACGGCACCGTGAGCGACCTCGACACGCTGCTCGTGTGGGAGAAGAAGACCGTCGCGAACGTCGACGCGACCGTTTCCTGGACGACCGCGGCGAGCGAAGCGGTGTCGGCCGCGACCGGCACCAGCGCCAACGGCGAGCAATTCTCGGGAAGCCTCGGCGGCTACCAGGACTGGCGCCTCCCGAGCATCGTCGAGCTCGAGACGATCGTCGACTTCAATCCCCCCGCCTGCGGCAACGGCGGCACGTGCATCGGCGCGGTCTTCGGTCCGACCCACCTCGGCAACTACTGGGCGATCACGAGCGATCAGACCGACGCCGCAAAGGCGTGGGTCATCGGCTTCGACGACGGCACGCTCGACGTGACCGCGAAGAGCGGCGCCGCCGCGACTCGCGTCGTCCGCGGCGGTTGACCAATAAGGGGGATCTCTCCCCCTTCGCTTCCGCGGCAAAGCCGCGAAAGCTCATCCCCCGGCTCGCTCGCGCTCGGCCGCGCGCTCCGCGCGCGGAGGCGTCTCGAGTCACGCCCCTGGTGTGAGATCTCCGAGCGCGGAGCGCGCGGCCGAGCGCGAGCGAGCCGGGAGTGGGGCCCCGGGCGGGCTTTGCCCGCCTGGGGCGAGGGAGAGATCCCTCGTATTCAACGCAGCGCCCAGTCGGGCGAGTCGTCGAGCGCCGGACTGCTCTCGAGGGTCGCCGGACCCGAGCCGTCCGCTTTGATGGTGACGATTTCCGACTGCAGGCCGTCGGGCGGCGTCACCGACCGGACGTAGACGAGCCAGCGACTATCGGGCGCCCAGGCGGGCAAGGACGCGTTGACCCGCCCCCCAGGCGCGAACGAGCTCGTGATGCGGGTCAGGCCCGTGCCGTCCGAATTGATCGTCCAGATCTCGTAGTACGGGAACGACGTGCTGTCGCGACGCGCGAACGCGATCTTCTTGCCGTTCGGAGACCACGCGGGCTCGATCTCGTCGGTTTCCTCCGAGGTATTGGTGATGTTCACCTGATTGCTGCCGTCGGCGTCCATGATGAAGATGTCGGGGTTCACGCAGCACACGCCGACGTAGCGAACGAAGGCGAGCCGCCGGCTGTCGACCCCCCACGTCGGACTGTCCTCTTCCTCGACACTGTTCGTGAGATTCACCTTGTTGGCGCCGTCGACATCCATCGCGAGGATGTCGGCGTCCGACGACGCGCCGGTGGCGATCCGACGGACCCAGGCGATGCGCCGGGCGTTCGGCGAATGGATGGGATTGCTGTCCGGCTCGATCGACGACGTGAGCCGTCGGAGGCCCGTGCCATCGGGGTTCATCGTGAAAATGTCGCTATTGGTCGTGCCGCCCGGCGGAAGCCGCGAGAACGCGATCTTCTTTCCGAATGGCGACCAGGCCGGGCTCAGGTCGGCGAGGCCGTTGTTGAAGGTCAGCTGTTTCAACTTCGTTCCGATCGCCGTCATCACGAAGATCTCGGCGTCACCCTCCGGGTTGCCGGGACCGATGCGGTTGCTCGAGAACACGATCAGGTCGTTCTCGATCTTCTTCGGACGCTCGACGGGGACCGGCGGCTCGGAGCCCAGCGGCTGCCAGTCGGGTGACTCGGCGCCGCCGGACAAATCCGTGATCCTGACCGGGTTGGCCCCGCTCGCGTCCATCACCCAGATGTCGTCCTTGCTGCCAATGCGGCTGCTCGCGAAGACGATCTTCGTGCCGTCGGGCGAGAACACGGGTTGGAAATCGTTGCCCGGATCGTTGCTGATGTTCGTCCGCGACGAGCCGTCGGGCTTCATCGTGAAGAGCTCGTTCTGGAAACCGACCTGCCCGTAAAACGCGATCAGCTCGCCATCCGGAGACCAGACCGGCTGCCGTTCGCTGTTGTTGCCGTTCAAAGCCGTCAGGTTCACCGGATTCGAGCCGTTGGCGTCCATGACGTAGACCTGAAAGCCCGCGCCCTGCTTCTCGAACGCAATCTGGGTTCCGTCGGGGGACCAGGAGGGAAAGATCTCGCCACCGGCCAACGTCGTGAGCTTCGTTTGGCTGGTGCCGTTCGCGTTCATGACCCAGATCGCGAGGTCGTTCAGGCCGCCGCCGCGGGCCGAGGTGAATGCGATGCGGGTGCCGTCGGGCGACCACGCCGGCGACTCGTCGATACCCGGGGTCTTCGTGAGGTTCACGACGTTCGATCCGTCGGGGTCCATCACGTGGATCTCGTAGTCGCCGCTCAGATTGCTCGAGAACGCGATCTTCGTGCCGTCCGGTGACCAGACGGGGCTGTACTCGTCGGCGCTGTTCGTCGTGATCTGCTGGAGGTCGCTGCCGTCCGCCTCCATGGTGAAGATCTCGTAGTCGTCGTCCGTGGGGTTGCCCGGCGTAACGGGGATCGACACGAAGACGATGCGGCCGTTCAGGCCCGGGACGACGGCCGCCGCCGACCGCGGTGCAATCACGGTCGCCGCGGCGGCGAGCAAGACGGGAACGAGGATGTTGCGGACACCGGCCAATGCCATCATGGATTACCTCGCGCCCTGTCCTACTCTCGCACGGCGCGCGATGCCACTTCGGCGGAGGCCTCCGCCGGCTGACGGCACCGACGAGCAGCGCCGCTAGCCGACCGTCGAGACGGTCACACGGACGGTCGGGCGCAAGGCCGCGAAGACGTGACTAGCGGGCGCATCGGAAGCCCGTCTGCTCGCGCGAATTGGACGGCTCGAAGAGGGCATTGGCCTCGAACGGACCGTTGGTCGGCCCGAGGCCGAAACCACCGGGAAAGGCTTCGCCGCCGCGCAGCAGCGCACCGGGTTCTCCCGTCGTGGCTGCAGCCGCCAGGCACTGTATGTCGTTGGGACTGATTCCGGCGCTCCACAGCTCGCATGTAGTCGCCCGCGGCCACCAATCCGCGACCCACTCATTCTTGTTGCCCACCATATCGAAGGCGCCGTCCGACGACACACAACCGCTGCGCGACCCGGTGGGAGACGCCGAGCCACTCGTCGTATTGCAGTCGGTCGTGTGGTTGTCCGGCCCTGGGTCCGGCGTCCCCGCGACCGCCGCCTGCCACTCCACGTTCGACGGCAACCGCTTGCCGGAGTTCTTGCACACTTGCTGCGCTTGGAACCAGGTGATGTACCCAGACGGCTGCACCCCCGGCAGGCTCAGTGCGTAGAAGTAGTTGATGCAGATCTCCCCGTTGTCCGCGCACGGCGCGTAGTCGTCGCCCGCTTTCCCGAGCTGGTACACGGGGGGCACGGCGCCCGTTAGATCCGCGACCGTCGCTTCGCCTCGCCGAATCTTCGTCACCAGGTCGCTGTGGTCGTAATCCGGATCCGATACCACCCACACGCTCGCCTCGTATGCGTCGATGCACGTCGTCCCCGACCTGACCGCGTCGGGCGGGCACGACCGCTCCCAGTCCGCCGGGCCCCTGGCCCCCGCCGGGCCCTGTGGCCCCGCCGGACCCGGGGGCCCCGCGGGACCCGGTGGCCCACCGCAAAGCTTGATGACGGCACTGACCGTCTGGACTCCATCGGAAACCGCGCCAACGCAGTCCTCCGGGCGAATCGTCGTGAGGAACTTGAACTTCCCCTTCGCATCCGCCTGGCCCACCGCTTGGCCCTCCCACGTCAACGTGGCGAGCGGTACCGCTTCCTTGCCCTTGACCTCGATCGCGGCGTTCTTGATCTGCGCGCTGGTCGCGAGCAAAGCGCGCGCGGGTGAAGTCTCCAGGAGAGTCATGCTTGCCGCGACTACGATCGAGAGCAGGGAGAAGCGACGTCTGAGCACGGGAACCTCCAGGGCAATCGAGGTTCGAGAGTCTCTCCTACACGTGAGGTCGCGGTCAATGACATTCGACCGGGCGAATATTCCAGCTTTCGTCGGAAGGATCATCGCCACGTATGCAGACCACCGACCTAGAGATCATTGGCGAGCCTATAGGGCACACGACGACATGCATGACCGAGCGGTTGACAAGCTTCAGGTGGCCGCGAACAACCGCCACTCGCCATCGACGCCCTTGAGGACGCGACTACCGCGCTCGCAAAAGCTCAACCCCGAGCCGACCACGAGATCCTTGACGGTGCTGGAGGTCAGGACCTCGCCGGCGCCCGCTTCAGAGGAAATGCGCGCCGCGATATGGACCGCGATTCCGCCCACGTCTTCTCCCATGCGCACGCACTCGCCCGTGTGTAGTCCCGCGCGTACCTCGAGGCCGAGCGGACGCACGGCATCACGAACGGCGAGCCCGCACCGCACCCCACGCGCCGGGCCGTCGAACAGCGCCAGGAAGCCATCTCCCGCCGTCGCGATCTCGCGCCCACGAAAGTGCACGATCTGGCGTCGCACCACCGCATGATGCCGGACGAGCAGATCGCCCCAGGCCTGATCGCCCAGGCTCGTCGCCTTCTCGGTCGATCCGACGATGTCGGTGAACAGCACCGTCGCCAGCACGCGATCGTCCTCCAGCGCCTCGTGCTCGCCGGTCAGGAACTCCTGCACGGCGGACAGGATGCCGTCGGTGTTGCCCTGGTAGTACCTGTGATCGATGCCTTCGATCTCGACGAAGTGCGCGTCGGCGATGTGCTGGGCCAGAAACCGCCCGAACGCGAACGGAATCCAAACGTTGTCGCGACGGTGGAATACGAGCGTTGGCACGCGAATCGAGCCCAGCACCGAGCGCACGTCGACGTCGAGGTCGCAGACCGGGTACATCGTCTGGAGCGCGCTCGGGCTCAACGATAGGCGCTCGAACCGTGCGCGCCAGGCGCGCGACGCCAAATCGCTGGAGCTGCCCCAGCGCCCGGCTTCGGTCGGAGGCGACGGTCGAGGGTCACACCCCCAACTCTCGAAGAGTTGCTGGCCCTTGCGTTCGGCGGCGCTCTCGCTGAGCCCGTCGGGGTAGTCCGCGGCGTGGCGCATGCGCGCGAACGTGTCGCCGAGCACGAGCCCCTCGGTCCGCTCGGGATAGGTCGCGGCGAACAGCATCGCGATCGGGCCACCGTCACCATGCCCGAAGACGACGACGCGCTTGCAGCCCACCTCGTCGATGACGGTCGTGATGTCGTCCATCCACCGCTCGATCGTCGGGATGGCACCCAGCGGCACCGGGTCGGAGATGCCGGTGCCTCGCTTGTCGAAGCAGATCACCCGCCCCATCGTCGCCAAGCGCTCGAGGAAGCGCGACAGCGCCGGATCTTCCCACATGATCTCGATGTTGTTGGGATGATCCGGAACGAAGACGATCTCGCGCGAGCCGCTCCCGAAGACCTGGTAAGCGACATGGCCCTCGGGCCCTTTCACGTACTGAGTGCGTGGCTGCATCGTAGCGCGGGGCTCTGGGGCTCCCTCGCCAGTATGTATCAAAGGCGAGCAAGCGTGCGAACCGCTTGGCTGCCTACCACGCCGGACACCGTGCCGGATCAGGGGCGCAGGATGAAGCGGACGCTTTGGCCGGAAACACCAACCGCTCGCCTGGCTGCCCGAGATGGACGTGCACGAGGACGGCCTACTGATGACTGCGCGCTGCTCTCGGAACCTAGATGTAGGAAGCCGGAGTTCCCTCTGCGCGCGCCTTCACGAAGGATGGGGCGGATCCGCAGGCAACAGCACTTCACTAGGCTGGCCTAGTGAGGGAGTCGTCCTATGGATACATTTGTGAGCGCAATATGCGGCGACTGTAGAGGGCCTTCATGGCCAGCAGAATGATGATTCCTACCAGAAATAGCTCCCAAGGTGTCGATAGCGTTGGTACACAGACTGCTCCCGACAGGGAGCCGGGCCCACAATTGCCGTCGCGACCAGGATGCGGACCGATTGGGGAGAACAGACCGCATTCACAGACCGAACCCGTCGCACCGCCGCCCCCTTTTCCGCAGTATCTGCCAAGGTCGTCATAGCAGCAGCCATTACCTTTGACGGTGCCATTAACGACAGCCTGCGCGGTTATGGCGGTCGAAAGAATGAAGATGCATGCCAAGAGTATGCGTTTACTCATGAAAGCGCACTCCTTCCGGGGCGTATGCCATTCAGTCTATGGATGGACGATGGCGACGTGTTGTTAGGGCACAGTACTCCCAACCCTCAAGCCAAAGCGAGACAAAACTGCCGTGCGCAATGCACTATGAAACGAAACATGATCCATAATGACACTCGTCTGAGCAGGGAAGACAACTGACACGCGCACGTGCCGCTTCGAAGCGAACCTCACGCGCGGCCGGATCCTCGGAGAGCCAAGTCTGAATAGTGCAGACGTCCCACACGAGCGTGAGTCCGAACCAGATCGTTGCTTGGCTCCGGGAGCTGGATCTCCTAGAGAATGCCCAAGTGAACGCCAGCGGCAGAGCGCGCCGGGGCTCGCGGTCGTGGCGGCGACTCCTGACGGCGCGCGGCCAGCCTTTTAGGCGGTCGCCGCGACCGGGAGGCGTGCGCTGAGCGTTTGCTCGCGCAGCAGCCCGTACCCGATGCAGAGCGCGCGAAGAAAGGCCGTGAGAATGACCAGGCCGGCCAGTCCGAGGGGGAAGGACTGGCCGACCCACCCTCCGGTGGTCAGCCGACCATCATCGTGACGGCAACCGCCGCGCCCGCGGCCGCCACGAGCGCCGTGCGGTGGACTCGCGGCGGCTTTGCAGACTATTGGTCGGCCGCGCGCAACGTGCTGTCGTAGTGCACACGGGCGCTGGCGCCAACTTTGACGTCTCTCCCGACGAACGCACCTGAGAAGTCGACGGCGCCGGTGATCTCGATGGGGGACCGCGGTGCGTAAACCACCCCGGCAAAGAGGCTGCCGTCACCGGCCAACTTCACGGGTTTGTCGCTGGTCACGTAGACCGCAAAGCGCTCCGCGTGCGGGTCCACTACGGTCACCTCGCTGCCCTTCTCGATGACCACGTCACCGGAGACGTAGAGGGTCACGGGTCCGTTGGTGTTGTCGATCGCGAGCGTCGCGCCGTCTTCCAGCTTGATGCTGTCGACCCGGAAGGAGCCCGGGCCCTCGATGATCCGACCGCGGTCTTTGAGCTCGATTCTGCCGAGTGACGGCAGACCTGCTGGAACGGTGACCGCCATGAGCGTCGGCGCCTGCGAGGTCGGGACGAGCTTGGTCACACCTACGACGGACGCCCGGGGTTCACGAGTCACCTTGGATCCCGTCACGTCGCCGCCGACCGTGGCCGTATCCTTCACGATCACGTCTCGGTTACTCTGCACGTCACCCTCGTTGCCGGTCTCCATCGTCGTCCCGTCATAGCTGTCGGTCTGCGCCGTATCCTTGACCTCGACCTTGTCGGTCCCGACCAGGCCGGCGTGAAAGATCGAATACGCCTTCACGTTGAGGTTGAACGGTGGTGTCGCGCCAGCGACCGGCGGCAGGCCGAGCGGTCCGCGCCCATGAATCGCGATGATGAGGCGGTTGTGATCGATGTGCGGCGTGCCGTCGGCATGCCAGCCGGCCGCGTCCACGAAATGCGCTTGACGCTCCTCGTGCTGGAGAAAATAGGTCGCGAATTCGTGACGGGAGTAGTTCAGGATGTCGCTCTCGAGCAAAGGCAGAAGGGCCGGCTTCACGAACATGCCGGGGACCGGTCGCGCCTTCCCGCTCGTGACGTCGACCAACTGCTGCATCACGTAGCCTTGCGAGTTGTAGAAGACCACGTCATCGGCGTCGAAGCGCAGTGGGTACCCGACGGCCTGCGCCTGGAAGATCAAGGGCTCTTGGAGGCCGTTCAGGTCGAGCGCGAGATACATGATGCCATCGCGGCTGACGGCCGCCTGGGTCGCGGAAAAGGTCCACGCTCCGCGCGCGGCGGGAATGGCCAGCGCGTCGCCCAACACCGTGAAGTCGCGATCGGTGAGGCTCACGATCGTGGCATTCGACGATGCCGCACGCAGGGTGATGGTCGCTGGTCCCACGGGAAGCGTCGGCAGCGCGACGACGAGTTGCGGCTTCACCTGGCCGTCGGCAAGGTCGCGTTGCGAGATGGCGATCCCTTCGACCGCTGCGCTTTGACCACCGGACGCGAACGTCGCCACGTAGGCGTCGCCGGCCACGAGCGATGGATGCGTGAAGGTGACCGCCGTGCCGGATGAGCCGAAGTAGGGTCGGACGACAGTCAACGGCGGCGGCGGCTTCTGGCACCCGCAGCCGGCTTCGACGGCCTGAGTGGTTGAGCCCGCGATCACCGCAACGACACCCAACATGGAAATGAGAAAGCGAAAGCGCATGGTCTCTCCTCCGAACGTCGACAGTCAGAGCCCAAGAGAGCAAGCGCCCGGCCAGAGACGAAGTCGTGTCCTCGCGCGCCGTTGCGAGGTCTTGCGCCAGCGCACGGCGTGAGGCTGTGCCAGCCACGGCGCATGTCAGGGCGAACGTGGCACGTTCGGGCGCAAGTGCCAGGCAAAAGGGGTGGACGCTCGCGTGAAGTCGCTAGAGGATGACCGCCGCTCGCACGTCATCGTGCGCGGATGCGAAGGGCATGCGGTTTGTTTGGGGGACGAGCGCTAGCGAGCATCCCGCGCCCCGTCGTGAACGTGGTCCGCCGCCGTCCGCTATCTGCTGGCGCGCTACGTCGCCTTACTCCGGCGTCGCCCGGCAGGTATCGGTCGCCAGGTCGCAGCTGTACGTGTACCCCGGCGCATTGCCGAACTTGCCCGCGCAGTCCGTGGATCGGATGGAGCAGCAGCCGGCGAGGCCGGGGTCGTTGTAGTACTCCGTGCAGGGATCGGGCGGACCGAACGGTTGCGACACGGTGCAATCGATCGCGGTGTAGACGCACCCGACGCCCTCGCGGCAGCCTAGAAATACCTGGTTGGCGTTGTCATCCGGGATCGGGACGAAGCAGTGATTCGAATTCGCATGGCAGCTCAGGATGGACTCCGCGTTGCAGTTCGGGATGTCGTCCGAGTTGGGGACGCAACGCTCCTCGGTACACGTCCCCGCGAAACACGGCTCGTCCGGAAACGCCGGCTCGCTGCACGGCGCGTCGCACTGGGAGCTCGACATCTCCTCGCAGCCGCCGGTTTCCGGATTGCAGACACTCGGATTGCACCCAAAGGAATGGCAGAGCGCCGGCGGTGGGTAGAAGCAGGAACCCGTCGCGGCATTGATGTCCGTATCCAGTGTTCGGCAGAGATCGTCAGGTGGATGCGTCGCACAGGTGTTGGTGATGATGGTCTCGCAGGCGCCGGTCGCAAGGTTGCAGAAGTTCTGATCGTAGAGTCGTCCGGTGCACGTCGGCGACTCGCTCGCGCAGACGCCGGCGACGCACCGGCTCGACGCGGTGCACGCCTTGCCGTCGTCGCAGGCGGTGCCGTCGGGCTTGCCGACACAGAACGGCGGCGGCGCGTCGTTCGGCGCTGCGGGACACGGGGTCGGCGGCGGCGCCAAGCGCGCCACGAAGCGCTGGCCGTCGTCCTTCGCGATTACGCCGCCGAAGGACATGCAGAACCGCGTGTCCCCGACCGTGAGACGCGCCGTGAGCTCGACTTGCGGCTGGCCCCCCAGCGCAAACCCTCCAGGGCCCTTCAGGGTGATGCGAACGAGCCGGCCGTTCACGAGCAGGATCTTCATCTTCGGATCGCCCGTGCCCGTGAACCGGAAGCGCCGACCCGGCAGCGGTCCTTCCCACACGTTCGCGGGCAGGCTCAGTGTGAGCTGCTCGCCGGTCGTGACGCTGTAGAGATCGAGGGTCGCGCCGGAGACGGTCGGGTCGAGTGTGCTGACGTCGATCGCCGAGCTGTAGGAGATCACCTGGGCGCGCCGTTGCGCGCGCAGGTCGGAGAGCCGCGCGCGGTCGCCGGCGAGCGGGACGTCGACGGCAGAGGCGGGAACGACGGACACGACGAGAAGGACGGAGGCAAGCAGCGAGCGACGCACGGGCATCTCCTTTTCACGAGGGCTGACAGGAGACGTAAGGGGGAGGATCACGCGGTTGGCCAGGCACCGCGTCCGTCCGCTGGCTATATGGGCCGTCCCGCGCGCCGGCGGGGGTAGGCCGTTAGTACCCTGCGCTCCGCAGAACGGTCAAGAAAAAAGCACCACACCTGCAACAACGCAGCGTCGTCTTCCGAATCGGCGCCGCGGTGATCTGGGATCACAACTCTGCCGAGCGCCGCAGTGTCGGCGTTCGACCTGCGCCGGCGCCAATGGTACGCCGCCCACGTACTCGACGCCCAGCAAAGGAGAGACACACCCGCATGAATCCACGACCGGACGCCGACCCTGCCGCCCAGACCAACGCTCAGATGCCTCGCCCGCGGCACGCGCGCATCGCCGTCAGCATGCTCCTGGCTGCCGGCGCGCTGCTACTCGCCGGTACAATGGCTCACGCGAAGCCGACGCCGCTGCAAAAATGCGCAGCGACCAAGAACAAGCTGGCGGGGAAGTATGCCGCGTGCCTGCAGGCGGCGGCCGGGAATTTCGTCACGAGCAGCGACGGCGGCAAATTCTCGGCCGCGCGCGCGAAGTGCCGGGCGACGTTCCTGAAGGGTTGGGCGAAGGCCGACGCGACGGCAGCGAAGGCCGGCGCGACCTGCGAGGACGCGCCGCTCACAGTGGACGACTTCGATGAATCCGTCGATACCCAGAGCTTCGTGATCGCGTTGGGGCTCGATGGCGACGGGCTCCGGCGTTGCGGGGATCATACGCGGCGCGGGTCCGAACAATGCGACGGCAGCGATTTGGGCGGAGAGACCTGCGTCACGCAGGGGTTCGCGGTCGGGACGTTGCGGTGCGCCTCCGGCTGTGTGCTCGACACCAACGGGTGCTTCGCGACGCGCTTCGTGGACAATGGCGACGGGACGGTGACGGACCATCAGACGGGGCTGCAATGGGAGCAGAAGACCACCACCGTGGGGAGTGGCGAGAACTCGGCCGACCCGCACGACGTGGACAACCTCTATACTTGGACCGCTGGGGGGGGTGGGGACACGTTTCCGGACGGGACCGTGTTCACGGAGTTTCTCGCCAAGCTCAACGGCGCGAGCAGCGACGGGGTGACGCTGACTGGCTGTTTTGCCGGCCACTGCGATTGGCGGCTGCCGACGATCGTCGAGTTGCAAACGATTCTGCTGGCTCCTGACCCGTGCGGGACGACCCCCTGCATCGATCCGGTCTTTGGTCCGGTCGCCTCAACCGGCTATTGGTCGGCCACTACCTTCGCCACGTTTCCGACCGGCGCGTGGCGCGTCTACCTCAGCGATGGGTACATGGACGCCGACCTCAAGACCAACGTCGAGTACGTCCGGGCAGTCCGTGCCGGCTCGTGATCGATTCTTCGATCATTCGTCCCTTGTCCATTTGACCCGATTGGCCCGGGGGCGTGAGCCGCCGGGCGTCTCCCCTCACGGCGTCGACACGTACCGATCTCCAAGGCGAGTTACGACCGCACAAAGAAACAGCGTGGCCGAATGCAAAATGGATCGAGCCAACTTGGCTTGATCCACCAACGCCTCGGCCAGCCCCCGGATTTTTCGGGTGGAAGTCGACAGGTGAATCGGGAGACGCGAGGGATGCGCTACGCGGCCCGTGCGCGGGGCTTGCCGCGCTTGGCTGCCTGCTGCACGCCGTCCACGCAGGCGGCGCCAACTCGAACCAACGGCAGAAGGTGCGCGCCGTCGCCAGCGGGGCTGGGCCATGTCGAGCAGCCAAACGGTCTGAAGGTCGTCGGCCACAACCCCGACGGCGAACGACGCCGCTTCACCGACGCTCAGTCGTAGACCAGCGGTGGCTCGTCTCGAGGAAGCGCGGAGTCGCAGTTGTCCGCCTCGACTATGGCCACGGCTGCCGCGTGACTGTGACCGTGCAGACGCGGTGATCCACGGTGATCTGGCGACGCCTCCCGTGCACCGTGTCGCCCGAGAGGGGCACGCATGCGGGAGCTACCGGGCACACCGGAACCCGACGGTAGCGTTCCGGTTCGCCGGATCGACCCAGCTGCGGCTGGACGCGCGCGCGCCCTGGGGTCCAACGTCCCAGGACCCACCGCGGACGGCACGGCCGAGTTCGAACGAATCTGCCGTCCACTCGAATACGTTCCCGATCATGTCGAGCGCGCCACTCGGCGAAGCACCCGCGGGAAACATTCCGACGTCTGCGGTGCCGACGAAGCCGTCGTCGTAGCCCGCCGTTGTCGTCCACTGTGGGTAGCGGCGCTTCGCCGTCTCATCGGCGACGTTCGCCACCCTGCCCCCGCTTCCGTAGGCGGCGTTCCCCCAGGGGTACTTCCGTCCGTCGGTGCCGCGCGCCGCCTTCTCCCACTCGGCCTCGCTCGGGAGGCGCTTCCCGGCCCACTTGCAGAAGGCGAGCGCCTGATTCCAATTGAGGCAGTTGATGGGATGGTTGTCGCGACCTGCCTTCTGCCAATTGCAGAACTCGACGAACTCCGGCTGATCCTGGCCGTCGAAGAAGGGCAAGCCGAGACCGGTGCTCGAGCACTGCCCCGCGCTGTGACAGCGCGCGTAGGCGGCGACCGTGACCTCGGTCTTGTCGATGCTGAAGGCGCCGACCTCGACCGTCCGCCCCGGCCTCTCGTAGTCGACACATTCCGTATCGACCGACTCGCTGCAGCCCATGAGGAAGGGACCGCCGGGCACCGAGACCATCTCGCGCACTTGCTCGCTCGCGGTGACCACCTTCGCGGGTGCTGGCTCTGCGGTTCCGGGCTTCCGCTTCGCATCCTCAGCCCAGCCATCGGGGGCCAGAAACACAAACGAGCCAAGCACCAGAACGGAACGAAGGACCACCGCGACGCGCTTCATTGGGGCGCTCGTTAATAGCCGATTCCAGTAGTTGTCAAACGATGTAGGGAACGCGGCCTGCGCTTGAGATCCGCGCAACCCCGATCAGTCCTCAGTCGGACGCCGTACACTTGGCCGCTTCCTCGGGCGACGCATTTTTCTTGCTGCCTACCGCACTTCCGGTCTAAGCAAGGCCCACATCACGACCCGGAGGAGCCCCGTGACGCGCCCTACCCCCTTGCTTGTAGTCGTCCTCGCCGTCCTCGCGCTCTCGACGGCGGCACAACAGAGCGCAGCGCAGGTGGTCACGGTGGCCCCCTTCCCGATCGGCTCGCCGCCGCCGATCGACTGGCACTTGGGGTTTGACGTCTACGACGTCGGCGCTGGCGGCGACGGCGGGTTCACGGTCGGCTGGCTCGAGGTGTACCGAAAAGGAAGTGCAAGTGCCGCCAAGGATGCGGTCGTGACCGCGGCCTTCAGCGCCAGCGGCGCGCCGCAGCAACCGGCGCAGCGATTGGTGGCGGCGGAGATCTTCAAACCGCGTCTCAGCGTCGCGGGATTCCTATCGGGATACACGATCGCGCTGCCGGTCGAGGTTCCGTCGCTCGAGGCCGAGCTGCACGGTCGTTTCTACGGCCTCGACGGCACGTTGCTGTCGACCCACAAGGTCGTCGACGCGCCCATCTCACCCGACGTGGCTGTGGCAGGCTTGCCGACGGGCACCGCATTCGCCTGGGTGGACGAAGGAACGGTTCCGGTCGTGCTGAAGGTGACGGTCTGGGACAGCTTGGGCCGGCCGCGCGGCGTCACGTCCGAGGTGGCCGAGTTCCCGGGGGGGTTCGCGATCGCTCCGACGCGTGACGGCGGGTTCGTGGCCGCGTGGGGAGGCGGGGGGGTCCCGAAGCTCCGCTTCTTCGACGCCAACGCCAATCCGCTGGGGACCTTCATCGACACCGGGGTGTCCGCGTTCCTCTACCGTCTGGCGGCGAGCCCTGCCGGCGACGTGGTCGCGCTCTTGATGTTCCGCTATCCGCTGAACGGCCAAACGGAGCTCTACCTGCAACGCTTCGACGGCACCGGCACACCGCTCGGCACTGAGACGCTCGTCGACAGCAGCGACGGCGCGCTCTTCGCAGATCTCGACTTCGACCTGAACGGCAACCTGTACGTCGCGTGGAACCGGGAAACCGAGACAATCCTGGCGCGCGGATACGACACCGGCGGCGTCCCGATCGGCGCCGGGCTGCAGCTCGCCACCGGCGCGTCCATCAGTTCCGGCATCCGCACGGCGCGACTCGCGGGCGGCGACTTCGTGACCGTGTGGCGCGAGGGCAATCGCCACAAAGGCGCCGTCGTGAGCCTGTGCACGCCGGGCACGTCGGTGTGCGGCGACGGCATTCCGGCGCCGCTCTGCGAACGCTGCGACGACGGTGCCGCCAACAGCGACACGACCCCGGACGCTTGCCGTACCGACTGCCGTCCCCCGCATTGCGGCGACGGCGTCACCGACACCGGCGAGCAATGCGACGACGCGAACGCGATCGCCTGCGACGGCTGCACCGACTGCCGCATCGACGTCGGCCTCGGCTGCGGCGACGGGGTCGCGATCCCCGCGTGCGGCGAAACCTGCGACGACGCGAACCCGATCGTCGGCGACGGTTGCGCGCCCGACTGCACGCTCGAGCGCGCGCCCGGCGGCGGTCCGCCGAAGACCGACTGCTTCACCGAGTGGTCGACGGACAACGCCGCCAACGTGCCGCTCCACGACAAGAACGGAGACCCGAACCGCTACCAGGTCTGCGCCGACAACGACACGCGCTGCGACTTCGACGGCGGTGTCGCCGGCTCGTGCACGTTCCACGTACGCGTCTGCGCCAACAACACCGAGCGCCCGCTCTGCACGCCGGGCACGCGGCTCTCTTCGTGGACCCTGCGCGCGCCGAGCGCGTCGCACGCCGCCAACAACCCGGTCGCCGCGGCGCAACGCGACGCGCTCCTCGGCATCGTGCCGGGAAGCATCGTCGGCCCGAACGATCGCGACCTGTGCAGTTCGTATGCGGCCATCGTCGTCCCGCTCCGCCCGAACGGCGGCAAGGGGAAAGCGGCGATCAAGAGCGACGCCGCGGTCTACACGGGCGTGCACGACGTCGACAAGCTGCGGCTCACCTGCCTGCCGTGACGACCAGCGCGCTCCAATTGGAGACGTCGCACGCAAGATTCCCAGATGCCTTTGATGGTCGCGGATCATGTAGGCAGGCGTCGCCTCGTCGCCGAGGCTGCGGCGCGAAGAAGCACGACGAAACCCGGCAATCCGATCACGGTCGACGTGAAGGTAGTGTCCTAATTTGAATTTGCAGTGGGCTGGACTCGCCAATGCAGGTCCGTCGGCTCACCCGCCTGACGAACGCGTTCAACAAGCGCGTCGAGAATCTTCGCGCCGCGCTGAACCTGCACTTCACGCATTGCAACTTCGTGCAGTTTCACGGCATCAGCCATGGCCACCCCACGGCGTCCCTGGCATACGCATGGAGCTACGAGACCGACAGCGGGAGCACCCGCTACATCGCTGTGCGTGGGCTCCCGCCGGCCAAAAGCGCGCGGGATGCCGTGTGCGCCGCGATCGTAGCCCAACAGGACGCTAAACCGGCTGACCGATGAGGCGCGGGAAGCAGTACTCGTCCCGGCGTCACCGGATCCTCACCATCGCGGCGGCGCTCGCTACCTTCGCCGTCGTCGCGCGTGTGGGACTACTACCGGCTGCGATCGCCGCCGCGCTGGTCGCCCTTGTCGTGTACGGCTTGATGAACGCGCCCTCGCCCTACCGGCGGCACGGCTGGGGGCAAGTGCATCAAGCGGTCGATCACAAGCTCGGAATATCGGGTGGCTCCTATCCCGAAGAGCCCGTCATCGATGCAACGGATCACGTCGGTCGCAACGACCCCTGTCCCTGCGGTAGTGGGCAGAAGTACAAGCGGTGTTGCGGTGGCGACGCTCGCTAACCCCCCTGGCGGCAGCAGCGGGCCTGCTGGAGAGCGCGAATAACTTTTTGGACCGCCGGCCGCAGATTCAAATTAGGGTACAACATACTTGACTAACTCTCCGGCCTGGGCTAGGCTCTCCCCATGCCGAAGAAGAAACCCCGCACGAGCTACGAGCCGAAGAGCCTCCAGGAAGCGATCAAGTACTTCAGCGACCCCGATCGAGCGTTGGCCTACCTGATCGAACGCCGCTGGCCTGATGGCGAGGTGAAGTGCCCGACCTGTGGCAGCGGGGCGCTCCTCTTCCTGAGGAATCAGAAGCGCTGGAAGTGCGGCACCGACCATCCGCGCCGCCAGTTCTCGATCAAGGTCGGGACGATCATGGAAGACTCGCCGATCGGCTTGGACAAGTGGTTGCCGGCGATCTGGATGGTCACCAACTGCAAGAACGGTATTTCGAGCTACGAGCTAGCCCGCGATCTCGACGTGACGCAGAAAACGGCGTGGTTCATGCTTCACCGTGCAAGGCTCGCGATGCAGGGCAGTGCGGGCGGCGGCAAGATGGGCGGCACCGTCGAGGCCGACGAAACTTTTATCGGGGGCCTCGCACGCAACATGCACAAGGACAAGCGCGCGCAGAAGATCACCGGCACCGGCGGCAAGGGTAAGGCGCTGGTGATGGGTCTCCTCGATCGCACCACCAAGAAGGTGCGCGTCAAGCACTTGGCCGACCGCACGATGAAGACACTCCACGCCGAGATCCACGAGCATGTGACGCCGGGCGCGGAAATCTTCACCGACGAGTGGGTCGCCTACAACGGCTTGGACAAAGACTTCGTGCACCAGTTCGTGAACCACGCGGACCAGTACGTAGACGGGAACGTGCACACGAACGGGCTCGAAAACTTCTGGTCGCTCTTGAAGCGCACGCTCAAGGGCACGTACGTCGCCGTCGAGCCGTTTCACCTCTTTCGCTACTTGGATGAGCAGGCGTTCCGCTACAACGAGCGCAAGGGAACCGACGAGAGCCGCTTCATGGCCGTGCTCACCGGAGTTTCGGGCAAGCGCCTCACCTACAAGCAGTTGATCGGTGAGGGCGCACTGGAGGGGCATCCAGCGTGAAGCGCCAAGGGCGAGGGAAGCGCCCGCCTTTACGTTCCGATCCTCCCTAAGCTAAGGAGCTGAGCGTGACCGACCAAGTCTCTGCGGGAAGTCAGCAAGCGACGCCGCAAGCCGACGGCCCATGGGTCCAGATGGCCTTGTTTTGCGAAAAAGTGCTCACTGAGAAGGACGGCGTACTCAGCGTGGTGCGCGTGATCGATCAGGTAACAGCTCGCGGCACCGTGCTCCCCGAGAAGCCAAACACCATGCCGCCGGTTGCGATCACCATGACGGCAGTTCTCGCCTTCAAGGCCGGCAAGAGCGATGCGCGGAACACCAAGCACGTTCTGACAATCAAGTGTACCGACCCCTCCGGAAAGAGCCTCGACGGCTCTCAGGTGGAACTACCATTCCTCTTTGGGGCTTCTGGGGAGAACGCTGGGGCTCAGGTAGTCGCGAACATGGGCCTAGAGGTCGACGAGACGGGCATCTACTGGTTCGACATATTTGTCGACGGCCAGCGACTCACACGAATGCCACTGAGAATTTCGTATGTGACCCAGGCGACTGGAACGTGACCGGATACGCCACGACGACCGACGCCGAGCTGGTTCGTAGTTGGCGAATAGACGTGTCGCTCCAAAACGTATTCGTCAGCGGTACGAGCCTGGAACGAAGCTCAGCATCCGTGAGGTGATCGTTCGTGTATTCGGCGAGCGAGTGCTGGATGGCGTAGGTTAGATCCTCGGCGCTTGAGTCGCCGGACTCATGGACATCCCACGTCGCAGGCAGGAACCAGTCCTGGAAGGAGTCGAGCGAGATTTCGCCCACCAGATAACTGATCAGACAATTCCGGATCTCAAGATCGAGAGATGCCATTGGGTCGACTCCTACCAGTCCAGAAGATTAGCCCGGAAGAACTGCGTCGGAAATTCAACTACGGCGGGTACCATCGACGTGCGCTGCGGGGCGAATTCACCCAAGTCATCCGTCGGGATGGTCACCCGAGTCCAGAGCGCTCGCACCAACCGTTCTGCACCAGAAGCCAGTTGATACACTACCTTGACGACCGCAACAAACTGGTTGTGGTGGTGCATCAGTACGTCCTGACCGACGGTACACTGGGGGGGAGCGGGATGCCAGATCCTAAGCATATTCAGGAAGGTGGCGTCATCTTCCGGGTCTAGAACCGACGACTTGCCCCTTGCTGTACGGCATGCCGTATAGGGGCTGCCGGAGGCTCAGTGTGTTCGAAGCTAGGTCGCGACGGCCCGCTTCTTCTTCCGCGCCCGCGCCTTCTGGTACGCCGCTTCCCGCCGGTCTAGCTCCGCCTTTGGCACTGACAGGATGTGCCGCACGGCCTCGCCGAACCGCTTCGCGGCGGATGGCCCCGAGTCGTACTCTGCCTTGGGCTTGGGTGGGCGTGGCACCGGAGCCCGATCCTACTGGACCGGGCTCCGATTGTCAGCAGTGGCTCTGAATCACTTCGGGACCAGAACGCCAGTGATCGAGCAGTTGTGCGGTGAGCCGACGTTGTTCTTGCAACTGATCGTGTCACCGGGAGGAATTGCAAACCCCGGGGCAAAAGTGGTGCAGAGGCCAGCTACCGTGGTCAGCTCCCCAAAGGCGGTGCTTGTGACTTCCATGTCGTTCGTGTCGGTCGGAATGCAGGCCTGCGTCAGGATGAACACCCCTTCCTCGATCGGGGGCGTGACGAGCATCACAACGGTCGTAGACCCGGGCGCCGTGACGGCGGAGCTTTTGATTACACCCGACAGGGTAGAGCCCTTGACCCGCTGGCCCCAGGCGGTTCCGGTCAGGGCGATCAGGAGCACTAGAACGAGACTGGCATGTCGCATGATGGGTCCTCCTGATCCGGAGGCTGCCACAAGGCGCTCGCCAGCGTCGATCTCAGGCCCTTCGATTAGCCGCCTCAAACTGGACCAGTTAGGCAAGTATATTGCTGCCCAATTAGGACACTCCCGACGTGAAGCCGTGACGCGCGTCGCCTTGCGGCGCGCCGGACTGCGTGCTAGCGCCGCCACGCCGAAGGAGAACCCCCCATGACGTCTGCCCCCGTCCGCCGACTCCTCATCGCCGCCGCCGTGTTGCTCGGAGTCACCGCGGCCGACGCCGCTACCACTGTCGTCACGCCGGGACCGGGCACGCCCGTCCAAGACGCAATCGACGCCGCCGCTCCGGGCGACGTCGTGCGCCTCGCCGGCGGCGGCTATTTCGAGAGCATCACGATCACCAAGGCGCTGACCCTCGCCGGGCCGCCGGGAACAGTCTTCGATCAAGATCCGGAGGCCGCAGTGATCGTCGCCGGCTGCGGCCCCGGGACGACCGGCGTCACCGTCCTGGCCGACGGCGTGAAGATCCGCGATCTGCGCGTGACCGACTTCACGCAATTCGGCGTCGACGTGCAGGGCCGCGACCGATTCAAGATGCAGAACGTCATGGTGCTCCCGAACTGCCCTTCCGATCCGCCGGTCTACAGCGTGAACGTCGTCGGCAGCACGCGCGTGCGGATCGACCGTAGTTGGATATCGAATTACCCCGACGCCCCAGCCGTGGCGCTCCACCTCGCCGGCATCGCCGCGCGCGGCAACGTCCGCGTGAGCCGCACCGTCGCCGCCCGCCACGAGATCGGGATTTTCTTAGAGGGATGCGCCGAGCGCTCCGTCGGCGTCGCGCGGAGCCATGCCAACTTCAACTCCGGGACCGGGATCCTGCTGCAAGACGCCGACGGCATCGAGCTCAAGAAGAACACCGTCGCACTCAACACCGACAACGGCATCGCCGTCGACGCCAACTCCGACAACAACCGTATCATCGGCAACGACATCAGCGGCAGTACGACCGACGTCAGCGATGCGGGCACCGGCAACTGCTGGAAGAACAATCAGTATGCCACCGGCAGCGTGCCGTCCTGTCCGTGAGCGCCCGTTCGCTTCGGACGCGACGACTCACGGTGTCGCGGGCACGCAGGTGAGCTTCAGCTTGTCCGTGTCGATACGGCGATCGTAGAGCTCCGCCCGGCTGCCGAGCACGAGCTTGCCCGATCGATACGAGCCCGGGGTGCCGCGCAAAGGCACGGGCACGAGCGCGTCGCTGCTGCAGAGGTCGGCGATGCCCGGTCCGACGACGTCCGAGGGCACCCCTGCGAACGAGGCGCGCGCGGCGGCGAGCGCCGGCCGGCTTGCGGCTTGGGCCTCGGTCGGCTTGGTGAGCGTCCACGACAGCAAACGCTCGCCGGGATCGCAGTCCGGGACGTCGGTGTTGTTGGCGCACACCGCGACGTGAAACGTGCAGCTCCCCGGTACCCCGCCGTCGAAATCGCAGCGCGGGTCGTCGTCGACGCAGCGTTGGCGAGGATTGATCCCACCCTTCTTGTCGAGCACTGGCGCGTTGGCCGAGTTGTCGACCCGCCACTCGGTGTAGCAGTCCGTCGTCGGCGCCCCGCCGCCGCGGACACGCTCGGTCGTGCAATCCGCGGCGCAGCCGTCGCCCGCGGTCCCATTCGCGTCGTCACACGTCTCGCACCCCGGCGACACCACGCCGTCGCCGCACATACTGCCGATCTCGACCGTGCACGCGGCGCTGCACCCGTCGCAGCTCACGGTGTTACCGTCGTCGCACGCGTCGCCCGCGTCCAGCACGCCGTCGCCGCAGCGGGCACGCCGGCAATCGGTGCGGCAGGCGTCCGGCTGCGTGTCGCTGTTGGCGGCGCCGTCGTCGCAGGCCTCGCAGGTGACGACGTGCACGCCGTCACCACACACGGCGCTGTTCGGAGCACACAGCGTGACGACGTTGGCGAACGCGTTCGTGCCGTTGGACCAGGCGCTGGCGAAGCTGCCGTTCGTGAGCCGCGTCGTGTGGATGCCGGCGAGCCCGAATTCCACGACTGGAGTGGTGCCGACTTGCACCGGCGCGCCGAGCGGCACGCCGTCGGCGCCGAGCGCGCGCGCCCAGACGCCACCGTCTTCACCCCAGACGACCAGGAGATTGCCGAAGGCGTCGAATTCGACCTCGGGCCGAGACGCGCCGGTCGGCGCGCTCTGCACGACGACGTCGTCGCCGATCGGCATACCGTCGAGCGTGAAGCGGCGCAGCATCACGTCGTTCGGCGGAAGGTTGGGATCGGCGGTACGGAGACCCACCGCAGCCGCGCTGCTCTCGTCGTCGGCGAGCGCCGCGTCGGAGAAATCGAAGCTCTCGGTCACGATGCCGCTGCCCTGGAGGACCCCCGAGCCCGTATACGCGCGCATCGCCACGGGTGCCGGTGGTACGCCGTAGATGCGATAGACGAGGAGGTAGCCGCCGTCGCGCCGGGGAATGAGGTCGCTCTGACCCCCGCCCGGAGCGACGAGAATGGGGTCACCGAGCGGCAACCCACGCGCCGAGTGACGGCGCGAGAACAAGCCGTCGTCGTACCAAGCGACCATCGCGGTCGACCCGAAGTTGATGATCGAGGGCGAGTTCGCGAATACGCCGTCGGGGCTCACCTGGCGCGTGTTGCCGACCAGACGTCCCGTCGCGTCGAGCCGTCGGGTGTACACCATCGGCCGATACTGCGTCGCATTGACCTTGATCGCCTTCCGCCACGCGATCGCCACCTCGCCGTGCGCGTCCGTCGATACCACCGGGCTGTCGGCGAGGCTGGAAGTGTTGTCGACGACCACCTCCGCGAGGAATCCGCCGAACGGGGTGAAGCTCCGCGCCAGCAAGCGGTTGCCGAAGCGCTCGGGGAACGCGAACAGCATCGTACCGTCCGGCCGCCCCACGACGTCGATGCACTCCACCCGTCCCGACGTGATGGGAAACGTCGATTGCATCACGTGCTGCGCGCTGCCCGGGCTGGCGGCCAGGAGCAAGAAGATGGCGACGATCGCCGTGCGCGTGGGGGTGTGCGCGGTCCGCATGGAAGGGGCGGCTCGGAGCCGCCCGCGTTGTAGACCAGCCATTGCGCGCCGGGCAAGCGAATTCGTTCGACTACGGAACGGTGTTGCGCAGCACGTAGGGGAGCTCGGCGGCGCCCTCGCTTCCGATCATCGAGAAGGTACGATCCGGCCAACACCGACCCGGTCGCGCAATGAAGTACACGTCCCCGACGGGATTCGTACCTCATGTGAACGAGACCTCGAGGTCGGGTGCTCGAGAACGGAGCAACTGACTCCGCAGTCACGAAGGCTCCACTTCGGCGGAACGACGCGCTGGCCGCCGGTCGAGGAGATCGCGCGAAATCTCGCCTGACGCACCGGTGCGGGCGCCAATGCGGGCAACCATCGCTGGACGTTCGGACCCGAATGCCGCTATGGCGGCTGCATCGCCCTACACCTGGAGGTCCCCTGTGCTCATCCTTCGTGGCAGCCTGGCTGCATTCCTCGGCTTCTTCCTGCTCCTCCTCCCGTTCTCGGCGAGCGCCGCCGACCTGATCGTCACGTCGGGCTCTACGGTCTCCCTCGGAGGCGTCCAGACCTTCGACAACGTCATCGTGCACAACGGTGGCCGCATCGTCGTGCCGCCATACACGGGCGCGCCGAACACCGGCTTCCTCATCCTGCGCGCGGGCAGCATCACGATCGAGCCGCAGGGCTCCATCAGCGCCAAGGGCGCGGGGTTCCGCGCGGACCTCTGCCGGAACGGTGAGGGTCCGGGTTCGACACCTCTCGCCGGCGGGCGTGGGGGGTGCGGCGTCCGTGACGGCGGCGGCGGCGGGGCCCACGTCGGCGGCGGCGGTGCCGGTACGAAGGACTGCCCGCCGACCGGCTGTGTGTTTCCGGCGGGGTACGAAGAGGACTGCGTGGGCACAGTCAACGGCACGAACACCGCGTGCGTCTCGACCACCGATTGTCGGAACAACGACGCGCTTCCGACCACCGCCGGCCAGTCCTTCGTCGACTCGATCTACGACACCGGCTTCGGCGCGGCGGGTGGCGACAAGGGATGTCGTGACGGTGACGGGTTCCCTCCCGCCGCGGGTACCCGCGGTGGCAACGGCGGCGGCAGGATCGTCCTGCTCGCGACGACCCCGGGCCAGACCGGCACGCTCGACATCCAGGGGCAGGTCACGGTGCAGGGCAACCGCGGATGCGCAGTGCAGAACGACAATGCGGGTGGCGGAGCAGGCGGAACGATCGCGCTGATCGGCGATTCGGTGACCGTCGCCGACGGCGCGCGCGTCGGCGCCGCCGGCGGGCGCGGCGGCGACACCCAGCCGAAGTGTCTGTCGTGCACCATCAACGCGGACTGCGTCTCGGGCCAGACCTGTGTCTCCGGGCGGTGCTCGCCCTGCAATTGCACTCCGTGCACGTCGAACCTCCAGTGCGACGCCGGCCTCGGACAGACCTGCAAAAGTCTCGGCGGCGCTTTCGGGAACGTCTGTGCGAACGCCTCGAACCAGTGCACGCCGGTCCCATCGTCGTACGAGGAGGGCGAGTGCACCAATGCCCAGAACAACGGCGGTCTGTGCGACGATTGCGGCGGGGGCGGGGGCGGCGGCCGCATCCGCGTCGAATCGAGGAATCCCGCCACGATCGGGCCGTCGGCCACGTTCGACGCGGGCGGCGGGCGCGGCGGCATCTGCTTCAGCTGCACCCTGCAGACGAGCGCTGCCAACGGCGAGGTCGTGCTCGACGCCGTATACGCCGGCGAGGTGTGCGACGGCGACGACAACGACTTCGACGGCATGATCGACGAGGATATTCCGCCGCTCGATTGCCACGGCACTCCGACACCGGCATGCGTCGGCGGCGTGCCCCAGACGTGTGTGTGCAATTCCGATGAGTTCACGACCCCGTCCGGAGAGTGCCAGGCCTGCACGCCGGTCACGAACTGCGCGGTCCCGGTCACGTGCACCAGCGCGTCCGACTCCTTCTGCTCCACCTGCGCGAGCGGCACCTGGCAGAGCGCGACGGTGCCGACGCAATGCACGCCCTGCACCCCGCTGCCGCATTGTGCGACCCTCACGTGCACGAGCGCGGTGAACTCGACGTGCACGCAATGCGACTCCGGATACCTGCTCGTCGGTGGCGAGTGTCGCGAGCAGTGCACGAGCGCCGACTGCTCGAACCACGGTTCGCCGGCCGCGGCTGGCTACCGGCCGGACAACTGCGACTGCATGTGCGACGCCGGCTGGGTAGGTCCGGCCTGTAGCGTCGCCCTCAGTACACCCACCGCGACGGCGACTGCGACGCCGACGCCGACGGAAACCGCAACCCCGACGCCGACGCAAACCGCAAGCGCGACGCCGACCGTGACGTCGACGGCCAGCACCGCCACCCCGACCCCAACGCCGACGGCCACCGCGACGCCGGAGCCGCTGAATCATTTCCTCTGCTACGAGTCGCACCAGGCACCGCTCAATCGCACGGGCGTCACCCTCGTGGATCAGTTCGATCCACCCGATACGTTCAGCACCGTCACCGTACGGCGGGCGAAGCGTCTCTGCGCACCGGCGAACAAGAACGGCGAGGATCCGACGGCACCGGATGACCTCGCACACCTGACGTCGTACACGATTCGGCAGACGTCCCCGAGCTTCAAGCGCAAGCTCGACATTCCGGTGGCCCCCGACAACCCGATCTTCAATCCGCTGACAGTGGACCTCGTGCGCCCAGACCGTCTGCTCGTGCCGGCCTCGAAGCAGATCGGGTCACAAATTCCCGATCCGCTCGCCGCACCCATCGATCACTACAAATGCTACCGCGTGCGAGGGGCGAGCCAGCGTCTGACCGGTGTCGATCTCGAGACGCAATTCGGTCCAGTCACCGTCGACGTCAAGCGGGCGACCCACCTCTGCACTCCGGTGGACAAGAACGGCGAGGGGATCGTCGATCCGATGAAGCACCTCGTGTGCTACCAGGTTCGGGCCGCGGCGCAGTCGCCGCTCAGGGTCTCGACGAAGAATCAGTTCGAGGACGACACCTTCGACATCTTCGGCGTTCGCGAGCTCTGCGTACCCGCATACAAGTTCCCGGGCACGTGCGGCGACGGCGTGGTCAACAATGCAGGCGAGACGTGCGATCCGCCCGGTGCCAACGCGACGTGCGCGCCCGGTGTCTGCGGATCCGAATGCACGTGCGAGCCGCCGAGGTGCGGCGATGGCGTCATCAACCAGCAAACCGAGGAGTGCGACGGGACCGACGACGACGACTGTCCCGGCTTCTGCCAGCAGACCTGCATCTGCGACCCGGCGCCGCCCGTATGCTCGGGGCCGGTATCCATGGAGCGCTGCGCCTGCGCCAACGGCGTCGATTTGTGCGAGGCACCTTGTGCGGGCGGACTCACGTGCGCCGACGCGCGCCAGGGCTGCGTGGATTTCTGCACCACGCAAGGCGCCGGCCCCGGGAGCTGTGCGACGGCAGTCTGCACCGACTGCGCCACCAACGGTCCGTGCGCGGCGCAAGCGCAATGCGTGAACGCCCCGACGCCCTGCCCGGGCGGAACCGACTGCTGCCCCGGAGCCTTCTGCAACCCGAACAACGTCGAATGCGAGACCTGCGCCATCGGCTTCGACGACTGCAACGCGGACGGCTCGGATGGGTGCGAGACGGACATCATCTCGAACACCAACGACTGCGGCAGCTGCACCAACCAATGCGCGCCGAGTGAATCCTGCATCTTCGGCGTCTGTCAGTAGACGATGACCGGCACGCCCGTGCGATCCGTTCCGTCGAGAACGGCGCACGGGCGAGTCAGCCCGGCCCGCGATACTGATCCCGTTCAGCCGCTGGTGGTCGAGACACCGCCGATGTCGCTCGGCTTCGCGCCGGCAGCCCACCCGGCGACGCCCTTTCGTCGGAGAGGCCTGCCATCGCGGCGTTTTGGTTCCCGAGCGCCACGGTCAGGTTCGGACGAAGGTCGGTGTCGGTGATCGGGAAATTACCGTGACGTCCGGAGCCGCGCGCGCTCAGCGCTTCACGGCCTCGACACAGGTTCTTGCTGTGTTCGCGCTGGCTATGCAGTGACTGCCGCGAAGAACGGTAATGTATTTGTTCTTGTCGGGAGTGATTCGACAGTAGCTGTAAAAATTCGTGAGACGGTCGGTCGTTCCGTCGATGCCCCCGGGCGCAATGCTCAATGGCGTGGTGACGGCGACCGTGCCCGTGCCGTCGACGATCTCCACCGTGACGGCGACGGTGTCAGTGGCAGAGAGGTTGGTGACGAGGCACAGGGGCTGGCCTTCGTTGGGGTTGATGGAAAGCGGTGGGCTCACGAGCTGCTTCTCGGCGGCCGCGGCCGAATGTGTGGACGCAAGAGTGATGATCGTGGCCAAGACCGCTGGGACGATGATTCGCATGTCGATCTCCTTTCGAGTGGCGGATTCAGGCGGAGTCGGTAGCACGGCGCCGCGGCTCGCATCGTGCTTTCCGTGCTCTCCGAGTGTCAAGGAGCCGCGCGCACCAAAATGGCGCAGTCGTACCAAAACGCACGTACCGCCTCGAAACCACCTCAGAACTTCTTGCTGGCTTCTGAAGATGGACTTGCTCAGAAGCGCGAAACGGCGCGAGGGCGCATCGCCTGGCTTTCTCCGTCGCGCCGGATGGGGCATACAGATGTCGTGCAGACCTTCCGAATCCCCGCCCTCCTGAGCGCTGCCCTGACGGCCGCGATCGCGTTGGCCGCCGTCCCCTCCTGGGCCGGCTGCCCGCCGACGCCACGGGAGGGGCAGCTCTGCCGTCCCTTTGGCCAGACCTCGCTGAGGAGCAACGCGTATGGCGAGTTCGTCTGGCGCGCCGCGCGCGGCGATTCGACCAGCGTTGAAGAATTCGTCGATCCAGACGCCGCCTATCAGCTCTGTGCCTGGGACGAAGCGAAACTCGTGATCGCCGCCGACATTCCGGCAGCCACCGAATGCGCCGATGGCTCGTGTTGGAGCGAGCGGGAGGATGGCGGCTGGCGCTACGAGGACAAAGCTGGAGCCAACGGCGACCTCCGTCGGCTCGACTTCACCGGGAGCGACGAATCGCGCACAAAGCTCCACGCCGAGGTCATGGTGATCGGCGGTATCGTCCTGCCGGTGACCGGCGGCATCATCGTGCAGGTGCTGCGCACCGATACAGCACTTTGCCTCGAGAGCGTCGCTCCGGTCGACTCGTATACGATCGACGACAAGGACGCATTCGCCGCAACCTTCGACGTCGAAGATTCCTCGCGCCAGCAATAGGCGCCGGGTTCCACCACCCCGCGAGTGTCGTCGGTACGCAAGACGGCCACCGACTCGCGTGCAAGGGGATGAACGTCCCCGACGGGATTTCGCCTGTCCTACGCCCACAGGGGTCGCTCCTGCGCGCCCGTACGATTGCTGGCTTCCACCCCGCCGATGAGGCCCTGGGCCGCCCGATCGCGATGGGTGCTCGCGATGTCGAACTGTGCTGCCTCTTTTTTGGGCCGCACCGCCAGGCAACGCGGCCAAAAGTGGCGTTTTTGCACTCCCGATTTGGCGTGCGAGTTGCTAATGCACGTTCATGTCGCTTGAACCCCTGTCCTGCGGCGCGAAGGCTCGGCGCCTCCCCTCTCCGAGACGCCCCACGCTCGTACTGCTGGTCGCACTGGCGGTGGCCACGATCTCCGCATCGTCCGCAGATGCGGCCTGCAACCTGATTCCCGGCCAGCGGAGCAAATTCGTCGGCGCGCTGGGCGTGGTCGATCGGCCGTTCGCCGGCCCGGGAGAGGCGCTCGAGATCGGCCTCCGGCCGTGCGATCAATCCGCGGGGCTCTCGGCGAGTGCTGCCGACCACACCGTCACCGTCGTCTTCACGCCGCCGTCGGGTCCGAAGAACGCCGTCGTGCTGACCGCGGCGCCCGACTGTAGCGCGATCACCCCAGAGCTCGCTGCCTGCGAAGCGGCCCTCGGCGCCGGGGCCACGGCCTTCTGCGTGAGTGGAACCACGGCTGGTCTCGAGGTCGTCGAGCAGAGCGGAAACCGCAATCTCCGCTTTCGCTTTCCGGACACCGACGCGCGTTGCAGCGGCGGCGCCGATGCCGGGCGGCCCTGTAGCGTCGACGGCGACTGCACGGGTGGCACGTGCGCGCCGGACGACGACGATCGCACGCTCGCCGGCAACGCCCGCCTCGTCGTGACCGCGAACGGCGATCCCCTGCCCTGCGGCGTCGCCACGTGCGCGGCGGCACCGGGCACGCTCGCTTGCATCGACGATCTCTTCCAAGACGCTGGTGCCTGCGAGCCCCAGGTCCCGAGCCGGCTCTTCTCCGCGTTCACCGCGCTCCCGCCGCCGAACCAATACGCGCGCGAGTGCATCGACGAAGATCCGCCCTGCGACTCGCTCCTCGGAGCGCAGGAGCTCCGGGCGGCCGTCGACGCCGGCGGCAACGTGCTGATGCCGGTCGTGTGGGACGGCATCCGCGCGGAGCTCGACGGCATCCCAGCGGCACGGTTGATCGAAGCGACGTTCGCACTCCCGATCTCCGCGCCCCCCTCCTTCGTGCGCTCGTTCTCTCCGGAGGGACGCCCGCTCGCTCCCGTCTTCGAGCCGAAGAGCGTCGGCGCCGGTCTTACGCTGTTCGGCTCGGCGGACGCACCCTATTCGATCCTGCGGTTGGCGCGCCGGAGCGATGTCCCGGGCGCGTGCAGTGGCGGCGATTTCGACGGCGACGTCTGCAACACCGAGGGCGACTGCCCCGGTGGCGGCACCTGCGGCGAGGCGCGCTGCGTCGGCGGCAGCGCCGAGGGCACGGTCTGCCGCGGCGACGTGCAGTGTCCCGACGGCAGCTGCGGCGCGGCAATTTTCGACGTGAGCGGCCTGGTCGTCGGTGGCGGCACCGGACCGGCCGTCCTCGCGCGCACGGCGCTCGTCTCGGGCGTCTGCCAAAACAACGTATCGCTCACCTGCACGCCCGGCTCGTGTCCGAGCGGACCCTGCGTCGGCTACAAGCTCTCCGCCGGGCCGCCCGTGCCGCTCGAGGGTCTCGTCGCGCGGAACGAGCTCGGCGAGCTGGCCCTCTCCGAGCGCATCGACCAGGTCGATCGCAACGGCGACGGCGACGAGAGCGATCTGATCGTGAGCCTGCGCGAGCCGAACACGGGCATCATTCAAGCGCTCGGCCCGACGCCGGGATGCGGGCTCGATCCCGCCGCGATCGGCCGCTCGGTGCTCCGCGTGTCGTCACCGCCGCTCCTGCTCCCGGCCGCCGCCAAGGAAAACGGCGTCCTCGCCTTCGTCGAGTCCGAGTCGGGTCAAGGCTGCGACATCAATGGCGACGGCGACGAGGAGGACGGCATCCTCCGCGTCTTCGAGCTCGGACCCACCGAGCTGACGGCCGGCCTCTCCCTGACCGTCGATGCGGCCCCGGTGATCAACGACCGCGCGCTCGTCATCTCGAACGGGCTCGTCGTGTTTCGCGGCTCCGAGCTCGAGCGCGCCGCGAAGATCACCGAGCGCGTCAGCACGACGAGCATCGGGGCAGAGGCCGTCGGCGGCGACAGCACGAATCCGACCGCGCCGTTCAATGGGAAGGTCCCGTTCCAGAGCAACGCCACGAATCTGGTGGCGGGCGACGGTAACCTCACAACCGACATCTTCGAGAAGAACATGAGCGACGGCAGCATCGCGCGCCTGAGCGTCGGTCCCGGAGATCTCGAGGCGAACGGCGCCTCCACCAACCCGGCACGGTGGGGCGGCGACGTCCTGTTCGAGAGCGCGGCGAGCAACCTGCTCTCGACGGCGGACGGGAACGGCCTCGTCGACGTGTTCGGACGGCAGGGCGCGGTGAATCGGCGCTTCAACGTGGATGAGAATGGCTTCCAGGCGATCGGCGGAGACTCACGATACATCGAGCGCCGAGAAGGCAACCAATTGGTCTTCGAAAGCGACGCCACCAACCTCGTTGCAGGCGACTCGAACGGTGTGACGGACGTCTTCTGCAACTTCTACGGCTTCTCATTTGGCGGCTCAGTGAACATCATCACCTTGGTCAGCGCCGCGACCGGCGGCGGCCCGGCGAACGGGCCGTCGCGGCGGCCGACCTCACACATCCTACCCGGGCTTCCGTTCCCCTCGGTTGCGTACGAGAGCGACGCCACGAACCTCGTGACCGACGACGACAACGGGGTGACGGACGTCTTCGTGGCGGATTTCACTTTCTTCGACACCTTCTCGACGCGGGTGAGCGTCGGCCCCGGCGGCACGCAAGCGAACGGGCCGTCGCGGCGCCCCTATCTCGCGGCCGACGGCGACGCCTTCAACGCCGCCGTGATCGTGGGGTTCGAGAGCGACGCCACCAATCTGGTCCCCGGCGACACCAACGGCGCCACCGACGTCTTCGTACGGAACCTGACCACGGGCGTCCTCGAGCGCGTGAGCGTCGCGACGGGCGGCGGACAGGCGGACGGACCGTCGAGCATTCGGCGCATCTCCGAGGACGGCCGCTACGTGGTATTCACTTCGGACGCGACGAACCTCGTCTCCAACGACACCAACGGCGGTACCGATCTCTTCGTGCACGACCGGGTCACACGCAGCACGACGCGCGTCAACGTCGACTCGGCGGGCGACCAGAGCGTCGGCGATGCCGGGAATCCCGCCAGCGTCGGGTTTCAGAAGGTGGCGGACGGAATCGCCTTCGCGAGCGGCGCCAGCGACCTCGTCGCGAACGACACCAACGGCTTCGTCGACGTCTTTCTCCGCAGGGCCGATCCCGCCGACCCCCTCGGGGCCGGCGACCTCTACCCCGACGGGTTTCTCGGCGACAGCGTGCTGCAGATCTTCGACAGCGCGGATCCGGGACCGCCGCTCACGCTCTGCCCGACCAATCTCGTCAAGGTGAAGAACGGCCGCGTCGTCTACACCCTCGCGGAGCGCCCCGGGGCGGAAACCGGAACCGCGGCGTGCCCGACCGGTGACCTCGACGGCAACGGCTCGGACGACGACGGCCAAACGGTCCTTCAATACTGGGACGAGAGCCTCGCGCTCCCCGTGAACCTCGGTATGCGCGTCGACGGCGTCGCGATGTCCGACGGCTGGATCGCTGCCGCCAGCTACACGTCCGGTGGCCCCCACCTTCGCGTTCACAAGATCTGTACCCCGATGCTCTCGTGCGATTGGATCACGCCGAACTTTGACGGGTACCTCATGGCCGGCGATCCCGCCGTCGCGGGAGGCCTCGTGGGAGCCCGGGTGGAAGAGGCGAGCGGGGAGGTCGAGGGCGTCGACCTGAACGGCGACGGGGACGCCGACGACTCCGTGCTCCAACTCTACGACGCGACCAAGAAGAAGGTGATCAATACGGATCTCGCGGCCACCGACTTCGTGATGGGCGAGCGTGCCACGAGCGCCTGCGGCGACGTGCAGCTGACGGCGCTGCGGGTGCGGGAGGGGAGCCAGGGCGACGCGGATCTGAACGGCGACGGCGACACGGACGATCGGGTCATGGCCGTCCACGACGCGGTGTCCGGCACTACGCGGGTCATCGGGCAAGCCGCGGTGCCGTGTACGTTCCCGGCCTGCGATCCGCGCACGCCGTACCGCGTCGAGGGATCGAAGATCACGTTCCTCACCGCGGAGGCCGATCAGGGCGGCCAAGATCTCAGCGGCGAAGGCCACACCGATGACGTCGTGCTGCAGGTCTACGATTTCTGCGGCAACGTCGTGACAGTGATCGGCCCGGTCGACGAGGGGTCGCCGCTCGACCCCACGAAGAAGGTCGAGACCACCACCATCGCGCTCGTGCCGGCAGGCCGCTGCGACGGCGGCGGGTGCACGCCCAGCGGCAACGAGTGCGTGCAGGGCGAGTTCTGCGAGCTCGATCGCTGCGAGGTCGGCTTCGGGACCTGCGCGCGCCACACCGGGGTCGCGTGCGCGAGCGACGCCGACTGTCACCGCTGCATCCTGCGCGTGCCGGGAAGTTGCCGGGAAGCCACCGACTGCCCGGCCGGTACGACCTGCGCCACGCAACTCGTCACCGCCGTCACGACCGCGTCCGACGGCGACGGCGACGGCGTCCCCGACGAGCTCGACAACTGCCCGGAGGCACCGAATCCGACGCAGATCGACGCCGACGGCGACCGGGTCGGCGATGCCTGCGACGTCGAGCCGATCGCCTGCGCGCCGGCAGCGCTGCCGGGGTGCCGGCTCCCATACGTCTCCGGAAAGTCGACCCTCACCCTCAAGAACAGCTCGAACGACGCCAAGGACCAAATGCTCTGGAAATGGTCGAAGGGCAGCGCGACCGCCACCCCGGACTTCGGCGCCCCGACGACCACGACGGGCTTTGCGCTCTGCCTCTACGACGGAGGGCCCGGTCTCGCCCTCACCGCGAGTGCGCCGGCGGGCGGCGCCTGCAAGAACGGCAAGCCCTGTTGGAAGGCCAGCGGTGCCAAGGGCTTCAGGTACGGCGACGCGGACCTGACGCCGCAGGGCATTCAGAAGCTGACGCTACAGGCGGGCGAGAACGGCAAGGCGAAGATCGGGTTCGCCGGCAAGGGCCCGTTGCTGCGCATGCCGGCGCTCGCCACCCTCGCCTTTCCTCTCGTCGTCCAGCTCCAGGGCACGCACGGCGAATGCTGGTCGGCAACCTACGTAAGCTCGCTCACGCAAGACGCGAGCGTCGTGAAAGCCAAGGACGCTCCCTAGAATCCCGCGCAGCTCGGATCGTCGAATCTAGGCCCATTGTCGTCGGCTATGCCGGGGCCCTGCCCCACGCAGGGCCCCGGCATCGATTTACGCTACGAGCAAACGCCCGCTATGCAGTTGAAGCCAAAGCAGCAGTCGCTGTTCACCGAACACGAGACACCACCGAGCGCGCAGCAGAGGCACGCAGTGTCCGTGGTGTTCTTCACGCAGGTCTTCGGGCTCGGGCAAATCCCCATCTGACACACGCTCGTCTGCAAATTCGGAATGAGGATCGCGCATGGACACCCGCAGAACCCGGTGTCATCGAACGCGCACAGTTGGCCACTTCCGGGGCACACTCCCGTGCACGCGCCGTCCGTGTTGACGAAGCACCCGTCCTGGATCGGGAGACACGTACATCGATCCAGTGCATCGGGCAGGCACTGCTGGTTCGTGCCCGGACACGTCCCGCCGCACATGTGCGCGCCCGTCGGGCCACACGGTGGCGGTGCTTTCCGCGCCGGGACACAGACCTTCGATAGCTTGTACTTCTTCTGGACTCGGCTCCCGAACTGATCGGTGACGAGCTTGTTCGGGGGAGTCCCGGGCACCGCACACTTGGCGGCGTAGCAAATGTAGTCGTCCTGGAGCGTCTGCCCCGACACACCCGGAAACGGCGGCGCCGGGTTCACGTTGGTCTTCGTCGCGGGGACGCAGAACTCGACCGCCTTTTTCAGCACGCATCCCGTTGCCGTGAACTCGGGTTGAATGGTGGCCATCAGGTCCGCCGACCACTTCATCTTCACAGGGTCCTTCGTGGCGTAGCACACGAGGTGATCGAGGGTGCCGCCGTGGGCGACCCCGACCCCGCCGATGCACAAGGTCCCCAGGGCAGTGATCAAGAGCGAGATGATCGTTCTCATGAGCGCCTCCATTGGTTTGGGTCCCCCGCGAAAGGGACCGAGTCCATACTCCCGGACGTCGGATCGATGATCGCTCGTGTTCGCGCTCTACTCCTCATGGGACACTGCCGACAAGGCAAATCGCGACGAAGCTGACAATCCGCTGCCACGTCGGGATCTCCTCGACCCTTCGCCGCAGACGATGGCGGGTCACCGCGCGGTCGACCCACGCCCTGATAAGTCAACGTCCCCAACGGTGCCCGTCTGTGCGCTCACGGGATCGTCTGCACGACGAACGCGGCTTCGCTGCTACCGGTCGCATTGTACGCCCTGAGCGTGACTGCGTGGGTGCCGCTCGGCACGCGCCGAACCGGAACCTGCCACGCAACTTTCCGGAAGGCACGCCTGGGGCGGTAGTCCCGCGCCTTCACCAAGAGGCCATCGAGGTACATCTCGATGCGCGTGATCGGCCCCCCGTTCACGGTCGCCTTCACTCGCAGGTTGCGGTGCAGTCGCACGGAGGTCGCCGGCGCCGGCGAACTCAAGACGATCGCGGGATCCGAGGGCAGCCCGAAGGTCACCGTGTTCGATCGCGGGCCGATGTTCCCGCAGCGATCCTTCGCGACGACCCAATACGTCACCGGATCGCCCGTGAGGCCGTCGAGCGGCAACCTGAACAGGCTGCTGTTCGATCCGATTTCCACGTCGCCCGAGGGTGACGACGCGAACACGTGGTAACTCGTGGCTTCGACGTCGTCCTCTGCGAAGCCCCAAGCTAGACGAGCGCCACTCGGCGGAAGCGGCTCCCAATAGAGCGGCCACGGAGCTGTAGGATGCGAGCCGTCCGGCTCGAGCGCGATCCTGACGTCGGCGCCCGTAGGCGCGACCGCGAGCGTCGTGATGATGAGACAGCGGCCCGCGTCTACGAACGACCGTCCCACAGGAACGGCCGCATCCAGGAAGGTCGACGTTTCGGGAGTGGCATCGAGCAAATACGAGTACCCGGCGATCGGTGCGACGCGAATCGACACCCCGTTGACGACCGGATCCGTCGGGGCGAACGCTTCGAAGAACCCGAAGGGCTGGCGGAATTCGACATAGTAGTCTGGCGAGAAGGCCGTCGCCTGGGTCAGGGCACCGGGGACGATGACCGTCTGAATCGTGCCCGGTAGCGGCTGTTCCTCGGGCGCGATCGTCAGCAGGAAGATGCCCGAGCCATCCATCGTCCGACTCGTTCCGACGGGATACTCGCGGAAATCGAGCAATTCCAGCTGCCGCTTGTGCCAGGTGTGTAGATGCGTGGAAGCGAGCTGTCCCATGATGTCGAACGGATCGCCGTACTCTTCCGGCCGGCAATCGCGGCTGATCGAAACACGTTCGCCGGCGGCGTCGAGGCAATTCAATGTCGAGGAGTGATAAAGACCGAAGTTGTGGCCGAGCTCGTGCATGGCGACGAGGCGGACGCCTTCGAGCGTAAACCCGTTGATCCAGACCTCGTCGCCACCCAGGTCGCCGACGCCGGAGAACGGGCAGTCGTGATACGGCGACCACACGTAGACGATGTGGTCGTAGCCGCTCAGATCCTTGCCGTCGGCGACCGCCGCCGCGCTCGCCGCTTCCGCCCACTCGGTGTACGCGACGGGACTGTAGCAATTGACTCCGGTTGCGTACGGGATGGTGTACCAGCCAAAGACGTCGCCATCGGGATCGACCTTACCCGTGAGGTGAAGACTGCCCCCCGATTGCTCCTCGTAGTAGGCGCTGGTCGAGTCGACATCGGTGAAGAGAGCCCCACGAATCTCGGCCGTCGTCCACGGTTCGACGGGTGCATTCTGGAAATTGAAGAGGATCACAGCGACCTTCCGCGCCCCGAGAGGCGTGCGGGCGCCGGCGCTACGAGCGAAATCTCCATCGAGTTGCAGGGCCGCTGCGACCGTGAGCGCCCCTCCCTGCAGGATGCCACTGACGGCAATCCGCGCGCCGGGGGCCGGGGCGTCCGCGCGATTTGGTCCGAAGTCGAGAGCGATCCGCCGGCCATCGTCGGTGACGAGCTCGAACGTCTCCTCGACACGCCCCGACGCGAAGTCGTCGATGATACGACGCTCGAGCACACCATCGAGCGAGGTGATCGCGGCGGCCGACGGGGCCATGAACACCGCCGCGGAGAATGCCAGGGCGAAAGTCGCGAGGATCTCTTTCGTACGCGTCATGCGCTCATTACTCGCACGCTCGGGCCGCGTGCTGTCAATGCCATACGTCGCTCGGACGTGTCTCAAACGGCGATTCGAACGACTTTGATCCAATTCGGGGCAAAGAAAGCGAGCCGACGCACCAGCGCGGCCCGCGTGCAAAATGCCTCTTCCGCCTCATCAGGGAGGATGGACGCGCAGAGCAACGGCGACGGCCACCTCGACCGCGATGAAAGAGGCCGACTAGCGCGCGCAGCGGAACCCGATGTTGAAGTTTTCCCCGAAGGCCCCGTCGATGTACGCGAGGACGGAGAAGACTCCGGCGTCGGTGCCGAAAGCCCAAAAGCCACCGCGAATCGGCGCGCCCGGAATGGCATTGAAGCCGCCACCACCGGCACCGCCAAACGCGCTGTAGTCATTGCCCGCGATCCCCGTCTGCGTAGTCCAATTCGCCTCTCCATTCGCACGGTCGGTCCAGTCGGCCACCCACTCCCACACGTTCCCGACCATGTCGTGCACGCCCCACAACGACGCACACGCGGAACGCGAGCCTGTGTTGGCCGGGCTCGCCGAGTTGGTAACGCACGTGGTCGTACCGTCGTCGAGGTTCCCCGGGTCGGGCGTGCCTGCCGCCGCGCGCTGCCAATCGTCGTTCCGGATGAGGCGCTTGCCGGAGAGCGTGCAGGCCTGCGCCGCTTGGAACTGCGTCGTGCAGGTCGTCGGGACGACGCCGGCGATCGAGACCGCGTAGACGCCCGGCGTGGGCGGGCTCGAGCCAAAGATCGGCGTCCAGTTGCCGTCGTTCGGGAAGCCAGCGGGGTACGCGGTGTGGTTGAAGATCGGGTAGGTGCAGCCGAGCTGAACTGCGCCCGTAGCGGTGAGATCCGCAAGCGTCGCTTTCCCCTTCTCGATCTTCTTGACGAGGCCCTTCCCAGCGCCCATCGGGTCGGGCACCTGCCAGACGCTCGCCTCGTACCTATCGACGCAGGTGTTCCCCACCTTCACCGAGTCAGGCGGGCATTTCTTCACAATCTGAGCGGCGGCGGACGGGGGGACGAGCATCGAGCAGACGACAACCGCAACGAGCGTGACGAGAGAGCGAGTCATGGCAAATCCCCTTCGTGAGATGGGCACGGCGGCGACAATTGAGGGCGCCGGAAGCCTGCCACAGGAGCGGTCCAGCCGTCCATCGCGCAACCCAAGGGGTGCTGTCCTGATATGGAACGACCCGTCAATCGAGGGTGATTTGAGTTTCATGGGGCACGCGGCAGGCGATGGACGCAGGGGCCGCCTCGACGGTTGATCACTCTGATATTCGCGGATCGAGCCCGGAGGCCCGCCAGCATAATCGTGATCCGTCGGGAGCTGCCTCGGACTAATTTCGCGGGTCCGGTCCGAAGACCTGGCGCGTAGGACAGCCGAGGATCCTCCTTCCCGTGGGCTCCTGCGCGCATCGCCTGCTCGTCCTCGCATCGCGTGGTCCCGGGGACTAGGCCGCACGCGCGAGTTCGCGCTCGGCGTGCACGCCGATGGCCCAGATGAAGCCGAGCAGCTCCCGGCCCACTGCGGTTATGACCTGCGGCTTGGGTTTCCCCTTGGCGAGGAGATGACGATAGCGCGTGTGGAGACGGTGCTGGGCTTTCCAGGCGATCGCACGCACCTCTGCGCTCACGCCGGCCTGTCGCGTACGGAGCGCGCCCCCGAGGCTCGGGCGATGCTGATACGCCCACGCCGCTTCGATCACGATCCGGCGGACGTGGGCATTGCCGGTTTTGGTGATCCCGCCCCGGCGGATCTTCGACCCGCTCGAGTGCTCGCTCGCGACCGCGCCACTGTAGCCCATGAGCTGGCGGGGACGCGGGAAGCGCGAGAGCGTGCCCAGCTCGGCCACGAGCGTGACCGCCGTCAGCTGCGCGACCCCGCGTAAGGCCTGCAGGGCGGCGATGACCGCCCGCATCGGGGCGGGCGCTGCGGCGGCCGCGACATCGAGGGCGCGATCGAGCCGGCGGACTCGCTCATCCGCGTGCTCGACCTCGGTCAGCATAGTCGAGGAGTGTGGCCTCCTGCGCCGGCTCCGCGAACCGGACCGTCTTGAGCCAGGCCCGATGCTTCGTGCCCCACGCCTTGACGCCCGTCGGCGGGCGCCGCCCATGGCGCAGTAGAAACTTCCCGAGCCTATGGCGGGCGCGCAGGTGATCGCGTCTTGGCCGCTTCGCGCGCGCGCACCAGATCCCGCAGCGCCTCGTGCGCCGCATCGGGGACCCACACTGCGGTCAGATCCCCGCTGCGATAGCTCCGCGCCAGCTTCGTCGCATCGCGGCGGTCCGTCTTCACGCGATCGCCCGGCTTCACCGGCATCAGGGTCGGGCCATGACCTCGCAGGCCACGCCGAGTTGCATCAGCTGCCAGTACAGCGCGTAGCCCGTCGGCCCGGCTTCGTAGCACACCCGCAGTTGCTCCGGCGGTCCGAGCTTTTTCACGCAGCCGCCGGAGCGCCTCCGGCTCGTTCGGAATCGTCCCAAGGCTGCGGACCTCACCGTCACGGCTCGGCGATGGCGACCGCGATCGTGTCCGCGTGGACATCCAATCCCACAAAGCGGATAGTTTTCTTCACGACCGGCTCCTTTCGCATGTAGCTCTGCGCTACGGTGCTACTCCGATCCGCAGCGTAACCTACGCTCGTCGTACCCTACGGTACGCTGCGAATCGGAGCCGGTCGTTCCATCCTGACTAATTCGGGGCCGAGTGTCCTAATTCGAAAAGCGGAGTGTCCTAATTTGGCTGTAGACGGTTCGCGGGTCCACTGAGACACTAACCGCCGATGGCGGTCGCTTTCTCGTACCTGCGAACGGCTCTGCTGATTGCCATTCTGTGCCTGCTGGCCTGTGCCTGCCAACGGAGCTTTCCTGAGGGGAGCACGTGGCTCGTTCAATGCGAGGGCCTAGAAGAATCATACCTCGTGACGTGGCGACAGGGTGGATGGGTGGAGACCCTAGAAGGCCGTCGGGTGATCCTACCGGACACTCGATGCGGCTACATGGAAGCCCCCGCCACCTAGTCTAGCCCCTTACCAAGTCTCGCACGGCGTCGATTTGCGCCAGATCGAGACGGAGATTCGCTTCCCGAAGCACTAACGTTCGGTCACGCTTAGGCGTTGGAGGGCGCGCGTCATGTCCCGGCTGGCAAGCCCGGGGGCGTGGCGTTTGATGATCGAACTGACCGAAGTCCCATCGATGCGTGCCGCCTGTCCCAGTCGCTGGGCACTCTGGTACTTGCGCGCGAGCGAGCGCACGATCCGATCGCGAGCCGCAAGCGGTACGGACTTGGGGAGAACCGCCGCGAGACGCTTTCCCATTAAGTCGCGTTGCGCTTCGCGGTACTTCCCCTGTTCGGCTGTCGAGCGACACCTGGCGCTACAGTAGCGTTCGCGACGTGAGGTTGTGACGAACGAGGTCTGACAGCGCTCGTTGGCGCATCGTTGCATGCTGCCGCCTGTGGCGACGTCTTCCGCCGCCATGACGGCCATCATTCCGAGTAGGGAGGGACTGCGGAAGACGATTCGCTGGTTTCCTTCAGGTTCTTCCAGCACGACCGGATTCGTCGCCGCTAGGAACTCGTCGAGTATTCGACGTCCGCGCGCGCGTACGACTTGGGGGGAGACTTCAATACCCGCGCGCTGTTCACGAACCTTGAGCGCCTCAAGGCCGCGGCTGAGGGTTTGCGCGGCGCCCAGGAAATCAATCACGGCTTCGCCGTACTCCCGCCAGAACCTCGACGAATAGGGCGTCGCATAGTCGTACGTCTCTTCATCTCCAGGGGGCACGCCTAGGGTGAAATGCGCCCACGTCTCGCGAAGTGGAAGCACCGCCAGCCCCTCAAATCCTTGGTGACGGGTGCTTGCGACCGGATACTCCGTGTCCACGTAGCACCCGGGCTTTGGCCACCGGCTCGACCACAAATCGGACGGCACGAGGTCGCCTTCCGTCACGCCATTTCGATGCGCACCGACCGACGTTCCGCCGTACCAGCTTCCTGAAGTCCTGACATAGTGCCTCAGCTCTGCGCCCATCCACGACCGCGGAAGGCGCTTCGTGGTGAAGCTGCGCGCCCATCGTGGCGCCAGAACGAGTGCCCGCATCTGCTGGAGCGCAATCCCGAGGAGTCCGTAGCGGGCGCACCAGTTGAGTATGCGCTCGGTCGCCGCCGGGGTCAGGGCAGGCATGTTGACCTCCCCGTGGCCGGTGGCGGAGTTCACGAACGTCCCCTCCAGGTCGTAGTCGATGCCGTGCATCAACTTCAGCAGCGACTCGAAGGGACGACCCTTTTGCTCCGTGGCCGTCCAGGGATCGTACTGACTGAGTCGCGCGTTCGGTGCTGGGCAAATGTAACCGCCGCGGATCTCGTATCGAGAGAAGCGCCACCAATGACCGACGTTGAGGGGGCGGTGCGGTGCGTATGGCATGCGTAGAGCCTCTGATTCTTTTTGACACGCTACGCGCTTTCAGGCAAGGGTCTAGCAGCAAGGAAGCGTAGGAGGACGTCACCATGTTGCGACTTACTCGGGAGCGCTTGCGGCAGGGGTTGTCGAAGGCCGCGCTCGCGCGACGCGCTGGGTTGGATCAGGGACTCATGTCGAAGATCGAGCTTCGTCGGGTCGTTCCCTACCCAGGCCAGGTGGCGAAGCTGGCCGGCGCCCTCAAGATCCCCGCTGAGGCGGTGATGAGTGAGGTGGAGGACATCGTGTACTGAAACGACAAACCCCGCGCATCACACACGGTGATCGCGGGGTCCGAAGGCTTCACCGGGACTTGCCGGCAAGGCGGCACTGCTGACCTAGACAACCAGCACCCTACCGCCTGAACCGTCTCCCGTAAAGAGGCTCACCCGAAGAGCAAGGTACGGGTGCGCCTGCCTGAAAGGGGGCGCAACGTGAGACAGCATGGGCTGTGGGGTGGAGGTGTACCCGACTGGTTTCTAGCCTGGTCGGCCGTACGGCGGCGCCGTGGAACGAGGGGCCTAGCGGCCCTTCGTTTTCTTCGGCGTCTTCCGAGGCACGTTCCAGTAGGGACTTTTGCACTTCGGGCAGACCCGAGGTTCCGTCGTCGACTCGCGCGGCACCCATTCGTGGTCGCAGCGCTCGCAGCGGTAGCCCATCACCGTCAGCTTCACCTTGGCCATACCTGCCCAGGTATACCGTCCCGGTAGCTACTGTCAAGTAATACCCTGCCAAGGGCTTGACTCTTGGGCACGTCGCTAGTATATTACTCCCCAGGTAAGCCGATGGAATCGACCTCAAACAAAAACCCCGCTCCCAGCGCTAACTGGAAGCGGGGTCAACGCCGAGCAGTCACCCACCCGACGCCGTGGAACGCTTCGAGTCTGGGTCGCTGCTTCGGGGAAAGCAAGCGCCATGAATACCCTCTCGCGTGAGAAGCAGACCCAGATTGTCGCCGCCCTGACTGAGGGTTGCTCGATCCGTTCCGTCGAGCGCCTCACCGACACGCACCGCGATTCCGTGATGCGCCTTGGCGTCAACGTCGGCGAAGGCTGCGCCCGCGTTCACGACGCGATGATGCGGAACCTTCACGTCAATATCTTGGAGCTCGACGAGCAGTGGTCGTTCATCCAGAAGAAAGCGAAGCGCGTGAAGGAAGGCGACGCGCCAGAGTACGGCGACTGCTACCTCCACGTCGCGCTCGACGCGACGAGCAAGGCGGTCGTCTCGTATCTCGTCGGCAAGCGGTCGCACGAGTACACGATGGTGCTCGCGGCCGACCTCCGCGCCCGCATCGTGAACCGTCCCCAGATCACCAGCGACGGCTGGCCGGCGTACCCGGACGCGATCGAGGAAGCGTTCGGCACCGACGTGGACTTCGCGACCATCGTGAAGGACTACACGACGACGCCGGGGAACGAAGCGGCGGTGCGCTACTCGCCGGGCAAGATAAGAGGATGCGAGAAGACGGTTCGCATCGGCAATCCCGACGAGTCGGCGATCTCGACGAGCTACGTCGAGCGGTTCAACCTCTCGACCCGCATGCAGTCACGGCGCTTCACGCGCTTGACGAACGCCTTCAGCAAGAAGCTCCGCAATCACAAGGCGGCGATCAGCTTGTACGTGCTCTGGTACAACGTCTGCCGCGTCCACGAATCGCTCCGCATTACGCCTGCGATGGCGCTCGGCGTAACCGATCACATCTGGACCATCGGCGAGCTGGTGGACGCTGCGCTCCGTGCCGAGGTACCCGCGCCGCTCCCGACGCCGACACGGCCGAGAGGCATGAGCGCGAGCGAGGCCAAGGGCGGACAGACAGCGATCCAACCGAAGCGACTCTATGCGATCAAGGGTGGGAAGGGGCGCGCGAAGTAGCCCCTTCTACAACCATTCCTCTTCGAGGCGGGGAACTGACGTCGCTGTCGCGTCTTCGATCAGTAGGAGCAAGCCAACGCGATAGCCGTACTGGTCCTTCATCGCCTGTACCTTCTGGCGATCCCAGCTCTGCCCCCTCCCATTGGATTGCTTCTTGATTTCCACCGCAACAAGATTGTCGGCGTCACTCTCCCGCCGATGAACGACAATGTCGGGGTGAAAGATCTTGTCAGTGTGTTCGTTCGGAAGCTCAAGCGTCTTGGTATCGATGCCATGTCGATTGTACTCGACATCAACGTGGTGATCGGGGAATAGGGATTTGAGGTAGGAGGCTAGTTGACTCGCTACGGTCCGTTCCGCGACCCCTGTGCGAAACAGCGACCCGTCTTGGTCCCGTAGCTGGGCGAGAGCCCGCTGGAACCGGCTGCGGACTTCTGCTGCTGAGATAGCGGGCATGAATGGACCCCCCCCCGATTCGGATGGTCGGCTGAAGATCGAGGCAACTTGAGGCCCGCCCTCCTACGGGTGTCCTAGTTTCCCGCCCCGAGTGCCCGAGTGAGTCGACGCACCGCTCGTGCATCGTCCGCCCATCCCTGAGCGTCACCGCCTCGTCCCCATAGCGGGGGGTCCGTCCCACGAGGTACGACAGGCATCGTGCGTGCCGGGCTCGTACTGTTCCTGCGTGTGCTCTTTGTGGTCGCATGGCTCGTCCCATTCGGCTACGTCAACGAGCAACTGCGATCGTTCGGCGTTCCCGGAATCGCCTCTCTTCTGATCGCGGTCGCCATCGGATTCGGTGCCTGGCCCATCAGCGGGAGGGTCGTACGGTGGATGGGTCTTGACGGAGTGTCCTAATTTCCCGGCACGGGTGTCCTAATTCGGACACCACCACCCAAGGATCGGGCTTTCACGAGCTACGCCCAGAGATTGGAACCGGGGACGCGTGGCTTGCGATCGTCACGAGGCGAGGCCCACAATGACGGTATGAGAATATTTCTTGCCGGCGCCTCCGGCGTCATTGGACAGCGGCTGATTCCCCGGTTGGTTCAGGCCGGGCACGTAGTCGGCGGCATGACGCGCTCGCCCAGCAAGACGGAACTACTGAGCCACCTCGGTGCCGAACCCATTCTTTGTGACGTCTTCGACCGGGAGGCACTCGTCCAGGCTGTTCATGACTTCAAACCGGATGTCGTGTTGAACGAGCTTACCGATCTGCCGGATGATGCGGCGCAGATCGGTGAACTCGCCGATCTCAACGCTCGCATCCGAACCGAGGGAACCCGTAATCTGATCGAGGCCGCGCGGCGAAGCGGGTCGCCGAAACTCCTGGCTCAAAGCGTCGCCTGGCAATTGCCTGATGGACCCGATGCCGACGCTGTCGCAGAACTGGAGCGTTCCGTTGTCGCCGAGGGCGGCGTTGTGCTGCGCTATGGACAATTCTACGGGCCCGGCACCTACAACGAGCAGCCACCCGAGGCACCTCGGGTTCACATCGACCGAGCTGCCGAACGAACGGTCGAGGCGCTGGGCGAGCCAACGGGCGTCGTCGTCATTGTCGACTGAGCGACCCGGCCGACCATTCGCGACGCGCCTCCGCATGCAATGTCGGAACGCTACGCCCACGCCGACAAACGCTCACCTCCACTGCTGACGATGCCACGGGCGCCCTCACCAACGACTGACTACTCCTACTCCCCCACGAGCTTGGAACCAGGGTAGAGGCGCTTTCTCGTTGTGCTGCCGCTCGTCGTCCCGGTATAGGCAGCCCCATCACGTCCGCCGTACACATGCACCCGCCGCTGCGCCCTCGCTCCCGCCACCGGAGCTGCGGCCGGCGACACCTGGAGGCCACAGACATGACGACCACCCGTATCTCCGGACCGTTTGCCGGCGCCATGCTCGCCGGGCTCCTCGCCTTCTCGGCCACCCGCGCCCACGCGCAACTCGCCTGTGGCGGCACGATCGGGCCAGGCGGCACGTTCGAGATGACGACCGACCTGGTCGGGTGTCCCGGCTCGCTGGCGCTCGAGGTGGTCGGCCCGGTCACGCTCGTCATGAACGGCCACGGGATCTCGTGCTCGGGAGGGCTCAGCACCGGGGTTCGCATCGTCGGGCGGGGCGCGTCCGTCTCGAATGGCCGGGTCAGGGGGTGTCTCGTGAACGTCGACGTAGGAGGCGAAGGTGCACACAAGGTGCGCAATGTGCTGATCGAAGGGACTCCACCGGTCGGCTTCGGGGTCTCGAGCGACGGCAATTTGCTCGACGGCAACGGCACGTTCGGAGGTGGCAACGGCTTTCAGATCATCGGCAACAAGAACAAGCTCACCGGCAACGTCGCTCGCAGCAGTGACGCCATCGGCTTCCTGATCTCGGGAAGCGGGAACACGTTCTCGCGCAACATCGCTTTCGATGTCGTCGACGGATCCGGCTTCGGCGACGCGGTTGGTTTCGGCACCGAGGCAACCGCGACCGGAAACAAGCTCAAAGACAACATCGCCGCCAACTCGAGCATCGCGTTCGACGTTCAAGGCACCGGCCAGCAGCTCACGAACAACCAGGCGCCGGGCAGCCAGCTGGGATTCTCGATCGGCGGCGCCGGCAGCCATATCCTCCAGGGTAACGTGACGCTCGCCAACTCGAGCGTCGGGACCGGCGTGGGTTTCCAGGTCACCTCCGACGACAACCGGCTCAAGAAGAACCGGGCGGCGGGCCATTTCGTCGGCTTCCAGGTGGCGGGCGAACGCAACAAGCTGACGGGCAATCAGGGGAGCGGAAACGGTAGGGTCGGCGTATTCATGCTCGATGCGACGGACAATCACCTCGACTGCGACGAAAACGTGTGGAAGGGAAACCTCTTTCACGTGTCATCTCCGGCCTGCGTGCAGTGACCGGCGGCCTCCGCGTCTCACGTTCCCGGCCTTCTGACGGGCGTGCTCGCCGGAAGAGGTCGCAGCGTCGCCGTGACCGTGCGCGGCTGCGCTACCGGGAAGCGGAGAAGGCCCGCTCGTTTCGGCACATCCATTGCTCTTAGGCGGTCGTGCTCTCGCGCATCGTCCTTCTGGCGTTCGCCCTCGCAGCTGCCATCCCCTCGGCTCTCTCGGCACAGCCGCTGCCGTACCTCGTGAAGGACATCACCACCGCGACCGACGACGCGGGTCTGTACCAGCTCACGCGAGTACACGACCTCGTCTTCTTCACGGCATGCGAGCCGGCCGCCGGCTGCGAGATCTGGAAGAGCGACGGAACGAGCGTCTCGCGGGTCTCCAATTTCGCGGAGCCCGACCCCTACGACTTCGAGATCACCGACCTCACGGCCGTCGGCGATCTGCTCTTCTTCCGCGCTTGCGACGCGACCTACGGGTGCGAAATCTGGAAGAGCGACGGCGCCACGGCCTCGATCGTCGCGGACATCAGGCCCGGGCCGGTTGGCTCCAGTCCCGACGGGATCCGGAACGTCGGCGGGAAGCTCTTCTTCCGCGCCTGCGACGCGGAGCACGGGTGCGTGCTGCGGTCCACCGACGGCGTCACGGTCGACGTGATCGGCGGCACACCGTGGCTCGGCCAAGACTACGACGCCGACGACCTAGCGGTGGCGAACGGCACTCTCTTCTATCCGGCTTGTGACGGGACCCACGGCTGCGAGATTTGGAGGAACGACGGCAGCGGGCCGGTGCTCGTCGCCGACATCGCCAGCGGGCCTGCAAGCTCCGACCCGTACCCCAACAGGCACCACCTCACGGCTGCCGGAGACATGGTCTATTTCACTGCCTGCGCGGACGAGTCGGGCTGCGAGCTTTGGGCGACCGATGGCGTCACGACCGCGCTCGTCGCCGACATCGAGCCCGGCCCCGCCGACTCGGATCCGTTCGGGCTCACTGCGGTCGGCGACACGGTTTTCTTCCACACCTGGGGACCGTCGGGGTACCAGCTGTGGAAGAGCGACGGTGCCTCCGTCACACCGCTCGCGCACTTCGTGAACGGCACCTACGACGCGGTCCCGCGAGCGATGACGAACGTCGGCGGGAGGCTGTTTTTCTTCGTCTGCAGGGAGCTGCCTGGCATCTGCGAGCTCTGGACGAGCGACGGCGTCACGACAACGGCGATCGCCGACGTTCCCGCGAGCACGGGCCGCCGCGACGTCTCCTATGACCTCTCCTACTCTCTCCCGAGCAGCCTCGACGCGGTCGGCGACACGCTGTTCTTCCGCGCCTGCGACGAGACCCACGGGTGCGAGCTCTGGAAGAGCGACGGCGTCACCACCGACCTCGCGATTGACATCCTACCAGGCCGCGCCAGTTCGTATCCGAGCGCGCTCATGGACGTGCACGGGAAGGTCTTCCTGACGGCCCTGGACCCGTACGCTGGTCGCGAGCTGCTGACGACCGACGGTGTCACGACCACCGTAGTTGCGGACATCAATACGACCCCGGTTGGGTCGTTCCCGTCATCGCTCACTGTCGGCGGCGACGTCTTGTTCTTCCTAGCCGCGGGCCCGCTGGGCGGAGGCCGACTGTGGAAGACTGACGGCACCGCCGCCGGCACGATACCGCTCAATAACGACTTCCCTGACAGCGATGATGCAAACCCGCCATGCGGGCTGACCATGGTGGGCGACACCCTCTTCTTCGCGGACTATTCGCCGACGGCGCCGGACGGGTCGGCGCTCTGGAAGAGCGACCGAACCGGTACGGCCTTCGTTGCCGAGCTTCATCCACGTGCATCGTGCTCGCCGACTTTGTCGACGGGCGCACCGAGCTTCCCGGTCCTGGGTGACGCCCTGTTCTTCAGTGACTGCGTCGCGACCAGCCCGTTCACGGAGCGGTGCCGGCTCTCGAAGACCGACGGGGTCACGACGACAGTCGTCGCCGATTTTCATTCTGTTCTCAACGTCACGGTTTCCGGCGACCAGGTGTTCTTCACCGGCTGCGGACGAGACGAAGTGCCGATCGACGGTACCTTCTACGTGCGTTGCGGCCTGTGGCGGACGGACGGTGTCACGACGGTCTGGCTGAACGTCGGCGCCAACGTCGGCAACGCGTATGTCAGCGAGCTCACGGATATCGCCGGGACGTTGTTCTTCAGCGCCAGCTTTGGGCTCTGGAAGACCGATGGCACGACGACGTCGCTCGTCGCCGGCATCGGTGCACAAGAGCTCACGCGCGTTGGTGAGACCCTCTTTTTCCGCGCCTGCGACGAAGCGTACGGCTGCGAGCTTTGGAAGAGCGACGGCACGACGACCGTGCTCGTCGCCGACATCGCCCCGGGCGCCGCGAGCTCCTATCCGCAAGTGCTCACCGCCGCCGGTGGCACGCTGTTTTTCACCGTCTGCGACGACGTGCGCGGGTGTGAGCTGTGGAACAGCGACGGCACTTCCACCGCGCGTGTCGCGGACGTGCCGCTGGGGACGGTGCGATACGAATCCGTCGACGTCGCAGGGACGCTGTATTTCGTGGCCTGCACGGACACCGAGGGATGCGAGCTTTGGAGGAGTGATGGGACGACCGCGCAGCCCGTCGCCGATCTCTTCCCCGGTCCGGAAAGCTCGCATCCAAGCTCCCTCACGAGCTTCCGCGGCATGCTCTTCTTTACGGCCGACGACGGTACGCACGGCCGCGAGCTCTGGGCCATCCCCGCGACCTGCGGGAACGCGCAGCCGAATCCCGGCGAGGAATGCGACGACGGCAACCTCGCGAGCGGCGACGGCTGCGACGCGAGCTGCCAGCTGGAATCGCAGGTCGCGCCGACGCCCACGCCGACCCCGGTCGGCGCGCCGGGTCCGACCCCGACCCCTCTCTGCCCCGCCGCCCCGATTGCCGGCTGTCGTACCCCCGGCGGCGGACAACGAGGCTTCCTGGTCCTCGAGGACGCGAAGGCGGACCATCGCGACAAGCTGCATTGGAAGTGGAGCCAGCGCTCCATCACGACGAACGCCGGCTTCGGCAATCCGCTCGCGGCGGCCGGCCAGGCGTACGCTCTCTGCCTATACGACGGCACGTCGCGCTTGATCCTCGACGCCGCCATTCCCGCCGGCGGCACCTGCGGTACGACGCGGCCGACACCGTGCTGGCGAAAGACCGCCTCTGGATACCATTACACGAATGCGAGCGGAGTCCCCGACGGCATCACCGACGTCCGCCTCTACGACCGTCCGCGCACCGGGAAGGCGACTCTCGACGTATCGGGCAAGGGGACCTTGCTCGATGATCCGGCGTTGCCACTCACGCAGCCAGTCACCGTGCAGCTCCACGGCGGCGAGGACTCTGCGTGCTGGGAATCGACCTACAGCGCACCGGCACTCAAGAACGGCAGCGAGCCGGCACGGCGCTTCTCAGACAAGGCCGACTGACCGCGCGACGACCAGGCCGGCACATCCCGTTTCCAAATCGGCCGCGCGTCGTGCCTTCCATGACCCATCGAGCCCGAGAACTTTACGACCTCTTTCGGGATGCGCAGCTCCCCACCAGGCGTAAGCAGTGGACTTCGAACTCACGGCTCCAGCGCTGACTTCAGCTCGCCCTGATAAATCCGTGGAACAGGTCCCAGCGAGTGTTGCCGGCAATGATGACTTTCGCCTTGACAGTCGCAACCTGACCGCGCCATGACGCGAGCACACCGGGGCGCTTCGCCACCTCATGCGGCGCCTCGCGGCGACAGGAGGGACTCGTCATGGTCGTGCGTGTCCTGGTGCTCGTTCCGATTCTGCTCGTGCTCGGCGCGCTCGTACCGCCGGCGCGTGCTCAGACGATCGGTCTCGATCCGTTCTCGCTCACGCTCCCCAATCTGAACGCCTTTCCCTCAGAGCTCTTGCAGCCGGCCGTTCCGCCGCAGCCGGCGCCCATGCCGGCGCCGGTCGTCGCGCGCTCGTGGGAGCTGCTCGGGCTCCTGCAGGGTGACATCATCGACGCCGTATCCCACAACGGTGGTCCAGCGATCCCAGCGGTCAACTCGCCCGTCTATTTCTCGGTGACGCGTTCCTCCGTCGGCACGCCGCTCGCGCCGCCGTCGGTGCAAACGGAGGCGCTTCTCGTCCCGCCTGGGCGCCAATCGCAAGCGGCGCCCGACCTCTTCGTCCACGGCGACCCCGCCTGCCCGAGCGCGCCGCTCCACACCCAGATTCTCGACGGCGACGGCATCCCGCTCGGGCCACTCTCCTGCTATCCCGGCGCCGGCCTCGGGTTGATCGAAGCGAACCCGAACCCGCCGCCACCGTTCGACGACGATCTCTCGGCGTTCGAGTGGGGGCTCCCTGCGGTCGGCCTCACCACGCAGTGCATCCAGATCTCGCTCGCGCCCGGTTCGCCGTCGCTTACCCCGGGGAACAACCCGCGCATGCCGGAGGGCGGTGAGCCGAGCGACAACATCTCCGTCTGTCGCTATGGCCCGAGCCTCTACAACAATCACATGAGCACGTTTTTCCATTCCGGCGGGCCGGGGTGCGGGCCGCCGAACTGCGACGACATCGACGCGCTCCACTACTCCAACACGGCGTACTTCTCCTTTGCACCGGGCTCGCCCTCCACTGCCTTGTACAGCCCCGCCGACATCCTGAAGCTCGACCCGTTCACGCTGCAGATCGTGGTCGTGAAGTCCGCCGCGTCGCTCGGCCTCCTGCCGACCGACAACATCGACGCCATCGATGCCATCTTCAACCCGTGTCCCGATCCCATGGACGAGGAAGGCGACGGCATCGGCAGCGCCTGCGACAACTGTCCCGGGATCTTGAATCCCGGCCAGGAGGACTCCGACGGGGATGGCATCGGCGACGTCTGCGACCTCTGCACCGACACCGACGGCGACGGCCTCGGCAACCCCGGCTTCCCCAACACCTGCCCCGGCGACCCTTGCCCGTTCTCTACGCTCGCGACCGGCGACATGGACTTCGACGGCGTCGGCGACATCTGTGACAACTGCCCGACCGTCCCGAACTACACGCAGTTCGACCTCGACCTCGACTCGCAAGGCGACGTCTGCGACACGTGCACCGATACCGACGGCGACGGCTTCGGCAATCCGGGTTTCGCGCTCAACACCTGCCCGCTCGATCTCTGCCCGTACGTCGCCGGCCCGAACACGGACAGCGACGGCGACGGCGCCGGCGATCTCTGCGACAACTGCCCGGGCCTCCCCAATCCGCAGAGCGATACCGATCTCGACGGCATCGGCGACGCGTGCGACCCGTGCACCCTCGGCGTCGGGTTGTCGCACGCCCACCTCAAGATCGTGAACCCGGGCGCGGCCGGGCAGGGCAAGCTCGTGCTCGGCGGCAACGTCGACTTTCCCGGCGCGCTCCCGATCCCGCCGCTCGCGCTCGACACCAAGGGCGCGCGGGTCCGCATCGTGGAGCCCGGTGCCGGCGGGAACGTCGTGCTCGACCACGTGATCCCGCCCGGGGTGCCGCCGAGCCCGTGCGGCGCATTCGACGGCTGGCGCCTCAACGCCAAGCGCACGACCCAGACGTACTCCAATCGTACGGACGCCGTCCCGCCGGCCTGCGCCGCCGGCTCCGGTCTCGGCATCGTGAAGTTCACCGCGCGCGACATGACCGCCAGGCAGAACGGTGTAAAGGTCACGATCAACGGCCGGAACGGCACGTATGCGCCGACGACAACCGGCCCGTTCCGCGTCACGGTCGTGCTCGGCGATTTCGGCGCGTCACAGTCGGGACAGTGCGGAGAGGTGACGTTCCTGGCGACGGGGTGCAAGCAGACGGCGAGGGCGATCGTGTGCAAGTAGCGCGTCCGCGGTGAATGAGGCCCCGCGCTGGGCGCCGATCACCTCGATGGCGAGCGCGCGCACTTTGGCGTCCATCTGGGCATCCGTCAACTACGACCGTCTGGTCTTCCGGCCGGCGCTGCGCCACGCCGCGAATCGTGACTTCCGTTTCAAGGATCTCCGACACACATTCGCGACGCGCCTCCGCATGCAAGGTCGCGCGGACATCTCCGGCATCGCCACGCTGCTCGGCCACACCTCGACCCGAATGTCGGAACGCTACGCCCACGCCGACAACGCTCACCTCCACGCCTTGGTTGGAGCACTCGACGGCACCGAAACAGGGACGCCAAGTGACACCAAATCGGACACCACTGCTGACGATGCCACCAGCGTCGCACGCTAAGCACGCGACGTGACGAGCGTCCCTGACGGTGCCCAGTTGGAATCAGCTCCTCGCGTGGTTGCGGAGATGGACCTGCTCAGGCGAACCGAGGCCGCGTGATCGCGGGCGCCGGCGCATCTCGTCGAAGCGTCGCAAGGCGCCCGCGTGACCAGCGCGGGAGGTAATTCTAACGAATCAGAGTAATGATGACGTCGACGTTGGTTTGATTGACCATCAGCACCTGGTCGCATGTTCCGGGCTTCGAACAATCCGTATTCGCTTCTGCTTTCGCACATCGTTTCGAGAAGGCGCTGGAGCACTTGGCAACGGCGGGATCGTCCGACGGAACGCTTCCACCCGCTTTCGCCGCTTTGGCTTGAACCGTTGCAAGGCATTTGCCCAGACTTCCAACCGCGTTCCATTTGCCCGCATCACACTTAGAGGGCACCGATTGAGCCGCAGCATTCGATGCCGTCAACACGAGTGCAGCGTTCATCGCGATTCCGAGTGCACACATCAAAGTCCGGGTACGTGAAAGCATCGAGTCCTCCTTGCTGCCTTCAGTCACGTTCGCAGCTCACGGCCCCATACGGCGGGTGGTTGGGGGGCGATGCTCTCGAATCACGCATCCGCTGTCAATGAAATAGTGTGACGGATCCGGTCACCCTGGCCGGGAGGGACGAGTCCCGCGAGCCCTGAAACGCGACTCGAGGAATGTCCCTAACCATTCCCAGTTGGAACCAACTCCTCGCGTGGTTGCGGGAGCTGGACCTGCTCAGGCGGGCCGAGGCTGCATGAAACGCCGGGCCGCCGCCTGGAGCTGTGGTCGGCGATGATCGACCAGCTCCGTGCATTGGTACCAAAGGCGCTGGGCGTGCGTCTGCGTGAGATCGACGAGGGCGACGAGCCGCTCGTCGCCGCGCTCCATGTCCTCAAAGCGAGCGCGCTCTACGGTCGCGCCTACTCAATCGGGTCACCCGATCCCGAGGAGTTGGAGACCCGTAGCGCGCGAACGCGCCGCCAACCAGATTCCACGCACTTCGCGCGAGCGTACTAAAGCGAAGGTGGCCGGAAGTCTGATGCAAACGGCCACGGGCGTGCGCGGGTGCAAAGAGTGAATTCCGACGCGAGTTGCTGCACGAGGAGTCGCTTCCCGATGTTCCGCACATCGCGCGCGTTGAAACTCGACCGAGACAGGCGGAAGGCGTCCGCGTGCTTGGCGAGGCCGTGCCAGCTCGCCACCGATCCCCGCACCGACGGGCGGGGGGTTCACGCCGCGATCTCGGCCGACGTGCCGCGGTGGCGGCGGTACATCTCGGCGGCCCAGCGGAACGCCGGGCGACCGGCGAGGGAATCGCGCCAGCGCGCGACCGGCTCGGGAAGCGGGTCAGGCGGATAGGGGAACTCGGGCGGGGAGACCGCTGGCGCGAGGAGCGCGGCGGCGGTCAGGTCGGCCACGCCGAATCGGTCGCCGACCAGATAGCCGGAGGGCTGGAGCTCGGCCTCGATTCGGTCGAGCGCCGCGCGCACCTTCTCGTTGCTGCGCGCCGCCCCGGCGGCGTCGATCCGCATGTCGGCCCTCATCGCCACGCGGATGGCGGGGAAGAAGGCGCGGTAGAGGTTCCGGCTGCCGGCGCGGCAGCCGATCGTGAAGGCGGCCGCAGCGAAGTCGGTCTCCGGCAGGAGCTCGTGGAAAAAGGCGCGCCGCACATGCGGGCCGAGCTCCTCGTCGAAGAAGTCCTCGAGCGCGAGGGCGCGACGGAGTTCTGCCGCATCGCCGGGATAGAGCGCCGGCTCGGACCGCAGCCGCTCGAGCCGCTCGATGATGCGGGTCGAGTCGTGGATCACCTCGCCGTCGAGCACGAGCACGGGCACCGACTTCTGTCCCGTCATCCACAGGATGCGCGGGATGTGCAGCCCGGGCAGGAGCGAGCGGCGCACATGCGCGATGCGCTTCCAGTCGAGCGCCCAGCGGACCTTCTCGTTGAAGTGCGAGAAGCGGAACTGCCAGAGGACGGGCGGGGACATGACTAAATCGGGATCATCATCTGCGCCGGCGCGTGGCGGCCGCGCTCACCCGGTTGCTTCGAATCGTCATGGTCGCCTCCTTCCGCGCGCCGTCCTTGGCGCGCGGACAAATGTCCGCGCTCGTTGGCGATTGTCAAGGTGCGCGAGGATGCGCGGAGACGCCAACCATCTGCAGGCGGCAGTGGAGTTCATGGGGATGGGGTTGACCGTGTTCCTCCTGACGGACTTTCAGGAGACCTTCATCATGGATTCAGAGCCAATCGAGAGAGAAGACCCGGGGCGCCATACAAGGCGCAGAACAAGGAGCCTACTCGGAATCCATCAAATCGAAGAACCACGCGCCGAACTCTTGCTGATCCGGCGGCGGCGCGGGTCGCGGCAACGGACGCACCTTTTGCAACAGCTCGCGATCGCGCGCGGCTTTGCGGGCGTCTCCCAGGAGATCGTAGGCGCGGGCCCGCAGCTTGCGCGCGCCCGCGTGCTCCGGAACGAGCTTCAAGACGTGGGTGAGCTCGGGGATCACGAGCCGCTTCACCCGGCGCGGGTTGCCGGCCCGGACCTCCAACCCGTTGCGACGCACCAAGTCGTCGAAGCCTGCGACGACGTCGAGTCCGAGCTCGTGACAACGCTCGCGATCGGCACGCGCAGCATCGGTGTCGCCCAGAAGCGCGCGCACCTCCGAACGTCGATAATGGAGGTAGCGATCCCCGGGGCCCAGCTCGATCGCCCGCGAGAGATCCCGCTCCGCTTCCCTGAGAGCACCGAGCTCCCAGAGGACGATCGCCCGGCGAAAGAGCGCCCGACGGTTGTCCGGATCGATCTCGAGGACGCCATTCAGCTGCGCGCGCGCCTCGCGATGGCGCTGGTCGTTCCACGACGCGGACGCCTGCTGCAATAGCTCCGACACGCGCGCCGCGCGCGCGGACTCGCGATCCTTCGCCGCCTCCTCCACTCGCCCGAGCGCTTCCCATGCCTCGGCGCGGAGCTCGAAGTCGATGCGCCCGCCGGCCAGGTCGAGCGCGAGCGACAAGTCTTCGATCGCCTCGCGGTGGCGGCCCGTCCGGACGCGGATGAACCCGCGCGTGCCATGGCACGCCGCCTTGGTCGTGTTCGGAACCTCGGTGCGGCCGAGCAGCGTGATCGCATGCTCCACGTCGGCCGACGCATCTTCGAACTTACCGAGCTGGGCCAGGCACCAGGCGCGGTCGTTGTACGTCAAAACGATCCAATCGGGCTCGGGACCGCTTTCGAGGATCGCGCTCAGGGTGACGATGGCGTCCGCCCATCGCTCACCCACGATCTGTCGGGCGGCACGCTTGTACACCGCCTCGGGCGCCGGTTCCATGCGATCGAACCTGAGCGGCCGCGGCACCTTTCCGAGGCGCGTCGTCAATCGTCGAATCTCGGCCGACCACGAGCGCAATCCCCCGGCCTCCTGGAACAACGCGCGAAGCTCGGAGGAGGAGCGGATGCGTTCCAGCGCCGCGACCGCGCGCGCGGCGAGCTCCGCCGTCGGCGACGCGGCATCGGCGAGCCATCCGTACACGGACTCGGGGAGATCCTTGGTGGGATGTCCCCTCCCGGCCGCCACCAGCTCAGCGGCCGCGACCGCCCGGGTGCAGACGAGCGCGGCAGGCTCGCCGTCCTCGACATCAGCCAGCGCTTGCACGAGAGGATCCCAGCCATCGCCGGCGGCCAGCTCGCCGGCCCAATCGAGGGCGTCGTCGTTTTCGAAGGAGCCGTAGCCCCAGCTACCCACGCGTGTGCTCCAGACGTTGAACGGCCCCTACCACACTCTGGACAACGAGCTGATGGCAGCGAGCGGGTAGAGAACGTGACGCATGGGGAATTCCTTCGTGAGGCGGGCGCGGCGTCCCGAGATCGAGGGCCTGCGGAGCGTGCCATAGACGCGAGCCGCTCGTCCATCGCAAATCGGCAGACAACCGGCCGCAGGGCCGCTGCGCGCGTCCTTGGCGCCGAGACGGAGCAGACCTTCAAGCCGGCCAGGGCGACCCTATAGGGTCCGCTTTCACGCGGCGACGGGTTCGCGACCCGATGGTGGGGACTCCCGCCCCACCTCGCCGCACTGCCACAAAGGGAGCCTCATCCGGGAGGTGGGGGGTGAACTGGACGCTCGCCGACCTCAACGCCGCCGTGGGTACGGCCGCTCGCGTCGTAGACCCGCGCGGCGCTTTCGCGGCCCGGGCGAATGAGTTGCTGCCGGCGGTCTATGCCGTCGGCATTATGCTCGCGACCTGTCGGCCACGGGCCGCTTGACGTCACAGCTTGCGTGCAACCTGGTTCGTGATGCGGAGGTGCCCCCTCGGGTAGGGGACGCGCCTCATGCTCACCCTGGCGCGCTGCCGGACGCAAGGCGCGCCGTCTCAGGCGTTCGCTTTGATGACAACAGATGAGCGCGTGGAGGCGGAGGAGCGAGCGGCGATCATGGAGTACGACGGCGGCATCGAGCGCGATGAGGCCGAGCGTCTCGCCGTTTTGCATCTCGTGGCGCCCGACGTACGAAAGGAGAACCCATGCAACGCGGGGCCGTCATCTACGCGCGAGTCTCGAGCCAGGAGCAGACGAAGAATCTGAGCCTCGCGACACAGGAGGCAAAATGCCGGGAGTACTGCGACCGGCACGGCATCGACGTCGATCGCGTCTTCATCGAGCGCGGTGAGTCGGCCACGTCAGGCAAGGTCGCGCGGACATCCGCCACAGCGGCCGATCGTCAACCGGACTTGCCTCGATCCGCCTGGAACGGGTAAGAGTATTACCAGAGATTACTCTTACCACGAGGTTGGCGATGCGCATCACGAGCAAAGGACAGGTGACTATTCCACAGGAGATCCGGGAAAAGGCAGGTCTTCTGCCAGATACCGAGGTCGAGTTCGAGTACGCCGGCGGACGCGTGACCCTGCGAGCGGTCGGCAAGCCGCAATCGCGGGCACGCCGCGCCATCCAGCGCTTGCGCGGCAGCGGAACCAACCCGGCGTGGAAGGGGAAGTCCACCGCAGAGATCATGATGCATCTGCGCGGTGAGGACTGAGCCTGAGTGGCCGACAAGGTTCTCGTCGACAGCAACGTACTCATCGACATTCTTCAGGAGGACGAAGACTGGTTCCCCTGGTCGTCGGCGCGGTTGGGACCGCTGATCGATGCGCGTCGACTGGTGCTCGATCCGATCGTCTACGCTGAAGTGTCGATCGCGTTCGCGTCGATCGAGGAGCTCGAGGAGGCCATCGCAGATTTCGCCTTCGAGCGGCAACCCCTTCCGTGGGAGGCTGGGTTTTTGGCAGGTAAGGCTTTCGAGCGCTACCGCCGTCGAGGAGGTGAGAAGCGTTCGCCGTTACCTGATTTCTACATCGGCGCCCACGCCGCCATCGCCGGACTGCGGCTTCTCACCCGCGACCCACGTCGCTACCGTGAGTATTTCCCTGGCCTGAAGCTGATCGCGCCCAGTTGAGCACGGGCAGTTGATAGTCGACACTAGTGGCGTTTCCGCCGAATGTTCGGCGTCCGCGGAGACGACATAACCTTCAAAGTCGGACCTTCCATCCATCCATCCCCCCCTGCACTGCTGCCGTTCGCCACGGCTTCAGCTGGATCGCGCCCGGGACCGTCGCTGCCCAGGCGTCGCCCTTGCGATTCACACCCGAGTGCGTCCGTAATGGCGGCGCGACTCGGACGACGCGACCGAGCGGGAGGAAGAACGCATGACGACCCGACCTCGCACCTCACGGGAGCTGATGGCCGAAACGCGTGAGCACTGGCCGCTCATGTCTTTCTACGATCGCTTCGAGCACGTCGTCGCGATCGTGCTGAGTCTGGTCATTGCGGTCGTCATCACGCTCGCGCTCGCGCAGCTGCTCATTCGCGTGATGCCGCTGCTGGTGAGCGGCGCCTTGGATCCCCTCGATCAGGACGCGTTCCAGATGCTCTTCGGCATGGTGATGACGCTGCTCATCGCCCTGGAGTTCAAGCACTCCATCATTCGTGTCGCCGTCCGCCGCGACCGTATCGTCCAGGTCAAGACCGTGCTGCTCATTGCGCTGATCGCGCTCAGTCGGAAATTCGTGATCCTGGATACCAAGGCCACCAGCGCGGCAACAATCGCCGCCCTCTCGGGCGCCACGCTCGTGCTCGGTGTCGTCTATTGGCTGCTGCGCGAGCGTGATGATCGGATCGCGATGGAGGCCGACGACTGAACCAGAGCCACGAATACGGATGAAATCGTGCCAGATACGCAGGGATAGGCCGGCCATGTGCCGGACCTCCTCTGCCATCGTGATTTCGTCGATCGCCTTCTGCCTGATGGCGCTCGCCGCTGCCGCGCCCGTCGTGGCAGAGACCGTCGTCACGACCTGCGGCCAGGAAACGACCGGTCAGGCGACGCTGAACGCCGACCTCGATTGCACCGGCTACCGGGGCGCGGCCCTCACGATGCACGGCGGGACGCTCACGATGAACGGCCACACGATCACGGGCGGTAATAGCTTCGGCATCGAGTGCGACATCTCCTGCCGCATCATCGGTCCGGGAACGATCACGGGAAGCACGAACACGATCGTCGGCGTGAGAGCGACCCTCGTGAGCCTCAGATTGTCGCAGGTTGACATCTCCGGTTGTGCCCATGCCGCGGTCCAGGTCTGGGATTCGGCCACGATCGATGGTCCCGCCGTCATCAGCGGCAACACTATTGGGATTCAAGTCGGCAAAAGGGCAAGGCTCAAAGACCTGACGCTCACCTCGAACATCCACGCAAGTCGAGGGTCTAGGCGGAAGCGCCGGAAGCATTTCGACGCTGCGTTGCACGATCACCGACAACTACCTCGGCCTCGCCGCGCGTGACATCAGAGTCATTGACAGCATCGTCACGAACAACGACAAGGCCGGCATCTACGCCTTGGGCGGGTTCTGCGGCGAGAGGATGAAGGCCGGCGCCACGCTCGAGGGCTCGACCGTCACGGGCAACGGTACCGCGTGTGAGGTAGGGGACGACGCCTGTGCCGACATCGTGACCTGCAGGAAACGGCCGCGCGTGAAGCCAGGCTCGACTTGCGAAACCAGCCTCGACGCGAATGCTGCCGGCACCGACTGGGACGTTTGCACGCTCGACTGACGTGTGTCGTGCGAGCACACAGTCGGTGTCTAGGAAGTGACCAAGCTCCGAACCCTCCTACCTGATTCGGGCGGTCCTGAAGCCCGGGCGCGTAATGGAGTATACGTCCCCGACGGGATTTGAACCCGGCGCCAGACCGCGAAAACGCTGAGATTTCGATTTCGGAATGTGGCTGGAAGTGGCTGCATTCGGTGCGCGTTGGACACCGGTGTTCAACGCGCACTTTGTGGCCACAAGCGCGCGGTACCGGTACGCGCGGCGGGTCGCCAACGCGGCCGCGTGAACCGACAGCGCTCGCACTTTCGCGCTCACTGCCCCCGTGCCATTCTCGTCGTTTCACGAGAGGAGCTCAGTCGCGATGCTGAAGGTCTTCGTTTCCTATTCCCACCGAGATCGCGAGACGCTCGCCGCGCTCGAGACGCACCTGAGTCTGCTCCGGCGGCAAGGGATCATCGAGACGTGGACGGACTGCGCGATCGCGGCGGGCGACGAGATCGATCCCGCGATCCGCGAAGCGCTCGATACCGCCGATATCGTCTTGCTGCTCGTGAGCGCGGACTTCCTCGCATCTGACTACTGTATCGAGGTGGAGCTGCGACGCGCGATCGAGCGCCATGAGGCAGGGACCGCCCGCGTCATCCCGATCATCGTGCGGGACTGCGAGTGGCACTCGGCCTCATTCGGGAAACTCAAGGCTCTTCCGGAGGACGGACACCCTGTCTCGACCTCGGGGGACCGGGACGCCGCCCTCGTTCAGGTCGCCAGGGCGATCCGGAACATCGCGTCGCGGCCCGAACGACCTGCCGCCGGTAGCGCACCGGCGCGCACCACGCCGGAACGGGTGGCGGGCGCAACGGCTCGAAAGACCGTGACGCCGGTCCGTACCACCGTGCCGAAGGCATTCACCGATCGCGATCGTGACAGCTTCCTCGAGGAAGCCTTCGAGCACATCGCGAACGTGTTCGAAGCCTCCCTGAACGCGCTCGAGGCCGAGAACGAGCGTTGCCGAGCCAGGTTCAAGCGCCGCTCCGAGTCCGAGTTCACGGCAACGATCTACATGGACGGAGCAACGGCTGCGGAATGCAAAGTCTGGTACGAGATCGGAGGACTCACGGGACGCGGTATCGCGTTTAGCTATGACCCCGCGAGCCATGGCAGCTATAACGAGCACATGCGCGTCGAGGAGGCTGAGGGCGCACTGCGTCTCAAGGCGATGGGCATGGCCCTACACGGCCGCGCCAGCGATATCTTCCATCCCCAAGGTGCCGCTGAATACTACTGGGGCATGCTTGTCGACCGCCTGCGCTGGGCGTCCTAGCTTGCCGCCAGCGAGTGCCGACAGGACCTCGCATCATGCCGCTTCGTCTTCATCGTCTTCATCGCCTTCATCCTCATCTCCTTCGTCTTCTTCTTTCTTTCGGGCCGCGGGCGGCTTTGGCCGCCGCACGTTGATCGCGGCGGCATCAAGCGCGTCCTTGATGTGCGCCGCGTAAAATTTCTCGATCATCTCGACGCTCGTGCGGCAGTTCTTCGCGATCTGGTAGATGTCCGCGCCCTCCATGAGGCGCAGGCAGATGTAGGTGTGGCGGAGGCTGTAGGCGGTTCGGGGCTGGTTGTCGCGGTCGAACTTCAGCCCGATCCTTTCGAGTAGATTGTTGAAGAGCTTGATGTGGTTTCCTGGAAAGACGTGATCGGTGGGCTGCGGTCGCTGAGGCTTTGCCGGAACATCTGGCGCGTTCGTCGCATTGTCCCGGATCTTTGTTCGTGGCTTCGGGCGGCGGCGAAGACGTTGGTAGGGAAGCACGGCGCCCGGCATGCTTTTGCAGTACCCGACCCCGCGCTTGCCGCGCACCTCGATCTCGAGGATCGTTTCCCCTGTCGCAGCGTCCAGCACGATCTCTACGTCTCGATGCTGCAGGTTTTTGGCCTCGTCCGGCCTGAGCCCGGTGTTCGCGAGGAACAGAACATAGTCGTGCACCTGTTCCGCTTCCCAACGGAACCGCTTCGGCGCGGCCTTCGCGTACTTCCGGGTAGCACAGTAGAGCGCCTTGTACTCAGACGGGCTGAACCATGGGCGGTGAACGACCTCCCTCTTGTCTTGTAGGGCGTGGATAGATCCGGGAGTGCCTTCAGCCAGTCATGTCGAACGGCCGTCTTCAGGACCTGCCGGAGCGTGATGAGCTCATTGTGAATCGTATTCCGTGACGGCGCCTTAACGCGGGCTGGCCGGTTGTCCTTTGACTCGGCGGGCTTCAGGCCGGCCGAGGTCATCCGATGCACCCGATACTCCTGCACCTTGCCGGCGGTCACTTCGGAGATCCCAAGATCCCCGAAGAAGGGATTCAGATGGACACGGAGGCGTATCGCGTGGCCTTCGGTCCATTTCTGGCTCCGATGGCCTTCCGTGATCACCGCGTACTCTTGCAGAAACGTGTCCGCCACCTGGCGGAAGGTCTTCTTGTCGTGGGTCAGGATACCGGCGCGCGCCTTGCCGCGAAGCTCAAAGTACCAATCCTCGGCGATCTGCTTTGCCAAGGCGAGGCTGTCTTCGCCGGTGCTCTTCCGGTGCCTCCGGTCGTTAAGAAAGGTGGCGCATTGCCAGTATCGGCTGTTGTCGCGCCGGTAGACCTGGACCTTGTCGCCGAGGATGTAGTGCGATTCCTGAACCATCGTCCTGCTCCCTAATGAGTGTGACACAAGTGTGTCAGTTCATTTTGGCAGGATTCGGTTAATTAACTCTTAACGGCCCCTTGATTCTATTGGGGATTTGGTTGCGGGGACAGGATTTGAACCTGTGACCTTCAGGTTATGAGCCTCCCGGGCCGTTCAATAAGCTGTTGATTAGATGGCGTCTTTTGCAGGTGTGTCGTCAGAGTGTGGCACAAAGTGTGACACACGTTGAGCGATTTATTGGCTTAACGTGTTCAGGGTTACGTTGTAGACGGCATCGCCGGCGTGGCATCGAATCTGACCTTGATGGGCAATCACCTCGGTCTCATAGAACGCCACGCCTGACAGGACAGGATCCGAAACGGTGTAGCCTTTTTCGGTGCTGGCGGTCACTTCGATGCGCCAGAGACCGCCGCCACTTACGCCCCCGAACGTACTCGGTAGGGTGTCGGGACCATCATGATTTATGCCGAGCTCAGCGTACCGGTATCCATCGCGCTCAAAGCGACGCCCTGATGGCGGAACGAGCCCGCCGTAGTAGGTCGTGAGCTCCTCGATGATAACTTCGTCGAAACCAAGCTCCGGGCCGCCTGTCTGCTCGGATTCTTTGGCCGCGCCGCAGATGACGAAGATACCGTCATCGACCATCGACTGTTCCAAACGGCCCAATGGGTCGAAATCTATTCGATAGAACGACTTCCGGGCCGCGATCGCTTGCACCGTGGCGCTGTTGCCCAGCTTGATGACGGCCAAGTCAGGGCCGCGGCCAGGATCGGCGAGGTTGATCGGCGGGGCAAGGTTCGCAATCGATAGGTTGCGAAGCTCCAGCTCAAACCGGTGAGCGTAGCCAGCGAGCGCGAGTCCGAGCTTCTGTTGGCTGTTCGCCGAGAAATCGAACCGCATCGCGAAATTCACGGGGTTGTTCGGCACGTGATGCGCCGTGAGTATCCCGTACTGGTCGGCCCACTTAATGAACGTACCCGATCCGGCAAGGGCACCGTCGAGAAAGAGCGGGGACGAATAGGTGTAAATCAGGCGTAGCTTCGGATCGAGAACCGAATGGAGCGCCGGATCGTTGACCTTCGCGAGGTGAATCTCTGGAGTTGGCATCGCTGGTTTCTGTGCGCAGAAGTGTCGGGCGCTCAAGGTAACCCGTACCAGGTCCCTTTTCGTGTGCCGTGCTGCTGAAGATGTCCCTGTTCCACGAGACGCCGAAAGTGCTGCTTGAGCGTGTTCCGGCTGGCGCCTGTCACGCGGACCATGTCCCCGATCGTCACCCGCCCATGTTGCCGCGCGTGCTCGACGACTTGGACGGCGAGTTCGGGCAGAGCGGCCAGCACGATTCTTTCGCGCTCAACCTTCGAAGCGAGGTGCCGTTTTTGCCGTTGCAGCACATTGAGAAAGAACAGCAGCCATGGCTGCCAGTTCGGCGTGGCGGTGCGGATCGTCGCCTGCGTCTGGCGCAGGGCGAGGTAGTAGGCTTCCTTGCTGCGTTCGATGACGCTTTCGAGAGAACTGTAGGGGACGTAGGCGTAGCCCGCATGCAGTAGAAGGATCGTCGTCAGGATCCGGCTCAATCGGCCATTGCCATCCTGGAAAGGATGGATCTCCAGAAACACAACCACGAAGATGCCGATGATGAGGAGGGGATGCACTCGATTGAGGCTTCGGGCCTCATGCAACCAGGCGATCAATTCAGCCATGAGCCGTTGCGTATCGAATGGCGTCGCGGTTTCGAACACGACGCCGATCTGACGCCCCTGCTCGTCGAAGGCGGCGACGCTGTTGGACATGGTTTTGTATGCGCCCCGATGGCGCTCGTCCTTCGTACTAAAGGACAGCAGATCCCGGTGCAGCTGTCTCAGGTGGTTTTCCGTGATGGGGATGTCAGCCGATGACTGGAAGACCATCTCCATGACCTTCGCGTAGCCGGCGACCTCCTGCTCGTCCCGCGTGGTGAAAGACTCGATCTGCAAGTTGGCGAGGATCTGCTCCACCTCGCGGTCCGTCAGCTTGCTGCCTTCGATGCGCGTTGAGGATCCGATGCTTTCAATCGTTGCGACCCGGCGCAGCGCGTTCAGGCGTTCAGGCGCGAGCGTGCCGAAGGCGCGCCAAGCGCCCTTGAACTCGTCGAGCTCGGCAATGAGCGCGAGGAATTCGGGGGTGATCTCCAAGGTATCGAGCGGCAGCATGTGACCTCACACCCAAAAGTACACCCATAAACACCCATAAAGCAACTGAATCTCCAAAAACACACCCATAAACACCCATAACTCCGACCCTTAGTGCAGCCAGTTCGCCGGGCTTGACAATGTCCACGTCAATTCCCATAATCCTCACGCCTGTCACGTCGAGATTGATGACGATCCGCATGCACGAACTCTTGTCGGAATCTGGCGGCGTCCTTGCGGGCGTACCGAACGGCCGGAAGGCCTTCGGCCGCCTGATGGAACTGACTACTACCGAACCGCCACAGCCAACGACCCTGTTTCTTGATTTCGGTCGCGTCGATGTCGCCACCGGAAGCTTTTTGCGCGAAAGCGTACTCGCCTTCCGGGACGCGATCCGCGGCCAACGCTCGAACTTCTACCCCGTCGTCGCAAACGCGGACGCTTCGATCGTAGACGAGTTTCGCGTTGTCCTTGCGCCGCGTCGCGATGTGCTCCTCTTCTGCTCGCTCGACGGGGATGAACGCCCTGGCGATATTCGACTCGAGGGCACCCTCGATCCGAAGCAACAGCTCACCTTTGATCTCGTCAATCTCCTCAAGGACACGAGCGCGCGTGAGCTCATGGAGGGGCATCAAGACGCAGAAGACGTCACGCAAACGGCCTGGAACAACAGACTGGCTGCGCTCGCCGGCTTGGGCTTGATCGTTGAACTAAGCCACGGCCGCTCGAAACGATACCGGCCGGTGCTGATGGGGAACTGAACATGGGAGGCGATCTCGTCAAGAAGGCAGCACCGTCGTTCCGCAAAGCTCTCGACCGCGGCCGCATCGAACTCGGCACGCCGGGCTTGTTTACACAGGAACCGGCCGCGCAGGCACGCAGTTACGCCGCGCATCTTGCGGATGGAAAGACGACGACGAAAGGCGAAGAGCTCGGCGTCCATCTGCACGAGGAGCACGTCCTCGTGCTTCGCGGACTCGAGGCGATCGGTGAGATCGAGGCGCCACCCGCCGACCTGCTCACCGCGCTGCAGATTTCTTTCGGTGATGCCTGCGCCCGCGTCGTGGAGGTTCACGATCTCGCGCATGTGGCCGAGGTGGTCGTATGCTGAACAAGAAGAAGACGGAGTCGCGACCAGACCGAAATCTACGCGCAGAACGACGCCTGTGGAGCGATAGCGACCGCAATACGTCGTCGCTCGGGTGCTTGCCCTGCCCTGACCGGCACCTATGCGGCGGACTGTACACGCGCGCCCCCATCTACGACTGCCTTTCGGCCTTCTGCTGCGGGCAGCCTGAAACATGCGACGCTGTCTGCCGGCGCAACCCCGTTGCCTTTGCGGCACGGGTTCGCGAGGTCGGTGGCTTCGCGCTTGACAACGTTCCCGTCGCGCCGATTATCGACACGCCGCTGCTGCCGCCCGTCGCGCCGATGTTCTTTCACGGCAGAGAAGCGGCAAGCTGCCGTTTCGCGCCGCCGGCGCAGTGTGCCTGTCGCTCTATCAAGTCATCGGACGGCACGACGGCACGCCTCGCTTCAAGAGCAAGGAAGCTCTGGCAACCGCTTTCGGCGTTGCGGCTGGCACGCCCCTGATCTTGAGCGGGACGGCACGAGACCGTCCGCTGGAGCGCTGGTGGGCGCTCGGTACCGAACGGCGAGCCGCAATTCGGGCACTCCGCACTTTTGGCGTCGCTCTCGTGACAACGCCAAACTTCAGCTTGTTCACTGATCAGCCGCGGACCGACGACCTTCACGCCATGAAACGGATCGCGATCACTCACGAAGAGTTTCTGAGTGAGGGGGTGCCTGCGGCGCTTCACGTCAACGCCCGTACGGATCGCGACTGGATGCGTTGGACCGGCTACATTCGCCAGCATGAGGAGGTGACCCACGTCGCCTTCGAGTTCGCGACGGGCACAGGATGGGCAGATAGGATCGCGTGGCAGGCCCAGCATCTCGCGCGCCTCGCTGCAGAGGTGGAACGTCCCCTCCACCTGATTCTGCGTGCAGGCGTCGCGGTTCTGCCGCAACTGCGGTCGGCATTTACAGCGGTCACGTTCATCGACACGTCGACGTTCCTCAAGACCGTCAAGCGCCAACGGGCGACGTGGACGCGCGCCAACCGAATCGCGTGGAAACCATCGCCAACTCCTGCCGATGCGCCGCTCGACGCGTTGCTAACGGCCAACTGGCAAGCAATCGAGACCGCCCTGGGTCACGCCGCGCCGGCCTATGGCCGGATCGGGGCCGGATGACGGTCTCGCCCAAACCGCTGACCTTCTCCGAGGTCGACGGTCTGGGCTTTGCGTCTGCTCGGGGTCGCCTGACATTGGACGACCTTCGGGGTCGCTACTCACCCCGGCGCCTCGGGCCGCTCCTGGAGCTTCTTCACCAGCCGGCCGACGCCGCACGAGATGCACTTGCGATCCTCAACCTCGCGAGAAACGGCGCAGCAGCCTCTTTCCTGGGCGCGCTCACCCAGAACCATGAACAGTGGGTATGGCGTGATCGCAGACGGATGGGATTCATCCGGGCACTCCGCCGGGAACCTGACGGTGACGACCGTCTTACGGCGTTCCTGATGGACGCGCAGCGTGCGGCGCGAGACGTCGGCGGTTTCCCAGGGCGAGTGCCCCGCTGGCTGGTAGCGTCGATGGAGGAGCTGGAGAGCAACATACGCGAGCATTCCGAAGCGCCACACACGGGTATTCTCGCGTTTAGAGCCGCGCCCGGCGTTTTCGAGTTCGTGGCCGCCGATCAGGGCATCGGCGTCCTGGAGAGCCTTCGCGGCTGCGCGGACTATCGCGACCTGACAGACCACGGCCGTGCACTGGCCGCCGCGCTCACGGAGGGCGTGTCGCGCTTCGGCGTGAACGTCGGCCGCGGCTTAGGCTTTCGGCCGTTGTTTGTCGGGCTGGTCAATCTTCGAGGCTACCTCCGGTTTCGGTCCGGCGACCATGCGCTGACCATGGACGGCACCAGCCCGAGCCTCACGACCGCTCAGGTTTCCCAGAAGCCCGGCCTTGCCGGATTCCTTGCGAGCGTTTGCTGTGATCGAAACGTCGCTCAAGAACGGCCCGTCATTCCAGATGGATCTGTGAATGGGTCGGATGGCATCCCGCGATAACCCAAAACGCCCGAAGCAACACCGCCTCGGCAAAAGGGCGGTGCTCGCGCTTGAGACTGCACTTGAGGAGCAGGGGCTGTTCATGTCGCAGGGCGCTGACGTCGAAGACTTCGGCGTGGATCTCGAAATCGAAGCATTGGAGGCGGGCGACCCGACTAACTTTCGGGTCCAGGTGCAGATCAAAGGCACGGAAAGCGCGGCGAAGGCCGACAACGCCGTCTCTGTGAGCATCAAGCGGTCAACGCTCAACTATCTCGAATCGCAGCCACATGCGTGCCTCATTTGCTACCACGTTGAACCTTCACGGTTTGCGTGACTGGCGTTGGGTTCACGGCTCGACCGTTACCGGATCTCGAGTCAAACCGCGAGAACGGCTGCGCAGGGCCTCGAAGTGACGCCTCGCGCGCGGGCTGCTTGTTTGGCGAGGCGCCGCGACGTATTCCCGCCCGTCCATGCGCGGTCGCGACATCGTGGAGGTCGTAGGCCTGGTCGCGGCGGTCACAGCGTCGGTCGCCGCGTGGTGGTCGGCGCTCGAGTCCCGTCATGCTGCCGAGGAGACCCGGCGGGGAACCAAGGCGTCGGTGCTGCTGCAGCTGCTCGACGACTACGGGTCGGGCGAGATGCTCGGCGCGATGATTGCGCTACGATCATTCCGGACGGCGCACGGCGCTGACACCGAACCTGCGTTCGAAGCGCTGCTCGACGCGGAGGCGGAGACGGGAACGGAGGTACCCGCCACCCGCTAGCTCGACGGCCAGCGGCGACGCGTCGCCGGTTTCTTCAGGAAGGTGATGGCGCTGACCGAGGAGGGGATCGTCGAGGAGCCGCTCGTCGCGCGGACCTGGGCGTCGAGCACGCAGAGCTACCTCCACGACGGTCCTCATGCCGCTCGAGTGCGCGAAGGCTCGCCACATGTTGCGCCGCCAGCAGATCCGGCCGGAGGAGACGGTGTCGGCAGCCGAGGATTGCCGGACATGATCGGCTACGCGCTCGGGACCGGCTTCTCCGGCAGCTCCGCCCGGCCGGGGCTGCTCGCGTTTTACGCGCGGCTCGCGCAGCAGGAATGGCAGAAGTACACGGCGCCGCCGACGCGGTCGCCCGCGGAACTCCGGGGCGTCACGACACTGCCGTCGCCCTGAAGGCACTTCGGTCGTCTGGCTGACGCGGCATCTCTATTTCTTCCGGGCGTCGTAGCTGAGCCCGTCGTCCTTGGTGGCCTCGGTCATCGTCGCACCCACGCAGAAGCCGTCAGTGGTGACGAGCTGAACGGTGGGGTGAAAATTGCCGGAGAGGGCCGCAACGAGACCGGAGGGCAGCGCAGTCTGTCCCTTCGCAGCGTTGTTCGCGGCCTGGGCGTCGGCCTTGCCCTTCCCCGCTGCGCCTGCCGCGAAACTCACCTTCCTGAACCCGTCAGACGACGCTGCCTTGTCCTGGTAGCCGTAGCCCTTGGTCCCGGTCGCCTTCCAGCAGGGCTTCTCGCCGCAATTCTGGCCCGCGCGGTCGATCAGCAGACCTCGGATCAGCTGGTTGGCGTCTCCGTAGAGGCACACCGCAACGCGTGTCGTGCCGTGCACGGGGTCGCCGAAGGCTCCTTGCGTCGACACGTCTTCGACCTTCTTCCATTGCAGCTTCAGGCTCTCCTTGCCGGGCGTCTTCTCGCTCGCCTGCAACCGCGCCTGCGCCGCCGCAAGGCAACTCGGTCGAGGCGCCGCGGCGCAGAGCTCGAGGAGGCACGCCCCGGAGCAACCATCGCCGGAGGCGAGGTTGCCGTCGTCGCATTGCTCGCCTGCTTCGACAAGGTTGTTCCCGCAGATCGGCGGGAGCGGTGTCGCGGTCGGTGAGGTAGTTGGCACTGGTGTCGGCGTTGCCGTCACGAATGAAGTGGCGGTTGGGCTCGGGGTCGGCGTTGCCTCAAGCTGACAGTTCGCGCTGCAGCCGTCGCCGCCCGCGGCGTTGCCGTCATCGCATCCTTCGCCGGGATCGAGCGTGCCATCGCCGCAGCTGCGCACGAGCTCAATCGCGCCCGAGCGGGTAAACGATGTTGTGAAGGCATCCCCGGAGGCGAGCGCGCCGCGAAGTTGACCTGAGGCAGCGGAGACGGGACCAAAGGGGACCGGGGCAAAGCCCGCGCCCGTGTCGGCTTCGAAGCCTGAGCCGAAGACGCGGACGGTGGACCCGGCTGCCACAGACAGGAGACCGCTGACCGCAGCGCCCCGCCAGTCGAACGTGTTGCCCGCACCTGACAAGGTGACGCTGCCCGCTACCGCGCCGCCGTTCAGCGTCATCGCGGAGCTGTTCGTCAGCGTCAAATTCTGCAAAGCGCTGCCGTGGAAAGTGTCGGTCAGCGAGGCGTTGCTGAGGGAAAGAGACAGCACTATATCGGTTGCGACCGGTTCGGCGTAGGCGCCAGGATCAACCGAGACTGTTACCGGAGCGAACATACTACCCAACGTACAAGCCTGCTTGATGCTTGCCGCTGGACCGTGGACGTTCATGTGCGTTGCGCTGCTGAGAACTTTCGACGGCGAGATTCCGATACCGCCGGTCAGGATCGGTGCCGACCACTCAATAGTGTCGGTGTCCAGATAGAGGTTGCCCGATGCAGCCAGCGTCAATGGTTGATTGATCTCCAGCGTCGGCGCTGTAAGCCAGAAATCGTATATCGGCATCCCATAGCTGCTCGCGCTCAGGTCAGACGGGTCGGTAATGCGAATGTAAAAGCTCGCTTCGATGAAGACAGATGTGAAGACAAGATTGTCGGCGATCTCCTGCGCGTTGATGTAGGTCCCACCCGGGATCGAAGGTTCGTTGCCGATGAGCACACCTGCCGGTGCCCAGGCGAGGGACGAGGACAGGAGCGTCGTCACCAAGAGCAGCAGGCTTGCACTTCGGCGTGCGACGCGGGTTGACCTGCCGTTCGCGTAGCGTTCGTGGCGGTTCACTATCGGGCCTCCGGTTCGCGCGTCTGCTCGGGGATGAGCCGCCCTCGCGGCAATCCGGCACGACTCGGGCACGTATTCAATTGAATCCATGGAGTCAAGGTGAATTTGCTAGCCGCATCGCGTGGATGCGGAGGCGGTTTTCCGGAAGCGGCTGCGCGAGATCATCGAGGGGAAGTACGCGAGCGTCGACCGGTTCTGGCTGGAGACGGGTTGGTCGAAAGGGCATGTCGGCCACATCCTCCGCGGCACGCGCAGCCCATCGCTCAAGACCATCGCCCGGCTCGCGAAGATCCTCGACGTCGAGGTGATCGATCTCTTTCAGCCGGAGAAGCCGGGGAAGAAATAGCGGGCGCGGTTGTTTCAAAGTGGAGCAGTTTGCTGTCCAGCGGCTCGTCAGTCGCAACTTCGTATCTGCGCGTCAGCCGCTGGCGTGACAGCGACACGCACGTTGACGCTTTCCCGGAGGCGGGAGAAGGTCGACGCCTATGGCCAACGCTCGGGACGATGTCCCCCACATCCCAGCGAGCCCAGAGGCGCTTTTCAGGCACCTGAACGAGTCCGTGGCGGCCAGCGGCATCACGTCGCCGGAGGGAACAGCCTATGGCAGATGACGATGAAACCACGGACGTCGCGACCACCGATCCGAAGCAGCTCGCGATTGACATCGCCGCGTTTACGACGAGCGCGATCCCCTATCTCGGCGGTCCCATCAGCAGCGTTCTCAGCGGCGTCGGAACAGCACGCCGCATGCGGCGGGTTTCCGAAGTGGTTCATCAGCTCGCAGAAGACCTCAAAGGCTTCAAATCCGAAGTCACCGAGAAGTACGTGCGAACAGAAGAGTTCGAGGAATTGCTCGAGCGGACCTTGCGCCAGGCCAGCGACGAGCGAAATGAAGAGAAACGGCGAATTCTCGCCGCCTTCCTCGCCGATGACATTCGCGCGCCTGGCCCGTCGTACGACGAGAAGTTGCGGTTCCTTCGGACACTGGAAGAACTGCAACCTGACCACCTGGCTGTGGTGAAGGCGCTGGCCCAGGAGCCCGACCGTGACCCCGGCATGATGGGATCGCCAAGTCAGACCCTGAAGAAGCGATTGCCGGGTATCGGAAGCGACGCGCATCTCGCAGAGTTGGTCGCGCAATTGAACACAATGCGCGTGACCAATCTTCAAAGCCTCAACACGATGATGACCGGACATGGCGCAGCGGACCTTCGTCAGTCAGTCACAGCGTACGGGCAGCGGTTCCTACGGTACCTACGCGATGGCGACGGCAAGTGACCGCGTGACTTTCTCGTTGCCAGAGACCGCAGAGGGAGCAGCTGTCACGGCTCGACAGATTTGCTACGCCGCCGCGCGCAGGTGACGAGCGACGCCGGCGAGGCGGTTGCGGGCGGTCATGCAGTAGCCGGGTTCGAGCTCGATGCCGATATACCCTCTCCCGGTGAGGGCGGACGCAACGGCGGTGCTGCCTGATCCCGAGAAGGGATCGAGGACAAGAGCCCCCGGCCGTGTGAAGGTTCTCACAAGCGGGGTCAGGATGCCGACAGCCTTCTCCGTCGGGTGGGCCTTGTTGCCGGAGTAGATCCACGGCTGCACATCGGGGAGCGGTTGCGCCGGTTTCGCCGGTGAGCCTTTCGCCAGGAGATACGCTTGCTCGTGGCGGGCTTCGAGGAACGAGCTCTTCGAGGCATAGCTCTTCTGCCAGACGATGTGGCCGACGGGGCGGAAGCCTGCGCCAGTCCAGGCCTGGAAGAAGGCGTCGATCCGGTTCCAGCCATAGAAGCAAATGCAGAAGGTGTCAGGCTTCATCACGCGGTAGATCTCGGGGAAGGCCTTCAGAACGGGGTCCAGAATATCGTCGTTCGCGATGCTCCGTCCCTGCCGATCGCGGTATCGGACGCCGTAGGGTGGATCGGTCAGGACGAGGTCCACCGTTTCTGACGGGATGCTCTGGAGCACCTCGACGCAGTCGCCCTGGATGATCCGGTTCGCGATGGTGGAGCGGCTATCTCCGGTGCTGAGTGCGGTCGGGGCTTTCGTTGCGGTGCTGGTGTGGGTGTTCATCTTGTCCTCCTTCATGTCGAGTTGACGTTTCGCTCTCCCGCGAGAACCGGAGAGCAAACTCAACGAGGAAGGAGGACGGGGGCGCGCGATGAGTCAGGCGTTGCCGAAAGACCACCTGCACGGGCGTATCGACGTGACAGCTTTGCTGGCGCGGCCCCGTGCCGGGGCTTGAGGATTTCAGGCCGGAGATGACGTGGCGTTCAGAAGATCGATGAGCCGTTCCAGGGCATCCTCACCGGAGAGGGCTTGCGCCAAGGGGAAGTCGATTCCCAGGCGTTGCAGGCGCGTTCGCAGACGGTCGACCTGATCCCGCCAGCGCCTATCGAGCAGCACGTAGTCGCAGTAGGCTACCGGCACCACGGCATGGGCGAAATCCATCGCGTCGTTCGGCTCGAGCTGCAGTTGTTCGTTTCGCATCAGCCCGGCGATGAATTCGCGCAGCACGATTGGGGTGCCCCGGAATTCCGGAGTTCCTCTAGGCGAGCGGTCGACGAACGTCCGGAACTCACGGTCGTCCAAGTAGCGCTCCCGGAGGGAAAGTGTCTTCTCCACGAACGTCTCCATCATCTGCCGCATCGATTCTGATCGCTCGCCGCTGACCTCGGTCAGCATTCCCCTGCAGGTGTAGGGCGCGACTCCCGCGGACCGCAGTTCAGTCATCATCATCCCGAGAAGGTTCATATCGGCGTGAGGCGGGCCTGTGGCTTGACCTGCGTAGGCCAAACGCTCCACCTCGATCACAGTGAAGGGATTGAAGCACGAGAAGAACAAGCGGGGCAGATTGGTCTCGATGAAGGACTCTGCTTCTTCCGCCGTTGCATGGTCGACGTTGCAGAATTCGCCAATGTTGGCCCAGGATAGGACAAGGGTGCCGGACCGCCTCTCGATGGCCTGAGCCAATCGACGACCCAAATCAGTGTCGCGAGAAGCCATCCGGAGAGCCCAATGGTCGAGGTAGACGCTCGGAGGCTCGAGACGCTGCAGGGCTTCGAATCGCTCACCGCTCCGGTCAATCGACAACTGGATCATGGACGACCTCTTGATCACCAGAATCGGACAACGTTGCTGAAGTTCCTTGCCTCGCTTCCCTGCTGACCTTGTAGGCTTGAAGAGGCCGTCCGGGCAATGTCGCTCCTCGAGTTCGCATCGGCGGCAGGCGCCCTCTAAGCTGACTCGCTCGAGGTGAACCGTGATGATGTACAATCCGCGTGAGGGCCTGTCGTCGACTGCTGAGACGTTGTTTCGCCGGCACGACAAGTATCTGGCGACCGTCGAGTTACTCCATGATGCTGTCGCCAAAGCGTGCCAGAGCGCCAATGCCGGGGCCCCGCGCGTGGACGGCAAGCCGCCGGTGCGTCCGCGCATCCATATCGGTCCTGTGGAACGCATCGTCCGCTATGTCGATGCAGGACCGCCCGTGCACCGGCAGGCCTGGGGTCTCGTGGTCGACGACGAGACGTACGTGAGCTTCGAATGTCGACCGGCAGGCAATGAAGGCGTGTCGGTCATCTGCGAAGTGCGACTGGCAGAGGGTCCGCCGCAGGAGCTGCGCCATGATCATCGAGGATGGCATTCACTGGCAGTGCCGGAGGGAGAGGCCGCTGAGTATGCGGCAGCGCGCCTGCTTGATGCGGTGATGAAACTGCGCAGTGATCGGTACGGCGACATCTAGCTAGGCGGCCGTTGGTATTCCTTCGAGGCGTCCGCGGCTTCTCGACTCGATCCCACCTTCGCGAACGGTAGTTGCGTGTGGGTCGAAGCGAACACGCCACCGTTGTCTCAATCTGATGCAACTTTTCGGCGCGTCCCAGTAATCCGCCGGCGTCGGCGCGCGAAATCGCTTGTCGACTCGCCCGTATCACGCTACGAATCGCATGAACCGGGCGCCTGGGCCCGGAAATCTTGCCAGGGGCGGAGGAGTGGCTGTGAGGACCGTGCACCCGCATGGCTGGTCCCGCATCAACCACCCGCCGGAACTTCAAACCGGCACACCGACACCAAGAGACCGATACTCACCCGGTCTTCAAGCCCTACGTGTCGATCGCCGAGCTTGCCGCGCTGACGCCCTGGACGGAGCAGGCGATCCGCACCATGATCTCGCGGGGCGTGTTGCATGAGGGCGAGCACTACTTCCATGTCGGGCGGCGGCCGGTCTTCAAGTGGGAAGCGGTGGTCGCGTTCATCGAGCAAGGTTCACCGCGGCCGGCGCGCCTACCACACTACCGTGACCAACTGAGCCTATGGGACGAAAGCGAAAGATCCGGCGACAGGCCTGCTCGGTCCAGGTGACCGCGGCCGGCCGGCTGCGGCTGCGGTTCCGCGCCAGCCTCCCCGACGGCAGCGTTCGGTACTTCGCCGAAGCGACGGCGCTTCGCGATACGCCGGAGAACAGGCAGCGTGTCACTAGCCAGGCCGAGGTGATCGGCGCGGAAATCCGGGCGGGCGCCTTCGACTACCTGAGGTGGTTTCCGAACAGGAACCGCGCCGCCGATTTTCTGGCGGCCGCCGGGATCCCGACGGAAGCGAAAGCAGCGGTCGGCAAACGCTCTCAGACGGTCGCGGTGTACTACGACGTCTGGATCGAGCGTCAGGTCGTGCCGCAGGTCCGGGCCTCGGCGGCGCGCGACTACCGGGGGCACTTCAAGGGCTACATCCTCGATGTCCTCGGCAACGTGCCGCTTGATGAACTGTCGCTCGCGCATCTCGAGGAGCTGCGAACCAAGCTCCGGCAGCGACCTGTCTCCGAGAAAACGATCCGCAACGTGATCGACGGCTCCTTGCGCGCCATGGTGCGCGATGCCCTGCGGGACGAGATCGAGGCCGGCTTTCCGTTTCCGAACATGGTCTGGCCGGAGAAGATCGTGCCGGTTCCGTCGCCGTTCACAGCAGAGGAGCGGGACGAACTCCTCGGGCATTTCCGGAACAAGCGATGGAAGGTGGGCGGCTTCAACGACTCGAAGCTGCACTACCCGTACTACGCCTTCCTCTACACCCTCTTCTTCACCGGCATGCGGCCATCGGAAGCCGTGGCCGTGCGTGTCAGCAGCGTCAATCTCGGCGCCCGCACAGTCTTCGTCGACCGCTCCCGGCACCTCGGCCAGGAGGCCGCGACCAAGACCGCGCGATCCCGACGGACCGTGCGCCTCACACGTGACAACGCCGAGATCCTCGAGCCGCTGATCGAGCTGAAAGCACGCCCCGGCGACTACCTCTTCAAGAACGTCCGCGGCGAGCCGATCGAGGCCGCGAACTACTACGACCTTTTTCGCGACGCGCAGCGGGCGTTGGAGATCACGCCGCTTCGCGATCTCTACTCCACGAAAGACACGTATCTGTCAGTGGCGCTCACCAACGGCGTCAGCCTGACCTGGCTCTCGGAGCAAACGGGCGTCGCCGTCGCCACGATCCTGAAGCACTACGGCCGCTTCATTCACTCGTCGCAGGCCGACGACTTCGAGCTCGCGAAGATCGAGAAGCCGGGGCAACTTGGACACCGCTTTGGACACCGCTTTGGACACCGGCGTGATGAAATGCCGCAACTCTACGGAATGAAAGTGTCCCCGACGGGATTTGAACCCGTGTTACCGACGTGAAAGGCCGGTGTCCTGGGCCAGGCTAGACGACGGGGACGTAGGGAGAATGGGCAAACCGCGAGAGCGAGCGCTTGTATCAGCGGCGGTTTGGAGCCGCAAGTTCGCGGGCTTGTCAGCGCGACCGCGCTCGGGCACTAGACGCCATGCTCGCGCTCTCGCCGACCGTACAGACCTGTCTCCTCCTCTTTGCCTCGAACGTCTTCATGACGCTCGCGTGGTACTGGCATCTCTCGAGCCTTCGCAGCGCGCCGCTCGTCGTGGCGATCGGCGTGAGCTGGATGATCGCGCTCCCCGAGTACGCGCTGCAGGTGCCGGCGAACCGGATCGGCTACGGGGTGATGACGCTGGCGCAGCTGAAGGTCACGCAGGAGATCATCACCATGACGGTGTTCGCGGGCTACGCGCTCCTGTGGGCGGGCGAGGCGCTGCGCTGGAACTATGCGGCGGCGGCGCTCTGTCTGGTCGCCGCGGCCGTCTTCATTTTTCGCTTCTGATCGTACACGTCGCCGGCGGCGGCTCGAGCGCGCCGAGGAGGCGTGCGGCGTAGGCGATCACGTGGCGGGGATCGAGGGCGGTGCGGGGGTCGAACGCTGGTGCGGCGGCATCGGGACAACCACCGGGGTCGCCCGGGAGACGCGCGCTGACGTTCGCCGGCAACCTGCCGCCGGAACCCGCGCCGTCGTTCGCACCGGCCGAACCGACCCTCTTCAATAGATAGGGAATGCCGAAGTCGCCCGTCCAGTCGTACGGCTGGTGCGCCTCGGCGGGCGAGCCGACGGCCTGGCGCTTCTCGTTGAAGTAGAGGGGCGTGTTGCTGCCGAGCTCGTAGAAGCGCGCCCAGCAATCGGGACCGAGCCTGGACGCCGCGAGCCAGCGTGCGGCGTGCTCGACCGGACCACAATACTTCTCGTCGCCGGTCGCGGCCGCGAGCGCCAACAAGGCGTCGAGCGCGTAGCGCGACTCCCAGGTGGCGAGCGCCACGCGCTCGTAGCGGCGCGCCGGGGCGGGCTTGCCGTCCTGATCGTACTGCTGCGCCCAGCCGGCTTGCGGCGGCGGCCGCTGCGCTCCGACGATCCAGTCGCCGCCACGGCGCGCACTGGCGAGGAGAGCCTCCCGGCCGAGCGTCCGCGCGGCGGCGATCAGGGTCACGATCGCCTGCGTCGTGGCGCCGTCGTTCAGCGTCGGACGGTCCTCGAAATCGCGGTAGAGCCGCTGCTTCCAGTACGGCCGCGCCACCAGCGGCCAGGCGCCGCCGGGGAGCTGCCGCTCCAAAAGCAGGGCGAGCCCGCGCTCGGCCGCGACGCGGTGACGCGGGTCGTGCGTCACCTCCCAGAGCGCCAGGAGCGCCCGGATCGCGCCGGGCGTGACGTCGTCGTCGATGGCGCTCCGCCTGACCGTCAGACGGAACCAGCGTGCCGGCGCGGCGCCGCGGACCGGCATCTCGGAGAACCAGCCGCCCGATTGCATCTGGAGCGCGACCAGGAGGTCGCCGGCGCGGACGGCCGTCTCGAGATAGCGCTCGCGCCCGGTCAGCCGATGGCCGGCGAGCAGAGCAAGGATGGCGGCCGGCGTGCCCGGGCTCCGCAGCACGACGACGTCCCAGTCGGCGAGCCCGAAAGGACGGGCCAGCCGTTCGGCGAAACGCAGCGGATAGGTGTGCGGCCGGAAGCGTCGACCGGGAACGGCGGCGAAGGTCCACCCACCGTCGGGGCGGGCGCGCGCCACGAGCTCGTCGAGCGAGAGCAGGAGGGCGGCGAAGCGGGCCGAGCGCTCGCGATCGCCGGGCTCGTGTGGATCCGCGGCAACGGGGCGCACGGTCGCCGTGACCATGCACACGACGACGAGGCAGCGGCGGACGTGGGCGCGAAAGGAGCGTCGGCTCAGCGAAACACCGGCTTCCGCTTCTCGAAGAAGGACGCGATCGCCTCTTGCCCGTCGGGCGCGACCGCCGTCGCCGCCATCACCTCGGAGCAATGGGTGTAGGCGTGGGCCTGATCGAGGTCGATCTGCGCATAGAACGCCTGCTTGCCGGCGGCCTTCGACGCCGTGCTGCCGCGGCTCGCGGCGAGTGCGAGCTGCTCGGTTTCCTCACGCAAGCGCTCGGCGGGCACGACGCGATTGACGAGCCCCCACTCGGCGGCGGTCCTGGCGTCGATGGCGTCGCCGGTGAAGAGCATCTCGAGCGCGCGCTTGCGGCCGATCGCGCGGCTGACCGCCACCATCGGCGTGCTGCAGAACCACCCGCCGCGGCCGCCGGGCGTCTGGAAGGTCGCGGCCTCCGACGCGACGGCGAGATCGCAGGTGGCGACCAGCTGACAGCCGGCGCCGGTGGCGATGCCCTGCACCGACGCCACCACCGGCTGCGGGATCGACTGCACGAGCGTCATCATCTCGGCGCAGCGCGCGAAGAGCGTACGGAAGCCGGCGAGATCGCGCTCGACCATGTCGCCGTAGTCGTGGCCGGCGGAGAAGACCGGGCCGTTGGCGGCGATGATCACCACCCGCGCCTCGCTCTTGCCGATCGCCCCGAGCGCATCGATCAGCTCCTCGATGTGCTCGAAGGAGAGCGCGTTCCGCCGCTCCGGGCGGTTCATCGTGATGGTCGCGATCGCGTCGCCGCGGTCGCAGAGGATGTGGCGGTAGGTCATGACGTCACCTCACGCCAGAACCTACCGCCGCCATCCGCGCAGGGGCAAGCAACTACGAACCCGACGCAAGATCCGAATTCTCCGCGCGCGAAGCGCGCGGCCGAGCGTGAGCGAGCCGGGAGTGGGGCCCCAGACGGGCTTTGCCCGCGCGCCCTCGGAGGATCTGGGGCGAGGGAGAGGTCCCTCGTATCTATAGGCACATCTCCTGGCCGAGGCTGCACGCCCCGCTGAAGCAGTCGTTGTTCGAGAAGCACGTCTGGCCGGGCATGCATGAGTTCGGACAATTCGGGCCGCCGCAGTCGAGGTCCGTCTCACCCTGGTTCTGGATGCCGTCGTTGCAGCTCGGCTGACAGATGCCGCCCAAACAGTTCGTGCCGATGCAGTCGGTGTTGACGTTGCAACTGTCGCCCGTCTGGCAGACCGCGCAGGCGCCGCCACCGCAATCGACGTCGCTCTCGTTCTGATTCTGGATGCCGTCGGTGCAGCTCGGTGCCGGGACCTGCGCCGCCTGCGCCTGACAGGCGCCCGCCACCGGCACGATGCCCGTGCCCGTCACCTTGAGAAAGAGGTTGCCATGCGCCGTCACGCCGGTGAGCGTGTGCTGGAGGGCGACCGTGTTCGGCAGCTTGACGTCGTTCTTGGGCGTGAACTGCTTGAGCTTGGTGATGAGCGCGACGTTCTCGACCGCAACGACGGTCGTGTACACCTGATTGCCGCACGCCGCATCCGAGTAGAGCGCGAACGTGAGCGGTGTGGTGGCGATCGCCGCCTTCAGATCCTTCTCTTTGGTGGTGAAGGTGACTGGGATGTCGGCCGCCGCGGCGACGAGCGGGACCGACACGAGCAGCGCGGTAAGGACGGAGCGAGCGAGTTTCATGGGATCCTCCTGGTGGCGAGGGCCGCACGCTACGAAAGGCCGTCGCCGACTGTCAACGAAAATCCATGCGCGCTCCGCTCCGGTTGACCTGCTGACGCGAACCGGCCAAGTAACCGCTGGAAGGAGCGCTCCCGCCCATGGCCGTCGGAATCACCTCCTATGGATCGTACGTCCCCTATCGACGACTGAAACGTGCCGCGATCGCGCAGGTGCTCGGCATCCCCGCCGGCAAGGGCGAGCGCTCGGTCGCGAGCTTCGACGAGGACAGCGTGTCGATGGCGGTCGAGGCCGCGCGCGACGCGCTCCGCGCCGCGCCGGCCACGAACATTCGCAGCATCTTCTTCGCGACCACCACCCCGCCCTACGCCGAGAAGCTGAACGCGGCGCTGGTGGCGGCGGCGGCCCAGCTGCCGCTCGAGATCCGCGCCGCCGACTCGACCGGCTCGACGCGCGTCGGCCTCTCCGCGCTGCTGCAGGCCGCCGACGCGGCGCGCGGCTCCGGCGGCGAGTCGCTGGCGGCGATCGCCGACTGCCGCCTCGCGGCGCCCGAGGGCAAGGCCGAGCAGACGGGCGGCGATGCCGCCGTCGCGTTCGTCGTCGGCAGCGAGCGGATCATCGCCGAGATCGTCGCCTCCGCCTCGGTGACGCGCGAGTTCCTCGACACCTGGCGCGCTCCGGGCGAGCGCTTCGCCCACACCTGGGAGGAGCGCTTCGCGCTGACGCAGGCCTACGCGCCGCTGCTCGGCGCCGCCGTGAAGCGCGTGCTCGAGGAGGCGAAGTGCGCGCCCGGCGACCTCGCCAAGGTCGTGCTCGACGCGCCCAATCCGCGCGCCGCCGACGAGATCGTCCGCGGCCTGAAGCTCGCACCCGAGAAGCTCGCCGATCCGCTCGCGCTGACGGTCGGCCAGACCGGCGCGGCGCACGCGCCGCTGCTCCTCGCCAACGTCCTCGCGGCCGCCAAGCCGGGCGATCGCATCCTGGTCGCGACCGCGGCCGACGGCGCCGACGCCATCCTCTTCAAGGTCACCGACGCGGCCGCCGCTTACAGCCAGCAGCGCTCGGTCGGGCGCTTGATCGAGTCGAAGGGCGACGTCGCCTACGCGCGCTACTTGAAGTGGCGCGAGATCCTGCCCGACCGAGCCGCCGCGCCGGCCCGATCCGGAGCGTCCGGCGGGACCACCCATGCTGCGCTCGGAGACATGGAAGTTCGGCTTCGTCGGCAGCAAGTGCACGGCCTGCGGCACGCCGCAGCTGCCGCCGCAGCGCATCTGCATCAAGTGCCAGGCCCGCGACAAGATGGAGCCCTACCCGTTCGCCGACCGGCCGGCCAAGGTCGCCACCTTCACGCTCGACCGCCTGGCGTTCTCGCTGAACCCGCCGACGGTGAGCGTCGTCGTCGACTTCGCGGGCGGCGGCCGCTTCCTCTGCGAGATGACCGACTGCGAGCCCGAGAAGGTCGCGATCGGCGACGAGGTCGAGATGACGTTCCGCCGCACCCATTCGGCCGGCGGCGTCCACAATTATTTCTGGAAGGCGAGGCCGAAGCGCTGAGGCCGAGATGACGGTTCGACGTAGCGAGCGCCGGCACGGGACCGGGGAAGCCCGGTTCGCAACGATGCTTTGAAAGCTCAGCGGGAGGAGTGACCAATGGCAAGCAACGGAATCAAGGACAGAGTCGCCATCGTCGGCATGGGCTGCACGCAATTCGGCGAGCACTGGGACAAGGGCCCCGACGACCTCCTGATCGACGCCGCCTACCAGGCCTACGAGTCGGCCGGCATGCAGCCGAACGACGTCGACGCCTACTGGCTCGGCACCATGGGCCAGCTCTCCGGGCTGACGCTCTCGGTGCCGCTCAAGATCGACTACAAGCCGGTCACCCACGTCGAGAACTTCTGCGCCACCGGCTCCGAGGCGCTCCGCCAGGCCTGCTACGCGGTCGCGTCGGGCGCCTACGACATCGCGATGGCGATCGGCGTCGAGAAGCTCAAGGACTCGGGCTACTCGGGCCTGGTGGTCTCGTCGCCGGCCAACGACGGCACGCTCCCCAACATGACGGCGCCGGCGTCGTTCTCGCTGCTCGCCCCCGCCTACTTCAAGAAGTACGGCCTCGAGGCCGACAAGGGGAAAGAGGTGCTGGCGCGCATCGCCTGGAAGAACCACCGGAACGGCGCCAAGAACCCGAAGGCCCAGTTCCGGAAAGAAGTGCCGATGGAGACGATCCTCAACTCGCCGAAGGTCGCCGACCCGCTCGGCATCATGGACTGCTCCGGCGTCTCGGACGGCTCGGCGGCGGCGATCGTGGTGCGCGCCGAGGACGCGCACAAGTACACGAAGCATCCCATCTACATAAAGGCGCTCTCCTTCGTCGCCGGCCCGGGCGAGGGCCCGCTGGCGCAGGACTACGACTTCACGACCTTCCGCGAGGTCGTGGCGTCGGCGAAGGACGCCTACAAGCAGGCCGGCATCACGGATCCGCGGAAGCAGATCAGCATGGCCGAGGTGCACGACTGCTTCACGCCGACCGAGCTCGTGCTCTACGAGGACCTCGGCTTCAGCCCGCGCGGCACCGCCTGGCAGGACGTCATGAGCGGCTTCTTCGACCTCGACGGCGAGCTGCCGGTGAATCCCGACGGCGGTCTCAAGTCGTTCGGCCACCCGATCGGCGCCTCGGGCCTCCGCATGATGTACGAGATGTGGCTGCAGCTTCGCGGCGAAGCCGGCGACCGCCAGATCGACGACCCGAAGCTCGGCCTCACCCACAACCTCGGCGGCGCGCCGGGGAAGTGCGTGAGCTTCGTGTCCATCGTAGGCCGCTAGTCGCGGCTCCCAGCCCCCCATGCGCGTTGTAGACCTCCGGAGCGATACGCTCACGAAGCCGACCTCCGCGATGCGCGCCGCGATGGCGGGAGCGGAGGTCGGCGACGACGTGTTCGGCGAGGATCCGACGGTGCAGGCCCTCGAGGCCCGCGCCGCCGAGCTCGCCGGCAAGGAGGCCGCGCTCTTCGTCCCGAGTGGGACGATGGCGAACCTGATCGCCTGCAAGCTTCACACCCAGCCCGGCGACGAGGTCATCCTCGAGCGCACGTCCCATCTCTATCGCTACGAGGGCGGCGGCTTCGCCGCCTTCGCCGGGGTGAGCACGGCACTCCTCGACGGCGAGCACGGTCTCTTGAGCCCGCCGCAGATCCACGCCGCGATCCGGCTGAGCGACGTTCACCAGCCGCGCTCGCGTCTGCTCTGGCTCGAGAACACCCACAACGCCGGCGGCGGCAGCTGCTATCCGCTCGACCGCCTGGCGGCCGTCGTGGCGGCGGCGCGCGCGCACGGCCTCGCCGTCCACCTCGACGGCGCCCGGGTGTGGAACGCCTGCGTCGCCCAGGGCGTCGAGCTCCCGGCCATCGCCGACCACTTCGACTCGCTCAGCTTCTGCTTCAGCAAAGGGCTCGGGTGCCCGGTCGGCTCGGTGCTGCTCGGCTCCCGCGCCTTCGTCACCGAGGCACGGCGGGTGCGAAAGATGCTCGGCGGCGGCATGCGCCAGGCGGGTGTTCTCGCCGCGGCGGCGCTGCACGCGCTCGACCATCACGTGGCGCGCCTCGCCGACGATCACGCCAATGCCGCGCTCCTGGCCGATGGCATCGACGGCCTGGCCGGACTTCGCGTCCGCCGCCCCGTCGACAGCAACATCGTGCTGCTCGACACCGCCGGGAGCCGGATGAGCCCGCTCGAGGTGGTCGGCGCGCTCGTCGCCGAAGGGGTGCGCTGCCTGCCGCTCAGCGCGACCACGGTGCGCTTCGTGACCCACCTCGACGTCGGGCGCGGCGACGTCGAGCACGCGATCGCGGTCGTGCGGCGCGTGCTGGCGGGAGCGGCGTCGGCAGCCTGATCCCCCACCCCCAAGGGAACACTGTGCCCTCCGGAGTCACACCGAAGGGTCAGGGTCGTCTCGGGCCGACGTGTTATCGACGTGGCGAGACCGACCCAGAGGAGGTCCTCCCGAATGCCGTCCGCGCCACGTCGCTTCCGTGATCTCGCTCTGGTCGCCGCCCTCGCGGCACTGCCGAGCCTCGCCGGCGCCGCCGACTGCCCGACCGGGGTCCGCTTCGAGCCCGACGCAACGGGCGGAGTCCTCGACGCCGGCTGGATGGGGTTCACCCACGACAAGCCCATCTTCGGCACCGCGCTCGACGTCGCCCTCGGCTGCGCCGCCACCACGCCGCCCTGCGGCACCTGTCCGATCCTCGGCGCGGCCGCGAGCCCGGCCGGGCATCGCCTGCGCTGCGAGAACGACACGTCGATCGAGTGCACGTACGCGACCGAAGCCACCGACTGCGGCGCGGGCAACGCGTGCCGCCACTTCGTGAGCCCGCCCCAGCCGCTCGAGTACGGCGGCCTGCTCCGCTGCGCCACGCTGCGCATAGCCGGGAGCGTCGGCGGCAGCGTCGACGTCGAGAGCGGCGCCTTCAGCGCGGCGGTCCCATTGCACGCCGACCTCTACTTCGGGGTCTCGAGCCCCTCCGGCGGCGGGCCGAATCAGGGCTGCCCGCGCTGCGACGGCGACGTCACCGCGAACGATCAGGTGCGAGACGGTACCTGCGACGCCGGCCCGCGCATGGGGCTTGCCTGCGACGCCAATGCAACGTCTCCCTTCCCCGACTTCGGCAGCGCGAGCTTCGACTGCCCCCCCGCGGAATCCTACATCGCCATCCCCTTCGACCTCGGCACCATCCCGCTCTCGACCACGACCCAGAGCCGCACCCTGAGCACCTCGTCCCCGACGTGCGGCGCCCTGCCGTCCCTGCGCTGCTTCTGCGCAACCTGCAACAATGCCGCGGCGGAGGCGTGCGCCTCCAACGCCGATTGCCCGCCGAGCGGCGGCAACCCCGGCGTCTGCGGCGGCAGGCGCTGCATCGGCGGGAGCCAGCACGGCACCCCGTGCGCGAACACCACCGAGTGCCCGAGTGGGATCTGCGGCCGGCCGGGCGAGCCCACCAAGCCGAACGCCTGCATCGACGACACCACGACCCCCGGCACCGAGGCCTGCGTGCCGACCGGCGACGGCATGGGCGTGTGCGCCTATGCCCCGCCCGTGGCGTACTGCGCCAACCACCCGAACCGCCCCTGCGTCCAGGATGCCGAGTGCGACGCCGTGCCCGGGGCGTGCGTCGTGTCCACACGGCGGTGTTATTCCGATAACGGCGTGCTGGGCGAAGCGGTCACGGCGACCGGCACCGCGACGCCGCCGGTCGGCGGCGTCGCGTCACCGATCGACCTCGCCACGGTGACCTGCCTCGGCACCCTCGGCGACGCCTGGACGTACGTCGCATGGGGCCTCCCCGGGCTGTCGCGCATCGAGCAATCGGGTCAGCTCGTCTTCGGGAACGCCGAGCCTGGACCGACCCCGACGCCGACGCCCGGCGGAGGCCCCACCCCTACGAGCACGCCCGGACTGTGTCCGCTGGCACCCGCGCCCTGCCGCACCCCGACCGTTGGCGGCAAGGCGTCGCTGCAGCTCGGCGACAAGAGCCCCGACGACAAGGACCAGCTCGGCTGGAAGTGGAACAAGGGCGCGGCGACGACGCTCGCCGAGCTCGGCAACCCCGCCGCGAGCGACGGCTACGCGCTCTGCCTCTACGACGCCTCGGGCTGGCGCGCGACCATGCGGATCCCGGCCGGCGGCCTCTGCCAGGGGCATGATTGCTGGAAGACGAAGCCGACCGGCTTCCTCTACCGCACCAAGGACGGCGCACCCGACGGCATCACCCAGCTGATGCTGAAGGCGGGGGACGACGGCAAGGCGCAGCTGCAGGCGAAGGGCAAAGGCACGCTCCTGCCGATGCCGGCGCTACCGAGCCTCGCGTCGCCGATCCAGGTCCAGCTCCGGAACACCACGAGCGGGCTCTGCTGGGGCGCGACCTACAGCGCGCCCTTCGACAAGGCGACGGCCGAGCAGCTGAAGGACAAGGCGGATTGATCCACACGAGCGATCTCTCCCTCGCCACTCCCGGCACGCTCGCGCTCGTCCGCGCGCTGCGCGCGCAGAAATGGCCGCTATTTCGGCGGCGTGGCTTCGGTCCGGTAGCCGGCCTCGCGCCAGGCCTTCATGCCGCCGTCGAGCGCGACCGCGCGGACGTAGCCCATCGTCCGCAACGTGTCGGCGGCGAGGGTCGAGATCTTCCCGAACTCGCAGCAGGTGACGACACGTAGGGTCGGGTCGGGCAGCACCTGATCGATGCGGAGCTCGAGCTGGCCGCGGGGCACGTGGCGCGACCCGGGAACGTGCCCGGCGTCGTAGGCGTCGCGTTCGCGGATGTCGAGCACGACGAGCCCGCCGCCACCCGCCTCGACCCGCTCGCGCAGCTCCTCCATCGACATGAAGGCGATCCGTCGCGCCGCCTCGTCGAGCAACTGGGCCACCGTCTTGCCGCCCGTCTGGTTGGTGCGGAGCGCCTCGGTCAGGTGATCCGGCATGCCGAGGCTGAGGGCGCGCATCTGCTCGACGAAGGCCGCGCGCTCGCGTTTCTGCAGGCGCGGGTTGTTGGTCTTCTCCTCGCCGAGCGTCGTCACCGGCGCGTTCTTGTAGTTGTGTCCCGGGTACACGGCGAGGGCCTCGTCGAGCTGCAGCAGCTTCGCGAACAAGCTGTCGTGGAGCGCCTCGGGGTCGCCGGTCGGAAGGTCGGTGCGCCCGGTGGCGCCGCGGAGCAGCGTGTCGCCCGTCAGCACGCGGTCGGCGAGGACGAGCGAGATCGAGTCCGCGGTGTGGCCCGGGGTGGAGATGGCGCGCATCCGTAAACGCCCCGCGATCAGCGTCTCGCCGTCGTCGATCCGGACGTCGACGCCGGGCGCGATGCTGGCGCGGTGCATGACGCGGGGGACGTCGAGCCGGCGCGCCAGCTCGCGCGAGGCCGAGAAGTGATCCGCGTGGGTGTGCGTGTCGATGACGTAGTGGATGCGGACCCCGGCCTTGCCGATGAACGCGAGCGTGCGGTCGATCTGCGACAGCTCGGGATCGACCAGCACGCCGGCGCAGGTGTCGTCGCACGCGATCACGTACGAGCAGCAGCCACCGCTGCGGATCTCCTCGAAGATCATGGAGGGGCCTATACGCGGCCGTCGGCCGTGACACCAGTAGGCCATCGCGGCCGCGCTCCGACGACAATTGGCCCCCCGTCGAACGCGACCGCCGCGAGCCACGCCGTCCCGAGACGAATCGAGCGCGCGGGCGCGAGCCGACGATGGTGCTCGCGCCCGAGCACGCGCCCGTCCTGGCAGATCTCGATGGTCGCGGCGTCGAGACACGCGTCGACGCGCAGCAGGAAGCGGCCGTGCGGGATGGTGCGCGCATCGGCGGCGATCGCGCTCGGCGACACCCAGCGGATCGGCGGCTCGGCGACGACCGCGAGCGGCGGGCGAGCGGCCCAGGTACGGCCCACGAGGTAACGCTGGACCGCGTGGGCGGCGTGCCGCCCCGAGAGCGCCGCGACGTCGGCGGTCTCGGCGGCGTGGACGAGGTTGCCGGCGGCGAAGACGCCCGGCCGCGAGCAGCGGAGCGCGCCGTCGACGCGTGGCGCCCGCGTCCCGGCATCCATCTCCAGGGCGCCGAGGCGCGCGAGCTCGTGATCGGGGATCCAGTCGCCGGTGAAGACGACGGTCTCGCACGCGATCTCGCGGCACGTGCCGGTGTCCACGTCCTCGACGCTGACGGCCTCGACGCGCTCGCGCCCGTGGATCTCCGCGAGCCGGGTGCGGGTCAGGATCGGCACGTGGTGCCGGCCGGCCGTCAGCCAGGCGAGCACGGAGTAGCTCTGGTGCCGGGGCTGGTCGGTCAGCATCGCCGCGGTAACGGCGCCGGCGTGCGCGAGCGTCAGGATCGCCGAGAAGCTCACGTGCTCGGCGCCGACGACGACCGCCCGACCGCCGAGGCGCTGGTGATGCAGCGCCACCAGCTGCTGCAGCGCGCCGGTGGTGAGCACGCCGCGCGGGCGATCGCCGGCGACCAGGCGTGCCGCGCGCGGTCGCTCGCGACAGCCCGAGGCGAGGACGATCGCGTCGGCCGCGAGCTCGACGCGGCCAGCCGGCGACGTCAGCGCGAGCGTCCGCTCGTCCGCCCAGCCGGTCGCCGTCGTCGCGGTCCGCACCTCGACGCCGGCGGCGGCGGCGAGCGCGCGATAGCGGGCGGCGTAGCCAGGACCGCTGAGGCAGCGGTGCAGGTCGCGGAGGCCGAAGCCGAGGTGATCGGTATGACGGGGCACGCCGCCGGCCGCGTGCTCGCGCTCGAGGACGACGACGCGCGCGACCCCGAGCCGGCGGAGCTCGATCGCGGCCGCGAGGCCGGCGGGGCCGCCGCCGACGACGGCCACGTCGGCGCGCTCTCGCCTGGCGCCCGCCGTCACGTCGTCCGGTCCCGTGTGCGCGCCACGTCTCCGCCCCCGCCGGCCAGGCCCAGCACGTCGGCCAGCGCCTGCCCGCTCCCCTCGGCCAAGAGCGCGGCGACCGCCGCGCCGCAATAGAAGCCCTGACAGCGGCCGAGCAACGCGCGCGTCCGGCGGCGGAGGCCGTCGAGCGTACGTGCCGGAATCGCGCCGGCGGTGGCGTCGCGGATCTCGCCGCGGGTCACGCGCTCGCAATGGCAGACGATCTCGCCGTAGGCCGGGTCGCGCGCGATCGCGTCCACCGACTGGTACGGCCGCGGCACGTGCTCGCCGAGATTCGGCATCCGCACCGGCACCCACTCGCCACGCTCCTCGAGGCGGAGACCGGCGTCACGCAGGCCCTCGACGACGTGCTCGGCGATCGCCAGCGACGCCGTGAGCCCGGTCGAGCGGATGCCGCCGACGGCGACGTAGCGCTCGGCGGGGTGGAAGGCGATCTGGTAGTCGGCGTGCTCGGTGGCGGCCCGGAGGCCGACGTAGACCGCCGTCACCTCCTCGGCGACCAGGGCCGGCACCAGGCGGCGGCCCTGCTCCACGAGCCGCGCCAGCCCCGCGCGCGTCGAGCCGGTCGCGCGCTTGTCGTCGACGTCCTCCGCCGTCGGCCCGAGCACGACGTTGCCGAAGACGGTCGGGCTCACCAGCACGCCCTTGGTGCGCGCGGTCGGCACCGGCAGCAGCACGTGGTTCACGAGCGGCCGCGCCAGCTTGTCGAAGACGATCAGCTCGCCCCGGCGCGGCGTGACGGTGAAGGCGTCGTGGCCGAACACGCGATCGATCTCGTCGCTGGCGAGCCCGGCGGCGTTCACGACCCAATCGGCGTGGACGACGCCGGCCGACGTCGTGAGCGCGTGAGTGGCGACGTCGGACGGCGCCCGCGCCAGGACGCGCGTCGCGAGGCGCAACGCGGCCCCGTTCAGCACCGCCTCGGTCGCGAAGGCGAGCGGGGTCGTGAACGGGCAGACGATGCCTTCGTCGGGCACCGCGAGCGCGCCCAGCGCACCGGGCCCGAGCGCCGGCTCGAGCGCCGCCAGCTCCGTGGCCGTCACCGTCCGCGTCGCCTCGTAGCCGGCGGCGCCGGCGTTGGCGGCGATCGCGGGAAGGCGAGCGAGCTGCTCGTCGTCCCAGGCGATCACGAGCGCCCCGAGACGCTCGATCGGAATGCCCGCCGCCGGACCGTACGCCGAGAGCAACGCGTGGCCGCGCCGCACCAGCCGCGACTCGAGCGTGCCGGGCTTGGTGTCGAAGCCGGTGTGGAGGATGGCCGTGTTGGCCTTGCTGGTGCCGGTGCCGACGTCGTCGGCAGCCTCGAGCAGCACGACGTCCAGCCGGTAGCGGGCGAGCCCGCGCGCGATCGCGGCGCCCACGACGCCGGCACCGATGACTGCGACGTGGTAGCGTACCGGGTCCGTCACGCCCGGCTCTGTACGCGCGTCGTCGTCAAGCTGCAACGACCCACGCGGCCACGCTCGCTTTACCGCCGGCCCCTCTCGGGCTACTAGCTCGCATGCCCCTGACCCGCACACCGTTCACTCGACGATGCGCGCGCATCGCCTGTGCGCTGATGCTCTCGGCCGGCCTCTTCGTCGCACGGACGGCCGACGCGCAGGTCGCCTGCGGCGAGACCATCACCGCGAGCCTCCAGCTCACCGCCGACCTCTCCTGCACCGGGACGCGCGGCTTCGTCATCGGCGCCGACAAGGTCACCATCGACCTGAACGGCTTCACGCTCTCGGGCGACGGCGGTATCGGCGACGTGGCCATCGACAACGGCCTCGGCTTCGACGGCGTCACGGTCAAAAACGGCACCATCAGCGACTTCGACGAGTGCATCAGCATCGGCGGCAACGCGCAGAAGAACGTGGTGAGCGGGATGCGGCTCCAGTTCTGCGTCAACGACGCGATCGACCTCAACGACTCCGATCTCACCAAGATCACCAAGACCACCATCCTGAACAGCGGCCAGGGCGTGCAGATCCTCGCCGACGGCACGGGAAACATCGTCGAAAAGAGCTTCATCCTCGGGAGCGCGCAGCACGGCGTGCAGGTCCAGGGCTCCGGGAACGTGGTGCAGAAGAATCAACTCACGGTTCACGGCGGCGATGGCGTCCACGTGACCGGCAGCGCCAACCGCGTGCTCGGGAACAAGGTCGACCGCATGAACGGCGATGGCATAGGAGTCGAGGGCGGCACCGGCAACGAAGTGAGCAAGAACTCGGTGGCGGGCGGCGTCGCGTTCGGGATCCAGGTCCGGAACGCCCCCGCGACGCGCGTCGTGAAGAATACCGTCACGGGGAACCACGAGACCAACATCGCCGTTCTCGGGACGAGCGACGGGACGGTGGTCGAGAAGAACGTCGTGCGCGCCGGCACCACCGACGGCATCGCCGTCGAGGACGCGGTCGGGGTCCGCGTCGACGGCAACACCGCCGTCGGCAACCGCCTGAACGGCATCGTCCTGGTCAGCACGAGCACGAACCCGAGCGCCGCCAAGAACACCGCCACCGCGAACCTGAGCTACGGCTTGCGCGCCAACACCGTCGCGGTCGACGGCGGCGGCAACAAGGCGAGCGCCAACGGCGACGGCGACTGTCTCGGCTTCGTCTGCAAGTGACCAGCGAACGAGCCGGAGCGTCGGCTCGCCGTCAGGTCTCGGTCGCGGTCGCGGCGACCCTCCGCCAGCGCGCGAGGCGTTCGGCCGCCTCCGCCGCCCCGATCCGCGGCTCGTAGGTCGCCGCCGGCCGCCACGCGTTCACGGCCTCGGCCGCGCTCCGCACCGCACCCGCGCCGAGTCGCGCCAGGGCCGCCACACCGATCGCCGTCGCGTGCGGCGACGCGAAGACGCCGACCGGCCGCTGCAACAGATCCGCCTGGATCTGCATCAGGACGCGCGAGCGCGTGAGGCCGCCGTCGACGCGCAGCTCGGCGAGCGGGCCGCCGAGGTCGGTCGCGATCGCGTCCGCGAGGACGGCGACCTGGGCCGCCACGCCCTCGAGCACCGCCCGCACCAGATGGCCGCGCTCGCTTGCGAGCGTGAGGCCGACGAAGGCGGCGCGCGCCGTCGGCCTCCAGAACGGCGCGGCGAGGCCGGCGAGCGCCGGCACGAAGACGACCCCACCCGCGTCGGGTACGCCGCCCGCGAGGGCGTCGAGCTCGGCGGCGTCCGCCAGGAGCCCGACCCGCTCGAGCCACTGCACCGCCGCGCCGGCGGTGTAGACCTGGCCGTCGAGGCAGTAGGTCGTGACGCCGCCGAGCCGCCACGCCACGCACGCGACCAGACCCGCCCGCGAGCGCCGCGGCGTCGCGCCGACCGTCGCCAGCACGAAGGCCCCGGTTCCGTAGGTGCACTTCGCCTGACCGCTCGCGAGGCAGCCCTCGCCGAAGAGCGCCGCCTGCTGATCGACGGCGAGACCGGTCACCGGGATCCGCGGTCCGAAGACGGTCGTCTCGCCGATCGGCTCGGCGCAGCCGACCACGGCCGGCAACTCCGACGGATCGACGCCGAAGCAGGCGCACGCGTCCGCCGACCACCCAGAGCGGTCGAGATCGAGGAGCAGCGTCCGCGACGCCGTCGCCGCGTCGGTCACGAAGGCGCCGGTCAGGCGGTGCACCAGCCAGGCGTCGGTCGTCGTCACGACGCCGTCCCGCGTGACGTGCTCGCGGAGCCAGGCCATCTTGGGCGCGGAGAAGTAGGGGTCGAGCGGCAGGCCCGTCGCGGCGGTGAGCGCGGCGGCGCGATCGCCGAGGCGCTCGCACACGGAGCGGGCCCGCCGGTCCTGCCACGAGATCGCCGCCGAGAGCGGCCGGCCGCTCGCCCGATCCCAGGCCAGCACCGTCTCGCCCTGATTCGCCAACGCGGCCGCGCCGACGGTGACGTTCGCTGCGGCGAGCGCCCGCCGTCCCGCCGCCAGCACGGACTGCCAGAGCTCCTCGGGATCCTGCTCGACCCCGTCCGCCCCGACCAGCCGCACCCGCACGGGCACCTCCGCCATCCCGAGGAGCTCGCCGTCCGGCGCGACCACGAGCGCCTTCGTCGACGAGGTTCCCTGGTCGATGGCGAGCACATGCACGAGCCGCCTATAGCCTCCCACCCGGCCTTTTCACACCGCACGCGCGGCATGCTAACGCCCCACGCCATGATGGAACTGAGCTTCGGGCTGACCGACGAGCAACGCATGATCCGCGACACCACGCTCCGCATGTGCAAACCGTTCGAGTCCAAGCGCCAGGAGTTCGAACGTGCGGTGCGCGAGGACGGGCGCGTCCCCGAGGAGTTCTGGAGCGCGCTCGCGGAGTCCGGCCTTCTCGGCGCCTTCGTCCCCGAGGCCTACGGCGGCACGGCCATGGGCCTGACCGCGCTCGCCGTTGCCGCCGACACCATGGCGGCGCGCGGCTTCGGCCATCCGCTCTTCCTCTTGACCGGCATGGATGCGCTCTGCATCGCCCGCAGCGGCTCCGAGGAGCTGAAGCGTCGCTTCCTCCCCGCCGTCGCCGCCGGCACCTGCAAGATGGCGTTCGCGATCACCGAGGCCGGCGCCGGCACCAACTCGTTCCGCATGTCGACGCGTGCGGTCCGCCACGGCGATCACTACGTGCTCGACGGCGAGAAGACGTTCATCACCGGCATCGATCAGGCGGACTTCGTCTTGCTGGTCGCCCGGACCCGCTCCCGTGAGGAAGTCGAGAGCGGCAACCTGCCGAAGACCAGCTGCCTCTCGCTCTTCGTCGTCGATCGCCACGCCCCCGGCCTCGAGATGACGCGCCTGCCGATGCGCGCGATCGAGGGCGCGCATCAATGGACCGTGCATTTCGACGGCGTCGAGGTCCCGGTCGAGCAGCGCGTCGGCGAGGAGCACGCCGGTGCCTACGTGATGTTCAACACGCTGAACCCCGAGCGCGTGCTGATCGCCGCCGGCGCGCTCGGCCAGACCGAGCGCCTTCTCGACATGGCGGTCGGCTACGCCAACGAGCGCGTCGTCTTCGGGTCGAAGCCGATCGGCGCCTACCAGGCCGTGCAGCACCCGCTCGCCGACGTCCGCATCCGGCTCGAGTCGGCGCGCGGCATGACCTACAAGGCCGCGGCCGCCTTCGACGCCGGCATCGACCCGGCGGAGGCCGGCACCTACGCCAACATGGCCAAGTACCTGGCGACCGACCTCGCAATCGACGCAGCCGACCGCGCCATCCAGACCCACGGCGGCTCCGGCTTCGACGAGGACGTCGGCGTGATCGGCTACTGGGAACGCACGCGCCTGATGCGCACGGCGCCGATCTCGAAGGAGATGATCCTGAACTTCGTCGGCGAGCACGTGCTCGGGCTGCCGCGCTCGTACTGAGCGGGCGGTCGACAAGACCAAGGAAGAGACGGTTGGTAGGGAAGCGCGGGCACGGCGACGGTGCCGTCGCGACTAGCCCGGTACTTCTGCGGGGTCGAGAAGGCCGTGGCGGCGCCAGCCCATCGCGAGGAGCCACGTTCGTGCTCGTGACACCGGCCGCTGCGTGACGTCCTCGGCACCTCCCCTAGCGAGCTCTACTCTCAGCTTTCTCGTCCACCCATCGAACCATCGTGCCGAGGACGCGGGATCGAGGCGGACGGCGCCGGCGAGCTTCGCTCCGGCGCTCGCCGCATGGCGGCGGGAGTTCAGCAGGACGTAGCGGAGCGCATTTCGCACTTGGAGCGGCGTCGGCAACAGTTGCAAATGGTAGCGATCGGCGAGCACCCGCCCCTTCCGCCCCGCGATGCGGTTCACCGCCCGCGCCACCCGGATGCCAATCGCCCGCATGCCACGCCCGAGCGCGTCGCGATCGTGCGCCTCTACGATCAGGTGAGCGTGGTTGCCCTGCAGCGAGTAGTGCACCAGCCGGAACCCCGGCCGCTCGCAGCCGACGGCGAACGTCCGCTCGAGCGCGCGAACGACCCTCCCGTCACGCAGGGACGGCAGATCCTTTTGCAGCCGCACCGTCACGTGCGCCGGCAAGGTCTTCGCGAACCGCACCCGCGACGCGTGCGGCATCCCCGCCCTCACACCCGCGGGCTTCCGCCCGGCGCCGGCTCGGCGCCCGCCCCAAGAACGGGGTGCGGGCAAGGACAAGTGGAGCTGTGCAGGTTGGCGTGCCGAACCGCGAACGGCTCGCGCTTGGCTCCCGCTCCCGGACGAGCCTAAAGCTCTGCCGGGTCCCTGCTTCGCGTCACCTCACGGCAGATAGTCCTTGCACGCGACGCAAGGCTGCTAAGCACCGACGCCACGGCCGAAGACGGCGCGTGGTCGCCCGGTCGCGAGAACCGTGAACGGCTCCCGCTTTGCGCCCGGCTGGCTCCCGTGCCCCCGGACGAGCAGAACCTCATCCGGGGGCACGTCGCTCGCCTCAGCTCACGGCAGGCACGCCGTACACGCGATGCACGCCTGCAGCGCCCCGCACCCCACCGCCGGCAGCTCGCACACCTCGGCACCTTCGATCACCCCGTCGCCGCAGACCGGCGCGGGACAGGTGCAGAGGGCGGCCTGGCATTCGCCCGGACAGGCCTCGTCGTCGGCCGGCGTGCTCGGGGGCGCGCCGGGATCGCATTGCTCGGCGGCGGCCTTGAAGCCGTCACCGCAGATCGCCGGGGTGCAGGTGCACTCGTCGGCATTGCCGGGCGCGCTGCAGGTCTGGCCGGCGCCGCACTGCGGGCAGGCCGGTGCCGTCGCATTGCTCGCCGAAGTCGACGGTGTTGTTGCCGCAGTCGACGTTGCAGATGCAGGCCTCGTCGTTGCACAGGCCGGGGCAGTTGGCGTCGGCCGTGCCGTCGCACTCCTCGCTCGATTGGTTCAGCTGGTTGTCGCCGCAGTACGCGAGCGAGACGGCGCCGACCAGCCGCACGGCGCCGGGCCCCGGGAGGCCGGCGGTGTTGTTGACGGCCGGGCTCGAGGTGGCGGGAATCGGGAACGTGGACACGAGCCTGTGGGTGACGAGACCCGGTGTGCCCACGCGAACGATCGGATCCATGAAGCAGCGGCGCACCACGGTCTCGCAGGGACCGGTGCCGAGACAATCCGCGTCCTGCGTACACGTGATCTGGTGCGCCTGGGCACAGGTGCGGTCCACCGGACCCAGCACGCAACGCCCTTCCCCGACGTCCTCGCCGGCGCCCTGCCGGCAGAGCGGCTGACAGGGATGCGGGCCGATGCCGCCCGGACAATCGCCGTCGACGGTGCACTCCTGGTCGGCGTTGCTGCCGCCGTTGCAGCCCTTGATGCACGCGCTCGGCTGGGTCTCTCCCGCGATCCAGCAACCGTACTGCGTGAAGCCGCCGCCGGTGCAGGGCGTATTCGACGGGAAGGTCGACGTCCCCGACGTCACCGGATCGAAGGAGATGTTGAGGCCGCTGCCCGAGACGTTCGGACCGGTCGGCAGGCAGTCGTTCGAGGTCGGCCCGAACGGCCCGACGCCGCCGACGGTGCAGTTAGCCAGCGGGTTGTTGCTGCACGTGCCCGTCTCGCCGCAGTCGCAAGGCGGCGTCGTGCAGTTGCAGACCGGACACGGCTGGTTGGTGTCGGTCGCCACCGTCACCAGCGAGTTCAGCGTGACGGTGAGCGCGGTCGCCCCCGTCGAGACGTCGAACGTGCCGGTGACGTCGGCGGCGAAGCGGTTCAGGATGCACACCGGTACGCCGCCGGACGAGAGCGGCAGCGGCGAGCCGTAGCTGTTGACGACGCACGAGCCCGCGCCGACGCATTGCGTGTTCTCGGTACAGCTCCGCGCCGGATCGCCGGAGCAGAACGAGCCGACGTTGGCGAAGAAGGTGCACTCATTGTCGCCGAGCGTCGGGTTGCACCCGCCGAGGTCGCCCGTGATCTCGGCGCAGGTCTGCACCGAGAAGTTGTGCGACGTGCCGGTCCAGCCGGTGTCGAGATCCGATCCCGGCGTGGTCGAGAGCGTGAGCTGCCCGATCTTCGGACAGGTACATTCGCCGCTGCATTCTCCGGGACAGGCGGGTGAGTCCGTCCCGTCGCAGCTCTCGGCGCCTTCGCGCACGTTGTCGCCGCAGAACGGCGCGCACGTGCAGTCTTGCTCGCAGGTGCCGCCGCAGATGCCCTGGTCGCTGCCGTCGCACTCCTCCGACGGCTGGTTCTGCGTGCCGTCGCCGCAGAACGGGTTGCAGGTGCAGTCGGGCTTACAGGTGGAGCCGTTGCAGGTGGCGTCGTCGGCGCCGTCGCACTGCTCGGCGCCGGCCTGGACGCCATTGCCGCAGGCGCTGACGGTGCAGTTGTTGTCGCAGCCGTCGCCGTTCGTTCCGTTGCCGTCGTCGCACTGCTCGGACGGCTGGTTCTGGCTGCCGTCGCCGCAGAACGGGCCGCAGGTGCAATCGCCCTGACAGGTTCCGGGGCAGGCGCCGTCGTCGTCGCCGTCGCACTCTTCCGAGGGCTGGTTGACGGTGTCGTCGCCGCAGACCGCGGCCCCCGGGCAGCGGCAGTCGATCTGGCATTGGCCCGGACAGGGCCCGCCGGCGGTGCCGTCGCAGGCCTCGCCGCTGTCGATCGCGTCGTTGCCGCAGAGCGGCCCGAGGCGGAAGATGCGCGTCGGCTGCAGGACCGCGCCCGGACCCGGCAGACCCGCGACGTTGTTGATCGAGTCGCTGCGGGTCGGCGGCAGGCAGAAGGTCGCCGCCAGGACGGACGTCTGCGTGCCGGGCGTCCCCGTCCGCACGATCGGATCGAGGAAGCACTGGCGGGTCTGCGCCTCGCAGGTCTGGCCCGCGAAGCAATCGTTGCAATTGCCCGCCGGCGGCGGGTTGCAGTCGACGTCGTTTGTGCAGCTGCGGTAGGGCTCGAGGTTGCAGACCGAGTCGACGGGACCTTCGGTGCAGAGACCGTCGGTCGAGTTGGTCGGATCGCTCGCGTTGGGCTCGCAGGTGCCGAGACAGGCATTGCGCGCCGTCGGGGTGCCGGGTCGGTTGCACGAGCCGCTGGCACACTGGCTGTTGTTGGTGCACACCGTGCCGTTGTTGGCGCCGCCGACGCAGCGCCGGCCGCCGCACACGATGCCGCTGGGGCAGTCGGCGTTGCTGTTGCAGCCCTCGCCTTCGGGCGTTGCGCAGGTGTTGCAGAAGCAGTTGCCGCTCGTGCCCGTGCAGGGCCGGTTGGTGCTCATCGAGGTGGTGCCGGTGGTCGCCTGGTCGAACCTCACCCGGAGATCGCCGATGTTGGCGGCGGAGGCCGGCGGGCAGTCGATGCTGGTGGTCCCGAAGTAGACGTTGGTCCCCGCGGTGTCGCAGGGCATGCCGTTCCGTGGACCGCCGTTGCAGGTGCCTTGGGCGAGGCCGTCACGGGCGGTCGCGTCGCCGTCGCACTTGGGACACGGGTTGGTCGCTCCGAGGCCGTTGTGCACGGACGAGATCAGCTCGAGGGTCGAAGCCCCCTCGCCGGCGTGCGTCCCCGTCTCGGCGATGTTGGCGGTGCCCGTGATCGGCGAGCCGATGCGGTTGACCACGCAGACCGGTACGCCGCCCGACGAGAGCGGCAGCGGCGGACCGTAGAAGCACTGGCAGGTCTCGCCGCCGGTGCAGGTCGACGCCGCGGGATCGCAGCTCGTGAGCGAGCTCGCGTTGGGCGTGGTGAGGTTGTAGCAGCGGCAGGTATTGGTCGCGGCCGGGTACTTGACGGGTCCGCTGACATCGCACTGCCCGCAGGTGGGCGACGAGAGGCTGGTGTCGCAGTTGGAGAGCGCAACGGCGGTCGTCGGGGCATCGTCCACGCCCGGAAGGTCGTGCGAGATGCCGGTCCAGCCGGTGTCGAGGTCGACGCCCGGTCGCGCCGCGAGCGCGAGGCGATTCGGGATCGGGTTCGGCAGCGTGCAGGCCGAGCCGCACGTGCAGTCGGGCTGGCACATGTTGGGACACATTGCGTCGTCCGTGCCGTCGCATTCCTCGCCCGCGTCGATCGTGTTGTTGCCGCAATTCGAGGGCGTCGCCGTCGCCGTCGGGGTCGCCGGCCCGCCCGGGGTCGCGGTGACCGTCGGGGTGGGTCCGGGCGTGCCGAAGTTGCACTCGGGCGGATACGACCCCGCCGCCGGGGCGCCGGCGGCCGCGATGCAATCGGCCTTGAACTCGGTCACGCAATCGACGCAATCGATGATGTCGCCGAGGTCGGCGATGGGTCCGCCGCACGCGGGCTCGCTGCCGGGCGGATCCACCGCGGGGCACGTCGACGCGAAGCCGATCTGCGCCTTCGTGAGATCGTCGGGGCCGCCGCAGAGCTTGTCGGGACCGCCGCAGGCGTTGCAGAGCTTGGCGACCTTCTTGGCCTCGGCCTTGGCGATGCTCTCCGAGGCGCGGCCATCCGGACACGGCCCGCTGGTAGTGCCGTGGAGGACGCCGTCCGCGCACTTCGCGAGGGCCTTCTGCTTGGCGTCGAAGAACTTGGTGGTCTCCTTGCCGATGGCGCGCTGGCACTTCCGCACGGTCGCGTCGGCGCCGGACGCGAAGGCGTCGTAGTAGAGGTCGATGGCCTGATTCACCGCCGCCCCGTCGATGCAGATGAGGCAGGTCGCGATGTCGCCGCAGTGGGCGATCGCGTTGTTGCAGGCGCCGTTCTCGAAGTTCTGACAGTTGCCGATGTTCCACCCGATCGCCGCGAGCGCGTCGTTGTCGCCGGTGGTGGCGCAATCCTTGTCGCCGCCGCCGCAGCGCTTGGCGATCGCGTTCTGCAGCTTCGCCTGCTCCTTCGCGATCTGGCTGCTCGCCTTGCCGTCGGGACAGGGGCCGCTGCTCTTGCCGTTGACGACCGCGTCCTCGCACTTCTGGAGGGCCTTGATCTCGGCGCGGCTCAGCTTGGCCGAGGCGCGCGCGATCTCACGTTTGCAGCCGACCGGCTCCGCGGCGGCGCCGGTCGGCATCATCAAGAAGAGCAGGACCACCGCGAGCGGCGCGGCATGGGAGCTTCGACACCAGGGGGCGGTTCGCATCATCGTCGTCTCCTCCGGGCCGACGGTGTGTCGGCCGAACGTTGATTCTCGGCGAGCAATGTTCTTCGCCGTTGGAGGAAGCCTAGCGGCGCGTGAAAGTCATAGACAATTACGGCCTTCCGCCAGAACGGGGCTTGGAAGCCCGTGGGAATCGGACTGGCGATGGAGGACCCCCGTTCCGGGTAATCGGGGAGCGTGGGGGCCGTCCGAAAGGCGATTCGGCGGGCTCATCACCGGAAGGGGTGAGCGGTCGGCACCCGGCCCGTCACGATGCGACTACGAACCCCGCCTTGACGCCGCCGTAAGGCCGGCACTATAGCTCCGCGTCCCCCCACGCGCATCGCTCGCAAGGAAATCGGGTCAATAGGAGGTGTCGTGACGCGTCGCGCCCACCGTCCATTCGCGCTGGTCGCGATCATGGCGTCACTGGTCACAATCCTTGCGGCGGCCGCTCCCCCGGCTGGGCGCGCCGATGGCGCGGGCGCTCCCACGAGCCTCCGGCAGCTGACGCGCGACGCCGACACGGTGGTGCGGGCGCGCATCGTCGTCGCGGCGGCCAGCCTGGACGCCGGCGGCGTCAGCTATCGGCTCGTGCACGCCGAGGTCCTCGAGACCCTGAAGGGCGCGACGGCCCCGGGGGCGCTCGCCTTCGCCACCACCGGCGCCACCACCTACGTCGACGGCGAGGAGGTGCTGCTCTTCCTCCAGCACGTCGAGCGCGTCCCCGAGCTCGCCGCCACGCCGCTCCAGTCGCGCCTACGCTACGTGGCGATGCCGAACGGCGGCGAGAAGGTCGGGATCACCCCGGGCGAGCGCGCCCCGTTCGCGGCTGCGGTGCGCGGATACGCCATGGTCGAGACGTTCGCCGATCCCGAGATGCGGACCGACGCGCTCCGCAAGCTCACGCTCGAGATCCTGAAGTCCGGCGATCCACGGCTCGTAGCCTCGGTGATGCGGGACTTCTCCCCCGGCGGCGACGCCGCCGCCCTCACCCTCGCGGACCTCCCCGCGCTGGTTCCCCTGATCGAGAGCCCGCGTGTCCCCATCGGCACCCGCATCGCGATCGTCGCCGAGCTCGAGCGCCGCGGCCTGGTCTTCGGCCCCGCGCGCTGGGTGCGCCTCTTGCGGACCTCGCGCGGCAGCGATCTCCAGTCGGTGATCCGCGCCGTCGGCTCCCACCCGAGCGCCGGCGTCACGGCGCAGCTCGTCCCGCTGCTCGAGCATGCCGATCTCGCGATCGCCACCGAGGCCGCGGTCGCGCTCGGGGTTCCGGGAAACGTCGAGGCGGTGCGGCCGCTGGTCACGTGCCTCGGCCGCGTCGACGCCCCGCTCCAGCACGCCGCGCTCGATGAGTCTCGGTCGCATCGGCACGCAGAGCGCCCGCCAAGCGCTCGAGCTCGCCGCCGCCCGGCATCCCGCCATCGAGGTGCGCCGCCGCGCCGAGACCGAGGCGATCATGCTCGCCCGGCGTCACGGCACGACCCTCGCCGCGACGCTCGCCTTCGGCGGCCCCGAACCCGCCCTCGCCGCCGCCCCGGCACCCCCCGCCCGCGCCGCGACGCCCTGAGAAACGACTCCGCGCGCGCAGCGCGCGGCCGAGCGCGAGCGAGCCGGGGGATGAGCCACGCCGCGTGAGGTCCGAAACGCGCCCCGCTACGGCCTCCTCGACCCCGCCGAAGTCCCCGGCTGACCCGCGCGCGTTCGGGCGAGCGCGAATCCCGCAGAGACGACGCGAGCGAAGCTTCCCTACCAACCCTCTTTTTCCTGCGACGACCACGAGCAACGACCGCATCCGGCTCCTACCACCTACGCCCGGCGATCCATGCTCGCGTGACGTAGGGCACGACGATCTCGTCGCCGGGGCCGCCACCGATCACGTCCGCGATCGCCGCCAGCACGGAGCCGAGCCGCGCCCCGGCCTGGCGGCGGAGCGTGAGGTGCGAGCGCCAGGCCTCGAGCCAGCGATCGACGCGCACCCGCGCCACGGAGCCGGCCTCGACGCCGTGGATCCGGCCGAAGAGCCGGCTCGCCACCAGGACGGGAGTCGGATCCTCGCGCCGCGTGCCGTACCCGTATCCCGGGACACGCGCATGGATCGCCGCCTCGATCCGTGCCTGCAACGGATCGTCGAGGCGGCGATGGTTCCAGAGGCACAGGAGGAACCCGCCAGGGTGCAGAACGCGGGCGCTCTCGGCGAGCGCGCGCGGTCGATCGACGACGTTGAACGACGAGCCGAAGCTCACCAGCCGGAACGTCGCCGCCGCGAACGGCAGCGCCTCCGCCACCGCGGCCACCCAGGTGACGGCGCCGAAGCCCGCCGTGCGGGCGACGCCACGCACCCGCATCGACGCGCTCGGCTCGGCGGCGACGACCGCGAGGCCGCGCGCCAGCAGCGGCAGCGTGGCGTGGCCCGTGCCGGCACCGACGTCACAGACGCGCGCGCCCGCCGCCAGGCCGGTCGCGTCGAGGCAGGCGGAGAGCGCCTCCGTCGCATAGGGCGGGCGGGCGTCGTAGGCGGCCGCGACGCCGTCGTAATCCCACTCAACGGCCACGGCGTAGCCGTCGCTCGATGTCGGCCGCGATCGCACGCGGCGCACGCGCCCCGCGCTCGAAGACGAGGTTCGGGCGCGCGGGCTCCTCGAAGGGCAGGTCGAGGCCGACCACGAGCGGTGGCTTCCGCCGCCCGCGCGGTCGGCGCGGCGTGCATCCCGGCGGCAGCCGGAGATACACCTCGAGATAGCGCGGCGCGTGGCGGCGGTTCCAGCGGCGAACCGCCTCGAACATCGAGATCGTCGCCACCACGACCGTGAGACCCTGGCGGGCGAGGTCATGCGCGAGGCGTGCATAACGCTCGGCGCAGCGCCGACGGTCGGCGAGATCGTAGCCGAGGTCGGCCGCGATGGTGCGGCGGAGCCGATCGCCGTCGAGCAAGACCACGGGGCGGCCGATGCGCCCGAGCCGCCTCGTGAGCAACGCTGCGACGGTGCTCTTGCCGCTTCCCGAGAGTCCCGTGATCCAAACGACCCGACCGCTCACGCGCACGGTCCCCCCGGCCGCCAGTCGTGCTCCCACCGCTCGCGACCGGCGAGGCGGCTCTCGTAGAGCGCAATGTCCTCCGGGCGGTCGACCTCGCACCAGCCTCCGCGGACGGGGATCGCCCCCACCGGCACCCCCACCGCGACGAGCGCGCTCAAGAGCTCCGTGGTCTCCAGGCGGGCAGCCGTGACCGGGTCTTGCGCGGCGAGCCAGGCTTCGATGGTGGCGAGGCCGTGCGGCGCCAGCCGGAGGAGACCCATGAACTGACCGTCGATCGCGCCGCCCTCGGCGAGACGGCCTCCGATCGCCTGGACGCGGCCGGCGGCGACGCGCAGCGACTCGGCATCGTCCTCGGGGCGCGCGAAACGCGCCTCCCACAGCGGACGCCACGCCACGTCGTAGCTGATGGCGATGTCGTCGGTCGCGGCCGCCAGGCGACCTACGATCGCGGCGTCGTAGACCACGTCTCCGTAGGCGACCAGGCACGGGCCGGCGGCGAGCCACGCGCGCGCCGCCAGCAGCGAGGCGACCATGTTGGTGTGCGGCCAGGCGTCGTTGACGAATCGGGCGAGACCGGCGCGCCGTACCCGCCGGCGTCGCCAGCCGAGCACGACGGCGACCTCGTCGATGCCTCCCGCGCGGAGCGCCGCGAGCTGCCAGTCGAGCAAGGCTCGCCCCGCGAGCCGGACCAGGCATTTCGGCCGGTCGTCGGTGAGCGGCCGGAGACGTGCGCCGCGCCCGGCGGCGAGGATCAGGGCGCGCACGTCGCCTCACGGACCGCGCGCTCTCCGCACCGGAGCTCGACTACGGGGGCTCGGCAGAGGCCTTCGAAGAGACGCTCCCCGACGCCGAGGGCGGCCGGCACCCCGAGCTCTAGACAGCGAATCGCCATGTGGGAGTTGGCGCCACCGAAGCGGGTCACCAGGCCTCCGAGCGCGCGTCCGAAGAGCCAATCGTAGCCGGGGTCGGCGCTCTCGACGCAGACGATGCGGCCCCGCACCTCGCGCTGCTCCAGCGTCCGGCCGTCGATCCGCATGGGCGGCGCGATCACGGTCGCGTCGGTCACGAAGGTCGGCACGATCGGCGGCTCGTGGACGACGAAGAGGTCGGAGGCGTCGCGCACGAGCGGTCCGAGACGGACCTCGCGCTCCAGGCGTCGGCGGGCGCGGGCGGCGGCGACGCGGGAGGGCACGAGGCCCCCTCCATCCACGCGCGCGCGCCGGAGGTCGGACACCGTGAGGTGCGCCAGATCGTCCCGCTCGAGCCCACGCTCGGCGCCCCACATCGCGAGCGCCTCCAATACGGCCGAGAGCTGGCGCGAGAAGAGGAACTTGGCGTGCTCGCGTCCGACGATCGCGGCCGCCGCCCAGGCGAGGAAGGAGTCGGCCGAGCACTCGAGGCCGGCCTCGGCGAGGAGACCCGTGAGCGCGGCGCGTTCGGCGGCGCTCGGAATGAAGGGCGGCGCCGGCGGAGGGGCCGAGGGCGCGCGCTCCCAGAGCGCACCGTCTCGCAATGCGTAGGGCAACGAGGTGATGTCGAACGCTCCCGGCCGCAGGTGGCCGTAGCTCGCGAGGAAGCCCGCGAGCGGCAGCCGGCCAGCCGCGACACGGCCCCAGTCGGCGGCGAAACGTCCGGCGACCGTCGTGAGCGAGCGGCGAAAATCGGCCAATCGCTCGGGTGCGAGGGCCGCGCGCGCGACCAGCGAGCGCAGCATGGCTTCGGCCATGAAGGCGTGTCGCGCCACGACCGCGAACGGACGGGCCGCCGTGCGCCGGCAGCGCTCGAGTGCGGCGACGGTCGCGCTCACGCTCGGTTCGCCCTCGGTGGCGTCCGGCTCGACCGCGGCGACCGTCCGGAGCGCCGCCGCCAGCGATCCGCGCGGAGTGGGATCGATCGCGTCGCGGGTCAGGCCGCGGAGCGCATCGAGCCAGCGATCGCGCGCGGCTGGCAAGAGCGGGCGTCCGAAGCGTGCCGCGTAGGTCGCGCGGATGGCGAAGTCGAGCGCGGTCTGGGCCACCTCGAGCTCGACGCGATCGTGCAGCTCGGGATGGGAGGCGAGGCGCGCGAGCCAGGCCTCGACGAGCGTGGTGCGGGTCGCGAGCGGAAGCCCCGCGGGCAGGAACGAGTTGAAGGCGGCGCGGGTGTCGACGTAGGGCCGGCCCGCCAACACGTGCACGAGCCGCGTTCCCGGCAGCGCCTGATATCCGAGCGCCGCCCGCGCCTGCTGCCAGGTCGTGTCGCTCACCAGCTCGCGAAAGAGCGAGGTCGCGAGCGGCGCCGGATGCGCCCCGATCAGCTCGGCGGGATTCCAATCGGGCATGAGACCGAGGATCGTCGACGCCCCGGCGAGCCTCGGCCGCGGTCCGGCGAGACCCCCGACCACGACGGCGAGGCGGGTGAGCAGGCCGGTCAGCCGGCGATCGCGGCGCGGCTCGGCGGGTGTGGGCGAGCCGAGTGGCCGCGCCTGCAGAATCGCGATCGCGCCGTCGGCGCTCTCGGCGAGCTCGATCTCGAGCGCACCCGGCGGCGTGAGCACCCGTTCGACGGCTCGCGCGGCGGCGACGATCGGCGCCACACTGGCACGCTTCGATCCGTCGAGATCGGCGCCGCGGCGAACGGCGATCCGTGCCACCGGCCCGCGCCCACCCGTCACGGTGTCGGTTCGCGGCCCCTCGGCGAGCTCGATCACGTCGTACGCGGCACCGGTCGCGGGGTCGCGCGTCAGCACCACGCCGCTCCGGCGGACGTCGCGCACCATCGCCTGCACCAGGACGTGATCGTCGTCGCCGCTCGGGCCAGCGGTCGCATAGGAGGCGATCACCTGCCCGACGGCATGGGCGAGCGGGCGCGGCGCGGCGCGGACGTCGAGGAGGGTGCGGTAGCGACCGGCGAGACCGCTGCCGGAACGATCTTCGTGCCGCGTGGCGCTTCGCACCGCCACCCGCTCGCCACCGAAGGTCGACACGAGCGCGGCGAGGATCGAGCGACCATCGCGCCGCCATTCACCGACGGTGAAGAACACGAGTCGCGGCACGACCTGCGCGGTGAGCCGCGGCGCAAGAAACTGCAGGACCTCCGCCTTGCCGCCCCTCACCCGCTACCCCCGTCGGAGGCCGCGGAGGAGACGCTCATGCCGGTGCGGTGATCGGCGAGCACCTGCCGCCAGCGCAGGCACTCGACCGCCTTGGCCGTCGCCGAAAGCTCCGATTGATGCGTCGCCGCGTCGCGATAGCGCTCGAGCTCCGGACCGAACGATGCCGCGGCCAGCCGCGCGGCGAAGACCGTGCGCGCCTCCTCGTAGAGCTCGAGGTCGACGGCCAGATCCTCCGCAAGGCGCCCGCGCGTCGCACTCGTGAGCGCGTTGGCGTCGACGGCGCGCGGCGCCGCCAGCACCCGCCGCCACATGCCGATCCGCGCCCAGCCGGCGAGCCGGCAGAGCAGGAAGATACTGGCCTCGAAGTCCTCGGCGATCCCGACCAGAGCGTAGCCGCGCTGGAGCTCGGCACGCGCCGCCTGCTGCAGCGCGACGCCGTCGAGCTCGGCCTCGGATGCGCGCCCCGCCGCACGGAGGAGAGCAGCGGCCTGCGAGTATCGACGACTCGCGCCCGCGGCCACGAACGCATCGAAGCTCCATGAGCCGAAATCCTCGGGATGGACCAGCGAGCCGTAGTTGAAGAGGCTCACCAGACGGCGCAGCGGATCGCGGAGCAGGGTCACGCGTGCCGCGGACTCGCGGCGCGGGTCGGCGGCGGCGTAGCAGCCGTGGCCGTCGACCCAGCGTACCGGGGTCGGCGACGCCGCCCGCGCGGCGGACCAGAGCGCCGCGACGTTGGCTTCGTCGTACACCGCCGTCGCCCACCCCTCGCGCAGCATGGTGGTGCGGGCGAGCGCATTCAGCGACGAGCCGCCGACCGCGCCGAGCCCGGGAAAGACGATCGTGAGAGGGACCGACCCGCCGTTCTCGGCGCGCGGCGGTGACGGTACCGGGTAGACGGCGAGATCGAGGGGGTGGGAACCGGCGAGCTCGAAGGCGAGCGGCGAGACCTGGAGACGCACGGTCGCGACGCGGCGGCCGTCGTGCACGAACTCGACCCCGAGACTCCCCTCTCGGACCGCGTCCCGATGCCGTTGCAGGACGAGCTCGCTCCAGAACCCCGGCTGCCCGGACGGGTGCCAGCAGGGCCGGAGCGTGAGGGCCTCGCCGCCACACCACGCGGCGAGGGTCGCGACGTCCTCTCCGCCGTCGACCCGACCGGCCAGGAGCTCGGAGCGCTGCCATATCTGGTGATCGGCGGGACGGTCGACGACGATGCTCATTGCGGCGGCCCCGCTACTGGTCGCGCTCGTTGCTGCGACCGAGATAGTCCATGATCTCGTCGGCGAGGGCCCGCATCTCCGGCCGCGTCAGGCCGCCGGGGTGCTCCTTCAGATTGAGGTTCCCGAGCGGCCACATCTGCTGCTCGACCGAGGGTGCGAGCAACAGATCATGCGTGCGACAGAGCGCGTGCAGCGGCGTGCCCGGCATCGGCACGAACTGACTCACCACCGTGAGCTCGGCCCCGATCTCGCGGCAGAGCCGGAGCGTACCACGCACATCGTCGGCCGACTCGAACGGCAAGCCGACCATCGCGAAGATCATGCGCTTGATGCCGTGCCGGCGCGCCGTCGCCGCGGCCGCGAGGATGCGGGCGTTCGGCATGCGGCGCCCGAGGTAGCGACGGCGATAGTCCTCCGAGCCGCTCTCGACCCCGAACCACATCGAATGACACCCGGTTTCCGCCGCCAGCGCGCAGAGCTCGTCGGTCATGGTCTCGGGGCGCGCGAACAGCGAGTACGGCACGCCGACCGCGCGGCGATAACGCGTGAGCAGCGTAGTGGCGTAGCGGGCATCGTAGAGGAACTCCTCGTCCCAGAACTGGAAGAAGCCGACTCCATAGCGGTCGCGGAGGCGCGCGAGCTCGGCGACCAAGGACTCCGGCTGATGCTTGCGCAGTAGCGCCCCCTTGCCGCCGTGGAGATCGAGGAGCGTGGTGTTGGAGCAATAGGCGCAGCGGTACGGGCAGCCACGGCCGCTCAGCACCGGGACCGAGGTGAGGCGAAGTGCTTCGACCGCGTTCGGCTTCAGATAGTCGATCCCGCCGGCGCGCTCGAAGATGGTGTAGTCGGGAAACGGCATGACGGCGAGATCGCGCACCAGGACGGGTGACGAGCGTCGCACCTCGCCGCCGGCGCGCTCCCAGAGGCCGGCGATCGAGGTGGCGTCCCCCGGGGTCCGCAGCCGCCGGACCAGATTCACGAGCGGCTCTTCGCCGTCCCCGACGCAGACGAAGTCGACCGCCGGCTCGGCGAGCGTGCCCTCGGGATCGACGATCCCCTGGTAGCCGCCCACCACGATCGGCACCGTCGGCCGCGCGCGCTTGAGAGCGCGGAGATGCGGCACCAGCGGCAGCCAGGTCGGCGACATCGCGGAGGCCGCGATCAGCGAGGGTCCGATCTCCTCGGCGAGCCGCACGATGGTCTCGGGCTCGTCATGCGGAAAGATCGGCAGGAGATGCGTCCGGACGTCCGGAAGCGCCTGCTTGGCGAAGGCCGACAGTGCCGCGAGACCGAGCGAGTACACGGGCTCGCGCTGGAAGAAGACGAAGAGAACTCCGAAGCGCCGATCGTGGGCAAGGACGGAGGATGCCGCCGTCGCGGCCGTGTCCCGATCACTTCCCGCACGCCGACTGGCCCACGGCGCCCGCATCGTCGATTCCTCCGCGGGAACCCGACGCTCGGCATCGCCGAATCTTACATGCGAGCGGGGTCGACCAGACCGCGGCCGCCGGGCGACGCCCGCCGGATCAGGGAACCGGGCAGGCGATGTCGACGAGCGTGTGCCCGACCTGGCCGAGCAACGCGGCAGCCCGCGGCGACTCGAAGCGGACCAGGTCGGCGACCTCGCACTCGTGCTGGCGGACCAGGCACGCCACGTAGTCGCTCAGGGTCGTGACGGCGGGGATGCCGTAGCTCGGGCAATCCGGAACGACGGCGTCGAGGTACGCGCCGGTGGCGCCCAGCAACACCGAGAAATCGAGATCCTTGCAGGCCTTCGCGGTCGTGACCGTGAGCTTCCCGACCTGGCGCTGCACCTTCGCGAACTCGCGGTCGCACTTGGCCGTCGCCTTTGCGAGGCACGCCGCGTCGCCGGGCGACGCCTCGACGCAGAGGAAGATGTCGTCGATGCAGCGCCCGAGCGAGCCGAGCCGGGTCCGGGTGAGCCCTGCCCCGCCCCGCACGATCGCCTTCACGCAGCGCTCGAGGAGCTTGCCGACGCCCTTGGGATCGCCGACCCCGGCGCCGTTGCCGCCGAAATCCTCGCGACACGCGCCGGCATCGGGCGCGGCGCCGACCAGGCGGAGCAGCTCGCCGGCGCGCGGGCGCTCGAGCGCGAACAGCGCTTCGGTGCGGCAGGCGTGCTGCGCCGTCAGGCATTGCGCCACGCTCGTGAGATCCGTGAGGGTGCGGCCGAAGCGGGCCGCGCAGCTCGGCGCGAGCTCGCCGTAGGACAGGCCGTCCTGTCCGAGGATGTCGGCGCCCTTGAGGGCCGCGCAGCGCTTGGTCACGGTACTGATGAGACGCGCCTCGTCCGCGGCGAGCGTCGTGAGTGCCTTGGCGCAGCGCTCGTGGACACCGTTCAGGCAATTGGGATCGCCCGGCTTCCGCTGGATGCAGCGCGCCGCCGCGGCGCCGCATTTGTCGAGGGCCTTCAGCTTCTTGTCGACGAACGAGCGCGCCGCGCGGCGTACGTCGCGCTGGCAGGCGGTGGTGGGGTTGCCGGTCTGGATCGGCAGGCTCGGCGTCGCCGTGACGCGCGGGTTGGGCGTGCCGTTGCCCTGCACGACCGTGAGGACCGCGCTGCCGTCCGAGTCGTCCGAGCTGACGCCGGTGGTGAGATCGACCGCCGAGATGACCGTCGTGCCGACCTTGAGCGGCACGACCTTGCTCGGGCTGCCGGCCTCGTTCGTCGCCTCGGCCACCGTCGGGTCGCTCGAACGGTACTCCACCCGGGTGGTGACGTTCTTGCCGGTGTCGCCGTTCGAGAAGGTGGCGGTGGCGGTGAAGAACTGGTTGGTGCCGATCGGCTTCTGCGCCTCCTTGGGCTTGAGCGTGATCGACGTGATGAACGGGGTCGCGGTCGGGACCGGCGCCGGCGTGAAGGTGCGCGTGCCGGTGGGCGCGGTGGACGTGGGGCCGGTGTGGGTCGGCGTCGGTGTCGGGGGCTCGGTCACCGTGAAGACGGCGTCGCCGCCCGCGCTGGTGCTGACCAGGCCGCTGATCGGGTCGCGTGCCGAGATCGTCGCCGTCCCCGGCCCGACCGCGTCGACGCGCCCCTTGTTGCCCGGGGGCAGAGCGTTGGTTGGGTTCGCGACGGCGAGGTTGGTCGAGCTGTAGTCGACCTTTTGGGTCATGTTCTTGGTGCTGCCGTCCGAGTAGATGCCGTTGCAGCTGAAGTTCTGGAACGATCCGGCGGAACGCTTCGCGGTCACGGGCGAGACCTGCAGGCTCAGGAGCTTCGGCGTCGCGGTCGGCGTCGGCGTCGGCGTGCGCGTGCGGGTCGGCGTCGTGCCGGTGAGCGTCGGCGTCGGCGTCGGCGCCTCGACCACCGTGAACTCGGCGTTCTGCGTGCTGGCGATACCCGTCACGTCGTCGACGGCCGAGATGATCGCCACCCCGACCGCGATGGCGGTCGTCTTGCCCCGATTCGGCGGCGCGTTCGCGGGCACGGCGACGCTCGGATTGCTCGAGCTGTAGGTGGCGCGCTGCGTGAGGTTTTTGGTGCTGCCGTCCGAGAAGGTCCCGGTCGCGACGAAGTTCTGGAACGAGCCGGCGGTGCGCTTGGCGGTCGACGGCCCGACCGCGAGCGAGACCAGGACCGGCGTCGAGGTCGGGCTCGGCGAGGGGGTGAACGTCTTGGTCGGCGTCGCCCCGGTGCGGGTCGGCGTCGGCGTCGGCGCGACGATCACGGTGAAGACGGCGTCGCCGCCCGTGGAGGTGGTCGAGACTCCACTCGCCGGGTCGATCGCGCTGATGATGGCCTCGCCGGGACCGACGGCGTCGACCTTGCCCTTGTTGCCTTGCGTGTTGGGCGCGCTCGCGACGCTCGGGTTACTGCTGGCGTAGTTCACCGACTGCGTCATGTTCTTCTCGTTGCCGTCGGAGAAGGTGCCGGTGACGCTGAAGCTCTGCGACTGGCCGACGTTCCGCTTGGCGGTCAACGGCTTCAGGAGGAGCGAGACGAGCTTCGGCGTCGCCGTCGGAATCGGCGTCGGCGTGCGCGTGCGGGTGGGCGTGGTGCCGGTGCGGGTCGGTGTCGGCGTCGGCGCCTCGATCACCTCCATGACGGCGCTCTCGTTCGAGCTGTTGGAGCTCACGCCGGTGGTCGGCTCGAGCACCGAGATCGTGGCCGTGCCGATGCCGACCGCCTCGACCCGACCCGCATTGCCTTGCGTGTTGGGCGGAAAGACGACGTTCACGTTGCTCGATTGGTAGATGACCTTCTGCGTGAAGTTCTTGTCGCTGCCGTCGGAGAAGAAGGCCGTCACCAGAAAGTTCTGGAACTGCCCCACCTGACGCTTGGCGGTGAGCGGGTCCATGAGGAGCCGCACCAGCTGCGGGGTGGCGGTGGCCGTCGGCGTCGCCGTGGGTGTGCGGGTCGGCGTCGGGGTCCGGGTCGCGGTCTGCGCGCGAGCGGCGTCGGCGGCGCCGAGCAGGCACACGAGCGACGCCAGGACCACGACGATTCGCGGACGGCGGAGGTGGGAAAGGACGGACATGCTTTGGGGAAATTCGCGAGCGGCTCCCCCCTCCGTGCAAAGGGTCGGCCATGATCGATGACGCAAGTGCCTGAAAGTTTGCGGTAATTTCAGGCCGTCGGGAGGTGTCCGACCGGGCGGCCCTGCGAGACTGGCACGGCTGCAAGACGACCGGGCCACCGCGGCGGCCACTCGGCCCTGCCGCAGGCGAAACGACCGGCCGCTACGGACAACCCAGCGGACCGCCGAGCCCGGCCGCGTCTCGCAGCACCAACACGCCGTCGGTCACCGTGACCGAGCCGCTGCCGTCGACGTCGCAGATCGCGGGCGAGCAGCTGCTCGCGAGACCGGCCGCCGCGCTCAGCACCACGATACCGTCGGTCACCGTCACGCCGCCGCTCGCATCGGGATCGCCGCAGATCGTCGGGGTCGTGCGCGGCGTCGGGGTCGGCGTCGTCCCGGTCGCGGCCGCGCCCGGCACGCGCACCGTGAGCGTGCCGCTGCTGGCTTCGTCGGTCGTGATCTCGGTCTCCGGATCGGTCGCCGTGATGATCGCCGTGCCGACGCCGACCGCCTGCACGGCGCCCTTGTTGGGTGCTGCGTTCGGGCACACCGCCACGCTGGTGTCGCTCGACGCGTAGATCACTTTCTGCGTCATGTTGCGGAGGTTGTCGTCGCTCAGCAAGGCGGTGGCGGTGTAGTTGACGGTGTCACCGACCTCGGCGTTCTTGTCGAGGGGCTTGATGGTCAGGCTGACGACGGCGCCCTGCACGATGAGCTTTCCGTTCACCCCGCCTGCGTCCGCGCTGCTGATTCCGCTGGTGAGATCGGTCGCGATGATCGTCACTTCGCCCGGCGTCAGGCCATTGATCCTCCCGCGGTTCCCTTCCTCGTTGGGCGCCTCGGCGACGGTTGGATCACTCGAGGTGTATTCCACCTTCTGGGTGAGGTTCCTGGTGACGGCGTTGTCGTAGTGGCCGGTCGCCGTGAAATTTGCGAACTCACCGACCGAGATCGTCTTGTTCTTGGTGGGGTCGGGCTGCAGCGAAATGCTCCTGAGGGGGCCCACGGGGGTCGGGCTCGGGGTCTGCGCCGAAGCCGTTGGCGCGACCAAGAGCACGAAGAACAGGAGGAGAAACGCGAGGCGACGCATGACCGTGGAGTTGTGGCGCGAGCGACGCTCGCGGTCAAGGTGGGTGCTAGGCGACTTCGGGCGACAGATACTGCTGCAGGAGGTGCCGGATCAGATCCGAGGCCGTGACCAAGCCGACGAGACGGCCTTCACGGGTCACCGGCAGGTGGCGGATGAGTGCGTTCCGCAGCACGTCGACGGCCTCCTCGGCGGTCGCGAACTCGTCGATCACCGGCGGTTCGCCGCTCATCGCGTCGCGCGCCGTCTTGCCCTCGAGTCCGTGCCCGGACTGCAGCAGGTTGACGACGTCGCTGGTGCTGACCAGGCCGAGCAGGCGTTGCTCGCCGTTCACGACCGGCACGGCGCCGATCCCGTGCATGGCGATCTCGCGGGCGACGTCGAGCAGCGGGGTGTCCGGATTCACCGTGATCACCTGGGCGTTCATCAGGGTACGGATGTGCGCCTGCAGGACCTCCGGCGAGCGCGTCGACCCACGCATGGGCGGGACGCTACGAGATCGTTCCAGGGTTGGCAAGCTGCAACGAAAAAGCGAGGCGCCCGAATTCACTTCGGGCGCCTCGGCCCATCGGACGAGCTACTAAATCACTTCGAACAGACCCGGCCATTCCCATGCCGCCGCCGACGCACATGGTGACCAGGCCGCGCTTCTTGCCCTGCCGCTTCAGCTCGCGCAGCAACTGCCCCGTCATGCGCGAACCCGTCATGCCGTACGGATGGCCGATCGAGATCGAGCCGCCGAGCGGATTGATCTGTTCGTCGCTGATCCCGAGCTGGCGCTGACAGTAGAGGAGCTGCGAGGCGAACGCCTCGTTCAGCTCGACGATGTCGATGTCCTGGATCTTGAGGCCGAAGCGCTTCAAGAGCTTCGGCACCGCGAAGACGGGCCCGATGCCCATCTCCTCGGGACGGCAGCCGGCGACCGCGACGCCGCGGAAGATGCCGAGCGGCTTCAGGCCGAGCTCCTCGGCGCGCTTGCGCTCCATCACGATCGTCGCCGAGGCGCCGTCCGAGAGCTGCGATGCGTTGCCGGCGGTGACCGATCCGTTCTCGTTGAACGACGGCTTCAGCTTGCGCAGCCCCTCGATCGTGGTGTCGGGACGATTGCACTCGTCCTTCGTGATCTCGACGTCCTGGAACGAGATGGTGCCGTCCTGCGCCTGCACCGCCTTCTTCGTCTTCATCGGGACGATGCACTGATCGAACTTGCCGGCCGCCTGCGCGGCGGCGGTGCGCTGCTGGCTGAGCAGCGCGTACTGATCCTGGTCCTCGCGCGAGATCTTGTAGCGCTCGGCGACGATCTCGGCGGTCTGGCCCATGCCCATGTAGAGACCCGGCCAGGCCTCACGCACGTTGTCGTTCACCAGGTTGTTCATGTTCTGCTGTCCCTGCACCATCGAGATCGACTCGACGCCGCAGCCGATCGCGGCGGCCGCTCCCTCGTTGATCACCTGGTGCGACGCCATCGCGATCGCCTGCAGGCCCGACGAGCAGAAGCGGTTGACCGTGGTGGCGGCGATGGTCTCCGGGAGTCCCGCGTTCAGCGCCGCGACCCGGGCGACGTTCATGCCCTGCGGGCCCTCGGGGAGACCGCAGCCGCAGATGATGTCCTCGATCTCGGTGACGGTGAGCGCCGGCACCTGCTTGAGGGCGCCCTTGATGGCATGCGCCACCATGTCGTCGGGACGGGTGGCGTTCATGCTTCCACGGAACGATTTGCCGAGCGGCGTACGAGCGCTCGCGACGATCACGGCCTCACGCATGGGTGTGTTCTCCTTCGAATGTCGGCGGCGCGAGCGCGCCACCTGCAGTGATGGGGCGGCACCCTATGCGACACGCCGCGCCATTGGAAGACCGCGCCGGCGGGGACGCGCGGACGCCCCCTTCGTCCGCGCGTCCCGACGGCCGGCGCCGCGCCGCCCCTCAGGGAGTCGACGTGGCGGTCGGGGTCGGGGTCTCGGTCGGAGTCGCGGTCGGGGTCGCCTCGCGTCGGGGTCACGCTCGGGGTCGGGGTCGGCGTGGCCGTCGCCGTCACCGAGGGCGTCGGGGTCGCGGTCGGCGTCGGGGTGACCGTGGGAGCAGTCGCCGTCGGAGTCGGCGTCGGCGTCCGCCCCGGAATCTCGACGACGGTCTTCACGGACGGCACGCAGAGCTCGCGCTCCTTCTTCAAGCGCAGGTGCTCGATCCCGAACTGGTTCGTCGCCTGGATCTCGCTCGGCGGCGGGATCTTCACGATCGGCCGGAGGCCGTAGCAAACCAGGTGGCGTATCGGGTCGTGGATCTCCTCGACCTGACCGCCGACGAGCTTCTTCTCGACCGGCGCACAGAGGCGCAGCGGCTTCCGCACCAGGTACTTGCCGGCGCCGAACTGATCGGCGACCTCGACGATCACGCCGGACGGGAACTTGGTGGGTCCGACCGTGCTCACCCGGTAGCACTTGAAGTGCTCGAATCCTTCCGCGTCGGGATCGGGCGGCGGCGGCGCGACCCCGAAACCCTTGGAGGTCGGCACCATGAGGTGCGTTTCGGTCACGACGTGGAGTCGCAGCTGACCGAACTGGTTCTGGATCGTGACGAACGGCTGAATGTGCGGGCCGGCCACCTTCTTGATGCGATAGGCCTTCTGGTGCGTCTCGTCGTCCGTGATCGGCTCGAAGTTCTTGGAGGCCGGATTGCAGAAGAGATTCGCTCGTCCGACGTCGTAGGCGGCGTGGAAGAACTGATCGGTGAGGTCGACGACCGGCGGATTACTGAACGGCGGCAGCTCCTTCGCGACGTAGCAGAGGTAGTGGTCGCTACACTGGAGCGGGTTCTGCGGATCGGGGATGCACTCGCAGGCGTTGCCGATGCCGTTGTCGTTGGTATCGGCCTGATCGGGATTGGGCGTGACGGGACAGTTGTCGAAGAGATCGCAGATGCCGTCGCCGTCCCCGTCGGGGCCGTTGAAGCAATTCGGCGCCGGCGGCAACACCCCGTGCCGCTCCTCGGGAGCCTCCTCGAAGGTCTCGCGCCCGAAGAACGTCGTCGGCTCCTCGCTGCAAGAGCACGGCATGCCGCGCAGCCCGGCGAAGAAGTTGCTCGAGCCCGGGAGCATCGGGGGATCGGCGCCACCGTTGCCGTCGCGATCGACCTGCAGGCCGGGACCCGTCGTCGTGATGCCGATGAACGGATCCGAGTGAAGCCAGTGACCGTTCGTGGTGGTGAGCGTGAACATGTTGAGACCGGTGTCGAGTACCCGCACCGCCGCGTCACTCTGGCGTGTGAACACCAGGCGCGGGATCACCGGCAGCGATGCCGTGAAGGTGCCGCCCGCCGAGCAGTCGTGGCTGATGGTCATGCTGCCCGGGACCTGTGGGGCGACCGCGGACAGAAACACCGCCATGTCCCAGTTCTCGGTGCCCGTATTGTAGCTCACCGTGATCGGCCCGACGCTCCGGAGGCTGAGGCCGCGAATCTCGATCGGGATCGTGTCGGAGGCCCCACACACCGGCAGGACCGCCGCCGGCGCGAGTCGTTCGACGATCGTATCCACCGGCGTGACGGCGTTCGCCGGAGACGTCGTGAGCGGCGCGCCGATCAACGGCACGTCGTCCGCAAAGGGATTCGATCCCGGGTCGAAGAAGTTGGCGGGGATCGGCATCGTCGTGAAGTCGACGTTGGTCGCGCCTCCCGGCGTGACGAACATGTCGATACCGGGAAACACGTCGGCCGCATCGACGGACGTCGCCGCGACGAGACACGCGAGTGCGACTGCGAGCAGACCGGAGAGGGAACGACGGCGCGAGGAACCCAGAGGGGCGCGATGGTGACTCATGGGCGAAATCTCCTTCGGTCAGTGGGGCTCCGAAGCCCATGCGTTGGCGTTGGCGGATCTTGTGAGAGGTCGTCCCCGACGGTCAAGACAAATCGACGCGATCCACCTCTGGAACGTCACTCTTGTCGGACACGTGGTGAAACACGTGCTCCGCTTTGGAGCACACTTTCCAACACGCGCGTTCGCGACTCAGTCCACCAGATTGTTGCGCACGGCGTATCGGATCAACTCGGCCGTGTTGCGCACGTGGATTTTGTCGAGAAGCCGCGCCCGATACGTGCTCACCGTCTTCTCGCTCAAGTGCAGCTTGCTGGCGATCTGGCGGATGGAGAACGCGGCGCCGAGCAAACGCAACACCTGATACTCGCGATTCGAGAGCCGATCGTACGCCGGCAGATCCGACCCACGGTCGAGGTGCGCGGCCAGATGCTGCGCAACCTGCGACGTCACGTAGCGGCGGCCGCCGAACACCGTGCGGACCGCCTGCACCAACTCGTCGGCGGCGGTTTCCTTGGTGAGATAGCCCGCGGCGCCGGCCTGCAGGACCCGGACGGCGTATTGCTCGACCGGATGCATGCTCAAGATCAAGACGGCGAGATCGGAGCGATGGCGTCGCACGGTTTCGAGGAGCTCGATGCCCTCGGCACCGGGCATGACCAGGTCCAACACCAACACGTGTCCGGCGCCGCCTCGCACCAGCTCGAGAACCTGGCGCGCGTTGCTCGCCTCGCCGGCGACGACGATTCCCCGGGCCTCCTCCAGGATCTGCCTGATACCGCGACGCACCACCGCGTGATCGTCCGCCACCAGAACCTCGATCGACGCCGTCGCGGTGGACGTCGTGCGCGAGGCTTTCACTGGATCCCGGTTCCGGCGCGCAGGCGTGCAACGACGGTCGTGCCTCGACCGGGCTCTCCGGCCACCGTGAGGTCGCCGCCGTGAAGGTAGGCGCGCTCGCGCATGCCCAACAAGCCGAACGAGCCCGACCCGAGGCGCTCGCCGTCGGTGATGCCGCGTCCATCGTCCGCGATCTCGAGGGCCAGCGCCCCGGCGTGGTATCGCAACGAGACCTCGACGCGCGTCGCCCCGGCGTGGCGGGCGACGTTGGTCAGCGCCTCCTGCACGATTCGGAAGACGGCGGTGGCGAGCGCCCCTCCGAGCGTCGGCAGGCCGTCACGGAAGGTCACTCGGCAGCGGATGCCGGTGCGGGCCTGAAACTCGTCCGCGTGCCATTGCAGGGCCGCCGTCAACCCGAGGTCGTCGAGGATTCCGGGGCGCAGGTCGCTGGCGATCCGGCGCACCGTACGCAGGGTCTCGTCGACCCCCGCGGTCATCCGGCGCACGCGATCCACGACGTCCGGCTTGGCGTTCCCGAGCTTGGTGCGGAGCCATGACAGGTCGAAGCGCAGGCCGGTCAACGCCTGACCGAGGTCGTCGTGCAGCTCGCGCGCGATGCGCGTGCGGTCGCTCTCGCGCAACGCCTCCAAATAGGCCGCGAGGGACCGCATCTGCTCATGCGAGGCGAGGAACGCGTCTGTGCTGCGGGGGCGAGACGAGACGTCCACGCCGACACCGAGGGCGGCGTCGTCCGGCAGACGAAGCACGCACCACGCCGTATCGAGCATGCGGCCGTCGCGGAGCCTGGTGCGAAAGTCCGCCCACTCGCCGGCGGCCTCGCCCAGGAACCGTCGGACCCGCTCGTAGGCGTCCGCCTCGGGATAACACTCGCGTAGCACGTCGACGCCACCGTCGCGCACCTCGTCCAACGTCCACCCCAAGGTCAGCTCCCAGGCGCGATTGACCAACAAGATGCGGCCGTCGGCGGAGATGAAATTGATCATCGCCGAGCTCTGATCGAACATCGTCTGCAGAATCGCCGCATGCTCGGACGAGGCTACGTGCGATGCTTTCGAGATTTGCGACGTCATTCGGCCTTCGTGTCCCGAGATACGAAGGTCGGCGCCGAGCCGTCAAGCGCGACACGGCGCAAGTTGTATCGAAAAGAAACATTTGTCTTGTTCGCAGTGATCGGCGGCGCGCGCCGCCGCGCGGCACCCGCTCGATCGTACGTGAGTCGCGAGCCGGCGTATCAGGGTTTTCCTGACATCCTGCAGGAGAATGCCTGATGCGCCGGGCGGTGCGGCGACGGACGCGACGAAGCGAGCTCCACCGATGTCGTCGGCGCCCACGCTCTCCTAGACTTCGGCCGGAGAGTCAGGAGGAGGGGCTGGCGCACGACGTTCTCGAACGAAGCTCGACGGACCGGCATCCAGCGAGCACACCGCTACCGATACCACGCCGAGTGATCGTCGCTGGTACCCGGTATTTTCACGAGAGCACGGCGACGCTGCTGGCGGCGCCGGAAGCCGTCGACATCGTTTCGACCTGCGGCGTCGCGGAGCTCGCGTCGAGCGTCCGCCGCGAATCACCCGACGTCGTCGTCGTCGAGCTCGCCGCCGACGACCAAGGCGAGCTCGGCGCGATCGCAGCCGTCGCGGCGCTGCCGCGCGCGCCGCGCATCGTGCTCGCGTGTCACGCCTGCTCCGCCGATCGCATCCTGCCGATCCTGCGCACCGGCGTGGACGGCTGCGTGTCGGTCGAGGAGGGAACCGGGGCGCTGCGCGCCGCCTTCGACGCGGTCTGCAACGGCGCCAAGCACCTCGGACCCCACGTCGTCGACCTCCTGATGCGGCCGCGCCATCCACCCACCGAGGCGGGCCCGGCCGCCGCGCCGCGGCACCTAGTGACGCCGCGCGAGGGCGAGATTCTCGAGCTTCTCGCCAATGGCCTGAGCGGTCCCGAGATCGCCCGCAAGCTGCGCGTGAGCCCGCGGACCGTCCACGTGCACCGCACGCGACTGATGCGAAAGCTCGAGGTCCACAACGTGGCGCAACTCTTGTGGCGCGGGATCGAGCTCGGGTTGATCAGGCTGCCGCGCTCGCGCGTCATGCTCTGACGTGGGAGCGGGCTCGGCCTCGGACACCAGGCCGAGCCGGCGCGCGTAGCGCGCCAGCACGACGAGGTCGCGAATCCCGACCGGATCCATCATCCGGGCGCGATGCAACGCCACCGATCCGATGCCGAGCTTCAGGATCTCGGCGATCTGCCGATCCGACCGGCCGCCGGCCATTAGACACAGGACGTCGCGCTGGCGGCGCGTGAGCCGAAGGAGCATCCTCCGCGCATCGCTCGCGCGCCGCCGCCGCCGGGCCGTGGCCACCGCAGGGGTCGCAACTCCGCCGCCCGTTTCACCGCCCGCCAACTCCGCCATCGCGCTCTCGAGCTCGGTCGTCGTGGCCACCCGACTCGTCCCGCGCTCCCGCATCTTGGAAGACATCGGCCTCACCTCGCGCGGCCGGCTTCCGCTATGCGAGCGGCAGGCGGGCGCGCAGCGTGGTGCCGCGCCCCTTCGCCGACTCGATCACCAGGTCGCCCCCGAGGAGCGCCGCCCGCTCCTGCATGGCGAGGAGCCCCAGGCTCTCCCCGCGCGTCGCGCGCGCGAGCGCCGCCCCCACGTCGAAGCCGGCGCCGTCGTCCGCGATCACGAGGCGGAGCTCCCCGTCGCGGACGCTCACCGCCGTCGAGACCCGCTTGGTGGCAGCGTGTCGCGCGATGTTGGTGAGGGCCTCCTGCGCGATGCGAAAGCACGTGATCGCGAGATCGGCGGAGACGTCGCCCCGACCGAGGTCGGCGTGAAACCCGGTCTCGAATCCGGCGCGGCGCGCGTGCTGATCGAGACACCAGCGCAACGCCGGCACGAGGCCCAGGTCGTCGAGGACGGCCGGGCGGAGCGTCATCGAGAGGTCGCGCGTGACCGCCATGGTCCGCTCCGTGATGCGGAGACTGTCCCGTACCAGCTCGCGCGTCGCGGCCTCCGCGCTACCCTGGAGGGCGCTGCCGAGGTTCAACTTCAGAGCGGTGAGCCACTGACCGATCTCGTCGTGGAGCTCGCGCGCGATCCTCCGGCGCTCGGTCTCCTGGGCCTGCAGCAATTGATGCGACAGAATCTTCAGACGCTCGCCGGCGACGCGCAGCTGCCCCTCGACCCGCTGGCGCGCCCCGATCTCCTCCTCGAGCGTCGCCGCCTGACGCTCCAGGAGCCGCACCCGATCGAGACTAGCGTAGACGATCGCAAGCTGCGCTCCCAGCATGGTCGCCAGCCGCGCATCGTCGTCGCCGAACGCGCCGCCGTCCAGCCGATCGCCGAAGTACAGCCAGCCGCGGACGGGACCGGTCGCCGCCACCGGCACGCCGAGAAACTCCCGGAGCGCGGGATGCCCCGCCGGCAGACCGATCGCAACCGGCTCGGAGCTCGCGTCGCGCCGCCGCACGGCGCGGCCCTCGCGCAGCACGGCTGCGAGCACCGGCGCCGTATCGCGATCCATCACCACGCGCTCGGCCTCGTCATCGGCGAGACCCGAGACGTGATGGTGCAACACGTCGCCGCCCGGGGCGAAGAGCGCCAGCACGGCGTAGCGTGCCTCGACCATCGCGCGCGCCTCCCGACAACAGCGCTCGACGAGGCCTGCCGCCCGCGTCTCGGCGACCAGCCGACCACAGAGCTCGACGAGCGCCGTCCACCGCTCCGCCCCGACGGTGGACGGCGAATCGTCTCGCGAACGTTCGACCTCAAGCACGTCGGTCGCCACGCAATCCTCCCGGAACACGAGTCACCATCTCAGCCGACGAGCGCTTTCGAGACGAACATTCACCAGAGCGCGGGAGCAACCGACATGCCCAACGCCCCTGAGGGCCGCTCAGCATTCGCCAAACCATCCGATCACCGCGACGCACAAGCCGTTTTTCGCGGCTTAGTCCGATCGGTATACGAATGCGGGAACCCTTTCGAAGCCGGCGGGAACGCGTCACCGCGTTCACAACTGTACTGATTTCGCTTGACGCGCTGTATCGAATCGATGCGATGGCGAGGCGCGCAGCCGACCGCCGGCGCTGCGGGTCAGATTCCGGGCGAGCGAAACCGCCTCAGGCTTTCCCCGATGAGAGGGTAGAGCTCCGCGGTGAACGGGACCTCGGGCAGCGGTGCGAGCGGGATACCCCCTCGCGGATCGCGCGGCGCCAGAATGACCTGCACCTGCTCGATCCCCACGTCGGCGACCAGGACGAAGAGCGCTTCGATGGCGTAGTCGCCGATCGCGAGACATCCGATCGAGCGGGCGCCGCCGTGGATGAAGATCTCGCTTCCCGGGTCGTCGCGACCGTCGCGCGCCGCCTCCACGAGGTCGAACGCGTTGGGATAGTCGAGCCCGATCGAGAGGTGGTAGCGGCTGTTCGGGTTGAGACCGATGACCCGATAGAGTCCCTCCGGCACCTGCCGGTCGCCCTGGCGGAGCTTCGGACCCGGGCCGCCGCTGGCGGCGAGGATCGGGAGCGCGTCGATGCGGGACCACGGGCCCTCGTCGCGTCCCCAGATCTCGAGCCGGCGCTCGCGCTTGAACCCGAGCAGCGCCAGCTCGCGAGGCGGGTAGTCGAGGCCGGCATAGCGTGCGAGCGACACGAGCCGGAGCCGTGCGGACGGTCCGATCTCGGCCACCACGTCCTCGACCGTGCGGCGTCCGGGAACCGGCTCGCTCGACGGCGGCCGTACGCTCGCCGGAGAGCGCACGCACGCCTCGAGGCCGAGCAGCGCTCCGAGGACCAGGTTGGAAAGCGCCTCGCGGCGACTCATCGCGCGCCGCGCCTCACTTGTCCGGCGCGAAGAACCCGTGCCCGACCGCGACGGTTCCGAAGATCGCGGAGGGATGCGTGAGATTGGACAGGGAGACGCACGCCGCGCTCCCGGCCTTCACCACGATGCCGGTCGGCGGATTGAAGCGGACGCTCAAATGCCCGCTCGCGGACGTCGACTCGAATCGGAATTCGACGATCTGGCTCTGGCCGCTGGTGCCGACCACCACCTGCACCCCGAAGACGTCACCCGCAGCTTGGCCGATCGTCGACACCGAGACGTCGTTCAGGACGAGCACTTGCTTCGGCGGGATCACGAGAGGTCCCCCGCTGCCGTCCGACTTCGCGACGTGATCGAAGGCGGCCGCGCCCGCGTAGCCGACGATCGGACACGACGCCACGGCGGTGACCGTCACCAGCTGGCTCGCCTTCGTGGGCGTGAGCCCGGCCTCCGCAACGCCGACCCGAGCGAGACACGCGAGCGCGACCACGAATCGCCACCACCCCATACGCCCTCCCCTCGCCCCGACGCACCTCGCGCCGACCGTTCGTAGGATGGGCTATCTACAATACCAAACGAGCGCGAATGCCAAGACGCGTCGTCGACTCAGATGCGTCCCGTGAGCAGCATGATCAACACGATCAGCAGGACGATGCCTCCGATGCTGTAGCCGTAGTACATGACGAACACCCCCTTTCGAAAACCAAATCGAAGGGGAAGCAAAGCAACTGACGTGCCCTCGGGAATCGCAGCGAACACACCGCCAGAGCCACGATCGTTGTAAGAATCGGCCGCGTGGCCTGTAGGAAGCGCGCGCGACGGGGCGACGTTCGAGCCTATGCCGCGGAGCGTCGGCGGCAGCGACGCAGGGCCGCACGGACCCGCCTAGGGTCCGTGCAGCCCCAAACGCATTGACCTTGACCGCGCTCAGCCCGCGTGCGGACCCATGTTCACCCACACCGTCTTGATCTGGGTGTAGAGGTCGAGCGCCGCCTTGCCCATCTCGCGGCCGAAGCCGCTCTGCTTGTAGCCGCCGAACGGCGCCGAGGCGTCGAAGACGTTGTAACAGTTGATCCACACCGTACCCGCCTTGAGCGTCTCGGCGAGGCGATGCGCCTTCGAGATGTCGCTGGTCCAGACGGCGGCGGCGAGTCCGTAGTCGGTGTCGTTGCCGGCCTTGGCGACCTCGTCGATGTCCTTGAAGGGGATCGTGCACACGACCGGTCCGAAGATCTCGTCCTTCAGGATCTTGGCGTCGGGTTTCACGTCGGTGAAGACGGTGGGCTGGACGAAGTAGCCCTTCGAGAGGTTCTTCGGCCGGCCGCCGCCGGATGCCGCCTTGGCGCCCTGCTTCTTGCCGGAATCGAGGAAGCCGGTGACGCGATCGTACTGCTCGGACGAGACCAGCGGCCCCATCTCGGTCGAGAGGTCCATGCCCGGACCGAGCTTGATCTTCTCCGAGTACTCGATGAGCTTCGGCATGATCTTGTCGTAGGCCTTGGCCTCGATGAAGAGCCGCGAGCCGGCGCAGCAGCACTGGCCGTGGTTGAAGAAGATGGCGGCGGCGGCGCCGACCGCGGCCGCGTCGAGGTCGGCGTCGGCGAAGACGATGTTGGGCGACTTGCCGCCGAGCTCGAGCGAGACCCGCTTCAGGTTGCCGGCGGCGGCCTTCATGATCAGCTTGCCGACCTCGGTCGAGCCGGTGAACGCGCACTTGTCGACGTCCGGGTGGGAGGCGAGCGCGGCGCCGGCGGTCTCGCCGTAGCCGGTCACGATGTTGACGACGCCGGGCGGGATGCCGGCTTCCTCGAGCAGCTCGCCGAGGCGGAGCGCCGAGAGCGGCGTCTGCTCGGCCGGCTTCAACACCACGGTGTTGCCGCAGGCGAGCGCGACGCCGAGCTTCCACGCCGCCATCAGCAGCGGGAAGTTCCACGGGATGATCTGCCCAACCACGCCGACCGGCTCGCGCAGCGTGTAGGTCAGCATGCGCTGGCCGGGGATCGACACCGGGATGGTCTCGCCCTCGACCTTGGTGGCCCAGCCGGCGTAGTAGCGGAAGTGATCGACCACGAGCGGCACGTCGGCGGCGCGCGACACCGCGAGCGGCTTGCCGTTGTCGAGGGTCTCGAGCTGCGCGAACTCCTCGCCGTGCTTCTCGATCAGGTCGGCGAGCTTCCAGATGGCGCGGCCGCGCTCCGACGGCGTCATGCGGCGCCAGGGTCCCCGCTCGAAAGCCGTGCGCGCTGCGCGCACGGCCCGATTGATGTCCTCGGCCTCGCCGGCGGGGACCTCGGCCAGCGGCTGCTCGGTCGCGGGATCGTAGGTGGTGAGCGTCTTCCCCGACGCCGCCTCCACCCATTTGCCGTCGATCAGCATCTTCTGGGTGCGTGCGCCGATGAACTGCCGTACGCCGGGAGCAACGTCCGGATAGTCCGACTGCAATCTCGGTTGTGCCATGGATCGCTCCTTTTCGTTTACGCGCCGTGCGCGATTGGGGTCACGGGCCGGAAGGGACCGAAACTAGGCCCCGATTCTAATCGCAGTCCACACCGAGATGCCACCCAAAAGACGGGCCCGTGGGCCGTCGGCACCGCTACCGACCGGCGCGAGCGACCGAGAAGGCGGGAACGCAGACGGCCCAGTATTCGCACTCCTGCTCGAAGGGGTTGGCGTAGGTGACCGTCGTGCCCTTGGTCACCAGCACGCTCTCCCCCGGACCCACCTCCGTACGTCGGCCGCTCTCCTCGACCACCAAGCGGCCGCGCACCATCAGCGTCACCTCGTCGAAGGCGGGGGTCTGCGGGGCCTCGGACCAGCCGGCGGGGGCGACCATGTGGGCGATGCTGAAGTCGTCGCGCTCGTCGGAGGCGAGCCCGCAGTGCTCGTCGATGATCTTGCCGCCGGGAACGGGGATGCGTACGGGTGCGGTCTTGCGAACGGGCGCCATGCTTCCCTCCTTCGTCGACGGGACGCGGGATCGCGTCGCTTCCGAGTAGCGCGTGGGCTACACCCGATGCAACGCGGCCGGCACTCGCATCGCGCCGCGGGAGGAGGGGTCGATCAGGATGACGGGCGCGCGCGGGCGGATAAGTGCCGCGGTCGTGGCGATCACGCTCGCCGTGGCCGGTGCGACGCGTGCCGAGTCGCCCGGCTCGAGCCCCGCGACCCCCGCGAACGAGCCCCGCGCGACGGGCTCGCTCGGGCTGGAGGTCCCGCGCGGCGCCGTCCAGCGCTTTCTCACCGCCTGCGCGAACGGCGACTACGCGAGCGCCGCCGAGCTCCTCGACCTCCGCAAGGTCCCACGCACCGCACGGCCGGCGCGCGGCCCGGTGCTCGCGCGCGAGCTCGAGGCCGTGCTCGAGCGCCACGTGGCGATCGACCTCGAGCTCCTGAGCGACGTGCCCGAGGGCGAGCGCGACGACGACCTGCCGCCGGACCGCGAGCTGCTCGCGATCGTCGAGACCGAGCGTGGCGCGGTCGATCTCGTGCTGCAGCGGACACCCGGCCCCGACGGCGCCCTCGTCTGGAAGGTCGCCTCCGATACGGTGGCGCGCATCCCCGAGCTCTATACCGAGCTCGGGTACGGCCCCTTCGCCGACCGCCTGCCGGCCCCGCTCGTCACCCTACGCTTCCTCGGCATCCGGCTGTGGCAGTGGCTCGGGCTCGTCCTGCTGGTCGCGGTCGCGCTCGGCACCGCCTGGCTGGCGACGCGGCTGCTCACCAATCTCGCCGGCCGCGTGCTGGCGCGGATGGGCCTCGACGTCCGCTTCGCCCAGCACGCGATCGGGCCGGTGCGCCTGCTCGTCGTGGTCGCCATCACGGCCGTCGGCCTGCCGTTTCTCGCGCTCGCGCTCACGCCGGGACGCGTAGTGTACGGCACCCAGCAGGCGCTCGTGATCGTGGCCTTCACCTGGCTGTTGCTGCGCGCCATCGACGTCATGACGACGCGGGCACAGCGCCGCTTCGTCCAGCGCCGCCAGCTCGGCCCGGTCTCGATGATACCGCTCGGGCGGCGCGTGCTGAAGATCGCGGTCGCCGTGCTGGCCGTGATGGCGGCGATGCAGAACTTCGGCTTCAACGTCACCGGCATCGCCGCCGGCCTCGGCATCGGCGGGCTCGCGATCGCGCTCGCCGCGCAGAAGACGGTCGAGAACCTGTTCGGCGGCGTCAGCCTGATCGCCGACCAGCCGGTGCGGGTCGGAGACTTCTGCCGCTTCGGCGACGCCCTGGGCGTCGTCGAGGACATCGGGCTTCGCTCGACCCGGATCCGCACGCTCGACCGCACGGTGGTGACGATCCCGAACGCGCAATTCTCGGCGATGCCGCTCGAGAATCTCAGTCGCCGCGACCGCATCCTCGCCCGCGCGACGCTGGTGCTCCGGCCCAACATCGGCGCGGCCCGGGTCCGCGAGGTACTGGCGCGCCTGCGCGCGACGCTCACGGCGCAGCCGAACGTCGAGGCCGACTCCGCGCGCGCCACCCTCGTGCGCCTCGGCCCGCAGATCGAGATCGAGCTCTTCGCGTACATCCTCACGACCGAGTGGGGCGAGTACCTCGAGCAGCGGGAGCAGCTCTTCCTCGCCGCCCTCGACGCGGTCGGCGAGGACGCGATGGTGCTGCCCAAATAGAATAAGGGGGATCTCTCCCCCTTCGCGCGCGGAGGTCGAGTCTGGATCATGCTCCACAGCGCTCGACGAGTCTGCCACGTTCGCGCTAACGGAGGCGGCGGAGGAGACCCATGCTCGCCGCCGTCGATCGAGTACAGCTCGCGGTCAGCGACCGCCGGAGCGCCGCCGCACGGTTCGCGCAGCTGCTCGGCGCGATCGTCACCGCGGAGGACGCCGTGGCGCCGCTCGGCGCACGCCGCACCACGCTCGCCGCGGGGCACGCCGCGATCGAGATCCTCGAGCCGGACGGAACGGGGGCCGTCGCCGACCACCTGGCGAGCGCCGGCCCCGGCCTCTTCGCGGCGGGCTTCGCCACCGCCGACCTCGACGCCCTCCGCCATCGCCTGGTGGCGCGGCGCATCGACTTCGCCGAGGCCGACGGCCAGCTGTTCCTCGCCGCCCGCGCCAGCGGCGACACCGGCCTCCGCTGCGTGCTGTCGCCGCTCCGCGACGGTCCCGCGGCGCCCGGGGCCATCACCCACCTGTACGAGGTGACGAACCTGGTCCGCGACTGGGAGGCGGCGGCCGCCGCCTACGCCGCCCTCTTCGACCTCGTCCCGGAGCGCTACTGTCCGATCGCGAGCCCCGAGTACGGCTATCGCGGCACCCTCACCATGTTCGATCCGCGCGACCGCCTCGACCGCATCGAGGTGATCACCCCCGACGATCCGACGAAGACCATGGGTCGCTACATGGCCAAGCGCGGCCCCTGCCTCTACATGTGCTTCGCGGAGGCGCCGAACCTCGCCCTCATCCGGGAGCGCCTGCAGGCCCACGCCCCGCACGACTGGACGGGGTCCACGCACGCCGCCGTCCCCGACACCCTCTTCATCCATCCGAAGGCGCTCGGCGGCTTGATGATGGGGATCAGCCGGACCAGCGTCGGCTGGACGTGGTCGGGGCATCCCGACCGGGTCCGGGCGGCATCGTGATCCGACACCCCTCCGCCGTTGCCGCGCTCGCGGCGCTCTCGTTCCTCGTCATGCCCCCTCTACCGCGGGTCGCGGACGCCCACGACGAATGCTCCTCCGCCACGCCGATCACGCGCCTCGGGTCCACGCTCGTCGTCCCGACCGATGCCGCCACGGCCAACGCGAGCGACCCGGAGCCCTCCTGCCGCGGCGGCACCGAGACCAACGTCTGGTACCGCTACACCGCGCGCAGCGACGTGAGCCTCGAGCTCGACACCACCGGCAGCACCTACGACACCGTGCTCGCGGTCTACACCGGTGCGTGCGGCGCCCTCACCGAGATCGCCTGCAATGATGACGGCCCGAGCAACACCGCCCCCGCCCGCCTCGTCGTCCCCCTGGACAACGGTCAAACGGTCCTGATCGCGGTGGCGTCCGTCGCCCACCCCGGCGACAGCCTTCACCTCACGGCGCGCAAGAGTCGGCCCCGCTATCGCAACCCGGCGAGCTTCAGCGAGATCCAACGCTCCTCGGATCCGAGCGCCTTCGGCGGCAGTCAGGGTTTCCTGCTGAATGCCGTCGCCCTGACGGAGAAGACCACCGCCTTCGCGCAGAGCACGGGCGGGATCTTCCTGGACGTCGACGGCGTGCTGACGACGATCGCGCACAGCGGATCGCCGACGCCCGTCGGCGGCACGTTCTCGACCGTCCACGCGCCCGCCGTGACCGCCACCAGCCTGTACTTCGTCGCCGAGATCGACGGCGGCCCGGTGCCCGAGGGCATCTTCAAATGGAGCGGCGGCAGCCTCGTCCCGTACCTGCTGCCGAACGTTCCCCTACCCGGCGACGTGCAGCTCCGGGACTTCGGAAGCCGCATCGCCGCGAGCGAAGCCGGCACGATCGCGTTCATCGCCCGGACGGCGGGAGCATCCGCCCGCAAGCTGGTGACGTTCGACGGCACGACGGCCGCCGTCGTCGCCGCGCAAGATGCGGCGACGCCGTGCGGCGGCACCTTCCGCGCCTTCGAGACGACGCCGGCAATCGACGACGCCGGCACGACCGTGGTCTTCGTGGCCGAGGTCCGCGACGTCGGCTCCGCCATCTTCACCGCCGCCGGCGGCACGCTCACGGCGATCGCCTGCGAGGACGATCCGACACCGCTCGGCGGAACCTACCGCGCCATCGGTCCGCGCCCGGCGATCAACGATCTCGGCGAGGTCTACTTCGCAACGGTCCTGCAAGGCGGCGCTTCGGCCGGCGAGGCGATCTGGCGCTGGGCCGCCGGATCGGCGACCGCCGTCGCGACCGCGGACATGATCCTGGCGGGCGGCGAGACGATTCGCAGGATCTCCGTGAACCAAGAGCTCGCAACCGACGCGACCGGGGACGCGGTGTTCACCGCCTCCCTCACCGGCATCGGCCGGTCGATCGTCCGCGCCGCGCATCTCGCGCCGCTCCCCGCCGCGATCGTCCTCCGGACCGACGCCTGCCCCCTCGGCGGCTCGTTCGAGGACATCGACGACGAGCTCGATCTCGCGGCGACGGGCACGGTCGTGTTCGATGCGGCGTGCGACGGCGGTCACGGCGCCTTCCGGAAGCCGCTCGGCGGCGCGGTCACGACCGTCGCCTCGCGCGCCAGCGCGACGGCCGTCGGATCCGGCATGAGTTTCGGCAGCCTGCGGATCGACGCGGCAGGGACCCGGATCGCGGCGGTCGGATTTCGCACCACGCTCCAGACCGTCACGTGCCGCGCGGCCGGGTGCGACGGTCCCACCGCCCTCCTCGCGGCCGCGACGCCGCTCGCCAACGCGCCCGGCCAGTCGCTCCTGACGATCGACGACCGCACGCTCGCGGGCACCGCCACGACGCTCGCGTTCCTCGGCACGACGGCGGGCGTCGCCCATCGCCCGGCGGTCTTGCGGCTCGCCAAGGGCAAGCTCGAGGTCGTCGCGTCCGAAGGCGACCCGCTGCCCGGCGGCGTCGGCACCTTCGTCTTCTTCACCGACGACGATCCGCTCTTCGTCGGCGGTGTGTCCCCCCTCGGCCTCGGCGCCGGCACCGTCGCCTTTCATGCCGCGATCGAGCATCCCACCGCATCGCAGGGGATCTTCGCGGCCACCTCCGACGGGCTCGCGGCCATCGCGCTCCGCGGCGATCCCGCCCCGCGCGGGGAGTTCTTCGACGACCTCGGCGTCCCCGTGGTGCGGGGCCGGTCGATCGTCTTCTACGCCACCACCACCGAGGGCGAGGCCTGCGTCTTCGCGACCAAGGCCGCAGGCCGGAAGATCGGGGCCGTCGCCTGCGGCGGCGATGCCCTGCCCGCGCCGATCGGGGGCACGATCGGCGACTTCCTGAGTCCGCCGTCGGGAAGCGCCGACGACGTGTACGTCATCGTCGAGGTCGACGACGGAGCCGCGGATGCGTGTCTCGTCCGCTACCGGAAGCGCGCGGCCAGCCTGGTGCGCTGCGAGGACGACGTCTACGTCGGCGGCGAGTTCTACTACACGCTCGGCGGCTCCTCTCTCGCGGTCGGTCCGGTGACCGATGCCGGCGTCGACGGTCTCGTCTTCGCGGCAACCGGTCTCACGTCGGACAGGGACGATCTCGTCGCCGTCCGTCGAAAGACGTTCTTCCCGCTGTTCACGGCGGGCGTGACCCCGGCACCGCTGAGCGGCGGGACGATCGAGGCCGGCTTCGGGATGTCGACGAGCATGGCCGGCAAGAGCGTGGTCGTCGCGACCCCGATTCTCGGCGGCACCGCCGGCTCGGCCGTTTTCCGGGCCGTCCTGCGCTGACGGCGCGCCGGGCACGGTGTGCCGCCGGCGACCCGGCGACCGTGCCGCGGCCGGCACGGGTGGCACGGCCACCTGCCGGCAAGTCCTCGCCGGACCACGCGAACGCGCTGGCCCTCGCCTTGCTCTCCACTCCCCCGACACTGGAGGTGTCCATGCGTCACGCGATTCCGGCTCCCGCTCGCCGCCCTGCTGCCCGTTTTTCCGACGCTGCCTTCGTGGCCGCCGCGCTCGCGGTCGTCCTCCTGACGGCGCTGGTCGCGCTCGGGGCCCGCAGCTGGATCGACCGGCCCTTCTCCGGCTTCTTCGTGCGCGCCGATCTCTCCGTGCCAGCGGTCGGCCGCATGAGCTGGCCGGACGTCCCGACCCGGCGCCTCTACGACCGCACCCTGGTCGCCGTCGACGGCGTGCCGATCACGAACGGCGACGACCTCCACCGCCGGATCGGCGTCAAGCCGGTAGGCAGCCCGTTCGCCTACACGATCACCGACGGCACCACCACCGAGGTCGTGACCGTCGCCTCCCGCCACTTCTCGCTCGGCGACTACTGGGCGATCTTCGGGGCCTATCTCGTCACCGGGCTGCTCTACGTCCTGCTCGCCATCCTCGCCGCCTGGGCCCTGCCGGCGCGGCGTCTCGGGCGGGCGCTGCTCGTGCTGGGGGGCGTCGGCGGGCTCTTCATGCTGTCGGCCGCCGACCTCTATCCGCCGGGCTCGTCGCTCCGCGTGCACGAGATCACCACGGCCCTCTTGCCCGCCGCGCTGATCCAGTTCGGGCTCGTCGTCGGACGCGCCCGCGCGCGCTTCGCCCGTCGCGCGCGCCGGGTGGTCTGGGCCACGGCGCTCGTCGCCGCCGCCTCGGTGCAGCTCGGGGTCGGCGATCCGGCGGCGACGCGCTGGCTGCACACCACGACCTCGGTCGCGATCGGGCTCGCGCTCGCCTCCGCCGCCGTCGCCTTGATCGCGATGCGGGGCCGGCGTGGAGTCGAGGCCGGTCCCTTCCTCGACACCGCCGCCTTCTTCGGGCTCGGCGTCCCGGCCGTGATCTTTTTGATCGCCGGCGTCCTCGGCGGCGTGCCCGAGAACGCGAGCGCCACGCTCGCCTTTCTCTTTCCGCTCGGAGTCGGCGGCGCGCTCATGCAGGGGCGGGTCGCGGGCCGCTCGCTCGGCGTTGCGCGTCACGCTCGATCTCTTTAGGCTGCACGACCCATGGCCGAGATCGTCCCGCCTCTCTTTCGCGAGCTCCGGGAGCTCGCCGGCAACTACTGGTGGAGTTGGCAGCTCGACGGCCCCGAGGTCTTCCGGGACATCTCGCGGAGCCTGTGGGAGGCCTGCGGGCACAACCCGAGGAAGCTCCTCGACGAGACGCTCGCCACCCGCCTGACCGAGCTCGACATCGATCCGCACTATCGGGCCCGCGCCCAAGATCTGCTCGCGCGCTTCCGCGACGCGATCCAGCCCCCGGCGCGCCCCCTGCCCTATCTCCCCGCGGGTGTCGATGCGGAACAGCCGATCGCCTACTTCTCCGCCGAGTTCGCGATCCACGAGTCGTTGCCGATCTACGCCGGCGGTCTCGGCGTGCTCGCCGGCGACCACCTGAAGTCGGCCTCCGACCTCGGGGTGCCGCTGGTCGGCGTCGGTCTGCTCTACCGCCAGGGCTACTTCCTCCAGGACATGGATCGCTCGAACTGGCAAAACGAGCGCTACGTCGACCTCGACATCGCGGCGATGCCGATCGAGCGCGTGCTCCTCCCCGACGGACGGCCGCTTTCCGTCAGCGTCCTGATCCACCGCCGCGCCGTCCACATCAGCGTCTGGCGCGTGCGCGTCGGCCGCGTGCCGCTCTACCTCCTCGACACCAACCGCGAGGACAACGAGGAGCGCGATCGCTGGATCACCGGCCACCTCTACGGCGGCAACCAGGACACCCGCCTCGTGCAAGAGCTGACGCTCGGCTTCGGCGGCGTCCGCGCGCTGCGTGCGCTCGGCCTCAGGCCGGCGGTCTTCCACATGAACGAAGGGCATTCGGCGTTTCTCACCCTCGAGCTGCTGCGCGAGGAGCTCGCCGCCGGCACGCCGCTCGCCGAGGCCAAGGCCCGCGTCAAGAGCCGCTGCGTCTTCACCACGCATACGCCGGTCACCGCCGGCCACGACGTCTTCGGGGTCGAGTTCATGGACACCCACCTGGCCGCCTACTGGGCCGAGCTCGGCCTGACGCGCGACCAGCTGCTGGCGTTCGGGCGCCGGCGCCCCGAGGACCACTGGGAGCCCTTCGGCATGACCCCGCTGGCGATGCGCTTTGCGCGCTCGGTGAACGGCGTCAGCCGGCGCCACGGCGAGGTGTGCCGCGAGATGTGGCGCGACTTCTCGTCCGCGCGCGAGCCCGCGGCGGTGCCGATCCGGCACGTCACCAACGGCATCCACGTGCCGACCTGGGCCGCGCCGGTGGCGCGCGCGCTCTTGAACCGGCATCTCGGCACGGGCTGGGAGGCGCGGCTCGGAGACCCCTCGCTGCCGGCGCTGATCGACGCCATCCCCGACGACGAGCTCTGGGAGATGCGGAACCAGCTCCGCCGCTACCTCGTCGCGGCGGTACGCGCCCGCGCCCGCGAGAGTCGCACCCGCAACGGCGAGGATCCCGATTTCATCGCCGCCGCCGATCACCTGCTCGATCCCGACGTGCTCACCATCGGCTTCGCGCGCCGCATGGCCACCTACAAGCGCATGAGCCTGATCATCCACGACCCCGAGCGCACCGCGCGCCTGCTCACCGACGACCAGCGTCCGCTGCAGTTCGTCCTCGCGGGCAAGGCGCATCCCTTCGACAACGAGGCCAAGCGCAACTTCCAGGAGCTGGCGCGCTGGAAGCGACCCATCGAGCACCTCGGTCGCATCGTCTACCTCGAGAACTACGACGTCGCGCTGGCGCGCTTCCTGGTGCAGGGCTGCGACGTCTGGCTCAACCTGCCGCGCCGTCCGCTCGAAGCGAGCGGCACCAGCGGGCAGAAGGTGATCGCCAACGGCGGCATCAACTGCAGCATCTTGGACGGCTGGTGGGTCGAGGGCTGCGCCGACGGCAACGGCTGGGCGATCGGCGCCGAGCTCGACGACGGCAATCCCGACGCCCAGGACAACGCCGACGCCGAGGCGCTCTATCACGTGCTCGAGGACGAGGTGGTGCCGCTCTTCTACGACCGCGACGCGCGCGGCATTCCCGCCGGCTGGCTGGCGCGCGTGCGGGCGTCGCTGCGCTCGCTGCTGCCGGTCTTCAACACCGATCGCATGGTCCGCGAGTACGTCGAGCAGGTGTATACGGCGGCGGAACGGTAACGCGGGTGCGGCGTCTCCCGGGCCGTAACCGAATCGTCATGGAGTGACGCAGCAGGTCGCACGTGCGGTGCCGCAGGCTTCCCTTTCGGAGAAAAGCGTTGTGCGGGAACGATCCAGCGGCTAGACAATTGGGCGGGAGGATTGTCCATGCAGTGCCGTCTCCGTTCACTCGCTCTGGGCCTCGCTGCGCTCGCCGCGTCCACGGTCATCGCCGCCGACCATCCCGTCGCCGGGGACGCGCTGCTCTTGAAGGATCCCATCGGTAAGCCCGACAAGCGCGTGGTGACGTTCCGCGCCAGCCGCGATCTCGCGATCGATCCCACCATGACCGGCGACCCGCGGATACTCGGCGCCACCATCGAGTTCACCGGCGGCGGCGTGGGCGACGGCGCCTCGGGACCGATCGCGCTGCCGCCCGGCGCCTTCTGGAAGGGCCTCGGCAATCCCCCCGGCAGCAAGGGCTACAAGTTCCTCGACAAGAACCGGACGAATGGCATCAAGACGGTGATGTTCAAGACCGGCAGCAAGGGCGGCGCGCTGCAGGTCAGCGGCGGCGGCCTGGGCTGGCCCTACGCCGTGACGCAGCCGCAGTCCGCGGTCGCCGTCCGCTTCCAGGTCGGCAGCGACGTCTACTGCGGCAACTTCACGAGCTTCACCAAGAACGAAGCCGGGAAGGTCCAGGCCAAGAACGCGGTCGCCCCCGGCAACTGCACGCCGCCGGTCTGCGGCGACGGCGTCGCCTCCGGCACCGAGGAGTGTGACGACGGCGCCATCATGAACGGCGACGGCTGCTCGTCGACCTGTCGAGCTCGAGGACACCACGGCGCGCTGCGCCGGCGTCCCGAGCACGGGCGGCACCGACATCCACACGGTGCGGGTAGCCTTCGCACTGGAGGCGCCGCTCTTCGTCACCGCCCCGCCGCTCGACACCAATCGCATCTTCGTGATCGAGCAGGCCGGCCGCATCCGCATCATCAAAAACGGCATCCTGCTGCCGACGCCCTTCCTCGCGATCGAGCCGCTCGCCAACGGCGGGCCGAACACCGAGCAAGGTCTCCTCGGGCTCGCCTTCCATCCCGACTACGAGGACAACGGCCGCTTTTTCGTCAGCTACACCAGGAGCGGCGGCGGCGCCGCCGGCCACAGTGAGATCGCCGAGTATGCCGTCAGCGGCAATCCCGACATCGCCACCCCCGGCGGCACCGTGATCCTCACCGGCGCCAACGATCCCTTCGGCAACCACAACGGCGGCGCGATCGCCTTCGGGCCGGACGGCTTTCTCTACTACGCCATGGGCGACGGCGGCTCCGGGGACGACCCGCTCGAGTCCGGGCAGGACGACGACAACTTCTTCGGCAAGATGTACCGCATCGACGTCGACAACCCGCCGCTCGATCCGCTCGACGCGGTCTTCGCGAAGGGTCTCCGCAACCCGTGGCGCTTCAGCTTCGATCGCGGCACCGGCGACCTCTACATCGGCGACGTCGGCCAGAACGCGTTCGAGGAGATCGACTACCAGGCGGCGCCGCTCGCGGCCGGCGTCAATTGGGGCTGGGACCTGAAGGAAGGTCGCCATTGCCACTTCGAGTCGGGCGATCCCGTCTGCCCGCCCTCGGCGGGCGGACTCACGGAGCCCGTCCTCGAGTACTGCCACAGCGACGGCAACGACCTCGCGACGTGCCCCGGGCACGAGAACGGCAACTCGGTGACCGGCGGCTACGTCTACCGCGGCTGCGCCATGTCGGGGATGCAGGGCGTCTACTTCTACGCCGACTACGGCAGCGGCTTCATCAACACCTTCGAGGGCGTGAGCGGCGGCAACGCCCAGAACGTCACGGAGCGCACCGGCGATCTCAGCCCGTCGACGGGTGGCTTCAGCATCGGCTCCCCGTCGTCGTTCGGCGAGGACGCTCGCGGCGAGATCTACATCGTCGACTACGGCAGCGGCGGCTTCGACGGCGAGGTATTCAAGATCGTCCCGGGCCCGTAGCGGTCGGCTCGACACTCTGCGCGAAGGGGGAGAGATCCCCCTTGTGAGCTAGTCCTGGTACGGCGGCTGTCGGGGAACGCGGACGGTGGAGGGCTCGGCGGCGGGTCCTACGGCGGCGGAGCGCTCCGACCGGCGCGTCGGCGGGCGAACGCCAGGCATCATTCGATCGGCGTATCGCAGCAGCGCATGGCACTCATCGGGCAATCGGCGCATCGCGCACGATTGCGCGGTTGCGCTCCTCACCGAGATCGGACCCGCCGCCGAGCCCTCCACCGTCCGCCCGCACCGTCACAGCTCGAAGGAGGGACTCGCAGACCGACGCGATGGCAGCGACGCGGGTATCAAGAGTCTTCCGAGCTGCGGCGACTATGCGCGCGCGGGAGGTTAGGCTCTAGCTGGCGGCTCGCGTATCGGTCGTATCGGGCGTCGCGGTGGCGTCGGCGAGGGCGTGTTTCAGCTCCTCACCCTCCAGGGTCTCGCGCTCGCGCAGGCGGACGGCGAGGCGCTCGAGGCCGGCGCGATGGCTGCGAAGCAAGTCGCCCGCGCGCTCGTGGGCGCGGCGGATGAAGGCCGCGACCTCGGCGTCGAGAATCTCCGCGGTCGCCTCGCTGACCGGGAGGCCGCGACCGCCGAGGCCGTCGACGCCGGCGAGGTAGCGGTTGCCGGCGGGCGCGACGAAGCTCAGCGGGCCGAGACGCTCGCTCATGCCGAGCTCGTAGACCATCAGGCGGGCGATCTGACTGGCGCGCTCGATGTCGTTGTGGGCACCGGTGGTGATCTCGCCGAAGACGAGCTCCTCGGCGGCGCGCCCGCCGAGAAGCACCGCCAGGCGGTCCTCGAGCTCGGGCTTGCTCTGCAAGGTCCTGTCCTCGAGGGGGAGCTGCATCGTGAAGCCGAGCGATCCCATCGAGCGCGGAATGATGGTGATCTTGTGGACCGGGTCGGCGTGCGCGACGAGCGCCGCGACCATCGCGTGGCCCGACTCGTGATGCGCGACCACGTCGCGCTCCCGCGTCGTCAGCACGCGGCTGCGGCGCTCGATCCCAGCCGTCAGGCGGTCGGCCGCCTCCTCGAAGTCCGCCTGCTCGACCTGGGCTCGCTCGTAGCGGGCCGCGAGGAGCGCCGCCTCGTTCACCAGATTGGCGAGATCGGCGCCGGAGAATCCCGGTGTGCGGGCGGCGATGCGCTGGACGTCGAGGGCCGGCGCGTGGCGGATCTTGCGCAGGTGGACCTCGAGGATCTTCACGCGGCCACGGACGTCGGGCAGCTCGACGACGATGCGACGGTCGAAGCGGCCGGCCCGCAACAGCGCCGCGTCGAGGACCTCCGGCCGATTGGTGGCCGCCAACAGGACGACGCCCTTGGAGGCGTCGAATCCATCCATCTCCACCAGCAGCTGATTCAGCGTCTGCTCCTGCTCGTCGTGACGACCGAAGCCCGCCGGACCCACGCTGCGCGACTTGCCGACGGCGTCGAGCTCGTCGATGAAGATGATGCACGGCGCCTTGGTCTTGGCCTGCTCGAAGAGGTCGCGGACGCGCGCCGCGCCCACCCCGACGAACATCTCGACGAACTCCGAGCCGCTGATCGAGAAGAAGGGCACCTCCGCCTCGCCGGCGATGGCGCGTGCGAGCAGGGTCTTGCCGGTGCCGGGCGGCCCGACCAGCAGGACACCCTTCGGGATCTGCGCCCCAAGGCGCTGATAGCGCTCCGGCGTCCGCAGAAAGCTCACCACCTCGACCAGCTCGGCCTTGGCCTCCTCGATGCCGGCGACGTCGTCGAACCGTACCTTGATGTCCTGCTCGCTGTAGATGCGGGCGCGGTTCTTCCCGAGGGTGAGGGCCTGGCCGAGACCTCCCTGGGTGAGGCGCCGCGCCGCGAAGCCCCAGATCAGCATCATGATGCCGATCGGCACGACCCAGCCGATGAGGAGATCGCGCCAGAACGTGTTCTCGATGCGGCCGGCGAACTTGACGCCTTTCTGCAGCAGCTCGTCGACCAGCGTCTGGTCGTCCACCCCCGGGATGCGCGTCACCTCGAAGACGCGCTCGGGCTCGGCACCCGCCCAGCGCGCCGCCAGCGGCTGATTGGTGACGATCGCCTTCTCCTCTTCCTCGGTGAGCTTGGTCTCGGGCTTGACCCGGTGCTGGATGCGATCGGCGCCGATCAGGGCCTCGGCGACCTGGCCTTGGTCGAGCAGCTCGTGGAAGCGGCTGTACGCCTGCGTGACCGGCCGCGGTCGCACCAGGAACCCCTGCAGGATGAACAGCACCGCCATCGCCGCCGCGAGGTAGGTGAAGGAGAACTGCATCTGCTTCTTGGGAACCCGCGGCATGCTGGGGTCGAGTCTGCGCACGCGGTCCGCCCTGCGCAAGGGGGGCGAGGCTGCTCGGCTATCGCGCTTGCATCGTGCCCCAGCGGTCCCAGTAGGTGACGGTGTCGATCGGGGCACGCGTCTTGGTGGGTCCGAAGCGTCCGAGCGGCCAGCCGATCGGCACCAGCGCCACGCTCTCGACTTCGGCCGGGATCGCGAGCCGCTCCTTGATCGAGCGTTCGTAGAGCAGGTGGAGCGTGGTGAGCGTCGCCCCCAGGCCGTGGGCGCGGCAGGCGAGCAGGATGTTCTGCACCGCGGGGAAGATCGAGGCGTAGAGCGCCGCCGGGCTCGGCGGCTGGCTCTCGGGATCCGGAGGCAGTGCGAGGCTCCGCGGCATCATGCACACCAGCAAGAGGACCGGCGCCTCGTGCAGGTGCTCGGCGAGGTGTCCCGCCGACGCCACCATCCGTACCCGGGCCTCGATCTCCGCCGGGGTCGGCGGCACGGGCGCCTCGCTCGCCGCCTGCATGTTGGCCACGAGGTAGCGATCCCAGCCGCGTTTGTAGCGCTCCTGGAGGAAGCGCTTGGTCTCGTCGTCGCGGATGACGAGGAAGCGCCAAGGCTGGGTGTTGCCGCCGCTCGGCGCCCGGATCGCCGCGTCGAGCACCGTCCAGATCAGCTCGTCCGGCACCGGGTCGGGCTTCAGGCGCCGCATCGCGCGCAGCGAGTACATGATCTCGAACAGGCCTGGCTCCTGGCTCATGGATCACCTCGTCTCATGCCGTCAGCAATTTGAGGACGTCGCCGGTCAGGTCGAAGAGCTGGGCGCAGCCCGCCTCGCCGCCGAGCAGCGACTGGCTGCGCTTGCGCAGCAGCGCATCCACCTTCTCGCCGATCATGGATCGCACGCGCGCCTGCGGCTCCTCGCAGAGGCCGCGGTAGGGCAAGCGCGAGGTGATCGAGTCGGCCGCGACGATCATGCCGCTCGTGCAGTCGATCTCGTAATGGAGGTCGAAGCCGTGGACGTCGTCGTGCATCGACGAGAAGAGATCGAGCCGCGCCCCGGTGCGCACCAGGCGCGCCAGCTTCCGCCGCACGAAGACGCGCGCGGCGCCCGGTGCCGGGCTGTAGAAGGTGGGCGGGAGCGTCGGCGTGACGGCGCGGGTGTCGAGCAATGGCTCCGCGGCCTCGCTGTAGGTGAAGCACGAGCCCGGGAGGTCGCTCCAGGTGGTGAGGTCGAGGCGCCGGCAGGCGCGCGCGTCCTGCGGCGCGATCGCCGCCGTCAGCGCGGGCGACACCACCGCCACCTGGCGTGCGAGCCGCGCCACCTCGATCGCGGCATCGACGAGGAGCGCCGCGCCGGCACCCTGCCCCACCAGCTCGGCGAGCCGGCGCGTGAACCCGGCCGTCATCCCCGTACCCGCGAGCCGGGCGAATCCCGCGAGCGCCTCCGGATCGACCTCCCCGCTGACGGACTGGACGCTGGCGCTCCGAATCTCGTAGCGCGGCGCCACCGAGCACTCCGCACGCACCAGGACGGCGCGGTCGTCGTCCTCGAGCCGCACCGTGTGCGCGAAGGCGTCGGCGTCGAGATTGTCGGACCACCCGTGCATGCGACGCTCGTAGCGATCGCGGCTCGCGAGCCACGGGGAGGCGATCATCGGCGCCGACCGTAGGAGCCGCACCGCAGCATGTCAAAGCGGCTCGCCGTCCGAACGTTTTTCCTTGCTCGCGGCCGCCGAGGCGGTCTAGAAGTCGCTCGGCCCGAGCGACCCCCCATGCCCGTAGCCCACCCCTTCCGCGCGGCGGCCGTCGCCGCCCTGCTCTTGGCGTCGACGACGCCGGCCACCGGCCGCGCCCTGAGCGAGCCAAAGGGAGATTCGTCATGGCCTCCATCCCACGGTCCCTGACTCGGATCTGTCGCCTGCTCGTGCTGGTCGGGCTCGGCGTCCTCACGAGCGTGCGCGTCGCGAGCGCCCAGATCACCGTCGTGCCGACCTTCCCGGTCGGACCTTCGCCGCTCGGCGAGGCCGCCCTCAACACCGAGGTCGCGGTCGCGCCCGACGGCTCGATGCTCTTCGCATGGACCGGCTTCAGCAACTCGGAGCCGCACGTCTCGACCCGCCATATGTCGGCCGCGGGGCTCGCGCTCGCGCCGCCGCAGATCATCGGCACGTACGGTTACGCCCGGAAGCTGGTGACCGACCCGAACGGCGGTTACGTGCTGGCGGCCGACGACGGCGGTATCGCGATCGGCGCGGCGTTCGGCCGGATGCTCAACGCGGCCGGGACCGGCGTGGCCCCGACCTTCCTCGTGAGCGACGTCGCGACGGGCGGGGTGACGAGCAGCGCCGTGGCCGCGCTCCCGACGGGGGCGGTGTTCGTATGGGAGCAGAACGGTCAGTTCCTCGGCCGCCTCTTCGACGACGCCGGCCAAGCGCTCGGGCCGAGCTTCGTGATCGAGAACGACGCTGGCGGCGCGGGCGGCAAGACCCTGGCGGTCGCGGCCACGCCCGACGGCGGCTTCGTCGCCGCGTGGTCGTGGTTCGCGGTCGGCTTGGTGGCGCGCGCCCGCGTCTACGACGCCAGCGGGCAACCCGAGACGCCGGCGGTCGACGTCGGTATCGGCAACGCGGTGATCACCAGGGTCGCGGCCAGCCCGCTGGGCGGCTTCATGGTCACCGGCTTCCGCTTCGGCGCCGGCTTCGACCAGCCGACCGAGGTGATGGCGTTCCGCTTCAGCGACGGCGCCGCCGCGCTCGGGACGAGCACGCTCGCGGTTCTGCCGAGCGGCGTCGTCGGCCTCTCCGACCTCGCCTTCGACTCGGCCGGCAACGCGCTCGTGGTGTGGACCGAGTTCCAGTTCGTGGGGCCGAGCCCGGGCTACCTGCGGAACCGCGGGCGCGGCGTCCTTCCCGACGGCACGCCGCTCGCCGGCCCCTTCCTCATCGCCGAAGCGCCCGTCGAGCAGGTGCGCACCGCCGCCTCGCCCGCCGACACGTTCGTCAACGCCTGGGCCACCCAGGGCGACGTCGTCGGCAACGTCGTCCGGCTCTGCACGCCCGCCGTCGCGACCTGCGGCGACGGCCTGCCCGTGGCGCAATGCGAGGAGTGTGACGAGGGTGCCGCCAACAGCGACACCACCCCCGACGCGTGCCGCACCGACTGCAGGCTCCCGCGCTGCGGCGACGGCATCGCCGACGTCGCCCACGGCGAGGAATGCGACGATCAGAACGGCGAGCGCTGCGACGGATGCACACCCGAGTGCCGGCTCGAGATCGGCCTCGTCTGCGGCGACGGCGCGGTCGTCCCGGGCTGCGGCGACGAGCAATGCGACGACGCCAACCCGACCGTCGGCGACGGCTGCGACCCCGGGTGCACCCTCGAGCCCGTTCCCGGCGGCGGCAATCCCGCGACCGACTGCGACGTGGCGTGGACGGTCGACAATCCCGCCAACGTTCCCCTGCTCGACAAGCACGGCGCCTTCAACGGCGTCCAGCTCTGCGCCGACGGCGACCCGCGCTGCGATTTCGACGCCGGCACGGCCGGGAGCTGTACCTTTCACGTCCAGGTCTGCGCCAACCTGACCGGCCTCGAGCGCTGCGAGCCGCCGACCCGCCTCGCGAGCTGGGAGCTGCGCACCCCGTCCGCCTCCGCGGCGGCGAAAAAACCCGCGCTTGCGGCCGCCCGCGCGGCCTTCGCGCCCGTCGTGGGGACGATCGTCGGTCCCGACGAGCGCAACGTTTGTACCGGCTGGCTCGCGGTGCCGGTTCCCCTGCGGCCGCGCGCGACCGGCTACGCCGTCGGGAAGCTCACGCTCAAGGCCGCGGCCACCACCTACGACGACGACCGCGACACCGACAAGCTGAAGCTCGTCTGCCTGCCGGCCGCGCCCTAGCGCGACACGGTATCGATCCGCGACGGCACTACCCCGAGAGCCGGACGCGGGTGCATGAACTCGCCCAGGATCTCCAGCGACACGCCGAGCGAGCTGAGCGGGCTCGCCATCGCATGGGACACCGTCCGGACGCAGCTGAGCGCGCACCCGGCCTCGCAGGGCTTGTGGACGTCGGCGCGGCGAAGGTCGGCGAGTGACGTGTCCTCGATCGGCCGCGCGTCACCCGCGACCTGGCTGCAGTATTGCGTTCCCCCGTCCGGCCGGACGTAGAGATACTTGAATCCGCCGAGACACTTCCACGGCCGATGGAAGTCGCCGACCAGCATCTCGGCGGCGTGCTGGCGGAAGAACCCCATCCCCGGGAAGAGCTCGTGCTGCCGAAGCAGATCGGCGAAGTGCTGGCCCTTGAGGCCGATCCTGCCCTGCGCGTCGTGCAGCAGGGAGAACCCGAACTCGAACCCGAACGGCGTCAGCAGCTCCCGAAATTCGGCATAGCGCGTCCGGCTCTCCTCGGTGAGAACGGTCTGGATCTTCACCTTGAAGCGCGCCCGCTCGGCGAGCAGCGCGAGCTTGGGAAGCACGGACTTCAGCGACTTCGGCAGGCCCGGCTCGGGGTCGATGGTGTCGACGCTCACCTGCATGGAGTCGAGGCCGGCGTCGTTCAGGCCGTCGACCATCTCCGGGGTGAGCTTGAAGGCGTTGGTGATGATGGTGGCGAAGGTGACGCCGCGGCGCTGCCGCTTGATGTGACGCACGATGGCGACGATGTCGGGATGGAGGAGCGGCTCGCCGCCGAGGAGATCGTAGGTGAAGGCGCCGAGCGCCGCGAGCCTGTCGACGCGCCGCAGGATGGTCTCGGTCGCTACGATCGGCGCGCCCTGCGCGTACTCGTGACAATACCGGCACGCCAGGTTGCAATCGTAGGTGACGACGACCTGCGCGTGCAGGGGTCGGCTGTCCACCAGCCGCTTCATGCCGGTCAAGATGAAGAGTGCCTGGCGCAACGCCCCCGGCAGTCGTCGCACTGGCGCGACGCCCTCCTCACCACCCTCCGGCCCTATCCGCCGCCGACGTGCCACGCGGCCGGGACACTACGAATACCCCCCCAAAGCGTCAAGAGAGGTGAGCGACGAGCGCGAGTTGACCTCGCGCTCCGAGGCCCATCGGAGGATCGGGCGCGACAGCGCCCGACCGGACGGGGGCGAAATTCGCTAGACCGCTCGGACGCTGCGCTCGAGCTGCTCGGCGTCCTGCTCGGTCAGGCTGAAGTAGCGCGCCTCGGGGTGGTGGAAGACGAGCGCCGACACCGATCCCTCGGGCTCCATCATGAAGCCCTCGGTGAGCTGCACGCCGATCGACTTCTCGACGTCGAGGAGGCGGAAGAGCTGGGCCTGATCCTCGAGGCGCGGACAGGCGGGGTAGCCGAACGATACCCGCACGCCGCGATAGTTGGCCTTGAAGAGGTCTTGCATCGTGGTCCCGGCGGGGTCGGCGAAGCCCCACATCTCGCGGATCTTCTGGTGCAGCAGCTCGGCAAAGGCCTCGGCCCCCTCGAGCGCCAGCACCTGGATGATGTGCGACCGCAGGTAGTCGCCGTTGGCCCGCCACTCGTCGGCGAGGGCACGCACCCCCGGACCGACCGTGGTCGTGAGGAAGGCGACGTAGTCCGTCCGGCCCGACTCGCGGCCGGCCGTGAAGTCGGCGAGGCAGAGACCGCCGTCCTTGGCCTGCCGTCCGAAGTCGAAGCGCTCCTTCACGTGGTCGCCCTCGGGACACGTGATGATCAGCGCGTCACCCTCGCTGTGGGCGCGGAAGAACTTGTAGACGGCGCGAGCACGGATGTCGTCGCGCCGCAGCATTTCCTCCTCGACCCGCTCGACCTGGGCGCGGAGCTCGCGCGCCTTGGGGTCGCCGGCCGCGAGCGCGTCGACGAACTTGCCCTTGAAGCCGAGGTGGCGGGTGTAGAGCATCACCGGGTTGATGTAGCGGAAGATGGCGTCGAGATCGTAGCCTTCGAGCACGTGCAGCTTCAGATCCGGCGGCTGCGGGATCGGGAAGTCGTGACGCAGGACGGCCTTCGTGAAGGCCCGTCCCGGCTCGGGCGCCGCTGGCGTCGCCGGGCCGCTCGCCGCCAGCTGCTCGGTCTCGCGTGCGAGGCGGCTGGCGAGCTCGGCGCGCCGCGGTGCGTCCTGCAGCTGGTTCGCGAGGTCGAGGCCGTTCATGGCGTCCTTGGCGTACACCACCAGTCCCTCGTACTCGGGGGCGATGCGGGTGCGGGTGAACTTGTTGGTGAGCGCGGCGCCGCCCACCAGGATCGGGCAGTTGATGCCGGCCGTCTTCAGATCCTGTGCCGTGATCACCATCATCTGCGCCGACTTCACCAGCAGGCCGGAGAGGCCGATCGCGTCGGGGGTGTGCTCGCGGTAGGCGCGCAGCAGCTCCTCGGGCGGCACCTTGATGCCGAGATTGATCACGTTGAAGCCGTTGTTGCCGAGGATGATCTCGACCAGGTTCTTGCCGATGTCGTGCACGTCGCCCTTGACGGTGGCGAGGATGATCTTGCCCTTGGTCGACGACTCGCTCTTCTCCATGTGCGGCTCGAGATGGGCGACCGCGGCCTTCATCGCCTCGGCCGACTGCAGCACCTCGGCGACGATCAGCTCGTTGCGGTTGAACAGCCGCCCGACCTCGTCCATGCCGGCCATGAGCGGCCCGTTGATGATGGCGAGCGCGCCCCGCTCGCGCAGCGCCTCGTCGAGATCGTCGTAGAGCCCTTCCTTGGAGCCGTCGAGGATGTAGCGCGCCAGGCGCTCGTCGAGCGGCAGCGCCTTCCACTCCTCGACCGTCTGCTTGGTCTTGCGCTCGCGAAAGTGGGCGGCGAAGGCCGCGATCGGGTCCTCGCCGCGCCACCAGATCAGGTCCTCGGCGAGCTTCCGCTCCTCCTCGGGAATCTCCGAGTAGCGCTCGAGCTTCTCGGAGTTGACGATCGCCATGTCGAGGCCGGCCTGCACGCAGTGGTAGAGGAAGACCGAGTTCAACACCTCGCGCCCCGCCGGCGGCAGACCGAACGACACGTTGGAGACGCCGAGGATGGTCTTGCAGCGCGGCAGCTTCTCCTTGATGAGACGGATGCCTTCGATCGTCTCGACGCCGGAGCCGATGTAGTTCTGGTCGCCGGTGCCGACCGGGAACACCAGGGCGTCGAAGATGATGTCCTCGGGCTCGACGCCGTATTTGGTGGTGAGGATGTCGTGCGAGCGCTCCGCGATGGCGAGCTTGCGGGCGCGGGTGATCGCCTGGGCCTGGGCCTTGTCCTCGTCGATGCAGCCCACCACCAGCGCGGCGCCGAAGGTGCGCGCCAGCGGCACCACCTTCTGGAAGCGCTCTTCGCCGTCCTCGAGGTTGATCGAGTTGATGAGCGACTTGCCCTGGGTGCGCTTCAGCGACTCGTACAGCACCTTGTGGTCGGTCGAGTCGAGCATGATGGGGACCTTGACCTTCTTCACCACCATCTCGAGGAACTGCGTCATGTCCTCGACCTCGGGCCGGTCGGGGTCCTGGAGACAGACGTCGATGATGTGCGCGCCGCGCCGCACCTGGGCGCGGCCGACCTCGCTCGCCTCCTCGATCTTGCCGGCCGAGATCAGCTCCTTGAACTTGCGGCTGCCGAGCACGTTGGTGCGCTCGCCGACGATCACCGGGCGGGTGTCGTCGTCGATCACCAGGGTCTCGATGCCGGACACGGCGGAGCGCCGGACGTCGGGCAGCGGGCGCGGCGCCTTGCCGGCGGCGCCCTCGGCGAGGCGCTGGATGTGATCCGGGACCGTGCCGCAGCAGCCGCCGACCAGGTTCACCCAGCCCTGCTCGACGAAGCGGCCCACCTTCTCCGCCACCATCGCGGGCGTCTCGTTGTAGCGACCGTTCTCGTCCGGCAGGCCGGCGTTCGGGACGCAGGCGACCGGGAAGCGCGACAGCGCGGCCAGCGTGCGCAGGTGGTCGGTCATGAAGTCGGGGCCGGTGGCGCAGTTGAGCCCGATCCAGAGCAGATCGCGATGCGCCAGCGAGACGTAGAACGCCTCGACGTCCTGGCCGGCGAGCAGGGTACCCATGACCTCGATGCTGCACGGAGACGGCGATCGGAAGCGCGGTCCCGAGCTCCGCCTGGGCACGGTCGATGCCGACCAGGCCCGCCTTCAGGTTCAGCGTGTCCTGGGTGGTCTCGAGGAGGAGCAGGTCGCTGCCGCCCTCGATCAGGCCGAGGGCCTGGGCGCGGTAGTGCTCGGCGAGGTCGTCCCAGGTGACGCCGCCGGTCACCGAGATGGTCTTGGTGGTGGGGCCCATCGAGCCGGCGACGAAGCGCGGCCGGTCGGCGGTCGAGTACTTCGCCGCCGCCGCGCGCGCGATGCGGGCCGCCGCGACGTTGATCGCGTGGTTCTCGGCCTCGAGCCCGTACTCGGCCAGCACCAGCGGCGTCGCCCCGAAGGTGTCGGTCTCGAGGATGTCGGCGCCGGCGGCGAGAAAGCGCTCGTGGACGCCCTGGATGACGTCTGGACGGGTCAGGACGAGATTCTCGTTGCAGCCCTCGAGGTCGGGACCGCCGAAGTCCTCGGGGCCGAGATCGAGGGCCTGGATCGACGTCCCCATGGCGCCGTCGAGCACGAGGATGCGCTCGGCGAGGAGTCGCTTGAGAAGCGCCGTGCGCTCTGTGCGGTCGTCGGTCATGGGTGTGGTCCGGTCCACGGGGAAGCGTCCCCTTCCGCACGTGGACCCTACCTTTTATGGGCCCGCCGACGCCTGTTCAACCGGGCGCTTTCGGGTTGACCTCCCCGGCCGGCCGACGATAGCGTTTCCGCCGGGTGTGGGAGGTGGGATGCGGCTGAGGGGGGTACGCAGCGACCGGCGTTGGCGGTCCGCGGGAACGGCTTTGGCCGCGGCCGCGCTGCTCGCAGCCAACCTCGTGCTCGCCGCACCGGGGGACCTCGACCCCGGATTCGGGAGCGGCGGGGTGGCGATCACCCCGATCGGCGGCGTCGCCGACGAGCTCTCGGCGCTCGTGCTCCTGCCCGACGGCGGCATCGTCGTCGCCGGGACGACCGGCGCCGGCATCGATCCCGACGACCTCGACGTCGCCCTCGCACGCTACACCACCGCCGGTGATCTCGACCCGAGCTTCGGCACGGGCGGCATCGTCCGCACCTTCGGGCCGTTCGAGGACGCGGTGCGGGCGCTCGCGCCGGCACCCGACGGTACCCTGATCGCGGCCGGGTCGGTGTCGCAGACGGCGGGTGGCGAGCGCGAGCTGGCGCTCTTCCGCTACCTCGCGAACGGCAGCCTCGACCCGAGCTTCGGCGCCGGCGGCCGCGTCGGCACCACCATCGGCCCCGGTGACGACCGCGGCGAGGCGGTCGTCGTGCAGCCCAACGGCCGCATCGTGGTGGCGGGCGTGTCGGACGGCGACGGCGATCTCGCGCTCGTCCGCTATCTCCCGAGCGGCGCGCTCGACGCGTCGTTCGGCCGCGGCGGCATCGTCACGACCGACGTCGACGGCGGAGCCGACCTGGCGCACGCGCTGGTGCTCGAGCCCGACGGCGCGATCGTCGTCGCCGGCACGGCGCAGCTCGGAAGCGGCGGTCCCAACGCTTTCGCGCTGGCCCGCTACCTCGCCAACGGCGATCCCGACACGAGCTTCGGCGAGGGCGGCGTCGTCGTCACCAGCTTCGGACCCTACGACGAGGCTCGGGCGCTGGTGCGCGAGCCCGACGGACGCCTCGTCGCCGCCGGCTCCTCCTTCACCGGCGAGGCCTTCGAGTTCGCGCTCGCCCGCTACACCGCCGACGGCACGCTCGACGAGAGCTTCGGCGACGGCGGCCGGGTGACGACGGCGATCGGTGCCGGGCGCGCCCTCGCCCGCCAGAGCGACGGCAAATACGTGGTGGCGGGCGAGGGGACGGTGGACGGCAGCCCGGCCTTCGTGGTGGCGCGCTACGCCAGCGACGGCGGCCTCGATCCCGCGTTCGGCAACGGCGGCGTCACCGCCACCGCCGGCGGTCGCGCCACGGCGCTCGCCATCCAGCCGGATCGAAACCTCCTCGTCGCCGGCACCACCGTCACCGACGCCTTCGCGGTCGTCCGCTACGACGTCGCCGCCACCCGCCTCTGCGCCGACCCGAATCGCGACGGCAACGTCAGCGTCACCGACGGCGTCGTGGTGCTGCGGGCCGCCGCCGGTCTCGCGGGCGACTGCGCGACCCTGATCTGCGACCTCGATGGCAGCGGCACGATCTCGGTGAGCGACGGCGTCAACACCCTGCGGGCCGCCGCCGCGCTCCCGGCGACCGTGGCCTGCGCCGTGCCGGCGATCGGGCTGGTGTCGGCCGTCATCGGACCCGACGGAACGCCGGCGCGGCTCGCGGTCGAGGCGCCGCCGGAGCCGACGAACGACGCGCCGGAGACGATCGCCAATCTCGCCGGCAACACCACGGCCGACGCGGGCGGCACGAACAACGTCGGGGTCTTCTACGCGCTCGACGCCGACGCCGCGGCTACCGCCGACGACACCACGCTCGTGATCGCCATCCGCAGCGGCGGCGAGCTCCTCGATGGGTTCTTCGAGATGCCGCTCGCCGCAAGCGACGGCGAGGCGAACGTGACGGTGCATTTTCCGCCCGGCTTCGCCGCCGAGCAGTTCGAGCTGCTGTTCGCGACCCGCCACCGCGGGATCCTCGGCCGCTTCGCCGCGCTCGGGCAGCGCACGCGCACCGCCGGCACGGCGACCCGTACGCCGACCCCGACCCCGACGCCGACCCTGATGGCGACCGCCACACCCGTCGACGCGACGCCGACGCCGACCACTCCACCCTCCGCCAGCCGCACCCCGACGGCCACCAAGACCAAGACGCCGACGCCCGTCCGGACGGCGAGCCCCACCAAGACCAAGACACCGACGCCGATCAAGACCGCGACGCCCACGCCCACGCGGACGCCCACCGCCACCAAGACCAAGACCCCGACGCCGACCCGCACGCCCACGGCCACGACGACGCGCACGCCGACGAGGACGAGGACCGCAACGCCGACGCCCACCCGCACTCCGACGCGAACACCGACGCGCACCCCGACGCGCACCCGTACCCCTACCCCGACCGCGACCCCCTGACGGCGGCGCCTTGCGCCGCCTCGCTGGGAACACTCAGGCGGAAACGTGCTCCGTCGTCTCGGTCTCTCCCGCGCCCGCGAGCGCGCGCCCCAGGCTGGCGAGCAGTCCGTCGATGGTGTCGCCGTCGGCGGGATAGGCGGCGGTCGCGACGCGGAAGTCACCGAGCATCTCGCCACCGCGCCCGAGGTGCGTGGCGAGCCAGCGGCCGAGACGGGCGCCGAGCGCGCGGGCATCGTCGGCGTCGGCCCCGAGCGCCACCACCGCGAGCTCGCTCGAGCTCAGCCAGCACAGGATCTCCTGGCCCGCGAGCACCGCGGCGAAGTCCTGTACGTCGAGCGACCGGCCCTCGTCCGGCCGCGTGGCGCCGGGAGCGGCAGCGAAGCGTGCCACCACGAGCGCGCAGCGCTCGGTCACCTTCAAGGCGGCACCGACGCACTCGCGGAGAAAGAGCGCGAACGGATCGCGGAGACGCAACCCGCCGTTCGCCATCCGTACCAGCGCCGTCGTCTCGTCGTCGGCCGCCGCGATCTCGAGGGCGATCCGGCGGCGCAGCTCCTCGAGCTCGTCGTAGACGTGCGGCGTCGCCGCGGGATCGACGGTCACGAGCCCGGTCCCGAAGGCGACGCGGAAGTGCCGGCCCTCGGGCTCGGCCGTGACGCCATGCATGCGCTCCAGTCGAAGCACGCCGCTGCCGCGACCCTGGGTCTCGCGGCTGAGCATCAGGGTGCCGAAGGCGGCGCGCCGGAGGTAGGCGCTGGCCAGCTCCTCCTGCGGGGTCACCGGATCGTCGGCGAGCAGCAGCGTCGTCGCGCCGGTGCGCTGCAGGCCGTCGACCAGGTCCATCATCAGCGGCGCCGACAACGCGAGACGCGGGGCGGAGCAGAGGATGGTCAGGATCGAGTTGATCACGACGCGGGTCGCGCGACACTCGCTGGCATAGCCGGCGATCTCCGCCGCCAGGGCGACCACGTCGTTCCGGCTCTCGAGTGCGTACTCGAAGCGCTCGGCGAGACCGACGATCATCAGCTTCTCGGAGCGCACGTGCGGACGCAGATCGAGACCGACGCTGCCGGCGACGTAGAGTACGGTGTCGACGCGGTCGGTCGTGACCAGCACCGCGCCTTCGCCGCGCTCGAGCGCGCGCTGGAGGAATTGCACCGCGAGAATGCCCTGGCCGCCGCCGACGCCCCCTTGCCCGACGTAGACGCGGCCGCGGCAGAGGCCGCCGACCTGGTCGTCGATCGGTCCGACGCCGGTCGCCTCGCAATCGAGCGGACGCGAATGCGAGCCGCCTCCGGTGGTGTCGCGGATCGCCTGCACGCGCCGGAGCTCGGCGTAGCGCCTGAGCGTACCGCTCACCACCGACAGCAGCTGCTTCGCCGTGAACGGCTTCACGAGATAGTGCTCGACCCCGAGCCGGTTGCCGCGCTCCAGGCTGGTCGCGTCGCCGAGCGCCGACAGGAAGATCACCGGCACCGGCGCGAGACGCGGGTCCGCGCGCAGGCGCTCGAGCAGCTGGTAGCCGTCGACCTCGGGCATCATGATGTCGGAGACCACCAGGTCGGGTACCGCCGTCTGGACGACCGTGAGCGCGCTCGCCCCCGAGTCGGCGACGGTAACCTGATAGCCCTCACGCTCGAGAATGCGTGCGGCCAGGAGCCTCACCTCGTCCGAGTCATCGACCACGAGAATATGGGGACGCATGCACGCTCCTCTGCTCGGTCTATCGGCAACCGTGCCTGCAGGCTTGAGCAATCGGCGTGCCCTGCGAAGCACCCGCGAGATGCGAGGGCTCGATGCCAACTTCTTGACACCCCGCCACGCGGCAGCGAGGAATGCCGACCCATGATCGTCGTCGTCTACGGCTATGAGGGGTCGGGTGAGGGGCACTGGCAACGCTGGATCGCCGCCGAGCTCGAGCGGCGCGCCGTCGCGGTCGCGTTCCCCGAGCTCTCCGCTCCCCTGGCGCCGCAGAAGGACGTCTGGGTCGCCGAGCTCGGGGCCGTGGTGGCGGACGCGGCCCGCCGGGGTGAGCGCGTGAGCTTTCTCTGCCATTCGCTCGGCTGCTGGGCCGTCGATCACCTGCTCGCGGAGCACGGCAGCGACCACGTTCACGCCGCCCTCCTGGTCGCCCCGCCCTCCCCGTTCCTGGTCTTCGAGCCCGTCGACTCCTTCCTACCGCCGCCGCGCCGGCGGGACGCGTGGGCGCCCCTCAAAACCCGCACGCTGCTCGTCAGCAGCGACAACGACGACTACGCCAGCAGCGAGGAGATCGAGGACGTGGCGCGCCAACTCGACGTCTCCTACCGCCTCGTGCCGGGCGCCGGCCACATCAACGTCGCCGCCGGTTACGGCCCCTGGCCGTTCGTCCTGGATTGGCTGCGCGACGTCAAAGCCATCTGACTCAGCCGCTGCACGCACTCGTGACCATGACCTACTCCGCGTGCAGCTGCACTTGGGCCGGCAGCGTGCGGTAGTAGCGTGAAATCTCGCGCGGCACTGTCACCCACAGACGGTCGCGATGGGCGAGCATGTGCTCCAGCGCACGACGCAGGTGCACGATACGGAAGGGCTGGCCGACGATGAAGGTGTGGAGCGACAAGGCGAGCACGAGCGGGGTGTCCTCGGAACGGCGCAGCATTTCGTCGAACTGATCAATCAGCATATCCGCGTGCTCGGCCGGCGTGTGCCTCCGGCCCACGATGGCCGGCTGGTCGTTGAGCTCGATCGGGTACGGTATGGACAGGATTCGCCCTCCGCCGCCCTTCACCCAGAACGGTTGCTCGTCGCATATGCCCCAGTCGAGGAGGTACTCGTAGCCGTTCTCCACCAGGAGGTCGGTCGTGACCAGGCTGGGTGTGAGGTACGGAGAAAGCCAGCCCTCCGGCTTCACTCCATCGGCGGCGTGCATCGCGGCCGTCACGTCACACACCATCCGGCGCTCGGTCGCCTCGTCCATGTCGATCGGCCGTTCGGTGCCGTTTGAGAAGCCGTGGCCGATCATCTCGTCGCCGCGCGCGCGGAAGCGGGCCACCAGATCCGGGCAGTGTTCGTAGGTTTCCGAGTTGATGATCAGGCCGACATTGAGCGCCAGGTCGTCGAACAGCGCGGCGAGCCGCCAGCCGCCGACGCGGTTGCCGTACTCGCGCCACAACCAGCTGCGCTGGCTCCACGGCTTGGTCTCGCGGTCGAGATCGATGCCCCCCGGCGCGCCGAACGGAAAATGCTCGGCGTTCAGCGCCACGTAGAGCGCGAGCGACTTGCCCCCCGGCCAGCGGTACTTCGGACGCGTATCGATGCCGGAATACTTGTAACGGTCGTGCGAGGCGAGCATGTTTCCTGCTTCGACGGTTGGCTACCTTCTCGGCTCGTACCGCATCGCCACCGCTCCCGAGCCGAACTCCAGCCGGCTCACGAGCTTCAGGTCGAGACGCTTCGAAAGCCCGGCGAACAGCGTCGGCCCGTGGCCCGTCAGCCTGGGCTGTACCACGAACTCGTACTCATCGATCAATCCCAGCTCCGCCAACGCCAGCGGAAGCTTCACGCCTCCCGTGAACAGTCCCTTACCCGACTCCTGCTTGAGCTGCTGAACGGCCTTCCCAAGATCCCCGCGCACGAGCTCCGCGTTCCAATCGACTCGGTTCACGGTGCTGGACACGACGTACTTCTTTGCCGCGTCGATCGTCCGGGCGAAGGGTTCCATCCAATCGGGCCTCGCTCCCGTCTCGGCCGGCGACCGAAACGCGGCCTCCATCATTTCATAAGTCACCCGGCCAAAAAGGAGAGCATCGGCCCGGTTGAGGTTCTCGACCGCGTGACGATGCAAGTCTTCGTCCGCGACCATTGCACGGTGATCGCAGCACCCGTCCAATGTGACGTTGATGGAATACCGAAGGGGTCGCATTACCTAACTACTATTGGACAGCTCCGTACGATTCCACGAGCGTAGACCGGCGACGCAGTCCAACGCCGACCGCGATGTTCGACTCACGGCTGACAACCTCGACGGATCCTTCACGGTGCGCGAAACGAGCACCTCGCCCGGCTGCGCGGGCTCGCGGCGCCGCGCTCGATGCGCGCCATCTGCGCCCGCGCCCGCTCGTTGGACGCCCACTTCCTCGCGAAGAACTCCAGGGTGGCTCCGGTGCCCCAGTTGGTCGTGAACGCCTCGATCAGCGGCTCGATCGACTCGAAGCCCGCGTAGCCGGGCTCGGCCAGCCACTTCGCGAACGTGCCGTACAGCGTCAGTGCGCGGGTGCGTTCCGGGTACGTCGCGGCGAACATGATGCTCATCGGGCCGCCTTCCGACACGCCGAGCAACGCCGCCCGCTTCGAGCCGACGGCATCCATCACGATCCGCACATCCTCCATTCGCTCCTCGAGCGTGGGCGCACCGATCACGCGTTCGGAGAGACCGGATCCCCGTTTGTCGAAACGGATGAATCGGGAGAACCCGTCCCAGGGAAGCCGCCATTGCCCGGCATGGAGGCTACCAGCCGCATCGAACATGCAGCACGCAAGCGCGTGTGATCTCGATGTGCGTCCACGTCTCGCCTCGCTCAGTGTTGCGGCGGCGGCCGCTGATCCGTCGGCCCCTCGTGCACGGCCGGCGAGGACGCTCGCGACGGCAACTCGGGTCCGCAGGCCGGCTTCCCGGGCACCAACGAGGTGATCGCCTCGCGCTCGATGATGCCGAAGATCTCGTTGGAGCGCGCGAACGCCCGGAAGAGCCCCTCCATCACCGCCGCCTGCGTCCGATGCGTATCGAGCGCCTCGAGCTTGGTCGTCACCTGCTCGGGTGTGAGCGCCAGCGAGAACCAACGCGCCGGCGCGAAGTCCTTGCCCGGCACCGGTAAGGGACCCTCCGTCTGCGGCAACGGCGGCCAGCCCTTCGAGGTGTGCACCAGATAGGTCAGCAGGCGATCGGGGATCTTCCCGCTCCCGCCCGGCTCAGCCGCGAGCGACTTCAGCGCCGCCAACACGAACGTGAACGTCGCGCAGTGGTCGGGATGGTTGTCGATCGGCGTCGGCAGCGCGATCCAGTCCGGATCGGAGAGCGCGACCATGCGCGCGATGAGATGGATGAGGTCGCGGCTGACGTAGCGGGCGTTGGCCTCCAGGACGTGCGGGTACGGCGGGTTGTCCTCGCGGGTGAACGGCGACTCGTAGGCGGGGACGTGCGGTCCGCGGCGCCAGATCTCGGCGAGCCCGCCGTCCGGAAAGCCGAGAAAGGTGACCGAGAGCGGCAGCACCCGATAGTGCTCGAGCGCCACCAGGGCCTCGGCCCGGCGGAGCTCGCCGAAGCCGCGATAGTCCTTGGCGGTCGGCTGGCGATGGCCGGTCGCGACCTCGACCGCCTCGGGATAGCCGTCGCCGTTGGTCATGAAGAGCACGTGGACCCGGCCGCCGGCGGCGAGCACGTGCTGCATCAGACCGCCCGCGCCGAGCGACTCGTCGTCGGGATGCGGCGCCACCACCAGGAGCCGGAGGTGCGGCGGCACCACGAGCGGCTCGGCGGACGCCGCCGCGGCGGCCTCGACGGAGGTCGCGACCCAGAGCAGCGCGCTCGCGAAGAACCAGACCCGCGCACGGCGGCCGGCGTGCGACGCTCGCCCTGGCGGCCGACCCGTTGCCGTCACCACGGCCGGCTCTCGTAGCATCGACGCGGGCCGCGAGATACCCCGGCCGTCGACTCGAGGCCTGCGGCTCCTCTGAGATCGCGCGATGTGCTACGCCGCAGGATCAAGGGGGAGTCGCCATGACGACCGAGATCAGTCACGTCACCTGCCCGCTCTGCGAGGCGACCTGCGGACTCACCGTCACCACGCGCGGCCGCGCCATCGAGGACATTCGCGGCGATCGCGACGACGTCTTCAGCCACGGCTACATCTGCCCGAAGGCCTATGCCTTGAAGGAGCTCGAGGCCGATCCCGATCGCCTGCGCCGGCCGCTCGTGCGGCGCGGCGACGAGTTCGTCGCGGTCGGGTGGGACGACGCCATGGGCGAGATCGACCGCGGGCTCGGCCGGCTCTTCCAGGAGCATGGGCGCGACGCGGTCGCCATCTACCTCGGCAATCCCAACGCGCACCACCTCTCGGGTCTCTACATGCCGGCGCTCATTCGTGCCGTCGGCAGCCGCAACGTCTTTTCCGCCAGCACCGTCGACCAGATGCCCAAACAGGTGTCGGCCGGCTTGATGTTCGGCACCGTGCTCTCGATCCCGGTCCCCGACCTCGATCGCACCGACTACCTCCTGATGCTGGGCGCGAACCCGCTGGCCTCGAACGGCAGCCTGCTGACCGCGCCCGACATGAAGGGGCGCCTCCGCCGCCTGCGCGCGCGCGGCGGCCGCCTGGTGGTGATCGATCCGCGCCGCAGCACGACCGCGCTCGAGGCCGACGCCCATCATTTCATTCGACCCGGCACGGACGCCTACCTCTTGCTCGCGATCGTTCACTCGCTGTTCGCCGAGAAGCGAGTCGCGCTCGGCCGCCTGACGGAGCACACGAACGGCCTCGCGGACATCGAGCGGCTCGCCCGTCCCTTCACGCCGGAGGCCGTCGCGCCCACGACGGGCCTCGGCGCCGACGTCATCCGCGGCATCGCGCGGGAGCTCGCCGAGGCCAAACGCGGCGCCGTCTACGGCCGCATCGGCACCTGCACCCAGGAGTTCGGCACGCTCGCCAGCTGGCTCGTCGACGTGCTGAACGTGCTCACGGGCAACCTCGATCGCGAGGGGGGCGCCATGTTTCCGAAGGCCGCCGCCGGCTCGCGGAACGCGACCGGGGTCGCGGGCATCGGACGCGGCGTCCGTTTCGGACGCTGGACGAGTCGCGTGCGCGGGCTCCCGGAGGTCTACGGCGAGCTGCCCGCCGCCTGTCTCGCCGAGGAGATCGACACCCCCGGCGCCGGCCAGATCCGCGGGCTCATCACCGTCGCCGGCAATCCCGTGCTGAGCACGCCGAACGCCGGCCGCCTGCGCGACGCGCTCGCCGGCCTCGACTTCATGGTGAGCGTCGACATCTATCTCAACGAAACGACCCGTCACGCCAACGTCGTCCTCCCCGGCCCCTCGGCGCTGCAGCGCTCGCACTACGACGTGGCGCTCTATCAGCTCGGGGTGCGGAACGTCGCCAACTACTCGCGCCCCGTCATGCCGCGCGGCGACGGCGAGCTCGACGAGTGGGAGGTGCTGCTGAAGCTCTCCGGGGTCGCGAGCGGCCTCGGGCCGAGCGCGGACGTCGCGGCGCTCGACGATTTCATCATCGGCCAGCTGGTCGGGCGCGAGGTCGAGACCCGCGAGTCCCCCGTCGAGGGACGGAACCCCGCGGAGCTGATCGCCGCGCTCGGCGGGCGTCGCGGTCCGGATCGCGTGCTCGACTTCCTCCTGCGCACCGGCCCCTACGGCGACGCCTTCGGCCGTCGCGAGGGCGGCCTGACGCTCGACTACCTCGAGCAACACCCGCACGGCGTCGACCTGGGTCCGCTCATGCCACGCATCCCCGAGGTGCTGCGCACCCCGAGCGGCAAGATCGAGCTCGCGCCGGCGGCGCTGGTCGGCGACGTGGAGCGCCTGGCGCGCGGGCTCGGCCGCGCGGCCGAGGGTCTCGTGCTGGTGGGACGCCGCACGCTGCGTTCCAACAACTCCTGGATGCACAACCTCGACGTGTTGGTGAAGGGGCGCCCGACCTGCACGCTGCACGTCCATCCCGACGACGCCCGCCGCCTCGGGCTCGCCGACGGACGCGCGGCCCGCGTCCGTTCGCGCGTCGGGGCGCTCGAGATTCCGGTGGAGATCACGGACGGGATCATGCCGGGCGTGGTGAGCATCCCGCACGGCTGGGGCCACGACGATCCCGGCGCGGCGCTCACGGTCGCGGCGGCGCACGCCGGAGCCAACTCGAATCTGCTCGCGGACGACGCCGTCGATCCGTTGTCGGGCAACGCCGTCCTGAACGGCATCCCCGTATCGATCGAGCCGGTCGCGGCGGCGTAGCGTTTCGTCAGACGCTCGGTCTCAAGCGCTTGGTCAGGCGTTGGCCTTCGCGCTTCAGACCCTGACGTTCGTAGAAGGCGTGGGCGTCGGCGCGCTGGTCGCCGCTCGTGACCTCGAGACGTTCGGCATCGTTGGCGAGGGCGAATTGCTCGCAGGCCGCGAGGAGGGCGGCGCCGACGCCGCGGCCGCGGGCGTGTTCCTCGACCACGAAGGTGGTCAGGCGGGCGACGTAGCCCTCGTGGTGGAACATCGGGACGAGATGCAGCGCCGCGAGTCCGTGCACCGTCTCGTCCGCACAGGCGACCAGGACGGCGTCGCGAGCGCCGTTCATGAGCGTCGCCAGGCGTGACCGTACCGCGTCGGCGGTGGCGGGGTAGCCGAGCTGGGTGAGAAGGACGGCCAGCGCCGGGGCGTCGTCGGTCGTTGCCGGTCGGACCTGCACGCGGGAAACGTCCGGCGCGCCACCCGGATGCGGGCGGCGCGCCGGGGTCAGCTCACTTGCAGGTCAGCTTGCTTGCCGCCGGGGTGCAGCTCGGCGCCGAGGGCGGGAGGCCGAACTTCACCTCGCCGCACTGGTCGACGCCGGGCTCGGCGCCCGGCGGCGATCCCGTGTCGTTCAGCTCGATCGCGACCTGGATCGGCGTTTCGCCGGGGGCCAGGGGATAGTTGCCGCGGTCGCCGGTGACCTGGATCTGGAACAGACCTGGGACCTTCGACGACTTGTTGGTGACCACGAGCTTCTTGATGCCGTTCTGGACGGCCGGCACCGTCTTGTCGAGGTAGGTGAACTTGGTCGGCGGATCGCCGCCGGCGAGCTTCCACCCGGTCGGCGACGCCGACGAGTAGAAGCCGGGCGGAATGTGCTGGTCGAGCACCACCGCGCCGGTCGGACCGAGGATGCGCACGCGGACGCCACGCGCCTGGGGCGCGACCGCCGGGCCGCCGGTCGGGATGATGAAGGAGCCGTTGATCGTGACCTTCTGTAGCCCGGCCGGCTGGTCGAGCTTGCTGAGGACGACCTTGGGCTTGATCCAGCTGCTCGCCGCCGCAGGGCGCGAGCAGGGATCGTCGCCGCCGACGGCCGGCGGCTGGAAGACGCTGCCGACGCAGTAGCCGTCGTCGTCGCTGTCGTTGTCGCTGTCCGCCGGACAGACATCGTCGCGGCTGCACTCGCCGTCGTCGTCGGGATCGACGAGTTGACAGATCGCCGAGCAGCAGTTGTTGGTGCCGTTGGCGGCGCCGTCGTCGCATTCCTCGCCGACGTTGGGGATGCCGTTACCGCACGACTCGAGCTTACAGTCTTCGTCGCAGCCGTCGCCGGGCGTCGTGTTGTCGTCGTCGCATTGCTCACCGGGATCGAGGATGCCATCGCCGCACGCCGGATCGGCGGGGCGCGCCTTCGGCACGCAGAGCAGGCTCGCCTTGTCGGCGACGAGCGTCTCCGTGCCGAACTGGTTCGGGGCCTGCAGGGTGACCTTGTCGAACGCGGGCTGCCCGGAGGCCTGCTTGATCTTGTAGCAATGGATCTCGGCCGCCGGGCTGACCGTTCCCTGGCCATCGACGGCGACGGCGTTGCAGACGCTGTCGGGACTGAGGACGACGTTGCCCTTGGTCTCGAAGGCGTCGCTGAGAATGGTGTTCACCGTCGCGAACTTCGGCGACCCGGACGGCGTCTTCGCGCTGTAGCACTTGAAGCGGTCGAGGTTGATCGACGCCGGCGTGCCGTCGCGGCCGGCCGGGACGCAGACGCGCTTCGACTTCTTCAACGTGAGCTCCTGCGGAGCGAGCGCGAGCTCGTTCTCGAAGCTCTCGGTGGTCGACGCGAACTTCGCCTGCCCGGGGGCATCCTTGATCTGGTAGCACTGCAGGTGCGCGTTCGGATCGTTGATGCCCTGCCCGTCCTTGTCGACGGCGTTGCAGTACTCCTTGGTCTTGATGACCTTGGTGAGCTTGGTCTCTCGCCCGTCCACGAGGTTGACCGTGCGCTCGACGAACGCCGTCGAGCCGGAGGCCTTCTTGGCGGCGTAGCACTTGTAGTGGTCGATCACGCCGGGGACCGGCGTCGGCGTGGCCGTCGTGGTGACGGTGACCGAAGGCGTCGGCGTCAGCGTGCGGGTGGCCGTGCGGGTCGGTGTCAGGGTCGGCGTGGGGGTGAGCGTCGGCGTGCCGATCGTGCTCGTCGGCGTCGGGGTACCCGGGGTCGCCGTCTCGGTGGCCGAGGTCGGCGTCGGACCAATGAAGGTGGACGTCAGGGTCGGCGTCGGGGTGCGGGTCCGGGTCGGCGTCGGCGTGCGGCTCGCCGTCACGGTCGGCGTCGGCGTGACGGTCACGCAGGTGAAGGCGGAGCAGGTGGCGTTGCAGCAGGCGCCGTCGGCGCCGGGGCCCTTGTCGCAGGGCTCGCCGAGCTGCCGTATGCCGTCGCCGCACACGGGACAATTCGGGTACGGCCCGACCGCGATCGGGTTGTCGTGCTTGGGCGGGTTGAAGACCACGTTGGAGCCGATAATCGGGTTGTTGCCGGGCGGGAACGTGAGCGTGACCTCACCGCCGGGCGGGGCGACGTACTGGGAGTTGTTGCCGAGAAACATCGGACGACGCGCGATCAGGTCGATGTCCGAGCCGCCCTGCATGTTGTTGATGGGGTTCACCCCGCCGGTGCCGTCGATCTTGACGCCCGCAGAGCTCGACACCACCGTGAGCCCGCAACCGACGAGCGAGATGCTCTGCCCGCTGCCGTGGTTCGCGCCGCTGTCGGCGATGATGTTCTTGTGCACCACGATGTTGCCGAGCCCACCCTCGTCGGAGGCGAGCCCGGCCTCGAAGTCGACGAAGCCCCCCTCGCCCTCGGCGCTCGTGCCGCGCGTGGTGATGACCCCGTTCAAGGTGACGGTGCGACCGGCATTGCCGGTGACGTCTCCGCCGGTGTCGAAGCCGCTGTTGTCGATCGCCGCCGTCATCACGAGATCGCGGCCGGCGCTGAGATCGATGCTGCCGCCGTCGCCGCCGATGGCGCCGCTGTTCATGGTGACGCTGCCGCCGAACTCGAGATCGCCGTCCAGCGGCCCGAGGACGTTCGGATTCGCGTCGCCGGAGTCGATCGTGATGGCGCCGCCCGAGCCGTCGAAGTTGGTGGCGGCGTCGACCCGGACGACCATGCCGGCGCCGAAGAAGCGAATGCGGCCCATGGCGAGCACGTCGAGCTCGCCGCCGTCGCCGCCGAACGTGTCGGTGGCGCTGCCGCGCATGAGCAGCGAGGCGCCGTTGACGTCGATGCCGCCGCCGGGCACCACGCCGCCGATCGAGTCCTCGCCGGCGTCGATCGAGATGAAGCCGCCGAAGCCGCCGCCGACGGTGCTGTCGACCGTGATGCCGCCGTTCGAGATCGTGATGTTGTCGCCGGCTGCGGCGGCGAACTCGCCGCCGTCGCCGCCGCCGCCGGAGAGCGCGACCGGGCGGGTGATCGTGATGTTGGTGCCGGCCTCGAGGTCGACGACCCCGCCGGTGCCGCCGTTCTGCCCCGTCATGGTGACGTCGCCGTTGATGGTGATGCTGCCGGCGTCGGCGGACGCGTCGAGCTCGCCGCCGTCGGTGAAGCGATCGCCCATGTCCGCGAACGAGCTGATGCCGGGTCCGTCGATCACGGCCCCCGGCTCGACGAAGATGGTCTGCGCCGCCGTCAGGCGGACGGTGCCCCCGGAGTCCCCGGCGACGTCGATGTTACCGTCGATGTCGATCGTCCCCGAGCTGGTGAGCGAGATCACCCCGCCCCCGATGATGAAGCCGTTCGGCTTCACGAAGTCCCCGCGCGCCTTCAGCTTTCCGGTCGAGGTGACGTCGATGTTGCCGGCATTGATGACCCGGATGAAGCCGAGGCCGGTCATCTCGAAGGTCTTCTCGAAGCTGGCGGCGCGGCCGCCGAGATTGAACTCGCAGCCGCCTGCCGTGACCTCGATGTTGGCAGTCACCTTCACCAGCGTCGCCGAGCAGGTCCCGGAGGCGCAGAGCACGTTCTGGGTGTTGGCGACCGCGTCGGGGCCGCACGTGAAGGTCGCGGCGGCCGCCCACGTCGGAAGGGCGAGCACCAGGGCCATGACGGCTCCGGACGTCGTCATCCTCGCGAGGGCGGCGGACGCCGGCCTCTTTGCGTGCTTCACGCCGAATGATCGGCGCTCGTGATGGGGATTCACGTGCATACACTCCTTCCCTCGATGACTGCGCTACTCCGATGTGGGGGAGGCCGGCTCGCGGATTATGCGGGGTCGGTGATCGACGGGTCAACCAAATTTGACGGAAATCTGACGCACCTAGATACCCAGGGCCCTTGGGACCGCGCGGGCGCCGTCTTGAGCCCCGTCGGCGGGGCGCATATGAGCGAAATTGAGACGCTGGCCGTGCCAAACCCTCGTAGACCGGATTTTCGGATCGTCCTCCGCGCCGCGAGCCTCCTCAACTCCTCGTTGGACCTCGAGGTCGTCCTCCGTGAGCTCCTCGACGGCCTCGACCGGCTGCTCGAGCCGACGCACTGGTCGCTCCTGCTCCGCGACGAAGAGACCCACGAGCTGGTCTTCACCCTGGTGCGCGGGGACGCACAAGCCCGCTTGTTCGAGCGCCGGCTCGCGCCCGACGAGGGCATCGCCGGTTGGGTCGCGACCCACGACGAGGCCCTGCTGATCCCCGACGTGGCCACCGACCCGCGCTTCTCGTCGCGCATGGACGCGCTCTCGGGATTTCGCACCCGCTCGGTGGTGGCCGTGCCGCTGCGTGCGCGCGCGCGCTGCATCGGGGTCCTCGAGCTCATCAACGAGCTGCACGGCAGGGTCTTCGACGCGGGCGACGTCGAGGTGCTGCAGAGCTACGCCGACTTCGCGGCGATCGCGATCCTGAACGCCCGCACCCACGAGGCGATCGTCGAGCTCTCGAACAGCGACCCGCTGACCGGCCTCCGCAACTCGCAATTCTTCATTCGCTGCGTCGAGGGGGCGATCGCGCGCGAGGCGCCCTTCGCGATCGTCTTCTTCGACATGGACCGTTTCAAGGAGCTGGTCGACACCCACGGCCACGTGCGCGGCAGTGCCGCCCTGGCCGAGGTCGGCCGCTGGCTCCACCAGGAGCTCGGGGCGCGCGAGGTCGGCTGCCGCTTCGGCGGCGACGAGTTCGCCCTGCTCTTCCCGGACGCCGACCGCCTCGAGGCCGAGGCCCGCTGCCGCGACCTCGAGGCGCGTCTCACGGCGCGCACCTTCCTCGCGGGCGACGGCATCGACGCCGCGCTCGGCGCGTCCTTCGGCGCCGCCGCCTTTCCCCAGGACGGCCAGACCGCGGTCGCGCTCCTGCACCTCGCCGATGAGCGCATGTATCGTTCCAAGCGCGACAAGAAGCGCGGCCGCGGCGCCGGTTGACGTGCGACGGCGAGCGGCTAAAAGGCCTCGACCATGAGCAAGCCCCTCACGCTGGACCCGGTGCGAGACTCGACCACGACGCGGCCTGCGGCGGGATCGCTGCTCGACAGCTGGCGGCAGATCATTCTGACCGGCAATCTGCCCGAGGGCCGCGCCATCGACGAGGTCTCGCGCTGGCTCCTGATCACCCGCGCCTGCGTCTTCTCGATGACGATCACCTCGGCGCTGATCGGCGGGCTGCTCGCCGCCGCGACGGCTCCCGCCCGCGACTGGGGGCTCTTCGCGCTCGCGCTCGTCGGCCTGGTGGTGGCGCACGCCACCAACAACATGATCAACGACTACTTCGACACCGTGGGCGGCGTCGACACCGAGAGCTACATCCGCACCCAGTACGCACCCCATCCGCTGTTCTCGGGACTGATCTCGAAGGGCGGGCTGATTGCGGCCATCCTGATCTGCAATCTCGTCGACGCTCGCGATCGGCGGCTACCTACTCGCGGTGCGCGGCTGGCCGGTCGCCGCGTTCGCGCTCGCCGGCCTCTTCATCAGCGTCTTCTACGTCGCCCCGCCGCTCAAGCTGAAGCACCACGGCCTCGGCGAGCCCGGCGTCTTCGTGGTGTGGGGACCGCTCATGATCGGCGGCACCTACTTCGTGACCGCCGGCACGGTGCCGTCGTGGATCTGGCTCGCGAGCGTCCCCTACGCGCTCGTCGTCACGACGGTCCTGATCGGCAAGCACGTCGACAAGTACGAGCAGGACGGCGCGCGCGGCATCCACACCCTGCCGGTCATCCTGGGCCGCGAGCTCTCGCTGCGGCTGAACCAGGTGCTGATGGTCGGCCTTCTACGTGATCGTCGGCCTGCTGGTCGTGAACGGCACGCTCGGCGTCGGCGTGCTGCTCGTCGCCTTCGCCATCCCTCGCCTCGTGACCGTGCTGAAGGCCTACTCCGAGCCGAAGCCGGCCGGACCGCCCCCCGGCTACCGCCTCTGGCCGCTCTGGTTCGTGTCGCTCGCCTTCTACCACAACCGCCTGGCGGGCGGCCTCTTCGTCCTCGGCCTCGCCGTCAACGCGTTGCTGGGGCTGTAACCAGGAAGTAGCGGAGCGCCTGGTTCAGGACGTCGGCGCGCTCCCATTGCAGGAAGTGGCCGGCGCCTTCCACGACGAAGGGCCCGATGCGGTCGCTGAAGACGACCTCGGCGCGGCGGGTGAAATCGGGGTAGATGACGTGGTCCTCGGGCCCGAAGAGGACGAGCGTCGGCACCGGATTGGGCTCGAGGAAGCGCGGCGGCTCCGACGACGGCCGGGTGCCGAGCGCCGACTCGTAGTTGGCGAAGCCGGCACGGAGCTTCCCGGCGTCGGCGAAGGGCTCGGTCATGAAGTCGACGTCGGCCGGCGTGAAGCGGCCGGGCGCGGCCCAGAAGCGGGGGCCGTAGAAGGTGGCGACGTAACGCCGGCGGAGCGCGGGCGTCGCCAGCTCGGCGGCGAGCGCCTCGGCCTCGCGCCCCTGCCGGACGTAGTAGTCGGCGGCCTGGCGGGTCCGCGGGCTCACGTGGGGATCGAGCCCGGCCGCCGCGTAGGCCTCGCGAAGCGGCGGGAGCGGACAGTTGAAGAGGCATTGCCGGAGGACGAAGCCGGGAAAGCGGAGGCCGAGGTCGTAGACCACGGCGCCGCCCAAGTCGCCGGCGGCGGCGACACAGCTGGAATGCCCGAGCACGTCGTGCACCAGCGCGTGGCAGTCGCGGGCGTGGGCGGCGAGGTCGTAGAAGCCGTCGGGCGCGAGATCGGAGTCGCCGAAGCCGCGGAGATCCGGGACGATGACCTCGAAGCCGGCGGCCGCGAGCGGTGCCACGTTCCGCCACCAGATGCGCTTGGTCTCGGGCCAGCCGTGCACCAGGAGGAGCGGCGCGCCGCCGACGCCCGCCCGCACGTACGCGAGCGTCACGCCGTCCCGCACCTCGGCGCGCTCGACCGGAAACGCCGGATCCATCACGCAAGTCCTAGTGAGCGAGGCGGGACGAGTAAAGCGAGCTACATGGGCTTGAAGCCGCCCCAGCCCGTCGCGTCCGAGCGCACGTGCCGGAAGCGCAGCACGACGTGGTCGTCGACCATGCCGTGGAAGAGCGTGTTGTGCCACCACACGTTCTCGTAGACGGCGCCCGCGTCGTGGATCTCCGCCCGGCAGCTCATCTGCAGACAGCGATAGCGGTGCTCCTCGGCCGTCGCCTCGAGCTCGAAGACGTAGAACACGAGCGCGCAGGCGGGATCGAGACGGAGCGCGGCGACCGCCGGCGCCTTCGTCGGCAGCAGCGTGGTCACGCTGGTTGGGTCGAAGTCGGCGACGCTCCGGTAGTAGTCCTCGAGGTACGCGATGCCACGATCGAAGATCGCCCGCGTTCCGCGCGTACGCTCCTCCTCGTAGATGGCGCGGAACTCGCGGGTCTTGTCCTCGAGGAGCTCGGGGCGCGGCAGGAGCCCGCAGATGATACCGTGCGCCGACACGCCCGGACCGACGCCCGGATGGCGGACGACGAGAAGCGGCGCGACGCCGACGTGCGGCGCCCCGGCGCGCGCCTCCATCGTCCAGCGCCGGAGCCGCACCTGCCATTCCAGAAGCTCGGGCGGCATTTCCGACGCCGCCTCCCGACTCGTACGCAACGCTCGCATCGTCGCCTTCCTCCTTCGTGACGCGGAGACCTAGGAGCCGGCCACCGATTCCCGGACGTCCACCCGCACGCGTTTCCCCTCCCACGCCACCTCGGCCACCACCCCGAAGACGTCCCGCAGCATGCGGCTCCCGATGCAGCGGCGCGGCGGGCCGAGGTCGTAGAGGCGGCCGCCCTGCATGACGGCGACGCGGTCGGCGATCGCCGCCGCCTCGTCGAGGTCGTGGAGCACGACGACCAGCGTGCGGTCCTCGTCGGCGCGGAGACGCAGCAAGAGCGCCAGGAGCTCGTGACGGTGCCGGAGGTCGAGCGCGGCGGTCGGCTCGTCGAGCAGCATGATCTCCGCCTCCTGGCTGAGGGCCATGGCGAGCCAGGCCCGGCGCCGCTCACCGCCGGAGAGCGTCTGCACCTCGCGCTCGCGAAGCGCGGTCGCATCGACGGCGTCGAGGGCGGCGCGCACGACCTCGTGATCGCGGCGGTCCACGGCCGCGAACCGGCGGCGGTGGGGATGGCGACCGCAGAACGCGAGCTGCTCGACCGTGAGACCCTCGGGACAGGCCGGCTGCTGCGGCAGATGCGCCACCTGCCGCGCCAGGCGGCGCCGCCCGATGCGGCGGACGTCGGTACCGTCGAGCCGGACCTCGCCGCGCCGCGGGCGCAGCTGGTTCGCGAGGACGGCGAGCGTCGTCGACTTGCCGGAGCCGTTCGGGCCGACCAGCACCAGGATCTCGCCGCGCGCGACCCCGAGCGTGACGTCGCGCAGCGCGTCGCGATCGCTCGCCGGATGGCGGGCGTGGACCTCGGTCGCGACGAGCGCCTCGCTCACAGCACCCTCCGCCAGAGCTCGACGAGGAAGTACGGCCCCCCGACGAGCGCCAGCAACGCGCCGACCGGCAGCTCGAGCGGCGCCGCGAGCGTGCGCGCACCGGTATCCGCCACCACGACCAGGCCCGCGCCGCCGAGCACGACGAGCGGCAAGAGCACCCGATGATCGGGCCCGGCGAGGAGACGCGCCGCGTTCGGCACCACGAGCCCGACGAATCCGACGAGGCCGGCGACGCTGACGGCACCCGCCGCGAGCAGCGCCGCGACGCAGGCGGCCCCGAGCCGCGCGCCCTCGACGTTGAGGCCGATACCGCTCGCGCTCGCGTCGTCGAGGAGGAGCAGGTTCAGCGCGCGCGTGCTCGCGAGGGCGAGGACGATGCCGAGGACCGTCGGCACGACGGCGAGGCGGACGTCGCTCCAGCCGACGCCGGCGAGCGAGCCGAGCGTGAAGCCGATGAAGGCGGGCGCACGATCGGCGAACGCGTAGGTGAGGAGCGCCACCGCGGAGAACAGCAGGGCCTGCACCGCGACCCCGCTCAGCATGATGCGGAGCGGAACCACGAAGCCGCGTCCCGTCCACGCCACCGCGAGGACGAGGCCCATCGCCACGAGGCCGCCGACGAAGGCGAGGCCGGGAACGGCATGGCGATACGCGGGCAACAGGAGCATGCCGACGAGGCCGCCGAGGCCCGCACCCGCGGTCACGCCCATGATCTGCGGATCGGCAAGCGGGTTCCGGACGATCGCCTGGAGGAGCGTCCCCGCGGTCGCGAGCGCCGCGCCGACGAGCGCACCGGCGACGATGCGCGGGATGCGGATCTGCCAGAGCACGACGTGCGCCGGATGCGACGGATCGGCGAGGGCGCGCGGCAGCTCGGTCCACGGCACACCCGCGGCCCCGAGCCCGGAGGCGACGAGCACGCTCGCCGCCAGCCCGGCCCCGACGAGCGCCGCGCGGACGCGGCCGTCGGGGGCGTTGCGCGCGCGCCAGAGGCGCCCACGCGAGTACCAGCGGGCGAGTGGCGCCGAAACCTTCACCGCTGCGCCAGGGCCGGATCGGCGGCGAGCCGCCGGAGCTCGCCCGCCGCCTCGCCGAGGCCGAGCCCAGGGTTCGACGCGAAGAGCGCCGGCGGCAGCACGTGGATGCGGGCCGGCTGCGTGCCCTTCTGCCAGACGCCGCGCGTCGAGAAGCGTTCGGCGAAACGCTCGCGCACCTGCTCCGGCGCGCCGTGCGAGACGAGGAGCACGAGCTCGGGATCGAGCCCGGCGAGCGCCTCGTCGTTCACCTCGACGAAGCCCGGGTGACGCTCGGGACCGCCGATCTCGCTCACGAGATTCCGCAATCCGACCCGTGCCGCGAGATCGCCCACCCACGTCTTGGCGGTCATGAGCGTGAACGACTCCGGCGTCCCGAATACGAGCAACGTGCGGCGCGGCGGCGCCGTGGCGGCGAGCGCGGCGCGCGCCGCCGTCACCTCGCGCGCCATCGCCGCCTCGACGCCGGTACGCTTCGCGACCTCAGCGAGACCGGCGAGCGTGCCGTCGACGCTCATCGAGTCGATGAGCAAGACCTCGAGCCGGGTCTCGGCGAGGCGCCCGGCGAAGCGGGCGTGCAGCGCGCGGTCGCCGACCACGAGGTCGGGCCGCGCCTCGGCGAGGCGCTCGAGGCTCGGGTCGTGGGGGCTTCCGAGGTCGGCGACGTCGGCCGCCGGCGCCTGCGTCATCGTCCGGCGCACGGCGGCGACCACCCTGACGCGCGCCGAGTCCTGGCGCCGGAGGGCATCCTCGACGAACGGCAGCAGCGTCGCGACCCGCACGGTCTCGCCGCCGGAACGCAGCGCGGCGCCCTCCCCGGCCGTCTCCGCCCCTGCCGACCCCGCCAGCGCCACGGTGGCGACCATGGCCGCGATTCCAATCGTTCTCATTCGCTGCATCCGCATGAGCTCACTCCTCAGGTTGGGTTTCAGTTCGACGCGTCCGCCGCGTCCCGCAGCACGAACCGCACCGGCACCTCGATCAGTACCGCGACCGCCGTTCCCGTCCGGTCGCGCGCCGGCCGAAAGCGCCAGCGCTGAACGGCGGTGACGGCGGCGCGCGCGAGCTCGGGCACCGACCGCACGACGCGCACGTCGCCGGTCACGCGGCCGTGGCGGTCGACGACCACCTCGAGCACGACCTCACCCTCGATGCCGGCGAGCCGTGCGCGCCGCGGGTAGTCGGGAACGACGCGCGTCACCAGCACGGGCGCGCTGGCGACGTCGCCGAGGCGCATCACGCCCGTGCCGCCGGCGCGACCGCCCTCCACGCCTCCCGCCGCGCCCGCGGGATCCTTCCCCTGGCCCGCGAGCATCGGCTCCGCGGGTGGCGCCGCGACCTCGGCGGGCGGCGCGGGCGCAGGCTCGCGCTGCGGGTTCTCGGCGAGCGGCCGCTGGGACTTCACGACCTTCGGCTTCGGCTTCGGCTCGACCTTCGCCTTCGGGGGCACGACGGGTTTCGGCGGGACGGGTTCGGGTGCGGTGCTGGCGGCTTTCACGACTCCATCCGGCGCGCCGCGCGGCGGTGCCGCGGGCGGCGCGGGATCGACGTAGATGAGCCGCACGCGCGGGATCACGAGCGGCGGCTGCGAACGGGAGAACGCGGTCACGAGCACGAGCAAGGCCAGCGCGTGCACGCCGAGCGAGACACCGAAGGAGATCCCGTAGGTACCGGCACGACCGACCACACCCCGCTCACTCGAACCTGTAGGTGACGCCGCCGAGAAACGCCTGGCGAGCGGCGAAGAGCTGGCGCTGCGCCACGATGGCGGCGGCATCCACCTCCTCGTCGAAGACGTTCAGGCCCTGCACGAAGACGCCGAAGCCCGCGGCCCACTTCGGCACGTCCACACCCACCGCCTCGAGGCCGGGGGCGAGATCCTGGTCGAGCTTGAAGTTCCAGAGCCACACCGGATCGACCTCCTGATCCGGCGAGTTGATCAGGTCCGCGAAGATGCCGGTCTCGTAGGTGCCCCAGATCTTCACCTGCGACGCCGACGGCTCGTAGCGATAGGTCACCGACGGGATCACGCGATGCTTCGGCCGGAACGGCAGCGCCTTGCCGTCCTCGCCGGGAATGCCGCTCTGGTTCTCGGTGTCGAGGAAACCGTAGCCGAGGCTCACGTCGAGGCGATGGTCGACCGCGGCGTCGGGCGCGGCCGCCGCGAGCGGCGCCACCTCGACGCCGACCTCGACGCCTTGCGTCCGCGCCTTCGCCACGTTGGCGAAGCTGAAGATCGGGCCCTCGAGCTCGGGGAACGGGTTCGCGAAGTCGTCGTTGCAGATGCCGGGGCCGGGGCAGGCGATGACGTTGGCGATCAGATCGGTGAACTGGTGCCGGAAGAGGCTCACGTTGCCGCGCACGATGTCGCGCCAGTTGGCGTCGACGTTGAGGTTGAAGGCGGTGTCGTGCTCGGCGTCGAGGTCCGGGTTGCCGATGATCGCGTAGCCGGTCACCCGGTCGCCGACGATCGCGACGTTGTTGATGTCGACGTCGTAGAGCTGGAGGAGGTCCGGGGCGCGAAAGCCGCGGCCGACGGTGAAGCTCGCGCTCGCCCAGTCGAGCGGCCGCCAGGTGATCGTGGCGCGCGGGTTCACCGCGAGGCCGAACTCGCTGTGCTTGTCGAAGCTCGAGCCGATCACCAGCGTCAGCTGGTCGCCGATCGCGATCTCGTCCTGCAGGAACGGGCTGATCTGGTACGTGGCCTCGTCGAGCTCGGGCGCCGTGAAGCTGCCATCGTCGACGGCTCCGGCGCCGATGGTCCGGGCCGGCGACTCGATGCCCTCGTGCCGCCCGCGCACGCCCGCCACCAGCACGTGATCGGTCCGCCACAGCGAGCCTGCGGCCCAGGTCGTACGGCCCTCGCCGAGCCAGCTCGCGTAGGTGACGTCCTCGACGAATCCCTCGAGGTCGTTCTCGCGATCGAAGCCGTAGCGGCTGCCCGAGAGGTCGACGGTCCAGCGCGGCGCCGCCTTCCAGTTCCACGCGATCCCGGTCGCGAGGTCCTGGTTCGTGCTGAGGGGGTTGTCCTCCTGGACGTAGTTCGCCTCGAGGCGGAGGTTCTGCCAGTCGGTCGGGTAGTCGAGGCGGAGGAAGGCGGTGCCGCGCTTCTGGAGCTCGTCGCTGTCGTCGAACTGCGCGCTGATCGGCCCGAGGAGCTCGGCGATCTGCACCTGGTCGTACTGGCCGCTCACGAGGAGACGGACGGGTCCGGCGTCGGCGCCGAGCGCGGCGTTGTAGAGCTGGCGGCCGAACGAGCCGCCCGCCGCCGTGCCGGCGAGATAGAGCGGGTCGCCGCCCGAGCGGGTGCGGATGTTGATGACGCCCGCCATCGCGTCGCTGCCGTAGAGGCTCGAGGCCGGCCCGCGCACGATCTCGATCTGCTCGATGTTGATCGCGGGGATGTCGCGGAGGTCGACGACGCCGTCGACGCCGCCCAGGAAGCGCTGGCCGTCGAGGAGTATGAGGACCTTGTTGGGATCGGCGCCCTGCATGCGGATCGTGCTCGCACCGAGGCCGAACTGCTCGTTCTGGTGGACGTAGATGTCGGGGATGAGGCTGAGCACGGCGTCGATGCCGCCGGCCTGCGTCGCCTGGATCTCCTCCTTGGTGATCACCTGCGTCGGCACCGGCGCCTCGTCGGCCGCGTGCGGTGTCTTGGTGCCGGTGACGACGGTCTCCTGCATGCGATGGCGCGAGGCCGGCGCGCCGTCGTCGGCGGCGCGTGCGGCTCGACCCAAGGCGAGATCGATGAACGCCCCGGCGAGCAGCACCGCCACCACCACCGCCGGGCGCCATCCGTGGGCGCGCGGCCCACGCGCGTCTGAGGTCACCGGTCGGGTTCCATGGGTGTCCCGCGTCACGGGAGCGCGGCGCAGGCGAGCTCGGCGGGGAGCGCCCCGCGGCTCGCGAGCGACGCGACCCCGCCGGCCGCGAGCTCGCCGAGTGCCCGGGTCACGGGGCAGGCGGCAGCGCGGAAGACGCAGTCGGCGACGTCCGCGAGCGTCGTCGTCGGGAGACCCTCGGCGGCGCAGGCGGCGAGCTGATCGCTGAAGCCGAGCGCGAGCGCGAGCTCGGCCGGCGGCCGGCCGACGCAGGCGCTCGGGAACGCGTCGCGGAAGCTCGTCCGCGCGCTCGCGAGCGCGGTCGCGGCGGTCGCGCATTGGCCGTCGGTCGCGCTCTGGCAGCTCGCCGCATTGCCCCCGAGCGAGCAGCCGACCTCGGACGCGAAGCAGGTGGAGATCGCGCCCCCCGCCTCGGCGCGGGCGCGCTCCGGCGCCGTCAGGAGCGACTCCTGACAGGCGATGAACTGCGCCGCGGCGTCGACCGTGATGGCGGTGCAGGTCGCGGTGCAGCTCTGCCCGGGCGGATCGCACTCCTCGCCGCCGTCCACGACGCCGTCGCCGCAGGTCGCCGCCTGGCAATCGCTGCGGCAGGCGTCTTTCGCCGTATCCGAGTTCCGGCTCCCGTCGTCGCATTGCTCGGCGCCGTCCACGACGCCGTCGCCGCAGCGCGGGTTCCTGCAGTTGGTGCGGCAGGCGTTCGGCTCGCTGTCGGAGTTCGCGGCGCCGTCGTCGCACTCCTCGCCGACGTCGCGCCTGCCGTTGCCGCAGGCGACGGGCGGCGGCTCTTCCTGGCACGCGGCGTCGCAGCCGTCGCCGGGCTCGAGGTTGCCGTCGTCGCACTCCTCGCCGGGGTCGGTCGTGCCGTCGCCGCAGACGGGCTCGGGCTCGATGCCGCCGTTCACCGTGATGAACGGCAGCTTCGCGCCGCCGACGCCCGGCGGCCCAGAGCTGTTGGCGCCGAGGTCGTCGATCGAGGTGCCGCTGTTGGCGTCGTCGGTCGCGAAGACGATGCCGAGGTGCGTGGCGTTGGCGGCGACGAGCGCCTTCACCTCCGTCGTGATGTCGAGCTCGAACGCGACCGGGCCGGTGCCGGCGAGCGTCTGGTCGGTGATCGCGCCCTGCCCGCCCGTCGTGATGGTTCCCGCGGGCGTGGAGGTGCGCGAGAAGTCGTCGAGCGCGATCGTGCCGTCGCCGCTGTAGACGTAGACCTGGACGCGCTCGGACGCGGTGCCGTCGAAGTCGGTCCCGGGCCCGAACGTGGACAGCACGTCGTCGATGTTGACCGTGAGGACGACGCTCGTGATGCCGTCGGCGGTGAGCGAGCCGATCAGCGCCGCCAGCGGGAACTCGGCGATGCCGCGCTCCTCCGTGGCGCCGGCCTTCAGGCCGACGCCGAGCTGATTGCCGGCGATGTCGGGCGTACCGTCCTGGGGAGCGATGCCAGGGAACCCGTCGACGATGCCGTCGAAGATCGCGCCATTCTCGCCGTTCACGACCTGGCCGACGTGGATGCCGAGGGTGGAGGTGCCGCACGACTCGTCCGTGAAGACGACGTCGCGCGCGCCGAGCACGGCCGGCGCCTGCGGTGCGCTCGCCGCGAGGGCGTCGGCCGAGGCGCACTCGATCGCCGCCCCCAGGCAGCTCGCGAGCGCGGCCTTGTCGCCGACCCCGCCGCCGACCGTGGCGCAGCGGCTCGCGAGCGCGTCCATGCCGAGCGTCGCCGCGACGTCGCTCGCCCCGAGGCGCGCACACTGGCCGCCGTTCAAAGCGGTCGTGAGCGCGGCCTCCGGGTCGCCGGCGGCGGCGAGGGCCGCATTGCAGCTCGCGGTCGCCGTGCCGAGACACGCCTCGGGATCGGCCCCGTCCACGTCCTCGCGGATCGTGCACGCCATGACGTCGCCGCAGGTGGCGGCGGCGTCGAGCCGGGCCGCGAGCGCGGCATTCCCGGCCGCCTGCACCTCGCCCTGACAGGCGTGGAGCTGCGCCTCGGTCGGAGCGCCGTTGCCGCCGCCGTCACCGCCTCCACCACCGCCACCGCCACCGCCGCAGCTCGCGAGCGTGGTGGTCAGGAGGAATGCCAGCGCCAGAGCAGCGGGCTGCCAACGGGTGTTGCGCGATCGTATCGTCATCGTCGTCTCCAGATCCCTCGAAACTTGCCCGTCAGAGCGACGCGCAGATGCCCGCGAAGCTGGTGTCGAGCCCGACGCTGGCGAGGAGCGCGCAGGCCGCCGCGTAGGTCACGCGCAGGTTCTCCTCGGCGCCGTCCCGATGGGCGTCCAGCAGGCAGGTCGCGACCGCCGCGACGTCGGCGGCGACGGGGTCGCACGGCGAGCCGAGGTCGGCCGGCGTGACGCCCGTGCAGGCCTTGACGATCGCGGCCTCCGCCTTGGTGCGTGCGCTCGCGAGCTTCGAGGTCGCCGTGCCCGGATCCGCCGCGGCCACGCACTTGGCCGTCGCCGTGCTCGCGGCCTGTCCTTTCGCGACCGCCGCCAGCACGAGGTCGAAGCACTTGCTGACGTTCTTCCGCACCGCGCTCGCGTACGCCTGCGACAGCTTGCCGAGCGCCTTCTGACACTTCAGCGCCGCCTTCCCGAGCACGGGCGGCTCGGTCGGCGCACCGGACGGCGTCGTGATGGTGAGGAACGGCAGCGTGGCGCCGGCCACGCCGGGCGGCGACAGCGCGTCGAGCGACGTGCCGCTCTCGCTGTCGGTGGTGAGCAGCACGACGCCGAAGTGCGTGGCGCTGCCGGCGAGGATGGTCTTCAGCCGCGTCGTGACGTCCACGGTGAACACCTCGGGACCGGTGGCGGCGAGGCTCGCGTCGGTGATCGATCCGCGCGACGTCGTGTCGACGGTGCCGAGCGGGGCCCCGGCGACGTTGCCGAAGTCCGAGAGCGCGATCGTGCCGTTCCCGTCGTAGCCGAAGGCCGTGATGGAGGTCGCGGCGTCGGCGCCGAAGTCGGCGCCGGGGCCGAACGTGGTGAGCACGTCGTCGATCGTGATGGTGAGCGTCGCGGCGAGGATGTCGTCCGGAGCGAGCGCCTCGAGGTCGGCGAGCGGGAACTCCGAGATCGCCCGCAGCTCGAGCACGTTGGTCTTGAGGGCGACGCCGAGCGCCTGGCTACCGGCGTCACCGCTGCCGTCGGGCGGTGGCGGGTTCATGACGTCGGCGAAGAACCAGCCGTCGCCGATGCTGTCGTGCACCGTGCCGGTCGTGGTCTCGTCGATGACGATGGTGTCGGCCGCGACGGCGATGGGACCGAGAAGAGAGGCGGCGCCGACGAGGGCGCCGAGCAGCATCGCGAGGGTTCGTCCGTGGGTCATGAGTGCGTCGTCCTTCCGTGGTCGTGAAGCGAAGATCGAGACGGCGGCGGCCGCAGACGCCGCCGCCGTCTCTGGGGTGGTCGAACCGTCAGTTGCAGACGCCGGGGAAATCGTCGGCGAGACCGACCGCCGCGAGCAGGACGCAGGCTTTGGCGTAGCGGTCCTGGATCATCTCCTGGACCTCGCTCTCGGTCGCGGCGACGATGCAGGCCGCGGTCGCCGCGAAGTCGGCGGCACCCGCGTCACAGGGGCCGTCGACGTCGCTCGGCGCCAGGTCCTCGCAGGCCTTGGTGATGGCCGCGACCGCCTTCGACTCGGCCTTCGCGATCGCCGACTTCGCGTTCGCATCGTCCAGGCCCTTGTCGCAGGTCTCCTCCGCGCTCGTCGCCGGATCGCCGGCGGCGAGCGTCTTCAGGACGGTGTCGAGGCATTTGGTGAGGCTCTTCTGCACCGTCGACGCGAGGCCCGCCGCGGCCTTCGCGATGCCGGCCTGGCACTTGCGCTCGGCGTCCGAGTACGTCGGCGGCGCGACTTCGATCGTGAGGTACGGGAGCTGGCCGGCGGTGGGCGGTGCCGGCGGCGCCCCGGCGTCGAGCGAGGTCGCGGTCGGGCTGTCGGCGGTGCTGAGGCGAATGCCGAGATGCGTCTCACCGCCGTTCAGGAACGCCTGCACGGCGGCGGTGACGTCGAGGTCGAACGACACTGGTCCCGTGCCGAGGAGCGTGGTGTCGGTGATCAGACCGGGCGTGATCGTCCCGAGCGACGTCAGGCCGGCGGGCGCGAAATCCGCCACGGTCACCGTGCCGTCGGCAGGATAGCTGGACGCCGCGATCGGCGAAGAGGCCGTACCGTCGAACTCGGCGCCGGGGCCGAAGGTGCCGATCACGTCGTCGATGGTGATCGTGAGCGTCGCGCTGATGACCTCGGCCGCGGTGACGCCCGCGAGACTCGCGAGCGGGAACTCCGACATCGCCCGCAGCTCGACCACGCCCGCTTTCAGACCGACGGCAAGCGCCTGGTTGCCGGCGTCCCCCACGCCGTCGGGCGGCGGCTGCGTCATCGGGTTCGCGAAGAACCAGCCGTCGCCGACGCTGTCGTGGTCGGCGCCCGACGAGCCGTCGAGGACGATCGTGATGGCGTGGCTGGAAACGGGACTGAGGAGAAGGGAACCGAGAGAGAGGGCGGTCAGGATGCGACCGAAGCGTTGCAACGACATGAAACTCTCCTTTCGTGGCGGGCGGAGCTCGGCCGACCGGGGTCGGCGGTGGAGCGCCCGCATGCGGTTGTCGGGTGAGGCGGGCTCGGGGCACTCGGGGACCGCTGGCCACTTGGGAGATCGAATCGAAGGTTACGAATCCGGCGGAGCGCGACCGGACGCGCCCTGCCCGCTGATCGGGACCAGGAGCGTGCGCTTGCAGCGCCGGCACTTCAGCTGCACGCCGTGCGGCGTGAGACGCGCCAACAGGCTGCCGCAGAGGCAGCGGAAGTCGTGACAGGCCGCACGGGCGGCGTCGGACTGCCGGCGTGATGGTTTGCGCTCGACCATCATGACGCGGTGATTTTGAGAATCATTCTCATTTGGCGGCACCTCTGTTACCGATCGCCTCGCCGACTGTCAAGCGCGACCTCGCGCAGCAGAGCGCCGGTGCATCGTCGAGGCGCTCGTACTGGCTCAGCGCCGAGCGCTCACGTAGGCTCTTCGGCATGACGCGGTCGCAGCGGAACCACGCGCTCGAGCGCGATCCCTCCTCCTCCCCCGACGAGCGCGACATCGACGCCCCCATCCTCGCGGCCGACGGCGCTTCGCGCCCGGACGCGAGCGCGGCCGCCACGGCGTCACCCGAGCCGCGCGCCGTCCCGCCCGTCCGTCAGAATCACGTCGGCACGATCTCGCTGCTCGTCGCCGTGCTCGGCGCGGCGGCCTGCCGCATCGCCCTCGCCTACGACCTCGGCGACGGCCGCCCCTGGCTCGCGATCCTGACCGCCGGCTTCGAGGCGGCGATGGTCGGCGGCATCGCCGATTGGTTCGCCGTCACCGCCCTCTTCCGTCACCCGCTCGGCATCCCGATCCCGCATACGGCACTCGTCGTCGAGCGCCGCGACAAGCTCGTCGACGGCATCGTCGCGACCGTGCAGGACGAGTGGCTGTCGCCGGACGTGATCGGCGCCAAGCTCCGCGTGCTGGCGCCGAGCACGGTCATCGTCGATTGGCTGCGCGACCCCGAGCACGTCGGCCGCCTCGGCGGCCCGCTCCGCGATCTGCTCCGCGGCGCCGCCCGTCTCCTCACCGAGCCCGAGGTGAGCACGTTCGCCGAGCGCACCATCCGGCGCGAGCTCGCCGCGCTGCCGGTCGACGCCTCGGCGGGACGCTGGCTCGCGACGGCTGCGACGAGCCCGGGCGCGCACGCCGCCTTCACCAGCGCCGCCACCTCGATCGCCAACCTCGCCGACCGCCCGCGCACCGCCCAGGAGCTGCGCTTCTGGCTCGAGCGCTCGGCGGCGACGCTCAGGGCCAGCGGCAAGAAGCTCGTCCCGTTCCTGCTCCGCAACCGGGTGGTGCAGCGCCGGCTGGTCGAGGCCATGTGCAGCTACGCCTCGGCCGAGCTCCGCCAAGCGGCGGCCGACGACCGGCATCCGCTCCGGCGCATGCTGTTCGACGGCATCGGACGCTTCGCGGATCGCGTCGCCGCCGGCGACCCCGAGGCGCTGCGGCAGGCCGAGACCTTCCGCACGACCCTGCTCGAGTCGCTGGCGGCGGGCCCGTTGGTGCGCGACGCCCTCGCGCAGCTGCGCCGCCAGCTCGAGGAGGACCTCGCCGACGAGGAAAGCGCGCTCTCCAAGCTCGTCGATCGCCGCGTCCGCAGCGGCATCCTCGAATGGCTGGACGATCCGGCGCGCCGCGAGAGCTTCGACGGCTGGGTGCGCAACATGAGCGAGGATCTGCTGCGCCGCCACCATCACCAGATCGGCCGCACCATCCGCGAGTACCTGCAGAACTTGACGGACAAGGAGCTGGTCGAGCGAATCGAGGGCCGCGTCGGCGGCGATCTCCAGTTCATCCGCCTGAACGGCGCCGTCATCGGCGGCCTGGTCGGCATCTTCCTCGCCATCCTGCACTTGCTATTCGGAGGCTAGGCTGGGGTTGCGCGCCGAGCGCTCCGCGAAGGTCGCGACGTGGGGTGAGGGAGGGCGCCCGGGCAGGCGAGATCTCTTATGCGAGCCGGCCCGGGCGCCCTCCCTCACCCCACGTCACAGCGGCGAAGGAAGCGAGATCCCTTTGGGCGCTAATTCAGCTCGTCGAGGGTCATCGAGAAGCTGGGCGCGAAGGTGGCGAGGAAGTAGCGGACCTCGGGGGTGTCGAGCGCGCGCACGTCGCGCTCCAACGTCTGTGCCGCCTTGCTGAAGTCGTCGTTGCCGGCGCGCAGCTCCTCGAGGCACTTGAGGTAGGCCGCGAGCTTGTCCGCGGCCTTGACGACCTCCCATTCGGCCGCGTCGGCGCCCTCGGGAAAGAGCATCGGCTTGAAGGCGGCGGCGAGCGCGGCGGGCAACATGCTCTGCAGCCGCTCGTTGGCGATGCCTTCGATCACCTGGTGGGCGCGCGTGATCTCGGGATTGAAATGCTTGATGGGCGCGACGACGTCGCCGGTGATGACCTCGGAGGCGTCGTGGTAGAGCGCGAGGATCGCCGCCCGCTCCGGCCGCACGTCGCCGCCGTAGAGCGTATTGCGGATGACGGCGAGGGCGTGCGCCAGCATCGCCACCTGCAGGCTGTGCTCCTGGAGGTTCTCGACGTGCGTGTTGCGCATCAAGCCCCAGCGCTTCACGAAGCGCATGCGGGAGAGATAGGCGAAAAAGTGGCTCACGGAAGGCTCCTCCTCGGAGCTGGAGCGTAAGCACAGGGCCCGGCGCAGTGCCAGGTTCCGGCGGAGCGGCGCCAGCCGTTGGCGCGGCGAGGCGTCAGGAGAGAGCGCGCGCGATGGCAAGCTCGGCGAGGTCGTTGCGGGCGCGGAGCGCCAAGAGGTGTGCCCCTTGGCGACGTGCGCGCGCCGCGGCCCGCTCGAGCACACGCGCCGCCGCGGCCTGCGCGCGCCGCCCACCGCGGGTCATCGTCCGCGCGCGCACGCGCTCGATCTCGGCGAGCCAGTAGCCCTCTCCGGAGACGGCGGCGCGCGCCGCCGCCGTCGCGAGCGCGCGCCGCGCCGTCCGCAGGTCGCCGGTCGCGAGCGCCGCCTCGGCGACGTGCGTCTGCAGCATCGGCTCGTGCCAGCGATCCCCGAGGCGGGCACGCTCGGCGAGGGCGGCCTGCATCTTCGCGAGGCGTCGCGCCGGTCGCTCGGGCGCGAGCGCCGCGGCGTAGAATCGCGCCAGGGCCAGGAAGCTCGGCAGGCCGTTCCGCTCGGCGAGCGCCATCGCGAGGGCGGCGGGCGCGCGGCCCGCGACGGCATCGCGGGCCAGGACGCCCCGTTCCGCGGCCAGCAGCGCGGCGTGGGTCAGGTCGGCGGGCGTCCCACGGACGCGACTCCGGGCCAGCGCCCGTTCCGCGAGCCGGCGCCCGCCGGCCACCTCACCGATCAGCGTCAGCACCAGCGCGAGCTGCGATTGGATCATGCGACCGACGTCGAAGAAGAGCGGTAGCCCGGGCTCGGGCGTCGCCGCCGCCGCGGCCTCGAGCTCGGCGCGCGCGCGCCCGAGCTCACCTCTGGCCGACGACACGAACCCGGCCCAGCACCCCGCGATCGGCCGCAGGGTCGCGAGGCCGCTCTGGGTGAGCGCAACCAGGCGGTCGGCATGCACGCGAGCGCGGCGATGGCGCGCGCGCGTCAGCTCGTACATGGCGAGCCCCATCTCGGCCATGAACGTCCCGCGCACGCTCCGCTGCCCGCGAAACAGCCGCCGGGCCCGCGTGAAGGCGGTGTGGACCTCGGGCGACGAGTAGCCGTCCGCGAGCACGAGCAGGCTGCCGAGACGAAGCTGCACGCCGGCGGCACGCTCGCGGCGCGCCGCCGGCGACCCCGTGCGATCGAGCTGCGCCGCGGCCGCCCGCACGTACGCGCCCGCCTCGCGGTAGGCGAAGCGGCGCTCGGCATCGGCGGCGGCACGCTCGTACCACGCCGCCGCCCGCGACGGCGCCCCGCCGCGCACGAAATGCGTCGCCAGCCGAGCGGCAAACGCGCGCGCCGAGCTCGGCTCGGAGCGTTCGAGGTTGGCGGCGAGTCGACGGTGAAGCTCGCGGCGCCGGGTGTCGGCCAACGCGTCGTCGACGATCCGCCGGTGCGCGGCGTGGACGAAGGCGAAGGCCGCGCGTCCATCGGCGGCACGCAGCAGGCGCCCGACGCGGGCGAGTCGGACGCAGGCGTCGGCGACGACGGCGAGCGGGCGCCCGAGCGCGCGCGCGACCTCGTCCGCGCCGAACTCGACGCCGGCGACCGCCGCCGCCTCGACCACGGCGCGCTCGCGAGGTGGCAGACGCTCCAGCTCGCGGCGGACGAAGTCGCGGAGGGTGGCGGGCCAGGCGACCCGCGCACCGTCGACGCCGGGCGCGAGCCGCCACGCCCCGGCGTGGCGAACGAGGCCGCCGCGCTCGACCAGCTCGCCGACCAGCGAGCCGAGGAAGAGCGGGTTCCCCGCCGAGCGCGCCTCCATGAGGGTGACGAGCGCGGGGACCACGCGGCCTCCGAGGCGGGCCTCGAGGTAGCGGGCGACGGCGCGCCGCTCGAGCGACGGCAGCGCAACGGCGATCGCACGGCGCTCGGCCGCGAGCTCGCGGCCGAGCGCCGCGACCGGATGGGCGCCGGCGACGGCGTCGGCGTGACGATAGGTGGCGAGCAGCAGCAGCGGACCCGCGATCGGCCGGCGGGCGAGGTGCACCACCAGGTCGAGGGTCGCCAGGTCGGCCCAGTGGAGATCCTCGAGGACGAGGACGAGGGGCCGGTCGGCGGCGAGCGCCTGCAGCCACGCGACGCCCTCGCGCAGCATGCGCGCCGCGGTCGCGCCCAGCAGGAGGCGCGCGAGCCGCGTCCGCTCGCCCGCCGGCGCGAGGCTCGGCATCTGCAGCAGCCACGTCGGCGCGGTGCGCCGCAAGAGCGCCCGCAACCGCGGCGCCGCCGCGCCGCCTGACAGGCGCTCCAACGCGCTCAAGAGCGGCAGGTACGGCTCGCCGGGACCGTGATGCTCGATGCACGCGCCGGGCGCGACCAGCGCGCGCTGGCCGGGAACGGCGGCCACCTCGGTCACGAAGGCGTCGACGAGCGCGGTCTTGCCGATGCCGGGCTCACCTTCCACCAGCACGACCTGCGACGTGCCGGCGACCGCCGCCTCCCACGCCTCCCGGAGGCGGCGTTGCTGGCGCTCGCGACCGACCAGGACGGACGCGTGCGTCCCTGGCGGCCGCTTCGCTCCGCCGCCCTCGGCGAGGAAGCGATAGCCGGTCCCGTAGACGCTCTGCAGCCAGCGCGACGTGCGCGCCGGGTCGGCGAGCGCCAGGCGGAGCTCACGGATCACGTTGGTGAGCGCCTGCGGCGTCACGGCGACGCCGGGCCAGACCGCGTCCAATAGCTCGTCGCTCCGCACGACGACGCCGGGCCGGGCCATGAGGTACTCGAGCGTCTGGCAGGCGCGCGGCCGGAGGCGAACCGGCGTCGTGCCGCGCCACACTCGGCGTCCGACCGTATCGAGCGTGAAGGGCCCGACCGTCGTGCCGCCGTGCGCGGCGTCCGCGGCTTGGTCGTCACCATCGTGCGATCGCCGGGTAGGCTCCACGCGCCCCCCTACTCGATCCCCCCGGCTTCCTCCAAATGGCGGGCGAATCCGCCCTGTTTGAATGCTGTGAGGATCCGCCCGAGTCGCCCGCGCTATGGCCGTCGGCCAGAGACAGGAGGGTATGCCCATGCCGACGACGTGCCGTGGCTTCGTCCTCGCCTTCGTGCTGCTCCTCGCCGCAGCGCCGCCGGTGGTGGCGGCGCCGGCCGACCTCGATCCGACCTTCGACGCCGACGGCATCGTCACCATCGACATCGCCGGCGGCTCGGATAGCGCGCAAGGCGTCGCGGTCCAGCCGGACGGCAACATCGTGTACGTCGGGCACGCCGTCGTGTCGGGATCCTTTCGCATGCTGATCGGTCGGCTGACGGTCGGCGGCGCCCCCGACGCCACGTTCGCGGGAGGCAGTCCACTCACCCCGGCGCTCGGCACCAGCGCGCGGGCCCTCGCGGTGGCCCTGCAACCCGACGGCAAGATCGTCGTCGCCGGTGAGATCCAAACCGGCGGGGCCTCGGAGTTCGGCCTCCTACGCTTGAACGACGACGGCACCTTCGACACCAGCTTCGACGGCGACGGCATCGTCCAGACCAACCTCTCGAGCGGCACCGACGTCGCGTACGCGGTCGCCCTGCAAGCCGACGGCAAGATCGTCGCCGCCGGCGAGGCGGGCGGCGCCTTGAACCAGGACTTCGCGGTCGTGCGCTACGACGACGACGGCTCTCTCGACACCTCCTTCGACGGCGACGGCATCGCGATCACCCCCATCCCCGGAGGCTTCGGCAACCAGAACGACCGGGCCGATGGCGTGGCCATCGCTCCCGGTGGGGAGATCGTCGTCGCCGGCGCCGCACTCACCGGGTTCTCGTTCGCGCGCTTCGCGACCGTGCGCTATCTCGCCGCCGACGGCAGCCTCGACGCCTCGTTCGACGGCGACGGCATCGCCACCTTCAACTTCTCGGGCAATCCGGACTTCGCGGCCGCGGTCACCATCCAACCGGACGGGCTCATCCTGGTCGCCGGCACCGTCGCGCCCTCGGACCCCGAAACCGCGGTGGTGCGCTACCTCACGGGCGGCACCCTCGATCCCGCCTTCGGCGTCGGCGGACTCGCCCGCATCGACGTCTCCGCCACCGGCACCGACCAAGCCACCGGGATCGTGCTGCAAGGCGACGGACGGATCGTGCTGGGAGGCCTCGGCGGGACGCTCTTCGATCGCGACTTCACGGCCGGCCGGCTCGAGAGCGACGGCACGCCGGACGCGGGCTTCGGCAGCGGCGGCGGCGTCATCACCCCGCTCACGGGCGGACACGACGACGGCCAGGTCGTGGCGCTGGCACCCGACGGCAAGATCGTCGTGGCCGGCGGCAACGGCAGCGGCGACGTCGCGATCGTCCGCTACGAGGGCGGCGGCGCGCCGCCGGGGACGACGCCGACACCCACCGCGACCCCCACCGCCACCGAGACGGTGACGCCCACGCCCACGCCGACCGCGACCGCCGCCTGTCCCCCCGTTCCGATCGCCGGCTGCCGGACGCCGACGGTGTCGGCCAAGGCCTTCCTCGCCGCCAAGGACAAGACCCCGGACACCAAGGATCAGCTGCAGTGGAAGTGGCTGAAGGGCGCGGCGACGACCATGGGCGAGTTCGGCTCGCCCACCACCACGACCGGCTATCAGCTCTGCGTCTACGACGGCGTCTCGGCCGTGCTCTACGACGCGACCATACCGGCCGCCGGCTCGTGCGGCACGCACGCGTGCTGGAAGGAGAAGCCGACCGGCTTCAACTACAAGGACGGCGAGCTCAGCCCCGACGGCGTGCAGCAGCTCCTCCTGCGCGCCGGCATCGACGGCAAGGCGAAGATCATTCTGAAGGCGCAGGGTACGCCGCTCGACGACCCGGCGTTCGCGCTCACGCAACCGATCACGGTGCAGCTCCGGAACGACGAGGGCGTGTGCTGGGAGGCGGAGTACTCCGCGCCGGCGCTCAAGAACGTCGCGGGCCCGCCGGGGGATTTCAAGGACAAGGCGGATTGAGCCGGCGCCCGCGGCCGTGGGTGAAACCTACGGCCGCGGGTGGGCCGCGAAGAAGCGCCAGATGCGGTCGGTCGTGTCGGGGGGCCAGGTGTGCGCCTGTGGCCCCCCGCAGAGGATCACGTCGGCCGCGCAATCTTCGGCCGCCTCGCAGCCGTCGCGGGTCGCGTCGACGCCGCGACAGTGGTTGGTCGTCCGCCACCAGCCGCGCGCGGCCTTGCTGAGGCCGAGCGGCACGACGCGGTCGGCGGAGCCGTGCACCAGCAGGATCGGCAACGGCGCCTGCGCTCCGCAGGTATCGAGCGCGCGCGCGCCCGCGACCGGCGCGACCGCGGCCAGCCGGTCCGCGAGCACGCACCCGAGCAGGTTCGCGAGGAACGCGCCGTTCGAGAAGCCGGTCGCGAAGACGCGGCGGCGATCGATGCAGCGCTCCTGCTCGACGGCATCGAGGAGCGCGCGCACGAAGGCGAGGTCGCGCGTCTGGCTCGGGTCGGTGTCCCAGCCGCGGCCCGTGGTGCCGAGGAGCTCGACGCCCTCGTGACCGTCGGGATGAACGGCAACCAGCAGTCCGGTCGCGGCGCGCTCGGCGAGGCCGATGCCGTCCCTGAGGCCGGCGGCATGGTGGCGGAAGCCGTGAAAGGCGAGCACCAGCGGCTTGGGCACGTCGGCGGCGCCGCCCGGCGCGTCGATGAGATAGCTCCGGCGCTCGCCGTCGACCACGAGCGTGCGGCGCTCGCCCGCGAGCGGCGCGAGCTCCCCGGCCGGCATCCCGCGCTGGGCTGCGGCGCGACCGCCGCCGCGCCGGCACGAGACTCGTCCGCCGTTCGCGACTCGCGTGCGCGGCAGCCGAGCGCTGCGAGCATCGCGATCACGATCATCGTGACGCACCGACTCCTCACCCTGCGAGCTCCGACTGCCGAAGCCCACCCGTTCCCGGCACCCAGCACTCGACCGGCTGCGCGCGCCCCCGTACCTGCGTCGAGCCGACCGCCGCGAAGGCGATGCCGTCGCCCGCGCTCCGGCGGGTCTCGTCGGAGACCAGGATCGGCACCCCGTGGACCTTGGTCAGCTGCTCGATCCGCGACGCCACGTTCACCGCGTCGCCGACCGCGGTGTAGTCGCGGCGCTCCGGCGAGCCGATGTCGCCGACGATGCAGGGCCCGCTGTGGATGCCGATGCCGAGCCGGAGCGGCGCCTCACCGCGGCTCGTCCGCTCGCGGTTCAGGGCGACCAGGCTCTCCTGCATGGCGAGGGCGCAGCGCACGGCACGCTCGGCGTGGTCCGGCTGGGCGACCGGGGCGCCGAAGTAGGCCATGATCCCGTCGCCGATGAACTTGTCGAGGGTGCCCCCGAAGGCGAAGATCTGCTCGACCATGCGGGTGTGACACTCGTTCAGGAGCGTCACCACGTCCGCGCACGGCAGCGACTCGCTGAGAGCCGTGAAGCCGCGGATGTCGCTGAACAGGATGGTCACCTCGCGCATCTCGCCGGCGCCGACCGCGTCGAGGTCCTCGAGCCGCGCCGTCACCTGCGGCGAGAAGTAACGCCCGAGGCGCTCGCGACGTCGTTGCTCGTCGGAGACGTTCGCCACCAGGTGGGTCACGCGCCGGCCGAGATGCGCGCAGGTGAAGGCGGCGAGCGCCAGCAGGATGACCGTCGCCAAGCGCCCGGTCGGCGTCACGCCGGCGACCGTTTGCAGAATCGTCTCGCACACGATCCCGGTCACCGCGGTTGCCACGATGGCGCGCGCGTCGAGGCCGAGCCCGGCGATCGCGATCAACACCGCGAAGATCCCGACGCTGAAGCCCGCGATCCCGCGGTCGGCGGGCACGCCGGTGAACATGGCGTACTGGAGGACGAAGACCATCGGGACGTCGACGACCGCGACCTCGAGGCCGGCGATGCGAAGCGGGGTGGCGTCGCGGCGGCTCCACAGGAGCAAGGCCACGGCGATGATCAGGTATGCCGCGAAGAGATCGAGGGTGCGGTACCACGCCTCGTCCATCAGGCGGCCTGCGACCAGGGTCAGCGCACAGAAGCCGGCGACGCCGAGGAAGCGGATCCAGGCGAGGCGGCGTGCGTTCTGCAGGCGCTCGGCCGTGAGCGCGCGCCCAAAGGCGTCGCGGGCGCCGTCCGATTCCGCGCTCATGCCGCGAGCCTGCTTCAGCCGCGCCCGGATTTCAATTAATGAGGCCCCATGGCCGACACGACGACGCTGACCCTCTACGGCGACTCCTTCTATCTCAGCCCCTACGTCTTCTCCTGCCACGTCACGCTCCGCGAGAAGCGGCTGCCCTTCGCCTTCGAGCGCCTCGCGCTCTGGAAGGCCGAGCAGCGGCTCGCGCCGTACCGCGAGCGCGCCTTCACCGCCAAGGTGCCCGCCCTCGCGCACGGCGACTTCTGGCTGACCGAGTCGAGCGCGATCATCGAGTACCTGGAGGACGTCTTTCCGGCGCCCGAGCACCCGGCCGTCCTGCCGGCGAGCCCGATCACGCGCGCCCGCTGCCGCCAGGTGATGTCCTGGATCCGGAGCGACCTGATGGCGCTCCGCGAGGAGCGCCCGACCTCGACGATGTTCTACGAGCGCGCGACGGCGCCGCTCTCGGAGGCGGGCCGCGCCGCCGCCGACACGCTGCTGCGGGTCGCCGAGGCGCTGATCCCGGCGAGCGGCGGGCCGCTCTTCGGAACCTGGTCGATCGCCGACGCCGACCTCGCATTCATGCTGCACCGCCTCATCCTGAACGACCACGACGTCCCGCCCGCGATTCGCCGCTGGGCCGGGGAGCAGTGGCAACGGCCGTCGGTGCAGGAATTCGTCGCGCACGAGCGCGAGGCGTTCGTACCGTATTGAATTGGACGGTCGCGTCGGGGGTGAGGGAGGGCGCCCGGGCCGGCTCGCATAAGAGATCTCGCCTGCCCGGGCGCCCTCCCTCACCCCCGATGCGGCGGGCCGTGTTCTAGAGGGCCGCGCCAGGCGGCGATGCCTTCGACGACGTTGTGCACGTCCGTCCGGCCCTGCCACACCAGGTACACCGACGCGTCGAGCGAACGGATGCCGTGCTCGCAGTGCACGACCAGTGGGCCCGGGAGCGCCAGCACCTCGTCGATGCGCTCGGCGAGCTCGTGGAGCGGAACGAGAACGGCGCCGGGGATGCGATGCGAGACGAACTCGCCGGGGGTGCGGACGTCGAGGATGGTGCACGCGCGTCCCGACGCCATCCACTCGGCGAGCTCGGCGCAGCGCACCGCCTTCACGTCGGCGGCGCATGCCGCGAGCTCTGCGGCCGTCGGAATCTCGTCGGGATCGCGCATGCGGACGGACCCGGCGCTCAGCCGCGGCTGCGGAACAGACCGAACGAGCTGGTGTAGCCGTGCAGGAAGGTCGAGCCGTGCACCGGGCCGATCTCGCCGTTGCAGAAGAAGCCGCCGAGCGGCACCGGACCGAGGTGACGACGGAAGGCCTCGGTGTCGTGATCGGGCTCGCCGTAGAGATGCACGCCGCGGCCGAGACACGAAAACAGGAGCGAACCGGCGGCCCGGCGCGGCGGCCCTTCCTGATAGCGCGCCAGCACCGCTTCCAGGTCCTGCGCCGAGGTGGCGGCGTCGCGCAGGTGAAACTGCACCACCATGCCGGTGTGGAGCGCCGCCCCGACGGCGATCGCGCCCGACTTGCCGTCGATGCCGAGCAGGTTGCGGATCAGGAAATCGCCCTGGCGATACTCCTGCTGCTCCTTCATCACCACCCCGAGGAAGAGCGAAGTCGCGAACAGCTGGCGATCGCGCTCGTCGGCGGCGGCGAGCAGATCTTGAAGAACGGCGAGCGCCGGACGACCGTCGAGCTGGTGCAGGACGTGCTGATCGGCGCGGGTCACGAACATCGGCTCGCCGATCGGACGACAGCCTTGCGCCACGATGGTGTCGACCTCGACGTTGCCGCTGAGGGCGACGCCGACCGAGCCCGAGCGGTAGACCGCATCGCCGAGATAGAGGGCGTTGGCGCCCGGCTCGCGGCCGCCGCTGGCGAGACCGCCGATCTTGGGGCGATCCGGAAACGCCTGGTCGAGGCCGGCGACCAGGGTCTCGGCGTCGAAGGTGAAGGGATCGGGCAGCAGGAGAAACGACGGCGCCCGCGCACGCGTGATGCCGATCGACGCCTCCCACACCGACGCGGAGGCGGTGCGGGCGGGAAGCGCCTCGCCTTCGAGGTGGAACGGCATGAGGTCGACGTCGGGCAACACCGCGGCGGTGAGCGAGACGCCGGCGCGACGCTCGATCTCGCGGCCGCCGCCGATGACGCCGCCCGCCGAGCACCCGATCAGGAGGCGCGGCCCGAGGTGCGCGCGCACGGCCGCCGGCAGACGCTCGTACTCACCCTGGTGCTGCTCCGAAACGAACGCGACCAACAGATCCGGCGCGGTGCCGTCGAGCTCGCGCAGGATGGCGGCCGCGACTTCGCGCACGGCGGCGTCGAGCGGCGACGCAGTGGAGACGGCCGACACCCATCGCATGTCGACTCCCTAAGGGAGAAGGCGGCGGGCCGCAAGCGCCGCTTGTGAGACGGGACGCGACGGCGTATGCGCCGTCGATGCGCGTCGACGTCGCGTTCGCCAGCGAGGGCGTGACCTGCCGGGGCTGGCTCTACGTGCCCGACGGCGGCGGCGCGCGCGTGCCCGCCGTCGTCATGGCGCACGGCTTCTCGGGGGTGAAGGAGATGCGCCTCGATCGCTTCGCCGAGGCCTTCGCGGCCGCCGGCCTCGCGAGCGTCGTCTTCGACTACCGCGGCCTCGGCGCGAGCGACGGCGAGCCGCGCCAGGACATCGACCCGTACGCGCAGCTCCGCGACTACCGGAACGCCATCAGCTGGGCACGCCGGCGTCCGGAGATCGATCCCGCGCGCATCGGCGTCTGGGGATCGAGCTACAGCGGCGGACACGCGCTCATGCTGGGCGCGCTCGACCGGCGCGTCCGCGCCGTAGTGGCGCAGGTGCCGTTGATCGACGCCTGGGAGTGGCTCGGGCGGAGCGTGGGCGCGGAGGCGCGCGACGCGCTCGTCGCGGAGCAGATCGCCGAGCGCGAGCGGGTCTACGGCGGCGGCGACCCGGCGATGATTCCGGTCGTCGCGGAGGCCGGCGCCGCGCTCGCGACTCCCGACGCGGCCGAGTGGTTCGGCGCGATGGCGACGCTCGCGCCGAGCTGGCGGAACCACGTCACGCTCCGCTCGTGGGAGCGCATCCTCGAGTACTCGCCGCTCCGCTGGATGGATCGGGTGGCGCCGACGCCGCTCCTGATCGTCGCCGCCGAGCACGACGTCATCTGCCCCCTCGAGCTGGTTCGCGAGGCCTTCGCACGCGCCGGCGAGCCGAAGCGTCTGGTGGTGCTGCCGGTCGGCCACTTCGATCCCTACGAATCGCCGTGCTTCGCCGACGCCGCGGGCGCGGCCGTCGAGTGGTTCACGACGCATCTCGGCCCGACCGGCCGCGCTCGACCCTGATGGCGACGCGCTCCCGTCTGCCGACCTACGGCGCCGCGGGCCGCCTCGCGCGCATCGTGCTCGGGCTGCTGTCGCGCCCGCACGGTTGGCCGCTCGCGGCCATCACCGAGGAGCTCGGCATCTCCGAGCGCACCCTGCTCCGCTATCTCGCGGTCTGCCGGAGCGAGCTCGTCGATGCCGCGGGGCGCCCGATGGTGGAGGTCGTCGGTCAGGGCACGGCGCGCGCGCTCCGCCTGGTCGAGCACGGACCCGCCCCCGATGCCGGCGTGTTCGAGGCGGTCTTCTTCTACTTCACGCAGACCGTTCTCACCTTCCTCGAGGGCACGGTCCTGAAGGACGGGGTCGCCGGCCTGTGGGAGCGCCTGCACCGCGGCCTGCCCGCGAGCCAGCGCACGCGGCTCGTGAACCTCGCGAAGAAATTCTACGCCGTGCCGTTCGCCGCCAAGGACTACCGAGGCTCGGACGAGGAGCTCGACCTCATCGTCCGCTGCCTGATCGACCAGCACCGCATGCGGGTCGACTACCAGGGGCTGCTCGGCGAGGGGAAGGTGCACGACTTCGACCCCTACACCCTGGTGCACTACCGCGGCGGGCTCTACCTGATCGGCTACAGCCACCGCTTCCGGAAGACGATCTGGCTCGCGGTCGAGCGCATCCGCGCCGTCACCAAGCTGCCGCACCGCTTCGACTATCCGGCGGGCTACAGCCCGGAGAAGTACACCGAGGGCATGTTCGGCATCATCGAGGGCCCGGAGACGGCGGTCGAGCTCCTGCTGCTCGGCAAGGAGACGACGGCGTTCCTGGCGTCGCGCCGCCTCCACCCGACCCAACGCTTCATCCCGCGCCCGGACGGCAACACCCTCCTCACCATGAAGGTCCGCGGCACCGCCGAGCTCTCGAGCTGGATCGTGAGCCAGGCGCCCTGGGTGAAGGTGCTCAAGCCCGCGGCGCTGCGTGACGAAGTGGCCAAGCGCCTCCGCGACGGCGCGCGGCTCTACGCCAAGGACAAACCCGGCCCGCGAACGGGGTCTTGAGCGCGCCCTCCCGGGGCCCCGAGAATCTCGTTTCCGGACTAGCGGGCCGCACTCGACAATGGTAGAGGACCAGAGCGCGCGACGGTGTCGCAGAGGAGCGTCGCTCTGGGGCGACCCCCCGAAGCACAGCGCACCGTCTCCGTAGCGACGTTGGCGAAGCTTCTATCCGCCACCGGTAGAGAACGACCCTGGTAGTTGGCTGGCCGTGGGCGCGGCGTGCGCCACGCCACCCAGTCTGCCACCACGAGAGACGGAGGAGAGACATGCTCGGTAAGATCCAGGAGCTGCTCGGCTCGAGCGCCGATTCCTTGCTGCGTCACAGCTGCACAACCATCCCCAAGGAAATGCTGCACGCGCCCGGTCCCGATTTCCTGGATCGCGTCTTCGTCGACACCGATCGCAAGCCCACCGTGCTCCGAAACTTACAGGCGCTCTTCGACCACGGCCGCCTCGCCGGCACCGGCTACGTCTCGATCCTCCCCGTCGATCAGGGCATCGAGCACTCCGGCGGCGCCAGCTTCGCGCCGAACCCGATGTACTTCGATCCCAAGAACATCGTCGAGCTGGCGATCGAGGGCGGCTGCAACGGCGTCGCCTCGACGCTCGGCGTGCTCGGCGCCACCGCCAAGCGCTACGCGCACCGCATCCCGTTCATCCTCAAGTTCAACCACAGCGAGCTCATCACCTATCCGAATCGCTTCGATCAGATCGTCTTCGCCAGCATGAAGCAGGCCTTCGACATGGGCTGCGTCGGCGTCGGCGCGACGATCTACTTCGGATCGGACCTCGGGAGCCGCCAGCTGCAGGAGGTGGCGCACGCCTTCGAGCAGGCGCACGAGCTCGGCATGTTCACGGTGCTGTGGTGCTACCTCCGCAACAACGCCTTCAAGAAGGACGGCAAGGACTACCACGAGGCCGCCGACCTGACTGGGCAGGCGAACCACATCGGCGTCACCATCCAGGCCGACATCATCAAGCAGAAGCTGCCGACCAACAACGGCGGCTTCACCGCGCTCAACTTCGGCAAGACCAGCGACAAGGTCTACTCCAAGCTCACCACCGACCACCCGATCGACCTCTGCCGCTACCAGGTCGCGAATTGCTACATGGGCCGCATGGGCCTCATCAACTCGGGTGGGGCCGCGGGACAGAACGACGTCGCCGACGCGACGCTGACGGCGGTCGTCAACAAGCGGGCCGGCGGCACCGGCCTGATCTCGGGCCGGAAGGCGTTCCAGAAGTCCATGAAGCAGGGCATCGAGATCCTGAACACGATTCAGGATGTCTACCTCTGCAAGGAGATCGGTCTCGCCTAGGCATCGGCGGCGACGGGGACGACGACCGCCGCGCCCCGAGGGGGCGGTGGCGGTCGGAGCGTCCGAGGATACGTCGGAGGCGGCGCTCGCCGACGCTCCGGAGGAATCCGTGTCGGCCGAATCGCCCCCGGCGGCCGAGGCGCGGCCGAACGGCAGGCGTCCCGAGCGCGACGGGGCGCATGCCGAGGGAACGGAGGGCAATGGCCAGGCTACGCCGGCAGGCCGGCGGCGCCGCCGGCGGCGACGCCGCCGCGGCCATGGCGATCGACCCTCGCCGTCGTCGAATGGCGCCACCGAGGCCGCCGCCAAGCGCCTCGGCATCCAGCGCCTCTATCACGAGCAACAGCGCATCCTCACCGAGGTCGGCAACGGCCGCGACCTCCTGGTCGTCCTGCCGACCGGCTACGGCAAGTCGGCCTGCTACCAGATCCCGTCGATGACGTTGCAGAAGCCCGTGGTGCTGGCCTCGCCGCTGCTCGCGCTGCTCGAGGATCAACACACCAAGCTGCAGAAGCAGGACGTGCCGGTCGTGCGTCTCGACGGCACCATACGCGGCAAGGCGCGGCGCGCCGCCTTCGAGCGTCTCGCGGCCGGCGGCCCGCTCTTGGTGATGACGACGCCCGAGACCCTCGGCTCACCCGAGCTCCTGGAGGCGCTCTCCAAGACCGGCGTCGGCCTCGCCGCCGTCGACGAGGCGCATTGCATCTCGGAGTGGGGTCACGACTTTCGTCCGGCGTATCTCCGGATCGGCGAGCACCTGCGCGCGCTCGGCCGCCCGCCGATCATGGCGCTCACGGCGACCGCCACCGAGCGGGTTCGCGAGGACATCACACGCTTCCTCGGCCTGTCGAACCCAGTCGTGGTCTCGAGCTCGCCGCATCGCTCCAACCTGGCGTTCCAGGTGCTGGAGTGCGTCGGCGACATGCGCTCGCGCGCGCTCATCCGGTTCGTCCGGCGCCTGCACCGGCCCGGGATCGTCTACTGCACGACCACCCGCGAGGTCGACAGCGTCTACCTCGTGATGCGCCAGCTCGACATCCCGGCGCACCGCTACCACGGCAAGATGACCGCGGCGGAGCGGGTACACGAGCAGGAGATGTACATGAAGTCCGGGCGCCGCACCGTCATGGTGGCGACCAGCGCCTTCGGGCTCGGCATCGACAAGCCCGACATCCGCTACATCATCCACTACCAGGCCCCCGCCTCGCTCGAGCAGTACGTGCAGGAGGCCGGCCGCGCCGGCCGCGACGGCCGGCGCTCCGACTGCATCCTGCTCTACGATCCCTCCGACCGCGAGATCCACGAGCTCTTGCTCGGCAAGAGCCGGGTCCGTCCCGATCAGCTCTACAAGATCGGCGAGGCGCTGGCGGCGTGGGGCGGCGAGAACCGCACGCCCACGCTCGAGGCGCTGTCGATGTCCGCCGGGATAGGGCCGCGGATCGCGCAGGCCCTGCTCGCCATCCTCGAGGAGGCCGAGCTGGTGCGCCTCGCCGACGGCACCATCGAGGTGCTCCGGCCCGAGACCATCGAGGAGGAGTCGCGCCACCTCTCCGGCCAGTTCGCCACCCTGCGGACCCAGGACGGCCGCCGCCTCGACTCGGTCGCCGAGTACGTCCACGCGCCCGGCTGCCGCGCCGTCACCCTCAGACGTTACTTCGGCGAGTCCAACGAGCGCCCCTGCGGCCTCTGCGACGCCTGTCGCGGCGTCGCCAAGCGCCCGGCGAGCTTCTACGAGCCCGTGGTCCGACCACCCCGCCGCCGCCGCAAGGAGCGCACGCTCCGCCGCGACCGCCGCGGCCGCCGCAGCCGCGCGCCGAAGGGCACGCCGCCGCCGGCACCGGCCGTCGAGGCGGCACCGCCGGCCGCACCGGCAGCGCCGCCCACTCCCGTGCTGCCTCCGCCGTTACCGCCGCCGCTCGAAATCTGACGACGCCCGGCCGGCACCTCGATCATCTGGGCAGATAGCCGCGATAGCGCCAGTAGCCGAGCCACGCGCTCGGGCGCGCCAGCAGGCTCAGCATGAGGCCGAGGGAGTCGTAGTAGGCCTCGCGCTCGCGGATGAGAGCCTCGGCGACCACCAGACGGTCGACGATGCGGAGCTCGTAGGGGCTGCGGCCGAGCGTGAAGACGAGGCGCCAGGCGATGAGCGCGACGTCGCCGCTGATCGCCTGGTGGTCGACGGTGCCGCGAAGGTCGGGAATCCAGGCCAGCAGGTGCGCGAACTCCTCGCGCGCGGCCGCCTTGCCGACGATCGGCTTCACCACCGGCTGGAGCAAGCGAACGTCGGGATGAAGCAGGGCCATGAAGCGCTCGAGGTCGGGGTGCGCCCAGGCTTCGGTGAAGCCGTCGATCACCCGCTGCACGTCGTCGCGTGTGGTCATCGTCCGCCAGGCTAGGCGCGCCTCGACCGCGCTCCAAGATCCACTTCGGCCGCGCCCGCAATGACCAACCGGAGTGCGAACGCGCGCACGGAGGTGCTCGCGCCATGCGTGCCCTGCGTTGACAGAGGACCCGCGGCATCGCTAGCCTCCGCGACGCTCGTGAGGCTGCTACGGCGGCGTCCCTCTGCTCGAGACGGTTCTCATGAAGCTCACTCGGAGGCTCTCATGTCGAACCGTCGTTTCCTCGCCGTCAGCGTTGCCGTCCTCGTCGTCCTCGTCCTGACCACTACCGGTGCCCGCGCCGCAGCCGCGCCGAAGACCGTCGTCAAGTGTCAGGGGACGATCAAGAAAGCCGCCGCCAAGTTCGTCGGCAAGAAGCTCGGGGTCCTGGCGAAATGCACCGACGGCGTGCTCAAGTGCATCCAGACCGTCGATGAGAGCGCGGACGGCGGCGCCAAGCGAACGGCGTGCATCACCAAGGCGCGCGGCGCTTGTCTCGCCTCGCTCGCCGCGATCACGGCGGCGCGGCAAGCGCTGGTCGGCGCGGTGACCGGCGCGTGTGGCACGCTCGACCCGGCGCAGGTGACGGGCGCCGACGGGCTCGGCTACGCGAGCAACGACTGCTCGGGATTCGCTCCGCCCGTGAGCGACGTCGCCAGCTTGGCGGCGTGCGTCGCGGCCGAGCACAATTGTCTCGCCGGTCGGCTCTTCCAGCTCGAGGTACCGCGGGCGCTCGAGCTCATGCAGTTCACGCCTCCGCCGGCCGTCGACCCCCCGGCCGCCGACGTCGGCGGCCTCGCTTGCCTCGAGGATCTCGGCGGCGCCGGCGACGACCTGAACGACCTCGACCTCGGCAAGAGCCTGGTCAAGTGCGAGAAGGCCGTCGAGAAGGTCGGGACGAAGCTCGCGAGCGGGCGGCTGAAGACGCTCGAGAAATGCGTCGACGCGCTCTTCAACTGCGCGCAGACGAAGTCGGGAGACGCGCTCGCGAAGTGCCGGGACAAGGCGCGCGCCGGCTGCGACAAGGCCCTCGCCAAGAGCAACGCGCAGCGCGCGGCGCTGGCCGCCTCGCTCGACAAGCCGTGCGGCGGGGCGACGGTGTTCGCCGCGATGCGGGCGCCCGCGGGGGGCAACCTCGATGCCTTGCCGTCCACCATCGTCCGCGCGCGCGCCGCAACGTGCGAGACGCTCGCCACGCTCGCCGATTATCAGGCGTGTCTCCTGGCGGAGAATGGCAGCCTGGTCGACGACCTCCTGCGCTTCCAGGCTCCGACGGCCGAGGATCTTCTGAGCGACGTCGGTTGCACGCTCGACGCCTGCGGTCCGGCTCCGACGCCGACCGCGACGGCGACGACCGCCGGCGGCACCCCGACGCCGACCCCGAGCCAGACGCCGGGTAACGGCGCGACGGCGACCACGAGCGCAACCACGACTCCCGGTCCCGGCGCGACGTCGACCAAGACAGCGACGCCGACGCCCACCAAGACCGCAACCCCCACCAAGACGGCGACGCCGACATCGACCAGCACGGCGAGCGCGTCGCCCGGCAGCGGCACACCGACCAAGACCGCGACGCCGACCAAGACGGCGACCCCGACCGCCGGTCCGACGCCGATCGTGACGCAGATCATCGACGAGTTCGCCGACGGCGAGCATTCCCTGCTGGATCCCGAGGGCATCGCCACCGACGGCAACGGCAACGTCTACGTCACGGGCCGCGACAGCGACAACGCGTTCAAGATCGCCGCCAACGGGACGGTCAGCCTCCTCATCGAGGACACCGAAGAGCACTTCCTGGGGCAGCCGACGGGCGTCGCGGCGGACGGTGACCTGGTGTACGTCGTCGGCCGTTCCGACAACGTCGTCTACAAGATCGACGGGGACACGATCGAGCCGATCATCGACGAGGCGGCGGACGGGCTGCACGACTTCAGCGTCGCGAACGCGGTCGCGGTCGACGCCAACCACAACGTCTACGTGAACGCCGTCTTCAGCGGCAACGTCTTCAAGATCACGCCGCTCGGTGCCATCACCCAGATCTTCGACGAGAGCGGCGACGGCACGCACACGCTCACGTTCGCGTCGGGGCTCGCCGTCGACAATGGGGGCACCGTCTTCGTGAACGGCGAGATCAGCGACAACACCTTCAGGATCCAGCAGACTCCAGTGCTCGCCGTCGACCAGCTCATCGGCCCCACCGGTGACAATGCCGGTCATGCGCTCAACTCCCCGCAAGGAATCGCCGTTCACAAGACGAGCGGGACCGTCTACGTAGCGAGCGCCAACAGCAGCACCGTCTTCAAGGTCGCCCCCGGCGGAAGTCCCACGGTGGCGATCGGTCCGGAGGGCGACGGCGCCGGCAACACGCTGAGCGGAGCGCTCGGCGTCGCGGTCGACGGCGCCGGCAACGCCTACGTGACCGACGGCGTCGTGCTCATCTTCAAGGTGACACCCGCCGGCGTCGTCTCGCTGCTGTGGAGCTTCGACGACAGCCTCGACTGCATCGGCGCGCAGGCGATCGCGGCCGACGACGACGGCACCGTCTACGTCGCCTGCACCGACTCGAACAACGCGTTCAAGATCGAGCAGCCCTGAAGCTCGTCGCGGGTACCCGGTGAGCGCCGCCGGCCCGCGCTACACCCGCACGAACGGATAGCGATCGCGGAGGTGGCGCGGCACGAGCCCGACGCCGCCGACCGCGCCGATCAGCTCGACCGCCAGCACCACGTCCGGGTCCCGGAAGGTGACGCGCGGCGCCGCGCCGCGCTCGTCGAGGGCGCGCACCAGCGCCGTCCCGAGCGTCCGCTCGAGCACGTCCGATCGCACCACGCCGCCGTGGCCGCGGCGCTCCACCCGGACGTGAAAGCTCCGCCCGACGAGCGCGTCGAGCAGCGCGCCGGTCTCGGCGGCGAGCTGCGTCTCGAGCGCGGCCGCGTCGAGCACGAACGTCCGCTCGACCGGAACCACCCGCGCCAGGATCTCGCGCCGGAACTCCGGGTCGGCGCGCGCGGCGAGGGCGTCGAGGCACCCCGTAAGGTCGTCGGTGCGACCGACCATCACCTCGGGAAAACCGGCGCGCCTGAGCCGCAGGATGGGTCGGAGCGCGTGCACCAGGTCGTGGCGCCGACCGCTGTGCGCCGTCACCACCAGGTTCCAGTCGAGGCTGGTCACGCGGGTCTCATAGCGGATCGGCTCGCCCGACGCTCGGACGAGGGGCCTTGACCCTCGGCCGGCCGCGCGCCATTGCAGCCGGGTGGCCGCCACGGAGCTCGAGGTCCACACGGCCGAGGCGCGCCCGTCCGCGCGCTGGACACGCCGGATCGCTCCCGCGCTCGGTCCCCTCCTCGGTGTCGCGCTCTTCGCGGTCGCCCTCTGGGTGCTGCATCACGAGCTGCGCACCTACTCCTATCACGAGATCATTCGCGCCCTGCGCTCGTTGCCGCGTTGGCGCCTCGGGCTCGGCCTCGTCCTGACCGCGGCGAGCTACCTCATCCTCACCGGCTACGACGCCCTCGCGTTCCGCTATCTCGCGCACGCGCTCCGCTATCGGCAGATCGCGCTTGCGTCGTTCGTCGGCTACGCCTTCAGCCACAACGTCGGTGCCTCCTTCGTCGGCGGCGGCGCGGTCCGTTACCGCCTCTACTCGGGATGGGGCCTCTCCGCGGCGGAGATCGCCACCATCGTGGCGTTCAACGCCATCACCTTCTGGCTCGGCTTCGCGCTCTTGGTCGGGGTCGCGCTCGTCGTCGAGCCGCCGGCGCTCTTGCCGGCCCTGCACTTGTCGACGGCGGCCGGGCGCATGCTCGGCGTTGGGTGCGTCGCGCTGGTGGCGGCGTACCTGGCGTGGAGCGGGCGCCGCCGCACGCCGCTCCGCTGGGGAACGCTCGAGCTGCGCATCCCGCCGCTCGACCTCACCGCGACGCAGCTCGCGCTCTCCGCCCTCGACTGGACGGTGGCGGCGAGCGTGCTCTACGTGCTGCTCCCGCCCTCGCCGACCCTCGGCTTCCCCGGTTTCCTCGGCGCCTTCCTGCTGGCGCAGATGGCGGGGCTCGCGAGCCACCTGCCGGGCGGCCTCGGCGTCTTCGAGACCGTGATCCTGGTTCTGCTCGAGCCGCACCTGCCGGGCTCGGCCGTGCTGGGCTCGCTGGTCGCGTACCGAGTGCTCTACTATCTCGTGCCGCTCATCGCCGCCGGCGCGCTCCTGGGCGGCCACGAGCTCCTGTGGCGGCACGCGACGGTCCGCCGCGTCGGCAGCCTCTTCAGCCGTCTCGTGCCGACGATCGTGCCGCAGGCGCTCGCGATCACGACCTTTCTCGGCGGCGTCGTGCTTCTCGCCTCCGGCGCCACGCCGGCCGTCCACGGCCGTCTCGGCTGGCTGCAAACGGTCCTGCCGCTGCCGGTGCTCGAGCTGTCGCACTTCTTCAGCAGCCTGGCGGGCGTCGGGCTCCTGCTGCTCGCCCGCGGCCTGCAGCGTCGTCTCGACGCCGCCTACCTGGGCACGGCGGCCCTCCTGACGGCGGGCATCGTGTTCTCGCTGCTGAAGGGCCTCGACTGGGAGGAGGCGATCATCCTGTCGCTGATGCTGGCCGCCCTCGTCCCCTGCCGGAGCCACTTCTATCGCCGCGCCTCGCTGATCGACGAGTCGTTCACGGCGGGATGGACGCTCGCGATCGCGCTGGTCGTGCTCGGATCGTTCTGGCTCCTCCTCTTGTCGTATCGCCACGTCGACTACTCGCACGAGCTCTGGTGGCAGTTCGAGTTCACCGGCAACGCGCCGCGCGCGCTCCGGGCCACGACCGCCGCGCTGGTCGTGCTGGTCGCCGCCGGCCTGGCCCGCCTGCTCCGACCCGCGGTCGGGACGCCGCCGCGGCCGAGCGCCGGCGATCTCGCGCGCGCCGAGCCGCTGGTCGCGGCCTCGCCCCGCACCTACGCCCACCTGGCGCTCCTCGGCGACAAGGCTCTGCTCTTCCGCGACGACGCGGACGGCACGCCGCGGGCATTCCTGATGTACGGCGTCGAGGGCCGGAGCTGGGTCAGCATGGGCGATCCCGTCGGCAGCCCCGCCGACGTGCGCGAGCTCGCCTGGCGGTTCCTCGAGCAGAGCGACCGGCACGCGGGCTGGGCGGTCTTCTACGAGGTCGGCGCGGAGAACCTGCCGCTCTACCTCGACCTCGGTCTCAGCCTCTTGAAGCTCGGCGAGGAAGCGCGCGTCCCGCTCGCGAGCTTCACGCTCGAGGGCGGATCCCGAAAGCAGCTGCGCCAGACCCATCGTCGCGTCGGCCAGCAGGGCTGCACCTTCGCGTTGCTGCCCCCGGAGGCGGTCGGACCGGTGCTTCCCGAGCTGGCGGCGGTCTCGGAGGCGTGGCTCGCCGAGAAGGAGACCCGGGAGAAGGGCTTCTCACTCGGCTTCTTCGCGCCCGCCTACCTCCAGCGCGGCCCCGTCGCGGTGATCCGCCGCGACGGCGCGCTCGTCGCCTTCGCCAACGTGCTGCTCGGCGGCGGCCAGGAGGAGCTCTCGGTCGACCTGATGCGCTATGCCCCGGCCGCGGCGCCGCCGGGCGTGATGGACTATCTCTTCCTCGAGCTCATGCTGTGGGGTCGCGCGCAAGGCTACCGCTGGTTCAGTCTCGGCATGGCGCCCTTCTCGGGCCTCGAGGTCCGCATGCTGGCGCCGCTCTGGCACCGGGCGGGCGCGTTTCTCTTTCGTCAGGGCGAGCACTTCTACAACTTCCAGGGCGTGCGCCAGTACAAGTCGAAGTTCGATCCGGTGTGGGAGCCGCGCTATCTGGCCTCGCCCGGGGGCCTCGCGTTGCCGCGCCTGCTCGCCAACGTCGCGGCACTGATCTCGGGCGGCCTCACCGGCGTGGTCGGCAAGTGAGCCCGCGCCGTCGCCTGGCGGCTGCGCTCGCGCTCGCGGCGCTGCTCCTCGCGCCCGGCGCCCACGCCACGATCGAAGAGGCGGTGACCCTGGACCCCTTCGGGAAGGTCGTGCTCTATCGCGAGTTGCCGCGACCGGCGCGCGTGATCCTCGTGCTCTCGGACGCGCACGGCTGGCAGCGCGGCGCCATCGAGGTCGCACGCGCGCTCGCCGACCAGGACGCGCTCGTCGTCGGCATCGACCTGCCGCGCTATCTCGCCACCCAAGCGGCACGCGGCGGCGACGACCTCTATCCGTCGGCCGACCTCGAGGTGCTGAGCCAGTTCGTGCAGCGGAAGGCGCGCCTCCCGTCCTACGTGCCGCCGGTGGTGGTGGGCTTCGGCGGCGGCGCGGCCATGGCCTACGCCGTCGCCGTCCAGGCCCGTCCCGCGACCTTCGCCGGCGCCGTCAGCCTGGGCTTCTGTCCGACGCTGGTCACGCCGCGCCCGCTCGGACGCGACAACGGTCTCGCCTGGAGCCGCGGCGACGCGCCCGACACCTACCGGCTCGAGCCCGCCACGGCGTCCGCGACCCCGTGGGTGGCGTTCCAGGGACGCGCCGGCCACGGCTGCGACGCGAGCACCGTCCGCCGCTTCGTCGCCGCCGTCCCCGGCGCGACGCTGGTCGACGTCGCGACCGACGAGCCCGTGCTCGTCGACCCCGAGGCGTGGCTCCCCGCGATGCGGCGCACGCTCGCTGGTCTCGGCGGCGGACCGCCGTCGCCGCGGAACGCGGCCGGGGCAGTCGGCGACCTGCCGCTCGTCGAGGTACCGGCGCGCGGGACGCCGACGGCGACGCTCGCCGTCGTGCTCTCGGGCGACGGCGGCTGGGCGAGCCTCGATCGCGAGGTCGGCGACGCGCTCGCCGCAGCCGGCGTCGGCGTCGTCGGCTGGAACTCGCTCTCCTACTACTGGACCGCGCGCACGCCCGATGGTGCGGCCGCGGATCTGGCGCGCGTGCTCCGGCATTACCGCGACGCCTGGCGACCGACGCGCGTCATCCTGATCGGGTACTCGCGCGGCGCCGACGTGCTGCCCTTCCTCGCGAGCCGCCTGCCGCCCGACCTCCGCGCGCTGGTCGCCCTGGTCGCGCTCCTCGGTCCCGGCCGCACGACCGACTTCGAGTTCCACGTGACCGACTGGATCGGCGGCGACGATCCCGACGCCCGTCCCGTCAGGCCCGAGGTCGAGAAGCTCGGCGGCCTGCGCGTGCTCTGCGTCCAGGGCGACGCCGAGAACGACAGTCTCTGCCCGGATCTCGACGCGCGGCGGGCGGCGCGCATGGTGCTCCCGGGCGGCCACCACTTCGGCGGCGACTACGGCGTGATCGCGGCCCGCATCCTCGCCGAGTCCGGCCTCGCGGCCGCGGCTCAGCCCTCGGCCACGCCGTAGCGCTCGAAGAAGAGACAGTCGTCGATCGAGCGCCGCTCGGGTCGAGCGTAGCGTCCGAGCGGCCAGCCGATCGGCAGGAGCGCGCAGGTCGGCGCGTGCTCCGGCAGCCCGAGCCAGGCATCGATCTCGCGGCCGAAGGCGGTGTGGACGGTGGTGAGGGAGGCGCCGAGACCGACCGCCCGACAGGCGAGCAGCACGTTCTGAATGGCGGGGAAGAGCGCCTGCAGCTGCGGCGCCCCGCGCCGGGTCCAGCCGGCGACGAAGAGCAGGACCGGCACCTCGTGGAGGTGCTCCGCGAGGTGGACGGCGGAGCGCAGATTGCGCCGCTTGGCCTCGGGATAGGCCGGGTCGTCCGCGGCGTCGAGCGCCGGCTGGATGTAGGCGCGGAACGCCTCGCGGTAGCGCTCGGCCACGAAGGCCCGGCGCTCCGGCTCTGTCACCGCGATGAAGAACCACGGCTGGCGATTGCCGCCGCTCGGCGCGAAGGTGCCCGCCTCGCACACCTTGCGGATCAACGCCGCCGGCACCGGATCGGGCTTCAGCCGCCGGAGGGCCCGCGTCGTGCGCAGTCCCTCGAGCAGCGGAACGTCCTCGCCGATCTCCGCGATCGCGATCGTCATGCCGCGCTGGCCGGGGCGCGGAGCGCGATCGGACAATCGAGTCGGACCGACGTTCCCGCGCCGGGCGTCGAGCCGAGCACGAGGTGGCCGCCGAGCGCCAGAGCGCGCTCCTCCATCCCGATCAACCCGAGCGACTCGCCGCCGCGGCGCGCCTCGGGCACGAAGCCGCAACCATCGTCCTTGATTTCGAGCTCGAGGCGCTGGTCGTGAACCGCGAGCGTGATGCGGATCGTCCGCGCCTGTGCGTGCCGGGCCGCGTTGGCGAGCGCCTCCTGCGCGATCCGGTAGACGCCGATCTCGGTCTCCTCGTCCAGGCGCGGAATGGCCGTCGGGAAGTCGGTGGCGACCGGCGTGCCGCCCGCCGTCATGCCCTCGGCGAGAGAATGGAGGCTCTCCTCGAGGCCGAGGTCGCGCAGCATCATCGGCCGGAGATCGCGCGCCAGCTGACGGAGATGCTCGCCGACCTCGCCGACGTAGCGACCGATGCGCCCGAGGTCGGACTCCAGCTCCGGCGCCGTCGCGCCGATCCGCCGCCGCATGGTCTCCACCAGGATGCCGATCCCGACCAGCTCCTGACAGACGTCGTCGTGGAGGTCGAAGCCGAGTCGCTTGCGCTCGTCCTCGCGGATCCTGGCCTGCCGGCTCGCCAGGCGGCGCAGGCGCTCCTCGCTGCGGCGCAGGTCCTCGAGCGACGCGCGGAGCGCCTCCTCGGCCGCGCGGCGCTCGGTGACGTCACGGGCGATGCCGCGGACGCCGACGATCCTGCCGTCGACGTCGCGGATCACCGAGACGACGCACTCGAGCCAGCGCGGTCCGGTCGGGCCCTTGACCCAGAAGAGCTGCGGCGGGATCTCCTCCCCGGCGGCGAGGCGCGCCCGCAACGCGACCGGGTCGGGATTGACGGCGTCGCGCGGGATGAGCGCGCCGCCGTCGCGCCCGATCAGCTCCGCCGCCGTGGTTTGGTACGAGCGGGCGAACGCCTCGTTGACGTAGGTGATGCGCCCGTCGAGGTCGTGGGTGAAGATGAGGTCGCGCGCGTTCTCCGCCAAGTCGCGGTAGGCGTCGTGGGAGGCCGCGAGCTGGCGCTCGCTCTCGGAACGCGCCCGCTCCTGCTCGAAGCTCCGCCGGAAGCTCCGCGCCGAGGCCTCGGCGATCGTGATCGCCACCGCGGCCCCGATGCCGACCTCGAGCAGCAGCTCGATCGGGTCGACCAAGCGCTGCAGCGACGACGCCGCGACGCCCCCGATGCCGACGGCGGCGACGAGCACGACGAGCGCGGGGCGCCAACCCCAGACGAACGCCAACGACGACCCGCCGCAGATCGTGAAGAGCGCGAAGGCCAGGACCTCGACCGAGCCTCCGAGGCGCGCGAAGAAGACCGTCGCGAACGCCACCAGCAGCACGCAGGTCGCCAGCGCGACCCGCAGCACGCGCGGCCCCTCCGGGTCGGCGCGGCAGAGCGCGATCGCCAGCGAGAGCACCAGGATCTGGGAGGCGAGCGAGACTGCCGCGGGCCCGACCCCGAGCTCGCCCCGCAGCACCAGCCCGGTTCGGAGCACGACCCCGAGGCCGAGCCAAACGAGCGCGAAGATCGGCAGACGCTGCGAGATCAGCGCGTGATGGGCACGCTCGAACACGGCGTCACGCGCGCGGAAATCCGCGGTCGGCTCCGTCACGGGCGGCCACCGACGGTTCCACGCACCGGAACGTCCTCGTCAGAGTTGCGACAGCACCGAATCGGCGCTCGACGCGCTGAGGCCCGGTCCGGGCTCGACCAGAAGCTTCTCGACCTTGCCGTCGCGGAGGATCATGGCGTAGCGCTGCGAGCGCTGCCCCATGCCGAAGCCGGAGGCGTCGAGTCCGAGACCGACCGCCCGCGTGAACTCGCCGTTGCCGTCGGCAAGCATGCGCACCTTGCCTCCGGCGTTGCTGCTCTTGCCCCACGCGTCCATCACGAACGCGTCGTTGACGGAGATGCAGACGATCTCGTCCGCGCCCTTGTCGCGCAGCGCCTTCTCCTGTCCGACGAAGCCGGGGAGGTGCTTGATGGAGCACGTCGGGGTGAACGCGCCCGGCACGGCGAACACGACGACTCGCTTGCCGCGCGACAGCTCGGCCAGCGAGACCTGCGACGGTTTGCCGTCGGCCATTTCGGTGAGCTTCACGTCGGGAATCGCCTCGCCCTCTTTGATCGCCATGGTGTCCTCGCGCGTCGTCCGATGTGGGGCGCCGCGGGCGCGGCGCGATGACCCCTCCATGCCACCCTGCCCTGTCCGCTGCAACCGCCGCTGCGCGCCTTGTCGGTGGCTTTCCATGCGTGGTAGCGGGCCCAATGCCCTCTGCCCCCTCCCGCTTCGGACACTGGCCCCTCTGCCTTCTCATGACGCTGGCGCTCGTACCCGGACGGGCGGCAGCCCAGCTCCTGGAAGGACCCGTCTCCAACTTGTCCGGCGGGCTCGACCCTTCCGGAGGCATCGCGTCGGGACGCGACGGCGCCGTGCTCGCCCTCGGCAGCTTCAACGGCTCCCCGACCCTGGCGACGCAACGGTTTCCGAACGGCATGGTCGCCCCCAGTGCCGCGATCGCCCTCCCCGACAGCAACGAGCTCGGACCCGCGCTCAGCGCCCTCGCGCACGGGGGCTTCGTCGCCGCGTGGCTGGGACCGGTCTTCATTCCGGGGGAATCGGCTCCCGAGTTCCAGATCGTGACCCAGCGCCTTTCATCCACGGGGGAGCCCACGGGCCTCCCGATCCCCGCGTCCGGTCCGGTCAACGCACCTGGCTTTCCCGGCATCGCTGCGGCCGGCGACGGATTCGTGGTGGGGTGGCAGCAAAACGAACGGATGCTCGGGCGACGCTTCGACTCCACGGGCACACCGATCGGCGGCACCTTCGACGGCGGCGTCGAGGACGAGGGCGATACCCGGATCGCCACGGTCCCTGGAGGCTTCCTGATGGCCTGGGGACGGAACGGCGGCACGGAGGCACACCTCTACGACACCAACGCCGTGCCCGTCGGCCCACGTTTCGTCGTCGCCACGAGCTTCCGGATGACGGGCCTCGCCGCCAATGCGTCCGGCACCCTCGCCGTGATCGTCGGCAGGCCGCACGACGGCGACCCGAGCCCGAACGAGATCCGGGCGCGCTTCTTCGCGCCGGACGGCAGCTTCGTCGGTGACGACGTCGTGGTCGATGCGAGCGACCCGGGAGTCGCTCCCTCGGTCGCGTCCGGTCCAGCCGGCAACTTCCTGATCGTCTGGGGAAGGCGCATCCACGCGCGCGCCTACGACGCGAACGGCGTCGCGCTCGGCCCGACGCGCGAGCTCAGCACGCTTTCGACCTCGGGGACCATCGGGGTGGCCGGGCGGCACGACGGTGGGTTCTTCCTGTTCTGGCGCGACGGCAGCGTGAGGTCGCACGCGGCGCGCGTGACGCTTTGTACGCCCGGCTCGGCGGTCTGCGGGGACGGCACGCTCGTGTCGACCTGCGAGGTGTGCGACGCGGGCACCGCCAACAGCGACACGCAGCCCGATGCCTGCCGGACCGATTGCCGCCCGGCCCGCTGCGGCGACGGCGTGGCCGACGGCGGCGAGCAATGCGACGACGGCGATCACGAGAACTGCGACGGCTGCGACGAGTTCTGCGATCTCGAGGCGGGGACGGTGTGCGGCGACGGCGTGCGTGCGCCGATCGGCTGCAGCGAGCAATGCGACGACGCCAACGCGGCCGGCGGCGACGGCTGCTCGGAGCGCTGCGGGATCGAGCGCGTCCTCGGGGGCGGCAAGACGACGACGGATTGTTACGCGGCCTGGCGCGTCGCCAACACCAGCAACGAGCCGCGCTTCGCCAAGAAGGGCGGCATCAATCCCCGCCAGAGCTGCCGCGACGGCGATCCGAGCTGCGATTTCGACGCGGGCGTGCCCGGCTCCTGCACCTTCCACGTCGCGGTCTGCGTCAACAACAGCGAGCCGTCCGAGTGCGCCCCGGCGCGCCTCCGCTCGTGGACGCTCGCCAGCCCGAACGCGAAGCAGGCGGCGGGACGGCCCGCGCTCGCCGCCATTCGCGCGGCCTTCGACGCGGTCGTGCCGTCGTCCGTCGTGGGGCCCGGCGACCTCGATCTCTGCAGCCCCGACGCCGCGGTGGTGGTCCCGCTGCGCGGCGCGCCGGGTGCCTTCAAGAGCGGCAAGCAGAAGCTGAAGGCGCGCGCCGAGGTCTACAGCGGCGCGCTCGACGGCGACAGTCTCGAGCTGCGCTGCGACCCGTGAGACGCGGTTTCAGGTTGACGCTCACGGCCCAACCCTCCTACAAGGCTCCGTCTCCGGCGTGGGCCGGCGATGGCGGCGCGGCCGAGCGCCGCGGGCAGAGGAAGGAGTCTCGACCCCCCAATGTCGCTGTTGAAGCTACTCGGATGGGCGGAGGCGTCGCCACCACCCGAGCGTCTGGCCGCCACCATCCAGGCGCGCCTCACGAGTCTCACGCCGGCGCGCGCCGAGTTCGTGGCGGCGTTCGCGGGTCTCCTGGTGCGCGTCGCCTACGCCGACCGTAGCGTCTCCGAGGGCGAGCGCGCCGTGCTGGGGCCGCTCCTGGCCGCCAACGCCGGTCTTCCCGCCGCCGAGGCCGAGGCGGTGGTCGAGATCGTCACGCATCAGGCAACCACGCTCGAGGGCATCAGCTATGCGTCGCTCACCCGCGCCTTCAACGGCATCGCCAGCGCCGAGGAGAAGGAGCGCTTGATCGATTGTCTCTTCGCCGTCGCCACCGCCGAGGGCTCGATCTCGCTGGTGGAGGACGAGGAGGTGCGCGCCGTCGCCCGCGCGCTCCTGCTCTCTCACCAACAGCTGATCGCCGTGCGCAGTCGGTACAAGGATCAGCTCGAGGTGATCCAGGCCGCGCGCCACGCGCGCGGCGGATGAGCCCGGATCCGGTGCCGACCGCGCCGCGGCCGTTTCGTTTCTACGCCGCCGAGATCTCGTACTTCTCGGCGAAGGTCCGACCGGCGTTGCGTTACAAGGGCGTGCACTTCCTCGAGCTCGCCCCCGATTACCGGAACGTCATCCTGCCGCGCACCGGTCTCGCCTTCATCCCGATCGTGGTGACGCCGGAGGACGACACCTGGCAGGACACCAGCGACATCCTGGACGCCCTCGAACGCCGCATCCCCATCCCGCCGCTGTACCCGCCGACACCCGTCCAGCGCGTGGTGGCCTCTCTCGTCGAGCTCTACGCCGACGAGTTCATGATCCTGCCGGCGATGCACTACCGCTGGAGCTTTCCGGAGAGCGTCGCCAAGGCGCGCGCCGACTTCGCCGCCATGTCGATGGAGCCGGCGGCCGCGGCACGCTTCGCCGAGCGCATGCGCGGCTCCCTCCCGTTTCTCGGCGTCACGCCCGCGACGGCACCGGCGATCGAGGCCCATCTCCACGACCTGCTGGAACGGCTCTCGGCGCATTTCGCCGCGCACCCCTACCTCCTCGGCGCGCGCATGTCGCTCGCCGACTGCGCCCTCATGGGGCCGCTCTACGCGCACCTCTATCTCGACGCCGTCCCGGGGCGGCTGCTCCGCGAGACCGCCCCCGAGGTGTGCCGCTGGATCGAACGCATGAACCGTCCGGATCCGGAGGCGAGCGGCGCCTGGCTCGGCGACGACGCCCTCGCCCCGACGCTCGCACCCATCCTCGAGTTGATCGGCGCGGACGCCGCACCGTTGATCCAGGACGGCGTCCGCGCCTTCGATGCCTGGGCCGACGGTCAGCCGGGTCCGCTCGACGAGCTGCCGCGCGGTCTCGGCGGCCACGAGACCCGCCTCCGCGGCGTCCCGGTGCAACGCTTCACCAGCTCGTACACGCCGTGGATGGTGCAACGCGTGCTCGACGGCTACCGCGACCTCGACCCGGCCGCACGGACGGCCGTCGATCGCGCGCTCGCCGGAAGCGGATGCGAGCAGCTCCTGGCGCTCCGCCCCCGCCACCGCGTCGGCAAGCGCCGCTTCAAGTTGGTGTTGGAGAGTTGACCCGGACTATCTGCTAGGAGCCTGCCATGGCCGCAGCCGAATACGAGACCTTCGATCAGAAGATCGCCGACATGTTGATCAAGGCCCACGACGCACCGGGCGGGCTTCCCGGATACCTCGGCATTCGTTTTCAGGAGCTCACCGCCGGCCGGCTGGTCGCGACCATGGAGGTGCGCGACGAGCTCATCACTCCCATGGGCGCCATTCACGGCGGCGTCATGGCCGGTTTCGTCGATCACACGCTCGGCTGCGTCCTCTACCCGCTCATGAAGCGCGGCCAATGGGCCGCCACCACCGAGTTCAAGCTCAACTATCTCCGCGCCGTGAAACGCGGCACCCTCACCGCCGAATCCACCGTCCTCGCCATGGGCCGCCGCTCCGCCGTGGTTCGCGTCGAGGTCAGCAACGACGGGGTCCTCACGTGCGTCGCGCAGGGGACCCTGCTGATCTCGGATCCGCCGAGTAGCTGAGAGGAAGCCAAAAGCGGTTGGTAAGGGCACGGTGGCGCGGGCCGTCGATGCCGCCCCGACCGGGGTGCATCAGCCCGGAACGTCGGCAGGATCGAGGAGCCCGTGGCGGCGCCAGCCCACCGTGAGGAGCCACGTCCGTGCCCGTGCCACTGCCGGGCGATCGTCATCCGGCGTCGCTTCTTCCCTTACTACTTCTTTGATCTTGTCTCGCCTCCACCCGTCGAACCACCGCGCCGAGGAGGCAGGATCCAGCCGCACCGAGCTCGCGATCTTCTTGACGGCGGCCGCCGCATGCCGGCGCGCGTTCAAGAGCACGTAGCGAAGCGCCCCGCGCACTTCCCGTGGCGTCGGCAGCAGGCGCACGTGATAGCGCTCGGCGAGCACCTTGCCGCTTCGCCGCGCGACCCGGTTCACCGCGCGCGCCAGCCGCGCCCCGATGGACTTCATCCCGCGACCGAGCGCCGCTCGGTCGTGCGCCTCGACGATCAAATGCGCGTGATTGCCCTGCAGCGAGTAGTGCACCAGGCGGAAGCCCGGACGCTCGCACCCGGAGGCGAACGTGCGCTCGATGGCGTGGACGATGCGGACCGTTCGCAGCGAGGGCACATCCCGCCGGAGGCGGAGCGTCACGTGCGCGGGCAGCGTCTTCGCGAAGTGGGCACGGCGGCCATGCGGGACGGCGCGACGAGGGCCCGGCTTGCGGCCGGCACCGGGTCGGCGACCGCCCCACCGCTGGGGTGCGGGCAACGACAAGTCGAGCTGAGTGGATCGATGCGGCACTTGAATTAGGCTATGTATGTCACCACGCCGCGTCGAAGTCAAGCCAGGCTTCGGCGGTCGTCATGGGACGAATTGCGAGGCGGGCACGCAACGCGGCTCGCCCAGCACCGAGAGACAAGGCTGCATGTTGTGCAGGCGGCGCTCGAAAGTCAGGCAGCACAATCCGATGGGCCCTCGCCCGGCATCCCATCAGTCGTGCACTGCACGGTGGCACCTCGATTGCTCCTACCCGATCGGCGTCCAAGACCACCCATGAACGGTCTCGTCCTCACCGCCGGGGGTGCCCGAGGGGCTTATCAGGCCGGGGTGCTGAAGCGTCTCGGCGAGGTTCCCGCGTTTGTCGATCGCCCCTCGCCGTTCCCGATCGTCTCCGGCGCCTCCGCGGGCGCCATCAACGGCGCGATGCTCGCCGCCGGCAGCAGCGATTTCGGCGCCGCGACGCGCCGGATCGCCGACCTGTGGGCCAACCTCCGCGTTCAGGACGTCTTTCGGACCGACCTGATGGCGCTCGGCATGGGCGCGGCCCGCTGGCTCCGCGACCTCTCGCTCGGCGGCGTCTTCGGCGGCGGCGGTGGGTGTTCGCTCCTCGACTCGACGCCGCTCGCCGCCTTCCTCGACCACCATCTCCGGCTCGACGGCATCGGCCAGGCGATTCGCGACGGCCACCTCTACGCGGTGGCGATCGCCGCCACCAGCTATCACTCCGGGCGCTCGTTCATCTTCGTGCAGGGACGGCCCGGCCATCCCGTCTGGATGAAGAGCCGGCGGGTGGTCCGGCCGGTCGAGCTCACGCTCGACCACGTGCGGGCCTCCTCGGCGATCCCGATCGTCTTCCCGCCGGTCGCGATCCGCTCGGCCGGCACCGAGGTCTTCTTCGGCGACGGCGGCCTCCGCCAGGTGACGCCCCTCAGTCCGGCCATTCGCCTCGGGGCAGAGCGGGTGGTCGCGATCGGCGTGCGGTCGCAGACGGCGGCGGCGCGGCTCTCGCACGCCGAGCTCGGGTCCGAGACCCGCCGCATCACCGAGCCGCCGCTGGCACAGATCTGCGGCGTCTTCCTGAACGCCATCTTCCTCGACCACCTCGACACCGACCTCGATCATCTGAAGCGCATGAACGAGCTCATCCGCTCCTACCAGGCGCGGAGCGAGCCGCCCGCGGACGGGCTCAGCGAGCCGATGCGACTGATCGAGCCCTTCGCGATCGGGCCCTCGGAAGACCTGGCGCTCATCGCCGAACGCTCTGCGCATCGGATGCCGCGCTTGCTGCGCCACGTCATGGACGGCCTGGGGACGCCCGACGCCCAGAGCGCCGACCTCATGAGCTACCTGCTCTTCGACTCCTCCTACACCCGGGCGCTCATCGACATCGGCTATCGCGATGCGGGGGCCGCGATCGACGGGCTCGAGCACTTCCTCCGGTCCGAGACGGCGACCGCCGCCGCCTGACGGCCCGAACTCCCGTCGTTTTTTATTGTACGGCCGTACGTACTCCGTGCTAGGCAGGACCTAGTGCCGTGAACCTTCGCCGACGGCGGTGGACCGCCGCCGGTGTCAGCCCAAGGAGAAGACGATGCGTGCCCCCTTGCAGCTCACGCTCGTGACGTTGCTCACGCTCGCGATCGGTGGCCCCGCCGCCGCCTCGCCGTTCACCCTCTTCGAGACTGGTCAAGTGCGACCGCTGGCGCAGTCGCCGGACGGCGCCCGGCTGTTCGCGGTCAACACGCCCGACAACCGCCTCGAGATCTTCGACGTCGCCGCCGGGACGCTGACCCACGTCGGCTCCGTCCCCGTCGGCCTCGAGCCGGCGGCGGTTGCGGCGCGCACCAACGGCGAGGTGTGGGTGGTCAATCATCTTTCCGACAGCATCAGCATCGTCGACGTCACGAGTCCCGCCGACGCCCGCGTCGTCCGGACGCTCCTGGTCGGCGACGAGCCGCGGGACATCGTCTTCGCCGGACCGGGCGGCAACCGCGCCTTCATCACGACGGCGCACCGCGGCCAGAACACGGCGCTGCATCCGACCATCGAAACCGTGCTCAGGACGCCGGGCATCGGGCGCGCCGACGTCTGGGTCTTCGACGCCGCCAGCTTGGGATCCACGCTCGGCGGCACACCGCTCACGGTGGTGACGCTCTTCGGCGACACGCCGCGCGCGCTCGCGGTGAGCCCGAACGGCGACCGCGTCTATGCCGCCGTCTTCCACTCCGGCAATCGCACCACGGCGTTGAACGAGCTCGCCGTCCCGGACGGCGGCGCCGCGACCAGCGGCCCGCTCGATTGCAGCGCGGCGCCCGGCGGCCTACCGGAGCCCAACACCAACTTCCAGAGCATCGACGGTCCGGAGGTCGGTCTGATCGTGCAGCACGACGGCACGCACTGGACCGACGAGCTCGGCCGCTGCTGGGACTCGATCGTGCGTTTCTCGCTCCCCGACCGCGACGTCTTCGCGATCGACGCCACCCAGAACCCGCCGGTGCCGGTCGCGGGTCCGAGCGGCGTCGCGAGCGGAGTCGGGACCATCCTCTTCAACATGGCCGTCAACCCGGTGAGCGGAAAGATCTACGTCTCGAACCTCGAGGCCTTCAATCGCGTGCGCTTCGAGGGCCCGGGCGCCTTCGCGGCCGGCTTGAAGCCTCCGGGCGAGCCCGCTTCCGTGCGCGGCCACTTCATCGAGAACCGCATCACCGTGCTCGACGGCGGGCCGCCGCTGCCGCGCCACCTGAACAAGCACGTCGACTACGCCGCCTGCTGCGACCCGCTGCCGAACGCCGAGAACGACACCAGCATCGGCTTCCCGCTCGGCATGGCCGTCACGAGCGACGGCGCCACGCTCTACGTCGCCGGCTTCGGGTCGAGCGAGGTCGGCGTCTACAGCACCAGCGCGCTCGAGAACGACACCTTCGTCCCCAGCACCGCCGACCAGCTGGCGGTGAGCGGCGGCGGGCCGACCGGGCTCGTGCTGGACGAGGCCCGTTCACAACTCTACGTGCTCACCCGCTTCGACAACGCGATCTCCGTCCTCAGCACCGCGACCGGTGCCGAGCTCGCGCACACCGCGCTCTTCAATCCGGAGCCGGCGCAGGTGGTGAGCGGGCGGCCGTTCCTCTACGACACCACGCTGAGCTCGAGCCACGGCGACTCGGCCTGCGCCGGCTGCCACATCTTCGGCGACTTCGACAGCCTGGCCTGGGACCTCGGCGACCCCGACGGCACGGTGTCGAACAACCCCGGCCCCTTCAAGGTTGGCCCGTTCATCGATCCGGACTTCCACCCGATGAAGGGTCCCATGACGACGCAGAGCCTGCGCGGCATGGCGAACCACGGCCCGATGCACTGGCGCGGCGACCGCACCGGCGGCAACGACGCGGCGAACGTGCAACCGGACTCGGGTGCCTTCGACGAGGACGCCGCCTTCAAGAAGTTCAACCCGGCCTTCGAGGGCCTGATCGGCCGGAGCGAGCAGCTCACCGCGCCCGAGATGCAGGGGTTCACCGACTTCATCCTGCAGGTCGCCTATCCCCCGAACCCGATCCGCAACCTCGACAACTCCCAGACGACGGGGCAGCAGGCCGCCCAGGCGATGTTTCAGGGCCAGATCTCCGACACGCTCCAGAACTGCGACGGCTGCCACCGCCTGCTGCCGACCGCCAACGCGACGCTCGGGGTCGAGGCGCCCGGCTTCTTCGGCACCGACGGCCAGTCGACGTTCGAGGGCGAGACGCAGATCCTCAAGATCCCGCACCTCCGCAACATGTACCAGAAGGTCGGCATGTTCGGCCTCCTCGCCGTGCCCGGCGGCGGCGCCGGCTTCACGGGCGACCAGATCCGTGGGTTCGGCTTCCTCCACGACGGCAGCGTCGACACGCTCTTCCGCTTCCACAGCGCGGCGCTCTTCTCGCAGAGCCCGAACAACCCGGGCGGCTTCGCCCCCGGGCCGGCGGGCGTCGTCATGCGCCGCAACATGGAAGCGTTCATGATGGCCTTCGACTCGAATCTCGCGCCGATCGTCGGCCAGCAGATCACACGCACGGCCACGAACGGGGTCACCGTCGATCCGCGCATCACCCTCCTCGAGCAGCGCGCCGACGCCGGCGAGTGCGACCTCGTCGCCAAGGGCGAGGTGGCGGGCGAGATGCAGGGCGCGCTCTACGTCGGCGGCGGCACCTTCGTCACCGACCGCGGCGCCGCGCTGCCGATCAGCGACGCGGCATTGCGCGCACGGGCCGCGACGGCCGGCCAGGAGGTGACCTTCACCTGCGTGCCCCCCGGCTCCGGCGCGCGCATCGGCATCGATCAGGACGGCGACGGCTTCAGCGACGGCGACGAGCGTGATGCCGCCACCGATCCCGCCAACCCGTCGAGCACCCCGTCGGGCGTCACCCTGGCCTGCGCCACCAGCACGCCGGTGGCCTTCAAGAAGGCCACGCTCGGCGATCACAGCGGCGTGCTGTCGCTCACCGCCGAGATCGATCTCGGGAGCTACACCCAGGGGCCGATCGGGATCGCGGCCGCCGACGGCGACGGACCGATCATGGGCGACAGCGCCGCGGTCGAGGTCAAAGGCTCCGGCTTCCGCTACCGCGCCCCCAGGGGCGAGCCCGGCATCAAGTCGATCGCGCTCCGCGAGAAGCCGAACTCGGGAGGCATCTTCAAGATCACGCTCCGCACCAAGGACGGCTGGCCCGACGGCGCCGCCAATCAGGACGCGGCGTCGACCCTGGTGACGCTGAACCTCGGCGGCACCTGCTTCCGGGGTGCCGCGACCAAGGTACATTAGCCTCCAGCCGAGATGGTCGTGGACGGCATGGGCTTCGGGCCGAGGTGACGGTATCGTCCCGCGCGGGAGGGTCGAGCCATGACGTTACCCATCGAGGCCGAGTTTCTAGACTTCGCTCCGGGACGATTGGGCTTCTGGGAGGACGTTGCCGACACCTTCACGCTGGCAGCGGCACGCCTGGTCTCTCCCGACGATGGCAGTACGCTACTGGTGATCGTCTCGGCATCGCCGGCCGAGTGGGGCGGCAATGCAGAGGAGCGAACGACCGAGCTGATCCAGAAAGCGATCAAACGGGCGCGTCAGACGTTGGAGCATGCGGCCGTCCGGCGTTGGGACGAATTCGCGGAATGGGATGGCGACGGCGTCCTTTCGCTCGACCTCCGGGGCCACCAGATCAACCCGCCGAAAGGCAACTGGGGTGAGGACAAAGCGACACGCATCGTCGCCCCATTCCCGAGACCGGATGAAACGCCCCTCGCGCTGGCCGTGACGACGGATGAGCCGTTGCGGTAGCATCGCCTCCGGTGCGAAGCCCGCGCCCGAGCGTCAGGTGGGCCGAGCGAGATAGTCGCGAATCCGCGCCTGCCGATCCTCGGTGAAGACCGGCGCCAACCGACCGATCGAGACCGCGCGACCGCCGACGCCCCAGCCGCCTTCGGGCACCTCGACGATCGTCATCCAGAAGTCGGCGCCCGTGCCCTGCTTCGGCATCTCGGCGACGTCGCGCACGATCGTTTCGAGACGCGCGAAGAGCGCCGCCTTCATCTCGTTCGTCCACGGGCCCGCCATGACTTGGGTCTGGATCACGGCGCTGCGCCCGACCGTGCTCGCGGCGGTCATCGGCAGGTCGCCGACGAAGACGCTGTCGGCGGCGTGCTCCTCGATCAGTACGACGAAACCCGCATGGGCGATCTCGACGTCATGACCGACCTCGACCTCGCAGAAGGCGCCGATCAGCCGGCGCGACAGGTCGGCTTTTCGCTCGGGGCCGAGCTGCGTTCCGACCAGCGCGACACGCATCATGGTCATGGAATCTCCTCCGTGCGGGGATTCGACCATCGTCCCCACCGATACTCAAAAGAGTGGACCGCCGCGGGCCGTCGACCTCGTCGCGAGCTCACGGCAGCAGGATCACCTTGCCGACGTTCTCGCGACCCTGCAGGAAGGCATGCGCCTTGGCGGCCTCCGCGAGCGGGAAGGTCCGCGCCACGACGGGCCGGATGCGGCCGTCGCGGCAGTAGTCGAGCACCTTCTCGAGGTAGACGCGCAGGCGGTCCATCTCGTCCCACAGGTGACCGAGGTTGAAGCCGAGGACGCCGTGGTTGTCGTTCATCAGGCGGACGAATCCGAAGCGCGGCATGCGGGCGAGCTGCCACGCCGCCGTGAGGATCCGCCGCGAGGTCGAGGGCGCCAGCGCCGAGACGCCGTAGGCGACGAGGCGTCCGAGCGGGGCCAGCGCCTGATAGCTCTTGCGGAGGTTCTCGCCCCCGATCGGATCGAGCACGACGTCGACGCCGCGGCCGCCGGTCACCCGCTTGGTCTCGGCGACGAAGTCCTGGGTGCGATAGTCGATCGTGTGGGCGACGCCGGCGGCCTTGAGAGCCGCGTGCTTTCCGGCCGATGCCGTGCCGATGACCTCGGCCCCGTAGATGCGGCAGAGCTGGACCGCGGCGAGACCGACCCCGCCGCCGGCGCCGTGCACCAGCACCCGGTCGCCGGCGCGGACCCCGGCCAGCACCTCGAGCATGAGGATCGCCGTCAGGTAGTTGACGGGCACGGCGGCGCCCTCGGCGAAGTCCATGCCGTCGGGCAGCGGCAGCGCCTGCGCCGCCGGCACCACCACCTGCTCGGCGTAGCCCTTGAAGCGCGTCGGCGCGACGACGCGATCGCCGACCGCCACCCCGCTCACGCCCGCGCCGATCCGGTCGACCGTCCCCGCGACCTCGTAGCCGACCACGCACGGCAGCTTCGGCGCGTCGGGATAGAGTCCCATGCGCGCCATCACGTCGGCGAAGTTCACGCCCGACGCGGCGACCTGCACGCGCACCTCTCCGGCCCCGGCCGTGAGCTCAGGACCGTCGCGCACCTCGAGCACCTCGGGCGGACCGATGCGGGGAATCCAGACCGATCGCATGGGTCACCTCACGAGCGCGGCGGCAGGCGTAGGATCTCGGCGGCCTCGGACGCGCTGGCGATCGGCCGCCCGGCCCGCCGCGCCAGCTCGACGACTTGGGCGACGAGGTCGACGTTCCGGGGCTCTCCGGGGCCGGTGTAGTCCTCGAGACCGACCCGCACGTGGCCGCCGCGGGCGATCGCGAGCGGCGCCAGCGTCGTCATCACGTCACCGCCGATCACCCCGACCATCCACGGCAGATCCGTGCCGGCGAGCATGGCGAGGTAGGCGTCCAGGCTGGCGGCGGTCGGCGGCAGGCCGAACGGCAGCGCGTCGCCGCCGAAGTAGAGCTGGATCTTGGCCGGCGGCAGACGGTCGCGGGCGTGGTAGGCGAGCGCGATCCGGAGGAAGCCGGGCTCGAAGATCGAGACGTGGATGGCGAGCCCACGTGCCCGGCAGACGTCGAGCATGTAGCGCGCGTCGGCGAAGGTGTTCTGGTAGACGAGGTCGATCGCCATCGGCAGCCCGTCGGGATCGAGCGGGCCGAGGCTCACCGATCCCGGGTCGACGAGCGCGAAGCGCAGCAGGCCGAGCTCGGCCAGGTCCTCGACGTGGGCGTAGCGCTCCCGAATGGTGGTGTGGGCGCCGCCGCCGCCCATGGTCGGATAAAGGATGGCGTCGGGCCAAGCCGCGAGGATCGCCGTCCAGGCGTCGCGATAGGGCTCGGTCGCGTGCCGTCCGGTCAGCAGGCCGTCGTCGGTGTGGTGATGGACGATCGCGGCACCCGCCGCGAGACAGGCCGTCGCGTCGGCGACGATCTCGTCCACGCTCCGCGGCACGTGCGGCTGCATCGCCTTCATCGTCGCGCCGTTGATCGCGGCCTCGATGATCAGCGGCACGGCAGACGGCATGGAAGGTCTCCTACGCGAGTGGGTCGGCGTTGGAAAGGAGCAGGGCCGCGAAATCCGTGCCTTGACTACTCGGCCGGCCTCGGGGATCTTCGCCGGATGGCAATGAACCGACAGGGAATCATGCGCATCGCGGCCGTGGTGGGGCTCGGGCTGCTGCTGTCAGCGCGGCCCGCGGCGGCGCAGATCTTCAAGATCTGCGGCGACGTCGACGACAACGACAGCGTCACGGTGAGCGACGGCGTGCAGGTGCTGCGCGCCGCCGCCGGGCTCGAGAGCGATTGCACCGACGCCATCTGCGACGTCGACGTCAACGGCACGATCGGGGTCTCGGACGGCGTCAATGTGCTCCGCAAGGCCGCCGGCCTCTCGATCCGGGAGAACTGCATCCCCGACGAGGGCAACATCAACCAGCAGGTGGCCTACCTGATCCAGCACACGCAGCCGCTGCTCTCGGCGGCCCTCGGCAACATCATCCTCCGCAAGGGCGAGACCAGCGACAACAGCTTCACGTGCGACAACGGCGAGGACGGCCTCGTCGAAACCACGTTCGCGGACGGCCAGCTCGACATCGGGTTCTCGACCTGCCTGGTCGACAACTTTCAGATCGACGGCACCGCCGACAACGCCAACGACGACCCGGAGCTCTCGCTCGACATCATCGACAACCGCACCGAGGAGGACGTGACGTTCGACGGCCGGCTGCTCGGGATCAACACCGAAACGGGCGTCAAGTACAGCGGCATCCTCGAGGCGGTGCCCACCTTCGAGCGCTTCGACACGAGCGACTTCCGGTTGTCGCTGAGCAGCATCGAGGTGAACGCCAACGGCGTCGTGCTCGCCGGGTCGATCACCTTCATCATCACCGAGGACACGGCCATCCCGGACATCGAGCAGGTCAAGATCTTCTACGACGGCTCCAACCTGGCACGCGTCTTCGTCACGTTCAGCGACAACAGCTTCAAGAACTACAAGTACGAGCTGATCTTCGGGAACTTTCTCTAACTTCGCACTTGGGTCGGCGGTGAGCGTGAGGCTGGGGAGTCGCCGCTCCGGTCCGGCAGATCTCACATATGAACCGACACCCTTTAACTATTCGCAGGTCGGCGTGTTCGATCTACTCCCCTCCGCGACGACTCCCCAGCCTCACGCACACCCGCCGCAGCGCGGCGCTCAAAGGCAACTCGTGAACGTTGGCGACGATGGAACACGTGTCGCGGCCGACAGACACCGTCGGTCATGGGCTGATCGCGCAGCGGCGGTGCGTGGCGGGGACGTGGGGGTCGTCTCGGAGCGGAGTAGATCGAACACGCTGACCTGCGAATAGTTAAAGGGTGTCGGTTCACACGTGAGATCTGCCGTAGCGGAGAAACGACCCCCACGTCCCCGCCTCCACACGACCCGTCGTGCGTCCGAGAGCTCAGCCGGTGCTATTGCGCCACGCCTGCACGACGGAATCGTCGCCGACGGCGGAGTCCTCGGCGATCTTGTCGAGAAACTGGTGGAACGCGTCGGACCCCGCGCGATCGGCCTCGCCGCGCGGGATCGCCGGAAAGGCGTAGTCGGCGCTCGGCAGCGGCGGGTGATCGGCGGCGGGCTTCCGCGCCATCACCGCATCGATGACCGGCGCCAGCCGCGCAGCCTTTTCGCGCTCGCTCCGCTCCTGGCGCTCCTTGAACTCCGGCAGCACCTCGCGGCCGAAGAGCTCCAGGCTCTCCATGATGTGCTCGTGGCGGTTCTTGCCGGCCTGGCTCACGAAGATCACCTGGTCGACCCCGGCCTCCTCGTAGCGCAGCAAGTAGTCGCGGATCTGCGCCGGGGTGCCGACCGCGCCGCGGATGCCGCCGATCCCGCCCTGCACCACCTTGGCGCCGAGCCGGTCGCCGTGCTGCGCGGCGGCCGCGACCGCCGCCGGGTCGAAGCCTTGGGCGCCGCGCCGGCGCTCGTACTGGTCCCACACGTCGGTCACGCCGGGACGGTGGCGGCCGAAGATGTAGTAGTGCGCCAGCGAGTAGCCGAAGAAGTTGGCGCCCTCGAGGCCGCGCCGCATCGCCTCCTCCTCGTCGGAGTGGCACATGAAGGTCGAGACGCAGGCGACGTTCGGGTTGACGGCGTCGCCGATCGGGACGCCCTCGGCGGCGAGCGTGGCGTGGTAGTCGCCGATCCAGTGGCGCGCCTCCTCGGGATCGATGAAGGCGAAGGTGAGCGCGCCGATCCCCTTGCGCGCCGCGAGGTAGATGGTGTCGCGCCGGCTGCACGCGACCCAGACCGGCGGATGCGGCTTCTGGCGCGGTTTCGGGAGCACGTTCCGCGGCGGCATGGTGACGAAGCGGCCGGCGTGGCCGGTGAACGGCGCTTCGGTGAGGCAGCGGAGCGCGACCCGCAGGCCCTCCTCCCACATCGCCCGCTTCTCGGCCGGATCGATCAAGAAGCCGCCGAGCTCGGCCTCGGACGACGACTCGCCCGACCCGAAGTCGACGCGCCCGCCCGAGATCAGGTCGAGGGTGGCGATGCGCTCGGCGACGCGCGCCGGGTGGTTGAAGCCGGGCGGCGTCTGCACGATGCCGTGGCCGAGGCGCAGGTGCTTGGTGCGCTGCGAGACCGCGGCCAGGAAGACCTCGGGCGCGCTCGAGTGGCTGTACTCCTCGAGGAAGTGGTGCTCGACCTCCCAGACGGCGTCGATCCCGAGCCGATCGGCGAGCTCGCACTGCTCGAGCGCGTTCTGCAGCAGCGTGTACTCGGAGTCCTCGTGCCAGGGACGAGGCAGTTGGTGCTCGTAGAAGAGTCCGAAGCGCATGGCGAAGGCCTTACACCACGCGCGCGGCGTACCCTAGGACGCCAGCGCCTTGTTCGCGGCCATCAATCGCTCGAGCTCCCGCGCGACGCTCGGGCGTCCCAGGAGCCTGCCGTACCAGGCCTGCAGGCCGGGATGCGCGGCGCCGAGCCCCTGCCCGAGGCTGGTCGCGAAGGTGATCGTCATGAAGTAGCCGATGTCGGCGACCGTGAAGTCGCCGCAGAGGTGCGGCTGCTCGCCGAGCCGGCGCTCCAGGCGATCGTAGTGGTCGGCGATCGACCGCTTGGCGGCCTCGACGACGGTCGCGTCGCGGCCGACGCCGTCGGCCTTGTAGAAGACCTCGCGCACCAGATCCCAGACCGGTTGGAAGAGAATCTCGTCGGCGGCCGCCTCGAGCACGCGGCAGCGGGCGCGGGCGCCGGCCTCGCGCGGATAGAGCGGCGGCTCGGGATGACGGTCCTCCAGGTACTCGAGGATGATGGTCGAGTCGTAGATCGCGACCTCGCCATCGACCAGGACGGGCACCTGCTGCTTCGGGTTCAGCTCGATGACCGTGGGATGCTTCGGCTGATAGCCGGCGCGCGAGAACGGCACCGACACGAGCTCGTAGTCGAGCCCCTTCTCGTCGAGCGCGATGCGGACCTTGCCGGTGAAGAGGCTCATCGGCCCCGAGTAGAGGATCATGATCAGCCCCCCTTGAGCTTGTAGGTGACGGTGGCACGGGCGACACGCGTGCCGTCGGCGCCGCGGACGTCGACCTCGCACACCGAGATCGCGCGGCCGCGCTGGATCACCTCGGCCTCGGCGATCAGGTCCTGGCCGCGCCCGGCGTTCAGGTAGTTGATGGCGAAGCCGATGGTGGTGCCGCGCGCGCTCGGATCGAGACCGGGGCTCGCCCAGCAGGCGCCCGTCGCCGCGACGTCGACCAAGGACGCGATGGCGCCGCCGTGGACCATGTCGCCGATGGTGGTGACGGCGTCCCGATACGGAAGCCGGAAGCGGACGCGGTCGACCTCGACGTGCTCCGAGACGATCCCGAGCAGCCGCGCGTACGGCGAACCGGCGATGAACCCTTCGACCAGACTCCGAGCCTGCTCCATGACGACCTCCGATGGCTTCGATGCCACACCCGCCGACGTGGTGCTCCTAGTAATCCACTTTTTGTGGGGATACTAAGGCCACTTCGGGAGTGCCCGGCACATGTGGCTGCAGCTCGACGGCGACGGACCGCTCTTTCGGCAGCTCTATCGGGCGCTCCGCCAGGCCATCCTGACCGGGGTGGTGGCGCCGGGGACGCGCATCCCGGCGACGCGCGCGCTCGCGACCGAGCTCGGGGTTTCGCGCACCACCGTGCTCCTCGCCTACGAGCAGCTCGCCGCCGAGGGCTACCTCGACGGCCGCCGCGGCTCGGGGAGCTACGTGCAGGCCGTCGCGGCGCCGGTGCCCGTCCGGGCCCAGGCAAATGCCCCGACCGAGCTCGCGCCCGCCGCGCCCGCCGCGCCGCGACTGTCGCCCTTCGGGGTCTTCCTCGCCGACCGCCGCTCGCGGCCGATCTTCAGCTCGTACGTCAGCGGGCGCCCTCGCCTGCCCTACGATTTCCGCTACGGGGCGCCGGCGCTCCGCGACTTCCCGGTGCAGATCTGGCAGCGCTGCCTCGGACGGCGGGCGCGGCGCGCCTCGGCGCCGTTCTACGACTACGGGCATCCCCAGGGGTCGCCGGCGCTTCGCGCCGCGCTCGCCGGCTACCTGCTGCGCGGGCGCGGCGTACGCTGCGCTCCGGAGCAGATCCTGATCGTGAGCGGGTCGCAGCAGGGCCTCGACCTGACCGCGCGCGTCTTGCTGGCGCCCGGCGACACGGCGGTGGTCGAGGAGCCCGGCTACGAGGGCGCCCGTCGCGCCTTTCTCGCCGCCGGTGCCCGCCTCGCGCTCGTGCCGGCCGACGTCGAGGGGCTCGACGTCGAGGAGCTCGGGCGCGGCGGCCGGCGCGCCCGCCTCGCCCACGTCACGCCCTCGCACCAATACCCGCTCGGCGGCGTCATGCCCTACCCGCGCCGCGTCGCGCTGCTCGGCTGGGCCGCCCGCACCGGCGCCTACGTGATCGAGGACGACTACGACGGCGAGTATCGCTTCGAAGGACGGCCGCTCGCGGCGCTGAAGGCGCTCGACGACGGCGAGCGCGTGATCTACGTCGGCACGCTCTCGAAGGTGATGTTCCCGGCGCTCCGCATCGGCTACCTCGTGCTTCCGACGCCGCTGGTCGAGACCTTCGCGCGCGCCAAGCTGCTCGCCGACGGCGGCAGCGCCTTCCTCGAGCAGGAGGCGCTCGCCGACTTCATCGCGAGCGGCGCCTTCGAGCGTCACATTCGCCGCTCGCGCGCCTGGAACGGCGCGCGCCGTGCGGCCTTGCTGGCGGCGCTCGCGACCCACCTCGGCGACGGTGCCGCCGTGGCCGGCGCCAACGCCGGCCTGCACGTCGTGGCCTGGTTGCGGGGTATCGCGGCGCGGCGAGCCCGCGACCTGGTCCAGCGCGCCGCCGCGCTCGGGGTCGGCGTGTACCCGGTCACCCCCTACTACGAGACGCCGCCGTCGCGGCTCGGGCTCCTCCTCGGCTACGGCGCCCTCTCGGTACGGGAGATCACGACCGGCGTGAAGCGCCTCGCCGAGGCCGTGCACGCGATGTAGCTCGGAAGGGGATCTCTCCCCCTTCGCCGCCCGCGCGGAGGTTCGGGCGCTACGGGGATGGCGCCGGGAGCGCCCGGTCGAGAAACCCGGCGACGCGCGCGACGTAGGCCTCGGGGCCGAGACGATAGGACTGGATGTGGGTGCCGAAGGGGCTCGCGTCGCCGTGGCCGGTCTCCCAGGTCTCCGCCTCGGGAATCGCGGCGGCAAGGCGCCGCGCGTGCTCGGGCGGAACGATTGGATCGTGGGTGTCCTGGATGAGCAGCACCGGCGGGAGGCGCGCGCCCGCGAGGGCGACGACGGTCGCGCCGCGACCGATCGCCGCCCCGTGCAGATACTGCGCGCTCCAGACGAACGGCGCGGCCAGAAACGCCGGCAAGCCGGTCGCGGCATGGGTGAAGGCGACCGCGACGTCGCGGGCGTCGGCGAAGGCGCTGTCGGCGACGACGGCCCTCAGGCGCGGATCGCGCGCCGCCGCTCGGAGCGCCGTCGCGCCGCCCATCGAGAAGCCGATGGCGCCGACGGCGAGAGCGGGCGCGCGCGCCGCGATGGCGTCGACGGCACCGAGCACGTCGTTGGTCTCGAGATCGCCGTACGTGATGCCTTCGGGCGTGCCGTCCGACTCGCCGAAGTTGCGGAGATCGAGCATCAGAAGCGCGTAGCGCCGCGCCACCAGATCCCGCGCCAGCCGCAGGCCGGCGCCGTAGGGGAGGCTGCGATTGTCGTCGCCGCCGCCGTGCACGAAGACGAGCGCCGCCCGCGGCGACGCGCCGGGAATCCACCAGCCGCGGAGCGTGATCTCCCGATCGGGCGGGCGGAAGCGAACCTCCTCGGCGCGGAGACCGTAGGCATCCGGTCGCTCGGCGATCGCGAGCCGTGTGCCGGTCGGCGAGAAGAGCGCCGGTCCCAGGCCGATCAGCACGAGCAGAGCCACGACCCCCACCCCGATCGACCGCACCAGAAACCGCACGAGCGGACGCTTCCACATTGCGTTCGTCTCTGCCAGAGCTGGCGGGGCGCGCGCTCGCGCGCAGGGAAGGAGGCCATGCGTGCCGGACGTCATGACAATCGAGACCGTGCGGGAGCTCGCGCGCAAGTACCGCAACTGGGGACGTTGGGGCGCGACCGACGAGCTCGGCACCGTCAACTTCATCACCCCCGAGAAGATCAAGGCCGCCGCCGGGCTCGTCCGCCAGGGCAAGGTGATCTCGCTCGCCATCCCCTTCGACGCCCAAGGTCCGCAGACCGGCTTCGGCGGACGGATCAATCCCCTGCACTACATGTTGCAGGACGGCGGCGACATCGCCTCCGGCGCGCAGGATTTCCTCCCCGGCCTCCGCTACTGCGACGACGCGATCAGCATGCCGCTCCAGTGCGCGACCCAGTGGGACGCGCTCTCGCACATCTACTTCGACGGCAAGATGTACAACGACCGGGGTCCCGAGCAGGTGACGTCGAGCGGCGCGCGCGCGAACGCCATCACCGCGCTCAAGAACAAAGTGGTGAGCCGCGGCATCCTGCTCGACATCCCACGCCTCAAGCAGAAACCGTGGCTCGAGCCCGGCGAGGCGATCTATCCCGCCGACCTCGACGCCGCGGCCGCCGCCGCCAAGATCCGGATCGAGAGCGGCGACATCGCCATCATCCGCACCGGGCAGATGCGCCAGGTACGCGAGCGCGGCGGCTGGGGCGACTACGCCGGCGGCCCCGCGCCGGGTCTCAGCCTCACCTGCGCCGAGTGGCTCGCCCGCCACGAGATCGCCGGCTATGCCACCGACACCTGGGGGACCGAGGTGATCCCGAACGAGACACCCGACGTGTTCCAGCCGCTCCACTGCGTCGCCATCGTCAACATGGGCATGCTGGTGGGCGAGATCTTCACGCTCGAGGAGCTCGCCGACGACTGCGCAGCCGACGGCGTCTACGAGTTCCTCTTCGTGGCCCCACCCCTGCCGATCACCGGCGCGGTGGGCTCGCCGATCAACCCACAAGCTCTGAAATAGCGACCGGCGGCGTTGGGCAGCGCAACGCTGGCAAGGGATGGCGACCTGGAATAAGAGGCTGGCGGTGCGCCATTCCCTGGCCGTCGCGCGGTGGTTCGGATGCTTGCTCGTGCCCGCGCTCGCGCTGTTCGCGTGCAGCAGCGGCCCGGAGGGCAGCGCGGCGCCGAAGGCCCTGCCCCCGCTCAGCCCGCCCCTCCAGAAGACCTACGACACGACCTGCAAGACCTGCCACGAGGATCCCGCGTCGGGGGCACCGCGTCCGGGCGACGTCAAGGCGTGGGCTCCGGTCCTGAAGCAACCGAAGAGCATCGTGATCGACCACATCGTCAACGGCTACCGAAAGATGCCGCCCATGGGCATGTGCATGCATTGCACGGAAGCGGACTTCGTCGCCCTCAGCGAGCACATGGCCGGCGCCGGGCTCAGGTGAGCGGACGCATCCCGGGCTGGCGCCCCCCGACCTCGGAGATCACGCGCCGCGAGGCGCTGAAAACCCTGGCGGCTCTCGGCCTGGTCGGGGCCGGCGGCTGGCCGATCGCGGCCGACGCCGCAGAAGGCGAACGCCTCCTGCCCTGGCGCAACTGGTCGGGCGGCCAGTCCTGTCTCCCGGCCGCGCGCGTCGCGCCCGCCGACGAAGGCGCGCTCGTCGAGCTGCTGCGCGCCGGCGATGGCGCCGTCCGGGCGGTCGGCTCGGGCCACTCCTTCAGCCCCTTGGTGCCGACGGACGGCACGCTCCTCTCCCTCGGCAACCTGAGCGGCATGATCGGCGCCGACGCCGCGACGCTGCAATCGGAGTTCTGGGCCGGCACCCGCATGTCCGAGATGGGCGAGCCGCTCCGCGACGCCGGGCTCGCGCTCGTCAACATGGCCGACATCGACTACCAGACGCTCGCCGGCGCCCTCGCCACCTCGACGCACGGCACCGGTCCGCAGTTCGGGTCCTACTCGACGCAGGTGATCGGCCTCCGCCTGATCACCGCCGCGGGCGACGTCCTCGACTGCGACGCCGAGCGCCATCCCGAGGTGTTTCAGGCCGCGCGCGTCTCGCTCGGGGCGCTCGGCATCGTGAGCCGCGTGCGGCTCCAGAATCGCAAGGCGTTTCGCTTGCACCGCAAAGAGTGGATGCAGGACACCAACGAGCTCCTCGAGGACATGGATCGCCTGATGCGGGAGAACCAGCACTTCGAGATCAACGCGCTCCTCCACTCCGACGTCGCGGTCGCGATGGCGCTGAACCCGACCGACGACACGCGCACGCTCCCGAAAGAGGGCGGCGACAGCACCCGTGCCCGCATGCTCGCGCTCCTGCACCACTACGGCGACAGCACGCCCGATCTCCGGGCGTCGATCATCAACTTCATGGCCCGGCACGTGATCGACTTTCCCGAGGTCATCGACGACTCGTATCGCGTCTTCGCCAACGTCCGCGACGTGCGCTTCAACGAGATGGAGTACTCGGTGCCGGTGGAAGCGGGCCCGGCGTGCCTCCGCGAGATCCTGGCGCTGGTACGCGAGCAGAACCTCAACAGCTACTTCCCGCTCGAGTACCGCTACGTCAAAGCCGACGACATTCCGCTCTCGATGTTCCAGGGACGCGACAGCTGCTCGATCTCGGTCCACCAGTTCTACGAGATGGCGTACCAGGACTACTTCGCCCGCGTCGAGCCGATCTTCTGGAAGTACGAGGGCCGGCCGCATTGGGGGAAGCTGCACGGCCTGAATGCCCGCCAGCTCGCCAAGCTCTATCCGCGCTGGAAGGATTTTCTGGACGTGCGCGCGGCGCTCGACCCCAAGGGCCGCTTTCTGAACGGCCACCTCAAGTCGGTGCTCGGCGTCGGCTGCTAGCCCCCAACGGAGACTCATCATGAACGAGCGCGTGACCATTGCCTGCAGCGACGGCGTCGCCGACGTGCGGCTGAGCCGCCCCGAGAAGATGAACGCCCTCGACCCCGCGATGTTCGAGGGCATCGCCGCCGCCGGCAAGCGGCTCGAGGAGACGGCGGGCCTCCGGGTCGTCGTCCTCTCCGGCGAGGGTCGCGCCTTCTGTGCCGGCCTCGACATGGCGAGCTTCGCGGGCCTCGGCGGCGCGACCGACCTGGCGGTACGGACGCACGGGGCGGCCAACCTCTTCCAGCACGTCTGCTGGCTCTGGCGGCAGCTACCCGTCCCGGTGATCGCGGCCGTGCACGGCGTCGCCTTCGGCGGCGGCTTCCAGATCATGCTCGGCGCCGACGTGCGCATCGCCTCGCCGGACACGCGGCTCTCGATCATGGAGATCAAGTGGGGCCTCGTCCCCGACATGGCGGGGGTCGCGCTGACGCGCACGCTGATGCGCGACGACGTGCTCCGCGAGCTCACCTACACCGGCCGCCAATTCACGGCCGAGGAGGGTGTCGCCAACGGCTGCATCACGCGCCTCGCCCCCGAGCCCCACGCCGCCGCCATGACCCTGGCGCGCGAGATCGCCGCCAAGAGCCCCGACGCGATCCGGGGCGCCAAACGGCTCTACAACCTGGCCGCCGAGAGCGAGGCCGAGTCCATCCTGCGGGCCGAGAGCAAGGAGCAGGCGGCCCTCGCCGGCCGCCCGAACCAGATGGAGGCCGCGCTGGCGAACCTCCAAAAGCGCCCGGCGGCCTTCCGAGATTCATAACGAGGTTCGCCGCGTCCGCTGGCCCTCCGGGGCTCGACGTGGCAGAGAAGACGCCCGCGTGTTCACCTCGCAAGCAACCACCAATGGCGTCGAGATCACCGTCGTGTCGCGCTACGTGCCCGAGCGCTCGGAGCCCGATCACGAACAGTGGTTCTTCGCCTACACCGTGCGCATCCGGAACACCGGCACCGACACGGTGCAGCTGGTGAGTCGCCACTGGGTCATCACCGACGCCAACGGCGAGGTCGAGGAGGTGCGGGGCCCGGGCGTGGTCGGCGAGCAGCCCGTGCTCGCCCCCGGCGAGGCCTTCGAGTACACCTCGGCCTGCCCGCTCGCGACCGCCTTCGGCACCATGCAGGGCTCCTATCGCATGGTGGTCAGGGGCGGGGACCAGTTCGACGCGGAGATCGCCCCCTTCACCCTCGCCGAGCCGCACTCGGTTCACTGAAGTCGGCGCCGTACGAATGCCTCTTCCTGCCGGCGCCCAAATCCGGATCATGGACGACGACCTTTCCCGAGGAGGATGCACATGGCCGTGAAGATCGCGATCAATGGTTTCGGCCGCATCGGGCGGCTGGTGTTCCGCGCCCTGGTGGAGCAGGGCCAGCTCGGCTCGGCCTTCGACGTGGTCGCCGTCGGGGACATCGTGCCGGCGGACAACCTCGCCTACCTCCTCAAGTACGACTCGACCCAGGGTCGCTTCGGCGGCACGGTCGGCTCGAAGAAGTCCTCCGCCGACAAGGCCGACGACGACGTGCTGATCGTGAACGGCCGCGACATCGCGGTGGTGAGCGCGAAGACCCCGGCCGAGCTGCCCTGGGCGAAGCTCGGCGTCCAGGTCGTGATCGAGTCGACCGGGCTCTTCACCGAGGCCGAGAAGGCCAAGGGCCACATCGCCGCCGGCGCCAAGAAGGTCATCATCTCGGCCCCCGGCAAGGGCGAGGACGTGACGATCGTGATGGGCGTGAACGACGGCACCTACGACCCGGCGAAGCACCACGTCATCTCCAACGCGTCGTGCACCACCAACTGCCTGGCGCCGGTGGTGCACGTCCTCTTGAAGGAAGGCTTCGGGATCGACGAGGGCCTGATGACCACGGTGCACGCCTACACGGCGACGCAGAAGACGGTCGACGGACCGTCGCGCAAGGACTGGAAGGGCGGACGCACGGCGGCGCAGAACATCATCCCGTCGACCACCGGCGCCGCCAAGGCCGTCGGCCTGGTCTGCCCGGAGGTCAAGGGCAAGCTCACCGGCATGTCGCTCCGCGTCCCGGTCCCGACGGTGTCGGTGGTCGATCTCACCGTCCGCACCAGCAAGGACACCTCGTACGGCGACATCAGCGGCGCGATGAAGAAGGCCGCCGAGACCTACCTCTCGGGAATCCTCGCCTGGACCGACGACGAGGTCGTCTCCAGCGACTTCATCCACAGCACCTACTCGTCGGTCTTCGACGCCGGCTCCGGCATCGAGCTCAACAAGCGCTTCTTCAAGCTCGTCGCCTGGTACGACAACGAGTGGGGCTACAGCAATCGCTGCGTGGACTTGCTGAAGAAGGTCGCCGCCAAGCTCTGATTAGGGGCAGGCGGCGAGCGAGTCGATCCAGGCCCCGAGGAGATCGCGCCCGAAAGGATCGGGCGCCAGGGTCGCGAGCGGCGGCATCTGGTCGTCGCCGCGCATCGCCGCGCGCAGCCAGAGGATCGACGCCTCGGCGTGGCCGGGCTTGACGAGGCGGTTGGCCGGATCGCCGAGATCGCCGGCCGCGGGGAGCGCGTCGCAGAGACCGGTGTCGGCAAAGGCGGTCTCGGCGCGGAGGTCGATCGCGGTCGGGGCCGTGCCGTCCGGGCGGTGACACTGGGCGCAATTGGCGTGCAGGTAGCTGCGGGCGCGCGCCGCGAGCGCGGTGTTGGCATCGGCCGGGTCGGCGAGCCGCGGCAGGCCGGCGGGTCGCGCCGGAAGACAGCCGCCGAACAGCCCGACGTGCTCGAAGGCCCGCAGCTGATTGTCGACGACGCCGCCGTAGTCGTGCGTCCGGTTCAGTTGCGCGGTCTGCAGCCCGAGCGCACCGCCGGCCGGCGCGTTGTGGCAACGCGCGCAATCGCTCCGGCTCGGAAAGTAGTGCGGGTGCGCGATCGGCGTACCGGGACGCGCCGGGTCGGTGACGGCGAAGGTCTCCGTGCTGGCGCCGTCCAGGAGATGGGCCTCGGTCTGGGCGTCGTTCCAGCGGTACGTGTAGCCGTCCCAGCCCGCCGCCCGGCGCACCAGGAAGCGGGTCTCGAGGGCGCGCGCCGAGGCCGGGATGCCGCGCTCGAGCTCGAGCGTGAACTCCTTGACGAGGATCGTACCCACCGGAAAGTCCCAGGCGCCCGGCGCGTGATGACCGATGGTGGCGCCGTCGGGCAGCACGAGGAAGCGCCGCTTCCCCGCCCCGTCCGACCAGAGCGGTGACTGGACGTCGTACGGAACGAGGCCGGGCGCGGGCGCGCGCGTCGCGAGATCCGCGAAGCATCCGGTCGCGGAGAGGGTCAGCGGAAACGTGCCCGGCGGGCTGCCATCCGGGCGGCGCAGGCGATGGATGGTGCCGGCGAGATGGTTCACGATGTAGAGCTCGCCGTCCCGATCCTCGCCGAAGCTCGAGGGATTGAGCCCGCTCGAGGCGAGCGGCTGGACCGTCGCCTCGGCACCGTCCCAGCGGAGCGCCCAGAGCTTGCCGGTGCAGTAGTCGCCGTAGACGTAGGCACCGTAGAGCTCGGGGAGCCGCGTGCCGCGGTAGACGAAGCCACCGGTCACGGCGCAGCCGCCCTCCGCGTGTCCATAGACGGCGAGCGGCAACGTCAACGTCCCGTCGTTGCAGTCCGTCGGCGGGTCGTAGCAGCTGTTGCCCTCCATGCGGCGCCAGCCGTAGTTCTTGCCGCGCTCGATCAGGTCGATCTCTTCCCACTCCGCTTGGCCGACGTCGCCGGCGAAGAGCGCATGGGTCAGGCGATCGAAGCTCATGCGCCACGGATTGCGGAGGCCGAGCGCCCAGATCTCGCCGCGGGCGCCGGCCGTCCCGACGAAGGGATTGTCCGGCGGCACGGCGTAGCCGAGACCGGAATCGACGTGGTCGACGTCGATCCGGAGGATCTTGCCGAGCACGGTACCGAGATCCTGGGCGCGGTTCTGGGGATCTCCGCCGCTGCCGCCATCGCCGAGGGAGACGTACAGCATGCCGTCCGCGCCAAAGGCGAGCTGCCCGCCCTTGTGGTTCTCGTAGGGCTGCGCGATCTCCATCACGACCACGCCGCTCGCGCCGTCCGCGACGTCGGGGTTGGCGCTCACGCGGAAACGCGCGATCACCGAGCGCCGCGGGCTCGGTACCGAGTAGTAGACGTAGAAGTAGCCGTTGGCGGCGTAGTCGGGATGAAAGGCGAGCCCGAGGAGGCCCTCCTCGTTGCAGCATTGAACGACGTCGCCGAGGTCCAGGAACACCGTGCTCGCGGTGACGTCGTCCTGGTTCGGGAAGACGCGGATCGCGCCGTGCTGCTCGACCACGAAGAGCCGGTCGCTGCCGTCCGGGGCGTACGTCAGCTGGACGGGGTCGTCGAAGGCGAGCGCCGGGAACACCTGCTCGGTCGCGAGGCTCGGGAACTGGTCGGGCGAGCCGTCGAGGCGGCAGGTTGCGCTCGAGGCCCGCGTCGTGAGGCCGTAGGGCGCCGGATCGACGTCGCAGAGCCCGCCGCCCGTCGGAGTAGGAGCCGGCGTCGCGGTCGTACCGGACGTCGCCGTCTTCGCCGCCGTCGGAGTCGGCGCGGTCGGCGTCGGCGTGACGATGGTCGCCTGCGGGGTCGGCGTCGCGAGCGCGCCCGTCGCGGTGGCCGCCGCGGACGAGGGTGTCGGCGCACCCGTGGCCGACGTGCTCGTCGCGCCGGGGACGGCGGTCGGCGTCGCGGTGGGCGACGGCGGCAGACCGGCACAGTACGGCGGGTAGACGGCCCGCCCCGCCGTCGCCAGCAGCTCGGCGCCGCGCGGATAGACGTACGCCATCGCCGCACTCGCCTGACAGGCCGCCGTCCGCGCCACGCAGGCGCGCCACGCGGCGACGGAGTCCACCTCGCCGATCCCGACGGCGCGGCACGTGGCCGCGAGCGCCGCGAGGTTGGCGCCGTCCGCGTCCGCGAGCGCCGCGAACGGCACCTTGTCCGCCGCGCACGACCCATCGATCCCGACCGCCGACGGGTCGACGGCGGGAAGCTTCCGGAAGCCCGCCTCGCAGGTCGCCGCGCCGCGCGTCCAGCAGAGGGCATCGCCGCCGGCCGCGGCACACGCGAAGAGCGCGCCGAGACACTTGCCGGTGGCGCCACGCCAGGCCTGCCGATCGCGATCGCCGGCGCGCAGCATCGCGGTCACGCAGCGGGCGGCGCGCCGCGCGCCGTCGGCGTCGAGCGACGAGTCCCCGGCACCGGCATGCTCGGGAAGACAGCTCGTGCCGAGCGGCAACGAGGAGAGCGTGCCGGACGTCCGCAGCAGCTCGGCCGTCCGCGGCACGGCCGCTGCCAAGGCGCGGGCGCCGGCACAGACGTGCTCCTCCGCCAGGCAGGCGATCGCCGCCTCGACGCCGTCGCCTCCGCCGCCGGGCGCGCCGGCGCAGCGATCCATGATGCGCCCGAAGCCCACGGCATCCGCATTCAGCAGCGCCGCGGCCCCGCAACGCTTGCGAACGCTCGTCCGGAGACCGGCCTCGAGCGTCGCCTGCTTGTGATAGGCGGCGGAGCAGGCGTCGATCGCGCGCAGCGTGCACGCGCCATCGCCGGGCCGGCCGATCAGGCAGCGCGCCAGGCTGCCGACGCACTTCGCGACGTTGCGGTCGCGCGAGGCGGCGAAGCGCTCGGCCGCCGCGGCCACCGCGCGTTGGCAGCGGAGGGCGCCGACCACGACCGCATCCTCTCCGGCGGACGCCATGGCGGCCGCGCCGACGCTGGCCACGGCGACCACGAGAGCCGCCACGCACGCGGCGCGCAGCCCTCGGCCGTCAGCGACCACCAGCGTCGCACGTAGGTCATCCCGGAGACGGATCATCGGTAGAGTCAGAATCAGTTTTGATGTGCGTCGAGGTGGGGGCCTACGATGCCTGTTGGTGTTAGCCAACGCGCAACGGGTGCGTCAATCCATTGGTTGCACCGACCGATATCGGGTGCGCTATGTCGGTCGCTACATTCCGAGGGTGGGCGGGCGCGGCACCCCGCCGGAGCCTTGCACCCGCACGCCGTTTCGTGGACACCTCGCGGCTGCGGATGAGCAAGGCGACGCTGGTGATGGGGTCGATGCTGTTCGCCCTGGGGGCGCTCGAGCTCGCGCTCCGCACCATCGCTCCGTCGCACCTCGCCGGATCGACCCGTCGCTTCGAGCTCGATCCGGATCTGATCTATCGCCTGCGGCCGAGGGCCACGGTCACCTGGAGCAGCGCCGAGTTCACCGAGACCTCGCATACCAACAGCATCGGTCTCCGCGGCGGCGAAATCGATCCGGGATCCTACGGAGAGCGCATTCTCGCCATCGGCGACTCCTTCACGTACGGCCACGGCGTCCAGGACGACGAGACCTACCCGGCCGTGCTGGAGCGCCGGCTCCGCGCCTCAGGCCGAGACGTCGTGGTGCTCAATGCCGGCGTCCCGGGCTACAGCACCGATCAGTCCTACGCCTACTTCCTGCGTGAGGGGGCCGCGCTCCACCCCGACCTCGTGCTGGTCGGGATCCACTGCTCCGACATCTCCGACAACTACGAGTCGCCGCTCTTCGACGTCATCGACGGCACCCTGGTCCGGCGCGACGCCCGCCGCTCCCGCATGTATCGTCTCGGCTCGATCCTCGACGCGATCCCCGCGCTGGTACAGGAGAGCCGCATCTTCGACACGCTCGTCGCGTCCTTCGACTGGCACGACGGTGCGCCCGAGCGGCCGGCCGTCGCCGACCTCGACGCCTGGTCGCGCGCGAAGATCCGCCTCGAGGTCCGCGATCTCGAGGCGCGCGGGACCGCGACGCATACCGCCATCGCCGCCGTGCTGATGCCGTGCAAGAAGACGCTCGCAGGCGAGGTTCCCGATCCCTACGGCGATCTGGCCAGCGATCTCTCCGGTGCCGGAGTCCCAGTCATCGACGCCGCGCCGGCGATGCGCCGAATCCACGGCGACCTGGCGGCATTGTTCTTCCGCGACGATCCGCACCTGAATGCGGGCGGCTACGAGGCGCTGGCCGAGGTCGTGGCGAGCGTCATCGAGGACCGGGTCCCCCAAACGCCGTCCGACCGCTACGGGCTCCGGAGCGCCGGGACGCAGAGCTCGGACGGCTTCGTGAGGTCGACAGTCTCGGGTCCGAACTGATCGTGCACGAACACACCCTTGCGCTTCGCGAACTTGAGATCGTCCGTCTGCTTGACCTGATAGCACATGAGATGGTCCGCGTGCGTTTCGGCCCCGGGCGACTCGCCGCGCGCGTCGACCGGCAGACAGAGGAACTTCGGTTTCCGCACCTCGACCGTCATCGGCCCGAACTGATCCTCGAGGGTGACGCCGGCAATCACCGCGAAGCGCGGCGAGCCCGCGGCCACCTTCACCGCGTAACACTGGAAGTGATCGACCACGAAGGCCGCGGGCGTCGGCGGCGGGCCGCTCAGGCTCTTCGCGCTCGGCACGAGAAGATGCGAGGGCTTCGTCACGTCGACGACGAGGCCGGTCTGATTGAACTGATCGATGAGCCGCACGCCCTGCCGGTGAACGAACTTGGTCTTCGACTTGATCTGGTAAGCCTTCAGGTGCTCGGCGTGCGCCGGCGCGGTCGGGTCCTCGCCGAGCTTGTCGGTCGGGGCACAGAGATACTTGGATTTCTTGACCGCCACCGTCGAGGTGCCGAACTGATCGTGAAGCGCGACGCCCGGGGGATCGGCGATGCCCAGGAACCTCGGGCTGCCATGCGCGGCGGCCTTGTAGCAGGTCACGTGGTCGAGCCCCGCGGGCGTGGGACTGGCCGTCGGGGACGGCGTCGCTGGCCCGGACGTCTCCGTCACGACCGGCGATGGCGATGGTGTCGCGGTCGCTCCCGGGGTCGAGCTCGCGACCGGCGTCGCGGAGCGCAGGGGAGTCGGCGTCTCGCCCGGCGTGGGCGTCGTCACGCCGAGAAAGATCTGCATGGTCCGCGTCGACTCGAGTACCCCGTCACTGGCGCGGAAGGTCACGGCGTACGTGCCGGTCTGCTGGAGGGTGGTCGGCCAGTCGAACGTCCCCTGCCCGTTGCCGCCGTCCGTGAAGCTCGCCCCGACCGGGAGCACGCCGGTGGTCAAGGCGGGAACCGTCCCGTCCGGGTCGGAGGCCTGGACGATGAAGCCGATGTGATCGCCGGGCATCGCCGCGCGATCGATGAGGAAGCCGATCACCGGCGCGCGCGGCCCGCTCGAGCGGACGCCGGTCTCGATGACGTACTGGCCCCCGCCGTTCGCGTCGAAGAGCTCGAGGAAGTGGTCGTCGCCCGCCCTGGCGAACCAGACGTTGTCCACCGGCAGCACCTTGCCGTCCGAACGCATCGCGCTCTCCACCTGATGGGCGCCCGCGAAGAGATCGGGCACCTTGACCCAGAGCGGACCGGCGGTGAGAGGAACGGTCACGACGATCCGGCCGTCCTGCACCGCCACGCTGGCGACGCTCGAATGGTTCGTGACGAGGGTGTCGATCGCGTCGGACTCGTAGACGCGCACGACGTCCCCGTCGAGCGCCAGGAAGTCGCGCACGCCGTCGCGCCCCGGGAGATCGACGCGCACGTCGTGTATCAGGAAGTGCGTCCGCACCTCCTCGATCAGCGAGGTGAGGCGACCGCCGAGCTCGTCCGCGTGGGTGAAGTCGGCGAGGAAGTCATCGAAATGCCCAGAGAGGCTCGACTCCATCACCCACCGCCCCACCCGCGACGCGCCCGGATCGAGGTCGCCGAGGTCGAGCAGCAGAGTCGGCGTCACCGGCTGGTCTTCGACGGAGCTCGCGAGCAGGCGGAAGCCCACCACCAGGTGCTGCTGGTTGTCGATGATCTGCGGCTGCGCCGAGTCGATCGCCACCGCGTGCGCAGTGCCGAAGCCGACGTTGCTCGCGCGGAGACCGAGCGAGAACGGCTCGGCCGGCTCGATCGCGGGCGTGAACGGGTCATCGCCGTAGACGTTCTCGGTCAGGAAGTAGTCGAGGACGAGGCGCGGCTGCGGCAGCACGGTGATCGTGTCCGGCACGACCTCGACCGTCGTCGGCTCGCCACCCAGCGTGTACTCGAGCCGGGCTCCGACGCGATAGCGCTCGCCGGCGGGGCGCAGCCCGCCGGCTCCCGGGCTCGGCACGATCAACCACTGGACCTCAGCGACGCCGCGTCCCGGGATCTGCCCCGCCCCCGCGACGTCCGTGATCCCGCTCATCGCGTCCACGCGGACGAAGAACGCCGCGTCGGTCGCGTCGGGATCAGAGCTGGCCACGACGGGCTCTCCGGCGTCGTCGGCGAACGACAGGGTGATGGTCACGTGCTCCAGGGCGACGGTGTCGAGCCCGTTGACGATGCGCATACGGGCCCGGAAGGCCTCGCGCTCGGCCGTGAGCTCCTGCTGAATTTCGATCTTGACGCTCGCACAGATGGACTCCTGCGCCGCCGCGTCGGTGACGGCGCACGCCCCTGCGAGCAGCGTGGCGATCAGGATCGTCGTGATGCGCATGCGTTGCATCCCTACTGGGCTCCCATGCTGGGACCTTGCATCGGCGCGGCGTGCGCCGGCGACGCGCCCTCGACGGCGAGATTCTCGAGCGCGTCGCCCACGCGGTCGAGCTGATTCTGACAGATGGGCACCACTTCCCCGGCGACGAGATCCCTGGCGGTGTTGAACGCGCAATCCGAGGCGTAGCCGGCGGACTCTTCCCGCACCCACCTCTTCCCCGCCCTGTTCATGACCTGGACGTACGTCTTCACGCCGTTGGTCTTCGCGGCTCGGACTCCCGTCGAGACGACCCGCGCACCGGCGGCGACCCCCTTGGCGGTCCCCGTGACGCCGCGGGCCACCGGCAGGACATTGGCCGCAGTCTTCGCGCAGTTCCAAACGGCGCTGGCAGCCGCACACGTGTCCCCGCCCGCCCATTTACCGGCATCCGTCCCGCACTTCTTCGCCGAGTTGACCGCGCCGCCCACCTGGCTCTTCACTTCGTTCTTCACCGTGCCGACGGGGTCGAACGCTTTGTCAGCGGCCGCTTGGGCGTTTTGAACCGAACAGCCGCTGCTGAGACCGAGCGCGTCGCTCTGAATGATCGGATTGCCTTCGGTGTACGCATAGCGGTTCAGACCGCCGCCGAGCCCGAGCGGATCGCTTTCGATGTAGCTCCCGACCTCGGGGTCGTAGTCCCGAAAGAAGTTCTGATGCAGACCGGTCTCGCCGTCGTGGTACTGGCCGGCCAGGCGGAGCGGATACCCCCTCGACTCGATCTCAACGTTGGTGATGCCGTACGCCGAGTGCCGACCAGACCAGACGACCGTCCCATCGCCGGTCGTGAGGACGTCGGGACGTCCGAGCGGATCCGTGTGCACGTAGGCGTAGCCGCTCGCGTCCCGCACGAACAGCGGCGCCGTCGTCCAATCGGCCGATCCGGGGGCGTATCCGAAGCTCCGCGTGACGGTGCCGGTGGCGTCGAGCTCCGCGACCAACCCGTCGCGCGAGTAGTAGAAGTAGCGGCGGGCGCCGCCGGTCTCCTTCCACTGACGTCGGCCGAACGGATCGTACCCGTAGCGCGCGATCACGCTGCCGCCCTCCTCCACCCGGACGAGCCGACTCTGCTCGTCGTAGAAGTAGAGGGTCTCCGTTCCCGAGGTGGTCGTTCTGCGCGTGCGGTTGCCGGCCGCATCGTACGCGTAGGTCGCGCCGTCGGTGGCCAGGATCTGGTCGTTGGGTCCGTAGCTCCACTGGGCGCGGAGAGCGGCGTTCGCCGGCAGCCGGTTGCCGGACTCGTCGTAGGCGAACGATTCGCGGACGCCGTCGTCGTCCTCCACGGAGGTGAGGCGGTAGGCCGGGTCGTACCCGTAGCGCACCGAGCCTTCGTCGCCGATCTGCTCCGTGAGCATGTCCATGGCGTCCCAGACGTATCGCCGGTCGCTGATCGAGCGCGCCGCGGGATCCGTGGCAGCCGACCGCGTCGGGCGGAGCAATGCGTCGTAGCCGAACTCCTGCGTGCCGCCGCCCGGCAGCGTGATCTTCGTCGGCGCCATCCACTCGTAGGTGTTGAACGTGATCGCGCCGGTGCCGGGGATGTCGACGGTGCGGAGCTTGCCGTCGCCGTCGTAGCCGAAGGCATAGGTGGTGCCGTCCGGACCCGTCTCCGCAGCCAGCAGGCCGTTCCGGTGATAGTCGTACTGCGCGCCGCGCGTGAAGACCCCGAAGTCGATGGTCTCCCCATGCACGCGTCTCAGCGCGTCGACGTCGTAGGTCGCAACCACCGTGCCGTCGTCGTAGCCCACGAGGTCGCCGCGCCGGTTCCTGGCATAGCTGACGGTCGCCGTCGGGATCGTGGCACCGGGCGCGAACGAGCGCTCCACCACGAGGTGACCGGAATCGTTGTATTCGTAATCGAGCGCCGCCGTTCGCGGGTCCACGACCCGGGTGAGGTTGCTGACGCCATCGTACTCGAACCGCGTCGTCCCGCCCTCCGCCAGGCGTTCGAGCGTGGTCCGCCCGATCTTGTCGTAGGCGTACTCGACGGCGTTCTGCCGCGGGCCGACGACCCGCAACGCCTGACCCCACAGGTCGCGCTGAAACAGCACGACCCGTCCGTCGGCCCAGTCGATCCGTGTCGACCGGCTCAACGCGTCGTACACCAGGCGCGCGACGCGGCCGGCGCGATCCGTCATCCCGACGAGGTTGCCGAGCCCATCGTAGGCATAGCTCGACGTCGTCGCGGTGCCGGTAACCGGGAGATCCCTCTCGGAGCTCACCCGGCCGCGCGTGTCGAATTGACGCTCCCGCACGAAGCTCGGAAAGCGGATGCGCTCCAGGCGGCCGGCGGCAGGATTCGCCGTCGTCCGACCCGCGAGATACTCGAGCTGCACGACGTTGCCGGTGGCGTCGGTGATCGAGACGCGTCGACCGTCGGCGTCGTAGGCGTAGCGCAACATGTTCCCATCGGGGTCGGTCTGCGACCGCAAGAAGCCCTGCGGGGAATGATCGAAGCGCGTCTCGTTCCCGAGCGCATCCGTCTCCTTCGTGAGCAGGTTCAAGCCGTTGTAGTCGCGGCGCGTCTCCGCCCCCTGCTCGTCCTTGCTGTAGATCAGGTTCCCGACCTTGTCGTAGTCGGAGAACGTCTCCTCGCCCATCGGTCCGAGCGTGCGCCTTCGGCGACCGGCGGCATCGTAGAAAAATCGCCAGGGCTTCCCGCGCGGGTCGACGAAGCGGGTGAGGTTCCCGAGCGCGTCGTGCTCGTCGAAGCGATAGAGGTTGCCCTCCGGGTCCGTCAGGGTGGCGACGTTCCCGTACACGTCGTACGTCAGGATGGCGATCCGATCGGCCGAGCCGCCGTCGACGATCTGTCGCTCCGACGTCATCTGGCCGAACGCATCGTAGCCCCGTTCGGTGACGCGCTGCTGCGGCGTCCCGACCGCCTCCGTCATGCGGAGGAGGTTGCCGTGTGCGTCGTATTCGAAGGTGCTCGTGACGCCGTTCTCGTTGGTGATGGAGCGCGGGAGGTTGTAACCCGGCGCCATCTGGCGCCGCACGGTCGCGCCGTCCGGATAGGTCACGCCCGTGACGCGGCCCGCCGAGTCGCGCTCCAGCCGGGTGGTGTTGCCGCTCTCGTCGGTGAAGAGACGGGCGTTACCGTCGCGCCGCATCGAGAGGATCTGGCGGCCGTTCAGGAGTTGGCGGACGAGCCCGTGGTCGGGATGTAGCCAGCTCTCGACGGTCCGGCCGCCGGTGACCTGCTGCCGCACGTAGTGGAGACGATCGCTGGCCTCGTAGTCGAAGCGGTACTGGACCTCGTACCCGGCGGGCCCTTGGATCCGCACCAGCGCGCCGTTCCCGTCGTACGCATAGGACGTGACCCGCTCTTCGGGATCCTTTCTGGTCGCCAGCTGGTCGCCGGAATAGGTGTCCTTCCAGATATGGCCCAGAACGTCGCGGACCTCGACGAGGTGGGAGCCCTCGTACGTGTAGCCGACGGATCGACCCCGATCGTCCCGCGCCTCGATCACTCGGCCCTCGTCGTCGCGGTCATAGAAAATCACCTGCCGCCCCAGCCGGTCCGCGAAGCCGGCGATGCGCCCCGCCGCGTCCCGCAGGACCGTCGCGAGGGTACCGCGCCGGTCGCCGTACGCGAGCGCCTTGCCGGACGCACCGTACTCGATCCAGAGGGCGTCCTCGTCTGCCCAGCGCCAACCCGATCCCTGCCGCACGATGCTCCGGAATCCACGCGCGTACCGCACGGGGCTGCTGCCGGTGACGTGGGTGTACACGTTCTTCCCGCGCGCGACCCGACAGTCGCTCGGCGGCGCGCCGCTGGCGCAGTTTCCGGAGAGCTTCAGATCCGCGAGCTCGCCGTTGAACGTCCAGTCACCCTTCTTGCGCGTCCGTTCGACCGCCACGTAGCCACCGATCACCTTCACCCGCATGTCGACGGCGTCCTCGTCCGGGTGTCCCGGTATGCCGGAGAGGGCCGCGATCTGCGGCCCTTCCTGCGCACGGGCCGGCCCCAGCCCTGCGAGCACGGCCACCATCATCGCAAGCATACGGATACGACGCATCATTCGGGTCCACTCGCTCGGTAATCGTCGACGGCTTGCTGGCCCATATTGACAGGGGTCTGGGCGGCGCCGGCCGCCGCGCCACACGCCCGGTCCTGATTCTCCTTGCGCTTCTTCCGGTAGTAGTCCTCCGCCATGCCGGGGGCCCTGTCGTCGATCTCGCACGGCAGCCCGACACCGCACGGCAGCGACGAGCCACCAGTGCCTTGGCCCCCGCCGGGGTGCAGACCGCCGAAACTATTGCCGCTGGGAGGAGGGGGCGGGTTCTGCTGGATGACGGTGACGGGATCGGGGTTCTGATTGCACGGCGAGCTGTTCGTGTAGAGTGTATACAAACCGGATGGGAAAAATACTTCTGCCGTGCATATGTTGATGTATTCGATCTCTACGAGCGTGTAGTAGGTGCACATCGCCTGATCGGTGGCGGCGTTGGCACTGAACGCCGTCGCGGACGACGCCTGCGCCAGCGGGCTCGGCTGCGACGCCGAGCCGAACGCCTTCAGCGCCGTCACGCGGTAGGGAATCGTGACGACCTGACCGGGCTCGACCGTGGCGGGGATCGTCCGCAGGAACTCGTAGCGGTAGAACTCGTCCGAGGTCGGGAACCTGGCCGTGACCTGCTCGGCTTGAATCAGGCCGTAGTTGGTGAGGCGGAGCTCGCCCTGGAAGACCTCGCCGGGGCGCATGGTTGGAAGCGGGATGCTCAGAGGCTCCAAGACCAAGAGGGCGGCCGGCACCTGGGTCTCGAACGTCGCTCGCAGCACGATCTCGTAGCGGTCCTCGAGCGCGATCTTCTCCACCGACCACTCGACCGAGATCAGGCTGTTGACCAGGAAGATCTGGGAAGTGGTCGTGATGCCGGGCTTGATCTGAAGACGTCCCGAGACGTCCTGGTGATCCGCCGCCGACGCTCGGTACAGGTAACGACCCGGGGGGAAGTCCTGCAGCTCGAGCTCGCCCGTCTCGTCCGTTACACCCTCACGGGCGATGCCCGGGACCTGCTCGTGGTGGAGAGTGATGCGGGCGTTGGCAAGGCCCGGAATCGCCGGCGCTCCCGTTCCCGTATAGATGTCGATCGCACGGAACACGACGCCGCCGACGCCGTCCTGCACGACCACGACGAAGACCCGCACGTCGACCCCCGAGTGGTTCTCGGCAGTGACCCGCAGCACGAACTCGTAGACGTCGTCCGGCAGCGTTGCCGGCGGCGCGGTGACGATGCCGACCGGACGACTCGCCCCCACCTCGAGCAGCCCGAGATCGGGGACGGTCGTGAGCGCGATCCAGCTGGGCGCCGGCTCGCCGGTCGACGGATCGACCAGCGCGACGTGCACGCCGCTCGCCGGCGCGAATCCCTGGTTCTCGAGGGTCACGGTCGCGGAGTCGGAACCGCCGGGTGTGACGCCCATCTCGACGGCGCTCGGCGTGCCCACCAGCGCCGGAGAGGCGGTGGAGAGCTCGTAGAGCACCCCGACGACCGGACCGACGCCAAGGGAGTCGCTCACGAGGCGGAGGCGCACCACGCCCTGGTTGGCGGCGCTGTTGTCGGCGTGGAAACGCGGATGGAGTGTCGCCGTCTGGTTCGGCGCGAGGTCGACGGCCGCGGGCAGCTGCACCGTGATGCCGACGGGAAGCACGCCGCCGGGCTGATCCTCGGCCCGGTACTCCAGCCGCACGTTGCTCGCGCTGGTCGCGTCACCGGCCCGGACCGTCGTCTCCAGCGTCTGGACGTAGTTCTTGGGGATCGTGAGGTCGAACGCGGTCGGCGTGATCGACAGCGAGCGGATCGTGAAGTGACCGTGCTCGGGACGGTCGAGGCGCTCCGGATGGACGATCGAGACCGTGAACACGCCGGAGTCGCCGGGCGCGGGCCCGTAGGTGAAGGTGAAGTGGCCGTCGTCCTCGGTGAACGCCGAGAACGTCTGCTCGTAGCCGCCGACCCGGAGGAACACGTCCAGTTGCACGTTCGGGACGGGGCCCCCGCTCGAGGCGTCGACGGCGCGGCCTCGAATCACGATCGGCTGGTCGCCGTTCGAGTCCGCGGGCACGATGTCGATCAGCTCCCCGTAGTAGGACGCCTCCTCGACGACGGCCTCCGTGCTGCCGCGGAGATCGGTCGCGATCGTGACGGCGTCCGGCTCGCCGAGGCGATGGTGGAGCGCGTCGATCTCGGCGACGACCCGGACGCGGTCGGGCGCGTTCGCCGGCACCTCGACCGCCACCCAGTCCGAGACGAAGGTGCCCGCGGGCGGGATGCGCGCGACGGTGTCCCCGCTCGCCAGCGTGAGCACGCCGGCACCGGTGCTCTGCCGGAACGCCTGCGTCGCGAGCAGGTTGTCGTCCGCGTCGAGCAGCCTCAGACGGACCTCGAGCGACGCGTCCTGGGCGGCGCGGGTCGCGGTCGTGATCTCGGTCTCGACGTCGCTCGTGTTCGCGACCGCGAGGCGGACCATGCCGATGCCGCCCCGGGTGAGGTTCTCGGTCGTGACGGTCACGCCGAGCGCCGAGCTCGTCACCGCCGCGGCCGTCTCGCCGACGAGGCGGACGCGCTCGCCGGGGGAGGGGGTGATCTCGATCGTCGTCCGCACCGGCGCGGTGTCGGGGAGGTCGTCGTAGCCGCCTACCACGACGTCGACGCTGCGCGCCGCCCCCGCCGCCAGATCGAACGGCTCGGAGAGGTGCGCGCGGCCGCCGATCTCGACGCGCAGCCGGACGGCGGTGACGGCGTGCGGGCCGGCGTTGTCGACCCGGTAGCGCAGCCGGTTGAAGACCCCGCGCTCGATCACCGTGCCGGCCGCCAGCGCGGCATCGAGGGCCGGAAGCAGGACGGTGCGCCCCAGGCTTTCGACGCCGCCGGCGTCGACGGCGACGATCGTATAGGTCCGTTCGCCGACGGTGGCACCGAGGTCGACGTACGAGGTCTCCGGTCCCTCGTGGACCAGAGTGCCGCCGCCCCCCGCGCCGACGAGCAACCGGTAGCTCACGGGGGTCTGATTGGGATGCGACCAAGAGATCGTCGGCGGCTCGTCGCCGTTCCGCAGCACGTCGATGGTCGCGACCGGCAGCAGATCGAAGTTCGCATAGGCAGAGGTCGAGGGCGCCGACTCGTTGCCGGCGAGGTCGACCGCCGTCACGGCATACGCGTGCTCGGCCGGCGACGGAGCGCCGTCGAGGTACGTCCCACCGGTCAGGCCGGGACCGGGGAGCCGCTCGATGTCCTCACGAAGCGGCGTCATGCCACTGACGTCGAACGGCTGGTTCGGCCCGAGCGCCGCGCGGTAGAGCGAGTACGAGACCTCGCCGTTCGCCGCCAGGTCGCCCTGCGGCGCCTGCCAGCGGGCCAGGATCCCTTCCGGCCGCAGCTCGAGGTTGAGCCCTTCCGGTCGGTTCGGCGCGACGGAGTCGGCGATGACCGTGACGGGGTTGGTGGGCGCGCTCAGCGACTCCTGCCCGTTCGCCCGGTGGACGCTCGCGATGGCGTAGCGATAGGGCCCGTCCTCGGGGGTCGGATCGACGATCTCGGTCGCCGTCGTGATGGGCCCGAGTGGAACCAGCTCGGCGTCGCTCGGACCCTGTCGATAGACCTGGTAGCCGGCCGCCCTCGCGACGGCATCCCACACCACCTCGACCTCCCCGGCGGGCAAGGCGACCGCTCGGAGACCGGCCGGCACCTCCAGCGGCGGCAGGCCACCCTGGTAGACCTGGTATTGATCGACGTCTTGGATCTCGGTGCTCTCGTTGTCGAGGTCGTCGACGGCGCGGAAGTCGAAGGTGAGCGCTTCGACCCCGTTGAAGCCGGCATCGGGCGGGAGCGTGAAGGTCCCGTGCCACGTGTCCGCGGCGGTCGCGGTCAGCGCGATCGCGACCGCTTGGCGGCCGGGGCCCGAGAGGACGTAGGAGAGCTCGGGCGTCGTGCTCGGCTTCGGGACCTCGCTCAGCTCGATGCCGACGCTCACCTCGGTCGGGTCGCCCGACGCGTTTTGGATCGGATCGGGCGGGGTCACCGTGAGGGTGCGCACGATCGGACCGTCGGTATCGATCTCGAGCGCACTCCCGACGTCGATCGCCGAGCCGCGATTGCCGACGCGGTCGCGCGCGGAGAAGAGGACCGACGCGGTGCCGGACGGCGTGAGGGAAGTGATGTCGAAGCCACCCGTGTACTCCGTCTCCCCGGCGGGCACGAGGGCGACACCGATCGGACCACCGCCGGCGGTCGTGACGCTCAGGAACGGCGTGGTGAGGAGCGCCTCGCTGACCGTCACGGTGACGGTCACGTACCCCGGGGCCATGCGGCCGCTCGCGGCATCGAACCGTCCGTCGGTGTCGTACGCGATGGCGATGGCGCGCGGCGGCGTAGCGTCGGACACGGCCGGGGCATCGCTCGAGAGCGGGCTCTCGGCGCCGAGATCGCCGACGGCGCTCACCCGATAGTGATACAGACCGTCGGCGGTGGGCGCGTCGACGAACGCCGGGCTCGTGAGCGGACTCGTGTTCAGGCGCTGCGCGCCGCTCGGCGCCTCGAACGGATTGCTCGACCGGTAGACGTTGTAGCCGACGACCTGTCCCGGCGTGCCCGCGCTCCAACGCAGCCTCACCTGGCCCGCCGGCAGGCCCTGCGCCGACAGCTGGAGGGGGGCCTCGGGGACGCTGCGATCCAGGGTCACGTGCACCGGTGCGCTCGGGGCGCCGAGGCCGGCGCGGTTCTCGGCGGCGGCCTCGAGCCGGTTCGTCCCATCGACCAACGACGCCGCGAGCGCGAATTGACCCTGGTCATCGGCGACGACGGGGCCCCCGAGCTCGGCGCCGTTGTCGTAGAGGTGCACCTGTGCCCGCGGTTCGGCGAGACCGCTGACGCTGATCGCGGACTCGCGCGTGCGCAATCCGTCCGGGGGTGCCGAGATGACGGGAGGCAGCGGAACGGCGAGCGTCACCGTCACGGTCGCGCGGAGCTCGCTCGCGTTCCCCCGCGAATCGAAGCCCGTGATCAGGACCTCGTGGTCGCCGTCCGAGGCGGCCGCGACGTCCCAGCGGGCTGCGTATTGCGTCGGCCCGTCATAGTCGACACCGATCGACGCGCCGTCGATGCGGAACTCGACGCGGCTCACCCCGCTCAGATCGCTGGCGTTCACCACGACGTCGGCGGCGCGGGTGATCACCACGCCGTCCGCCAAGGGACTACCGCCGATCGCCGCGCCGGTGAGCGACGGTCCGTCGGTGTCGACGATCGGCGTCGGGCTCACCGTCGCGCTCGGGCTGGCCGTGGTAGTGGGCGATCCGGTTGCGGTCGCGGTCGGGGTGAGCGTCACGGTCGCCGCCGCCGTAAGGGTCGGCGTTCCCGTCGGACCCGGGGTCGGCGTCACGGTCGGCGTTGCGAGCGGCGTGTGGGTGACCGTGGGCGTCGGCGTGACGTTGGTCGGGGTCGGCGTTCGGGTCGCCGTCGGCGTGGGGGTCCGGGTCTGGGTCGGCGACGGGGTCGGAGTGCGGGTCGGGATGGTCGGGTCGATGAGGGTGAACGTCGCGCTGCCGGTATTGATGGAGTTGGGATCGAGCACGACCGTGTAGGTGCCGGCGACCGGCAGGGTCAGCGTCGGAAAGCTCGTGCCGGTGAAGTTGTACGATTGTTGCGCGAGCACGCTCCCATCCGGCCGCACCAGCGACACCAGCGTCCCGCAGCACGGGTACGTGCTGTTGCCGACCGTGAGCCGCACCTGCTGGCCCGCCGTCCCCGCAATGCTCAGCACCACTCCCTGCCCCGGCGTGTCCGTCGTCGCCGTCACCGCCGGCCCGCTCGCCTCGAGCGTCCCCACGACGTGCACCACGTCGTACAGCGTCAGCGTCAGCTGCCCCGTCGCGTTCCCCTGCGGATCCAGCGTCATCACGTACGTCCCCGTCGCCGGCAGCGTGAACGGCTCGATGAAGCTCCCCTGCGACACGCTCGTGTTCACCAGCACCGTCGTCCCGTCCGGCGCCGTCACCCGCAACCCCACCTGCTGCGTGTACGTGCTCGGGTTCACGTAGATGCTCACCCGCTGCCCCGCCGTCCCCGCAAACGTCCGCACGGCATTCTCACCCGGCACCGTCGTCACGACCGTCGTCTGCCCGCCCGCCCCCGCCGCCGGCGTCACGCTCCCCGTCCCGTCCGCCGGCACCGTCGCCACCCGCACCGTCGCGCTCCCCGTATTGATGTGACTCGGGTCGAGCACGATCGTGTACGTCCCCGCCACCGGCAACGTCAGCGTGTCGAAGAACGTCCCGGTGAAATTGTACGATTGCTGCGCCAGCACGCTCCCGTCCGGCCGCACCAGCGACACCAGCGTCCCGCAGCACGGATACGTGCTGTTGCTCACCGTCACGCTCACCCGCTGCCCGGCCGTCCCCGCAAAGCTCAGCACCACCCCCTGCCCCGGCGTGTCCGTCGTCACCGGCACCGCCGGCCCGCTCGGATCGAGCGTCCCCACGACGTGCACCACGTCGTACAGCGTCAGCGTCAGCTGCCCCGTCGCGTTCCCCTGCGGATCCAGCGTCATCACGTACGTCCCCGTCGCCGGCAGCGTGAACGGCTCGATGAAGCTCCCCTGCGACACGCTCGTGTTCACCAGCACCGTCGTCCCGTCCGGCGCCGTCACCCGCAACCCCACCTGCTGCGTGTACGTGCTCGGGTTCACGTAGATGCTCACTCGCCGCCCCGCCGTCCCCGCAAACGTCCGCACGGCATTCTCACCCGGCACCGTCGTCACGACCGTCGTCTGCCCGCCCGCCCCCGCCGCCGGCGTCACGCTCCCCGTCCCGTCCGCCGGCACCGTCGCCACCCGCACCGTCGCGCTCCCCGTATTGATGTGACTCGGGTCGAGCACGATCGTGTACGTCCCCGCCACCGGCAACGTCAGCGTGTCGAAGAACGTCCCGGTGAAATTGTACGACTGCTGCGCGAGCACGCTCCCGTCCGGCCGCACCAGCGACACCAGCGTCCCGCAGCACGGATACGTGCTGTTGCTCACCGTCACGCTCACCCGCTGCCCGGCCGTCCCCGTAAAGCTCAGCACCGCCCCCTGCCCCGGCGTGTCCGTCGTCACCGGCACCGCCGGCCCGCTCGGATCGAGCGTCCCCACGACGTGCACCACGTCGTACAGCGTCAGCGTCAGCTGCCCCGTCGCGTTCCCCTGCGGATCCAGCGTCACCACGTACGTCCCCGTCGCCGGCAGCGTGAACGGCTCGATGAAGCTCCCCTGCGACACGCTCGTGTTCACCAGCACCGTCGTCCCGTCCGGCGCCGTCACCCGCAACCCCACCTGCTGCGTGTACGTGCTCGGGTTCACGTAGATGCTCACTCGCCGCCCCGCCGTCCCCGCAAACGTCCGCACGGCATTCTCACCCGGCACCGTCGTCACGACCGTCGTCTGCCCGCCCGCTCCCGCCGCCGGCGTCACGCTCCCCGTCCCGTCCGCCGGCACCGTCGCCACCCGCACCGTCGCGCTCCCCGTATTGATGTGACTCGGGTCGAGCACGATCGTGTACGTCCCCGCCACCGGCAACGTCAGCGTGTCGAAGAACGTCCCGGTGAAGTTGTACGACTGCTGCGCGAGCACGCTCCCGTCCGGCCGCACCAGCGACACCAGCGTCCCGCAGCACGGATACGTGCTGTTGCTCACCGTCACGCTCACCCGCTGCCCGGCCGTCCCCGTAAAGCTCAGCACCGCCCCCTGCCCCGGCGTGTCCGTCGTCACCGGCACCGCCGGCCCGCTCGGATCGAGCGTCCCCACGACGTGCACCACGTCGTACAGCGTCAGCGTCAGCTGCCCCGTCGCGTTCCCCTGCGGATCCAGCGTCACCACGTACGTCCCCGTCGCCGGCAGCGTGAACGGCTCGATGAAGCTCCCCTGCGACACGCTCGTGTTCACCAGCACCGTCGTCCCGTCCGGCGCCGTCACCCGCAACCCCACCTGCTGCGTGTACGTGCTCGGGTTCACGTAGATGCTCACTCGCCGCCCCGCCGTCCCCGCAAACGTCCGCACGGCATTCTCACCCGGCACCGTCGTCACGACCGTCGTCTGCCCGCCCGCTCCCGCCGCCGGCGTCACGCTCCCCGTCCCGTCCGCCGGCACCGTCGCCACTCGCACCGTCGCGCTCCCCGTATTGATGTGACTCGGGTCGAGCACGATCGTGTACGTCCCCGCCACCGGCAAGGTCAGCGTGTCGAAGAACGTCCCGGTGAAATTGTACGATTGTTGCGCGAGCACGCTCCCGTCCGGCCGCACCAGCGACACCAGCGTCCCGCAGCACGGATACGTGCTGTTGCTCACCGTCACGCTCACCCGCTGCCCGGCCGTCCCCGCAAAGCTCAGCACCACCCCCTGCCCCGGCGTGTCCGTCGTCACCGTCACCGCCGGCCCGCTCGGGTCGAGCGTCCCCGTGACGTTCGTCGCATCGTAGAGCGCAAACGTGATGCTGCCCGTTCCGCTCCCGTTCGGGTCCAGCGTGAGCAGGTACGAGCCCGTCGCCGGCAACGTGACCGGCTCGATGAAGCTCCCCTGAAACACGCCTGTATTCACCAAGACCGTCGTCCCGTCCGGCGCCGTCACCCGCAGCTGGATTCCCTGGCTGTACGTGCTTTCGCTCACGTAGATGCTCACTCGCTGCCCCGCGGTCCCGGTAAATGTCAGCTGCGCGTTCTGCTCCGGAACCGTCGTGGTGATGGTGGTGCTCGAGCCGTCGGGACTGATCGTGCCGACGACGTCCGCCACGCGACAGCGCTGACCGGCGGTCGGACACGTCCATCCGGGCTCGATCGTACACGTTGCGTCGCACCCATCGCCGGATGACGTGTTGCGGTCGTCGCATTGCTCGTCCGCGGTGACGACGCCGTTCCCGCACCCGGTGACCCGGCAGTTGGAATCGCAGCCGTCGGCGTCCACCGAGTTGCCGTCGTCGCACTCCTCCGAGGGACAGTCACCCGCCCAGCGCGCCCCATCGACGTAGAGCTGCTGAACGTTCGGATCGGACAACGTCGCAGCCCCGCCGAAATTCCCGGCGTGACTGAAGCCGACGACGCGCCCGAGCCCGACCTCGCGCACGGCGACCGCGGCGCTCCCCGACTGATCCTGCATCAGGACGGTCACCGGGTTGGTCGCGAAGGCGTGCGCGGGGCCGATGTTGTAACTGGCGCCGAAGCTGAAGCTCGCCGGCACGTTGGCGAGGATGGGATGCTCCGACACACCAGCGGCATCGTGCAACGTGAGCGTGCTGGAGCTACCGGAGCTCCGGTCGAGCAAGATCACCTCGCGCATCGCCGCCAGCCCACCGTTGGACGTCTCATACGCGCTCCACTCGCCGTGGAGGTAGCCGCCGCCGTCCTGCACGAATTGCACCAGCGCGCTTTGCCCGCTCGGCGGCATCTCGACGGCGTAGGTCGTACCGTCGAGATGGATGATGGCACTGAACCCCGCGGGGCTCGGGTTGGTCCCGTCGTAGGCGGTCTCGCTCGTGGCGCTCAACGTCACCCGCAGGCCGGCGGCCTCGAGGGCGCTCGCAAGGGCCTGGGTCTGATCGCTCAGCACGTCCCAGATGAGCAGGACGTCGCCCGTGGCGCACGCGGCGCCGACGATGCCGTCGCCGCAGACGTTGAGGGAGCAGTCGCTCTTGCAACGGTCCTCGTCGACGGCGTTGCCGTCGTCGCACGCCTCCACACCCAGGTGCACGACGCCGTCCCCGCAGACGTGCGCCGTACAGTCGTTCTTGCAGGCATCGACGTTGACGGCGTTGCCGTCGTCGCACGACTCGACGCCGACGTTCACGACGCCGTCGCCGCAGACGTTGTGCCGGCAATCGCTCTTGCATGCATCCTCGTCGTCACTGTTGGCGTCGTCACACTGCTCATCGTCGCGCACGAGCCCGTCGCCGCACACCGCCTCACACGGTTGATTCGGTGCGGGGCAGCTCCAGCCGGCTTCGACGGCGCAGGCGGGGTCACAGCCGTCGCCGGCTACCACGTTGCCGTCGTCGCATCCCTCGCCGTTGGAGACGACGCCGTTCCCGCAGCCGGTGACGCGACAGTTGGAGTCGCAACCGTCGCCGTCGACGAGATCGCCGTCGTCGCACTCCTCGATACCCGAGAGCATCGCCGACACCGAGTGGACCGGGCCCCTCGGCTCTTCGGAATACTCATAGGCGTTACAGAGGTCCGGGTCTCGGGCCGGAGCACCCGTGCCGGCGTCGAAAATGACGACCTCTTGCGGCTCGTTCCCGTCGTCGATGGTCGCAACGGCCCACGCGAAGTGCTTGCTGGCGAACGCGAGATCGGTGATCAACTCGACCGAAAAGGACGACGCGCCGCTCGTCAGCGTGGCAAGGGCCGCCGGATCGGTGACCTCGACGGTGCGGATGCCGGGTAAGCAGTCGCAGGTGCCCTCGTCCGCGAGCGTGCGCACGGCGACGATGCCATTCACCATGAGCTCGACGTCCATCGGGCCGTCGCAGCTCATCGCGAGCCATGTGAGATGCAGGCTGCCGGCAGTGTCCTGGACGGTGCCGTCGCCGCAGACGTTGATGGCGCAATCGCTCTTGCACCCGTCGATGTCGTCGGCGTTGCCGTCGTCGCACTCCTCCACACCCAGGTGGACGACGCCGTCCCCGCAGACGCTCGCCGTGCAATCGTTCTTGCAGGTATCGACGTTGACGGTGTTGCCGTCGTCGCATTGCTCGACACCGACGTTCACGACGCCGTCGCCGCAGACGTTGTGCCGGCAATCGTTCTTGCATGCATCCCCGTTGTCACCGTTGGCGTCGTCACACTGCTCATCGGCGCGCACGAGTCCGTCGCCGCACACCGCCTCACACGGTTGATTCGGTACGGCGCACCTCCAGCCGGCTTCGATCGCGCACGCGGCATCGCAGCCGTCGGCGGCAATCGTGTTGCCGTCGTCGCACTGCTCGAACAGCCCGGCGTTGACGACGCCGTCGCCGCAGACGTTGGGGGTGCAGGCGTTCGAGCAGGCGTTGGTGTCGTCGCCGTCGCCGTCGTCGCATTCCTCGCCGCCGCGGACGAGGCCGTCGCCACACACGGGCGCGCATGGTTGATTCGCCACCGGGCAGCTCCAGCCGGCCTCGACGACGCAGTCGGGGCCACAACCTTCACCGGCCACGAGGTTGCCGTCGTCGCACTCCTCGTCCGGGGAGACGGCGCCGTTGCCGCAGCCGGTGACGCGGCAGTTGGAGTCGCAGCCGTCGCCCTCGACGAGATCGCCGTCGTCGCAATCCTCGGCTGACGTCAACGTCGCCGACGCCGAGTACACCGGCCCTCTCGGCTGCTCGGAGTACTCGTAAGCATCACAGAGGTCCGGATTGCGGATGGCGGCACCGCCGCCGGCGTCGAGGACGACGACATCGTGGAGCACGCTGCCGTCGTCGATGGTAGCGATGGCCCAAGCGAAGTACTTACTGGGAAACTCCGAGTCGGAGACCAGCTCGGCGGAAAAGGAAGACACGCCGTTCGTGAGCGTAGCGAGCGCCGCCGGATCGGTGACCTCGACGGTGTGGATGCCGGGTAAGCAGTCGCAGGTGCCCTCGTCCGCGAGCGTGCGCACGGCGACGATGCCGTTCACCGTGAGCTCGACGTCCATCGGTCCAGCGCAGCTCATCGCGAGCCACGTCAGATGAAGGGTGCCGGCACCATCCTGGAGAATGCCGTCGCCGCAGACGTTGAGTGTGCAATCGCTCTTGCAGCCGTCGCTGTCGTCGGCGTTGCCGTCGTCGCACGCCTCCACTCCCGCCCACGTGGCGCGGTCGCCGCATACGTTCAGAGTGCAATCGCTCTTGCAGGCGTCGGCGTCGTCCCCGTTGCCGTCGTCGCACTCCTCCACGCCGACCTGCGCGGCGCCGTCGCCGCACACGTTGGGGGTGCAATCGCTCTTGCAGGCATTCGTGTCGTCGCCGTCGCCGTCGTCGCACGGCTCGCCGCCGATGACGAGGCCGTCGCCGCAGATCGGCTCACACGCTCGATCGGCGACCGGACAGCTCCAGCCGCTCTCGAGGGCGCAGTCGGCATCGCATCCGTCCCCTGGGACGGTATCGCCGTCGTCGCAGCTCTCCCCCGCCGATACGCTGCCGTTGCCACAGCCGGTGGGACGACAGTTCGAATCGCAGCCGTCGCCGTCGACGAGGTTGCCGTCGTCGCACGTCTCCGGGCCGAACGGCGTGTAGCGGACCGCGACCTCCGTCAGGCCGCTGTTGCCGGCGTAGTGCTGCAGACCGATCGTGCCGGTGGCGTTCTCGACACCGGCCGTCACGATCTGACCGTCCGGCTGCGCGCTCAGGTAGTGGATCTCGACGACGTGGCTGCTCGCCCGCAGCTGGAATTGCATCCGGATTGGGACGGATCGGTTGTCGTAGAGCCGCACGTCGCTCTCGACCACGAAGACGTCGCCGACCGTCGCGTACCGATACGCGGAGGCGCTGGTTGGATACAGGTCCGTCCAGAAGCCGGCGATCAGGTTATTGGGCTGGCTCGCGCTCGGCAGCGGCTGGCCGCTGCAACAGCCGGAACCTCCGGACTGGGCAAAGGTCAGAAAGCCGTTGGAGCTGACGGCGACGTCCGAGAACGAATTGCCGAAGAAGTCGAAGCTGAACCCGAGCGGGAGGCGCGGGCTCACGCTGTCGTCACTGAGTGGGATGGAGGTCGCGCCTCCCGTGAGGTCTATGTAATGGAAGGGGGGCGCATCGAGCGTGTACCCAGCGCCCGACGTGCGGAGCACGCCGTCACCGCAGAGGTTCGACGTGCAGTCGTTCTTGCAGCCGTCCGCCTCGTTTGCGTTGCCGTCGTCGCATTGCTCCGTGGCGGGGTTCACAATGCCGTCGCCGCAGACCTGCGCCAGGGCGACCGAGTGGAGACCGATTCCGACGAGGAAGCACAGCACTCCCGACCAGAAGGCCCTCCGCGCCATCATCGTGAACCGCATGGCTCGACGGCGTCGGCCTTCGCGACGTGGTGCCGACCCGCATCCCGCTGCGCCAGATGGCGGCGATAGCCGTCGATGCCTCCCGCGAGGAAGTACACGTTCGGCAGGTCGAGGTTCGCGACCTCGGTCGCCAAACGGTCGTCCAGCTCCGCGCCCCCACCGACCAAGAGCACGAACGGATCTGGACGTGCATGTCGCTCACGCACCAACTCTCCCAGCTCGCGCCGAAAACGGGCGCCGTCGTCCAATGGGATGTGGGCAGCTCCGGACGGAAGTCCGTCGGAGACGGACGCGCCGCGACTGGAAGCGTCCACCACGAGCCACGCGTCCGGTCGGGGCTCGCGGACGAAATCGGCGGCCGAGAGCGCGCTCAATCCCCGCCGAGTGGCGCCCTCACCAACGATCGGACCCGCCTCCCGCGCCCACAGGTTCAACCCGCCCTCGAGAATTCCAACCGAGGCGAAACCGGCCTCGCGCAATGTCCGACACGTCGGCTCGAGCTCCGCTCCGCTGCCCGCACGGCCGATCAGGAGAAGTCGTTTCGACGCCAGGTAGGTCTTGGTCTTCAGCGCATAGGGCGGCAGATTGATGGAACCCGGAATGCGCACCTTACGAAACTCGTCAGGCGTACGCGTGTCGACGATCACGAGGCTTTCCGACGTTCGCCATCGTGGGAGCCCTGCGCGCGAGACCAAACACGTACGAACGATCTCAGGCTCCTCGCCATGCACGGCGTCAGTACCGTGACCGTCCGCCCGACAGCTCGCCAACGAGACGCACAATCCAAACAACAAGAACACGGCGCTTAGCGGCGCTCGCATGTTCGGGCTCCAACCAGCGGCGTGTCTTTCGGCAAGCATCGGAAGCGTCTGTCGAGGACCGGAGCACTGCCGTTCGGGTACGGTTGAAGCCTCGCGCTTCTCCCACAGCACGTCGGAGAGGTCCAGCGGAAACTCACAGAAAGTCGATCATCGCTTCGAGACAGGACTGATGGGAAAACTGCACCGCTTTGGAACACCCGCAGCCCTCGCGTGTGGACGTCTGCAATGAGCACGTCCGCTCACAACGTCTGGCAATCTTCGATTGCATGAGCGCGATGCCGCTCCTCCGGGTGGAAGCCACGCGATCAAGTCTCCTCGCCCCCGAATCCAATGCAGAGGCGGTGCCATGTCGACGTACGCGATCGTGATCCGACTAGCTTGATCTTCGGGCGGCAAAACACTCGGCGCTGTGAACGAGAACGCCCGTTCGTCGCGCTGAGCTATGAACCGGCGGGCACGGGGCGACCTCCTCGTCCTTCGCCCCCGACCCGCAGGGAGGAAACACCCGCGAGCGGCGCAGGAGCCTCGCGGGAACCGAGTGGACACTCCGAGCGCGGCTGATCTACAACGCCCTCGGGCATGAGTGACGAGCACCGTCAGCAGCCGGGACCACCGGCACCCGCCCTGTCCGGCGAGACCGACGCGGCTCGCTTCCGTCGTGAGCGCGACCTCTATCGGCGCCTCCTCGAGCTCGCCGACTGCGACGACCTGGGGCCGCTTTTGCGCGACGGCCTGGAGTTGATCGTCGAGACCGTCGGGGCGGACCAGGGCTACCTGGAGCTGATCGACGAGGGCGGCGACCCCGCCCAGCCGCGGTGGTCGATTTCGCACCGGCTCACGTCGGCCGAGGTCGCCGACCTGCGTACGACGATCTCGCGCGGGATCATCGGCGAGACCATCGCCAGCGCCCAGACGCTCTCGACCGATTCGGCGTTCCTGGACTCCCGCTTCAAGGCGTTCGAGAGCGTGCAGCGCGGCAGGATCGAGGCGGTGCTGTGCGCCCCGGTCGGCGTCGACCCGCCGCGCGGCGTGCTCTATCTGCAGCGCGCGTCCGCGGGCCGCCTGTTCTCCGACGAGGACCGTCGCCTGGCGGAGACCTTCTGCCGCCATCTGGCGCCGATCGCCGACCGTGTCGGCCGCACCCAACGATCCGGCGACGCGACCGCCGCGGCACGACAGCGGCTCCGCCTCGACGGGATCATCGGGAGCAGCGCGGCGCTCGCGACGGTGCTCGAGCAATTGGCGCTGGTCGCGCCGCTCGACGTCAGCGTCATGCTCACGGGCGACACCGGCACGGGGAAGAGCCAACTGGCGCGCGTCGTGCACGACAACGGCCCGCGCGCCGGCCGGCCCTTCGTCGAGGTCAACTGCGCCGCCCTCCCCGAGACGCTCATCGAAAGCGAGCTCTTCGGCGCGCTGCCCGGGTCCCACTCGACGGCGACGCATCGCATGCTCGGCAGGGTCGCGGCGGCCGAGCGCGGCACGCTGTTCCTCGACGAGGTGGGAGACCTGTCGCTTCCCGCGCAGGCCAAGCTCCTCCAGTTGCTGCAATCGAAGCAGTACTACCCGCTCGGCGCCTCCCGTCCGGTCACGGCCGACGTCCGCGTGATCGCCGCCACCAACGTCGACCTGAAGTCGCTGGTGCAGGATCGGCGCTTCCGCGAGGACCTCTTCTACCGCTTGCACGTGCTGCCGATCCGGGTGCCGTCGCTGGCCGAGCGCAAGGACGATCTCGGCGAGCTCACGCGTTTCTTCTGTGCCGGCGCGAGCGAGCGTCACGGATTGCCGCGACTCTCACCGTCCCTCGCCGCCCTCCGCGCGGTGGAGGCCGCCGAGTGGCCGGGGAACGTCCGGCAGCTGGCCAACGTCGTGGAGGCCGCCGTCATCCGCGCCGCCAGCGCGGGGGCCGAGCAACTGGAGTCGCACCACCTCTTTCCGGACCAGAGGACGGGGAGCGGTGGCGGCGCTCCCGCCGCCGCGAGCTTCCAGGAGCAGACGCGCCGCTTCCAGGCCGCGTTGCTGCTCGAGACCCTCGAGGCCGCCGATTGGAACGTCGCCGACGCCGCCGAACGCCTCGACGTCGCCCGCTCCCACGTCTACAAGCTCATCCGCGCCTTCGGCCTCCAGCGCCGCTGACGACCCCGCGGGCATTCGACGCGAAAGCGCCGAAGCCCACGAGGCCAGGATCAACGAGGAGTCTCACTCGAGACTCGATTCCGCGCGCCGCGCGCGCGGCCGAGCGCAGCCTGCCGGGGGTTGAGCCGGCGCGGCTTCGCCGCGTCGGCGAAGGGGGAGAGATCCCCCTTCTGAGCTAATCGCAACACTGCATGTAGCACTTGATGTTCGACGCGCTCGGCGTGTCGTTGTAGGGCAGGCAGGTCCAGAAATCGTCCCCGCGTGGAAAGACGTATATCTTGCCGTTGTTGGCGCCGTCGAAGGGCGAGGACCAGATGCCGCCGGCTCCGACCGCGTGCCCCGACGCGCAGAACATGTTGATGACGCCGTAGGTGTTGGCCGGAATGGTTCCCGGGAACTCCTCCGGATGACAGCTGGTGATGCCGGGGGGTCCCGCCTGGCTCCAGGAGCGAAGCGTCTCGGTCGGTTTACAGGCGGGCGTCTGATTCACGAGAATACTCGACGGCCGGACCTTGCTGTTGCTGTTCTTCGAGCATCCGAAGTAGGTGTCGTCGGCGCGGGCCGCGGTTGCCCCCACGGTCAGCATTGCGACGGCAAGCGCCGCCAACCATCTCACTCGAACGGTTCCCATTGCGTCCTCCTTTGGAAGTGTGTGCGAGCGTCGCAGAACGCTCTGACGAAGGCGGCTCAGCAACCGGGATGCCACGACCCGAAGCGACCGCTCAGCCGCATGAAGCTGGCGCAGTCGTGGTTGTGGAGCCGCCGCGGATTCTCCCGCAGAGGACGAACGGCGGCGCGCAGTCCTCGTTCTGAGACAACCCGGCCCGGCTCCGGCGCGGATCCGATCGCCCGTGAGCTGGCGTGACGATTGCAGGTTGCCTCGTCATGACCCGATGGGCATCGACGACCGAGCACTGCGCACCGACGCGCCCGGCCGGTCTCTCCACGCTCCGCAGCGTGTTCGGAAAGTTCATGACGCCGGAGGTAGCGCGCGTGGTGCTCGCCGACCCGAAGGGCTTTTGGAAGAAGGGAACGCGGACGACGGTGACGACCCTGTTCGCGGACGTGCGTGGCTTCACGTCGTTCGCGGCGCGTGTGCCGCCCGAAGAGGCGGTCGCCACCATCAACGCGATCTATGCGACCCTGTGCGAGGTCGTTCGCGCCGAGCAAGGGATCGTCAATCGCTTCCTCGGCGACGGCATGCTGGCGATCTTCGGCGCGCCGCTGCCGCTCGAGAACCACGCCTCGGCGGCCGCCCGAGCCGCGCTCCGGGCCCGCGCCCACATCGAGCGCCTGGCCGAGGCGTATGACGGAGTGGGACGCCACCCGCTGCGCGTCGGCCTCGGCCTCAACACCGGCTCGGTCGTCGCCGGCTGCGTCGGTACGTCCATGCGCGCCGAGTACACCGTGATCGGCCACGCGGTGAACGTGGCCTCGCGTCTCGTCGCGGTCGCCGAGCCGGGTCAGATCCTGTTGGGCGTCGGCACCGCCGCGTTGCTCGAGCCCGAGCTCGAGATTTGCGAGCGGGGCGTGCTGGATCTCAAGGGCATCGGGCCGACGCCGGTCTTCGAGCTGCTGAGCCCGTCACCATTTCGACTGACCGCACAGCGGGAGCCATAGACGACGCGCCGCGTGCGCGTATGCGTCTTGATCTCGCTTCCGGCTTCGGGGCACAAAGGGGCGCCGAGCCCGCCCCCGAACCTGGAACCTCACTCATGCCTACGACACGGTGCTCGAAGTCGCACGACGAATCCGATTGCATGCGGCGCCTTCTCGGTGCCCCGTGAGCGCCGTCGCCGACCTGCTGGATCCCGCCAGTCGCCAGGATCCCTATCCCGCCTACGCGGCGCTCCGCGAGCGCGGTCCGATCGAATGGAGCGACCGGCTGGGAATGTGGATCGCCACGCGCTACCGCGAGGTCGAGCGCATCGTCACCGACGCGAAGGCCTTCTCGGTCGAGCGCTTCGCGAGTCCCGACGGTGACGGCGAAGCGCCGTCGGTCGCGAGCATGCTCAGGCACTGGACGGTCTACCGCGACCCGCCGGCCCACACTCGCCTGCGCGCCCTCATGAGTCACAGCTTCACACCGCGCCGGCTCGAGCAGCTACGCACGCGCATCCAAACGATCGTCGACGAGCTCCTCGACGCCGCGGCGGAGCGCGGCAGCGTCGACTTCATCGCCGCCGTCGCCTTCCCGCTGCCCGCCACGGTCATCGCCGTGATGCTCGGCGTGCCGCTCGACGACCTGGCTCGTATCAAGGAATGGTCGACGCAGATCGCCGACTTCATCGGCGGATCGCGGAGCGGCGCCGACGCCGAGCACGCCCGCCAGGGTCTCGGCGCCGCCTGCGAGTATTTCCGCGACCTGGTCGGGGCCCGTCGCCGCGTCGAGGGCGACGACGTGCTCTCGGCGCTCATCCGGGCGGAGGAGTCCGGCGACACGCTCAGCGAGGACGAGGTGGTCGCGAACTGCGTGCTGCTGTTGTTCGCGGGGCACGAGACCACCACCAACTTGCTCGGCAACGGCGTTTATCACCTGCTGCGCCGGCCCGAGCAGGAACGGATCCTCCGCGAGCGGCCCGACGCTCTGCCCTCGGCGGTCGAGGAGTTCCTGCGCTTCGACACCCCGGTGGCGGGCACGATTCGGATCGTCGTCGACGAGGTCACGATCGGAGACCGGACGCTCCGCAAAGGCGACGCGGTGGCGGCGATGCTGGCGGCCGCCAACCGTGATCCGCGACAGTTCGAGCGCCCGGACGATCTCGACGTCCTGCGCACACCCAATCGCCACCTCTCGTTCGGCCACGCGATCCACTTCTGCCTCGGCGCGGGGCTCGCCCGACTCGAGGCGCAGACCGCGTTCGCGAGCCTGCTGCGCCGGTTTCCCCGCGTGACGCTCGGCGAGGACACGCCGCGCTGGAAGCCGCAGGTGTTCTTTCGCGAGCTCGCGCGCCTGCCGCTGGAGTTGCACCCATGATGTTCGGCAGCTTCCTGACCTTCGGCGGTCCGCCGCCGTACGAGCCCCCGAGCGAGGAGCTGCGGGAACGGGCCCTCAACATGCTCAAGCACACCGCGCTCTTCGGCAATACCAGCCGGCGCCTGGTCGTCGACCTGGTCGACAAATACGGCGTACGTCCCGTCGGCCGCGACCTCAGTCCGCTGGTGATCGAAAATATCGAGCCCGCGATCCTGGTGGTGCTCGAGGGCACGCTGACGGTGACCGACGGCGCCCTCAGGAGGATCCTGCGGCCGGGGGCTTATCTCCGGCACGACCCCCTCTTCACGGGCGTCGAATGGGTGCATTCACGAATGGAAGCCAGCTCCGAAGGCGACGAGACGGTCCGCATCTTCCTGCTCGATGCGACCGAGATCTTCACCGTCTCTCCCCTGGTGTGGAACGCGGTGAACCCGGTCGTGCTGGCACAGCTGGAAAGCGCACTGAGCTAGAACCATGCCGCCGCTCGCACCCAGGATAGAGTTGATCTGGATGGCGCGCGCCGCCCACCTGCCGCAGGTGCACCTGCGCTCCCTGACCCACCTGGTCGCGGGTGCCCTCGCGCAGGATACCGGACACCCCACCGTGATCGTCACCATCACAGCGGGGATCGTGACCGTCGAGAGGTGGGACGGCACGACGTTCGGCACCATCGCGCCCCCGCCCGCCCCGATTTACGCCGCCGACTTGCGCGGGTTGATTGCAGGACTGATGTTCATGGGCGGGACGCGCGGCCGGGTCTTCGTGGTGCACGAGGACGACCCCTTCGCCCTGCCCGCGGCCTTCGATGCCGGGGTGGTCTTCGATCGCATCGTCTACCTGACCGACGGCCTGCCGAAGGCGATGAACCCGGCGCTCCACGCCCTGCTCTCGCCCACCAACTACAGCGGGAGCGTGCCGTATTTCAGCAGCTACCTCCCGTCGATCCTGACGCAGCTCACGGACCAGGCGGCACCGTACGACTGGCTCTTCGCCAGCGTGGCGCAGCCCTCGCCGTTCGGCGTCGAGCGCATGTATTATCGGCCGGCCGACCCCGCCGCGATGACGCGCGCCAGCCTCTTTCGCGACGCCTGCAACGTCTCCTTCGATCTCGGTCAGATCGCCACCGCCTGGACCGCGTGGCTGGGCGGCACGGGCGCGACTCCGTTCATCGCGACGGTCGCCGGTGACGACATGCGGCGCGCGCAGCGCTGGGGGCGTGCCATCAGTAATCGCCGGGTCGGCGTCGCCATCAGCGGCGGCGGGGCGTCGGCGTACCGGGTGACGGCGCTGCTCGAGAAGCTCGAGGACAACGACGTGCCGATCGACGTGGTCACGGGCCTGAGCGGCGGCGCGATCCTGGGCGCCTACTACTCCGACGGTCAGCGCGCCGGCCTCGCGTCCGCAGCGGCCTTGGGACCGCTCTTTCAGTTCGGGATCGGGCTCGTGATCCTGAGCTCGTGGCCCCTCCAGTTCGTGGTCGACGCCGAGCGCGGGGGCTCTCGCGTCCAGGACCTCGACATCCGGTTCGCGGCGCTCACCACCGAGCTCCCGCCCTCCGGACCGCCCGAGGCCGCCGTGGTGACCACCGGCACGATCGGAGAGGCGCTGCGCGCGAGCGGCTGCCTGCCGCCCGCGTTCGCACCGATGCGCCGCCATTATCGGCGCTACACCGACGGGGGCGGCGCCGCCATCGTACCGGCGCGCATGGTGCGCGACTGCGGCGCCGACCTGGCAATCGCCTGCGACGTGATCCCGGGCGCCGCGGAGAGCAACCCCCTCGACCTGATCCCGGTCGTTGGCACGCTCCTCCATGACTGGACGCCCCTCGGCCGCCTGATCGACGTCTGGACCTGGTACTCGTTCATGTGGTCGCGCGCGAGCCTGCGCTTCGCCGAGGAGGCGGACGTCGCCCTGCAATTCCAGCCCCAACAGATCCCGTTCCTCGAGTGCTTTCTCTGGGTGTCCGCCTCGTGGATCGCGGCGGCGGCGCAGCTCGATCCCAACCTCGCCTCCGCCGTCAACGACGCCGCCACGCGCTGGCAGAATCTCAACTATCATTGAGGGGGACGGTGCGATTTCCGGTCCGCATCGCGGGGACCGCCAGCGTCGACGCGGGTCGCGCGGTCTCCACCGCCGAGGTGGCCGCGGCCGTCACGCCGCGGCGCGACGCCGGCAAGATCGCCGCCCTGACGGGGATCGCGTCGCGCCGCTTCAGCGACCCGCTCGACTCGGCGGCCGGGCTCGGCGCCCAGGCGCTCGCGCGCGCCCTGGCGGCGGCCGACCTGCCCGCCACCGCGCTCGACCGGCTCATCTTCGTCTCGTCCGGGGGCGGCGATCTCCTGTTCCCGGCCAGCGCGAACCTCGTCGCGGCCGCGCTCGGTCTCCGCGGCTCGTGCGACTGCTTCGACCTCAACAACGCCTGCATGGGGTTCCTGACCGCCTTCGACCTGGCGGCGCGCAGCCTCGCGACCGGCAGCGGGCCCATCGGGATCGCCGTCGTCGAGATGGCCTCGCGGGTCATCACCCCGGCCGACCCGCGTCCGTATCTCGTCTTCGGCGACGGCGTGGCGGCCGCGGTGCTGACACCGGGGCGCGACGGCGAGGGCGTCCTCGGCGCCCACCTGTGGAACGACGGGGTCGCCTTCGGGAACGTCCGCCTCGCGAGCCCGTCGCACACCGGCCGGCTCGAGACCATCCGCTTCACCGCCAGCAACGCCGAGATGGGCCGCGAGGCGCTCGAGGCGATCCGCCGCAGCGCCAGCGTGGTGCTCGAGCAGGCGGGGATGGCGCTCGCCGACGTCGAATGGGTCCTGCCGCACCAACCGACGGGCGCGCTCTTCGACGCCTTCGTCGAGGCGCTCGGCGTCGACCGCGCGCGGGTGATCCGGGTGGTGCACGAGGTCGGCAGCGTCGGCGCGGCGTCGATTCCGCTCAGTCTCGACCGCCTCTTTCGCACGCGGACGGTGCGCGCCGGCGATCACGTCTTGATGGTCGGCGTCGGCGGCGGCTTGTCCTCGGGAGCCGTCCTCCATCGGGTGGGGGCGTGATCGGGGCGCGCGACGCCTGGCTCGGCTACTGGCGGTTCTGGCAGTGGTACCACCGCTACGGCGTCGACGGCCTCGAGCACCTCGACGGTCCCGGCGCCAAGCTGATCGTCGGCTATCACGGGCGACCGCTCGCCTACGACATGTGCATGCTCACGGTTGCCCTCTACGACCGCTACGGCTACCTGCCCCATGGCGTCGTACATCGTGGGCTCGAGAGCTGGCCCTCGATCAAGCGCCACGTCGACGCCATGGGCTTCGTGACCCGCGACGGCCCCGATCTCGCCGCCGCGATCGACCGCGGCGAGCACATCGTCGTGACCCCGGGAGGCGGACAAGAGGGCTGCCGCAGCGTCTGCCAGCGCTATCGCGTCGCGTGGGGCAATCGCGTCGGCTACGTGAAGCTCGCGCGCAAGTACCGCCTGCCGATCGTGCCCGTGGCCGGCAGCGGCGCGGACGACACCTACGTCGGGTTCTGGGACGCGGAGGCGTTGGGACGCCGGCTCGGCATTCCGAACCGCTGGGCCTGGGCCCTCTGGGCGGGCTGCGGCCCGCTCGGTCTCTATCCGTTCTCGCCGCCCTTCCCGGTGCGCCTGCATCAGCTGGTCGGCGCGCCGATCGATCCCTGGGACGTCCCGCACGACCGCGACGACGACCACGACCCGGACGGCCTGCTCGCCGTGCATCGGCGCGTCGTCGGGGCGGTGCAAGCGCTCCTCGACCGCGGCCGCGGTCGCGCCTGGCTCGGAGGACGTGATGGCTGACACTCGGTGGGCACTGATCCTCGGCGCTTCGACCGGCACCGGCGCGGCGGTGGGGCGCGCCCTCGCTCGCGATCCGGGCCTGAACGTGCTCGGCATCCACCGCGGGCACTACCCCGACGACGCGCGCGCCCTGGAGGACGAGCTCCGGAGCCTCGGCCGCGACGTCGTGATGCACGTCGCCGACGCCGGGACGGCGGAGGGCGTCCAGCAGTGCGCCGCCGTCGTCCGCGAGCGCCTGGGCACGCAGTCGGTCGCGGTCATGGTGCACTCGCTCTCGGGCGCGTCGCTCGGCCACTTCCTGCCGACCCAAGGCGACCCGTTCCATCCCCGCCAATTCGCCAAGACCTTCGACTATCTCGCCCACTCGTTCGCGTACTGGGCGCAGGCCTTGCACCAGCACGACCTGCTGGCGCCGCGAGCGCTCCTCCTCGGCCTCACCAACGCGCTCCACGACCAGGTGCTCCACAACTGCGGCCTGGTGGCGGCGGCCAAGGCCGCGCTTCAGGCCTACGTGCGAGTACCTCTCGATCGAGCTCGGCCGCCTCGGCCACCGCGTCAACCTCCTCAAGTTCGGCACCGTGGTGACCCCCGCCCTCCGCCGCGTGCTCGGCCCCGGCGCCCTGGAGCGGATGGAGGCCGTCCACGCCGACATGATCCCCGCCGGACGGATGTGCACGCTCGACGAGGTGGGCCGCATCGTCTCGGTGCTGACCCGCGACGAGAGCGCCTGGTTCAACGGCGCGACCATCGACTACACCGGCGGCATGACGCAGCACCTCTTCGACATCGTGCTGAAGCCGGATTAGGCGGACCGCCGGAGAAGAGGTTGGTAGGGGTCGGCGCGGACCGGGTCGCCGTGGCGCGCCGCCGATCAGCCGGGGATGTCGGCGGGGTCGAGGAGGCCGTAGCGGCGCCAGCCAACGGTGAGCAGCCACGTCCGAGCCCGCGCCACCGCCGGCCTCGCGAGGCCGCCGATCGGACCGTCCCTTACTACCTCTTCCAGCTTTTCTCTCTTCCACCCGTCGAACCACCGCCCCGACGACGCGGGGTCGAGCCGAATCGGGTGAGCGTGGCGCGCGCAGCCGCCGCATGGCGGCGGGCATTCAGCAGCACGTAGCGGAGCGCGCTTCGCACCTCCCGCGGCGTCGGCAGCAGCCGCAGATGGTAACGATCCGCCAGCACCCGCCCCTTCCGCCCGGCAATGCGATTCACCGCCCGCGCCAGCCGGATGCCGACCGCCTTCATGCCGCGACCGAGTGCCTCCCGATCGTGAGCCTCGACGATCAGATGCGCGTGGTTGCCCTGCAGCGAATAGTGCACGAGACGAAAACCCGGACGCTCGCAGCCGGCGGCGAAGCTGCGCTCGAGCGCGCGGACGAGCTTGACGGTGCGGAGCGACGGCAGGTCCTTACGGATCCGCACCGTGACGTGCGCCGGCAGCGTTCTCGCGAAGGGTGCACGCGAGACGTGCGGCATGCCGGCACGAGCTCCGGCGGGCTTGCGCCCCGCCCCGGGCCGGCGTCCCCCCAACGCCGGGGGGCGGGCAACGACAAGTGGAGCTGATCGGGCCGACTGATCATCTTGAAACAGCGCTTATCAAGCGTGCAACACAGACGGCCGGCTCCTTGGCGGACGTGCTTGGTCAGGCACACCCAGCGGCGCGATGAACCCGGAGCGACGCGCTGCGACGTCCGTCCAACACCTTACCAACCCGCTGTTAGAGCGGTCCGGATAAGGAAGCCTGTCAGTCGCGAGAGACCCTCACACGCGCGGGCGCGCCGCGGGCATCTCGAAGCGAAGGCAGTAGTAGAAGCGGCTGACGGCGGTCTCCTCGATGTTGACCGCCTCCGCGGGGAGCTCGGCGCGGGGTGAGCGCGGGTCGGGGTCGTACGTCGTGATCGAGCGGAACGCGAGCCGGTGATACAGGCTGTGCGACCGCCGCGGGTCGAGCTCCTCGTCGACGACCACGATCGGCGTGCCGGGCTTCGCGACCCGCGCCATCTCGGCGAGCGCGGCGCGGCGGTCGCGATAGCCGTTGATGGCGCCGACGTGAAAGACGCGGTCGAACGTCGCGTCCGGAAACGGCAACACGTGCGCGTCGGCAAGCAGCAGGCGCACCCGCCGCGTCGGGGGATGCCATCGCAGGTTGCGCTGGCACTGCCGCATCATGCCCCGGCTGAGGTCGAGCCCCCACAGCTCGACGTCGAGGTCGCTCGCGAGCTGGTCCTCGATCAATCGCACGTTGGCGCCGGCGCCGATGCCGACCTCGAGAATGCGGAGCGGGTCACCGCGGAAGCCGCGGTTGAGACGCGGGAGGTCGAGGCGCGCGATGTAGTTGTGACGCCCGTTGTCGAGATCCGGGAATTGGAGAATCGGCAGCGACAGGTTGACCGCGAGGTCGTGAACGGGGGCGATGAGGTCGTACACGGGACGCAGCATGCGATCGAGGCCCTGGACGCGCCGCTCGTCGTAGAGTGCGGCGAGCCCGTTCTGCACGGCCCACGGCCGGCCGCAGTCCTGGCACTCGAGCACTCCCTGGCCGAGGCGGTCCTCGTAGATCCGCCCGTCGAAACGCAGCGTCCCCCGACACACCGGACAGGCGAGCAGTGCCACGTCCTCGCGGGTCAGGTGCATGCCGCGACCCCCGCTTCGCCGAGCGCGACGGCAGCCTGCTGGGCGCGCGCCTCCGCCACCTCCGCCGTGCAACCGAGCCGCTCGAACATTGCCGCGGCCGCCGCCAGATGACGGTCGCGGTCGGGGCTTCCCGCCGCGAGACGGCGCCCGAGCTCGAGGTGGGCGACGGCTCCCTCGTAGGGCGTGCCGAGCTGTTCGGCGAGCGCGACGGTCCGGATCCAGAGCCGGATCGCCCGCCGCCGGCTTCCCCCGATCCACGCGCTGCGCGCGGCCCACAGGGCGGCGTGCGGGCGGCCGAGCGGAAAGTGTCGAGCGAAGCGCTGCATCGCCGCCACCGCCTGCCGGGCCTGGAGCGGCAGCCGAATGCGGATCGCGGGAGTCGGCGCCCATCCGGCCTCGAGCAAGGACAGCAACGTCTCGGCGGTGGAGGCGATCACGGGCTGCAGCCAGAACGTCACCGGCCGCATCGGACGGATGTGGACGAGGGCGCGATCGGCGGTCTCGTACGCCTTGGCCGGGTTGCCGAGCTTGAGGTGGACGAGCGCCAGCTCGCCGAGGGCGCAGATGGCCTCGGTCTTCAGCACGTCCTCGCCGATCATCGCCAACGCCGACTCGAGCAATTGGAGCGCGGCGTGATGCTCGCCCAGACGGCTGGCGACCCCGCCCTCACCGAGGAGCGCCCAGCATTCGATCTGGCGATTGCCGGTTCGGCGGCACAGCCGGTTGGCTTCGCGGAACAACGTCAGCGAGGCCTGAAATCGCCCGCGGAAGAGCGACGCCAGGGCGTGCTGCACGCGCGCCTCCTCCCACAATCGCAGGTCCCCGACGCGCTCCGCGACCTCGGTGGCGTATTTCACCTCGGCCTCGGCGTCGTGCCAGCGGCACTCCCCGACCGCGTGACCCGCACGCCGGGTCCGCACCCAGGCGACGTTGCTTTCGAGACCGGTGCGCTCGGAGATGGCGAGCGCCCGGCGGCTCCACGACGTCGCCAGCCGCTCCATCCGCGCCACGGCGGCGAGTCGTGCCAGGATCACGTAGCCTTGCGCCAGCTCCGGGAGGGCGCCGACCGGGGCGCACTGATTGACCACGCGCAGGGTCGACCAGACGATCGGCGCGAGCCGCAGCGAATAGAAGTAGGTGTCGGTCAGGCGGAGCTGTACCCGTGCCGTCTCACTCGCCACCCGCACCGCCTGCTCCGGATCGGCGACGCGCACCCTGAGCGCCGACTGCGCCCCGCGCACGCATACCTCCCAGAGAGCAGCCCCGATCCATCCCGCGGCCGACTCCGGCACGCGTTGCCCGAGGTGGGCGAGCGCGCGTACCGAGTGCTCGGCACAGCGCTGGAGGTCGCCGAGCCGGTAGTAGGCCTCCGAGAGGCCGCCCTCGACGGTGCCGAGCAGGAACTCGGCGCTCGTCGTCTCGACGCGCGCGTTCGGATCCAGCATTCCGCGGAGACCGTGCGACGGGCGCCCCGCCCCCCGGGCTGCGTCGTCGGTCGTCAAGATCGTCCGCACCCGCAGGAAGAGCTCGACCGCCTCCCGATAAGCGCCCGTCTGGAGCGCCACCACGGCCGCCTCGCGGGCGTACCGCACCTCGCGCGCACCGTCGCCGGCCTCCCGCCAATGATGCGCGAGCGCCGCCAGGTGGTCCGTGCGACGCTCGTAGAGCCGCTCCGTCGCCTCGGCGATCGTGCGATGGACGGCACGCCGGGCGACGTCGGGGAGATCGTCCACGAGCTGCTCCCGCAGCTTGTCGTGCGCGAACATCCAGTGCTGATCGCGCAGCTCCAGCACCGCGGCGCGCGCGCACGCCTGCGCCCACTGATCGACGTCGAGCTCCGGATGCACGGCGCCGAGGAGGGCGGGGTCGATGCGGCGTCCGCTCACCGCCGCCGTCCGGAGCGCGGGAAGGGCATCGGAGGAAATCCGGGCCAGCCAGCGGCGCACGACTCGGGCCATGCCTCCCGACTCGACGCGCCCGGGAAGCTCGGTGGTGCCGACGCGATCGAGGGCCCCCGACAGCTCGGCCAGCGTGCGCACGACCTCGACGATGAAGAAGGGGATGCCCTCGGTCTCGCGCTCGAGCAGGTCGAGCACCTCCGCGCGGTGGGCCGCGGGTCCGATCATCGCGGCCCCGAGCGTCGCGATGGCGGTCCGATCGAGGCGATCGAGGGCGAGGACGCGCGCGCCGAGAACGGCCTCCGGTAGCGCCGGCGCCTCGTCGTTCCGAAAGCTGCCGACGAGCAATACCGGAAGGCGCTCGACGGTCTGCACCAGCCACGCCAAAAGACGCAGGCTCTCGCTGCCCGCCCAGTGCAGGTCCTCGAGCACGACGACCAGCGGCCGCGACTGCAGCCGGAACACCTCCTCGATCGCGAACAAGAGGCGCGTCTGCGCTCCGTCCGAATCGAGCGGCGGGGGTTGGCGGATCGCGCGACCGAGCAGCTCGCCGATCTCGGGAACGATGGCGGCCAGCACGTCGGCATCCGGATCGCTGACCTCCACGCGCAACAGCAGCGCACGCATCACCGGTCGCCAGACGTGGTACGGGCTTCCGCCCTCGTTGATCGCCTGACCGCTCACGACCGCCGCGCCGTCGACGAGGGCGCGGGTGCGGAGCTCCTCGAGCACCCGCGATTTGCCGACGCCGCTTTCGCCCGCGACGAGCCAGGTGCTCCCGCGGCCCTGCATCGCCGCCCCGAGCGCCGCCTCGAGGATGCCGAGCTCGGCGTCTCGCCCCACGAGCGGCGTCGTCTGCAACACGCTCTCGCGCGTGACGGGCGTCTCGACCGCGAAATCGCACGCCAGTGCGTTTCCCAGATCGCCGATGACCTCTCTGGCGTCCCGGTAACGCCGCCGCGGGTCGGCCGCCAACAGGCGCTCCAGGACCGGACGCACGCGCGCGTCGAGCTGGTCCTGGGCGCGCGGCAGGGTGGTCGTCGCCAGCGCCTGGTGGAGCCGCGCCGGCGGGAGGTCGACGAAGGGGTGACGCCCCGTCAGCACCTCGTAGGCGACCATACCGAGCGCGAAAAGATCGGATTGCTCGCTCGGCCGCTCGCCCGCAAGCAGCTCGGGTGCCATGTACGCCGGCGTGCCCGCCCATCCGACCTCGTCGATGCTTTGGGTGAGGGAGATCCCGAAGTCGAGCACCTTCACCTGTCCCCGCACGACGAGGATGTTGGCGGGCTTCAGATCGCGGTGGATGATGCCGAGCCGGTGCAGATAGACGAGCGCCCGGAGGGTCTGGACGACCAGGTCGATCTGCAAGGTGAGCGGCGCGCTCGCCCCCGCCACCACGATGGTCCCCGCGTTCTCCTCGAGGTCCATCGTGAGGAACGGCTCCTGGTCGTCGTCGAAACCGTAGTCGAGCACGCTGATGATGTTCGGGTGGCGGACGGATGCCAGCAGCCGGAACTCGCGCGCCAACGAGGCCCGCAGGTTGGTCGCGGTCGCGGATCCGATGCCGTCCGCATCCGGCGCGCCGGGGCTCGTGCGCAGCCGCTTGACCGTCACGACGCGGCCGCTCAGACGGTCGATCGCCCGGAAGACCCGCCCCATCCCACCGACCGCGAGCTCGTTCAGGATCTCGTAGCGACCGCCGATCAGCGTCGGACGGAGGCGCTGCGCAGGCGCGTCGAGAGTGGTCGCATGCACCGGCGCCGCTTCGAGCTGCCGGCTCCAGGACGACGACGTCTCGGTTCCGGGGTTGGTCAACGCGATTCACGCGGCGCGAAGCCGCCTCTCTCGATTCGCCTGCGAGGCGCCGTGTCGACTACCACGAACCAGCGGACGGTTGTAGGCGTGCGCGACGCCATGGCGTTCGCGCGATCTGCGCCGTCTTGGACCACCTCATCTGCGTGCACGAGCTCAGTGCTTGTGTCCCGGCGCCTCGCCGAGCGCGAGACGGGCGAGGGCTCGCACCGCCTTGTTTTCGTGCGTGTCCGCGATCGCGGCCAGGGTCACCCCGCCCTTCCGGCCGGCGCGCGAGAGTCCGAGGACGGCGGCGAACGCGGCGCGCTCGCTGCCACCGTCGATGACGGCGCGGAGGGGCGCGACCGCATCCGCCCCGAGCGCGCCGATGCCGTTCGCCATCCCGGTCCGCACGGCGGCGTCGGGATCGTCGAGGAGGCCGATGACGTCGGGGATCCCGCCGGTTCCGAGACGCGCGAGCAGCGTCTGTCCCGCGTCGAGGCGCACCGCCGGCGACGGGTCGCTGCGCGTGAGGGCCAGCAGCCGCTCACGCGCGAGGTGGTCGCGCCCGACCTCGACGCCGACGGCGCGGAGCTCCGGATCCGCATCTCCAAGCAGGCTCTCGACGCGCTCGCTCGAGAGCCCGTCGGGGAGCGCCGCCAGGGCACGAGCGGCGTCGGCGCGGATCGGCGAGGCGGGCTCGGAGAGCGCGAGCGCGGCGTCGCGCGTGCCCGGCAGCCGGTGCCGGGCGGCGAGGCGGAGCGCCGCGCCGCGCAGCGACGGCTCGCGCTCGGAACTGCGTGCGGCGGCGAGGAGCACCACCGCGCCGTCGGCGCCGAGAAGCTCGGCGCGTGACGGCTCCACCTCGAGCAGCGCCAACGCCTCGCGCGCGACGCTCGCCTGTCCGCCGCGCACGAGCTCGGCGAGGCGGAGCGCGCCCGGCGCCTCCCTCCGGGCATCGGGGGTCATGGCGAGATAGTGCTCGAGGACGTCGAGCGTGACCCCGTCGGGCCGGGCCAGGAAGGCGTCTCCACCCGACGCGACCACCAGCACCGCGCGCGCACGCTCGCGGGATGGGAAGCGCTTCCGCCACAGGCTCTGGGTCGGCAACGCGTCGAGGACGACGAGAACGCGCTGCTCGTCGTCGAAGCGCACCTGGCGCTCGGCGGAGAGCTCCTCCCACGCGATGGTCACGGTGTCGCCGAGGCGGAGGCTCCCGAGGAGGACGCGGTCGACACGGAGATCGGCGCGCCACCCGTGGACGTCGATGCTTTCGGGCTTCGACACGACACCGGCGACGACCGCCTGGGCGCGCGTCGCGGAGGCGAGAATCGCGACGCCGCCCGCCGCGGCGGGACGCTCGCGCTCCGGCGCCGGCGCCTTCGCCTCGGGCGCGGCCGCCCGGCTCGCCACCGGCACGCCGGAGTCACGACGCTCCGGCGCCCGCAAGCTGCCGACTGCAAGCATCCGCAAGGTCACGACCGCGACGACGGCGAGGCAGAGCAGCCCCGCCGTCGTCGCCGCCTTCACGGTGCCAGGGGCGCGTCGAATCCCGGGTTCCCGTCGACGTCGGCGTAGAGCGCGTTGGTGACGCCGAGCGCCGTCACGCCACTCTGTCCGAGGTTGCCGTCGGTGAGGTTCGCCAACGTGGTGTTGCCGGCCTGCTGCAGATTGGCGGGATGCACCGGGAACATCGGCCGCGACACGCCGTCGCTGCCCTTGACGACCACCACGAACCAGGTGTCCTGGGTCATGTTCGCGAACGGGATGCTGACGTGCGCCTGCCGCCGCGAGCCGCCGGGCACGCCCGGCTGCACGTTGTTGGTCGTGATCGTGAAGCCGCCGCCGGCGGTCAGGGTCATCGTCGGCGTGGCGCCGAAGAGCTCCGGCGCGGAGCTGGTCGGCGACGGAATCGTCGCCGCGTTGGCGTAGACGCGGATGGTGTCGAACTCCGCCCACAGCGGCGCCTGCACGTCGATCTCGAGGGTGAGGCCGGACACCGGATTGCTCACCGTCAAGAGCGTGCTGCCGGCGAGCGTCAGGTCGGCCACGTTGGAGGCGATGGCCGCGTCCACCAGTCGCGTCTGGACGTAGAGCCCCTGCCCGCCCACCGCCTTGCCGGCGCGCACCGACTGGGTCATCTCGGCCGGCGAGATGCTCGGCGGATCGTCGGTGGAGGACGCCGCCCAGGTGCGCCCGCCCGCGGTCTCGAGGTTGGCGAAGGCGTGGGTGTCGGTGTCGGTGATCATGGTCGTGATCAGCCCCTGGTTCAGGAGGTTGAACCAGACCCCGATGCGCTCGTTCAGGAACTGCGATTGGTGGCTGCGGTTGTGGCCGTTCCAGAGCTCGAGCGCCTCGAAGAGGTGGAAGAGATTCCCGCTGGCCGGGTCCATGCGGAAGTCGAGCAGCCGCGCCGGCGAGATGAACGACTGCGGCGGGACCAGCGAGGTGTCGATCTGCATGGGCACGAAGTGCGAGTCGATGTGGTTGATCTGGACGATGGTGTCGGCGGTCGCGGTCGGGCCGGTCTTCGCGAGCGCATCGATCTGCGCCGGGGTCAGGATGTAGTTCCCGAGCGAGGGGAAATCCTCGCCCGCCGGCGCCGCGCCGCCCCAATCCGTCGAGCCACCCGAAGGCCGGGTCGGGTCGATGAGGAGCGGATAGGCGTTGTAATGGCCGGTATCCCAGGTCGTGATCTCCTCGCCGATGGTCGCGGTGACGAACGCGGTGAAGCCGAGGTCGTCGATCCGCGGAATCAGGTCGGTGTGGGCGTGGTGATCGGTCATGATGACGTTGTCGACGCCCTCGCCCGCGAACTGCCGCACACGGTCGGACTCGCTGACGGCCGAGTCGGCGCTGGCGATGCCGTGCACGTGGTGGTCGGAGGAGATGAAGCCGGGGGTGTCGATCACGCGCGCGATCTGCGCCGCGACGACGTTCGCCCCTCCACTCGTCACCGTCAACGCCTGCTCGAAGAGCGAGTACTCGGCGCCGCGCGAGACGTAGACGCGGTAGCTGCCCGGCTCGAGGTCGAAGTCCACCGCGCCGGCGGCATCGGTATAGACGGCGCGCGGAATGCCGAACGGGTGCTTGTCGCTCTGATCGAGGAAGAGACCGGTCTCGGCGCTGTAGACCGGATCGGGCGAGGGATCGAAGCCGACGATGCTCACACGAGCGGGCACGGGATCGCTGTTCTCGTCGATGACCGTGACGCTGACGTGGCCGGGCGCCGGCAGGTCGAAGTCCTGCACCGCCGGCACCGTCGCGCTGATCACGACGTTGTGTACCGGCGGCGTCGCGGCCCCGCCCTCGTACATGGTGCCCTGGCGCCACGCGGCGAACCCGGTCGCGCCGACCGGCAGCGTGCCGGCGTAGCAGCCGTCCGGCCCGGTCACCCACGTCGACCGGACGCGCGTGATCGCGCCCGCCGTCACCGGTCCCGCGGTCACGCGCGCGCCCGGTGCGGGGACGCCGTTCACCGTGACGCACCCCGACACCTGTCCGGCGTTCACGCCCTTCAGGAGGTTCTCCAGCGTGACCGCATTGGCGCCGCTGCCGTCGCCGACGCCGAAGTAGCGCACGAACTCCTTGCTACCGCCGGCCGGCACGTCGAACACCGGGTTCTGCGAACCGAGTGCGTCCAACACCGACTGGCTGTGCAGGATGTAGGAGACACCGCTGGTCGAGAAGTACCCCGTGCCCTGGCTGGACTCGGGGATCGGAATGGTGGTGATGCCGTAGTCGACCCCCTCGGCCTCGCCGTAGCCGAAGTAGCTGAAGACGCCCATGTCGTCACCGAGGAGGCGCACGCCGATACCGGCGTCGCCGCTGCCCCACTGCTCGAGCTCGCCGGAGCCGTTGATGAAGTCGCCGACGGGAAAGCCGGTGGTGACCGGCTCGTTGTTGAAGATCGTCGTCACCATTTTCAGATAGGTGGCATCCGGCTCGAGGATGTACTCGGTGCAGGCCTCGACGTTCTGATCGTTGTCGTTGGCAAAGGCCGGGAATTCGAGTCCGGCGCCCTCGATGATGGTCGAGGGGTTCACGAAGTCGAGGATGTCGTCGGGACCACAGGTGCGGACGATCGCCGCCCCGCCGTCGGTACCGTCGTTGACGATCTCGAGCGACGTGGCGTTGACGACGGTCTCGATGTTGATGGCCGGCTGGATCTCGAGGAAGTTGTCGAGGCCGGGGTGGCCGACCAGCTCGACGTCGATGATGTTGCCGCCGAACGCGCCGACGCTGGACATGTCGCGCACGTTGGGCTGCTGGATGATGAAGCGGGCGACGTCGTTCTCCAGCATGGTGTCGCCGACCTGGCCGTCGGCGAGCGGTCCGGTGATCAGCTCCGCGGGGTTCGTGATCTCATGGGCCGATGCGAAGCCGATGCAGGAGGCGTTGGCCGTGTCGTCGTCGAAGTCGTCGCAGTCGAAACCGAGCCCGGTCGAGCTGTTGAGCGCGCGGCAGAAGCGACAGCGCGTCGCGCTGACCGCGCACGCGGACAGCTGCGCCGCGGTGGTCGAGGGCGACGGCAGACACTTGCCGTGGAACATCCCGACCAGCGGCTGGATCGTGTCGCCGCAGGTTCCCGTGATCGCGGCCGTCAATTGCTGGCTCCCCTTGGCGACGTTCTGCTTCACGTCCGCGTCGAGCGCGGCGCGGATGGCCGCCTGGAGCTGCGCGCCCGAGCTGACCGGTGCCGCACTCTTGCCGTAGAGGGCGTCCTTCGCCGCCTTCCGCAGCTCCTTCCAGAGGGTGTCGTAGAGCTTGCCGGCGGCCTTCACGGCCGCGGGCTGACACGCGGCGCCGTCCTTGTCGGCGTAGGCGCCCTTGAACTTGACGAGCTGCTGCAGGTTCGGGCCGAACAGGTCGCGCAGGATCGCGCGACTCTGCGACGCCGCTCCACCGGCGATCTGATCGGCGGTGCCGGCTCCGAAGCTCGGCGGAGTGGCGGTGCAGAGGTCGGTCTCGGTCTCCGCTACGTCGTCGACCTTCCTCCCCACCTCGCCCTGGCGATCGTTGGTCAGGCAGGCGTCCGTGGTCTTCTCCTGGTCGTCGTTCCCGAGCTTGTCGGTGGCGAAGGCCTGGCGGAACTTGAGACACTTCCGGTTGGCCTTGCCCTGAACCGCGGCAACCTTGGCCCCGCCCTTGTAGAGCGCGTTCAAGCAGCCTTGCTGGGCGGCGCTCTGTACCTGCGCGCGCGCCTCTCCGAAGCTGACGATGATCGCGAAGACAACCGCTGCGGCGATGATCGGGAACGACACGCGCCGGCGGGCGCGACGGGGGTCAGTCATCGGGATGCTCCTTGCTCACGGATTGGGCGTCGTCCCAGGTCGGCAGGACGACCGCTCGGGTAGCGCGGCATTAGAGCCGAGTCCCGGCCGCCGGGTCAACGAAAAACTTCAAGCCCGCCGCCCGGGAAAGTGCCCTTGCCGGGTGCGTCAGCCAACGACCAGAAACTCCGTTTGGAAACACCAGGGGCGTTTTGTGACCCACGACTCCGACCTCCGCGCGCGCAGCGCGCGGCCGAGCGCGAGCGAGCCGGGGGATGAGCCGACGCGGCTTTGCCGCGGCGGCGAAGGGGGAGAGATCCCCCTTGTGAGCTAAAACCCGCCGCCGAAGCGCGCCGTCCACTCCGCGACGTCCGTATCCTCGATTTTCTTGAACAGGATCTCGGGCGCCCGGAGCGCGTGACCGCGCGCCAGTGCGTCGAGCCAGCCACCGGCGCCGAACCTCGGCCAGCGGCGCTGCTCGTCGGCGACCCCGAGGGCGTCGAGCACCGTCGTCGCGGCGTCGGGGATGAACGGCTGCGCCAGGATGGCGAACAGCACGCAGGCATTGATGCCGGTGCGCACGCCGACGGCGGCGGCAGCGCGGTCCGTCTTCCATGCCGTCCACGGCGCGGCCAGCTGGAGATACTCGTTCCCCGCCACCCACATGGCACGCAGCTCGGCGGCGGCCTTTGCGCATCTCCATCTGCTCGTGAAACTGAGTCAGCGCGCCGAGCCGCGCCGCGATCTCCCGCTCCAGCTCGGCTTCGAGGTCGCCGGCCTCGCCGCCGTCCGGCACCTTCGAGTCGAATTTCGCGGCGCAAAAACGCGTGATGCGGTTGACGAAGTTTCCGAAGACGTTGGCCAGGTCGGCGTTGACGGTCTGCTGGAATTGCTCGAGCGTGAAGGCGGCGTCGGAGCTCTCCGGCGCGTTGGCCATCAGATACCAGCGCCAGTAGTCGCTCGGCAGCAACGCGAGCGCCTGATCCATGAAGATGCCGCGCTTCTCGCTGGTCGAGAACTTGCCGCCGTACCACGTGACCCAGTTGAACGCCTTCAACCGATCGACGAGCTTCCACGGCTCGCCCGAGCCCATGATCGTCACCGGGAAGCTCACGATGTGGAAGGCGACGTTGTCCTTGCCCATGAACTGGACGTAGGTGACGTCGGCGGCACCGTCGTCCTCGCGCCACCAGCGCTCGCCAGTTGCCGCCCGTCGCCTCGGCCCATTCGACGGTCGCGCCGATGTACTCGATCGGCGCGTCGAACCAGACGTAGTACACCTTGTTCTCGAACCCCGGCCTGATCGTACCCGCTTTCGTGACCGCGACGCCCCACGACAGGTCGCGCGTGATGGCGCGATCGATCAGCCCTTCGTCGAGCCATTTGTACGCGATGGAGCGCGCCAACGGCGGCCAGGCCGCGGATCCGTCGACCCATGCGCGTATGCGACCCTGCATGCCGGCCTGCTTCAAGAACAGGTGCGCGGTTTCGCGTGGCTCGAGCTTGGTCGAGCCGGAGATCTTCGAGCGTGGGTTGCTTCAGCTCGGTCGGATCGAGCAGCGTCTGGCACCTGTCGCACTGATCGCCCCGCGCGCGCTCGAAGCCGCAATGGGGACAGGTGCCCTCGACGTAGCGATCCGGCAGGAAGCGTTGGTCGTCGACGGAGTAGATCTGCGCGGAGACCCGCTCCTCGATGAGACCGTTCTTCTCCAGCACCTCGCCGAAGTGCTGCGTCAGCTTGTGGTTCGGCCGATTCGACGAGCGGCCGAAATGGTCGAACGACAGGCGGAAGCCGTCGCAGGCCGTCTCGCTGAATGGCGAACTGCTCGTCGCAATAGGTACGCACGTCCTGCCCGGCCTCGGCGGCCGCGAGCTCGGCCGGCGTCCCGTGCTCGTCCGTCGCGCAGATGAACAGCACCTCGTGACCCTGCAGACGCCTGAAGCGCGCGTGCACGTCCGCCGGCAGCATCGACCCCGCGAGATTGCCGAGATGCTTGATGCCGTTGATGTACGGCAGTGCGGACGTGATCAGGAAGCGGGGCATGGGCCTCGCCTACTAGGGCGCAGGTGAGCACGCAATCGACGGCGCACGTGACTGCTCCCTCCTCCCATCAACTGATCGATTGCCCGTGCACGCCTGCGGGCCGTGCATTCCCATCAGATCGCGACGAGCGATTCGACGAGGGAATTGCCGGCATGGCTCTTGAACTCACCCGCATCGTTCGTCGCGAGGTGAAGACATGAGCAATGCTTGGGCAAACGCCGTCGTCGTCGATTCCCTCGAGCTGAAGCAGCTCACGGACGAGAACACGAGTCTCGTGGAGCAGATCATGCGCCTGCGTGCGCGCACCGTCCGCCAACGATGCGCCCTCGGCGTCGTCCTGCTGCTCTGTACGGTCGTGGCCGTCGGCCTCGGCCTGCAGTCGAAACGCTTGTCGCTCAAGGCCGACGAGGCGCTGCAGTACCGAAAGATGTCCCAGCGCACCAACGCCGCGCTGACGACGCTCGCGCGCAGCCACGAGCAGATGCTCTCGGCGACCGAGCACGCGCCCTCGGTCGGCACCAAGTCGTGGGGCCGCCGCTTCACCATCACGAAGTACCTGCCGCGGAGCCCGGCCTACGGAAAGACCAACGACGGCCTCACCGCGACCATGACCAAGGCCGACCCCGACGCGCGCATCATCGCCGTCGACCCGAAGCTCATCCCCTACGGCTCGTGGGTCTGGATCGAAGGCCTCGGCTGGTACCGCGCCGAGGATTGCGGCGGAGCCATCAAGGGATTTCGCATCGACGTGCTCACCGCCACGGAATCGGACGCGATGAACTTCGGGCGTCAGGACCTGTTCGCGATCGTCGTGCCGGGAGAGCGCTCGAGCGGCTGACGCTCGCGGACGGCCGAGCAAACCGGCGGTCGGTTCGCGACAGAGTGCGTGGGCATGCGGTCGTACCCGCGCCGTCGGGTCGTCTCGACTAGCGGCGTTCGCATGAACTAGTCTGGCTTCATGGCGCCGTTTCACGCCCTGGCGTTCGTGGAACGCGATCGCGTGCTCTTCGTGTCTCGCAGCGGGCACGTGTACCGGCAGCTCGAGAGGGCAACGAGCCCGGAGGAACGCCGATGAGCACGATTACGGTGAAGGATGGCACGGCGATCTACTTCAAGGACTGGGGCTCCAAGAACGCGCAGCCCATCGTCTTCCATCATGGCTGGCCCCTCTGCGCCGACGACTGGGACGCACAGATGCTCTACTTCGTGGAGAAGGGGTATCGCGTCATTGCTCATGACCGGCGAGGCCATGGACGATCGAGCCAGGTCAGCGATGGTCACGACATGGACCACTACGCCGCGGACACCGCCGCCGTCGTGGCCCATCTCGATTTGCGCGACGTCATCCATATCGGCCACTCGACCGGCGGCGGCGAAGCCGCGCGCTACGTCGCGCGGCACGGCAACGGCCGTGTCGCCACGCTGGTGCTCATCGGCGCCGTGCCGCCGATCATGGTGAGGACACCGGCCAATCCGGGCGGCTTGCCGATCGAGGTATTCGACGGCCTCAGGCAACAACTCGCCGCCAACCGCGCGCAGTTTTACCGAGATCTCGCGAGCGGGCCGTTCTACGGTTACAACCGGCCGGGCGCGAAGGTGTCCCAGGCCGTGATCGAGAACTGGTGGCGCCAGGGCATGATGGGCGGTGCGAAAGCCCACTACGACGGCATCAGGGCCTTCTCGGAGACCGACTTCACCGAAGACCTGAAGATCATCGACGTGCCGACGCTCGTGATGCATGGCGACGACGACCAGATCGTTCCGATCGACGATTCCGCGCGCCTCTCCGCCAAGCTCCTCAGACACGGCACCCTCAAGGTCTACGAGAAGCTCCCGCACGGCATGTGCACGACGCACGCGGACGTAATCAATGCCGACCTTCTCGCTTTCATCACGAGCTGAACTGGAGGGTGTCAGGACAAGGAGACGACCATGAAAATCGTCATCATCGGCGGCACCGGGTTGATCGGTTCGAAGACCGCGGCCATCCTTCGCCAGCGCGGCCACGAGGTCGTCGCCGCCTCGCCCAAGACCGGCGTCAACAGCATCACCGGCGAGGGCCTCACAGAGGCCATGGCCGGCACGCAGGTGGTCATCGACCTCGCCAACTCGCCCTCATTCGAAGACAAGGCGGTGCTGGAATTCTTCGAGACCTCCGGCCGCAACCTTCACGCCGCGGAGGCCGCCGCCGGCGTCCGGCACCATGTCGCGCTCTCCATCGTCGGAACCGACCGGACGCCCGACAACGGCTATTTCCGAGCCAAGGTCGCCCAGGAGAAACTGATCGAGACCTCCGGCATCCCCTACACCATCATCCGCTCGACCCAGTTCCTGGAATTCCTCGGCGGCATCGCCGCTTCCGGTACGAATGGAAGCACCGTCAGGCTTTCTCCCGGCCTGTTTCAACCGATCGCCGCGGACGACGTTGCCGCCATCACCGCCGACGTGGCGCTCGCGACGCCACGCAACGGCATCGTCGAGATCGCCGGCCCGGAGCGAGCACCGTTCAGCGATATCGTCGCCCGCTATCTGAAGGCGATCGGCGACCCGCGTGAGGTCGTGAGTGACCCCGAGGCCCGTTACTTCGGCGGCCGGGTCGAGGAGCGCTCACTCGTGCCGTTGGGGGAAGCGCGGCTCGGCCGCATCGGTCTCGACGAATGGGTCCGCCGCTCACAGACGAGAGCCTGACCCCGACAAACGAAGGAGGAGATCATGACGACCAAGCTCGTTGCGTTGGCTCTGCTATGCCTCATGACCGGCACGGCGATGGCTCAGCAGCCCAAGGTCACGTCGCTCATGTCGAAAGATCTTCCGGAGCATCCCGGCAAGGAAATGCTGATGATCACCGTCGAGCATGCGCCCGGCGGGTCGAGCCCAATCCACCGGCACAATGCCCCTGCGATGGTGTACGTGCTGGAGGGCTCCGTGGTGATGCAGGTGAAGGGTGGAAAAGAGGTGACACTGACAGCGGGACAGACCTTCTACGAGGGCCCCGACGACGTTCATCTCGTCGACCGGAACGCCAGCAGTACCAAGCCGGCGAAGTTCCTGGTGGTCTTGATCAAGGACAAGGGCGCCCAGGCGCTCGTGCCAGTAGAGTGACTGTCGGAAGCGGAGTGGAGTCACCGCCGCACATTCTCTCGCCGACCTCGATCGGGCACTGTCGGCCGAGACGACCTACATGCTCGGCGAGCGCCGTCGGGTTCATCCCTTCTGTGACCGCCCAGCACATGAACGTGCGCGGCCTCGCGTAGAGCTTTCGGCGCCGTACTCCGAGGCGTTGCAATACCGGAACGCGATGATCGACAGGTCCTCTACCCCGCGCGCGGCTTGACGAGGACACCGATCTTCGGGAGAAGCTCTGCGAACGGCAGTCGAGGATCGGCGCGGCGCCCCCGTGAGAGCGTCCTGGCGCCTCTATGGTGGCACCGCGCGCGACTCCCGACGACATCACCTGGACAACCCCATGGCACACCGGCTCCGCCTGCTCGCCCTCCTGAGCGCGTTCTGCTTGGCTGCGCCGGCGACGGCCTCGGTGTCGAGGGACTCCTCAGAGACGAAGGTTCGCATCCCGGGGCATGTGGTCCCGGCGCTCGCTCGCGCCGCCCGCATGTCGCCATCCGTCCGCGGGCGCGATGCCGCGGCGGTCGCGAGCGAGCCGCTCACCCTGACTGTCGTGCTGCGGCGCGACGACGACGACGGCTTCGCGCGGTTCCTCGCCGACCTCTACGACCCGACGTCCCCGCACTTCCGGAACTTCCTGACGCCGCGGCAGATCTCGGACCGCTTCGGTCCTTCGGAGGCGACCTACCAGGCCGTCCGCCACTACCTCGAGCAGCACGGCTTCGTGCTGACTGAGGGCTCGCAGAACCGCTTGACGCTGACGCTGCGTGGGACGCGCGCGGAGGCCGAGCGGGCCTTCGCCGTGACGATCGGCGACTACCGTCTCGGAGAGCGGAGCTTCCACGCCAACAACGCCGATCCGGCGTTGCCCCCGGCGATCGCCGCGAAGGTCGACGCGATCGCCGGCCTCTCCGACCTCGGCGTGCCGCGGCGGGAGCCTCAGTCGGTCGAGCTGGCTTTTGTCCTCTGCGCGGTGGCTCTCACGCTCCTCCTGGCGCTCTGCGCCTGGTTCTTCTGGACAGCCCCGATCTGGGCAGCCGCAGCCGGCGCGAGCGGCGGTGTGACGGCCGTGCTCGGCGCTTGCCTTCTCGGATTCACGCTCCAGGACGGCGGTTCCAGCCGTGCCGCTCCGGACACCTACATCAATCATCCGTACAACCCGCCCATCGCCTGGACGATCCCGCCGGGAGCGGGCGGCGCGATCAAGAACGTCCCCAGACAGAAGATCGGCCTCGTGCAGTTCGATACCTTCCACCGGAGCGACGTCGAGGACTTTCTCGCGCTCACCGGCTTCCCGGCGTCGCGTATCGAGAGCCTGACCGAGGTCGCCGTGAACGGCGGCGTCGCCCTCCCGGGACCCGGGGAAGCCGAGGTCCTGCTCGACATCGACGCCGTGATGAACCTCGCTCCCACCGCCGAGGTGGTCGTCTTCTCGGCCCCCCAGGCCACGAGCTGGCAGGCCATGTTCAACACCATGCTGGATCAAGGGGTGACCGTAATCAGCAACAGCTGGACGTCGTGCGAGAACGAGCATTCCCTCGCGGACGTCAAGAGCATCGATGCGATCCTGCAGGCCGCCGCCGCCTCGGGCGTGAGCGTGTTCAACGCCGCGGGCGACACCGGGAGCACCTGCCTCGGCGGCAGCCCGAACACGGTCGGGGTGCCGGCGAGCTCGCCGCACGCGACCGCCGTCGGCGGCACGTCCATGATCAATGCCACGGGGTGGGTCTACGGCTCGGAGTCCTGGTGGCAAGGGAAAGGGGGCTTCGGCGTTTCCGGTCGGTTCGCACGCCCCGCCTACCAGGACGGCCTCGTCGCCTCGTCGATGCGTTCGGTCCCCGACGTGTCGGCGTTCGCCGACCCCAGCAACGGGATGCTCATCTGTCAGGCGAGTCACGGCGGATGTCCGAACGGTCTCCTCTACGGCGGCACCAGTCTGGCGGCGCCGGTGTGGGCCGCGTACGCCGCAAACCTGAATGCGTCGCGCGGGACGAATCTCGGCGCCCTGAACCCGTTGCTCTACCCGCTCGCCGGGACCGCGGCCTTTCACTCGGCGGCGTCGCTCGGCACCGACGTCGCGCACGTCGGGCTCGGCACGCCCAACCTCGATGCGCTCGACCGCCTGCTGGCCGGGGTCGCGCTCGGAGGGCCCGACGCCGCTGAATCGCAGGTCTTCTATTCGACGGCGCTGACTCAAGGATTCGAAGCTCCGCCGTTCCTGGTCATTCCGGCCGACGGTCAGGCCGCGGCCACGGTGACCGTGATCGTCCGGGACGCCAACCGGCGCACCGTCGGCGGTAGGAGTGTCGTCCTCTCGGCCAACGCCGGCAGCGACGCCGTGATCTCGCCTCCCGGAGCGTTGATCAGCTCGGAGAGCAACGGCGCCGCCGTCTTCACGATCGTCGACCTGACGCCCGACGACGTGACGTTCAGCGCCACCGTAGACGGCACCCCGATTCAGCAAACGGCGACGATCACGTTCGGCGTGCCGCCCGCGGCGAGCGGCGGCATCACCGCGAACCCGACGACCGTCGCCCCCGACGGCGTGAGCACGACGACGATCACCGTGACGCTCGAGGACGCGCTCGGCCGGCCGACGCCGGGGAAGACGATCACGCTCGCACAAGGCGCCGGCCATTCGGTGATCACCGCGCCCGACCCGCCGGTGACCGACGTCAACGGGCAGATCAACTTCACCGCGACCAACCGCGTGAACGAAGTGGTGACGTTCATCGCGACCGACGTGACGGATGGCGACCTACCGGTGCCGGGCAGCGCGCAGGTCACCTGGAGCGGCGTCGCCACCTCGTGCGTGGGTCCGGCACCGCAGGGACAAAACGGCTTCAGCGTGACGCCCTTCGCGACCGGGTTCGTCGCCCAGAGCTTCTTTCTTGGCGGCGTCAACTGGGGCGGCTGTCCGGGCGCGTCGATCCCGGCGTTCCGCGGCGACGACGTGTTCATCGCCGACTTTCCGACCGGCGGACTCTATCGCTTCGGCGTCGCGGGCGGCGCGGTCTCGAGCGCGAATCTCGTGAACACGCTCGGCCAGACGTTGCAGTTCCCGGTCGTCGGGCCGGACGGGACGCTCTACGCGGCCTTCGGGACGTCCGGTGCGTCCGGCGCGACCGGCAGCGTCGTCGAGCTCGACCCGGCGACCGGCACGATCGTGCGGACGCTCGCGCCGAACCAGAAGTGCCCCGCCGGACTCGCCATCGATCCCCTGAGCGGCGACCTCTTCTTCATCGGCGACTGCTTCGGCGCCGGGCTCGACGACGCGGTGATACACCGCATCCGCAATCCCGCGAGCGCGACCCCGACCCTCGAGGCGTACGCGACGCTCTCCTCCACGCCGACGGGCGTCCTCGCCTTCGCCCCGAACGGCACGCTCTACGTCGCGACCGCCTACACCAGCGCCAACCCGCCGGTCGTGCGCATCGCCGGCACAGACACGCCGTCGCCGCCCGCGCAGACGACCGTCACCGGCGTCTCGACGATCTTCTGGCTCACCGTCGCCTCCGCCGACGAGAACGGCGAAGCGACCGCGCTCCTCACGCTCACCGTCGACGGCGTGAATTTCGTAGACCTCACGACCAACCCGCCGACGGTGACGTTGATCACGACCAGCATGGGCATCGGCCCGATCGGCCCGGACGGCTGCCTCTACGGCATCGGGTCGGACATCCTCTACCGCGTGACGCGTACGGACGGCACGTGCGACTTCCGCCCGGGCGTGGCGGCGCCCGCGCTCACGCTGACCCCCGGTACGATCGTGCCGGATCCCGAGCAGGGCACCACCCAGATCTTCACCGCCCGCCTCCTCAATGCGGTAGCGCCTGCCGGGACCCGCGTCATGATCCGCGTGAGCGGAGCCAATCCGGAGATCAAGCAGGTGCAGCTCGACCCCGACGGGACGGCCTCGTTCAGCCACCTCGGCATCCACACCGGAACGGACAGCATCGTCGCGACGACGACGATCAGTGAAGGGGCCTTGAAGTCCAATACCGCGCGGATCGACTGGGCGCCCGGCAAGCACGTGACCTTCCTGACGCTCGACCCGAGCGCGACGAGCGCCATGCCCGGCACGCCGGTCACGGTGAAGGCGATCCTCACCGACGTCTCGGCGAGCCCCGTGGCGCCCGTCACCGGCGTATCCGTCCACTTCGAGGTGGCCGGCGACAGCTGCGACGGCGTCACCGACGGCACGGGCGTCGCGAGCTGCGAGCTCACGCCGACCGGCGCACCCGGAAGCGCCACCCTGTCGGCGAGCTTCGCCGGGAACGCGCAGTACGCCTCCGCCGACGCTTCCAGCTTCTTCGTGCTGTTTTCCGTCAGCGCCGCGCTGGACCACTTCGCGTGCTACAGCGCGAAGCCCGCGAAGGCACCCCGGGGTACGCCGCCGTTCCCGACCTTCGCGCCGACCACCGTGACCGCCGTCGATCAGTTCAGCACCGAGGACCCGAACGACCAGCACAAGCTCGACCTCAAGAAGCCGACGACGTTGTGCAATCCGGCGAACAAGAACGACGAGAGCCCGGCGGCACCCCAGCACGCGGCGCACCTCGAGGGGTACAAGGCCAAGGTCACGCGGACGAAGCCGCCGCCCCCGAAGGTCAAGGCGAGCATCCATACGGTCGTGAACCAGATCGGTCTCCTCAAGCTCAAGGTCGCTGGCGTCGACCGCCTCCTCGTACCCGCGGCCAAGGCGCTCGGGACGGGAGGCGCGCCGCCGCTCGGAGAGACGACCGTCGACCACTTCACCTGCTACAAGGCCAAGGTGGCCAAGGCGAAGAGGGGCCAGCGCGCCTTCCCCACGTTCACGGCGACCACGGTCACGCTCACCGACGAGTTCGGCGGGCCGGTCACCTACGACCTCAAGCGGCCGAAGCACCTGTGCGCGCCGGCGGACAAGAACGGCGAAGACCCGGAAGCCCCGACGCGCGACGGACATCTCGTCTGCTATCCCGCGAAGCAAACGAAGCTGAACCCGAAGCAGCCGAAGTTCGTCCGTCAGAACGTCTCGACGCAGAACCAGTTCGGTCCGGAAGTGCTGGGAGTCAAGTCGTTCGAGGAGCTCTGCGTCCCATCCCTCAAGCTCGACTGAAGCCGCCCCGCGACGACGAACCAGCTCGTCGCGCTGCGATCGGGGTGGCGGAATTGCCTGCCGCGCAACAATCCGAAGCGGGCACGACTCAGCCGTCGTCGTAACGGCCGCCGTCACATCGCAACGCAAGACGTTACGCCTTCCTATCGAGGAGCCGACTCGAATCGAAAAGACGGATCGGCGCGTACACTCGAAAGGAGAGCATCATGAAAACCCGAAAGTCCATCGCCGCCGGCGCCCTGCTGCTGACGGCAGGAGTGGCGACCGCCGCGCCGGATCCCGAACAGCAGTGCCAGAAGGGCCGCTATGCGACCGCCGCGCAGTACGCGGACTGCGAGCAGAGGGCTCTCGGAAGATTCGCGGCCGGGGAGCACGCGAGATTCCAGCAACGCGTCTCGAGCTGCCGCGTCGAATACACAAATGCGTGGGCGAGGTTGCAGGCGAAGACGAGCGGCACGGGGGCAAGCTGCGAGGCCGCACGCTTCGTGATCAGCGACGGGACGGTCGTCGACAACCTGACCGGTCTCCAATGGGAACGGAAGACCGATGACGGCAGCGTCCACGACCGGGACAACGCGTATCGCTGGGGCCCTGGAGGGACGGGCGCGGCTGACGGCACGGTGTTTACCGACTTCCTCGCCACCCTCAACGGCAGCTGCTTCGCGGGACAGTGCGATTGGCGGTTACCGACCCACGCGGAGCTGCAGACGATTCTCTCCGAGCCGTATCCTTGCGCGACCAGCCCCTGCCTCGATCAAGGCCTCTTCGGTCCGACGCTCAGCGACTTGTACTGGTCGACGACGACCGACGTGAACAATGCCGGCCACGCGTGGATCGTGTTCTTCGGCGATGGGATCGTGCACACTATCGAGAAAGATCTCGCTCTCAAGGCACGCGCCGTCCGGGGCGGCTTGTGATCCCTCAGGTCGCGGCGCGGAATTGGCGCTCGGTTTGGCGCCCGACGCGACGACGCACCACCGCTGCAACCCGGTTTGGACCAGGGTCACGTCAACGAAGGTGCCGTCGGGTTGGGGCGAGTTTGGGCGGATTGCGCGCGCATGCTCGAACAGCCCACCGCATTGCGCGTGTCTAGGTGATGATCACGAGCCGCCCCGCACCGCGCGCACGACGACCTGGCTATTCTTGGCGAAGCCGTTCACGAACCCATTGCCGGAACCCACGACCCAGGCGTTGGTGGGACTGCCGGGTCGGGACTACGCAGGGGTTGCCCAATTAGGCTTGCGGTTGACGCCGTCGGGCGACGGCTTCGACGGCACGTCTCGCCAGCTTGCTCGGCTTGGCGTGTCCGTTCTCCCAGCGGTTCACGGTCGAGAAGGTCACAGCAATCTCGTGGGCGAACTCTTCCTGGGTCATTCCCAGACTGACGCGCAGCTCTCGAATCTTCCGGTGTAGATCTTGGTGGGTCATGTGGGAGTCTCCGCCGCTCCTATAGACCCAGCTATAGGCAACGAACAAGCGCCGGACCCTCGGAATGAACACCGCGGCTCGCGTATTCATGATTACTGCGGCATCGATCACCGATCGTGCCCGACATCATTGTCTATAGATTCAGCAGTGCGCTGGCACGATGATCTCACGCGCCGAGGGCGCGTGCGTCCGAAACCGCGCCGAACAACTGCCCCCAATCCGGCACGTCTCCGGCACGTTTTCTCCGGGCGCCAGACCCCCGCGAAGCAAAGCATTTAGAGAATCAACGCCTGGAAAGTGGAGGCGGGCGGAATTGAACACCCTATCGGCACGAATTGTCCCTCTGAAGGGACAATTCAATTCGAAGGTCCGCCGGCCGCCCCGCCGGATGTTCGACTGTTCGGAGGAGACGCGAGCGCGCCAAACAAAAGCCTTGAAGCCGCCAGGGAATTCCCTGCTTCTGACGCGCATCCCGACTAGCGCGCTGTGACGTCTTCCAACGACGCGCGCCAAGTCAGTGACGCTCGTCGCGGTCGATCGTCGATCGACCTACTCGAGTTCGTCGGATTCCGGGCTCGAAGCCGCAAAGTTCCGGCGGGCGCGCACGCGCCTCGCACCGGCACAGGACAACGACTCCGATCCGGCTACGAGCCACCCTGCGCGTACCGACCTGGCAACCACTGACCGGGCTCGCCGGCGTCGTCGACCGGTTCGCCGTCCGCGACGACGACCACGCCCTTGATGAGCGCCGCCACGACACCGGTCGACGGCTCGAGCGGCCGTTCGATCGTCGCGTGGTCGCGAATGGCGGCCGGATCCCACACCACGAGATCCGCGACGTAGCCCGTCTCGACGCGCCCGCGTTCCGCCAACTCGGGCACGTACGCCGCGAAGCGCTCGTAGGCGCGGGTCGACAATCGGAACAGCGCACGCCCGAGTGCGTCCGGGCCATCGTCCGCATAGCGGTGTAGGAAGCGCGCGAAGCTGCCGGCGCCGCGCGGGTGCACCACGCCCACGTCCGATGGCGCACTATCGCTGCCGATCGGCGCGTCCGTCTCGCGCGCGAAGTATTCGACGGTCGCCGCGGGGATCGAGTCCACCGTCACGATCCAATTCCGGCCGCTGCCGCGCAACGCCTCGAACGCCGTCGCATCGAGCGCGCCCGCGCGACCTGGGATGCGCACGCGATCCCAGCCGACGTCGTACCGTACGAGCCAATCGCCGACGAAGCGCGCGCGCTGAATGCTCGAGGCCCAGGTAGTGTACGGGTAGAAATCGAACAGGACGGTGTGTCCGGCACGGCGCACCTCGTCGATGAGCGCGACGGCCTCGCGCGGGTGATGCGTCGCCCCGGTCGACGACACGTGGAGCAAATGGACGGGGGCGCCTTGCCGGGCGCAGTCGAGCGCCTCAGCCACGCCCTCCAACTCGCGGTCCTTCGCCGAGTATCGGGTGTGGAACGCGATCGGAACGCCGCGCGGACCGAACTGCTCGCAGATCCTGCGCACCAGCTCGACCGTCGTGCCGTCCGGATCGTATTCCGGCGAGAGCGAAATGCCGTACGCGCCCGCGACGAGCCCGGCATCCAGGGCGGCGATCACATCGAAGCCGGGTGCCCGCAGCTGCGTTCGAAAGCCGGCGACGCCGACCGTCGTCGCGTAGTTGAGGACGCTGTGGCGGCCGTGCACCGCGGGCGCGTCGCCGGGAAGACCACCATGAGCGCTCAAATACGTCGTCACGCCGTCGAGCAGCTTCAACCGAGAACCGCGCCCCGCCAGAACGAAGCCCGGAACGTTGGTATCGAGAAAACCCGGGGCGAGGACACCGCCGCGCCCGTCCAGCCGTCGTCGCGCCGACGGCTCATGCGCTCCCACATAGCGGATGCGTCCCGCATCGATTGCAACGGCGCACGGTTCGCGCGCGATGCGATCGTCATGCAGGCAGCGCACATTCGCGATCACCAGATCGTGTGACGAGCGATCGCGCCACACGAACACGAGCGCGACGACCGCAGCAACCGCGACGAGCACGAGCGCGGGCTTCATCGACACGATGCGCGGCACGGTTTCACTGGACATGGACATCGCGCTGGCCTATGCGAAGTTCTTCGGCAAAACGGCGTACGCGGGTCGTGACCGCGTCGGCCGCTCATGGACGTATCCGATGTATCGCTTGGGACACTTGCTCTCCACCACGTTCGCGCGCCACCGCGCTGCATACCGCGCGCCCCGACCCCCCGGTTATGAACCACCGGACTAGGAGGTTGTCATGTACCGCCTCATCATCGCATGCGTCTTGGCTCTCGTGGTTGCGCTTGCAGGCACCGCGATGACTTTCGATAGGCACCCATCGTCGCACAAGCACCAATCGTCGTGGCGACACTGTTCGGGGCACGGCAGTCACCACGGTCGACACCACAAATGTCACCAACACGATGGGAACGATAACGCGTGCAGGGGCCTGTCGGGCGCCGCTCGTAAACTGTGCAAGGCATATTGTGGGCCCGAGCGCTGCGACGAGCGCCCGCGCCGCTGGGCGTGCAAGCAGCTGCGAAGACATTACAAGCGCGCTACCGGCAGCAGCACATTCCCATGTGACCGCGTAGCGTGCGGGAAGAGCGCGCCGCAATGCAATGGTGATTGCCCCCACGGGACGGCGTGTACGTCCGGACCCGAGAACGGCGGACCCGAGGGCGGCGGGCCGGAAAGCGGCGGACCGGAGGGCGCACCGACGTGCCGATGCGCGGTCCCATGCGGCGAGGCGCAAGCGCCGCAGTGCAATGGCGCCTGTCCGACGGGCACCGTCTGCACCTCCGGCCCGGAGAGCGGTGGCCCAGAGAGCGGCGGTCCGGAGAGCGGCGGCGCGGAAGGCGGCCCCGAAGGCGCGGCCTGCTCGTGCCTGGCGCCGTGCGGCAGCGTCGCGGCACCGACCTGCAACGGCGCCTGCCCCAGCGGAGCGGTCTGCGTAGCCGGGGCGGAGGGCGGTCCCGAAGGGGAAGGCGGTCCCGAAGGGGACAACTGTCGCTGCGTGTACTGACGTCGACGTCCGGGGTGCGCGCCGCTCGGTGCGCACCCCGTCGTCGTTTCACCGGTAGTGCAGCGCCATGCTACGCGCGCCATGGCGCGCCTGCAGCATCCGCGCCGTAAGGCCTTCGCGCTCGGCTTCGGCGCGATGGCCGAGTGCCCACTGCGCCTGGGCGAGGTTGTGCCGGTAGAGCGACACCTCCGGCGCCGCATCGGCGGCCCGCGTGAAGTACCCCAACGCGCTCTCGTGGTCGCCGCGCTTGTAGTACTGCATACCGATGTTATTCATCGCGTCGGTGGAATGCGGATAGCGCGCCCAGACCTGCTCCCAGGCCGACAGCTGGCTCTGGTATGCGCGGTTCTGCCCGAGGTTGCTGTGCGCGAAGCCGAGCAGATACGCCGCCAGCGCCGCGGCGAGCATCCGCCGCTGCCCGCGCGACCGCAATGACGCCGCAACGCGGTCGAAGACGACGCCCACGAGCAGCGCGAAGAACGGCAGCGCCGGATAGAGCCGCCATTCGCGCACCAGGTCGTTCTTCGGGACGACGCTATTGGTCGGCAGCAACGACAACAACAGCGCGCCCAGCAGCCAACCGGCGGGTCGTGCCCGCCAGCGATAGGCCGCAACCAGCATTCCCGCGATCAACGCCGCGCCGAGCCACACCTCCACGTGGTCGAGGTCGCGATAGAGGAAGAGATCGTGGATGAGCGCGGTCTGGTAGGGGAGCAGATAAAAGCGCGCGACGACGGGCGCGTTGCCGAGCTGCGACAGTGCGAACGTCGCCGGCGGAATCGTCGCCGTCTGCGAGAGCGGGATCGCGTAGTGCATCAGCAACGTCACCCCCACCAGGGTCGCACCGGCCGCGCCGGCAACGGCCCACCACGAGCTGCCGAGCCGGTCGAGCGCCACGCGCATCGGCACGTCCGCACGCGCGAGCTCGTACCAGGCGAGGATGAGCGGCGCCGCGACGAACGTCTGCTTGCTGAGCACCGCCGCGAGGCAGAGCGCGGTGACGGTCGCGATCCGCGGCACGCTCATACGCGAACGCCATCGCACGTAGGCATGGAAGGCGAGCAGAAAGAACAGCGTCGCCAGCGAGTAATTGCGGCCGAAGACCTGGCTGACGCACGCGGTGGCGAGCGGATGCAGGCCGAACACGAGCGCCGCCACCGCCGGAGCGGCGAAGCGGTCACGCGCCAGCAGATACACCAGCGCAGTGTTCGCGCCGTGGATCGCGAGATTGGTGAGGTGAAAGCCCGCGACCCGCTCGCCGTGGATCGCATGGTCGACCATGTAGCTGAACACCGAGAGCGGCCGCTGCAAGAGGCCCTTCGGCGTCAGCATCCGCTCGGCGAAGGCAGCAGGATCCGTCACGACGAGGTTCCGCTGAATGCCGGCGACCTCGGAGTACATGAACGGGATCGTGTAGATGTCGTGATGCACGACCACGACGGCGGCGAGGATCAGCACCACATGGAGAAGCGTTTGTCTGGCGTCGCTGGCCGTGCGCATGCGCTGGCCACCGGAGGCCGCGCCAATCATGCCTGATCGGCGGTCGTTTCCAAGTCACGGGCGCTCCGGCATCGTGCCGTGGATCGTCGCCGCCCTCGCCTTCGGCACGGCGCCGAGCATCGCGTCCCCGGTGCCGTATTGGGGACAGACCCAGAGTCACCTCGAAGCGCTCGACGACGCTCCGCTCATCGCGGCGAACTGGCACGGACGCTACCGTCCGTACGTCCATGGGCGCGACGCCTTCGCGCCATTGCTGACCGGCGACCATCCCGAGATCGCGGACGTCGACTTGGTGAGCCCGCTGCCGGTGTCGCCCCATCAGGTGCTGCTCTTGGGGAGCGCGTCGGGCCGCCCCGAGTACGACCTCTACCTCTACGACCGCGCGAGCGGTGCGCTCTCGAATGCAACTGCGACGCCGGCCATCGACGAGGGCCGGCCGTGCATCGACGTGGCGACTGGGCTCCTCGCCTATCGCACCGGCACGGGCGAGCAGATCGCGCGCGTCGGGGACGGCCTCTCGCCTCTGGCGCACGGTCGACTGCCGGCCTTCGAGGCGTGCACGTGGGTCGACGCCACGACGTTGCTCGGCATCGAGCGCGTCGGCCGCACGTCCCGTATGCATCGCTGCCGCGTCGAGGCGAACGCGATCGCGTGCGAACCCACGGCCGCGCTCGACACCATGGAGACCGTGACGGGATTCCAGCGTCCGCGTTCGCCGCTCGCGGTCGTCGCGCGCCGCCGCGGCGAGATGTTTCGACGCCCGTGGGTGCTGTCGACCGCTTTTGACGGCCTCGCGCCCGCCGCCGCGCCCGATACACAAGGCGACGTCCTCGACTTCGACGGCGACGGCGCGCTCCGCGTCGGCTTCCAGGGACGATACCGCAGCTCCCTCGCGTCCGGGTCGGACGCGACCGTCTACGTCGTTCGCCGCATCGGCGCGGCGACCTACGCGATCATCGCGACCGACCGCATGACGCGCACACTGGCACGCCTCGAGCATGGAACGTGGCAGCCGTTGCGCGACCCGAGCGTCGCCATGCCGGCGCGCATCGCGACGCCGCTCGAGGTGTGGATGCGGTCGCCGGCCGGCGAGGTGTACCAGGCCTTCTACTTCGGAGCACCGCACCCCGAGCGCGTCGTCGTGTGGTGGCATGGCGGCCCCGCCGAGAGCATTTCGCCGCGCTTCAACCCGTACTTCCACCGCTTGAACGAGCTCGGATTCGGGGTCCTGGCCGTGAACTATCCCGGCAGCACCGGACGCGGTGCGGTCTATGAGGCTCGATTCCTGGCTGACATGCTGGGCGACTGCGTGCGCGCGACGTGGGCGTATCTCCGGGAGAACGCGATCGGCACCGTGGTGTCGTGGTCCGTGTCGAGCGGAATCAGCGTGCAAAGCGCCCTGCTGGCGCAGCAGGTGCCGATCTCGGCGATCGTCGATCAAGCGGCGTGGGGTCGGAGCCACGTCCGCGCAGACGCGGCGCGGCGCGGCATTCCGACCTTCGCCATTCGCGGCCGCTACGATCCGTACGGCCCGATCGATACCGTCGACCACTGGTATCCCGGCGGACACGACGTGACGACCGCGGACGACTTCGCGTCGCTCTTCGCCGCTGTGGCGCCCTTTCTCGCCGCAGCGCCACGGCTGTCGTGGCCTGCGCGCGGGGATGCCGAAAGCGTGCTCGAGGTCGTTGCGGCCGAGGCGGACGAGTCCGTCGGCTTCGAGCTGGCCACGCACGTGCGGCGCACCTGCTTCCCCGGCCGCGACGTGGTGGTCAGCCCGACCGGCGTTCCGGCGTTGAACGGCGCGGCGCGGGTTCGCGAATCCGTCGCGACCTGGCTCGCCGATCACCCCGCAACGCCGGTCTTTCGCATCGACCTGCGTCCCGACACCCCCGCGACCACGGCGACACCGGATGCGGGTCGGATGACCACGCTCCGGCCGATCGACTTGGCCGCCCCAGGCGAGTCCGATCGATTGCGAGCGCACGCCATCGCGAACGACGGGTGGTTGGTACATCCGCGGCTGCAAGCGGTCGCCGAAAGCCAATGCGCGGCGCTCCGCCCGCCGGCCGCGCCGTACGGCATGGTGACGCCGTAGCGATGCCACGCCCGCGTCGACGTGATTCATGCGGGATTGCTTTCGCCGGGCGCCGATGGGATCTCGCCGCCGAGGTGGACCCGTACTGGGCGCTCACCTACCGGCTGCTCATCGAGAGCCGACCGTGACGCGCGGACGAGCGCGCACCGCGATGACCGCCGGAATTGGCCTGGTCCTCGCAGCGTCCGCGATGTCGGTGAGCCTGCTCTATCTGGCAGCTCCGATCGCCGCGCTGCGCCGGTCCTACGTCTACACGCCGACCGGCTCGACGACGCCGCGCGCAGCCGGTCTCGCGGTACCCACGAACGTCGCGCTCGACGAGCTGCCGGAGGCGTTCCTGTTGGCGCTGCTATTTTCCGAGGACAAGAAGTTCTTCGACCATCGGGGGTTCGACTTCGAGGAGATCGGCATCAGCCTCCGACACGCGATCGCGGACGGGCGGCCGCTGCGTGGCGCCAGCACGCTGACGCAACAGCTCGCGCGCACGCTTTTCCTGACCCGTGATCGCACGATCATTCGGAAGATTCGCGAAGCCATCCATACGGTGAAGCTGGAACGCTCGCTCACCAAGGACGAGATCCTGCTGCTGTACGTGAACACCGTCGAATGGGGACCGGGGGTGTACGGGATCGGGGCGGCCGCGGCGCACTATTTCGGAAGGACTCCGGCGGACCTCGATCCCCGGCAGTGCGCGTTTCTGGTCGCGATCCTCCCGAGCCCGACCCGCCTGGCGACCGCCTTCACGAAACATCGCGGGACGCCGCTCCGTCTGCAAAGGGTGCTCGCGGTGCTGCAACGCGCCGCCGCTGCCGAGGCCGCCGGCGGCGACCCGAACGATCCTCTCGTTCGGCTCGTTCCCGCCGTGCGACAGTCGAAAGAACGTGCCGGACGAACTGCCGCCTTCTGAGTCGGCGGCGGAGCCGAGTCGCCGCGCCCGGCGCTCGGGTCGGGCGCGATTCTTCGGCGTCACGCTGGGTGCCCTGCTCCTCGCGCTCGGCGCTCTGACGGCGGTCGTGCGCTGGCATGGCGCTCCTCGGGCAGTCGCGAACTCCTTCCTCGGCGCCCCGGTCGTGGGCGTGTTCAATGCCGTTCGCGAGCGCACGTACTTCCGGCGTGACGAGCATTGCTTGCATCAGCTCGCAGCGGCGGGCGTCGGTTTCCGATTCGTCGCCAGGCCGCGACGCCGTGACGCATGCCCGCTCCGGAACGTCATTCGCATGTTGCCGCAGGGGCTGTTGCGCCGCCCGCTCTACATGACCTGTAGGCTCGCGCGCGCACTCGACCGCTTCGATCGCGAGGTGCTGCAGCCCGCGGCGGAGCGGCACTTCGGACAGCCGGTCTCGCATCTCGTCGAGAACGGTGTCCGCAACTGTCGCATGGTCGAGGGCTACCGCGCGCTGCTCAGTGAGCACGCCTTCGCGAACGCCATCGACGTCGAAGGGTTCGTGCTGCGCGACGGCACGGTGATCGAGGTCGCCGGCGGCACACGGACCGGCCCGCCGGTAGCGTTCCTCCGTGAGGTGACGACGGGGGCATGCGAGGTCTTCACCACGGTCCTCGGCCCCGGCTTCGACGACCGGCACGGCTCGCACCTGCATCTCGACATGGGCCTGCTCGGCGGCTGCCGTCCCTGACGCACGGCCGGTCGCGGCCGCGGAACGCCGACCGCACCGACGCGGTGATCCACGAGTTCAGATTCCGAGCTGACGCCGCGCCGCTAACCGATGGTCTTACTCGTACGAGACCTCGAAACGGGTGCCCCGCATGCACGCGTCGAAGGTGCGAAACGCGTCGTCGACGTAGTAGGGAATCTCGAGCAGGAATTTGTGGTGTCGCGCGCGGGCGGGCCAGTTCTGGTACCCGGGAGCCTCGCGCGGTCCGAGCGTGCGTAACAACGGGAGCAGATCGTTCTCCCAGCTCGGATCGGCTTTCGCGGCCCGCTCGACCAAGAAGCTCGTGAAGCCCGGCCCGCCGTTGTACGCGGCGTAGGTCAGCTTCACCCGGTCGGTGTAGGGCGCGAACCGTTCCTTCAACGTTCGGAGGTAGCGGCTCCCCGCCTGTAACGCCTTCTCCGGCACGAACCGATCGTCCGCCTCGTACACCGCCGACGTCGCATCCTTCGCCCGGATCCGTGGCACGAGACGCGTGAACAGATCCGCGAGGTCATCCGCCTTCGCGGTGGCGTAGCAGAATCCCATCATTCCCACGCAGCCGGTTGCAGAGATCTTGCGATGGGAGATCTCGGGGTCACCACGCGACTCTGCGACCAGCGCTCCCTTGACCAGACAGCCGGATGCCCTGTCGTCGCGAAATAAATTGTAGAGCACGCCGTCGTACCGTGAGGGGCGCCCCTGTCGGAACCGCCGGAACACCTCGTGATCCTCACGGGTCGCGAACACTCGGTAGACGTCGACCTCGAACCGGCCGAGGTAGGCGAGATGATCGAGGCGCTCGGCGTAGCCGAATTGCTCCGGACGAGGAAAGATGCGGTCCCACTTGCCGGTCCGTGGACGTCCGTTGAACAGCGTCGCCACCAGCGCACCGCTGACCTCGACCTTCTCAAGCGGGTCGACGCCCCTCCAGCTGCGCACGTTGAGGCTCATCTTCGGGCGATATCGTCCGGCGATGCTGAGGCCGTGGGCATGCACGCCGACGACGTGGTCGCGCTCGTCGGTGATCGCTGCGAGCGTCCGTGCAGCGTCTCGGTAGCTGAGCTGCGGCGCGAGGAAGACCGAATGTCCGATGACGCCGGTCGAGAGCCACGTCGTAACCGTGAAACCGACGACGCACGCGACGGAAAGCGCCGCAGCTCCGGCGGGCCGGAGCGCCTCGTGTAGCTGGCCGAACGCGAGCGCCGTCGCGACGAGGAGCGGGAAGATCACCAGCATGTGCCGCGCGTACGACTGATACGGAAATACCGAGAGCGCGATCAGGACGGTGCCCAGCCAGAGCAGCGTCCACGTCCGTGTGGGATCCGGTCGCCGAACGACTCCGAGCGCGGCGAGTCCAGCTGCAATCCATGGGAGGTACGGCAAGACCAGCGGCGCGCGCCAGAAGTACTCGATCGAGGATGCGTCGATGAAGAAGCCACCGGGGCGGTGATACCTCGCCAGCGCCGCGATCGTCGGGGCAAAGCGCTCCGCATGCCGCCAGAGATGGATGCCGAGCGCGATCGTGAGCGGCGCGGCCCCGAGCGCGAATGCCGCGAGCGCGCCGGCGCGGCCGCGGTGCCGCACGAGGACGTACAGGACGAGCGCCGGCATGACGAAGACCGCGACCGTCTTCACGGCGAGCGCGAGTGATGCGATCGCACCCGCGGCGATGAGTCCCTTTGTCGTCCGCGCACGCTCGGCGACGACGAACGCCAGGAACAAGTAGAAGAGCACGTGTTGCTCGACGTGCGCGAGCCGGCTGTAGAAGAGGGTCAGCGGCAGTAATCCATACAGGGCGACGAAGCAGACGCCGGCGAGCGGCATCCGCTTCAGTCGATGGAAGTAAATGGCGCCGAGGACGAGCGTCAGCGTCGAATAGAGAGCCGACAGACCGCGCACGAGTGGATAGTCGATGTCCCCCCGGAGGAAGGCGAGCGCGGCAAGGGTGGCAAGCGTGAGGGGGGCCCCTGCCTCCGCCTGAAGAAAATTGCTCGAGGCATCGAAACTGCCGAAGCGCAGCAGATCGCGGGCGGGCAGAAACCAGTAGCCCTCGTCGCCGAGGTCGTCGGCGTTCTGTTGCGGGGGGATGTCCGCGTCCAGGTTGACGAATCGAAGCCCGACGGCGAGCACCAGCAGAAGGGCCTCGACCGCGAGGAGCACGCGGCGGTGGTGAACTCCGACGGTCACCAGGCACTGATTGCCACGGCCGCACACCGCGCACCATACTGCGGCTGCTGCGGCCCACGTCGGCCACTACCGCGTCGACGACGTCACCGACGCGCTCCAACGCGTCCCCCTCCTCCAACGCCACCCCTGCCCGTAACGGATCGAACGCTGAGAGTGGTCGCACAGAGCATCTGGCTCCGTTTTGCGGCATTTTCGGGGTAACCGCAGCCGTAGCGTTAACGATGGCGTTCGCCCGTGTCAGGCCCTTCGACTCTCGCCGGCGCGGTTAGAGTCTGTCTTGCCATCCGGTCGAGTTGCGCGATCGCGTTAACCGCGGAGCGCCGGCGGGATGCCGCTTGGTTCCCCGGCTGAAAGGGGTGCCGGGTCCCCCGGCCGTTCCGTGAGATTGTTGCGATTTTCGATCGCGGCAGGAGCTGTTCGTGCGTGGAGTCTGGCGTCGCGATCGGATTTTTCAGCGTACCAGCGCCGAAAGGCGATGGGGCGAGCCGGTGAAAGCGACGACGCTCTACGCCGCGTTGCAGCGCGCCTGCGCGACCGCCACGATCGTCGTCTGCCGCTGGCACGACCTCCGGCATACCTTCGCGAGCCACTGCGCGATGGCGGGCGTCGACTCGCGACCGTGAAGGAGCTCCTCGGACACCACTCGCTCGAGACGACGATGCGCTACAGCCACCTCGCCCCGGCGCACCAAGCCGCGGCCGTGGCGAAGCTCGCGGCGGCGCTCGCCGCGCCGGCGGTGCCGGCGCCCATCGCGGCCGCCGGTGGCGAGGAAACGGTTCTCGTTGCGAGCGATTCCCGCCCGAAAACGAAGCCCGATCCGGCACGTTTCTCGGGTCGGCAGACCCCCGCGAAGAAGAAGTACCCTAGAAAATGCGCGGGATGGAGAGTGGAGGCGGGGGGAATTGAACTTCCGTCCGAATGGTAACTGCGTCGGCGATCCCCGCCGGCTTCGGTCCGGAACGTCTCACGGTGACACGGAACGGTGTCGAGATCGAGGATTGCACCGGCCCTGCTCAGCAAGCCGTTCCCGAGCCGTGTAAGGGTTTGCCGTGGTCGGTTGTGAGACGTGATCCTCTACGCACAATCCCGAATGCACAGCCTCCTGGGTTCGGGAGTAAGGTCGAGCCCGCTGGAAAATAGACGGGCTCCATGAGGAAGACGCCGAATGAACGCGCCGACGAGCGCTGGCCAGAGACGCTTGTTCCTTCGCAGTGGTTTGATCGTCTCGCGCCGGGCGTGACCGATTTGCCCGAGCGGCGTCTGCTGCTGGCAGTGCTTGTCGACGCCATCCGCTGTCTGCAAGGCCGCAATGGACGAGAACGGATGGAAGTCGTCGCGTGGGTCCGCGGCGACTACTCGACCGCCCGCCTGTCGTTCCGGTGGCTTTGCGACGGCCTTGGGCTAGAGGTCACGCGGCTCGAACACCGCCTATTGCTGTTCGCGACGGTCGGCGTACCGACCATCAATCGCCGCCGGGTCCGCTGCCGGGGGACACTCCGCGTCGTCGCTCCGAAGGACCGGAAACCGCATGCGGCCCTTCGACCGGCGGTTAGCGACTAAACATGGGCCCACTCCTAGTCACAGCGGCCGGTCCACGACGGCCTGGATCAATGTTGCCAGCGGGGGCGTCTGCTGCTCGACACCCTGGTCTTTGTTGGCCCAGGCGCCCGACGTCCACGCGACCGGCGCGACGACGCTAGAGCGGCCGCTGATGTTCGTCGCGGTCGCGGTGAACGGCGGCGCGTCGTCGGCGGCCTCGCTGCGGATGTGGCAAGGAAGCATTGGGGTGGGGAGGCCTCGCGTCAGCGCGAAGTGCGTCGGTCTACGTCCGATGCCTCGCCAACGGGATGGATCGGCAGAGTTTCCCCCGCCCATCGGCCATTCGGATCGTCGATGGTGAGCAGCCGTGCCGGCCCGTACAGAATGCGCACGCCGCTGCGGGGCACGCAGCGTTCCGGTGGCGGCGTGAGACCGCTCGTGTCACACGGCCCCGGGTTGGCGCTATCCGAGATGCCGGCGGCCGATATGCCCTCCGTCGCCGCCGCCGGCATAGCGCTCGATTCGTGCAACGGACCGGCGTCCACGCTGGCAGTAGTCAGCAGCGCGATTGTGACGATCGCGACGAGCGTCGAGACCGTCCGATGCCAGGAAATTGCGAGGCGTTCGTTGGATTGCTCAATGTCAGCCGCCGTGACGAGATTCGAGACGACCACCTTCGAACGCTGCTCGTCGCTCGGCGCGCATCCGGTTTGCCGTACCATGTCTATCTCCTTGATCGATGATCAGAACTTTGGCGCCACCTGGCGATCGCTGCGCGGTCATGGCGCCCCAGCGTGTACGCTGCGGCCGCCGCCGTCAGATGGAATGCCGATCGTAGTGTTTTCATGCGATGAAAGCGGAGCGAACTCGGCGGGTCGGCGGGCGGAGCCTACGAGCCCCAAGCCTCCAAACGCGGACGAGATGCGGACCTCCGTGAAGCCGCACTCCACGAGTTGCGACCGTAGCGTCTGTGGCGTGTACCGACCGTGTAGTCGGGAGAACACGCTCCAGAGGAGCATGGAGGTTCCGAAGCGAACGCCCCCGTCATACGCCCTTCCAATCGCCCGCAGCCGGGACACCCCCCGTAGATCGCTCGGCTCGAGGAACGCGACCGCTCCTCCCCCGCGCACCACACGTGCGATCTCACGAAGGACCCGACGTCGGTCGTCCACCAAATAGAGAAAGCTGTGCCCGATCGCACCATCATAGGCGCCATCAGTGAATGGAAGCGCGCCCGCATCGGCGCGAACGAGCGGCAACGACAGGCCGGCAGCATCTCTATGATCCCGCGCTCTCGCCAGCATCGTCGCAGAATCGTCGAGCCCGACTAGCCGTCGGTTCGAATCAGAGCGACTGATCTCGATGCCGGAAACACCCGGTCCGATACCGAGGTCCAAGATGCGGCCGACGGGAAGCAAGGACGCCATCGCACGGCAGTGCTCCCGCCAGTGCTCCTGGCTAGTGAGAGCATCATAGAGACCGGCGAAGATACGAAAGATCCAGGGTGTACGGATGCGCGGCAAGTAAATTTTCATTGAACGACCCGGAATCTCCTGCTTGGCGGAAGCATCGCTGAGACGGCAGTAACCACCGCCCCCGACTATGCAAGGGCGATGCCGGATCGCGGAAGGTTTCCTGCATGGATCCACGGCCGAGAATCGCGATCGCCGCTGTAAAAGGTTTCACGGTTGCAAAGAGGAGGCGGCGAAATTGCCCTCAGCCGATCGATGAAGCCGCGGACACTCGCGCTTTGCTTGGCTGCGCAATTGCTTTGAGTGGCCTTCGATCCCGACACCCTCGACGCCCGTGACCCACTCCTGATTCGCAGGCTCCTGCCGGCGATCAACACCGTCAACGCCCGCTACCTGCACCTACGTTGCGATGGACTCGAGCACGTTCCACGCGATCCGGCAGTCTTCGTTGCGAATCACAATGGGGGCATTTTCGGCCCCGATCTCCTCTGCACGCTGGGAACCTTGTGGGAGATCGTTGGGGCAAGCGCGCCGCTCTATGCGCTCGCGCACGACTTCGCGATGCGTCAGTTCCAACCGCTGGGACGGTTCCTCCAGGCCTTCGGAGGAATCCGAGCGTGTCCCGAAAACGCCATTCGCGTCCTCACGGCCGGAGGACAAGTACTCGTCTACCCAGGCGGCGATCTCGAAGCATACCGTCACAGCCGACTCCGCGATCGCATCATGCTCGGCGAGCGCACGGGCTTTGTGCGGGTCGCGCAACGCGGAGGCGTCCCGATCGTGCCGATCGTGGCGCATGGCGCGCACCGCAGCGCCTACATCCTCCACGAGGGCACGGGAATCGCCCGACTGCTCCGGCTTTCCCGCTGGGCCCGACTACAGCGCTTTCCCCTCGCATTGGCACTTCCCTGGGGCATTGCGGTCGGTCCATGGATCCCGTACCTCCCGCTGCCGTTTCCGATCCGTCTCCGCATTCTGCCGCGATCCGAGTCGCCGAGGGTGATGATCCCGTCGCCGTGCGCGAGGACGTGCGCTCCCGAATGCAAGCAGCGCTGGACGAACTCGCGAGAACCGCATGAGCTACGTTCGCCTGCCGGACGGCGGCCGGATCTCCGTCGAGGTGCAGGGCGCCGGGCCCCCGCTTTTGCTGCTCCGCCCACTCGGCGGCTCACTCGCGTCGTGGGGGCCGTTTGCCCGGCTGTTGGCCTCGGAGGCGCGCGTGATTGCGTTCGATCCGCGCGGAGTCGGATTGTCGAGCATGGCCCCCTTTCTCACCACGACCAGGACCATGGCGGCCGACGCCGCAGCCGTTCTTGATGAGCTCGCAATCGAGCGCGCGAACGCGTACGGCGTGTCTCTCGGCGGCATGGTCGCCTCTTGGCTCGCGATTGACGCGCCCGCGCGCGTTTCGCGTTTGGTGCTTGCGTCCACACCGATCGTCGGCGCGAGCCTCCAGCTCGGACGATGGCGCCGCGCTGCGATTCTCGCACAATGCCTTCTGCGCCCCGGCAGAAGCTCGCAGTCCTGCTTCGCTATCCGCATTCTCTCACCGGGATTTCGCGCTGCCCACCCCGAGGCGCTCGGAATCATCGGCCGTCGGGCCGAGGAGCGGCCGGCGTCCTACCGCGGCGTTCTGACCCTCCTTACCGCGGCGGCGAGACACGACGTCAGCGATCGTTTGCACCAACCGCTCCCTGACGCTCGTTCTCGCCGGCGGCTGCGACGACCTGGTACCTCCAGACACGCAGCACGCGATGGCGCGGGCGCTGCCGACGGCATCCTACCGGACGATCGATCGCGTGGGACCGACGTCTCGACCGAGGCGCCGGCCGAGGTCGCCGAGCTCGTGCTCGACCATGTCCATGATCGCGCGCGGCACCCGTCGGGTGTCACATCCGGCGGCGTGCGATGACGTAGGCGACCAATCCATCGAGGTCGCGTGCTGGGATCTCCTCCGTCGAAAACGCGGGCATCGCCCCGAGCCCGGCCCGCACCTGCAGGGCTATCATGAAGCCGGGGAGCGGCTTGTCGTTCAGCGACGGGCCGATGCCGGCCTCGCCCCCCGGATGACAGGCGTGGCATTGCGCCATGAAGACCCGTTGCCCGCGCGCAACCTCCGCACTCGCCGGGGCGAACGGCCCCACGAGCGGCTCACTCCGGCGCGTGGTGCCGCACGCGACCGTTACCAGCGTCACGGCCGTGATGACCACGATACCGGGCAGCTGCTTCGTACCGAGCCTCATCGGTCACTTTCGCCGACGGCGGCCGTCATCGCCGCCGGCGATGCGCGCGCGATGCGCCACACCACCCCGGTCCCCTCGCGCGGCTCCGATCCACGTCCGGACATAGTGAGCACACCGAAATCGACCACATAGAGCGCCGCGCCCGTGGGATCGAAGCGCGCCGCGATTGGCCGCTCCAGCCCGCCGCTCCCGAGCCGCGACGCCGGACCGTTCGCGGAACCTCGATTCACCGCGAAGTCGGTCACGACGCCGGTCGCGATGTCGACCCGAACGACCTTGTAGCCGACCGGCGCCAGCACTTTGCCGACCGCGGGCGCCTGATCGCCGAACTCCGCGACGAAGGCCTGTCCGAGCCATCCGAATGCGGCGTTGCGTGAAAAGTCGAACCCCGTCGCCGCGGCATGGACCCCGAGCACCGCAGTCGGCGGCGGCGGCCGGTTGGGATGGGACGCGAGCAGGAGCTGCGGTCGTCCCTTGCCTGGCGGAATGAAGTGATCGCCGTCGTCGAGGCGCCGCGCGCCGTGGAAATCCGGCCAGCCGTACCAGAGCCCTGGCTGCACCGCCCAGAGTAGATCACCGGCACCGTGCACGGGGCGGCTGCCACGATCATCGAATCCATTGTCGATGGCGAAAAGCCGCCCATCGGGCGCCAACGCGAGCGCGAACGGGTTCCGAAATCCCCATGCAACGAGCTCGATCGATCCGCCGCGCGACCGTGTGCGCATGATCGCGCCATTGCACGGAAGGGCTCCGCGGACGATCGTGCCCGGCAACGTGGACTGCCCAAACGACGAGAACGCGCCGGTGATGGCCTCCCCGCGACCGTCGCCGCTGAGCACGTTCGACGTGCGGGCGTTCACACCGGTGAGGCTCACGTCGGCACAGGGCACATCGTGCAGGCGAGGAAACCGCCGCAGCCATCCGAACGATGCATTGTCTTCTCCGACAACCGCGGCGTTTGTCATCGACCCCTGACCGAAGTACAGCCAGCCGTCACGATCCACGATTGGACCGTTGGTATGGTGATCACCCTGGCTCGGAAGCCCGTCGACGATCGCCGTGATTCGGCCGTCCAGGTCGACCCGGAGGATGCGCCCGCCCTCCAGCTCGCCGCCCTCCGCGACGTAGAGCGCGCCGTCGTGGAAGGTGATTCCGTTCCACGGACCGTTGCGACCACCGACGGCAATCGGCGTCGTCCGTCCGTCGGCCTCGACACGCAACACCCGGGGAGTCGTCCAAGTCTCCCCATAAGCGTACCCCGACTCGGTCACGTAAATGCGGCCGTCATCGTCGAAGGCGATACCGGTCGGAAACGTCAAGCCCGCCACTACAGGCCGGATCTCGAATCCCGGCGGTACGGCAACATCCGCCGCCCGCACGACCCGCGGCGGCCTGAACGCAGTCTCGCCCCCGCCCGCGGAGGCGCGAAGCCGGAAACATCCAGCGGAGACGGCGATCAGGAGCGCGAGTACGCCAACGCTTGTGACGCGTGCGGCTGTCGTCATGGCGCCATCCGTCCGACGCCGAAGCCTCGGTGTTCGGCGAAGCGCCCGTGGTTGAAGGTCGCACTCCACCCGATGACGAGCGTCGATTCGGCCGCTGCATCAAGGAGGTAAACCGGCGCGATCGTGCCACGAGAGACGTAAGCGACGTCGACGATAGCGAGTGCGATTGCTGTTCCGACCGCCACAACCCTGAGCAATTCGGGAATGTCGCCGCGCAGGCCGGCGACCAGAAGCACGGAGCCCTGCACGGCCAGGAGCACGCCGACTGTGACTACCAGCCAATCGTCGTTTTTGGGGCCGGTGATCGCTTCGAAGCTCCGCAGGTGAAGCACGGGCCATGCTCCAAAGAGCAAGTAGTATCCGCCGTGGACCAGTGCGATCGCGGTACGCATTGTCTCATCTAGCCGTGACCAGGATCGAAGCCCAGTCTCTTTCACGCTGACAGCATTGAGTACTACAGAATATCCGTACTATCCCCGAGGCCCGGCCTCGCGTGTGGTTAGCTGACGGGCTTTTGCGGGCGGTTCGAGGTGCAGTGCAGATGCAGGATTCAGCATTCCTTCGCGTGCGGCCGAGCTTGGGATGCGCTCCGCATTCTCCGGGTTCGCGATGCACTGATCGCGAAATTCTAAACCGGCCAACGAACCCGGGCCCTTCAGCGGTGTGAAGTCCGCTGTCTCTCCTGGATTGAACGGCAGATCGCTCCCGCACAAAAGCAGCGCGATCAGACCCGTGCGCTACCGCATCTGAGTCCGCCCCGAGGAGGCGTCGATCGGCGCATGCGAGTGGGCGATCGACGCCTCGTCATCTCAGCGACCGCCGGCCGCGCCGCCACCCCCGCCGCCCGCGGCGCCCGCAGTGCCCCCTACCCCGCCCGCTCCCGTGCCGCTGCCGGACCCACCGGGGCCCGGAGCTCCCGCGCCACCGGCAGCAGCACCGGTCCCGCCACCCGTCGTTCCCGCGCCGCCACGATTCCCCGCTGTGCCGGTCCCCGTGCGCCCGGTGTCCCGCGTATCGGTCCCGCCCACCACACCGCCCGTGGTTCCGCTCGGATGTCCCATTACGTCGGTGCCGGTCCCCGAACGTCCCTGGTCCGCATTGCCGCGTCCCGGACTGCTGTTCGGCGCTGGGTTGCCCATGCCATCCGAAGCCGCGCTACACACGTTCCCCAAGGGGGACACGCTCACAATCGCGATCGCCCCGAGGGCGGTCGCGCACGTTAGCTTCCTGCAGTATCGATGCATGACTTTCTCCTCCTTACGGCGGTTGCCGCAAAGAGGCGGACTCCACGTATCGTGCCAGGCCCACGTTCTGCGCGCGTACCACACCGCGGAGATCGCGAGCACCACGTCGAAGCCGCCAAGCGCATACCCGTCCGGGGGCTTGCAGGGAGTTGAGGCGGCCGCGTTCGCCGAATCCCTGAAAGGGTGGCGTAGAGTGGTTTCCAATAGGTGGGCGGCGACCCCATCAAGGACGCTGATGAGGGCGGCTCGCCCCCTTCCCCTGACGGAAGAGCCGCCACACCAAATCTACAAACGACGACCGCCATCCGTCGAGATTCTTGGCGCCATCGGCATCCGCACCGTGATCCCACTGGCACCGTGCTTGCTCCGCTCCGTTCTCGCGAAGGAGGGAGCATCCTGCGTCGATTCGCGATGGTGACGGGAGCATCGACGGGCATCGGCTACGAGCTCGCCAAATGCTGCGCGCAGCACGGGTTCGACCTGCTCATCGCCGCTGACGAACCGGCGATCCACGCCGCCGCCGCCGAGCTACGACGAAAGGCTTTCGACGTAACAGCCGTCGAAGCGGATCTGGCAACGACGGCGGGCGTCGATTGCTTGTACAGCGCCACCGAGACTGAATTTTTCGAGCGCGCCGACATGCTCGACACCCGGGTCGATGCGGGGCGACGGCCAGGTCGTGACTGGCTGGCAGAACAAGCTGCAGGCCGCGATCGCTCACGTGACTCCGGCCGACGTCCTCGCCGAGCTTCACCGTCGGAAAGCGGAGCCGCTCGCCGACGGCGACACGCGATGAAGCGCGTGCAACAAGGACCCTCGCGTGGTCCTGGGCAGCGCGCGGGCACAGGCGGCCACGATGATCTTGGTCCACGGCCATACGGGCGGCCGCGCACTTGGCAACCGGCTGCGCGGCGAAAGCCGTGAGAGTGATGACGCTGCGAGGACGGCGACCGCTCGATCGAGCGCCCGCCGTCCCCGCTGCTCCGATTACTCGGGGTTACTCTTGTCCTGCTTCTGCTGGTTGCCCTGTTTCCGATTCGTCTTGGTCTGTCCTCGCTTGCTTTCGGCCATGGTCCACCTCCTTCAGAGTGAGCCCAACGTCGGCTCCGATGCGGCGAGCTAGCGATGGGCGTGCCAATCTCGACGTTGCGTCGACATGGGTTTCAAACATGGCGGCACCGGCTTTCTCTACAATTTGCCGCGGAGCCTGAGTGTCCGCCACCATTGCGCCGCTGAGAAACGCCGAACTCGGCGAGCTCCTCTGTCGGGCAGCGGAGAACGACGCGTACTCCCAGCAGCAGCGGCGCGCGCTCCGGCGCGCCGGCCGCGCCGCGTTCCGCTGGCCGGCGGAGGTCCGCGATCTCGCGGCCCACGCCGATTCGCTCACCGAGCTGCGTTTCGTCGGGCCGTGGATCGCCCGGCTGTTGCACGAGTGGCTTCACACCCCGGCGGCGGCCGCGGAGCCGCCACCGACGCGCCGAGGCTTTCTCACGCACACCGAGGCTCAGGCAATTCTCGCCGCCACCTCACCCGCGCTGCGCGTCCGCGGCGATCTCCAGGTGCATACGCTCGGGAGCGACGGCACCGCGTCGGCCGAGGCGATGGCCCGAGCCGCGGCCGAGCACGGGCTCGCTTATCTCGCCGTCACCGATCACTCGAAGGGTTTGGCGATCGCAAACGGGATGAACGAGGAGCAGCTTGCCCGGCAGGCAGAGGAAATCGAGCGCGCCCAAGAGACAGTGACCATCTCCCATCCGGGATTTCGCGTGTTGCGCGCGGTCGAGATGAATCTCTCGCCCGCCGGCGTCGGCGACCTGGATCCCGGCTTCCTCGCGACCCTCGACCTCGTGCTCGGCGCCTTCCACTCGCGATTGCGGGTGCCCGACGATCAGACGGAGCGCTATCTTGCCGCCGTCGGCAATCCGTCGATCCATGTTCTAGCGCACCCTCGCGGCCGCATCTTCAACTTCCGCCTCGGCCTTACCGCGGACTGGGCGCGTGTCTTCGAGGCGGCGCGCGCGCATGAGTGCGCCGTCGAGATCGACGCCTACCCGGATCGTCAGGATCTCGACGGCGACCTGCTCGCGCTCGCGCGGGAAACCGGTGTCCGGATCTCGATCGGGTCGGACGCCCACGCGCCCTACCAGATCGGGTTCCTCGACTATGGCGTCGCCGCCGCGCGGCGCGCGCGGATTCCGGAGGACCGCATCCTCAATTGTCTTTCGGCCGAGGATCTCCTTGCATGGAGCGCGGCTAAGCGCGGCTCCGCCCTCAAATCATCGGCGGGTCGGTCTCGTGCGCGTAGTGACGGTACCGCGCGACGGCGGCGACGAACGCGCTGAACCGCGAGAACGGCTTTTGAGTCGCGGCCTCACTTGCCTGTCTTTCCGTGCGGAGCCTCGACGGGTTTCGATTCCGGTGAGCCTCTCTCGCGGAGGAAGATCGATAGCACCACCATGGCGAAGAGGGCGAGAAACTCGCTCTGCCAGTTCTGGAACGACTCGAACCAGAACTGCGCCGTACAGAGAAAGGCCACGGTCGATACCGGCGCGCCACCATGTGCCTGCTGCTCGAGGGTGTGGTGGACGGCGCCACCCTGCGCATGCAGCGCTAGGGACATGACGAAGAGAAAGCCGAAGGCCAGGGACAGCGAATGCGCATAGAGCCGCTGCGCCAGCGTCCGGCGAGGATGTGTCGCGGCCACCTCCGCAGCATCCGGATCGTTGGATTCGGCCGACCCCCGCTGGAACAGAAAGACCGTGAAGAGCACGTAGGCGGCCATCTGCAGGAACTCGGACTCCCAATTCTCGAAGGTTGCCTCGAGAAAGTGGCCGCTGCCGAGATACGCGACATAGCTCAGGGGACTTTGCCCGTGCGCCCGCCTTTCGGCGTCGTAGACGAGATGTCCGGTGACGCTCTGCGCACCGAGAAAGCCGACGAAGAGCGCGCCGAGAACAAGTGAGAGACCGTGGTCTCGCAGCATCCCGCGCTTTCGGGCGTCGGGTTGCGAGGTTCTCTGCGGTTGTGCCGTCCGCGCGTTTCTTTCCATGCGGACTCTACCTCCTGGAATTGTGCGCGGGCGCCCGTTGTTGGCGAACAATCTCGCTCGCCGGCACTCCGCGCATTTATTCGATGCTGTCCCGACGGCGTCTTTGGAGGGAGCAAGGCGAGTGCCACAGGCGCGAGGATCGGCGCCGTCGGCGCGTACGTACTCCTCCGTAGCCGCCGCGCAAGTCGGAAGGGGCTGCGTGAACAGCACACCGACTCGTGCGCAGGCCGCGGCGACTTTGTGGACCCCGGTCGAGGTCCAGGGACCGATGCATTCGTCGTCGAGACGAGTTCGAGACCAACGTCGCGGCCGTCAGTCGCGCAGCCTGCCTCGGATCGATCACAAGCCGGGAATTGTCTGGTCGCGCATCAGTTGAAAACGGGAAAGGGTTTCAAGCCCCGACCGCATTTCTACAGGACGCTTGCAAGACTTGCCCGCGGAGCCGAGGTCAGACCTCGATCACGCACCGAGTTTCGCTGGCACGATCGGTGCGACGCGCTCTTATCCCCGCAGTCGAGGAGGCACGTCATGGGCATGAAGGGTGAGCCAGGAAATGGAAATGGCGTCGGATCCGGTGATCCGCTAATGAGGGTGCTCGGCGCTGTCGGGATCGGGCTTGGCCTCACCAAGATCGTCGAGACCAGCTTCGCGGCGGCCCGAGCCCGACGTGGTCGGCTCGGCACCGCGATGGCCATGGCCGCTGCCGTCGCTACTTTGGATTACGTCGTGACGCGCCGACGACCAGCATTTCCGGAGGCGGCGCCCCGGGTCCCGGCGCAGCGCCGTGCCATTATCACCATCAACCGACCCCCGGGCGATGTGTACGCGTTCTGGCGCCGGCTCGAGAATCTCCCGCGCTTCATGTCGCACCTCGGGTCGGTCGTGACGACGGGTGAGCGTTCCTCCCACTGGACCGTCAAGGCCCGCGGCACCTCCATGGAATGGGACGCGGCGATCGTCGAGGACGTTCCCGATAGCTACCTCGCGTGGCGCGCCGTCGCCGATGCGCCGGTGCCGAATTCGGGCAACGCAACCTTCAATCTCGCCCCCGGCGGGCGCGGTACCGAGGTGTCGGTGTGGCTCACCTACCAGCCACCGGCAGGCCTGAGCGGGGAGCTCTTCGCGAAGCTCCTCGGCGCCGATCCGGGCCGGCACCTGCAAGCCGACCTCAGACGCCTGAAACAACTGCTGGAAACCGGCGAGATCCCGACCACCACCGGGCAACCCACGGGATCCAAGAGTGTGCTCGGCCGCGTGCTCGAGCCGCTCGAGCAGCGGAGTCAGTCATGAAAGCGCTCTGTTGGCACGGCAAGAAGGACGTCCGCGTCGAAACCGTTCCCGACCCGAAGATCCTGTCACCCGGCGACGTGATCGTGCAGGTCAGCGCGACCGCGATCTGCGGATCGGATGTGCACCTCTACCACGGCTACATTCCGGCGATGGAAAAAGGTGACATCCTCGGCCACGAGTTCATGGGCGAGGTAGTGGAGGTCGGCGAAGCCGTCGAACGGCTCCAGGTTGGGGACCGCGTGGTGGTGCCGTTCCCGATCGCCTGCGGCCGCTGCCTCGCGTGCGCGGCCACCCGCTACTCGCTCTGCGAAAACTCGAACCCGAACGCCTGGATGGCGGAGAAGCTCTGGGGACACTCCCCCGCTGGCCTGTTCGGCTACTCGCACATGCTGGGCGGCTACGCCGGCGGCCAAGCCGAGTACGTCCGGGTGCCGTACGCCGACGTCGGTCCGATCAAGGTCCCGCCTTCGCTCGGCGACGAGCAGGTTCTCTTCCTCTCCGACATCCTCCCGACCGGCTGGATGGCGGCTGAGAACTGCGACATCACAGACGGCGACGTCGTCGCCGTGTGGGGTTGCGGACCCGTCGGACAATTCGCGATCGCGAGCGCGAAGCTCATGGGCGCGGCGCGGATCATCGCGATCGATACCGTACCCGAGCGCCTCCGGCTCGCCGAGCAGCAAGGTGCCGAAACTATCGACTTCGAAGCGGAGGACGTGCTTGAGAGCTTGCGAGAGCGCACCGGCGGGCGCGGTCCCGACGGCTGCATCGACGCCGTCGGTCTCGAGGCGCACACGCCTGGTCTCACCGGCGCGTACCATCGCGCCAAGACGGCGCTCCTGCTGGAGACAGACCGCCCGCACGCGCTCAGCGAGGCGATTCATGCCTGCCGAAACGGCGGCACCGTCTCGGTTCCCGGCGTTTACGGCGGTTACGTCGACAAGGTCCCGTTCGGCTCGATCATGAACCGCTCGCTCACCATCAAGACCGGCCAGACGCACGTCCAGCGCTACCTACAGCCATTGCTCGACCGAATCGAAAAGGGGGACCTCGACCCGAGTTTCATCATTACACACCGTCTCGCACTCGATGAAGCTCCGGAGGGCTACGCGCTCTTCGCCGCCAAGCGCGACGAGTGCATCAAGGTGGTGCTACGGCCCTGACTACGACACTTTCGCCGTCGTTCACGGATGACGGTACTGGTCAACGAGGGCCGGGCGGCGGCGGACGCTGCAGCCAACGCCGTCTCCCCGCGAAAGTTCCACTACATCGATCTGGACTACGCAGGGGTGCTCACTTTGAGTTGGGGTTGACGCCGTCGGGCGACGGCTTCCACGGCACGTCTCGCCAGCTTGCTCGGCTTGGCGTGTCCGTTCTCCCACCGGTTCACGGTTGAGAAGGTCACAGCAACCTCGTGGGCGAACTCTTCCTGGGTCATTCCCAGACTGATGCGCAGCTCTCGAATGTTCCGGTGTAGATCTTGGTGGGTCATGTGGGAGTCTCCGCGGCTCCTATAGACCCAGCTATAGGCAACGAACAAACCCCGGACCCTCGGGATATGTACCTCGGCTCGCGTATTCATAATTACCTCCGGCATCGACCACAGATCGTGACCCACATCATTGTCTATAGAGTCAGCAGTGCGCTGGCGCGAGGATCTCACGCGCCGATGTAATAGCGCTCCCGCGTCTAACTGTCCGATAAGACGTCGCCTTCGTGAACGCCGCTCAACGTGTGTGACGCCGAGCTGGACCTCTCCTCGTTCAGGCGATCAATTCAATAGCGCACGCCGGACTGCTAGAGCCTGGTCCCGTTCTCGGATGTTCACGCTTGTACTGCCTTTTACCACCAGACGCCCGCTACGCGGTGCGCGCCTCGTCCGGCGTCAGGCGTTCCGCGGAGCCGACGGTCCCGTATTCGTCGAAAAGCAGGTGGGACCGGACACGCTCGAGGTGTCGCGTTCGACCGAGGCTGAAAATATCCAACGGCTCGTCGTCGTCGATGGACCCGACGAGGAGGAGCGTGATCGCGTACAGGAGCAGCGCGGCCATGACGCAGGCGACGGCGGCGAGGAGCGCACCACCATCGGCGTCGAGATCTCGCCGAATGTGAATCGTCTCGGCGCGGCGCGCCGCATACGCTCTGCGCATGCACGAACAATAGGCGTGCGCTGCACTCGCCGTCGGAGGCACAATCGGGCGTCGACCTGAACGCCATGGGAAATCCCCGGTACGATGTGCTAATTCTCCGCCTTACGCACAGTTGCGATCGCGAATTTGCTCATCGCAAGCTACACAGCAGAACGCAGCCGTCGCGATTGCGGTGACGATGCGGCTCACGCGGCGCGATCACGGGCTGCCAGGGCATTCGACGAAGTGCGCGCCGAACGAGTGCGTCGACCCTCCTTCTCCTTATCGTCCTGGTCGTTCCCTTTGCGCTGCCGCGGCCGACGACCCGCCGCACCTGTGCACGCGCCGGCAGCTCTGCGAACGGCATTCCCACGCCGCCGCATTCGTCACGATGCGTCCGTGCTCGAACGCGAGCTCGTCGGGCTTGCGGTCCGCGAAGGGTGAGCCCGGTGTCTTCGTCGCCCTCTCGCCGAGCGACGCGATCGCCCGGTCGGCGGCGTCGAACACCGCTGGCGCCACCGAGCCGGTACGCCGTACACTCGCCGCGTGGGGTACGGGGTCGACGCGACCTGAGGGGCCACCTCCCTCAGGCTGACGATGACGCTCGTCGGCGTCGACGAACAGCAACTCGCGGCGCACGTGCTCGCCATCCGGTGGACGACGTTCCTCGTGCCGGCGCTTGCGGCGCTCGCAGCGGTCCTGGTCCTGAACCGGGACTTCTATCGCTTCCTCGCGTGCCGCCGGGGCGCAGCCTTCGCACTCGCCAGCATCCCGCTGCACCTGCTCTACTTCGTGTGTAGTGGGATCGGGTTCGTCTACGCCCGAGCCGGCCACGCGCTCGGCGTCCGCGCGGGAACGCTCGAGCCACCGCGATGGGGTCTGAGGAGCGGGGCGTTGGTGTCGAGGTGGACTCGGTCCCATGTGCTAACGGAGTCTTTGAATCCTCCGAGGCGACGCCGCCGCTGCGGCCATCGCATCCGTGAGCTCGCCGCGGCGCGGCCGCGTTTCAGATATCGTCGCACCCACGCGCTGCTCGGCGTGAAGAGGGAGTAATCACAAGCGCATCTACCAGCTGTACACCGGAAGAGCTGACGTCCGCACCAAGCGACGGAAGAAGCCGCAAGGTTCCTTTATCATCGCGATGGAACCTGACCAGAAGATCCGACGAAGCAGGGCTCGGTGCGTGGAACCTCGAAGTCGCAGTGTCGTCGGGTGGCCATAAACACGTGCTCCATCTCCCCGGCCTGCATCGCGGATTCGCTGCGCCACAGATCGGCGGCGGCAGCCACTACAAATTGCGTGGAACTCGATCCGATGCGCGGGCGCCGGTGGTGAGGGTGTCCACGAGATCGTCGAGCGTGACGCGTGTCGCGCGCAGGGGCGAGGCCGTCAGCTGAACATTACTCACTACCCACCACTCTTCGTTGAGCACAGCGGTCGCACCCGGCGCGATGGGGGCCAGAATGCCCACGTGTTCGAGCTCGACGAACTCGCGGCTGGAATAGACCTCGATCGTGGCACCTCCATCGGGCCGCGGGCCGACTTCAACGGCCGCTTTCGTGAGGAAGAGATCGACTCCGAAGAAATACGCAACCCAGCCTGCGAGCGAATCCACACCGATTTTGCTCTCGTCACTGGAGCGCGTCGCAGTGATCCAGGTCGGCGCGGGGCCGCGCGCGACGCTGTCATGGTCGATCTCGATCAGGTGGTCGCCGAACCGGTATCGCGGATCATTGAGGCGCGTATAACTCCACACCAGCAGCCGGCGGACGCAGTCGAACGCCTCGGGCGGTCCGACGTCCAGGGGCACGAACGCCCGTCCGCCCGCTCGCATGGCCGCGAGCGTCCACGGCGCGTGGATGATCGGCACAGTTCCCACGTTCCGCACGTGCGAGACCACTCGCACATGCGGCTCCATGGGGTCGAGGCTGATGGTGACCGTCTTCTGCAGCGACACCTCCGGCTGCGGCGGCCCGACGATACGCAGGGAATACGGATCGGGCCTGAACACCTCGCACGGCGCGTTGTCGAGCGCGTACGTGGTCGCTCGCCGCTCGGGCCCAACCCACAACCGCCACCCGCCGCGGAACCGCCAACAGGGCTCGCCCCTCCCGCCCATCTCCGTTGCGCGTAGGTGAAAGAGATTCGGGCCGCCCGCACGGTTGATCTCGAGTATTCGCGGCCCGACGTCGGCGACCACGCGGAGACCGATCCGCTGGTTGGCGATGCGATAGGTGTCGGACCAGCCCAGAAACGATTCGCGTACGATGTGGACGCCGTCCGTCACAGCCGGCACTCCTGCTCGCGAAGCTCCCGATTGATCTCGAAGGCCGCCTCCGCTCCGCTGGCTGCGGCCGTCACGACGGCATGCGGACGGTCGGCCGCGTCGCCCGCGACAAACACCGAGTCGACGGTCGTCCGCTGGCCCTTCCGAGTCGTGACCGCGCCGCGCGTGGTGAAAGCGCATCCGAGCTGCGCCGCCAGATCGGAACGCGGGACGCACCCGTGCTGGATGAACAGGCCTTCACAGCGGATCCGCCGCTCGCGCGTGAGCACGATCCACTGGAGATGCTTCCGTCCTTCGACCCGAACGATCCGCTCGCTACGGACCGGAATGCGGTAGCGCTCGAGCCGCTCGCACGTCTTCCGACTCGGGTGGGCGGACCCGTTGGTGCAGAACACAACCTTGTCGCTCCACGTGGTGAGCGCGAGCGCCAGGTCGGCGCCGTCGACGCCGCGGCCGAGTGCCGCGAGGGGCCGGTCGCGAACGGTGTAGCCGTCGCAATACGAGCAGTAGTACACGCCGCGGCCGATGAAGCGCGCGATGTCGGCGATGTCGGGGCAATTGTCCTTGATCCCGGTTGCCAACAGCAGCTTCCGCGAGCCGACGCGCCTCTCGTCCGCGAAGCGTACCGTGAAGCCGCCACGGCGGGGCGCGGCCGTCTGCACGAGGGTGCGCCGGAACTCCACGTCGAATGGGCGCAGCTGGGCGCGGGCGATCCGCAGCAGCTCGTCGGGCGCGATACCCTCACGGGTCAGGAAATTGTGGACGGCACGAGCCTGCGCGTTCCGCGGCCGGCCTTCATCGCAGACCAGCACGCGCCGCCGACAACGCCCGAGCACGAGCGCGGCGCTCAGTCCCGCTGGGCCACCCCCCACGATGACGACGTCGAACATAGCCGCGCCCGACCGCTTCAGGGCGAGCCGGTCGGGTACCCGGTGCGCCGGTCCGACGAGCGAGCTCGGCGCGTTCACATGGGCGCCCTCGTGCACGCCGATGCCGAGCCGCTCGATGAGCTCACCCCCGAGCCAGCCAGTAACCATCGCGAGACTCCCCGGCTAGCGACGCGACCATCGCAAGCATGGACGGATCCGAGGGTGCATCCTTGCGCAGGTAGAGACTGAGCCCGAAGAGCATCAGCACCACGCCGTTGCCGAGGCCATGCAGGCGGCCGACGGCAAAGGCGCGAGTACCCCGCGGAATCCCAAGCCAATCAATAGTGCCGGGGACGGCAGCGGCACCCCCGCCCACCACCCCGGCCACCGTCATCCAGAAGGCAATAACCGCCCATTGCGGCGTGCCCGTGGACGCGTGCACGACGTCAAAAACTACCGCCGTCGAGAGCCACCCCAGCGGGAACGTGATGAGGATCGGGTGGACCCCATGTCCAAACCCTGTGACGCGGGCTTCCATCTCAGACGACCGGCGGATCGGCTTCCCGCGCGAAGTGGCGGTGCAGGGGAATCGCATCCAGAAACTCCGGAGCAGGTGATCCGGGACGTCGAAGTCGACGTCGAAACGCTTCAGCGAGCGGCGCTCCTGCCGGTCGATCTCATGGATCCCGAACTGCGGGAAGACCTGCCCTCCGGTCTCGTGCTTCACGTGCGGCAGCGGGAGGAAACCGCGCGGGAGGCCGGCGCTCTTGATCTGCTCCGGACCCAGCTCGGCGAGCCTGTCCCAGGCCAACTTCTCGTCGCGGGCCTTGATCGCGTCAGAATCCTCTTCCGCAGTCTTACGGTGGGTCCCGACCATCCCCTCCTTGTCGTTGAGCGCGGTCCCTTCTTTCGCGATGGCGAACGAGCTGAGTGCGAGCGTGGCGGCGGCGTGGACGCGAGACATGACTGGGCCTCGCGCGAGTAGAGCACTACGTATGCCAGCACGACGCCCCGCTCGGTGACGGCGAACGCGGGCCGGCTCGGCCCACCCATCATTTCGCGCGCAACTTCGACAGCGCGGGATGTAAAAACTGCCCCATCAGCCGGGTGCTGAGAGGCGGACTCGATCTGGCGCTCGGGATGGCTTAAACGAGGCTGTACGCCGCTCAGGACCTAGCTTCGCTCCAGCTCGCGCCCGTTCCCCTGCCCGCAGCGCCGGTCCCGGTACGACCGCCGGTGGTGCCCTGTTCCCATCCGTCCGGCGTCGCGAAGATCCGTCCCGCCCCCATCCCGCCGGTCGTCCCGCTCGGATGACCCATCACGTCGGTGGCGGTCTCTGAACGCCGTTGCTCCGCGCTCCCATTCCGGCGGAGACTGTTATTGGGCATCGGACCACCCGAACCGTCCGAGGCCGCTCGACACACGCCACCGAACGGCACCGTTCCGGCGATCGTGATCCTCGCGAGGGCGATCGTTGCACACTAGTTTTCCACTGTATCGAACCATGGCGCTCTCCTCCTTGCGGCCGTTTGCCGCGAGGGAGGCGACGCCACGTTTCGTGTCAGACCAATGCACGCGGATGACTGCGCAACCCGCTGCCACTCGCGCTGCTGCGCGCGGCGTAACGCCTCCAGCATCGGAGCGTGCGCAATCCGATCGAGCTCGCGTTCGTCGTACACCAGGTCCCAGAGGCCCATACGGGTCCAGGTCGCTGGGTCGTGCCATTCGGGCATGCCGAGGATCGGATAGAGGCAGACGCCCCCGAGCGGCACTCCGCTCTGCAGCAGCTCCTCTGCCGCGTTGGCGACTTCGAGAATCCAGCCGGCGCGGGCGTCGTCGACGTGGCTGGTTTCCGTCACGAGGAGGGTGCCCCCGTACCGATTCCAGACCTCGCGGATCAGCGCGGCGAGGCCCATGCGGCGGGGATCGTCCCCCGCCAGCGGCGTTCCGACCCGTCCGAGCTCCCACTGGTTCGTCCAATAGTAGTTGATGCCGAGGGTGCCCAGGTGCCTCCGACTGCCGCCGAGCTCGGGCTCGAGCCGACCCGAGATCATGTCCCAGCTCTCGAACACGATGCCGTGATTGAAGGCATGCGCCTCGGCGTCGAGGTGGCGGGCGCCGATCGGGGCGGTAACGCGACAGATGGAGTCGACGCTCACGATGCGCGCGTGCGGGCATACCGCCAGGATGGCGTCGGCCCCCGCGATCGCGGCGCGCGCCAGCTGCCGCTTCAATTCGGGACTTCGTCCCCGACCGTGGGGCGCGAACAACGCGGCCTCGCCGGCCGCCCACGCGAAATACGACGGCTCGTTGACGGGTGTGAACGCGAGCGGACCGTCGCTTTCGCAGGCGACGAAGCGGGCGACGGCGCGGCAGTACTCCGCAAATCGCGCCGGCATCGAGTCGGCGAAGAGGTCGACGTCGCGCGGGTATCCGAAATGGAAGAGGTCCCAGAGGACGGTGATGTCGTGCCGGCGACCGGCGCGGACAAACGGCAGCAACGGCGAGAAATCATAGTGACCGCCAGCATCGACCAGGGGCCAGCGGACCGCCTCGCGGGCGGCGAGCAGACCGACCTCGCGGAGCCGGCGGTAGTCGTCGTCGGCGAAGCGGTCGTGCTGGGTAGCGACGATCTGGTCGATCCACGTGCCGTCGCGATTCCAGCCGGTAGCACCCTCGAATCCCGCAAAGAAGAAGCTCGCGAACATGCTCACCCTCCCCTTTTCGCAGCAATGGGGCCGACCAGACGCGCACCGTCGGCGACCGTGCGGGCGTAGGCGTCGACAACCGCCGTCCGAACGCGGCGGAGACCCGCGTTCAGGTCGAGGTCCCAGAGTCCCATCTGAAGCACGTGACGGTGGAGCGTCCCCTGCCCCTGGCGATAGGCCCACCCCACCAGCGCGAACATCGGCCACCAGGTGTAGCCAACGACCCGAACCCCGCGCGCACGGAGCTGGCGCACGGCCGCGACCGAGTCGGCGAGCCAGGCGGTCCGCCGCGCCGACGTTCCCGAGGCGGCCGTCTCAGTGATCATCACCGGGCAGCGGTAGCGGGCCGCATAGGCGCGCAGCAACCGATACACGAGCTCGCGGCCGCCGGGGACAACGGCCACCCGTACACCGGCGGCGCGGCGCACCACGCGCTTCCTCGTGAACATCGGATAGAGGTTCACGCCCAGGAGCTCGAGGGCGACCGGCCGTCGCGCGTGGCCGTCGAGCTCTTCCTCGGAGGCTCCGTGCGCGATCAGCCAGCGATAGAGGCGGTGGCGCGGGCCGACTCGTCCGGTGAGGATGTCGAGGGCGAGGAAGACGAGGTCCTGCCGGTGACGCGCCAGGTCGGCGAGCGACGGGTCTTCGGTCTCGTATGCGTCGCTGGCATCGACGTGGACCGGCACGATCGCGTCGTCGACGGCGCGGAGCGCGCGGTCGGTGAGCGCGATGGCCCGGCAGAGGGCGAGCAGCACCGCGACGAAGCCGTCCCAGCTCCGGCGATAGGGCGGCCACCACCCCAGGCGCCCGGCATACCAGGCGGCGATCCGCGGCTCGTTGAGGGGCGTGTACCAGCGGATGCGGCCGCGAAAGCGCTCGGCGACCCGCGTCGCGTACTCCGCCATGTGGTCCGCAAAGGCCGCATCGAGGAAGCCGCCCGCGATCCAGGGCGGGGCGCCGTAGTGCACGAGATCGACGATCGGATCGATGCCGAGCTCCAGCATGCGCTCGAGCGGCCCGTCGGCCCAGCGCCAATTCCACCGCCCACGCGCCGGGTTCACGCGGTACCAGGGGATGCCGTAGCGGGCGAGGACTACGCCGAGCTCCGCCATGCGATCGAGGTCCTCGCGCCAGCGCCGGTAGTGACCGGTAAGCTCGTACTCGTCGAGCGTCCGCCCGGTCGCCGGCCAGGGATCGACGATGAAGGTATCCTCGATTCCCGTCGACCACGCGAAGTGCTCGGGCGCGTCCAGCTCGGCGAGCCGAGGTCGTGCAACCGCACCGACCGACCGTCCCCTCATCCGTCCGTTCCAAGGGATTCGGCAGCGCCGACCAGCACGCGCCCGCCGGACACATGGCGGCCGTACGCGCCCGCGATTCGGTCGGCAGCGGCCGCCGCGGCACCCGCGCGGGCCAGCACGACGACCGCACCACCGAACCCGCCTCCCGTCAGGCGCGCCCCGAGCACATCGGGGTCGTTCGACGCGAGTGTGGTCAGGAGGTCCACCTCGCGGGTGGAGACCTCGAAGTCGTCGCGCAGCGATGCGTGCCCTTCGGTGAGCAGCGCGCCGACCCGCGTGAGCTCGCCGCCACGCAAGGCCTCGACCGCCGCGAGCACCCGCGCATTCTCGCCGACGACGTGCCGCACCCGGCGATTGAGCGGGGCCGGAAGCGTGGCCGCACGCTCCAGGGCATCGGCCCCGAGCTCGCGCAGCGTCGCAACGTCGAGCAGCGCGGCCGCGCGCTCGCATTCCGCACGGCGCGCGTTGTAGCCCCCGGCCACGTGGCGGTGCGCGACGCCGGAATCGATCACCGCGAGCGCCCCGTGCGCGGTGAAAGGAATCCGCTCCCAGGCGAGCGTCCGGGTATCGAGGAAGAGCGCCGCGCGCTCGTCGCCGAGGCTCGCGGCCATCTGATCCATCACCCCGACGCGTGCGCCCACGAGCTCGCACTCCGCGCGATGCGCGAGTAGCGCCAGCGCGACGTCGTCGAGGACGAGCGCGAAGGCCGCCCGGAGCGCCCGCAACATCGCGACCTCGAGGGCCGCGCTCGACGCGAGTCCCGCCCCGACTGGAACCGCGGAGCTCACGACGGCGTCGAAGCCGTGCAGCACGTACCCGGTGTCATGAAGCTCGGCCGTGCATCCCTGCACGTAGTCGATCCAGCGACCGGTCCGCCGCTCGCTCCCGAGGAGATACTCCTCGCTCCCGGCGGTCTCGAGCGACACGTCGGTCGTGCACACGCGCACCCGTCGGTCTGACCGGGGCGCGAGCCCGACGATGGTGCGCCTGGGAATGGCGATCGGCAGCACGAAGCCGCCGTTGTAGTCCGTGTGCTCACCGATCAGATTCACCCGTCCGGGCGCCTCCGCAACGATCGTCGGCGCGTGGTCGAAGCGGGCGCTGAACTCCTCCTCGATCCTCATGCGATCCTCACCTCGACGGCGCGGAGCGCGCCAGCGGCGGCCTCGGGCAACGCATCGTTCGCGAAGATGCCCGCCCCGAGCTCGGTGCCGGCGAGATACTTGAGGCGACCCGCGCTCCGATAGGCCGGGTAGATCTCGACGTGGAGGTGCGCCTCACGGGAGGTCCGTCCATCCGTCCGACCCTGATGCACGACCAAGAGATAGGGAACGGGCCGATGCCAGAGGCCGTCGAGCTGCAGCAGCACCGTCTTGAGCGCGCGCGCCAGATCGTTGCGCTCGGCGTCGTCAAGCTCCGCGAGGACGCTCACCCGGCGACGCGGCGCGACCCAAATCTCGTAGGGATAGCGCGCGCAGGCGGGGACGAACGCGACGGCTGCCGGTCCCCAATAGAGCAGCCGGCGGCCGTCGGCGACCTCCGCCTCGATGTGAGCCTCCAACAGTCCTCGGGCGTGGCGCTCAAGATGCCGGCGCTGGGCGTCGAGCTCCCGGGCCGCGATCGGCGGCACGAACCCGTAGGCGTAGATCTGTCCATGTGGATGCTCCAGCGTGACCCCGACCTCGACGCCGCGATTCTCGAACGGCATGACGTAGTCGACGTCAGCGCGCGCGCCGAGGACGGCCGTGCGGTCGGCCCAGACCCGGAGCAAGAGCTCCACGCGCTCGAGCGGCAGCGCGCCCAGCGCGCCCTGCGTCTCTTGCGTGAACACCACGACCTCGCACGCCCCGACCGCGGGGGCCGTGGGCACGATCGCGTGCGGTGGATCCGGAGGGGCAGCGATCAGGGTCGGGAAGCGGTTCTCGAATACCGCGATCTGCCAATTGCCGGCGGGGACCTCCGTCGGATGGCGCGCATCGCGCATCGGCGAAAGCGGATCGTACGATGCTGGAGGGAGAAACGTGCGACCCTGACGATAGGGCGCATACGCCACCCATTCCTCGCGCAACGGATGCCAGCGCAGATGCGGACCCGGTTCCGCGAGGCCGGCATCGGGCATCGGCGGCGGGCCGTCGACCCGTATGGGCTCGCGGGCATACAGCACGAGCCGGCGACCGTCCGCTTTCGTGAATGTCTCGCTATGCACGCGCTCGCCTTGCCGGCGTCAGGTTTCGACGTCACGCCACAACTTCATCATTCGCAACCGCCACTCGAGATCGGCTTGCTCCTCGCGGGCCGAGCGCAGCCCGCGCGTCGCCAGCTCCATCTCTGCCAACGGGAACTTCGGCGTCCGATCCGGATAGAGCAGTCCATTCACCTCCTGGTAGGTATCTGCGAACTGCGTGTAACAGAACCCCGCAAAGAGCGAGATCGAGCGCACGGTCGTGAGCAACATGGCGTAGCGCTCCGCCAGGTCGGCGGGATCGGCGGCGCGCGAGTAGCCCCAGCTGAAACCGCCGTCGCCGGCATAAGCGATGCCGCCGAACTCGCTCAGCACGATCGGCTGCTCGCCGTGGATCGCGAGGGTGAGCAGCCGGCCCCCGGGCCGCTCGCGCTTCAGGAGCTGCGGGATCTCCTCGGGGGTGGCGTAGCGGGTCGCGATCCGCGTCGGGTCCTCCTCGTAGTCGTGGATGCCGATGACGTCGGTGGCGACGCTCTCCCAGCCGTCGTTCCCGATGACCGGGCGCGTCGGATCGAGGGTCTTGGTGAGGTGGTAGAGGCCCTCGACGAAATGTCGCTCGGCGGGGATGTCGGGCAGGTTCGGCACGCCCCACGACTCGTTGAACGGCACCCAGGCGGCGATGCAGGGATGACTGAAGTCGCGATCGATCACGCTCATCCATTCCCGGGTGAGGCGTTCGATCGCCGTGAGATTGAAACGATAGGCGCTGGGCATCTCCGCCCACACAACAAGACCCAACCGGTCGGCCCAGTAGAGGTAGCGCGGATCCTCGACCTTCTGGTGCTTTCGCACCCCGTTGAACCCCATAGCCTTCGCGAGCTCAACGTCGCGCCGGAGCGCGGCGTCATCGGGCGGTGTCAGTCCGGTCTCGGGCCAGTAGCCTTGATCGAGGACCATGTGCAGCTGCAACGGCCGGCCATTCAGCACGATACGGTCGCCCTGAATCGAGATCGAGCGTAGCGCGGTATAGCTCCGCACCGAGTCGAGCGCGGTGCCTTCGCGATCGAGCAACGTCAGCTGCGCATCGATCAAGGTCGGCGAGCGTGGGCTCCAGAGGATCTCGTTGCGGTAGTCGTCAATGCCGGGATCGGAGAGCGCGATGCGGCGATTCACCTCGCCGGCGATTACCGCATAGACGTCATCGGCCAAGATCTCGCTCCCGACCCGCAGCTCGATCCGCAACCGCAGGTCGGCACGCGGCGCGCCGTCGAGCTGCACCTCGCAACCGATCTCCCAGCGCTCGGTATTGGGCGTCCAGCGCACCCGCGCGATCGCAGTCGGCGGAACCGTCTCGAGCCAGACGGTCTGCCAGATGCCGGTGGTGCGCGGATACCAGATGGAATGCGGCTCGAGCAGCCAGTCCTGCTTGCCGCGCGGCTTGGCCAGATCTTGCGGATCGTCGACCGCTCGGACGACGAGCGTGGCACTCTTGCTCCCGAGGTGATCGGTCACGTCGAATGTGAACGGCGTGTACCCGCCCTCGTGCGTCCCGACGTAGTGCTCGTCGAGCCACACAGTCGCCGTGTGATCGACCGCGCCGAAGTGCAGGAGCACACGCCGGCCGGCCACCTGGGCGTCGATCGCTCGGCGGTACCAGCAGGCCCGGTAGAAGCCGGTGTCGCCGATGCCGCTCGCCGGCGCCTCCGGGGCGTACGGCACGACGATCGTTCCCTCCCACTGCACCTCCGAGGGCGTGCGCCAGGACTCAATCGGGTCACGCGCGAAATCCCACGGCCCGTTCAAAATGCTCCAGGCCTTCCGCACCAACTGCGGGCGCGGATAGGCATGTCCCGTGCTCAAATCCTCTGCTCCTCCGCCCGGCTCCACCGCTCGGCGATCGGGGCGCGATCGCGCTGCCGCATCGCCTGCACTGTTTCCGCCGCCGTCCGACCCGCGAGAAAGGCGTGGTCCGAGTTGTAGTACGCCCACTCGCTGTAGCGGCCGGCCAGTACCACGTCGTGGGACGTCAACCACGAACGAATAGTCGCCACATTGGCGGCGCGCGCGTGATCGTACACGACGTAAGCATATGGAAGGTCGACCTGGTTCGCCACCCAGATGGGATCGTCCTCGCGGATCAGGCCGACGCGGCGGCAATCCTCGGCACAGCGGCGGATGAGCGCCTCGCCGTCGCACGGCAGCGGCTTCAGCGGCGAGTGGCTGATCTCGCACGTCAGCCCGAAACCGCCCGGGGGATTGCAATGCGGACTCGCGTTCCCCTGGACGAAGACGCGGTGAAAGACGGTGTCCTCTGGATAGTAGATCCAGTGCTTCTCGGTCAGCTCGCTGCGGCCGATGCCGAGGTTCACGCATCGCACCGAGACGTGACGCAGACCTTCGGCCGCGGCCTGGACGTCGGGCGGCGCCTCCGTACCGAGCAGCCGAACGAAGACCGGCAGCGGCATGGTGCTCACCAGGTAGCGGTACGGGTAGCTGGAGCCGTCGGCGAGCCAGACCCGCCGGTCGCGCACCGATACGCGCGCGGCGCGGGCGCCGAGGCGGAGCGTGCCGCGCAGGTGCGGAAGGAAGCCGTCCATAAGGGCCTGGAATCCCCCGCGCAGGACGTAGCCGAAGCGCGCATTCGGGCCCATCGGCTTCGGGCTCGGGTGCACGGCGCCCGCGATCATCTCCGCGAGGTCCGGCATTGGCACGCGGCCGCCGAGCCATGAGGTCTCCATGTCGGCGAGCGGCACGGTCCAGAGCTTCCGGTTGTAGGGGACCGCGAAATGTCTGGCGATGCCGCCGCCCCAGACCCGGTAAATGAACTCCTCGAAATTCCGGGGCTGGCATCCCCCGCCGTCGGCCGGCCGTATTCCCAGGGGCGCGGTTGCCTCAAGGACGCCGTCGGCGCAGCAATCATCCACAACCGCCGCATCGCAGGCGCAGCGCTTCGAGCCCGTCGTCCGCTCGGCCTCCGCCCGCGTCCCGTCGCCCGAGCCCGCGACTGGCGCTGCGATCGCGCCGAAGCGCGCCTCGATCGCTCCGACGATGCAGTCCGTCACGACCTCGGGAGGCAGACCGTACAACGACCCTTGGAACGGATACCGGGTGTAGGTACCCTTGCTGTAGATCCATGCTTCCCGCGTCTGCCAATGGACGTTGTCGCCGACGAGCATCTCGTAGAGCGTATGCACGTACGGGTCGTTCGAAAACATGATGTGGCCGGCATGGTCGAAGGTGAACCCGCCGTCCTCAATCGAGCGACACCAGCCGCCGACGCGCTCGTGTTGCTCGAGCAGCAGCGACCGGACGCCCAGATGATAGGCGGCGCTCAGGCCGGTAGGGCCGGCGCCGATGATGATCGTGTCGTGTCGGGCCATGGTGACTCTCCTTTGCTCAACGCCAGCGCGTCGATGATTCCGCTCATCCGCGCGACCGTGTCGTCCCATGAAGTCGCGGCAACGATCTCTCGCATGCGAGCCGTGCGCCCTTGCCGCTCGACCGGCCCTTCCTCCAGCGCCGCGGTGCAGGCCGCGACGAACTCGTCGGGCGAGCGCGCGATGCGGACGACGTCGGCGTACGGCTCCGCGACGTCGGTGATCGGTGTGCTAACGATCGGCCGCTCGGCGGCCATGTACTCCAGCACCTTGGTCGGACTGATGAAGCGCGTCGCCGCGTTGAGCGCGAACGGTAGCAGACAGACGTCCCATTCCGCGACGAGGCTCGGCAACGCCTGGTAGCTGCGCGATCCCGGATAGTGGATGTTGGCGGCGCGCGGCAACAACGACGGGTCGATCTTGACCACCGGCCCCACCAGATCGAAGTGCCAATTCGGCCGGCGCGCGGCCACCGCCGCCACGAGATCCCGATCGAGCCGCTCGTCGAGCACCCCGTAGAAGCCGAGCCGCGGCGACCGGCCCGCCGCACGCGCCGGCCCTGCCTTTCGAAAGTGCTCGGCGTCGACGCTGCTCGGAAAACAATGCACGCGCGGATGACGCTCACGCTTGGCGCGGAACAGACTGGGCCCGCCCGTGAACACGACGTCCGCTACGCCGAACAACTCCGTCTCGCGCGCAATCATTGTCGGCGGTGCGCCGTCGAAGGCGCTCAACTCGTCCATGCAGTCGTACACGATCGACGCCGGCTCGAGGGCGAGCGCTAGCGGCAGCGCCATCGGCGAGTACAGCCATGCCATATGGCGGTGGTGCCCGACGCCGCGGAGCAGGCTGTGCAGCAGCGGCGTCAGCTTCGCCACCTGGCGCGCGTCGAGTGTGCGTTCGGTGCCCGCGCCCATCGGCACGCAGCGCATGACGTTGCGCACCGGAAACGTAACCTCGACGCGCAGCGGGCTCGACGCCTGCATCGGTTCCTCCACGAACAGCACCTGCCGGCGCGGCGCGAGCCGGGAGAGGATCTGTTGCGGGCGTTGGTAGACGAAATCCCATCGGAGATGGCTGAACACAATTATCGGCCACGGTGCCGTGCTCACTCGTCTGGCCCATACTGCGTTGCTCCTCATCGACATCCTCCATTGCGTCGCGCGTCGGCGGCCGCGCGAGCGCTGCATCAACTTCTGTGCCATCCGCATCTCACCTGTTCATGGCGATTTAATGCGTCGTGCCCACGGTACTTTGTAGGAAGTGCTGCTGGCGTCGACCGTTGCTATCGAGCGCCACCGCTCGCGCAGCAGCACGGGTGGGCTCACTACGGACGGGCCCGGCGCCGTGGATCGGGGTTCACAAGAGATGCGCGGCGACCCCAGCTGAGCCGCCAGCACGAGCTTAGGATGCAAGACCCTCCACGCGATGCCTTCGACAGTACACGCTCTTCCGCGAGGGGTTTCCGTCCATCTGGAATCGCTATCCGCGGCGCACAACGACCCCCTCGCGACCCGCATGCTGGGCAACGCCCACCTGCAGCCATGGACGAGAAGCGGCTAGCTCTTCTACGAGGTGAACAGATTTCAGCGGCAGGGCGCCCTGCCCCGATGGATCGTCGCGTCGCTGTTCGGCAAGGGCGCCGTCCACACCCTCGACGACGCCGCGCCTTCGCGTGCCCAAGGCCGCGTTGGCGCTGATGGACCCGACGACTTGGGGCATCTCATGGACAGATCCGGCATCGCGATCAGCCGCGCGCGGCTCCGTCAGCGTTCGACGCACTTCCGACGGCGCGCCCGCGCGGGTTTTCCACCCGGTTTGGCCGCGCCGCTGCCGGCGTAAAATGTGGCGAAACAAAACGCACCGCGAGTTTCTCGCCGCTCTGGAACTGGCATGGGCGCCCATCCCGGAACGTGAGCTCACGGCCAAACATCAGCACATCCCTCACCGATAGGCTGCAAGCACTGCCACCGCACGACCGCCCGGGGTACTCAATGCAGCGGATTCCTTCTGCCGCCTATATCCGAGCTACGAAGACGACGAGGTGCGCGCCCTACCCTGATTGGGAGACTCCCCTGGACGCCGTCGGAAATCAAGAAAGTGGAGGCGGGGGGAATTGAGATGGTCCTCCAACAGCGGGATAACTCGATGAATTCATCGATGCCGGTAAGAGTGTTGCCCCTAGTGCTGCCCCCACGGTGAGCGCGTTGGCGGCGATCGAGCAGTGCCGTCGCGGCGGGGGGTCATTCGCTTCCGCCGTCGATCGCCGCTGGCGAGGCTCCACTTGAGCGCAGGCGGCGTGACCATCGTGGTCGCGACGACCATGACGACCACCGCCGAGTAAGTCGCCGCGTCGATCACACGCTCGCCGCCAACGGACAGGGTAAGGCCGATATTCGCAAAGATGAGACCGACCTCGCCCCGGGGAATCATCCCGATGCCGACCGACAGGCGGTCGATACCGCGGTCGACAACGGCTAGCGAGCATGCCTGCTTGCCGATGATCGCCGCGATCGTGAGCGCCACGGCGAGGATCAGCACCGACGGGTCGGCGAACACCGCGAGATCGGTATGTGCGCCCATGACGACGAAAAAGATGGGCACCAGAAAGGCCGAGATCGGATGCACGAGGTGCTCGAGCTCCTGCTCACCGCGGGAGACAAACTCTCGATAGTGGGCGTTCTCGAGGATGAGGCCAGCCGCAAACGCACCGACGATCGGTGCCAACCCAATCGCATCCGAGAGCCACGAGAGCGCGAAGCAGAAGGAGAGGCCGAGGGCGAGGAGCACCCCGCGGGAGCGCAGCCTGGCGCCGATGCGGAACATCTTCGGCGACAGCGAAGCCCCGAGGACGAGGGACCCGACAAGGAACGTGACGGCCTTGCCCAGGATCGCGGCGGAGGCCCAGTAGGACACCTCGCGCCCGTTGCGAGCGCCCGAGATCCTGGAGCACGCGAGCCGTGATCCCGACGCTGGTGGCGCAGAGGGTGGCGCCCAGGAACGCGTGTACGTACACGCTGTGCGTCGGCAACAGCCAGGCGCCGACCAGCCAGCCCAACGTGAACGGAACAACCACGCCGGTTGCGGCGACGAGGAGAGACGACAGGCCGACTTCGAGCATCTGCGCCACCGTTGACTCGAGGCCGACCTCGAAGAGCAGGATGAGCACACCGAGCCGTGCGAGCATGTCGATCGTCGGGTCGCTCTGAATCGGCTGAAGGATCATGATTCCGAAGAGCGGCGCGTTGCCAATCGCGATGCCGCCGACGAGCTCACCGAGGACCGCGGGCTGACCGATACGGGTGGCGAGATCGCCGCCGATCTTCGCGACCAGCAAGATGACCGTCAGCCATAGAGCCACACGTGCGATTGGATCGTGGTGTGCCGCGCCGTCAGCGGCAAGGGCGATCGACGGCCCGACGACTCCGCCGACGGCGAAGAGGACGATCCTAGCGGCGCAAGCGGCTCTCAAAGGTCAACGTCGATTCTTGTCGGCAATCGCGATCAGAATCAGGAGGAAGGCAACGAATCGGATACCGTAGAACACGGGAGCACCGTCGCTCGGGTGTGGCGAGAGGGCCAGCGCGGCGCGGTTGGCGGCCTCGAGAAGAAACGACGACGCGAACAACAGAAAGAAACGGTCGCGCGACTGCTGCCAGAACCGCACGAAGAACATCCCCGCGACCAGACACGCCATTGCAATCGCTCCAAGCAACATGACGTTCAGCGTGTGCATTCCCTACTCCGATTCCCAGATGAGACCGTAGAGCAGCAGGAGCATGCCGACGAGTGCCGCAGCATTGCGGACCAGGAACAGGCTGACGTTCGGGAATACGACCAAATCGACGACGACGAGCGCATTGTTGATGCTCAAGAAGACGAAACAGAGGCCGCTCCACAGCAGTAACGGTGACCCACCGTTCGCGCGAGCGCGCAACAGCAAGAGCGCACACGTCAATGCGGTCAGCGCGCAAAGCGTATACACGAAGGGACCGAGCATCACTTTGGCCTTCGAAGCCGGAACGCATTGGCGAAGTCTCGGACGTTCTGGCTGGGTTTGGAATGGATGATCTGCGTCACCGCGACGAGGTGCCGTGAATAAGCCACGGCGAGATCGTCGACCGCGCCGGCCAGCTCCTGCGATTCCGGCTCGTAGCGATATCGATCGCCGACGCTAGCGAAGAATCCGCGTTGACCCAGCACACTGAGAATGTGTGCCGCGACCAGTGTGCTGACGTAGAGACGCGTACCAGCCTCTTCCGCTCCCCATTCGCGTGACCGATTCTCCCGGAAGAGGAGCAAAGCTTCGAGCTCAGGAACGGAATCGATGCGGTCTGCGATGAGACGCCTCACGGCGTCCGGAATTTCGTCGTCTGACATCGATCCGTAGCGCGACCCGCCCTGCAGTTCATTCCAAACAGACGGAAGACCGCAGGGCAAGCGCGCGCACCCTTTCCCCGGGGGCGAATATTCCAGCCTGATGACGCCCTTTCAGCTCGAGGAACGCACCGTCATTGCGATTTAGGCGGTTCGCCTTGTGGCTGTTCCCGGATTCGTCCGTTCCGGTCGAGCACGTCCTTGTGAAGCGATTTAATGTGATCGTAGACGGTACCGCGAATCTCTGCGGCGAACCCGCACACATCGCAGTGGTAGGTGATCGGGGTCTTGGCAGGGGTTCCGCCGTCCTTCGCCGCGGCCGACGCACCAGTCTGTGGGGAAGGTCGCGAGAACCATCGCTTGTACCAGGGGGCTCCCTCGGTTTTCGTTGACACCGATGTCACGATCACGATGCGTCTTCCCTCGGCCAGGGAGGCTATGTCCGGAAGGGCGCTGCGCTCCATTTGAAGATCGAGCAGCAACATGTCCGGCTTGGTCACCGCAAGCGCCGCCGGCAGATCGCTCGCCCTGCCGACCTCACCAACCACCTCCATGTCGGGCTCGAGCTGCAGCATCATCTTGAGCCCTTGCCGGAACAGTTCGTGGTCGTCAGCGATCAACAACCGAATTGGAGTGTTCATCCGACTCCACGCTCCGGGAGGGCTACGATGAGCTCCGCGCCCCGCCTCGTGGTTCGTACGATTTGCGCATCGCCCCCGCAATCCTTGGCGCGGGAGGCGATGGTCCAAGGGACTACGCCCTCGCCGAACCCTACACCGTCATCCTGGATGGTAATGCTCACGAGTTGCCCGGTCGCGCGGGCGGTGATCGCCGTCGACGTCGCCTGAGCATGTCGGCGCGAGTTGCGCACCCCTTCGAGCATGATTTGTAGGGCATGCTCCTACGACCCCGGGCAGGCCAATGGACGGCTTGACGGGGGTGCGATGGCGGCGCATACTTGCTAATTATCGCAATGATGCAAGCACGCAAGCAGCGACGGGTTCGAGAGACGAGTGACCGACAAGCGGCGCTCCGACGCTTTAAGGCCGAGATCTTCCAGGCGCTTGGCCACCCGACGCGGATTCACATTGCCGAGTGCCTGCAGGACGGCGAATTGCCGGTGAGCGCACTGGTCGAGCAGATCAACATTGAGCCCGCCAATCTCTCCCAGCACCTCGCGGTGCTGCGCGCCAAAGGCCTGGTCGTAAACCGCAAAGAAGGCACACAAGTCTTCTACGCCCTTCGCGATCCTTTGCTGAGCGAGGTGCTCGACAACATGCGCCGGTATTTTCAAGCGCACCTCCAGGAGGCGCTGAAGATCCTCAGCGAGCTCTAGTTGGTGCAGGCACCGGTCCCGCACCACCGCCCAACGTCCGCCTGGTTCCCGCTGCCGAAGCTCGTCCGCTGTTGGCGCGAGTACTCGCCCCGAACGTTGGCCGCGGACGTGATCGCCGGCATCACGGTTGGGTTGGTGGCGCTGCCGCTCGCCATGGCCTTCGCGATCGCGTCCGGCGTCGCCCCACAATCCGGCATCTACTGCGCAATCGTCGCTGGGTTCTTGATCTCGGCACTCGGCGGCTCGCGAACGCAGATCGGAGGCCCGACTGGTGCCTTTGTCGTCGTCGTCGCCGGCATCGTGGGCAGTTACGGCATTGACGGGCTCTTCATGTGCACGTTGATGGCGGGGGTCTTGCTCATGCTGCTCGGGGTGACTGGGCTAGGCACCGCCGTGAAATACATTCCGCGGCCAGTGGTGATCGGCTTCACGAATGGGATCGCCGTGCTGATCGCCAGCACCCAGATCAAGGACTTTTTCGGGCTGATGGTCCTTCACGTGCCCGGCGAATTCGTCGCCCGCATGCAAGCGATTGGAGCCCACTGGGACACGGGATCGTGGCCGGCGACCGTGACGGCGCTCACGGCCTTGGTCGTGATGCTGCTGTTGCGGCGCTTCGTACCCGCTGCTCCTGGATCGGTCCTGGCACTCGTCATCGGGACGGCGGTTACCTGGGGATTCGCCTGGCCGGTCGAGACCATCGAAACTCGTTTTGGTGGTATTCCGGCAGGCTTCCCGACGCTGTCGGTACCCCGCTTCCGTGCCGAGCTCGTCCTCCCACTGCTGTCGCCGACCTTGGCCATGGCGCTTCTCGGCGCGATCGAATCACTGCTCTCGGCGGTCGTCGCCGACCGGCTATCGGGCGACCGGCACGACCCGAACGTCGAACTGTTTGCACAAGGCATCGCCAACATCGCTTCGCCGCTCGTGGGAGGGCTTCCGGCAACGGGGGCGATCGCCCGTACGGCGACCAACATCCGCGCCGGAGCGCGCACACCGATCGCCGGTATGGTGCACGCCCTGACCCTTCTCGTAGTCGTGCTGGTCGCTACGCCCCTTGCGAACCACATTCCGCTCTGCGTCCTCGCATCGATCTTGATGGTGGTCGCCCTCAACATGGGAGAATGGAGCGAGATCCCGGAAATCCTGAAGCTGAGCCGCGGCGACATAGCCGTGTGGATCATCACGTTCGCTTTGACGGTCTTCGCGGATCTCACGGTTGCCGTCGAGGCCGGCATGGTCCTCGGGGCGCTGCTCTACATCCGCAAAGTAACGGTCACCACCACGGTTTCCCGAGTGACACCCGAGTACGTTTCGGCCGGCGTCGAGCACAGCCTGCAATCGAACCCGATTCCGGAGGGAGTGGCGGTCTATCGCATCCACGGTCCCTTTCTGTTCGGAGCCGCCGACAAGCTGTTGGAGCTCGAGCACGACATCGCGCAGCTGCCTCCCGTCGTTCTGCTGCGTCTCCGCAACATGACCGCGATCGATGCGACCGGGCTCCACGCGCTCGAACGCCTGGCGGACAGCCTCCAGGCCAGCGGCCGCCACCTCGTACTGTGCGGAATGAGGGATCAACCAGCCGAGCTCATGAACCGAGCCGACTTTCACCGGCACATCGGCGACGCCAACATCCAGCGGAATCTGGCGCGGGGTTTGGCGCGGGCACGCGAGATCTTGGCTGCGACGACCCCTACCAGCCCGCAGTATCGCCGCGAGTCAGCGTAATATTCCAACATCGGACAATGGCCTCGTTTCCTCGACTTAGACAATGACGCGCAGAAGCTGATGGTCGCGCGGTAGCGTCCGCCCGCGGAAAGGCGTTCCGGATCGGCGGACTTTCCACAACGTGAGCGGTCCGGTGTCGGGTGGCAGTCGAGGGATCTGCGACGGTGCGCTGCGAATCGGCAGCCGCTCGTTCCATCCTGACTATCGAGCTGACTCCTCACACCGCTCGGACACGGCGTCCCAATGCCCGCGCTGCGCAAGACAGGCATCCCGCTTCAGCCAGCGATTGATATGCGGCGCAACCACCGCGATGGCCAGTATCGTTGCCAAGAACAACAATATCAGCCTCCGTTCCACGTTTCGCGTCCGTTCTCGTTGCGCTAGATGCGATCCTCGATGTGGGCGGCGCGCAACGAGTGCGTGACTCGCCTGCCCTGTCCTCATCCTTGCTCATGCACTTCAGCATCCGCCCCAGTTCCGGCGATACGTCGTATTGTACTGTCGCACGCCGGAGTACGCCGTGGCCTCCGATCCGGCAAGTTGGCCCTCAACGTGGCGCTGCCTGGAGGCAAAGCCAGCAACCGCTTGCACTGACCCGCTCTGGCGGAGCTAGGCGAGCCGACGTTCGAGCGCCTTCAGACTCTGGACCTCCCCGGCGACGAGCACCCGATCGCCCTGGGCAAGCACTTCGGTCGGCGGGGGATTGAAGCGCAGCTCGCCCTGCGACTTTCTGATCGCGATCACCATGACGTCGAGATTCTCGCGGAGCTCCGACGCGCCTAGCGGACAACTCCCTGCCTTGCCGACCGGAATCTCCTCGATCTGGAGCTCGAGGCTTCGACGGTGGGTGGCGAGGTCGACGAAGTCGAGGACGCTCGGGCGCAGGATCGCCTGCGCCATTCGATGGCCGCCGATGGCATAGGCCGAGACGACGCGGCTCGCCCCGGCCTGGCGGAGTCGCTCGGCTCCCGATTCTGTTTCGGCCCGTGCCACCACGGTCAGGTCGGGACGAAGAGCGCGCCCGGTGAGCGTGATGAAGACGTTCTCCGCATCCGAGGGAACCGCCGCCACCAGGGCCGCGGCCCGCATGATGCCGGCGCGTTTCAAAACCTCCTCCTCGGTGGCGTCGCCGAGCACGACGGCGCAGCGTTCGTCCTCGGCGCGGCGCACCTCCGCTTCATCCCGCTCCACGACCACGAAGGACATCGGTTTCGCTGCGAGCTCGCGACACACCATGCGGCCCATGCGCCCGAAGCTGCACACGATCACGTGCCCCTGCATCGCATCGATCACTCGTTCCATGCGTCGCCTCCCGAAGAGCGCTCGAAATTCGCCTTCGATCACCTGCTGCGTGACCAAGGCCACCGTGTACAGCACGACGCCGAGGCCCAGCATGACCAGCACGATCGTCAGCGCCTGGCCGCCGGGTCCGAGCGGTCGCGGTTGCAGTCCTACCGTGGACATCACCGTCACGGTCATGAAGATCGCCTCTCCGAGGCTGAACCCCTCGAGGCGCATGTAGCCGACGGTGCAGATCCCCGTGAGAGCGATCAGCGCGCCGATGCCGATCACGGCATTCCGGAAACGCTCCATCTCGGACGAGTGAGCAAGTGCGAGGCCACGCGCGACACGACCACAACCGTGCTCAGAGTAGTGCCGACCCTCCAGTTCCTCCCAGCCCCGGGAACACGTTCGACGCGCCCTTCCCAATCCCGGGAAAGACGGGAGACATCTGGCGCATCGTAAACGGGAGAAGCCCTCCGACGCTCAACGGCATGACGATTTCGACATGGTCCCCGATTTGCTTCTCGGCAGACCTGGAGGTTGCTCGTCGATGACGGCATTGGTCGCCAGCTCGAACAAGAAGGTGGCGTGGGTTTTGGTGATTGCTCTCGCGTCGGCCCTCGTCGTCGCCGGAGCGCTGCTGACCCTGTCCGTACTCGAGACCAACGAGTACGATCGCGATGCCTACTCGATCGGTCGGTGAACGGTCGCGCATCGCTCCAAGCCTACTTCGCTCCCTGAATCGTCCCGATGTACTCGGCGATCGCGCGCACGGTGCGCACGGTCGCCGCTTCTCGATCGGGCTTCTCGTCGAGCTCGTCGCGCAACAACTTGCCCCAGACGGGCATGGTGCTGCCGCCGTGCGCCCGAATCTCGCGGCGGCCGTCGATGACCTCCGCAACCTTGTCGATCGAATAGGTGCCGCCCCACCGTTCCTTCAACGTCGTCAGGTCGGTCGGCGCTGTCGCGAGCGCCGGTGCCACGCGGCCGCCTCCTCGCGCATCAGTCCCGTGACACGATGCGCAGTAGCGCACATACAGCCCCCGCCCATCTCCGTCGTCGGCGCGTACCGGGGAGAAGCATAAGAAAAGGAGCACGCCCACCAAGACGACCACGCTTCCACATGACACGGAAGGGGATCTCACGGTCGTACCGCCACCTTCAGAACGCCCTCGCGACGCGAGCCGAACAGCTCGTACGCCGTGGCGATGTCGTCGAGCCCGAAGCTGTGGGTCAGAAGAGGCTCGAGATCCACCCGCCCATGGTGGACGACCTCGATCAGCCGGCGCATGCGCTCCTTCCCGCCCGGGCAGAGCGTGGTCGTGATGTGATGATCGCCGAGACCGGCGGCGAAGGCGTCGTAGGGGATCTGCAGCTTGCCGGCGTAGACCCCGAGACTCGAGACCCGGCCTCCGGGTCGGACGCAGCGGAGCGCGTTCTCGAAGGTCTCCGGCGTTCCGAGCGCCTCGATGGCAACGTCGGCGCCGCCGCCCGTCAGGCGCTTCACCTCGGACACCACGTCCACGGCGCGGTGGTCTAGCACGACGTCCGCTCCCATGCGACGCGCCATCGCCAGCCGGGTCTCGTCGCCGTCGATCCCGATGATCAGCGTCGCGCCCATGAGCCTGGCCCCGGCGGTCGCACACAAACCGATCGGACCTTGCGCGAACACGACGGCACTGTCGCCGATGCGCACCCCTCCCGACTCGGCGCCACTGAACCCCGTCGAGGCGATGTCGGCCAGGAGCACGACCTGCTCGTCACGGAGCCCGTCCGGGATCTTCGCCAGGTTGGCTTGCGCATGCGGCACCAGCAGATACTCGGCCTGCGCACCGTTGATCGTGTTGCCGAAGCGCCAGCCGCCGATGGCTTCGTACCCGTCACCGTGACCGCATTGCGAGAGCTGACCGGAGAGACACGCGCGGCACTGGCCACACGGCGTAATCGCCCCGACCAACACCCGATCCCCGATTTCATAACCCGTCACGCCCGGTCCGAGCTCGGCCACCACGCCGACCGCTTCGTGACCGATGACCAAGCCTGGCCGCACCGGGTACTCGCCCCGCAGGATGTGCAGGTCGGTACCGCAGATGGTCGTCAGGGTGACGCGGATGACCGCTTCCCCCACGCCAGCGCGTGGCCGTTCGACGTCGTCGATCCGTATGTCGTTCCGCCCGTGGAATACCGCAGCTCGCATCGCGATCATTGCCTCCCGCCATGCAACAAGCAGCGGCCGTGCCACTGCGGAAGACCGCCGGTTCGGCGCGGATCGAGCGCCATTCTCATCGCTGGCAAAATAGCCTCCTCGATTCCCAGCTCTAGGAAAGCCGACGGGCGCAATCGCGGTCGTGGCGCTTCGGGACCCTGCCGGTGCCCTTGGCCCGTCGCTTGCTGTCCCACCACTCGTGGAAACCATCATCTGCGAACAGGAGCGCTCATGATCGTTCGTGACTGCATGACGGCGCGGGTCGAAACCGTTCGACCCGACGACGCGATCGCGGTGGCCCGCGAGGTGTTCCGGCGCCGTGCCTTTCGCCACCTCCCCGTCGTTGCCGCCGGACGCGTGATCGGCATCGTGAGCGACCGCGACGTCCGCGGCGCCACCGACGCCACGACGAGCGTCGACGCCATCATGACGCCCGCGCCAGCGGCCACGAGCCCGGCCACGCCCGTGGAGGAAGCGGCCGCCTTGATGCGGTCGCGGAAGATCGGCGCCCTGCCCGTCCTCGAGGGCGACACGCTGGTCGGCATCGTCAGCGAGAGCGACCTCCTGGGCGCGCTCGTCGAGCTCTGCAAGGCGATGGATCCCACCGTGGCCCTCGACCTCGAATGCGCCGACGATGTCGACGCGACGCGCCGCGTTCGTCAGCTGGTACAGCGATACGGTGGGATCGTCAGATGGCTGACCGTGATCCGCGCGCACGGCGGACGGCAACGCATCACATTGCGGGTGCAAATGCCCCTCGGCCAAACGCCGAGCCAGCTCTTCGAAGAGGCGGGATTCACGGTGATGTCGTGCATCATGGGACGCGCCGCCGGGGAGAAGCGCTAGAGACCTGGTCGGGCGCTGACCTCAGAAACCGTAGCGCACCAGCGACGGATGCTCCGCCGCATACGCCACGGCGAACTCGAGCTGCGCGGCGCTCTGCGCATGGATCTCGAAGATCGGCTCGCCCTGCGCCACGACGTCGCCCACCGTCTTCAGCAGGCGAACGCCGGCGGCGGCGTTGGCGGGAGCTCCGGCGCGTTTGGCCACCCGCGCGATCTCCCAGCAGTCGATCTCGCGGATGCGGCCGTCGGCGGTGGCCGCCACCGTCGCGTGGTGACGGGCTTCGGGCGGAAGCGAGCGCCGGCCCTGGGCGGCGACGATACGCTCGAAGGCACGCTCCGCCGCGCCGGAGTCCAGAGCCTGCTGCGCGGCATGGTAGCCGCCGCTCGTCGCGACGGCGCCGACCATCTCCAGGATCCGCGCGGCGAGGTACAGCGCCTTCTCGCGGAGATCCGCGGCTGCCTCCGGCTCGCGTCGCAACACGGCCAGCACCTCGAGCGCCTCGAGCCGCGGACCGATGCCGCGACCGATCGGACCGCGCGCCTCGGTGATGACGGTCTCGACCGTGAGCTCGACGGCGGCGCCGACCGCTCGGAAGAGCGCCGCCAGGCTCTCGCCCGCCGGATGCGAGCGCACCTTCGCCGTCGGGCCGACGGGGATGTCGATCAGCACGTGGGTGGCGCCCGCGGTCTTCTTCTTGGCGAGGATCGACGCCACCATCTGCGGCTCGGTGTCGATCTCCATCGGCCGCTCGACCGTGATGAGGATGTCGTCGGCGGGCGCCAGGTCGAGCGCGCCGCCCCACGCGATGCACGCCCCGGCCTCGCGCACCACCCGGTGGAGGTCGTCGGGCGCGAGCGCCACCTCGGCCAGCACGCCCATCGTGTCCGCCGTCCCCGCCGGGCTGGTGATCGCACGCGACGAGGTCTTCGGCACGGTGACGCCGAGCGCCGCCAGGATCGGCACGACGATCATCGTGGTGCGGTGCCCGGGCACGCCGCCGATGCAGTGCTTGTCGGCGACCGGACCGGGCCCGAAGTCGAGGCGCCGCCCGACGCCGATCATGGCGCGCGTGAAGTCGACGATCTCCTGCTCGTCGAGCGTGCGGAGCGCGCAGCCGAGCACGAACATGGTGAGCTCGACCCGTGAGTAGCGGTGACCGACGACGTCGGCGAGAATGGCGTCGAAGGCCGCGCGATCGAGGCGGTGACCGCGCAGCTTGCCGCGCACCAGGTCGAGGCTGCGGGGCGCCGGGGCGATGGTGGCGTGGACGCCGGCACCCTCGGGGAGGCCGAGGTCGCTGAAGGCGACGTCGGAGAGCCCGATCTCGTCGGCCGCGACCAGCGCGTCGCGGCAGAAGTTGAGCGTGCCCGTGAGCTCGCGCTTCTGCCCCGTCGTGGGGTCGGTGCCGACGACGCGCACGCGGTCGAGCGGATTGAAGCCTAGCTCGCCGGCCGACACGGTGTCCTCGTGGATCAGCACGACGTGCTCGCGCATGGTGTCGATGCAGAGATGACGGAGCTTGAACATCAGTCGATTCGCACGTGCTCGAGGTGGCGCGGCACGACCGCCGTCCAGTCGAGCTCGCGCTCGATGGCGTCGTGGAGGGCCGTCGCCGCCGCCGGCTCGCCGTGCACCACGAAGACCGTCTCGGGCGGACGCGGAGCTCGGCGGAGCCAGGCCAGGATCTCGCGACGGTCGGCGTGCACCGAGAAGGCCGGCACCGAGGCCACCTCGGCCCGGACACCGATGTAGCGCCCGAGCATCTTGAGTTCGCGCGCGCCGTCGGCGAGCGCCCGGCCGCGCGTGCCCGCGGCCTGGAAGCCGACCAAGAGGACGGTGCTGTTCGGGTCCGGAAGATGATGGGCGAGGTGGTGCAGCACGCGGCCGCCGCTCGCCATGCCGGAGGCCGAGACGATGATCCTCGGCCCCGGCGCCGCATTGATGGCGATCGACTCGGCGACCGTGCGCGCCTCGATCAGCTGTCCGGTGTCGAAGGGGTCGCCACCGCCGAGCTCGGCACGCACCTCGGGGCTCCGCTCCGCGATGGCGCGCCGGTAGACCGCCAGCGTCGCGAGCGCCATCGGGCTGTCGACGTAAACCGGCAGCAGCGGGATCCGCCCGGTCTCGATCAGGCGCCTCAGCTGCAGCAGCAGCACCTCGGTGCGGTCGACCGCGAAGGACGGGATCACGATCGTTCCGCCACGCGTCACCGTGCGCTGGATGGCGTCCTCGAAGCGCTGCAGTGACGCAACGTCCTCATGCTCGCGATCCCCATACGTCGACTCGACGAGGACGAGGTCGGCCGCCGGTGGATCGTCGGGGGGCATCACGATCGGGTGGTGCGGCCGGCCGAGGTCGCCGCTGAAGAGCACGGTGCGCGGACGCGGGCCCTCGATCGCGAGCGTCACCGTGGCGGATCCGAGGATGTGGCCGGCGGGACGCAAGGTCGCCTGGATGCCCGGCGCGATCGTCACCGGCTCGCGCACCGGCACGACCTGGAACTGTCCGAGGACGCGCTCGGCGTCGGCACCGGTGTAGAGGGGTAGCGCCGGCACGTGTTTCGAGAATCCCTTGCGATTGGCGTAGCTCGCATCCTCCTCCTGGAGGTGCGCGCTGTCGGGGAGGACGATGCGGGCGAGGTCCGCGGTCCCCGCCGTTGCGAACACCGGGCCACGAAAGCCCTGTCGTGTCAGCCCGGGGAGGAAGCCCGAGTGGTCGAGGTGCGCGTGGGTGAGCACGACCGCGTCGATGGTCGCGGGATCGACGGGGAACGGGCTCCAGTTGCGGAGGCGCAGCGCCTTCAGCCCCTGATACAGGCCGCAGTCGACCAGCACCCGGGCGCGCGCCGTCTCGACCAGGAAGCGGCTGCCCGTGACCGTGCCGGTCGCGCCGAGAAAGCGCAGGACCGGAACGGCGGGACGGCGGCGCGGCTCTTTCATGGTCACCTCGTCAGCAGGGCGGCGAGCAGCGGCGCCGTGCAAATCGCGTTGGTCGAATGGGGAATCGTGTCGCACGATACCAGATGGCGGACGCCGGCCGCACGGATGCGGTGGATCGCGCCCGGCGCGAAGATGGCGTGGACCACGACCGCGTCGACGACGCGCGCGCCGGCGCCGCGGAGCGCCCGCGCCGTGGCCGCGATGGTCGCCCCGCTGCTCGCGATGTCGTCGACGATGACCGCCCGTGCCCCCTCGATCTCGGCGGGCAGACGGACCGCCACCGAGCGGTCGCCGCGCCGCTCCTTCCGGCCGACCAGCGCGCGCATGCCGGCCGCACGCGCGATGGCCCGGATCCAGGGCGCCGACTCCTCGTCGGGACCGACCACCACGACCCCGCGGGGGCGGCCGAGCCAGCGCGCGATCGCCGGCCCCGCCGACAGCGATCGGCTGGCGCCCGGGATTACGTCGCGGAGACGCCGCACGCGATGGAGGTGCGCCTCCACGGTGAGGACGCCGTCGAAGACGGCGCCGAGCCACGCGCCGATCACACGCTGCGAGACCGGCTCGCCGGGCAGGAAGGCGTCGTCCTGCCGCATGTACGGCAGGTAGGGAGCGACCAGCGTCACCCGCGCCGCGCCGGCGCGGCGGAGCGCATCGGCCGCGAGCGCCGTCTCGACGAGCTTGGCGTTGGGATCGTGGAGAGAGCGCAGCAGCAGCGCGTGCGGGCCGGCGACGGGCTCGACGCGCACCAGGCTCTCGCCATCGGGAAAGCGGTGCACAGGACGGCGGCAAGCTCGAGAGCGGCGACACGCGCGAGTCGGCGGGCGAAGGCGGCGCTGTCGTGGAACGCGTGCAGGCGACGCGCAACGGAACCGGCGGAACGGATCGGCGTCGAAACGGCTACTCCCCCGCGAGCTCGTGGACCAGCGCGTGCAGCTCGTCGTAGTCCATCGGCTTCCGGCACAGCCGGACGAACCGGCGGGCCACCACCGCGGTCTCGATCTCGACCGTCCAATAGGCGGTCGCGAGCACGACGCCGACCTCGGGCCGGGTCGCGTGCACGGAATCGGCGAACGTCAGCCCGTCGACCTCCGCCATCTGGTAGTCGGTCACCACTACCCGCGCGTCGCGGACGGCCTCCGGCGGCACCTCGCGCGGGTCGCCGTAAACGGCGACCCGGTGGCCGTCGTCCTCGAGATTGGCGGCGAGCCCGACTCGGAAGGACTGGTCGTCGTCGACCACGACGACGGCGATAGCGCTACAGGGCGGCGACACGGGCCGGCAGATCCACGTAGAAGGTCGTCCCGCGCGGCTCGCGACGCTCGAAGCCGATGATGCCGCCGTGCGCGACGACGATCTGTTTGGCGATCGAGAGCCCGAGACCCGAGCCGTTGCGTTTCGTCGTCTCGAAGAGCCGGAACATCTCGACCGACTCGGGAATGCCCGGACCGGTATCGGAGACGGCGATGCGGACGCGATCGCCCTCGGCGCGGGCGCGGACATCGACCCGTCCCGGACCGTTATCGATCGCCTCGACGGCGTTCTTCACCAGGTTGTCGAGCACGCGCCGCAGCTTGTCCTCGTCCGCGGTCAGCTTCGACAGCTCGGGATCGACGTCGAGCGTGAGCGCGATGTCGCGCGCCGCCGCCACCGGCTGCCACAGGTCGACGAGGCGCTGCAGGAAGGGCGGCAGGACGATGGCGCGGAGATCGAGGCGCTGCTGGCGGGCGAAGTCGAGGAAGTCCTTGATCAGCGAGTCGAGCCGGCGCACCTCGGCCACGATCGACTCGGCCGCTGCCGTGAGGTCCCGCCCGGGGCGATCGGGGTGGCGGGTCACGCGCCGCTGGATCAGTTGTGCCTGCATCGACAGACCGGCGAGCGGGTTCCCGAGGTCGTGGACGATGCGCGCAGTGATCGCGCCGATGTCGGCCAGGCGCTCGCGTTGCTCGGCGAGGCGCCGCGCCGCTTCGAGGTCGGCCTCCATGGCGCGGCGCTCGCTGGTGTCGCGGATGATCGCCGAGAAGATCAGCTGCGACCCCACACGCGCCTCCGAGACCGAGAGCTCGATCGGGAAGGTCTCGCCGTTCTTGCGCTGGGCCTGGACCTCGCGGATCCTGCCGATCGCCTTCGGCTCCGCCCCGCCCTGGTAGCGCACGAGGTAGTCGTCGTGCTCCACCCGATAGGGATCCGGCATCAGCATCTTGACGTTCTCGCCCAACACCTCGGCGGCGGTGTAGCCGAAGATCGCCTCGGCGGCGCGATTGAAGAGCGTGATCCGAGCGTCGCGACCGATGCAGATGATCGCGTCGCGGGCGGTGTCGAGGATGGCCTGCCAGCGCAGCTCGTTCAGCTGCAGCACTTGCAACGCCTGCGCTGTACGATCGTCGTCCAAGGGGGTTTACGTAGATCCCCGTAGCCCAAGAGGATAACAAGGGTCAACGGCGCCGCCGCCCTTCCCTATCAGCCAGGCGAACCGTCAATACCGGAATGGCAGAGTGCCGCACGACCCGTTCCGCGACGCTTCCCATCAATAGATGGGGCAGGCCCGTCCGCCCGAGGGTCCCCATGACGATCGCGTCGGCCTTGGCCGCGGCCTCGAGCACCGCCACCGCCGGCTGCCCGATCATGACGCGGGTCTTGACCTTGGGCACCCGGTGACCGCGCACGGCCCGCGCCACGACGGTCTCGAGCTGCCGGCCGACCGCTTCAATCTCGGACGCGGAAGGCGGGAGCGGCCGGCCGTGGGGCGGGTAGATCGGCGGAATCACGTTGATCACGAGCAGCGCGCCGCGATGCTTGGCGGCGAGCTCGACCGCTACCGCGAGCGCTCCGTCCGCCGAGCGGGAGAAATCGTACGGCACCAGGATGCGCTGGAAGAGCTTCATCGCGCGTCTCCTCGTCGGCTCAGGCACGCGCCGCTCGCAGGTACTCCTCGAGGACGTCACTCACGGAGACGATCCCGATCACCGTGTCGCCCTCGACCACCGGCAGCGCCCGGACCTTGTGCTCGAGCATCAGCCGGGCGGCCACCGTGGCGTCGACGTCGGGCGCGACGCAGGTCGGATTCGCCGTCATGGCGACATTGACCTTCGTCCGCGCCAGCTGGCCGACGTGCGGGCCGAGGTCGGCGTCGCTCAGGATGCCGACGATCTTGCCGCGCTCGACGACGGGCAGATGGCGGACGCGATGCTCCGCCATCAGCCGGCGGGCCTCCTCGAGCATGCCGTCGGCCTCGATGGTGATCGGGCGGCGGTACATCAGCTCCACCACCTCGCCGGGCCGGGCGATGCGCGGCGGTCGCGCCGCGGCGGGCTCGCCTCCGCCGGCTCGCGCGGCGACCGGGCCGTGCACGGTCAGCACCGGACAGGGCGCCGAGCGCACGACCTTCTCGGCAACGCTCCCGAGCATGAGATGCTTCAGACCGGAGCGCCCATGCGTCCCCATGACGATCAAGTCGACGCGCCGCTCGGCCGCGAGCTGCACGATGCGGAGGAAGGGCGTGTCCACGGTCACGTCGACCTCGAAGGCCGGCGGATCGCCGTCGGCCTCGAGAACACCCTGCACGTGCTTCCGCAGACGGATGGTCTCCTCGGCGATCCACTCGGGAGCGATCGGCCAGATCGGCAGCTCCGTCATGGTGTAGACCGGGAGCGGCAACATGTGGGCGACCACGAGCCGTCCCTTGGCGGCGCGAACCATCCCGCCGGCGAGCCGGAGCGCGGCATCGGCGGGCTCCGAGTAGTCCGTGGGTACGAGGATCTGGCTGAAAGGCGTCATGGAAAGTCCCTCCTGCTTCGTAGTCAGTGCGGCTTTCGTGCCAATCCGAGACGTGGCAGTGGCGCGATCGGAGACGGTTGCGCTCCGACGAGTGCGATAAGACGACCGTCCAGATTCTCAGGAATGAGAATGCCCAACGGATGAGGCGTTGCAGGAACGGCCACTGAGCGCGTCGCGGTCACGCAGCCTCCGGGAGCTCGAACTCGACCCGTACCACCCCCGCTTCGCACTGCGAGCGGGCCGGCATCCCGAGCTCGCCCAGCAGGCTCAGCATACGGGCGTTCGAGCCCAACACCTCGGCCGCGAAGCGCGTATGCCCGGCTGCGACGGCGGAGCTCAACACCACCAACACGACGTACGTCCCCAGCATCATGCCCTGCCAGGGGTCGGCAACGGCAATCGAGATCTCGGCGCGTTCGTCGCACGGTACCCAGACCCAGCCTCCCACCGCCACCACGTGCCGCACGGTTGCGGCGAACTCGACCGGCTGCGCCACGATCGTCAGGCGGTCAGCGCCCGGCGCCACGACGCGCTCGATCATCTGCCGACGAAGGCGCGGCTGCGGTGAGAAGAAGCGCGAATAGCGCGACGGACCGCTCAGGCGCTCGAAGAAGTCGATGATGCCGGCGAGATCACCCGTCGAAGCCACGCGGATCGACACATCGCGGCCGTCGGAGAGCCGCGCCGACTGATGCGACAGCTCGATGACCGGGCTCACGTCCACCAGTCGCTCAGCCGCGTCGGCCACGAGTCGCCGCCTCCTTGCGCCTCTTCCCGCGCGGAGTCGCGGCTCGCACCGTGAGAACGGGAATCGGCGAATGCCGCACCACCTTGGCGGCAACGCTGCCGATCAGGAGGTGCGCGAGGCCGCTCCGTCCGAGCGTCGACATCACGATCGCGTCGGCCCGCCGTGCGGCGTCGAGGATCGCCGGCACCGCCTCGCCCATCACCGCCCGGCACGTCACGCCGCGGGCGCGCGGCCCAAGCGTGCGGCGGACGAGCTGCTCCAGGTGGATCCTCCGCGACTCGACGATCTCCGCGGGCGGCGTCCAGGCGATCTCGTCCTGGGTCGGGTAGCCGGGCCCCGTGTAGAAGGGAGTCAGCACGTGAAGGGCCGTGACCTTGCCGCCGTGCTTGGCGGCGAGATCGGCGGCCACCACCAGCGCGTGGCTCGCCGCCGGCGAGAAGTCGTGGGGAACCAGGATTTTCCGGAAGAGCTTTCGCATCGTCTGCTCCTTTGGATCGACTGCACTTCAAATTCCTTGCCAGCTGGCCGGGCACGGGAGTGCAGCATCTGCGCCGGAACTGCGGCGCGGTTTGTCGCGGACGGGAATCGGGACGCGACGTATTCCCAGAATCGCGACGGTGCCGCCCGAATGGCGCGCTTCTACCCACCGTTCGGCTTGGCAAGCCTTTTGCGCTGGCCCCGACTCGAACGAAGCAGACCGGCCGTTGCGATCCGGCGCGATCAAGGAGTGAAGACGTGCGCATGCAATTCCGAAAGGTCCTCGTACCATACGACTTCTCCAGCGGGGCGGAGGCGGCGCTCGACGTGGCCGCCGCTCTGACCGCCGACGGCGGTGAGGTTCTCGTCGTGCACGCGATGGTGCCGGTCTACACCTTCACGGGGATTCCGAGTGAAGCGGGTGTCCCATCGTGGGTCCCGCCGAAGACCCTCATCGACGAGACACGCGAGCGTCTCGTTCAGCGGACCGCCCGCCTGCTCAAATCGAAGCGGCTCGGCGCCGTTCACTGCACTGTAGCGGTGGGCGACCCGCTGCGTATGATCCTCAAGGCCGCGCGGCGCGTCGATGCGATCGTCATGGCGACCCTCGGCCGGACAGGGCTTTCGCATCTGCTGATCGGTAGCGTCGCCGAAAAGGTCGTTCGGCACTCGCAGGTACCGGTGTTGACGATCGGCTCGAAGGCCGTCCGCCGGGTCAAGGCTGCGCGCGCGAAGCGCCTCCGCTGAGCCATGATCATCTTCGCCGCGGTGGGAAAAGAGAGACTTTTGTGACGTCGCCGAGCCGCACGGCGGTCCATCGCGCGCTGCTCTTGGCGGCGGTGGTCTTCATCGCGCTGCAAGCGCTTCCCATCGTACCCATCGATTCGCCGGTGACCGCGAGCAGCGCGGGCGTCGCGGCCCCTGCGATCGTGACGGACCTCCTGCACCGCGCGTGCTTCGACTGCCACTCGAACGAAACCGCGTGGCCCTGGTACGGGCGGATCGCGCCGGTGTCGTGGTTGATCACCCGAGACGTCCACCAGGGACGTCGCGCGCTCGACTTCTCCGCCTGGAACACGTACCCGACGGAGCGGCAACGGAAGAAACTCCAAGAGTCGATCGACGAGGTACACGCGACCGAGATGCCGCCCTGGTTCTACGCCTTGCTCCATCGGCAGGCGCGCCTCGACGCCGCCGAGCGCGCGACCCTGCGGCAATGGATGGAGACGGAGATCGCGCGTCTCACCCTTCCCTGAGTCTCGCGATGGCCGAGCCAATGAGGCCGCCGGGGCTCTCTACGGCTGAGGCCGCGGCCCGTCTCGTCCGCCACGGGCCGAACGCCGTTCCGAAACCGCGGCCGACGCCAACCTGGCGCCGCGTCTTCGAGAAGCTCCAGAGCCCCATGGCCGCGATGCTGGTGGCGGCGCTGGTGTTCGAGGTGAGCGCCGCGATCGCGACCGGCGACCGCGAGATGGCGGCCGAGGCGCTCGTGATCGCGGCGATCCTCATGCTGAACGCCGGCCTCGGCGTCTGGCAGGAGCACAAGGCGGGACGGGCGCTCCAGCGGCTGGAAGCCCTGACGGCGCCCCGGGCCCGCGTGCTCCGCGACGGCGCCTTGCGCGACATCGCCGTCGCGGAGGTCGTTCCGGGCGACGTCGTCCGGCTGGAGGCGGGCGACCGCGTACCAGCCGACGGGCGGTTGCACGAGGCGGCCCGCTTCGCCGCCGACGAGTCGATGTTGACCGGCGAGTCGCTGCCAGTGGAAAAGACCACCGGCGACGACGCGGCGGCGGGCACGCTCGCCGTGGCCGGCACCGCCTGGCTCGAGGTGACGAGCACCGGGCCGGCGAGCGCGCTCGGGCGCATCGCGACGCTGCTGGGCGAGGTCGGCGAGCAGCCGACGCCCCTCGAGCGGCGCCTCGACGCCTTCGAGCGGCAGCTGGCGCGGGCGGTACTGATGCTGGCGGCGCTGTTCGCGGCGATCGGCCTCGCGCTCGAAGGCCTCACGCGCGCCCCCGAGATCCTGTTGCTCGCCGTCGCGCTCGCGGTCGCCGCGGTGCCCGAGGGTCTCCCGGCCGTGTTGACGGTGACTCTCGCCCTCGGGGTCGAGCGCATGGCCCGCCGGAACGCGGTCGTCCGGCGTCTCGCCGCCGTCGAGGCCCTCGGATCGGTCACCGTGATCGCGACCGACAAGACGGGCACCCTGACCGAGAACCGCCTCGAGCTCCGCGGGCTGGACGCGACCGACGTCGCCCGCGCGGAGCGTGCCATGATCCTCGCCAGCGATCCCGCCGGCGACCCGCTCGATCGGGCGCTGCTCGCGGGTGCGACGGCGCGCGGCATCGACGTCGACGCCGTGCGCGCCGCCTTCGCCTGTGAGCACGGCCGGCCCTTCGACGCCACGTGGAAGTTCGCGAGCGCGACCGGCCGGGAGGCCGGATGCGCGGTCACATACTTCAAGGGCGCACCCGAGGTCCTGCTCGCGCGCTCGGAGCTCGCCGGAGCCCGAGCGCGCCGACTGGAGCGCGCGCATGGAGCGCCGCGCCGCCGAGGGATTTCGCCTGCTCGGCCTCGCCTGCGGCGCGGGCGACGAGGAGCACGACCTCACCTGGCTCGGTTTCGTCTGGCTCTGGGACCCGCCGCGTCCCGAGGTGGCCGACGCCATCGCGCGCGCGCGGGCCGCCGGCATCCGCGTGCTGATGGTGACGGGCGACCATCCGGCGACCGCCGCCACCGTCGCGCGCGCGATCGGCATCGACGCGGAGCACGTGCGCGCCGGACCCGAGCTCGAGCGGATGGATCCGACGGCATTCGGGACGGCAGTCGCCGAGGCAAACGTCTTCGCGCGCGTCCGACCCGAGCAGAAGCTTGCCATCATCGAAGCGCTCACCGCCCGGGGCGAGATCGTCGCCATGACGGGCGACGGCGTGAACGACGGCCCCGCGCTCAAGCGAGCGGCGGTCGGGGTGGCGATGGGCCTCCGCGGCAGCGACGTCAGTCGCGAGGTCGCCGATCTCGTCCTCCTCGACGACAACTTCGCGACCATCGTCGCCGCGGTCGAGGAAGGACGCGGCGTCTACGAGAACGTGCAGACGTTCGTCCGCTTCCTGTTCGCGACCAACCTCGCAGAGGTGCTCGCGGTCACGCTCGGAGCCGCGGCGGCCGTCCTGCTCGATCTGCGCGAGGGAGCCGGGGGCCTTCTGTTGCCGTTCACCGCGGCGCAGCTGCTGTGGATCAACCTCGTGACCGACGGGATGCCGGCGCTCGCGCTCGGCCTCGACCGCGCCTCCAGCACGATGGCGCAACCGCCCCGCCCCCCGGCATCACCGCTCTTGGACCCGGCATCGCTGTGGTTCGTCGGGCTCGCGGGCTTCGGCATCGCGCTCGTGACGGTGGCGCTGCTCGTCCTGCCGATCCCGTGGATCGCGGGCGCGGGCGAGGCGCGCACCGCTGCCTTCACGCTCCTCGCCGCGGCCCAGCTCGGCGTCCCCTACGCGGCGCGGCGGGTCGGGATCGGCGCCCATTCCAATCGGGCGCTGCACCTCGCGGTGGGGGGTAGCCTCGTGCTGCAGGCGGCCCTCGTGGCGTCACCGTGGCTGCGGGCACCCTTCGACGTCGTGGCGCTGGGCCCCCATGCCTGGGTGACGATCGGCGTCGCATGGCTCGCGAGCCTCGTGCTGGTTCACGGGGCGCGCCGACTCGCCTGGCGCAGCAGCGGCCACCTCGACGGAGGCTCCGCCGGCCCGCGCGACGTCGCAGGCGTCCGCCAGCAGCGGAGCGCCACGTAGGCACCGACCATGCCGCCGACGTGCGCGAAGTGCGCTATGCCGGCCATGGTACCGAAGAGGCCGCTGGCGAGCTCGATGGCGCCGTAGAGCATCACCAAGAATGCGGCCGGCATCGGCATCGGCGGGAAGAGCGGCGTGACGATGCGGCGCGGATAGAGCACGCCGAACGCCAGTAACATGCCGAAGACGCCGCCCGACGCGCCGATGGTCGGATAGGGTGTCCCGCCGGCCGCCGACACGACCAGCAACTGGACCGCCGCCGCCGAGAGAACGGCGGCGAGGTAGAGCACCAAGGAGCGGCGGCCGCCGAGGGCGGCCTCGACGTCCCCGCCGAAGATGCGGAGGGCGAGCATATTGAGCGCAAGATGGAGCCCGTTCGCGTGCAGGAACGCCGAGGTGACGAGCTGCCAGGGATGAAATCCTACCACCCCCACGAGCCCGTCAACGACGAATCGGCCGAGAGGCCAGAGCGCGAAGTGCGCCACCAGCGCCTCGCCGGTGACGATCTGCGCCACGAACACCGCGACGTTGACGAGGATCAGCCGCGTCGTGAACGGACTCGCGGGATCAGCCGCCTTCGAGCGCGCCGCGCCGAGGTTATCCCAGCAATCCTGCCGATGGAACCACGTGCCCTGCTCGCCGATCGCCTGCCTCACCGTCGGCGGCGACCCATAGCGACCGCACGTCCTTCCTGTGACCACGTCGCCCGAAGGCTGCCGTCGCCGTCCGACCACGCGTAGGAGGTGCGGCCGCCGAAGGCCTTCTCGAGCTCCCGGGCCACACGGTGGGCGAGCTTCTGCGACGTCGTGAGCACCTCGAGGACGCCGCGCGTTTGGTCGATGCTCACCACACGGCGCTGCGGCTGCGTGGCGCCGGCGCGCGCGGCAACGTTGGCGATGCGCCGCCGGATGGCGTCCTCGTTTGCCGCGGCCCAGGAACCCGCAATGACGACCTTGCCGAACGCCTGGCCCCTCTCGGCTTGGCGGCAGGCGGGACAGAGGCGCCAGGCCACGGTGTCGTACACGCGCTCGGTCACGGGGTGGTCGTGACGCCACGTCTTCCGGACAAAGAGGCCGCCGCAGGCGTGGCAGGCCGTCGGGCGCGTCCGCCGCGTGAGACCGGCCGCCGGGCTCTTCTCGCTGCGCGAGCCGCGCCGGCTGAGACTTCGGATCAGATCCTTCGCCATCGTCGCCCTCACTCTTTCTCCGGCTCGAACGCGTCGAGCCAGAGCTTCTTCATGCGCTTGGGAAGGACGCTCGCGACATCCTTCGCCTCGCCGAACTGACCGGTCGGGCTGCCGAGCAGGGTCTTGAGCGTCCAGAAAACGGCCCGGATCGCGCGCATGGCCTCGTCATCGTCAGGAAGCACGGCCCGGTTTCGGACCCTTCCGACGAACTCTTCGAGGTCAATCCTGTGAGGCGGGCGCTCCGGGTGCTCGCCCTCTCCCCAGGCTTGCCGCAGGGATTTCGGCAGCTGGGCGACGACGTCGGACGACTCCTTTGCAGTCAGATGGTCGCGGAACTCCTGGAACACGACGAAGGTCAGCGCCTTCGCCCTCTCACGATCGCAGGCGAGGCTCGTCGCGACCTCCCGGTAGAATCGGTCGGCATCCATGATTCGTCTCGAATGCACTGGCCGTGCCATGACCGCGCCCACGGATCCTCGATCCCAGGTGGCGCCGCTGATTCCGATCCGTACGAAGGACAGTCGAGTTTTTCGCGATTTTGCGAACGCTGCCCGAAGCCCGATGTTTCCCGGCGCGGATCGCCGCCGCTTCGCTCGCTGGCCGAGAAATTGCTCGGCCTCCGCCCATGACCGACTACGATGCAGTGGTGATCGGCTCGGGATCCGGCGGCCTGACGGCTGCGCTCGCGCTCGCGCGCAACGGCCAGAAGGTCGTCGTGTACGAGCAGCACGACCATCCGGGCGGCTATACCCAATCCTTCGCACTCGACGGCTTCACGTTCAGCCCGGGCGTCCACTACGTGGGAGGACTCGGTCCCGGCGGCTCGCTCCGCAAGATCTATGAGGGTCTCGGCGTCGCCAACGACCTGGTCTTCCTCGAGCTCAATCGCGACGGATACGACCACGCGATCATCGGTCGCGAGCGCTTCGCCTTCCCGAAGGGAAAGCACCAACTCGCCAAGCGACTCAAAGCCCGCTTCCCCGCCGAGCGCGCGGGGATCGACGGTTACCTCGACGTGGTCGAGCACATGGGCGACGAGATCGGCCGAGCGCTGCCGGTCGACGGGCTGTGGGACGCGGCAATGCTGCCGGCGCGCATGCCGACGGTGCTGCGACATGGGCTCTGCTCCCTCGAGCATCTGCTCGATCGCTACGTCGCCGATCCGCTCCTACGGGCGATCCTGTGTGCCCAGGCCGGCGACCACGGAATGGCACCGTCGCGCGCGCCGGCCGTCTTGCACGCAGGGGTGGCGAATTACTACATGGAGGGAGCGTGGTACCCGCGCGGCGGGGCGCAGTCGATCGCCGACGCGCTCGTCGCGCACATCCGCGCCGCCGGCGGCGAGGTCCACGCGGCGACGCCGGTCGCGCAGATCCTCGTCGAGGACGGCCGCGTCGTCGGCGTACGGCTCGACGACGGCCGCGAGGTGCACGCCGCCACGGTGATCTCGAACGCCGACCCCGGCATGACCTGGGGGCGGCTGGTCGCGCCCGAGCACGTCGGGCACCGCCTGCGGCGGCGCCTCGCGCGGATGCGCTACTCGCTCTCGACGCTCAGCCTCTTCCTCGGCGTGGACATGGACCTGCGCGCCGCCGGCCTCGACTCGGGCAACTGCTGGTTCAACCGGACGACCGACGTCGAGGCGCCGTATGCATTCGCGCAACGGACCGACCTCGCGACCGTCGACAGCATTCCCGGCCTCTTCCTCAACGTCACCACGCTCAAGGATCCATCCCGGCGGAGCGACGGGAAGCACACGATCGAGGCCGTCTGCTTCGCGTCGTACGACGCGTTCGCGTCCTGGGAGAACAGCACGCCCGGCAATCGTCCGCTCGAGTATCGACGCCTCAAGCGGCACCTCGCCGATCGGATGCTCGACGCCATCGAGCAGTTCGTGCCCGGTATCCGGAGCCACGTCGAGCTGCAGGCCCTCGGCACCCCGCTCACCAACCGCCGCTTGCTCGCCGCCACCCGCGGCGGCATCTACGGCATCGAGAAGACCCTTCGCAATCTCGGACCGCTCGCGTTTCCCATCCGCACCCACGTCCCGGGCCTCTATCAGTGCGGGGCCAGCACGCTGGCGCCGGGCATCCTGGGTGTTACGACCTCGGGGCTGTTGGCAGCCGCCGCCGTGCTCGGGGTCGAGCACGAGGAGCTCCTCAGCGCCACCGGGCAGACGTTGCGCGTCTACCCCGCTGAGGACCCGGGTAGATGGCCGAGGGAGTTGCGGGCGCAACCAGCGGCCTGAGCGACTCCCACAAGACTTACCCGTTCCCTGGTGGCGGAAGCCGACGGCACAGCCGGCTTCGTGATGGAACTGCGATGCATCGACGAATTTGAATATCGATACCTCTCGATGGTAATGGAAGTGCCCATGATGAAGCCGCGTGTGCTCTTTCTCTGTACCGGCAATTCCGCACGGAGCCAGATGGCCGAAGGCTTGCTGCGTGATGCCGTCGCCGGCCGCGTCGACGCCGTGAGCGCCGGGGTCGACCCACGACTGTGAATCCGTTCGCCATTGAGGCCATGCGCGAGATCGGCATCGACATCTCGGGGCAGCACTCGAAATCCTGCACCGCGTTTCTCGGTGAAAGCTTCAACTGCCTGATCACTGTCTGCGACAACGCCCGCGAGCGATGCCCGATTTTTCCAGGCGCGTTGATCCGGCAGCACTGGCCCCTCACGGACCCCGCAGCGGCAACCGGGTCGCACGAGGAACGACTGGCCGTATTCCGTAGCGTGCGTGATGACCTGCGCACGCGTATCGCGGCGCTGGTTGCTCAGTTGCACTTCTAGCGGCGGGGCATCAGCGCCGCACTCTGTTGCGGCCGGCAGCCTCTCGCGATGCGCGAAACCCCGATTTACTCACGGAAACGCAGGATTGCGGACCCGTCGTCAGCTGACTACGAGGGGCCCCAGCCCACGATCTCGGCAGCACCGGCGACTAGGTGGTCCTGTACGTCGACAACGGCCGCGCCGAGACGCACGCGCGGCCGGCTGAGACGCCTCAGATCCACGCCTCCTTGAGGCCGAAGAGGTACCCGAGGGCGCTGCTCACGACGCCGCCGGCGAAGATCAGCGGCAGGATCGCGAGCGTCGTCACCAGCGGCGGGACCACCACCCACGACACCAGCCCATACGCCCCGACCATGAAGTCGAGCTGGTCGAAGCCGAGCCAGCTCGCGCCAGGCGCGACGTCGATGCGGCGCTTGAGGAACGACTTCAAGGCGTCGCCGAGGCCGGCTCCGAGACCGAGCAACACGCCTGGCATGAAGGGGTCGGCGCCACCATAGTCGAAGAGCGCGAGGCCGTGCGCGAGGCCCGCCTGATACAAGCGGCGCTGCGCGGCGAAGACCACCGCGCCGGCCACGACGCCGACGACGATGCCACGCCAGGTCTTGTGATCGCCGAGGATCCGCCGGCCGCGCCAGCTCCGCCCGCCGTCGAGCGGCACCGCCAGCATCTCGAGGTGGCCGCGCGCGAAGACCGGCGCCATGTTCGCGAGATAGGCGGGGAGGAAGAAATAGAGGACGCGGACGACCTCGGTTGCGGTGAGCTGATCCATGAGGCGCCGCCGTCAGGTCGTCGCGGCCGCGCGCGCCTCGGCGGCCGGGTGGCGCGCCTCCTCGAACGCCCGCACGACCTCCCCGCATCGTCTCTCCTTCATCGGGCGCCTCCAAGATGGCCGCTCCGGAGGTAGGCGACGACGTCTCTGATCTGACCGCTTCCGACCACATCGCGGAAGTGCGGCATCATCCCGTGCTCCCTCCGCAGCATGTGCAGGATCCGCTGGCGGGTGAAGGGGGCGCGAAGCGGCGGCGCCACAGTCGCGGGCGGCACGGAATCCTGGGAATAGATGCCGAGCCCGTCGTCACCGTGACAGGCCGCGCAGTAGGTATCGTATAGTCGGAAACCGTCGGAGAGATGGCGCACGTAGGCGATGAGCGCCCGCGCCTCGCCCGAATCGAACGCGTCGGGGACGAGCGCGGGCATCGTGCCGATGCCGGCGCGGCTGATGCGCGCGAGCCCGGCATCGCTGTGGCGGTCCCGCGTCGCAAGCAGATCGGTGACGCCGAGCCAGTGCGCGACGGCCCCTTCGCTGCGGCCGTAGGCGCCGTGGCAGGGCGCGCAGGCGTCCTCGAAGACCAGTCGCCCCGCCCGCAACAACTCCCGATCGCTGGCTCCGAGCAGCGGCAGATAGGCCGCGAGCGCCTCGACGTCGAGGCCCTCCGGCAAGGTGCTCGCTCCCGCCCGAACCGTCAGCGGCGCACCATCCATGATGCGATCCACGAGCTCCCGGTCGGAGGCGGCACGGAGGGCCCGGCCGTAGAGCTCGGCGGCCTCCATTCCGAGGAAGCGCGCGAAGCTGCCGCGCCCGTTTCCGTTCATGCCGTGGCACCCGGCGCAGTACCCGGCGTAGGTCACGGCGCCGCGCTCGACCGCGGACGGGCGCGGCGCGACGGCCGGAGCTCCCATGAGGGCACGCGGCACCGGCCGACACGTGGCCGTGATCAGAGCGGCCGCCAGCGGCGCCAGCCAGCGTTTCTTCATCAGGCCGCTCTCCCCTCGTCGCGTGCCCGGCGGCCGTTGGTGGCCCCGCTTCCGTCGAAATCACAGGCCAACGCCCGACAGTGCATGGAGGCTCCTTCCTCGTGAACACGTAGGAGCAAGAAGCCGACCTTACGCGCCTTCGCCGTTCCGCACCGAAAACGATCGGTTTCCGGATAGCGTTTTCCCAGCCATGCGAAACACGATGCGCGTTCTCCTCATGCGTGCGAAACGGAGCATGCGAGTGGGCCGCGAATCGCGGTTTTCCGATTGGTCCGTGACTTGCTGATGCAATGGGCCAGGAGGGCATCGTCGTGACACTCGACCCCAGCGTGGAACCCATCGATTCCTGGCCCGACGCCGACATCATTCTTCCGGAGCAGCTGTACAGCGAGGTCTCCGCCGTCAAAGAGCCCGAGCGCCGCCTCCGGTTGGCGATCTTGAAGGACGCGCTCCGCTACTTCCAGCGCTTCCACGACACCACCGACCACCGGGAGCGGGCGCTTTTCGAGGACGCGGCGGACTGGTTCGCGAGCCCGGACCGCTCGGAGCCGTTCGCGTTCGAGAACGTGTGCGACGCGCTCGGTCTCGACCCCGACTATGTCCGCCGCGGCCTGCGGCGCTGGCGCGAGGCCGCGCGAAGCCTGCTGCAACGGCCTCGTCCCGTCCCGCTGACGGGCGGAACGAGACAGAAGACCGGCTGCTCGCACCGGCGCGCGGCATGAGGCCCATGGAAGCCAACGGCGGACGGCGGCGCACACGCGCACGCGTCGTGCCGAAGCTTTCGGACCTTCGACGCCGCTTGCAGGCGCGCCGCCGTGAGATCCTGGCGCGCGTCGCCCGCACGGAAGACGAGCTCCGCGTCCTGGGAGAGAGCGTCGAGCCGGAACGAGAGGACGAGGCCCAGGAGGAAAACACGGCCGGGCTGCTGATTCGCCTCGACGCGCTCGCCCACTCCCAGCTGCGCGCGATCGCCGCCGCGCTCGAGCGGATGGCGAACGGCACGTATGGTCGCTGCGGCACGTGCCAGGGGGCGATCGTCGCGGCGCGATTGGATGCCCTTCCCGAAACCAACGTCTGCGGGCACTGTGCATCGCGGCGCGAAGGCACGGCGACCACCGAACGAGCTTAGCTCGGCCACGCCTGGGTTTGCCCAGGCACACCGCGCTCCGCACAATTCCCCCGAAGGAGGATCGCGATGAAGGTCCAACAGCTCATGACGAGAAACGTCGAGACCTGCCGTGCCGACGAGCGTCTCGATCGCGCGGCCGCGACGATGTGGCAGCGCGACTGCGGCGTGCTGCCGGTCGTCGCTCCCGGCAACGGCAGCGGACGCGTGGTCGGGATGCTGACCGATCGCGACATCTGCATGGCGGCCTACACGCAGGGACGGCCGCTCCACGAGATCCAGGTCGCGACGGCGATGTCGCAGCACCTCTGCTCGTGCCGACCCACCGACGCGGTCGGGGTCGCGCTCCGCGTCATGGAGACCAACCAAGTCCGCCGCCTGCCGGTGCTCGATGCCGACGACCACCTGATCGGCCTGCTTTCGCTCGCCGACGTCGGTCGCGAGGCGGCCCGCGAGGAGGCGACGACACACGGCGCGGTCACGGCTGCCGCGCTCGGTCAGACGCTGGAAGCGATCGCGGCGCCGCGTGCGGCGGGCGCGCTGGTGGTGCGGGGCTGACGACGGGCTCCGACGAGATCGTTCGCGCCCTCGCCGAGCCGGACTTCTATCCGCACCGGCCGGCGCGGGTGGAGCACGTGCAGACGCACATCTCGCACGTGTTTCTGGCGGGTCCGTACGTCTACAAGCTCAAGAAGCCGGTCCGGTTTCCCTTCCTCGACTTCTCGACGCTCGAGCGCCGACGACAGTTCTGCGCCGAGGAGCTGCGCTTGAACCGCCGGCTCTGCCCGGCGGTCTACCTGGACGTGCTCGCCGTCGTGCGGCGGCGCGACGGAACGCTCGGGCTCGGCGGGGACGGCGAGCCCCTGGAGCCGGTGCTCCGGATGCGGCGGCTGCCGGCGGACCGCATGCTGCCGGCACTGCTCGCGCGCGGCGCGATCGACGCGACGGCGATGGAGCGTCTGGCACATCGCATCGCCGCCTTCCACGCCGAGGCTCCGACCGGGCCGGCGGTCGCCGCGCCTGCAAGCCCCGAGGCGCTGCGGGCGCGCTGGGACGACACCGTCCGCACCCTGGCGCCCTTTGCGGGGACGGTGCTGCCGCGCGAGGAGCACGCGATCGTCGCCGACTTCGGTCCGCGCTTCGTCACCGCCCACGACGCCTTGCTGCGCGGCCGCCAGGAGGGCGGGCACGTCCGCGAGGGGCATGGCGACCTCCACGCCGAGCACGTGTGCTTCGTCGACGCGCCGGTCTCCGGCGCCGCCGGCGATCGGCCGCTCGCCCCCGACATCTACGTCTTCGACTGCATCGAGTTCTCCCTGCCCTTTCGCTGCAACGACGTCGCGTCCGAGATCGCGTTCTTGACCATGGACCTCGAGCACCGCGGCCGCCGCGACCTCGCCGAAGCCTTCGCCGCCGCCTACATCGCAAGCGCCCGCGACCCGACGATCGCGCGGCTCCTGCCCTTCTACGCGAGCGCGCGCGCGTGCGTGCGGGCGACGGTCGAGTGCCTGACCAGCGGCGAGGACGAGATCGAGCCGGCGGCCCGCGCGGCGGCCGCGGATCGGGCGCGCGCGTACCTGGCGCTCGCCGTCCGCTGCGCCTGGCGCGCCGGCGGACCCGCGCTGATCGCGTGCACGGGTCTCAGCGGTACCGGCAAGTCCACGCTCGCGGCGGGGCTGGCGGATGTCCTCGATGCCGACGTCCTTCGCACCGACGTCATCCGTAAACGCGACGATGCACACGGCACCGTCCCGGCCGCCGAGCGCTACGCACCCGCTGCGCGCGCCGCGGTCTACCAGTCGCTCGCCGCCGAGGCCGACGCCGCGCTCGCCGCCGGACGGAGCGTGCTCGCCGACGCGACCTTTCTCCGCCGCGCCGACCGCGACCTGCTCGTGGCGGTCGCAGGGCGCCGGCACGTGCCGTGTGTCTTCCTCGAGTGCCGGAGCGACGAGGCGCACGTTCGCGAGCGTCTCGCCGCGCGCACGGCCGCCGACGTTTCCGATGCGCGCTTCGAGACCTACCTGGCGCAGCGGCGCGCGGCCGAGCCCTTCGGCGACGACGAGCTGCGCCTCGTCGTCGACGCGAACCCGCCGCCGGCGGTGGTGCGAGGCGAGACGCTGCGGCGGCTCTGGGAGTGGCGGATCACGAGCGCGGCGGCGGCACGATGACGCCGGTGGGGTTGCGGCGCGAGCGCCGCCTTGACGGTCGCCGTCCCACCGTTCAGTACCAGAACCCGCCTCACGGTCATGTCGTGGAACAGTCGGCCGCCGCGAGCAACGAGAGGAGTGACGCTACTCGGTCGCTCGCAGGTAGCGGATCACGGCGCGCACCTCATCCTCGCCTAGGACCCTTCGGAAATGCGGCATCGCCGGCCGCTCGGTCGCGAGCATGTGCCACACCGCCGCTCGCACCTGCTCGGGATCGCGCCGCCGGAAATAGGCACGATCGAACGCCGTCGTGGGTTGGGTCGGATCGTCGACGTTGCCGCCGCCACGGCCGTCGTCCCCATGGCAGGCGGCGCAGTAGCGATCGTAGAGCTCGTACCCCGGTGACAGGAGTCGGACGTACGCAATCAGCGCCGGCAGATCGCTGGACACCGTCCTGACCGCCGGCATGCCGCGACGACCGTGGAGGACGACGTCCGCGATCTCGTCGTCGGAGACCGAACGCTGGAAGGCCGGATCGCCGAGGTCGCGCGGGGCACGTGCGCCCTCCGGCATCGTCCACTCGGAGCGGCCAGCGCGGCCGTGGCAGAGCTCGCAATGCTCGGCGTAGGCCGCCTGCCCCTCCTCGACGCGGCGCCAGTCGATCGTGGGAAGCCGCTGGAGATAGGCGGCAAGGGCCTCGACCTCACCGGCCCGGGCGCGGAGCGCGGTCAGGTCGAGCGCGAGCGTCAGGGGTACGCCGCTCCGGATGCGCCGGACCAGGTCGTCGGTGGAGTAGCGCGCCAGGAAGCCGCTCCGGAGGTCGCGCGGGCGGGTGACCATCAGCGACGCGTCGGGGCCGTCGCCGCGGCCCGTCACGCCGTGGCAGGCCTCGCAGTAGTGCTGGTAGATCGCCCGGCCGTCGAGCGGTTCGGCGGCGAATGCGATCGCGCCGCTGCCGACCATCCAGAGTCCCGCCATGGCGAGTCGCGCCCATCGTATCGGCATGCTGACCCTCAGCTGCAAGCCGGCGGCCAGCCGAAAATCCCCCAGGCCAGCGGTTGCATTCCCACGATTGAAAAGGCGATTCGTGAGAGTGTGGGGGCGCTTTTCCCAAACTCCGGAATGCGACTACACCAGGCGCGGGGCTCATGCCCGGCACGCAACTTGATAGGAGGCTTCCCTTATGCGCCGGTGCGACCCGTGACCACTCCCGACCAACCGCCACGAGGCACGATCCTGATTGCCGAGGACGAGGCCGCCATCCGCGAGAGCCTTGCCGAGGTGCTCCGCGACGAGAGCTACGACGTCACGGCCGTCCCCGACGGGAGCAGCGCCGTCGCGGCGCTCGATGCCCAGGAGTTCGACCTCGTGATCTCCGATCTGCGCATGCCGGGCGCCGACGGCCTCACGGTGCTGACCCACGCCCGGGAGGTCGCGCCGCAGACCCTCGTTCTCCTCATGACGGCGCACGCGACGGTCGAGACCGCGGTCGAGGCCTTGCAGCGCGGCGCCCAGGACTATTTGCTCAAGCCGCTCATCTTCGACGACGTACTGCACAAGATCGCCCATCTCCTGCAACACCGCCAGGTCGCCTGGGAGAACCAGCTGCTGCGGAGCCAGGTGACGCGGCAATGGGATTTCGACAATCTCGTCGGCCGCTCGGCGGCGATGCGCGACGTCATGCACCTGGTGCAGCGCGTCGCACCCACCCGCAGCACCGTCCTCATCACCGGCGAAAGCGGCGCCGGAAAGGAGGTCGTGGCGCGCGCGCTGCACCACTTCAGCGACCGCCGCGACCGAATCTTCTTGCCGGTGAACTGCGGGGCGATTCCCGAGCAGCTGCTCGAGAGCCAGCTCTTCGGGCACTTGCGCGGCTCCTTCACCGGCGCCGTCGCCAACCAGGAGGGCCTGTTCGCGCGCGCCCGCGGCGGCACCATCTTCCTGGACGAGATCGGCGACCTGCCGCTCAGCCTCCAAGTAAAGCTCCTACGCGCGATCGAGCTGAAGGAGATCCTGCCGGTCGGCGCCACCACACCCTCGAAGGTCGACGTACGGGTGATCGCCGCCACCAACTCCGACCTCGGGAAGGCGGTCGCAGAGGGACGGTTCCGCGAGGATCTTTTCTACCGGCTGAACGTCGTCGGCATCGAGATTCCGCCGCTCCGCGAGCGTCGCGACGATCTCCCCCCCTTGATCGAGCACTTCGTGCGCTTGCACAATCACGAGCTGAAGCGCTCGTTCAAAGGGGTCGACGGCGCGACGATGAAGATCCTCATGGCGTCGCCCTGGAAGGGAAACGTCCGCGAGCTCGACAACGTGATCGAGCACGCCATGATCCTCGGCGACGGCGACTGGATCACGCCCGCCGACCTGCCGCGTGCGCTCAAGGGCGGCACGGCGATCGAGGCGTCGACGAGCGACGACCTGCGCGACGCCCTCCGCAGCTATGAGAAGGCCCACATCGAGCACATCCTCGTCCGCGTCGAGCACGACAAGAAGCTCGCGGCCGACCGCCTGGGCGTCTCGCTCTCGTCGCTGTACCGGAAGATCGAAGAGCTCGGCATCCCGGCCAAGCAAGATGCCGAAACCGAGTAGTCCCTGGAGCGAGCCCGGCTTGTCGTCGGCGCCGGTAACTACCCGGCGATGGGCGGTTGCGATCGCAATCGCGGCGACGGCACTGGTCGGAGCTTGCCGTCCGGCGCTACGTGGCGTGAAGCCCGGGACGCATGTGAAGACGCCGATTGAGGAACCGGCGGCCCGCGGCGCAGTTCTCTACGCCGCGTATTGCGGTGGCTGTCATGGGCCGCGCGGACGGGGCGACGGACCGGTCGCGGAGACGCTCGATCTCGAGCCCACCGATCTTCGTGCGCCAGGTGCGCTCAATGGCGCCACCGACCAGGAGCTCGTCGACCGTCTCCTGCAGGGTGACCCGCTTCGGATCTCACCGCGAAGAAATGCCGTCGCCGAAGATCTCCAAGCCGACGCGATCGCGGCGTATTTGCCGACGCTCTCCCATAGCGATTGGCAACTGCTGCGGGTCGGCCGGTTCGTCTTCGAGGGTGCCTGCGCACCCTGCCATGGCGCCTACGGCGAGGGGGAAGGCGTGCTCGGCGCCACCAATGACCCGCCGCCGCCGAACCTCATGACGGCACGTGAACACTACACCGACACGGCGCTCGAGACCCTCAGCATCGACGGCGTAGGAACCATGCCGCCCCTCGCCGACGTCTTCGCTCCGGGTGAGCTGAGAGCAGTGATCGCTTACGTCCGCCATCTCTCCAAGGGCTACCGGCTCTACGACACGTATTGCGCGTCCTGCCACGGCGACGACGGCCGCGGCGTACACCCCGAAGATCTTCTGCCGCCAGCGATGCCGGCGCCCCACATCGGAGACGAGACCGTCGCTCGGCTCGGGCAAGGGGCGATCAGGTCTCAGGTCCTGCACATGCTCCGTCGCGAGAGCGGCCGCATGCCGCATCTTCGCGACAGCCTGAGCGAGGCGCAGCTACGTGATGTTGTGGCTTACCTGCGCCAATCGGGATCCTGAGCCTCAGTGCCATCGTCCTCGGAATCGCAGGCGAACCTGCCTCCCGAAATCGATGCGTCGGCCCATGGACGATCGCGTAGGGAAAGTGGAGGCGGGGGGAATTGAACCCCCGTCCGAAGGTGATTCACCGAAAGTCACTACATGCGTAGCCTGTGTATTGATGTCGGGCCTTCGGCTCCCACAGGCAGGATCCTAAGCCCCATCCGGTTTAGCTTTCGGCTACTGCTTTACCGACGTCGTCAGCAGCCTAGCCCGAAGTGCGTCGCCCTAGCCGCGCCTACGGGCGCAGCGCGGTAGGACGTCACAGCATTAAGCTGCGAGTGCGTAGTTATTATCTGCGTTTAAGCAGTCCGCTTTTGTTGACGGGGCCTGCGGAACCCCGGCATGCGACTCTGGCTTCACAGCCTCCGTCGAACCCAAATCGCCCCCATGGCGTGGATCGTACGGCTCCCGCGACTATAGGGCCGGGATCGGGGCGTCGCAACCCTCGAACCCGCTCGTGAGCGACTCCGCAACCCTACTTCGCGGCCGCCAGCAGGCGCGTGAGGTCGTAGTCCAGCAGCTCTCCGATGCGCTCGATCGTAACGTCGGCGGGGGGATGCCCGGCGAGCGCCTTGGGATCGGTCGCGTAGTGGCCCTGACGGGGGAAGACGGTCGTGACGCGCTGGCCCCAGACCTTCTTCACGGCGGCGAGTATGCGGAGCTTGTCGTCGATCAGGACGTAGCGCTCGGCCGGATAGCGCCGCTCGACGTCCTCGAGCTCGACCTCCTTGTGGATGTAGATGAGGACGTTCCGCTCGACGGCCTCGAAGAGACCGGAGCGCTCGACCTTGCGCGGTTGGAAGACGACGTCGCCGTCGGAGAGGATGACCGTCGGCCCCCAGGCGCGCAGGTGCTCGAGGACGTCGAGGGAGTTCGGGAAGAGCCGATTGGCGAACGGATAGTTGATGAGAAAGTACGAGACCGTGAGGAGGTGGGGATCACGGGGGTGCTCGACGCGATACCGCTGCAACGCACCCAGGTAGTCGGCGTAGCCGAGCTCGCTCCGGAGCTCCTCGAAGATCGACCAGTAACGCTGCTGCCGCTCGTGGCCGACCTCGCGCTCCAGGTGGCGCATCAGATCGGCGACGACCCGGTCGTTGTCGAGCAGCGTGTTGTCGACGTCCACCAAGAACACGACCGGATGTGTCGCCATGGTCGCCCCCTCCCCTTCGTCAACCGCGCTGGCGGTGCGCGCGCATCGCTCGCGCGGTCTCCCGTTTGGCCTCGCGTTCCTTGATCGTCTGCCGCTTGTCGTACTGCTTCTTGCCGCGTCCGAGCCCGAGCTCGATCTTCGCCCGCCCGCGGGCGTTGAAGTAGATCCGGAGCGGAATGAGCGTCAACCCCTTCTGGTTGAGCTTGCCCTCGAGGCGGTCGATCTCGAGGCGGTGCAGCAGGAGCTTCCGGCTGCGGGTGGGCTCGTGATTGTTGACGTGGGCGGGATCGTACGGGCTGATGTGAACGTTGCTGATGAAGGCCTCGCCGCGCGCGATCCGCGCGAAGCTATCCTTCAGATTGCATCTACCTTCGCGCAGCGACTTGACCTCGCTGCCGGTGAGCACGACCCCGGCCTCGACGGTCTCCTCGATGAAGTAGTCGTGCCGCGCCTTCCGGTTGATCGCGACGTTTTGCGGCTCGGCCATGGCGACCGAGCTTGTACACTAACGAACGACGGAAAGCGCCCCGTGGGGGTTGTCGCCGCGGCGCATCTTGTTCTGCCCGTCCACATACACCACGCTCGGCACGAGGTTCCGCGCCTCCTCCTCGTTCATACCGGCGAAGGTGGCGATGATGAGCAGGTCGCCCCGCTGCACCTTGCGGGCAGCCGAGCCGTTGACGCAGATGGTGCCGGAGTTGGCCGGGCCCGGGATGACGTAGGTCTGGAAGCGCTCCCCGTTATTGATGTTCCAGACGTGCACCTGCTCGTGCGGCAGGAAGTCGGCGGCCTCCATGAGCACGGAATCGACCGTGATGCTGCCCTCGTACTGGAGGTCGGCATCGGTGACGGTGCAGCGATGGATCTTCGACTTCATCATGGTGCGGGTCATGCGCTTCTCCTCTCGGTCTTGATGGCCGGGACGGTGAGTAGACGATTGTCGATGAGACGGGTGGAGCCCACCCACACGGCGAGGGCGACGAGCGCACGCTCGTCGAGGGTGGTGACGGCGGAGAGACTCTCGGGATCGACGGCGAACACGTACTCGATCCTCGCCAGCGGCTCGCGCGCGATCGGCGCGGACGCGAGCTGCACGAGCGCCGCGCCGCTGCGCTCGCCGCGCGCCACGGCCTGCTCCACCGCATCGAGCGCGGCGGAGAGGCAGCGCGCGGCGGCGCGCTCCTGGACGTTCAGGTGGCGGTTGCGCGAGCTCATGGCGAGCCCGTCAGGCTCGCGCACGATCGGCGCCCCGACGATGTCGACGTCGAGAAAGAGGTCGCGGACCATGCGGCGGATCACCGCGAGCTGCTGGTAGTCCTTTTCGCCGAACACGGCGACATCGGGCCGGACGATCGCGAACAGCTTCGACACGACCGTGGTCACGCCGCGGAAATGCCCGGGCCGATGCGCACCGCAGAGCGACTGCGTGAGACCGTCGACGGCGACGAAGGTCTGGGAACCCGGCGCATAGATGTCGCCGACCTCCGGCGCGAAGAGCACGTCGGCCCCGGCGCCCGCGAGCAGCCCACCGTCGTGCTCGAGATCGCGCGGATAGCGGGCGAAGTCGTCGGCGCGATCGAACTGAGTCGGGTTCACGAACACCGACACGACGACCTTGTCGGCCTGCCGGCGCGCGATCTGGACCAGCGAGAGATGGCCTTCGTGCAGCGCCCCCATCGTGGGCACGAGCGCCACCCGGGCGCCGTCGCGGCGCCGCACCTCGCGGCTCCAGGCCTGCATCGCGTTCACCTGTTGGATCGTTCGCACGTCGGGCTCGGTCCTCTCGGGGCGCCGGTCAGGCCACCGCGCGCTTCCGGCGCGCCGGCCGAGTGCCGTCGCCGCTGGTCCCGCCGTCTTCGGCGCGCAGCAGGAACGAGTGGGCGTCGTCGGGGAAGGCGCCGCTTCGCACCTCGCGGACGTACTCGCCGATCGCGTCGCCCGCGGCGCGGCCGAGCTCGGCGTAGCGCTTCACGAACTTCGGCGTGAAGCGATCGAAGAGCCCGAGCAGGTCGTGCAGCACCAGGATCTGGCCGTCGCAGTGCACCCCGGCGCCGATGCCGATGGTAGGGATCCCGAGGCGGAGCGTGATCTCCTCGGCGAGATCGAGCGGAATGCCCTCGAGCACGACCGCGAATGCCCCCGCCTCCTCGACCGCGAGGGCGTCGGCGAGCACGCGCTCGCGCTGCCCCGGTCCGCGACCGCGCTTCCGGCCCTGGACCTTGTGGCCGCCCATGCGGTGCACCGACTGCGGCGTGAGCCCGATGTGCGCCATCACCGGGATGTCGACCGCCGTGAGAGCGCGGATGGTGTCGGCCATCGGCACGCCGCCCTCGAGCTTGACGGCCTCGCAGGCGCCCTCCTTGATCAGCCGCCCGGCGCTCCGGAGCGCGTCCTCACGGCTCACCTGGTACGAGAGGAACGGCAGGTCGCCGACCAGGAGCGACCGGGTGCGCCCGCGCGCCACCATCCGGCAGTGGTAGATGACCTCGTCGAGCGTGACCGGCAAGGTGGTGTCCAGGCCCTGGACCACCATGCCGAGGGTGTCGCCGACCAGGATCACGTCGATGCCGGCCTGGTCGACGATGCGGGCGAACGGGAAATCGTACGCCGTGAGCGCCGTGATCTTCGTTCCCGCCTCCTTCATGCGTTGGAGGTCGGGCACCGTCACCTTGCGTTCCATGGTCAAAGCCTCCCGACCGATCAGGAAGGCTTCGTGTGCCGGTGGGTGCCCGCTCGCGCTTCCACCCGGGTCGGCGTGGGCTGCGATGTCTCGTCAGCCTCGCTAGGGGGAAAGCGCGCTTGGCCCGGCGCGCGCTGCGTTCCGTCTCGGTCCCTTGGTTGTTTGCTGCCGGCCGGCAGCTACTGGGATCCAAGCGGTATGTAGTGTTGCACTCCTTGCTTCATCCCCCGGATCTCGCGGATCAGGTCAGCGAGGTCGCTGCCTTGCTCGACGAAGTCGATCGCCGAGCAGTTGACCACGAGAACCGGAGCTTCTGCGTATTCGTGAAAGAACCGCCGGTACGCTTCGATCAGCCCCTCGAGATACTCTTCCGAGATGCGCCGCTCGAACTCCCGGTTGCGCTTGCGTAAGCGGCGCAACAATACATCAGGCCGCGCTTCCAAGTAAATGACCAGGTCCGGCACCGGAATCGGGTCGGTCATGAGGCCCGAGACCTCTCTATAGATCCCGAGCTCCGGCTCCTCGAGGTTCAACTCCGCGAAGATCTGATCCTTTGCGAAGAGGTAGTCGGCGACCACCCCCCGCTCGTCGCGGGCTCCGGCGAGGGTGCCCTGCTGGCGGTAGCGGTTCAGGAGGAAGCGGAGCTGGGTCGCGAGGGCGGAGCGGGAGGGATCGGCATAGAACCCTTCCAGGAAGGGATTGGCGTCGGGGAGCTCCTCGACCAGCTGGCACGCGAAGGCGTCGGACAGCCGGCGCGCCAGGCTGGTCTTGCCGACCCCGATCGGCCCCTCGACGGCGATGTAGCGGCGCTCGCTCACGCGCGTCCCCGCTAGCATGCGGCCTCGCCGAGTGTCGAGAATTCGAGACTCGCCGCCAGCGGCTGACCCGACTCGGGAGATTTGAGGGCCGTGGACGACGCTGGTAAGGCCGTGCGCGTGCCATCCCTCAGGAGCGTCATCGGCGGGCTCTTCCTCGGTGGGCTACCCGGTCCGACGCTCGACGCCGACACCCGTCGCCTGTACGCCGACGTCCCGTTCGCGGGGGTCACGCTCTTCCGGGCGAACGCCGGCGAGCCCGGAGCCATGCGCACCCTGGTGCGGGCCATCCACGGGCTCGATCGGGCAGCACCGCCCCTGGTCGCGATCGATCACGAGGGCGGCCGCGTGCACCGGCTGGCGCCCCCCTTCACGCATTTTCCGCCGGCGGCGGTCGTCGCCGCGCACGGCACGGGCGCCGTCCGCGCGGTTGCGACCGCCATGGCGCGCGAGCTCGCCGCGCTCGAGCTCGATCTCACCTTCGCGCCGGTCCTCGACGTCGCCAGCAACCCGGCCAATCCGATCATCGGCGACCGGGCATTCGGGACCACGCCGGATGCGGCCGCCGACGCCGCGCTCGCCCACTTTCGCGCCACCCGCGCGGTCGGTCTCCTCACCTGCGGCAAGCATTTCCCTGGTCACGGCGACACCGCCACCGACTCCCACCTGGAGCTCCCGATTGTGGCCCGCGACGGCCGAGCCCTCCGCGCCGTCGAGCTCGCGCCGTTCCGCCGCGCGATCGCGGCCCGTGTGCCGATGCTGATGACGGCCCACGTCCACTACCCGGCGCTCGACCCTGCCCTCCCGGCGACGCTGTCGCCGGCGATCCTCACCACCCTGCTGCGGCGCCGCCTCGGCTTCCGGGGCGTGATCGCGAGCGACGACCTCGAGATGCAGGCCATCGCGGGACACTACGGACCGGGCGAGGCAGCCGTCGCCGCGCTGGCGGCCGGCTGCGACCTCCTGCTCTTCTGCCACCGCCAGGACTGGCTACGGACGGCCGCCCTGGCGGTCGAACGGGCGGTCGCCGACGGGCGGCTCGCGGAACGGCGGATTCAGGACGCGCATCGCCGGGTCAGCGCGCTCCGTCGCTGGCGGCGACGTCAAACCCGCCGCGAGCGGCTCACGGTCATCGGCTGCCGCGAGCACGCCACGCTCAGGGCGAACCTCACCGAACGCTGATCAGTCCTTCTTGCTGTGACGCTTCGAGGTGGCACGAGTCCGTGAGGGCGCGGCCGCTTTTTCCGGCTCGCCCTTCACCACCCGCGGCAGGCTCCGATTGTACGGCGGCCGCGCGATGCCGCGCTCGGTGATGATCGCGGTCACGAGATCGTGCGGGGTCACGTCGAAGGCCGGATTGGCGACCTGGATGCCCGAAGGCGCTATCTGGCGGTCGAAGATGTGGGTGACCTCGCGACTGCTGCGCTCCTCGATGGGAATCTTCCCGCCGTGCGGGCACTGCAGGTCGATGGAGGAGGTCGGCGCCGCGACGTAGAACGGGATACCGTGGCGATGCGCCAGGACCGCCACCGTGTAGGTGCCGATCTTGTTGGCGACGTCGCCGTTGGCGGCGGTCCGGTCGGTCCCGACCACGACGCAATCGATCCGCCCGGCCTTCATCATGTGGCCGACCATATTGTCGGTCACCAGGGTCGCCGGAATGTGGTCCTTCTTGAGCTCCCAGGCGGTGAGCCGTGCGCCCTGGAGATACGGGCGCGTCTCGCTGCAGTAGACGCTGATGCGCTTGCCGGACTCGATCGCGGCACGAATCACCCCGAGAGCGGTACCGTAGCCGGCGGTGGCGAGCGCGCCGGCGTTGCAGTGCGTGAGCACCGTCGAGCCGTCCTCGATCAACGCGGCCCCGTGTCCGCCGAGCGCGCGGTTGGCGGCGATGTCCTCGTCATGGATGGTACGCGCCTCGCGCTCGAGCATGAGCCGCAGCGTCTCGATGTCGCGCATCTCATTCTGCGCGTAGACGCGGCGCATGCGCTCGATCGCCCAGAACAAGTTGACCGCCGTCGGGCGCGTCGCGGCGAAGGTGCGGCAGATCTTGTCGAACTCGCGGCGCAGCTCCTCGCGTTTCAGGTTGCGAACCCCGAGCGCGATGCCCATCGCCGCCGCGACGCCGATGGCGGGCGCGCCGCGAATCACCATGTCTTTGATCGCGCGGGCGACCTCACGGTATTGGCTGTAGACGCGATAGACCTCGCGAACGGGGAGCAGACGCTGGTCGATCATGACGACCCGGCCTCTCGTCCATTCGATCGTACGCACGCGTGTTCGTCGAGTTTGGGGCATGGTTGTCACCGTCCTCGTTCGGGTGGGATCCGGAACGTTGCGCGACTATAGCACGCGCTCCCCGGAGCGACACCGCAATTCGTCACTCCTGCGTCACGCCGCGTAGCGCACCGCACCTCGTCGTTGGCTCACGTGACGGGCGAGAACGCCCCGGATCGCGTAGCGGGCCTTGAAGCCGAGCCGCTCCGCCGCCTCGCCCGTGTCCGCCACGAATGTGTCGCGCAGATACGCGACGTGCGCACCCGGTACGAGACCGGCGCCGACGATCCAGAGCGCCTGCAGCGCGACGCGGAGCGCGGGCTCGGGGGCGGCGGCACGCAGGCGCCCGGCGAGCTTGATGACGGTCGAGAGCGGCAGCACGCCGTCGCTCGCGACGTTGAGGGCGCCGTTCCAGCGCCGGTGCGCGGCGAGTCGCACCGCCTCCACGAGGTCGTCGAGATCCAGCAGCTGCAGCAAGGGATCCGTGCCGAGCACGGCGGGCACCGCCACGGGGGCGAGCAGGTGCGCCAACATGCTGCGATCGTCGCCCAGGATCGGCGCCGCACGCAGCATCGCCACCGGCAGGCCCGTGCGAGCCCGCAAGCTCGCCGCCTCGGCCTCGACCGCGATCTTGTCGGCGACGAAGGGATACGCGCTCCCGCCGCGCAGCGGCGCGTCCTCCTCGAGGTATTGCGGGTTGTCGGGCTCGGCGCCGTAGCTCTGCGTCGTACCGAGCACCACCACGCCGTCGACGGTGCCGGCGCGGCGCGCATTGTCGGCGACGGCGCGGAAGAGCGCCCGCGTGCCGATCACCTCGAGCTCGTGCGCGGCCTCGAGATTGCGACGGGGCACCTCGTGGAAGGCCGCGTGGATCACGGTCTCGACGCGCTCGCGGGCGAGGATGTCGGCGAGCGCCGTGTCGGCGAGCGTGGCCGTGAGATCGATCCCGTGGAAGACGGTGTTCCGGAGCGGCAACGCCGGCGCGCGGCGATCGATCAACACCAGGCGGTGCGTGCGTTCGTCGGCCTCGAGCCGACGCATCAGCGCCGCACCGGCGGGGCCGTGCACCCCCGTGAGCGCCACGACGCGGGCGCGGCGCCGGCGCGATCGCGGCGGTGGCGACGCGGGGATCTCGTCCGTCACGGCGGCGACGATAACGGTCGTCGTGCGAAGCGGCAAGCGAGCGCACCCACCCACTCGCTGCTTGACAGTACCGTTCCCCGTTCCTTAGGTTCCCGCGATGCCGGAAGTCTTGCAGAGCTTCTCGACGCCGATCGAGGCGCCACTCGCCTTGTGCTACGCCGCCATCGCCGACTTCGACGCCTACCCGCGCTGGTCGTCTCCGATCACCGAGATCGGCGTGCTCGATCGTCATCCCGACGGACAAGCCCGCCGAGTGGAGTTCGTCGTCGACATGAAGCTCCGGACGGTGCGCTACGTGCTCGAGTACACCTGGCACCCACCGGATCGCCTCACCTGGAAGATGGTGGAAGGAGACCTGGCCGACATCGAGGGCAGCTACGTCTTCGAGGCCGAGAGTCCGACCTGCACCAAGGCCACGTGCACCCAGGGAATCTCCCTCGGCTTCTGGGTTCCAAGCGTGATCCTGCGTCCGATCGAGCAGACCGCCCTCCGCCAATCGGTCTTGGAGTTCAAGACCGAGGCGGAGCGGCTCGCGAAGGCATGAGTCGCGAGGGGCCCGAGTCGACCTCGGGCCCCGAAGCCCATCGGAGGAGCGGCACGCGCGAGCGTGCCGACCGCACCGGGGCGAAACGTGTCATGCCGCGTGGCGGCGGCGCTCGGCGAGTGCGGAGCTGCGCTGCGCGGCGATCCAGGCGCGCGCGGTAGCCAGCGACCACACCGGCTGCCACGGCGCCCGCCCGGCGATGAAGTCCTTCCACAACGCCGCGAGCGCGTCGCGCCGGAAGAGGCCGTCACCGTCGTCGGCGAGCAGGTGACCTTCGACGACGGCTCGGAGGTCGCCGCGCAGCCACTGCTCGATCGGCGGCGGCGGCGGCGTCCGCAGGCGGCGCAGCAATACCGGCGGCAGGATGCCCTGCAGCACCGCGGCGAGCGGAAGACGGTCGCGGCTGTCGCCGGCGGTCACGATCCATTCGTGCAGGCGGTGATCCAGGAAGGGCGCACGGAGCGCGAGCCCGTGCGCCACCGCGGACGTCTCCGCGTCACGCAGCGCGCCCGACATCAGCGGACCGGCGAGGTCGACGGCCGCCACCGCCCGGATGATCGCGGCATGCGCCGACTGGACCGGGACCGCGCACGACGGCCCGAGGGGCCTGAGGGCGCAGGCATCGACGTGCGCGACGGCGTCGAAGCCGCGGCGGGCCTCCGCCAGCGCGTCGGCCCGCAGCACGCGTCCCAGCCCTTCGGGACCGAAGACGCTGTGGGTCGCCAGATACGCCGGGGCGATCGCGTCACTCGGACCGATGTACTCGGCGAGCGTCGCGGCACGCCCGAACGGCCGACGGAGCGCCATCACTCGCGCCGCCACTCGCGTGAGACCGCCGGTCGAGCCGTGGCGCCCCACCCGCCAGAGCCACGTGACCAGGCGGGAGGGATCGGCACCGGCCAGCTGCGGCGTCGCCAGGCTCGCGAGCCACACCCGCTCACCGGCGCCGCGGAGAGCGGCGCTGATGAGCGCGCCGAGTGGCGCACCGATCGAAGGCTGGTCGGCGGTTGCCGCGGCCCCGAAGGCGGCCAGCAACGCCGCTGCCTCGATGTGGTGCTCGCGATGCTCGCCGCGAAACCACTCCGCGATCGCCGCCACGGTGTCGGGTTCTGGGCGTGAGGGCAGCCGGCGCGTGCCACTGGTCGATGTCGCGAAGCGAAAGGCGTGCGTGCGGAGCCCGCGCCCGAGCATCGGACGTACGAGCGCGAGCAGCGCGGTCGTCGCCGGACTCCCGTCGACGACGATGCCGACCCGATCCTCGCCCTCGGTCGCCGACTCGACGGCCTCGCGGAGGAGACCCGCGAAATGCGCCCGATCGGCCTCGCGCTGACCACTCGGCCACGCCGCCGGCTCCTCCCAGAAGGGTTCGCATCGCACCCGCGTGCCCCGCACGCGGGTGAGGGTTCCGGGCGCAATCGCGCGGACCCCGGTCGCCACGGTGAGCGGCTCCGGGAGGTAGCCGAAGGTGAGGAGGGCGGCGAGCGCGGCGGGATCCATTGCCGATCCCAGCCCGAGCCCTCGGACCTCGGAGGCGAAGCGGAAGGCGTCGCCACCATCAGAGACGTAGAGCGGCTTGGCACCGAAACGGTCACGCCCGAGCAAGAGCTCGTGCTGCTCGCGATCCCAGAGCGCGAACGCAAAGCTGCCGGCGAGACGCTCGAGGGCCCCGATGCCGTCTTGCTCGTAGAGATGCAGGATGACCTCGCTGCCGCATGCGGACTCGAAACGATGTCCCGCGGCCACCAGCTCGAGCCGGAGCTGGGTCGCGTTCGACGGCTCCCCATCGGCGACCAGCCAGAGCGTGCCGCTCTCGTTCCGGAGTGGTTGCAGAACTGCCTCGGCTCCTGGGCCGGTACCGCCGCGGTGGGCGAGCGCGACCGACGCATCGTAGGCGACCGCCATGCCGCCCTCGAGGGGCGCGCGCCTCCCGAGCGCGTCGCGCATGGCCCCAATGGCCGTCGTGAGGCCGCTCCCGGCCGAGTCCCGTTCCCCGCGGCACGATGCCGGCGATCGCCCCCATTACTCTCCCCCCTCCGCTGACCTTGCAGCAACGCAGTGATCGCTGCCGGGGTTGCCATTCTGCGGCACCGCCCCCACCTCGCATCCGCTACAGGAAAATCCATGTTGCGAGCGGTTCCAAAGGCGGATCGGGCGAGGCCGAATCCCGAACCCATCCGCGAGCTTCCCTCGGGGAAACCCCGAGGATCCGTGCCCCGAAGCACGACATGGCGAATGGCGCTGCAAGTGGCATCTCGCTTGCTCACCTGCGAGCGGGGCGCGGGCACTTCCCCTTCCCACGACGCTCCATCTCCTCCTCCTGACCCGCGCTTCTGCCACGGCCGCGACTGAGCAACGCGGCCGTGGCATTTTTCTTGGTGCGGGAGCGCTCGATGTGAGCGGAGGCGGTGCCTCCCATCGGAGGCCGAAGCCATCGACGCTCGCGGCGACCGGACGCCGGACGCGGCAAAACCGCGCAGCCGTTTCCCCCCTCATCGACCACCACCCCTTCCCACGGCGGGCTCGGCCCTCCGAGCCCCTGCTGGCGTATGGAAGAGTCCCCGCGAGAAGTCAAGAAAATCAGGGTGAGGGGGCGGTGACGATCCCGATCCGCTCGACGCCGGCGGCGCGACAGGCGTCCAGCACCTCGACCACGCGGGCGTACGCCAGGGTCCGATCGGCGGCCAGCATCACCGTTTTGTCGGGTCGAGCTTCGTAGATGGATAAGAGACGCGCCTCGAGGTCGTCCGAAGGTAGCGGGGCGCCCTCGAAGCTCAGGCTCCCATCGGCCGCGATGGCGAGCGTCGGCGTCTCCATCCCGGTCCCGTCGTCGGCGTGACGCGCGAGCGGCAGCTCGACCGGCAGCTCCTCTTTCAGCATCGGTGCCACGAGGAGCAGGATGACGAGCAGAACCAGCACGACGTCGACCAGCGGCGTGACGTTGATCTCGGCGCGCAGCTCGTCCTCTCCGTACGTCGTCATCGCCGTGTGGGTGTCCGCTGGAAGGTCGCGCCGCGCTCGCGCGCAGCACCCGCCTCGAGCCTCGCGACCGCGAGCTCTTCGGCCGCGGCGTCGAGCGTGACCAACAAACGGCCGATGCGCTGGCTGAGGGAGTTGAAGAGCCAAACCGCGGGGATCGCCACCGCGATGCCGAACGCGGTCGTCACGAGCGCCTCCGCGATGCCGGTCGAGACGGTGGCGATGCCGCCCCGCCCCGTCGCCCCGATCTCGTGAAACGCGTTGACGATCCCGATGACGGTCCCGAAGAGCCCGACGAACGGTGCCGTCGACCCGACGGTCGCGAGGAGCGACAGACCGCGGCGGAGCTCGCTGCCGCTCGTCAGGAGGAATCGCCGCACGGTGCGGTCGTGGATCTCTCGGCGCTGATCCTCCGCCGCCGCCGTGGTCGCCCGCGACGCCGACGCGAGCAGCTGCCCTACCGGACTCCGCGGAAAGCGCTCGGCGAGCGCGCCGACCTCGTCGGCACGCGATCCGGAAGCGCGCCAGGTCGCCAGGAGCTCGTCGGATTCACGCTCGGCGCGGCGGAGACGGAGCCACTTGTCGGCGGCGATCGCCCCCGAGGCAATCGACATCCCGCCCAAGAGGAAGACGACGCCGCGTGCCAGCGGACCGGTCGAACGCCACAGCTCGAGAAACGACAGCTCCATACGGCTCTCCTTCAGCGTAGGACGAAACGGACGGGAACTTCCATGACGACCCTGACCGGCCGGCCCTCGGCGTCGCGCGCCGGCCGGAAGCGCCACTGGCGGACCGCCGTCATCGCGGCCTCGTCGAGTAGCGCGATCGAGCGGAGCACGCGCATCGCCGGCTCCGGCCGGCCGCTGCGGTCGAGCACGACTTCCAGCAGCACCTGCCCCTCGACCTCGAGGGCGCGGGCGCGGGTGGGATACTCCGGGACCACGCGCTCGACGAGCTCGGGCGGGCTCGCGACGGCCGAGAGCGCGAGCGGAGCGTCGCCGAGGCCGCCGGCGACGCCACCGGGCGCACCGCCCGGTACGCCGCGTTGAACGCCCATGACCGCCGCGGGCGGCGGCACCGCGGGAGCCTCCGGCACGGCCTCTGGCGCGGTTCGCGTCAGAGGCGCGGTCCGGCGAGCGGGTCGCTTCGGTGCGGCGCGCACGAGCGGGGCGGTTTCGGGCTCGACGACCCGCGGCGCCGGAGGCTCCTCCGCCTCGACGACGGGCGCAAGGGCCGCCGGTGCCGCGCCGGCGACGGGCGGCGGAGGCGCCGCCGGCTCGATCCACACGAGTCGCGCCGGCGGCGCCTCGTCCTCGTGCTCGTGATGGTGGTGCCCCGCGCCCAGCAACGCGGCCAGGACGAGCACGCCCGCGGCGTGCACCGCGAGCGAGAGGCCGAGCGCTTGGGATCGGAGCACCACGTTCCGGGTCAGAAGGCGAGCGTCACGCTGCCGATCGCGGTCAGCGGGTAGCCCGGTGTGAAGTTCAGATCGGACACCACTTCCGGCTCGAACTGGAGCCGCGAGTCGGTCGCGAACTGCGCCTCGCGGTAGTCGTGATCGAAGAGGTTCATGATGTCGAGCTGCACGGTGAGCGCCTTGACGCGACCGCCGAGCCAGGTCTCCGGCAGCTCCCAGCGCTTGCCGATCTGCAGATCCCAGATCGTGTAGCCGGCGGCCCGAAGCGAGTCGTCCTCGTTCGCGGGCCGAGAGCTGATGGCCCGGCAGCGCACGCTCCCGAAGATCCCGTCGTCGCGCCGCACGGCGAGGCCGCCGTTCACCGTGAAACGCGGCGCCAGCGGCACGTCGTCCGCCTCGTCCGGTTCGAAGCGGAAGCGCGCCACGGTCTGCGTGTAGTCGACGTCGAAGAAGAGCCAGTCGAGGATGCGGTAGCGGACCTCGAGCTCGCCGCCGAGGCGGCGGGTTGCGCCGCTCGCCTCGGTCGTGCCCTCGTCGCCGACGAAGACGATCTCGCTGTCGAGGTCGAGAAGCCAGAACGCGGCGGCGACGTCGAGGCGGTCGAAGAGGTGCGTCCGCACACCGAGCTCGGCACCCCGCGCCTTCGAGCTCGGATCGACGGGGTTCACGTCGCGCACGACCCCGCGCGCGTCGTTCGAGTGGAAGCCCTCGCCGTAGTTCAGGAACACGTCGGCGTTCGCGAGCGGCGAGAGCACGATGCTCGCCTTGGGGCTGAAGATCGCGTCGTTCTCCGTCCCCTGCCCCTTGAGGTCGTCGCTGGTCGTCGAGTCGAGGTTGTTGTCGACGTCGAAGAAGAGGTCGTCGAAGCGAAGGCCGACGACCGTGCGGAGCCAGGGCGTCCAGGTGGTGTCGGCGCTCACGTAGGCGAAGGGGTTCACCTGCATGGTGTCGTGGTCGGTCTGGCGGGAGAGGAACTGCCGCTCCCGCACGTAGTTCAGCTGCTCACCGATGTCGTCGCCGCGCACCCCGATCGCGCCGGTGACCGCCGTGTCGAATCCCCCCGGAGACACGCGGCGGGTGTAGCGCGCCTCGCCGCCGCCCAGCCAGCGCTTGTCCTTCTGCTCGATCTCGTCGCCGTTCACCGGATCGCGGGCGAAGAACGTGAAGTTCGAGAAAAGGTCCAGATCGTAGTACTCGCCGTACATCAGCACGCTCGCGTCCTGGCTATCGTCCGGACGCCACTCGGTGCGGGAGTACAGCAAGTGGCGCTGCGAGGTGCCGCCCTCGCTGGGATCCTCCGTGCCGAAGCGATCGAGACGCCGGGCTCGCACCTCGCGGAGCGGGATCTGGCCCGAGGCGTTCCAGGTCCCGCGGTAGCTCGCGAAGGTGAGGTCGGAGTGCCAGGGGCCGTCGCCGACCCCGGCGCGGGTGAAGAGCTTGTAGCGGTTGTAGTCCTCGGGGTTCTCGAAGGGGCCGTCCTGCGTCGCGCCCTCGATGCCGAAGAGCGTGTCGACGCCGTGGACCTCGCCGCCGCCGATCAGGAGGCCGCGGAAGATGTCGAATCGGCCGGCGGTGAGCATGGCGCTGTTCTCGGCGACCACGCGCCGCGTGACCATGTTGACGGCGCCCGAGGTCGAAAAGTCGCCGTGCTCGACGAAGTACGGCCCCTTGTCCACCTCGAGGCGATCGACGAGCTCGGGAATCACGAAGTTGAAGTCGGTGTAACCCTGCCCGTGGGCGTGGCTGACGTTGTTGACCGGCACGCCGTCGAAGGAGAACGCGATGTCGGTGCCGTGATCGGAGTCGAAGCCGCGGAGGTAGTACTGATTCGCCTTGCCGCCGCCGGCGTGCTGCACGACGACCAGACCCGGCGTGACCTCCAGGATGTCCGCCGGCCGCCGGATCGGTCGCAGCATCAGATCGCGACTCCGCACGACCATGGATGACGCGGCGGTGAAGGGCCGATCGCCCTGCACCACCGTCTCCGGAAGCCGCAGGCGACCCGACGAGTCGTCCGGACCCGCCTCGTCGCCCTCGTCCTTCCCGTCTTCGTCGGTAGCGCGAGCCTCCTCCGCCGCGAGGCCCATGTCCGGTTCCGCAGCGAGAGCCGGCCGGGCGAAGACGGCCAGGAACGTCGCCCATACGATCCACGCACGATACACGTCATGATCTCCTTCTCGTCGAGTACGCGCCCGACCGTCTAACGCTCGGGCCCAGATCTCGGATTCGGACCGGCGCTCGCGGCGCCGGGTCGAACCCGTGGCGAGCGGGACGAGCCGCGACCGACCGTGGTCGTCGAGGAGAGGAGAAACGAACCGAGGCGGGGCGGCTTACGCGGCGAGAGGCGGTGAGCGAGCCCGGCCGGGATCGTCCACCGACCGCGCCACGTGGAGCGCGGTGGAACGCGGGGCGTTGCCGACGAGCAGCAACGGACTTCCCGACTCGGGCAGCGGCGGCACGCCACCGACGACGGCGTGCGTGAAGTGAGGGTGGCGGCCCGCCGACGCGCGCTCCAGCCGGCCCTGCCGGCCGTCGTCCGTAGACGGACGCCAGGCGACCGGTCGTGCCGAGCCGACGAGCGGAACGGCGTGCACGTGCGAGCGGTCACCCCCGGCGTGGTGGTGCGTGAGCGGCGCCACGGACGGAACGATCTCGATGGCGAAGGCCAGCAGGATCCCGAGGACGAGCCGGGGTCGGGCTTCGAAGGCGCGCCGCAGCCGCTCCATCGTCACACCCGCCCCGCCCCGACGCGCCGGACGTCGTCGGCCTCACGCGCCTCGCGGCGGTTGTCCCGTACGGAGTGCAGGAACGAGAGGCCGATGAACGCGGCCCCGATCAGCCCGGTCACCGCCTCCGGTATGTGCATCGCGGTCTTCAGGAACATGATCACGCCGAGGGCGATGATCGCGTAAAAAGCGCCGTGCTCCAAGTAGCGATACTCGGTGAGCGTCCCTTGGTCGACGAGCATGATGGTGAGGCTGCGGACGAACATGGCGCCGACGCCAAGGCCGATCGCAATGACGAAGAGGTTGTTGGAGAGCGCGAACGCGCCGATCACGCCGTCGAAGCTGAAGCTCGCGTCGAGGACCTCGAGGTAGAGAAAGGCCGCGGCTCCGGAGCGCTGCGCCGCCCCGGCGACGGCGTCGGCTGGGTCGAGCAGCGCGGAGATGCCGTCGACGGCGATGAAGGTCAGGAGACCGAAGATCCCGGCCACGATGAGCTCCAGGCGCTCGGCCTCGGGGAGCCAGAGGCTGACCGCCCAGACCAGCACCAGGACGAGGCCGATCTCGATCGCCTCGATCCGGCCCGCCCGCGCGAGCGGCCGTTCGAGCGGGGCGATCCAGTGCCTGTCCTTTTCCTGGTTCAGGAAATGCTTGAGGCCGACCATCATGAGAAAGGCAGCCGCCGAAGGCCGCGACCGTCAGGTGCGCGCTCTCGATGATCCGCGAGTACTCGTTGGGCTGCGTCGCCGAGAGCACCAAGGCCGCCCACGGGCTCAGGCCCGCGATGATCGCGACGATCAGGACCGGAAACACGATCCGCATCCCGAAGACCGCGATGGCGATGCCCCAGGTGATGAAGCGCCGCCGCCACACCGGATCCATCTCGCGGAGCACCGTCGCGTTGACGACGGCGTTGTCGAACGAGAGCGAGACCTCGAGCACGGCGAGCACGGCGACGATGAAGGTGGTCTGCAGGACGCCGGCAACCGTCCCCGACATCTCCCAGCCGATCGCCGCGCCCCCCAGGAGACCGAGGAGCGTGACGAAAAAAGAGCCGCGGAAGTACTTCATCGAGCTGGGTGCCGCCGAGCGGCGGCGGTCATGCTGACAGATCGGACGCCGCTACGAAAGCAAACGCGTCGCGACGATGGCGATGCCGCCACCTCCGAGACCCCACAGGAGATCCTTCCGGGTGTTCATCTCGGCACCCTGCGTCGCCTCGGTCGCCCAGGCCCCGATCAAGGAAAAACACGGAGAGCGCGGCGATGCGCCAACTCGATCCCGGCATCGGTCTCACCCGCGTTCCGCGCCGCGGTCGCGGCTTGGGAGACGGTGAACGCGATGAAGAACGCAGAAGCCGATACCGACGATGGCGAGCGATTCGAACGCAGTCACGACCGCACGCGGCGTCACGTCAGTGCCCCGGATTCGACTCTTCGCTCTCCTTCGCGGATCCGCGCCACGCGCAGCAGCTCCTCCGCTTCCTTGTCGCCGGAGCGGCGCGCTGCTCCCAGCGCCGGTGCGCCACGGCTTCGCCACCCACTCGTCGAGTGCGACGACGATCAGGCTGAACCCGATGACGATGGCGATGGAGCTCCAGATTCCCAATTCGAAACCGAGTTCCATGGTGTCCCCTACGCGCGCTTCTGGTGGCGGTGGCCGACAGCGCCCGCGGTAGCTTGCCGGTTCACGCATGATGAACCTCGGCTTGAAGATCACGAGCAGCACGGGCAGCAGACGTCTGCGAGCCGACGTAGCCGATGCCCATCCAGATCGCGAGCAGCAGATCCCATCTCGGCGTTGAAGCGGATGTTCGACACGACCCAGAAGGCGGTGCTCACGACCATCGTGACGGCGGTGAAGGTCACGGCCTTGCCGGACGTCACCATGCGCCTCGCGCAGCGACGCTCGAGATCGCCGTTCGGACTGCGGATCTCCTCGATGATGCGGCTCACGATGTACAGGCCGTAGTCGATCGCCGAAGCCGAGGCCGACGGTGACCAGCGGCAACGTGTGGATGTTGATGCCGATGTTGTTCGACACGCCATGCACGCGTTGCACGATGATGTTCGAGCAGATCAGCGGCGCCAAGCAGATACAGGCCCGCAGGCGAACGAGCGGTACGTGAACAGCAGGATGATCCAGATCGTGAAGAAGCCGAGGAAGTTCATCAGGAGGTCGTTGCGGACGAACTCCTCGTTGGCGGCCGCCAGCACGCCGATCAGACCGCCGGCCAGCTTGAAGGTCGGCCTTGTCCATCGGGTTGCTCTTCGATGAACTTCTGGCAGCGCTCGATGATGCGGCGGATGTTGTCGCCCTTGTGGTTCTTGGCGAAGAACGTCACGTGCGCCGTCGTGTAGCTGGGGTCCACGTACTTGGCGGTCTCGGTCGGCGGCGAGCCCGAGAAGAAGATGAAGAAGAGGCCGCCGATGTCGGTCCAGCTGTCGGGAATGACGGCCCACTTCGGCTCGAGCTCGTGGAAGACCCGGTTGACGGCGCGGATGATGTCGGCGAGCGAGAAGCTGTAGCCGATGTCGGGGTCGCGCTCGAGGGCGCGCTGGAACTTCTCCATCGTGCGCAGCACCTGCGGATCCTTCATCGCGTCCTTGTCGTAGCCCTCCGCGACGACGATCAGCGGCTCGACGCCGCCGAACTTCTCCTGGATCTGCGTGTGCGAGACGTTGTAGGGCGAGTCCTCGAAGACCAGCGGCGACGCCGACGGTCGGATCGCCGATGGTGAGGCCGCGCATGTAGAAGACGCCGATCGCCGTCGCGACGGCCCACGCCGACCACGCGTCACCCGCTTGCCCGCAGGGCGACAAGAGTACCGTCGACGAAGCGCTCGATGTAGTTGCGGAACGCGCCGCGCTCGCGCAGCATCACCAGCTCGGGCTCGGGTGCGCTTCAGGTAGTAGTAGACGATCGGGTTCAGCAGCATCTCGGAGACCGTGATCGCGAGGATCCACCACGAGGCGGTGATCGCGAGCTTCTGCAGCATGATCACGGGCACCAGCATGATGACCAGCACGCCGAGCGCGTCGGTGACGATGCCGGAGAACGTCGGCACGAAGAGCTCGGCGAACGAGGCGACGATGGCGCGGCGCTTGTTCCAGCCGCGACTTCTCGAACTCCTCGTAGTAGCGATCGTGCATCTGGATGGCGTGGCTCACGGCGCGGGCCGTGATGAGGAACGGCATGACCAGCATCAGCGGATCGAGCGCGAGGCCGATCAGGTGGACGAAGCCGAGGCCCCAGAACGCGGCGATCACGCCGGTGAGGGTCGGCCGGAGCGCGCCGCGCCAGTCGTGGAAGTACATCCAGCGCAGGATCCACTCGAGGCAGTAGGTGACGACGAGGATCCAGAAGACGTCGCCGGCGTAGCGGTAGACCCAGCCGTAGAGCCGCGGCTCGCCGGCGACGTAGATCTTGGTGTTGGCGTCCTCGAACGGCGTGACGACCTTGTTGTTGACGTCGTCGAAGATGCGCTTGTAGTCGAGACGGCCCTCGATGAAGTTGGCGCGGACGAGCGCCGCCTTGTCGTCGAGCGAGACGAGCAGGCCGTAGACGTTCTCGGCGTTGTGGACGATGCGCCGGGTCTCGTCGACCTCGGACTCGCCCTGCGGCGCGCGCAACATGACCGGCTCGGCGCGGAGCGTGCCGCCGGCGGCGACCCGCAGGTGGCGTACGGTGCGGTGACCGATGGACTCGATCTGGTTGTGGTTGACGCCGTAGACCGTGTCCATGCCCTCGGTCATCTTGAAGATCTTGGTGAGGTTGTCCTTGGTGAAGATGGTGCCGTCCTCGACCTCGATCATCGACGACGATGTTGTTGGCGCCGCCGAAGGTCCCGGCGTACTTGTTGTGGATCTTGACGAACTCGTGGCTCTGCGGGAGCAGGTCGCCGAAGCTCGTCACGAGTCGCAGCTGGAAGGCGCAGTAGGCGAAGAGCCCGGTGACTCAGCAGCACGACGATCATCACCGGATTGCGATAGTCGATGAGCTTGTCGCCGAGCCAGTAGAGCGCGCGTTTGTCCTCTGGAACCTCGTAGTCGAGTGCCATTAGAATCCCCCTAGCATTCGACCCCGAGCGGCAGGTCGCGCACGCCATCCCCGGCGCATGGGTGGAGAAATACTGAAGTTTCTTCGGGTTTTTGTGGCGTGCGGCTTCTAACGCCAGACATTTTTGGTGTCAAGCGTTTGACCCGCAACGGCGCCCTCGCGGCCGCGCCGAGGACCCTCCCGCGACACATCTTCACCTCTGAGCGGGTGATCAGAGGCTCTCTCCACGACGCGGATGCGCCGGGATGACGAGCCGCGTCAGCGAGATGTGCGACTCACACACGCGGCAAACCGAGCCCGCGCTGGGCCACGATGTTGCGAAGGATCTCGACCGTTCCGCCGCGAATGGTGAGACCGGGCGCGTTGACGATCGCCCGCGCGATCCGTCCCCCGAGGGGAACGCCGGGGCCGAGAGCGAGCACGGCGTAGGGTCCCGCCACCTCGCCGGCGAAGCGCGCCAGACGCTGCTCGAGCTCGGTGCCGTAGAGCTTGGCGAGCGCCGTCTCCGCGGTCGGCGTGATGCCCTGCGAGAGTTGCCACGCGATGCGGTAGATGAGCTGGCGCCCGATCGCGACCTCGCCGTGAAAGCGCGCCAACTGCTCGCGCACCCAGGGCTCCCCGGCGCGGCCGCTTTCCCGCACCCAGGTCCGGAGGTCGGCCAGCAGGGGCGCGTAGCTCAGCAGGCGCTCCATGCCGGCGCGCTCGTAATCGAGCTGGGAGGCGATCTGGAACCAGCCACGGTTCTGCTCGCCGATCAACCAGCGCTTCGGCACCCGCACGCCCTCGAAGAAGACCTCGTTGAAATGGTGCTCGCCGGTCATGTCGACCAGCGGGCGCACCGTGACGCCGGGGAGGCGCATGTCGACCAGGAGCTCGCTGATCCCGCGGTGCCGCGGCGCGTTCGGATCGGTGCGCGCCACCAGATAGCAGTAGTGCGCGTGGTGGGCGAAGCTCGTCCACACCTTCTGCCCGTCGACGACGAAGGCGTCCCCGTCGTCCACGGCACGGGTCGTGAGCGCCGCCAAGTCCGACCCCGCCCCGGGCTCGCTCATCCCGAGGCAGAAGACGATCTCGCCCCGGATGATCGGCGGCAGGATCTCGCGCTTCTGCTCTTCGCTGCCGTGGGCGAGCAGCGCCGGCCCGATCTGCCGGTCGCCGACCCAATGCGCCGCGGTGGGCGCGCCGGCGCGCAGCAGCTCCTCGGTGACGATCGCGCGCTCGACGTAGCTGCGGCCACCGCCGCCATAGGCGCGCGGCCAGGTCATGCCGATCCAGCCGCCCGCACCGAGCCGGCGCGAAAACTCCGGATCGAAGCCGTTGATCCAGCCGTCCTCCGGAATGGCGCCGGGCGGCGGAAGCGCGGTGGCGAGAAAGGCACGGATGCGATCGCGGAGCTCGGCCTCGGCGGGAGAAAAGGCGGGCCACATCGCGTCCCCGGCTAGCCGAGCGACTTGAGGGAGTCAATTTGTCCTCGTTCCGTGGCGGATCGCCCCACTCCGTGTTACCCGCCCCCCCATGGCACTCCCCGCTTGCCGTCACAGCGGTCCCGGCTTCCATCGCGCGCTCGGGCTGTTCGACGCGACGACGCTAGTCGCGGGATCGATGATCGGCTCGGGCATCTTCCTCGTCTCGGCGTCGATGATGCGAGACCTGGGCAGTGTCGGCTGGCTGCTCGCGGCCTGGGTGCTCGCGGGCCTGATGACCGTCACCAGCGCCGCGCTCTACGGCGACCTGGTCGCGCGTTTTCCGCGCGCCGGCGGCCAGTACGTCTATCTGCGTGAGGCCTTCGGACCGCTGATCGGGTTTCTCTACGGCTGGACGCTCTTCCTCGTCATCCAGACCGGCACCATCGCGGCCGTCGCCGTCGCGTTCGCCCGTTACACCGCCGTGCTCTTCCCGGTCCTGGACGGCATCGCGCTCGCACCCGGGCTCTCGGCCGAGCGCGCGATCGCGATCGCCCTGATCGCGGTCCTGACCGCGGCCAACGCCCGCGGCGTCGAGGTCGGCAAGCGCATTCAGAACCTCTTTACCGCCGCCAAGGTGGCGGCCCTGCTCGTGCTCATCGCGATCTGCTTCGGGCTCGGGTTCTCGCCGGCGGTCGCGAGCGCGAACTTCTCGGACCCCTGGGCACGCTCGGCGAACGCGATCCCACTCGCCGCCGCGATCGGAAGCGCGATGGTCGGGGCGCTCTTCTCCTCCGACGCCTGGAACAATCTGACCTTCGCCTCCGAGGAGGTCCACACCCCCGAGCGCACGATCCCGCGCGCACTGATCGCAGGCACCGCGCTGGTGACGTTCCTCTACCTCGCCGCCAACCTCGCCTACCTGGTCGTACTACCCGCGCTCGGATCGCTCGACGGCGCCGACCCGATCGCGCGCGGCATCGCCTACGCCGATCGTGACCGCGTCGGCAGCGCGGCGATGCAGGCGATCCTCGGCCCGGCGGGCGCCGTCGTCATGGCGGCCGCGATCATGGTGTCGACGTTCGGGTGCGTGAACGGTCTCGTGCTCTCGGGAGCGCGGGTCTCGTACGCGATGGCGCACGACGGGCTCTTCTTCGCGGGCGCCGGCCGCCTTTCCGCCACCGGCGTTCCGGGCACGGCGCTCGTCCTCCAGGGCGTATGGGCCGCGGCCTTGACGCTTTCCGGGACCTACGGCGACCTGCTCGATTACGTGATCTTCGCCGCCCTGCTCTTCTACGCGCTCACCGTCGCCGCCACCCTCCGGTTCGGCAACGAGGCGCGACCACTTCGACGCGTCGTCGCGCTCGTCTACATCCTGGTCGCCGGTGCCGTCATGCTCGATCTCCTGGTCGTAAAGCCACGCTTCACCTGGCCGGGCCTCCTCATCGTCGCCTCCGGCGTCCCCGTCTACGCCCTCTGGCGGCGCGCTAGAGCGTAACGCCGCCTTCGCGAGTGTGGGCTGAACGGTCGGGCTCACTGGCCTTTGCGAATGCGCAGCGACGCCGCGTGCGTGGGGGTGGAGAGTCGTCGCGGAGGTGAGTAGATCGAACACGCAAACCTGCGACTAGTCGAAAGGGGTCGGTTCATACGTGAGATCTCCCGAACCGGAGCGGCGACTCCCCACCCCCACGCCCACCGGCTCTTCACGCCAACATCGATTGATTCCGCGCCAGCAACCGCGCGCACCCGCCCGAGACGCCGATCGCGATCACGGAGTAGACGATGCCCGAAGACGGGCGCGCCAGGGCCTCGTCGGACATCCGGATCGTGAACAGCACGAGGTTCACGATCACGTAGGCCGCATAGATCCGGCTCATCGGCAGCGCGTAACCACGGAGGCGCAGCACGCCGAGCCCGTAGGCGGCGAGGAAGATCCCGGCAAGGGACCCAGCAGGAGGTTCGTAGTCCCCTGCTGCCGCTGTCCGAAGAAGACGAAGCCGTGGTGCGGATAGAGCTCGAACGGCTTCATGAAGTTCGAGATCGCCAGCACGCAAAAAAGCACGCCGCACACACGCAGCCAGCCTCGATCGTCCATCGCTCGACCTCCCGCCGCGCTCAGGATGGACAGGCGCGCAGCATTTCTTGGATTCGCTTCGGTGTATCGGCGTTGGTGTTGGCGAGCATGTCGACCGGCACCTGCTTCAGCACGCCGCAGGCGCGCGCCTGCTCGCCGAGCGCGAGCGAGAGCCGCGCCGACTGATAGTGCGCCTCGAGCCACCCCGACTTGCCCGGAGGAGCCGAGGCGACCTCGTCCCAGAGCCGACGCGCCTCGTCCGTCTTGCCCTGCCCTTCCAGGATGCGCGCCGCTCCGGCACGCGCCGAGACCGCGTCGGGAGCGTCCGCGAGGACGGTCCGGTAGAGGGCGAGCGCCGGCTCGGTCTCGCCGCGCTCCTCGTGGAGCGAGGCCGCCGTCGATTGCAGGCGGCGGCGCACGACCGGCGACAGCTCCCCGGCGCTCGGCGCGCCGAGCGCGCGCTCGGAGAGCAGGAGGGCGGCGCGCTTGCCGGCGTCGGCGTCGGCCTTCTTGCCGGCGGCCTCCTGACGGGCGGCGGTCGTGAGAAAGCGCGTCGCCAGATCGTCGAGGTAGGTCGGATCGAGCGTCGCGACCTCCGGCCGCGCCGCCTCGATCGCCGCCGCCCCGAGATTGCCGAGGCGGGAAAGCGCGAGCAGCCGGAGCTTCACCACTTGCGGCCGCTCGCTCGCGAGCTTCGGATACTTCTCCTCGAAGCCGTCGAGCCAGGCGAGCGCCCGCTCGTACTCGGGCTTCTCGGCGAGCGCGGCGAGGTAGGCGCTCATCAGCGAGGCCTGGCCGCTGAGATCCACGACCGGAACGTCTCCGAGCTCCTTGGGGTCGCGACCCTGCACCCGCGCCCAGAATCCGTCGAGCGCGGCGCGGGCGCGCGCCATCAGCTGCGGATCGGGCTTGCCGCCCTCCGGCGTCTGCTCGAGGCGCTTCACCAGACATTGCGCCGTCGCGAAGGCGGCGCGGAGCTCGAACGAGGGATCGCCCTTCACCTGGGCATACTCGGCCTCGGCCTCGGCGAATTGCTCGTGACGCTGGCGGAGCTCGCCTAGTCGGAAGCGCGCCTCCGGTGCCGACTTGTGCTTCGGAAAGTCGCGCAGAAAACCGACCAGCGCCTGCTCGAACGCTGGCTCGTTCGCCGGGCTCGGGTCGGCGGCGTAGCGCGACTCGGTTGCCTTGAAGCGGAGATAGGCCGCGTCGTCGTGGTACTTGCCGGCGCCCTTGTCCGCCAGGAGCGCGTCGAAGACCGTGAGCGCGCCCGCCAGGTCGCCGCTCCGATAGCGCGCGAGCCCGAGGAGATAGCGGGCCTCGGCCTCGTTCTTCTTGTCGTCCTCCTCGCTCGACGCGAGCACGCGCTCGAGACGAGGAATCGCATCCTTGAACTTGCCGGACGCGACCAGTTGCTTGGTCACCTCCCACTCCGAGGGCGGCGGCGGCACGTCCTTCGCCTTCGAGCCGGCCCAGTTCTTCGGGTTGTCGAGGCCGTTCCGCACGACCTGGGCCGCCCGCGTGCCCCACGGCCCGCCGCTCGCCTGCAGCTGGGCGAGCAATGAGGACGCCTCGCCCTGATAGGCGCTCTTCTGTCCGGGCTGGCTGGCCGCGGCCATCAGGAGGGCCCGGGCGCGCGTGAACTGCGCGCGCGGCTGATCCCCGACCGTGGCACCGTCGAGCGCGTGCTTGGAGGCGCGCAACGCATCGGAGCTCCGTCCCGCTCGCACGTAGGCCTCGGCGAGAGCGAGCTGCGCCTTCCGCACCCGCTCGGGGGGCGCGTTCTTGGCGCCGGCCACCGCTTCGAAGTCGGCGATCGCCCAATCGACGTGGTCGAGCTCGAGGTAGGCGAGCCCGCGTCCGAGGCGGCTCTCCGCGACCACCGGGTTGTCGCTCTGGGCGGTGGCGAACTCGCCGAACCCCTTGGCGGCCTTGTCGAGCAGCTCCTGACGCTTGCCCGAGGCATAGAGCGTCGCACCGCGATAGCGGAGCCAGTTGAGGTAGTAGAGGGCCTGGGCGGCGAGTGCCTGGTGCTCCTTGTAGGTGGGCGAGTCGGCCATCGCGTCCATGTCGCCGTCGGCGTCGATGACGCTCTGGCTCATGCGGTCGAGCGCCTGACGGTGCGCCTCGTAGCTACGCTCGAGCGGACCGGCGATGGCCTCGTAGGTGCCGCTGTCGGCGCCGTCGGCGTCGAGGAAGGCGAGCGCGATCCGGCCGAGACGGTCGAGCGCCGCCTGCTCCCCCGCGCCTCCCGATCCGGGGCTGAGACCGGCTGCCTGCGCCTGAGATCGAAGCTCGGCCGCCGACGCCGCCTCGGCGCTGCCTCGGGTCGCGAGCACCACGACCGCCAGCGCACCGACGGCGATCATCCGGAGCAGACTCGGCGCGCCCATCTACTGCAGCTTGCCCATGTACTTCGCCATCTCGACGCGCCAGCGCGTCCCGAAGGTGAGCACCATCACCTGGCGCAGCAGCGACTTGTCCTCGCCGAGCGCGATCAGCTCGCCACCGCCCTGTCCGGTGATCTCGCCGTAGGTGTCGCTGACCTCTTTGTAGAAGCCCGGCATCGGCGACGGCTTGAACTCGCCGACCGAGCCGTGCGCCACCCAATCGGCCCGTTCGTACTCGTCGTGCAGACGCCGGGTGACGTCGATCGCACCGATGGCGCCGTTCTTCTCCTTGATCTCGCGGACGAGCTTCAGGAGCCCCGGCATGGTGTCGGGGTGGGGCGGCGAGCTGCCGATGACGATGAGGATCCGCCGCGACGTCTTCCGCCACGACAGCTCGGTCATCGCCGCCTGGACGCCCTCGTAGACCGCCTCGGCGTAGTCGCCGCCGCCGTCGGCGCGCAGGTTGGCGACGAAGTTCTGGACCTTCTCGGTCTTGAAGCTGAAGTCGACCCACTTGGTGACGTACTCGTCACCCTTGTCGCGGTAGGCGACGACCGCGACCCGGCTCGCCGGCACCATCTGCTGCAGGTTGGCGATGAAGGCCCGCGCCTCGTCCTTCACGTCGTCGATCACCGATTGCATGCTGTTGGTGGTGTCGATGAGCAGGACGAGATCGATGCCCACCTTGCGGAGTCCGCCGAGCAGATCGCCGAAGCCGCCGCCGCCCGGTCCGCCGCTGCCGGCGAGCGAGGAGCCGCCGAGCGAGAGCGGGATGTCGAGCGAGCCGGGCTGGGCACCGATCGAGGGCCCGATGCCGATCCGCGGGAGATCGGGGGCGCGCACGTTGGCGACCGCCGGGCCACCGCTCGGGCCGGCCACCGAGTTCGTCTGCCGGGTCTGCGCGATCACCGGCCGGAGCGTGCCGGCGAGATCCTGCAGCGACGGCGCGCCCTCGACCTCGGCCTCCTCGAGCGCCGGCGGCGGCTCGATGATCTTGACGTTGATCTTCTGGACCTGCTTCGCGACCGTCACGCTGATCGTGGTGAGCAGCAGCAGGAGCACGGCGTGGAACGCCGTCGAGAACAGAAACGCCGGCAGGTTGCGGCGCACCGGGAACGCGCTGGCGAGCGGGTCGTCGTCAGCAGGTGGGGGTGGTGTACGCGACGCGGTCATCGGCAGCACGCGCGCGGCAACGGCTCGGACCCGAACCGGCCTATTGCGCGGCCCTCCCCCGCTCGGCCGCGATCGCGACCTGCGTCGCACCCGCGCGCTGCGCCGCGGACAGGATGCGCACGGCGTCCCCGAGCAGGACCTCGCGATCCCCCTGCAGCACCACGGGCGTGTCCGGCCGGGTGACGAGCAACGACTTGAGCGTGCCCTCGAGACCATCGAGGCCGACGAGCTCGGCGTTGACGTAGATCTCGTGGAGCGGCGTCACGGTGATGGTGATCTCGCGCGGGGCGCTTTGCGTGCTGTCGACCTCGGGCAGCATGACCTTGGCGCCGGTGTCGACCATCGCGACGCTCGTCACCATGAAGATGATGAGCAGGACCAGGAAGATGTCGGTGAGCGGCGTGATGTTGATCTCGGCCATGATGTGCGACCGGCCGCTCGCGGGAAGCTTAGCGAACGCCATCGACCACCCTCGGCTTGCGCGCCGTCCCGCCGCCGGCCGGCCTGAGCGCCTCCACCAGCCGGGCCGTCCCGATGGTGAGCGCCGACTCGATGCGATCGAGACGGACCTGGAAATAGTTGTAGAAAATCAACGCCACGATGGCGACGCCGAGGCCGAGCGCGGTGGCCACGAGCGCTTCCGAGATGCCGCCGGCGACGACGGCGAAGCCGCCGCTCCCCATGATCGCCATGCTGTGGAACGCCTTGATGATGCCGACCACGGTGCCGAAGAGGCCGATGAAGGGAGCGCTGGAGGCGACGGTGCCGAGGATCCAGAGCGGCCGCTTCAGCTGTTCCATTTCCTCGAAGCGGCGCTCGGCGCCGACCTCGCCGAGCTCGTCGGCCGTCATCGTGCCCGCCTGGCGCACCACCGCCGCGAACACGCGGCCGGCGGGGACGTCACGCCTGGCCTCGACGTGCTCGAGCGACGCCCCGACGTCGCCGCGCGACAAGTCGCCGTAGATGGTGCGCGCCAGGTCGGCGGTCTGTCCGACCAGGTTGCGGAAGGTCCACAGCCGCTCGGCGATGACGGTCAGGCTCACGACCGACATGAAAATGAGCGGATAGGTGGCGAGCCACCCCTCCTGGATCATGTGGAGCATGCTCAAGCTCGGTGTCGGTTCCACGCTGCGAACTCCTCTCTACGACCGGGGGGACGTGAACGGTGACGGCACTCGGCGTCCAATGACGACGCTACACGATCCCTGACGTCTCGGCAAAATCACGGAAGCCGTAGACGAACGCAAGTAGGGTCGCGGCTGCGAGAATCTATTCGCGTCCGGAATGCCTGGCGCGTTGCATGCCGCGATGCGTGATTGGAATCCACTCGCGTCGAGCGCTTTTGCGCCCCCCTGGGAGGTGTGCTACTCGCAGCTCGCCTTGGGGTCGCGCCTTCTCGCCACCAAATCGGTCGAGGTCCTGCAGGCCGAGCTCGCGCAGGCCGACCGCCTCCATCGCGTGCTCGGCCCGCTGGCGCTCACCTCGCTCGGGGTCGGCGCCATCATCGGAGCCGGCATCTTCGTCATGACCGGGCTCGCGGCCCGCGACTACGCGGGCCCCTCGCTGATGCTCTCGTTCGTGATCGCCGGCACCGGCTGCGCGCTCGCGGCGCTCTGCTACGCCGAGTTCGCCTCGATGATCCCGGTCGCCGGCAGTGCCTACACCTATGCCTACGCGACGCTCGGCGAGCTGATGGCCTGGATCATCGGCTGGGACCTCGTCCTCGAGTACGCCATCGCCTCTTGTGCCGTGGCGCACGGCTGGTCCCACTATTTCCAGGCCTTCCTCGCCCTTTTCGACGTCCACCTACCGCCGTCGCTCGCCATCGATCCGATGAGCGCCGCGCCCGAGGTGATCGCCGGCGCCTTCCATCTCGGCTCGATCCCGATCGTCTTCGACCTCCCCGCGGTGGTGATCGTCGCGCTGCTCACGGTCGTGCTGGTGGTCGGCATCCGCGAGAGCGCCGGCCTCAACTCGGCGATCGTCCTCCTCAAGCTCGCGATCGTGCTGTTCGTGATCGCGGCCGGCTTCGGGCACATCGACACCGCCAACTGGCAACCGTTCTTCCACCACGAGAAGGGCCTCGGCGGCACCTTCCAGGGCGCGGCCTACGTCTTCTTCGCCTACATCGGCTTCGACTCGATCAGCACGCACGCCGAGGAGGCGCGGAATCCGGAGCGTGACGTCCCGATCGGGATCCTGGTGTCGCTCGGCCTCTGCACCGTCCTCTACATCGCGGTGGCGGGGGTGCTGACCGGGATGGTCCCCTACTCACAGATCGACATCGACGCCCCGATCGCGCATGCCTTCGCGAGCTTCGGCCTGCCGGTCGCCACCTTCATCATCTCGTTCGGGGCCGTCGCCGGCATCACGAGCGTGCTGCTGGTGATGATGCTGAGCCAGGCGCGGGTCCTGCTCGCGATGGCGCGCGACGGCCTCCTGCCCCCGAGCTTCTTCGGCGCCGTCCACCCGCGCTTCCGCACGCCCCATCGCTCGACCATCCTGACGGGCTTCGTCGTGGCGGTGGTCGCGGCATTGTTGCCGCTGCAGGTGCTGGCCGAGCTGGTCAACATCGGTACGCTCTTCGCGTTCGTCGTGGTGTGCGCCGCCGTCCTGATCATGCGCTACACCCGCCCGGACGTCCCGCGGCCGTTTCGGACGCCCTGGGTCCCCCTCGTGCCGATCCTGGGCATGCTGGCGAACCTCATGCTCATGATCGCCCTCGGCTGGCACAACTGGGCCCGCCTGTTCGTCTGGCTGGCGATCGGCATGGTGGTGTACGCGCGGTACGGCTATCGCCACAGCCGTTTGGCCAACGCCACGCGCGTCTGAGCCCAGCGGGCTTCGCTATTCGCGGCGGGCTTTTACGTATTCGTAGACGCCGGGCAGGATCGAGAGGATCACGACCACCACGATGACGATGTGGATGTGGCGGTCGATGTCTGGGACGACGCGGCCGAGCGAGTAGCCGAGCAGCGAGGTGCTCCACACCCAGAGGATGCCGCCGAGCACGTTGTAGGTGACGAAGCTGCGGTACTCCATCTCCGCCACGCCCGCCACCACCGGCGCGAAGGTCCGGATGATCGGCACGAAGCGGGCAAGGATGATCGTCTTGCCGCCGTGCTTCTCGTAGAACTCGTGGGCGCGAATGAGGTGCGCGCGCTTGAAGAGCAGCGAATCCTCGCGGGTGAAGATCCGCGGACCGGTCCGGAGGCCGATGAAATAGCCGACCTGGTCCCCGATCACGGCCGCCGCGCTCACCGCCAGGAGCAGCGTCCAGATGTCGAGGTGGCCGGCGGCGGCGAAGACGCCGGCGGTCACGAGCAGCGAGTCCCCGGGGAGGAAGAAGCCGATCAGCAACCCGGTCTCGGCGAACACGATGACGATCAGCATCATCATTCCGCCCCAGCGGATGATGCCTTCGACGTCGTAGATCTGGTGGAGAATGCTGGTGATGGTCTCGATCAAACGCGCGGCCGTCCCGAAGCGGGCGGTCGTAACCCAAAGCGCCCGACCCCGCAAGGCGGGTTCGCCGCCCAGCCGGAGAGCGTACCCGACGCGGGGCCGCTCGCCTACGGGCGATCGACGGCCGTCGACTTCACCACCAGCCGGGCTGGCCCCGGCAACCCGGCGGTGATGTTGATCGTCGGCGCGGAGGTCGGACCGACGCAGAACACCGCTGCCAGCGTCGGGCTCCACTCGTCGTGCACCGGGACGTCCGCCATCCCGCTACCGGTGATCGCACCGGGAAGGAAGCAGGGACGGTTGGCGAACACGCATTCGCCGGGCACCGCCGGATCGACGACGCAGTTCGGCGCGTCGTCGCAACAGTCCGTGTCGATGTAACAGGCCCGCTGCGCATGGCCCGAGGACGCCGCACACGATCCCATCGGCGGGTTTTCCGGGCACTCGCCGACATTATCGCCCACCGGCGGCGCATCGACGCAGATCGTGCCGTCATTCGGTGTGGTGCAGTCCTCGACGCACGCGTTCGGCCGCGTCGGCTCCCCCGGCCGCGCGCAGCTACCGCCGCCGGGACACTGGGTCGCGGTGTTACAGGGCGCGCCGGTGTTGGGACCACCGAGGCACCGCCGACCCCCGCAGATTCCCGGGTTGCCGCCGCTCGGCGGACAATCGGCGTTGGAGTCGCACGGTTGGGCGGCGGCGTTGTTGCAGGTATCGCAGGCGCACCTGATACCGGGCAAACCGCCTGCCGTACAAAGCGGGCTCGCCGTCGTGATGGTCTTGGTTGCCGTTCCCGTCGTCATTCCGAGGTCGATCGGGATGATGCCGACCGGCGGATTCGGCGGCGGGCAATCGAAGCTCGTCGTCCCGAAGTCGGGGCGTCCGGGAACCGTGCCGTTGCCGTCGCACGGCTTGCCGTGACGTGACCCGCCGGCGCAGGTGCCGCCGGCGATCCCGTCGTTGCCGATCGCATCGTCGTCGCAGGTCGCGCACGGCGTATCGTTGGTGAGCGCGGCGGTGTGGAACGTCAGAGCCACCATCCCGCCGAGAGCGAGCGTGCCGCTGTCGAGATTCGCGGTCCCGGAGACCGGGCTCGCCAGCTGGCTCATCTCGCACGAGCCGATGCCGCCCCCCACGAACGGCAGCGGCGGGCCGAGGTAGAACTCGCAGGTGCCGACGCCGGAGCACCTGCTCGCCGGACACTCGCTGTCGGCGCTGCAGGCCGCGTCCTCGTTCGCCCCGCCCACGCAATGCGAGCCCGCGCAGGGCGCGTCGTCGGTGCACGCGATCGACGTGTCGTTGCTGCACCGCTGATTGTCGAGCTCACCCACCCCGACGTTCACGGTCGGTCCGGTGACACTGCAGTTGCCGCAGGGCCGGGTGGAGTTGGGGCACGAGAGCAAGACCGTCAAATCGGCGTTCGACACCACGGGTTTCCGGTGGCCCATACCCGTCCATCCGAGATCGAGGATCGAGACCGGGTCGCCGGCATCGACGGCGAGCGCGAGGCTGGTCGGGCACGTGCACGCGCAAGCGAAACAGGTGAAACCCGGGCCGCACGCGGCCCACCCCGCCGGATCGGCGGTCTCGTCGCAAGGCTCGCCGGGCTCGTTGATGCCGTCGAAGCACGTCTCGATGATGATGATCGTGGCGGTGGGACTCGGTGTGGGCGTGGCGGTCGGCGTTGGGGTGGGCGTTGCCGGACAGCCGGGGTTCCCCGGATTCAGCAAACAGGTCTGCGCATCGACGAAAGAGTCGGCTGCGGCCCGTAGCGCGGCGCCCTGGGCGCCGTGGCTGCACGGCGGCTCGATCTCCGCCCTGACGACTCCGTCGAGCAACGTGGCCCCGGCCTTGGCGACGCAATCCGCGTCGACGCTGCCGCTCTTGGACGCGGCCCGCGAGTAGCACGTCATCAGCGCCGCGACGTATTTACCGACCAGCTTGCTCTTGGCACCGTCGCATTTGTCGGCGTGTCCGACGGCCCCGTCGACGGCGAGGGCGTAGTTGGTCGCGTCCACGTCGCGGTCGGGACCATCCCCGACGATGGCGCACGTGCCCTTGTCGTCCCGCTTCCCGAATGCCCGCACCATCCTGGTGCTTGCCTTGTCGAGGCAGTCCGTGTCGCTCGCGACGCTCTTCGCGGCGGCCTTGGCGTGGCAATGAAGCTGCGCCGTGGCGTTCTTGCCTTCGGCTTTGAGCTTGGCGGCGAGACACTTGTCGGCCGTGACCGTCGCCAGCGTCGCGTCGACGACACTCGCGGCCACGAGCACCACGATCGCACCGGCGATACCCGAGACGGCTCGCGTGCCGACCTTCATGACTCGCCTCCCGTGATCCGTGGACGGCTGGGTGCTGTGGGTCGCCCTGCGCGCTACGCTACTACGTCTCGATTCCGCGAGTCATGCGAATTCGCCCGCATGCGACGCTCATGGATGCCCGCTCGCGGTCCCCTTGAGCGTCGTGCGTCCCGGTCCCGGGAGACCGGCGGCGATGTTGACCGCCGGGGCCGAGGTGGGCGCGATGCAGAACACCGCCGCCAGCGTCGGCTCGGAGGTGTCCTGCACGGGCGGATCCGCCATGCCTACCCCGGTGATCGCGTTGCCATTGACGCCGTTGTCGAGGAAGCAGAGCCGGCTGCCGATCTGGCATTCGCCGGGCGTCACGGGATCGAGCGTACAGCTGGGGGCATCGTCGCAGCACTCGTCGTCGATGGTGCAGCTGCGCTGGGAGTGTCCCGACGACAGCGAGCACACGCCCGAGGGGGGATCTTCCGGACATTCACCCTCGTTGTCTCCCGTTGGTGCCGTATCGACACACAAGGTCCCATCCGGGATGGTGGTGCAATCGTCGACGCAGCCGTTCGGCTGCGTCGGCTGACCCGGCCGCGCGCAGCTGCCGCCGGGGCACTGGCTCGCGACAGTGCAGGGCGCGCCGATGTTGGTGCCGCCGAGACAACGCCGACCACCGCAGATACCCGGGTTCCCACCGCTGACCGGGCAATCCGCGTTCGAATCGCAGGGCTCGGAGTTGGCGTTGTTGCAGGTGTCGCAGACGCACTTGGTGCCCGCCGGCAGTCCGCCCGCCGTGCAGTTCGGGCTCGAGGCCGAGAGCACCTTGCTCACCGTGCCCGTCGAGTTGGTGAGGTCGATCGGGAGAACCGCGATCGTCGCGATGGGCGGCGGGCAGTCGAGGCTGGTCGTTCCGTAATCGGGCCGACCCGGCACGGTGCCGTTGCCGTCGCAGGCCTTGCCAGAGCGGTTGCCCCCCGTGCAGGTGCCGCCGGCGACGTTGTCGTTGATCGTCGCGTCGCCGACGCAGACCGGGCACGGCGTGTCGGTCGAGATGACGGCCGAGCGCACGCGCGAGGTCAAGAACGCCGTGGTCGCGGCGTCGCCGGTCTCGACGTTGGCCGTTCCGCTCAGCGGGGCGGCGAATTGGTTCTCGACGCAGGTGCCGACGCCGCCGGCGACCAGCGGCAGCGGGCCGCCGAAGAAGAACTGGCAGGTGCCCGCACCGGCGCACTGGCTGCTCGGACACTGGCTGTCGACGGTGCACGCCGCGTCCTCGTTCGGGCCGCCGATGCAATGCGAGGTCGCGCACGGCGCGTTGGTCGTGCATTGGATCGAGGTGTCGGTGCTGCAGCGTTGGTTGTGGATCTCGTTCGTGCCGGTGTTCGGGATCGGGCCGCTCACGGTGCAGACGCCGCACGGCCGGCTGCTGGCCGCGCACGACAGCGCGATCGTCACGTCGCCGTTCGAGATCACCGGCGCGCGGTGCGCGATCCCCGTCCAACCCGTGTCGAGGATCGTCGCCGGATCGCTCGGGTCACCGGCGAAGTGGATCCTGGTCGGACAGCCGCAGGTGCAGGAGGCGGTACACGTGAAGTCGGCACCGCAGACGGCCCAGCCGGCCGGGGAGGTGGTCGGATCGCAGGCCTCGCCTGGATCGTCGACGTTGTTGTTGCAGAAGGGATTCGGGGTCGGGGTCGCGGTCGGGGTCGCACCGACGGGCGTGGGCGTGAGCGTCGACGACGGCGTCGAGGTCGGAGTCGCCGTCGGCGTCGGGGTGGTCAGCTCGCATCCCGGCCGACCGGGGCTCAGGAGACAGAGCTGGTCGAGGACGAACGCGTCGGCCGCGGCGAGCAGGTCCGGGCCCTGCCCGAGATTGCTGCACGGCGGCTTGTTTTCCTCCTTGGCTATCCCATTGGTGAGCTTGCTCGCGGCCTTGGAGAGACACCCGGGGTTGACGATGCCGCTCGTGGCCGCCGCTTTCGAGTAACAGCTCATGGACGCGGACACATACCTGCCGACCAGCTTCGTCTTGGCGGCGTCGCACTTGCCGGCGTGACCGATGGTCGCGTCGACGTCCGCCGCGTAGTTGGACGTATCGGCGTCGCGCGCCGGACCATCACCGGGCAGCACACATCCGCCCTTCCCGTCCAGCTTCGCAAAAGCCGCGACCATCTTGGTGCCGGCCTTCCCGAGACACGTCGGATCGGTCGCGACACTCTTGGCGGCCCCCTTCGAGTGGCACTTCAGATACGCGGTCGCGCCTCTCCCCTCCGCCTTGATCTTCCCCGACAAGCAGCGATCGATGATCGGCGTCGGCGTCGGCGTCACGGTACGGGTCGCCGTGGGCGTCACGGTGGGAGTGGCCGTGCGCGTCGCCGTCGGCGTGGTCGTGATCGTCGGCGTCGGGGTCGGAGTCGGCGGCTTGGGGATGCATTCTCCGGGATAGGGTTGGAACCCCGGCACCGCGAGCGCCACCTCGCAATCGACCTTGAACTCGGTCACGCAGTCCACGCAATTGATGAGACTCGCCAGCGTGGTGACCGGACCGCCGCACGCCGCGCCGCCCGGAATGGTGACCGCCGGACAGTTGCCCACGAAGCCGATCTGGCTCACGACCGTCGGCCCGAGGGGACCACACGCCCGGCTGATCGCGTTGATCTTCTTGTTCTCGGCCTTCATGATCGCGGCCGCGGCCTTGCCGTCACCCGGGCTCGGACAGGCATTGACGTGCTTGCCGTTGTAGCGGCCGTCCCAGCACTTGCCGAGCGCCTTGGTCTTGGCCGTGAAGAAGGCGGACGTGGCCCGGCCGATCGCGACCTGGCACTTGTTCTGCTGCGTGCCCGGCACCGAAGCGACCGACGTGTCGTAGTAGAGACCGATCGCCTGATCGACGGCGGCCTCGTTGATGCAGACGAGGCATTCGGCGACGTGGTCGCAATTGGTGATGGGGTTGGTGCACCCCGCGCCTTCGAAGTCGGGACACGTCCCCGGCCATGCGATCGATGCGAGGGTGTCGTTGTCGCTCGTGGTCGAGCACTCCCGGTCCAAACCGCCGCAGGCCTTGTCGATGGCGTCGCGCAATCTCAGGTCGGCCTTGATGATCGCCGCGGCTGCCTTGGGCTCGCCGTGACAGTCGGTCGCGGGCGGGAGCTTGCCGGCGAGCTTGGACTCTTCACACTTGCCGAGGGCCCTGATCTTGGTCTGCGCGAATTTCCCGGAATCCTTCAGGATCGCGCGCTGACATTTGACCGAGTCGGCGTGCGACGTGGTCGCGAACGTGACGACGGCGGCCAGTGCCGAGAGACCGGCACCGATATGCAAGGGGGCACGCGTCATGGCTGGTTCCTCCTCGGAGCGTTCCGGGAGGCTTATATCGAAACGCGGATCGGCTCGAATACTATTTTGAGCAATGCGCCATTTTGGAACATGAAATGGCGCAGCTGCCATATGCAAAGAGGCCCCGAGCACGGGTGCCCGGGGCCTCTCGGCGAGACGATGAGGCAGGTGGACGAGCCGCGAAGGCTCGTCCACCTCGTTCATGATGCGTGCTCAGGGATGGCCGGTCGCCGTCCCCTTGAGGGTGGTGCGTCCCGGTCCCGGGAGACCGGCGGCGATGTTGACCGCCGGCGCCGAGGTCGGGCCGATGCAGAAGACCGCGGCCAGTGTCGGATCAGACGTGTCCTGGACCGGCGGATCGGCCATGCCGGTGCCGGTGATCGAGTTGCCGTTGATGCCGTTGTCGAGGAAGCAGAGCCGATTGCCGATCGAGCAATCGTTCAACACCGGCGGATCGGCGCCGCAGCCCGGCGGGTCGTCGCAGCACTCGGCGTCCACGGTGCAGCTCCGCTGCGGGTGTCCCGACGAGGGGATGCAGACGCCCGTCGGCGGCCCTTCCGGACACTCGCCCTCATTGTCGCCCGTCGGTGCCGTGTCGACGCAGAGCAAGCCATTGAGCGGCGTCAAGCTGTCGTCGACGCAGCCGTTCGGCTGGGTGGGCTGGCCCGGTCGGGCGCAGCTGCCGCCCGGACACTGACTATTCACACTGCAGGCCGCCCCGATGTTGGTGCCGCCGAGGCAGCGACGGCCGCCGCAGACGCCGCCGGGCGGGCAGTCCGCGTTGGAGTCGCAGGGCTCCGCAGCGGCGTTGTTGCAGGTGTCGCAGACGCACTTCGTACCGACCGGCAGGCCGCCCGCCGTGCAGTTCGGGCTGGTCGGGGAGAGCGTCTTGTTCACGGTGCCCGTCGAGTTGGTGAGGTCGATCGGCAGCACCGCGATCGTCGCGATCGGCGGCGGGCAGTCGAGGCTGGTCACCCCGTGGTCCGGTCGGCCCGGTACGAGGCCGCTGCCGTCGCAAGCCTTGCCCGAACGGTTGCCGGCGTTGCAGGTGCCGCCCGCGACGCCGTCGTTGATCACACCGTCGCCGACGCAGGTCGGGCACGGCGTGTCGGTGGAAATGACGGCCGAGTGCACGCGCGAGGTGAGGAGCGCGACCGTGCTGGCAGCGCCCGTCTCGACGTTGGCGGTGCCGCTGACCGGGGCCGCGAACTGGTTCTCGACGCAGGTGCCGACGCCGCCGGCGACCAGCGGGAGCGGGCCGCCGAAGATGAACACGCAGGTGCCGACGCCGGAGCACTGGCTCCCCGGACACTGGCTGTCGACGGTGCAGGCCGCATCCTCGTTCGCACCGCCGATGCAGTGTGAGGTGGTGCAGGGAGTGTTGGTGGTGCACTGGATCGACGAGTCGTTGCTGCAACGCTGGTTCTTCAGCTGGTTGGTGCCCGTGTTGGCCACCGGGCCGCTGACGTTACAGACGCCGCAGGGCCGCGAGCTGGCGGCGCAGGAGATCTGGATCGTCACGTCGCCGTTCGAGATGACCGGCGCCCGGTGCGCGATGCCCGTCCAGCCGGTGTCGAGGATGGTGGCCGGATCGTTGGCGTCGCCCGCGAAGTGAACCTTCGAGGGGCAGGCGCAGTTGCACGCCACACACGTGAAGTCCTGGCCGCACTGGGCCCAGCCGGCCGACGGCGCGGAGGCGTCGCAGGGCTCGCCCGGATCGTTCAGGAGATTGCCGCAGGTGCCCGGTCCCGGGGTCGACGTCACGGTCGGCGTCGGGGTCGTGGTCGGGGTCGGCGTAGGCGGGGCGTTGTCGAGCGCAGCAGCTGCCGCCGCGACCCAGTTGTCGACCTTGGTCTCGATGCCGATGGCGGTCGCTCCGTCACACGGGCCGTCGTTCTTGATGACGGCCTTGTCGAAGCAGCCCTTGTTGTCGACGTTCGAGAACTTGCCCTGGATCTTCGGGGCGCAGGTCGGGTCGCCGACGCCGTCCTTGTTCTCCTTGGCCGAGCAGCCCATCAGGCCGGACGCCTTCTTGCCGGCACACTTTTTTTCGGCGGCGTCGCACTTGTTGATGTGGGGCGTGGGATAGTTCGGGTCGATGTCGTCGACGACGTCGATGATGAAAGCGTCGGCGGCCGCCAGCTGCGAGCCGGCGTCACCGAGCTGCGTACAGCCGTCGTTCTTGGTGTCGGCCTTGTCGAAGCAGCCCTTGCCGCCGCCCGTGATCTTCGCGGTGGCCTTGGACAGGCATGTCGACTCGACGCCGATGCCTTTGGTTTCGGCCTTGGAGTGGCAGCCCATGACGGCCGCGACGTACTTGCCTATACATTTCTTCTTGGCGGCGTTGCACTTGCTGACCGGCGCGGCACTCGCCGTCGTGCCGAATGCCAGCAACGCCGCGAGCGCGGCGATGCCGAGACCGGCTTTCGCTTGTCTGAACCTCATGACCTATCCTCCTTCGAACGTTAGCGGTGCGTGGGAATTCTTCGACCGACGCGGCTCGTCGGACCCTCATGATGCTTGTGCGAGATTGGAGCCTTCCACCGCAATCACCCCGATTGGGCATTTTCGCCCTCGCGAAAGGGGAGTGGAGGTGATCCGGCGTCTCCGTCCTGAGCTGAAACTGGATTGGGGCGCCGCTCAGGTGGTGCGCACTCCGGCACGAGCGACTGTGATGTTTATGCGCAGCGGCGCTTTCGGAGTCAAATAAAAACGCTCCATCTTGGCGCACTATCGCCGCACTGTGTCAGACGACGGCCAAGGCAGAAGCGCCGCCAAGTACCGAATCAGCCGAGGTGGGGGCGCGTCACGGCCCCGACGGAAGCCGACGAGACGAGCGCCGCGTACTTCGCCAGGACCCCGGTCGTGTAGCGCGGTACCGGAGGACTCCAGCGCGCCAAACGCGCACGCAACACAGCGTCTGATACATCGACGTCGAGCCGGCGCGCCTCGACGTCCAGGGTGACGATGTCACCCTCCTCCACCGCGGCGATCGGCCCGCCCACCGCCGCCTCCGGCGCCACGTGCCCGGCCATCAGGCCGCGGGTCGCGCCGCTGAATCGTCCATCGGTGAGGAGGGCGACGTGCTCGCCCAGTCCCGCGCCGATGAGCGCGGCCGTGACCCCGAGCATCTCGCGCATCCCGGGACCGCCGCGCGGCCCTTCGTAGCGGATCACGACCACGTCGCCGGCCTGAATGTCGCCGCGGGTCGCCGCGGCCATGGCGTCCTCCTCGCGGTCGAAGACGCGGGCGGGCCCACGGTGGCGGAGGCGCTCGTGGCCGGCGACCTTCACGACGCAGCCCTCGGGCGCGAGATTGCCCTTGAGGATGACGAGACCGCCGGTTCGCTTGAGCGGGCTCTCGAGCGGTCGGACGACCTCCTGACCGCGAGTCTCGACGGTGCTCGCCGCCTCCTCGGCGAAGGTCCGCCCGCTCGGGGTGAGGGCAGTGCCGTCCACCAGGCCCGCGTCCAGCAACCGGCGCGCGATGACACCGGTGCCCCCTGCCCGCCCGAGATCCACCGCCGTGAAGCGGCCGCCGGGCTTGAGGTCCGCGAGGAGCGGGGTGCGACGGCTGACCGCGTCGAAATCGTCGATCGCGAGGGGAACGCCGCCCTCCGCGGCCATCGCCAGGAAGTGCAGGACCACGTTGGTCGAGCCGCCGCTCGCCGCGACGCCCGCGATCGCGTTCTCGTAGGCGGCGCGGGTCGCGATCGCCCGCGGCCGGAGGCCGCGGCGCAACATGTCGACCACCAGCCCGCCCGCCTCCTCGGCGACCCGCGCCTTCGAGGGATCGGTGGCGGCGACGCTCGCCGTGCCCATCGGGGAGAGGCCGAGGAACTCGAGGGCCATGGCCATGGTGTTGGCGGTGTACTGGCCGCCGCAGGCCCCGGCTCCGGGACAGGCCGCGTCTTCCAGCGCCCGCAGATCGGCGTCGCTCATCCGCCCGGCGGCGTTGGCGCCGACCGCCTCGAAGACGTCCTGGATGGTGACGTCGCGTCCCTGGAAACGTCCCGGCTGAATCGAGCCGCCGTAGAGCACGAGCCCGGGCACGTCGAGGCGCAAGAGCGCCATGGCGCCGGCGGGGATCGTCTTGTCGCAGCCGACCAGCACCACCAGGGCGTCGAACATGTGGCCGCGGGCCATCAGCTCGATCGAGTCGGCGATCAGTTCGCGGCTCACCAGCGAGGCCTTCATGCCCTCGGTGCCCATCGTGATGCCGTCGCTGATGGCGATGGTGTTGAACTCCATCGGCGTGCCGCCCGCCGCGCGCACCCCGCGCTTGACGTGCTCAGCCAGGGCGCGGAGGCCGAAGTTGCAGGGCATGGTCTCGGTCCAGGTATTGGCGATGCCGACGATCGGACGCGACAGATCGTCGTCGCTGTAGCCGATGCCCTTCAGGTACGAACGTGCCGGAGCCCGGTCGCGCCCGTCGTAGAGCGTGCGGCTCCGGTGGCGGGGGTCGCTGGTGGCCATGGGGGCGACTATCGAGCGCGCGCGCCCGCTCCGCAAGCGCGCGCCGTCAGCGCCGGATGCGCGCGAGCTTGCGGGCGATCTGCGCGCGGGTCTCGGCGAGGGCGGGATCGAGGGGATACGTCCCCAGCTCGGCGCCGACGCGGGCCGCGACCGCCGTGAGACCCCCGGGAGTGGTCGAATCGATTGCCTGCAACAGACCCTCGATCGCCGCCTCCAGGTCGCCCGCCGCCCGCGCCGCGCGTGCGCGCAGCAGCGAGTCCTCGGGATCGACGCTCATCGGCAGCACCAGGTCGAGGAGCACGAGCGCGGCCTCCGCCTCGCCCCGATCGCCGCCGGCGACCCGCCACGCCGCCCGGAGGCGCAGCGCGTCTCCGTAGACCGCGTCGTTCGGGGCGACCGCGGCGAGCCGGGGCTCGAGCGCGCGGAGCGCCCCCCAGTCTCGGGCTGCCTCCTGGCGCCAGCCCTCGACCACCGCGCGCGCGGGATCCTCGAGTGGGGCCGCGAGCGCGACCAGCGCGCCGTCGCCGGCGACGAGCGCGGCTCGTTCGGAGCGCAAGAGCGCGATCCGCGCCTCGTAGGCTCCCGGATCGTCGGCGAGGACGGCACGCAAACCGGCGCGCCCCTCGGCGACACGCTCGGTGGCGAGCGCGACGATCCCGGCGGCCGTCGCCCGCTCGACGGGATCGCCGAGCGCGGCGACCAGGCGCGCCGCCCGCGGGAAGTCCCAATCGGCGAGCAGGCGGCGGACGAGATACAGGCGATCGAGCCCTCCCAGACGAGCCCGCAAGGGATCGAGCGGAGCGAGCACCTGATCCGCTCCGCGATAGCCGAGCGGCGTCGCGACCCGCACCGAGCGGCTCTCCAGGAGATTGCGGTCGTCGGTGGTGAGGGGCGCGCCGGCCGCGAGCACACGCGTGCCGGCCTCGTCGACCGCGAGCGCCGCGGCCACGTCCTCGCGGGTCTGAATGCCGGCGCGCGCGAGCTCGACGGGCGACGCGGCGAGCGCCTGCGGGCTCGTCGCCTCGACGGCGAGCGGCGTGTCGGAGGCGAGGAAGATCGCCGTGCCGCGAAAAAACGGGCGGTAGATGCGCACCTCCGGGAAGGCGTCGAGCAACGTCGCCGCCAGCGAGGCAAGCATGGCCTGGTCGACCAGGTCGAGGTCGATCCACTGCACGAGCACGCCGCCCGGTGTCAGATGATCGCGCACCAGGTGGAAGAACTCGCGCGTGTAGAGATGCGAGGCGCCCGCCGTCCACGGATGCGACGGCTGCGACACGATCGCGTCCCAGCGCGCGCGCGTGAGCGCGAGGGCCCCGCGCGCGTCGTTCACGTGCAGGTGCAGACCGGGAAGAGCCAACGGATCGACGGCGCGGCGCCCCCGGAAGCGCTCGTTGGCCGCGATGACCTCGGGCTCGAGCTCGATCACGTCGACGTCGCTGAACGTCCGGGCCACCGCCTCGAGCGCCGTGCCGGCGCCGAGGCCGACCACCAGCATCCGCCGCGCCTCGGGGCGTGCGAGCGCCGGCAAGGCGCCGAGCCAGCGGTCGGGCATCGCACGCCGATAGCGCCGCGGCGGGAGCATCACGCCCTCGGGAAGTCCATTGGTCCGGAGCTTCAGCATCCCGGCCTCGCTCCCGACCGTCACCTCGGCGTTCCGGCCGACCGCGAAGAACTCCGGCGGCCGCGCCTGACGCTCGAGCGTGAGGGGCGAGGTCCCGATCAGGGTCCACGGGGTCGCCGGCGGCAGCCACGCGAGCCCGACGGCGGCGAGCACGGCCGCCACGGCTACGCCGGTTGCCGGCCGATCGACGGCCAGCGCCACCACCACCGCGAGCACGAGATTGAGAGCGGCGGCGGCCACCACGATCCCCGCGTACCCGAGGAGCGGAAGCAGGAGGAATCCGGCTCCGAGCGCTCCCACGATCGCGCCCGCCGTGTTCCAGGCGTAGGCCCGGGCGCTCGCCGGAGCCGCATCGTCCGCGCGCTCGGCGAGCACGCGGATGGCCAACGGAAACGTGGCGCCGATCGCCAGCGTCGTCGGCAGCATGACGAGCGCCGCGAGCGCGACGTTGCCCACCTGGTCGGGCGCGCGCCCCGCCCCGAGCCGGACCGCCAGTCCCGGCAGCGCATCCAGGGCGCGAAAGGTCGCGAGCGCCCCGACGGCCATCCCGATCTCGGCGAGCGCGAGCCCGCGGACGGCCCCCGCCCGAGTGGCGACGAGGCGCGCGGCGACCGCGGCGCCGAGCGCGATCCCCGTCAGAAACGTCGCCAGCATGGTCGCGAACGCATAGATCGATCCGCCGAAGACGTGCGCCAGGAGCCGCGTCCACACCACCTCGTACGTGAACGAGGTGACGCCCGAGAGGAGAAGCACGGGCAAGACGATCGCGCGGCGACCCAACGACCCGACCGACCCCGCCGTCGCGTGTGCCCGCGGCGCCGCTCCGAGCCAGCGCGCCATGGCCAGCGCCAGAAGGCACACCGTCGCATTGGCCGCCGCGCCGACGAGCACCGTCCGCGTCAGGCCGAGCGACGGAACCAGCACGAATCCGGCGACGATCGTCCCGGACACCGCGCCGGCGGTATTGACCGCGTAGAGCAGACCGGTCCGGCTCGCGACCTCGTCGTCGCGCCGGATCACCGCACGGGCCAGCAACGGCAAGGTCGCGCCCATGCAGGCCGTCGGAACCAGGACGATCGCGAACGTGGCGAGCGCATGGAAGAGCGCCAACGCCAGTCCCGAGCCCGGCGGCGGCGACGCGCGGCCACCGAACAGGAGCACGGCGACGAACATCGATCCGCGGATCGCCGCCGGCACCAAGAGCGCCGCCACGGCCATCGCGAGCTCGAGCACGGCGTAGGCGAGGAGCGGCCGGCGCACCCGCGGGCCGAGACGGGCCATGACCGCCGCACCCGCGGCGAGCCCACCCATGTAGGCGGCGAGCACGGCCGCGACCGCGAGATCCGCGGTGCCGAAGACGAGCGCGAACTGGCGCGTCCACACCGTCTGATAGAGAAGCGCGGCGAAGCCCGAGAGGAAGAAACAGGCGAGCGCGAGCGCGAACACGGGGTCGCGGCGACGCGGCGATCCCGTCTCCTCGCGCTCCAAGTCGGTCACCGCAGGGCGGCATACACCGCACCGTGGCGACGCGGAAGTCGTTCAGAAGGGGGATCTCTCCCCCTTCGCCGCCGCGGCAAAGCCGCGTCGGCTCATCCCCCGGCTCGCTCGCGCTCGGCCGCGCGCTACGCGCGCGGAGGGGTCGAGTCTTGGGTCAGGCTCCTAGTCCTGACACGGGGTCCGCGCTAGGTAGTGCTCGTGGCCGCGATCCGGAGCGTCACCGTCTATGCCGCGTCCGCCCCCGAGGCGCCGGCGCCACTCAGAGCGCTGGCGCGCCGGCTCGGCGCCGGCATCGCGGAGCGCGGCTGGCTCTTGGTCTACGGCGGTGCGCGCATCGGGCTCATGGGAGAGCTCGCCGACGCGGCGCTCTCGGCGGGCGGTCGCGTCGAGGGCGTCATCCTCGACACCTTCGCGCGGGTCGCCCACCAGCGCCTGCACGTCCTCGACACCGTCGGCGACATGCGGAGCCGGAAGGCCGCGCTCGCGCACCGCGGCGACGCCTTCGTCGCCCTGCCGGGAGGATTCGGCACGCTCGAGGAGCTCTCGGAGATCCTCGTCGAGCGCCAGCTCGGCTTCCACGCCAAGCCGCTCGTGGTGGTGAACTTCCGCGGCTTCTGGGATCCGCTCCTCGCCCTGATCGAGCGCCAGATCGCGGACGGCCTGGTGCGAGCCGCGTATCGCGATCTACTGACGGTCGTCGCGGATGCGGATGCGGCGCTGGCCGCGCTCGAGACCGCCGCGACGACAGCCGCCACGGCGGCGCTCGATCTCGGCAAGATCGACTCGCAGGGCTGATCTCCGGGTCGGCCATGCCCGAGCTTCCCGACGTCGTCGTCTACGTCGAATGCCTGCAGGCGCGGATCACCGGCGCCGTGCTCGAACGGGTCCGCCTCGGGAGCCCGTTCCTGCTGCGCACGGTCGAGCCGCCCGTGGCCGCGGTCACGGGCAAGCGGGTGCTCGGCGTCCACCGCATCGGCAAACGCATCGCGATCGACCTCGAGGACGACCTGCACCTGGTCCTGCACCTGATGATCGCGGGCCGCCTGCGCTGGCTCGAGCGCGGCGCCAAGATTCCCGGCCGGCTCGGGCTCGCCGCCTTCGATTTCACGACCGGCACGCTGGTCCTCACCGAGGCCGGCTCGAAAAAACGCGCCGCGCTGCACCTGATCCGCGGCCGCGGCGCGCTGGACGCACTGGCGCCGGACGGACTCGAGGTGCTGGAATCCGACCTGCCCGCGTTCCGCGCCGCGCTCGCGCGCGAGCGCCACACGCTCAAGCGCTCGCTCACCGACCCCAGGCTCTTCAGCGGGATCGGCAACGCCTACTCGGACGAGATCCTGCATCGCGCACGCCTCTCGCCCGTCCGCCTCTCCGACCAGCTCGATGCCGCCGAGATCGCGCGGCTGTACGACGCCTGCCGCTCGACGCTCCGCGAGTGGACAGACCGGCTCCGCCGCGAGGCGGGCACGGGTTTCCCCACCAAGGTCACGGCCTTCCGTCCCGAGATGGCCGTGCACGGTCGCTATCGCCTCCCCTGCCCCGACTGCGGCACTCCGATCCAGCGCATCGTGCACGCCGAGAACGAGACCAACTACTGCGCGCGCTGCCAGACCGGCGGCAAGTTGTTGGCCGACCGCGCGCTCTCCCGACTCCTGCACGACGATTGGCCGCGCACCATCGAGGAGATGGAAGCGCTTCGGCCGAGTGCGCCGAAATGAGTCAGTTTTGTTCGGCACGGCCGACTTTTTCCTTGCCTAGCTAATTCCGCGCGCTTACTCTTCTCTGTATCCGCGCGGTGTGACTACACGTCACGTGAGTTTGTAAGATTTTCGTATCTAATTCCTGATCATACCCTGACCGATTGCGACGCACGGCGAACCTGCGCGTGGCGAGGCACCCGTGCGCCAACCAAGCGCCACGCGCCAAGCTTAGGAGGGAGACCCCCATGCAAACGAAGCGAGTCGTGATTCAGACCATCGTCGCGAGCCTCTTGCTCACGGCCGTCGCCGTATCGCGGGCCGAGGCAGTGGCGACCTGCAACGACACCTGCAGCTCCAACTGCGCCCTGACCAACAACATCAACTGCAACGGCGGCGATGGGATCGTGCTCAGCAGCGGTGCCGATCTCGACCTGGCCGGCTTCTCGATCACCTGCACGGCCAGCTGCCCGAGCGCGGCGGTGAAGATCGCGGCCAGCAACAGCATCGTCAAGAACACCTCCGGAACGGAATCCGTCATCGACGGTCCGTTCATTTATGGCGTCAACTGCCAGGACAAGACCGGCTCGCAGGTCGTCGGCATCCGCATCGATGGCCCGACCTCGGGCGGAACCAACCTGTGCGCCAAGGTCACCAACAACGTCCTGATCGGTCCGGGGAGCGGCGGATCGGCCGGGATCTACACCGACGGGATCGCGAACAGCGATCTCATCACCGACAACTACCTCGAGGGCTGGGCGATCGGCATCTCGATCGCCACCGATCACGACCTCCTCGTCCAACACAACCAGATCGTCGTCAGCGAGGTCGGAACGACCGAGCTCGGGGTCAACTTCCAGCAAGGGTTCACCGGTACGGTGGACTTCTTGAACAACTCCTTCTTCGGAACCGCGACCTTCGCCGACTACATCGGCTTTTCGAATGGCCCCGCCATCTTCAGCGGGAACTTCTGCGATCCGAACGCGGCGATCTGCCAGAACTGCACGTTCTGCCAGCAGTCCGTCGCTCCCTTCAATCCGTAGCGACGGATCGCCGCGACGCAGCCACCGCCCGTGGTCGATCCCCCCGACCACGGGCGGCGGCCGCGCTTGTCGCGTGCGACTCGTAGGATAGTATCGCGGCCCACCGCACGGCGCCGGCGCGCCGGCGTTCACAGGAGGCCACGTGTACAAGATCGCAGTCATCCCCGGTGACGGCACCGGTCCCGAGGTCACGGCCGAGGCCGTCAAGGTGCTCGCCGCCGCCGCCAAGCGCACCGGATTCACCTACGAGACGACCCACTTCGATTTCGGCGGCGACCGCTATCTCCGCACCGGCGAGGTCCTGCCGGAGAGCGCGGTCGGCGAGCTGCGCGGCTTCGACGCCATCCTGCTGGGCGCGATCGGCCACCCCGACGTCAAGCCCGGCATCCTCGAAAAAGGCATCCTGCTGCGCCTGCGCTTCGAGCTCGACCTCTACGTCAACCTCCGCCCCGTGAAGCTCTATGCCGGCGTCGAGACGCCGCTCAAGGACAAGGGGCCGGCCGAGATCGACTTCGTGGTGGTGCGCGAGAACACCGAGGGGCTGTACGCGGGCGCCGGCGGCTCACTCAAGCGCGGCACCGCGGACGAGGTGGCGGTGCAAGAGTCGATCAACACCCGCAAGGGCGTCGAGCGCTGCCTCCGCTACGCCTTCGAGTACACCCGCACGCGCAACCGCCGGAAGACCCTCACCCTCTGCGGCAAGACCAACGTCCTCACCTACGCCTTCGACCTCTGGGAACGGGCCTTCAACGAGGTCGGCACCGCCGACTATCCGGACGTGAAGCGCGACTACGCCCACGTCGACGCCACCTGCATGTGGATGGTGAAGAACCCCGAGTGGTTCGACGTCATCGTCACCGACAACATGTTCGGCGACATCATCACCGACCTGGGCGCGATGATTCAGGGCGGCATGGGCATCGCCGCCGGCGGCAACATCAACCCGGAGACGGTGTCGATGTTCGAGCCGATCGGCGGCTCGGCGCCCAAGTACACCGGTCAGGGCGTCATCAACCCGATGGCCGCCATCGCCGCCGCCCAGATGCTGCTCGTGCATCTCGGCGAGGCCGAGGCGGCGAACCGCGTCGACGCAGCGATCGCGCACGTGGTCGGCAAGAAGCTGACCTCGATGCAGGCCGGCAAGATGGGGCACACCACCGCACAGGTGGGCGACCTCGTCGCCGACGCGACGGCGTCGCTCTGAGTGGCCGTCGGCGGGGGTGAGGGTGGGCACACCCTCACCCCCCGCCGCGAGCTGGCTCAGGGCTGCGCGGTCGCGGTCCCCTTGAGCGTGAGACGCGCCGGCCCGGGCAAACCGGACGAGATGTTGACCGCCGGCGCCGAGGTCGGGCTGACGCAGAAGACCGACGCCAGGGTCGGATCCGACACGTCGCGCACCGGCGGATCGCTCATGCCGGTCGCCGTGATCGCGCCGCCGAGACCGTTGTCGAGGAAGCACGAGCGATTGTGGATCTGGCAATCACCGGGAACCGGCGGGTCGCCGGCGCACGCCGGGGGAGTGTTGCAGCACTCGGCGTCGCTGAAGCAGTTGCGCTGCGGATGACCCGACGCGACGGAGCAATTGCCGACGGGCGGACCCTCCGGACACACGCCTTGGCCGCCGCCGGCATCGACGCAGATCGTGCCGTCGGCGGGCGTCGCGCAGTCGTCGATGCAGGAGTTCGGGCGCGACGGCTCGCCCGGACGCACGCAGGCACCACCACCCGGACAGGCGCTCACATTGGTGCACGGCGCGCCGTTGTTGACGCCGCCGAGGCAGCGGCGCCCGCCGCAGATGCCCGGGTTGCCGCCGCTGATCGGGCAGTCGGCGTTCACGGCGCAGGGCTCCGCATTGGCGTTGTTGCAGGTGTCACAGGCGCACTTCGTGGTCGTAAAGCCGCCCGCCGTGCAATTGGGGCTCGCCGCGGTGATCACCTTGCTCTCCGCGCCCGTCGACGTCACGAGCTCTAGTGGCATGACCGCGATCGGGATGACGTGCGGCGGGCAGTCGAAGCTGGTCGTGCCGAAATCCGGCCGACCCGGGGTCGTCCCATTGCCGTCGCAGCTCTCGAATGCCCGGCTGCCACCCGTGCAGGTGCCGCCCGCCACACCGTCGTTCGGCGCGCCGTCGCCGTCACAGACCGGGCACGGCGTGTCCTGCGAGACCTGCCCGGCATATACGCGAGAGCTCAAACGAACCGTCATGGCCGCGGCGCCCGTCTCGGCGTCGTAGGTGCCGGTGAGGCCGGGAGCGAACTGGCTGAGAACGCAGGTACCGACGTTGCCGGCATGGATCGGCATCGGAGGACCGAAGTAGAGCTGGCAGGTGCCGACGCCCGAGCAGCCGCTCGACGGACACTCGCTGTCGATGGTGCACGGCGCGTCCGCATTGGGGCCGCCGATGCAATGCGAGGTCGCGCACGGAGCGTCGTCGGTGCATTGGATCGAGGTGTCGTTGCCGCAACGCTCGTTGCTGAGCTCGCCGGCACCCGCGTTGGCGATCGGCCCGCTCACGTTGCAGACACCGCACGGCCGTTCGGTCGCACTGCACGCGAGCTGAACCGTGAGGTCGTGATTGGAAACGACGGGCATCCCATGGCCGAGCCCCGTCCACCCGCGATCGAGCACCGTCGCCGGGTCGCTCGCGTCGGGAGCGAAGTGCAGCGCGGTGGGACACGCACAGTTGCAGGCGATGCAGGAGAAACCCGTGCCACAGGCCGCCCAGCCCGAGGACGGCGTCGAGCCGTCGCAGGCCTCGCCGACGTCGTTCAGCGCGTTGCCACAGCTCCCGATGTCGGCGAGCGAGGAGACGGCATCGGAGTAGAAAGCGTCGACCTTGTTCTCGATCGCCGCCTCGTCCCCGGTCGTCATGCAGGGCGGCTTCGCCTCGCACTTCGCAAAGGCCTTCGCGAATTTGGCCTCGGCCTTGGCGCGACAGGCGGGATCGACCGTGCCCGGGCTCTTGCCGAATGCCTTCGCGAGACAGCCGAGCTTGGCGGTCGCCTTGGCGGCGGCCGCCTTCTTCTTGCAGGCGCCGCACTTGCTCAGCACCGGCGCCGGGTAGCCGGGGTCGAGCTCCTGGACGACGTCGAGCACGAAGGCGTCGATCTTCGCCTCCGTGATGCCAGCGTCGGCGGTGGTGAGGCACGGCGTGTTGGTCTCCGCCTTGTCGAAGCACGGACCGAACTTGCCGATCACCTTGTCCGTACACGCGGTGTCGAGCGCCTCACCTTTGATCTCGGCCTTCTGGTGGCACCCGAGCAGGCCCTTCACCTTCTTGGCGACGCACTTCGTCTTCGCGGCGGCGCACCCGTTGACGGGCACGGTCTGCGCGGCGGCGTTGCCGCCAAACACGAGCGCCAAGGCGAGCGCTGCGATCCCGATTAGGGCCTTGCTGCAAGCGAGTCTCATGATCTGTCCTCCCAACTCTCTCAGAGGTACGCGCAAACGGATGGCCAGTCGGAGCTATGCACGATCCGCGCTAGTGGGGCCACTGAAAATTTGGGCGCGCCCTCGCGAAGTGAAGGGAGCGAGGACCGCAGATTCACTCCGCGGTCCGAGGCCCATCGGAGCACGGCCGCGGAGCGGCCGCGCGCACGGGGCGAAAAGGAGAGGCGCCCGAATTTACTTCGGGCGCCGACGCCCATCGGAGCATTTTTCGGGCGCATTTCTGCGCCCGAAAAAGCGCACGGGGGCGAAAAGGAGCGAGGTGGCCGAATTTACTTCGGCCACCGAGGCCCATCGGAGCACGGCCGCGGAGCGGCCGCGCGCACGGGGGCGAAAAGGAATGGAGCCGAAGGGAATCGAACCCTCGACCTCTTGAATGCCATTCAAGCGCTCTCCCAACTGAGCTACGGCCCCACACCAAGGCTGGGAAGTGACGAGGAGGCGGCTTCTCTATCAGAACGCTCGGCGGGGGGACAAGGCGGGGCCGACCAAAACGACGAGGCCCCGAGCACTGCTGTGTGCTCGGGGCCTCGTGAGCTGGCGTGGGACGAGCCGCTCTGGGCCCGTCCCACGATGAAGCGCTTGGCTCAGGGACTGCCGGTCGCGGTGCCCTTGAGCGTGGTCCGTCCCGGTCCGGGGAGACCGGCGGCGATGTTGACGGCCGGCGCCGAGGTCGGGCCGATGCAGAAGACCGCGGCCAGGGTCGGATCGGATACGTCGTTCGTCGGCGGATCGGCCATGCCGGTGCCGGTGATCGATTGGCCGTTGACCCCGTTGTCGAGGAAGCAGAGCCGGTTGCCGATCGCACAATCGTTCAACGTCGGCGGATCGGTCGTGCAGCCCGGCGGGTCGTCGCAGCACTCGGCGTCGACGTCGCAGCTCCGCTGCGGGTGTCCCGACGAGGGGATGCAGACGCCGGTCGGCGGGCCTTCCGGACACTCACCCTCGTTGTCGCCGGTCGGGAAGGTGTCGACGCAGAGTGTGCCGTCGGCCAGCGTCAAGCTGTCGTCGACGCAGCCGTTCGGCTGGGTCGGCTGGCCCGGCCGAGCGCAGGCGCCGCCGGGGCACTGGCTAGCCACGGTGCAGGGCGCACCGATGTTGCTGCCGCCCAGGCAGCGCCGGCCGCCGCAGATACCGGGGTTGCCGCCGCTGATCGGGCAATCCGAGTTGGCATCGCACGGCTCGGCGGTGGCGTTGTTGCAGGTGTCGCAGACGCACTTGGTGCCGGCCGGCAGTCCGCCCGCCGTACAGTTCGGGCTCGTCGGGCTGAGCGTCTTGCTCACCGTTCCTGTGCTGTTGGTGAGATCGATCGGCAACACGGCGATCGTCGCGAACGGCGGCGGGCAATCGAGGCTGGTCACCCCGTGGTCGGGTCGACCCGGCACGAGGCCGCTGCCGTCGCAGGTCTTGCCCGAACGGTTGCCGCCCGTGCAGGTGCCGCCCAAGACGCCGTCGTTGATCGTGGCGTCGCCGTCGCAGGTTGGGCACGGCGTGTCGGTCGAGATGACCGCACTATGGACCCTCGAGGTGAGGAACGCGACCGTGCTGGCGGCGCCCGTCTCGACGTTGGCCGTGCCGCTGATGGGGGCCGCGAAGGTGTTCTCGACGCAGGTGCCGACGCCGCCCGCGACCAGCGGGAGGGGACCGCCGAAGACGAACACGCAGGTGCCCACGCCGGAGCACTGGCTGCTCGGGCATTGGCTGTCGACGGTGCACGCCGCGTCCTCGTTCGCGCCGCCGATGCAGTGCGAGGTGGTGCAGGGCGTGTTGGTGGTGCACTGGATCGACGAGTCGTTGCTGCAGCGCTGGTTCTTCAGCTGGTTGGTGCCCGTGTTGGGGAGCGGGCCGCTCGCGTTGCAGACGCCGCAGGGCCGGGAGCTCGCGGCGCACGAGAGCTGGATCGTCACGTCGCCGTTCGAGATCACCGGAGCGCGGTGCGCGATGCCGGTCCAGCCGGTGTCGAGGATGGTCGCCGGATCGGTGGCGTCACCCACGAAGTGCACCTTGGTCGGACAGGCGCAGGCGCAGGCGGTGCAGGTGAACGCCGCGCTCGTGTTGGCTCCGGCCTGACAGGTTACCCCGGCGCTCAGGTCGCAATCCTCGCCGGGATCGAGCACGCCGTTGCCGCACGGGATCGGGGTCGACGTGGCCGTCGGGGTTGGCGTCGTGGTCTTGGTCGCCGTCGGCGTCGTGGTCTTGGTCGCCGTCGTGGTCGGCGTCGGCGTGGTGGTCTTGGTGGCCGTCGCCGTCGGGGTCGCGGTCTTCGTCGCCGTCGCCGTTGGGGTCGGCGTCGTGGTCTTGGTCGGAGTCGGCGTCGTCGTCTTGGTCGCCGTGATGGTCGGCGTCGGCGTCAGGGTCGGCGTCGGCGTCTGGGTCGCCGTCGCGGTCGGGGTCGCGACCGTGGGCGGGCACTCGGCCGGATACGCGATGAAGTTCGGAACCGAGGCCGCCACCTCACAATCGACCTTGAACTCGGTGACGCAATCGACGCACGCGATCAGCTGCGTGAGATTCGTGACGGGACCGCCGCAGGGCAACCCACCGGGGATCGTGACCGCCGGGCAGTGGCTCGGAAAGCCGATCTGCGAGAACGGGACGGGGTCGCAGGCCTTGTGAATGGCGTCGATCTTCTTGGTCTCGGCCTTGGTGATCGCGGCGAGATACTTGCCGTCGCCCACGGCCGGCGGCACGCAGCTGTTCGAGTGCTTGCCGTTGTGACGTGCGTCCCAGCACTTGTTGAGCGCCTTGGTCTTCGACTGGAAGAAGGCCGACGTCGCCTTGCCGATCGCGATCTGGCACTTGTTCTGCTGGGTGCCCGGCGACGAGGGGAGCGCGCCGTCGTAGTAGAGGTCGATCGCCTGATTGATCGCATTCTCGTTGATGCACTCGACGCAGTCAGCGATCGCTTCGCAGTCGCCGTCGGGAATGATGTTGGTGCAACCCGTTCCTTCGAACTCGGGGCATACCCCCGGCCATCCAATCGAGGCCGACGAGTCGTTGCCAGCCGTGCCGCAATCCTTGTCCGCACCGCCGCAGCTCTTGGCGATACCGGCGTGCAGCTTGGTGATCGCCTTGGCGATCGCCGGCCCCGCCTTTGGGTCGAGGTGGCAGTCGCCCGGGGGAATTTTGCCCTTGAGCTGCCCTTCCTCGCACTTGCCGAGCGCCTTGATCTTGGCGGCCGCGAATTTTCCGGCCTCTTTGAGGATGCCGCGCTTGCACTTCAGTGGATCAGCGTGGGCATTGGTCGCGAAGGCGACGAGAGCAGTGAGCGACAATAGACAGACGAACACATTCAGTGCGGCACGCTTCATGGCTGGATCCTCCTCAGAGCGTTGGGGGAACGCATCTCGACACACGGACGAAACTCGGCTTCGGCACTAAGTGAAGGGTGTGCTCCATAGAGGGGCAGAGTGTCAATGAAAATCGTACACAGGCTATAGAAATGTCTCTGACGGCGTTGCGCGACGCGTCAGGTCTTGCCTACGAGCTCTCCTCCTGACCCTAGGGAGCTCGGCGCTCGCGACCGAGTCGCCGGAGCTCGGCGGCGTGCCGGCGCGCCTCCTTCGTAATGGTGACGCCCGCCAGCATGCGGGCGAGCTCCTCGACCCGTTCGGCATCGGAGAGACGATCGGCGGAGGACCGGCTGCGACCCTGTGCGGCTCGCTTGCGCATCACGAAGTGGTGGTCGGCGCAGGCCGCGATCTGCGGCAAGTGCGTAATGCATATGACTTGTCGCTTGGCTGCGAGGGTGGCGAGCTTGCGGCCCACGGTCTCCGCGACCGCGCCGCCGATCCCGGCATCGACCTCGTCGAAGAGCAGCGTCGGCACGTCGGTGGTGGCGGCGGTCGCCGCCTTGATGGCGAGCATGATGCGCGACAGCTCGCCGCCAGAGGCGACCTTGGCGAGGGGACGCGGCGGCTCGCCCGGGTTGCTCGCGAAGAGCCACGTCACTCGCTCGGTGCCGTTCGCCGTGAGCGCGCGATCCTCGCGGACGTGGCGGGACGGCGTGCCGGCGGTCGGCGTCACGGGCTCGAGCGCGAGCGCGATCTGGGCGCCGCCGAGCGCGAGCTCGCCGAGCTCGGCCGTGATGCGCCGAGCGAGAGCGGGCGCGGCTTTGGCGCGCGCGGTCGTGAGCGCATCCGCGGCCTGCCAGGCGGCGGCGGCAGCGGCGTCGAGCCGGGTCTCGAGCTCTCCGACGTCGACGGCGCCGTCTCGGAGCTCGGCGAGCGCGCGCTCGAGGTCGAGCCGACGGGCCGGCAGCTCCGCCGGCGCGCAGGCATGTTTTCGCGCCAGGCGCTGGAGCGCCGCGATCCGCTCCTCGACCTGCTCGAGCCGTTCGGGGTCGGCGCTGATCGCACGCGCGCGCGCGCCGGCACGCCGTCCGGCGTCCTCCAGCACCGGCCGCGCCTCGTCCAGCAGTTGCGCAACGGTACCGAGCTCGGGATCGAGCTCGGCCAGGGCCGCCAGGCGCTGGCTCGTGCGCGTGACCACGGCGAGGACCGCCCCCTCCTGCTCGTAGAGCGCCTGCTCGGCCTCGGCCGCGGCGGCTCGGAGACGCTCGGCGTGCCGTAGCACCTCGCGCTCGCGCTCGAGCTCCTCGAGCTCGCCGTCGCGGAGCGCCGCGCGGCCGAGCTCCTGCAGTTGAAAGGTGAGAAGCTCGCGGCGCGCCGCCAGGCCTTCCGCGCCCGCCCGCCCCGCTTCGAGCCGCGCCTCGAGCTCGACCAGCGCCCGATGGCGCGCCGCCATCGTCGCCGCCAGCTCGTCGAGGCCATCCGCGGCATCGAGGTGCAGGCGAGCCGTCTCCGGGCGCAGCAGGGTCTGATGCTCGTGCTGGCCGTAGACGTGCGCCAGCCGTTCGGCGAGCTCGCCGAGCCGCGCGGTCGCGACCAGACGATCGTCGACGAAGGCACGCTGCCGGCCGCGCGCCCCGATGACGCGGCGAACGGTCAGCTCGCTGCTCTCCGACGCCGGACGTGACTCGTCACCCAGGAGCGCCAGCGCCGGCGCGATTCCCGAGCCCGTGAAGAGCGCCTCGATCTCCGCCTCGCTCTCACCGTCCCGCACCAGGTCGCCGTCGCCGCGCCCGCCCAGGATCAGACCCAGCGCCCGCATCAGCATGGTCTTGCCGGCACCGGTCTCGCCGGTGATCACGTTGAAACCCGGCTCGAACGCGATCTCCAGATCCTCGATGACGGCGAAGCTCCGCACGCGGAGATCGGCCAGCATCGCCTCAGCGCTCTCCCCAGTGCAGCTTGTCGCGCAAGACGCCGAGGACGCTGCGCGCCACCGTCCGCACCAGAGCGACGACGTGCGGCGAGCGCGCCACCTCGACGACGTCGCCGTCCCGGAGCGGAATCCCCTCCTGGCCGTCGAGGGTGAGAAACACCTCCTGATCGGGCGCGCGCAGGCACACGCGGATCACCGAGGTGTCGGCGACCACGAGCGGCCGCAAGGTCAGGGTGTGCGGACAGATCGGCGCCAGCAGCATGACCGCCACCCCCGGACCCACGAGCGGTCCGCCGGCGGACAGCGAGTACGCGGTCGAGCCCGTCGGCGTGGCGATGATGAGACCGTCGGCCTTGTAAACGCACAGATGCTCGCCATCCACCGAGGTATCGAGATCGATGATGCGGGCGAGCGCGCTCTTGTTGATGACCGCGTCGTTCAGGACCTGCGACGAGGCGACGACGTCGCCGGCGCGCAGCACGCGCACCGCGAGCGTGGTGCGGCGGTCGAGCTGGTAGTCGCCCGCGAACACCCGTTCGAGCGCCGCCACGGCATCGTCGGTCGACACCTCGGTGAGGAAGCCGAGGCCTCCGAGGTTGATACCGAGCACGCGCAACTCGCGCGACCCTGCCAGGCGGCCGACGCTCAGCAGCGTGCCGTCCCCTCCCAGGGCCACGATCAGGTCCGCCGTTCGCGCCATCGTCGGCTTGTCGACCACCTCGCCGTCCGCGCCCGCGATCTGCTCCTCGACCAGCACGGTCACGCCCCGTGACCGGAGATGCGTCGCGAGGACGACCGCGAGCTCGGCGGCCTCCTTGCGCTGGCGTTTCACCACCAGACCGACGGTGCGGAGCGTACCCGGCATGGGCCCGTTTATGGTGGGCGGACCCCGAAATGGCAAATCAATGGAGGCGAGGGATCTCTCCCTCGCCCCGGACGGGCAAAGCCCGTCCGGGGGCCCACTCCCGGCTCGCTTGCGCTCGGCCGCGCGCTGCGCGCGCGGAGGGGGCGGCGTGCGCGGAGGGCGCGGGGGTGCGGCGCTTGTGGTAGCGTCGCGGCGTGAAGCGCCCGGAGTCCTCGCCCGATCTCTTCGCGGCCCACGGCGAGCGCGAACGCAAGCGGCACGCACCCCTCGCCGAACGCATGCGTCCCGCCACCCTCGACGAGTTCGTCGGGCAGAGCCATCTTCTCGGTCCCGGTCGCATCGTGCGCGAGATGGTCGAAAGCGGCCGCCTCCATTCGCTCATTCTCTGGGGCCCTCCCGGCAGCGGCAAGACGACGCTCGCGCGGATCCTGGCGCAGGCCTCGGGCGCCGAGTTCGCGTCGTTCTCGGCGGTGCTCTCCGGCGTCAAGGAGCTGCGCGAGATCGTGGCCGCCGCCGACGAGCGCCGGCGCCTGCACGGTCGCGCGACCGTGCTCTTCGTCGACGAGATCCATCGCTTCAACAAGGCGCAGCAGGACGCCTTCCTTCCCCACGTCGAGAACGGCACGGTCGTGCTCCTCGGCGCCACCACCGAGAATCCGTCCTTCGAGGTGATCTCCCCGCTGTTGTCGCGGACGCGCGTCCTGGTGTTGCAGCCGCTCGGTCCCGGCGACGTCGAGCTGCTGCTGGCGCGGGCGCTCGCCGACCGGGAGCGCGGCCTCGGAGCGCATGGACTCACCCTCGCGGCCGACGCCTCGCGCTTTCTCGCCGAGCGCGCCGACGGCGACGCGCGCATCGCGCTCGGTGCGCTCGAGCTCGCGGCGAGCCTGGCCGGTCAACGCAAGATCCGGCTCCTCGACCTCGCCCTGGTCGAGGAGGCGCTGCAGCAGAAGGCGCTCCGCTACGACAAGGGCGGCGAGGAGCACTACAACGTCATCTCGGCCTTCATCAAAAGCCTGCGCGCCAGCGATCCCGACGCCGCCGTCTACTGGCTGACGCGCATGCTCGAGGCGGGCGAGGATCCGCTCTTCGTGGCGCGCCGCATGGTCATCTTCGCGGCCGAGGACGTCGGCAACGCCGATCCGCAGGCGTTGCAGGTGGCGGTTGCCGCGAAGGACGCGCTGCACTTCGTCGGCCTCCCCGAAGGCCGCATCCCGCTCGCGCAGGCGGCCACCTACCTCGCGACCGCGCTCAAATCGAACGCCGCCTACCGCGCCATGCTGGCGGCCGGCGAGGCGGTGAAGCAGCACGGTGCGCTGCCCGTGCCGCTCGCGCTCCGCAATGCCCCCACCCCCCTCATGAAGGGACTCGGCTACGGCGCGGACTATCGCTATCCGCACGACTACGAGGGGGCGCTGGTGGACCAGCAGTGCCTGCCCGACGCGCTCGCCGACGCGCGCTTCTACGAGCCGACCGAGCGGGGCGCGGAGGCGGCGATCGCCGACCGCCTGCGAGCGGCCCGTGCGATCCGGCAGCCGGACGGCAGCCCCGCCGAACGCAAGCGCCGACCGCCGTCGGAATGAGCCCTCACCTCACGTAGCCGAGGGCACGCAGCCGTTCGCGTTCCTCGGGGCTGACGTCGGACGCCGGGTTCTGAGTGGCGGGACGCGCCATGACGTCCGCGAGCAGGCGGCGCAGCTCCGTCAGGGTCTCGGGTACGGTCGCCGCGACGTTCGCTGCCTCGCCGGGGTCGCTCCGGTGATCGTAGAGCTCCTCCGACCCGTCGATGCTGTTGCGGACGTACCGGAAGGGTCCTCGTCGCAGGCTGAACTGCGTGCCCATCTGCCGCTCGATGTCAGGCGACCCGTGCGAGCCGAGCGAGGGGGCGACCTCGTCGACGGCGCGCGGCGCCCGCAACATGCTCCGTCCCTCGAACTCGCTCGGCGCCTCGACGCCCACGAGGTCGAGCATGGTCGGCGCGAGATCGACCGAGAGCGCCGGCGCGCTCCGGTCGAGGCGCGCGAGCCGTCGGGTACCGCCGGGCTCGTGGACGATGAGCGGGATGCGGGACACCTCCTCGTACGCGTTCAGGCCATGGGAGAAGAAGCGCCGGTGTGTCGGCTCGTCGAGGATCTCCCCGTGGTCGGAGGTCACCACCATCAACATGTCGTCGTAGAGATCGAGGGCGCTGAGGCGCGCCACCAGCTCGCCGACGGCCTGATCGGCATAGCGAATCTCGGCGTCGTAGCGGGCGATGTAGTAGTCGGGATCACGGACGCCGTGCAGGATTTGATAGAAGGGAATCTCCCCGAAGCCGACGTTGGTGCCGCCGAGGGGCAAGCTCCGCAGTCCCGGCTTGGCGTGCGCATCGCCGACGAAGCGATCCGGCTCGACGGGGGCCGCATACGGCCCGTGTGGATCGATGAGGTGAATCCACACGAAGAACGGTCGCGTCTTCTCCCGTGCCTCGATGTAGGCCAGCGCCGCCGCGACCGTGTCGCGGGCCGGGCGCTCCGCCATGTTCGCCCGGTTGAGCTCGGTCGTGGTGGCGGCGTCGTCGAAGTGGTCGAGCTGCTTCTGCACCCCGAACCTCGCGTTCAGCACCACGCTCGAGACGAAGCCCGCCGTCGAGTAGCCGCGTGCCCGCAGCGCCGTCATCAACGAAGGTCGATCGGGATACTGCTCCCGGTTGGACAGCACGCCGTGGGTGCGCGGTCCGCAGCCGGTGAACATCGTCGCGTGCGAGGCGCGCGTCGTGACCGACTGGGTGTAGCAGCGCTCGACCCAGATCCCGGCACGCGCCATCGCGTCGAGGTTCGGCGAGGTGTCCCGCGGATAGCCGTAGACGCCGAGGTGGTCGGCGCGCAGCGTGTCGATCGTGAGGAGGATGACGTTGGGCTGCGCCGGAGCCCGCCGGCAGCCTGTCCCCGAGCCGGCCGCGATGACGAGCGCGGCGAGCGCGACGACGCCGGCGAGAGGGTTCAGCGCCACGACGCTCCATAACCGGAGACGCCGGGTCCGTCTACGACCCCTCACGTGCTCGGCGGACGGAACGAGGGGTCGGGCGCGAGCAGAACGTAACGACCGCGGCGATCCACGATCTGACGATAGTTGGTGCGGACGAAGTCGTAGAGCTCGGGCATCGCGCCCCGCAGATCGTCGTTGGGTCCGAGCTGCCAGAACCAGTTCGGCACCACGATCAGCGCCGGCGGATGGCGCCGCAACTGCGCCAGACGCTCCTGCTGCCACGCGGGCGCATCGAAGAGACCGCGTTGATACGCGACCGTCGGCCCGCTCGCGGGGCGCCGCGCGAAGACCAGAAGCTGCGGCCCGTAGACGAGCACGAGCACTTCGTCGCTCGGCGTGCTGAGCCGGTCGATCGACTGGACCAGTTGCGCGTACGGGTGCTCGGGCGCGGCGGCCACGCCCCGGCCGAGCGCCTGCATCCCCGCGAGCGGCGGGCGTCCGTACGGCGCGAGATCGAAGTGCGGTTGGCGGAGGATCGGCCAGAGGCCGATCGTCGCGAGCACGACGAAGGCGCACGCCGTCGCCGTCCCGCCGAGCGCCGCAGAGCGGCGCGGCCTGCCGCGGTCGACCCGCAGCATGCGGATCGCGAGCGCGACGAACGCCGGCACCAACAGCGCCAGAGGCCAGATGCCCTGCCACAGATGGTGGATGTCGGCGCGGTAGATGGTGTGGTGATACGAGGCGAGCCCCATGATGCCGATCGCGGCGAGGGTTCGCCCCTCGCGAGCGAGGCCGCGGCGGCGGTCGCGCGCGAGCCAGATGCCGATCCCGACCGCCATGAGCTCGGTGACCGGCAGCAGGCGGAGCGCCAGGGCGTGCGCCGTGCCGGGCGCGAAGGGGTCGTCGAGACGAAACGGCGGCGGCGCCAACGCCAGCGACTCGACGGTTCCCGCGACCATCTCGGGAACGACGCCGGCCGCGCGGATCAGCCCGTCCGGACCTCGCCAGGCCACGAGCACGAGCACCCAGCAGAGGATGGGAAGCACGAACCCGAGGGCGAGCGCGAGCGCCGCGCTCGCCCTCGCGGCGCGGGCAATGAAGCCGTCGACGACGGCGACGGCGAGGAGCGCCGCGAGCGTCGCCAGGCCGAGATCCGGGCGCATGAGCGCCGCCAGCCCGGCGACGAGCCCGGCGGCGAGCCAGCGTCGGCGGCTCGGAGGCACGACCCTCGGGTCGATCGCGGCGAGCGCCGCCAGCGGCACCAGCCAGACCCACCACTTGTGGAAGCGCGGGATCAGGAAGAACGTGGAGACTCCGGCGGCAAGGCCGGCGACCGCACCGAAGCTCCGGCGGGTGAGACGGACCGCGAACCCGACGGCGAGTCCCCACGCGGCGGCACAGAACGCGGCCTCGACCACCAGACCGCCGCCGCCCAGATACAGGGTCGCCGCCCCCAGGAGAACCGCGAGCGGCCCGTAGTTGATGAAGACGTCGACCCCGGGCCAGCGGCCGCGCAGCAGCTCCGCGCCGGCGGCCAAGTGGTAGCCGTGGTCGTTGTTCGCCAAGAAATGCTCGACGGTGGGAACGCGCGTCACCAGGACCGCGAACACCACGAGGCCGAAGACGACCTCGAGGAGGCGGGCGCTGTCCGTGCGGTCACTCAATGTAGCCCAGCGCCCGGAGCTGCTCGAGGATGTTGCGGTTCTGGCTCTCGACCAGCGGGCTCGCGCGCCCGAAGGCTTCGAGCGCCACGACGAGCTCGCGCTTCACCTCGGGATGCGCTCCCAGGACGTTCGTCTGCTCGCGTGGATCGGCCGCGAGGTCGAAGAGCGCGAGCCCGTCGGCGTCGCTCACCAGCTTGAAGGTGCCCGCCCGCACCGCCGTGGCCCCGCGCCAGGCGGCGAAAACGGGCCGCGCCGGGTCGCGGGCGCCGAGCACGACGGCGCCCGCTTGCGGGGTCGGCGTCATTCCGAGCAGGCTCAGAATCGTCGGCGCGAGATCCAGGGTGCTGACCGGCGACGCGACACGGGCCCGAGCGGCGAGCGGCCTGCCGCGGTCGCGCACCATCAGGGGGACGTGAATCTCTCGCTCGCCCAGCGTTTGGCAATGATCCCAGCGGTCGTTCTCCCCGAGGTTCTCTCCGTGGTCGGAGACGAACGCCACGATCGTGCGCGCCGTGAGCCCGCGCGCGTCGAGCGCGTCGAGCACGCGGCCGATCTCGGCATCGGCGTAGAGGATCTCGCCGTCGTAGAGATTCACGAAATGCGCCACGTCCGTCGCGTCGAACACGTACCCGGCTCGATACCACGGCTCGTTCGGGCTCTGCCGCTCCGCCTGCAGGTACTGGCGGCGGTCGCCGCTCCGGGGCGACGGGTTGCCGCGATCGAAGCCCCGGAAGGAGGCCGGGGGCTCGTACGGATCGTGAGGGTCGAGGTAGTGCAGCCAGAGAAAGAAGCGCTCATGATCGCCGTTCGCCGCGAGCCAGGCGAGCGCGCGATCGGTGACACCGGTCGCGTTCCGCATCGACATGCGGTGGGCATCGAGCTCCTCGGCGCCTTGGAGATCGAAGCTCGTGAAGCCGCGCCGCACCTCGGCCGCGAGCTTGCTGCGGTCCGCGCGGGCGTGCCATTGCGGATCGAACTGCTGTTGGCTGACGATCGCTGCCGTCTCGTACCCGCGGTCGCGCAGGATCTCCGCCAGCGTCGGCTGGCTGGCCGAGACCGTGTGCGACCCGGCGAGCAGCTGGGGAATCGACGGGAGCGTGCACGAGCTCGGACTGACCGCGTTCTCGAACACCGTGCCTCGTCCGAAAAAGCGGTCGAGCTGCGGCGTCGTGGCACGGCCGTATCCATAGAGACTCATGTGATCGGCCCGCAGCGTATCGACCGAGATGAGAATCACGCTCGGGTCGGAAGCGCGTTGACAGGACGCGAATGCGACCAGCGCGAGCACGCAGGGCCACCGGATGCGAGGGGCGGTTGCCACGCGACCGCAAGTGCGCGACTGTCGGATTACGTGGCCCAACACGACGATCGGACGAGCGTGACGTTCCATTCCACATCCCTTGCCTGACGACAAGCAACCCTCCGGCGCGGCGCGCCGACGCGTTCGAACGGCGTGACTCGAACCCGTGAAAGCTCGTGGCCGCAGGCCTTCCTGGCGGCGGCGATCGTCGGCGCGCTGACGGTACTGCTCTTCCTGCCGGTGTCGCGCGGCGAGTTCGTCTGGGACGACAACGGCTTCCTGGGGGTCGAAAATCGCTCGGTCGACCAGTGGTCGGACGTCATTCGCGGATTCGGCGTCGCGGTGACCCCCGGCGCCAGCGTCGCCTACTATCGCCCGATCCTGACGGCGACGTTCGTCCTCGACTACCAGCTGGCGGGGGCCGATCCGGTTCGTTTCCGGCTCACCAACGTCCTCTTGCACGGCGCGAATGCCGCGCTGGTGCTCGCCGTGCTCTATCTCTTCACGGGAAGCCTCGCAGGCGCGATCGCCGGGAGCCTGCTCTTCGCCGTCCATCCCATCCAGGGTCAGGCCGTCGGCCTGGTCATGGGACGGAACGACGAGCTGCTCCTGCCGCCGATGGCGGCGATGATGATCGCCGACGAGTGGGGCGAGCGCCGAGGGCGACGCGGCCTCGCCGCGATCCTGATCGCGATGGCCTACGCCGTGGCGCTCTGGACGAAGGAGACGGCGATCGTCGCGCCGGCGTTGATTCTCCTCACCGATCTCCTGTGGCGAGGTCGCTCGTGGGGCGACCTCGGAAGGCGGCTGCCACTGCTCGGGCTGCTCGCCGTCGTGACCGCGCTCTATTTCGCGACCCGTGTCGCGGTCCTCGGCGCGATCCTCGACACCGGCCAATACGGCACCCTCGGGCCGCTCGGACGTCTCGCCCTCGCGACCGCGACCCTCGGCTACTATCTACGCCTGCTCGTCCTGCCGACGCACTTCGCGCCGGCGCCATACTACGCCGGCCTCGTCGACCCCACCGGATCCGAGCTCTGGGTCGCAGCGGCGGTCGTCGCGCTCTCGACGGGGCTCATCCTGTTCACGTTGCGACGAGCGCCGCGCGTCGCTTACGGGCTGCTCTTCTTCGTGGTGGCGTCGACACCCGTCCTCGGGCTCGGGAGCTTGATGAAGGTGATGATGTTGGAGCATCGCACCTACCTGCCGATGCTGGGGATCGCGCTCTCCGTCGCGGCGTTCATCGCGGGCACGACCTCGCGCGCGGTCCAGGTCACGCTTGCGGTCGCGCTGCTCGGCTGCGCGGCTCTCACGGCCCGCCGCCTGCCGTCGTACACGACGTCGCTCGCGCTCTGGGGCATGGGCGTACGAAACGTCCCGGCCTCCGACTACAGTCGCAACAACTACGCGGCGGCTCTGATGGACGCGGATCGCTACCCGGAAGCCGTGGAGCAACTCCGCGAGGGGCTGCGTTTGAACCCCGACTACGATCGGGCGCGCTACAATCTGGCCGGCTGCCTCGAGTATCTCGGCCAACGCGACCAGGCGATCGCCGAGCTGGAGATCCTCGCCACCCGTCGGCCGAAGGACGCGGCCGTCCTCGGCCGACTCGGCTCGATGCGGAGCCGGGCCGGCGAGCTCGACCAGGCGCGCCAGGCCTTCGCGCGCGCCGTCGAGCTCATGCCGGACGATCTCGGCCTGCGGCGCAACCTCTACGACGTCCTGGCGCGCGCGGGACGTCACACCGAGGCCGCCGAGCAGGCGCGTCGCCTCGCCGAGCTGCAGCCGAACGCCGCCGAATCCTGGCTCCGGCTCGGGAGCTCCCTCAGACGCGCCGGGAGCGCCGCCGAGGCGGCGACCGCGTACGAGCGCGGCATTGCGCTCGGCTACGATTCCGGACCGCTCCGACTCGAGATCGCCGCCGCGCTCTGGGACGCCGGCCGGCCCTTGGACGCGGTCCCGCACGCCGAACGCGCCCGCGCGTTCGGCGTCGGCGACGCACCGATCCTGCAGCGTCTCCGCGAAGCCGGGCTCCTCGACGTGCCCCTGTCGTCAGGAAGGCGCGCGCGCGACCGCGCTCACGCGTAGCGTACCGCCACCAACACGAGACCGTGCGGCGGGGCGGTCGATCCGGCGCGGCTGCGGTCCTTCCCGGCGAGGATCGCGGCCACGTCGCCGACGGCGAGGTCACCGCTCCCGACGCGCACCAGGGTCCCGACGATGGCGCGCACCATGTGTTTCAGGAATGCCGTTGCCTCGATGCGGTACACCAGCATGTTCTCGGTCTCGGTGAGACCGCTGTGCACGACCTGCCGCACGGGATTCTCGGCCTCGCAATCGGCGGCGCGAAAGGCCGAAAAGTCGTGCGTGCCGACCAGCGCCGCCGCGGCCTCCCGCATCGCGCGCACGTCGAGACTGCGCGGAACGTGCCAGGTGTAGCGGTGCCAAAACGCCGATGGCCAGGGTTGATTCCAGATCCGGTACTCGTAGACGCGGCTCTGCGCGTGGCGGCGCGGATCGAAGGTGTCGGCGACCGGGGCGATCTCGTGGACGACGAGGTCGCGCGGCGTGAGCGCGTTCAACGAGGCCCGGAGCTCGCGCGCCTCGAACACCTCGTCGGTGCGGAACGTCACGACCTGCGCGAACGCATGCACGCCGGCGTCGGTTCGTCCCGCCGCGGCGACGCGTACGGGGTGGCGGAGCGCGGTCGCGAGCGCCGTTTCGAGCGTGCCCTGGACGGTGGGGCCGCTCGGCTGGAGCTGCCACCCGTGATAGTCGGTGCCGTCGTACTCGAGCAGCAGACGATAGTGGGACATGGGATCGATCCGCGCCCGCGTGCCGGCGGCCGCCGGGCTCAGAGATCGCGAATGACGAGCTCGGCGATCTGCACGGCGTTCAGCGCCGCCCCCTTCCGCACGTTGTCCGCCGCCACCCAGAGCTGCAGGCCGCGCGGGTGGGAGGGATCCTCGCGCACTCGCCCGACGTAGACCGCATCGGTGCCGCCGACGACCGCCGCGGTCGGATAGGGCACCTCGTCGGCGAGGTCGCAGAGGATGACGCCGGGCGCCTCGCGCAGCAACCGCCGCGCATCCTCGGGGTCGATCGGCTGCTCGGTCTCGACGGTGAGCGCGACGCTGTGGCCGTAGAACGTCGGCACCCGCACGCAGGTGACCGCCACCGGGAGGGTCTCGAGGTGCAGGACGCGCCGGGTCTCGGCGATCACCTTGGCCTCTTCCTTGGTCGAGCCGTCCGGCAGGAAGGCGTCGACCTGCGGAATGCAATTGAAGGCGATGCGCTGCGGAAAGGGCGAGTCGTCCTCGCTGGTCCACGCCTCGCGCAGATTGAGCAGATTGACGGTCTCGCGCGACAGGGCATCGACGCCGCGCTTCCCGCCGCCCGACACGGCCTGGTAGCTGGAGGCGACGATGCGCGCGAGCCCCACCTCGTCGGCGATCGGTTTCAACGCCACCACGATCGGGATGGTGGTGCAGTTCGGGCTGGCGATGATGCCGCGCTCGCGCTGCTGGAGGTCGTCGCCGTTCACCTCGGGAACCACCAGCGGCACGTCCGGATCCATCCGGAAGTAGCTGCTCTTGTCGATCACGATGGCGCCCGCGTCGACCGCGCGCGGCGCGAACTCGGCGCTCACCGCGCCGCCGGCGCAGAAGAACGCCAGATCGACGCCCTCGAAGCGGTCGCCGTCGACCACCTCGACCAGGAGCGAGTCGCCCCGCCATTCGATGCGCGCGCCGGCGCTCCGTGGCGATGCGAACAGGCGGAGCTCGCCGACCGGGAATATCCGCTCCTCGAGCGTGCGCAGCACCTCGGTCCCGACGGCACCGGTCGCTCCCACGACCGCGACGCTGAACTCCCGCTCGGCCATGTGCCCTCAGTCCTCCACGATGCGATTCACGGGGACGGCCTCGCGCACGTCCGGATGCCCCGAGCTCGCGATCATGCCGGTCCGGCGGGCATACTCGAAGAGACCGCCGGCATCGATGACCGGCCGCGCGTCGCCGAGCGGATTCAACGCGAGACGAGCGCCGGTGCGCAGATTCGTGATGGTGTTGGCATCGAGATCGATCTCGGCCTCGTCGCCGATGACGAACTCGTTCACCACCTTGACCGGTGCCTCGAGCGGGTAGAGCTCGCCGGTCGCGACGCAGTTGCGGAAGAAGATGCGGGCGTACGACTCCGCGACCACGGCGCGGCCGCCGGCCGCCCCGATCGCGATCGGGGCGTGCTCGCGCGACGAGCCGCAGCCGAAGTTCCGGCCGGCGACGATGATCGTGTACGGCGTCTTGCTCTGCCCTTCGGGCACGAAGGCGGGGGCGTCGAGCACCCCACAGAGCGCGTAGCTGCCGAGCTTCTCGTACTCGTCCGGGATCGTCGGCACCAGGTTCAGGTATTGCGCCGGGATGATCTGATCGGTGTCGATGTTGTCGCCAAGCACGTACACCCGGCCGCGGATCGTGGCGCTCACGACAGGAACTCCCGCGGATCGGTGATCCGCCCGGTAATGGCGGACGCCGCCACCGTGAACGGCGAGGCCAGATACACCTGCCCCTCCTTGGCGCCCATGCGACCCGGGAAGTTGCGGTTGGTGGTGGAGATGCACACCTCGGGGCCGTTGATGCGCCCGAAGGTGTCGGCCGGACCGCCGAGACAGGCGGCGCACGACGCGTCCATGGAGATCGTGCAGCCGGCGTCCTCGAAGATCGACAACAGGGTGCGGCCTTCGAGCTTCTCGGTGCGGATGCTCTCCGAGATCTCGGTGGTCGCCGGCACCAGGAAGGTCTTGACCGCGACCTTGTGGCCTCGCATCACCTGCGCCGCGCTCACGAAGTCGGTGAGCTTCCCGCCGGTGCACGACCCGATGTAGGCGCGGGTCAGCTTGACGTCCCCGAGCTCGCGGGCGGTGGCACGCTTGTCGGGCGAATGCGGCCTGGCGACCGTCGGCTCGATGTCACGCGCATCCCAGCGCTTGAAGAAAACATGCTCGGCGGCGGCGTCGGGTGCGACCGCCTCGAAGGCCTTGCCGGTGCGGGCGCGGACGTAATCGAAGGTGGTGTCGTCGGCCTCGATGACGCCGTTCTTGCCGCCGCCCTCGATCACCATGTTGCAGAGGGTCATGCGCTCTTCCATGGAGAGGCGCTGCACCGCCTCCCCGGCGAACTCCATCGCCTTGTAGGTGCCGCCGTCGACGCCGATCTCGCCGATGATGTGGAGGATGACGTCCTTGGCGAGCACCCAGGGCGGAAACTCCCCGTCGAACACGAAGCGCATCGTCGGCGGCACCTTCACCAGCAGCTTGCCGGTGCCGAGGATGAACGCCGCGTCGGTATTACCGATGCCGGTCGCGAACTGATTGAAGGCGCCGGCGGTGCAGGTGTGGGAGTCGGTGCCGAAGAGCACCTCGCCCGGCCGGCAGTGCCCCTCTTGCGCGAGCGCGATGTGGCAGACGCCTTTGTAGTCCTTGGTGCCGACGTCGTAGTAATGCGGCAGCCCCTGCTCGCGCACGAAGTCGCGCAGGATGTCGACGTTGCGGTGACACTTCTCGTCCTTCGTGAAGATGTAGTGATCGGGAATGATCACGACCTTGTCGCGGTCCCACACCTTGGCGTCCGCGCCGAACTCGCGCTTGAAGATACCGATGGTGCCCGGGCCGCACACGTCGTGCGTCATGAGCACATCGACGTTCACCCACACGTTGTCGCCCGGCCGGACCGCGGTCTTGCCGGACGCCCGCGCCATGATCTTCTCGGTCATCGTCATTGCCATGCGATTGCTCCTCAGGGTCCTTCGACGCGCACGCGCGCGGTGTAGCGCTTGCGGTATTCGAGCTTGTTGAGGGCGTTCAGGAAGGCGAGCGCGCTCGCCATGATGATGTCGGTGTGGGCGCCCTGCCCCGTCGACGTCATGGTGTCCTCGCGCACCAGGCACGAGACCTCGCCCTGCGCGTCGGTGCCGCCGGTAATGGCCTTGACCGCGTAGCGCTCGAGCTTGCAGCTGGTGCCGGTCGCCTTGGCGATGGCGCGGTAGCAGGCGTCGACGACGCCGTCGCCGGTCGCGTCCTCGCTGCGCTCTTGGCCGTCGATCAGGAGGCGGATGCTCGCGTGAGGCACCGAGTCGCTCGCCGAGGTGACGCTGAGCGCGGCGAGCTGGTAGCGGTCGGGCACGCGCACGGCCTCCTCGGCGACGATCGCCATCAGGTCCTCGTCGTAGACGTTCTTCTTCTTGTCGGCCAACGCCTTGAAGCGCTCGAACGCCTTGTTCATGTCGAGCTCCTGGGCGGCGATGCCGAGCTCCTTGAGGCGATCGATGAAGGCGTGGCGGCCGGAGTGCTTGCCGAGCACGAGGCGGTTCGAGCCCACCCCGACGGTCTCGGGGCGCATGATCTCGTAGGTGATCTTGTTCTTGAGGACTCCGTCCTGGTGGATCCCGGCCTCGTGCGCGAAGGCGTTGTCGCCGACGATCGGCTTGTTGATCGGAATCGGAATGCCGGTGATCTGCGACACCAGCCGGCTGGCGGCGTAGATCTGCTCGGTCACGATCCCGGTCTCGAGGTCGAAGAAGTCCTTGCGGGTCCGGAGCGCCATCACGATCTCGTCCATCGAGGCGTTGCCGGCGCGCTCGCCGAGACCGTTGACGGTGCACTCCACCTGACGGGCGCCCGCCTCGACCGCGGCGAGCGAGTTGGCGACCGCCATGCCGAGGTCGTTGTGACAGTGCGCGCTCCAGCGGACGCCGTCGCCGCCGGGTGTGCGGCCGATGAGGTGACGGAAGAGCGCGCCGAACTGCTCCGGCAGCGCAAAGCCGGTGGTGTCCGGAACGTTCAGCGTCGAGGCGCCGGCGCGGATCACCTCGCCGAACACCTGGACGAGGTAGTCGCGATCGCTCCGCGAGGCGTCCTCGGCCGAGAACTCGACGTAGTCGAGGCGCTTCCGGGCGAACCCGACGGCCCAGCCCGCGGCGTCGATCACCTCTTGGCGGCTCATCATCAATTTGTGCTCGAGATGGATGTCGGAGGTGGCGATGAAGACGTGAATGCCCGGACGCTTCGCCTTCTCGACGGCGCGAATGGCGCGCTCGATGTCGGGCTCCTTGGTACGCGAGAGGCTGAGCACGATGGGCTTGCCGACCGCCTCGGCCACGCGGCGCACGGAGTCGTAGTCGCCCTCGGACGAGGCCGCGAAGCCGGCCTCGATGACGTCGACGTTCAGCTGCTCGAGCTGGCGGGCGATGGCGACCTTCTCCTCGACGTTCATCGAGGCGCCCGGCGACTGCTCGCCGTCACGCAGCGTGGTATCGAAGATCTGCACGTATTTCGCGTCGCTCGCCTTCATGTCTCGCTTCCTCTCGCACAAACAAAAACTCCCGCGTGGCCTGCCTGAGCCAGCGGGAGCATGATCACGCGGTCGGCGGTCTCAATCGGTTATCGTAGATTGCCTACTTTCGCGACTGGATCGTCCGTCCCCGCCCGCCGGAGCTTGGGGCGACGTAGGAGCCACGTCACCGGCCCCGAGAGCGCGTAAATGAAGACGACCGTGAACAGGAAGATTTGTGGTTCCGCGATCACGAGCTTGAGTCCGACGATCAAGGCCACCAGCATCCAGAGGGGCTGCCGGGGGCTGAAGTGAAAACTCTTGAAGCTCTGGTAACTGACGTTGCTGACCATGAGGGCCGCCAACGCGTAAATCAGCACCAACAGGATGACGTGCTTGTGGGTGGCCCCTTCGCCACCGAAAAAGTAGTACAGCAGTACCGTTGCTGCAACCGTGTCGGCCGCGGCCGGAATGGGGAGTCCCGTGAAGCCCTTCTTGCCGGGGAGGTCGGCCTGGACGTTGAAGCGCGCCAGCCTGAGCGCCCCGCAGGCGACGTAGAGCGAGGCCGCGAGCCATCCCCAGTGGCCCCACGGCTCGAGCGCCCACTTGTAGACCAGGATCCCGGGGGCCACTCCGAACGCCACCAGATCGGAGAGCGAGTCGTACTCGATGCCGAACCGACTCGTCGAGTTGGTGAGGCGCGCGATCCGGCCGTCGAGCCCGTCGAAGACGTGCGCGATCAGGATGCAGAGCGCCGCCACCTGATAGGCGCCGTCGATGGTGGCGATGATCGCGTAGAAGCCCGAGAAGAGGCCGCACGTGGTGATGAGGTTCGGCAGGAGATAGACGCCGCGGTGCAGCGGCTCGTCGTCCTCACGTTCCCGCCGCGGATGGATCAATCGCACGTCGGCGCTCACAGGTAGCTCCCGATGATGGTTTCCCCGGCGGCCACGCGATCTCCGATCCCGACCGTCACATTCACTACCTCCGGAAGGTAGAGGTCAAGACGCGATCCGAACATGATCATTCCGTAACGCTCGCCCCGGCGCACCTGGTCCCCGGGCGCGATCTTGCAGACGATTCGCCGCGCCAGCTGCCCCGCGATCTGCACGAACAGGATGCGCTCGCCCCGCCGATCCTCGAGCATCACCGCATTCCGCTCGTTGAATTCCGAGGCCTTGTCCAGGAAGGCGGCATGGAATTGCCCCGGCGAATGCGCGACCTGCAGGACGGTTCCATCGACGGGCACGCGGTTCACGTGGACGTTCAGCGGTGACATGAAGATGCTGACACGCGTGCACGAACGCCCGAGGAACCGCTCCTCGCGGAGACCGGGCGTAATCGCCACCACCTTGCCGTCGGCGGGCGCGGTCACGAGCGTGTCGCCGGGCGGCACCACGCGCTCCGGGTCGCGGAAGAAATTGACGACCAAGCCCGCCAGCACCACCAGCGGCAGCGCGATCCACCACGGCGTGGACGCGATCGCCAGCGCGGCGAGCCCGACCGCGAACGCGACGTAGGTATACCCCTCGCGCGCGAGCTTCATGTGGCAACGACGCGGACCAGCGTCAGTTCCTGGTCTTGTCGACGAGCCGATTCGACCCGAGCCAGGGCATCAGGCCGCGCAACGTCCCTCCGACCTTCTCGATCGAATGGTGCTCCGCTTCCTTTCGGAGCTCGCGGAAGTGCGGCATGCCGCATTGGTATTCCGTGATCCACTCGTCGGCGAACTTGCCGCTCTGGATGTCGGCGAGGATCTTCTTCATGGCGGTGCGCGCCTCGGGCCCGATGACGCGCTTGCCGCGCGTCATGTCCCCGTACTCGGCCGTGTTGCTGATCGAGTAGCGCATGTTGGCGATGCCGCCTTCGTAGATGAGGTCGACGATCAGCTTCACCTCGTGCAGGCACTCGAAGTACGCCATCTCGGGGGCGTAACCGGCCTCGACCAGCGTCTCGTAGCCGGCGCGAATGAGCTCGGTCAGCCCGCCGCACAACACCGCCTGCTCACCGAAGAGATCGGTCTCCGTCTCCTCACGAAAGTTGGTCTCGATGATGGCGGCCCGCGCCCCACCGATCGCCTTGCCGTAGGCGAGGCCGACCTGCTGGGTCGCCCCGCTCGGATCCTGATGGATCGCGAGCAGGCATGGCACGCCCCGGCCGCGCTCGTACTCGCTCCGCACCAGGTGGCCCGGCCCCTTGGGCGCGATCATGAAGACGTTGACGTCCGCCGGCGGCACGATCTTCTTGAAGTGAATGTTGAAGCCGTGCCCGAAGGCGAGCGACTTCCCGGCCTTCATGCCGGGAGCGATCTCGGCGGCATACATCTCGCCGGCGAGCTCGTCGGGGACGAGGATCATCACCACGTCCCCCCAGGCCGCCGCCTCGGCGGTCGGCATGACCGTGAGGCCGGCGGTCTCGGCCTTCTTCCACGAGGCGCTGTCGCGTCGGAGGCCGACCGCGACGTCGATGCCGCTGTCGCGGAGATTCAGCGCATGGGCGTGGCCCTGGCTTCCGTAGCCGATCACGGCGACCTTCTTGCCCTTGAGGTGGGCGAGATCCGCGTCCTTCTCGGTGAAGACGTTCATGCGACCTTCTCCTTGTCCTCGGTGTCGCTCGCGCCGAGCGTTCGTGTCCCGCGCAGCATGGCGACGTGTCCCGTCCGTGCGATCTCGGTGATGCCGAGCGGCTTCAACAGCTCCAGGATGGCGGCGATCTTGTCCGCCTGACCGGTGACCTCGACGATGTGCGAGTGCGGACCCACGTCGACGATCTTGCCGCGAAAAATGTCGACGATGTGCATCAGCTCGCCGCGCGTGCGCTCGTCTGCGGTGACCTTGATGAGGACCAGCTCACGCTCGACGTGCGCCGTGTCCTTGAAGTCGGAGACGCGGATCACCGGCACCAGCTTGTTGAGCTGCTTGGTGATCTGCTCGAGCACGGTGTCGTCCCCGGTCGTGACCAGCGTGATGCGGGACACCGTGGGGTCGAGCGTCTCGGCGACGGAGAGACTCTCGATGTTGAAGCCGCGACCGCTGAACATGCCGGCGACGCGCGCCAGGACGCCGAACTCGTTCTCGACCAATACCGAAATCGTGTGTCGCATGTCTGCCTCGTCTGCGCGCCGTGCGAGCCGCGCGCAGGAGCGCAGGCATCGGTGGTCGCGCGCTCACGGCGTCGCGACCGAATGGCGGTCGCGTTCAGCGATACTTGTTGAGGATCTCCATGATGCGGTCCTTACCGGCGAGCTTCACTTTCTGAAGGCGCTTGCGTTCGACTTCCTCGTCGGGATTGAGGAAGCCCTTGTGGTTGATCTGAGCGAGTCGCTTCTCCAATTGCACGTGCTCGTCGTAGAACCGCTTCAGATCCGGCTCTCGATCGACCAGGGAGAGGATGAGCTGCTCGTCCTTCGCCTCCATGGGAGACTCCTTTCCAACGTGTGACCTGCGGGGGTTTCGGCGGGCTGTGACCTGAAAGGGTGGCAAGTATCCAGAAACACTAGGTTTTAATCTCTAATATAGGACGGGTACCTTGTCAACGAACTCGAGCGTCGTAATCGCGCTCGAGGGCGATTGCCGGCTTTGGCTGAGCTCCGCTTCGGGAGTGCGCAGATAGACCGGCTGCAGCTCCGCCGGATCGTCGCCCGCGGGCGTGCGCGCGAGGCGGGCCGCGGCGAGACGCGCTACCGCGCTCGCCCGCGGCGGGTGGCGCGCCGAGTCCAAGAGGACCGCGCCGTCCCCGAGCTCGCGGCGAAAAACCTCGCCGTAGGTCTCGACGGCGTCGCCGATGAAGGTGCACGGCCCCGCGATCGCCGCCGCCAGGCGCGCGGCGTCGATCGCCCGCGGCTCCCCGAGTCGCACGAGACGGCCGCCCTCCCGCTCGTAAAGGGCGGCGTAGATCTCGCGCTTGCGAGCGTCGAGCGCGACGCAGAGCCGACCCGACACGGACGGCGCCGCCAGCGCCAGGGCATCGAGGGTCGGAACCCCGACCACGCGGAGACCGCCGGCGAACGCCAACCCCTTGGCGAAGCTGAGCGCGATGCGGAGGCCCGTGAAGGATCCCGGACCGATCGTCACCGCGACGGCATCGCCGCGCGTCGGGCGTTCGCCGGCCGCGGTCAAGGTCTCGTCGACGAGACGCGGCAGCGTGCCCGCGTGATTGGACGTCGCGCGCTCCGCGCGCTCGGCCACGATCTCCCCGTCGCGCACCAGCGCGACGCTGCAGTTCCAGGTGGCGGTGTCGATCGCGAGAATGCGCATCACCGGCGCCGCCGGCGACGGCTCACCCGGCGACGATGCGCGAGATGTCGTTGTAGAAGACGAAGACCATCAGCGCGAGCAAGAGGAACAAGCCGACCTGCTGCGCGACCTCCCGCTGCCGGAGCGCCAACGGTCGGCCGCGGACCGCCTCGCACGCGAAGAACAACAGGTGTCCGCCGTCGAGCACCGGAATGGGAAGCAGGTTGAGCACGCCGAGGTTGACGCTGATCAGACCCAGGAACCGTATCAGGTAGTCGAGCCCGCGCTCGGCCTGCTGGCCGGCGGCCTGCACGATCAGGATCGGACCTCCGAGGTCGCGTGCCGAGACCGAGCCCTGGAAGATCTTGACGACGCTGAGGAGCGTCATCTTCACCCAGAAGTAGGTTTCCAGCACGCCGAGCCTGACCGCGCTCGCTACCGAGACCGGCTCCATCTCGACGAAGGGCTCGATGCCGATCAGGTAGGCCTTGCCGGTTTCCTCACCAAACAAGTTGCGCTCGACCTGCTCCTCCGGCAGCGCCTTGATCTCGTCGACGGTCGCATCCTCGCGGCGTACCTGCAGCGTGAGCTCGGCGCCGCCGCTCGATCGCACCGATTGGGAAAGCTCGGTCCAGGTCTTGATCTCCTTGCCGTTGACCGCCAACACCGTGTCGCCGCGGCGCAGACCGGCCTTCGCGGCCGCCCTGTTCTCCATGACCCCGCCGATCTTGGCCACCTGCGTCGGACTCCCGGCCCCGTACAACGCGAACACCAGCGTGAACGCGACGCAGGCGGTGACGAGGTTCATCAGCGGTCCGGCCAGCACGATGGCGGCCCGACGGGAGAGCGGTTGCTGCGAGAAGGCACTCGCGGCCTCCGCGGCCGGAACCTCGTCCTCCGGATCGTCGCCGAGCATCTTCACGTAGCCGCCGAGCGGCACGGCGCTGATCGCGTACTCGGTCGCGCCCCGTCGCCACGTCAAGAGCCTCGGGCCGAACCCGAGCGAGAACCGCAGCACCGTGACCCCCGACCACTTGGCGACCGCGAAGTGTCCGAGCTCGTGAACGAAGATCAGCAGGCCGAGGATCACGATCGCGATCAATACATTGCCACCCATGAGGGACCGTCCTTTGGCGCTGTCAGTGTAGGAAGAAGAACCGGGCGTAATAATAGACGAGGGGCGCCGGGAAGACGAGACTATCGATGCGATCGAGCACGCCGCCGTGCCCGGGAATGATCCATCCCGAGTCCTTGGCGCCGAAGGCGCGCTTCAGCATCGATTCGCAGAGGTCCCCGACCTGTGCGAGACAACCCACCGCGAGCGCGAGACCGATGACCTCGCCCCAGCTCAAGGTCTGGAAGAAGGCGAGCTTACAGATGGTCCCACCCGCGAGGTTGGCCAGAACGGCGGCGATGCTGCCTTCGACGGTCTTGCCGGGGCTGACAGATGGCATGAGCTTGTGCCGCCCGAACCAACGGCCGCCGAAATACCCGCCGACGTCGCCCGCCATCGAGATGACGATGGTGAGAATCACCCAGCGCCACCCGCCGGGCAGGGTCTCCGAGCCGAGCGGATCCGGAAGCGCGCGCATCCACACGTAGTGCGGCAGCAGAAACGCGGTGTAGAGACTACCGAGCAGCGTCAGGCCGAGCGCATCGACGCCGTGACGGAGATCGTCCTTACGGGCGAGCGCCAGCACCATGCCCGCGATCACGACCGCCGCGAGCGCCATGGCGAACCGCTCCTGAGTCGGAACCAGCATCGCCATGAGCACGAGCGCACCGGCCGCCATCCCGAAGCCGCGATCCCAGGGATCGTTCGGGAACGCCATGGTGCAGAACTCGCCGACCCCGACGAGCGTTGCCGTCGCCACCAGCCATACGAACAAGGACCACGGGTTCCAGACGATCAGCCAGATCAGCAGCGGGATCGCGACCGCCGCCGTGGCGAGTCTAGTGCGCAGCACGCACGCGTTCGCGCTCGGCCTGCTCCCCCGTGCGGCCGAACCGTCTTTCACGACGCTGGAAATGCGCGACGGCGTCGAGAAACTCCTGCTCGCGGAAGTCGGGCCACAGCGTCTCGGTGACGTAGATCTCCGTGTAGGCGATCTGCCACAGCAGGAAGTTGCTGATGCGCATCTCCCCGCTCGTCCGAATGAGCAGATCCGGATCGGGGATGCCGGCGGTGCTCAGGTTCGCGGCCACGAGCTCCTGATCGACCTCCTCGGGGTCGAGCTCGCCGCGGCTGACCCGACGGGCGATCGACCGCATGGCGTCGGTGAGCTCTTCGCGTCCTCCGTAGCTGACCGCGAGAATGACCGTCATGCCCGTGTTGTCGCGGGTGTCCTCGATCGCCTCGCGGAGCGCGGCCTGCACCTCACGGGGGAGCTTGCGGAGGTTGCCGATCGCGAGGAGCCGGATGCCGTTCCGCATCATCTTCTTCATCTCCGCCGCCAGATAGTGACGGAGGAAACGCATCAGCGCCGCCACCTCGTCGCGGGGCCGCTGCCAGTTCTCGGTCGAGAAGGCGTAGAGGCTGAGGTACTGAATCCCGAGACGGCGCGCCGCTTCGACGACGTCCTTCACCGACTCCCGGCCGCGCCGGTGTCCGGCGATACGGCTCAGGCCGCGCTGGGTGGCCCACCGACCGTTGCCGTCCATGATGATGGCAACGTGGCGCGGTAGGCGGTCTTTGTCGATCGTGGCCGACATTCAAACGGCCATGATCTCGTCTTCTTTGGTCTTGAGGACCTTGTCGACCTTCTCGACGTACTCTTTGGTGAGGTGCTCGACGCGCTCGTGGTCCCGCTTGAGGTCGTCGTCGGTGATCTCTTTTTCCTTGTGGAGCTCCTTCATCATGTCGAGGGCATCGTGCCGGTGGGCCCGCATCGACACGCGAAACTCCTCGGCCACCTTCTTGACGTGCTTCACGAGCTCACGGCGGCGCTCCTCGGTGAGGTCGGGAATCGGGATCCGGATGATCTTGCCGTCGTTTTGCGGGTTGAGGCCGAGGTCCGATTGCTGGAGGGCGCGCTCGATCTCGTGCATCGCGCTGCGATCGAAGGGTTGGATCACGAGGAGCCTCGGCTCCGGAGCCGAGAGCGAGGCGAGCTGGTTCAGCGGCGTCTTGGCCCCGTAGTACTCGACGACGATGCCGTCGAGCAGGGCCGTCGTCGCGCGCGACGTCCGCAGGCGCGAGAGGTCGCGTTTGAAGGCCGTCAGCGTCTGTTCCATCTCGTGCTTGCAGTCGTCGATGATCGAGGCCATTCAGTCGGTCCTCCCCCGGGCGCCCGCCACTCCCTCCAACTTCGCCTGCGCATGCACGATCGTACCGATTGCAACGCCCGTGACGGCCTTGCGGATGTTGCCGTGCTCGAGCAGGTTGAAGACGATGATCGGCATGGCGTTGTCCATGCAGAGCGAGATCGCCGTCGAGTCCATCACCTTCAGCTCGCGGTTCAGCACCTCGATGTAGGTGAGCTCGCGGTAGCGGACGGCGTCGGGATGCTTCGTCGGATCGGCGCTGTACACCCCGTCGACCTTCGTCGCCTTGAGAATGACCTCGGCCCCGATCTCCATGGCGCGCAGGCTCGCCGCGGTGTCGGTGGAAAAGTACGGGTTGCCGGTTCCGGCCCCGAAGATCACCACCCGCCCCTTCTCGAGGTGTCGCGTCGCACGGCGTCGGATGTAGGGCTCCGCGACCTCCTGGATGGCGATCGCCGACTGCACGCGGGTGGTGACGCCGAGCTTCTCGAGCGCGTTTTGCAGGGCCAGGCTGTTGATCACGGTCGCGAGCATGCCCATGTAGTCGCCCGTCGCGCGATCGACGCCGAAGGCGTTGCCGGCGAGGCCGCGGAAGATGTTGCCGCCGCCGACCACGAGCGCGAGCTCGCAGCCGAGCTCGTGCACCTCTTGGATCTCGCGCGCGAAGGTCCCGACCGCGTCGCCATTGATGCCGAATCCCGCGGAGCCGGCGAGCGCCTCGCCGCTGATCTTCAGGAGGACGCGCCGATATCGAAGCAAAGGGCTCGGGGTGCCCGACCCGAGTGGTACGGCAGGATCAGCAGGCGCGTCGCCGCGACTACGACCGGGAGGCGCCGTCATCGCCTTTGCTTTGGTCAATGCCTTCTCCAAGCTGGAAGCGCATGAACCGGCGGACGGAAATGTTCTCGCCGAGCTTGGAGACCGCATCGGCGACGACCTGACGCACGGACTTGCCGGGTTCCTTGACGTAGTCCTGATCGAGGAGGCAGATCTCGGCAACGTATTTCTCGACCTTGCCGTCCACCATCTTGGCGACGACCTGCGCCGGTTTGCCCGATTGGGCGGCTTGCGCCGTGTAGATCTCACGCTCGCGCTCGAGCTCGGCCGGCGGAACCTCCTCGCGCGTGACGTACAGCGGCTTGGCGGCGGCGACCTGCATCGCCAGGTTCCGCACGAACTGCTGGAAGTCGTCGGTGCGAGCGACGAAGTCGGTCTCGCAGTTCACCTCGATCAGGACGCCGATCTTGCCGCCGGCATGAATGTAGGAGCCGACTACCCCCTCCGCCGTCGCGCGTCCCGCCTTCTTGGCGGCGGCGGCGAGACCGCGCTCACGGAGGTAACGAACCGCACCTTCGAAATCGCCCGCGCTCTCCCGGAGCGCCGACTTGCAGTCCATGAATCCGGCGCCGGTCTTCTCGCGCAGATCCTTGACCTGCTGTGCGCTGACCTCGCTCATCCGATCTCGCCCCCGAGGGATTCCTCCATCGCCCCGGCCTCGACCTCGTCCGGGGTCGCGCCCTCCACCACCTCGTCCTCTTCGCCCTGCGAGCGCTGGCGCTCGTCCTGGAGCGATCGGCCCTCGAGCACGGCGTCGGCGATGGCGGTGCAGAAAAGACGAATGGCGCGGATAGCGTCGTCGTTGCCGGGAATCTTGTAGTCGATCACGTCGGGATCGCAGTTGGTGTCGACGGCGGCAACCACCGGAATGCCGAGCTTGTTGGCCTCCTTCACCGCGATCTCCTCTTTCTTGGGATCGACGATGAAGAGCGCGTCGGGCAGCTTCCGCATGTTCTTGATGCCGCCGAGCGAGGCCATGAGCTTGTCGCGCTCTCGCGAGATGTTGATCATCTCTTTCTTGGTGAGCGCCTCGGCCATCACGGGGCTCTCGAGCGTCTCCTCGTGCTTCCGCAGGCGGTCGATCGATTGCTTGATGGTCTGGAAGTTGGTGAGCATGCCGCCGAGCCAGCGATTGGTGACGTAGTACATCCCGCAGCGCTCGGCCTCCTCACGGATGGCGTCTTGCGCCTGCTTCTTGGTGCCGACGAAGAGAATCGATCCGCCTTCGGCCGTCAGGTTCCGTACGAAGTGATACGCGTCTCGGAACATGCGCACGGTTTGCTGCAGGTCGATGATGTAGATCCCGTTTCGTGCCCCGAAGATGTACGGCTTCATCTTGGGGTTCCAGCGACTGGTCTGGTGGCCGAAATGCACACCGGCCTCCAGGAGCTGCTTCATCGTCACTTCGCTCATGCGAGCACTCTCATGCGAACTCCTTCACGCGCGAGTCTATCCGACTTGATTACCAGACCTACCGGGGGCCGACCAGGACCGAACGACCGCGAACGGGCTCCTATAGCAAGAACGAAACGATCGGCGCAAACCAGCGTCGTGGCGGGGAACCGCGATCTGGCGGCTCAGGAGTTCATGGAATCGAGGAATTCCTGGTTGTCCTTGGTGCCCTTGACCTTGTCGGTCAGGAACTCCATCGCCTCGACGGTATTGAGCTGCGAGAGCAACTTGCGCAGGATCCACACGCGGTTCAGGACCTCGCGCGGCAGCAGCAGCTCTTCCTTTCGGGTCCCGGATCTATTGATGTCGAGGGCCGGAAAGATCCGCTTGTCCATCAGGCGGCGATCGAGGTGGACCTCCATGTTGCCGGTACCCTTGAACTCCTCGAAGATGACCTCGTCCATTCGGCTGCCGGTGTCCACCAGCGCGGTCCCGATGATGGTGAGACTGCCGCCGTCCTCGATGTTGCGCGCCGCCCCGAAGAACTTCTTGGGGCCGCGCAGCGCATTCGAATCGACGCCGCCGGAGAGGATCTTGCCGCTCGGCGGCACCACCGAGTTGTAGGCGCGCGCGAGGCGGGTGATGGAGTCGAGCAGGATGACGACGTCCTTGCCGTGCTCGACGAGACGCTTGGCCTTCTCGATCACCATCTCGGCGACCTGCACGTGGCGGGTGGCCGGCTCGTCGAACGTCGAGCTGACGACCTCGCCCTGCACCGAGCGCTGCATGTCGGTGACTTCTTCCGGACGCTCGTCGATCAACAGCACGATCAGCACCACCTCCTGGTGGTTCTGCGTGATGCCGTGCGCGAGGTTCTGCAACATGACGGTCTTGCCGGTGCGCGGCGCCGCGACGATCAGTCCACGCTGGCCTTTGCCGATCGGCGACACGAGATCGATGATGCGCGTGGTGTACTCGTCGGGGGTGTGCTCCAGCCGCAGATGCTCGTTCGGGTAGAGCGGCGTCAGGTTGTCGAAGAGGATCTTCTCGCGCGCCCGCTCCGGCTCCTCGTAGTTGATCGCCTCGACCTTGAGGAGCGCGAAGTAGCGCTCGCCTTCCTTGGGAGGACGGATCTGTCCCGAGACGACGTCGCCGGTACGGAGGTTGAATCGCCGGATCTGACTCGGGGAGATGTAGATGTCGTCCGGACCCGGCAGGTAGTTGTAGTCGGGCGCGCGCAGGAATCCGAATCCGTCGGGCAGGATCTCGAGGACGCCCTCGCCATAGATGAAGCCGTTCTGCTCGGTCTGCGCCTGCAGGATCGCGAAGATCAGCTCCTGCTTCCGCATCGCGGAGGAGCCGTCGACGTTGAAGTCGCGCGCCAGCTGCGCCAGCTCGCTGATCTTCTTCTCCTTGAGGACCTTGAGGTTCAGGCCGCTCGGGCCCTGACCATTGGGTGCGGCGGCGGCTGGCGCCGTCGCTGGCGCCGTCGCTACCGCCGTCGGCGCCGCGACGGGCGCCTCGTCCACAGTGGAGGACGGGAGTACTTCCTGCGGCTGTTGAACGTCGGCACGCGCCCGATTTCGTACCATTGTAGAGCTCCTCTACGCGGACTCTCGAATCCTTGGCTGGATGATGTGACCGAGTGTTGCCCTCGCGGGCGCGATGGATCTCAGAGAGGCTCGGAGGGCTGAAACGACCGAATCAGTAGGACCGTGGATTCTTTGGTGGCGTGAAGACCGATGACATCGACGTTGACGACGGCGTTTCGCTTTTTGGTTGTGTCGATCGCCGGCTCGCGATGCGCGCCTGAACGGCACGACCATCGACCATTACCCGGACTCAGAATGTTATTTTGAGGAGTGATCAGCGTTGGATGTGAGAGCGACCGTGGTGCCTCTCTCCCTCCCCACCCCCAGCACAACTGGCCGCGAACGTAAACGAAGCCCCTGGGGTTGTCAATAGTTAAGTCCTTGAAAACCGCGACTGGCGGGCATCAGCGCGCCCCTATCGCCGCTTCGGAGTATCCTTCGGCGAACCACGAAGCGTCTCGAGCAATGCCTCCATGTCCGGCCAGAGCTCGGCGCGAAACGTCGACGCGTGCGCCCGACCCGGGATGCACGACGCCGAGCAGAGCCGCATGCAGCGCGTGACGGCGGATCAGCTCGCTCTCGTGCGCACGCGGGTTGCCGTACACCGCGTCGCCGACGATCGGGTGACCGCGGGCGGCGAGATGGACCCGGATCTGATGCGTCCGGCCCGTTTCCGGCGCGGCTTCGACCAAGGTCGTCTCGGCGAAGCGCTCGAGCACCCGGATGCGCGTGACCGCCGTCCGGCCCGCCCGCGTCCGGGTCGACATCTTCTTGCGCTCGACGGCATGCCGGCCGATCGGCGCATCGATCACGAGCGCGTCGTGCTTCAGCACGCCCCGCACCACGGCGAGATAGCGTTTGATCACCGTGCGCGCGGCGAACTGTCGCCCGAGATGCTCCAGCGCCTCGGTGGTACGCGCGATCACCATCACGCCGGAGGTGTCGCGATCGAGCCGGTGTACGATCCCCGGCCGCGACGCCTCATGGCCGGGAAGCGCGCCCCAGCGATGCAGCAACGCGTTCACCAGCGTCCCCTGCCAGCGTCCCGGCGCCGGGTGCACGACCATCCCCGGCGCCTTGTTGATGACGATCACCGTCGCATCCTCGTGCAGCACCGTGAGCGGGAGCGCTTCGGGCTCGGCGCGCGTCGGGGTGACGACCGGCATCTCGACCTCGACGTGGTCGCCGGCACGGACCAGCTGGCCCGCCTTCCGCACCCGTCCCGCGACCGTGACCTTGCCGTCGTCGATCAGATGGCGCACCTGCGAGCGGGAGATGGCGAGTCCGGCGCCCGCGACGAAGCTGTCCAGGCGCAGGCCGGCCGCGGCGCCGCTCACGATCAGCAGGCGGCGCGACGCCGCGACGCTCATCGCCGAGCGAGAAGCGCCCGCGCCTCGTCGGCGTCGCGGCGGATCTGCGCCACCAGCTCCTCGACCGATGCGAACGCGATCTCACCACGTAGGCGCTCGACGAAGGACACCGTGAGGCGCTCGCCGTAGAGGTCGTCGTCGAAATCGAAGAGATGCACCTCGAAGGTGCGCGGCCCGGCACCGAACGTCGGGTTGGTGCCGATGTTGGCGACGCCGTCGAGCGTGGTCTCGCCGCGCGCGACGCGGACGGCGTAGACCCCGTCGGGAGGAAACATGCCGGCACGTACCGCGACGTTCGCCGTCGGAAAGCCGATGGCGGCGCCTCGTTGCCGCCCGCGTACCACCCGGCCGCCGAGCCGGTGCATGCGGCCGAGCAGCGTGGTCGCGAGCGCGACGTCGCCGGCGGCGACGGCGCGGCGCACGGCCGAGCTCGAGACCTCGTGGGCGTCGACCTTGACGGGTCCGACGACCTCGATGCCGAAGCCGAGCTGCTGGCCGAGGGTGGTCAGCAGCGCCGCATCACCCCGGCGCCCCTGTCCGAAGCTGACGCTGTGCCCGACCACCACCTGCGCGGCGCGGAGGCGCTCGACCACGAAGCGCTCGACGAACGCCTCCGCCGACCAGGACGCGAAGGCGGGGGTGAAGTGCTGGACGACCAGGACGTCGATTCCCGCATCCCGCAAGAGCAGGATCTTGTCGCGCAGCGCGGTGAGCACCGCGGGCGCATGCTCGGGACGGAGGACGGCGACGGGGTGCGGGCTGAAGGTGATCGCGACCGCCTCGCCACCGGCCGCCCGCGCGAGCTCCACGACCCGGCCGAGAATCGCCTGGTGCCCGCGATGCACGCCGTCGAAGTTGCCGAGGGTGAGAACCGGCGCGACGAATCGCCGCGGGCTCGTGGCGATGTGACGGATGACCTCCACTACGAGCCTATCTCGCTACGCGTAAGGAGACAGCTGCACAAGCGCCTTGGGTCGCGGTGTCCTACCCGCCGAGCGCCTGGAGCTTCTCCCGAGCTTGGGCCGCCTCCGGGGAGGACGGGTAGTCATTGAGCACCTTCTGAAAGGCGAGCCGGGCCTCGCTCTTGTTGCCCATCTGCTGAAAGGCAAGGCCGATCTTGAGCACCGCGGCCGGGGCGCGCTCGCTCTTGGGATGTTGCTGGCGCACCTGGTTGAAGTTGAGAATCGCCTGATAGTAGTCGCCGAGCATGTAGTACGACTCACCGATCCAGTACTGCGCGTTCGGCGCCAGCGGCGACGTCTGGTTGGTGCGGAGGAAATCGCGGAGCGACTGGATGGCGCGATCGTACGAGCCCTGCCGGACGAGCGTGAGACCGCGCCGGTAGTCATCCGGGACGTCGCGTGCCTCTTCGCGCGAGAGGTCGTTGGCAGCGATCTCTCGCCCCGGAGTCGCAGTTGGGGAGGGCGCCGGAGCCGGCGTCGCCCCGCTGCCGTCGGCCGGAGGGTATCCCGTCGCCGCCGCGCCGTCGCTCGGCACCGGCTGCGGACGATGCCCCTCGAGCGTGGCGACGCGCGCCTCGAGGTCGTCGAGACGCGAGGCGACGGTGCCACTGCCCCGTGACGAATACCGCACCTCGTCGACGCCCCCGCGCACCTTGGCGACGTCGCGCTGCACCGACTCGAAGCCGGCGCGCGTGTCGGCCAGCTGGGTGCGCATCCGGCGCTGCTCCCGCTCCAGCTCCTGGATGTCGGCCTGGGTCGCGCACCCGGCGACACTGATCGTCAGGAGCAGAATGGCCGGGATGATGGACCGCGGAGCGGACATGGTTTCGACGACGCTCCTAGCCCCGCGGACGCGCATTCACAAGCGTGAGGGCGCCCGTGTCGTCATCGGTCGGCGTGGTTTCGCTACTCCGAAGGCGGGACGAAGTGGACGCGCCGATTGCGCGCGTAGCACTGCTCGCTGCCTTCGCGACAGAGGGGGAGCTCCTCGCCGTAGCTGATCGTGCTCAAGCGCTCCGACGAGATCCCGAGCGAGACCAAGTAGTCCTTGACCGACTTGGCGCGCTTCGCCCCCAGCGCCAGGTTGTATTCGACCGTGCCGCGCTCGTCGCAGTGACCCTCGATCTCCGTGCGGGCGCGCGAGTTCTCTTTGAGCCATTCGGCGTTGGCCGTCAGCACGTCGCGGGCGTTGCCGTCGAGCTCGTACGAGTCGTACGCGAAGTGCACGTCCTTGAGGACGCCGTCTTCCTCGGGACCGAGCCCACGCTTGTAGCGGCCGAGGCTGCCGCTCTCGTTGAGCGACTCCTCGCCGGCACCGGTGCCGCTGATCGTCGACTCGTCGGTGATGCGCTTCTTCTTGGCGCATCCCGTGAGCGCAACGGCCGCCACCATCACCACCACCGCGGCTATCCGAATGGATCGTGCCATGCGAACCCCTCCTCGACCGACGCTCACGCTCACTCCAGCCAGCGCGACCAAGCGGGACTGCTATCATCGCCCCCGGATGGGGTCAATCGAGTTTGCCGCGTTCCGGCCGCATCCGAGAGGTAAATCGCGCCGCTGCCGTCACGCGTCGAGCTGAAGATCAGGTAGCGACCGTCGGGAGACCACGACGGATCCTCGTTGTCGCCGCGCGTGCTCGTGATCTGCTTGGCGTCGCCGCCGTCGATCCCGACCGTGAAGACCTGGAAGCGGCCATTGATGCGGCTCGCGTAGGCGACGCGATCGCCCTTCGGCGACCACGCCGGCGAGGTGTTGTAGTTGCCCTGAAAGGTCACCCGCTTCGGCGTCCCGCCGCCCTCGGCGTCCGCGATGTAGATCTGCGGGCCGCCGCCGCGATCCGAGCAGAAGACGATCGAGCGGCCGTCGGGAGACCAGGACGGCGAGACGTCGATGCCGCGGTCCTTGGTGACGAAGTGCAGGACCTGCCCGTTCGGATCCAGGAGGGCGATGTCGGTTCCGCCGCCGCTCTCGAGAGCGACCGCGATGGCGCGGCCGGCGGGCGACCAGCGGCCGCCGAGATTCAATCCGCGCCGCGACGACACCAGGCGGCGCGCGCCACCGAGGTCGATGCCGAACAGGCTCGGGTTGCCGGACGCGAATGAGGTGAACAAGAGCGAGCGTCCGTCGGGGCTCCACGACGGCGCGAGCGCGATCGAGCCGTCCTGGGTGATCGCCTTGAGATCGCCGGCGTCGAGCGACATGGCGTAGATCTCCTTGAAGCGCCCGCGACGCCGCGACGCGAACGCGATCCGCGAGTCGAACGGCCCGCGCTCGCCCGTCAGCACCTGCATGATCTCGTCGGCGAAGCGGTGGGCGATGCGGCGGAGCTCGTCCTCACCGGCCCGGTAGCGCTTGCCGCCGATCTGCTTGGCGTCGACGACGTCGAAGAGCCGGGCCTCGACGACCAGGCCGTCGCCGTCCCGCTCGACGGTACCCTTGACCAACGCCTGCGCCCCGATCGCCGACCAGTCGTGAAAGTCGATCGTGTCGGCGGTCACTCCGGAGCGCTGCGCGTCCTCGAGGTAGGCCCCCCGGTCGATGACGCGGAAGAGCCCCGAGAGATCGAGATCCTTGGCGACGATGTCGGCGAACACCGTCCCCGCCCGCTCGGTCCCGGCGCCTTTCAGTGGCGACACCGCGATCGGATAGCTCGTCGCCCCGGGACCGACGATCGTGCCGCGAACCTGCGCAGCGGCGGGAACGGCGAGCGCCGTCGTAGCCGCCACGATCGTCGCCAACCGGAGTGCCCGGCGCGCCCACCCTCTTCTCCACTTCCCACCGATCCCCACGCTCACCCTCCTCCGCGACAGCGGGCCGCTCGCCCGCGCCACGCGCGTCTCGCTCTTCATCTCGAAGGTCGCTGCAAATCGGCCGGCCGGAACGTCAGCTCGACGTTGGCGAAGTCGCTGCGGTACGACTCGGGCGGCGGCGGCAACGGGCTCGCCCCCTTTACCGCGCGCTCCACCGAGCCGTCGAAGCTCTGATCCCCCGAACGTTCGCCGAGCCGGATGGCCGTGATCTCCCCCGACGGCAAGATGCTGAAGTGCACCGTGACGCGCAAGTCACCTCGCGTCCCGACCCAGGTCCAGCGCTCCCTGATGCGGTTCAGCATCTGATTGTAATAGACCACGAACTCGAGGCCGCGGACCGTCCCGCCGCCGCCCGGCCCCTCGCCGCCGATGCCGGCGGGACCCTCGAGCCTCCGCTCGGTCCCCCCCATGCCGCCGCCCGCTCCCGCCGCCCCGCCGACGCCGCGCGTGCCGGCCGACTTCTCGACCTTGTCCTCCACCCCCTTGATCGCCGCGGCCAGCTTGTCGTCGAGATCGTCGGCGCTGGGCGCGGAGGTCGCGGCAGCCTTGGGGCGCGGCTCCCCGCCGGGTGTGGCGACGGCCGCCTCGGCGCGCCGGACCGGGGTCGCGACCGGCGGCGCGCTCTTCTTGGCGATCACGATCGCCGGCGTCGCCGACGCTTTCGGCCGCGGGGTCGCGCCCACCGTCATCGTGGCGCGCGCGGTCCGGAGCGCCGTCGGCCGCGCGGTCGGTTGCGCCGTCGGCCGCGCGGTCGGCTCCGCCCGCCGGGTGACGGTCGCAACCGGCGTCGCGTGCGGGGTGCCGAGCGGAACGGCATCGGCATCGTCCTCGTCCTCGGGCTCCGGCAGCGGCGGCTCCTCCGCCTTCGCCACCTGCTCGGGAGGCGGCGGTTCGGGCGGCGGCGGCTCGGGCGGGGGCTCGGGAGGGGGCGGCGGCTCCGGCGGCGGCGCTTTCGGAGGCGGCTGTTGGCGCGCCGCCGGCCCGCCGATCGGACCCGCCAAGAGCTTCCCGCCGAGCGCGCTCGGATCGACGAGCTCGACGGTGTAGGCGGTCGGGTGAGACGCCGTCATCGGATGCGGCGCCAGGAAGATCAGCCCGATCGCGAGCGCGTGCAGCAGGAAGGAGAGCACGACCGCGCTCGGCGACCACCCGCTTCCGTCGTTTCCGGCCTGCTCGTGGCGACGTCGATCGCCCCTCATGGCTGGCCCTCAACGTTCCGCGAGGACGTCCGACGCGGCGCCCTCACCGCCGCCGGTCGCCGCCCCTGCTCGGTGGCTCCGGCGCGGGCTCGGTGACCATGCCGAGCTTGGCGATCCCGGCCTCCTTGATGGCGGCGACCACCGCGACCACGTCCCCGTAGGGCACGCTGCGATCGGCACGCAGCAAGAGCGGCCGGTCGGGCGCGGTCTGTCCGATCGCGATCAGCTTGGCGCGGAGCTCGGGGAGCGCGATCGGATTGTCGTTCAGATAGATCTGGCCCGCCTTGGTGAGCCCGACGACCAGCGGGTCCTCCTGGCCGGAGAGCGCGGCCGCCCGGGTCTTCGGCAGATCGACGCTCACCCCCTGCTGAATGATGGGCGCCGTCACCATGAAGATCACCAGCAAGACCAGCATCACGTCGACCAGCGGCGTGACGTTGATCTGCGCGATCGATCCCGTGCCGTTTCGATTATTGTCGAACGCCATGCGCCCGTTCTCGGCTCACTTGAGGAAGTGCCGTTCGGCGATGTTCAGGAACTCGGAGGCGAAGTTCTCCATCTCGGTTCCGAGCACGCGCACGCGGTCGGCGAAGTGATTGTACGCCATCACGGCGGGGATCGCCGCGGCGAGCCCGATCGCGGTCGCGATCAAGGCCTCGCTGATCCCGGGCGCCACCGCCTGGATGCTCGACGACTGCGTGACGCTGAGCCCGCGAAACGCGTTCATGATGCCCCACACCGTGCCGAAGAGCCCGACGAACGGGGCCGCGCTCGCGGTGGTGGCGAGGAAGGTGAGCGACTTCTCGAGCTTGGTGATTTCCTGCGAGGCCGCCCGCTTCATCGCCCGCTCGACGTTCTCGACCCCGCCGAGGTCCGTCGACATCTCGTCGCCCGGCGCCGCCTCGCGCTTGCCGCGCGTGATCCGCACCAACTCCTGGTAACCGGCGCGAAACACCTGCGCGACCGGGCTCGCCTTCAGGTCGAGGCTCGCGGTGTTGATCGCGGTGAGGTTTTTGGCGTCCCAGAAGATGTCGATGAAGCGGTCGGACTCACGCTCGGCGTGGCGGACCTGGCGGCGCTTGGTGAAAATGATCGCCCAGCTCGCCACCGAGAAACCGAGAAGGAGCAGCAGCACCAGCTGCACCACCGCCCCCGACCCGGTGACCATGTCGATGATGGTCTCCTGCGGACGGTTGATCGTTAGCGGCTCGGTGACCTGACTGATTATTCCGCGGACGGCCCACTCCCACATGCGCACCTCACAGCACCCCGCACCTGCTCCTCCGACACGCCCGTCGGTACCACGAAGCCGGCACGCTAGCCCGAAGGGTCAACGCAGTCAATTACGCGTCCTTACAGGACATTTCGATTGACTGCGCCGTATCGCCGTGCCATACGACCCGGTCGGCTCCCGACCGGTCATGGCGCTCAGATACATCGACAGCCTCGCTCTCGCCGGTACCCGCACGTTCATCCGGGCCGACTTCAACGTCCCGCTCAAGAACGGCGCGATCACCGACGCCACCCGCATCGAGGCCGCGCTGCCGACGATCCAGTGGGCGGTCGCGCAGGGGGCGCACTGCATCCTGGCGTCGCATCTCGGGCGCCCCAAGGGCCGACCCGATCCCGCGCTCTCATTGAAGCCAGTCGCGGCACAGCTCGCCGAGCTCCTCCATTTGAAGGTGGAGCTCGCGTCCGACTGCGTCGGTGCCGAGGTCGAGCGCCGCTCGCGCGCGCTCGACCGCAAGGAGATCCTGCTGCTCGAGAACCTCCGCTTTCATCCGGAGGAGGAGAAGAACGATCCCGCGTTCGCGAAGCAGCTGGCCGCCGTCGCCGACGTCTACGTCAACGACGCGTTCGGCGCCGCGCACCGCGCCCATGCCTCGACCGAGGGCATGGCGCGCCTGGTGCCGACCCGCGCCGCCGGCTTCTTGATGCGGAAGGAGGTCGAGGCGCTCTCGAAGATCACGCAGGATCCCGCGCGGCCGCTGGTGGCGATCCTCGGCGGCGCCAAGGTCTCCGACAAGATCAAGGTGATCGAGCACCTCCTCACCAAGGTCGACACGCTCCTGATCGGCGGCGCGATGGCCTACACGTTCCTGCGCGCGGAGGGACGGAGCACGGGCGACTCCCTGGTAGAGGACGACTGCGTCGCCGTCGCCCGCGCCGTGCTGGCGCGCGCCAAGGAGCTCGGCGTGGCGCTCCGTCTGCCCGTCGACCACGTCGTCACCACCGCCCTCGACGGCAGCGCAGCCACCGAGGTCGTGGCCGACATTCCGGCGGGGAAGAAGGGCGTCGACATCGGTCCCGCTTCCATCACGCTCTTTCGCACGGACATCGCTCGCGCGCACACCGTATTCTGGAACGGCCCGATGGGGATCTTCGAGGTCGACGCCTTCAGCGCCGGCACGCTCGCGATCGCCAACGCCATGGCCGACAGCGACGCGCTCACGGTCGTGGGCGGCGGCGACTCGATCGCGGCCCTCTCCCGCTCTGGACGGAGCGACGACATCACGCACATCTCGACGGGCGGCGGTGCCTCCCTCGAGTTCCTCGAGGGGCGCGAGCTCCCCGGTCTGGCGGTGCTCGAACAATGAAAAAACCGACAGGGCGCCGGCCCCTCCTGGCCGGCAACTGGAAGATGCACGGCACGCGCGCGGAAACCACGGCGCTGATCGGCGGCATCAAGGACGCCGCGGCGGCGGCCCGCGACCGCGACGTCGTCGTGGCTCCGCCTTTCACCGCGCTCGAGACCGCCGCGCACGTCCTCGCCGGCACCACCATCGGCCTCGCCGGGCAGAACCTGCACACCGAGCCGAAGGGCGCCTTCACCGGCGAGATCGCGGGCGAGATGCTGAAGGACGTCGGCTGCTCGCACGTCATCATCGGCCACTCGGAGCGCCGCCAGTATTTCAACGAGACCAATGAGCTGGTGCGCCAGAAGATCGGCGCCGCGCTCCGCGCCGACTTGAAGCCGATCGTCTGCATCGGCGAGACCCTGCGCGAGCGCGAGGGGGAGAACACCCTCCCCGTCATCGAGCGCCAGGTGCGCGAGGGCCTGGTCGGCCTCTCGCGCGAGACCGTCCGCGGTCTCGTCATCGCCTACGAGCCGGTATGGGCGATCGGCACCGGCAAGACCGCCACCCCCGAGCAGGCCGAGGAGGTCCACGCCGCGATCCGCGTCCTGTTGCGGGAGTTCGCCGGCGACACGGGTGCCGAAGCCGTTCGCATCGTGTATGGTGGCAGCGTCAAGGCCGACAACATCGACGCGCTCATGGCGGAACCCAACATCGACGGCGCGCTGGTCGGCGGCGCCAGCCTCGACGCGGTCACCTTCAGTCGCATCATCGCCTTTCAATAGGAGTCACGAACCCATGACCATTCTCATCACGACCATTCACGTCGTCGCCTGCGTCATCCTCGTCCTCGTCGTCCTCCTGCAGGCCGGTAAGGGCGCCGACATGGGCGCGGTCTTCGGCGGCGCCAGCAGCACGATCTTCGGCAGCAGCGGCGCCGGCAACTTCCTCACCCGCCTCACCACCGGAGCCGCGATCGTCTTCATGGCCACCTCGATCGCCCTCACCTACTACGGCACGCACGGCAGCAGCTCGACCATCATGCCCGAGAGCGCCACGCCGCGTGCCGGCGCCCCGGCACCCGTTGACGGCGCCGCAGACGAGGAAGCCGCGGCGGTTGCCGACGGCGCGGCCGCTCCGGCCGAGCCCGCCGCAAATGCGGCGGCGCCCGCAGCAGATACGGCGGCCCCCGCGCCCGACGCACCGGCGCCCGCCGAGGGCGCGGCCGCGCCCGACGACGCACCCGCCGCTCCGTAGCACTCCGCGCAGCCCGCGGCGCGCGCATCGCCGATTCCTTGTCCGCATGAATGCGGCGACTCGCCTGCCGGGAGCGCCGCATCAAACTGACACAATTATCTCGCCGCCGATCCCTCCTTCGCGTCTTTTTCCTTGCCTAGCCAATGACAGATCTTTAGGAAAAAGAAACGTGATACTTCGCTGCAGCTAAATTACATAGCTGCGACTAACAGCTTCGAAGGAGGCCCAGCATGAAACGCATTGCACTATTTTTGTATCTTGTCGCCGCTGTCACCGCGCTCTCGCCGGTGCCGGCACTCGCCGCTTGTTGCGCACTCAACGGCGGCCCCTGCAACATCATTCCGCCGCTCGTCCATGGGATCTCCCCCTGGACCGGAAGCATCTGCGGATCGACGATCTCCGGCACGAGTTGCACCGCCGAGCTCGACGCCAACGCGACGGCGTCGTCGGGCGACTGCCTCACGCTCGGCGCGGGCGTCACGCTCGACCTGAACGGCTACACGATCAATTGCAACAGCAGCGATTGCGGCAACGCCATCCTGAACACCGCCTCGAGCTCGGGCACCGGCGCCGTTTCCGTCACCAATGGCGACATCACTGGATGCTTTTCGGGGGGAGTCGCGCAAACCGGCGGATCCAACACCACGGTGTCCGAGCTGAAGATCGACCTCGCCGGCAGCTGCACCAACAACACGTCGCACGGGCTCTTTTACATCACCGGCCTGATCGACCACACGGTGGTAGCGAACGCGAGAGGCACCGGCGTGTGGTTGATGGGCGGCAAACAGTTGAAGAACAGCATCGTCCGCGATTCCGGCACCGGGATCTACTACTCGTACTTCGGCTCCAGCGCCGCGTTCGACAACGTCCTGGTGTTCGGCAACGACGTGAACATTCAGAACGCCACGCCGGCATCGGGGATACCGTCGATGCAGCGATCGGAAATCCAATTGGCCGGAACCTGCGACTGCAAGAACAACACCGTCTGCACCGACATCTCGAACTGCGTGACCTTCACGAACAGCACGACGCCGAGCATGGTCAACGACGCGTTCGTCCCCTAACGAGCTCGCGAGGCCGCCCGCAACGCGCGGGCGGCCTCGCGCTCTTTCGACCACGGACCCGACGCGCACGTCACCCGCCACGCGCCCGCTCTCGACACGCATCCGCCCCGATGCTAACCCTCGGTCGCTGTCACGCGAGGATGGCGGAATGGCAGACGCGCTAGTTTGAGGGGCTAGTGGGGTAACACCCGTGGGGGTTCAAGTCCCCCTCCTCGCATTGGATATTCCTCGGGTTTTTCTTCACGAGGGTCCACATCAGGTCACCCGTCCGTTTCCCACCCGAAGATGCGCGAGGCTGTCCGAGTAGATGATTCGGACAGACGCGTCTCGATGGCGACGACGAATCGTTTACGCCAAGTCCTCGAGGAGCGCTTTCGCGTCGACGAGCTCGCGGGCAGCGGCGCGCTTGCCCTGACCACGCCACGGGCGCGTGGTGCACACGCACGACAGATCACTGCCAGGGGCGCGCCGTAGCCGGCGCAGAAGTTCCCTCCTTCGCGATTCTCCGCTGCACGCTTGGTATTTCATTGGCACATCATCGGTTCATGCAGCGAGTTCCCGCGTCAACCGATTGGAGGGATCAGGCATGCCCATGGCGCGGTACATGGCCTCGGCCTCGCGCAGCCCGGCTTGCAGGATCGTCCGGTCGTCGCGGCCCGCCAGGCGGGCCTCGGCCTCGCGGAGCCGCGGCAGCAGCGAGTTGCCGCCACTCTTGCGCACCAGCTCGCGCGCGTCCGTGATGACGGCTGCGATCTCGTGCTCCGGCGCGTCGGCGCGGACGAGAGCATCGACCAACACGGCGCGGGCGAGGGCAGCTTGAAACCAGGCCCCACCGGCATCCGCGACGGCGATCCCTTCGCGTGCCTTGGCGATCGCCGCCTCGGCGTCACCGCGCGCCAGACACGCGTCGGCGAACACCGCGAGGTAGTAGCCCTGCCAGTCGAGAGCCGTTCCCGCGCCACGCGCCTCCGCCAAGGCCTCGGTGAAGCGTTCTTCGCTGGCGCCGTAGTCGCCGTTCAAAAAAAAGGCGATCGCGAGGTTGAATGAGGCCATGATCTGCGAGAACCGGCTGCCGCCCGCCTCGGCAATTTCCACGCCCTCCAGAGCTGCCCGGCGGACGTCCGTGACGGGCACCCGGGAAGTGCCGCGGGCGAGATACGCGGCAAACGCTGATGCTCCCGAGGGCCCACCCGAGGTTTTCCTTTCTTGCGCGCCGTGGTCGCGCGCCATCCGGATGGCGCGTTCCATGCGCGGCCAGCACTCGTCGAAGCGGCCCGCCTGCGCCAGCGTCCACCCCGCCACCGACTCCGCCCAGATCAACGGGCTGAAGCCAGCCAACTCGCGGCCCACTTGCGGATCTCCGCCGCTGAGCTCGACGACGTGATCGAACGCCTCGAGCGCTTGCGGAAGGCGCCCGGCGGCGAGGAGCCAGTAGCGCGTGCGTCCATTCGACCGTGATGATCTCGACGAGGTCCATGCCGTCGATGAGCATCCTCCTGGCTTCTTCGGCGATCTGGAGCGCCGCTTCCGATCGACCGAGCTGCCCCGGATGCCCCGCGAAGCCGGCGAGCGCGACGGCCATCGCCGATGGACGCCCCAGCTCCTGCGCCAGCGAGCGGCCCTCGTCCAGGCAGCCGCGCGCGTCGTCCTCGCTCATGCCGAGACGCCAAGAGCCGCTCGCCAGAATGACGCTGCAGGCGCGCAGCCGCGAATCTTTGGCCTCTTCGTCGGTGAGCGAACGGCCGAGCTCGCGCACTTTGCGCCAATGCCGCAGGCCCTCGATTGGATCACGGGCACTTGCCCACTCGGCGGCGCGGCGATGCCAACGCACCGCCTGGGCGAGATCGGCGGCCTGTTCCCAGTGATGCGCCAAGAGCGCTGATTGCTGGTCGAGGTCGCCGGCGTGCGCCGCTTCGATGACGCGGGCGACGGCCGCGTGTAGCCTCCTGCGCTTTTCCTGCAGCTGCGACGCGAGGGCCACTTCCTGCGTCAGCGGATGCTTGAAGAGATACTCGGCGACCGGATAGAGCGATTGCTCGTAGACGAACTCGGTGTCCTTGAGCTTCTGCAGAGCTTCGCGCAGCTGCGGCGCGTCCTGCTCGACGACGGCCGCCAGGGTCGGCTCATCGAACTCCCGGCCGATGACTGCGGCCGTCTGCAGGACGTCTTTCTCACGTGCCGCCAATCGGTCGATGCGCGCCGCAAGCAGCGCATGGACCGAGCTCGGCACCTCCAGCTTGCTGACCGGGGTGACCAGCTTGTAGGCGCCTTTGGAGCCTTGCAGCTTGCCCGTCTCGATCAGGTTCTGGACGACCTCCTCGGTGAAGAACGGATTGCCCGCCGTGCGCGAGTGAATCGCCTCCGCCAGTCCCTTGATGCTGGGGTCCTTGCCCAGTAGCGCATCGAGCAGCTCGCGGATGGCATCGGGGCCGAGCGGGCCGAGCGGCAGTTGGAGATAGTAGGACTTGCCCATCCACGGCGCCTGGAACTCGGGACGGAAATTGAGCACCACGAGCGTGCGCGTCCCCACGGCCGCTTCGATCAACGGCTCGAGATAGGCGGCGCTGGCGGCGTCGAACCAGTGCAGGTCCTCCAGCAAGACGACCTGGGTCTCCTTCTGTCCGCGCGCCTGGGTTACGCGCCGCACGATGTCGAACATCTGCCGTTGGCGCGCCTCGGGATCCATCTTCGGAGGCGGGTTCTCGGGATCGGGATAGCCCAAGAAGTCGAAGTTCAGCGGCAGACTCTCGCGCAGCTTCTCGTCGAGCAGCAGCAGACGTCCGGCGATGCGTTCGCGGGCGGTGGTGGCGCTGTCCTGGTCGGTGATCCCGAAGAACGCGCGAAACAGTTTCAGGATCGGCACCAACGGGGTTGCCTTGCCGTGCGCGACGCCGGTGGTCTCGTAGGTCATCAGGTTGTGCGCCCGGCAGCGTTCCAGGAACTCGAAGCTCAGACGGCTCTTGCCGAGGCCGGCGTCGCCGACGATGCCGACCACCTGGGCGTTGCCCTCGCGGGCCCGGGCCAGCGCCGACTCGAGCACATGCATCTCGTCGCCGCGTCCGACGAAGCGCGAGAACCCGCGCGCCCGACTGACGTCCAGGCGCGTGCGAGACGATCCGATGCCGCCGAGGCGATGCACGCGCACGGGCGTGGCGACGCCCTTCACTTGGAACTCCCCGAGATCGTCGAGCGCGAAATACCCCGCGACCAGTTGCGCCGTCGCCCCGGCGAGAAAGCAGGTGTTCGGCTCGGCGAGCTGCTCCATGCGCTGCGCCAGGCCGACGGTGTGGCCCTGCGCGGTGTAGTCCATGCGGAGATCGTCGCCGATCTTGCCGACGACCACGTCGCCGGAGTTGAGGCCCATGCGGGTCGAGAAGCCGACGCCGTGTTGGCGTCGCACCTCGGTGGCGTAGTTGGCGATCTCGTCGCGCAGGTGCAGCGCCGCATAGCAGGCGCGGCGGGCATGATCCTCGTGCGCGATCGGCGCCCCGAAGAGCGCCATGATGCCGTCGCCAGTGAACTTGTCGACGAAGCCCTCGAAGCGCTCGACGCCGTCGGCGAGGATGGTGAAGAAGCGCTGCATGATGGCGGTCCACGTCTCGGGATCGAGCTGCTCGGCGAGCTCCATCGAGCCCTTCACGTCGGCGAATAGCACCGTCACCTGCTTGCGCTCGCCTTCGAGTGCGCTGCGCGAGCCGAGAATCTTCTCGGCGAGATGCTTCGGCGTCGAAGCGATGGGTGGCCTTTGCGGTGCGGCAGGCACACTCGCCGTCAGCGCGACGCCGCACTCACCACAGAACTTCTCACCAGGTGCATTGGATGCGCTGCACGATGCGCACGTCGCCGCGAACGCGGTCCCGCATTCCGCGCAGAAGCGACGCCCGGCGCGGTTCTCGTGATGACAAGAGGGGCAGCGCATCGTGATCGTTTCGCGTGTGCTGACTACCACGGATGGGTTCAAAACCCCCCACCAAGCGCCTGCGCCAAAACGGACCACGTCACGTAAGAGCCGCTGGACGAAACCATGGGGATTCCCACGATGGGATGCAGTTGGTGCGCGACAACAGCACCGTCTCTTGGGAAGCGACCTACGCGCCGTTCAAGAAGCAGGACGCGGCAGCTTCATCGACAAGGCGGATTGAATCACCTCCAAATAGAAAAGCGCTTTGCCCCCTGGCGAGCATGAGAGCGCGAGGTCCCAAGCCCGCCAGGGGCGGGTGATGCACACCGCGATGCGGTACAGGGGGATGGCGTCAGGTTCGCGAGGTTCGTGCGTGCTCCCGCACCGCCCGACGCACGGTGGCATCGGATAGGCCGAGTGCACGCGCTGCCGCTCGATAGCTACCACCGTTCTCGAGCAGGCGAGCGAGCTTCGTGCGATCGACGAGAACACGAGGTCGTCCGAGCCGCTTGCCCTGAGCGCGTGCCCGGCCAAGTCCGCCGTGTGTTCGCTCGACAATCCATCGAGCGCGAACATCGCTCTTCCGATCGGACTAGTGAGGTCGAGCGCCTCGATCGGTGGGTAGGGACGGCGCATCTCGATCGCGACACCGACACCACCGATTCCCCAGTAGTGGTCGACAACGTTCCGGCGTGCGGGTCATGAGCCCTCGAGAGGGAAGCTCGTCAGTGTCGGATGATCGACCCGCCTCTGGCAAGGCGCTTCACTCACTCACTCGATTTCGGCCCGCAGCTCCGCGAAGCGCGCCAGCGCGGCGTCAAGGTCTACGATCTCGAAAAACTCCGAGCGGGTGAATCGACCCGGGCTGCCGACACCGAGCCAAAGGTACTCGCTCTCGAATGCGCCGCCACTTGCGAGCGTGCCGCCCCGTCGTGCCGCGACTACGAAGCCGTGCCGGTCGACCACGGGCGACGACCAGCCGATCTCGAGTCGCTGATCAGGCGCGAGCGCCCACAGCACAACGAGGCTATCGCCATAGGCGTCCGCGCCCTTGATGCGGCCGAGCCCGGCATGCCGGTGGTCCTCGGGGACCAGGTCATCGGCAGCACGGGCGCGGAGCAACGACAGATCACGAGCGTTCCATGCGTCGACAAGCTCCGTCAGCGCCTCTACCCACGGCGCCGCGACGGGATCGATTGCCACCCAGCGTTTCCACGCTTCGCGCTGAGCCGCGCGCCAGTCGTCGGGATCGATGAAAATCACCGCCGTTGCGAGACCCGCCTCATTCACCTCGGTCACCACGAAGTACTCGACCTCGAAGCGTCCGTCCGGCGGACCGCCTGCCCACAGGACGAGTGAGATCGAGACACGCTCGCCCGCCGTGCCGACAACGGCGCTGCGTTCCTGACGCGCGCCGGAAGCGAGCCGTGCCTGCGCCGATGCAAGGAAGAGGTCCAGACCGCCGGAAAGCCGTACGATCGGTCGGCGATCCTCCCAGACGAACTCCGGAGCGAATATCGACCGGTCCACGTCGAGCGTCGGTCCGGTAGCATCGGAACCGAACAGCATTCCCGATACGTGCTCCATCGCTGTCGTCGCGAGATTCTGCTTCACGATCGACGCGAACGATTCGCGCTCGGATCCGGTCCGAACGGGGAGCCGATGCTCTGCGACGACCGTGCCACCGCGGGCCCTTGCTCGGAGCCGGTTCGTCTCCGCAAGCTCCTCGAAGCGCGTGCGCGCCGCGGCAAACTGCGTCGCAGGCTCGTAGACGTCGACGCGCGGGCACCTTCCGTGCTCGTCGTGCTCAGAGACGAGAAGGAGCGGCAGCTCGTATCGCCCGCCGTCACGCGTGCCCTCCCACAAAATCTGCCAGAGGATCGCACCACCACTCGTGCGGATGTGCGCGACGCGAAACATCGTGTCGGGTGCGAGGTCGATCCAGCTCCGCACATTGTTCAGCACAAAGGTCTCGCGGCCACTCGTCGTTCCGACGCTGGTGATCGGCCGATGGTCGTGCTCGACCAGGCCCGGTGAGCACATCTCGATCAGTGCCTGCCAGTCACGCCGAGCAATGCCGTCCACCCATCGCCCGACGAAACCGCCCAGCACTGCACCTTCGCCGGCGTCGAAGCGCCGCTCGAGCTCGGCGTAGGCGGAATCCAGATCGTTGTTGTCGAACGCCACCAACGCAACGATGCGTCCATGGTCGTCGCCTTCCACCACATAAAGATATTCGAGCTCGCTGGGACCGACGTCGCCTTCAGCTACGGCGAATCGATGTCTCGTCAGACACAGATGCTCCCCACGTGTGGCGAGACAATCGACGTGAATGCTCGCCGACGCCATGTCGCCGAGCGCACGGGCAAAGACGACGTAAGCGTCCAGGTCGAGCACCCTGTGGGATAGGGACCGGCGGTCGTCGAAGCGGAAGCCTGCGACCATGACGTGAGCGAAACCGTTCCAGTCGCGCACGCGCCAGCACGCCGCCGCACGCTCCGTTGCCTGGTGCGCGAGATTGGCAACGAGAGACACCGACAGCTCCCTCGCCGCAATCCGCGTCGCGACCTCGGCGCCTCCGCCGGCTTCGAAGCGGCGATCGAGCTCGGCATGAGCAGCGTCCAGATCTTTCCTGTCGAACGCGACGATCGATACGGTTCGTTCGTGCTCGTCGGCTTCGATGACGTAAAGATATTCGAGATCGCTGGGACCAACGTCACCCTCGGCGACCGTGGGGTGGATCGCCGCCAGACATAGGCGACTTCCGCGTGTCGCAAGGTAATCGATGTGGAGGCGCGCCGATGCCATGTCGCCTAATGCGCGGACAAAACGAACGTACGCATCGACGTCCATCACGACCTGGGAGAACGACCGCCGGTCTTCGAACCGGAAGCCCGCGGCCAGCTGCCGCGTGAAGCCGTCCCAGTCGCGCGCGCGCCAGAATGCAGCGTTGCGCTCGAATACACGCTGCGCGAGGTTTCCCACCGCAGGTGGCGGTGGTGCGGGCGATAGAAGGGCCGCATCCGTCGTCAGCTCAACAAATCGCGCGAGGGCCTGCTCGATCTGTTCGCTCTCGAACAGCTCCGAGTGCGAGATGCATCCAACGTCATCAAAACAGAACAGAAAGCAGGTGGTGTTCTCTATTCTTCCGCCGCTGTCGCGCGCCGTCCCGAAGAAGGTCATGCGGGCGGCAACGCCACGGTCATTGAGCGCGACCACGTCACTATAACGCCCGGCAAAGTCCGGAACGAGGTCGAGCTGCAGCCGGAAATGCCGTAGCACCTCTTCGCGGTCCCTTGCATCCCAGGTGCTGAAGACCCGGTGATCGATGTTTCCAGTTGTCGGGGCGAAGGCCGTCCGGACATGGTCGATTTTGGTCGGCCCGTTCCAGGTGGCAACGGCGTAAGCGATTTTCGCTGCACGCGAGCGCTCGGACCCATCCTGCCAACGGTCGCCGTACATCTCGTAGAGACGCTCAATCGCTTCGCCCAGACGATCCGGCGCAAACACCTCGCAGCGAGAAAGAAGACCTTGCTCATCGACCTCGGTCAGTGAGATCGTCTCGTTTTCGTACTCGCCGACGTCGAACCGTTGTCCGCGAGCTCCGCTTGCACGAATTCGCCGGCGGCTGAGCAACAGCCGGCCGAGCGTCGCGAGCGGTTCCATGTGGTAGCTCACATTTTCCGAACGCATAAATCGAACGACCGAAGCGAGCGCCTCGGCTTTTCCGTACATCGATCCGGTCGGGTGATCGATTTCCGTGTAGTCCGGACGCACGAGTCCCGAGACAGCCGCTGCATCATTCCCTTCGATGGCCGCGGACATCCGCTCGGCGGCGGCGCTCGCTGCATTCGGCTGCACGCGGCGTGGCACTCGGCTCGACGTCGATTCTGCGACCAGCTCATCGAACCGCGCCAGTGCCGCGGCGTCGAGGTCGGGTTCCCACAGCTCGCCGCGCGCGATGAGACCGTCGGCTCCGAAAGCGAACAGCTGGAGGAGCACATTCTCGAACGCTCCGCCGCTGTCGCGAGCGATGCCGAAATAAGCGCAGCGAACCAGGAGCGCATCAGGCGCGAGGGCGAGTACCCCGTCGGTGCGCCCCGTGAAGCCTATGGCGAGCTCGGTCTGCAAGCGGGTGTGGTCGAGGAACTCCGCCGCCCCTCGTGTGCTCCAGGTGCCGAGGTTCCGATGGTCTACCATCTCCATGGATGGTGTCACCGTCGTCGCCAGGCGATCGGCATCGATCGGGCCGTTCCACCCCGCGAGCGAGCGGGCCGTCGCCGCGGCGCGTTCGCGCTCGTGCCCTTCGGGCAGAAGCTCGGCGTGGCGCTCGTACAGACGCGCGACGGCGGCACCGAGTTTGTCGGCGGCGAAGACTTCGGTACGCGAGGTCTTGCCGGACGCGTCGACTTCGAACAGCTCCAATGCGTCGTTCTCGTAGGCCCCGACGTCGAAGCGGCCGCCACCGCCCCCGCTCGCGCTCGTGTGGCGCCGCGCGAGGACGAGGAAGTCGCCGAGCGTCGCGAGCGGTTCGGCCTCGTAATGTGGATCGCGCGACCGGAAGAACCGCCGCAGGGAAGCGACGATCGCTTCGCGGCCGTAGCTGGAGCCCGATGGGTGATCGACCGACTCCATGTCCTCACGCGAGTCCTTGGCGACTGCATCGAAGTCGCGCGCGGCCAGGTGCGCGTAGAGGCGGGCCAACATGGCGGTTGCCGCGTTCGGTTGCACCCGGCGGCTTGGTTCCCCCTCTTTGGCGAGGCAGGGAGCAGGCGGCGGTCCGACCTCGCGGTGGTCCCCCTGTGGCAGGGGGCGAGGATCGTTCTCGGGCTCGCTGGTCCCGTGCCGCAGCGCGCCGTCTGCGAGCAGGGTCGCCCCCTTCGCCTCCCAGAGCTCGACGGCGCGCTGCTCCTCGGCGTCGGCTTCGCGGCCGCGCCCGGCCGCGCGCAGGGCCGCAGCGAGCGCGAGACGCGCGTCGGCGTGATCGAGCAGCGCGTCGGTCGCTGCCGCAATCTCGACCGCCGCGTGCGCGAGCCCGATGGCCGCGCGCGTGCTCGCCGCGCCGCGCCAGCGCCTCGGCGCGCACGCCGCGCCAGGCGATCGCCGCCTTCAAGTCGTCGCCCGCGAGCGCTTCGCTCTCGTGCGACAGCGCTTCCGCCTCGGCGGCCCGGTCCTGCGCCAGCAGCGCGCGAGCGAGGAGCGCCGCAGCGCGGCGCGGCGTCGATGCCGAGCCCGAGGTCGCGCAGGCCGTCGTAGGCGCGGCGCAGGCTGCGCTCGGCGGCGGCCGCGTCGCCTTCGAGCAGATCGATGAGGCCGCCGAACACGTCGGCCTCGAGCAGGCGCTGCGTGATGCCGAGCTCCTCGACCATCTTGCGCGCCGACGCGATCATGCGGCGGGCCGCCTCGGTGCGGCCGCGCAGCGCTTCGAGCACGCCTTGGCAAGACAGCGCCACGGCTTCCACGGCGGGCGCGCCCTGCGTAATGCGCAGCACTCGCACGACGTCCAGGCATCGGCCGCTCGCTCGCGTGACCGGGCTCGGGCCCCACAGCGCGGCGACCGGCGCGATCGCGAGCACGGTATTCGCTCGCCGGCGATCTCCGGCACCCGCGCGCAGCGGCCAGCGCGCGATCGAGCGCCGCCTCGCAGTCGCCGACTTCGCCGAGCCGCGCGAGCGCCAGCGCGTGAACGAAGTGCGCCTTGGCTTCGCCGGCAGCGATCTCCGAGCGCCGCGAGCTCCCGCGCAGCCGCAGCAACGGAGCTCGCGGCGTCCTGCAGACCCTGCGGTTCAGTCAGCACCGTGAGCTGCGCGGTAAAGCAGGCATGCCAGGCCGACAATCGCGTGCATGCGCTCGTCTCCTCTTTGTTCGCCGAGCTCTCGGCCGCCGGCGCGAGGAATCTACCCAGCTCCGCGAGCGCCGTCTTCGTCTTGACTACGTCGCCCGCGCTCAGCAGCGCCTCGCACCAGTCGAGCGCCAGCTCGGCGCGGGCGAGATCGTCGGGCTCGAGCCGCTCGATGGCGCGTCCGAGCAGATTCGGCCGCGAGCGGCACGTCGTCGCCGGCGAGCGCTCGCCGACCAGCGGCCGCGAGACGGCCGCGCCGCCCGCTCGCCGAGGCTCCGACCGCGCTCGTCGAGCGCGCCGAGCTCGCGCAGGAGCTGGTGCGCCTGCTCCAGGTGCCAGCCGATGGTCTCGTCGTGCTCGGGGTTGTCGCCGACCTTGCGCCTCGATCCAGTCGGCGAGCTGCGCGTGCAAGGCGGCGCGCGTGCCCTTCAGAGGCGGCGGTAGGCCGCGTCGCGGATCAGCACGTGATGGAAGCGCAGCACCGGCTCGCCGAGGAACCAACCGGTGTCGGGTTCGATCAGCTCTGCCGCGTCGCAGCGCCTCGAGCCGAGCATCGAGGTCGCTGCCTTCCCGGCCGAGCAGCGCCGCCACGGCGCTCCGCGAGAAGTGACGGCCGACGACCGATGCGTGCTCCAGGACCGCGCGCTCCTCGGGCTCGCAGCCGCTCGATGCGCGCGGCGAGCAGCGCATGGATCGTCGGCGGCATCTCGAGCGCCGCGAGGTTGGCGCCGATGATCCAGCGGTCGCCTTGTCGCTCGATCGCTCCCTCGTCGACCAGCATGCGCACCAGCTCGCCGACGAAGAGCGGATTGCCTTCGGTGGTGGAGAGCACCTTGGCGGCGACCGCGCTCGGCAGATCGCTCGCGCCGATGACGTTGGCCGCGAGCCGCGTCGCCGCCGCCGGCGTCGAGGCCGCCGAGCGTGACGACGTCGGAGACGAGGCCACCGAGCGTCGACCAGCGACGGAGCGTAGATCGCGCAGCTCGGGCCGCGCGCCGACCAGCACGAGCAGCGGCACTCCGCCGCCCCACTGGATCAGGTGCTCGACCAGATCGAGAAGCAGCGGCTCGGCCCAGTGCAGGTCGTCGATCACCAGCACGACGGGCTTCGACGCCGCGAGCCCGGTCAAGAAGCGGCGGACGACGAAGAACGTCTCCTCCGGCGACGCCGAGGAACCGGCGAGCAGCGCAGCGATGCCACCGGCGATGCGCGCGCGCTCGGTCTCCGTCGCGGGCAGCATCGCTTCGATCGCAGCCTCGCACGTCCTCAGCGGGCGCCGCCGACGAGCTCGTGCAGCGCCTTCGCAATCGGCGCGAACGTCGCTCCGCCGGCCGCGTCGCATTGCGCCGCGATGACGGTCGCCACGTCGCCGAGCCGCCGCGCGAATTCGCCGATCAGTCGCGACTTCCCGAGGCCGGGCGAGCCGAGCAGCACCGCGAGTCGCGTCGCCGGCTTCGCCACCGCGGCGTCGTAGACCGCGAGTGAGGCGTTCGACCTCGTCGTCGCGTCCGACGAACTCGGCCGCGGCGACCCCCGTCGGGCGCTCGAGCGACACGACGCGATAGGCCTTCACCTGCTCGGCGCGGCCGCGGAGCGCGAAGCTCCCGAGCGGCTCCAGCGTCACCCGCGCCGCGACGAGACGGCGCGTCATTTCTCCGATCACCACATCGCCCGGCCGCGCCTCCTGCTGCAGCCGGGCGGCGACGTTCACCGGATCGCCGACGATGTCGGTGTCGTCGACGCCGACCACAACTTCGCCGGTATTGATGGCGACGCGCAGGTCGATGTCGGCATGGGCTCGCGCGAGGCTGCGGAATGCCCGCTGCATATCGCCGCCGGCGTGCACGGCCCGGATCGCGTCGTCTTCGGCGACGTGCGGCACGCCGAACGCCGCCATGACGCCGTCGCCGAGGAACTTGACCAGTGTGCCGCCGTGCGCTGTGATCACCGCGCGCATTCCCGCGTAGTAGCGCTCCATGAACGCGCGCACCGACTCCGGGTCAAGCCGCTCGTGGAGCGCTGTCGAGCCCGCGAGATCGGCGAAGAGAATCGTGACGACCTTGCGCGCCTCCGCTGTGTCCGTCGCGTGTGCGGGCTGAGCGGCGAAGGAGATTCCACAGTCGCCGCAGAACCTCTTGTTCGGCGGATTGTCCGCGCCGCAATGTGGACACCGATTCTCCAGCACGCTACCGCAGTCGCCGCAGAACCGTTTGCCGGCTGGATTGTCGCTCCCGCAGTGCGAGCAGGTCATCGCACCTTTACCTCGCCCAGCTCGCCGCTGCGGGTAGCTCGACCCTGCACTGCGCACGTCCCGACGCGAGAGCCCACGCACTCGCGGCAGAACTTCGAGCTGGCCGATTCTCATGATGGCAGGACGGGCAAATCATCGCGGATCGTCTCGCGTGCGGTGACTACCACGAGAGACTCGAATGCCAGAACGAGCAGCAATGGTTCAGAAGCGGACATTGTCGCGGAAATGGGAATTCTGGCAGAACCGGGCGCCCGGATCGCTCCATTCTGGCGCAATCCGACTGCGCCGGATGGCGAGCCGCGACATCATGCGCCGAACCATCGCACTATCTCTTCGTAAGCCTCATCCTGGATCAATGATTGGGTTGCATTGCTCTTCCACGAATAAGTAAGAGCGACCCACGGCGATACTCAGGTCGCCCGCGCCCCCTACATTGGACATCTCCGACATCAAGTACGCGCGCAGCGGCGCGCTCAACATCGCCTACCAGCGCTTCGGCGCCGGGCCGGACCTAGTCATCATTCCGGGGCTGGTCTCGAACGTCGAGCTCGCCTGGGAGCACGAGGTCTACCGCCGCGTGCGCGAGTACATCGGCCGCTACGTCCGCGTGCTCGAGTTCGACAAGCGCGGTCTCGCGAGCTCGGATCGGTTCGAGCAGGTGCCGACCCTCGAGCAGCGGATCGAGGACATCATCGCGGTCATGGATGCCGAGGGACTCGAGCGTGCGCACGTCCTCGGCCTCTCCGAAGGTGGAATCATGGGGCAGCTCTTCGCAGCGCTGCACCCGGAGCGTGTCGATCGGCTGGTCCTCGTGAACTCCATGATTGGCCCGTCGGCTCTCGGCGCCCTTCAGCGCCGGGACGACGATCCACCGATGCGCCGGCGCGACGTTCTCGAGCAGTTTCGGCGCATGATCGACGGATGGGGACGGGAGCCCGAGCACTTCGTCGATCTCTTCGCCCCGAGCATGAACGCCGATGCGGCCTTCATCCGCTGGGTGGGTCGATTCGAACGCCAGACGTGCAGCCGCGTCGACATCCAGCGGCAGTTCGATAGCATCCTCGGTCTCGACGCCAACGATCGGCTCGGGAGCATCCGGTCGCCGACGCTGGTCCTGAACATGATCGGCGACCGGTGCATCCCTCCTTCATTCGGACGCTACCTGGCCGAGCACATCCCTGGGGCACGGTACATGCAGTTCGCGGGCGAAGATCACATCTGCTGGGTCATGCCGAACTGGCGCGAGCTGATGGACGTCTGGCTCGAGTTCGTGACCGGGCGGGCGCCGACGGTGCACAGCGAGCGGCGCTTCGCCACCGTGCTCTTCACGGACATCGTGGACTCGACCGCACGCTCCGCCGAGGTCGGTGACGCGGCCTGGCGCGAGATGCTCGATCGTCACGACCGGATCGCCTGGCAGGCGATCAATCGGTACGCCGGTACGCTCGTGAAGAACACGGGCGACGGGCTCCTCATGACCTTCACGACCCCCTCGCAAGGCTTGGCGTGCGCGGCCGAGCTCGTGGGTGAGCTCGGACGTGTCGGTCTGATTGTCCGGGCAGGCCTCCACGCCGGGGAGATCGTGGTGCGCGAGGACGGGGACGTGACCGGCCTCGCAGTGAACCTGGCCGCGCGTGTGCAGCAAGCGGCGGCAGGCGGTGCGACCTGGGTATCGTCCACGGTCCGCGACCTCCTCCTCGGGGGAAATTGGTCGTTCACCGAGCGAGGGGAGCATACCCTCAAGGGTATCGACGGTGGCTGGCGTCTGTATGAGCTGAAGGCTTAGTGGTCGATTGTCGTTCGGCGAGGCAGCTCTCGGCGAAGAATGACGGCTCCTCTGGTCAGATGTGGACCCTGAGGGTCCACATCATGGCCGTTGGTGCCCGCCCATGCCCGTTACGCCGCGAAATTACTTCCGCTTTCCGCGACGAACGGCGCGTTCAAGTCCCCCTCCTCGCATTGGATTTCCTCGGTTTCTTGTCGCCCACGAGGGTCCACATCATGCGCTTTCTGCGTCCGCATCTGCATCCGATCCCGCGAACACTGCCTGAAGCCGGCGAAGTTCGGAGCGCGCGCTATCGGGATCCAGTACGTAGTGGCTTCTTGAGCGTCGCGTAGGCGACGTCGGATCTTCTGGACCCAGAGCGGATTGCGCACCGTCTCGAGCGCCAACCCCCAACGCGTAGGTATCTTGGAGACATGAGCCCTCCAGCGTTGGGACCGGTTTTTCGCGCTCAGGGCGCGCGCGCCCCCGGCCCGACGACGTCGAGCAGCACCGGACCGCCGAAGGTCTTGCGGCCGAGCGGCGCACCGCAGCCGCGTTCCGGGAAGTCGCCAGCCGGCCGCGTCACGCTCCCTGACCCGAGGGCGGCACGCGGGCACTCGTCGTCAGTTTCGTAGGCATCGGGGCCGCCGAAAGTCCCGAGCCGCGCAACGAAACGAAAATCATGCGCGCTCGTCTCACCCTTCGGGCTCTTCGCGGGATCGTTGGCACACCCGATCGGGACCTCGAACTTGATGGTCATGCTCTTCTTCGGCTTGAGCAGGAGCGGCTTCTTGAGCAGGCTCCGGGGGGCTCGCAGCGCCGGCGTCGGGGCGGCGCAGGCGCCGAGCGACTCTATCTCCAGATCGACGAGAGTGGCCAACGCGACGGCCGTCGGGATGCTTTCCTGGCGCGTGCCGCGATTCTGGATGCGCACCGTCAGCACGACCGAGTGCGACGGCTTCTTCGCGCTCAGCTTGATGCTCTTGGCTACCTTCAAATTCGTGATCGCGAGATCTCGCGCGCCGGGGCCCGCGCCGATCGTCGTCTGAGCGTCGGCCACCAAGGGCGCCGCTTCCCGATGGCCCAATCCATCCAGGGCCACGCTGTAGAACGCATACGTGGAGCCGGTGACGCCGGCGAACGTCGCCGCCGTGTCGGGAGTGTCGGTGAGAAAGGCCGTGAACGGACCGGCGTTCGTCGAGACGTAGATCGTGTAGCTCGCGACGCCAGCGCCGGCATCGCTGCCCGACCAGGTGAGCGCAATATCGGTGGACACCTGTGTCGCCGGCAGCGCCGCGACGGCGCTCGCGGGCGGCGTCGCGTCGAAGCCGTTGCACCAGGTCGGCGTGACGAGCGGCTCGTTGACGTCGAAGATGATCGACGCGCCGTTGCAGATCGAGGTGCCGCTCGCGAGATCGCTCTTCGGCATGACCGTGAACGAGACCGAGCCCTCGCCTTCCGGAGCAGTGGTGTTCACGGGCAGGAAGCCCGCGTCGGGATCGGTGGTGAGCTCCATCGTCGCTGGGTCCACCGACGTGAACGTCCAGTGGACGAGGCCGGTCGCGAGATCGATGCCCGCGTCGATCGTGACCAAGAGGTTCTGCGCCGGCCGGAGGTCGACCCCGCCGCTGTACTTTTGTGCGCCCGCGGGCATGGGGACGATCACGGAGCCGAACCCCAGCGATCCAAGCGCGAAGCTCGAGAGATCCACCTGGGCAGGATCCAGCTGATCGGTGATCGTCACGACCTGCGCCGCGGCGTTCGCCAGCTGCGGATCGTTCTCGAACGCGATGGTGTACGCGAGCGGCGTCCCGGGCAACAGGAAGTGCCCGTCCCCGATCCCGGCGACGCCGGTCTTGTCGTTCGGATCGTGCGACGTCCGGATCGGCGTGCCGAGGCAGTCGATGCTGCCAGCACCGAGCGGATTCGGGAGGCTGATCCGGGGGCAATGGCCCCCTGGGTCGTTGGGAACGCAGAAGGACGACCCGTCGTCGTTCGTCACGACGCGGTGGTTCGGCAACGACTCGCAGTGGTCCTTCGTCATCCGGCAGTTCTTGAGCCTCTCCAGGAGCTCGGAGACCGTCAGCCGCCCGCTCAGGTTACACCCGGGCGGGTTGGGGATCGGCGGCGGGAAGCCGCATCCGCTCGGTTTGTCGCATTTGAGGTCGAGGCACCCGCATCCTTCCGTCAGAACCTGGCCGGAGCACGGAACGATCGCACAGGTCGGGCCGCTCGGGTCCTGCGCCACCGCCACACCGGGACGCAGTGTCGCCACCAGTCCCGCGAAGAACCGCCTCGACCACGCTGGCGCGAACCACGCGTGCTCCTCCGGGAGCGACGCCTTGGCGGCCCGGAGCGCGAGCTCGATCTGCAGCCACGCGAGCGAGTGCACCTGCTGCGCCGCGCCGCCGGTGTGGACGAGCAGCGAACGTCCCTCCTCGGCCACGGCGGCCAACTGCTCGCGCGCATACAGTGCGAGCGTCGGATCGAGCTCGTCTGGCACCGTGACCTCGACGATGCGCTCGATGTACGCGCGCGCGCCTGCGACCATGGCGTTCACGGTCGCATCGGTCGGCTGCGGCGTCATCAGCGGACGTCCCACCGAGGCGAAGGACGAGACGCTGTCGCCGTGGGGTAGCGCCGGCGGCAGCGTCAGCAGGAGCTGCAGTTTGCCCGTCGCCCCCGCGGGAACGACCGGGAGCAGAAACGTCAGGTTCGTCGTGCCCCCGGACCCGGCAGCCAGATCCACCTCCATCGGCTGGAGAGTCCAGTCGAGCGCGATCTCCGGGTCGCGGACCGGCGGCGGTCCGAGCGGGAACAGCAGGCGATAGACCATCCCCTCTGCCACCGACAGTGTGAGCGGCACGCCGAGCGCATCGACGTTGCCGCGATTGCCGTACACGAGCGTGATCGGCGTCGGCACCGCGGGCCGGAGGCCGCGCGGACCGACGACCTGCAACCACATATCCGGGGCACGTGACGGCTCGACGACGAAGGCCGCGTCCAGCCGCTCACTCACGTCATCCGGATTCGTGACGACGACGTCCCAGGCACCCTCGGCCGCCCCCATGAGATCGACGCTCGCCGTCACCGACGATCGACCTGCTTCGACCTGGACGGGCGCACCATCGATCGGCGCTTGCCCCGCCCGCTCGAGCCGCACCGTCGCGCCCGGCTCGAAACCGTTGCCGGCCACGTGCAGCAGCACCGTGCCGCCTGCGCCCCCTCGCCCCGGGAGGACCCGCGAGAGGCCGAAGACCTCCGAGACCTCGACGGCACCGATGTCGCAGCTCACCCCTGTGGGTCGCAGCAAGCCACGCTGATCCGCGGCCGGACAGGCCGGCGCGCCACTGCCCGGCGCCGCCGGATCGCCGCCGTCGATCGCCGGGCTGTCTGGCTCGGGCACGTGCGTCGGCGCCGGACCCCCGTTGACCGCGAGCGCGCCCAGCTGCGCGGAGACACCCGTCAGGTCGCCGGTCTGCGGGCCGCTGATCGCGCAGCCGGTCGTGTTCTCGATCAGGTTGTGGCCTTCGGAATTGAGGGAGGCATTGCAGTCCGGCTTGCCGTCAACGTCGAAGTTACCCGCGAGGATGCTGTTCGAAACCGTCGTCGCACCCGCGCTGATCCCGCCGCCGGAGCCTCTGCCGGGGTCCGACGCCCACTGGGCGGTATTCGCCGTCACCGTGCAGCTGCGAAGCGTGAGTGTCCCGGAGCTCTGGATGCCGCCGCCGTCAAAGGCGCGATTGCCGCTGATCGTCGTGTTGATCAACGTCGTCGTCGTGAACGTGCCGGCTCCGAGCCCGCCGCCGTTTCGCGCGTCATTGTCGTGCAGTGTGCTGTTCACGATCGTCATCGTGCCGTTGGCGTTGTTGAACGCCCCGCCGATGTTGCTGACGTTGTTGAAGCTCGCCTCCGTGTCGGACGCCGTCACCGCGCCGCCTTCGTAGTTGTAGACGCCGCCCCCTTCTGTGCCGGTGTTGCGCGCGAGCTGAACGCGCTGCAGCGTGAGTGTGCCGCGATTCATGATACCGCCGCCGATGCGGCCATAGTTGTCGGTCACCGCGACGTCGGTCAGCGTCAGTGTGCCGCCGTTCCAGATCCCGCCACCCGTGAGCAGAAAGACGGCTCCGGCCGTCCAGTTGCCTTTGGTGACCGTCAGGCCCTCCATGCTCGTCACGGTTCCCCAATTCACGATGAAGACCGGATGGGCAGCACTCGTGAGCCCGGCCGGCTCGTTCGCATCCAGGATCGTCTCGGCGACACCCGCGCCCACCAGGGCGATGTCTTTCGAGAGGCAAAGGGTCGGGCCGGTGGAGGTGAGCACGACGTTCGGGTCGGCGTTCGGCTGGAAGCGGCAGACCGAGCTCGCCGAGAACAGGTAGTGTCCGGCGGGAATCGTGATGGTGCTGGCTTCGTCGAGAAGGTTCGCCTCGCCGATGGCTCCGCGGAGCGAGCAATCGTTCGCGATCGCACCGTCGCAGGCAGTGGCGGTGGGTTCGTCGTCCTGGCGATCGACGGCGAAGCTCCGGGCGTCGGCCAGATTCGGCGCTGGCAGGAGGAGGAGAAGGCCGATGGCGAGCAGGATGCCGAGGAGTGGTTTCGGAGACATGCGCAAGCCCTCCAGCGTTCGGAGCTGTCTGCGCTCATGGCTCGGATTCATGGATCCGACAAGGAGCCACTTTCCCTCCCTGGCGATGGAGCCACCTGACACTGGAGACGGAGCCATATGTACATCCGCCGCAGCTGCGCCCAGCCGCTCGATGGCCAGGGCCGCGCCGCCCTCGTCGCCGCGCTCGCGAGCACGTGGGAGACGCTCGGTGCCAAGGCCGGCCCGCACGTGATGCCTCGCATTGGAGTCGCCGGCGATACGCCGCCGGTGTCGCGTCGATGACGTGCCATTCAGCCCGAACCGTGCCGTGCGCACGTCGAGGCCGAACGGATCTTCAACGCGGTGCCGCCGAATTTTCTTGCGTGCGGGCGGGCTCGCGTGTAACTGCGATTTCGCTGTATCGCTGGCCTCAGCATCGTCGCTTTCGGACTCGCTGAGGTGCGCAATCGCACGATCTGATCTCGGCAATCGACTTCGGCGTTCCGATCCATCGAACCTTCACACGACCCCCTGAAGGAGAACACGGTGACATTCCCTCCTGTCGGTCGTCGTCCGCATCGTCGCATCGGACTCGCGGTCGCACTTGTTCTCGCGCTGCAGATGTTCACTGCGCGAGCGGCCGCCGCGGGCGGCGTAGGCCCCACGCCGCAGCCCGGTGGCCTCAATCATTTCCTATGCTACGAGATCCACGGACGGAGCGTTCGCGAGGACGTCAGCCTCGTCGATGACGTTTTCGGCGCCACGACCGGGTCGGTCGGTAGGCCGAAGCGTTTGTGCGCACCCGCAGACAAGAACGACGAGGACTCGACCGCACCTGGTGATCCCGATCATCTGATCGCCTATCGCCTCGATCGGACCGAGCCGAGCCTCACGGACCGGCGGCGCGTGGAGGTGACCAATCAATTTGGCACGCTCAGCGTCCGCCTCGCCGGCGCCGACATGCTGCTCGTGCCCTCGGCGAAGAGCACCGCGCTTCCACCGCAGGCGTACGTGCCGCAGATCGACCACTTCAAGTGCTATCGCATCCAGAGCGCACACTTCCGGCGGTCCGACATCAAGGTCGACGACCAGTTCGGGTCGATCATGGTCGACATCAAGCGGCCGCGGCGGCTCTGCGTGGCCGTCGACAAGAAGAGCGAGGGACGGATCGATCCGTCGGCGCTTCTCCTCTGCTACGCGGTTCGGAGTCGATCCGCGAGTCCCTTTGCCGGCAAGGTCTCGACGCTCAACCAGTTCGAGGCTGGGTCGTTCGACGTCTACGGCCCGCGCGAGCTGTGCGTGCCTCCGCTGTCGGGAGTGACCACGCCGACACCGACATTGACGCCGACCCCCACCGAAACAGCGACGGCGACCGAGACGCTCACGCCGACGCCGACCGTGACGCCGACGCCCGAAGTCGCTTGCGCCAACGCGGGGGTGCCGGCGTGTGACGGGACGTGTCCGCCCGGGCAAATGTGCTTCAACACTCTCGATGTCTTGTGCATCTGCATCCCCGTGCCGGCGACCGTGACTCCGACCCCGACCGCAACCTCGGTCACGCCGACACCGACGGTCACGCCGACGCCAGTGTGTCCGAACGGGATCTGCGGCATCGCCGAGAACGAGTGCACGTGCCCTGCGGACTGTGGTGGGGTCAGCTCCTGTGCCGTGTGCGGCTGCGGATTCTTCGACCCGAACGCCACCTGCGCGTGCGACATAAATTGCGTGGCCCTTGGTGACTGCTGCCCCGATGTCTGCTCGGCCTGTGGTCTCGGCTGCTGCGGCGACGACACCTGCGACCCCGGTGAGAATCCATGTGCTTGCCCCGAATGCAACGATCCCAACGCGTGCGAGGCGTGCGAGTGCGGCCTTGGGGGCGGCGCCAGCGGTTGCCAATGCGATCCCCCCGCTTGTCAGAACAACAACGACTGCTGCGACAACGCGGTGGACGTGTGTGGGTGACCCGGAAGAAAAGGGGGCGCGCGTCAGCCGCGGAGCACGCGCGCGACGATCTGGTCGAGCGTGTCCATGCGTTCGACGGTGAGGTCGGTGTCGGGGATGTAGACGTCGAACCTCGTCTCGATGAAGACTGCGATGAGCGCGAGTGCGAACGAGTCGATCAGACCGCCCGTGATGAGCGGCTGGTCGTCCGCGAGCGCGTATGAGGGATCGCGCAGGAGCTCGCCGAGAATGTACTCGCGCAAGTCCGCTCTGATTCGCATTGCGTCCGCCATCCTTCCCGCGCGTCCTGGGGGAGGAGGATAGTGCGCGGAGACGCGTGAGGGGAAGCCGAGAGTCCGGTGCCCGACCTCGTCCGCCTGCCGTTCGCACGCTTCACGAGCCTGCTGACGCCGATCCTCGAACGCGTCGAGCGCGAGCCCGGCGCGCACGCCATCACCTTCCTCGAGGACGACGGCGCCCGTCATCCCATCGAGCTGAGCGCCGTCCATACGGACGCGACGGTTCGCGCGAGCGGCCTCGCGGCGCTCGGGATCCGACGGGGCGACGTCGTGATCCTCGTCATGGGTCACAGCCGCGCCCTGATCTCGACGTTCCTCGGCGCGCTTTACGTCGGCGCCGTTCCCGCGATCTTCCCCTACCTCACCGAGAAGCTCGATCCGACGATCTACGCCGAACGCGTGCGGGCCATGGTGCGCGGCGCCGGAGCTACCGCGCTCATCACGACGTCCGCTCTGCGCGGCCCGGTGGCGCGCCTCGTCGCGGACCTCCGCTGTCGCGTCGCCGACGACCAGGAAGTCGCGGCCGCCGCCGTGAGCCCGCCGGCCGGTCCGCCCGCGCCGGCGACACGCGAGGATGTCGCCTACCTTCAATACACCAGCGGCACGAGCGGCCTGCAGAAGGGCGTGCCGCAGACGCACGGAGCTCTTCTTCGCTACATCGAGGCGAACGTAGAAGTCGAAGATCTCACGCGCGCCGACGTGATCGTGAGCTGGCTCCCGCTCTCCCACGACCTCGGGCTGGTCACGGGCCTCCTTCTGCCGCTCGTCCTCGGCATCCCGAGCGTCCTGATGTCGCCGTTCCGATGGGTGCGCGACCCGACGCTGCTCTTCCAGTCGATCCACGAGTTCCGCGGCACGCTCTGCTGGATGCCGAACTTCGCGTTGAACCACTGCGTGCGGGCGGTGCGGACGCGCGATCTCGAGGGCCTCGACCTCGAACACTGGCGCAGAATTCTTCTCGGTGGTGAGCCCGTGCGTCTCGACAGCTTGCAACAATTCGAGGAGCGGTTCCGGCCGTACGGCCTCGGCGCGGGCGTCTTGCACACCGGCTACGGCATGGCCGAGAACGTCTGCGCGGCAACGACGACCGACCGAACCCGTCCGGTGCCCGTCGATCGGATTCGAACGGACGCTCTCGAGCGCGACGCGCGAGCCGTCCCCGCCGCTGCGGGCTTCGCCGGCGCCGTGACCGTCGTCTCGTGCGGCAAGGCGTACCCGGAGACCCAGCTGCGTGTCGTCGATCGCGACGGCGTGGCATTGCCGGAGCGCAGCATCGGCGAGGTCGTGATCCGCAGTCCCTATCTCTTCAGCGGGTACTACCACCGGCCCGATCTCACCGCGCAGGCGATGCGCGACGGCTGGTTTCTGACCGGCGATCTCGGCTACCTCGCCGCGGGCGATCTCTACGTGTGCGGCCGCAAGAGCGACATCATGATCGTCGGCGGGCGCAACATCCAGCCGGACGAGATCGAAGCCCTCGCCGGAACCGTTCCCGGCCTGCGGGCGGGCCGGGCGGTGGCGTTCGGCATCGACGACGAGCGCACCGGCACGCAGCGCGTCGTCCTGGTGTGCGAGGTGCAACCGGACCTCGCTGCCGCCGACCTCGATGCGATTCACACGCGGCTCCGCCGGCGGGCCGCGCAGGAGCACGACGTCACGCTCGCCGACGTGCGGCTCGTCGAGAAAGGCTGGGTGATCAAGACCTCGAACGGCAAGCTCGCGCGCCCGGCGAATCGCGAGAAGTATCTGCGTGCGGTCGGCGCCGAAGCGATGGAGGGTCAGAATCCCCCATAAATGAACGGGGTGACCGCGTGCCGGTCGCTCATCACGAGCCAGAGGAGACCCAAGGTCGAGAGGACCGCGGCACGGACCGGCCGCGGCCAGCGTAAGAACCCGTCGGCAGCGTTCCGATGCTGGGCCCAATCGATGCCGAACGACAGGAACACGTAGAATATCAACGCCGCGGACGGTGGCGCCCCGGCGCCGCCATGCAGCACCTCCCGCCAGAAGGCGAGCGCGTCGCCCGTGTGCATGCGGAACAACGAGAACGTCGCCGTACCGACGGCAAACACCATGACCGCGACGAGCGCTTGGCGCGCCGGCGGACGCGCCGCGGCGGCCGTCGGGTCACGCCGGAGCGAGCGCGCGAGCTGCTCGGCGGCGAGATACACGCCGTGCAGGCCGCCCCACAGCAGCATGTGCAGGCTCGCGCCGTGCCAGAGCCCGCTCGCCAGCATCGTCACCATCGGCGCAACCACCAGGGGCAGCGTCGTGCCGACTCTGCGGCGTCGGCGCAGCAGTGCACGGCTGAGCGGCAGGTAGACGTAGGCGCGGAGCCACGACGTGAGGCTCATGTGCCAACGGCTCCAGAACTCGCCGAAGCTGCGGGCGAAGAACGGCTGCGCGAAGTTGGGGGCGAGCTCGATCCCGAAGAGCATGCTCACGCCGCGCACGATGTCGGTGTAGGCGGCGAAGTCGTTGTAGAGCACGAAGACGTAGCCGAGGAGCGACGCCACGAGGACGCCGGCACCAAGGCCGGCGGGCGCGGTGAACGCCTGGGGCGTGAGCAGCGCGGCGAGAGGGTCCGCGACGACGAGCTTCCGCGTCAGGCCGACCGCGATCGAGGTCAGCGCGGCCGCGAACGCCCCATCGTCCACGGCGTGCGGGCGGTCGAGCCGCGGAAGAAAGTCGCGCGCGCGTTCGATCGGGCCGGCGACAAGCTTCGGAAAGTACGCCAGATAGAGGGCCACGTCGCGGAGCGGGCGTGCGCTCGGGAGCGTCCGGTCGTAGACGTCGACCAGGTACGAGATCGCCTGCAGCGCGTAGAACGAGATGCCGACGACGACGAACGGACCGGCGAAGGGTTCGCCGCGAAAGAAGTGACGCAGCGTCGCGAGTGTCGCGACGATCGTGACGATCGCGGCTGCGAGCCAATGTCGGCGGTAGCCGTCGGCGCGCGCGATGCGGCGCCCGAGCGCCCAGGTCGCGAGGGTCACGACCGCGAGCACGGGCGCGAAGCGCCAGGCGCAGAGCGCGTAGAAGAAATACGACGTCGCGAGCAGCCACCAGGCGCGGGCGCGCGCGTCGAGCAAGTGGTAGACCGTCGCCGCAACGGCGACGAACGCCGCGAAGTCCAGCGACGCCACGATCACGCCCCGGCGCTCCTATACTTGCGAGCCATGTGGCCGCCACCCGCCGATGCTTGCGGCGAGACAGCACCCGCCGGCCGCGTCTGCGCCGGCGGACGCAGGGTCCCGGCGCGTACGGCCTCGGCCACGCGGGTGCCGAGCCAGTGGCTGAGCGCCTCGGCGCCTTTCGTGCTCATGTGAAACGCATCACGCCAGCCGTCGGCGGGAATCACCGCGGCCGGAATCGTCGTGCCGACCTCCCAGAGCGGCGCATTCCCCCGTCGCGTCTCACGCCGCAGGCGGCCGCGGAATCGGCGGTACGCATCGCTGGCGGCCACGTGCGCGGAGAACGCTTCCGTACCCGGCATCTCGACGACCAACACTTGCGGCCCGTCGGCCTGCAGCGCGAGCAGCCGGCGGAATGCGGCGAGATGCCGAGCGGAGACGCGGTCCGGGCGGATCTCGTTCTCCACGATCGACAGAGCTCGCGGGAGGTCTTCGTGGCGCTCGGAGGGTATCGAAGGCCCCGGCCAGAAGCCGCTTTCCGTTCCAGGGAAGTCGCGACTCATGTGTCGCCGCTGCGTCGGGTCGTTCCAGCCGCGATAGGTCAAGTAGTACCGGTACGCGCGTGAGTGCTCGACGAGCCACCCTTCGGGGCTGAAGTGCCCGAGGCGGTAGCGTACCCACGGGAGCCGGTCCAAGCCTGGCCCGGTCGCGGCGACGTTGAAGTCGCGAAACGACGTGCCGTAGACGATGAGCCACGGACGGTGGTCCTCGGCGACGATGGCTGCAAGTGCCCATGTATCGGACGCGGCCATGCCAGGGACCGCGAGGTTGAAGCAGCGCATGCGGCCTCCCGCGCCGCGCTCGTACGCGGCGGCGAATACATCGGGCTCGACCCCCATGAGCACGGCCGAGCTTCCGAGGAAGACGCAATCCGGGTGGCCGTGACGTCGCACCCATGCCTCGAAGCGCTCGAGCTGCACCTCGAAGGGCCGAGACGCGGAGCCGACGCTCGGGGGGAGAAGTCGCGTGGTTACCCGCTCGGTCCGCGCGGCGGCTTCCACGAGGCCCAGCAACACCGTCAGGAACACGAGCACGAGCGCGGGCGTCGCGAAGGCGGCGCGCGTCACCTGCCAACTGCGATTGGAAGGTCCGGCGTCCACGTCACCGCCCGACGAGAGATCTCACGCAGGGCAGCTCGGGCTCGCATTGACCGACGCCGATCGTCAGCAGGAGCCATCCGAACGTCGCGACCGTCGCGAGCAGGTACGTGGTCCACGCGAAGAGGAGCAGCAGCGCGTGCCGGTAGCGGCTGACCGCGAGTCGCGAGGGAAGCAAGAACACAGCCGCCAATGCCGTCTCGATCGCCGCCGTCCACCATGCCGTGAGCTTCGCCAGCGCGGGCGTCAGGATCTGCCGCACGTGAGCGAGATGGATCTGGACGAGCGCGACCGCGATCAGGAGACACGCGGGCACCGAGCGAGCCAGAGTGCGATGGAGAGACCGTGGCACGACGCCCGCGATCTACACACGCGCCGCACGTTCCGCCAGACGCATCAGCAACTTTGGCGGAAACGAGAACGCGTAGTTCCGAGCGCCTTCCATCCCGCATCCAGCGCCAGAGGGGCTGCCTCTACGGTTGCGCGCCGTCGCGCGCAGGTCTCACGCCGCGTAGATCAGCATTCCCGCGTCGTCGCGGCGGCTCTCGGCTTTGGCGCGCAGGCGAAGATGCTCGAGGTGGGCGAAGGTTTCGCTCTCCGCCATCGGACCCCAATTGCGCTCCTGGAAGAGCTCGCGGCTGATCGCTTGCACGCTGGCGGGTCCGAGCCGCGCGCTGATGGCTTGGATGCGCGCGAGCCGCTCGTCGTGGTGCCTGCGGATCGCCTCCGCGCGTCCCTGCAGGTCGACGAACGGATGGCCGTGCGCGGGCAGGCAGCGCTGCACGCCGGGGATCGCGGCGACCTCGGCGAGGGACTCGTAAAAGCATTGGAGCGGGTCGGCGGAGTCCGACAGGCCCGAGATGTGCGGCGTGATCGACGGCAGCACGTGATCACCAGCGACGAAGACCCCGTGCTCGGCGTCGTGCAAGCAGATGTGATCGGCGGTGTGCCCGGGCGTGAACCACACGGACCACTCGCGGCGCGCGAGCCGGACGAGACTACCGTGATCCACGGCGTGGGTGATACGCGGCAAGAATGCGCGGCCCGACGTCCGCATCTCTTGCCAGCGCTTCAGCGCCTCCGGCGGCGGCCCGGGCTGCTCTCCGCCCCACGGTGCGAGCGGCCGCTCCGGAAAGCTGTCGGGCCAGAGCACGTTCCCCTCGGGCTGCAGCACCGGCCGCGGGCGACGCGCAGCCAGCCGATCATGGTCGACGTGCGAGCCGGCGCGTGCCGCGAGCTGCGCGTCGAGCTCGGCCACGGTCGGCTCCGGCTCGCACAGCGAGAGCGTCCGTCCGAACGTCTCGAAGGCGCGATGCGCGATCACCTTGCAGCCGGTCTCCGCGAAGAAGCGCCCGGCACCACCGAAATGATCGGGGTGCGAGTGCGTCACGATCACGGTGTGCACGTCGCGTACGCGGAGGTCGGCGCGCGCGAGCCGCTGCTCGATCGCCGCCCAGCTCTCGTCGCCCGGCAGACCGGGGTCGACCACGGCGGCACCCTCGTCGTCGAGCAGGCAGTACATGTTCACGTGCCCGAGCCCGGGCATCTGAATCGGCAGCTGCATGCGCAGCACGTCCGGCGCCACCTCGAGGACCTCGGTGCTTGCGTCCTCTTGCTCCTGTCTGCGAACCCTGGCGTCCGACATGGCCGCCGATCGTAACGGAACGACCGGATTGAACCAACGCCTCGACGACTGTGGCAAGCCGCGGCAAACCCCTCGAACGTCCGACTTCGCACGCTTGGTCGACCAGCCCGCGGCGGCGGAGGGCACGGCTGCGGGCCGCTGCAACCGCAGGTTAGGTAGCACCTCTCGCTCCAACGACTGAAAGCAGGCGACGGGCAGCCGACACGAAGCCCGTTGTGGCGAGCAGGACGAATACGCCGGCGACGGTGAGGATGGGCGGCCACAGAAACGGAGCCATGTGTGCGGCCGTATCCGGGTCCGGAGGTCCAGCGGCAAACGCGAGCACGTTGAGCGCCAAGCTGGCGATTCCCAACGTGAGGCCCGTGACGGCAGCGCCGGCTTGTCCTGCTGGCGACCACGACCTTCGAGCAGCCGCGAGGCACAACGAGGCGGCACCAAGAACTGGCAATGCCGTCCATCCGAACAAAAACACAGCGATACCGGGCAACGTTGGATGCTCTGCGCGAGCCGCCGCGAAGGCCAAGCAAGCAGCAATGACCGCTGCAATCACCGTGAACGTCGCGATTCCGCGCATGATCATCTGCCGAACGAACCTGAGCTCAGCGGTGGGGATCGCCAAGCGAGGACCGTCCCCTGCAGCGAATAGTTAGGCGGCCCGTCACTCGGACACCCCAGCACGCGCTTCAACTGCAGTTGGACCCTCGTCGGCAAGAACAAGGAACCCTTCACTGTTGTCGGTCCGCAATCCCACGATCGCTCGATACGCTGGTGAGGCATACCAATCTCGTGCCTCCTCTTTGGATGGGAACTTGACCATGGTCACGGTGGCAGGCTGGCCCTCCCAGCCGCTCACCGCCGTGGTGCGTCGAGACCCGCAAGCGGAGCATGCAAGATTCCACCGTCACAGGGGATCTCTGCGGCGGTGATGAAGCCGGAGGCTGGAAGGGCGAGGAAGACGGCGAGATGGCCGATGTCCTCGGGCATGCCGAGTCGGGCGGCCGGCGTCCGGGCGACGTACGCGGCCCGCAGCACCTCGGGCATGGAGAGCACCAACGGCGTGGCGATGAGGCCGGGCAGGATCGAGTTGGCCGTGACGCCGCGCGCCCCGAACTCCTGCGCCACCGAACGCGTGAAGCCGATGACGCCGGCTTTGCTCGCCGTATAGGCCGGTTGACCTGCCGCCGGTTGGACGCCGCCGATCGAGGCCAAGTTGATCACGCGACCCCAGCCGCGCGCGGCCATGCCGGGGACGATCGCTCGCACCGTGTGGAACATGCTCGACAGGTTGACCGTCAACTCGTGCTGCCACGCGGCGGGTGACATCGTCGCGATCGGCGCGATGTTGTTCACGATCCCTGCATTGTTGACCAAGATGTCGATGGGCCCGAGGTCGCTCTCGCATTGGGCGGCGATCGCGACGACGGCGTCGGCGTCGGCCACATCGACGGCGACCGTCACCGCGCGTCGACCCCGTTCCCGAACCACCTCTGCGGTCGATACCGCTTCGTCGTCGCCGGAGACACGCTGTCGCAGGCGGTAGTAGGGCTCACCCCGAAAAGGTTCGGGGTGGAGATCGGCGATGGCAATATCAGCGCCCGCGTCGGCCAGCGCGATCGCGATCGCCCGCCCGATGCCGCGTGCGGACCCAGTTACGAAGGCAATTTTTCCGCCGAGTGGCAGATCGGGACGCATGTCGGTCGATCTATGCACACGCCCCGGACTGCGACAACATCGCGCAGTTGGTCGCCTGAAGCCGCACTGTGTGTGCCACAACAGCTTCTGCCTCTGTCTCGAAGCGGCCAAGCGCGCCGTCTCAAAGGTCAAGTCGCAAAGCGACTTCGCCCACTCGTCGCGCTCGCGGTAAATCCCCACGAGCGGCATACCGACCTCGACTCTTCGAACGCGCAACGCGCGGAGCATACCGGAAGAATCCTTGCGGCCATTTGCGGATGGGACTAGGGAGGGCTCGGGAGAGGAAAGAGCGACCAACGAGGCGGAGAGGGATCGAAACTGAGACGGAGCCGATCTCCGTCGTGTCCATCATCCTCATCGGAGTCGTAGCCCGCACTCACTCAACAATGCACCGACGGCCACCCTCAAGGTCTGGGGATTCACTGAGCAGAATGCAATGCACCCGACTCCGTCGCCTTCGAGACCCCACATTGCCTCCTCCTGATCGAGCCCCCATGTGGCTACGCGCGGTCGTGAGCTTGCTCGCGCTCGCGGCTGCGTCGGGTTGCTCGCCCTACAACGTCCGGTTCCCCCGGCCGGAGTCGCACGCGCTCGGCGTGCGGACCACGACGAAGCTCGGCGCCGTCTTCGAGCGCGCGGCGGCCGAGCATCCCGGCCAGTCAGGCATCAACTACGTTCGCTCCGCGCGCATCGCCCTCGTGGGCCGCCTCGCGATGGTGGATCTGGCCGAGCAGTCGCTCGACCTCCAGTACTACATTTGGGACCCGGACATCACGGGCGGCCTGCTCGGCGAGCGCGTGGTCCGAGCCGCCGAGCGCGGCGTGCGCGTCCGGCTGCTCCTCGACGACATCAGCATCGTCGATCGCGACAGCGTCCTTGCCCGCCTCACGGGCCATCCCAACATCGAGATCCGGGCGTTCAACCCGTTCCGCGACCGCAAGCGCTGGGGCGACATCTTCGGCAACATCGCCCGCGTCAACCGGCGCTCGCACAACAAGATCTTCGTCGCCGACAACGCGGTGACGATCATCGGCGGACGCAACATCGCCGACCACTACTTCGGCGTCCACGGCGAATCGAACTACCGCGACCTCGACGCCATCGCGATCGGACCCGTGGTCCGCGACGTCTCGGCGGTCTTCGACCGGTTCTGGAACAGCAAGTTCGCCGTTCCTTACGGGGCCTTCGTCCGCGAGCAGCCGACGGCGGAGGACGCCGCGGCACGGATCGCGGAGATTCGCGCCGCGGTAGCAGGCACCCCGCTGCCCTACCCGATCGACGAGGACGTGGCGGCGCTGACGGCCGACCTGCAGCGCATCCGCGACGATCTGATCTGGGCGCCCGTGCGCGTCGTGTACGACGACCCCGCCAAGGCCGAGGACGACAGCGTCAAGGCCTTCGTAGGCGAGATTCGGGCCCTCACCGCGAATGCCGAGCGCGAGGTGCTGATCGAGAACGCCTACTTCGTACCCCGAGATACGATGGTGCGAGCCGTCGCCGCGCTGACCGCCCGGGGCGTGCGCGTGCGGGTGCTCACGAACTCCATGGCCTCGAACGACGTCGCCGCCGTCGTCTCAGGCTACAAGAAATACCGGAAGGAGCTTCTCGAGGTGGGCGCGGAACTCTACGAGCTCCGCCCCGACTCGACGATGAGGCGGCAGTGGTCGTTATTGTCGACCAAGTCGCGTTCCGGGTTACACACCAAGGCGATGGTCGTCGATCGAAAGCACGTGCTGATCGGCAGCTGCAATCTCGACCCGCGCTCCGCGGACATCAACAGCGAGTTGGCGCTCCTCGCCGACAGTCCCGCGTTCGGCGAGCGGGTCGGAGCGTTCTTCGACGAAGGGGTCTCTCCCGGGGAGAGCTTCCGGGTCACGCTGGTGGACGGACGCCTGCGATGGACCACCGAGGTCGACGGCAAGCAAGTCGTCTACACGATTGACCCTGAGACCAGCTGGTGGCAGCGCTTCGTCGTCGGCCTCATCGGCATCCTGCCGATTCACTCGCAGCTCTGAGCCGATGCGCGGACAGGCAAGAGAGCAGAGCCTGTCGCGCAGACGATCCGCCAGTCGCGAAACGCTCGACCGAAGAGGCCGGCAGGCGGACGCGCGTTACTCGTCGGCCGACGTCGTCAGGATGCGGAAGTCGTCGGACGCCCCGTGGGTGTCGCCGTTCACCGGCGCGTCCGTGACGATCAGCGACGTGCCCGGCACGATCAACGCGCGCGTGCTGGCGAGGATCCCTGGGTCGACCGTCATCCGCTCCGCCAGCGCCTTCAGATCCGGCTCCGCGCCGCCGACGCTCGTGACCGACAGCCAGTCGCGGCGTCCCTGCGCATCGACCTTCTCCAAGGCCGAGAATGCATGCGAGCCGGAGACGCCCCGGAGGCCGCCGACGGGCGCGCGCCCGATCTCGACGCCGTTCCGGTAGATATAGGCCGCACCGTCGGCGGCGCTGATCACGATCGACACGGGACCCTCCGGCGCCTTCTCGGGCTGCCAGACGACGGGACCCGCCGGCGCCGCGGCGCCCTCGGTCCCGGCGAAGAGCATCCCCGGATTCGTCGTCGTGCTCGGAGCAGACTTGTCGTCGGCGATGATCACGGTCGTGCCGATGCTCGTCACGGAGTAGAGCCTCTCGGCGAAGTCCTCCGGAACGCGCACGCACCCCGCCGACGCAGGGTAGCCGGGGAGACGCCCCGCGTGGATGGCGATGCCGTCCCACGTCAGCCGCTGCATGTGCGGCATCTTCGCGCCTTTGTAGATGCTCGACTCGTGGTCGACCTTCCGCTGGAGAATGGTGAAGACGCCCGTCGGCGTCGCCTTCCCCTTCTTGCCGGTGCTCACCGTCGACCGCCCGATGCGCACGCCGTTCCGGAAGACGTACAGCTGCTGGTCGGGCAGACTGACGACGACCACGACCGGCCCCGCCGGCGAGATCTCGGGATGCCAGACGTAATCGCCGGGCTTCACCTCCTCCGGGAACGGCGCCACCTCCGTGCCCTTGGTGAAGTTGGCGGCGTCGGCCAGCAGCGGAACGAGCAATCCGACGAGCACCGAGAAAATGAGACGGCGGCGAATCACGGTTCTGCCTGCGACGACCATCGGTTCCTCCGCCACTGCGGGGGCGACGTCCCGGTCGGACGCCGCCCCACGCACATTCGTTACTGCGCCGGCTTCGGGGCGGGTGCCGCGGCAGGCGCCGGATCCCCGCCCCCGTCGTGTCGCCCGTCCTGCTTCGTGTCGCGCTTCTCCTGGCGGCATTCCGCTCGAGACTTCTCGTCGCCGGCTTTGCAATCCTGCTTCGCGGCCCGGGCTCCGGAGCGGTCGTCGCGGCGATCGTCGCGCCGGTCCATGCCTTGGGTCTGCGCGTATGCCGGGACGACGCCGGCAAGGACCACGACCGCGGCCAACGCACACACCACGCTACGAACTCCCATGTTTCGTCGCATTCTCGCGTCTCCTTTCAATTTGGGGGCAGCAAGCACTCGCCGCAGGAGAACACCGCAACACACGGATCGAGAATCTGGAAGCGGGCGGTGGGATCTTCTGGTCGGCCGCACGTGCCCGTATTGGGGTTACGGCGCCAGCTAACCGCCGTCCTCGGGACAAAGCAACCTGAACGACGCGAAGGATCCCCTCGCTCACACCACCAGCTGGAAGCGCGCCTGGAAGACGTGCAGCCGGCCGTCGAGCGGGCCGCCGTCGATGAAGGCGAGCTCGTAGCCGAGCTGCCAGCGGACGACCCGGTTCCAGTACCAATTGAAGCCGGCACCGAGGAGGTGCATGCGACCGCCGTGAACCGGCCCGGCGTCGAGGTCGACCCAGGAGTAGCGGGCGGCGCACTCGGCCGCCCCGAACGTCCGCGCTCGGAGATTCAACGGCCTCGCCGGTACGACCTGGCCGAGGATCGCCGCCTCCCGGTCGTAGGGACGGGTCTCGCCGGTCAGGAGATAGGACGCGGCGAGATAGAGCCCGGGAAACGTCACGGATGCCCGATTGACGAAGGCGTGCAGGTACTCGCCCTGCAACGAGAGCGGACCGCGGCGCGCCGCCACCTCGAGGCCGAGCACGAAGGCGCTGTTGGCGTCGATCGCACCCGTGTCGACGGCGACTGGTGCCAGGAAGCTCTCGGGGCGCGCCTGGTACCGGACGCTGTCCGCCCCCGCGAACGTGTAGGCGCCGGCGAGCCCGAGGTGCACGATCTCGGGAGTTTCGTCTTCCCGAGGCGATTCACCGTCACGCAGGAGCCAAGTCGTCCGCCCGACTATGCGCGCGAGCGCGCGGCTCTGGTCGCCGACGTCCCGCCGCTGCCCGACCGTGAACCAGCCGAGCGCCCAGGTGCCGTGCGCGTCGTGATGGGTGCGGCGCGCGAGGAGACCGAGCGAGGTGGCGGGCACGAACGCCTGCACCGGCGCCGCGACCTCCATGAAGGTGCGGTCGCGGCTGCTGACGAGGTTGTCGAAGCCGATCGGCGCGTCGATGCCGCCGAGCTTGATCGACCCGACCCACGGGAGGTGGCGCCACATCAGCCACGCCGAATCGAGGTAGAACTCGCGGCCGAGCACCCCGAACTCGAGGTTGTACCGGACGGGACGCACGAGGTGGAAGGTGCCGCTCGTGGTCAGATACGCGCGCCGCACGTCGACGTCGTCGGGCACGGGCTCGATGCCATCGCGCTCCCCGAACGCGGCCGCGTCGATGTTCAGCTTGAAACCGACGCGGCCGTCGATGAGGGGCTCGTCGCTGAGGCCGACGCTCGGAAGCCCCTCTCCGAGCGTCAGGGTGGGTCGATCGAGCAGGCGATAGCGGACCGCTCGATCCCAGAAGACCTCGCCGCGCGGCAGCCAACCCGGGAGCCGAGCTCCCGGTGCCGGCGGGCCCGCGAGCTCGACGCTGGAAGCCCGGCTCGCAACCGCCGGCTTCGTGTCCGCCTCGTGGACGGAAGCCGTGAAGCCGCGAAGACCCGCGGAGCCTCTCGGCGCCACGCATCCGAGCGCCCCGAGCCACGCCGCCAGAACGGCGACCGCGACTCGGGCGCTCGGCAACCTCATGCGCGGGTCCTCAGTCGAAGATCGTGTAGACGAGACCCGCCGTGATACGGGCTACGTCGCCGTCGGAGCCGTCGTTCGCTTCCTTGTGGCCGTACAGCGCCTCGATGCCGAGCGAGAGCCGGTGGTGGTACTGGAAGATCACGTTCGCCGACGTGTAGACCGTCTGGTGATACGCGTCGCCCGCCTGGCTCGCCGTGTTGTCGATGTTGACGTAGCCGCCGCTCACCGTCGACCGCCAACGCTCCGCCCAGTGGTGCGTGTAGCCGAGCATGAGGCCGAGATACGGGATCGTCTCGAGCTCCCCGTCATGATCGAAGCCGGCGTCGTTGTTGAAGAAGTCGTCGTTGCTGTACCGGAAGAGCCCGTGGCCGTACGTCGCCTGTGCCTGCAAGCTGTCGTCCTGCCAGGTGTTGAACACGCCCGACGCGTTGAAGCCCCAACCAAGTTTGCTCTGCCGGCCCCGGTCCGAGTCGTCGACACTGATCGAGCGCAGGATGTTCGCGAGCTGGACGTGACCGATGCCCTGACGCTCCCAGCGCGCGTTCATGCCGCCGTCGGGCGCGTTGTTGATGCTCTTGGCTTCGTCGGGCTGACCGGTGAGATCGACCTCGGACTCCGGTTGCTCGAGGCCGAAGTTCAGCTGCCACTCCTTGCTGAGCGGCAGGAGATAGCGGATGAGCGGCCTACGCGCGAAAATCGCCGAGTTCGGCCCTTCGTAGTCGACGGTGTCCGGCCAGACGTCGGGATCCTCGAAGATACTGAAGGTCTGCCCGACGATGATGTTGTAGTACTGCCCCCAGAGCTGGCGGATGCGGTACGGGAACTCGCCGCCGCCCGAGCCGTAGAAGTCGTTCTCGTAATAGAAGCGCGGCGCGCCGGCGACCTCGGGCGCCCGGACGTCGATCCGCAGCTGCGAGCCCTTCGCGTTGATGTTGAAGCGCGGGTCGCCGCCTTTGTCGTCTTGGCCCGTCACCGGGATCTTGGCGGTGATGAAGCGGTTGTCGTCGCCGGCGTTCTCGGTGTCGAGCGTGACATCGGTGCGCGGCTTGGCGTTGAACTTGATCAGCACGTTGGTGTTGGGGATGCGGGTGAACCCGCGATACTGCGGGTCGAGGGTGAGATCGTTGGGACGCGGCGCCCCTTGCTGCTCGTCGCGGAGGGAGGCGCGGTCCGTGACGGCGCTCGCTTCACCCGTCACTGCGGGCGCGGCACCCTCGTGACCGTCCCCGCGGGGGAGGAGCCGCGGCGCGGGCCGGCTCGGCCGCCCGTTCCTTCTCGCGTTGCTCCATTTGATCCAGGCGCTGCTGGAGCATCCGCACCTGCGCCTTCAACTCCTCGACCTCCGCGCTCGCGGCAAAGGCCGCGGGGACCGAGAACATCAGCACGACTGCGGCGCCGAGGGCGCCGATGAGCGATCGTCGCATATCCATCCTCCTCATTCCTCGTTCGGGCCGAAGACGCCGGCCCCCAGTTTGCCCGCGATGTAGCGGATCGCCTTCTGTGCCCGTACGCTGTTCCCGGCATCGTTGAGCCGCGGCGAGAACGCCGCGATCGCGAACCGTCCGGGAACGACCGCCACGATGCCGCCGCCGACGCCCGTCTTCGCCGGCAGCCCGGCGTCGAACGCCCAGCGGCCCGACTCGTCGTAGAAGCCCGCCGTCATCATGATGGCGAGGAGCTCCGGGACGCTCGTCTCGTCGAGCATGCGTTTCCCGGTCTTGGGATTCACGCCGCCGTTGGCGAGCGTGGCGCCCATGATCGCGAGGTCCACCGTGTTGACGCCGACCGAGCACTCCCGGGTGTAGACGCGCAGCGCCTCCTCGGGCTCGGAGTAGAGTCGCTCCCAGTTGAAGAGCAGGTTCGCGATGCCGCGGTTGCCGAAAGCCGTCGTGTACTCCGAGTCGTAGACCTTCTCGAGCATGGGCAGCTTCTCGCCGGCAAAGCCTTCGAGGTTGCCGAGCACGTGCTGCCAGCGCTCCTTCTCGTTCTTCGCCTTCACCAGACTCACAGCCGCGATGGCGCCCGCGTTCACCAGCGGGTTCACCGAGTGCGCCTTGTAGAGCTCGAGCGCCAGCTTCGAGTTGAACGGCAACCCGGTCGGCTCGACGCCGATCTTCTCGGCGATGACCTCGGGCGTGCCGTACTGCTGCATGACGAGCGCCGCGGTGAAGGGCTTCGACACCGACTGGATCGAGAAGCGGTAGTCGACGTCGCCCGCGGTGTAGACGCGCCCGTCGCGGGTCGCGATCGCGACGCCGTAGAGCTCGGACGGGATGGTCGCCAGGATCGGGATGTAGTCGGCGTTCTTGCCGTCGCGGACACCGGCGAAGCGCGCGTGTGCGTCGTTGACCAGCGCCTGGAACGGTTCCGCGCCCGGCGCCACCGCGACGGCGGGTGCCGTGTGGGGGCGGACGACGGGCGGCGTCTCTCGCGCGACCGATGCCGTGCAGGCCGCGGCGCCGAGTGCCAGGACAGTCACCACGATCGCGTGGTATCCGTTTCGGATCGGACTCCTTTGAGCGCTCGTCTGCATTGGGATCATCCTCCTCGGTTCAGTGGACGTTGGCGGCTTCCCAGGCACGCACATTCTTCCGCGCCTGGTCGAAAAGTCGTTCGTAGTTGCCCATGCGCAGCTGCGCGCTCGCCCTCGGCGACAGGGCGCGCCAGAGGGGAGCGTACTGATCGTAGATCCTGAGGTACGAAGCTTGATCGGCAGGCGCGACCTCGTCGGTGCCGAAGAGGACCCGGTCGGGATGGCGCTCGATGAGATCGGTGGTGATGCGCAGCGACTCCGGCGACGCGACGACGTACTTCGCGACCTCGTTCCACGAGATGTCGAAGTACACGTGCTGCAATGCGGGGTCGCGCAGGATCTCGTCGAGCAATGCGGCGTGGCCTTGGATCGGCTGGATGATCCGTCCGAGCCCCGTGTGGGCCCAGACGATCGTCGTCCGCGGATACCGGGCGAGGAGCGCCTTCATCTGGTCGAAGTAGACGCGGGCCTTGTCGGGCTTCGCGAACGGCACATGCATGTCGTTGTGGATGATGACGACGAGGCCGACCTCGCCCGCGAAGTCGAGGATGCGGTCGAGCGCCGGGTCGGTGAGACTCGCGACGTCGCCGGCGATCTTCGAGGAGACGAACTCCTTGTGGATGGTGAACTCGCCGATCCCGGAAAACACGCCGGGGAACGTTTGCAGCACGCGACGAATGTGGTCGGCGGCGTACATGTCGGTCGGGTTGAAGCCCGTGATCATCGGGTCGAAGCGGGCCTGCTGCTTCTGCGACAACGACTTGTATGCCATCGCGATGAACGCGTCGGTGAAGGAGTAGTAGTAGAGGTCGGCGTCGCTATCGAGGTAGTAGGTCGGCGCCAGGTCGGCGGAGACGCGATACGACCACTGCTGCTGCAGCGGGATGCCGAAGAACGCGACGCGGCCGACGCGCTTCCCCATGATGTCGAGGAAGGTCCGGATGTCGGTGCCTTCCTGGATGTAGTTGGTGAGATGGAAGTGGCTGTCGTTGACGTCGTAGGCGGCCACCGGCCGGACGGTCAGCAACAGCGCGGCGACGATCACGAACCGGAGGATTCTCGGCATCAGAACGACATCTCCAGGTTGCTCAGGAAGATCGAGCCGTTGCCGCCGACGACTTGTGGATAGGACGTGCCGCCGACCGGCGATTGGTGGTCGTAGATGTACTCGATGTTCAAACGGAGCTCGCGGCGGTGGAAGATCCACCAGTTGATGCCCCCCGTCATTTCCCAAGAATCGCCGAAGTCGCCGAAGATGTAGGAGCCCATGGTGTAGAGCTGCACCGTCTGCGGCAGCACCATGCCCGACGCCATGACCTGGAAACCGTGGTCGAACGTGCTGTGCACCGGCAGCGACCCATCGGCGTGGAAGTCCTGCAGCCAACGGAGGTAGTACTCGCCTTCGAGCGCCAAGCCGCGCCACTTCGCGCCGGCGTCGAAGTCCGCCATGTAGTACTTCACCTTTTCGACGGCGACGTCCGGCGCGAGCGCGCCCGGCGTGAAGATGACCGTGCCGTTGGAGAGGCGAATCTGGGTGTTGTCGATGTCGTCGGTGCCGGGCTGGGACTGGCGATCCTCGGGGCTGAACGTGAAGTGGCCGCCGATCCGCGTCGCGAGCTTCTCGTGCTCCTCGTAGTCGCCGAAACCCTGCTTCGGCCCGTACTCGCCGGTCGTCGGCATCCACCACAGCGCGATCGAGGCAGTCGAGAAGTCACCGTCGAGCTGGCCCGCGTCGACGCCGAGGATGCTGAGGTTGTTGGCGATCATGCCGAAATACCCGAAGCCGTGGGTCGTGCCGTAGCCGTAGAAGCCCATGGTGTACGAGCCGCGGAAGAACTCGTCGGAGGCGGTACGGTGGTCGACCGTCAGCCAGTTGGGAAAGGTGCCCTGCGTCGAGCGCGTCGTCGGCAAGGACAGGATGCCGCCGCCGAGCGTGAGTGCCGGCATGACTGCCCAGTTGAGATTGCCGCCGAGTACGACCTGCGCACCTTGCCCCTGGGCGGCGTTGTTGGTCCAGCTGTAAAGTACGTAACGGAAGCGCGGGTCGATCAGCCAACCGCGGAACTCGAGCTTGACCTTGTTGAGCTCGACGTCGTTCCGGTGGTCGAGACGGGTCTCCTGCCCGAGCCCATTCGTGTAGGTGTCGTTCAGGGCGGTCTGATTGAGGTAGCGGACGTAGGTGTAGATCCCGAAGTTCACCTCGCCGAACTTGTTCTTGGCGAGCCCGAACCCGCGTCCCTGCTCGTACGTGCCGAGCACGCCCTTGAGCGCCGCCGGCACGGTTACCGAGGGCGGGGCCTTCTCGCTTACCGGAGACCCAGGGGCCGGCGGGGCGGGCGCCGAATCGACCGTCTCGGCGGATTCGGCGACCGCCGCCGCTTTCGTATCGGCAGGCGCGGCCTCAGCCGGGGCCGCGATCGGCTGTTCCACTTGCTTCGCCCGCTCGAGCTCCCCCTCGAGCGCATCGAGCCGCGCGTCTTTCGCCTTCAGCAGCTCGTAGAGCTTGGTCTGGTTCTCTTCGAGACGCTTCAGGCGATCGAGCAGCTCGGCCTGCGAAGGCTGCCCTTCGGCCGATGCACTGTTGCCAAGAAGCAACCCAATCCCAGGAGGACGACGAGGCACGATTGGGGGAGGAGTGAAGGTCGTACGACCAATGTTCTCCTTCGTTCGTGTCCGCTACATGCCTGTTTGGTGCGGACCTACACTACGGGCTGTTACGGAGTCAAAGCCTGAGGGCGCATTTGCTCACGAGCCTGCTGCTGCTGCTCGGGTCAGCGCCGGCGCGCGCGGTGGAAACGGAGCCCGAAGGGCCGCGAACGGCCGCCCGGCGCCACCGGCCACGCCGAGCGGCTCGCGCGGGAGCTCGGCGCATGAACTGCCACCGTCCAGTCTCGGTGAGCGGCGATTACTGGACCGATCAGATGTGGACCCTGAGGGTCCACATCGCGGCCGTCGGTGCCCGCTCATGCCCGTTTCGCCGCGACATTAGTTCCGCTTTCTGCGACGAACGGTAAGTTCAAGTTTCCTCACGAGGGTCCAGTCAGCGGATCGCGGACGGTCTGGAGCGCCACCGACACGTAGGTGCCATTCGTGGAGAACGTCCGACGATCGCGATGTGACCTGTGCGTATGCCGAGTTCTTCATTGATGGGGAGAACGACGTCGTGCTACACGGCTACCTCGTCTCGCGTCTCTCCCCTCCCTACACATTCAGGTCGCAAGGCTCCACGCGGTGACGCGATAGTCGAGGCGCCGGAGGTTCGTTCTGGGCAACGAGGGAACACTACTGACCGAGGCTGCCGCGCGGCATCTGCTCCGTCGCACCGGTTTCGGCGCGCGCCGTGAGGAGATCGAGGAGATCCTCGATGCCGGCGAGACCCGCGGCGCCGCGGTCGACCGGCTGCTCGCGTTCACACCCAAAGCGTTCAAACCGAACGGCAAGACCCTCGAGGACATTCACAGGAAATGGATCAAGTGGTTGCTGCAGACGAAGTTCCCACTCCAGGAGAAGATCGTCCTCTTCTGGCACGACCACTTCGCGACCGGCTTCTCCAAGGTCAACCAGATCGCCGGTCCGAGGCTGATCTCGAACCAGCAGCAGCTGTTGCACCGCGAGTGCAAGAGCAACTTCAAGCGGCTGGTGAAGCTGATGAGCCTCGATCCGGCGATGATCCAGTGGCTCGATACCTACCGAAACTTCAAGGATCACCCGAACGAGAACTATGCGCGCGAGCTGCAGGAGCTCTTCACGCTCGGGGCCCAGGACAGCGCCGGCAACCCGAACTACACTCAGGCCGACATCGTTCAGATCGCACGGGCGTTCACCGGCTGGCGTCACATCCAGGCGGAACCCGCGTTCTACGACTATTTTCACGACTTCGAGGCGGAGTTTCCCGAACGCGGCGCCAAGGAAATCTACGCAACCACCGGCTCTTTCGCCGGCCCGCAGAATTTCGGCTCGGCTAACGCCGCGGGAGAAGGTGCCGCCGAGGTCGACACCGTCCTCGACATCATCTTCCAGCATCGCGATACCGACTTGCAGAACACCGTCGCGCGGCGGACCGCCCGGCGGCTCTGCGAATACTTTGCGCATCCAAAGCCGTCGCTCGCGTTCATCGACGACGTCGTTGCGGCTAGCGCCTTCGACGTCACGTTCGAGATCGCGCCGTTGCTGCGTGCGATCTTCGTCCATGACGACTTTTATCTGAGCGGCGCGCCGGTCCCGTGGGGCAACGCGGTCAAGACCTCGGTGAAGTGGCCGATCGATTTCTTCATCAGCACCCTCCGCATGCTCGACATGAAGCTCAAGAGCGGTGAGCAGTTCGTCAACGGCGGCAGCTTCACCAGTGCGCTCGGGCACCTGACCAACATGGGTCAAGTCCTCCTCGAGCCCCCGAGCGTTTTTGGGTGGGGGTGGGAAGACGAATGGATCAGCTCGACGGGTTTGATGGGACGCTACACGTTCGCAACGGACATCACATCGGCGCGGGGACACGGCAAGACCACGTTCCGGCCCCAGACGTTCTTCGACCTCTCCTTGACTCAGCCGGCCGCGATCCTCGAGGAGGCGGCCTCGATCCTGGGGATCGCCGACCATCTCGCCGCCGAGGAGTCTACCGTCCTGATGGAGTACCTCACCGACGCCGGACTGCACCCGAGCCTCGACCTCACCGATTACGAGGTCCGCAACAACAAGCTCCACGGCCTCTTCGCGCTTTTGATGCAGTCGCCGGCGTACCAGCTCCACTAGGGCGGAAGAGGACGCGCGACATGGCCATCACACGACGACAGTTTCTCAAACGGTCCGGTGGCGCGGCGGCGGCCGGCCTGCTGGGGCCAGGGCCGTTCGGCAGCCCGTTCCTCCGTCGCGCGCTCGCCAGCACGATCGGCGATCGCTACTTCGTCGTCCTCTTCCTCGACGGCGGCAACGACGGGCTCAACACCGTGACGCCGGTGACGAACGGCAACGGCACTCTGCGGAACGACTACGACGCCGCCCGCAGCAACTTGAACCTCACCCCCGGCCAGCTCGCCGCGACGTCGATCGGGAACGACCCGAACACCAGTGCGCAGCTCGCGCTGCATCCGGGCTTCGTCGGCACCGGTGCCGGCCTCGGCGGCCTCAAATACCTCTACGATCAGGGTATGCTCGCAGTCGTACAGGGCGTCGGCTACCCCGCTTACAGCTTGTCGCACGAGGAGTCGCGCGTGATCTGGCAGACCGCGAATCCGCTCGGGCTCGCGCCTCATGCCGCAACCGGGTGGGTGGGACGTTTTCTCGCCGACGCGTCGCAGGGATATGCCGGCCAGGACATCCCGGCGGTCAACATCGACGACTCTGTCGTCGGCGAGTACAAGCAGAGTCAGACGAGCATCCTCGCCGTTCGCCGGCTGCAAGACTTCGGGTTCCCCTACGACACCTTCGATCCCGGGGACGTCACCGCGAAACGCGAGGCCTTCGATGCGCTCCACGTCGCGGCGGCCGAGACCTCCCAGCAATCCCTCGCGTACATCGGCAACACGGGAGCGGCGACGCGGCTCAGCACCGAGAGCTACCCAAACCTGCACAGCCTCTACGAGACCGATCGCGGGACCTACAGCGCGCTCTACGACGACGTCGGCCGGCGCACCGCCACAGACCTGCGCGAAGTCGCGAAGGTGATCTACGGCGTCGCGTCCGGGGTGCCGAGCGTGCACGCGCGGCTTTTCCAGCTCTCGAACCGCGGCTACGACACGCACGCCGACCAGGGCGGCGCAACCGGCCAGCATCACGACCTGCACAAGGAGGTCGGCGACTCTCTCCGCGTCTTCTTCGAGGACCTTGCCAACATGCCGGGCGACTGCGCCGCGAAGACGACGGTCCTGGTGTGGAGTGAGTTCAGCCGGCGCATCAACCAGAACGACAACGGCACCGATCACGGCTCGCAGGGGCCAGTCTTCGTCATCGGCGGCGACGTGAATGGCGGCGTCTACGGCAACCATCCCAACATCGCAGAGACCGCGCAGGACGACGAGGGGAACACCGTCTATTCGCAGACGACGGATACGGCGCCGAACGATTTCCGCTCGACCGACATTCGCGACGTCTACGGCACGATCCTCAAACACTGGCTCAACATGCCCGAGGGCGCGATCAACGCGATTCTGCCTACCGACGCCGAGGATCCGCTGAACCCCGGCGCACGCTGGACGAACACGGACTTCGACCTCGGCTTTCTTTAGACACCGTGCAAGACGGTCAGTCGGCGCGGTCGCTGAAGATCGCCGCCGAGCTCTTTCGCGGCGGCGCGCCGTAGACGGCCTCCCAGCACAGACCGTCGCTGCTCCGGAGCTGGACACGGAGCGGCTGTGCGATGACCGCGAGACTCGGGAGGCGCAAGGCGGTGCCCTGCCCCTGCACGAGGATCTTCGCTTTCCCGTCGGCGCCGGTCCTGAGCAGGACCTGCGTCACGCCAGCGGGCGTCCCGCTTCTACTCTTGTACTTGAAGCCGGTGAGGCCGGCTTGCCAGCCGCTGCCTGCGGGGACGAGCGCGTCGAGCGCGAGGCCGTTCGCGTCGTATATGCAGAGCGCGTAGTCGGTCGTGCTGAGCGGCGTCCCGAAATCGAAGGGCGAGGTCGCCGTCCCGCGCAACCACTTCCACTTCAGGCTGTCCCGGTCGTCGCCGGTCTTGTCGAGGAGCAGGATCGACGCCTTGCCGGCGAGGAACGGCACGCGACAATCGTCGGCGGGCGCCGTGTCGCACCCGAAGGGCGCCGACGTCGGCGTCGCGGTCGGTGTCGGCACGACGGTCTCCGTCGGCTGCGGCGTGACTGTCGGCGTCCTCGTGACGGTCGGCGTCGGCGTTGCGGCGACGGTGGGCGTCGGCGTTGCGGTTGCCACGATCGTGACGGTGGCGGTGGGTGTCGACGTCGCGGTGGCCGTGGGCGTCGGAGTCACCGTTGGCGTCGGGACCGGAGTCTGCGTGACGGTCGGCGTCGGGGTGGCGATTGGCGTCGCAGTATCCGTCGCCGTCGGGGTAGCCGTCGGCGTCGGGAGGACGCGGTGGTTGTCGTAGACCCCGCGTGTCGTCGCCGCATGGAAGGCACTGCCTCCGATCGCGGCCGCGATCACGCGCACGTTGCGGTTGAGCATGCCCTCGCTGACGTCCTCCCAGGTGGCGCCGCCGTCGATGCTCTGGAAGATCCCACTGGACGTCCCGACGATCACCGCCTGCGGCGGCAGCGGATCGAACGCGACGGCGGTCGGGCGTTGGTTCACCAAACTGGCGCTGATGGCGCTCCACGCGCCGCCCGTGCTCTTGAACAGTCCCCCGCCGTCGGTCGCGGCGTACACCGTATTCGGATCCGCCGGATCGATCGCGAGCGCGTTGACGGCCAGGGTCGTGAGACCCGCGTTCATGGCGGCCCACGTGGCGGCGCCATCCGTGCTGCGGAAGACACCGGACGATTCGGTGCCCGCGTACAGGGTCGTCGCGGGCGTCGTCGGCGCGATGACGAGCGCCGAGACCGGCATGTGAGGATCCGGGAGACCGGTCACCGCGTCGTTCCACGTCGCTCCGCCGTCGATGCTCTTGCGGACCGCGCCGCCCGTGATGGTGAAAGGGCTGTCCAACGACACGTAGATGGTGGCGGGTGTCGCCGGTTCGATGGCGATCGCCGTCACGAGATTGTTCATGCCGATGTCGGCGCTGACCCAGGTCACGCCGTAGTCGTCGCTCCGCGAGACGCACCCACCGCCCCCGGCGTAGACGGTGCCGGGACTGGTCGGATGCACGGCCACCGATTGCACTCGTCCCGCGTAGAAACAGTTCGAGTTGGGAATCGCGGCCGTCCAGCTGGCCCCCCCGTCGGTGCTGTGGAAGAGGCCGTCCCAATGGGTGGCCGCGTAGACGCGGTTCGGGTCGGTGGGATCGACCGCGACGTCGTTGGTTTCGCACTCGCGGGCGACGGGCAGCGGGCTCCAGTTGGGCGGAGAACCGGTGGTCGTCTTGAACACGCCGCCGTCGGTGGCCACATACGCCGTGGTCGACACCAGGACGGGGAATCCTCCCTTGTGGCTCGGGTCGATGGCCAAGGCTCGGGCGGTGAGGTCGGTCAATCCGCCGTTCACCGTCGACCAAGAGCTCCCGGCGTTCGTGCTGCGCAGCACGCCTGACGTGACCGTCGCCGCCAGGATGACGTTCCGATTGTTCGGATCGATCATGACCGCCGTCGAACCGGTGCTGCTCCGCAATGCCCAGGTCGCGCCTGCATCCGTGCTCTTGAAGATCCCGACGCTGGAGGATGCCGCGTAGATCGTCGCCGGCGTCGTCCGATCGATGGCGATCCCGTACACGTAACCCATGCTGGTGCCGACGGTGCTCCAGCTCGCACCGCCGTTCGTGCTCTTGCGTACGTTGCCGAAGTTGCCGACGTACACGGTGCCGGAGGTCACCGGATCGACGGCGATCGAGTAGACGTCGACGCCGACCGGCAGGGACGTCCACGTCGCTCCGTGGTCGACGCTCTTCGACAGCCGGGAGCCCGCGGCCGAATTGTCCACGAGCCCCGCGTACACGGTGCCCGGCGTGAGCGGGTCGATGCCGAGCGCGTGGACATAGGCGCGTCCACCGCTCAACCCCACCGTGACGGTGGTCCACGTTGCGCCCCCGTCAGTGCTGCGCTCGATGCTCGAGTCGTCGGTCCCCACATAGATGTTCGCGGGGTTGGTGGGATCCACGACGACGGCGTACATGCGGTCGCCGTTGTTCAGCTTGTTCGTCCACGTGGCTCCGCCGTCGCTGCTCGCGAAGAAACCGCTTCCGTCGTTGGCCACCGCATACAGTGTGGTCGGCACGGTGGGATGCATGGCGAGGGCCACGACCCTTCCGAGCGATCCGTAGGGACCGTGCGTCGACCAGTGGTCCACGTCGGCGTTCGCGGCGTGAGCGCCCGTGAATGTCGCCAGCAGCATCAACAGCAGAAACTTACGGAACTGCGACCCGCACGCGCGTAGATTCCGAGCCATGGTCACCCCTGGACGCTCGAGCCGTCCGCGCTGCGATGCAATTCTGCTCTCTTCGCACAAGAGCTCGACCTAGCCTCGCGTTGTCGGTTCTTCGCCCCGCAATCCCTCAGTGCGGACGGCGCTCTGGCTGCTTGGCAGCGGCGTGCGGGACCCTCGCACCGCGTCGTCCGCGGTGTCAAGGTGCACGGCGACCGGGTCGTTTCATCCGGTCCTCGTCCGAACCAGGCTCAGCTGCTTCCGTCGCCGCGCCGCCCCCGCGAGCCGCTGTCGATAGATGGTGGGTGAGCAGCCTGCCGATCGCTTGAAGGCTTTGGAGAATGCGGCGACGTCGCCGTAGCCCACACTGAGCGCCACGGACTCCACCTTGAGCATCGGGTTCGCGAGGAGCGCCTCTACGACCTCCCACTGCACCGCGTCGCGGACGGCTCGAAAAGTGGTGCGCTCCTCTTCGAGACGACGCTGCATCGTCCGCCGGCTGACGTGGAGCTGGCGAGCGACGCTGGCTCGGTCGGCTCGAAGGCCGTCCGCCAGCAGCGCACGCGTGGCGCCCGCGACCCCCTGGCGAAACGTCGGAGGAGGAAGCGTGCGCGCCGCGAATGCCTCTGCGAACTTTTCGATCTGCTCGGCGATGAGTGGATTACCGCCGCGCGGTGCATGCTCGAGGTACGCGGCAGCGAACACGAGGCAGTTCTCCGATCGATTGCCGCGCACCGCGCATCCGAAGATCCGCATCGCTTCGGCGCGGACTGCCCATCCAGCTGCAGCTCGGCCCCAAGTGGTACGCCGAGGGGCCGACCGGCGCGCCCGACTGGGGCATTCGCTTCGCCTTCTTCATGCTGTTCCCACGCTGACCGTCAGCTCCGGTTATCCCATCGGCGACCGATCCAAGTGGCTGATTTTCTGGAGGTCGCGTCCGCACGCCGGCCGCAGCCGGTGCCTGCCGGTCAAAAACTTAGAGTCGACTCCATTTTTTCCTTGACCCCTCGGGCGCGCCGGATTACCGCAACTCACCCCCATGCCCCCTTGGTCCTCGTTGCTCTTGATGATGGCGGTCCTTTTGGGGCCGGCGTCGGTGCACGCGCTCTCGTCGAGCGACGCGGCGTGCCGAAAGGCGCTCGGCGGCGGCGTCCAAAAGCTCGCTGCCAGCGTCCTGAAGGAGCAGCAGAAATGCCACAAGGTCCGGATGAGCTCGAAGGACCCGGCGGGCGTGCCGCCGACCGTCGACTGCAACGACATCGCGGATCTCGGCCTCAAGGCGCAAGCCAACATCACCAAGAAGGTCGTCAAGCTCGACACCGTGGCCGGCACGAAATGCGAAGGGGTTGCGGGCCTCCCGAGCACGCTCGGGTTCCTCCATTGTCCGCCTCCCTGCGACGGCATCGCCATCACGACGAGCTACGACAGCGTCGCCGCCTGCCTGGCATGTCAAACCAAGCGTTGCGCCAGCGAGCTCGACCAGCACCTCCACGGCCTTCTCCCCGATCCGCCCATCCAGTCGTCCGCCAACGCGATCGTGAAGTGTCAGTCGACGATCGCCGGGCTCGCCGACAAGTTGACGTTCAGCATCATGAAGTCACAGCGGAACTGTCAGTATCTCGAGGATCGCGGCCAGCTCTCGGCGGACTGCAGCACCTACGATCCCAAGGGCAAGCTCGCCGGCCTGCGCGCATCATTAGTAAGCAAGCTGACCGGCAAGTGCAGCGCGCCCGACCTGGCGGCGCTCGGCAGCTGCGGCGACACGCACGTCGACGAGGCGGCCTGCATCGATCAGTACGCGACCGCCTGTGCCGATAGCCTCTTCGCTGGGATCTTCGATCCCGCGTCCGTGCCTACCCCGAGCCCGTCCGCCGATCCGCCGAGCCCGACGGCGACCGCGACCCTCACTCCCGGAGCGACGACCACTCCGACGGCGACGCCCAGCGTCACCGCCACGCCGACGGCGACCGTGACGCCGACGCCCACGCCCACGGAGACCGCGACACCGACCCCGACTCCGACCGAGACCGCCACGCCGACGGCAACCCCCACGCCGACGGAGACCGCGTCGCCGACGCCGACCGCGACCGCCACGGCGACGGAAACCGCGACGGCGACGCCGACTGCGACGGAGACGCCGACACCGACGGCGACCGAGACGGCGACGGCGACCCCTACCGAGACTGCCACGCCGACGGAGACCGCCACGGCGACGCCGACGAGCACAGTGACCGCGACGCCCACCGCCACGGTGACACCCACCGCCACGGCGACGCCCACGGTGACGGCGACGCCGACGAAAACCGCGACGCCGACGCCCACGGCGACCGCGACGCTGACTCCGACCAAGACGGCGACGCCGACGCCGACGCTCACGGTGACCCCGACGCCGACGGTGACGGCGACACCGAGCTGCTTCGACACCGTCAAGAACGGCACCGAGACCGACGTCGACTGCGGCGGCTCTTGTGCCGCCGACTGCGCGTTCAATCAGGGATGCGCCCTCGGCAGCGACTGCGTCACCGCCCATTGCAGCGGCGGCTTCTGTAAGTGCGCCAGCAATCTGTACACCTTCACGGTGAACAGCAACACGGGCGGACTGGTCGACTCGGCCGAGTGGCCGGGCGGCACGACCAGCCAGAGCGCGGCGACGAGCTGCAGCGTCACCATCAACCGTCCGAACAACAACATCAATCTGGTGTGCTCGACGGCGGCACCGTTCTCCGTCAACAGCTTCGCCAACTACTCGAGCTGTTTCGGGACCGGCGGCGAAGACGGCGACGGCTGCCAGCCGGTGTCCTGTCCGCCCGCGGGGATCGGGTCCTGCTGTAACGGCCGGCCCTCGTGTTCCGCGGCGCTCAACGGATCGGGATCCGCACGGTACTTCGTCCAATGTCTCGAGTGAAAGGGACCCGATGAAGAAGGCAACGCTGGTACTCTGCTCCGCGCTTGGCGCGGTCGTTCTCGCCGCGCCGCCCGCGCGCGCCACGACGCTCGAGGAAGCGGCCTGCCGAAAGGCGCTCGCCGCCGGCGTCCGGAAGCTCACCCAGACCGTGATGCGCGAGCAGGCGCGCTGCCACGAAGCCCGCATGCAGGGCAGCACGGTCGTCACGCCCGCGACCGATTGCAACGACCTGGCGCAGTTGCCGTTGAAGTCGCAGGCCAAGATCGACAAGGCCGAAACCAAGCTCAGCGCTGCCGCAGAATCGAAGTGCGGCGACGCCGGCGTGACCCCGGCCGCCATCGGTTTCCTCGCCTGCGCCGCGCCCTGCGACGGCATCACGATCGACGGCTTCACGGGTCCGAACAGCGTCGCCGCCTGCCTCGCGTGTCGCACCGAGGCCGAGGCCGGCGACGCCGTCGCCACCGCCTACGGCACCTTTCCCGACCCGCCCCTGGTCGGGCCCGGCACGCTCGCGCTCGGCTGCCAGAAGGCGGCGCACGCCGCCCTGCTCGGCTACAAGCTCGCGCGCATGAAAGAGCAGCACGCCTGTCAGTACCTGAAGGACCTCGGGAAACCGCCGACCTCGCCCCTCATGGACTGCCGCATCGCCGATTTGAAGTTCAAGGCCGCGAAGGCGCTCGGCAAGATGAACCAGAAGCTGCCCGGCCGGTGCTCGAACCTGACGCTCGCCGACCTCACCAGCTGCGGCAGCACGCTCCCCGACGAGCTCGCGTGCCTGACGTCGACCGCCGAGGAGTGCGGCGACGAGCTCTTCGACGCCATCTACAACCCGCCCGCGGCCGCGACTCCGACGCCGACGAAGACGGCGACCCCGACGCCCTCGGTGACGCCGAGCGCGACCAAGACCGCGACCGCGACGCCGACGCCCTCGCTGACGCCGACGCCGACGACCACGCCGAGCGCGACGCCCACGTCACCGGCGACGCCGACGCCGACCACGAGCCCGACGCCGACGCTCTCGGCGACCCCGACCGCAACGACGACGCCGACCGCCACCGTGACGCCGACGCGGACGCCCACCCTGACGCCGACGCCGACGGTCACGGTGACCCCGACCAAGACCCTGACGCCGACGCCGACCGTGACGGTGACGCCGCTCGGCGCGCTCACCTTCTCGACCATCAACGGCGACAACTGCGACGGCTTCGGTGCCTGCCCGGGGGGCTGCGGCGATACCGCGGCGAAGACGTGCTTCTTCTCGCAGCCGGCGACGTTCGGTCAGTGCTGCGGCACGTCGAACACACACTGGAGTGCCGCCTCCTCGAGCTCGCCGAACGTTTTCCTGACGGCGGGGGTGATCGGACCCGACGGCAAGGCCTCGTTGAACCTGACCTCGGCGGTGGTGATCGGCGACCGCAAGGCGACCACTGCGACCTCCGGGTACGCATGCTGGCGAATCCGCCAGGACCCGGCGTTCGCGACCGTCGCCCATAGCTTCGTCGACTGCAACGGAGGCACCCGCACCAACGTGGCCTACTCGATCGACAGCAACGGCTCCGTCGGACCGCCGGAGGCGCCCGTGTTGACCGTCGACACCGCGGCGGACGGGGCGGCGCCGGCGGGCGCCGGGATCGTACGCATCCTGATGCAGAGCTCGGAAACCTCGAGCGACAGCAACACCTGCGACACCATCAACTGGGCGACGGTTCCGGACCAGGCGATCGCGATCGCGACCGGGCAGGTGACGTCGACCGTGACCGAGATGCGGCAGGGTGGGACCGGGACCGCCAGCCGGCGCGGCGAGCCGTTCAACTGCGCCACGTGGGGAGTCGCCGCGCAGGGAAGCTTGGCGTTCCCCGTCTATGGGCTCGACATCACCATCCCGTTCGGCTCTCCAGGGATCCAGGACAAAGCCAATGTCGTCCGCCTCCAGGACTGACGATCAGGAGCCATCCATGCGAGCGAAGAGACACTTCCAGACGGGACTGACGTTGGCCGTGATCGCGGCCGTCGGCATCGCCGCCCCCCTCCACGCCGACGACGAGGCCGTGCTCGGCAGCAAGCTGCAGATCAGCGTCAGCAGCGTGAGTGGCAAGGCCAAGCTCTCCTCGATCCAGCGCGGGCTCGGCGTGCATTTCGGTAACGGCACCAATCCCGGGCTCCTGAGCGCGACCTTCGAGGCCTACTACGTCGACACCCCGAGCAATCGCTCCGTGCTGTCGATCCCGGCGCCGTGGACGAGCATCAAAGGAGTGACCGCCAAGTTCAAGAACAAGCTCGCACCGAGCGGGCCGACGGTCGTGAAGAGCGCGTCCATCAAGTACGGCAGCCGCGCCAGCCTGGGCGCGGTCGGGCTCGGCGGCATCAGCATCGCGACCCCGCCCGGCCCCGGCGGCGTGCTCACCATCTTCTCGATCACGAACGGAAACGACGCGTCGAGCCATCGCCTGTGCTCGCTCTACGCGCTGGCCCACGGCAGCTTCATCCGTCACAAGGCGACGCCGACCAGCACCAAGCTGCAGCTGAAGCGCGGCGTCGTGGTGGCGTGCCCGACGTGCAACGACGGCGTCCAGAACCATCACGAGACCGGCATCGACTGCGGCGGCGACCTCTGTCCGGCGTGCGGCCCGGGTCCGACCTGCAGCGACGGCATCCAGAACCAAGGCGAGACCGGCGTCGACTGCGGCGGCCCCTGCCCGCCCTGCGTCGGGCCGACCTGCAGCGACGGCACCAAGAACGGCGCCGAGACCGACGTCGACTGCGGCGGCGGCACCTGTCCGGACTGCGGCCCCGGCGACGACTGCTCGCTCGGTACCGACTGCATCGGCGGCGTCTGCGCCAGCGGCACCTGCCAGCCGACCTGTACGGACGGCGTCAAGAACGGCGCCGAGACCGACGTCGACTGCGGCGGCGGGACGTGCCCGCAGTGCGGGCCCGGCGACACCTGCTCGGCGCCGAGCGACTGCACGACCGGCGTCTGCCAGAGCGGCACCTGCCAGATCCCGACCTGCACCGACGGCGTGAAGAACGGCAACGAGACCGACGTCGACTGCGGCGGCACCTGCCCGGGTTGCGCGACCGGCGACGACTGCAACGGCAACGGGGACTGCACGAGCGGCGTCTGCACCGCCGGCACGTGTCAGGCGCCGACCTGCGTCGACACCGTGAAGAACGGCGCCGAGACCGACGTCGACTGCGGCGGCGGGACCTGCCCCGACTGTGCCCCCGGCGACGACTGCACGCTCGGGAGCGACTGCACCAGCAACGTCTGCACCGGCGGCGTGTGTCAGGCACCCACCTGCATCGACGGGACGAAGAACGGCACCGAGACCGACGTCGACTGCGGCGGCAGCTGCCCGGGCTGCGTCGACGGCAGCGACTGCAACGTGCCCGGCGACTGCGCCGGCGGCCTCTGCATCAGCGGCACCTGCCAGACCCCGACCTGCACCGACGGCATGAAGAACGGCGTCGAGACCGACGTCGACTGCGGCGGCGGCGCCTGCCCGGCGTGCGGTACGGGCGACTCCTGCCTCGGCGGCGGCGACTGCGCGAGCGGCGTCTGCACCGGCAACGTCTGCCAGGCGCCGACCTGCGTCGACGGCGTCAAGAACGGCAGCGAGACCGACATCGACTGCGGCGGGACGTGCCCCGGCTGCGCGACGGCGAGCACTGCAACGGCCCCGGCGACTGCGCGAGCGGCGTCTGCCAGAGCGGCTTCTGCGTGGCGCCGAGCTGCAGCGACGGCGTGCAGAACGGCACCGAGACCGACATCGACTGCGGCGGCGGCAACTGTCCCGATTGCGGCCCCGGCGACGCCTGCAACGTCGGCGGCGACTGCACGAGCGGCGTCTGCACCGCGCACGTCTGTCAGGCGCCGACCTGCATCGACGGCGTCAAGAACGGCACCGAGACCGACGTCGATTGCGGCGGGCTGGCCTGCGGCGACTGCGCCCTCAACAAGGTCTGTCTCATCAACGGCGATTGCCTCACCGGCTCCTGCAACGGCGGCCTCTGCAAGTGTCCGGCCCAGCTCTTCACCTTCACGGTGAACAGCAACAACGGCGGGCCCTTCGACTCCGCCGAGTGGCCGGGCGGGACGACCGCACAGAGCGGGCCCTCGGTCTGCAACGTCACCATCAACCGTCCCAACAACAACATCGATCAGGTCTGCTCGATCGCGAGCCCGTTCTCGGTGGCGGGCTTCAACGGCTACTCGGGCTGCGCCGGGACGGGCGGCGAGGACGGCGACGGCTGCCAGCCGGTCTCCTGTCCGCCGGCCGGCGTCGGGTCGTGCTGCAACACCCGGCCGTCGTGCTCGGCGGCGCTGAATGGGTCGGGGAGCGCGCGCTACTTCGTCCAGTGCAGCCCCTGAACGGCTCGCGCTCGGCGTCCTAGGGAACCTGCAGCTGGTCGAGCAGCGCCGCCGGCAGGCCGGCGGCGCGGGGATCGTCCTCGCCGACGTAGGCGAGAGCGGCGTCCGCGCCGCGCGCGTAGTGGTGTACCACCACCGTCATCACGACCATGCCGGTCGCGCGCGCGAGGTCCGGCTCGAAGACCGCGATCTTCACCTCGTTCCACTCGGGGTGGGCGGCGGCGACCGCGGCGGCGAAGGTGTCGGGCCGCACCAAGCGGCGAAGCCAGCGGTGGCGCTCGAGATAGCGGCCGGCCTCGTCGCGGACCGCCGGCGGCGGATCGGTGAAGTGCACCAGCGCCCCGCCCGCCTGCGGCCGGCCGAACACCTCCATGCCGAGCGAGCGCGACCGCGGTGCGGAGTACATGCCCCAGCCGGCGAGCTTCCAGGGGCTCACGCCGAAGCGCTCGACCAGCCCGATGTGGACGAGCGGCCACACGGTCAGTGCCGCCAGCGCACCCGCGACGACGGACGTTTTGCTCCGTGCCGTCATCAGTAGAACACCACCGTCGGGAGGAAGCCGAGCCGCACCAGCACCATGCCGGCGAGGAGGACGGTGACGGGGAGGACGAGCTTCGACGCGAGGCGAGATTCCAGAAAGAGCAGGATGAGATCGATGTAGAGGAGGCCGAAGAAGGCCTCGCGCGCCGCGAGCTCGATGCCGACGATCAAGGCGACGGTGCCGGCGATCGCGTACCGGCGCGTCACCGGCCAGAGCAGCGCCGGCGCGAGCGCCAGCTCGGCGACGTAGGTGAGGTTCGAGATCGCGACCACGAGCGCACCCTGGACGAAATAGGGCCCGTCGCCGGGGTTGCCGGCGAACGCCGTGAGGCGCTGATACTCGGCGGCCGGGAGCAGCAGCCCGAAGACCGAGCGGAACGACTCGATCCAGAGCGAGAAGGCAAAGTACTCGGCCCGGAAGTAGTAGCCGTGCACCAGCTTCTGGAGGCCGGAGTAGAAGAGGATCACGACCCCGAGCCAGCGCCCGGCCGCGACGTAGAGCCGGCGCTCGGCCTCGATCTCGGGATCGAGGAACGCACCCAGCGCGCACAGCATGACCTCGAGGTAGGCGTGATTGCCCGCCGCCGGGAACTCGTTCCACACCACGAAGGCATGGGTGGCCGCGAGCCCGAGCAGGGCGGAGCGGCGCCAGCGCGTGAGGAGCGCGACCACGCAGAGCACCGTCGCGCCCGCGAGGCTCGCGAGGTAGGCCGACGACAGGTCGTTCCAGCGCGCAATGCCCCGACACCAATATTCGACGCCGATGACGAGGACGAAGATGCGCTCGAAGGCGACCACCTGCGCGCGCCGGATCGCCGGGTCGCCGCCGCCGAGCCAAGCGAACGCGCGTTCGAGCGAGGACGTCGTCGCCGTCATCGGCCGGAGCATGGCATGTCGGGGGCACGTTCCGCACTCGGAACCCGGAAGCGATCACCCGCGTGATCGCCGCACCGCCTTGCGCCTTGACGCCGCTCCCGGGCGCGTGTCATCCGGGAGAGGCCGTTCATGTCGCCCGTGATCTCCATGCTGAGGCGGTGCATTCTGGTCCTTCTCGTCGCGCCGCTCCTCGCCCTTCCGGCTCACGCCGAGGAGATCACGCTCACCGTGCACGGCGACACCGCGGCCGGCACGCTGCCCACCTACTTCGAGCCCTCCGCCTTCTTCGGCTGGACGAGCACGCCGATGAAGCTGGACTTCGCGGCCGACGCGGGCGTGTCCCACGGCCTGGTCGTCGAGTCGACGCAGCTGCTCCTCGGCCCGTCGACCAGCCTCGCCAACTACCAGGCCCGCCTCGAGCAGAGCGGGCTCGCCACCGTGGCGGCGCTCACTGCCGACGCCGGGGCGCAGTTCCTGCTGCAGGTGCACGGCATGCCGCGGTGGATCTCGTCGTCCCAGGTCGTCTCCATGCCGCCGGGCTGCGAGGAGGAGTGGCCCACCTACCAGACCGTCGCCCCGGACCCGGCCAAGTGGGCCGCCTTCGAGGCGGCGATCGCCGCCACGGTGACGTACTTCAACGTCACCCACGGGCTCACCAACGTCTGGTACCAGTTCTGGGAGGAGCCGGACGCCCCGTGCTTCTGGACGGACACCCAGGCCAACTTCCTCGAGACCTGGCGTCACTTCGTCTTGGGCGCGCGCAGCGCCGATCCCGCGGCGCGCGTGGGCGGACCGGAGCCGGCGGGCGGCCCCGATAGCATCAAGCCCGGCACGTCCTGGACGATCATGCAGTCCTTCGTCGAGTTCTCGGCGGCGGAGGGGATCCAGCCCGACTTCATCAGCTACCACCTGTTCGGCAGCGCTCCCGAGCAGAACCGGCGCGCCAACCGGCAGGTGCTCGATCTCTTGAGCGCGAACGGCTTCCCGCCCCTTCCCATCATCGTGGGCAGCTGGAACCCCCTCAGTGCCTGCTACGAGCCCAACGACCAGCGCGACGACCCGAGCTGGCCGGCGCCGCCGTCGCCGCTCGGCTGCTGGCAAACCGACAACGAGATGGGTGCCGCCTATTCGTTGGCCTTCATGGCGCACCTCGCCGAGGGCGGCGTCGCCGGCTACCAGGCGATGTACCAGCTCGACGACGCCGACTGGGGCGGGAGCGAGGAGTTCCCGCACGACTGGGGGCTCCGCACCAACAAGAACAAGCACGGCCTCCGGAAGGCGATCTATCACGCCCAGACCATCGTCGGTCGCATGCCGCGCACGCTCGTGTCCACGAGCGCGGCGCACGCCAACGGCGCCGACGAGTACTTCCCGCACGTGTACGCGCTGGCGGGCGCCGAGGGCGACCGCCTGAGCGTGCTCCTGTGGAGCTACGTGACCAGCCCGGGGCGTCAGGCCGTCGAGGTGCTCCGCGACATGGGGTACGGCCCCGCCGACTTCGCGCGCTGGGGAGGGCAGACGCAAATCGCCGCCTTCCTCGGCAACGCCATCGCGGTGAGCGCCCTCACGGCGGTGGCCCCGGAGCAGACCGACCTCGAGCGCATGAAGGCCGTGTTCCACCGGCAGCGCGCCCTCGTGACCGAGACCAGCGACGTGTCGCTCGCGATCGACGGCTTCGCGTCGACGGGCGGCTACCGGGTGAAGCGCTGGCTCATCGACGCCACGCACAACAACGCCTACGGCACCTACGTCGCCTCGGGGCTGAACGCGGCGATCGCGGCCGAGCGGTTGCAGCAGCTCGATACGCAGCTCGTGACGAACCTCGCGCAGATCCCGGACGTCGGCCTCGCGCCCTATGCCGTGACGCTGCTCGAGATCGAGCGGGGCGTCGCCACGAGCGGCTGCGCCGGCCCGGCGACGGTCGGTGCCGCGCGCCTCAATGTGAGCAAGCTGCAGGCGCCGGTGGGCGACGATCAGCTCAAGCTCGACGGCACCATCGCGGTGACGACGAGCCCGCCGATCGACCCAATCGCGCACGGCCTGCGCCTCATCCTCATCACCAACACCGGCGTCGTCCTCGCCGATCTCACCGCCCCCGCAGGATCGAGCTGGTCGGCGAACCGCGCCGGTACGACGTGGAAGTATCGCGACCGAGCGGCGTCGAGCGGCATCGTCAACGCCACGGTCAAAGCGACGAAGACGGCCGGCACGTTCCGCGTGCAGCTGAAGGCCCGCGGCCTCGCGCTCGGCGCCGCGCCGGCGGGCACGCCGCCGGTGGCATCGATCGCGTTCGGGGCGCCGACGGCGGCGCCGGGACAGTGCGGCGTCACGGCGTTCGCGGCGTGCCGAACGTCGGCGAACGGGGCGACGCTGCGGTGTCCGTGAAGGGGTCGCCCTTTACGTAGCGTCGGGCCAGGACGGAGCCCCGAGGGAGATCCGCCTCGCGCAAACGTTCCGACATACGATTTCCCTTGCTCCGACCGGAGTTGGGGCGCTATGACTCTGGCCGATTCGGCCTGCACCGACAATCGCAGGTCGAGCATCTGTTCGGGGGCCCGCGCCCTATACGGAGGTTACGATGCGCAAGTTCTGGTCGCGGTCTTTCACCATCGTCGTGTTCCTGTCGCTCGGCGTGCTGGGATCACCGAACGACGTCTCCGCGACATGCGATGTCGAGGACGACGGATCGGGCACGGTTACCCTGCCGCCCGTGGGCTGTGGCTACATGGGCGCGGCCGAGTTCCACATGATCATCAACGGCCTCCCGCCGGGCACCGAGATCATCATCGAGCCCATCCATTCCATCATCGCCTGCCAGAAGTGCGACATCCCATGCGACAGCCAGCCCGGGGGGATATTGGCAGGTGAGATCGAGACGGCCTGCACGCGCGCCAAGCTGCGCATGAGCGGCAACCCGACCGGGATCATTCCCGAGTTCCGGCACACGGTCGACATGCCGGTGACGATCGAGACGCACACCGCGCCACGGACACCGAACACCTCACCGCAAACCTTCAATACCGCCATGTACACATTCGACGGTGCACTCGACCTCTTCGCGAACGATCCCAACTTCTCGTCCTTGACCATCACCGCCGGGACGGGGAACGGCTTTCCGAGCCCGGGGACCACGACGCTCACTCAACTTCCGGGTGGCGATTGGACGGCGGACAGCACCTTTTCCATCAACTACGAGCTCGCGTTCGTCGGCGCCCCTGGGAGCCCCCTCGACGGCTTCGCGGGAACGACGACCGCCACCATCAACATGGCGGCGCAGAACGTCGGTCTTCCGAAGGGCCAGGACAAGTGCGCCGTCGGGATGAGCAAGGAAGGGGCGAAGGTCTCCAAGGCGAGACTCGCCGCGACCGGCGCCTGCATGAAAGCCGCGGCGGCGTTCTTCCCGACGATGGTGTCGACGGCGACGTGTAACGCCGACGACTCGAAGGGCAAGGTTGCCGGCGCCCTCACGAAGCTCGGGTCGTTCGATACGGCGAAGTGCGTTCCGAACCCGCCGACCTTCGGCTACACCAATGCCGCGACCGTCGGTGGCGCCGCCGTCGCCGAGATGAACGGTGCGATCAACGACCTCATGGGAGCGGGGCCCACCGTCAACACCTCGGACGACGTCAGCTGTCTCGTCGGCGTCAACAAGGTGTTCGCCAAGGCGATGGACACGAAGCTCAAGGAGTTCGGCGGGTGCAAGAAGGGCGTGAAGAAGCCGGAGCCGAAGGTATCCGATGCCGTGGACCTCGCCCGCTGCATCGCCGCCGATGCGAAGGGCAAGATCCAGAAGGCGGTCGACAAGATGTCGGCACAGGTCGACAAGTGCTCCGCCGCCGGTGCCGACCTCCTGCAGGTCCTCCCGGGCTGCGGCTCGGCGAGTCCCGCCGTCGTGAAGCAGTGCCTGAGCGACCGACTGAAGTGCCGCTCCTGCTTGGCCATCGAGACCGAGGACAATCTCACCGGCGAATGCGATCTCCTCGACAACGGCGCCTTCGACACGAGTTGCCCCTGAGCGCATAGACAGTCGGGCCGCGCATCGCGAATCAGGGTTGCTCGCCGGCTGGCGTCTGTTCCGGCCGTTCCCGCACCCGCTTCTCGTACTCCGCGATCCGCTTCTCCGCCTCGGCAATCTCCGTCCGCAGCTTGCCGCCGATGCCGGCCTCGTCGAGCAGCCGTTGCAGGCGGGGGAGGAACTTCTCCTTCGTGACCTCCGGCGTGTAGACGGCGGACGGGGGCGGCACGTTGGGTCGCCAGTGCTCGTAGTTGATCGTCGTGACGAAGCCATCGGCGAAATGCTGCATGCGGACGGCCGCCGGCATCAGCTCGCCGTCGAGCTTGGTGGTGTCCACGACCTCGTAGCTCTTGAGCTTCTTTCCGCCGAGGTCGCGATAGAGGATCTTGCGGACGAGGTGGCCGGTGGTATCGACGAGCACGACGATCGACTCGTAGCCGAGGTTCTCCCGAATCACCTTGCTCGCCGGACAGCCGAGGACGAGCTTCTCGCCCTTGCCGGCCGTGACGTCGTCGACGCGGGTGAACGAGAAACGGTATTTGTCGCGCGGGATGAACCCGCGCGAGTCCTCGTAGGTGAGCGCCGTCCCCGGGACCATGGTGCGCTCGGAGCGAGCGTCGACCTTGGTGAAGCTGTCGAAGGAGCGCAGGTAGATCCACATCGCGTCGGGCTTCGCCGGATCGGCGAAGTCGTGGATCAATAGCGTGGTCCCCGCCAGGCGCCCTGGCGCCGAGAAGACGTGGAGGAGATGCGTCACCTCGGCGTTGCCGTCGAAGAGGCCCCAGAGCGTCTTCTCGTAGGGCTCGCCCTTGAAGTGGGCGTGGAGCGGGTGCTGCTCGCCGTAGATCGTTCCGATCTGCGACCGCGTGACGAGTGGATGGCTGCGGAAGCGGGTCTCGAGCGCGGCCATCAATGCCGCGGCTGCCGGATCCTCCGGCTTGGCGCAGGCGTCGGTTGCTCGGCCCGTCGCGGTCGCCGTGCCGGTCGCCGCTGGGCTGCGCGTCGCCTTCTGCGCCGCGCTCGGAGCACCCGGCGGCGACGGATCCGCCGCCGCGACCTCAGCGACCAGCACCAGGGGCAACGCGACCAGCAGCATCGCGAACGAGCGCAGCAGACGGGGGGAGAACATCATTGCACCTCCGCAGGAGACGGCCATGGCCGACGCGAGCAACACGCCGAGACTGTGATTCGGACGTAGGGTGGATAGGGTCAGCACGAGGAAGCCGCCGGCCAGCACGAGGCAGTTCCAGCCGACGGCGGTCCCGACCTTCTCGACGGTGGCGGCGACCGCATCGGCGGAGGAGCGACCGCCAGCGCGCTCGAAACGGTATTGGTGCAGCAGGTGGATGCCGAAGTCGACGCCGACACCGACCGTCAGGCTGGCGAACATACTGGTGGCGATGCCGAGCGGTACACCGGCATGACCCATGGCCCCCAGCACCACGATGACGGCGGCCGCCGCCGGGACGATGCAGACGACCATGCCGCCCACACCCACGACCAGGGCGAGCAATGCGCCGACGGTGACCAGCGCCCACGCGATCGACCGCAGCTGGTTGCTCACGATCGCGCCCACGGTCGCGAGCGCGGCCGCGAGGTCGCCACCGTAGTGGAAGCGTACGCCGAACTCCTCGGCGAGAGCCGGTACGTGCTCGTCGAGGTAGGCCCGGAGCGCCGTGGCACGGTCGTAGTCGGCGTTGCGAACGAAGAGCCGCGCGCGGGCCGCTTCGCCGTCGTCGGTGACGAGCTGCCGCAGGAGCAGGCGGTTCTCCGACATCTCGGCGATGGTGGCGAGATCGGCGATCTCGATCGGCGTCCGCGCCGAGAGCCGGTCGCGGAAATCGAGCGCGGCGGCGATCTCGCCGAGGGGGGCGAGGTAGCTGAGCGCCGCCGACGTATTCGGCGCCGTGGTCGCGATGGCTTCGACCCGCTCCATCAGCGCCACGCCGTTCGGCGTGTAGAAGAGCTCTCGCGACCCCTCCAGCGTGACGTCGAAGCGATAGGATCCCCAAAACGACGCGTTGAAACGCCGCTCGGCGCGGACGAGCGGATCGGCGCTCGAGAAGTTGCCGACCCACGAGTCCTGGACCCGCAGCTGCGGCAGTCCCGTCGCCGCCGCCACGACGATGAGCGCGCCGAGACCGAAGCTCAGCGCGGGCCGGCGCGCGGCCCAGCGGCCGAGGCCCAGGCCGGCACGCCAGCGCCGGCCGCCGGAGCGGCCGTGGAACCACGCTTCGGGCAGCATGATGATGAGCGGCGGCAGCCAGACGAACGTGAGCACCATCGCGATCAGGATGCCGGCCGCCGAGAGCGCGCCGAATTGCTGCACGGGCGTCATCCCGGCGCTCAGAAAAGCCGTGAAGCCGAGCGCGGTCGTCAGGGACGTCAAGACGATGGGTCTCCCGACCTCGTCGAGCGCGCGTTCCATCGCTTCGCGATGCGACCGGCACTCGCCGCCGGCGCGGTAGGCGTGGGAGCGCTCCATCAGATGGATCTCGTCGGTGATGACCATCGCCATGAGCACGACGGGAAGAATCGTCGTCACCAACGTCACCGGTATTCCGAGCCACCCCATGGCCCCGAACGTCCAGAGCAGCACGACGAGCGACTCCACCATCGGCACGATGACGCCGCCCAGGTTGCGAAAGATCGCGAACAGCACCGCGGCGATGACGATCAGCATGACGGGGACGAGCACGACGAGATCGCGGAGGACCATCGTCCCGAGGGTCGCCTCGGCCTTCTCGGGGCCCGTGAGCTCGACGGTGAAGGGTGCGTCCGTGTAGCGCCCGGCCCACGCCTCGAGGTCCGCGACGGCCTCGGCGACACTACGATCCTCCGCGACGGGAGCGTAGAGCGCCGCCAGCCGGCCGTCCGGGGCGAGCAGCAGCCCATCGGTGAGTCGGAGACCGCGCAACTCGGCGAGCAATGCCGCGAAGCGATCGGGATCGTCCGGGACCTCGTTCTCGTCCAACCGCGCCCGGACCGCCAGCACGCCGCCCTCGCGCACCGGACGCGCGAGACCCGCCAGCGACAAGACGCCCGATCCGCGTACCGACGGCAGCTGCCGCAATTCCGCGTCGACCCGCGCGAGGAATCGCAATCCCGCGGGCGAGGCGACCGCGGGGCCGCCGTCGCGGCTACCGAGGAGCACGATCGCTTGGCGCGGATCGAGAAAACGAATCCGATCGCGCTCGGTTTGCACGACGAGCGGATCCCCATCCGGGCGGAGCGCGTCGCCGCCGGTGCGGAGCTCGAGGCGGGGGATCCCGGCCGCGAGCACGGCGGTCAGCACCAGACCGAGCATGACCGCGGCGCGCGGGAAGGCGAGCGCGACCTTGGCGAGACGGCTCATGATCCGGCGTGGGAGCGCCCGCCCTCCTTCCTTCTCCGTACGCGTAGCACGGGACACCCAGCGGGACGCCGGTGCGCGGCTGGGGACTATCTGTCAGAAGCCTTTTACGAGTCAACCGTCGGCACCGATCGCGGGTCGCCGGCTCGAAGCACGACGGCCGCACTCGCTCGGGGCTCGGCGCTCGGGCCGCCTTCTTTCGTTCTCCGCCGATTTGTCGCACGGTCGTCGGATGGACCCGGCTACCCTCCTCGCCCACGCCGATCTCAACCTCATCGAGTTCAACCGCGAAGGCGCCCGCGCCACCCGCGACGGCTTGGTGCACGAAGAGGGCGGCCTCGTCTTCTACGTCCCGGGGCATCGTTTCCCCGTCGGCGGCACCGGCGTGATGCGCGCCGATCCCACCGTCCCGGCCGTCGAGGTGCTCGCCCGCGCCCGCGAGTTCTTTGCGCCGCGGAACCAGGGCTACACGTTCTGCCTGATGGAGCATCGCGACGCCGACATCGTCGCGGCGCTCGCCGCGGCCGGCGTATCCCGTTTCAGCAACAGTCCGGGGATGGCGATCGAGCGACGGCTCGCCGATGCGCCGCCGCCGGCCGGTGTCACCTTCGATCGGGTCGGTGACACGGCGGGCGCGCGCGACTTCGGGCACGTGACGGGCTCCGCGTATGCGACCTACGGCATGCCGCCGGCGATCGCACACGCGCAGTTCACGGACGAGCGGATGCTCGTCCAACCTCACGTGGCGGCCTTCGTGGCCCGCCTCGAAGGCGTGCCGGTCGCCGCCGCGATGGCGCTGGTCAGCCACGGGGTCTCCGGCATCTATTGGGTGGGGACCACGCCGGAGGCGCGGGGACGCGGGCTCGCCGAAGCGTGCACCCGGCTCGCGACGAACGCCGGCTTCGACCTGGGGGCTCAGGTGGCGGCGCTGCAGGCCTCGGTCATGGGCGAGCCGATCTATCGGCGCATGGGATACCGCGAGATCACCCGCTATCCCTGGTACGTGCTCATGCCCTGATTGCGCCCAGCCCGGCTCGCGCGTTGACTAGCGCGCTCGTCGGTCGACAATCGACGGCAGGAGGCGCGCATGAGAGCACGAAGCATTCTGTTTACGTCGATCGTCGGCATGCTGCTGGCGGCGGTGCCCGCGGGCGCCGCGACCAGCTGTGACCTGATCTTTCATCTCGAGGGCTGGTCGGCGTTCTACAAGACCGCGCATGGCGGCGGGCGGGTGGTCTGCGACAACGGGCAGTCGCGCAGCGTCGCCATTCGCGTGCAGGGCGGCGGCGTCACCTTCGGTCGCTCCGCGATCGACGGCCGCGGGGATTTCTCGCCGGTCGCGAGCATCGGCGAGATCTTCGGCAACTACGCCAACGCCGAGGCGCACGCCGGCATGGTGCGATCGGCGGGGGCGCAGGTGGTCACCAAGGGCACCGTCTCCCTGGCGTTCTCGGGCAAGGGACGCGGCGTCGATCTCGGCTTCGCCTTCGGCAAGCTCACGATCGCGCCGGCGGGCAGACACCGCGTTCCGAATCGTCACGCCCGACGGTGATCGAAGGGGGAGAGATCTCCCGTGTGAGCGCGCCCGCCTTGCAATGCTCCACGCTCTTCGGCACGACCGCGTGTCATGGCAACGACGGCGGCCGTCTTGATCCCGCACGCGACGACGCCGAGCGCGGCCGTCCATGCCATCGGGGTGGAGGTGTCGCGGCCCGCGGCCGACGTGCTCGCGTTCCACTATCGCCTCGACGGCGTGCTCGCGGCGCTCCGCGTCACGCCCCCAGCGCCGCCCGCGATCGAGATCGGCCTCTGGGAGCACACCTGCTTCGAGGCCTTCGTCGCCGTCGAGGGTGATGCCGGGTATCGCGAGCTCAATTTCTCGCCCGTCGGGCGCGTGGGCGCTGCACGAGTTTCGCGCCTACCGGGACGGGACGGTGCTCGACGACGTCGCGCTCGCGCCGGCCATCGCGGTCGAGACCTCGCCGCGTTCGCTGGCGCTCGCCGCGACCGTTCCGCTGGCGCGCTGGCCGCGCTCCTACCGCGAGCGGCCGCTCCGGCTCGGGCTCGCGGCGGTCGTCGAGGACGTGAACGGCGGCCTGTCGTTCTGGGCCCTCCGCCACGTCGCGAGCCGGCCCGACTTCCACGATCCCGAGGCGCGCACGCTCCGACTGGCGCCGCCGGAGGCGGCATGAGCGCGCTCCGCTTCGGTCTCGATCGCCTGCTCGCGGATCCCGCGCTCCGCCGCCCGCTCGCCGGCCGGCGCGTAGCACTCCTCGCGCACCCCGCCTCGGTGACGCGCGATCTCACGCACGCGCTCGACGCGCTCGCCGCCACCGGCGACCTCCGTCTGACGGCGGCGTTCGGTCCGCAGCACGGGCTCCGCGGCGACAAGCAGGACAACATGATCGAGTCGCCGGACTTCGTCGACCCGGCGCACGGCATCCCGGTCTTCAGCCTCTACGGCGACGTACGGCGTCCGACGGCGGCGATGCTGGACCATTGCGACGTGCTGCTGGTCGATCTCCAGGACGTCGGCACGCGCGTCTACACCTTCGTCACCACGCTCCGCTACGTGCTCGAGGCCGCGGCGGCGCACGGCAAGGAGGTCTGGGTGCTCGACCGTCCGAATCCCATCGGCCGCCCCGTCGAGGGTCTTCTGCTGCGCGACGGCTGGGAGAGCTTCGTCGGCGCGGGACCGCTACCGATGCGCCATGGGCTCACGCTCGGCGAGCTGGCGCGCTGGTTCGTCGCCCGCCTTCGTCTCGACGTCGCGCTCGAGGTGATCGCGATGGAAGGATGGGAGCCGGCGCGCGGCCCTGGCTTCGGCTGGCCGCTCGGCGAGCGCGCCTGGGTGAACCCGAGCCCGAACGCGGCCGCACTCTCGATGGCGCGCTGCTACCCTGGGACCGTCATGCTCGAGGGCACGACGCTCTCCGAGGGCCGCGGCACGACGCATCCGCTCGAGCTCCTCGGCGCGCCCGACCTCGATCCGACCGCGCTCGTTGCGACCATGACGAAGCTTGCCCCCGAGTGGACCGCGGGCTGCCGCCTCCGCCCGTGCTGGTTCGAGCCGACCTTCCACAAGCACGTCGGCCGCCTCGCAGCGGGCATCCAGATCCACGTCGACGATCCGGCCTACGACCACGCGGCGTTTCGGCCCTGGCGCCTCGTCGCCCTCGCGCTCAAGGCGCTCCGCACGATGACGTCCGACTACCCGCTCTGGCGCGACTTCGCGTACGAGTACGAGCACGACCGCCGTGCGATCGACGTCATCAACGGCGGCCCGCGCCTCCGCGAGTGGGTGGACGATCCGGCGGCGACCCCCGCCGACCTCGAGCGCGAGGCCGCCGCCGACGAGTTGGCGTGGCGCGACGAGCGGAATGCGTTCCTGCTATATCCCTGACCTCTCCGTGAAACCGCAGGACCGCCCCGATGAGAGCGCCGACCGCAGCACGGCGGCGCCGCCGCTCCGCTCCGCGCCGCGCACGCTCGAGCTGATCCAGGTGTTCCGGGGCGCGGCCGCGCTCATGGTGATGCTCTTCCACGTCACCATGACGAACCAGTTCTACAGCCCCTGGCTGCAAAACGTCTTCGGCTTCGGGCACAGCGGGGTCGACTTCTTCTTCGTGCTGAGCGGCTTCGTCATGCTGTACGCGCACTGGGAGCAGGCGGGCCAGTGGCGCAGGACGTGGCGCTTCCTCGCGCTCCGCGCGGTTCGGATCTACCCGATCTACTGGGTCGTGCTCGCCGTCACCGTGACCGCCTTCTGGGCGCACCCACCGGACCCGAGCAAATCGTGGTGGGCACCCGTCTATTCACTCGAGCCGCACGTGCTGCTCTCGGCGGTCTTCCTCAGCAATCCCGAGACGCCGATCGTCCCGATCGCCTGGACGCTCACCTTCGAGCTCGTGTTTTACGCGTTCTTCTCGCTGTTCTTCGTCGTGGGCGCGTGGCCGTTCGCGCTCCTGACCGCCGGCTGGGCCGCGATGCTCGTGGCGCAACAGCTGCAGATCGCCTACTGGCCGTATCCGATCTTGATGAACCCGCTGGTCGGGGAGTTCCTCCTCGGCTGCCTGGCGGCTTTTCTCGTGAGGCGGCTCGACCTGAAGCGGGTATCGGGCTGGTGGATCGTTCCCCCGCTCGTGGTCATCGCCGTCGTGGTGCGGTTGGAGCTGATCGCCGTGATCGACGGCCATTCCCAGTACGCGCTGCCGTTCTTCCTCCTCATTTGGGCGGGCGCCGCCTACGACCACGCGCGCCCGCGACGCTATCCGCGCCTGCTCGTGCTGATCGGCGAGGCGTCGTACAGCCTCTACCTGGTCCACTACGGCATGATCGCGATCTTCGCCGGGACGGTGGACTACTACCGGCAACGGGCCAGCATCTATCCCGACCTCACCTTGACGCTGCTGGCGATCGTGATCGTCGCCGGCGCGATCCTGGTCCACCAGCTCATCGAGCGCCCGATGCTGACGGCGCTCCGCCGCCGCCTCGCCTGACGGCGCCGAAGGACGCCCGGCGCGCAGTCGCGCAACGCCATGCGCGCGTGCCGGGTCATCTGCCGGCGGATGCGGCATGGGATCGTGGCGCCGCTGCACTGAGCGCGCGCGGCGAGCGCGGGCGCACGCGAAAAATCGCCGCGCGCGCATCGCTCGCGTCGATTCCGTCTTTCGACACGAAGCTCCAGTCGGTATGCATCGTGCCGTCCCCCTCGCCCCCGAGATCTCCCCGACGCGTTGGGCTCCTTCTCATCCGGAAGGCTCCGAGTCAGTTTCCGGCCGGATGAAAACGTCTTCGAGGTGATCGTCGATGTCGTCACGCATTCTGCAGCTCGTCGTCGCAACGTCCCTGTTCGCCCTGCTCGTCCCGCTCGCCCCCGCGTCCGCGGAACCCAATCGCCTCTTCGCACCCGAGACCTCGATCGCGCTCCCCGGCCGCGGCATCGCCGTCGCGTGGTCGCCGGACGGCACGCGCGTCGCGGCCGGCGGCCACTTCCGCGGCGGTGAGGTGATTCCTCCGCCGCCCAAGAGCAACTTCCGCTACGACACCAAGGTCTACGACGCCGACTCGGGTGCGCTCCTCAAGAGCTTCGAGTGCCACGGCTTCTGGGTCGTGGCGCTGGCGTGGGCCGCGGTGCCCGAGCTCGGCATGGAGCTGATCGCCGACGGCGCCGGCGACCACGCGGTGAAGGTGTGGAACGCGGACGGTCCGGGCAGCACGTCCTGCAAGCTCGGCCAGTACCTGGTGAAGGACGGCGCGCTCCCCGAGATCGCAGAGCGGTTGGTGACGAACGGCAAAGGCGTCACGTCGATCCAGAAGCGCCCCGGCCTCGGCAAGATCAGCGGCTGGATCCTCGCCCTCGCCTTCTCGCCCGACCGCCGGTTCCTCGCCGGCGCGAGCAAGGACGGCTCGCTCCGGCTCTGGCAGGTGTCGCCCGGACGGAACCAATGGAAGGTCGTCCGCCTCTGGAACCCGCGCCTCGGCGACCAGGTGACCTCGGTCTCGTGGCGTCCCGACGGCCGCGCGCTCGTGACCAGCGATCGCCTCGGCCGAGTCGCGGTGTGGAGCTTCGATCCCGACGACCTCTGGGACGACGCCACCATCGACGATTTCGCCGACGAGTCGGAGACCGCCTACTGGAACTGGCACTACCGCTACCCGGACCGCGTCCGCCGGACGCCGGTCTGGCAGCACGACGCGACCCGCACGCTCAACAACGGCTCGACGCGCGTCGCCAAGGAGCCCAGCTGGAACTCCCGCTACTCGCCGGACGGGCACCGCGTCGCCGCGGTCTGGACCGACGGCACGTTCGCGGTCTTCGACGAAAAGAACGGCGCGGTGATCCGCCGGACGACCATCACCAACGCGCGCGGCAAGCCCGTCGCCCTGCACGGTCTCGACTGGAGTCCCGATGGGCGCCTGATCGCGGTCGGCGGCAAGGACAAGCTCATCCGGCTCTTCGACGCCGCGAGCGGCGCCCTCGTCGACACGCTCGCAGGCCACGGCGACCTGGTGACGGCGCTCGCCTGGTCGCCGGACGGACGGCGCCTCGCCTCGACCGCGGGCGGCGTCCGGGTGTCGCTCGAGGGCAATTTCGACGTCGCCGGCCCGGACACCAGCGTGATCGTCTGGGGCCGGCGCTGACGGCGGCGCGCCACCACCGCGAAGCGGTGGCGCGCCGCCGGCATTTTTACTGGAACGTGTTCACGTGGCCGCTCAGCTTGAACCGGCTCAAGCCGGGTAGTCCTGCACCCTCGTCGATGTAGGACACGCCGGTATGCGGGAAGCAGGTCGGCGGGTTCGCGAGGGTGACGTTCCACTCGCCGCCGATCGGCGTGGTCTTGGAGCCCGTCGCCGTCACGCTGCCGTTGACCGCGCCGTTGTCGAGAAAGCACTCGCGGCGCTTGCTGGCGCAGGTGTCCTGCACGCACGTGCCGCCGGGGCAGTCGGCGGAGGTCACGCACACCTTGCGGGCGTCGTTGCTGCAGACCCGGAAGTCGCTGCAGCTGAGGCACACCTCGTGCGTCGCCGTCGAGCACATGCTGTCGGTCGGCGCGATCTGACACTGCCCCTCGTCGGTGCCGGTTCCCGTGACGCAGACGCCGTTGCTGCAGGCATTCGGCCGGGTCGCCTTGCCGGGCACTTCGCACGAGGACGAGGGGCACTCCGAGTTGGCGACGCAGGGTGTGCCGACGTTGGCGCCGCCCAGACAACGCGTGCCGCCGCAGATCCCCGCGGTTCCCGGCGGGCTTTCGGGACAGTCGGCGTTCGTCGCGCACGGCTCCGCCGTTGCGTCGTTGCAGGTGCTGCACAGGCACTTGAAGCTCGTGAAACCGAACTCGGTGCAGTTGGGGCTCGCGTTGGTCAGCGTCACGGTATGGCTTCCGGTGTCGGCGTCGAGCTCGTTCGTACGGGTGGCGAGCGCCGTCGACGGCGGGCAGTCGAGGCTCGTGGGTCCGAGGTGAGGATTCCCCTGCCCGTTCACGTCGCAGGACTGGCCGGAGTTGGCGCCGTCCGAGCAGGTGCCCCCGCGCACGCCGTCGTTGGCGGCGCCGTCGCCGAGACAGCGCGGACACTGCAGATCCAAGGAGGACGCGGCGAAGAAGGTCGACTCCAGCGCGCCGCTGAGCGCCATGTCGCCGGCGTCGAGATCGGCGCTGCCGGCGAGCGTCGAGGCCACCCGGGTGCCGACGCAGAACAAGAGGCCGGGACTCGGGAGGTAGCTGCCGACGTAGAACGCGCAGGTGCCGGCGCCCGTGCAATCCGCGTTGCTGGCGCACTTGGTGCGGGTGTTGCCGGTGCAGCGCCGGTTGTGGATCGACCCGACGTCCGCGTTGACGTTCGCGATCGGGCCCGAGAGCGCGCAGGTGCCGCACGGCGGCTCGTCCTCCTCGCAGTCCGAGAGCTCGAAGGTGAGCGTCGCGTCGACAGCGAAGGCCGCACTGTCGTGCCCGATGCCGCTATGACCGAGGTCGATCGCGGTCAGGATGGAGTCGTTCGGGTGGATCTCGAGGGGCCGGTCGTTGCAGGCGCCGAACTCACCGTAGCGCACGATCAGCTTGGCGGCGCGTGACGCCTGGGAGTCGTAGGTCAGCGTCCGGCGATGCGACGCGGTCGACGTGGCGATCAGATAGAGCGTCAACGCGTTCCCCGATGCCCAATCGCCGCGGTCGACGATCTCTTGGACGATGGCGGTGACGTCGGCGACGTCGTTGTGGGCGTCCGCCGTCCACGTCGGCAGGTTCGCGACGTTCATCACGGTAGCGGTCTTGGCGGCGTTGGTGATCTCGAAGTTGGCGCCCGTCCAGGCGGGCGCGTCGCCGACGTCCTGGCCGCGCGCCGTGCCGCTGAGAGCGTTGCCGACTCCGGTGCTCGGGCTGTAGACCTGCAGCCGCGCTTGGATGATCGTCGCGCCGGAGGGGATCGAGACGTTGGTGAAGCGGAACGCGTGCTTCTGGTCCGACTCGACCCACAGGTCCTGGGTCGAGGCGAGACGCGTCGAGGCGCCGCTCTGGGATTCCTTGTAGTCGTCGTCGCGATGGCTCACCTGGAAGGTCGTCTGGACGATCGAGAACGCGCCGGCATGGTCGCCGAGCGAGAGAACGAGTCCGATTCCGACGGCCAGCCGTCGGAACGTCGTTGCGTGTCGCATGGGGGTCTCTCCTTTCGGTCGCACGCCGCGCCCACCGGCGAAGGCGGGCGCGGCGCGCGATCACGTCGTCACGAGGTAGGGTCGGCGCTCAGCCCTCGCAGCCGCACGAGGGGTGGCGGCCGGAGATCGGCGCACCGATGATGGTCTCGCAATTCTTGGTCGTGCCGACGTCCTTCGAGGTCGGCGAGGTGGCGAGGTGATCGTCGTAGTTGCAGGTGTCGGTGCCGGCTCCACCGTCGAGGCACTGGTGCGCGGGCCCGAAGCCGAGCACGTAGTCGTCGCCGTCGTCGCCGCAGAGCAGGTTCCCCACGACGTCGTCCGGGAGATCGCCGATCCCCACGTAGGTGTTGCCGACGTAGTCGTCGCCGGCGCCCCCCTTCACCACGTCGCGCCCGGTGCCGGAGATGATGTTGTCGTCCCCGTCACCCCCGAGGATGACGTTGTCGCCGCCGCTTCCGAGGAAGCGATTGCTGCCGACGATGTCGTCGTCGCCCGCACCGCCGTCGACGAAGTCGTCGCCGCCGAGGTAATACGGCCCCGCCGCGGCGTAGATCGTGTCGCCGTCGTCGCCGCCGTAGATGACGTCGGTGCCGTTGCCGCCGTTCAGCGTGTCGGTACCGGCGCCGCCGTCGATCAGATCGTCGCCGTTGCCGCCGGTGATCGTATCGTTGCCGTTTCGGCCGCACACCACGTACTGCTTGCCGCTCGGCGGCGTCGAGAGCGTGACGCTGTCGGCGTTGGTGTTGCTGTTACTGCCGAGAATGGCGATCTTGCCGTCGCCGAGAAACGCCGGACCGCCGGTCCCGGAGCAGCAGAAATTCGCGCCGACCTGGCAGTTCCCGTCGTCCGGCGGATCGTTGCAGTCTCCGTGCGAGCCGCAGAGTGCGCCGGCGCGCGGCGAGCCCGCGATGCAGAGTGGAATGTTGCCGTCCTTCTCGCACTCGTTGCCGGCGCCGTTGCAGGGGCCGTCGGTCGCGCACGCCACCTCGGGCGTCTGCGTGCAGTGCCCCGGACAGGTGTCGGTCGTCGCCGGCGTGCAGGTGCCGCCCGAGCACACCGTCTCCGCGAAGTACGCGACCCCCTCGAAGGAGCAGGTGTTGCTCGCGCTGCACCCTGGAATGTTCTCGGCACCCACGCCCGTTGCCATCACGCTCAACGCGAGCGTCACCATCACCGATCGCAAGCCGTTCGTCATTGTTCGTCTCCTTTCGTGCGGATCGACATCGATGCGATCCGCAACTCACGCGATCGGCCTATTCCTCCGAATTTCATCGGCGCAACGATTTTCCCGACGGCGGGCGCGAGAGTGCTTCAATCTGAACCAAGAATCTCACGGGCGGCGGGAGCACTGCGGAACGGCGCGGCACTTGGTGCAGAGTTGCAGCGGTCGTTTGAAGAAAAGGCCGCTCCCCGAGCGAACGCACGTCGGCATTGTCCACGCTCCAAGCGCGACGCCTGCCGGCACGGTCGTTGCACCACCGACCGCTCATGGAACACTCTTACAACAAACGATACTGGGCGGCGGGTGTGATTCTGTTCGCGGCGGCGTGCTCGGGGAGACACACCGAGGTCGTCTCGACCCGAACGGTCAACATCCAGGAGCCACCGATCGCGGCCCCCGCGATGATCGACATCTCGATCGTCGACCTCCACGACGTGCCGAGCACCGATCCCTCGCAGGAGCGGGTCGTCGGCACGATCGTCAACAAGGGCGACAAGCCGGTCAGCCGCATCTCGATCCGTGTCGAGGCGCTCGATCGCGCGGGCAACGTCGTCAGCACCGTGGTGACGCCTCCGCTGACGCAAACGGTCGATCCGTTCGGCGGGCGCGCGACCTTCGAGGCGTCGATGCCGCAGAACGCAGCGGTCGCGGGATATCACGCGGTGGCGCTGGCGCGTTGAGCGTCAGCGCGGAGGCGTCGGAAGCGTCGTCGTGCTGCCTGCCGGGTCGCGCGCTGCGGACGTGGGCGCGACCGGCAGCACGACGCGAAAACGCGCGCCGGGACGATCGCGACGGTTTTCGGCGCTGATTGAGCCGCCGTGCGCGAGCGTGATGGTGCGGGCGATGAACAGCCCGAGGCCGGTCGAATCCGCCCGGCTGGCGGCGTGCGTGTAGCGCTCGAAGATGCGCGCCTCCTGCCCGTGGGGAATGCCCTCGCCGGTGTCCTCGACGACCACCTCGACCCGGTCGCCCGCCGAGGCGCAGGCTGCGACCGTGACGGTGCCGCCGCTCGGGGTGTGCTTGATCGCGTTGGTGATCAGGTTGGCGAAGACCCGATCCAGCGCGGCGACGTCCGCCTCGACGGCGGGCACCTCCACGCCGCTGCCGTTCGCAAGGTCGACCCCCTTCTGGGCGGCGTAGGGCCCATGGTCGGCGACGACCCGACCCAGCAACGCGCCGAGGTCGATCGTCTGCAGCGCCTTCAGCGCGAAGCGATCCGCCTCGACCTTGGAGGTGTCGAGGAAGTCGACCGCCAGCGCGATGGCGTGGCGGACGGCGCGCTGCACGTGACCGAGCAGCTCGTCGCGGGCGCTCGCGGGCATCTCGCGCTCGGCACGGAGCATCTCCACGTAGCCGTCGATGGCGGCGAGCGGATTCTTGATGTCGTGGGTCAGCATGGCGACGAAGTCGGAGCGCGCGCACCAGAGCTCGTCCTTGGCCCGGCGCCCATCGAACTCCGCGAGCCGGCTCCGGCCGAGCTCGCGCGCCGCGGCCGTGGCGATCACCACGCTGCAGAGCGTGGCGACCAACACCGGGAAGTTCTGCGCCAGGGCGAAATGAATGGTGAAGGCGACGTGGAAGCCCAACGCGACGAGACCCACGAAGAGCATCTCCGGCACGGCGAGGGGCAGCAGCAGCCCGCTACCCAGGACGCAGAGCACGAGCCCGGTTCCCTGAATGGCGTACTCGGGGTCGCTCACTCCCCGAAAGAGCGGCATGATCGCAGCGGTGGTCGCGATCATGATCGTGCTCGCCGCGATGGCGAGCCATTCGGCCCAGCGCACCGCGCCGCGCAGGCGGGTGATCAGCAGGAGCACGAGCATCAGGCACACGCCCCCCAGTCGGATGGCGACCGCTTGCGGGTAGCGCTCGGGGACGATCCGAAACGCGTCCACCGCGACGAAGGCGAAGTGGATCGACCATCCCAGGTGTATGGCCACCCGGGTACGGCGAATCATCAACTCCCTCGTCTCGCGGACGAGCTCCGGCGGCAGCGCGCGAGAGATGCGCATGCCCAGGTTCATGCGAGGTCCCCTCGCCGGGAAGTATATACAGCCGCCCGGAGGGGGTTCTGCCCGGAATATTGGCGCCCACAGACCGGCGACGTACCCGTGCGGGCCCGCCCCTACGGCCCCCCTCGTTTGCAACAGCCGTTCACCGGGGCCAGAGTCCGCGAGACCAAGGAGGGTCCAATGATCTCGGCGAGTGAACGTCATCCGAAGAAGCGCGCGACGGTGCTCGGCAAGTCGATGGCCTACGTCGAGGTCGGCACGGGCGATCCGATCGTCTTTCTGCACGGCAACCCGACCTCGTCGTACCTCTGGCGGAACGTCATTCCGCATCTGGAGAACCAGGGACGGTGCCTCGCCCCGGATCTCATCGGCATGGGCGACTCCGACAAGCTCGAGCCGAGCGGCCCCGATCGCTACCGCTTCGTCGAGCACCGCGAGCACCTCGACGCGCTCCTCGCGGCGCTCGGCGTCACCCAGAACGTGACCCTCGTCATCCACGACTGGGGCTCGGCGCTCGGCTTCGATTGGGCGCGGCGGCACCCGGACGCGGTGAAGGGCATCGCCTACATGGAAGCGATCGTGGCGCCCGTCACCTGGGCCGACTGGCCCGACGCGGCGCGCCCCGTCTTCCAGGGCTTCCGCTCACCGGCCGGCGAGAAGATGGTGCTCGAGCAGAACGTCTTCGTCGAGCGCGTCCTCCCGGGATCGGTCCTGCGCGGGCTGACCGACGAGGAGATGGCCGTCTACCGCCGCCCGTTCGCGACCGCGGGAGAGGGCCGCCGCCCTACCCTCACCTGGCCGCGGCAGATTCCGATCGAGGGCGAGCCCGCCGACGTCGTCGCGATCGTCGAGGCCTACGGCCGCTGGCTCGCGAGCTCGCCGGTTCCGAAGCTCTTCTTGAACGCCGACCCGGGCGCGATCCTGATCGGCAAGCAACGGGAGCTCTGTCGTCGCTGGCCGAACCAGGATGAGGCCACGATCAAGGGCAGCCACTTCGTGCAGGAGGACTCGCCCGACGAGATCGGCCAGGCCATCGCCGCCTGGCGCCGCCGCCTCGGCTGAAAGCGTCGCTCTCCGCGCATCAGAAAGTTGTGTCAGTTCGAGCCGCTTCCGGGCGCTTCGCGGAGTTCTTCATGGCACCGATAGTGCCGGGGAGTAGCGTGTGCCTCGAGTCCATGGAGGGCTCCCAGCAACGCCTCACGGAGGGTGCTCATGAAAACGCGCAACGTCAGTTTGGTTTTCGCAGCGGCGGCATTCGCGATCGCCGCAACCCCCTACAACGCTTGGGCCGTCAACTCATGCACGATCACGGGCAATCCCGGTCCCTTGTTGATAGACGCCAACAACCCCTACTACGACGAGACCGCCTGTCCGAGCGACACGCCCTGCGGCTGCACGGTCTCGGGCACGAACTGCATCTTCAAGCTCTCCACGGACATCACGACCTCGTCCTCCTCGACGTGCCTGACCCTCGGCTCCGGCGTCACCTTCGATCTGGACGGCAACACCCTGACGTGTACCGGATCCGACTGCGGCAAGGCGGTCGACAACACCTCGTCCAGCGGCTCCTCGAGCAAGGTGGTGATCAAGAACGGGAAGATCACCGGCTGCTTCGATGCCGGCCTCTACTTCTCCGGCGGAACCGACTCGTCGGTCTCGGACATGGAGATCGACATCGGGAGCAGCTGCAGCAACGGCATCAGCTTCCTGGGCGGATCCAAGACCGTCGGTATCTCCTGGCCGCGGGGACTCATCGCGCGAGCCCGGGTGCGCCACGCCAACATCGCCGTGCATTTGGCTTCGGGCCAGGACATCGAAGACTCGGTCCTCAGCGACAACGTGCACGGCCTGATTCCGAACGGCACCACGCAAGGGATCGACAACGTGCTCTTCGCGAACAACGACTACCACATCTGGGAGTACAAGGGCTCGTTCAATCCCGACATTCAGGGCAGCAGCTTCATCGGAGCGGCCGTCTGCAACTGCTCCGAGACGCCAACCGGGGTGAGCACCGCCGAAAATTGCCAGACGAGCCTGAACGACTGCGGCACGTTCCAGTCACCGCTCTCGCACGTCTGCGATCCGTCGGATACCGGAGACTTCTGTACGTTCGAGTAGCGAGGTGCGACCAGGCCCGGAGGGATCGCTTCGCGGGTCCCTCCGGGCCTGGTTGGAGCGTTCCCGCCGCGCGTTCGGACCTCAGCTCCCCGGCGGCGGCTCGTAGCCGCCGATCACCTCTCCGAGCCGGCGCGCGAAGTCGATCGTCGTGCGATCTTCGAGGTAGGGCCCGACGATCTGCAACCCGACCGGCAGGCCGGCCGGCGTGCGACCGACGGGTGCCACCGTCGCCGGCAGCAGCACCATGGTCACGAGCCCCGCCCACACGATCTGATCGAGGTAGGGACGCGCGGCGCCGTTCACCGTGATGGAGCGGGAGAGCAGCGTGCCCTCCTGATCGTGCGGGATCGCGGCGACCGGCGTGATGGGACAGATCAGCACGTCGAAGCGGCGGAAGAACTCCGCCCAGGCGGCGCGCAGCTGCTGGCGCTCCTCGTCGAGAAAGACCCAGTCGCGGTGCCGGAGCGTGACCGCGCGCGCGAAGCGGTCGAGGGCGTTCGCGTCGTCGGGCTCGGAAATCGCGGCCATCTGCGCCAGCTCGGCGACCTGGTCGGGAGTCAAGCCGCCCGACATCACCGGCCAGAGGAGCTTCTCGTAGCAGCGATAGGCCGCACCGAGATCGGGGACGGGTCGCGCCTTCTCGTCGACCGCCACGCCGGCGGCACGGAGCGCCGCGACGGTCGCCTCGCCGCGCCCGCGCACCGCCGCATCGACGGGGCAATAGGGGTCGTCGAGCCAGGCTGCGACGCGATACTCGCGGAGCGCGCTCCGGCGCGGCGGCGGCAGCGTGAGCCGCCAGCCCGCGGCGGCGGCCTCGTCCGGCCCGGCGATCACGTCGAGCAAGAGCGCCAGGTCGTCGGCGCTCCGGCCGAGCGGACCCATGACCCCGAGGTCGTAGGCGCCGAGCGCTCCCGGCGGTCCCGGGACGTGGCCGCGGGCGGGCACGATGCCGTGCGTGGTCTTGAGCCCGTAGACGCCGCAGTAGTGCGCCGGGTTGCGGATCGAGCCGCCGATGTCGCTGCCGATCTCGGCGGCGGAGAGTCCCGCCGCGACGGCCACCGCGGAGCCGCCCGACGACCCACCGCACGAGCGCTCGACGTCCCAGGGGTTGCGCGTCACGCCGAACACCGGATTGAAGGTCTGCGCGTCACCGGCATAGGTCGGCGTGTTGGTCTTGCCGAAGACGACCGCCCCGGCCTTGCGCAGACGGGCGACCAGGGTGGCGTCGCGCGACGGCACGTGGCCGGCGAGCTCGGGCGCGCCGGCGGTGGTGCGAACGCCGGCGGTCTCGAGCGTGTCCTTGACCGTCATCGGGAGACCGTGGAGCGGCCCGAGCAGCTCGCCGCGTGCGCGTGCCGCGTCGGCGGCCTCGGCGGCGGCGCGGGCACGCTCGACGTCGAGCGTCACCACGGCGTTCAGCGCCGGATTCAGACGCTCGACGCGCGCGAGGTAGAGGTCGAGGAGCTCACGGGAGCCGACGGCGCCGGTGCGAAGGGCCGCGACGAGCTCCGTCGCGGGACGGAGAGCGAGATCGGTCATGGGCGCCCTGCTACCACCGTCGCGCGCCCGATCACAGCTGGCCGGCGTCGAAGGTGGTCCGGCCGCCGAGCGCCGTCCGCAGCACGCGGGTGGCGGGCAGATCCTCGACGCGCGCCGTCAGCGGGTCGCGGTCGACGACGATCAGGTCGGCGTGGTTGCCGGGCGCGAGCGTGCCGATGCCCTCCCACTGCAGCACGCGCGCCGCCTCGCGCGTCCACATCGCGAGCGCCTCCGCGCGTTCCACGCGCTGCGCCGGCCCGTCGTTCCGCCGGCCGCTGCCGCAGAACTCGTGGGTGGTGGCGAGTGCGACGTGCTCGAAGACGTTCTTCGGGCCCCAGTCGCTGCCGCAGGCGACCGTCATGCCGGCATCGAGCATGCGCTTCAGGGGAATCAGGTCGGGCAGCACGTGCTCGCCCATGCGATCGATGAAGAGGTCGCCCTTCCCCCACGAGAACGACATGCTGGTGGTGACGTCGATGCCGAGCGCCGCGTAGCGCCGGGCCTGCACCTCGTCGAGGAAGAAGACGTGCTGCAGGATCCAATGCCGGTTGCGGATGCCGTAGTCGCGGTCGACCGCCTCCAGCTGCTCGAGGTACTCGTCGTGCTCGCCGCTCCCGGCGACGACGACGTTCAGGCGCAGGTTGCGCTCGGCCGCGAAGCGCATCACCAGCTCGCACCACTCGCGCGGAATGAACGACACCCCGCGCGTCGGATCGCCGTAGGGGCCCTTGTAGGGCTCGCGCATCAAGATGAAGCCCGGCCAGCACGGCCCGCCGCGCGACACCGTGATCCCGCTCACGCGGAAGAGGTCGTCGGAGAGGTCGACCAGCGTCGTCGCCTCCTCGAGTCGCTCGTAGAGCTGCTCGACGGTGAGCGGCAGGTCGGTCGGCATGGCGTAGCGCTCGGCCTCGGGGGCCGCGAGCACGCGCACGTCCAAGAGGTTCGCCTCGCGGAGCGAGCGGTAGGCGTGGATCATGGGCCCGTCCATGACATGCCCCTCGTAGGTCGTCGTCACCCCGAGGCTGGCATACGCGGCCATCGCGCCCTTCACGCCCGGCACCAGCACGTCGGGCTGGAACATGGGCAGCTGGCAGAGCAACCGATTCATGAAGACGTCGCCCGTGTAGTAGTTGGTGACCGAGCCGCGCAGGATTCCGGTCGGGTCGCCGGCGGCGTCCTTCTCGATCCAGACGTGCTCGACCCGATCCGGCGTCTCACGGGTGAGACCGAGCCTGGCGAGGCCGGCGGAGTTGAAGGCGCAGACGTTCGGGATCACCGGCGCCCAGGCCTGGATCCACACCGGATGATCGGGCGCGGCGCGGTCGAGCACGTGGCGGTCGGGAAGCACGCCTTCCGCGAGGTCGCGCCACGAGCGTCTGAGAAAATAGTGCGGCTCGCCGACCGGCGTGGTCATGATCCACTCGCCCTTCGGCGTCGTCCGCGCCCGCGCCGCGATCCGGGCCACGATGTCGGCGTGCGACCCGGCGTCCTTGATGTCGACGGCGGCGCCCTCGATCAGGCCGAAGTGGAAGAGGTGCGGGTGGGTGTCGACGATGCCGGGCATCAGGCTCGCACCCCGGAGATCGACCTCGGCGGCGCCGGCGCCGACCGCGCGCCGCACGTCGGCCGCGTCGCCACGCGCCACCACCCGCCCGTCCCGCACCCCGAGCGCGGCGAAGGTGGACGCACCGTTCTCCATCGTCAGGATGCGTCCGTTTACGTACACCGTCGCCCGCGGAGTGTCTCCGGCCATGAGGGCTCCTTTGCGGGCGGCATTGTGATCGAAAGCGGGTCCGCGAGCCAATCGGCCGAAGGGATGAGAGACGAAAGAAAAAGAAGGTGGGTACGGGGTCGAGTCGCGAGGTGCGCTGGTGCTCGCGCGTCGATGCGCGGCGGATCGGGCGGGTCGGCCGGTGAGGCCGTCGACCAGGGCCGTCAGCCGGGGACGTCGGCGGGATCGAGGAGGCCGTAGCGGCGCCAACCAACCGCGAGAAGCCACGTCCGTGCCCGAGACACCGGCCGCTGCGAGACGTCCTCGGTACCTCCCCTAGCGACTTCCTCTCTAGGGTTTTCTCTTTTCCACCCATCGAACCACCGCGCCGAGGAGGCGGGATCCAGCCGCACCGCTCCGGCGAGCGTGGCACGCGCGGCCGCGGCATGCCGGCGGGCGTTCAGGAGCACGTAGCGGAGCGCGTTTCGGACCTCGCGCGGCGTTGCAAGGAGCCGCGCATGGTAGCGATCGGCGAGTACCTGCCCAGTCCGTTCCGCGAGGCGATTGACCGCCCGCGCGACCCGGATGCCGAGCGCCCGCATGCCGCGCCCGAGCGCGTCTCGATCACGTGCCTCGACGATGAAGTGCGCGTGGTTCCCGAGCAGCGAATAGTGAACGAGCCGAAAGTCCGGCCGCTCGCAGCCCGCCACGAACGTCCGCTCGAGCGCCCGGACGAGCTTCTTCACACGGAGCGACGGGAGCTCCTTGCAGAGCCGGACCGTCACGTGCACCGGCAAAGGCCGCGCGAAGGGTTGTCGCGACACGTGCGGCATCCCGGCCTTGGCGCCGGCGGGCTTCCGCCCGGCCCCGGCCCGCCGCCCGCCCCACCGCCGCGGCGCGGGCAACGACAAGCGGAGCTGTGCAGGTCGGCGTGCCATCTTGAAACAGCTAAACTATACACGCGCGCCGCATTTCATGTCAAGCCCTCCACGGGTCCAGTCAGGGTACCGGCTGGCGTTGCACACCACCCGCGTGACGGCGTGCGACGCGCGCTCGCGCACGTGTTTCGGCTTTCGGCTTGCCGGTCGGGCTGGCGGGTTCGCCACAGCGGGCCGGACAACGCTTCCTTACCAACCGTCTGTTACCGGTCCCCCGTCGGAGCCAGCCCGCTCCGTCGAAATCACCGACCCTGCCCGCTCAGTGCCGCCGCCCCACCGCCGCCAACCGCGCCACGAGCTGCGCCCGCGTCCGCACCCCGAGCTTGTCGTAGACGTGCTCGAGGTGGGTCTTCACCGTCGGCACCGCGATGCCGAGCTCGCGGCCGATGCCGACGTTGCTCGCCCCGCCGCACACCAGCCGTACCACCTCGGCCTCGCGCGGCGTGAGGCCGCCGACGTCGCGCGCGGCGGCGGCGATGCGGCGCTCGATGCCGAAGCTGTACTCGACGTAGGGTCGGACCTTCGCGAGCAGCGTCCGCTCGCCGGGGCTGAAGGACGGATGGCCGCTGCCTCGCAAGAGCGAGATGCCGCCCACCAGGGTGTCGCCGTCGTACAGATAGAGCTCGATCTCGTGGCGGCCGCCGATCGGTCGCAGGAACTCTCGATAGTAGGTGGACTGCTCGAGCTCGCGTCGCGGCAGGACGTCCTCCATCGCCACCAAGCTGCGCCCGCTGCCGGCGAAGCGTCGCGGGTGGAGCGGGTCGAGCCGGTGGTAGTGGTCGAGGTACTCGTCCAAGCGCTCCGATCCCAGCCGATGGAGCACGTGGTCGACCGCGTTGAGCTCGCGGTCGACGCCGTAGAACACCGCGCCGCCGACCGCCACCAGAGTGCCGAGGAAGGCGAGGGTCTCGCGCTCGAAGCAACGGGCGGAAGCGGCGACCGGCTCGGACGGGGTCGACATGGCGGGCGGCGGGGACCCTACCGCCAGCCATCGAAATCGGTCAAGACGCACCTAGTCCGGCACCGGGTCCGCTGCTGCAAGATTGGCAAAAGTCCGTTGTCCTATTTGCAATTGCGCTGCGGATCGGCGCCCAGACCCCGTCGTGCGGCGTCCGCTCTTGGCATGCCCGCTGCAGTCGTGAACGCCCATGGGCGCGAAGCACTTTCTTCCGTGCGCCGGGAGCGCAATATGAGAGCCTATCGCCGCATCGTCGTCGCCACCGATTTCTCCCCCGGGAGTCGCGCCGTGCTCGGCGCGGTCGAGGCGCTGGCCGGGAAGGAGCCCGTCGGCGTCCACCTCGTGCACGTGCTCGAGCCGATCGTGTCGCTCGTTCCCGGCGCGGCGATCTGGCACGCGCACGAGCGGAGCCGTCGCGACAAGGCGCGCGAGGAGCTCGCGCGCTGCGGCGAGATCCTCACGCAGCGGCTCGGGAGCGCGGTGCGGGTCCGAACCGAGCTCAGCAGCGGCCCGCCGGACATCCAGATCTGTCGCCTGGCCGACCGCGTGCGCGCCCATCTGGTCATCGTCGGCAGCCACGGCCGCACCGGCGTGCGACGGGCGGTGCTGGGAAGCGTCGCGGAGCGCGTCGCCCGCTTCGCCAAGCGTCCCGTCTTGATCTGCCCCCTCGCCGGCGTGCATCGCCGGCGCGCGTGAGGGGTTGCCCCCAATCGCCGCGCTTCTCAGAATGATCGCGAGGAGGAGACCGATGAGAGTCGAACAGCTCATGACGAGGAACGTCGAGACCTGTCGCGTCGACGAGCACCTGGACGGTGCGGCGGCGATCATGTGGCACCGCGATTGCGGCGTCCTGCCGGTGATGGCTTCGGGAAACGGCGGCGCCCGCGTGGTCGGCATGCTGACCGATCGCGACATCTGCATGGCCGCCTACACCCAGGGACGGCCGCTCCGCGAGATCCCGGTCGCGACGGCGATGTCGCAGAGCCTGTGCTCGTGCCGGCCCACCGACGCCATCACGGTCGCGCTCCGGATCATGGAGACCAACCAGATCCGCCGGCTGCCGGTGCTCGACGCCGACGACCACCTGATCGGGCTGCTCTCGCTCGCCGACATCGGTCGCGAGGCGGCGCGCGAGCACGTGGCGCCGAGCCGCGAGGTCACCGACGCCGCCCTCGGGCAGACCCTGGAGGCGATCGCGGCGCCGCGCGCCACGGGTGCGCTGGCGGTCCGCGGCTGAGGTCGCGGCAGGACGAGATCGACCGCCCCCGTTGACGCTGCCCCCGCATCGCGCCATGCATGGGGCGTGACGCGGTCGACGACGTCGCTCCCCCGCTACCTCTTCGCCGCGCGCGGCGGGCAACTGCTGCGGCATGTCCCGAGCTTCGCGAAGCTCTACTGGCGCCTCTTTCGCGATCGGCGGGTGTCGCTGCTACCGAAGGCGCTGCTCGTGCTCACGTTCGTCTACCTGCTCTCACCGTTCGACGTCGTGCCGGAGTTCCTCCCGGTGGTGGGCGCGATGGACGACCTCGCCGTGGGGCTCGGCGGGCTCTGGCTCTTCGTCCGCCTCTGCCCCCCCGCCGTCGTCCGCGAGCAGGTGCTCGCCATCAGCGATGGGAAGTGACGCGCTGAACGCATGATCGCACGGTTTGCCCTCGTCGGCGCGCTGATCGCCGTGCTTGCAGTCGTCGCGATCGCGGGCGCGGCGAGCGGCCTCGTCATCGACCTGCTGTGGTTTCGGCAGCTCGGCGTCGCCGCGGTGTTCCGCACGACCCTGCTCGCGAAGGTCGCGTGCTTCGCGCTGGCCTTCGCGGCAAGCTACGCGCTCATCGCCGCGATCGGGCTCCGCGCGGTCGGCCTGGTGCGCCGGGCGGGCGTCGTGCGGGTGGTGTTCCGCCGCGGCGGCGACGGCCAGGCGAGCCTGCCCGAGCTGATCGCGCCGCTCGCCGGACGCCTGCCGTGGCGCGCCCTCGCCCTCGGCGCGGCCGCGGTCGCGGCGAGCCTCGTCGGCCTCGCGCAGGGCGCGAACTGGGAGACCTACCTGCTCTGGCTCCACGGCGGCAGCTTCGGGGTCCAGGATCCGCACTTCGGCGAGGACGTCGGCTTCTTCGTCTTCGCGCTCCCCGCCTATCAGGCGATGGTCGGCGGAGCGGGCGCCGCCGTCTGGCTGGCGGCCTTGCTCGCGGCCGCCGTCTTCTGGCTGCACGGCGCGCTCGACCTCCGCCGTCCCGAGGATCTGACGGCCCCGCCGCTGGTCGGGACGGCGTCGCTGCTGCTCGCGCTCTATCTCCTGACCAAGGCGGCGGGCTACTGGCTCGGGCGCTACGAGCTGCTACTCGAGCCCTACGGCGCCGTCTTCGGGGCCGGGTACACGGTCACCAGCGTGAAGCTGCCGTTGCAGTGGCTGCTGGCCGCGGTGTCGCTCGCCGGCGCCGCGCTGGCGGCGACGAACCTCAAGGGCCTCGACTGGCGGCGGCCGGTCGCGGCGATGGTCCTGACCTTCGCCGCCGGCCTCGCGGCGTCCTTTCTCCCCGACGCCTTCCAGCGCCTGCGGGTGCGGCCCGACGAGCTCCGCCTCGAGCGTCCCTACCTCGAGCACAACATCGCCATGACCCGGCGCGCCTACGGGCTCGACCGCGTCGTGCCGCGCCCCTTCCCCGCCAAGCAGAAGCTCGACGATGCCGCCGTCGCCCGCAACCGGGCCACCTTCGAGAACATCCGCCTGTGGGACCCGCAGCCGCTGCTCGACGCCTATCGGCAGCTGCAGCTGATCCGCCTCTACTACGACTTCCACGACGTCGACGTCGATCGCTACGACGTCGACGGCCGCCGCCGTCAGGTGATGCTCGCGGCGCGCGAGATCAACGCCGGCCTCCTCCCCGACAACGCCCGCACCTGGGTGAACCAGCGGCTCCAGTTCACGCACGGCTTCGGGGCCGTCATGAGCCCCGTCACCGAGCTCGAGGGCGAGGGCCTGCCGACCTTCTACCTGCAGGACATCCCGCCGCGCTCGCCGGTCGGCATCGAGCTCACCGAGCCCCGCATCTACTTCGGCGAGCGCACCGACGACTACGTGATCGTGAACGCCGCCGCCGAGGAGTTCGACTACCCGAAGGGCGACGAGAACGTCTCCAACTCCTACGCCGGCAAGGACGGCATCGTCCTCGGCTCACGGCTCCGGCGAGCGCTCTTCGCCTGGCACTTCCGCGACCTGAACCTGGTCATCTCCGGGAACCTCCGCGCCGAGAGCCGGATCCTCTTCCGGCGCGCGATCGGCGAGCGCATCGCCACCATCGCGCCCTTCCTCCGGCTCGACCGCGATCCCTATCTGGTCGCGAGCGGCGGCCGGCTGGTCTGGATGCAGGACGCCTACACCACGGCGCGCACCTATCCCTACGCCGAGCCGCTCCGCGGTCTCGGGCTCAACTACATCCGGAACGCGGTGAAGATCGTCGTCGACGCCTACGACGGCAGCGTCGCCTTCTACGCCACCGATCCGGAGGAGCCGGTGCTCGCCACCTACGCGCGCATCTTTCCAACTCTCTTTCGGCCGTTCGACGAGATGCCGGAGGATCTGCGACGCCACGTCCGCTACCCCGAGGATCTCTTCCTGGTGCAGGCGGAGATGTACCGCACCTACCACATGACCAACCCGGACGTGTTCTACAACAAGGAGGACCTCTGGAGCTTCCCGCTGGACGGCACCAGCGAGGGAAAGCGCGGCGCGGCGGATCCCTACTACGTCATCATGAAGCTCCCGGGCGAGACGGGCGAGGAGTTCGTCCTGATGCAGCCGATGACTCCTTCCAATCGCAGCAACATGGTCGCCTGGGTCGCCGCGCGCAGCGATCCTGCCCACTACGGCGAGCTGGTCGTGTACGAGCTCCCCAAGGAGCGCCTGGTCTACGGCCCGCAGCAGATCGAGGCGCGCATCGACCAGGACACCACGATCTCGCAGCAGCTCTCGCTGTGGAACCAGATGGGCTCGAAGGTGATCCGCGGCAACCTGCTGGTGATCCCGGTCGAGGACGCGGTGGTGTACGTCGAGCCGCTCTACCTGCGCTCGACGCAGGGCCAGATCCCGGAGCTGAAGCGGGTGATCGTCGCCTACGACGACCGCCTGGCGATGGCACGCACGCTCGACGCCGCCCTCGCGGCGGTCTTCAAACCCGGCGCCGCGACGGCCGCCGAGCCGCCGCCGATCGCGGCCGTGATTCCGCCCGACGGCGAGGCCGCCGCGCCGCCGTCGCCGCCGACCGCCCGCGACCGCTACCGCTCGGCGCTCGACGCCCTCAAGAGCGGCGACTGGCAGGCCTTCGGCCGCGAGATGGACGCGCTCGGCAAAGCTCTCGAGCAGTAGCCTCGGCTACTGCTCGAGGACCGGGATCTCGGCGGCGAGATCGTAGCGGATGACCGCGTCCATCTTGTTCTCGATCTGATAGAGGCGCGCCACCTTCTTCCCGGGAAGCGCCTTCGCGAAGTCGGCGAGGTAGGTGCGCCGGAGCTTGGCGCGGTCCTCCTCGACCGTCAGGTAGTCCTCCGCCAGCTTCTTGGCGTGCTCGTCCGAGAGGTCCTTGTAGTGCGAGGTGTAGTCCTCGATGAGCGCGACCAGGCGGTCGTTGATGCCCTTCAGATCCTTCTCGTAGCGCTCGTAGACCGGCCAGAACTGGGCCGCCTCGGCGTCGCTCAAGCCGAGGTTGACGGCGACCAGCGCCTTCTTGTTGGCGCGGATGGTGTCGCGCAGGATCTCGAGGTCGGTGTTCGCCGCTTCGCCGGCCCACGCGGGCACGGCGAGGAGGATCGCGATCAGCAGCATGCAGGCTCCACGCATCGTCGTCTCCTTCCGTCGTCCTACTTCGCGACCCTGGTGATCTTCGATCCCTGGATGCCGATACCGGCCATCAGGCCCCTCTGGTCGAAGATGAACGCGTAGACGTCGCTGGTGAGGGTGTTGGTGGTGATGCTCCTCCCGATCCCCTCGTCGACGACGACCAGGCTCGGCCCGACGCCGAGCTCGAAGCCTCTGGTGTCGTCGAGCTGCTTCAGCGCCTTCTCGTTCATGAAGAAGAGGGCGTAGCCGAAGGCCTGGATGCCCGCCTGAAACCCGTACGACGCCGCGACGGAGTTGTAGAAGGCCGTCGCTTTGCCCTTGCGGAACAGGACGCCCTCGCCGATCTGGCCGCCGAACATGAAGCCGGCCTTGACCATTCTCGGGAAGACGAGGATGGCCTTGGCCTTGTCCCCCAGGATCTTGGCGCTCGCCTGCGTCCCGTAGAGATTCGCGAGGGCGTCCTTGCCGTCGCGTGTCAACTCGCCGGCCGTTGCGGCCGCGGCCGGCCGCGCGACCGTGCCTGACGCCACCAGCGCGGCCACGAGCGATGCGAGCGCTGCCGTCTCGACGATTCGCCTCATGTCGAACCCCCTTCCGTTCCGCTGATGATCACGGCGCCGGTCGCCGCCCACCCGAGGACTCGCCTTACAGCACAGTCATGCCCTTCTGTCACGGCTTCGAACCCGGCCGCAGGAGGCGCAGGCGCTGTTCACACGGAAGCTCGTCGGATACAGGGCGTACGATGAACCGAATGGGAAGGACGCCGTGAGGTATCCCGTTCGCATCGCCCTCGCCGCCGCGCTCGTCGCGGCGGGCTGCGCCACGCCGGTCGGCGTGTCGCGCATCGATCCGCAGGCCGCCTATCGCCTCCACACCGAGAGCGCGCTCTCGGAGGGAGAGCCATCCGAGGCATCCAAGACGGTGCTCCGGCGCCTCGGATTGATGGACCGCTTCGCGAAGGAGCCGGCCGCCGTGCTGGCCGAGCTGCACAAGGGGCTCGCGCCGACGAACGACGAGCACCGCCTCTTCGCGCTCGCCGATCTCTCGTTCCTGCACGGCGAGCGCAGCGGCGATCGCGCCTACTTCCTGGCGTCGGCCGTCTACGCCTACGCGCTGCTCTTTCCGGGCGGCGGCCAGCCGACTCCGCTGCACCAGTCCGACCCGCGTCTCCGCCTCGCCTACGACCTCTACAACCAGGGTCTCGCCCAGGGCCTCGCCGCGACCGATCCCCTCGCGGGGGGCGCGGGAAAGCCCGGACCGGGCGGACAACGTGGCAAGCACGCCGAGGTGCGGCTCGAGGCCGGTCCGCGCCCCCTGCCGTTCGGGAAGCTCGATCTCACCCTCGACGAGACGGGCCTCACGTGGGCCGGCTATCCCCTCGAGCACTTCGTCTCGACCACCACGCTCAGCGTGCGCGGCCTCCGCAACCGCTACCGGCGTCCCGGCCTCGGCGCGCCGCTGGCCGCGAGCCTGGCAACCGTGGATGCGCCGGTGCGCGCCCTCGGCGCCGAGCGCATCGGCCCGCGCACCAAGGTGCCGGTGACGGCGCTGGTCCGCATCGACGACGCGCGCGCGAGCCTCGCGACCAAACGGCTGCACGGGCGCCTCGAGCTCTACGCGGCCGATCGGGCCTCGAGCGTGACGATCGACGGCCGGCCGCAACCGCTCGAGTCCGACCCGACCGCCGCCCTCGCCTATCAGCTCGAAAGCAATCCGCTCTACGAGCTCGAGATCGCCGCCTTCCTCCGCGGCGGCGCCTTCGCCAGCATGCTGCCGCGCGATCGGACGCAGGACGGGCTGTTCACGACGCAGCCGTACGTACGCGGCAAGATGCCCGTCGTCCTCGTCCACGGCACGGCCTCGAGCCCGACGCGCTGGGCCGAGATGGTGAACGAGCTCGAGGGCGACCCGTACATCCGCGAGCGCTACCAGATCTGGATCTTCATGTACGACACCGGCAATCCGGTCGGCTATTCGGCCGGACGGTTGCGGGCGGCGCTGACGGCGGCGGTCACGGAGTTCGACCCCAACGGCACGGATCCGGCGCTGCAGCGGATGGTGGTGATCGGTCACAGCCAGGGAGGCCTCCTCACCAAGCTCACCGCGATCGACACCGGCACGCGGCTCTGGGACCACTGGACCAAGAAGACGTTCGACTCGGTCACGCTCGCCCCCGAGACCCGCCAGCTCCTCCAGCAATCGATGTTCTTCACTCCGTTGCCCTTCGTCGCTCGCGTCATCTTCATCTCGACCCCGCATCGCGGCGCGCTCATGGCGGCGGGGCGCCTCGGCGCGATCGCCGCCTCGCTGGTGCGGATGCCGGCCACGATGCTCGGCCAGTTCGCCGTGGTCGCGACCGCGTTCAACGAGGACGCCCGCATCGCCGCCCTGCTCCGCCGGCCGCCGACGGCGATCGACAACATGAGCGCGCGCCAGCCCTTCATCGAGATCACGTCGTCGATCGCGGTCCCACCCGCGACGCCCGCCCACTCCATCATCCCCGTCAAGGGAAGCGGTCCGTACGAGAACGGCAACGACGGCGTCGTCGCCTATCAGAGCGCCCACGTCGATTGGGCCGTCTCCGAGAAGGTCGTGCGCTGGAACCACTCGTGCCAGGGCACGCCGGAAGCCATCGAAGAGGTCCGCCGCGTCCTCCACCTGCACGCGGCCACGGTGGCGGGGGAAAAGTGATGCGGGCGGGTCGCGCATCGGACGAGATCCTCGCCGCCACACCTTGACGCCGGCGGCGGCGGCGTGAGATCGGCCACGGCCGTGCGCGCCTGCCTGCTCGCGTGGCTCGCCCTCTGGATGGTCCCGGCGGTGGCCGGAGCCCAGGAGCTCGAGCCGCGCTCGTACAGCAATACGCCGATCGGCATCAATTTTCTGATCGCGGGATATGCCTACCAGCAAGGCGACGTCGCGACCGACCCCGCGCTGCCGCTCGAGGACGCGGAGGTGGACGTCCACAGCGCCGTCCTCGCCTACGCGCGCTCATTCGCCCTCTTCGGACAGTCGGCCAAGGCCGACGTCATCGTGCCCTACGGCTGGCTCTCCGGGTCCGCGACCTTCCAGGGCCGCCCGGAGACGCGCGACGTCGACGGCTTCGCCGATCCGCGCTTCCGCATCTCGCTCAATCTCTACGGCGCCCCCGCCCTCACCCTCGAGGAGTTCCCCGCCTACGAGCAGGACGTGATCATCGGCGTGAGCGTGCAGATGGCGGCGCCGCTCGGACAATACGACGAGAAGAGGGCCGTCAACCTCGGCAGCAACCGCTGGGTTCTGAAGCCCGAGATCGGGATCTCGAAGGCGTTCGGAGCCTTGACCCTGGAGCTCGCGCCAAGCGTCGCCGTCTTCACCGCCAACGACGACTTCCTAAACGGCAGGCGCCGCGAGCAGGATCCCGTCTACGCGATCCAGGGCCACGTGATCTATCGCTTCGGCGCGCCGCTCTGGGGCTCCGTCGACGGCACGTACTACGGCGGCGGGCGCACGACGGTCGACGGGGTCGAGAACGACGACCGCCAGTCGAACGCCCGCGTCGGCGTCACGCTCGCGCTCTCCGTCACCCGCAACCACTCGATCAAGCTCTACGCCAGCAAGGCCGTGGCGACGCGGATCGGCGGCGACTTCGACCTGCTCGGCCTGGCGCTGCAATACCGCTGGGGCGGCGGGCTCTGAGCTGCGCCCCCGCGGCGCGGGCGGGAGCGCGACCGTCGCCGCGCTCCCGCCCGCGCCGCAATCCCTACTTCTTCTCCGGCTTTTCGACCGAGATCGCGATCGCCTCGGTGTAGACGGCCTCGATCAGGTCGCCGACCTTGACCGGCTCCAGGCGCTTCGGGTCGCGCGCCGTGATCGTCACGACCTTGCCGCGCGGGCCCTTGAGCGTGATCGTGCCCTTCTTCTTGTTGAGGCCGACGACGGTGGCCGTGATGGTGGTCTGGGTGGCGGCGGCGCCGCCCGGCTTCGCGCCGGGCTTCGCCGTGCCGAGCGTATCGGCGGTCTCGATGCCGGGCTTGGCCTCGCCGGGCTTCTTGAGCGTGAGCGCGACCGACTCGTAGTAGGTCACGACGACGTCGTCGCCCTTCTTCACCTGCGGCAGGTTCTTCACCTGCTCGCCGACCTCGACGTCGAATTCCTCGCCCTCGGCGTTCTCGAGGGTGACGATCCGCTTCTTCTGGTCGACGGCGACGACGCGCGCCGCGGCGCTCACCACGCTCTCCTCGACCACCGCCCCGGGCTTCTCGGCAACGGCGGCCACGGCCACCGGCGGAGGCAGCGGCGGCGCCTCGCGGTGCATCCCACAGCCGGTCATCGTCACGATCGCGGCACCGGTCGCGCCGATCGTCGTCCATCTTCGGGTCGTCGTCATCATCGCTTCCTCCTGTTGGTGGTTGTGTACGGGTTACGGGTTGCCGGGGGGCAATACCAGGAACGGCGGTCGGATCAGCCCCTCACGGATGCGCTCCGAGAACGCGGGATCCTGATCGGCGGCCTGGGCCCGCGCGTCGATCAGCGTCGCCTGCCGCACGTCCGAAAACGGGTGGGTGACGTCGATGACGCCCTGCTCGTAGAGCAGCTCGTCGAGGCGCCCATTCAAGAGCACACGGCGGTCCCACGGGAACGTGATGCCGACCTGGCGCACGTGCGCCGTGATCGTGGTCGTGCAGTTGGTCGTCGCCGCGTTGTAGAACTCCGGCCGCTCGACCAGGCCGTTGATCGACGCCACGTAGTCCAGCAGGATCTTCCGAGCGCGGACGAGCGGCGTCCGCATCTTGTAGAGGTGCACCTCCTCTTTCCGGTAGTTGGTGCGGAGGCGGACCACGTCGCGCTCGTCGGCGACCACGTAGTAGAGCTCGTACTGCCGGAAGAAGCCGGCGACCGGCGAGTACACTTCCCCCTTCTCCTTGCGGGTCTCGATCGAGACCGCGAGGTGCTGACCGTCGTCGAAGTCCCAGCTCATGATGGTGTGGGCGATCGACGGCGAGCCCCAGTACGACATGAAGAGGTCGAGCCCGGAGAGCCGCGCCAGGTCGAAGCTGCGGGTCTCCCAGCGCTCCGTGAAGTCGGTCTCGCTGCGATAGTCGAAGTTCCGGAGGTTGTGGACGGTGAGACGGTCGCCGTCGAGCTCGACGCGCGGGAGGCGCGCCACGTCGGGGGTCCACTCGCGGTCGTTCCGCGGCTCGACGCTCCGCCACCAGAGCGCGAAGGCGAGGAGCAGGACGGCGAGCCCGAGCAGCGTCCGCGCGAGCGGCCGGACCCCGACGAGCACCACTGCCGTGGCGAGCAGCAGCGCCAGCGCGAGGCCGTTCGCGACCGCCGCCGGGCGCGGCCCGGCGAAGTGCAGGGCCGCGGCGCCCCAGAGCGCGGCCAGGAGAGCGAGCAGCCCCAACAGCGTCCAGGCCGTGCGGCGGAAGAGGCTCAACGGCGCCCGCCGTTACCCGGCTCGATCGCGATTCTCATGGCGGACGCGCCTATAGCAGACGCCGTGCGCCACCGCACCAGCCGCCGATCTTCCGCTATCTTCGTCGGCTATCTATTGAAGCGGGCGCGGATCTCCTCGTAGAGGGCGGCGAGCTGCCCTCCCATGATTCGCCGGCCGACGGCCTGCTTCGCGCCGGCGCCGAATCCTCCCAGCTGGTCGGTGACGGTGCGGTTGGTGAAGACCACCAGCGCCCCCTGCGTCACGGGGAAGAGGCCGGCGACGATCTGCACGTCGTTGTGGCTCCGGCTGACGTAGTAGTGCCGATCGACGAGGACGGCGGCGCCGTCCGCCCGAGGAGCGACGATGCGGTGCGTGAGCGTGATCGTCGGCCGGCCGTCGATCTCGAAATTCACCCAGAAGAATTTCTCCGTGGCCTTCGCCGGGCGCGACCGCGGGTAGTCGCGCAGCATCGCCGCCACCTCCGGCGCCTCCTTGACGACGAGGGGCGAGGCCGTGGCGGCGAGGGCCAGCTCCTCGCCGGGGCTGCTCTGCTTCGTAGCCCCGCGATCGTACGGCGCGATCCCCGCGAGCCCCTTGCTGCGATAGGCGCGGTAGCGCTCGAGCAGCACCGTACGGAGCTCGGTCTCGACGTCCCTCGTCGTCTTCTGAGGGAGCGCGGCGAAGGCCGCGATCTCTTTGCTGGAGAGGTTCAGGTCGGTGCCGGGGGCGAAGCGCGCGAAGCGCCGCGTCTCCTCCTCGCCATCGGGCGTCAGATGGAGCGACGCGAGATCGGCAACGCTGCCGTCGCCGTGGAGCTCGCCGAAGGCGGTGACGGTTTTCTCGTTCGCGTAGTCGGCCGCCTTCAGGAACCGGGCCGACAGATCGGACGGCGGATCGTTCACCAGGAACGCCATGGTGACGGCGAGCTCGCGATCCGAGGTCGTCTCCCGGCTCGCGGCCGTCACCAGCTCGCCGGCCAGGATCCGCGTCCGCTCGCCCTCGTCGAACGGCAGGGCTGCGAGGAGCGTCTCCACACGGGAACCGGGCTCGGCAGCCGCACGGCTCGGGACGCCGAGCGCCAGCAACGCCATGGTGAGAGCTACGGCACGGGTCAGGGACATGGCGGATCGCCCTATACCAAAGGTCCGCTCATCGGGCGACGTGCCGCAAGCGAAGTCGCATCGCCGTCGCCGTCAGCACATCGAGCGCCTGATCGGCGGCGCGGGCCTCGGTGAGGAAGATCGCCGACGTCGCCGAGCCGGAGTCTCGAGTAGTCGTCGAGGAAACCCGACCAATCGCGCGGCGCCGGCGTTCTGCGGTGCGCAGCCGAACGCAAGTAGTGCCGCCGCGACGGCGAGACGACGGCGACCGACATTTTCGATCGGCACGCTTCATTAATAGAAGACGGGCGGCTTGTACCTTGTCGCGCTCGGGATATACAAGCTTTCCGTACGTAGCCGCCCTTAAGTAAACGGATCCAGAAACATGCGTCGAATGAGCAAGACCCTCGCGGTCTGGATCCGGCGCGGCGCTCCCCCTGTGACGCTTGCGTTTCTGCTGATCGCCCCGGACGCAGGCAAGCGCGACTGCTGCAACGAGGCGATCGCGCTCGCGGAGGAAGATAGTGCGATCGCCTGCCGCAACGTCGGCGGTATGCCTTCGCCGATGCGGGGCGGTGCGCAGCGCCGAGGCTTCTGCTCGTGGGAGTCGAGACGGGACGACGATGGCGTCTTGGGTTTCCGCTGCCAGGCCGAGGCCACCGTCTCGTGCCGCTGAACCTCGTCCCGGAAGTGTGGAGTTGGTCTCAACCGGGCGCGATCACGCGCGAAACGCGCGACCTTCGCCCCACAACACAATGAGGTGACCCATGTCCGATCGATCCAACGATGAGGCTCCCATTCTGGATCCGGAATCGACGTCCGCCGAGAACTCGGAGGTCATCGACCGCCGGAGCTTCATGATGCGGTCGGCCATGATCGGCGCCGTCGCCGTCCTGGCAGGCAGCCAGCCCGCGAGCGCGAAGGAGACCGCCGACAAGGCCGCCGGCGCCGTACCTCCCCGCGTCGACCTCTCTCCCGATCTCCAGGTCGTGAAGAAGTCCAAGGGCCCGGTGATGACCACCCTCGAGGAGTTCTACAAGGTCGGTCCGGGGCCCTCGAGCTCGCACACCATCGGCCCGATGCGGATCACCTACGACTTCTACCAGCGCTGCACCAAGCTGCCGGCGGACCAGCTCGCCAAGGCCACCGCGCTCCGCGTGCACCTCTTCGGCAGTCTCAGCGCCACCGGCAAGGGACACGGCACCGAGCGCGCCGCGCTCGCCGGGATCATCGGCAAAGAGCCGGCGACCATCAACCCGATCTTCCTCGACGAGCTGGCCGCCAAACCCGACCAGACGTTCCCGGTCACGCTCGGCAGCGCCACCTTCAAGTCCTCGCTCAAGGACGTCGTCTTCGACGCGACCAAGGGCGACTTCCCGCACCCCAATACGATGACCTGCAAGCTGATGGCCGGCGAGACCGTGCTCCTCGAGCAGGAGTACTACTCGGTCGGCGGCGGCTTCATCGAGTGGAAGGGCTACACGCCGCCGAAGAAGGGCCAGCCGAAGTATCCCTACGCGACCATGAAGGAGCTGCAGGGCCACGCCGCCAAGAACAAGCTCACCTTCGCGCAGGTGGCGATGGCGAACGAGGTGGCGGTCTCCGGCAAGAGCGAGGCGGAGATCAACGCCTTCCTCGACAAGATCTCGACGGCGATGGTGAACATCGTGAAGTCGGGGCTCGCCGCGCCCGAGTCGACACTGCCGGGCCCGATCAAGCTCAAGACCAAGGCCGGCGACGTCTACAAACGGGCCGAGGACGACAAGTACGCCACTCAGCGCGGGGTCGGCCTGGTCGCCGCCTACGCCCTCGCCGGCTCGGAGGAAAACGCCCGCGGCCACCTGGTCGTCACCGCCCCGACCGGCGGCTCGGCCGGCGTCATTCCGGCGCTCGTGTACGCGCTCGGCGAAGGCGGCCGGAAGCTCCCGCAAGAGAAGATCCGGGAAGGCCTGCTCGCCGGCGCGGTGATCGGCTACCTCTGCAAGCACAACGCCACGCTCGCCGGCGCCGAGGGCGGCTGCCAAGCGGAGATCGGCGTGGCGTCCGCCATGGGTGCGGCGCTGATCGCGCAGGCCCACGACTTCGACCATCAGGTGATCGCCAACTCCGCCGAGTCGGCGCTCGAGCATCACCTCGGCATGACCTGCGACCCGGTCGCGGGCTTCGTGCAGGTGCCGTGCATCGAGCGCTGCGCCTACGGCGCGGTGAAGGCGTGGACCGGTTTCATGATCGCCAGCAACGAGATCCCGGCCAACCGCCGCGTCGACTTCGACACCACGGTCGACGCGATGGCGCTCACGGCCAAGGAGATGAACTCGAAGTACAAGGAGACCTCCGAAGGCGGTCTCGCCGTGTCGGTGGTGCTCTGTTAACGCGCGGTGACGCAACGACAAACCAGTAAGGCGGTCCTGATCGCCTGGCTGATCACCTCCGCGTACTACTTCTACCAGTACGTCATGCGATCGGCCCCGGCGGTGATGATGCCGCAGCTGACGGAGGGCTTCGGCCTCGGCACCGCCGCGGTCGCCTCGCTGGTCGGACTTTTCTACTACGGCTACTCGCCGTTCAGCCTGGTCGCCGGGGTGGCGATGGACCAGCTGGGCCCGCGGCGGGTCGTGCCGATCGGCGCGGCGGCGATGGGCGTCGGGGCGCTGCTGTTCGCGTCCGGGAGCCCGGGGCTCGCCGGCGCGGGACGCTTCCTGCAAGGCGCGGGCGGCGTCTTCGCGCTGATCGGCGCCGCCTACATCGCCACCACCAACTTCCCCGCCAGCCGCGCCGCCACGTTGATCGGCGCCACCCAGATGTTCGGAATGGCCGGCGGCTCCGCCGGCCAGTTCGCGGTCGGTCCGCTGATGAGCTCCGGCGTCGCCTGGAATCAATTCTGGGCCGGCATGGGCGTCGTCGGCCTCGGGCTCGCCGTGCTGCTCTTCCTGCTGCTCCCGCAGCCGGCGAAGACCGAGCAGAACCCGCACTGGATGCGCGACGCGCTCGGCGCCTTGGGCCTGGTGTTCCGCAACCCGCAGTCGATCCTCTGCGGCGTGATCGCCGGGCTGATGTTCATCCCTACGACCATTTTCGACATGGTCTGGGGGGTGCGCTACCTGCAGGAGGCGCACGGCTTCGACTACGGCACCGCCGTGATGCGCTCCGCGACGGTCCCCTTCGGGTGGATCATCGGCTGCCCGCTGCTCGGCTTCGTCTCCGACCGGATCGGACGGCGGAAGCCGGTGATCGCCGGCGCCGCCTTGGTGCTCCTCGCCTGCCTGGCCTGGATCCTCTACGGCCGGCACGACGTGCTGCCGCCCTACGTGCTCGGTCTCGTGACCGGGATCGCCTCGGGCGCCGCGATGCTGCCGTACACGGTGATCAAGGAAGCCAACCCGCCGCACGTGAGCGGCACCGCCACCGGGGTCGTGAACTTCATCAACTTCACCTTCAGCGCCCTCTTGGGCCCGGTCTTCGCCCGCACCCTCTTCCGGGTCGGCGCGGACGAAATGAACCTCGCGGCCTACCAGGCCACCTTCGAGCCGCTCCTCTACGGAGTCGGGCTCGCCATCATCCTCACGCTGCTACTCGAGGAGACGGGGCCGGCCGCTCGGCGGCTCGCTCCGGCACTCGCGGAGATCAGACCATGACGCATCCCGGAACCGGAAAATACGAAGCCCTGCTGGAACGCTGCCGCGGCCTGGCACCCATCCCGACGGCGGTCGCCTGGCCCTGTGACGAGACGTCGCTCGCCGGCGCGATCGATGCCGCCAAGAACGGCCTGATCATCCCCATCCTGGTGGGGTCGAGGGCGACGATCGCCGAGCTCGCCAAGGCCAAGGGCATGGACCTCGGCGACATCGAGGTGGTGGACGTCGCCGAGAGTCGCGCCGCCGCGACCACGGCGGTGGCGTTGGTCCGCGAGGGCAAGGCCGAGCTGCTGATGAAAGGCAGCCTCCACTCCGACGAGATCCTCGGCGCCGTCGTCGCCAAGGAGGGGCTCCGTGCCGGCCGCCGCCTGACCCACGCCTTCCTGATGGACGTGCCCACCTACCACAAGGTCCTGATCGTCACCGACGCCGCGATCAACATCGCGCCGACGCTCGAGGACAAGGTGGACATCTGCCAGAACGCGATCGACCTCGCGAAGACGTTCGGAGTCGAGCGGCCGAAGGTGGCGATCCTCGCCGCGGTCGAGACCGTGAGCTCGAAGATGCCGGCCACCATCGACGCCGCCTGCCTCTGCAAGATGGCCGAGCGCGGGCAGATCAAAGGCGGGCTGCTCGACGGACCGCTCGCCTTCGACAACGCCATCAGCCGCGACGCCGCCAAGATCAAAGGGATCACCTCGGAGGTCGCGGGCGATCCCGACATCCTGCTGGCCCCCGACCTCGAGGCCGGCAACATGATGGCCAAGCAGCTGAGCTTCCTCGCCAACGCCGACAGCGCCGGGTTGGTCCTGGGCGCGCGCGTGCCGGTGATCCTGACCAGCCGCGCCGACAGCCTGCGGTCGCGGATCGCCAGCTGCGCCGTCGCCGTGCTCGCGGCCCACGCCCGGCGCCAACCGGCGCGTTGAGCACCGCGATGCCGGTCATGGACGACTACGCCCTGGTGCTGAATGCCGGGTCGTCGAGCCTCAAGTTCTGCGTCTACTGCCGCCCCGCCGCCGAAGGATGGGGGCTCGCGGCGCGCGGCCAGATCGACGGGATCGGAACCTCGCCCCATCTGAGCGCCAAGGACGAGGCCGGGGCGTCGCTGGCCGACGAGAAGCTGGACGCGTCGGTGCAGGACGGGCGCGCGGCGCTCGACGTCCTCGCCGGGTGGCTCCGCGCCCGCTACGGCGGGGCACGCGTCCTCGGCGTCGGTCACCGCGTGGTGCACGGCGGCGCGACGTACACCGGCCCCTGCGTCGTCACGCCGGCCGTGCTCGCGGATCTTCGCACCCTGATTCCGCTGGCACCGCTCCACCAGCCCCACAACCTCGGCGCCATCGAGGTGGTGAGCGAGCTGCTGCCCGGCGTGCCGCAGGTGGCCTGCTTCGACACCAGCTTCCACCGGGGTCAGCCGGCGGTGGCCGAGCTGATACCGCTCCCGAAAGAGATCCGTGACGGCGGGGTGCAGCGCTACGGCTTCCACGGGCTCTCCTACGAGTACATCGCCTCGGTCCTCCCCGAGATCGCGCCGGACGTCGCCGACGGCCGCGTGATCGTCGCCCACCTCGGGAGCGGCGCGAGCCTCTGCGCGCTCAAGAGCCGAAAGAGCATCGACAGCACCCTCGGCTTCACCGCCCTCGACGGGCTCTGCATGGGCACCCGCCCGGGGTCGGTGGATCCGGGCGTGATCCTGCACCTGTTCCAGACGGTGAAGCTCTCCGCCGCCGACGTCGAAAAGATGCTCTACAAGCAGTCCGGGCTGATCGGGATCTCGGGCACCAGCAACGACATGCGCGACCTGCTCGCCAGCGCCGACCCGGCGGCGCGCCTGGCGGTGGACTACTTCGTCTACCAGGCCGCGAAGCAGATCGGTGCGCTCGCCGCCGCCCTCGGGGGCGTCGACGCGCTGGTCTTCACCGCCGGGATCGGCGAGCGCTCGGCCGAGATCCGGCGCCGCATCTGCGAAGCATCGGCGTGGCTGGGCGTGACGCTCGACTCGGCCGCCAACGCCGGCCACGGACCACGCATCACCACCGCGGGCAGCCGGGTCTCGGCCTGGGTGGTCCCGACCAACGAAGAGCTGATGATCGCCCGGCACATGGGCGCGCTGCTCGGCATTTCCGGCCGTCGCGCCTGAGGGCGCACGCACCAATGGAGTCTGAGATGACTGTGAACGGAAGCTCGAAGTCGGCGTGGGAGGGGTTCAACGGGTCCCTCTGGCAGCGGGAGATCAACGTCCGCGCCTTCATCCAGTTGAACTACACCCCCTACGAGGGCGACGCGGCCTTCCTCGCGACGGCAACCGCCCGGACGAAGCAGGTCTGGGAGACGCTGACGAAGCTCTTCGTCGAGGAGCGCAAGAAAGGCGTCCTCGACATTTCGCAGATCCCGGCCGCGATCACGGCACACGCGCCGGGGTACATCGACCAGAAGAACGAGATCATCGTCGGGCTCCAGACCGATGCCCCGCTGAAGCGCGCCATCATGCCGAACGGCGGCTTCCGCATGGTGCTCTCCGCCCTCAAGACGTACGGCCACGAGCCCGATCCGCACCTGGTGGAGGCGTTCACCAAGTACCGGAAGACCCACAACGAAGGGGTCTTCGACGCCTACACCGCCGACATCCGGCGTTGCCGGAGCTCGCACGTCCTGACGGGCCTGCCGGACGCCTACGGCCGCGGCCGCATCATCGGCGACTACCGGCGGGTGGCGCTCTACGGCGTCGACCGGCTGATCCAGCACAAGACGCAGGAGAAGCTGGCGCTCGATTCCGAGCCGTCCACCGAGGAGATCATCCGCGACCGCGAGGAGCTGTCGGAACAGCTCCGGGCGCTCGAAGAGCTGAAGAAGATGGCGGCGAGCTACGGACACGACATCGCGGGCCCGGCCCGCACCGCCCGCGAGGCGGTGCAGTGGCTCTACTTCGGCTACCTGGCCGCGGTGAAGGAGCAGAACGGCGCGGCGATGTCGCTCGGCCGCTGCTCGACCTTCCTCGACGTCTACTTCGAGCGCGACCTGGCGGCCGGCCGGCTCACCGAGGAGCAGGCCCAGGAGATCATCGACGACTTCGTCATCAAGCTCCGGATCGTGCGCTTCCTCCGCACCCCGGAGTACGACGAGCTCTTCGCCGGCGACCCCACCTGGGTGACGGAGTCCATCGGCGGGATGGGCGACGACGGCCGATCGCTGGCGACCAAGACCAGCTTCCGCATGCTCCAGACGCTCTACAACCTCGGACCGGCGCCGGAGCCCAACCTGACCATCTGGTACTCCGCCCGGCTCCCCGACGGCTTCAAGCGCTTCGCGGCCAAGGTGGCGATCGACACCAGCTCACTGCAGTTCGAGAGCGACGAGATCATGCGGCGCACCTGGGGCGACGACGGCGCGGTCGCCTGCTGCGTGTCGCCGATGCTGGTCGGGAAGCAGATGCAGTTCTTCGGGGCGCGGGCCAACCTCGCCAAGTGCATGCTCTACGCCATCAACGGCGGCCGCGACGAGGTCAGCGGCGAGCAGATCGGGCCCAAGTCGGAGCCGGTCGCGGGCGAGTACCTCGAGCTTCGACGACGTCGCCACCCGCTTCGAAACGATGATGGATTGGCTCGCGGGGGTGTACGTCAGCGCCATGAACGTCATCCACTACATGCACGACAAGTACGCCTACGAGCGGATCGAGATGGCGCTGCACGACTACGCCCCGATCCGGACGATGGCGTTCGGGATGGCCGGGCTCTCGGTAGTGGCCGACAGCCTCTCGGCGATCAAGCACGCCAAGGTCAAGGTGATCCGCGACGAGACCGGGCTGGTGACCGACTACCAGACCGAAGGCGACTTCCCGGTGTTCGGCAACAACGACAACCGGGTGGACCAGATCGCGGCCTGGGTGGTCAGCACCTTCATGGCGAAGCTCCGGAAGTACCCGACCTACCGGAACGCGATTCACACCCAGTCGATCCTCACCATCACGTCGAACGTGGTGTACGGGAAGGCGACGGGGAACACGCCGGACGGCCGGCGCAAGGGCGAGCCGTTCGCGCCGGGCGCCAACCCGATGCACGGCCGGGACAGCCACGGCATCCACGCGGCCGCGGCCTCGGTCGCCAAGATCCCCTATCGCGACGCGGCCGACGGCATCTCCCTCACGGCGACGCTGGTGCCGACGGGGCTCGGGCGGGTCCCCGAGGACCGGATCACCAACCTCGCCGCGATCCTCGACGCCTACTTCAGCGCCACCGGCTTCCACATGAACGTCAACGTCCTGAACCGCGACACGCTCGTCGACGCCATGGATCACCCGGAGAAGTACCCGAGCCTGACGATCCGGGTCTCGGGCTACGCGGTCAACTTCGTGCGTCTCAGCCGCGAGCAGCAGATGGACGTCATCAACCGCACCTTCCACGGCGACACCCATGCCTGAGGTCCGGACCGTCTCGCTCGGCGCCAAGAGCCCGTTCGAGCTCCGGGTGAGCCTGGGCGCCGGCGTGCCGGAGCAGACCGTCCGCGAGGCGCTGGCGTCCGGCGACATGGGCTTCCTCCACTCCTTCACGACCGGCTCGGCGGTCGACGGGCCCGGGGTGCGCGTGGTGGCGTGGACCACGGGCTGCATGTGGCGCTGCCGCTACTGTCACAACCCCGACACCTGGACGCTCGGCAACGGCATCCCGGTCACACTGACGCAGGCGGTGGAGGAGCTCGGGAAGTACCGCCAAGGGCTCGAGATCATGGCGGGCGGCTTCACGCTCAGCGGCGGCGAGCCGCTGATGCAGCACCGCTTCGCGGCCAAGCTGATGGCGGCCGCGAAGCAGATGAAGATCCACACCACGGTCGAGACCAACGGCTACTTCAGCGACAAGCTGAGCGACGCCGAGCTCGACACCATCGACCTGGTGATGCTGGGGATCAAGACGTTCGACCCGGCGCGCCACCAGGCGCTCACCGGGATGGACAACGCCCCCACGCTCGCGTTCGCGCGCCGCCTCGCGGCGCGCCGCCGGCCGATGTGGATCCGCTTCGTGCTGGTGCCGGGCCTGACGGACGACCCGGCGGACCTGGCCAAGACGGCGGAGCTCGCCGCCGACCTCGGCAACGTCGAGCGGGTGGAGGTGCTGCCCTTCCACCAGATGGGCCGCTTCAAATGGGAGCGGCTCGGTCTCGCTTACACCCTCGGCGACGTCGAGCCGCCGACGGCGGAGGCCGCGGAGCGGGCCTGCGAGGTGTTCCGCAGAGTCGGCCTCGAGGCGTACTGAAAAAAGGAGGAGCCTCACATGTCCAAGCGAAAAGAGATCGTGCTGCTGATCGCCGTCATCCTGGCGGCGACCACCGACGTCGGCGCCCAAGGCGGCCCGTACGTCTATCCCGCGAAGGGCCAGAGCCCGCAGCAGCAGGCGCAAGACGAGTCGCAATGCCGCACCTGGGCGCAGCAGCAGACCGGCCCCCCGCCCGCGGCGCCGCCGCCCGGAGGCCACGCCCGCGGCACGACGCGCGGCGCGGCGCGGGGCGCCGCGGGCGGCGCCGCCATCGGCGCGATCGGAGGCGACGCCGGCAAGGGCGCGGCGGTTGGGGCGGTGGTCGGCGGCGTGCGCGGGCGCCGCGGCTCGAAGCAAGCGGCCGAGACCCAGCAGGCCGACGCCGCCAACAACGGGGCACGAGCCTTCGGAGCGTGCATGGAGGGACGCGGCTACACGGTCAAATGAGCGCCGAGACACGATGCGAGAACGGCATCGGCTTGAACTCGAACCGTGCATCTACTACGCGCCGTGGTGGGCACCGGTGAAGCGCGTGCGGGTCGTTGGCGTGCTCTAAAATGATCCTCGTATGTCGATCAGCTTGCGAGGGAGGAGTGTGATCTCCATGACACGAACACCGTTCACGAGGCTTCTGCGGAGCTCCGTCGCGCTGCTCTGCGCGGCATTGCTGGTGCCGGCAGGTTCGTTGCCCCACGCCCGGGCACAGGCCCCGGACGCGGACGAAGCGGCCGCAACGATCCCCGCCGATCAATTGGACTCACTCGTGGCGCCGATCGCGCTCTATCCCGATCCGCTCCTCAGCCAGGTGCTCGTGGCGTCCACGTACCCGTTGGAGATCATTCAGCTCCAACAGTGGCTCGGGAGAAACAAGGGCCTGAAGGACAAGGCGTTGGTGGATGCCGTCGCGAAACAACCCTGGGACCCCAGCATCCAGGGGTTGGCGGCGCTGCCGGACGTCGTCAAGCGGCTCGCCGACGACATCCAATGGACCACCGATCTCGGGAACGCGTTCCTGGCGCAGCAAAACGACGTCATGGACGCGGTGCAACGGATGCGCCGGAAGGCGGAGTCGAAGGGCAACCTCAAGTCGACGCCGCAGCAGAAAGTGGAAACCAAGGTCGTGGAGAGCCAGCAGGTGATCGTCATCGAGCAGGCGAGCCCGCAGGTGGTGTACGTACCGTCGTACGATCCGGTCGTGGTCTACGGCGCTCCCGCCTATCCCTATCCGCCCATCTACTACCCGCCCGTGGGCTACGCAGCGGCGGGAATGGCGCTGTCGTTCGGGGTGGGGGTGGCGATGGGTGCCGCCTGGGGCGGAGGCTGGGGCTACGGCTGCGGATGGGGTGGCAGCGGCAACAACGACATCAACATCAACAACAACAACAATTTCAATCGCAACAACATCAACAACAGCGGCAACCGGGGGAGCGGCAACAGCGGAAAGTGGAAGCACAACCCGCAGCATCGCGGCGGCGCGCCGTATGCCAACCGCGGGACGGCCAACAAGTACGGCGGGAACGCCCGCGGCGACTCGTTGTCGAGCCGCCAGGCCGGCGCGCGCCAGCAGCAGGCGAACCGGCAGGCCGGCGCCCACCAGCAGCAGGCGAGCCGGCAGGGTCAGGCGCGAAGCGGCCAAGGCGGGAATCGACCCGGCGGCGCCGGAGGGGCAGGCGCCGGCAACCGCGCCGCCGCGTCGTCGCGGAGCGCCGGAGGCGGTCGCGGCGCGAGCGCACCCGACCGGGTCGGTGGCCGAGACATGTCGAGAAGCCACGGCGGCGGCGGGAACCGGGGCGGCGGCTTCGGCGGAGGGGGCGGCTACAGCGGCAGCAACGCGCGAGCGAGCAGCCACCGCGGATCCTCGAGCTACGGCGGCAGTCGGGCGGTGGCGGCAGTTACGGCGGTACCGGGATGGCGGCGGCGGTGGCCGCGCGGCGGTGGCCGAGGGGGCGGCGGCGGCGGTCGCGGCGGCGGCGGCGGCCGGCGTCGATAGATGGAGCCGAGAGCCATGGAACGAACACGGAGGACGAAGATGAAGAACCGCACGTTGCCGATCGTCGCCATCTACGCCTGCGTATTGGCGTTCCCCGTCTGGGTCGCAGGGCAGTCCGCGGCGGAAACCAAGGCGAGCGGCGCGACCACGGCAAAGACCTTCGACTCCCCGCAAGCGGCCGTGGATGCGCTGCTGGATGCGGTGGAGAAGAGCGACGACGCGGCCCTGACCGCCATCTTCGGCCCCGACGGCGACGACATCATCCACACGGGGGAGCCCGCGCGCGACAAGAAGAACGCGGCGGACTTCCTGGCGAGGGCCCACGAGAAGAAGGAGATCGCGACCGACCCGAAAGCTCCCGGACGCGCCGTGCTGGTGATCGGCCAGGAAGACTGGCCCCTCCCCGTGCCGATCGCAGAGAACGCCGACAAGAAGTGGTTCTTCGATTCGAAAGCCGGCTTGCAGGAGATCCTCTACCGCCGGATCGGCGGCAACGAGCTCGACGCCATCGAGCTCTGTCACGGCTACGTCGAGGCCCAGGACGACTACGCGGTCATGAAGCGCGGCGACCAAGGCGTGGCGGAGTACGCCCAACGCATCATCGCGACGCCGGGCAAGCAGGACGGCCTCGCCTGGAAGAATCCCGACGGCACCTGGGGCGGGCCGGTCGGCGAGGAGATCGCGCGGGTCATCGAGCAAGGCTATGCCAAGAAGGATCCGTACCACGGCTATTTCTTCAAAATTCTGAAGGGCCAAGGCCCGGCGGCGCCGCTCGGCCGGCTGGACTACGTCGTGAAGGGCGTGATGATCGGCGGCTTCGCGCTGGCCGCCGCGCCCGCCGAGTATCGCGTGACCGGCGTCAAGACGTTCATCGTGAGCAACGACGGCGTGGTCTACGAGAAAGACCTCGGACCGAAGACGCTCGAAGAGTTCCACAAGATGGAGCTGTTCAATCCCGACCCCACCTGGCACCCGGTGGAAGCAGCCGACGACGCCGCCGCCGACAGCGCAGAGTCTTGATGCACCCCTCGCTGGACCAACCCACGTGCCGCCTCGCGGACGCGCGGATCGGACAGCCGGTATACGTTGCGGTCGAGCAGATAGTGGTTGAACCCGGTGGCGAAGCCGAGCGCCACCAGAGCCGGAGCCCACGAGGACGTCCGTAAGGCGGTCGCAAACGCCCCGAAGATCCATTCCCCGTAGTACGTGCCTTCCTGTCGATTGGCCTCGATCTCGAAGAACGGCAGAAGCACGATCGACGTGAGCACGAGCAGCAGCACGACGGCCCAGGGCCGCACGTTCACCGCGTGCAGCAGACGGCGCACCGGGCCGTGCAGCGGAGCCGGCTCCGCGCCCGGCGTCCGAGAGGCGAGGCCGGTCGCGAGCACCCAGTGCTGCGACGTCCAGAGCACGAGGAAGAGGAACGGACTTCGCGAGCGTAGCGCGAGCCCGACCATGACCGCGACCCCCAGAACGTAGAGCATGCGCGGCGGCGACCGTCGCGGCGCGCGCAGCTCCGCGACGAGCATCGCGGCGGTCGCGGCGAGCAGCACCAGCGTGGCCCCGGCTCGGATCCCGCTTTCCAGAGACATGACCCAATCGGGAAGGAGCCACGGGTCGATCCAGCGGTCTTGGTACGCGACGACTCCGGCGAGAACGTCCGCCACCACGACCAGCACGCCGCCGACGCCGAGCGCGAACCAACGGTCCATCCTGCGCGTGCGCACGCACGCCGCGCGTCCGACGCGCGTGCGGTACAGCGACATTGCGCCGAAGTGCTGGGTCGCGAAGTGGTAGGTCACGCAGAGATAGTCGACGATCGCGAACGCCACCAGGCGCTCCGCGCGGCTCCACGGCAGCGCCGCATCCGGGGTGAGAAAGGCCAGAAAGCAGCCGGCGGTCACGAGCAGCGGGAGAACGAGGAACCGCATCGGCTGGGTCCGCAGGAGCGGCCGATACGCTTCGGTGCAGTACGCCAGGTACGTGCTGCACAAGCGGTGGCCGATCCAGAACAGTGCCGTCAGTCCGAAGTACAGCAGGTCGAGCGGGCTCTCCTCCGGGTCGGCGTAGCCGCGCGAGAGCCACAGGACCGCCGGCGCGAGCCAGAGCGCGCTCAGCATCCAGAATCCGTCCCAGCCGGGTCCGCATACCCAGGGCGAGCCCCGCGGCACGATGAGGGGGCCCTCGCGGTGCATCCGCTCGTCTTCCGCGGCGACGATGGCCGCCGTCGTCCCCGCAGCCCGAACCTGGTCTTCCCTTGCCATTCTCGTCGCCCTCAGCCGTTGGCTCCTCGTCTTCCTCCTCTGCGCCTACGAGGGCGACCCCGAGCGGCCGAAGGTCGTGGCGAAGGAGCACTGGTTCGATGCTCCCGCCAAAGCACTATGAGCCGCGCCCTTGCAACCCGGAATCACCGGGGCTAACGCGGCCGCATGCACCGGATCGCGGAGTTCACCAAGACGACGCTCGTGGGCGGCGTGCTCGTCGTCCTCCCGCTCTGGGTGAGCGTTCTCCTCCTGGTGAAGGCGCTCGGCGGGATCTTCGCGCTGCTCTCGCCGGTCACGGCGACGCTGCCGCCCGACCTCCATCTCCGGAGGATCGTCGCGCTGCTCATCGTGATCGCCGTCTGCTTCATCGCCGGCCTCGCCGTCCGGACGGGCCCGGGACTACGGGCCAAGAGCGTGCTGGACCGCTATCTGCTCGAGCGCATCCCCGGCTACACCCTGCTCCGCGGCCTGGCGGGACGCATCACCGGTCAGGGCGAGGGCGAGACGTTCGCGGCGGCGCTGGTCGAGCTCGAAGACGCCCTGGTGCCCGCGTTCATCGTCGAGGAGCATCCGGACGGGCGCTACACCGTCTTCGTGCCGTCGGTGCCGACGCCGGCCGCCGGCACCGTCTACATCCTCGACGCGCACCGCGTGCACCTCGTCGACGTGCCGTTCACCAAGGCCGTGTCGGTGATCTCGAAATGGGGCGCCGGCTCGCAAGACCTGCTCGCCGCCATGCAGAAGCCGCGGCTCCCCTCGTAGGTCCGCTCAGAAGACGATCTGCGCGCGAAGGCCCAGGATCACCGCCGTGTCGATGCGCGTCGCCGAGGGCTCGATCACCTGCAGGTCGGGCGTGACGTGCAGCCAGGGCAGCACCTCGAGGTTGTAGAAGGCCTCGAAGCCCTGCCCGCCGTGCGTCCGGCGGTCGATGACGCGCGGCAGCTCGTCGCTGAGATCGAGCACGTACCAGCCGAGACCGAAGGTGTCGCGGTCGCGGCCGGGGATGACGCCGACGCCGCCGACGCCGACGCTGTAGAAGCGCTCGATCGGGTTGGTGCGCTCGTCGCTCTGGCCGAAGCGGAAGAAGATGCCGACGCCCTGCAGCGTGTCGGCCTTCTCGACCCACAGGTACTGATCGAAGTTGTAGTAGATGCACCACGCCGACCCGGCCTCCTTCACGTCGAAGAAGTCGGTGCCGAAGAGGGTGTCGAGCAGGAGACGGGGGTCTTGCTCGAGCATCGTGAAGTTCCGGCTCGACCACGAACCGCCGAGGACGGCGTGCCCCGGCAGGCCGAGCGGCTGGTAGCCGAGCTTCAGCTCCTGCGCCACGACCGCGCCCTCGTCGAAGGCGTCATCGAAGCCGGCGACGTCGGGCCGTCCGAGCGCGTCGAGCACCGACACCGAGTAGGTCCCGAGCCCTTGGGGCAGCACGAACAGGAATCCGCCGCCGAGCGCCGAGAGCGGGACGGTCGAGAGCGCGACCGGATTCGCCACGAACGCGATGTTCAGGAACTGGGTCTTGCCGCGTCCGCTCGCAAACGCATTGCCGTCGCCGTCGAGGGTCTCGAGCTTGCCGCCGAGCACGGCCACCCACTCGGCGAGGAACTGCACGTACGAGACGCTGGTGAGGGTGGTGATGTCCTCGGGCAGCGGCAGGAGCCCGTCGAGGCTCGGGGCCAGGACGACCCCGGCGTCGGCGTTGACGCTCTTGGCGAAGTGCGACTCGGCGAAGACGCGGAGAAAGCCCCCCGGCCAGAGACCGAGGCGTTCGGTCTCGAGGTGGAGCTCGTAGTCGGCGGAGCCGCCGTAGGCATCGTTCTCGTCGCGGCCGCCTGCGACGATGCCCTGGTAGGTCTGCAGCACGTCGACGCCGAGCGTGACGCCGTGCTCGGCGAGTGTCGTCCGCCATCCCGCCCAGTCACCGGTCAGGTAGCGGCGCGACCGGAGATCGCCCGTGTAGTCGGGCATGGGCCAGATCGATGCCGGCTCCTGCGGCGCCGCCGCCTCGGCGGCGAGCGCCGGGCGGGCAACGACGACGGCCACGACCAGGGCGGCGAGCAGGACGAACGCGCGCGGCACGCTCACTTCACCGCCGCTCCCGGAGCCTTCGTTCGCCGCATGTCTCACCTCCGAGTGTTGCCGCGCTCCGCAGAAGGTTTCGACGGGATATCAGACCGACCTCGGGACGCAACGCTCCGCCTTTTGCTGCCGCTTCTCTTGCGGAGCGCGGCGAATTCCCGCTAGGGCTCACACGTTGACCGGCTCATCGTCGCCCACACGTGTGATCGCGGCGATTTTCCAGGAGGCCCCCTTCGGAATGACGAGCAGGCTCATCCCTTCCGTTCTCGCTCTCGCGCTCGCCGCCTTGTCGAGCCTGGCCGTGGCGGCCGGCGCGGACAAGCCGCCGGGCATGGTGTGGATTCCCGGCGGGGAGTTCGCCATGGGCACCGACGAGGAAGAGGCGTATCCCGCCGAGCGTCCCGCCCATCGCGTCCAGGTCGATGGGTTCTGGATGGATCAGACCGAGGTCACCAACGACCAGTTCGCCGCGTTCGTCGCGGCCACCAAATACGTCACGGTCGCGGAGCGCGTGCCGGATTGGGAGGAGCTGAAGAAGCAGCTCCCGCCGGGCACGGAGAAGCCCGCGGCGGACAGGCTCGTCGCGGGCGGGCTCGTCTTCACGCCGCCGAAGGAGCCGCCGACTCGCGACGATTCGACGCTGTGGTGGAGTTGGACGCCCGGTGCGAACTGGCGGCATCCCGAGGGGCCGACGAGCAACCTCGACGGACGCGGGCGCCATCCGGTCGTCCAGGTGGCGTACGAGGACGCCCGGGCCTACGCCAAGTGGGCCGGGAAGCGGTTACCCACCGAGGCGGAGTGGGAGTTCGCCGCGCGCGGCGGCCTCGCGGCGAAGCGTTACGCATGGGGAGACGAGCTTCGTCCGGGCGGGAAGATCATGGCCAACGTCTGGCAGGGGCAGTTCCCCACCACCAATACGAACGAGGACGGCTTCGAGCGCACGTCGCCGGCCAAGACCTTTCCGCCCAACGGCTACGGCCTCTACGACATGATCGGCAACGTGTGGGAATGGTGCGCGGATTGGTTCGACGCCACCGAGCACGCGAAGCTCGCGCCCGAAGCGCTCTGCCACAACCCCACCGGCCCGGCCCATAGCTACAATCCGCACGAGCCGCACGCGCAGCAGCGCGTGACCAAGGGCGGCTCCTTCCTCTGTGCCGAGAACTACTGCGTGAACTACCGCCCCAGCTCTCGGCGCGGAACGGACTACGACACCGGCATGTCGCACCTCGGATTTCGCTGCGTCCTTGCTCCGGGCCAGCGGGATTCTCAACGCACGGAGAAACCGGAGGCAAAACGATGAGACCAGGAAGATTCCTTCTGGTGGTGGCTCTGGCGCTGGCGTTCTTCGGGTCCGCGGCACGAGCGGCCGACAAGAAACCCAACATCGTCATCATCTGGGGCGATGACGTGGGTCAATCCAACATCAGCGCCTACTCGCACGGCGTGATGGGCTACCAGACGCCCAACATCGACCGCGTTGCCAAGGAAGGCATGATGTTCACCGACTACTACGCCGAGCAGAGCTGCACGGCGGGCCGAGCGTCGTTCATCACCGGTCAGTCCGGCTTGCGCACGGGCATGACCAAGGTCGGCTTGCCGGGCGCCACCCTTGGGCTCCGGAAGGAGGACCCGACGATCGCCGAGATGCTGAAGCCGCTCGGGTATTCGACCGGCCAGTTCGGCAAGAACCACCTCGGCGACCGCAACGAGTTCCTGCCCACCGTCCACGGCTTCGACGAGTTCTACGGCAACCTCTACCACCTGAACGCCGAGGAGGAGCCGGAGCTGCCCGACTATCCGAAGGACCCGGCGTTCCGCACCAAGTTCGGACCGCGTGGCGTGCTGGATTGCAAGGCCTCGGACAAGGACGACCCGACGGACGAGCCGCGCTCGGGCAAGATCGGCAAGCAGGTGTGCAAGGACACCGGCCCCCTGACCAGGAAGCGGATGGAGACGATCGACGACGACATCGCGAAGCGGGCCGTCGACTTCATCCAGCGCCAGAGCAAGGCGGACAAGCCGTTCTTCGTGTGGGTGAACTTCACCCACATGCACTTCCGGACCCACACCAAGCCCGAGAGCCTCGGCCAGTCCGGGCGCTTTCAGAGCCCGTATCACGACGCCATGATCGACCACGACAAGAACGTCGGCGAGGTTCTGAAGGCGCTTGACGACCTCGGCATCGCCAACGACACGTTCGTCATGTACTCGACCGACAACGGCCCGCACATGAACTCGTGGCCGGATGCCGCGATGACGCCCTTCCGCAACGAGAAGAACTCGAACTGGGAAGGCGCCTACCGCGTCCCGGCGATGGTGCGCTGGCCCGGCAAGATCAAACCCGGGCAGGTGTCCAACGAGATGGTCGCCCACCACGACTGGCTGCCGACCCTCTTGGCCGTGGCCGGCGACACGCAGGTGACGGACAAGCTGCTGAAGGGCTACCCGGTCGGCGGCACCACCTACAAGGTGCACCTCGACGGCTACGACCTGGTGCCGTACCTGACCGGACAAGCCGCCAAGAGCCCGCGGGAATCGTTCCTGTACATCAACGACGACCAGCAACTGACCGGCCTCAGGTACGACAACTGGAAGGTCGTGTTCTTGGAGCAGCGAGCCCCGGGAACGCTGCGCATCTGGGCGGAGCCCTTCACCCCCCTCAGGGTTCCGAAGATCTTCAATCTCCGGACCGACCCCTACGAGCGGGCGGACATCACCTCGAACACCTACTACGACTGGCTGATCGATCACGTCTTCCTGCTGGTACCGGCGCAGGACTACGTCGCCCAGTTCCTGATGACGTTCAAGGATTATCCGCAGCGGCAGAAGGCGGCCAGCTTCAACCTGGACGAGGTGCTCGCGAAGCTGAAGGAGACACCGTCGAAATGAGATCGCCCAGGGGTGCCGTCCGCAGCACGTGCGCCCTGCTGGCGATCACGCTCGCCGGCTTGACCACGGCCCACGCCGCCGACCCGCTGCCTTCATGGAACGACGGCACGGCGAAGAAGGCCATCACCGCCTTCGTCGAGCAGGTCACCAAGGAAGGCTCGCCCGACTTCGTCCCGCCCGCCGAGCGCATCGCGACCTTCGACAACGACGGCACGCTCTGGGCCGAGCAGCCGATGTACTTCCAGCTCCTCTTCGCCCTCGAGCGGGTGAAGGCCCTGGCGCCGCAGCACCCCGAGTGGAAGACCAAGGAGCCCTTCGCCTCGCTGCTCGCGGGCGACGTGAAGGCCGCGCTGGCGGGCGGCGAGCCGGCCATCTTCCAGATCGTCATGGCCACGCACTCCGGCATGACGACCGAGGAGTTCGAGAGGATCGTGAAGGATTGGCTCGCGACGGCGAAGCATCCGAAAACCGGACGGCTGCTGATCGCGATGGTCTATCAGCCGATGCTCGAGCTGCTCGCCTACCTCCGCGCCAACGGCTTCAAGACCTTCATCGTCTCGGGCGGCGGCGTGGAATTCCTGCGCGCCTTCGCGGAGAAGACCTACGGCATCCCGCCCGAGCAGGTGGTCGGCAGCAGCGGCAAGACGAAGCTCGAGCTCCGCAACGGGAAGCCGGTGTTGACGAAGCTCCCCGAGGTCGACTTCATCGACGACAAGGAGGGCAAGCCGATCGGCATCAATCGCCACATCGGCCGCCGCCCGATCGCGGCCTTCGGCAACTCCGACGGCGATCTGCAAATGCTGCAATGGACGGCGGCCGGCACCGGCGCGCGCTTCTGCCTCTACGTCCACCACACCGACGCCGAGCGCGAGTTCGCCTACGACCGCACGTCGCACATCGGCCGGCTCGACAAGGGGCTCGACGAGGCCACCGCCAAGGGCTGGACCGTCGTCAGCATGAAAGACGACTGGAAGACGATCTTCGCGCCCAGCGCGAATTGACGTGAAACTCTCGGGAGGGCGTCACATGCGGCGTTGGCCATTGACGTTGGTGCTGCTGGCTCTCTTCGCGGGTCGGGCCGTCGCGATGCCGTTTTGGGGGGCGAAGGACTCGAGCCCTGCCGATACCGCACCGGCGGCGCTGAAGCCCGGTCAGTTCGTCTGGGCTCCCGGCGTTGCACCGGACGGCCCGATCGTCGTCGTGGTCAGCCTGACCGAGCAGCGCGCCTACGTGTACCGCAACGGCATCGAGATCGGCTTCACGACCGTCAGCACGGGAAAACGTGGGCACGAAACGCCGACCGGCATCTTCACGATTCTTCAGAAGGACAAGGATCATCACTCGTCGGTCTACAACGACGCGTCGATGCCGTATCAGGAGCGGCTCACCTGGGACGGGGTCGCGCTCCACGCCGGCGGTCTTCCCGGCTATCCGTCGTCCCACGGCTGTGTGCATCTGCCGTCCAAGCTCGCCGAGGAGCTCTTCAAGGCGTCGCACATGGGGATGACCGTCGTCGTGGTGAGCAACAAGACGGCGCCGAGCGACGTCGTGCATCCCGCGGTCCTGGCGCCGGTGGACGCGACGACCGGCGCCGAAGACGTGGATCCACGCCTGCAGGAGGGCACGCCGTCGCGCTGGCAGCCGGAGAAATCGCCCGACGGCCCGGTCTCGATCATGATCAGCGTCGCCGATCAGCGTCTGATCGTGCTGCGGAACGGAACCGAGATCGGGCGCGCCCGCGTCGCCGTCCTCCTCCCGGGCAAATCGCTCGGCACCCACGCGTACATCGTCAAGGCTGGTGAAGGGAGCGGCACCAGCGTCCTGGTTGCGGGCGCGACCGCCCGCAACTGGATGGCGGTGCCCATGCCCGGCTATCGCGACGTGGCCGGCAGCGAGCTATCCGCCGTCGCCGCCGGCCGCCTGCGCATCCCACAGGATTTCGCGCGCTCCCTGTATCCCCTCCTGGTCCCCGGCACGACGCTCTTTCTCACCGATGCGCCGGTCCTCGAGGAGAACTCCGGCGCCAAGCTGACGGTGCTGAGCTCCGGGAACCCGAACTGACGACGACACGAGGAGGCAGTGGCGCGCGTCGTCTCTAGCGCCACTCAGATCGTTGTGTCATGGCGTCGATCGAGGGAGGGTCCCCCCATGGCTCGGAGCAGCTTCGGCGCGATCACGTGTCGTGTCTCGATGGCTACGCTGGCCCTGATCCTCGCCTTCGCCTCATCGGCGGCTGCTCAGGCCGCCGCCACGGCCGGGAAGAAGCCCAACATCCTGGTCATCATGGGCGACGACATCGGCTGGTTTAACCCCAGCATCTACCATCGCGGCGTCATGGGGTACGAAACGCCGAGCATCGACCGCATCGGCAAGGAAGGCGCGCTGTTCACCGACTGGTACGGGCAGCAGAGCTGCACCGCCGGCCGGGCGGCGTTCATCACCGGCCAGTCGCCGATCCGCACCGGCCTCACCAAGGTCGGGCTCCCCGGCGCCGACATCGGCCTACGGCCCGAGGACCCGAGCATCGCCGAGGTCCTGAAGCCGCTCGGCTATGCCACCGGCCAGTTCGGCAAGAACCACCTCGGCGACAAGGACGAGTTCCTCCCCACCAATCACGGCTTCGACGAGTTCTTCGGCAACCTCTACCACCTGAACGCCGAGGAGGAGCCGGAGAACCCCGACTACCCGAAGAACCCCGAGTTTCGGAAGAAGTTCGGCCCGCGCGGCGTGATCCACTCCTTCGCCGACGGCAAGATCGAGGACACCGGGCCGCTGACGCGGAAGCGCATGGAGACGGTCGACGAGGAGTTCCTGAAGCGGCGCCCTCGATTTCATCGACCGCCAGCACAAGGCCGGGAAGCCCTTCTTCTGTCTGGTTCAACTCGACCCGGATGCACATCTTCACGCACCTCAAGGCGGAGTCGGAGGGTAAGACAGGTCTCGGCCTCTATCCCGACGGCATGGTCGAGCACGACGGGACGGTCGGACAGCTCCTGAAGAAGCTCGACGACCTCGGGATCACGAACGACACCATCGTCGTCTACACCACCGACAACGGCGCCGAGGTGATGAGCTGGCCCGACGGCGGCAGCACGCCGTTCAAGGGCGAGAAGGCCACCAACTGGGAGGGTGCCTTCCGGGTGCCGGTGCTCATCCGCTGGCCCGGCGTGATCAAGCCCGGCACGATCTACAACGACATGTTCGCGCACGAGGACTTCCTGCCGACCTTCGCGGCGGCCGGCGGCGACCCCGACGTGGTAGCGCGCTGCATGAAGGGATGTCAGTCCGGCAAGAAGACGTTCAAGGTCCACCTCGACGGCTACAACCTGATCCCGTTCTTCAAGGGCGAGGCGAAGGAGGCGCCGCGGCAAGGAGTTCCTCTACTGGAGCGACGACGGCGACCTGATGGCGATCCGCGTCCGGGACTGGAAGATCGCCTTCAAGGAGCAGGACCACACCGGCCTCGACGTCTGGAAGAAGGACTTCACCAACCTCCGCGCGCCCCAGATCTACAACCTGCGCGCCGACCCGTTCGAGCGCGGCCCCGAGTCGTTCGAGTACGCACGCTGGATGGTCGACCGCGCGTTCCTGATCGTGCCGTCGCAAGCGATCGTCGGGCAGTGGCTCGCGAGCTTCAAGGAGTTTCCGATCCGTCAGAAGCCGGCGAGCTTCAACCTCGATGCGGTATTGGAGAAGCTGTCGCCGAAGCAGTGAGCCCGCGCCAAGGGCTGATGGTCGCGTTCTGGTGGGCGCCGGCCGTCAAAAGTGAAACCCCTGGCGCAAATACACGAGCGTGTCTTCGGGGCTGTGAGCGACGGTCACACTGAACGCGTTGGTGCGGGCGAGCGGCGCGAACCACACGCCGCCGCCCGTGCCCCAGTGCCAGCGGTCGGAGTGCTCGCCGTCGAGGAACACCCGCCCGACGTCACCGAACGCGAGCACGCCGAGGTCGCCCGGAAAGATCAGCTTCACGCGCGTCAGAAAGACCCGGACGTCGAGATTGCCGAACACCATCTCGTCGCCGGCGAAGCGCTGCTGGCGGTAGCCGCGAATGGTGCTCTCGCCCGTGAACGTCCCACCGCCGCCGAGATAGGCCGCGCTCTGGTAGGGATACTTGCCGAACACCGCCTCGCCGCCGGCGCGCGCCGCGAGCGTGAAGCGGTCGCGGTCGCCGGCGCTGACGTACCCGGCCACCGAGCCCAGCAGCGAGCCATAGGTTTCCTGGACGTCCCAGACCTCGGGTGACACCAGGCCCTGCACGTCGACGAAGACGCCGCGCGTCGGGTAACCCGCCGCCGGGTTGTCGTGCAGGCCGAGCTCCAGCTCCTTGGCGATGTCGTGGACCGTCGTCCGGTTGTCGAAGCGCAGACGTGCGATCGCGCCGATCGAGTGGAAATCTTCGCCGGACCCATAGGGATCGATCTGGTCGATCAAGCGGTTGCCGCTCTTGGTGTCCCAGAGGCTGAGATACGGTCCGGCGGAGAGCTTGAGCTCGTCGATGCCGAGCGGCGTCTCGATGCTGGGCGAGACGTAGAACTCGCCGTTTCGCGCCCGAAAGAACCGCCGGGTCCCGTCGTCGCTGGTCTCGTTGCCGAAGCCGTAGAAGCCGAGCACCTCGATGCCGGAGTAGCGCACGGCGAGCTTGCCGAGGAGATCGGAGTTCTCGCGGCGAAACGACCCGTTGTAGGAGAGGCGCGGCTCGCCGGCCTCGAAGGCCCACCCCGCGGTGAGCAGGTGGCGCGTGCTCCACGGGTTCTTGCGGAAACCGTAGGTCTTCACCAGGGCGGCTCCGCCAAGGAAGACGCCGACGTCGGATTCGTAGCCGACGATCGGAATGGGATACCAATCCCAGCCCCAATCCCGCGGCGGGATCTCCTCCGCTTCCAGGTAGCTGGGCGCGGTCGATTTCGGGGGATCGTACGGACGCCGATCGACGCGCGTGCGCGACCCCTCGAGCAGCGTGAACCCGCCGCGGCTGTCGTACAGTCGCGCGCCGCCGGCGGGATCGTCGAGCACGCCGTCGCCCTCGGTCACGACCTTGAGCCTGATGGGGCGCTTGCCGCCGCGCACCACGACGCGATCGTCGCCCGCCCGTAGATACAGCCGGACCTCGTCCGTCTCGCCCTTCTCGAAGCGCCGTCGGAAGTACGGCGCCGCGGCGCTCCCGTCCGCGTTTCGCGTCGCGACTTCGACCGTGAGGCCGCCGGAATCGCGGGTCGCCGACACCAGCTCCGACGCGTCGGTCGCCTCCACCGCGACCTCGCCGGCGAGATGGTCGTAGAACTTTCGCGCCCCCTCGACGAGCCGGTCGCGACGGCCCTTGAGATCGGCGGTCAGTCGGGCACCGTCGATCTGCTGGTACGGCGGCGGCAGCGCGGCGACGGCGTCGGCGATGACGCCGTCGGTGATGCGGGCCTGCACGTCCTTCGCCACCCGTTCCCAGTCCGACCACGCGAGGCCCGTCAGGAACCAGCGGTCCTGCTCCCATCCATGGAACGTGAGCCCGTGGATGTCGTCGTAGTCGGGACCGTACTTCTGTAGAATTGGGATGTAGACGTGCGCGACGCGCATCGCGACGCCCTCGTAGCGGACGAACGCCATGTCGCGGTCCTCGGGAAGCGGCTGCCAGAGGTCCTTCCCCGGCAGCTTCAGCCAGCGCCACTGCTTGCGATGGCGATCGAAGTCGCCGAGCAGGATGTCGACGAGCCGCGCGCGCAGGAAGGCGGCGGCATCCACGCGATCGGCCGGGCTCTTCGCGAGCCGCTCGTAGATCGCCTTGTGGTCGAGGATCTCCGTGGCGCCGTGGAAGCCTCGTGTCGTGCCGGACGCCGGCTGCGGATACTCGTAGAAGCTCCCGACCATGCCCGCGAACACCTCGCGGAACTCGCCGAGCGCGGGATCGTCCGGCATGACCACGAGCCGTTCGTGCTGCGTGAGCACGCCGGCCGCCTCCGCGATCCGGTCGGCGACGAGCGGCGCTCCCGGGTGCTGCGCCGCCATCTGATCCTGGACGATGTCCTTCACGAAGGTCTGCTGCAGATCGGGATGCAGCACGACGGACGGATCCTTGTCCGTGCTGCGGAAGGTGTAGCTCCGGCCGTCCTTGCCGCGGAAGGCGAGCACGGGGGTCTGATTGCCCCCGAAGCGCCGCGTGGGCGTGAGCCCGCCGGCTTCGTGCTGGAGGTCGAGGAGGGGCAGCTCGACGGGCGTCTTCCAGAGCTCGCGATAGCCGCCGCCGAACGTGAACTGGTGGATCCGGTTCCGCTCGTAGCGCGTGCTGGCCGCGATCTGCACGGTGCGCTCCGCCGCCTCCAGGCTCGACGCCGCGCAGGCGAGCGCCACCAGGGCCGCCGCCACACGCCTCCGACTTCCGATCTTCGGACGTTGCATCATCCCCACCTCCCGCGAAAACGCGTGCGATCTATCGTAGGGAGTCGGACAACGCCATCGACGGCGGCGCGGGCGTCAGGCGACGGTGCCGAGGTCACGCCGGACGAGCGAGACGGTCGGACCTTCGGGGCTCTTGCCCGCGATGAAGCCGAGACGCTTCGCGAGTCCCAGCATCGCGACGTTGGTAGCGAGGACGTAGCCCTCCATGCGCGCGAACCCGCGGGCTCGGGCCGCTCCCATCAGCGCCTCGAGCAGAAGACGCGCGAGGCCGCGCCCGTGCCATGCGTCGACCACGGCCACTGCGAACTCGCACTCGCCGGCCGTCGCCGTGGAGGCGTAGCGTGCCCCCGCGATGATCCGTTCCTCCGACCCGGAGCCGACGACGGCAACGAGCTGGAAGTCGCCCTGCGCGTCGGGGTGCGTCGCGCGCTCGAGCAATTGCCGGGGCAGCTCGCGAAGCGGCGCGAAGAACCGTGAGTAGCGCGACTCCGCCGAGAGCGAGCGGATCGCGGCCTGCAGCCTGTCGGCGTCTTCCGGGCGGATCGCCCGCACCGTCACCTCGCTGCCGTCGCGCAGTCGCACGGCGAGCGGCTGGAAGACGACTCCCGGATCGGCGGCCACCGCGATCCCATACCACGGGCCACGGCCGGGTCGAGGTCCTTGCGCTCTTCGAGGCGTGCATGCGAGGCGCATTCGTGGTCAAACTCGATTGACGTCCGCACGAATCGGACGGTGTGCCACACGGAGGAGGTTCATGAGCGATCCATCCACGGCCGACGCCGCCACCGCCGACCCGCTGTCGCGCGAGGAGCTGCGGGCGATGGATGCCTACTGGCGAGCAGCCAACTATCTCGCGGTCGGCCAGATCTACCTCTACGCCAACCCACTGCTCCGGGAGCCGCTCGCGCGCGAGCACGTCAAGCCGCGCCTCCTCGGCCACTGGGGCACGACGCCCGGGTTGAACATGATCTACGTCCACCTGAACCGCGTCATCAAAGCCCGCGACGTCGACATGATGTACGTCATCGGCCCGGGGCACGGCGGCCCCGCGGTGGTCGCGCAGGCCTACCTCGAGGGCACCTACAGCGAGGTCTACCCGAACGTCGGCCGCGACGCCGACGGCATGCGGCGGCTCTTCAAGCAGTTCAGCTTCCCGGGCGGGATCCCGAGCCACGTGGCGCCCGAGACGCCCGGCTCGATCCACGAGGGCGGCGAGCTCGGGTACGCGCTCTCGCACGCCTTCGGCGCGGCCTTCGACAACCCGGACCTCGTGGTCGCCTGCGTCGTCGGCGACGGCGAGGCGGAGACCGGGCCGCTCGCAACCGGCTGGCACTCGAACAAGTTCCTGAACCCGGCGCGCGACGGCGCCGTGCTGCCGATACTCCACCTGAACGGCTACAAGATCGCCAACCCGAGCTTCCTGGCGCGCATCCCGCGCGACGAGCTCCGGAGGCTCTTCGAGGGCTACGGCTACCGGCCCCTCTTCGTCGAGGGCCACGAGCCGGAGCGGGTGCACCAGGATCTCGCCGCGGCGCTCGACCGTGCCATGGACGAGATCCGCGACATTCAGGACGCCGCGCGGACGAAGGGCGTCACGGCGCGGCCGACGTGGCCGATGATCGTGCTGCGCACGCCCAAGGGCTGGACCTGCCCCCCCGAGATCGACGGCAGGAAGTGCGAGGGCTCCTGGCGGAGCCACCAGGTGCCGATGGGCGACATGGACGACCCCCAGCACGTCGCCGTGCTCGAGCGGTGGATGAAGAGCTATCGGCCCGAGGATCTCTTCGACGCCGACGGCCGCCTGCGGCCGGAGCTGGCGGCGCTCGCGCCGCGCGGCACGCGGCGCATGAGCGCCAACCCGCACGCCAACGGCGGCCTCCTCTTGAAGGACCTGAAGCTGCCCGACTTCCGGGAGTACGCGGTCGAGACGGCGGCGCCGGGGGCGGTCGACGCCGAGGCGACTCGGGTCCAGGGCACGTTCCTCCGCGACGTGATGCGCCGGAACCTCGACGACGCCAACTTCCGCATCTTCTCGCCCGACGAGAACAACTCGAACCGCTGGCAGGCCGTGCTCGAGGTGACCGATCGTTGCTGGGTCGCCGAGCTCCATCCCGACGACGACCACCTCTCACCGGACGGCCGCGTGATGGAGGTGCTGAGCGAGCATCAGTGCCAGGGCTGGCTCGAGGGCTACCTGCTCACCGGCCGCCACGGCTTCTTCAGCTGCTACGAGGCGTTCATCCACATCGTCGACTCGATGTTCAACCAGCACGCCAAGTGGTTGAAAGTGTCGAACGGCATCCCCTGGCGCCGGCCGATCGCCTCGCTCAACTACCTGCTCTCGTCCCACGTCTGGCGGCAGGACCACAACGGCTTCAGCCACCAGGACCCCGGCTTCATCGACCACGTCGTCAACAAGAAGGCCGACGTCATCCGCGTGTACCTGCCGCCCGACGCCAACTGCCTCCTGAGCGTCACCGATCACTGCCTCCGGAGCCGGAGCTACGTGAACGTGATCGTCGCCGGGAAGCAGCCGGCGCCGGTCTGGCTCGGCATGGAGCAGGCGATCAAGCACTGCACCGCCGGCATCGGCATCTGGGAATGGGCGAGCAACGACGAGGGAGGCGATCCCGACGTGGTGATGGCCTGCTGCGGCGACGTGCCTACGCTCGAGACGCTTGCGGCGGTCGACCTGTTGCGGTGCCACGCCCCGGAGGTGAAGGTGCGGGTGGTGAACGTCGTCGATCTCATGACCCTCCAGCCCGCGGGCGAGCACTCCCACGGCCTCACCGACCGCGAGTTCGACGTGCTCTTCACCCCCGACAAGCCGATCATCTTCGCGTTCCACGGCTACCCCTGGCTGATCCACCGCCTCACCTACCGGCGCACCAACCACGGGAACCTCCACGTCCGCGGCTACAAGGAGGAGGGCACGACGACGACGCCGTTCGACATGGCCGTCCTGAACGAGATCGACCGCTATCACCTCGTCGGCGCCGTCATCGAGAGGCTGCCGCAGCTGGGAGCGCGCGCGGCCTACGCGATGCAGGCCATCCGCGACAAGCTGATCGAGCACCGGCAGTACATCACCGAGCACGGCGACGACATGCCGGAGATCGCCGACTGGCGATGGGGCGGCCGGAGCGGCGCGGCGGCGCCCGTCGGCACGTCGGCGGACAACGCCTGAGGCATGGACGCGCCGGGAACGCCGCTCGACCCGCTCGCGCTCACGCTGCGCTTCGCCGCCGCCCTCGGCCTCGGCGTGCTCCTCGGGCTGGAGCGCGAGCGCGCCAAGGACGAGCCGAGCTTCGCGGGCGTGCGCACCTTCGGCCTGCTCGCGCTCGCCGGCGGCGTCGCCGCCTTCGTCGACGGGCCGCTCGGTCGCCCCTGGCTCGCACTCGCGGTCTTCGTCGCGACGGCGGCGCTCGTCATCGTGTCGTACGCGGTGACGGCCCAGCGCGGCCACCTCGGCATGACCACCGAGGTCTCCGCGATCCTCGCCTTCCTGCTCGGCTTCCTCTGCGTCTCGGGCTACCTCACGACGGCCGTCGGCCTCGCGGTCGCGAGCGGCAGCATCCTCGCCTTGAAGGAGTGGCTGCACCGCCTCGCGGGCCGCATCGAGCCGGCCGACGTCGAGGCCACGCTCAAGTTCGCGATCGTGAGCGCCATCATTCTTCCCCTCGTCCCCAACGAGACGTTCGGGCCGCCGCCGCTCGACGTCATCAACCCCTACAAGATCTGGCTCATGGTGGTCCTGATCTCGGGGCTCAACTTCGCGAGCTACCTCCTGGTGAAGGTGGTCGGCACCGAGCACGGCATCGGGCTCACGGGCCTCCTCGGCGGCCTCGTGTCGAGCACCGCGGTCACGCTCGGCTTTTCGCAGCGGAGCCGCCAGGAGCCGGCGCAGGCGTCGACGCTCGCGCTCGGCATCCTCGTCGCGTGGACCGTGATGTTCGTACGGGTGGTCGTGCTGGTGGCGGCGGTGATGCCCAGCCTCGCCCCCAGGATCGGCATCGCCATGGCGGCGTTCGCCGTCCCGAGTCTCGCGATCTGCGGGCTCTTGTGGCGCCGCCGCTCCCCGCACTCGGCATCCGTCAAGGCCGGCGAGAACCCGTTCGAGCTCGGCGCCGCCATCGGCTTCGGACTCGTCTTCGGCGTCACGACCTTCGTCGCCAAGGCGGCACAGGTCTACGTCGGCGCCGCCGGCCTCTATCTGACGGGGGCGATCGCGGGGCTCACCGACGTGGACGCGATCGCGCTCTCGATGGCCCAGCTCGCCGCCTCTGATCCGTCGAGCGCCGTTCCCGCCGCGCGCACCATCGTGATCGCGGTCGCGTCGAACACGCTCTTCAAGGCGGGCATGGCGGCGTTCCTGGGCGCGCCGGGCCTCAGGCGCATCATCCTGATCGCGTCGGGGGCGATCCTGGTCGCCGCCGCGGCGACTGCCTGGGTCCTCTAAGCACGCGGCGTCAACGCCGGATGAAAGGAAGACGATGACCGCTACCGAACGCACTCAGAACGCGCCCAAGACCGTCCAGCTCGACGACGAAGAGGGCGTGAAACGCGTCCTCGTCGACACGGTCTTCGGGCTGTGGACGATCGTCAACAACCTCACCCGCCTCCGGCCGACCAAGCGCGATCGCTATCGGGTCACGATCTTCGGCTCCGCCCGCACCGCGCCGGGCCACGACGTGTACCACGAGGTCAAGCGCGTCGCTGCCGAGGCGGCGGCGCTCGGATGCGACATCGTGACCGGCGGGGGTCCGGGCCTCATGCAGGCCGCCAACGAAGGCGCCGCGGCGACGCTGAGCGCCGCGGACCCGGCCGGCAGCATCGGCATCCGCGTCCAGCTGCCGTTCGAGCAAGAGGCGAATCCGTTCGTGTCGGAGGCCTTCGAGCACGAGACCTTCTTCACCCGCCTCCACCACTTCGTCCTGGTGTCGGACGCCTTCGTCGTGATGCCGGGCGGGATCGGCACCGTGCTCGAGGCCATGATGATCTGGCAGCTCTTGCAAGTACGGCACCTCTACGACGTGCCGCTGGTATTCGTCGGCCCGATGTGGCGCGAGCTCGTCGGCTGGGCCGAGCGCTCGATGCTGCGTCCGGGGTTCGAGCTGGCGAGCCCGGTGGACCTGCGAATCCCCCACTGCGTCGACACGGCCGACGAGGCGATCGCGATCATCCGCGCGAGCCACGCCGCCTGGACAGAGCGCTAGCGAGGGCGAGCCAAGAACAAGAAACCCGATTCGAAGGAACGCTCGGGTCGCGTCCCGAGCGTTCCCTCTGCCCGACTACCGCACCGCCGACTTCGCCTCGCCGACGATCGCCGGCGCCGCCGGTAGCTCCTCGGCGAGCCAGCGATAGCCGAGGCCGCCGAGCGCGCCGCCGAGGATCGGCGCCACCCAGAAGAGCCAGAGCTGCTGCAACGCCCAGCCGCCGACGATGATCGCGGGCCCGGTGCTGCGCGCCGGGTTCACCGAGGTGTTGGTGACCGGGATGCTGATCAGGTGGATGAGTGTCAGGCCGAGCCCGATCGCGATCGGCGCGAAGCCCGCCGGGGCCCGGCGATCCGTCGAGCCGAGGATGATCATCACGAACATGAAGGTCAGCACGACCTCGATGAGGAAGCCCGAGCTCAGCGCGAACAGGCCCGGAGAGTGCGGCCCGTAGCCGTTCGCCGCGAGACCGCTGGCGGCGAGGCTCCAGTCGGCCTTGCCGCTCGCGATGGTGTAGAGCGTGAACGCCGCCACCACGGCGCCCGCCAGCTGGGCGACGACGTAGGCGGGGATGTCGCCCGCCGGGAAGCGGCCGCCGGCCGTGAGCCCGATGGTCACGGCGGGGTTCAGGTGGCACCCCGAGATGTGACCGATCGAGTAGGCCATGGTCAGCACCGTGAGCCCGAAGGCGAACGAGACCCCGAGGAGGCCGATGCCCACCTCGGGAAAGGCCGCGGCCAGCACCGCGCTGCCGCAGCCGCCAAAGACCAGCCAGAACGTGCCCAGGAACTCCGCCACCGTTCGTCGCGTCATCGACATGGGGATCTCCTTTCGTGTGGCTCGATCGGGATGACGAGTCCGCCTTATCGGACGAACGACGTGCGGATCAAGCTTCCCGATCTCTCTCCTGCGACGGTCGGTGGGTGTAGAGGCTCACGAGGCGTGCGACCAGCACGGCCAGGTAGAGCTGTCCTGCGACCGCCTCGACGATCGCGACGCCGCGCGCGACCTCGCTGCGTGGCACGATGTCGCCGTAGCCGAGCGTCGCGAGCGTGACGAAGCTGAAGTAGATCGCGGTCTGGATCGAAAACTCGGTCGCCCTCCCGGCGGTCTCGAACGAGCCGGGCCACGCGCCCTCGATCGTGTAATAGAGGACGCCGCAGAAGATGCCGGCGAGCAGGTAGGCACTCAGCGCGGCGTGGACGTGCTCGACGTCTACCTTCCTGGCCTGCATCGTGAAACGCAGCGCACGCACCGCGGCGAGCAACCCGATCACCACCCACAGCAACAGCGTCGTGAAGGCGAACGCGGGCAAGTGCAGCGCCGCCGCCGCGAGGCGCGCGAGCACGAGAACCACGACTGCCGAGCCGAGAAACAGCAGCCACCCAGGCCGGCGCTCGACCCCGAACACGGCGGCCACGAGATTCACCCCGAGGAACCAGAGGAGCACGTCGGGATCGTGGTCGAGAGCCGCGACGAGTGGGCCCGCGCCGAGCGTGAGAAGCAAAGAATAGAAGAGGAGCGCATAGCGATGCGCGAAATACGCCCGCGCGAAGCGAGCGAGGCGCCGCGCGCGTGCTGGAGGATTCTCCGGCATGACGGTCCGCGATCGGGCGACCTAGCGCTGGCGGCCGACGCGATCGGCCGCCAGCTGCCCCTGGCGCGCGAAGTCGATGGTCTCGCCGAGGATCCGCGCCAGCTCTTGGGGCGCGTGGAAGCCCATGGAGTTCTCGGCGGCCACGAAGTCGAGCCGCCACTGCGCCTTCTTGTGGAGCGCCGCCGCGGCCTGCAGGTCGGCCTCGGAGGCTCCGGTCTTTTTGGCCGCCACGATGGCGTCGAGCATGTCGGTGGTGGCCTGGGCGGCCCGCTGCAGCAGCGCATGGTGGCGATCCTGGATCGTCAGCACGCGCTCGGTCAGCTCGGCCTCGGCGACGGCGTGGCAGGTCTGACACGCGCGATTCACGTTCAGCAGCGGGCTCCGCACCCAATGATCGCTGACCTTGTGGGCGCCGATGCGCTGATACGGCATGTGACAGTCGGCGCAGGCCACGCCCGCCCGGGCGTGCACGCCCTGATTCCACACCTCGAACTCCGGATGCTGGGCCTTCAAGACCTTGGTGCCGGTCTCCTCGTGCACCCAGTCGGTGAACCCCTCCGCCTCGTAATAGGCCTCGATCTCCTCGACGCGGAGCCCGTTGGCCCAGGGATAGGTGACCACCTTGTTGGGGCCCTTGAAGTAGTACTCGACGTGGCACTGGCCGCACACGAACGACCGCATCTCCTGCCGGCTGGCGTCGCGGTTCGGATCGTAGTCGCCGATGCCCTGCTTGGCCTTCAGCGCCTTGATGCCGTTGATGAACCCGGGCCGCGTGACCCGCACCGCCATGGTCTCCGGGTCGTGACAGTCCACGCACGCGATCGGGTGCTCGATGAGGGGCTGGCCGGCGTCGTCCTTCAGGTTCCGCGCCTCCGCGTAGGGCATGGCGGAGACGAGCTCGAAGCCCTTCATGACGTCCCCTTTGCCCGCGAAGCGGTAGGCGGCCAGGTTGGAGGCGTGGCACTGCAGGCACGCGCCCGGCTGCTTGCGCTCCGTCACCCGCTTGGTCTGCTCCTGGTCGAAGAGGGCGTAGGAGTGCCCGCGCCGATCGCGGTAGTCGATCGCGAACGCATAGCCAGCGAAGATGCGCTTCAGCCAGGGATCCCGATCGATCTTCTGCTCGGCGGGGCCGGCGTCGCTCGCGCCGATCCCCCGGCCGCCGTACTTGGTCGTGGTCGGCAGCGCGGTCTTGAGATAGCTGTCGTACTCGTTCGGCCAGTTCCGACCCCACACCTTGGGATCGAGGGTCGCCTCCGTCACCTCGACCACCCGCACGAAGGGCTCGCGCGCCTCCTGCTTGCGCTCGAAGATGTTCGTGAGCAGCGCCAGCAGCAGCACGGTGAGCCCCGCGATGCCGGCGAATCCCAAGATGGCGAGCAGCCAGAACCGGCCGCTACCGGACGAGCCATTCGACTCCATGGAGCCCTCCCTCACGTCGATCGCCTCAACCGCCCGCCCCATGCCCCGCGGTCGCGTGGCAGTGCAGGCAGTCGAGCTCTTGACGAACCGCGCCGCCCGTCACCGAATGCACGAACGCTTCGTGACAGCGCACGCAGTTGACCCGCACGAGCTGGCGGTCGCGCGGGGTGATCGCGATCGGCTCGTGGAAGTTTTGCAGCGTGAACGCCATCGAATGCCGGAAGCCGTGCTCGGCCTTGGCCATGTACTTGGGGATTCCATGCGCTGGCAGATGGCACTCGACGCAGGTCGCGGCATGGCGGTGCCCGCTCTTCAGCCAGGCGTCGTACTGCTGGTTCATGATGTGACAGTTCGCGCAGGCGCGCGGATCGGTGGAAAAATAGGAGAAACCCTTGGCGTAGACGAAGGTGAAGGCGCCGACGCCGGCCGGGATGGCCAAGAGGCAGGCCAAGACGAGGACGAGTCGATTCGAGCTGATCGCCGTTTCGCGCACCGCGATACGACAGCGCGCACGAGGGGCGCAGGATGTCCAGCGTCGCCGTCAGCGAGTCAGGAGACGGCCGGCCCAGGCGTGCCGCCTGCCGTCGCCTGCAGCGCCTGGTAGCGCGCGATCGCCGCGCGCGCGTTGAACAGCAGGCGATCGCGGCCGAGTCGCTCGTCCAGCCCGGCCTTGCGCACGACCTCGAGCACGCCGGGATTCAGCCCCACCAGCCAGATGGTGGCGCCGCGCTCCGAGGAGCGTCGCTCCCCCTCCATCAGCATCTGCAGCGCCGAGTACTCGATGTCCGGTACCCGGCTCAGGTCGAGCGCCAGCACCCGCGGCTCGTACTGCGTCACCAGCGCGTTGATCTGCTCGGCCACGTCCTGCGCGTTGACGAAGAAGAGCCGCCCCTCCGGACGCACGATCAAGAGGCCGTCGAACGTCTCGTCGTCCGGGTGCTCGGGCGACAGCGGTCGCAGCACGTCGGCGCCGCGCTTGCGGCCGATGACGGACACGCGCGGGTGGGCGGTCTGACTGGAGAGTCCGATCAGCGACATGACGATCGCGACCACGATGCCCCTGAGCGTGCCGAACAGCAGGACGCCGAGACAGGCCACCATCGCCCAGCGAAACTCCATCACGCGCACCTTGCGGATGGCGACGAACTCCGCGGGCTGGATCAGCCCGACCGAGTAGACGATCACGACCGCGGCGAGCGTGGCGTACGGCAGCAAGCCCAGCAACGGCGCGAGCAGCAGCATGGTCGCCGCGGCGGCGCTCGCCGTCACCAGCGACGCCTTCTGCGACCGCCCTCCGGCCGCCCGCACGACCGCCGTCTGCGAGGTGCCGCCTCCCGCCGGCATGGCACCGAACAGCGCGCCCCCCAGATTGGCGGCCCCGGTGGCGATCAGCTCGCGGTTCGGGTTCATCGGAGGCTCCGCGGGGGCCGCGAAGGCACGACCCGCCGCGATCGATTCCGTGAAGCTCATCAGCGCGATCCCGAGCGCCCCCGGCACCAGCTGCTCGATCAGCGCCAGGTCCGGCATCGTGAAGGACGGCAGTCCTTGCGGAATCATGCCGACGGTCGAGACGCCCTCGGCCTGGAGACCGAAGAACCACGACGCGGCGATGCCCCCGCCGACCGCCACCAGCGGCGCCGGAGAATGCGGCAACAGGCGCTCCATGCCGATCAGCACGAGCAGCGTCGCGACGGCCACCGCGAGCGTGAGCAGCGACGTCTCCGGGACGTGGTGCGCGACGCTCAGGACATCGCGGAAGAAGCCCTGCTTCGCGATGTGGATCCCCAGCAGCTTCGGCACCTGGTCGAGTACGATCACCAGGCCGATGCCCGCCTTGAAGCCCGTGAGCACGGGCGTGGAAATGAAATTGGCGACGAACCCGAGGCGCAGCAGGGTCGCCAGCATCAGCAATGCGCCCACCAACGCGGTGAGTGTGGCGACGACCGTGATCAGCCTCGCCGGGTCGCCGTCCGGTACCGCCAGACCGAGCTGCGTGCCGGTCAGGATCGCGAGCGTGGTCGTCGAGCTGACGCTGAGCACGGCCGACGAGCCGAGCACGGCGTAGATGATCATCGGGACGAAGGCCGTATAGAGGCCGACGGCGACGGGGAGACCAGCCACCGTCGCATAGGCCATCGCCTTGGGCAGCACGACCGCCGCGGCCGTGAGGCCGGCGACCACGTCGAAGCGTAACGCTGCAGCGCCAGACTTCACGGGCTCCGCGGCCGTCAGAGGCACCACCTCCGGCGCCAGGCCCGCTGCCTCACCGCGCTAGTCGAAAGTACGCCAGCTCCTCCACCGCCGTGGTGGGGACGATGTACCCCGACTCGCGTCGCACGCTCTCGAAACCGTCGCGGACGACCTCGGGCGTCGGATCGCCCTCCCGCAGGCCCGGCGTGACACCCAGGAAGACCCGTGCCGTTCGTCCGCCACCCACCGAGAAGATCTCGCCCGACACCGGGCAGTCCTCGTGCACGAGCAAGGCGGCCACCGGTGCCACGAGACGCGGCGGGCACGTGGCCGCCATCCATTCCCGAAAGGACTCGTCGGGAGCCTCGGCCAGAATCCGCGTGTACGCCACGGGCGCGATCGCGTTCACTCGGATGCCGGTCTCCGCCCCTTCGTACGCAAGGGCGCGGGTGAGGCCGATCAACCCGGCCTTCGCCGCCGCCGTCGCCGCGCTCTGCGGAAAGCCGAACACGGTTCCCGAGATGGTGTTCAAAATACGACCGTAGCCCTGGGCGCGCATGGCACGCCACGCGGGTTGCGTGACGTAGAACGCGCCGCGCAGGTTGACGGACAGGACGTCGTCGAGGTCGCCGAACGTGAGATCCGCGAATGGCGCCTGCCGAGCCATCCCGGCGTTGTTGATGAGGATGTCGACACGCCCGAATCGATCGAGCGCCGCGCGGACGATGGCCGCGCCACCCTCTGGGGTCGCGATGCTGTGGGCGTCGGCAACCGCGGCGCCTCCACGCTCGGTGATCTCGGCCGTGACTGCACGCGCGGGCTCGGGGGAGGAGCCCGCCCCGTCGGGCGTCGTGCCGGCGTCGTTGACGACGACCTTCGCTCCTCGCGCTCCGAGCAGGAGCGCGTATTCCCGCCCGAGGCCGGAACCCGCACCGGTGACGATGGCGACGCGCCCCTCGAATCGCAATTCTGCCATGTCGGGTCATTACCATAGGGCCGCGAGATGGGACCACCCCACACGCCCGACCGTGCCTACCGCCGATCAGCATTCCCTTCCCCGAGACGACACCGAACGCTATGGGGTGCGAATCTCATCGCAACGGGAGAACCCAATGGCACGAGCCGGCACCGACGAGAATCTCAACCGGAAAGACTACGACCGAGCGCTTCGCAAGCTGCACGGTGAGCTGGTCGCGCTCCAGCAGTGGGTGGTGCAGGAAGGCCTCAAGGTTGCGATCGTCTTCGAGGGACGCGACGGCGCGGGCAAGGGCGGCACCATCAAGGCGATAACGGAGCGGGTCAGCCCGCGGGTGTTCCGGGTCGTGGCCCTGCCGGCGCCGAGCGATCGCGAGAAGAGCCAGATGTATGCGCAGCGCTATCTGCCGCATCTTCCGGCCGCCGGCGAAGTCGTCATCTTCGATCGCAGTTGGTACAACCGTGCCGGCGTCGAACGCGTCATGGGTTTCACCAGCATGCGCGTGGTGAAGGAGTTCCTCCGGGCCATACCGGTGTGGGAGCGGGCCATCGTGGACTCGGGCATCATCCTGCTCAAGTACTGGCTCGAGGTCAGCGCCGAGGAACAGACCCGTCGCCTCGAGGACCGGATCGACGATCCGCGCAAGGTGTGGAAGCTCTCCCCGATGGACCTGAAGTCCTACAGTCGCTGGTACGAGTATTCTCGCGCCCGCGACGACATGTTCGCCGCCACCGACACCCCCTTCGCCCCCTGGTACGTGGCGCGGTCGGATGACAAGCGAAAGGCCCGCCTCAACATCATCACGCACCTGCTGTCGCGCATTCCGTACCGGACCATCAAGCGCAAGAAGATCAAGCTCCCTGCTCGGCAGAAGGCGAACGGGTACCGCGAGCCGAAGCGGAAAAGACGCGTCGTACCGGAGCGGTACTGACGTCGTACCCGTCGAGCGTGAAGGAGGAACGCCCATGAGCACGCGCCTCGCCGTGCTGCTGACCTGCGCGGCGCTGGCGGGCTGCCTGGGTGCGGCATCCCGCACGACGACTCCGCCGGGGCCGCCGCCCCTCCCGCACATGCCCGTCCCCAATCCTTGGCTGACCGACAGCGTCTATCCGACGTCGCACTTCAACTCCGCCGCCACGGATTCCGTGCCGTTCGGCGGACTGCTCACGGGAAAGCGGCTGCAGCGCGACAAGGACGTGAAGGTCGTCCGCAACCTGATGGTCTCCAACCCGACGGTGAAGAAGATCGGAACGGACACCGTCGTGTTCGCGAGCGGCACGCTCGGCATCCAGAAGATCCTGGCGACGGGCAAGGCGTTCGAGACCTTGTCGTTCACGCCCTACCCCGGCTTCGAAGCGCAGGCGCGGAAGGCCGACGTCACGACGGTCGCGGACGTTCTGGTCAAGGTCGATGCGGCGCGCCGTGCGCTCGACGACGCCAAGCTCATCGAGGCGATCGGCGGCATGGAGCGGCTCGGCGTGACGCGGGAGGCCGGCATCAACGGCGTCTACAACCTCTTCGACCGCGACGGCTTCCACTACTGCGTCTACGGCGGCACGAAGGTGCTGAAGACCACCGACGACGGTCTCGTCCGCGGTCCGGTGCGCGTCGTGAAGTCCAAAGACGTCGCCGCGGCGTTGCCGGCCGAGGCGCGCAAAGCGGTCTCACGGATCATCGGCCTCAACATGACCTACGACGGGCACATCGCCGCCGCCGCACCCGGCGCGTTGCTGGTGCTCGATCGGCGACCTCGCCGTCAAGTCCTTCGTGACCTTCCCCGGCGAGGCGGTCGACAACAACGTCGTCATCGACGAGCGCAACGGCATCTACGTCGTGACCTCGCGGCGGATGCTCAAGGTGGTGTGGAACGGCACGACGCTGTCCACGGATCCGCAGGACGGCGCATGGGAGTCCGAGTACGAATGGACGCCGGACGAGAAGGCGCTGGCGGCCGACGCGATCTCGCGGGGGTCGGGCACGACGCCGACCCTGATGGGCTTCGGCGACGATCCCGACAAGCTCGTCGTCATCGCGGACGCGGCCGAGTCGGGCACCAACCTCGTGGCGTTCTGGCGCGACGAGATTCCGGCCGACTTCACGCAGAAGCCCGGCACCAAGTCGCGCCGCATCGCGGATCAGGCGCGGATCACGATCTCCACGCTCACCATCGAGCCCTCGGCGAACGTGCTCGGCTACGGCGTCGCCGTCATCAACGGCTCGTACCCCCAGCCCCACGCCGTCCCCGGATTCCGGAACGCCTTCACCGCCGGCGTGACGCGGCCCGCACCGCTCGGCATCCAGAAGTTCGAGTGGAACCCGACGACCCGGCGGTTCGACCCGGCGTGGGTCAACGCCGAGGTCGACAACTCCGACATCATGGTCCCGGTCGTCTCGGCGAAGACGGGCATGCTGTATGCCGCACACAAACAGAACGGCGACTACCAATACGTCGGCGTCGACTGGAAGACCGGCGCAATCCGCGAGCGCTGGATCTTCCCGGACGACAGCCGTCTCTGGAACGCGTTCGGCGGCATCACGACGATCCTCGAGGACGGCGATCTGCTGATCGGCGGCGCGTTCGGCATCAAGCGGGTGATCGGCAATTAGGAGCCTGACGCAAGACTAGCTGGTGGCGGGCGTTCCGCAGGGGTCACAGCTGGCCGTCGATCGGCAGGAGTCGACACGATCCTCCTCCTCGGCCGGCGCCCCACCCGTAGTCGAGCGGGGAGCCGCAGTCGAGCACCGAGGGCTAAGCTCGTGGTATGGACTCGATCGATTGGAGGCCATCGACGTACTACGCGCCGTCCTCGGCGCAACGCTGCTCGCGCTCTGTGGCGCGTGCGCCACGGTCCCGGCAGTGCAGCACGCCTTCGCCATCGGCCGCGACGGCATCGCGGTCGGCAGCCCGCTGCCCTGCGACCGAGGGGCAACGACCACGAACGCGGGGCCGGCGACCCTCCCGCTGCCCGGCCCTGATCTGCGGGTGCTCAGCTGGAACCTGCACAAGAACGGCGACCCGGGCTGGGACGTGGATCTGGCGCGCTTCGCAGCCGTCAGCGATCTGCTGCTGATTCAGGAAGCGGCGTTGACCCCCGGACTCAAGCGCGCGTTGCTCGATGCCGGCTACGACTGGCTGCTCGCCAGCTCGTTCACGCTGCACGATCACGAGACCGGGGTGATGAGCGCGGCGCGCGTGCGACCGGCGAGCGCCTGCGTACAACGCCTCTTCGAGCCGCTGCTGCGACTCCCGAAGTCGGCGGTGATCACGCGCTACGAAATGCAGGGGGTGCCGCACACGCTCGCGGTGGCGAACGTGCACTCGATCAATTTCACGCTCGGGCTCGCCGCCTACCGCGCGCAGCTCGAGGCGATCGCTCACGAGCTCGCCGACCACCGCGGGCCGGTGATCGTCGCCGGGGACTTGAACACCTGGAGCGCGACGCGCCTCGCCATCGTCCTCGACGTGATGCAGCGCATGGGCCTCGTATCCGTGCTGCCGCCGGTCGACACCCGCAGCCAGTTTCTCGGCCATCGGGTCGACTACATCTTCGTGCGCGGCCTCGAGGTCGTGGACGCCGTGGCGCCGGAGGTCGCCTCGTCGGACCACAACCCGGTGCTCGCGACGCTGCGCGTGGCGGACGCTTTGCGCCCCGAGGCGAGCTCGATGCTCATCGGGACGTCGGAACGTGTGGACTTGAAGGAGCATGTCTGCGCCCTATACTGATGTTGAAGCAACCATGACTCGACGCGAGGGGTGACATGAAGGATTTGCTCAAGGAGCGCGAACGCGGCGCGGAAGGGGACCACTTCCGGCGCGAGGATGCCAAACTGATCGAGAAGATGCGGGAGCGAGCTCGCGTGGGCGAGATTGCGACGGCGCTCGCCGCCAAACTGCGCGTCGACGACGCGGAATTGTTGCGACGCGTCACCGACCTCGGACTGGACCAAGAGACCGGTCCGGCGATTCTGTTCGCGCCGGTGGTGCAGGTCGCGTGGGCCGAGGGCAGCGTCACCGACGCGGAACGCGCGCAGGTCCTCGAGCTGGCGGTGTCCCGGGGGCTGACGCCGGGGATGCCGGCGCACGACAAGCTGCTCGAATGGCTGCGGCAGCGCCCGTCGGAAGCGCTGTTCGAGACGGCGCTGGAAGTGATGCGCGTCGGGTTCTCGGTGCTCCCACCGTCGGAACGCGACGAGCGCATCCGCGCCCTGGTGGCCGCGTGCCGCCGGGTTGCCGAAGCCTCCGGCGGGGGGCTCGCGCGGTTGATCGGGATGGGCGACGCCGTCTCCGGCGACGAGAACATGGTGCTCGACGCCATCGCGACAAAGCTCCGCGCCCAGCCGCGCTGAGCGGAGTCGCGAGGTCGACGCAGAGGATTTCCTTGCGACCCGATCCGGCTCCACGCTATGGCTCCGAGCCCATGCCCGTCGATGCCCACGAAGAAGCCGGGGACCTGGTTCGCCTGACCGTCACGGGTCAGATGAAGACCGCCGACCAGGCGGCCCTCATGTACTTCATCACCAAGGCCGTCGAGCGCCACGGCCGCATCCGCCTCCTCGTCGTCCTCGACGGCTTCGAGGGCTGGGAGCGGGACGAGGGGTGGTCGGACGACTCCCTCCGCTTGCAAGACGAGTCAGTGATCCTCAAGGCCGCCTTCGCCGGCGAGCCGCGTTGGCAGGAGTCGATGCTCCTCTTCGTCTCGGCTCCGTTCCGGAACATCCCGATCGAGTACTTCGACTCCGAGGCCGCGGCACGCACCTGGCTCGACGCAGCCGAATGAGAACCTTCCAGTTCGGGCCCGCCTTGGCGGCGTTGGCGTTGATCCGCCGCGCGCATCGGTCGCCCGTGTCGCTTTCGCCGAGCCCACGTTCGGGATAGCCGAGCGGTCACGAGGGAAACGATGCGGCAAGCATACAAGGGGAGGTCGTGGGGAGTTGCCGTCGGTGCGGCAGCCGCCGCGATGGCGTTCGCCGCCTGTGCCGGGGGACAAGCGGGTAAAGCCAAGCCATCGGGATTTTTGGGAGACTACTCGCAGCTCCGTGAGGGCACGAAGGGGCAAGCCCTGCTGGTGTACGTCGATCCAGAGACGCGCTTCGCGAAGTACCGCAAAATGATGATCGACCCGGTGACGATCTGGCGGAGCGCCGAAACGAACGACATCCCAAGCGACGAGATCGACGATCTCATCGACGACCTGGAGGTCGTGCTGCGCATCACGCTCGACGACCACTACGAGATCGTCACACAGCCGGGGCCCGACGTGCTGCGTCTGCGCGTCGCCATCACCGAGGCCGAGGGATCGTGGCGGGTGATCGACGGCCGCCTCGGAGACCGACTCGATTCCGACCTCCAAGCGGTGACGCCGAAAAAGCCCTCGAGCTCGACGCGCAGCTTCGTCGGCAAAGCCGGCATCGAGGCGGAGTTGCTGGATGCGGTGAGCGGGGTTCGAGTCGCGGCGGCGATCGACCGTCGCGTTGGCGAACACTCGCTGAAGCCGGACGCCAGCGCTTGGGACGACGTCGAGGATGCGTTTCGCTACTGGGCGGAGCGTCTCCGCGACCGACTCGCCGAGCTTCGCCAGCGCTCCTGAGCCGTAGGAAACGAGGCGCGCTGCGTAGCCGCCGTGGGGAAGCGCGCGGTAACTTCGCGCCACGCACTCCGGCGCCGACTGAGCAAAAGGGCGGCAGGACGGGAGCGCCGACAAGGCCGACCCGGCACCCCCGGCGCACTGACGACCCGAGCAGGGGCGGCGCCCGACCGAGAGGTCGCCCCCCGCTAGAGCGGCGTATCTGAGCGAGGCGGGATGCCCTCTACGGGTGGCGGCCGGCCTTGCTCCTCAGATTGATTGCTCTCGGACACCCAGTCGACGAGCAGCGTATACGCCACCGCCAGCACCACCGGCCCGATGAAGAGCCCGATGACGCCGAACGCGACCAGCCCTCCGATCACGCCCGCGAAGATCAGCAGCAGCGGCAGGTCGGCACCTCGCTTGATCAGCAGCGGACGCAGGAAGTTGTCGAACGTCACGCAGAAGATCGCCCAGACGAGGAAGACGGTCCCCCACGCGGCACCGCTCCTCGCGTAGACCCAGATCACCGCGGGGATCAGTACCGGCGCGGCCCCCACCTGCGCGACGGCGAGGATGAATATCAGCGCGGTCAGAATCGCCACGAATGGCACACCCGCGATCACGAGCCCGATCGCGCCCGCGGCGGACTGGAGAATCGCCGTCACGACGACGCCGAGAGCGACGGCGCGAACTGCCTGGGCGGCGAGATGGAGGGCGTTCTCGCCCTGCGGCCCGGCGAGCCGCCGAGCGAAGCGATCTGCGCCATGCGCCGCCGTCTCGGCGTTCGCGTACAGGATTGCCGAGATGATCACCGTGAGCAGGAATTGAACGAGCAGCAGCCCGATGCTCCCTACCTGGCCGACGAACCAAACGACCAGCGTCTGGGCATGGGGCGAGAGTTGCACCGCCAGGCCCTCCGGACCGGCGGCGGCGAGCTGTTGCCATCGCGCCGCGAGCTTCGCACCGACCACCGGGAGGCCCGCGACCCAGGCGGGGGGCGGCTGGGCGGCGAGACGCGCCAGCGCTCTCGACCAGCCCGCCACCTGCTCGGCATTGTCCACGATGGTGATGATGGCGAAGTACAGCGGCACCATCAGAATCAGGAGCAAGGCCGCGGTCATCGCTGCCACTGCCAGGGAGCGCCTGCCGCCGAGCCAGCGCTGTACGGCGAGCAGGAGCGGCCACGTCGACACGACGATCGTGGTCGCCCAGGCCGACGCCACCAGGAAGGGTCGCAGGATCCAGAGGCTACTGGCAATGAGAACGCCGAGAGCGAGGAGTTGGAGCGTGGTGCGGGTGAGGTCCGATGGGCGCCTGCCGTCCATACCGGTCATCGGGAGCCGAGCGGCGGTGCAGTGGCCTGTGTGCCCAGAGGCATGAGCTCGATCCGATGGTTTGCGTTTGGATTGCGCGCGGAGGGACCGGCCGCAAGCAGTACACGCTCGGCGGCGATGCCGTGTTCACGGAGCCACTCTGCGGCAAAAGTGCCCCAATCGTCCGGCTCTTCGGCTACATCGACCGGGTCCACGCCGTAGGAAAAGACGAGGCCCTGACAGACAGCGGGATCGCCGCTCGGCGCCACGATCCAGACCCTCGGCTTGAATCGCGAGATCGACCGCGCCGTCGTACCCCCGCGCGTCGGCACGACCACCAATTCGATCGGCAGTGTCTCCAGGGCGTGCTCCACCAGTGAAGCCATGCGGTCGCCAACCGAGGCACCGGGCTGCCGGGCCGACAGCCGCTCCTCCGTAACGGCGCGCCGGGGGCGGTGGGTCTCGGTGAACGCGGCGATCCTCGCGAGCATCGCCACGGCTTCCTCGGGGAATTTCCCCATCGCCGATTCGGCGGAGAGCATCACGCAATCGGTGCCGTCGAGGATCGCGTTGGCGACGTCGGTCGCCTCGGCGCGCGTGGGCAGGCGGCTCGTGACCATGGATTCGAGCATCTGCGTGGCGGTGATGACCGGCTTGCCCGCGCGGTTCGCCTTCGCGATCAGCTGTTTCTGGGTGTGCGCGATCTCCTCGATCGGCACCTCCACGCCGAGATCGCCGCGCGCAACCATGATGCCGTCGGCGGCGGCGAGGATCTCGTCGTAGTGCTCGAGCGCGTCGGCGCGTTCGATCTTCGCGACGAGGAACGGCACGCGCCCGATCCTCGCCGCCGCGGCGCGCGCCGCCTCGACGTCCCCGGCGCGCTCGACGAACGACTGGCTCACCGCGTCCACGCCGGCGCGGAGGGCGAACTCCAGGCATGCACGGTCGTGCTCGGTGAAGGCGCCGATCCCGAGATCGATGCCCGGCAGGTTGAGGCCCTTCTTGGAGCGCAGCTCGCCACCGATGGCGACGATGCATTCCACGTCGTTGCCGGCGACGCGCTCGACGACGAGCTGCACGAGGCCGTCGTTGAGAAAGAGCTGGTCCCGCGGCTTCACGACGCGCGGCAGCGGCTCGAAGCTCATCGAGACACGCCGCGCATCGCCCACGATGTCCTCGTTCGTGAGCGTGAAGCGCTCGCCCTGCACGAGCTGGATCGGCTCCGGCGCGATCGTCCCGAGCCGCATCTTCGGCCCAGGCAGATCGGCCATGATGGCGACGCGCCGGCCCGTGGCCTTTGCCGCGGCGCGGATGCGGGCGATGCGCTCGGCGTGGTCGGCGAAGTCGCCGTGCGAAAAGTTGAGCCGCGCCACGTTCAGGCCCGCGTGGATGAGCCGCTCCAGCATCTCCGGCGCATCCGAGGCCGGACCGATGGTGGCGACGATCTTCGTTTTGTTGGGTGGAAGCCTCATGACAGTCCTTCTCCGACTTGTGATAGCCGACTCTTTGGTGATTTGCGGCACATAGGGAAGCAAGATAGACGTCGCCGGAATGCAAACCCTCTCCCCTGCGCTCGTCACCCTGCCAGGGAGGTGCGGCGCAGTCATCGTCGGCGTGCTGCTGCTGGGCTCCATGGGGAGCGGATGCAGTAGCCCCGCGCCGGTCGCCCCGCCACCGCCCGAGGTTCGCGTCGCCGCCGTCGTCCAGCGTGACGTGCCGTTGCACTCGGAATGGATCGGGACGACCCAGGGCAGCATCAACGCCGAGATCCGGGCGCGCGTCACCGGCTATCTGCTGACGCGGGGCTACACCGAGGGCACGCTCATCAAGGAAGGTGCCGAGCTCTTCACGATCGACCCTCGCTCCTACGAGACCGCGCTGGCGCAGGCGCGCGCCGAGGTCGGGCGCACCGAGGCGCTGCTCACCAAGACCAAGCAGGACGTCACCCGCTTCGGACCGCTCGCCGCCCAGGGTGCCGTCAGCCAACGGGAGCTCGACAACGCGGTGCAGGCGGCGCGCGCCGCGAGCGCCTCGGTCGACGCCGCCCGCGCCGCCGTCCAGCAGGCCGAGCTCGAGCTCGACTGGACCAAGGTGCGCTCGCCGATCGCCGGCGTCGCGGGGAACGCCGAGGCGGAGATCGGCAACCTGATCGCGTCCAACACGCTGCTCACGACGGTCTCGCAGCTCGACCCCATCAAAGTGCAGTTCCCGGTGAGCGAGCGCGAGTACCTGCGCTTCGCCGATCGCATCACGGTGGCGGTCCGCGGCGGTGCGCGTTCCGAAAAAGCCGCCGACCTCGAGCTGATCCTCGCCGACGGCTCGGTCTACCCGGAGCGCGGCGCCTTCATGCTCCCCAATCGTGAAGTCGATCAGAAGACCGGTGCCATCCTGATCCAGGGGAGCTTCCCCAATCCCGACGGCCTGCTGCGGCCGGGGCTCTACGCCCGCGTGCGGGCGGTCACCGAGACCAAGGCCGGGGCGCTCCTGGTGCCGCAACGCGCGGTGCGCGAGCTGCAGGGTGCGCACCAGGTGGCGGTCGTCGGGGCGGACGACACCATCGATCTGCGGCCGGTCGAGGTGGGGGCGCGCGTCGACAGCCTGTGGGTGATCGAGAGCGGCCTGAAGCCCGGTGAGCGGGTGGTCGTCGAGGGTCTGCAGAAGGTCCGCCAGGGCGTCAAGGTCGCCGTGCAGGCGGCCGACCCCGAAACACCGGCCAAGAAGCAAGGCTCGTAGTGGCCGGGTTCTTCGTCCGCCGGCCCATCGTGGCCATGGTGATCTCGATCGTGATCACCATCGCGGGTTTGGTGGCGATGCAGAGCCTGCCGGTCGCGCAGTATCCCGAGATCGTCCCCCCGCAGGTCCAGGTCACCACCACCTTCACGGGCGCCAACGCCGAGACCGTCGAGCAGTCGGTGGCGACGCCGCTCGAGCAGCAGATCAACGGCGTCGAGAACAGCCTCTACGTCAAGTCGATCAACGCCAACGACGGCTCGCTCTTCCTCACCGTCGATTTCGAGGTCGGCACCGACCTCGACATCGCCAACGTGCTGGTCCAGAACCGGGTCTCGCAGGGCACGCCGCAACTGCCGGGCGACGTCAAGAACTTCGGCGTCACCGTCAAGAAGTCGCTGACCTTCCCGCTGCTCGCGCTCTCGGTGTACTCGCCCAACGGCAGCTACGACACGAGCTTCCTCGGCAACTACTCCACCATCAACATCAACGACGCCCTGAAGCGCATCCCGGGCGTGGGCGACGTCAAGAACTTCGGCTCGGCCGACTACGCCATGCGGGTGTGGATGGAGCCGGATCGGCTCGCCAAGCTCGGCCTCACCGTCAACGACGTGCAGACGGCGCTGCAGAAACAGAGCGTGGTGAATCCCGCCGGACAGATCGGGGCCGAGCCGGCGCCGACCGGTCAGGAGTTCACCTATACCGTCCGCGCCCAGGGCCGGCTGATCTCGCCCGACGAGTTCGGCGACATCGCCGTCCGCCTGAACCCCGACGGCTCGGTGGTGCGCCTCCGCGACGTCGCCCGGCTCGAGCTCGGCACCCAGCTCTACAACCAGCGCGGCCGCTACAACCAGAAGCCCGCGGTCATCATCCTGGTCTACCAGGTGCCGGGCTCGAACGCGCTCGCGATCGCCGGCGAGACCCGCCGCGTGATGGACGAGCTGCAGCGGAACTTCCCGGCCGATCTCGCCTACGAGGTCTCGCTCGACACCACCGCCGCGGTCACCGAGGGCATCAACGAGATCATCCATACGCTCTTCGAGGCGGTCGTCCTCGTCATTCTGGTGGTCTTCATCTTTCTCCAGAGCTGGCGCGCGACGTTGATCCCGTTGCTGACCGTGCCGGTGTCGTTGCTGGGCGCCTTCATCTTCTTTCCGATCTTCGGCTTCTCCATCAACACGCTGTCGTTGTTGGGACTGGTGCTGGCGATCGGCCTGGTGGTCGACGACGCCATCGTGGTGGTCGAGGCCGTGCAGCACCACATCGAGCACGGCATGAAGCCGCGCGAGGCGACGCTGAAGGCGATGGAGGAGGTCTCGGGGCCGGTCGTCGCGATCGCGCTCGTGCTTTCCGCGGTGTTCATTCCGGTCGCGTTCATGGGCGGCATCACCGGCAGGCTCTACCAGCAGTTCGCCCTCACCATCGTGTTCTCGGTGATGATCTCGGCGCTGAACGCCCTCACGCTCAGCCCGGCGCTGAGCGTGCTGTTGCTCAAGGAGGCGTCTCCCTCGAAGGGGATGCTCGGCCGCTTCTTCGCGGCCTTCAATCGCTGGTTCGAGCGCATGACCGGCGGCTACGTGCGCTGGACGGGGGTGCTGATCGCCAAGACGGCGCGCGGGCTGCTCTTGCTCGTGGTGGCCACGGTGGCGGCGGGGCTGCTCGGGCGCCAGGTTCCCGCCGGCTTTCTCCCCGACGAGGACCAGGGCTTCATGATGGTGAACGTGCAGCTCCCCGATGCGGCGTCGCTGCAGCGAACCGACGAGGTCGCGAAAGAGGTGGAGAAGGTGCTCGCCGCCACGCCGGGGGTCGCCGCCTACGACACCATCGTCGGCTACAGCCTGCTCACCCAGACCTCCAGCACCTACTCGAGCTTCTTCTTCGTCACCCTGAAACCGTGGCACGATCGGCATTCGCAGGAGGAGAGCTTCCTCGGCATCCTGGCGGCGATCAATCGCGCGCTGGCGCCCTTGCCGGAGGCGCGGGCGTTCGCGTTCCTGCCGCCGGCGATTCCCGGCTTCGGGACCGCGAGCGGCTTCAGCATGATGCTGCAGGACCGCTCCGGCGGGTCGGTGGCGTTCCTCGCCGAGCAGGCCGAGCGCTTTCTGGAAGAGGCGCGCAAACGTCCCGAGCTCGCCAGCCTGAACAACGCGCTCCGACCGTCGGTGCCGCAGGTCTTCGCCGACGTCGATCGCGACAAGGCCCTCAAGCTCGGCGTCGACGTGCGCGACGTGTACGGCGCGCTGCAGGTGATCCTCGGCGGCATGTACGTGAACGACTTCAACCGCTTCGGCCGGCAGTGGAAGGTCTACATCCAAGGCGACGCCCAGTATCGCGTAAAGCCGGAGGACATCGGGAATTTCTTCGTCCGCAATCGTGACGACCAGATGGTGCCGCTCTCGACCCTGGTGACGACGCGCGAGACCAACGGTCCCGAGTTCACGGTGCGCTTCAATCTCTATCGCGCCGCCGAGATCACCGGTCAGCCGGCGCCGGGCTACAGCTCGGGGCAGGCGCTCGCCGCCGTCGAGGAGGTGGCGCGCGAGGTGCTGCCGCCCGAGATCGGCTACGCCTGGAACACGCTGGCGTTCCAGCAGAAGAAGGCCGAGGGCGGTGCCGCGGTGATCTTCGCGATGGCGCTGCTCTTCGTCTTCCTGATCCTGGCGGCGCAATACGAGAGCTGGTCCCTGCCCTTCACGGTGCTGCTCGGTACCCCGCTCGCGGTCTTCGGCGTCTTTCTCGGCCTCTTCCTCCGCGGCCTCGAGAACAACGTCTACGCCCAGATCGGCATCGTCATGCTGATCGGTCTCGCCGCCAAGAACGCCATCCTGATCGTCGAGTTCGCCAAGGTCGAGTTCGACAACGGCAAGGGCGCCGTCGAGGCGGCGCTCGAAGGGGCACGGCTGCGCCTGCGGCCGATCCTCATGACCTCGTTCGCGTTCATCCTCGGCTGCGTGCCGCTGTGGACGGCCACCGGGGCCGGCGCGGTCGCCCGTCGCATTCTCGGCACCTCGGTGATCATGGGCATGAGCATCGCGACCGTGCTGGGGATCTTCATCACGCCGGTGCTGTTCGTCGTGGTGCAGCGCCTGGTGGGCGGGCGTCCCACCGTGGCAGCCGCGCCGAGCGCCCCCGTGGCGCTGCCGGCGTCGGGAACGAAGGCGCATTAGTGAGATCGGAGCGGACGATCGCCGCGCTGCTGGCGGGCCTGTTGCTCGCGGGCTGCGCCCTCGGGCCGCGCTATCGCCGGCCGGAGATCGCGAGCCCGCCGGTCCATCGCGGGCAGGCGGAGGCCGAGCCGGCCTCGCTCGCCGATCTCCCGTGGTGGGAGCTCTTCCAGGATGCGACGCTCCGCGAGCTGATCGGCACGTCGCTCGTCGCCAACCGCGATCTGGCGGTGGCGGTGGCACGCGTCGAGCAGGCGCGCGGCTTCGTGTTCGTCGCGCGCTCCGAGATGCTGCCACAGGGCGGGTACGCCGGGAGCGCCGATCGCGGCCGCGGGCTCATCGTCGGCTCCACCGACACCTTCAACGTCTTCGCGGGCGTGCTGAACGCCGCCTGGGAAATCGATCTCTGGGGCCGCATCCGCCGCACCACCGAAGCCGCCCGCGCCGAGCTGCTGGCGACGGAGGAGTTCCGGCGCGGGGTCGTGCTCTCCCTGGTGAGCGGGGTGGCACAGGCGTACTTCGAGCTCCGCGAGCTCGATCACGAGCTCGAGATCTCTCGGCGCACCGCCGCCTCCTTCGGCGATACGCTCGACCTGTTCGTCCGCCAGCTCGAGGGCGGCGTCGGTACCAAGCTCGCCACGGCACGGGCCGACGCCGCGCGCGCGCAGGCGGCCGCCAGCGTGGCCGATCTGGAGCGGCTGGTGGTCCTCAAGGAGAACCAGATCTCGGTGCTGCTCGGACGGGCACCGACGGCGATCGCCCGCGGCGCGACGCTCACGGACCAGGTGCTGCCGCCGGCGACGCCCGCCGGCCTGCCGTCGGCGTTGCTCGAGCGCCGTCCCGACGTGCGCGGGGCCGAGGCCCTGCTGCGCTCGGCCAACGCACGGGTGGGGGTAGCCATCACGGAGTTCTTCCCACGCATCGGGCTCACGGCCGCCTATGGCGGTCGCTCGACCGAGCTCGATCAGATCACGAGTGGTGCTGCCAGCATCTGGAACATCGGCGGCTCGATCGTGGGTCCGCTCTTTCAGGGCGGACGGCTGATCGGCGGCTACCAGGCGGCGCGCGCCGACTGGGAGGCGTCGCGGGCCCAGTACGAGCAGACGGCGCTGGTGGCCTTCCGCGAGGTCTCCGACGCCCTGATCGCGATCGACCGCCTGCGCGTCGTGTACGACGAGCTCTTTCACGCCGTCGCCGCGCTCAGCGATGCCTACCGGCTGGCCCGCCTGCGCTTCGTCGACGGCCTCGCCAGCTACTTCGAGGTGCTGGAAGCCCAGCAGGAGCTCTTTCCCGCCGAGCTCAGGCTCGCGCGCGTCGAGAGCGACCGCCTGCTGGCGGTGGTGCAGCTCTACCGCGCGCTCGGCGGGGGGTGGACCGATGCTCCCGCGGTGCCGGGCGAGATCCGGCCGGCGTCGGCCGAGGTCTGGCCGCCCTGGCCGTGAACGGGCAATAAGGTCCCGTGGCCGAAGCGCTCGACACCCATCGCAAGGCCCTCAGCATCAACCTCGACGCGAAGATCTACGGCTCGTTCGCCGAGATCGGCGCCGGGCAGGAGGTGGCGCGCTGGTTCCTCCGCGTCGGCGCCGCCTCCGGCACCGTCGCCAAGACGATCTCCGCGTACGACAAGGAGGTCAGCGACGACCTCTACGGCAGCGGCACGCGCTACGTCTCCCGGGAACGCCTCGCGGCGATGCTGGATCACGAGTGGGCGCTGCTCTTCCGCCAGCTCGGCGCCGCGCGCGAGGCCGACTCGCGGCTCTTCGTCTTCGCCGACACGATGGCGGCGCGGAACTTCGCCGGCACCAACGAGAGTCACGGCTGGATGGGTCTCCGCTTCCAGACCACGCCGGGCGGCCCCCCGCACGAGGTCGTGCTGCACGTGAACTTGATGGACGACGCGAACGTGCTGCAACAGGAGGCGGTCGGGATCCTCGGCGTCAATCTCATCCATGCCGCCTTCCACCGCCGCGAGACGTTCGAAGACTTTCTGGCCGCACTCTTCGACGACCTCGCGTCCGGACGGCTCGAGGTGGATTTCGTGGCGCTCTCTGGGCCCGAGCTTCAAGGGATCGATGCCAGGATCCCGATCGTCGAGCTCGCGTGTGGCGGGCGGGCCGAGGCCGTGGCGTTCCCGGCCGACGGGCGGCTGATCCCGCCCACCGAGCTGCTGCACGGGCGGCCGGTGCTGCTCGAGCCCGGCCTGTTCGCGGAGCCGAGCCCGCTGTTCGCCGACATGCTCACCACCGCGCTCGCGCGCCTCCGGACGGAGCTCGACGCCGAGGCCCGCCCGCCGGCCTCGCTCTACGCGCTGTCGGTGCAACCGGGTGGCGAGGCCGACGCGGCACTCGCCCCGGCCGAGATCCTTCGGCGCGTCGACGCGTTGCGGGCGAGCGGCCACGGCGTGCTCGTCTTCCGGCGCCGCGAGTTCTACCGCATGAGCGAGCTCGTGACCCGCTTCACGGCCGCGCCGATCCGTTTCGTGACCGGTCTCTCGACGCTGATCGGCGTCTTCCAGGACCGGCAGAACGAGGTGCTCGCGGGCTCGCTGCTCGAGGCGTTGGCGCGACTCTTCGCGCGCAACGTCCGCGTCTACGCCTATCCCATGCAGGCCGACGTCCTGGCCGAGCGTACGGACGCCGGCGCCTTCGTCGCCACCGAGGAAGGGGCGCCGGCAGGCGACGCGCTGGTCACCGCCGACCGGCTGCGTCCGGCGTTCCCGTACGGCCACCTCTACCAGTATCTCCTGCAGACCGGCTTCATCGTGCCGCTCGGCCCCGCGGAACGGAGCCCCGTCGCATGAGATCCTCCGTCGTGATCGCGCTGATCTCCGCGCGACTGCTCGTCGCGCCGGCCGCGGCCTCGCACGCGGCCCCGGCGCCCGTCACCGCCGCCGAGGCCGCCGCGATCGCGACCGACGCCTACACCTACGCCTACCCGCTCGTGCTGATGGAGCTCTCGCGCCGCGTGATGACCAACGCCGGCGAGGGCGCGCCGCCGAGCAACCTCGCCGCGCCCATGAACCAGTTCGCCCACCTCCGGAGCCTCCCCGACGCCACCGTCACCGAGGGGGTGCGCCCGAACGCCGACACCCTCTACTCCTCGCTCTGGTTCGACGTCGGCGCCGAGCCGCTCGTGATCGACGTCCCCGACTCGGGCGGGCGCTACTACCTGCTGCCGATGCTCGACATGTGGAGCGACGTCTTCGCCTCGCCCGGCACACGCACGACCGGCACGGGTCCGCAGACCTACGCGATCACCGCTCCGGGCTGGACGGGGACGCTCCCCGACGGCATCGAGGCGATCCGCTCGCCGACCAACGTCGGCTGGGTGATCGCGCGCGTGCAGGTGAACGGCCCCTCCGACTTCGCGGCGGTGCACGCGTTCCAGGACGGCCTGAAAGCGGTGCCGCTCAGCCGCTGGGGCAAGGAGTACGCCCCGCCCAAGGGCGTCTTCGATCCGAAGCTCGACATGGGCGCGCCGGTCGATCAGCTCTCGCAGCTCCAGGTCGGTGCCTTCTTCGCGCTCTTCGCCGCGCTCACCGCCACGAACCCGCCGCACGCGCACGACTCCCCGCTCCTGCAACGGATGGCGCGGGTCGGGCTCGTCCCGGGGAAGCCCTTCGACCTCGCGAGCGCGCCCGTGGAGATCCGGACCGTCTTCCAGGGCGCGGTGATGGCGGCGGGCGTGCGGCTCTTCGAGGGCTTCAAGCGGGCCGGCATGCGCGTGAACGGCTGGCGCGTCACGCTGACCCCGATGGGCACCTACGGCACCGACTACCTGCGCCGCCAGGTGATGGCCTACAGCGGCCTCGGCGCCAACCTCCCCGAGGACGCCATCTACCCGTCGTCGATGGCCGACGCCGAGGGCAAGCCGCTCGACAGCGCGCAGCGCTACACCATCCACCTCGCGCCGACCGACGTCCCGCCGGTGAACGCCTTCTGGTCGCTCACCATGTACGACGACCGCCAGCTGTTCACGCCGAACCGCCTGAACCGCTTCGCGATCGGCGACCGCGATGCGCTGAAGAAGAACGACGACGGCTCGATCGACCTCTACATCCAGCGCGAGTCGCCCGGCCCCGACAAGGAGAGCAACTGGCTGCCGGCGCCGAAGGACGGACGGTTCTCGATGAACCTCCGGCTCTACTGGCCGAAGCCGGCTGCGCTCGAGGGCGTATGGCAGCCGCCGCCCGTGGTGCGCGTCGCGGAGAGCCCACCCCACTGACCGGCATGGCCCCCGCCCCGTTTCCCGACATGGTGTGGATCCCGGGGGGCACCTTCCTCATGGGATCCGACCGGCACTACCCGGAGGAAAGGCCGGCGCATCGGGTCAGCGTCGACGGCTTCTGGATGGATCGCTGCGCGGTCACCAACGCCGACTTCGGCCGCTTCGTCGCGGCCACGGGCTGGCGGACGCTCGCCGAGCGGCCGGCGAAGGCGGAGGACTATCCCGGTGCCGCGCCGGAGATGCTGGCGCCGGCGTCGGTCGTGTTCAGGAAATCCGCCGGGCCGGTCGACCTCCGGAACCCCTCCAACTGGTGGACCTTGGTCGCGGGCGCCGACTGGCGGCATCCGCTCGGTCCGGACAGCACGATCGACGGCCGCGCCGACCATCCGGTCGTGCAGATCGCCTTCGAGGACGCCGAGGCCTACGCCGCCTGGGCGGGGAAGGCGTTGCCGACCGAGGCCGAATGGGAGCGCGCGGCGCGGGGCGGGCTCGACGGGGCCGAGTTCACCTGGGGCGACGAGCTCACGCCGGACGGGAGGAGCATGGCCAACACCTGGCAGGGCGAGTTCCCGTGGCAGAACCACGTGACGGACGGCTTCGAGGGCGCGGCGCCGGTCGGCTCGTTCCCGCCGAACGGCTACGGGCTCCACGACATGGCGGGCAACGTCTGGGAGCTCACCACCGACTGGTACCGGGATCACGGTCGCCTCGAGCACGCCTGCTGCACGATCCGGAACCCGCGTGGTGCCGTCCTCGAGGAGAGCTTCGACCCGGAGGCTCCGAACGTGCGCGTCCCGCGGAAGGTCATGAAGGGCGGCTCGTACCTCTGCGCCCCCAACTACTGCCAGCGCTACCGTCCGGCGGCGCGCCTGCCGCAGCCGCTCGACACGGCCACCTGCCACATGGGCTTCCGCTGCATCGTGAGGCCGGGCTGAGACCGCCCGCCGCCTTCGTCGTCGCCGGGGTGACGCTGGCGTGCCTCCTACCCTTCGTCGGCAAGGCGTTCCACTCCGACGATCCGCTCTTCGTCTGGACGGCACGCCACATCCTCGGGCACCCGCTCGATTTCTACGGCTTCACCGTCAACTGGTACGGCTTCGAGATGCCGATGGCCGAGGTGATGAAGAACCCGCCGCTGGTGGCCTACTACCTGGCGGCGACGGCCGGCTGGCTCGGGCTGCGCGAGTGGAGCGTCCACCTGGCGCTCCTCGTCCCCGCGGTCGCGGCCGCGCTCGGCACGCACGCGCTGGCGCGCCGCTTCTCCGCGCGCCCCGTCCTCGCCGCGCTGGTCGGCATCCTCACCCCGGCCTTCGTCGTCTGCGGCACGACCGCCATGGCGGACGTGTCGCTGCTGGCGTTCTGGGTGTGGGCGGTCGAGCGCTGGATCGCGGGCCTGGACGCGGAGTCGCGCCCGCCGGTGCTCCTCGCGGCGCTCCTCGCCACGCTCGCGGTGCTCACCAAGTACAGCGGCGTCTGCATCTTCCCGCTGCTCTGGCTCTACGCGTTGCTGCAGCGCCGCCCGTGGCGCCTGGTGGCGGAAGGCATGGCGGTGCCCGTGCTGGTGCTCGCCGCCTACGAGGCCGGCACCTGGCGGCTCTATCGCCAGGGCCTGCTCTTCGGCAGCGCCAAGTACGTCGCGGACGTCTACGCGATCGACCAGGGATCGGCGGTCGCGACGGTGCTCACGGGCCTTTCCTTCATGGGCGGCTGCTTCCTCCTCTCGGCGCTCTTCGCGCCCTTCACCTGGCGCTGGTGGGAGTGGGCGCTCGCCGCGGTCGCGCTCCCGGCCGTCGCGGCCGTGGCCCTCCGCCTCGAGCCGATGCGCTCCTTCCTCGAGCCCAACGACGTCAGCTGGGCGCGCGTCGCCGAGCTCCTGGGGTTCGTGCTCGCGGGCGCGCACGGCATGCGCCTGGTGGCGCGCGAGCTCCGCACGCGCTCGCCCGACGGGGTGTTCCTCGGCGCCTGGATCCTCGGGGTGTTCGTGTTCACGTGCGGTTTCAACTGGACGGTCAACGCCCGCTCGTTGCTCCCCATGATGCCGCCGCTCGCGATCCTCACCGTGCGCGAGCTGGAGTCGCTCGCCTGGTTTCCGCGGCCGGAGGCGACGTGGCGGATCGCCGGCGTGGTCGCCGCCGGTGCGACGGTCGCGCTCGCGGTGGCGTGGGCCGATTACGCGCAGGCGCGGTCGCCGCGCGAGGCCGCCCGCCGCATCGTCGCGACCCACGGCGCGTCGGCGCCGGCGGTCTACTTTCAGGGTCACTGGGGCTTCCAGCTCCACATGCAGGACGCGGGCGCGCTGCCGGTCGACATCCGCAAGTGGGACGCGATTCCGGTCGGTGCGGTGATCGCGGTGCCGCTCCGGAACACCAACACGGAGCGGCCGGAGAACGAGCACGCCTATCCGGTGGTGGAGCGGCTGGCCATCCCCTCGTCGCGCGGCATCTCGACGCTCGACCCCGCCGTGAGCGCCGGCTTCTACGCCAGCGTCTTCGGCATCCTGCCGTACACGATCGGTCCCGCGACGCTCGATCGCTACTTCGTGGCGCGGAAGATCTCGCCGTAGCGGAGCCTCACTCGCGCCAACCGTCGGCGGCGACCAGGATCACGTTTTCGAACGGATTGGTCGGCGCGTCGCTCGCCGCCGCTTCCTCGACCGCGATGCGGCGCGCGTGCGCCTGGAGAAAGGCGCCGGCCTGCGTCGCCCACACGTGCTGATAGAGCACGCTCGACCAGCCGGCGCGCGGATCCGGCGCCGGCGCCAGCACCGGCGCCGCGGCGCCCGCGCGCGGGACCGGCAACGGACCGACCAGCCACACGCGATGCCCGCCGCGGAGCGCGCGATCCAGCGACGCGATCACCGGCGCCATGATCGCGCGCTGATCGGGCCGCGTCATCTCCGCCTTCAGCAGGTCGTAGCGGTGGATCCGGAGATCCGCGAGCGGCGGTACCGTCGTCCACGGTGCCGCGCCCTGGTAGTGGCGCCGCCACGTGACCCCGTAAAACCAGGGGTGCACGACCACCACGTCGCGCCGATCGGCATGCGCGCCCACGTACTCGGCCAGGCGGTCGACGTTGGTCTGCCGGATCGCCGTGCCGTCGAAGGCCGGTCCGATCCCGGTCAGCACGACGGCCCCGACGGCGACCGCTCGCAGCACGGGCGGAATCCCGCCGCCGGCCGCGTCGAGGCAGAGCGCCGCGAAGGCGATCAGGATCACGAAGTACCACGATTGAATGCTCGGCGCCCGGCTGCTCCAGAGAAAGATCGGATAGGCGAGCACCGCGACCGCGAGCGCGCCCGCGGCGAACCGGACCCGCGCGACGTCGGCCGGCGCGAGCTTCGGCCGGAGCCCGAGTGCCGCTCGCGCGAGCAGCAGCACGACGAAGGCCCCCATCAGCACGAGTGCGACCACGCCCGACTCGCGAAGCGCCGTGGCGGCGCCCTCCGCGATCGCGGCCGCGCCGACGGGCGCCTCGGCGATCACGCGCCACTCCTGGCCGGCGCGGAGGTGCGGAAGGTGCGGCAGCAGCGAGACGGCGGCGATCGCACCCGCCGCGAGGAGCATGGCGACGGCTCGCCAGTCGCGCCGCGGCAGCGCCATGGCAACGCCGCCGACGAGCGCCGCCGCCACGAAGACCACGTTCTGGTAGAGCGCCTGGACGGCGAGGAGCGCGGCGAGCGTCAGGCCGACGGCACGCGCGGCCGTCGGCACGCTCGCGACCCGGTAGGCGGCGGCGAACGTCAGGCACGCCGTGAGGGTGCCGAGCCCGTGCGGACGGATGGCGGCGAGCGTGCGGACCGCGAGCGGGTTCAGGCCGACGAAGGCGAGCGCGAAGAGCGGTGCGCGCACGTCCGTGGCCCGGGCGACCACCCAGAACGCGACCAGCGTCCCAAGCCCGATCAGCAGCCCGACGAGGCGCCACTCGGGATCGCCGTCGGCCAGGCCGAGCAGCGACCACAGCCGGAGCGGCACGAGCAGGAGGGGCGGGAAGTTGTCGTACGCGAGCGACCGCCAGACCTCGCCGAGCGTCGGCAGCGTCGCGAACTCCACGGTCGCCGCCTCGTCGCGCCACAAGGCCCCCGCCCGCAGCACCCAGCGCAGCTGCAGGGCCGCGGCGGCGAGCGTCAGGCCCCATCCGATCATCCTCTCCACACCGCCGCGCGTACCCATCGGGGCCGGCATCGTAGCGCTCCGAGCGCGCCCGTGTCACGCCGGATTCCGGGTCAGAAGAATGCGCCCTCGCACCTGCCTGTGACGGGAGACCGCGGGGCGTGGCTCGTTTCCGGCGGGGCTTTTGGTTATGAGCCGTGCCGGTGAGCCCGCGGGCAGAGCGACGACGAGCGGCGCGGCGCGAGGACAACGCGTCCACCGCGCGCCCTGCGCCGCTCGCGGCGATCGCCCTCCTGATCGCGATCACGCTCGCCGCCTTCGCGGAGGTGCGCCACCACGAGTTCGTCATGTACGACGACACCCAGTACGTCACCGCCAATCCGCGGGTGCAGCGCGGCCTCACGCTCGACAACGTCCGCTGGGCGCTGACGTCGACCGAAGCGAGCAACTGGTTCCCTCTCACCTGGCTGTCGCACATGACCGACTGCCAGCTGTTCGGGCTCGACGCCGGCCGGCACCATCTGACCAGCCTCGGCCTCCACGTCGCTGAGCACCGTGCTGCTCTTCCTGGCGCTCCACGCGATGACGGCGGCGCCGTGGCGGAGCGGCGTGGTGGCCGCGCTGTTCGCCGTCCATCCGCTGCACGTCGAGTCGGTGGCGTACGTCGCCGAGCGGAAGGACGTGCTGAGCGGCTGCTTCTGGATGCTGACGATGCTGGCGTACGCGCGCTACGCCAAGGCCCCGAGCATCGGACGCTATGGGCTCGTCGGCTGCGCCTTCGCGCTCGGCTTGGCGGCGAAGTCGATGCTGGTGACCCTGCCGTTCGTCCTCTTGCTGCTCGACCTGTGGCCGCTCGGGCGGCTCGCGCCGCGCGCGGGCGAAGGCGTGGCGACCACGGCGCGGCGGTTGGTGGTCGAGAAGATGCCGCTCGTCGGCCTGGCCGTGCTCGTGAGCATGGTGACGTTCGCGGCGCAGCAGGGCGGCGGGTCGGTGGCGCCGCTCGAGGACATCCCGCTCGGATCGCGGGTCGCCAACGCGCTGCTCGCCTACGTCGGCTACGTCGGGAAGATGCTGTGGCCGCTCCACCTCTCGTGCTTCTATCCCTATCCGCAGTCCTTCGACCCCGGCGCGGTGGCGCTGGCGGCGGTGGCGCTCCTGGCGGCGTCGGTCGCCGCGCTCGCGCTCGTGCGCCGCCGGCCGTACGTCGCCGTCGGCTGGTTCTGGTACCTCGGCACCCTGGTCCCGGTGATCGGGCTGGTGCAGGTGGGCGAGCAAGCGATGGCCGACCGCTACACCTACCTGCCGCTGATCGGGCTCTTCATCCTGATCACCTGGGGCGCGTACGACCTACTCGGACGCTTCCGGCGCGGGTCGGCCGCGCTCGCGGCGGCGGCGCTGCTCGTGATCGCCCTCTGCGCGGCTCGGACGCGCGTCGAGGCGAGCCATTGGCGGAACAGCATCGCGCTCTTCGAGCACGCCCTCCAGGAGACGGCGGGCAATCACGTCGCCCACAACAACCTCGGCCTGGCACTCCGCGCCGCCGGCCGGAAAGCGGAGGCCATGCCGCACTTCGCCGCCGCGATCGCCGCGTCGCCACGGAACGCGAGCGCCCACAACCACCTCGGGCTGGCACTCCGGGACCAGGGGCGCGTGCCCGAGGCCGTCGCGAGCTTCCGCGAGTCGATCCGGCTCGCGCCCGACTACGTGGCGCCGCACTTCAACCTCGGCGAGACCTTGCTCGCGAGCGGCGACGCCGGCGAGGCCGAGGCCGAGCTCCGCGAGACCGTCCGCCTCGACCCCACCCACGCCGGCGCGCACCTCCAGCTCGGCGCGCTGCTGCGCGCAAGCGGACGCGCCGCGGAGGCGGTCGCGCTCGAGCGCCGCGCCGTCGCGCTCCGCCCCGACTCCGCGGAGGCGCACGGCTACCTCGCCGACTCGCTCGCCGAGGCCGGTCGGCTCGAGGAGGCGATCGCGCACTATCGCGAAGCCTTGCGCCTGCAGCCGGGCGACGGCGACGCCCGCTACAACCTCGGCAACGCGCTGGCGCGGCGCGGCGACCTCGACGGCGCGATCGAGCAGTACCGCCGGGCGATCGCCCTCGCCCCCGGCCACGCCGAGGCCCACAACAACCTCGGACGGGCGCTCGCGATGCAGGGCAAGGTCGACGAGGCGCTGGCGCAATACGACGAGGCGCTGCGCCTCGCGCCCACGTTGGCGCCCGCCTACTACAATCGCGGCACGGCGTATCAGCGGCTCGGTCAGTCGGAGCGGGCCGCGGCGGATATCGCGCGTGCGCGCGAGCTCGGGATGCGGGTGGACTAACGAGGGCGGCAGTGTCTCGAGCGCCCGGGGGCCCCGTGTCTCACGGTCGCGACACGTCGACGATCGACAGCACGAACGACGAGTGCGTCACGTACGCGCGCGTGCCGTCGGCGCTGACGGCGACCGCCCGCGGCATCTTGCCGACGGGGAGCGTGGCGACGACGGCGTCGGTGGCGGTGGCGATCACGGCGAGGGTGCCGTTCTGGAAGCTGGTGACGAAGACGCGGCGGCCGTCGGCGGCGATCGCGATGCCGACGGGCTCGGGGCCGACGGAGATGTCGGTCACGGTCCCGGTCGCGAGGTCGACGGACGACACCGTGGCCTCGCGCCCGTTGGCGATGTAGGCGCGCCGGCCGTCCGGCGTCACGACCAGGCCACCGCTCGGGGCCGCGGCGAGGGCGATGCGGCGACTGACGCGGTAGGTCGTCGGGTCGATCGCGAGCAGGGTGCCGTCGATGCAGGTGAGGCGGCAGCCGACGACCCAGATCGTGCTGCCGTCGGCCGGCACCGCGACGCCGGCGGGGTGGACGTCGAGGAAGAGGTCCTTGACGATCTGATCGGCGTCGGTCCCGATCACGACCAGATGGTCGCGCCCGGTGTCGGCGACGAACACTCGACGGCCGTCGCGGCTCGCGACCGCCGACGGGGGCAGCGACGGTCGCTGCATGGTGGAGAGCGGGAGGGTGGTCTTCACCCGAGCCGCGCCGCTGTCCACGACCGACACCTGCTCGCCGAGGAAGTCGGCGACGTAGACGCGCCGGCCGTCGGGGGTGATGGCGAGCCCGTAGGGCTGCCCCTCGACGCGGATCTCGGCCGCGACCCGCGCCGCGACGGGGTCGACGGCGACCACCCTGCCGGTCCGCAAGGACACGTAGACGCGCCCGTCGGGGGCGGCGGCGACGTCGGTTCCGTAGCTCGGAAGGCTGACGGTCGCCGCGATCGGGCCGCCGGCCGCCGCGCTCACCGCCGGATCGCCGGCGCGCATTGCCGTGCGCGCGGCGCCGCCGCAGCCGGTGACGCCGAGCATCGAGACCATCGCAGCCACGCAAGCGACGCGCCGGAAGACCATCTGACACCTCCGATCCCGAAGCGTGGCTGCGCTCTGCCAGGAAACGGCACGCGCGGTCAACCCGCGGCCCGGCGCTACGCCGGCGTCTTGGCCGCGCAACCGCTAGCGTTGCGAGGCGAGCGTGAGGGCAGCCTCCGCCCCCACGCTCGCAGACGCACCCGCCGGCACGGCCCCGGCGTCCCGCTTGCGCGTCTTCTTCTTGAACAGGAGGCTCCGCCGCGTGAGCTTGCGCCGATCGTCGGCGTGGCGCCAACGCAGCATGGCGCGGCGAAGCGGCTCGTAGGCGATGTCGAGCGCCTCGCAGACGTTCACGTACGAGCACGGCCAGCTGCGATCGTCGGAGCGCATCCAGCGCTCGGCCTCGAGCAGCTCGCGGTTGGCGGCGGCGCGGGGCGCCGACGCCAGCCGACGAACCCGGACGATCGCGTCGGAGAGAATCGCGAAGAGCAGCCGGCGCTCGGGTTGGGAGACCTGCTGAATGCTGACCCCGGACTCGTCGGTCGGATCGACCTCGAAGGGTCCGACGCCCTGCGTAACGTCCCAGCTTCCGGGTCCCGATCGATCGTACGCGCCGACGAGCATGGTCGAACCTCCGAGATCCGGCAGGTGCATGCATCGTGCCGCGCCCGGGTCGAGCGGATGTCCGCACCTGCCTCGACCCGCGCGTGTCGATTCGACACGTTTGACCGGAACGACACGTCGCGGAGCCGCGGCACTCGCTTGACCCGGCCCGCGCTTTCGGCCTATCGCGGCGCCGAACGGTCGGAGACCGCGCCTCGAAGGGATCACCGTGAGACTCGCCCGCAAGATCACGCTCGCCATCGCCGCCGCGATCCTCGCGGTGATGGCGGCGCACGCCTACTTTCTCCTGCAGCACCAGATCGTCCTCTTCGACGCCGACCTCGCCCGCAGCACCCGCCTGAAGCAGGCGCTCCGCGCCAGCATCGCCAAGGTGTGGCAGGCCTACGGCGCCGACGCCGCCCAGGACCTCGTCGAGCACACGATCAACGACGCCGTCGACGGGGTGCGGGTGCGGTGGACGTGGCTGGATGCGCCGCCGGGGGACCCCCGCCATCTGGACTTGGACGCCGAGCAGCTGGCGCTGCTGCGCGGCGGCGAGCGCGTCGTGGTCCTGCACAAGGCCGAGGGCGCGGCGACCGAGCGCTACACCTACGTGCCCGAGACCATTCCCGGCGCGGCCCCGGCGGTCCTCGAGTTCGTCGAGGCGATCGGCGACCAGCATGCCTTCGTGCAGGCGAGCCGCTGGCAGATCCTGCTCGCCACGCTCGGGATCCTCGTCGCCTGCACCACCGCGGTGTACTGGCTCGGCCTCCGCTACGTCGGCCGGCCGATCCAGCGTCTCAGCGACCGCCTGCGCGCCGTCGCCGCCGGTGACTTCGAGACCCCGCTGGCACTCCGCCAGGACGACGAGATCGGCGATCTCGCGCACGAGATCGACGTCATGTGCGGCGGGCTCGCCGAGGCGCGACGCCGGCTGGCGGCCGAGACCGAGGCGCGGATGACGGCGCTCGAACGCCTGCGCCACACCGATCGCCTGACCACCATCGGCCAGCTGGCCGCGAGCGTCGCCCACGAGCTCGGCACCCCGCTCGCGGTCGTCGCGGGCCGCGCCGAGATGATCGCGTCGGGCGAGGCGGTGGGCGAGCGGGCGGTCGCGAGCGCCCGCGCCGTCCTCGAGCAGACCCAGCACATGACGCAGATGATCCGGCAGCTGCTCGACTTCTCGCGCCAGCGGGCCCCGCACTTCGGCCTCGTCAGCGTCCGCGCCGCGTGCGCGCGCACCGTCGACACCCTCGCGCCGGTCGCGCGGCGGCGGCAGATCGTCATCGAGGCCACGCTCGGCGACGATCCGCTCTGGGTCTCGGCCGACGAGCATCAGATCCAACAGGCGCTGGTCAACCTCCTGGTGAACGCGATGCAGGCCATGCCGCACGGTGGCCGCATCGACGTGACCACCTGCGAGCGGCGCACCGTGCCACCCGCCGACGCGAGCCGCGAGGCCGACTTCGTGTGTGTCACCGTCGCCGACCACGGCGCGGGCATCTTGCCCGAGCACCTCCCCCGCCTCTTCGAGCCCTTCTTCACCACCAAGGAGCCCGGCGAGGGAACGGGCCTCGGGCTGCCCGTCGCCCACGGCATCGTGCGCGACCACGGCGGCTGGATCGAGGTCGAGAGCACGCCCGGCGTGGGGAGCAGCTTCCACGTCTATCTGCCGGCGGCGGTCGTGGCCCAGACGCCGCCCCATCGGGCCGCATGAGCGACCAGGCGCCGTCCCCGTCGCCTCGCGTGCTGGTCGTCGACGACGTCCAGAGCATGTGCGAGATGCTCGCCGAGCGTCTGCCGCCCCGCGGCTTCGCCGTCGAGTGGCGCACCGCCGCCGCCGAGGCGCTGGCGTGTCTCGCCGCCGGCGAGTTCGACGCCGTCGTCACCGACCTCAACATGCGCGGAATGGACGGCCTCGAGCTCTGCCGGCGCATCGTCGATGCCCACCCGGAGATCCCGGTGGTCGTCATCACGGCCTTCGGCAGCCTCGAGACGGCGATCGGCGCCATCCGCGCCGGCGCCTACGACTTCTTCACCAAGCCGTTCGACATCAAGGTGCTGGCGCTCTCGCTCGAGCGCGCCGTGCAGCACCGGCGCCTCAAGGCGGAGGTGAAGCGCCTGCGGCGTGGGGTCGAGGAGGCGCGCCGCCTCGGCGAGCTGCTCGGCGCCAGCACCGCCATGCAGGAGGTCTACTCGCTGATCGAGCGGGTCGCCGACACCGAGAGCTCGGTGCTGATCACCGGCGAGAGCGGCACCGGCAAGGAGCTCGTGGCCCGCGCGCTGCACGAGCGCAGCCGGCGGCGGAACGGCCCCTTCGTCGCCATCAACTGCGCCGCCGTGCCGGAGACGCTGCTCGAGAGCGAGCTCTTCGGACACGCCCGCGGCGCCTTCACCGACGCGCGGGCGGCCCGCACCGGCCTGTTCGTGCAGGCGAACGGCGGCACCCTCTTCCTCGACGAGATCGGCGAGCTGCCGCGCCCGCTCCAGCCGAAGCTGCTGCGCGTCGCTGCAGGAGCGCACCGTCCGTCCCGTCGGGGCCGACGCCGAGGTTCCGTTCGACGTCCGGCTGGTCGCCGCCACCAACGCCGACCTCGACGGCGCCGTCGAGGAGAAGCGTTTCCGCGAGGACCTCTTCTTCCGCATCAACGTGATCACGCTGAAGCTGCCGCCGCTCCGCGCGCGCGGCGGCGACGTCCTGCTCCTGGCGCAGCACTTCCTCGAGCGCTGCGCCGCCAAGGCCGGGCGGGCGCTCACCGGCATCGCGCCCGAGGCGGCGAAGCTCCTGATGGCCTATCCGTGGCCCGGCAACGTGCGCGAGCTGCAGAACTGCATCGAGCGCGCGGTGGCGCTGGCGCGCTACGACCAGATCACGGTCGACGACCTGCCCGAGAAGATCCAACAGCACCGCCCGTCGTACCTCGTCGTCGCCGGGGACGACCCGTCCGAGCTGCCGTCGCTGGAGGAGATGGAGCGCCGCTACATCCTGCGGGTCATGGAAGCGGTGCACGGCAACAAGACGCTGGCGGCGCAGATTTTGAAAATGGGGCGAAAGACTTTGTACCGAAAGCTCGAGCAGTACGCCCGAGCGACCCCCGGCGGCTGAGGTCCAGAGCGCGCGAGGGAGCGATCCCTCGTTTCGTTATGCCCCGGTGGGTCGAAACGACACGCGCCGAATCGGGCAACGGCGCGAGATTCGTACGGATCCGCTCGCGGCACGGCCCGTGCAGCACCGTGCGTCATGCTGCTCACCGTACTCTTCGTGCTCGCGGGCTCCGTCGGGGCGGTCGTCCTCGTGGTCGAGATCCGCTCCGCCCTCCGCAGCCGCGCGCGCGAGCGCGACGCCCGCAGGCGCGAATGACCGGCCGGCGCGAAACGCCGAGACGGCTCGCGACGGCGCCCCGGCTCCGGCTCGTCATGGGCGGCAAGCGCGACACGGTCGCCGCACCCCGCTTCAGCGAGCTCGAGGCCCGCGCCTTTCGCGATCTCGCGTTCCCCTCGCGCTGCGCCCCGACCACGTCGTTCAGCTGCTGCCGGCGCTGCTTCGGACGCTGGCTCCGCACGCGACAGCTCGAGCATTGGCGCGGCGAGCAGCGCTGGCGCGAGCTCGATCGCGGCGACTTCGGCCTGCTGCGGCGTCCCATCCATCTCAACATCGAGCTGGTGGCCGACATCGTCGCCATGCTCGCGGCCGGCGCCGAGAACCTCGGGATCATCGATTGGGCGCTCGAGGTCGGGCAGCCGCTCGACGACGTCGTCGCCATCCTGACGATGCTCGACGTGAACGCGCGTCGCATGTCCCCCTTCGAGTGGCTGACGCTCGTCCGACCCTGCGGTTAGGCGTCCGACCCAAGACCCGAGATCGCCGTCGCGACGCGGAACTCGAGCTTGGCGCGATGCGGGCGGATCAGCCCGGGATTTCGGCGGGGTCGAGGAGACCGTGACGGCGCCAGCCGACCGCGAGAAGCCACGTCCGTGCCCGTGACACCGGCCGCTGCGCGACGTCCTCGGTGCCTCCCCTAGGTATTTCTTCTCGGACTTTTTCTCTCTTCCACCCATCGAACCACCGCGCCGACGAGGCGGGATCTAGCCGCACCGCTCCGGCGAGCGTGACACGCGCGGCCGCCGCGTGCCGGCGGGCGTTCAGGAGCACGTAACGAAGCGCGTTTCGCACCTCGCGCGGGGTCGCAAGGAGCCTCGAATGGTAGCGATCGGCGAGAACCCGGCCAGTTCGTTCGGCTAGGCGATTCACCGACCGTGCGACCCGGATGCCGAGCGCGCGCATGCCGCGTCCGAGGGCGTCCCGATCGCGCGCCTCGACGATGAAGTGCGCGTGGTTCCCGAGGAGCGCGTATTGGACGAGACGAAAGTCCGGCCGCTCGCAGCCGGCGGCGAACGTCCGTTCGAGCGCGCGCACGAGCTTCTTCACGCGGAGCGACGGGAGCTCTTTGCAGAGCCGGATCGTCACGTGCGCCGGCAAGGGTCGCACGAAGACTTGCCGCGACACGTGCGGCAGCCCGGCCTTGGCGCCGGCGGGCTTCCGCCCGGCCCCGGCGCGCCGCCCGCCCCACCGCCGCGGTGCGGGCAACGACAAGCGGAGCTGTGCAGGCTGGCGCGCCATCTTGAAACAGCGTAACTCTACCAGAATTGCCACATCGATGTCAAGCCCGCTACGCGGCAAACGGCCTTGCCGTCGATCCCCGCTCGTTTTCGGTCGCGACGTCAGTCGAGGTGGACGACCAGCTCGTTGCCGTCGGCGTGCAGGCGCTCGCGAAGGGCCGCCATCGCCAGCACGGCGGCGCCTGGGCGGTAGGGATTGGGCTCGCGCTCGAACGGGAGGTCGTCGCCGTTCAGCACGAGCCGCTGCGGGCCGGAGCCGCGTGCGGTGATCGCATACGTGACCTTGAGCGGCCGCCCGGCGACCTCGAGGGCGACGGTGAGGCCGTCGAGTGCGCGTGGGATCACGGGATCGACCGTGAGCGTCGAGACGCGCCGCCGGAGACCGAGCAGGCGCTCGTGGATCAGGCGGAAGGCGATGCCGGCGCCGCTCGAGTAGACGCGCCAGCCGCCTTCCACCGGGACTCGGCCGGTGAGGACGTCGGGGTAACGCGCCTGGGCCTCGTAGCGGTCGGCGAAGGCGGGGTCGGAGCTCGAGGCGTAGCAGTTGGCCTGACGGAGCCGCGCGTTCGGCACCACGTCGCGGAGGCCGATGGGGATCGCCTGGCGGAGCGCCAGATAGAAGGCGTCGGCGTCGCCCCAGTACGCCATCGCCTCCGCGTAGCGGAGGTGGGCGTGGAGGTACATGAGGCCGATCTCGCGGCCGAAGAAGGAGCTGCTCTCGGCGCGCTGGAACGAGCGCTGCGCCCCGCCGCGATAGACCGGCGGACGATCGAAGAGGTGGGCACCGTCCGGCGCCAGGAGGTGCGCCCGCATGTAGCCGACGTGCGTCGCCGCCTGCTCGGGCGTGAGCATGCCGTTGATGATGGCGTGGATCATCGGCAGCAGGCGGTAGTGGATGCCGGTCGTCCGGTCGCTCGGGTGCAGCAGGTACTCGACCGAGCGGTCCTCGTGGAAGTAGGCGAAGCCGGCGAGCGTGCCGTCGGCGATCAGCACGCGCTGGAACTCGGCGCGGGTCTGGTCGGCGAGCGCCTCGAGCGGGAGGGCGAAGTCGTCGCGGCCGAGCCTGCGGAGCGCGGCCGCGAGCGCGGTCGCCGTCTGCACCTGCAGCGTGACCGTCCAGGCGCTGCACAGGCGCTCGCGCATCGCCGGGTCGACCGGCTGCAGCGAGTCGTTCCAGTCGCCGTGGCCGTAGGCGACGAGGCTCGTCCCCGGGATCTGCCGCCGCGCCACCACCTCGAGGGCGCGCTCGACGTGCCCGAGGATGGTCGCGGTCTCCGCGGCCGCGTCGCCCTCGGGATGGAAGAACGGCACCGGCGACGTCGAGCAGGCCGCCGTCCTCGGAGGCCTCGAGGTATTGCGCGAGCGCGAGCAGCGGCCAGAAGACGATGTCGCCGTGCGAGTCCTCGGCCCGGGAGAGGCGGTCGCGCTGGAAGAAGCCGAACCACTGCGGCCAGTCGCCGTCGGGGTTCTGCGCGCCGAAGACGCGCAGCAGGAGGTCGCGGAGCGGCCCGAAGCGGCCGAGCGCCAACAGGAGCTCGGTCGGACCCTGGCAGACGTCGCGCGTGCCCCAGCCGCCTCCGGTGTATTGCTCGAGGCCGCGCGGCGCGAGGTAGTGGATCAGGGCGTCGTGGGCGAACCAGGGAAGGACGTCCTGCACGCACGTCACTCCGCGTCCCGCCGCGGTGTCGGGCGGACCGAAGGTCACGTCGCCGGCCACGGCGGTCCAGAACGCGTTCTCCGCGGCGCGATCATCCTCCGGCAGGGAGGAGGCGGCGGGCGCACCCTCCGGCACGAGGCCACCGCTGATGCGGAAGCCGGCCGCCGCGCTGGGTCGCGTCACGACGACGAGGAACGGCAGCCGGCGGGAGTGGCCGTCGACGAAGAGCGCCCCGTCGCCCGCGACCCGTTCGATCGGCGTCCCGGGATCGGGATCGATGCGGAAGAAGCCCTCCGGGAAGCGCCGTCCGAGCTCGCTCTCGGGATCGATCTGCACGACGATGCCGCCCAAGTCCTCCGCGATGCGAACGGGAATGGCCTCGGCGCCGTCGTCGCCGCCGACCGCCACGTGGTGCGAGAACAGGAAGCGGCGCGGCGGCCCCGTCACGACCTCGATCGCGAGCGTCAGCTCGTGTCGGCTCGTGGCCGCGCGGCTCACGACCCGGATGACACCCGACGCGTGCTTGTAGAGCCAGGCGCAGCCGCCGGGCGTGATCTCGAAGGCCGACGGCACGCCGAGCCGATGATAGCCGTCGTCGAGCTCGACGAAGATCCGGAGGCCGCTCGAGCGCGCGAGCCCGAGATAGGAGCGCACCGTCGAGAGCAAGCGATTGATGCTCACGTGCCCCTGCGTGACCATCGAGTGGAAGACGCCGTCCATCCACGCCGTCGAGGTGAGCGAAGCCTCGTCGGGCACGAGGCCGTCGCCGGTCCGGAGGATGTGTCCGTGCGGGCGGCGGCTCCGCCGCTCCTTGGCGGCGAGCACGACGTGGCGGTGCCGGCCCGCGAAGAAGGAGAGCACGGCACCATCCTCCGACTCGAGATGCCGGCGCTCGGGTCCGAAGAACGTCGTCAGCTCGGGCGCCTCGAGGGTCTCGATCTCGAGGGTCGGACGCGCGGAAAAGAGCGTCTCCGCGGGACGCACGCCGGTCTCGCGCGCGGGCGACGGCACCGGCGTCGCGGCTTCGGGAAGCGCCATGGCGCGGTCGACGAAGGCCAGGTCGGCATCCGACGTCACCGCGGGATGGTCCGCCTCGAACCAAGCGAAGAATCCGCGCTCGGCCACGGCACCCGGCGCGAGCGCCAGCGGGGCATCCTGGAGCACCGCCATCGAATGCTCGTGCTGCCGCCGGCGCGCCGGGAGTCTCGGCGCCGCGAGCGCGGCGGGCGCGTCGCCGGCACGCGTCGTCAGGCCGTGCAGGTCGAGGGCGTCGGTCGCGAACGCCACCCCATGCCCGAGCGCGCCGACCACGACCCACGGGTGGCGCCCGTCCATCGCGAGGTTCTGCCGCACCGCCAGCACGATCCCGCGGTCGCGATGCGAGAGCGGCGCGTAGTCGACGTACTGACTGACGTAATACTCGTTGGTGCGGACGGCGCCGTAGTGGGCGAGCGCCAGGTCTTGCGCGTGGACGAGATCGGCCAGCACCTCTTCCGCGCCGACGTTCTCGAGGCGGACGTGCCAGAGCCACGCCGGTGCGGACTCGGCGAGCACGAGGGTCACGACGAAGCGCAGGCCATGCCATTCGCCCGCGACCACTAGCCCGCTGGCGTCGAGGTGGATCGTCCCCGGGCTCGCCGGCCCGAGGAGCGGCGTCGACTCGACGACCGTCCCGTGACGGCGAAGATAGAGGTTGGCCGGGCCGCCCTCGAGCTCGCTCCCGAGATACATGTTGAGGAGCACGTCGCCGTGATCGAGACGACGGATCGAGCCGTTCGGATTCACCTGCACGCGCAGGCCCGACGGGCTCTCGAGCAAAACGGGATCGACGGGCGGAATCATGGCTGCGCGGCCCCAGCCGAACGGTGGTGTGCATACGCGCTCGTGCTGGGGCTCGCAAGCACGCATCGCCGATGCTTTCGACGCGATGATGCGGCTGATAGGAGGTGCACCGCCGCACGTACGCAGTTGGGGGTCGTCACAATGAGGGAGGGTCTTTTAATGAAGCGAGCGCTCGTCCTGCTGTTCATCTCGGCCTTCATGCCGTCGACCGCATGGGCGGCATCGCCCGGCGCCACGACCGACATCGGCACACTCGATGCCGAGGCCGCGAAGCCGTTCAAGTCGAAGCAGACCTACTCGCCGGCGGCGGCGTGGAACTATCCGAGCCGGGTCTACTGGGGCGACACCCACCTCCACACCAGCGCCTCGATGGACGCCGGCGCCTTCGGCAATCGCCTCGGCTTCGAGGAGGCCTACCGCTTCGCGCGCGGCGAGGAGCTGACCTCGTCGAGCGGGCAGCGCGTCAAGCTCGTCGCGTCCGCTCGACTTCCTCGCCATCACCGACCACTCCGACAACATGGGCTTCTTCCCCGCCCTCTTCGCCGGCAAGCCCGAGATGCTCGCCGACCCGACCGGCAAGCGCTGGTACGACATGGTGAAGAAGGGCGGCGACGAGGGCGTCAAGGCCGCGCTCGAGATCATCGACAACTTCTCGCGCGGCACGTTTCCGAAGGCGCTCCAGTTCCTGCCGGGCTCGGAGGGCTACCGCTCGACCTGGAAGCAGATCATCGCCGCCGCCGAGAAATACAACGAGCCGGGTCGCTTCACCGCCTTCATCGGCTACGAGTGGACGTCGCAGGTGCCGCCCGGCAACAACCTCCACCGCGTCGTCATCTATCGCGACGGCGGCGACAAGGCGATCCAGACCGAGCCCTTCACCACCTATCCGCCCGCTCGGCAGCACGACGCCCGAAGACCTCTGGAAGGCGCTCGCAGGCCTACGAGGACAAGACCGGCGGCCGCGTCCTCGCGATCGCCGCACAACGGCAATCTCTCGAACGGCATGATGTTCCCGTCCGAGACGAATCCCGCGATCGGGCGAGCCGCTGACGCGCGACTACGCCGAGACCCGCGCCCGCTGGGAGCCGCTCTACGAGGTGACGCAGATCAAGGGCGACGGCGAGGCGCACCCCTATCCTCTCGCCCAACGACGAGCTCGCCGGCTACGAGCTCTGGGACAAGGGCAACCTGAACCTGAGCGAGGTGAAGAAGCCCGAGATGCTGCAGGGCGAGTACGCGCGCACCGCGCTGCAGATCGGGCTCGCAGCTCGAGGCGAAGCTCGGCGTCAACCCCTACAAGTTCGGCATGATCGGCTCGACCGACAGCCACACCTCGCTCACCACCGCCGACGAGGACAACTTCTTCGGCAAGCACTCCGGCGCCGAGCCGAAGCCCGACAGCGCGCCACCCACGAGTTCATGCGGAACGGCGACGTCTTCCTGATGGGCTGGCAGCAGGTCGCGTCGGGCTACGCCGGCGTGTGGGCCGACCGACAACACCCGCGAGGCGCTCTGGGACGCGATGAAGCGGAAGGAGACCTACGCCACCACCGGCCCGCGCATGCTGGTGCGCTTCTTCGGCGGCTGGGACTTCACGCGCCGCCGACGCCGAGACCCGCAATCCCGCCGACGCCGGCTACACGCAAGGGCGTGCCGATGGGCGGCGACCTCGCGCAAGCGCGCCGAAGGGCGAAGGCGCCGACCGTTCCTGGTCGCCGCGCTCAAGGACCCGATCGGCGGCAACCTCGACCGCATCCAGATCGTCAAGGGCTGGATCGACGCCGCCGGCGAGCGGCAGGAGAAGGTCTACGACGTCGCCTGGTCGGACGACCGCAGGCCCGGGCGCCGACGGCAAGCTGCCGCCGGTCGGCAACACCGTCGACGTCGCCAACGCCACCTGGACCAACACCATCGGCGCCCCCGAGCTGATCGCCGCCTGGACGCGATCCCGGAGTTCGATCCGAAGCTGCGCGCCGTCTACTACGCCCGCGTGCTCGAGATCCCGACGCCGCGCTGGACCGCCTACGACGCCAAGCGCTTCGGCGTGAAGATGCCGCCCGAGGTGCCGATGTTCGGCCAGGAGCGCGCCTACACGTCGCCGATCTGGTACACGCCCGGAAAATCGTAGGCGGAGTCTCGGTCGAATGCGGTTGCTTCGCGAGCCGCTGCTCCACTTCCTGGTGCTCGGCGCGCTGATCTTCGCCGCGTTCGCGCTCGTCGGGCGACCGCAGGCACGACCGTCCCGATCGCATCGTCGTCAGCGCGGGGCAGATCGCGCACCTCGCCGACGGCTTCGCCCGCACCTGGCAGCGCCCGCCGACGACCGACGAGCTGACGGGCCTCGTCGACGACTGGATCCGTGACGAGGTCTACTACCGCGAGGCCATGGCGATCGGCCTCGAGCGCGACGACACCGTGGTGCGGCGCCGCCTCCGCCAGAAGATGGAGTTCGTGGTCGAGGACGCGGCCGCAGGCTCGCCGCCGTCCGACGCCGCGCTCGCCGCCTTCCTGGAGACGCACCCCGAGAGCTTCCGCCGCGAGCCCGAGCTGACGCTCCGGCAGGTCTACCTGAGCCGCGACCGGCGCGGCGAGCGTGCCGACGCGGACGCCGCGGCCATCCTGGCGCGCCTCACGGCGGCGGGTCCCGATGCCGAGAGCGCCGCGCTCGGCGACGCCTCGTTGCTGCCGAGCGAGCTCGTCGACGCGGCGGAGAGCGAGGTCACGCGCGTCTACGGCGACACCTTCACCGCCGGTCTCGCCCACCTGCCCGTCGGCCGCTGGGCCGGCCCCGTCGTCTCCGGGTACGGCCTCCACGTCGTACTGATTCGCGCCCGTACCGCCGGCCGCCTTCCCGCCCTCGACGAGGTGCGCGACGCGGTCGCACGCGAGCTGACGGCCGCCGAGCGGAAGCAGATGGTCGAGCGCGGCTATCAGGCGCTCCGCGCCCGTTACGAGATCGTCGTCGAGCGCGCCGCGGGCGAAGCGGTGGCGGCGCGCTGATGCCAAGCCCGCGCTGGTCGCTCATGCTCGTGCTCGTCACAATCCTCCTCGCGCGCGCGGCGGCCGCCCACGAGGTGCGTCCCGGCTACCTCGAGCTCCGCGAGCTCGACGGCGAGCGCGTCGCCATGCTGTGGAAGATTCCCGCGCAGGGCGATCTTCGCTTCGGGATCCGGGCCGATCTCCCCGAGCGCTGCGCCCGCGTCGGCGAGCCGACCGAGACCTGGACCGGCGACGCCTACGTCGAGCGCGCCACCCTCGCGTGTGGCGGCGGCCTCGACGGCGCGCGCGTCGGCGTCGCCGGCCTCAGCGCCACGACCATCGACGTGCTGGTGCGGATCGCGCGCGCCGACGGCTCGGTGCAGGTCGCGCGCCTCACCCCCTCGGCGCCGGCGCTCCTGGTGGAGGCGGCGCCCGGCCTGCTCGGCGTCGCCCGCACCTACGTCGTCCTCGGCGTCGAGCACATCCTCCTCGGCGTCGATCACCTGCTGTTCGTGCTGGCGCTCGTGATCCTAGTGGGCGCGACGCGCCGCCTGCTCGCGACCGTCACCGCCTTCACCGTCGCCCACAGCCTGACGCTCGCGCTCGCGACCCTCGGCGTCGTGCACGTCCCCGCGCGGCCGGTCGAGGCGGTGATCGCGCTCAGCATCGTCTTCGTCGCCGCCGAGATCGTGCACGGCATGCTCGGCCGCCCCGGCGTCACCGCGCGCCGCCCGTGGCTCGTCGCCTTCGTCTTCGGCCTCCTCCACGGGCTCGGCTTCGCGGGCGCGCTCGCCGAGGTCGGCCTGCCGCCGCAGGCCATTCCCACCGCCCTCCTTTGCTTCAACGTCGGCGTCGAGCTCGGGCAGCTGGCGTTCGTCGCCGCCGTGCTCGCCGCTGGCGCGCTGCTGGCACGCCTGCGCGTCGCCTGGCCGGCGTGGAGCTGGTACCTGCCGCCCTACGCGATCGGCGCGATCGCGGCGTACTGGACGATCGAGCGCCTGGCGCGGTTTTGAAGAGCTGATCGCGAGGCAGCGTCGTCGCGGTCGCGCGGCGCCCGAACCGGCGGACAGGGTTCACTGCCCTTCGAGGTGCAGCAGCAGGATGCGCCGCACCTCGGCGACCGTCGCGAAGTTCGACTGGCAGGAGTGCGGCGACGCCACTACGAGCTCGGACTCGCAGTCGGTGCGATGCGCGCTCTGGTATTGCACGACTCCGTCGGTGCCGGCGTCGTAGGGCGGCGGACCCTCGACGGCGACGATCGAGTTGGCGGCGATCCCGGGCGCGACCGGCAGCGGCCCGAGGGCGCGGATCAGCGGGTTCCGCGGCGTCATGTTGTCGACGGCGCTCGGGACCCGCCAGTCGGCGAGCTCCGGGCTCCCCTTCACGATCTCGGCGCCGGCGTCGACGATGTTGCTCGGCAGGCTGATCAGGCGCGCGAACTGGTGCGCCGCCCAGCTGCCGGCGACGTAGCTGCCGCCGTGCGGGGTCGCGATGAAGACCACCCGCTTCACGAACGGCAGCGGCTTCACGAACACCAGGCGGCGCAGCAGCTCGCGGGTCTCCGACTTGAGCTTCATCTCGTCGATCGAGGTCTTGAAGCCCCACAGCTTGTCGCCCGCGTCCACCGCCGTGAGCTTGGTCAGGAGCCCGCCCTGGCTGTGGCCGATCACCACCATGCGGTGCAGCGCCGGGTCGGTGCCGGCGGGATCGAGCCGTGCGACCGCGGCGGTGAGCAGCTCGCGGAGACCGCTCGCCGAGTAGAGGATCGGATTCCCGGAGTCGTAGGTGAAGAACCAGAACTGATAGCGCTCGCGGATGCGCGGGTCGCTCATCAGGTCGTTCACCATGTCGGCCCAGCGGCCCGGGCTCGAGCCGGTGCCGTGCACCAGCACGACCGGGATGCGGCCGCGGCGGTACGGCTGCGAGGCCGTGAGGCGCATCGGCTCCTTGCCGAGCACGGTCGTGCCGAGGAAGCTCTTGAGCTCGAGATCCCAGAAGCGCTGCTCGGCGAGCATGTAGGCGAGCGCGGCCGTCGGCTCGACCTCGAGCGGCACGATCCGCTCGTTGATGGTGACGGTCTCGGTGACGAGCCCGTCGTAGAGCTCGAGCGAGGCGCGCAGGCGCTTCGCGGCGAGCTGCTTTCGCGGCTCGGGGATCCGGAGGAGCGCGGTCACCGGCACGCGCGTCGCCGGGTCGACGAAGTCCTCGGGCTCGCGGCCCTCCACGAGCGGCGCCGTCCCCGCCGCCAGCGGCACGCCGAGGCCCGGACGCCGATAGCGCTCGGTCAGCCCGTGCACCTCGAGCTCGGCGGCGGCGATGAAGTGGTCGAGACGGCGGTCGCCCCAGCGCAGCGACGCGGGGTCGAAGGCGATGTCGAGCGAGCCGAAGGGGAGCGGCGCCCGGCCGGCGGCGATCGCGACCTCCTTGCCGTCCTTGCTCGGGAGCCCGAGCGTGACGCCGCGGTTGTAGAGGTCGGCGGCGATCCGGACGCGCGGATCGAAGCGGTTCGGGACGTCCGCCAGCTGCTCGGGAAAGAGAAAGGCGTAGGCGTACACCGCCGAGGCGAGATAGTGCCCGGCACGCTTCCAGCGCTCGCTGGGGGCGCGGTGCCCGCGCTCGGCGTGGTGGAACGAGAGCTCGGCGAGCGCGAAGACCGCGTCCGGTCCCTCCTTCTCGTCGACCACCGTCTGGTGCAGGAAGGTGAGAACGTCGTCGGGACGCTTGGCGTAGGCCTGGAGCAGCCCCCAGCGGTGCAGGACGTTGTGGGCATGGGAGCTCGGCTCGCCGGTGGTGAGGACGCTGCGGGTGAGGTCGCGCTGGACGGCGCGTGGATCGGCGCGATGGACGCGCACCGCGTCGGCGCAGCCGGCGAGAAGAACCGCCGACAGGACGACCAGCGTGCAGGCACGACGCGCGCGTGACGGAATCATGGCCAGCGAGGTGTGCATATGCACTCGCCACGGCTCCAGGCAAGGGCGGATGTAGAAGCGCAACGCCGTTCCTGTCGGATCTACACGGAGGGTCGCGACGGCGCGACGGTTCCGACTGGCACGCCGCTGGCTAGGACTACGGCAGGAGGGGGCTCATGCCATTTCGTCGGACATTCATCGCCGCGGCAATCGCGCTGGCGCTTGCGGGATCGGCGTTGCCGTTGGGGCCGATCAACGCCCAGATCGGCGAGCCCGCCGCTCAGCCGACCGACACCGATCGCCATCCGCCGGACATCGGCTGGCTCGGGTTGCTCGGCCTCGTCGGGCTGTTCGGGCTCTTCGGCAGCCGCCGCAGCGATCGAACGATGAGCTGACCCACTTTGCGCGGGCTTCGCCCAAAGAGCAGGCGCCGGCATCAACGAGGCGCTTGCTCGGCGCCCCGCGTGAAGCGGCTCCGTCGCGCCATCGCAGGCGGCAATCGAATCGATCGTTCGATCGGCTCCGCGAACGGCGCCCGCAGTTAGCGCGAATGGAGCACAAACCTGTGCCATTCTGAAACAGCACGGCGGGTGCTACATATAATTTACTTGACGTGCGCGCTGCTGGTTTCGCATACCCTTAACCGACCGGAAATAGCTGATGGCTGGCAGCGTCTAAAGCCGGTGTACTCTGCCGCTCTAGATTGAGTGTGCCCTTGGGGAGCATTCGGGGCAGGGAGGCTGGGTGCTCATCGGAAAGGGGCTACGCGGTGGGATACTCGCTGTCCTCAGCGTGACCATCTGCATCGAAGCCGCCTTCCCACGGACCGCCGCCCACGCGGCAGCGAACGGCATGCTCTTCTTTCGAGGGACTACGGTCGGTTCCACCACGGTGCAGTATCACCTGGTCTCGCAGAGCACCGGGAAGGAGGGAAACGAGGTCGTCCTCCCCTTCGATTTTCAAGTCTCCGATCTGTACGTCTACTGCGGATCGGCCGTCTCGACGGGCACGCAGACCTTCACGGTCGTCAAGAACGGTATCGCCGATACGACCCTCGAGTGCGCGATGACGAGTAGTGCCCGGGCCTGTAACGACACGGCGGGTTCGATCAGCTTCACTGCTGCGACGGATCGGATCACGCTGCAGTCCGTAGGGACCGCAGGAGCGAGCGCTCCAACGTGCACCATGACGCTGGTCATCAGGAATGGCGCCGGCAATCCGTACGATGGCATCGTTGCGTTCGGCAGTGGAGGCATCAGTATTCCAAGCGACGGACAGTTTTGCGGTTTGGGCACCACGACTGCGGGAGGTTGTACCGCGTCCAACAGCAATTCCGCCGCCTGGATCGCCCCCTCTGCCGGTACGTTAACGGGTCTTGCCGTTCGGGTGGAGAACACCATCACCGCCTCCAACACCCACACGTACACCGTGCGGAATGCGACGACCGGAAACGATACCGATCTAGTGGCCACGCTGACCGGGGCACTCCCCGGTCCGAGCATCACCCGCGACACGACCTGCACCAGCAATTGCAGCTACAGCGCGGGCGATCTACTCGTCGTACGGTTCAACAAGTCGGGGTCCCAGAGCACGGGCATGCGCCGCACGATCAGCGTGACCCACGATGGGGCCGGGCAATTCTTCGCGACCCGCAACAACGGCTACAACTTGGCCAGCGACCGCTATACGGGCTGGCACGATGGCTTCGCGCAGAGCTCGGCGTCGAGTGTGGCGTGGCCGATGCCGCGCGCCGGGACCTTGCAGAACCTCTTCGTCCACAGCCCCACCGCGCCCACGACGGCGTTCACCATGAAGGTGTGTACCGGCCCCAGCGGGGCGACCCCGACCTGCACTGGCACCCGTCCCGTGTGCACCGTGGCAGCGAGCGGCACGACATGTTCGGATTCGTCATCGGGCGATGCGATCGCCGTGGCCGCTGGTGATCTCGTGCAGCTGTTTTTTGACCAAGCGGGGGGCGTGTCGGGGGACGTGGCGGCGACGGTGGAGTTGTTGCCGGAAGCGACCGCTACGCCAACTCCTACGCCTACCGCGACGGTAACGCCTGCACCGACCGCAACCGTGACGGCTACTCTCACCACTACTCCCACGGCGCCAACGCTCACGCCGACTCCCACGGCTACGCCGACAGCGACCGCCACCCTCACCCCCACCCCAACTCCGACAGCGACCAGCGTCGCACAAGGTCTGCTCTTCTTCCGCGGCACAACGGCCGGCTCGACCACGGCGCAATACCACCTGGTCTCGCAGAGCACGGTGAAGGAGGGGAACGAGATCGCACTGCCGTTCGATTTTCAGGTCTCCGATCTCTACGTCTACTGTGGGTCAGCCGTCTCCACGGGCGCCCAGACCTTCACCGTCGTGAAGAACGGCACCGCCGATACGACCCTCGAGTGTGTGATCACCAGTAGCGCCCGGTCGTGCAGTGACACGGCGGGTTCGATCAGCTTCACCGCCGCAACGGATCGGATCACACTGCAGTCGGTAGCGACCGCAGGAGCGAGCGCTCCAACGTGCGCCATGACGCTGGTGGTCAAGGACGGCGCCGGAAACCCGTACGACGGTGTCGTCGCTTTTGGCAGTAGCGGAGTCAGCTCCCCCTCCGACGGACAATTCTGCGGCCTTGGAACGACGATCGCGGGAGGCTGTGGCGCAAGTGCGGGCAACTCAGCGGCGTGGATCGCGCCATCCGCAGGCAGGCTCACCGGCTTGGCTGTCCGCGTCGACACCACCATCACCGCCTCCAACACCCACACGTACACGGTGCGGAACGAGACGGCGGGAACCGACACGGATCTCGTGGCGACGCTCACGGGCGCGCTCACGGGTCCGAGCATTACCCGCGACGCCACCTGCACGAGCAACTGCAGCTACAGCGCGGGCGATCTGCTCGTCGTCCGGTTCAACAGGTCCGGCTCTCAAGGCACGGGTATGCGTCGGACCATCAGCGTGACGCATGATGGAGCTGGACAGGTCTTTGCGACACGGAACAATGGGTACAACCTCGCGAGTGATCGCTACACCGGCTGGCACGATGGGTTTGGGCAGAGCGTGGCATCGGGTGTCGCGTGGCCTGTGCCGCGCGCCGGCACACTGCGGAACTTGTTCGTTCACAATCCGACCGCGCCCACAACGGCCTTTAGTATGAAGGTATGTGTCGGAGCGAACGGCGCTACCCCGACCTGTACCGGAGTTCGGCCCGCCTGCTCAGTGACCGCTGGTGACACGTCTTGTTCGGATACCGCAGTGGGCGATGCCATCCCGGTGGGAGCCGGGGACCTTGTTCAGCTGTTCTTCGATCAAGCGGGTGGGGTGTCGGGCGACCTCGGGACGAGCGTCGAATTCATTCCTGCTACACCTCTGCCCACGACGACCCCGACGGCGTCTCCGACACTCACACGCACCCCAACCGTCACCGAGACACCGACCGTATCGGACACACCGACGGCGAGTGCTCCAGCGACATCGACAGTGACTAAGACACCAACTAAGACCCCCACTCCGACGGCCACCCCGAGCACGACGCCGTCTACCACGCCAACGACACAGCCTGGCACCGGCCAGCCTTTGGGGGGGACCTCAATCGATATTCGGACCTCTCTCGCTCAGGGTCATCCGTATCATCTCTCGATTGCTCTTGAGAGTTTCGACCTGGTTGCTCCGAGCGGAAGTGAGCTGGATGACCCGCGCCTAACGGGGGCGCTCCTCGAACTTAGGTCGGCATTAGGCGAGACCGCATCGATACCCCTTCGGCCGCAGGCGTGGGCGCAGGGGAATCCGTCCGATCACTGGGAGTTTGTGACGCCCCCCAACGAACCGATCGCAAGTGTCTCAATGGACGAGCCGAAGCCCGTGCCGATGCTCTCGCCTGGCACAATTCTGCTGAATGCTAACACGACGGCTCTGACCCTCGACGAGGCGAGTCAGGGTGGCATAGAAGTTGTCTTTACGGTTGGGGCAAAACGGTACTGCGCGGCATTCGGTCCCGATGCGATTTCTTCTGACACGGCGGGCTTGTTCGTGGCCCACGATGCGTCGCCACCCGGCTGGTGCCCCGACGACATTTCGCCAGTGCAGATGCTGATGTCCCCGCGCGCCGCCATCGTGCCGCCGTATTCGATTGAGGGACTGCGGGTCAAGTTCGGTTTCACGAGCAGTGTTTCCATTTCTACGTTCAATGTGGATGCTGATGGTGACGGCGATCTCGACGGCGAGTCTGCCGATGCCGATGAGCAGCCGCACGAAGCGAGGTATCACGAACCCGGAACATTCTTCCCGACGCTCGCGGCCTTCGACACGGCCGGTCGGCAGCACTATGTGACGGACACCCTATACTTGTTCAATAGCTACGAAGGAGAGCAAGCTTGTATCGCTGCGTGGAATTTGTTGAAGGATTACTTGAGAGCAGGTGACGTTGAGACGGCCCTTCAATTTGTGCTCGTAGCACGGCGTGAAGCCTACTCTAGCATGCTCAACAGTTTGACACTTCCACTGGCGTCTATCGACCTCATCCTCACAGACATCACGCTCGTTGGAACGCACAGCAACGTGTTGGAGTACGAAATGCTTCGCGACCGTGGCCCCACCACCTATTCCTACGTGGTCATCTGTAAACCTGATGTGGACGGTGTATGGCGAATCGCCGACTTTTAGGTGCCGCCGTGCTCGGCGTAGCAGCCGCCGTTGTGATGCTGTCGCTCAGCTATCAAGCGACACCTACCGGGGGCTTTCGCGGAACGATTGTCGATGCGGCGTCGGGACAGCCCATCCCCGATGCGGTACTCGCAGTTGTATGGTGCCGCACGATTCGTGTCGGCCTGGTTATGGAGAACCCGCATAGGTTCTTTGCCGCAATAGAGGCTGTTGCGGACGAGAGCGGGCGATTTCAAACCTCCGCCTTCGGTCACATAGCGTGGGCGCCGCTTAGCGCAGTGGGGACTCCCGAGCTGGGGGTGGCCGCCTTCAACTACTGGCCCATCAATGGACAATCCTACCACACCCTCGCTGATGACCTCGCAAATGGTCGAAGCATCCGACTTGAACGGAGGCAGCCTGTCGGCAAGCCGGAAGCTGCCTGTCCAACGGTAGGGCCGTGTAGCACCGGCGATAATCTATTCAATGACTGTGCGCCGCCTCAAGGTACGCTACCCCACCTGGATCGGCTATTGGCTATGGAGCGGGCGCGCTGGTGACGGAGGATGGAACATGCGATCGCTACTAATGGTGACTGCCTGTGCCCTAGGAGCATCACTCTCAGATTACGCAGCCGCCTTCGAGCCTGACACACATGGCGACATCACACGGTTCGCGCTCCAGCAAGCGGGTATCGACGTCGCCGGCGCTTTCAACCCCGACTACGCCTCCATTTACCCGGATGGGATCGATTCACCCATTCAACCATCCTGTATGAGCACTCCATGCAGCGCAAGGCGACTGATAATGGACGGCAGTATTCGTGAGGATGAGCCATTCCATAACCCCAAGAACCACTTTCACGATCCGGTAACGGGGTCATGGGAGACGGCCGGGTTATTCAACGCGTGGCTGGCCCAAGACGGCATTGGAGAGTCGTCGCTGCTGTGGCAACAGGATGACTACAGGCAGGCGTTTTCCTGGCAAGATGCGCGTCGCGAGTATCTGACGGCGATGACCGCGCCGAATGAAGCAGCGGAACGGAACCATCTGGTGCGTGCGATGCGAGCACTTGGGCATGTCGTGCACTTGGTACAGGATGCGGCAACGCCAGCACATACGAGAAACGACTGGCATCTTAGTCGGCCGGATATTGACTTCTTTCATGAATGGGCGGGCAGCAACCGAGGGGAGACTGTATTGGGGCAGGTCTGGAATGAGGGGCCCGCACCTGATCCAGCATTGCTCCGAGCACCGGTCGTGGCGCCCAGTGGAGCTGCATTGGCACCCATCGCGAACCTGATTGATTCGACGGAAGCAGGCAGGGCGCCTGTTGGGTGCGGGACGGATATTGGCATCGCAGAGTACTCAAATGCGCGCTTTATGAGCGACGATACGGTCTTTGACCGCGAGATGCCCTCAGTAGGGGAGATGATATTACGCACGCATCCGGGACCTCATGGGTGGCACCGGGAGTACTATCACTTCGCTGATCAGTGTGACGCATACGACTATCGAGTTGCAGCTGTGACTACTCTGCGTGACTATCTCGTGTATCCCGGTCTGGCCACGGGTGGGGTGCAGGATGATACGATCATGGAGGACTATGGAAGAATGTTACTTCCGCGCGCGGTAAGCTATTCCGCCGCGATTCTGAAGTACTTTTTCCGATCGATTCGCTACGAGAAGAGTGACTTGATATTTCAGAGCGGAGGTGAATGTCACCCATGCGTAGTATGTGATGGGTGCCTGCAGTGCCAGCCCTACACGCCCAACGTAATGCCGGGATGGATACGGTATGAGGGCCCGGCGGGCGGTGATGAGCCGGGTGCCGGAAGAATGTATGCAGTTGCGCGAGCGACAGCGGCCAGCGACGGTTATGTATTGGCGGGACCAGTGGACATAGCGTTGAGTCGCGAGTGGCAGCTTATAACATTTGTGTTCAATGGTACTCTCGAGAATCAGTATCCGGGTTGGGACCACGGTATATGTTTGGGTCAGATGCGAGTTGTGTTCGAGGGTCAGCTGGGTGCGGAGCCGAAGGCGGTGATTGGGCATTGGGGGGCGTGGGGAGACTACGGAGGAACATAGGGTGTGCGGAAGGCCGGCGGTCATTGTCCGTGTTCACTTGCTCAGCATGAGCCCGAGATATGCCACCGATCATCGAGAGCGTCGCGGAGAGCTGGCGCGCGACCAGCTTGGGGTGCTGTGGCCGTTGGGGAAATATCCCTGACCTGCGTGACGAAGGTACGCGCGGTGGTGCCATCGAAGTTAGGTTCGGAGGGTCGAGGTGGCTTCGCTCAGGGTAGGCGCCGGCATCAACGAGGCGCTTGCTCGGCGCCCCGCGTGAAGGGCTTCACGAACCACTCGCGGAGCACGCCCGGCCCCATCGTCGGCAACCGATCGACACGCACGGTGGGATCGGCGGTCGGGCCCGTCGCGCGATAGGCGATGCCGACGAGACCTTGATCCTTGCCGCCGACGAGGGCGCCGAGGAGCGGGATCCGCCCGAGGACCGTGTTGAGCGTATAGGACGGGATGACGTTGCCGGCGACGTCGCACGTGCCGGCGCGGGTGTCGATGGTGCCGTCGGCGGTGAGGCCGATGGCGCCGATCGCCCGCACGTCGCGGAGGTCGAGCCGCCCGTTCTCCCAGCGGAACGGCAAGCGCGCCTCGCTGAACGGCAAGCCGTCACCCTGAACCATGGCGGCGATGCCGCCGAGCGAGCCGAGCGCCAGGATCTTGGCGAGGATCGGCGTGCCCACCAGCTTGAAGGTCTCGATGACGAGCTCGCCGTCGAGAAACGCGTGCGGGCCGCGCCGATCGGTGGTCGCGTCGAGCCGAAGCGTACCGCCGACGAATTGCCCGAAGCCGACGGCGGCCAGCGCGCGGCCCGCTTCGTCGCTCCGGACCATCACCCGTCGTGTCTCGTCGCCGCCGTCGAGCGTCGCCTGCACCACGCCGCTCGGCGCGAGGGAAGAGTCGAGGGCGAGCGCCTCGAGCTGCGTGCCGATCATCCGGACCGTGCCGCGCAGGTTGCGGAGCTCGAGCGCGGGCGTGACGCGCACGTGGCCGAGGCGGAGATCGACGGCGACGCGTGACGACGCCACTCTGCCGTCGGAGCTCGCAACGCCGACGCCGGCGAGCAGGCTCTCGAGGTCGAGGCTCGCGCCCCCGAGGGTCGCGATCCATTCGTCGTTCGGCTGGCGCTGCAGCGAGCCGGTGAGATCGTGCCGTCCGAAGCGGAAACGCTCGACCGCGAGCGCGGCGAGCCCCCCGCCCACGAGCGTCGCCGCCCCGCGCAGCAGCAGCCCGTTGCCGTCGAGGACGAGACGCGCGCGCCGCTCGCCCTTTGCCGGTGCGGGCTCGATGGCGAGATCGACGGCGACCGGCGCCGTCAGCGCCGCGATCCCGGTGAGCGTCGTCGTGCCCTTCACCGCGATGCGCGGACCGTCGACCTCGAGGTCGAAGCGGCCGCCCGTGATGCCGATCCCCCCGGCCACGACGGGCAGGCTCGCATCCTCGAGCGCCGCCGTCGCCGTGACGGCGATCGCGGCGGCATCGACGTCGCTCGCGAGCGGCAGCGCGAGCTCGGCGTGGACGCGGCTCCGGCCGCCGAGGTCTCGCGGCGCGATGCCGATGGCGCTCGCGAAGCGGAGCGGCGGCGGCTCGACGAGCGCCAGGACGTCGGCACTGGCGCCGCTCACGTCGACGCTGATCTCCGCCCGCGGCGGCTCGACGTCGAAGTGCATCACGAAGCGCCCGCCCTCGAGGCGGCTCGGGCCGAGCGCTCCCGACCGGACCTCGACGTCGAGCCGGTCGGCCGTGAGGCGCGCGCTGCCGGCGCCGGCGTGCACGGGCTCGAGCGGCGGCAGATAGTCGGCGTGGACCCCGTCGAAGTCGCAGCGGACGTCGACCGCGTCCTTCGGCGCCGGCGGCGGAGCGCCGGCGGTGGGATCGGCTGCGGCATCCGCCGCCGGCCTGGCGCCGTGGAGACCGAGCTGGACGCGACAGCCGCGGAGCGTCCCCTCGGGCACGTGCCCCGTGACCCAGCTGCGGGCCGCCGTCGCGAGCCCGACCGGCCAGAGCCGTGTCACGCGCCCGAGCGCGAGCGAGTCGACGCGACCGTCGAAGGCCATCAACGGCTCGCGCCCGAGGATCAGGCTCGCCGTCGCCTCCAGGCGCGAGCCGTCGAGCACCGCCGCGAGCCGCGTGAGGCGCACGGTCTCGACCCGCGGGAAATAGGTGCCCTCGGCCGCGAGGCTCTGCAGCGCGAGCGGCGGTCCGGCCTCGGATGGCGGCACGACCTCACCGTCCTCGGCGTCGAGCGTGAAGGTCATGTCACCGACGGTCCCCCCCGGCTCGAGCGGGACCGAGACGCGCGCCCGCACCGGCAGCGTCACGGCCCCTCGCACCGGCGGCGTGTCGCTCGCGAGCTGCAGCCGGCCCGCGAAGGTCGCCTCCAGACGATCGCCGCCCGGCCGAATCACCAGATCCGAGTCCGTGAGCGACGCCCTGCCGCCGGCCCGGCGATCGTCGAGCGTGACGCTCGCGTGCTCGAGCGTGATCCGCGGCAGCGGGGCGGGGCTCGCGGCGCTCGGCGCCCGCGCCGCCAGGAGTGGTGCCAGGGCGAGCTCCGCCGCCCCCTCCCCTGCTCCCAGCCTGAGCTCGCCGTCCATCGTCCGCACGAGCGCCAGCCGAGCGCCCGAGAGCCGGACGGCGCCGATCAGGAAGCGCCCCCGCGCCAGCGCCCGGAGGCTCGGGCGGACCGCCACCTCGGGCAACGAGAAGAAGAGCGTGCCGTCCCGGCCGCGCAGTCGGAGATCCGACACCCGCACCGTCACACCGCGCCCCGCCCGCGCCAGATCCACCCCGCCGATCTCGGCCGTGAGCTCCGGCGCCAGCGCCGAGATCGCGCGCGTGATCGGCCCGTCGAGAAACGCGAGGCGAATCGGTCCGCGCTCGAGCCGCCAGAGCACGACGAGCACCAGCGCGACCGCCCCAGCCAACAGCACGACCAGCATCCGCACCACACGTGACGTCGCGAGCGAGCGCAGCACCGCGCCCTACATAGACCGGAAGACCGCAGAGCGGGAGGACGGCGTGCCGTGCCGGCGTGAGGATGTCTCCTCGAGGAGAATCCGCAGCGGGTGCGTCTACCGCAGAGAACAACCCGACCCCGCTCCACCCTGCGGTCGCTCGCGGCGCGGCTGGCATGTCGCTTGCGATCGTCCTCCGGCAGTCGGTGACCGTTCGTCTGCCGACCATGCGGCCTCGAATCGAAAGGGAGGGACGATCATGCGCGCATCACACACGAGAACTTCGAGCCGGCAAGGCATGGCCTTGCTCGCAGGCCTGCTGCTGATCGCGACGTCGATCCCGGCTTGGGCGCAGGAGCCGTGCCCCGGCGTCTTGCGCTTCGACGCCGACAACGCGGCGACCGACATCGATCCCGGCTGGACCGGCGTCGCCCACGACAACCACTACGTCGGCCTGACGCTGACCATGGCGATCGGCGGCTGCGCCGGCAGCACGCAGCCGTCGTGCGGGAACTGCACGCTCTCGGGGCCGGTGGCGAACGGCGGCGGCGCGACCTTCAACAACCGGCGCTGCGCCGACAAGACCTGGATCACGTGCTCGACCACCAGCAACTGCACGAGCGCCGGTGCCGCCGGTCCGTGCGAGATCTTCTTCGGTCCGCCGCTCCCCTACTCGGCGGGCGGGGTCAGCGTGTGCGTGACCAACGAGGTCACCGGGCCCGGGAGCGGCGCGACCAACGTCGAGGCCGGGACCATCTCCATGTCGCTGCCGTACCTCGCCAAGATCTATTCGAGCCCGAGCCTCGACCAGCCGTGCCCGCAGTGCGTCGCCGGTGTCTGCAACGGCGGCCAGCGGCACGGCTTCGCGTGCACCACCAACGGCACGAGCCCCGTCTTCGGCCCCGTCAGCTTCGACTGCCCGCCGACCGCGGGCGCCCTGATCGGGAGCCTGGTGCCGTCGGGTCTCGATCTCTCGACGGGTGCGAACGTGAAGACGCTGACCGCAAGCAGCCCGAGCTGTCGGGCAAGCGGGTACAGCGGCAAGAAGTGCTTCTGCGACACTTGCAGCAGCGGCAGCACCAACCCCGGACAGCTCTGTGACGACAATGGCGACTGCCCCGGCGGCTTTTGCGGCAACAGCAGCACCGGCGAGCCGACCGCGCCGAACAAGTGCATCGACGATACGGCCACCGTCGCCAACGAATCGCTCTGCGGTGCCGCCGGCGGCGGCGAAGGGAAGTGTCCGAGCGGCCCGATCGACACCCATTGCGCGATCCAGACGCACCATTCGTGCCTCGCGCCCGCCGATTGTCCGGCGCCGGGCGACTCCTGCAACGCCTTTTTCCGCGACTGCTTCCTGGACAACGGCGTGGTCGGCGGCACGATCTCGGCCCCCGGCGTCGCCGATCCGCCGGTGGGGAACAGCGCCGATCCGACGCTGGGATCCGTGTTCTGCATCCCGCCGACCTCGGCCCCCGCCGTGAACATCGTCGGCGGCTTCCCCGGCCCCGGCCGGCTCACGCTTCCCGGCACCCTGACGCTCGGCGACGAGATCGCGAGCGGCGCCGCCGGCAGCGGCGGCACGGTCACCACCGACACCGAGGCCGACGGCGCCACCGCGTCCGATCCGGTCGAGACCTCGGTCACGTCTCCCAACGCCGGCGAGATCATCATCACCGAGCAGGCCACCGCGGCGACCCCGCCCGGCGGCTTCGAGTTCCTCGGCAAGCAGGTGAGCTATCACGGCGCCGCCGGCGTCGGTGGGGAGCCCGCTCGTGCTCGTCTTCCGCATCGACGCCTCGCGCATTCCGCCGGGCGAGGACGAGACCACGATCTCGGTCTTCAGGAACGGCGTGCCGGTCGCCGAGTGCACGGGTGCGGGCGCGGTGCCGGATCCCTGCATCGCCACGCGCACGCTGCTCGGCGACGGCGACGTGCAACTGACGGTGCGGACGTCGGCGGCGAGCCTCTGGAACTTCGCGATCGGCAGCTCGACCGGGCTCGACCACTTCACGTGCTACCAGGCGGGGGCGTCGAAGAGCTCGGTCAAGTTCCCCGGCATCCCGAACCCCCCGGGGATCTCGCTGGTCGATCAGTTCGGGGGCACGACGGCGGCCGTGCAGAAGCCGAAGTACCTCTGTGCGCCGACCAACAAGAACGGCGAGGACCCGACGGCGCCGTCGCACCCGGATCACCTGGAAGGCTACCAGCACAAGACGGCGATCCCGTTCACCAAGCGCTTGGACCAGCGGGTCGTCGATCAGTTCGGCCAGCTCGTCGTCGACGTCGTGAAGCCGTCGCACGTCATGGTCCCGACGGCGAAGAGCCTGGTCTCGACGCCGCCGGCCCCCGCGGATCCCGCCGTCGATCACTTCCAGTGCTACAAGGTGAGCGACCGCACCTCGCCGAAGTTCCCTGGCACCGGCACCCCCGTCGAGGATCAGTTCGGCGCGATGACCGTGGAGGTGCGGAAGCCGAAGTTCCTCTGCGCGCCGGTCGACAAGAACGGCGAGGAGCCCGGCGCCGAGGCCCATGCCGGCCACCTCATGTGCTACCAGGTGAAGCAGGTCAGCCTGCCGAAGTTCGTCAAACGGACCAACCTCTTCACCGCCAACCAGTTCGGCGCGGAGACGCTCGACGCCAAGAAGCCGACCGAGCTCTGCGTGCCGGCGCTCACGAACTTCAGCGCCTGCGACGACGTGATCGCGATCCCCGCCGCCGGCGGGACCTTCAGCGGCTCGACGACCGGCCTGCACCTCGGCACCAATACGCTCTCCGCCAGCTCCTGCGGCGGGGGTGCGAGCGGCGCCGAGCAGGTGTACCAGTGGACGCCGACCGCCTCGGGCACCGCGATCATCGAGACCTGCGGGGCGGGCACCACCTACGACACCGTCGTCCACGTGCGTGAGGCGGTGTGCGACGACGCCAGCGCGCAGATCGCCTGCAGCGACGATGCCTGCGGGTTCGCGTCGCGAACGACGCCGTCCGTGGTCGCCGGCCAGACCTACTTCATCGTGGTCGACGGCTTCGGCGGCGGAGAAGGCGACTTCACCCTCAAGGTCACCCCGCCCGCGAAGCGCGTCTTCGTCACCAGCACGACGACCTCGGGGAACATGGGGAACCTCATGGGCGCCGACGGGATCTGCCAGACTCGCGCCGGCGCGGCGGGCCTCGGCGGCACCTACAAAGCCTGGCTCTCGAGCGCGACGACCAGCGCCGCCACGCGGCTCACGCACGCCACCGTGGACTATGCCCTGGTCGACGGCACGGTCGTCGCCAACGGCTGGACCGATCTCACCGACGGCACGCTCGACGCCGCGATCAACAAGGACGAGCTCGGCAACACCGTCGCGAGCAGCGCGGTGTGGACCAACTGCACCACCGCCGGAAACATCGATGCCGCCGAGTGCCTGCAGTGGACGAGCGTCACGCCCGGCCACAAGGGCCAGACCGGCCTCTCGTCGGCCACCAACGCCGCGTGGACCGACAACATCGCCTTCGAGGACTGCGCCCTGCTCCGGCGGCTCTACTGCCTGGAGCAATAGCCTCGACACGAGCCCGCCGACGGTGGCCGGATCGTCCGGCCACCGTCACGGGCTCCCCACGCTTCACCCAACCCAACTCACAGGAGGACCTCGTCATGATGTCACGCTACCGCTTTGTCGTTCTCGGACTCTCGCTCACCCTGTCGGTGCTCGGCGCCTCGTCGGCGTCGGCGTTGAACGACACCCAGGAGCGCTCGTGCGATCCCAACTGCCTCACCAAGCCGCCGAAGGAGGCGCTCTTCATCCGCAGCACCGGCGACCTCGACGCCAACGGCGGCAGCCCCCAGATCGACGGGCTGCTCGCCAAGGGTCAGAAGAAGACCGTCATCCGCGTCGACCTCACCTACGAATGGTTCTCGACCAACAACCAGTTCCGCGCGCTGACGGTCAAGGCCAACAACAAGTTCCCGGTCAACTTCCTCGTCCTGAACCACCTGAGCTCGTGCGGGCCGGGTTCGTGCGTGGTGTCCGCGACCTATTACTTCGACGTCGACGTGCAGGAGGCGACCTACCCCGGCGAGTTCGTCGGCCAGCCGGTGACGATCAGCCTGATGCCGAGCAACAAGGTGGCGGACGCCGGCAGCTTCTACAACGCGACGCTCGCCATTCAGGTCGCGAAGAAGAAGTAGGGGCGCGGCATCGGCATCTCCGGCGGGCGCGTCTCATACGCGCCCGCCGGTCGTTTTCACCGGGTCGTCGACGAGGACAGCGGCACGAATGCCACCCCCGAGCGCGACGGCCGCGACGTAGCCCGCACCGACATCGAGATCGCGAAGATCCCACCTCGCCGTCTCGCCCGCGTCCGGCCGCGTCGCACGGAGAAGTGAGACCCGCGGCGCGACCGGCTCGCCGACCGCGACGTCGAAGGAGTCGAGCGGGCGCGCCAGCCCGTCGCCACACGCCTTCAGGTAGGCCTCCTTCCGGCACCAGCAACGCAGCGACGCAATGGCGCGGTCGCTGCCTGGCAGCCGGTCGAGCGCGCGGCGCTCGGCGTCCGAGAAGAAGCGCCGCGCGACGTCGTCGAGCCGCCGTTCCGGATCGAGCCGCTCCAGGTCGACCCCCACCTCGCGCCGCCACGCCACGGCGATCAACGCCAGGTCGCCGGCGTGCGAGAGGTTGAAGCGGAGATCCCGAGCGGCCGGCAGCTCCGGCTTCCCCCAGCGGCCGTAGGCGAAACGGATCCGCTCCGGAGCTCCGGCGCCGTAGCCCGCCAGCACGAGTCGGAGCCGCGCCCGCGCGACCACGAAGCGGTCGCGGTCGGCGGCGAAACGGAAGCGATCCGCGCGCCGGCGTTCACCGTCGGAGAGCAGGGTCTCGAGGTACGTGCGCTCGTCACGGCACGCAGCGAGCGGCACTCGATGGACCACGACCTCGCCCGCACCCGGGACGGACACGCCCGGTTTACGACGCCGGCGACTCGAGACGCGGCAGGCTGAACACGTCGTCCGAGAAGCCGACGTCGAAGCGCACCTCGATCACTTCGAAGATCGACGTGGTCGCACTCCGCGGGTTCTCCACCTCGACGCGCCCCGGCACGGGAACGCGCCCGACGATCCGCACGTCGCTCTGCCGGACGCGTTTCGCGAGCGCCGCATCGGCGCCGTAGAGGTCGACCTGCCGCATCACGAAATCGCCGACGCCGACCCAGAGGAGGATCCGCGGGTACTCCTGGACGCTGCCGATCTCGAGCGCGTAGGTGTCGGCGCCGTGAATCCGCTCGCGCCCGCGCAAGGTCGCCCGCACGTCGACCGCCGTCCAGGTGAGCATCGCGTGCAAGAGGTCGAGCTCGCCGCCCGTCAGGTCGGTGCCCATCAGCCCCTCGTCGCGCATCTGTCCCCCGAATCGGCGAGCGCGCTTTTGCCGCGGCAGATAGAGCCAACGCTCCGCGGCGCCGCGCGCCCGCTGCTGCGACAGAACGGCCGTCCCCTTGAGGGCGTCGGGGGCGAGGAACGCGAGCAGCGCCTTCCGCGCGCCGTCGGGATAGTGCCGCTCGTGGATCTCGATGGTGCGCTCCTGGCGCGACGCCCGCGCATCGATCGTCGTCACGCGCATGATCTCATGCTGATCCGACCATGCGTAGGCGGTCTGGTAGAGTCGGCTCCGCGACTCCAGGACCTCGCGTGCGCCGTAGCTGGCGAGGGCATCCGGTGCGCACGCCAGCAGCACGGCAGCGATCGCGACCGAGCCCCGAAACGCGCGCCCGACGTGGACCGCCGACGGACGGTCGAGAGGGAGGGCGCGACTCGGAGGAGCGTTCCGTCGGGACCGCATCGTCTCACCTCGGAATGTTCTGGAGATCGGGCATCGCGGGAAAACGGCCGCGCGTCTCCGCTCCCGCGAAACCGGCGCGAATCCAGGCGCGGAGCGGGCCGACCATCGACGGGGCGTCATACTCGGGGTGCGCGTCGAGCAAGGCTCCGGCACGGCGGTAGTGGTCGAGCGCCTCGGTACGGCGTCCCATGCGGTCGGCGACCATGGCCCGCACGAGCCTCGCGTATGCCCGCACCTCGAAGGGCGCCTCGTCGACGTCGGCCCGGGCCAGCAGCTCGTCGGCTCCGGCCAGCCGGCCGAGCGACCATCGCACCCGGGCGCGAACCCAGGCGAGGCGCGACGGCTCGAGGAGGTCGGGGGCTTCGACCGCGAGGCGATCCCAGAGGCGGCCGGCATCGCCCACCCGCCCGCCTTCGAAAAGACGCTCGGCCTGACGCATCGCCGCCACCACCTCGACCTCACGCTGCAACATGCCGCCGCTGACCCGCGGATCCGCCGCCACCGCCGGACGTCCGGCGCCGGGTTCCTCGACCGAAAAGGGCACCATCTCGCCGAAGGGCGCGATCGGCTGCATCGTCGTCGAATGCCAGAGCGTCCGTGACGCGGGGTGCACGACGACGGCGTTCAGGACGCGCAGGTTCGCCACCGTCGAGTCGTTGCTGAAGCGGCTGTTGGAGCGATCGCGCAGGATCTCGGCGGCGACCTCGGGAGTTATGGTGCCGACGCGCCGCCGGACGGCGTCCGCCATGGCGTCCTGCCGGCGCACGGAATCCGACCAGCGCCCCTCGTCGTGGTCGTGCATCATCGCGGTGCGCGTATGGTTGCCCTGCGCCACCCAATCCTCGGCGGGCCGATGGATGGAACAACGGGTGGCCGCGCACTCCGCGATGGCGATCGCACCGCCGGCATCGGCCAGCACCAGGATGCTCGCGCCACCACGGTTGCCACCCTCGGCGAGGAGTGCCAGCGCGTCCTCGACCGTGCGGGCCCTCTGCAACAACCGACGGTAGAGGATGCGCGGAAAGCCGAGCCCGATCATCTCGTCGGCGTCGAAGAAGTTCATCGAGATCGCGAGACCCGCCGCGTTCAGGCCGACGAGCGGCACGAAGATGAGGGGCCACGACGCCGTGAGGTACACGAGATCACCGTTGTCGGGGTGGTAGCGCCGCACGACCGGGCGCCGCTGCCCGGTATCGTCGGACCAATCGACGTTGCGTCCCACGATCGCACCGCCGTCGGCGGTGGCGCTCCGCGTCGCCGCGAACGCCGTCGAGCCACCGCCGAAGACGGCGCCGTAGAGCCAACGGACGCCGTCCGCATCGCGTTCTCCGAGCGCGCGCGCGATCCCGGCCCCTTCGTCGAAGAACCCGCTATCCTCGCGCCACCCGCCGAGCGACGACCAGATCGGGAGCGCGAGCCGATCGACGAATCCGCCGAGCATCCCTTGGCGCCGCACCAGCCTTGCCCAACGCCCGGCGTAGAGATCGGCCAGCGCACGCGCCGTCGGGCCGAGAAGCTCGCTCTCCTGCCGTCCCATGTCCCGATAGGAGCCGTACAAGTCGAGCACGATGAGATCGCCGCGATCCGCGCGCGCGGCGAGCGGACGACTTCCGGGATCCGGCGCCGCCTCGGTCGCTCCCGTCCAGACCGCCAACACGAGCCCGCCGGCCGCCAGCGCCGCCGCTCGTGAGATGAAGCGAGCCGCCATGGTCCCTCCGGCACCTCCGCGCTCACGCCGCCGCCGTCGGTGCGAACGCAAGGCGCAGCCCTCGTCGTCCTCTGGCCGCTCGCTCACATACGAGCTGCGCCACCGCAATGTCGAGGACGCCGAGACCGAAGGGACTGAATATGGTGGGAAGAGCATAGTCGCGCTTGGAAGGTGCCCGACCGGCCAGGATGTCCGGCAGGGCGCAGCGGATGAAGCCGCGATGGCCGACGAGTTGCTCCGCCCGATGCAGCGACGTCTCGGCCCGGCAGACGTGATCGGCGTCGTCGACGACGTTGTCGGACGCGAGCACGACGCCCGGGTCGAGATCGCGGAGCGAGAGATGCAGCACGGTCCGTAACGGCCCGCCGCCGAGGTATCCGAGATGCGGTTGCTGGGCGGTCGTGGCGATCGACGCCAGCGTGACGCTCTCCAGGAGCCTTCGCGGATCGTCCACGATCTCGACCTGCAGGCGATCGAACGCGGTCGTGCAGCGCTCGCCGAAACGGCCGGCGCGTGTCGGACTCAGATCGTGGACCGCGACCCGTTCGATCGCAGGCCAGAGGTGCCGCAGGAACCGCAGCGTCTCGAAGTTGATGAGCCCGCAGCCGAGTAGCCCGACACTGGGAGGAGATCCCGCATCGTGCAGGACACGAGCGGCCACCGCGGCGCTCGCCGCCGTGCGTTTGGCGCTGATCACCGATCCCTCGAGAATCGCCGTCGCCCTTCCCGTGGCCATCGAGCTCAGCACCACGACCCCGGAGGCACGCTCGAGGCCGCGCGTGTGGTTGGCCGGAAACGACGCGATCCATTTGATTCCGGCCACATCGAACCGTCCGCCGAGATACGCGGGAAGCGCGATCATGCGGTCGGCGCCGCCCGGAAAGCGGAGAAACGTGGAATGCGGTGCCAGCGAGTCACCGTTGCCGTGCGTCACGTAGGCCTCTTCGACCACGCCCATGACGGCCGACTCCTCGCCCTGCAGCAGGCCCGCGACCTCGTCCCCGCCGAGGAAGAGCAGCGACTCGTCGATGGTCATGCGATCGCTGCGACCGCGAGGTCGCGACGTGGCGCGAGAGCTGCGGTCGTCCCGGCGCCCACCCACGACACGACGGAGTTTCCGAAGTGCGCCTCCACCCAGGCGTCCGAGTAGATGGTGTCGAGGTAGCGCTCGCCTCGATCGGGAAACACCGCGACACAGTTCGCTCCGGCAGGGATGCGCGGGCGCATGCGATCGACGGCCATCAGCACCGCGCCGGCCGACCCACCGGCGAGTATCCCCTCCGTCGCGACCAGACGCCTGCACCCCAGCACGCACTCGAGATCCGAGACGTGGATGCAACGCTCGGCCATGCCGTCGCGAAACAAGGCGGGCCGGAGCGCCGCCCCATGTCCGGGTATCAGCCGTGGCAGAACGGCGGCGCGCCGGCGGACGGCATCGTCCTCGAAGATGACGCTGCCGAGCGCGTCGACGGCGATGATGCGGGTCGTGAGGCCGTGCTCACGAACGTAGTCGGCGCAGCCTCTGATGGTTCCGCACGTGCTGGTGGGACAGAAGAGGTAGTCGACGGCGCCGTCGAGTGCGACGGCGATCTCGTGCATCGTCTGACGATGCGCGCGCGCGTTGTCGACGTTGCCGTACTGGTCGGGCCAGAACGCGTGCGGCAGTGTCGCGACGAGCGCCCGCACGCGCTCGACGCGCGCCGCGAGGAAGCCGCCCTCGGGGCTGGGGGTGTCGACGAGGTCGATCTCGGCACCATACGCCCGCATGATGGCGACGTTCTGTGCGGTGGTACGCGGGTCGACGACGCAAATGAACCGGAGGCCGAGGTAGGCACAGGCCTGGGCGAGGCCGATGCCCATGTTGCCGGAGCTGGACTCGACGACGACCGTCCCCGGCCCGAGCCTCCCGGCGTCGCGCGCCGCACGGAGGAGATTCTGCGCCGCACGGTCCTTGATGCTGCCGCCGGGATTCTGCGCCTCCAGCTTCGCGAACAGTCGAAACGACGCGTCGTGGAGCACGCGTCGGAGCGCGACCAACGGCGTGCCGCCGATCGCGGACAGAATGCCGTCGGTCATGACGTTCCTTCCCGATCGGCGATGGCCGCGAGCTCCTGCAGCGCCACGCGAAAACCCTCTGCGAGATGCTCGATGGTGGCGCGGTGATGCAACGTCGCGTCGTAGGCCCAGTCGACGTGCAACTCGGCCTGCGAGACGTGGGCCGTCACGTCGAGGAGCGTCGGCCGGCTGCCGCGCAGCCCGACCTCGCGGCCCGCGGACTCCGGCGCGAGCGGCCAGCGCCTCTCGGGTGGATCGGTCCGCCCGAGATAGTTGAAGCTGGTCTCCGGCTGCGGCAGGGCGCGCATCAGGGCCGCGGCCTCGGCATCGGAGAGCCCGGAGCGCAGCACGCCGAAGCCGATCCCACCATCCGGAATTTCGCGGAGGTGACGGGTGACGAGCGCGAGCGTGTCGGCGGGCCGGCGACTGGCGGCGACCTCGACGCGCACCGGAAAGACCGCCGTGAACCAGCCCACGGTGCGCGAGAGGTCGAGGTCGGGGCTGAGCGCCTCGCGGCCGTGACGCTCGAGGTAGACGAGAACGGCTTCGCCGCCCGCCCACCCCGTGACCGCCGTCGCGAACGCGGCCAGCAGCACCCCCTCCATCGAAGTCCCGCCGCCGGCGGCGAGGGCCATGATCTGGGCGGTCGCGGAGCGACCCAGCGTGTGCCGTAGGTGCTCCATGTCGGCGACGGCCGGGACGTGCGCCGGCGCGTCGAGGGGCAGCCGGACGCCTTGATCGGCGCACTCGCGCCGCCAGAAGGCGAGGTCGCCGGCGCGGGCGGGCAGCCCGCCATAGTCGACCAGGCGCTCCGCCCAGGCGCGAAACGAGCTCGTCTTCGCCGGCAACGCGATCGGCTCGTCCTCCGCCAGCTGTTGATAGATCGTGCCCAGGTCTTCGAGGAGGAACGGCCACGACACGACGTCACACACCAGGTGATGGGCGACGAGCAGGAGACGTCCAGGCCGGTCCGGGCCGAGACCCAGGTGGGCAACCCGAAAGATCGGACCCGCGGTGAGATCGAGATTGCCTTGCAGCTGGTCCGCGAGGGATGCGATGGCGGCCGTCGGATCGTCATCCGCGTGACCCGAGAGATCCGACGTCGTGAACGGGACGGCACCGTCCAAGCCCGTCATCACCTGCCGCCATTCGGCCCCGTCATGCCGGAAGCGAAGCCGCAAGGCGTCGTGGTGGCGGAGCAGATGCTCCACCGCGATCGCCAGAAGGCTCGGATCCAGGCTCGGCGGTACCTCGAGGAGGACGGACATGTTGTAGTGGCGCGGATCCGGGAGGTCGCCGGCGAAGAAGAGCCGCTGGATCGGCGTCAGCGGGACCGTGCCCACGACCACGCCCTGATCGGCGCGCGGAGCGACGGCGGTCTCGGCGGCCGCGGCCAGGCACGCGATCGTCTGATGCTCGAACAGATCCTGGGGCCGCAGCACGAACCCGTGTCGGCGGGCCTGGGCGACGACCTGGATGCTCGAAAGCGAGTCGCCGCCGAGCGCAAAGAAGTTGTCGTCGACCGCCGGCGACTCGACGTGCAGCACGTCGCTCCAGATCTCCGCCAGGAGGCTCTCGATCGCGGTCGCGGGCGGGCGCCGTACCGTCGTTGCCCCCGACTCTCCGAGCGGACGGAGCACGAGCGCCTGGCGGTCGATCTTGCCGTTGACGGTGAGCGGCAACGCCGAGAGCGGAACGAACGCGGAGGGCACCATGGGCGCCGGCAGACGCGCGGCGACGAACCGGCGAAGCGTCGCGACGGTCTCTGCGTCGGCGGGATCGGAGACCGCGAGATAGGCCACCAAGCGGGAGTCGGCATCGCGATCGGTCCGAGCCACCACGGCGGCGTCCCGGACCACGGGGTGTTGCCGCAGAACCGCCTCGACGTCGCCCGGTTCCACCCGCATCCCGCGGATCTTCACCTGCTCGTCCAGACGACCCAGGCACTCCAAGGTTCCGTCCGGGAGCCGACGCCCGAGGTCACCCGTCCGATAGAGCCGGACGTCCCCGCACGCCTGCGGAGCCGAAACGAAGGCGGCCGCCGTCCGCGCCGCATCCCGCCAGTATCCCCTCCCGACCCCGATGCCGCTCACACAGAGCTCGCCCACCGCCCCGTCCGACACGGGGGTCAGATGCTCGTCGAGCACGTGCACCGTCATCCCCGCGATCGGCTTTCCGATGGGAACTCGTACCGCCGTTGCGGCCGGAGGCGTTCGCACCACGTGGTGGGTGACGTCGTCCGAGCACTCCGTCGGTCCGTAGGCGTTGACCAGCGGAATTCCCGGGTACCGCTCCAGCCACGTTCGGCAGAGCTCCGGTGCCAGTGCCTCTCCCGTCACCACCAGCCAGCGCAGCCCGCCGAGCATCCCCCGCTCACCCGCTTCGTCTTCGATCTCGAGCATCAGCCGCAGCACCGCCGGCACGACCTCGAGCACGGTGACGCCGGTCCGCGCCACCGCCGCCCGCAGCTGTCGCGGGTCGCGGGCTTCGGCGTCCGCGATCACCTCGACCGTTCCACCCGCCAGGATCGCGGCCAGGCACTGCCACACCGAAATGTCGAATCCTGCTGCCGCCGTCTGCGCCACCCGATCGCGAGCATTCAGGCCGAGCAGGGCGCACTTCGCCTGGAGGTGATTCAAGAGACCGGCATGCTCGATCATGGCGCCCTTCGGCGTCCCGGAGGACCCCGACGTGTAGATGACGTACGCGAGCGCGCTCGGTCCGTTCGGTCCCGTCTCGCACTCCGTCGTGTCCGCCGCTTCCCCCTGCCCGTCCATGATCGGCAGCGGCTCCCACCCCGCCTCCGCCGCGTCGCTCGCTGCCGCCGCCAACACCGACGGGAGCGAGGAGCCCGTGAGCACCAGGCCGGCTCCGCTCTGGCGCAGCACCTGCGCGACGCGCGCTGCCGGCCACAGCGGGTCGAGTGGGAGATATGCCACGCCGGCGCGGAAGATCCCCAGCATCGCGCACACCCATCCCACGCCCCGCTCGCCCCACACCGCGACCGGTGTCTCGCGCGCGACCCCGTGCGCAGCCAACGTCGTGGCGATGGCCGCCGCCCGCACCGACAGCTCGCGATACGTGACGCGCATCGTCCCGGCCCGCACGGCCGTCGCCGCCGGCGTCGCCGCCACCCGCGCCGCGATGCGCTCCCACACCGTCTCGGCCGGTACGGACTCCCGCAACGCGACCGCGGTCGTCGGCGCCGACACGCATTCCGAAACGGGGCGGTCCGGATCCGCGACCACCTGTTCGAGCGCGCGTACGAACTCGCGAACGATACGCGCGGCCGTGCCGGCATCGTGCAGATCGGGACTGTACTCGAGCCGGACCGTCGTCCGCTCGCGGCGCTCACACACGAAGAGCGCCAGGTCCGTCTTGCTTGTGGTGGTGTCGATCTCGACCGGCGTGAGCTCCAGACCCGGCAGCGCGATCGTCTCGAATCCGATCCGCTCGAGCGCGAAGGCGATCGGACTCAGCGGCGGGCGAGCCAGCGTCCGCTCGAGCCCGAGCTCTCGCAGCACCATCTCGAAGGGCAGCTCCTGGTGGCGTTGCGCGTCGCGCACGACCCCGTTCGTCAACCGCAACACCTCACGAAATCGACGATCGCCGTCCACGCGGATGCGGAGCGCCACCAGATTGACGAAAAAGCCGATCACATCCGCCACTTCCGGCCGCTCGCGATTGGCGACCGGCGAGAGGATGGTGACGTCGTGGTCGCCACTCACCCGCCCGACGACCATCCGCCACACGGCCAGCATCGTCACGAAGAGCGTGACGCCTTCCCGGCGACTGAGGACCCGCGCGGCTTTCGCTAGAGACGGCGCGATCTCGGCGGTGTGGGCGGCGCCTCGGAAGGCGAGGCGGTCGGCGGCTGTGACCCACGGATACGAAGCGCCGCGCAGCTGTCGCCGCCAGTACCGCACCAGGGCCGCCTCGCGGTCGCCTCGAAACCGCTCGCGTTGCCACTGGGCATAGTCCGCGTACTGGAGCTCGACCTCGGGGAGCCGCGGCGCGTGACCGTGGACGAAGGCGCCATACAGAACCGCGAGCTCGCGAACGACGATGGGAACCGACCAGCCATCCGCGATCAGGTGATGCATGGTGACGCACACCAGCTGCAGGTCGTCGGCCAGGAGGAGGATCGCGACCCGTAGCAACGGGCCGTGGGCGAGATCGAACGGCCGCTGCACCTCCCGCATCATTCGCAGGCGCGCGCGCTCGAGCGTGGCAGCCTCCGTCTCGTCGCGGAGGCCTCGGCAATCGACGACGGGCATGCTGACGGCGGCGAACGGCGAGATCACCTGGAGCGGTACCCCGTCCACGGAGCCGAACGTGGTGCGCAGGCTCTCGTGTCGCGCCGCCAGGGCGGTGAGACTCCGCCGGAGCGCGACGCGATCCAGGTGACCCTCGGCGCGGAGCGCCGCCGCGACCGTATACGCGGCGTTGCCGGGTGCGACCTGCTCGAGAACCCACAGCCGTTCCTGGGCGAACGAGGTCCGAAACGTGTTGATGCCCTCGTGCCGCGGCAGCGGCCGGAGCTCGGAGAGCGGCCCGCGGCGCGCGACGAGGCGGCGCTCGAGCAACGTGCGTTTCGTGGCCGAGAGCCTGGTCAGGCGATGGCCGGCGTCAGCCATCGAGGTGCCCCCGTCCGTGCGTCGGGCCGTCCAGGTCGCTGCCGAGGGCGACGCGAGCCTCTTCCTCCGAGAGGCCGTCGATCTCGTGGAGCGCGAGGGCGAGGTCGCCGTTCGTGATCGCGTTGATGAGGTAGGCGACAGTGGGGTTCTCGAAGAACGCCGCCGGCGACACCACGGTGAGCAGCTCCGCGCGGACGCGAGTGAGCATGCGGTACGCGAGCAGCGAGTCGCCGCCGAGGGCGAAGAAGTCGTCCTCCGCGCCGACGACGCTCACCTCCAGCAGCTGGCACCAGATCGCGGTGACTGCTCGCTCGACGTCGTCTCGTACGTCGAAGGCAGCTCGCCCGTTCGTGACCGGTAGCGAGGTTCGAGCCGACGACCCATCGCCAGCGGGCCCCGAAAGCAGCGCGGCCGGATCCCCCAGACGACGTGTCGGATCGGCGAGGAAGCCCGCGAGCAACCGGAGCAGGTGAGATCTCGTCTCGTCGCGCTCCGCGCCGCCGAAGATGGCGGCGTTGAAGTCGAAGTCGAGCGTGAGGGAGCCCGCGGCATTGAAGTCCCGGATCGCGATCGACAGCGCACCGAAGCGGTGCGTCGGGGCCACCAGCTCGACCTCGGTGGGCAGGCCCGCAAAGCCACGGACGACGACGGCCTGCTTGTGCACGTTCACCAGCACGTCGTACGGCTGATCGGCATCGACATGACGCACCGGGTAGGCTTGATGACGAGCGGCCTCCCACATCTCGGCTTCGAGGCGTCGTACGACCTCGAGAAAGGTGTCGTCCGGGTCCACCCGGACCCGGACGGGACACACGCTCATGAAGGTCCCGATCGTGTGCTTGAAGCGTTGCGAGGGTCGGTTGGCGAAGGGGACGTTCAGGACGACCTCGCGCGTCCCGCTCGTCCGGAGAAAATGTGCGGCCACGAGGCTCCCGAAGAACCCGAAGAGCCCCGTGTCGACCGACGCGGCTTCGGCCGCCGCCAATCGTCGAATCGCGGCGCTCACGTCCGTTCCGAGCACGCACGACGACCGCTGGATCCGAGTGCCGTCACGGCCCACACGGGCGTTGACGCCGACCGCGTGCGTGGCGGAGGTCGTGCCCCGCCCGTGCCAGAAGGTTCGGGCCGTTCGGCCCTGAGGCGAAACGCGATAACGCCGTTCGAAGGCGAGATAGTCGCGAAACTGCGGGCGGGTGACGTCCGCGACGACGTCGCCCGTGAGGGCACCCCGATAGTGCTCGGTCAGACGCCGGTGGACGAGACCGAACGACCACGCGTCGGATACGAGCTGATGCTGGACCAACAACCAGACGTGATGGTCGGGCCGGAGGCGAACGAGCACCGTATCGAAGAGTGGCCCGTCACCCCCGACCACCATGGCGAAGCGCTCCTCGACCAGCGCCGCGAGCCTCCTCGAGGATTGCGCCCGCGACGACACATCGACCAGCTCGACGTCGAAGTCCACGTGGGCCCGCTCGCGCTGCCGCGGCCACCCATCGACCTCGTCGATCACCATGCGAAGCGCGTCCGATTCGTCCAGCACGCCCTGGAAGGCCCGCGCGAAGGCCCCGGGGTCGAGATGGCCGTAGATGTGAAGTAGGCCCCCTTCCGTGAAGACCGGCACGTCGGGCGCCAGACGGTTCCCGGCCCAAATGAGCAACTGGCGCCGCGAGAGATTGCCATCGTCGCAGATCGCGTCGTAGCGATCGTCGGGCTCCGTCCGTGCCGCGGGTCCACGGCTCCTCGCATCCAGGCGAGCGGAGGTGCTCACGCCGCGCCCTCGAGCGCGCGAGCCAGCGCGCCGATCGTAGGGTATTCGAGGAAGAGCCGCATCGGCACGGGCCGTCCGACTCGTTCCTCCAGCGCCGCCAGCAGCTCAGCGGTCTCGGCCGAATCGATGCCGAGCTCGAGGAACACGTCGTCCTGGTGGATGTCGCTGGCGGGAACGTCGCGGAGCTCGGCGATCTGGTCGACGAGCCAGCGGGCGATGTCGCCTCCGGAACCGGCGCGGGAGACCGCGATCGCCAGGAGGCGCCCGGTCTCGAACGACAGCCGGGCTTCTCCGCGCTGGACCTTTCCACTCGAGGTCTTGGGAAGCGTCTTCGGTGGAATCAGGACGATCACGTGCGCGTGCAGCTGATGCTCGCGCGCGATGTCGCTGCGAATCGCCTTCGCGATCCCCTCGAAGTCGGGCGCGCTCGGGTCGATTTCGTGCACGATGGCCAATCGCTCCTCGGCGTCCTCGGTGACCGCGAAGGCGGCGCCGCAGCCGGGACGAAGCGCCGGGTGGGCGCGTTCCGCGGTCCGCTCGAGATCATGGGGGTAGTGGTTGCGCCCGCGGATGACGATCACGTCCTTGCGGCGTCCGGTGACGACGACCGCACCGTTCCGCATGAAGCCGAGGTCGCCGGTGCGCAGAAACGGGCCTCGGCCGCTGTCGGCGAGGCGAGCGCCGAAGACCGCGGTCGTCTCGTCGGCGCGTCCCCAGTAGCCCGCCGCGACCGATGGTCCCGCGACCCAGATCTCACCGACCTCGTCCGCGCGACACTCGAAACGCGTCTCGGGGTGCACGATGACCACCTCATGCCCAGGAACGACGGCGCCACAACCGACGACCTCCTTGGAACGCGCTGTACCCGGCGGCACGTCGACGAGCCGATGGCGATCCAGCGCGGCGACATCGACGACGTGCACGGGGGATGGCGTGCCCGGCGGCCCTCCCGAGACCATCAGCGTGGCTTCGGCCAAGCCGTAGCAGGGGACGAAGGCCTCGCGTCGGAATCCGCAAGGCTCGAACGCCGCGGCGAAACGCGCGACACTCTCGGCACGAACCGGCTCGGCGCCGTTCATGGCGGCGGTCCAGGCGCCGAGATCGAGCCCGCGCCGCTGCTCCGGCGCGATTTTCCTGACACACAGGTCGTAGGCGAAGTTCGGAGCCGGGCTGTGCGTCCCTCCGTAGCGGGACAGGGCCTGCAGCCAGCGGAGCGGGCGCTCGAGAAACGCCAACGGCGAGAGCAGCACCGACCGACACCCGATCTGCATCGGAATGAGGACCGTCCCGATCAGCCCCATGTCGTGGTAAAGCGGCAGCCAACCGACCACGATCGAGCTCGCGTGCATCGCCAGGACCGCCGCGACCGCCCCTCCCTGCGCGAGGATGTTCTCGTGGGTGACCATCACGCCTCTCGGCGCGCCGGTGGATCCCGACGTGTATTGAAGCAACGCCACGTCCCTCGGATCCACGATCGGCCGGCGCCACGCGACCTCCGAGCCCGCGCCCAAGGCGTCGGTCGCACACCATTCGAGCTGCATGAGCCTCGAAACCCCGCTCGTCGACGGCTGGATCCCGGCCCACAGCGCATCCGTCGTGAGCACCATCGAGGCGCCGGCGTCGACCGCCAGACGTTGCACCCGCTCGAGACCGGATTCGCGGTTGCGTGGATCCGGGGGATACACCGGCACCGCGGTGACACCCGCGTAGAAGCACCCGAAGAGTCCGGCAATGAAGTCTAGACCGGGCGGATACAACAGCACGGCTCGCGTCGCGCTCTCGCCGCTGCGCTCGAGCGCGACCGCGATCCGTCGGGCCTGGTGATCGAGCGCGGCATAGGTGAGTGTCCGCTCTTCGTCGTCGCCGTCGACGAGGAAGCTATACGCCACCCGCTGGCCTTCCGATGTCGCCCGTTCCCGGAGGAGCCCCGCCAGTGTTCGCACCGACTCCGTCGGCGTGATCGTCGTGAGGTTCTGGGTACCCGCGCTGCCTTCGTATGCCGTCGTCGTCATGCGCCCACCTTTCCTGTGTCTCCGACGCCGCTCATTCCCAGCGGAGCGTCTCTCCGCTCACGCTCTCCGCCGACCGGCGTCCGAACAGCCAGCCGACGGCACCCGTCAGCATCACGACCCCCATACCGCCCGCGCCCGCCACCGCGCGCGGGTACGAGTAGACGATCGACATGCCCATCATGCCCCGCATCAGCACGTCGACCTGGATGTGTCCGAGCACCGCCCCCGCAAGCGCCGCCAGAAATGCCGCGATGCCGCCGATGATGATGCCCTCGATCATGAAGACGAGCGTGAGCTGGTGCCGCGTCGCCCCGATGGCGCGGAACAGGCTGCTCACGCGGCTGCGCTGCAGGAGCGACGTCACGCGCGCGCTCACGACGCCTACGAGCGCCACGATCACCGCGCAGCCGAGCAATGGAAACACGAGTCTGCTCAGGCGCCGGAGCATGGCGCGATACTCCCGTCGCAACTGCTCGAGGGTGAACACCACCAGCCGGTGTTGGGCACCCCATCGCGATCGGATCGCCGCGACGACGCTCGATCGGTCACCGCGAGTCCGCAAGGACAGCGCCAGGAGGCTGATGGTGTCGTCGCGCCACCATCGCCGGTACAGCGTTCGGTCGAGATGAATGGTCGCGAGATCCCCGGGGGCCAACTCGAGGTGAATGCCGACGATGCGGACGCGAAGTGGGCCCTCGGGCGTGACCAAGGTGAGCTCATCGCCCCGACGGCGGCCGAACCGACTCGCAAACGCCTGGTTGACGACGACCGCCGAGCCGGCGGCGAGCGCACGAGCGGCTTCCGTCCGATCGCCATCGACCATGTAGAGCGCACGGCGTCCGCGTACGTACGCCTCGGCGTCGGCGGCATTCACGGCGGCGAGCGAGCCCTCGAACGCGATGGTGTTGATCCGAATTGGGTCCACGTGCGCGACGCCAGGGACCGCGGCGATGGCCTCGGCGAGCGGTCCCGGGATCCGCGTCGCCTCGGGCGCGAATGGCTCCGCGCCGGCGCTCACCAGCAGGTCGACGGTGCCGAAGACACTGTCGAACGCGGTATCGAGCGTCGCTTCGAGGCTCGCGAGCCAGGTGCAAATCGCGATCGTACCTGCCAAGCCGACCAGGACCGCGGAGCAGGTGACGGCGACCGAACCGATGTCGCTGGCGACGTTCCGGCTCGCCAGCATTGCCAGCGCGCCCGCGCGCGGTCGTGCGACCCGCTCCGTCAGCGCGCAGAGGAGGCGGACGGCGAGCGGAACGACGAGCGCGACGCCGATGATCGCGCCGAGCATCGCGACCATGCCCAGCGTCTCCGTCGCGACCGGCAGCGCTCCCCTGCCGATCCACGCCGCACTCGCGATGGTCATGGTCGCAAGACCACCCGCCGCCGCGTGAAAAGCCGATACTCGGTTCCCGCCGGCCGTCCCGGGAAATCGCAGCGACTCGAGCGGCCGGAGGAGCAGAACCTGCGTCAGCGGGCCGAGGGCAGCACACAGCGCGGTCAGGGTTCCGAGACCGACCGCGAGGAGCACGACGCCGAAGCGCAGCTCCGGGGTTGGCGCCCCCACCTCGGCATAGAGAGCCGATACCGTCGACCCGACCGCACTCGCCAAGACGCGAGCCAGCGCGAGGCCGAAGGGAACCCCGAGACTCGCCGCCGCGACCGACAGCATCAGCAGCTCGCCGACGACCAACGTCGCCACGCCCGCCGTCGAGAGACCCACCGCCCGCAAGAGTCCCAGCTCCCGTCGGCGCTCGAGGACGGCGATGGTCGCCAGGGCGTACACGAAATAGAGCGCCACGATCGTCGCGGTCGTCGCCGCCAGCAGGAGCCCGTACCGATAGTTTCGGAGCAGGCGTGCAAAGGCGGCGGCGCGACTCTTCGGCCGCTCGACGGCGCCCCGTCCACCGACGCGTTCGGCGACCGCGCGCTCGAGACCCTCGAGCGGGATGCCCGGCTCGATCTCGATTGCGAGCTCGGAGACACGCCCCTCGAGTCGAAGCAGACTCTGGGCGACCGAGAGATCCAGGACCGCAACCCGCCCGTCGAAGACGCTCGCGGGCCCCTGCTCCGCACCGAGGACGGCCCGGATCGTGAGCTCGACGACTCCGGCGGGGGCGAGGAGACGAATCCGTTGATGCATCTTCAGACCGTGCCCCTTGACGAATGCTCGGCTGAGCGCAACGGAGTCGGGCGCCGCCAAGAAGACCAGCGGATCGGATACGACCGCCGTCGCCGTCGTTCCGTAGTCCCGCACCTCTTGATCGGCGAGCAGATCGACGCCGTAGAGGTACAGACGCTCGCCCGGCAGGTCGGGCGCCGCGACGAATCCCTCGACCGATGCAACCACGGCACGAACGCCGGGAATTCGGCGCAGCTCGTCGGCGATCTCTTCCGACACCCCGCTCTCGCCGTTCGTGACCTGCAACGCCGCGCGGCCCGCGAAGCGGAGCGTCGTCGTCTCGTAGGAGCGCACGACGCCCTCATAGAGTAGGTGCGTCGCCACGATGGCGGCGACCGCGGTCGCGATCGCAACCCCCGTCACGCCGGCGACCCGCTTGTGCGCCGCGAGATGGCGAACGGCGAGCGGGGCGAGCGCGAAGCGCCCTATGCGCCAAGCACGCATCGCCGTACCCCGTCGAGGCTCGCAGTGGCGGCGGTGCCATCGTGCTCGACTCTGCCGTCGACGACGCGTACGACTCGGTCCGCGTGCGCCGCCGCGCCCGCGTCGTGGGTGACCATGACGAGCGTCCGCGCGCGTGCGCTCGCCGTCCGGCGCAGCAACCGCAGCACCTCGCCGGCGGTCCTCGAGTCGAGACTGCCCGTCGGTTCGTCGGCCAGGATCAGCATCGGCTCGACGACGAGCGCTCGCGCGATCGCCACCCGTTGCTGCTCGCCGCCGGAGAGCTGCGTGGCAGCTTGCAGTCGGCGCCGCTCCAGCCCCACCTCGGCCAGCACGGCCGCGACACGAGCCCGCACCGAGCCGTTCGGGAGGCCGTCGAGCAGAAGCGGCAGCGCCACGTTCTCTTCCACGGTGAGTGTCGGCACCAGGTTGAAGGCCTGAAACACCACGCCGACGTGCCGGCGGCGGAACACCGTGCGTTGGTCGTCCGTCATCGTCTGGAGCGCGTGTCCGCCGACGACGACGGTGCCGTGATCGGCCACGTCGAGGCCGCCGAGCAGGTGGAGCAGCGTCGACTTCCCCGAGCCGCTCGGACCCATGACGGCGACGAACTCGCCGGCCCGGACCGCTACCGTGACGCCGCGGAGCGCCGACACCGTGCCCTCGCCTTGCCGGTAGGTCTTCACCAGACCGTCGGCGTGGGCGGCGAGTCCGCCGTCCGCGCACCACTCGCTTGCCATGGCGGCGCCCAACCTTCGCTCTAGCGCGAGGGCAGCCGGTAGGGAGCGGCGAAGAGATCGTGCACCTGCCCGGAATCGCCGAAGGGCTCGCTCGCGATCACCGACGGCGGGGACTCAGACCGCCGAACACCGGCCGTCCCGCAGCCGAAGGCAAGGAACGCGACGAGCACTACGGTCGCCAATGACCCACACGCTCGCCGTCGTCGACCGCTCGCACCGCTCACCGCGAGTGCAGAGTCGTGCGCCGATGTTACCGGGTCGTCCTTGCCTCCCGTTCTCGTCCCCATGCCGTGCGTGTGCAGCAAAGCGGAGACCAGAGGTCGGGCGCTCGGCGGGTGGCGCAACGCCGCGATGCCGCTCGCGGGCACGACACCTCGGGATGGCGCCGTCGACACGCTGTCGCGTTGCCGTCAGGAACGGTCTTGACGCCGGCCGTCCGAGGACTCACGAAATGCGACGGGGGACGTGCACGCGTCCCCCGTCGCCGCGACGGCCGCCAGGCGGCCGCCGTATGTCGCGTCCAGTGCGGCTACTGGCACGCGCACCCACCGCCCGGAGCAGGGAGGCAGTTGGTCGTTCCGGGACACAGGGCGGGGTCACACGGGCCGCCCACGGCTTGTCCGCGCACTGTACGATGCACTGGCATCCGAAGCCGAGATCCGCACAAACCGCGTCCTCCTCCCCACACGTCCCACCGCAGCTCGGCGACACCGAGCCTTCGCAGGTGTCGGGAATCGCCGGAACGCAGAGCATGCGGCTCGAGGCGGGAAAGACCACCTGGTACCCGGGGACGAGCTTGTCCCTGAAGGAGATGCTCTCGCCCTTCGGTACGAGCGGATTGGTGACCGCGCAGCGGAGCTTGTAGCAGACCCATGCCTGATGCGGGTGCGTGCCGGTCAACGTCGGCGACGGCACGTCGATGGAGCCGGCCGGCGTCACGGTCACCGGGAACAGCATCATCCGCGGAGCTCCCTTGATCTCGCATCCGCTGCCGTCGAGCGCGTCGTAGATGGGATTCATCGCGTCGAGATCGACGGCGACGTTGGGACGCGCCCCTGCTTTCACCTTGCCGAGAATCAGATGGTCGAAGTCGGCGGCGTGGGCGGTCGTGCCGAGACCGACCAGCAGCGCTACGGCGAAGGCACCTCTCTCGAGTATTGGCCACATGATCTCCTCCTTGGTCCCCACGGACCGTTACGGGTTGGAGGCGATCCGTCCGGGGGTCGATGGGAATCGCGAATCGCCTCGCCCGGGAAGCGTTCGCTCCGAGCGAACGGTGTTCGCGGAAAGCGAACGGCGGCGACTACGCGCGCGGCTCAGGCGGTCCAGTCGACGGGCGCGATCGGATCCGGCGTGTACGAGCAATACGTTCCGGTCCGGACGGTGGTGGCGAGGTAGCGGCCGGCGGCGGCGTCGTGCTCCGCGATCTTGTGCAAGGCGGCCTTGATGGTGCGCGTCACGTTGATGCGGGCCCGCTCGGAGGCCGATCCGACGCGACGCTCGCGGCCGCCGAGGCCGAGACCGCGGGCCAGCTCCTCGGCGACCATCTCGATTTCGGCGCGGAGCGCGGCGCGGCGCTCCGCGTCACCGTACTCGTCGGCATCGCTCTCCTCGGCCCGGAGCTCCTCGAGGCGACGCCGGTAGGCCGCCGCGGCACTGGCATCGAGCGCGGGGCCCGCGTCGCCGAGATCGCGACGGATCGCGAGGTCGTCCGCGTCGCCGCCGGACCCGGAGCCCTCGACGCGCCCGACGGCGGCGAGGTCGACCGCCAGGAAGTCGCGGCCCGGATGGGCGAGCAGATGGGCGAGACAGCGGAGGCCGGCGCTGTCCTTCAGGAGGATCGGCGGGTGCCCGTCGAGGGCGATCTCCCAGTACTCGCCCTCCTTCCGAAAGCGGCCGGCGCGGCGCCGCGGCGGCGACACGATCGTCTTTGCGCTCGGAACGCTCTCGGCATCGGGCGCCGCGGCTTCGCCGGCGGCGCGGGCCTTGGCCTCGGCTCGCTCCTTGATGGCCGTCGCCCGCTCGACGAGCGGCGGCATGCCGAGCTCGGCGGCGACGGCGAGCACCTCCGTCAGCATGAGCGCCGCGCGCGCCAGGTCGTCGGGCCCTCCCTTGCGCACCAGCATCACCGCGTAGAGGTACTGCACCATCGCGCGGAGCGGCCGGAGCTCGTTCCGGGTGCAGATCTCGAGCGCCTGCTCGAAATGCTTCGCCGCCTCGTCCCAGCGCGACAGGCTGGTCGCCAGACGCCCGAGGAGCGCCGAGAGCGGAAAGAAGAATATGAAGTCGATGCCGACGAACCGTCCGCCGTACGGTTCGGCCATCCGATAGATCGTCGCCGTCCACTCGGGGTTCCGGAGGAGCGTACAGGCTTCGCAGAGGCAGGCGATGGCGATCAGAAATGTCGCGTCCTTCGGCACGTCGGCGAAGTCGTTCGCGGCCAGTTGCGCGAGCTCGGCTTGGACCTCCGCCCGGCGGCCGAGCTGCGCATCGAACCATGCCCTGATGCACGCGCCCGACGGGATGAGAGCGAAAGCGTCCCGCGAAGGCGCGAAAGACCGTCTCGCTGCCGGCGAGACCTCCGGTATAGCGCCGCAGGTCCATTAGATGGAGCGCGCAGAACAGTCGCCCGCTCTCGTCCTGGGCGCGCTCCGCGACCGCGAGCGCCTGGCCCGCGAGGCGTTCGGCGTCGCTCGAAGCGGCCCTCCAGTCGGGCCAGGCTCGCCTGCATCTGGGCCGCCCACTCGAGAAAGCGCGGCTGCTTGATCTCCTCCGCCCCGCGGACGAAGGCCGCGATGACACGCCTGCCGGCCGCGAAGTCGCCCTGCTCGATGAGGTCGCTCACCAGGGCTCCGGTGCCGAGCAGCGCCACCTCGCGATCGCCGATCCCCTCCGCGAGGCGCACGATCTCCGTCGCCGTCGCGATGCGCTCCGCGAGGTTGTCGGGCTCCCACGAGGAGTAGTGCCGCTCCCAGAGCACGTCGGCGAGGAGGCCCGCGTCCCCCACCCGGCGCGCGATCTCGATCGCCTCCACCGACAAGGCGTGCCGGCGCTCGGCGCTGCGGGCCGGGCAGCGCCCGTCCGAGCCGGGCGAGCACCCGTGCCCGCCAGGCGTCCTCGCGATCACCGAGGGCGGCGAGCGCCGTCTCCAGCATCTCGACCAGCGCACGGTTCGACTCGAAGACCTGCGTGCGCATCGAGAACCCGAGCGCGGCGCGCGCGAGGTGCTCGGGGCCCGGGAGTCGGCGCGCGACGGCGGCCGCGCCCGCGTACGCCTCCTTCGCGAGGGTGAAGTCGGCGGCCCGCGTTCGCGCGTCGCCGAGGCCGATCAGGAGCTCGCAGCGGAGCTCGTCCGCCCCCGGATCGAGCAGGTCGAGGAGCTCGAGCGCCCGCGTGTATTGCTCGGCGGCCGCCTCGTAGGCGAGCAGGCCCGAGCGCCTGGCGGGCCGCCCGCACGGCGTACTCCAAGGCCTGCTCCACCATCCCGCCCCGCGCGGCCTCGTAGAAGTGATGGGCGATCTCGGCGAGATGTCCGTCCGGGGCGAAGGCGGCGAGTCGCTCGAGCGCCGCCCCGACCCGGCGATGGAGCCGCGTCCGCTCCGTCGACCCGACCTCCTGGTAGAGCGTGTCGCGGATCAGGGCGTGCGCGAAGCGGAAGCGCCCGAGCAGGTTCGGCACCGCCTCGATCACGTCGACGTCGGCCGCCTCGCCGAGCTCGGCCAGGAGATCCGGCGTCGCGCGACCGGTCACGTCGGCGAGCACCGCGACGCCGAACTCCCGTCCGATCACGGCCGCCGACCGCAAGAGGCGGATGCAGGCGGGCGAGAGCTTGCCGAGACGCTGGCTGATGACCGCGCGCACCCCGCGCGGCAAGACCAGCGGGTGCGACGGATTCGAGGCCGCGTCGAGGTCGCCCTCGCGGACGAGCAGGCGGACGATCTCGCCCACGAAGAAGGGATTGCCGTCGGTCTCCCCATAGACGCGATCGAGCAACGGCGGCGCGGGCGGACGGCCGGTGATCTCCGCGACGAGCGACGCCACCTCGGGCCGCGAGAGCCCGCGCAAGTGGAGATGCGCGCAGTCCGGGTAGCGCGTCATGTCCGCCACCGTCGCGGCCAACGGATGATCGACGTCGATCTCGCCGTCGCGGTAGACGCAAACGATCAGGAGGCGGGCGTTGAAGCATTCGCGCGCCACGAACCCCAGCAACTGCAGCGAGGGACGGTCGGCGCTTTGCAGGTCGTCGAGCACCAACACGATCGGCCGGCGCTCGGCGACGCCGCAGAGCAGGGTCGCGATGCCGTCGAAGAGCCGAAAGCGCGTCTGTGCCGGCTTGAGACGCGGCTGACTGGAGGGATCGGTGAGCGGCTCGGCCAGCGGCTCCATGCCGGGATCGACCAGCATCGCGATCTCCGTCGCGGCCGAGCCGAGCGCCCCGCCCTGCTGCTCGGCCTCGAGCTCGAGCACGCAGCTGCCGATGGCGTCGATCCACGGGCGGTAGGCGGGCAGGCCCTCGTGACAGCGGCCGACCAGCACGCGGGCGCCGAGGGCCTCCGCCCGCACCGCCGCCTCGTGCACCAGGCGGGTCTTGCCGATGCCCGACTCGCCGGTCACCAGCACGATGCCTCCCCGTCCCGCGGCCGCACGCGCGGCGGCGGCCTGCAAGGTCGCCAGCTCGGCACCGCGTCCGACGAACGATCCCGACCCGACGGCGGCGTCGAACCCCGCTTCGCCCCGGGCTGCAGCGGGGGCCGCCCCCTGATCCGAGACCGGGAGACCCGGCATCCTTATCCGTTCGCGACAACGGCCGCCTCCTCCGGGTTACAGCCGACGCGCCAACGCCGGGTCGAGTTCCCGAAGGTGGATGGTGCATCCGAGCCGATCAGCGAGTCAACGGAATTTCAGCAACGTCACGGATGCCGTCTGCATCCGACGAACAAAATTCGTCTCGTTTCGAGCAGTTTTCCTGGATCACGACGCGAGAGCGGAAGCGCTCCATCGCGCGCGGGCACCCGTCGAGCGCCCGCTGCTCTCGCGCTACCTGTCCTTGGCGATGAATCCGCGCACGATCACCCTGCCACCGGCGAAACACAGGGTCGCTCCGCTCTTCACCGCAAAGCCGGTGCCGAGGTCGCAGGAAGCAACCGCAACATTGCCGCTCCCGGCATTGGCGCCACACGTCGCGACCTGCGCGAAATTCCCGGTCCCATCCGAGACCAAGAGAAGCAGCCTCCGCTGCGAAGCCGGCGCCATTCGGCGCCTGAACGTCGACGCTCGTCACGATGAAGACGCTCTTGGCCGGAATGGAGAACGGACTGGTCGTTCCGTTGGAATTCTGTTGCGTATCGACCGCTCGAAAGCTCGCGGCGCCGGGACACGGGGTGCCCGGAGCCAGCCCGAGAACGGTTCGCAGGTCGCTCGCCTTGCTGGGAGCAAGCGGGCCGGCACTTGCGAAACGAGGCAGCAAGAGTCCGAAAGTGAGCAGCGCGAGCACGAGCGTATTCCTCATGACCGTCCTCCGTTCTGCCTAGATGAATGGACTGTAATAGTAGTCGCCCGCCTCGAGGCGCGCGCGCTGCAGGTGGAAGCGGACGCGGCGGAAGAAGATCGACCGCGACGGCGGCGGTGCCGAGCGTCATCGCGACCGCGACCACGCGCCCGACCGGCTCCGGGACCGCGATCATCCACACCGCGGTGCCGACGACGTTCACGAGCGCGATCGGCACCATGTACTTCCAGCACAGCGTCATCAGCTGATCGACGCGGACGCGCGGCAGGGTGGCGCGCACCCACATCGCGAGGAACACGAAGAAGTAGGCCTTCGCGAAGAAGGTGCCGAGCTGGAGGACGGCGAGGACGACCGGATGCGACGTCACCGGCGGCACCTGCCAGCCGCCGAGGAAGAGGGTCGTGACGATGGCGCCGATGACGTAGAGGTTGCCCCACTCGGCGAGGAAGAAGAGCAGGTAGCGCATGCCGCTGTACTCGGTGCAGAAGCCGGCGACCAGCTCGGACTCGGCCTCGGGGAGATCGAAGGGCGTGCGGTTGCCCTCGGCGAGGGCGGCGACGAAGAAGACGAAGAAGGCGGCGAAGGTGAAGGGGTTGTGGAAGAGGAACCAGCTCCACGGCGCCCAGCCCTGCTGCGCGATGATGCCCTGCATGCTGAGCGTGCCGGTGAGGAGCACGATCGGGAAGATCGAGAGCCCGGCCGGGATCTCGTAGCTGACGATCTGCGCGGCCGAGCGGATGCCGCCGAGGAGCGACCACTTGTTGTTGGACGACCACCCCGCCATCAGCACGCCCACCACCACGAGGCCGGTGACGGCCGTGATGTAGAGGATGCCGATGTCGAGGTCGGCGATGACGAGGCGCTCGCCGAAGGGGATCACCGCGAAGGTGGCGATGAAGCCGATCACCACCAGATACGGCGCCAGCGAGAAGAGCCAGCGGTCGGCGGCCGTCGGGATGATGTCCTCCTTCAAGAGGTTCTTCAGGCCGTCGGCGAGCCACTGGAGGAAGCCCTGGGGTCCCACGCGGTTCGGCCCGATGCGCGACTGGATGCGCGCCCAGACCCGGCGCTCGAGCCAGCTGGTGATGCCCGCGACCGGCAGCACGAAGCCGAACACCACCACCGCGCCGAAGAGCAGCATGGTCGCGGCCGCCACCAGCTCGTAGGGCGCGAAGCGGAGCGGGCCGGCGACGTCGGTGAGCGAGCGGACCAGCTCCTTCATCGGTCGACCTCGGGCGCCACGACGTCGAGGCTCGCGATCACCGCCACCAGGTCGGCGATCATGAGGCCGGGGCTGATGTGGTCGATGATGCTCATGGCGGCGAACGAGCCGGTCCGGATCTTCACCCGGTAGGGATAGTCGGTGCCGTCGCTGATGCAGTACCAGCCCATGTCGCCGCGCGCGCCCTCGACCCGGACGTAGGCCTCGCCGGCGGGCGGGCGGAACTTCCGCGGCACCTTGGCGAGCACGGGTCCGTCGGGGATCTGGTCGATGCACTGGCGGAGGATCTTGCAGGACTCCTCCATCTCGTGGATCCGCACCATGTAACGGTCGAAGCAATCGCCGAGCGTGCCGCGCTCGCCGGTGCCGACCGGCACCGCGAAGTCGAGCTCGGGGTAGATCGAGTACGGCAGGTCCTTCCTGACGTCGAAGGCGACGCCGGAGCCGCGCAGATTGGGGCCGGTCAGGTTGTAGTCGATCGCCTCCTCGGCGCTGATCGGCGCGACGTTGATGAGGCGCTCGACGTAGATCTTGTTGAAGGAGATGAGCGCGTTGTACTCGTCGATGATCGGCTCGAAGCGGTCGAGGAAGTCGCGCACCTTGTCGCCCCAGCCCGGCGTCACGTCCCACGCCACGCCGCCGATCCGCATGTAGCTGTAGGTGAGGCGGGCGCCGCAGAGCTCCTCGAGCAGATCGTTGATGTGCTCGCGCTCGCGGAGCGCGTGGGTGAAGGGCGTGAAGGCGCCGATGTCCATGCCCATGGTGCCGACCGCGATCAGGTGGCTGGCGATGCGGTTCAGCTCGGCGGCGAGCACGCGGCAATACTCGGCGCGGCGCGGCACCTCGATGCCGGCGAGGCGCTCGGCGACCATCGCCCAGCCCTGGTTGCACTGCATCGCCGCCACGTAGTCGACGCGATCGGTGTACGGCATGAAGCCGTGGTAGCCGACCTTCTCGGCGATCTTCTCGATGGCGCGGTGCAGGTAGCCGATGTCGGGGATGGCCTCGCGCATCACCTCGCCGTCGGCCTTGACGATGAAGCGCAGCACGCCGTGCGTGCTCGGGTGCTGCGGCCCCATGTTGAGGGTCATCTCCTCGGTCGCGAGCCCGTCGCGCTCGACGTCGATCTCCACCCCGCCGAGGGTGCCCGTACTCATAGGAGACTTTCCCGCTTGGTGCTGATGCCGTGGTACTCGGTCGGCTCGACGTAATCCTTGCGGAGCGGGTGGCCGACCCAGTCCTCGGGCAGCAGGATGCGGCGGAGGTCGGGATGGCCGGTGAACACGACGCCGAGCAGGTCGAAGATCTCGCGCTCCTGCCAGATCGCCGCCCGCCAGACCGTCGACACCGTGGGCAGCGTCGGCGCGTCGCGCGACGCCGCCGCCTTCACCACGACGGCGTGGCGGTGGCGATACGAGAAGAGGTGATAGACGACCTCGATCACGTTCCGGCTCGGCTGATCGACGCCGCTCTGGCTGGAGAGGCAATCGAAGGCGAGCTCGGGCGCCGCTTTGAGGTGCGCCGCGACGGCCGCGATCTCCGCGGCCCGGACCGCTGATCGCGGGCTCGGCGCCGGCGCCGATGGCCTCGATCGCGTGCGGGAAGCGGGCGCCCAGCGCGGCGCCGATCGCGGCTGCGTCCATCGGACCGTATCTATCTCTCCCGCCTCGGGATTGCACCCGTGGGTGCTCCTATCGCGCGGCCGGCGGCGGGCGTTGCTCGCCATCATCCTCGTCGGCCATCCGATTCTCCCCCTGGACGCCCGGCCGGTTCCCATGCGAGGCTGCCTCTCCCGTTCACGTCTTCGGGCCACCGCGCCCGCCATCCTTGAAGGAGCCTCGACCTCATGATCCACGACGAGAAATCCCTGCACCGTCCCGCGCCGCGACGATCGTACCGGCGCTTCCTGATCGCCGGCGCCGCCATCGTGATGGCCCTGGCGCTGCTTCCGCCGGTCGCCGAGGCGCAGCCGTGCGTCGAATCCGCCGACTGCACCTGCACCCCCTTGAGCGACTCTTCCGTCTATCCGATGGGCGGTGATGACGGGTTGGGCTTCGCCACCCCCCAAGCGGAGTGCGAATACATCCGCAATCTTCCGTTCTACATCAACCCGGAGGAGGAAGTACGGGCCGTCGGGTATCTCGACGTCGACCAGCATCACAATGGTTGTGTTCGAGGCCGGCGATCGCTCGCTCAGAAGAGCCTCGCGAAAGGCTGGCGGGCGTGGGGAACGCCCGACAACGTGTCCGTCAGCGGAAAACCGGGAGCCAACGTCATCATGGCGTGGACGAAAAAAGACGCCGACGGGAAGACGTACGCGGTGATCAACTTGTACGCGAGCGGCATTTACCGGACCAGCGGGTTGCGGTTCCTCGAGCCGGTGGATGGTGTCATCGCCGAGACCGACCACATCACGTTCTGCCAAATCGTAGGTCGATCGATCAACGTTCCCACGCAAGACGGCCAAGTCGGCGGACCTGCGTGCTGCGGCACGCCGTATCCGAAGATTCGCGGTGAACGGTGCACGTACCGGCCCGATGTGCTTCCGGGACGGCAATGTCGAGGCGGCAACTAGCTTCCCACCTCATCGGTCGCCGCTCGCTTCGATCCCGGAGCGGGCGGCGCGGGGAAACTAGGACGGCACCCAACCGTCGGCCTTGACGACTCGCCGGCGGCGGGGGATGCAGCGCGTCGGGTCATGTCGCTCACACCGCGCGCCACGATGCGCCGGTCTCGCACCGGCGCGCTCCTCGTCGCGGCGCTCGTCGTCACGGTTGCCGGCGGCCTCACCCTGCCCCGCCTCGAGTGTCCCGGTCTCTACTACGACGAGGTGCTGTTCGTGGACGGCTGGAGCGCGACCCGTTGCGCCTGGTGTCCCTGGGGCGTCCCGCTCATGGAGCTCTCCTATCTGGGAGCGCTGAAGGCCTGGATCTACTGGCCCGTCCGTTCGGATCTGTCGCCGTTGCTGCTGCGAGCGCCGTGGGTCGTCGCGAGCCTGATCTCGGCGCTGCTCACCGTGCTGACGGCTGGTCGCGCCTTCGGCAGGACGGCGAGCGTCGTGGCCGCGGCGCTCGTCGCGACCGATCCCGCCTTCCTCTACTTCCAGCGCCTCGACTGGGGGCCGGTCGCGATCGGCGTCCTGCTGCGCGCGCTCGTGCTCTTCCTGCTCGTCCGCTGGCGGACGCGGCGCTCGGAGCGAACGCTCGTGGTCGTCGCCTTCCTCCTCGGCCTCGGGGTCTACGACAAGCTGAGCTTCGCGTGGTTCGTCGCCGGCCTCGTGATCGCCGTCGGGCTCGATCGCGAGTACCGGCAGGCCATCGCGCTCCGCCGCCTTCCCGGGCTCGTCCTCGCGTTCACGCTCGGCGCCCTGCCGCTCCTGGTCTACAACGTCGTCCTCCCGCTCGCCTCGCTCCGCCAGAACCAGCTGCTCGCCGACGCCGGGCCGCTGCGCGCCGCGCTTGGCTATCGACTCCGGGTGATCGTCGAGGCGCTCGACGGCTCCGCCGTGTACGGCCACGTCAACGCGCGGCCGCTCGGCGACGCGTCGCCGTGCCCCGACGGGCTCGCCTGGCTCCATCCGATCCTCTGCGAGGCGTTGCCACTCGGGGGCTCGCTCCTGCCGTACGTGTTCCTGGCCTGCCTGGTGGCGGCGGTCGCGCTGCCGCGACTCCGCCGCGATCCGTACGTCCGCCTGGTCGCATGGCCGAGCCTGACGACGCTGGCCGCGCTCCTGCTGATCGCCAACGTCGGCCCGCATCACGTGCCGACGCTCTTCCCCGCCCTCCACCTGCTCGCGGCCGGAGCCGCCGGCGCGCTCGCGGCCCAGGGCCGCGCGCTTCGCCGCGTCGCGCTGCTCGCCCTGGTCGTGGTCGTCGGCGCCAACACGATCGTCAGCGCCCGGACGATCACGTCGTTCGCCACCCGCTGCGGCAAGGAGCGCTTCTCGGAGACGATCTATTCGCTCGTGACCTTCGCCCGCTCACACCCGGAGGAGCCGATCTTCGTCGCCGACTGGGGCTTCGCCTGCCAGCTCCGCGCCCTCGCACCCGACGCCCGCGTCGTCGACGTCTCGTGGTCGCTCCAGAAAGACCCCGAGGCGGCCTGGCGGGCGCTCACGTCGTCGCCCGGCGGCGGCTACGTGGTGCTGCACGACCCCGCGCTCACCGTGATGCCGCGCGCACGCGAGCGCCTGCTGCAGCTGGCCCGCGATGCCGGCTACGAGCTGACGACGGTCGACACGCTACGCGACCGCGAGCACGACCCGGTGGTGGTCATCGTCAAGCTCGCGTCCCGATCGCCGGACCGCGCCGCAGCCAGCGCTCCCCCATCATCTTCTCCTGGAGCTTCAGGAGACCCTCGGTGAGCGACTCGGGACGCGGCGGACAACCGGGCACGTAGACGTCCACCGGCAGCACCTTGTCGACGCCGTCGCAGACCGAATAGGCGAGCTGGAAGAGGCCGCCGCAGTTGGCGCAGCTCCCCATCGAGATGACGTACTTCGGCTCGGGCATCTGGTCGTAGAGCACCCGGGTGCGGAGCGCCATCTTCAGCGTCAGCGTGCCGGCGACGATCATCAGATCGGATTGCCGCGGCGTCGCCCGCGGCACGGCGCCGAAGCGATCGAGGTCGGAGCGCGGGCCGCCGGTCTGCATCATCTCGATGGCGCAGCACGCGAGCCCGAACATCATGTACCAAAGCGACGATTTGCGGGTCCAGTTCAGCATCTCGTCGACCTTGGTGGTGACGAGGAACTCCGGCATGGTGTTCATCAACGACACGACGACACCTCGCGCGCGCTCACGCCGCCCTCCGCGCCGGAGCCGCCTGCTCGCCGGGGACGCGCTTCACCCACTCGAGGTCGCCCTTGGCCCACACGTAGACCAGCCCGACCGCGAGGATGCCGACGAAGAGCAGGATCTCCGCGAGCGCCAAGAGCCCGCGCCCGTCGGCGACCCACTGCTTGAAGACCGCCATCACCGGGTACATGAAGGCGACCTCGACGTCGAAGATCACGAACACGAGCGCCACCAGGTAGAAGCGGATGTTGAAGTTGATCCAGGCGCCGCCCGTCGGCAGCTCGCCGCACTCGTAGCTGCCGAGCTTCTGGACCTCGGGCTTCGCCGGCCGGAGCAGCCGTCCGAGCCCGAGCATCAGCGCCGCGAGGACGAGACCGAGCAGCAGGAAGACGAGGACGTTGCCGAAGTGAAAATACACGCTGCCATTGACGTAGCCCGAGACACCCGACGAATCAAATCAGGGTCCTACGTGCCTTCCAGCCACCAACGGGCGACCGCGAGCTCGACGGCGTCGAAGGGCTCGAGGCGGGCCGGGGCGTCGCCTTCGTGGACGCCGACCACGACCCAGCGCCCTTCCTCCAGCCGATAGACTTCGATCGTGCGCTGCAGCGGATCGACGAGCCAGAGGTGCGCGACGCCTTCGCGCGCGTAGATCGGCATCTTCCGGCCACGATCGATGCGACCGGTGCTGGGCGAGATGACCTCGCACGCCCAATCGGGCGCGTCGGTCAATGCGGCCACGTTCGGCACGGCTGGGATCCGGACCCGCCGCCAGCCGGCCTGATCAGGCACGACGACGTCGTCGCCGAAATGCAGCTCTGGCTCATTGAGGAACCACCACCCTCCGGGAGCCTCGGGAGCACCCGGCGGACCGTCGAAATTGCTCATCAGATGGGTCGCCATGACCGAGGCCGCCCGCGCATGCGGAACGGCCGGTCGCGGTGTGACGATGAGCTCGCCGTCGAGGATCTCCGCCACCTTGGTGTCGGGAACCTGCAGGAGCTCGTCGTAGCGAGCGGGTCGGCGGGCAGGCTTCACGCGACGAAGCTAGCACACGATGCGCCCGTGACGCAGGCGCTACTCGAAGCCCCGTCAGCCGACGGGCAGCCGCGCGACGTATGCCAGGATCGCCGCGTAGTGCGCGGCGCTTCCCGCCACCACGAAGACGTGGAAGACCTCGTGGTACGAGAAGACGCGCGGCCAGAGCTGGGGGCGACGGCTCACGAAGAGGATCATGCCGACGGTGTAGAGGACTCCTCCGACCGCCAGCAGCACGAGCGCACCGGGCGGCAGCGCGCGCGCGACCGGGCCGAAGAAGGGCAGCGCCAGCCAGCCCTGCACGGTCTGCATGGTGATCGAGAACCAGTCGCCGACCTCCGGGAGGAAGATCTTCTGCGCGATGCCGACGAGGGTGATGCCCCAGGTGGCCGCGAGCGCCAGCGCGCACACCCACCCGTCGAACACCACGACCGCGAACGGCGTGTAGGTGCCGGCGACCAGCACGTAGATCATCGAGTGGTCGGCGCGCTGCATGCGCCGCTTCCACTGCTCCTGCCATGGCACCGAGTGGTACAGGCTGCTCACCGTGTAGAGCCCGACCAGGCTCGCGCCGAACACCAGCAACGCCAGGCGGAGACCGAAGTCGGCGCTGCCGCGACTCCACAGCACCATCGCACCCGCCAGCGACAGCAGCGCGGCACCGCCGTGCAGGAAGCCACGCACCGGATTCTGCATGCGGCCGAGGGCCAGGCGTTCACAGGAGGCGGCGTGCATGCGACCCAGGCCTACCCGAAAGCGGCCGCTCCGAGAAGTCGAAAATTGATGATGATTGCGTGACGCGCCGCTCAGGGCGAGGCGGCCGGACGCCCGAGCCCCGCCGACTCGAGGAAGCGGTTGACGTCGGTCTGCTGCAGATTGAGGGCGGTGTCGGAGGTCGGGAAGAGCACGATGCGCTTCCCCTTGAGAACCTCGGCGATGCGGAGCTTCACCATGGTGCGCCCACCGGCGCCGGACATGGCCTCCTTCATCTTGGTGATGCCCTGGGCGCGGGCCGTCTTCTCGGCCAGGGTGGCGTCGGCCTCGAGCTTCTTGGCCTCGTAGTAGGCGTCGGTCTGCAAGGTCACTTGCTGGGACTTGCCGCGCTCGGTGGCGAGCAGCTGCCCAACCACGCCCTTGGTGGTCTCGAGCTCGCGCTCCCATTCCTTGATCGCCGCCTCGGCCGCCGAACGGTTCTTGTTGACGGTCTGGTCGGCCACCTTCTTCTGGTCGATCGCCGCCTGGTAGTTCTTGTGGAACCGATAGTTGCCGAGCACGACGCGCTCGCAGACCAGGCCGTAGGGCTCGAGCGCACGGCGAAGGTTCGCCAGCGCCTGCTCCTCCTTCGCCGCCCGCAGATCGGAGTCGTAGAACTCCTCGGACGAGAGCTCGTTCAGGGCGTCGCGCGGGATCGAGCGCGCCAGCGGGCGAACCAGCACGGTCTGGACCTCCTCGCTGTCGGAGGCGACGTGACGCAGGACGTGCGGCGCCTTGGCGGGATCGACATGGTAGAGCACGGTCACGTCGACGCTGATGTCGTTGCCGTCGCGGGTCTTGAAGTCGAGGGCGTCCTCGTCGCTCGGGTTCTTGCTCTCCTTCATCACCAGGGTCTGGGTCTTGGTGTCGAAGACGTACCAGTCGTGGACGACCGGGATGACGATGACGGTGCGCCCCGGCGCCACCACCTCGTCGGCGCCGAGGAGCTTGCCGATCTTGATGCCGACCTCGGTGCCGCCGGTCGAGCGGTAGCAGCCGCTCGCGGCGAGCGCGAGCAGGAGGGCGGCCAGCGCGCGGCTCGCGGCCTTCACGGCTTCACCTGCTCGGCCGGCACGTCGAAGAGGCGGAGCGCCTGGTTCAGGTCGAGGGGGTTCATGCCGGCCTTGCCCCCCGCCGGCACCACCAGCGTGTCGACGCCCTCCAGCACCTCGGCCATCTTCATCCCGACCAGGTTCTCCGAGCCGCCGCCCTGATAGGCGCGGTTCTCGAGCTCGGTGCCCTGGGCGTTGGCGAGCTGCACCAGCAGGTCGGCGTCGGCGACGTGTTTCCGGCGGTAGGCGTCGGCCCCGGCCTGGATCTTGGTGACCTCGGCGTTGCCGCGCTGGGTCTCGATCTGCACCTTGGCGCGTCCGGTCGCCTCGATCTCCTGCTTCTTGGCGAGCTCCTTCGCGGCCTCGGCCTCGGAGGCGCGCGTGAACTTCAGCTGGTCCTGGACCTTCTTCTCCTCGATCTGCTGCTGGTAGTCGGCGTTGTAGTAGTACTGGCGCATCAGCACGTGATCGACGGCGATGCCCTTCTCCTTGAGCTCGCCGTGCACCTGCGCGAGCGCCTTCTCGCCGCGCTGTCCCCGCACCTTCACGTTGTAGAAGTCCTCCGCGACCATCTCGCCGAGGTTCTTCTTGAGCGCCGCGATCGTCTTCGGAATCACGGCATTGGTCTCGAAGAGTCGGCCGGGACCCGCCTGCTGCATGACCGCGAGCGGGTCCTCGATGCGGTAGAGGACGGTGACGTCGAGGACGACCCGCGAGCCGTCCGAGGTGTTGACCTCGACCGGCTGCTCGATGCGCGCGTTCCGCGCGTTCGACTCGTCGCGGTAGCTGGTGAGCTCGAGCACCTGCAGGTCGGTCGGGAAGCGGTGCATGGTCTGGCCGACCAGGAGGAAGTAGAGGCGCCCGCCCGGGTACATCTTCTCGCGAATGCCGGTCGGCGTGATCAGCCGGCTCTCGAGGATGCCGACCTCGTTCGGCGCGACGTAGGTCGTGCACGAGCTGTACGCGAGGCCGCATGCCACCACCACCAGCCCCAGCCAGATCAACCGCGTGACGCGCGCGGCCGAGATCTCCGCCATGCCAGCCCCTCCCCCCGTGGCATGTACCACAAGCCCGCCCGGAGCGACCAGGCGCAATCGCACGCTCGCCCACGTGCGATTTCGCGTGACAGGCGCGGCGCCGTTCTGTTACGACCCGAGCCGTGCCGTGACCCCTCCGGCCGTCGGGAGGCCCCCATGTCGCGACTCGCCATCGCCCTTCTCGCGCTCGCGGGCGCGTCGTGGTGTTCGAGCCCGGCGCTGGCCGCGCCGCTCGCGTTCGAGCCGCCCGTCGTGACCGCCCCCAGCACCACCACCGACGTCCCGGGAGGGAGCGACAGCGCGCCCGTCGCCGCCACCAACGGCAGCGGCACCTGGGTGGTCGCCTGGGAGTCGAACGACACGCTGCAGGGGACGATCGATCGCGACCACGACATCCTGTTCTCGCGTTCGACCGACGGCGGCTTGACGTTCACGGCGCCGGCCGCGCTCAACACCAACGCCGGGAACGACAGCGAGTATTTCTACGACCTCGTCGTCGGCGCGGACGACACCCTGCCCGCACTGGCGGCCAACGGGAACCGGTTCATCGCCGTCTGGAATCGGCAAACCCATTTCACCGAGACCATCGCCCTCTCCCGCTCCGACGACGGCGGCGCGACCTGGAGCGATCTCGCCACCCTCTACGATCTCAGCAACCAACCGTCGATCGCCAACGACGGTGCCGGCACGTGGGTCATCGTCTGGCGCTATGGACACCTCGTCTTCGGGGACGGCGTGACCTATTTTACCCGCTCCACAAACAATGGACTGACCTGGAGCGCGCCAGTGCCGCTCAACACCAACGCGGCCGCGGACGGGTTGACGGACTCGAGTCCGCAGGTCGCGTGGTCGAACGGCGTATGGGTGGCGACGTGGACGGCGACGCTTCCCTTCAACGCCCCGGAGGCGCACGTCCGCTACGCACGCTCCGTGGACGGCGCGACCTGGTCGGCGCCGCTCGAGCTCAGCAGCAATGCACCGGCGTCCTTCGACCAGGGCGCGCGCGTGGTGGGCGCCGGCGGCGGCAACTGGGTCGCGACCTGGTCGACGGGGGCGCCGAACAGCGGCACGCAGAACATCGCGCTGGCGCGCTCCGCCGACGGCGCCCTCACCTGGACGCCGGCGGCGATCCTCAACACCGACGCCGGGACCGACGGACGCACCGACGACCGGCCGTCGGTCGCCGCCATCGACGCCGCGACCTACGCCGCCGTCTGGGTCCGGCATGGGCGCGACGGCGAGTTCGACTTCAGCCACTCGGACGTGCTGTCGGCCCTCTCCTCGGACGGCGGCGCCACCTGGTCGGCTCCGATCCCGCTGAACCCCGCCGTTGCGGCGGGGGGTGAGTTCGGCGCCATCGAGTACGCTCCGCACGTCGTCTCCGACCCGCTCGGCTATTTCTTCGCGCTCTGGACGTCGAATGATCCGACCCTCGAGAGCGGCACCAAGGGCCAAGACCACGACATCGTGATGGCGCTCGCCGGGCATCCCTGCGGCGACGGCACCCTCGATCCGGGCGAAGCGTGCGACGACGGCGACCGCGGCTCGCTCGACTGCTGCGGACGGACCTGCGCCTACGACCCGGCCGGCGCCGTGTGCGCGGCGGACGCGGAGGCCTGCACGCTCGAGCGCTGCGACGGCGCCGGCACCTGCAACCACGAGGACGCCCCGTTCGGCACGCCCTGTGCCCTCGACACGGACCTCTGCACCAACGACCGCTGCGACGGCAGCGCCACCTGCGAGCACGTCTACGAGCCGCGGACCAGCTGCATCACGTCCACGGTGCCGCACAACTCGCGGCTCACCATCGGCGGCGGCGAGGCGAAGAAGCGCAAGATCGGGTGGACGTGGAAGCACGGCCCCGCAATCCCGCTGAACCACCTCGCGACCTACACCTACGGCGCGCCCTACGCCCTCTGCGTCTACGACGGCTCCGGCCTGGTGGCGCGGACCGAGGCGCCGGTCGACGACTCATGCAAGGGAACGTCGTGCTGGCGCGCGACCAACACGAGCCTGAAGTACTCCGATGGCGCCGGCACGCCGAGCGGGGCCACCTCGGGAGCGCTCAAGGCCAGCGCGGTCGACGGCAAGACCAGCCACAAAATGACCGGCCGCGGTGCCAACCTCGCGGCGCCGGCGCTGCCGAGCGCGAGCCTGCCGGTGCACGCGCAGCTCGTCAGCGACGAGAAGAACATCTGCTTCGACGCGACGTATTCGGGCGCCGGGGTGCAGGTGAACTCGCCGACCCTCTTCAAGGCCAAGAGTGACTGAGCGCGCGACAGCGATGGTGCTCGCCGCGCTCTTGGTATTGGCGGCGGTGAGCGAGGGGCGCGCCGGCGGAGCGTTGCTGGTGAACGGCGCCGGTGATCCGGTCATCTGGCGGGTCGATCCGGTGCCGTACAACCCGGATCGCGGCAAGCTCGGGAAGCTCAGCAACGAGGAGGCGCTCGCGCGCCTCGCCACCAGCGCCGCCGCCTGGACGAACGTGCCGACCGCGACCGTGACCCTCGCCGCCGGCGCGCAGCTGCCGGTGGACGTGTCGGTCGGCAACTACCCCGAGTACCTGTTCAACTGCGAGGATGGTCTGAGCCCCATCGTCTTCGACAGCGACGGCGGCATCACCGACGATCTCTTCGGTGCCGGCGCCAGGGCGCACATCATCGGCTTCGCGGCGCCGGCGTGCGGGACCTACCTACCGCCGGCGACCATCACCCAGGGGTACTCGGTCATGAACGGCCGCTTCCTCGACGGCGTCAGCGCCTCCGGCAACCCCGAGCTCACCCCCCAGCAGTTCGAGGCCGTGCTGACCCACGAGCTCGGCCACTACCTCGGCCTCGATCACTCGCAGATCAACGTCAGCGAGGCCTTCGACGGCAACCAGGCGAACGACGACACCGTGGCGACCATGTTCCCGATCCTGATCAACGGCGACCAGATGCGGACGCTGAACCTCGACGATGAGGTGGCGATCTCGGTGCTGTATCCGACCGCGAGCTTCGGCACCGACTTTGGAACGATCACCGGGACGATCTTCCGCGCCGACGGGGTGCTCTTCCAGGGCGCGCACGTGGTCGCGCGCGCGCTCGCCGATCCGCGCCACGCCGCGATCGGCTACGTCTCGGGGAATCACTTCCGCCCCGGCTTCGCGGGCGGCCCGCCCGATCCCGCGTGGCTGGGCCAGTACGAGCTCACCGGCCTCCCCCCGGGCGACTACACGGTCGAGGTCGAGCCGATCGACCCGAACTTCATCGGCGGCTCGAGCGTCGGTCCGCTCGACATCCCGGCGCCGCTCCCGGGCGTGCCCGAGTTCTGGAACGACCTCGACGAGGCGTCGGCCAACCCGCCCGACGATCCAAACGTCGCGGTCCCGATCTCCGTGGCGGGCGGGGCCACGGTGAGCGCCATCGACATCACCCTGAACCAGGGCCCGCCGCCGCCGAACGACGAGTGCGCCGACGCGACCGAGATCCCCGCGCTGCCCTTCAGCGACGTCCTCGACACCACGGGCGCCACTCAGGGCGCCTTCGACCCGCTGCAGTCCTGTACGCCGCAGACCATTGCCCAGAACTCCAACAGCGTGTGGTACCGCTTCACCGCACCCGGCGACGGAGTCGTGCACGCCTCGACCGCCGGCAGCACGTACGACACCCTCGTCGGCGTCCTGACCGGTGCGTGCGGCACCCTCGTCGAGGCGGCCTGCGCCGACGACGCCGGAGGCTCGGTCCAGGCGTCGCTCGACGTCCGGGTGAGCACCGGGGGCGTCTACTACGTCGAGGTCACGGGCTTCCGTTCCGGCGGCGGCAGCATGCACCTCGCCCTCTCCTTCACCCCCGACGCCGCCTGCGCGCCCGCGCCGGTCGCCGGCTGTCGCGCGCCGATCGCCCCGCGTGCCTCGTCGCTCCGCGTGAAGCTCGGCGACCCGTCACACCAGAGCCTGCAGTGGAAGTGGACGCGCGGCGCGGCGACGACGCCGGCGGAGTACGGCGACCCGACGATCGCGACCGGCACCAGCTACGCGCTCTGCCTCTACGACGGCGGCCCGAGCCTGGTCGCCGAAGCGCACATCCCCGCCGCCGGTCTCTGCGGCACGGGCGCCAAGCCCTGCTGGCGCGCGACCAGCAAGGGCTGGGTCTACAAGGATTCCTTCGCGGCGACGGACGGAATGAAGACCATCACGCTCAAGGGCGGCGCCGCCGGCAGCGCGAGCATCATCGTCAAGGGCTTCGGCACCGCGCTCGACGTCCCGCCCCTCCCCGCGGCGCCCCCGCTCACGATGCAGCTCGTCAACAGCGCCGGGCTATGCTGGGACGCGAGCTATCCCCTGAGCGGCGTCCGGAAGAACGACGGATTGCAGCTGATCGCAAAGGGAGACTGAGCCGATGCGCCGCCGCGTTACGATTTCGATGCTCGCCGCGCTTTCCGTGCTTCTCCCGGGCCGCGCTGCCGACGCGACGACCTTGCTCGAGCGCATGCCGCTCGCGAAGGTCACCGCCGAGGCGGGGCGGATCGTGTACGGCACCGTCACCGACGTCCGCTCGGAGCGCGACGAGCGCGGCATTCCCGCGACGTGGGTGACCCTCGACGTCGCGCGCACCGTCAAGGGTACGCACCACGGCAGCCTCACCGTGAAGCAGCTCGGCGCCGGGCAGGCGATCGCCCAGGGCGGCATCGGCCGCATGCCGGGATTGCCGACGTACCGCGTCGGCGACGAGGTCGTGCTCTTCCTCCGTCCCGAGAGCGCCCACGGCTTCACCAGCCCCGTCGGCTTCGCCGACGGCGTCTATCGCGTCCGGCGCGAGGGCGCACGGCGCGTGGCGCGACCCGAGGCCGCGGCCGACGACGCGGCCGCGAGCGGAGACGTCGACGCGTTCCTCGACAGGGTCGAAGCGCTCGTACGCGGCACGCGCTAGGAACTGCGAGCTGCGGTCGGGCGCGACGCTCCAGTCGCCCGATGAAGGCCATGCGCTGCTGCGATACGCCGATCGATTGATGCCTGGCGTTTGCCCGCCGACGCGCCGGTCGGAGCGCTCCGCCGCCGTAGGACCCGCCGCCGAGCCCTCCACCGTCCGCTCTTCCCGACGGCCGCCGTTGCAAGACGTCACGGGGTCACGAGCTACGCGCTAGGAGCGCCGGAGCGGCCGGACGGCGGGGACGCCGTCGGCGTCGGCCTCGACGCGCACCTCGGCGTCGAAGACGGCCTTGATCGTCTCCGCGGTGATGATGCTGCGCGGCGGGCCGTCGGCGACCACCGCGCCCTCGCGGAGGAAGGCGATGCGATCGAAGTAGAGCGCGGCGCTGGTGAGGTCGTGGAGGACGGCGACGACGGTGACGCCGCGGGTGCGGTTCACGGTCGCCACCAGGTCGAGGATGTCGGTCGCGTGGCGGAGATCGAGGTGGGTGGTCGGCTCGTCGAGGAGCAGAATGGCCGGCTCCTGCGCGAGCGCACGCGCCACGATGACGCGCTGGCGCTCGCCGCCCGAGAGCTCGGTGACGCGCCGGTCGGCGAGTGCCAAGATTCCCGTCTCGGCCATCACCTGCTCCGCGATGGCGACGTCGCGCGGGCCCTCGAGCGCGAGCGGCGGGCGGTACGGGGCGCGTCCCATCAGGACCATCTCGGCGACGCGGTAGGGAAAGGTCACGCTGGTGTCCTGCGGCACGACGGCGACGAGACGCGCCAGCGCGCGCCGCTCGTAGTCGGCGATCGCCCGGCCGTGGACCTCGACCGTGCCCGCGCGCGGGCGGCGCGTGCCGGCGAGGAGCGCCAGCAGCGTCGACTTCCCCGAGCCGTTCGGGCCGCCGAGGGCGAGCATCGCGCCGCGCGCGACCTCGAACGAGACGTCGCGCAGCACGGTGCGCGCACCGTAGGCGAAGGACGCGCCCGCGAGACGGAGCGCCGGGCCGTCGCCGCCCCCCGCGAGGCTCACGACCCCGCCAGGCGCCGATCGCGGCGCAGCAGGTAGGCGAAGACCGGCGCCCCGACCAGCGCGGTCACGACGCCGACGGGGATCTCGGTCGCGCCGAGGACGGTCCGGGCCACCGTGTCGGCCCACACCAGGAAGATCGCACCCGCGAGGTACGACGCCGGCAGCAGCAGACGATGGTCGGCCCCGACGACGATCCGCATCAGGTGCGGCACCACCAGTCCGACGAACCCAATCAGGCCGCTCACCGACACCACCGCCCCCACCAGCAAGGCGGAGGCGACGAAGATCATGCGGCGCGCCCACTCGACGTCGACCCCGAGCTCGGCGGCGCGCTCATCGCCGAGGCTGAGACAATCGAGGTCGCGGGCGTGCCAGAAGAGCAACGCCAGCCCGGCGAGGCTGTAGGCCGCGAGCGCGCCGATCAGCGAGTACTCGCGGCTGCCGACGTGCCCCATCAGCCAGAACAGCACGCCCTGCGCCTGGTAGAGGTCGACGATGCTGTTGATGAACATGAGCATGGCGCCCGTGAAGGCGTTGTAGATGACCCCGATCAGGAGCAGCGTGTAGGGCTCGACGCGCTCGCCGACGAAGGCCAGGCGCACGACGATCCACATGCTGACGAGCGCGCCGGCGAAGGCCGCGACGGGCGCCACCAGCGAGGAGCCGGCGACCGGCATCGTCACCAGCGCCAGCACGGCCGCCAGCACCGCCCCGCTCGAGATGCCGACCAGGTGCGGCTCGGCGAGCGGATTCCGCAGCAGGGCCTGCAGCGCCGCCCCCGCCGCGGCAAGCGCGCCGCCGACGATGGCCGCGAGCAGGAGACGGGGGATGCGGGCGCGAAAGAGGATGACGGCATCGGGACTCCCGCCCGCGAGGTCGAGGACCCGGGTCCAATCGAGCGCGACCGGCCCGATGGCGGCGGCGGCGACCAGGCTCACGAGCAGCAGGCCGGCCAGCACGCCGTTGACGCGCGCCAGGCGGCCCCAGGTGAGGTGGGTCACCGCCATCGATCGGGGTGGAGGAGGCGGGCCAGCTCGGCGAACGCCGCCGGCAGGCGCGGCCCGGGGCGGAGCGCCTCGTAGGAGCGGAAGGCATGGACGCGACCGGCGCGCACCGCGGCGAGCGAGCCGAGGCGCGTCCAGAACTCGAGCGTCGCGGTCCGCGCCTCGGTGCCCATGCTGCAGTCGATGATCACCTCGGGATCGGCCGCGACCACGACCTCGAGGCTGACGCGCGGCCAGGCCTCGCCCGTGGGCGCGACGTTCACGGCGCCGGCCTCGACCAGCATCTCGCCGAGGAAGCTCTCCGCGCCGACCGCGATCAACGGGTCCTGGCCGATCAGCATGAGGGTCCGGGGCTTGGGTGCGCCCGCGACGCGGGCGCGGACCGCGTCCATCTCGCGCGCCATGGTGGCGATCAGGCGCTCACCGGCCTCCGGCACGCCGGCGACGGCGGCGATCCGGCGCGTCGCCGTGGGCAGATCGGCGAGACGCTCGGGATCGACGACCTCGACGCGGAGCCCGAGGCGGCGCATCGTCAGCACGGCCTCGTGGTTGCCGGGGCTCGGCGTGCCCGATCACGACGTCCGGCCGCTGGCCGAGCACCGCCTCGACGCTCGGGGCGTTGTAGGAGCCGACGCGCGGCAGGCGCTTCACCTCGGGCGGGTAGTCGCAGAAGTCCGACACCGCGACCACCCGCGACCCGGCGCCGAGCGCGAACAGCGTCTCGGTGATCGACGGCGCGAGCGAGACGATGCGCGCCGGCGGCGCGGCAGGATCGCTCGCGTCGACACGGGTGCCCGCCAGGACGAAGGCGAGCGCCACCACGATCGGAGCGAGACGTCGCATGCGCGCTTCTAGTGTCCCGCCGCGGTGGCGTCGAGCACGAAGCGGTAACGCAGCTGGCCGCGGAGACCCGGGCCGCCGTCCGGCACCGTGAAGCGACTGGCGCGTGCGCTCGCGAGCGCGACCTCGTCGAGGGCGGCGTATCCCGACGAGCGCTCGACCGCCGCCGCCTCGACCACGCCGTCGAGGCCGATCCGGAGCGCGACGTCCACCGTCCCTTGCCATCCCTGGCGGCGCGCTCGCGGCGGATAGTCGGGGGGCGGGCAGCTGCGGCAGAAGGCGCGGAGACCGTCGCCGCCCGCCCCGCTGCCGAGCGAGCCCACGCCCGTGCCTGCCGAGCCGCCGCCCGTTCCGGATCCCGCTCCGAGCGCCGCCAGGTCGCCGGCGCCTGACGCCGCGCCGCCTCCGTCCGTGTCCGCGACCGGCGCGCGACCGGGGGACCCGGTCTCCGCTCGCGCGCGCGCGACCGGAGGCGGGCGCGTCGTCAGCGCGGCGCGACGGGCCGGGCCGAGCGCCGGCGGCTGAACGAGCGGCGCGGGCTCCGCGGCGGGAGCCGGCGGGCGCGGAGCCGCAGCCGTCGAGGCGTCGCCCGCCGCGCGCGTGCCGCCATCGCCACCGCCGCCGCTCTCCACCATGGTCACGACGATCGGCGCCGTCGGAAACGGCCCGGCTTCGCTGCCGCGCCCGGCCGCCAGGACCAGCAGGAGGTGGCAGAGAAGCGAGAACGTCAGCGCCGCGGCGAGCCGCGCGCGGGCTCCCCGCTCGTCCCCCGTCGCCCACATCGGTCCCGTGATGTCCACGCTCGCGATCGCCCCGTCTACTCGAGCAGATCCGTGAAGTGGAATCCGTCCCGCTCCACCGTCTCGCCCACCGCGAAGGCGATCGGCGCGCGGAACATCGGACCGGCGTGGCAGAAGGTATGGAACTCGCCGCGCTCGCCGCAGGGATCGACCGTCGGCGGCAGCGCCGCCAGAAACGCCGCGTCGAACGCGCGCCCCACGTACTCCGGGCCGAGCTGGCGGGGATCGACGCACGTCAGCGTCGCCCCGAGGCCGGCCGCGATCATCGTCCGCGCGAGCTCGGGCGTGTCGGCGGGCCCGCCCCAGAGCGGGAAGAGCGGCGCGATCCCGGTGCCGGCGAGCTGGCGCTCGCGGTAGGCGCGGATGTCCGCGAGGTGGAGGTCGCCGAAGGCGAAGTGGGCGACGCCCGCGGCACGCGCCCGCTCGATCACCTCCCGCATGCGTGTCTCGTACTCCTCGTTGGAGCACGGCCACGGGAGGCCGATCGTCCAGAGCGGCAGCCCGGCCGCCCGCGCCTGCGCCTCGACCAGCGCCGTGCGGACGCCGTGCATCGCGACGCGCCCGAAGGCCTCGTTGACGGTCGTGACCAGGCCGACCACGTCGACCTCGCCGCGCTGCCGCAGCACGTGCAGGGCCCAGGCGCCGTCCTTGCCCGAGCTCCACGACAAGAGCGCCTTCGGCCGCATGGCTACTCGGTCGCGACCTCCACCGTGCAGGCGGCGTCGACCGGCGTCACCCCGTCGGGCGCGGTGCCCGTGAGCGCGCAGCCGAAGTCCGCCGCCTCGGGGACCGCGCCGGCGCAGTCGAAGCGAACCGCGAGCAGGGGCCCGCTCGCGATGCCCTCGAGGCTCACCAGCGTGAAGTGCACGCGATCGTCGTGGTCGTTCGGCTGACCATCGCTCGCCAGCGAGCCTTCAGTGAGGATGGTCACGCGCTCGGCGGCGGCGTCGCCGCTCCCGGGCAGGGCGACGGTGCTCGGATAGACGAGATCGAGATCGCCGGCCCCGAGCGGCGCGGAGACCGTGAGCGCGAGCGTCACCGTGGCGGCCGTACAGGTGGGCCCGCCGTCTCCCGGGCAGGCAAGCACGACCGAGAGCTCCGCCGCCGAGCGCAGCACGTTGACGCCGTCGCTCACCGTGACGGTGCCGCCGCCGTCGAGGTCGCAGCGCGCCGGCGTGCAGCTGCTCGCGAGGGCGGCGGCGGCCCGCAGCGTCTGCACGCCGTCGCTCACGGTGACGGCGCCGTTGCCGTCGGCGTCGCCGCAGCGGTCGGCGGCCGCGCCCGGCGCCGCGGCGACGAGCAGCAGCGCCGCCGCCCAGATGCCCACGCGCCGGCCGGTCACGGCGCGTGCTCGACGGCGACCGTACAGGATGCGCCGGGGACCAACGTCAACCCGTCCGTTTCGCGCGCGTCGGCGAGCGCGCAGACGAAGTCGCCCGCCGTCGTGAGGGCGGCGCTGGCGCAGCGATCGAAGGTCACCTTCAAGATCGCGCCCGAGAGGCCCGACCCGGCCACCATCGTGAAATGGACGCGGTCGGGCTCGAGGTCGGCGTCGCCGTCCTGGTTGTTGGGCGAGCCCTTGGCGAGCAGCTCGCCGCCGGTGAGGTCGCTGACGCGGGTGGTGACGGCGGCGTCACCGCCCGCGCCCGGCAGGCGCACGCGGTCGGGGAGATACACGAGGTCCATGTCACCGCTGCCGATCGGCGTGCCGGTCACGAGCGTGATCGTGACCGCCGTCGTCACGGTGCCCGTTCCCGCCGCGGGACAGAATACAGGCGTCGCCGTCGGCGCCGGCGTCGCGCTCGCGGACGCGGTGGTGAGCGGCGTCGCCGTCGCCGTCGGCGTGACGGTCGGTGTCGGCGTCGGCGGGGCCACCGAGCAGCCCGCCGGATACGCGGCGACGGCCGGGGCGGCGGCCGCGAGCGCGCAGTCGGCGCGCGTGCCGGCCGTGCAGTCGAAGCACGCGACCAGCTCCGAGAGGTCGCCGATCCCGCCGCCGCAGAGCCCGACGCCCGGACACGCGGACGCGAAGCCGACCGCGCCGGCCGCCAGATCGTCGCCGCCGCCGCATTGCTTGTCGGACCCGCCGCACGCCTTGCAGACCTTGGCCTCGGCCTTGGCGCGGGCGTCCGCGAGCAGGCCGGCCGCCTTGCCGTCGCCGGGGAGCGGGCACGCCCGCTCGTGGTCGCCGGCGAGGCGTTGCAGGAGGCAGATGCCGTCGACCTGCAGGCGCTTGTCGGCGAGCGCGACGCCGGCAGCCCCGAGCGCCTTCTGGCAGGCGAAGACCCGCTTCTGCTCCTTCGGGACGACCGGCACGATCGGCTCGTAGACCAGCGTCACCGCGCGCGTGACGGCGGCGTCGACGAGGCAGGCGGCGCAGGTCGCGACGTCGGCGCAGCTCGCGAGCGGCGCGCCGCAGCCCTGGCCCTCGAGCTCCGGACACGCGCTCGGCCAGCCGAGCGCCGCGAGCTCGAGGTCGTCGGCGCCGCCACACACCTTGTCCACGCCGCCGCACGCCTTGTCGAGGGCCGCGCGCAACGCTCCCACCCCGTCGTCGAACGGCCGCGCGACCTTGAGATCGGCGCGGCAGTCGGTCGCGGCCGGCAGCTTGCCGGCGATCCGCGCGTCCTCGCACTTGCGGAGCGCCTTCAGGTGCTGGCGCGCCAGCTTGGCCGCGCCTTGCAGCGCGGCGCGACGGCACTTGAGCGCGGGATCCGGAGCGGCGGCGGCAGCGTCCGCAAGCAGGACGGCGGCCGCGAGCAGCGCGATCGGAATGATGGTTCTCATGGTCCCTCCACGAAGGCGATGTCGAACGGGGGCAATCCGGTGTCGATGGCCGGGACGAGCTCGTGATCGTCGACGATCGCGAAGCGCCGGATTCCCGGGTGACGGAGCGTGCGGTCGGTGAGAAAGAGGGTTTGGCCGTCGGGTCCGAGCTCGATGTCGACCAGGAACTCGTCGGCGGCAACCAGCGTCGACGTGACCGTGCGCGCCGTGGGGTCGAAGCGGATCAGGCGGCTCGCCCCGATCTGGTCGAGCAGGATGGCGTAGGCGTGGTGCGGGTCGACGATCACCACGTCGGTGACGTTGCCGCCGAGGTCGCCCTCGGTGACGAAGAAGCCGAGCGCCGTCCCGCCCGCGAGGTCGACCCGCTCGACGCCGCCGTCGTCGATGCGGCCGAACGTCCCGACCTCGGTCAGCATGATGGTGCCGGTCTCGGGATCGGGCGCGAGGCCGACCGACTCGGCGAACGGGTTGGTGCCGGTGAGCCGGATGCTGCCGACCAAGGTGTCGGTCGCGACGTCGACGACGGCGATCAGGCTGTGATCGCTCGGCAGGAAGAAGTTCCGGCGATCGAGGCGCTGCAGGGTGACGTACAGGCGGTCGCCGACCACCACCGCCTGATCCATCTCGGGAATGCCGTCGCCGTCGGCGAGCGACCCGACGTCGACGGTGCCGCGGACGAAACCGGCGCAGTCGGCGCCGGTGGTGGGGTCGACGATCAGGATCTCGCGCCGCTCGTAGCGCGTGACGTACGCCTTGTCGGGGCGCGCGAACGCCAGGTCGTGGGGGTTGCTGCCGTTCTCGACCGAGCACTGCCAGCGGGTGGCGTAGCCCATCGCCGGGTCGATCGCCTGGACGTTGTCGCCGCCGAGCCGGTTGATGACGTAGACCAACCCCGCGTGCGTGCGCGCCACGGCGTCGCTGTGGATGCGCTCGACGTCGCGCGCGACCGCGTCGGGTTGCAGCAGCGGAAAAACCGCGAAGGCGCCGGTCTGGAAGTCGCTGGTGACGACGAAGGCGCTCGTGCCTTCGAGCGCCGGCGCCTCGCCGCCGTCGCGGCTCTCGACGCCGCCGGAGGTGCAACCCGCGAACGCGAGCGCCAGCACCACGATCGCCGGCCGGGTCATGCTCCGCCCTTCCCTTCCCAGCTCCAGCGCACGCTGCCGAAGACGGCGCGGCCGGGAAGCGGATAGCCGGCGACGTCCTCCACCTGGTTGTCGGTGAAGTTCCGCACCTCGAGCGTCGCGACCAGCGGCACCCGGGCGAGTCGGTCCGACCCGAAGCGCCGGCCGAGCGCCGCGACGTCGGCCTCGATCCCGAGCGTGTGCGTCGCGCGCGCGTTCACCAGGAGGAAGTTCGCCTGATCGAGGAAATTCTCGGCGAGGAAGCCGAGCTCGTAGAAGAGCCGTCCCTCGTCGCGGCGATACTCGGTGCGGTGATAGAGATCGTGGCGCGGACGGCCCGGCAGCTGATTGCCGTCGCGCGCCGGGATGCCGCTCTCGTCGCGTGCGTCCTGGTAGGTGTAGTTCACCGCCACCCTGACGTGCTCCCAGAGGTCGGCGCCGGCGGCGACCTCGGCACCGATGGTGCGGGTGCGGTCGACGTTCCGGAAGATCGAGGTGCGCTGGGAGTTCTGCACCAGCACGATCTGGTCGTCGACGACGGCCGCGAAACCGACCGCCTCGAGCTTGAGGCGCGTGAGCGGTCCGAGCCGCTCCCCCGCCGCCACCAAGCCGAGGTCGGCGTTGATCCCGCTCTCCGGATCGAGATCGGGATTTCCCAGGATCGAGCCGCGATTGCCGAAGAGCTCGGTGAAGTTCGGAGCGCGCTCGGCGCGGGCGACGTTGGCCTTGAGCGCGAGCTCGGGTCGGACGTCGACGCGCACGCCCAGACGCGGCGTCACCAGATCTCGCGAACGGCTCCGCCGCGGGCGTTCGATCTGCCCGCCGGACTCGAAACCGCCGCCGAAGTCGTCCTCGAGGTGCTCCCAGCGGACGCTCGGCTGCGCCAGCAGGCGGTCGGCGAAGAGGCCGATGGTGTCGCCGGCGGCGAGGCCGAAGCGGATCCGGCTCTGGTCGGGACCTTCGGGCGCTTCGGCGAGCGTGTCCTCGGGAGCAAAGAGCTGGCCGCCGACGTCGAGCCGGCCCTCGAGCGCGTGGCGGCCGAGCTGGGCGCGGAGGTGATTGTCGAGGGCCCCCGTGTACGTGTGGTTGTCGGTGGCGACGTTCCCGACCCCGAGCTCGCCTTGGATGTCGCGGAAGCGCTCGCGCTCGTACACGAACGAGCCGGTCGTGCCGAGGTCGACCGGAGAGCCGCCGACGCGATCCTGCTCGAAGCGCAGGTAGGAAAGGCTCCGGAGGTCGCGGAGCGAGGTGTCGTCGGCCTGGAAGGCGCCGATGCCGGGGACGCCCTGCCCGTTCAGATAGAGCTCGGTGAGACCGGTGAGCGCGCCGCGCTCTCCGACGCGCTGGCGCAGCTTGGCGAGCATCTCTCCGGAGTCGAAGGCGTTGTTGCGGCGGCGCGTGCGGCGGTCGTCGTTCGGGTTCTGCAGCGTGCCGTTGTCGTCCTCGAACTCGAAGTCGCCCGCGCTCCCGAGGTACGTCGCCGACAGCAGCCCCGAGAGCGACCCGCGCGCCGCCGTGCCGGCGACGCTCGCCTTGCGGGTGCCGAACGAGCCGCCGCCCGCGAGCAGCGACAGGCGCGGCACGGCGTCGGGATCGCGGCTCACCAGGTTGATCGCGCCGGCGAGCGCCGACCCCGAGAGCGCCAGCGGGGAGACGCCGCGGTAGACCTCGACCCGACCGAGCTGGTCGAGCGGCAGGTCCGCGAGGTTCACGGTCTCGCTGCGCGCCTGGGTGAGAGCGATGCCATCGAAGAAGACGCCGACCTGTCCCGGCGTGCTGCCGCGGATCGACACCGTCGCGAAGTCGCCGAGGCCGCCGAAGCGGCGCACCTGCACGCCGACGGTCTCGTCGAGCACGTCGGTCAGCGTGTCGAGCTCCGCCGGCTGCTCCACGATCGGGACCACGGTCGCGAACGCGCTCTCGTCCCGCACGCTCGGCGCGTGCTCGGGCGCCGCCCGCACCTCGATCGTGCCGAGCAGCGGTTCGTCGGCCGGCGCGGAACGCGCCCCGACGAGAAAACCCACTGCCATGCCGAGCGCCATGGTCGCGGCCCTACTCGAAATCGCAATCCCCCGTGGCGCAGAGCGCGATCTGGGTCGGGAGCTGCGACGCCAGGCGCAGGCAGAGCAGCACGTCCGCCGCGGAGAGCTTGCGGTCGTCGTTGGCGTCGCCGCAGGAGCGGCCCTCGCAGGGCGCGGCGCCACAGAGGTTGATCGCGGTGGGGAGCTGCGACGCCGCGCGCAAGAGGAGCAGCACGTCGTTCGCCTTGACGCTGCCGCTGCCGTCGGCGTCGCAGCAGGAGGCGCAGACGTCCTGCGAGTGGATGGCGATCGCGGCGTCGAGGTCGAAGCCCGACTTGCCGGGGCCCGGCGTCGGAAAGTGGTTGCCGTAATCGTCGATCGCGGCACCCGGATCGGTGATGCGGAGGAAGCGGGCGCTCGCGAGCCCGACCGCGGCGAGGTCGAAGCTGTCGCCGCCCGAGACGGCCGGGTTCTGGGGATCGATCGAGTTCACGTCGGCGTTCGCGTAGACGGGCGTGACACCGGCGACACCGGTCAGTCCCGGGCCGTGCGGGAGCGTGAAGAAGCTGACGCCGTCCGCGCTCGCCGCCACCACACCGGCCTCGGTGAACGGGGTGGTCGTGTTCGCGGGGATGAACACGTTCTCGAAGATCGTGAAGTCGGCGCCCGGCCCGTCGACGATGCGGTTGTCGGTGAACGCGATCGTGATGCTGCCGCCGTCGCCGAGCGAGACGACGTCGAGCGACTGCGAGGCCGAGCCGGCGCCGTACGGGGCCCCCAAGACGAGGTTCGGCAGCAGATCCTGCTGAAAGCCCCCGTTCGTCCCCGTGGCGTACGACGTCACCGCATCCGCGCAGGGGTCGGCGCCAACCGGGGGCGCCGGCCAGAGCAGGAGGGCGAGAGTCAACGACGCGATTCCATTTCGCACGAGTGTCCCCATGAGCTCTCGCCCTCCCTTCGTCGTGATCGCCTAGGGCCTACAGCGGAGCGTCAGCGTGTCCTTGTCGCGCTTCTTGCCCGCCGCGACCGCCTCGAAGACGATCGTCCGGCTCTTGCCGTCGGCCGTGACCGGCACGATGGACGTCTGGCTACAGGTCGGACCCGTGCTCGGCAGCATCGCGGTCGCCGCCGCCTGGATCGCGGCCGCCGAGGCCGGGATGCGCTTGCTCGTCACCGTCACCGAGTCGATCGCCACCGGCGTGCACTTCGGGGCGCGCGGATCGACGAGCGAGACGCACGCGCCGACCCAGAGGACGCAGACCCCGTTCGCGACGCCGTCGCGATCGCAGGTCGGGTCGCCGTCGATGCAGCTCCAGCGCGTCTTCGGCTTCCCGCCCGAGCTCCGATCCGGCGCGCCCCCGAACGCCTCGACGTGACATTCCTTCGAGCCGGCGCCGCCCGGGGTGAGGCCGTCGACCGGCGTCAGGGTGTCGATGCGCGTGGTCCCGAAATCGAGGACCATCACCTGCCGGCTCGGCCCGTCGATCGTGATGCCGCTCGAGAAGCCGTAGCCCTCGGCGATCTGGTCGATCGCGCCGTTGGGCGCGATGGAGATCACCGTACCCGAGAAGCTCGGCGTGAAGCCGCCCGTCACCAGCAGGTTGCCGCTCGCCTCGAGCGCCTGGTCGTAGCTGCCGCTGAGGCCGGTGGCGAGCGGCGCGATGGCGGCACCGGCGAGCGAGTAGCGGAGGACGTTGCCCGTGAAGGAGGCGTCGACGTTGCCGATCAGGAGCTCGCCGCCGGCGAGGGTGAGGGAGACGCCGGAGGTGTAGTCGAGCCCGGTGATCAGATTCGTCGGCGTGCCGCCGGAGATCCTGACCACCCGACCGACCCCCGGCCCGGCGGCGTCGCCGACCAGCACGTCGCCGCCCGGAAGCGCCACGACCGCCTGCGCCGCCGGGATCGAGCCGCTCGGCAGCATCGTCAAGGTGGCGGCGTCGATCGCGAACACCACGGAGCGCGGGTCCTGCAGCTCGTAGACCGTGTCGCCGTGGGTGGCACCCGCGAGCTCGCCCGCGTTGTCGGTGAAGAGCAGCCGGTCGCCGACGGCGTCGTAGACGATGGCGCCGATCGCGTTCAGGTTGTCGACGATGGTGAGGACGCCGCCGTTCGGATCGAGCCGAATGATCGATTGGTTACCGGCGCCGAACGAGCCCTGCCCGATCGCGATCGACGCGCCGAGGACGGCGACGTCGGCCGCGTTCACGACCGGCAAGGGGATCGCGCCGACCACGTAGGCCGGATCGGCGACGATCGCGGCCCGCGCCGGCGCGACGGCCGAGACGGCTACCAGCAGAGAAAGGAAGGAGAGGCGGAAACGAGGCGTACGCATGAGGTCCTCCTCGACGCCGCTACCCGCGGCATCGCGTTGGGCCCTCCGGGTGGCGACGCAGGATCCGGACCCCGACGGGATTCACGCTGGGATCGGCACGCACCGTCTCCGGCCGCGACCGTTGGTCGCAGCGCGAGGGCGCGTCGCCACGCGATCGATCGAGCTCGTAGCCCGGTCGCCGCTCCTTCGTGATCTCGTTTGTCGTCCATGGCCCCCGCGTCCCCGCTTTCCCGAGGGACGTTTGAGCGAAATGCCTCGAGGGCTAGGTCTCCTGGCTCGTCGGCTGCCTACTAGCGCCGCCTTCCCACTCTCGTTCGAGAGCAGTGGCCTGCGTGCGCGGTCGTTCCGACTTACAGTGGCGGGAGCCGCGCCGGATTTTCACCGGCTTCCCTTGTCAGCCCTTTCGGCGACCGGCGTGAGCTACCAAAAGCGTCTCGGCCACGCAAGGTGAATCGCGATGGCGGCTTCAGCCGTCGAGCCGGCAGACGTACCGTGTTTCCTGCAACTGCCGACCGCCCAACTCGAATTCTTTCGGCGGACGACGATCCGCCGTGAAACCGGCGGCGCGATAGAAGCGGATGGCACGCTCGTTCTCCGAGAAGACCCACAGGCTGCAGGTCGTGAAACCCTGCGCGAGCATGCGGTGCCTGGCTTCCAGCCAGAGCATCCGCCCGACTCCCGTGGACCACGCGCTCGGCGCCGCATACAGCGCCAGATTCTCGGCCTCCGACGGCGCGGCGCCGTCGTCACGACACGTGCCGAAGCAGATCCAGCCCAAGACCGCGTCGGCGTTCTTGGCGACGAGAAGCGTGGGCTCGCCCGCGGCGATGCAGCGCTCCCACTGTTGCGTGCGCTCCTCGATCGAGAGCGCAGCGAGGTACTCGGCCGAGAGCATGGAGGCATACGCGACCCGCCACGCGCCGACGTGGATCTCGGCGACCGCGCGAGCGTCTGCGAGCGTGGCGGGTTCGACTCTCACCGTTCGGCCGAGGCGACAGTATCCTCCGCACCCTTGTATGGTCGACCCTCGCGGGTTGTAGAAACGACCGAACGAACGGGACCCCCGCACCACCATTGGCCGCGCTCGCTGGTGTGGATCGTGCATGGACGATCTCCGAGGAGGTGCATTCCATGCCCACCACGAAGCGCCACGCGAGCAAGAGCGCCCATCGCCCGAGGAAATCGCCGACCCGGAGAAGGACGCCGGCGCTTTCGATCCTTGCCCCGCCGGACCTCGAGCTCGAGCCGGGAATTCCGGACACCCCCGACGTCGCCGAGACGGCACGGCCGTCCGATCCGGTGACGCGCGAGATCATCGACCTCGCGGCCGGCGATCTCGACGCCTCCTGGCAGGGCGTCGAGAGCGGCGAGGAGGCGGTCGGCGGCTCGACGCCGACGCCCGACCAGGACAACGTCGACCAGATCGGCAGCGCCCTCGGGGTCGTCGAGCAGGACGAGAAGCCGCTCGCCACCACCGAGAAGATCGAGGGCCGCGACCGCGACCGCTGGGAGCTCGATCCGGCATCGGCCGAGGATCTGGAGGAGCGCGAGCGCGACGAGGCGCAACGGCGCCGCCGCCACCAACCGTAGGCCGCGCAAAAGGCCCGCCCCAGGCGGGATATCACGGCGGTTCCGGCGGTATCCCTCAGAGGAAACTCGCGCCGGGAGCCGAATCAGGCTATGGGGTTACCCCATGAAGACCGTCGCCAAACCCGCCCGCCGGGCCCTCACGGAAGCGGCCCCGAGACACCCCCTCGCCGGTACCACGCTCAGCTGCGCCGACATGATCGTCCAGGTCCTCGCCGACGAGGGCGTCGACACCATCTTCGGCTACAGCGGCGGAGCCATCCTCCCCACCTACGACGCGGTCTTTCGCTACAACGCGAACCACCCCGACGACGAGATCCGCCTGATCGTCCCGGCGACCGAGCAGGGCGCGGGCTTCATGGCGGCGGGCTACGCCCGCTCGAGCGGCAAGGTCGGCGTCTTTCTCGTGACCTCGGGTCCGGGCGCCACCAACTCGGTGACGCCGATCCGCGACTGCCAGGCCGACTCGATCCCCGTGATCCTCATCACCGGCCAGGTGCCGCGCGCGGCGATGGGTACCGACGCCTTCCAGGAGGCGCCGGTCTTCAACATCATGGCGCCCTGCGCCAAGCACGTCTTCCTCGTCACCGACGAGACCAAGATGGAGGAGACGATGCGGCGCGCCTTCGACATCGCGCGCAGCGGCCGTCCGGGTCCGGTCGTGGTCGACGTGCCGAAGGACGTGCAGAACGCGAGCGGCGTCTTCAAGGGCTCGGGGCTCCTCCCGGTGCGCGGCTATCAGGAGCGTGTCGACGCTTTGATGGAGACGCAGATCTCTTCCGGTGACGGCGAGGCGTTCTTCAAGCTGCTCGGCAAGTCCGAGCGTCCCCTGCTCTATTGCGGCGGCGGCGTCATCAACGGCGAGGCCGCGCCCGAGCTGCGGGCGTTCGCGGAGCGCTTCGGCATCCCGGTGGTGACGACCCTCATGGGCATCGGCGCGATCGACACCACCAGCGACCTTTCGCTGCAGATGCTCGGCATGCACGGCATGGCCTACGCCAACTACGCCGTCGAGGACTGCGATTTTCTCTTCGCCGTCGGCTCGCGCTTCGACGACCGCGTCGCCGGCAAGGTGAAGGAGTTCGCGCCGGGCGCCACCGATCGCCCACCTCGACATCGACGCCTCCGAGATCGAGAAGGTGAAGCACGTCGACTGGGCGCACGTCGCCGACGCCAAGCGCGGCCTGCCGCAGCTGCAGAAGGCCGGCGCCGGCTTCAAGAAGGACTTCCGGCGCTGGCGCGAGCACGTCGCCAAGCTGAAGAGCCGGCATGCCCTCGCCTGGGACACGGAGTCGACGGCGATCCAGGCCGAGTACGTGTTGCGCCAGCTGAACGAGATCACCAAGGGCGAGGCGATCGTCACCACCGGCGTCGGCCAGCACCAGATGTGGGCGGCCCAGTACATCGACTTCAAGCACCCCCGCACCTTCCTCACCTCGGGCAGCATGGGGACCATGGGGTTCGGGCTGCCGGCGGCGATCGGCGCGCAGATCGCCAACCCCGGGAAGCTCGTCATCGACGTCGACGGCGACGGCTCGATCCGCATGAACCTCGGCGACCTCGAGACCCTCACCACCTACGACATTCCGGTGAAGGTGCTGCTGCTTGAACAACCTCGGCGACGGCATGGTCCGGCAGTGGCAGGACCTCTTCTACACCGAGCCGCTACGCGGGGACCGACAAGAGCCTCCACAAGAAGGACTTCATCAAGGCCGCCGAGGCCGACGGCTTCCCGTTCGCGAAGCGGGTCACCGAGGTGAAGGACGTGCGGCCGCTGCTCGAGGAGTTCGTGCGCTCGACCGGTCCGGCGTTCCTCGAGGTCATGACCGACACCCACGGGCACGTCTACCCGATGGTTGGGCCGGGCATGGGCTACAAGGAAATGATCACCGGCAAGTGGATCCCGAAGCGCGAGAGCGACGACTCGGGCTCCGAGGGCGGCGGCACTCCTACCGGCTACTTCTAGCCTGTTCTGCGACGGCGGCCGTCGGGAAGAGCGGACGGTGGAGGGCTCGGCGGCGGGTCCTACGGCGGCGGAGCGCGGCGATCGGCGCAGCGCGCGCGTACGCCAGTCATTACCCGCTCGGCGTATCGCAGTAGCGCATGGCCCTCATCGGGCGACCTGCGCGTCATGGTCGACCGCCGCGTAGCGCTCCTTGCCGAGATCGGACCCGCCGCCGAGCCCTCCACCGTCCGCCCGCACCGTCGCAGCTCGTAGGACACACGAATAAGAGCCCACGCGATGGCAGCGCCGCGTCGCGATACGCAGATCGAGCAGCGACTGCCGGTCGCTCGAGGTGCGCCGATCGCCGCGCTCCGCCGCCGTAGGACCCGCGGGCGACCCCTCCACCGCGCGCGCTCCCCGCAGGCCGCCGTCGCAGCACGGCCGCGAAGTCCGTCTTCTCTACTCGAAATCGAGCAGCAGGTTGTACTCGCGGCCGATGTCGAAGATCGTGACCTTGCGGGGGTTGACCTCGGCCGCCAGCCGCTCGACCTCGGGCTTCGAGTAGAAGCGGATGTAGCAGCGGAAAAACGTGTAGCGGACGTAGCGCTGCGGTGTCAGCAGGTGCCAGCGCTTCGGGAGCGACACGAAGACGCGCCGGCGCGCGGCGCGGGCCAGCGCCCGGAGCGCGGCCGCCGGATCCTTCTGGTAGTCGAAGAACCCTATGGCGATCGCGTAGTCGAAGCTCTTCTCCGCGACCGGGTAGGTCAGCAGGTCGCCGAGCTCGAAGCGGCAGACGTCGCCGACGCCCTCGGCCGCCGCCTTCTGGCGGGCCAGATCCAGCATGCTCGGGCTGAAGTCGATCCCGAGGACCTGCGATGCACCCGCCTTGGCGGCCGGGATGGCGTAGCGACCACCCCCGCACCCGGCGTCGAGCATCGACCGCCCCTTCATCGGCGCAAGGGCCTCGAAGGTCTTCTCGAAGCGGATGCGCATCTCCTTGCGGAGACTGGTGTCGATGTAGCGCGCGAAGGGGCCCTTGCCGCCCTCGTCGTAGATGTGGTCGAAATCGCGGGCGTAGCCTTCGAAGAAGTCCCGCGCGCCGCCGTCGGCGCCGCTCGCCGAACGGTCCATGGATGCCGTCGTCATGCGGCTTTGTCTACCGAAAAACCCTTTGCCTCGAAAGAGCGCAATTGGCGATTCGGCGGAGGCACGGTCAGCGGCTCAGGACCTCGTCCAGGCGGTTGGCGAGCCGGCGCTGGTGCAACTGCGCCCCGATGCGGGCAATCAGGTCACGGGAGTTGAGGGGTTTGGTGACGAATTCGCTCACCCCGAGCGCCATGGCCTCGAGCCGCGTCGCGGTCTCCACCGAGGCGGTCAACAGGATGACCGGGATGCCGCGTGTGCGCTCGTTCTCGCGGAGCGCCCGGCAGACGGCGAGACCGTCCAGGTCGGGCATCATCACGTCGAGCACGATGACGTCGACCGGCTCGGTCTCGAGGAGCGCCAGCGCCGCCCGCCCCCCGCCCGCCGTCCGCACACGATAGCCCTGGCGGGAGAGCAGGCGGTCGAGGATGAAGAGCGCGTCGGGATCGTCGTCGACCGCCAGAACGGTCGCCCCCGGTTCCGTCGGCTCCGTCATTCGGCCCCCACGCCTCAGGCCGGCTCTGGGCGCGCGAAGGCCGGCAAACGCCTGAGCTTCGCCACCAGCGTCGTGCGTCCGATCCCGAGGAGCCTGGCCGCGGCCTGCTTATTGCCCTTGGTTCGTCGGAGCGCCTCGGCGATCAACTTCTCCTCGAACTGCATCACGGTCCGATTGAGGTCGATGCCGCGCGCCGGCAGCTCGGGACGCGGAATTCGTTTCTCCAACAGGAAGCTCCGGATCTCGATCGGCAGGTCGTCGGCGTGGACCATGGGCTGATCGGCGAGCACGATGAGCCGTTCGATGAGATTCTCGAGCTCACGCACGTTCCCGGGCCAATCGTACTCGCAGAGCTGGGCCATCGCGTCGGAGCTGATCTGCAGCGCGAACCCCGGCCGGCGGAAGGCCTGCTTGGCGAGGAAGTGCCCGACCAAGAGCGGGATGTCCGAGCGTCGCTCGCGGAGCGGCGGCAGATCGATCGGCACCACCTGCAGCCGATAGAAGAGGTCCTCGCGGAAGGTTCCCGCCGCGACCGCGTTGGGAAGATCCTTGTTGGTGGCCGCGATCAGCCGCACGTCCACCTTGACGGAGCGCTCGGCGCCGACCGGCCGCACCTCGCCGTCCTGGAGCACCCGCAGGAGCTTCACCTGCAGGGGCGGGCTCATCTCGGCGATCTCGTCGAGGAACACCGTCCCCCCGTCGGCGAGCTGGAGCAGACCCGCGCGCGCCGCGGTGGCACCCGTGAAGGCGCCGCGCTCGTGCCCGAAGAGCTCCGACTCGAGCAGCTCGCCCGGGATCGCCCCGCAATTGACGGAGAGAAAAGGCCGGCCCGCGCGCGTCGACAACACCTGCAGCGCGCGCGCGACCACCTCCTTGCCGGTGCCGCTCTCCCCCGCGATCAGCACCGTCGTGTCCGTGGCGGCGAGCTTGGCGACGACCTCTTGGATCCGTTCGATCGACGGATGCTCCCCGACGAGAAACGGGAACCCGCTCGATGATCGGCGCGCGCCGATGGCGCTCGGCCGTCGCACGACGTCCGACGGCAGCACGATCGGCTCGCCGCATTCGCCCCCTTCCTCTTGCTGCCCGTCCGCCACCACCATCCTGTCCAGGCGTAGCAGGGGCCGGGCCGGGGCGATAATCAGGAATTGCCTGAGATCAGACGATATTTGCACCGATCCGGGCATGGGGCCCGATCCGCGTAATCGCTTCGGATCAGCGGCCTCGCCGAATGGGATCAGTCGTCGGCCGTCACGATTCCGGAGCGAATGGCGTAGCGCACCAGGCCGGCGACGTCGTGGATGTCGAGCCGTTCCATGAGCTGAGCACGGTGGGTCTCGACGGTCTTCACGCTGACCGTGAGGATGCTCGCGATCTCCTTGGTCGACTTCCCTTCCGCCACCAGCTGCAGGATTTCACGCTGGCGCGGAGTCAGGGTGGCCATCCTGCTCTCGCCGCCTCCCGTGCGCCGCACGTAGTCGCCGACGACGTGCCGCGACACGGCCGGGCTCAGATAGGTCTCGTTGCGGGAGATTGCCGCGACCGCCACTCCCAGCTCGTCGCGTCCGGCGTCCTTGAGCAGATACCCGGTCGCGCCCGCGCGGAGCGCCTGCAAGACGTATTCCTCGTCGGTGTGCACGGAAAGCATGACGACGCGCGTTCCCGGAAACTCCTTCACGATGCGGGCGGTCGCCTCGAGCCCGTTCATCACCGGCATCGTGATGTCCATCAAGACCACGTCGGGGTGCTCGCTGCCGACCAGCTGGATCGCCTCGCGGCCGTCGCTCGCCTCCGCGACCACGGTGACCCCGGGGATCTGCTCGAGCAGGAGACGAATACCGGCGCGAACCAGCGTGTGATTGTCGGCGAGCAATACCTTGATTGGGCGCATGAAAGGCCTCTCGGACGCGTGCCGGGTCATGATCTCCACTGGAGCGGCAGCTGCACACGCACCTCCGTACCGTGGCCGAGGGTCGAGTCGATGGTGAGGCTCCCGCCCACCAGGGCCGCACGCTCGCGCATGCTGAGCAATCCGAGACTCTCGCCGGCGGCCGCACCGAGCGACGCGCGCGCGGCGTCGAAGCCGCGACCCGAATCGCGCACGATCAGCTCGAGCCCGTCGCCGCGACGCTTGAGCCCCATCGTCACCCTGGTCGCGGCGGCATGGCGAGCGACGTTGGTGAGCGCCTCCTGCGCGATTCGAAAACAGGTGGTCGCGACCTCGGCCGGCACCTCGTCCCCGACGTCGGTCGCGGTGAACTCGGTCGCAAAGCCGGCCCGCTTGCCCTGGCGATCGAGATACCAGCGCAACGCCGGCACGAGGCCGAGATCGTCGAGCAGCGCCGGCCGGAGATCGAGCGAGAGATCGCGCGCCTGCCGCAACGCCTGGTCGGCGAGTCCGAGGCTCTCCTCGAGGGTGACGCGCGCCGCCGCAGGATCGATGCCGGCGATCAACGCCTGCAGATTCAGCTTGAGTGCCGTGAAGGCCTGCCCGATCTCGTCGTGCAGCTCCCGCGACACCACCCGGCGCTCGCTCTCCTGCGCCTCGATCAGCCGCCGCGACAGGGTCATCAGGCGCTCCGCGTACTCGCGGAGGTGATCCTCGGAGTCGGCACGTTCGATGACGCGTCCGAGCTGCGCGCCGATCCCCATCATCACTTGGAGAAAGTCGTTGCCCGGCGCCTCCGGCTCCACCGAGAAGAACTCGAGCATACCGACGACCGTCGATCCAACCAGGATCGGGCAGGCGAGGGTCGCGCGCATCCCGACGGCGAGGGCGGCGGGCGGTCCGGAATATGCGTAGCGACCGTCCGCAGCCCACACCGGTCTCCCGGTCTCCCACACCTCGCCGAGGATACCGATCCCGCGCTCGACCGCGGTCGCCGCATCCACCGTACACAGGGCCCCGAAACGCTCGCCGTCGCCCACGTGCCAGAGATCGACGACGGCCGTCCGACCGCGCTCGCTCGGCAACAGCACGGCATGACCGACCGGCCAGCCGGCATGCGCGCAGACCAGTTGCAGCACCGTCTTCACCGCCTCGTGGACGCCGCTCGCCTCGTTGGCCGTCACGGCGACCTCGCGTGACAGCTTCACGAACGCCGCCTGGCGCCGGATCACGTCCTCGGCGCGTTGCCGCTCGGTGACGTCGGTCATGGCCCCGACGGCGCGGAGCGGCGTCCCATCGCGGTCGTATTCGACGTAGGCGTGATCGTGGACCTGTGCGTAGCTGCCGTCGGCACAGCGGAAACGGTACTGGGCCTCCCACGAATGCGCGCCGGCGGCGAGGGTCGCGTCGACCTGTCGCGTGATCCGCTCGCTGTCGTCGGGGTGCAGCTGCGACCGCCACCACTCCATGGTGAACGAAGTGTGCGGCACGTAACCGAACTGCAGCGTCAGACCCTCGCTCCACACCGAGACGTTGGTCACCAGGTCGAGGTCGTAGATGGCGTCGCGCGTGGCCCGCGCCGCCAGGCGGTAGCGGAGCTCGCTGGCCCGGAGCGCGTCGTCGATGCCGGCGCGCGCGATGCTCTGTGCCAGGATGCTCGCCACCGCCTCGACGAAGTGGACGTCGTCGGCCGTGAAGTGCCGGCGCTCGAACCCGTGCACGCCGAGCACGCCGAAGGGACGGTCGCTGCCGCGAATGAGGACGGTGATCCCGCTCACGATCCCGTACACTCGGGCCAGCGAAGCACAGTTGAAGCGGGTCTCGGTGCGGAGATCCTCGACCACCACGGCGGCGTCGCTGTGCAGCGTGTAGCAGGCCTGGGGGGCGTCCTCCGCCGGGAACGTCCCGCCCTGGGGAAGCCCCGACTCCCACCCCAGAGCCACCCGCGGGAGCCAGGTCTCGTCCGGCATCAGCTCCACGACCGACGCGATCGGCGCATCGAGGGCCGCCGCGACCCTGCGGGCGGCCTCCTCGAGGATCGTCTGTAGATTGGTCTCGCGGAGCGCCTGTTGGCCGAGCTCGGCGATCGTACGCTGCAGGCTGACCAGCCGGCGGAGCTCACCCTCGGCGCGCTTGCGGTCCGTGATGTCGCGCGTGATGCCGACGAAGCGCCCGTCGGCGAAGCGCTTGGTGTTGACCTCGACCGGACGGATGGTGCCGTCGGGCAGCAGCATGCGCCATTCGCGGACGATGTTCTGGCCGGACGGGAGCGTCGCGACGACGTGGGCCGAGTCAGCGGCCTGATCGGGGTCGAGGAAGTCGGCGACCGAGCGACCGAGCACCTCGTGGCGCGGCCGGCGCACGAGCGCGCAGCCGGAGGGATTGACGTCGAGCATGATGCCGTCCGCGTCGGCGATGAAGATCCCGTCCGCCGCGTTGTCGACCATCTCGCGATGCCGCTCCTCGCTGTGCGCGAGCCGCTCGAGGTCGGCGGCGATGCGTTCGGCCATGGCGTCGAGGGCGCGACCGAGGCGGGCCAGCTCGTCGGCGTCACCGGAGGCGGCGAAGCCGCTACGCGCCCGGAGATCACCGTTCGCGAGTCGCGTCGCCTGCTCGACCAGCGCCCGCATCGGACGAAAGACCATGCGGGACAGGAGCCCGAGGCCGAGTAGGAGGCCCGTAACCGCACCCGCCGCCGCGACCAGCCCGAAGCGCCACAGCAGGCGCATTGCCTCGGCGCGCGCCGACGCCTGACCGGCCTCGACGTAGAGCGCCGCCGGCATCTCGACGCTGCCGTCGGGCCGCAAGCGATGGATGGGGGCGACGAACCTGAGTCCATCCCCGTCATGGAACGTCAGCGGCCCTTGCCCGTGGGTGATTGCCGCCGCGACGTCCGTCGTCCTCGTCGCACTAGGTGAGCGAGACTGATTGGCGCTCGCGAGCAACGAACCGTCTCGGCTGACGATCGCGACGTTCCCGACCTCGAGCTCCGCCGCCGCCGTCTCGAGGAGGCGCTGCAGCCGAGCCGGGTCCGTGGCCCCACGCTCGTCCGACTCGAAGAGCCTGTCCAGGGTCGCCGTCAGGCGCACCGTGAAGCGCCGCCACTCCTCCTGCTGCTCGACGGCGAGCCACGATCGCATTTCTCGGTACTGACCGGCGCCGATCGCACCGAACACCGCGACGGCGATGACGGCTATTCCCAGCAGCACCCGAAACGACAGGGACCGCCGAACCGCCCCGCGTATGCTCACGTCCAGACCTCACCCCATGGCTTCGGTACGGGCAGCACTTCACCCTCAACCATCGATCGATACATAGGAAATCCGATCGCACCTGCCATCCTGGGTTGAGGGGTGACCCAAAACAAATCACGGATTCCCCTAGATTTCGTGTCAGGGTTTTCCTGAGTCCCGGGATCGACGCAGCCTCACCAGCCCAAACAACGCCATCGCACCGATGAGGGACGTCGGCCCCAACCACTCCCCGAAGCGCATCACCCCGGTCGTGGCCGAGCGCTCCGGTACCACGGTCGCCACCAGGGTCGCCTGCTGATCCACCCCGGCGCGGGCGATGACGGCGCCGCTGGCGTCGATCACGGCCGAGATACCGGTATTGGTGGCGCGCACTTGCGGGCGGCGCGTCTCGATGCTCCGAAACGCGGCCCCGAGCAGGTGCAGATGGGGGCCGGGCCCGAACGCGAACCACGAGTCGTTGGAGAGGGTCACGATCAGGTCGGCGCCCTGGCGCGCGGCCTCCTGGGCCAGGCCGGAATCCAGGACGTCGTAGCAGATCAAGGGCGCGACCCGCACCGTGCTGCCGTCGCGCCGGCGGAACGGCACCACCGTCGGCCCTTTTCCGGGCGTCCAGGTTCCGAGCCACGGCAACATCCGGCGCACACGCTCCGACTCGAGAAGCGCCGGGACTCGTTCGGTCAGGGGGAAGAGACGGGTCTTGCGATAGGTCGCAAACGGCCGCGCCCCGCCCGCATCCGGCGCCAGAAAGAGGGCGGCATTGAACTCCTCGCGGCCGTCCGTGGCATAGGACCCGAAGATCAGCGGCACGCGCGCCCGCGCCACGAAAGCGACGATCTCGGCATCGAAGGCGGCGCCGTCCGGGCTCTTCGGCGCGCCGAAGGTCGTCGGATAGACGGTCTCGGGCCACACCAGGAGCTCGAGGTCGTCGCGCGCGAGCGCCGCCTCCGAGCGCGCCATGTGCTCGTCGAGAATCCTCCGCACCGTCGCATAGCGGCCGATCTCGGCGGCCATGCGATCGTAGTGACCGAGCCCGGCCTGCACCAAGCCGACCGTGAGATCCCCCCCGCGCACGCCCGCGGCGAATTGCTGGCAGCGCCAGGCGCCGTAGGCGGAGAGCCCGCCGACGAGCGCGAGCGCCGTCGCCGCCGCGAGGAAGGCGCGACGGCTCCGGCCGGGGCCGCGGGCGGAGAGGGCCGCGGTCACGCACCCGTTCACCGCCACCATCACGAAGGTGAGTCCCGGCACGCCCGCGACGTCGGCTCCCTGACGGAGCCACGCGGCACCCTGCAGCGGATAGCCGAGCGAGTCGCCGAAGAGCTTCGGCGCCAGCGACTCGGTCGCGACCCAGACCGCCGCCGTCGTGAGCACGGTCACGGCGCTCCCGCCCCCGTTGGCGCGGACCCAGGCGCGCGCCGCGGCGCTGGTCACGAGCTGCGGCTGGAGCAGCGGCCCCAGGAGCCCGAGCAGCACGACGCCGGGGAGCGCCGAGCCTCCCGTGTAGTCGGCGATGGCGAGCGCGAACCAGCCGAAGACCGCGAGCTCGAACGCCGCCGCCATCGCGAGCCCCGCGAGCACTGCGCCGCGGAGCGACAGACGATCGAGCACGATCAGCCACGGCACCAGCCCCACCCATCCGAGCGCGATCCAGGGCCACTCGGCACGCGCGTAGAGCGCATAGGCGGCCGCGCTCGCCGCCACCCCGGCAGCCGTAGCCGCCGTGGACCCGGTCCGAAGCGACGCGCCGCCGCTCAATGGACGGGTTCGCCGGCCTTGCGCTCGGGAGGGTCGAGCACGTTGTCGACCGCCAACCCCGGCGGCGCCAACTCGGGCGGCACGACGCGATTCTCCGGTACCGGCAGCACCTTCCCGTGCTCATCGACGAACTCGTAGTCGGGATGGAACATGAGGATCGCGGGCAATTGCTCGCCGTCGTCGGTGCTCTGGTAGTGACGCACGTAGCCCTCGGGCAGCACGTAATCTTCGGGGACGATGATGCCGGCCTTCGGCGGATCGGTTCCCGGGATGCCGAAGGCCGCGATTCCTTCGTGCACTCCCTCCTCGCGAAGGGCCCGGATCGCATCCGCCGCGTCGATCTCGCGGCGCGGCTTCTGGGGCTCGGGCACGGGGCTCGTACCGGGAGGGACCGGCCCGGGCTCGGCAAGGCGGCGCGGTACGACGCGCCCTGCCGCCGGGCTCGCCACCGCCCCCGGTCGCTCTCGCGCGACGGCCGCAGCGCTCGCCGCCCTCGGATCGACGTCGGCGCGGGCCACGACCGGCGTCGCGGGACGCGCGTCTTCCGCGGGTCCGAAACGGATGACCGCCACCGCCACGAGCGTCGCCATCACCGGCAACGCCACGGCGAGCGCGACCAGCCAGAAGACGCGCCGTCCGCGTGCGATGGATTCGACGCGAACGCCGTCATCGTCGTCGCGTCCGTGGGGCGGTCGCGCTTGGATCGTCATCGACTTCGCGGATATATACGAAACGCTCTTCGCCGCCCGCAAGCCAACGAGGACCTGACCCCGAGACGATGCCCGCCGTCGTTCGCGCTCCGGGCGCACAGCCGTCCTCTCCCGAGACGCTCGCCGTGATCTGCTACGGCGGCAGCTGGCGTACCGTCGTCGCCGCGCTGGTCGTCGCGAGCCGTCTCGGCATACCGCTGATCGTCGCCCGTATCATGCTGGGCGGCGATCCGGAGCTGACACTGCCGCTGCTGGCCATGCTCGTCACGACGCTCGTCCTCCTCCCGGCGGGGCTCGCGTCGCTGCTGCAGCGTACGCTCGCCGCCGAGCTCACCGTCCTCGGTGACGTCGCCGTGATCACGCGCCGCGACCTCCGGGTCGAGGTGCCGAAGAACGCCATCGTGGCCGTCCACCCCTGGCCGATCCCGCTGCCGACTCCCGGCGCGTCCCTGCTGCTGCGCTCCGGACGGCACTTTCCCTACGGGCTCGGGCTCGCCGATCCGGGCCGACTGGTCGGGTTCCTCGCCGATCATGCCGGCGCCGGAGCCGCAACCGATCGCGACGACCCCGCCCTCCTCCACGCCGCGGCGGCCGGCCGCTCCGGCCCGTTCCGCTGGTGGCACTGGCTGCTCAAATTCCCGCTGTTCGGTCTCCTGCCGACCGCGATCCTGTTCAGGGCCCACCAATACATCGCCTACGGCGGGACCTTCGGCGAGTACTACAGCTACGGCGCGCGCGCCTACCTGCTCGATTTTCTCGGGCACTGGACGGCGGTCACGATCCACCTCGGGCTCTATGCCGGTCTCTTGCGCGTGGCGGCGGAGCTGCTCGTCTGGACGGCGTCGCGACTCGCCCCCGGGGCGACCGTCGCCGTCAGGCGCGTGGCCGAGCTCGGGTGCCGGATCGGATACTACGGCGGGGTGCCGCTGCTGCTGGCGGCGCGCTTCCTGTCGTGACGCCGCCGCCGCGCGCTGGGCGCGGCGGCGGCGTGACGGGTTTATGTCAGGGCGTGGGAGGATTGTTGGCCGTGATCGCCCAGCCCATGCGCTCGTGGCCGAGCTGATTCCAGACCGGGTTCTTGCCGCCGACGATCTGGCCGCCGCTGTAGTCGGGCGGGCCCGAGCCCGTGCCCGTGCCGCCGAAGATCCCGACGCCGACCGTCGAGCCGGTGTAGGTCGGGTGGGTGTTGTCCGACTGGATGTAGTCGAAGCTCGTGCCGGCGCTCACGAAGTGGGTGTTGGCGTCGCGGATCGTCGAGCGCAGCGTGGTGGTGATGCGAGTCACGTAGGCGTTCTCCGACTCGCCCTGCACGTAGCGGAGCGCGTCGGAATCGATCTGCGAATCGCCGTTCGAGTCGTAGTCGGCGCCCATGTACTGCGCGAAGCTGTCGGCGCAGGCGAAGCCGTACTGGTTCGCGAAGTTGCAGGTCCGCCAGTTCATGCGCGCGATGTAGGGCAGGAAGGTGCTCTGCTTGTTCTGTCGCACGCCGCCGATGGTGCAGTTGCTGAGCGCGTTGTCGGCGTCGTAGCCGGGGTAGTACAGGTTCGCGACCACCTTCAGCTTGGTCCCGCCGTAGGCGTTGTCGTTGATGTAGTTCATCGCGTTCTGCAGAGAGGTCGTGCAGTTGGCGAGCGCGTTGTTGAGCGGCGTGAGATTGCAGGTGCCGCTCTGGCCCGCGAAGCTGCTGCGCGCCTGCAGGCCGTCGTTGCCGCACATCTCGAAGGTGACGACGCGGGTGTTGGTGGTCTGCATGTACGATCGCTCGGCGACGATCTTGTTGTTGTAGATGTCCGCCGCGAGCGCGCCCGACTTGCAGCGCCGCATCACCTCGATGTCGGCGTTCCACGCTTGCGAGAGATACTCGCCGTCGACCCACGGTGCCGCGCGCTTGGCGACGCTCGAGAGGGAGCCGCGGTAGCCGGCGTAGATCGAATCGCCGTACGCCGCCACGCGATACTTGGCGGTCGTGCCCGCCCGATCGATCGTCCATGACACGTTCTGCGTAATCGTCGACGCCATCGCCTCGGAGGACACCGCCGCCGCCGCACACAGCCCGAGAAGGGGGACTAGATGCCGACTCAACCGCATTACCGCCTCCTTATGTTGGGGGAGCCGCTGGCTTGCGGCTCGGGAGTGACGCCGGTTAACACGATCGCTCGCCGCTTGACCAGAAAAAAATGCGCGGCACGCCCGTCGGGATGCGGAGACGCATGACACTGCGCGTTGCACGACCTGCTCCATTTTCGAGCGCCCGTCGACCTTACTTTTCTCACGTGACAATGCGCGGACCGCTTGCTAGCAAGGCTCACCCAATGGCGCGGCCACAACCCATCACGACGAGGCCTGGACGGAAGGCGGGCGAGCTCACGGTTCAGCTCCCGCCGGGGTGGGACCTGCGCCTGCGGCGAGTGCTGCGGACGATCCTCGACGAGTCCCTGCCGGATCCGCGGGAACCTGGCCTGACGCCCGGCCAGCGCGAGTCCCGCATCCGCCACCGCCGCCAGCGGCTGCAGGCGGCGACCTGCACCTTCGTGAGCGACCTGCTCACCGCCGACATCGTCGGCAAGGAAATCGCGCTCTCCTCGCGCAACCGCCACGGCATCCGGCGCGGCTCGCTACGAGAGCACGTGCAAGCCATCCTCCGCGAAGCCGGCCGCTGACCTCCGAAACGTCGCGCGAGAGCGAGGCGCCCGAATCGACTTCGGGCGCCGACGACCATCGGAGCATTGGGCGCGCAGCGCCCAGCGCACGGGGCCGAAACCCGTTGAGCGAGGCGCCCGAATTGACTTCGGGCGCCGAGGGCCATCGGAGGATCGGCCGCATAGCGGCCGACCGCACGGGGCCGAAACAGTGAGGAACCGGAGCCCCGACGCAAGCGCCGGGGCTCCCACGCGGCAGCCGTGGAGGGGGACTCACGCGGCAGACGCGTGCACCAAGCATCGTACGGTACGCCGATTGGTGCTCGGTCACGTCACCCGCCCATGAAGAGCACGTGACGGACGCACGCCCCCGGCCGGTCGCCGGGCGGGTGGGGGGTCGTGTCGGAGCGAGCAGCGCCTCGCGTGTGCGCAAGACGGATACGTCCGCGACGGGCTCTAGGCGCTGGGGATCGGGAACCCGCGAGCGGAGACACGACCCCCCACCCGCCCGCCGCTACGACCCTAGCTGCCGGATGCGGTCAGCTCGCGTCCGAAGACGTCGCGAAAATTGGCGCCTTCCTTCTCGAGCGCCCAGAGCTCGAGATCCGGGCCGGGACGCTTGGCACGGAGGGTGAGGACGACCTTCCGACCGCGGATGCGAGCGCCGACCGAGCGGACGATGCCGTTGCGGCTCTGATTCAAGGCGCGGGCCAGGCGGAGCAGCATGACGGCCTTGGGGACGCGCTCGCGATGCTCGGGCTTGAGCGCCCTGATCGGCCGATCGTCCTCGGTGGGTCGCGAGTTGCCGACGTAGCGGGCGATCGCGGCGATCACGCGCCGCTGCTCGATGGTGTACCCGAAGATCTCGGAGTGGGCGACGATGTAGTAGGCATGGCGGTGTCGTCCGCCGCGATTCACGTACGAGCCGACCTCCTGGAGCATGGCCGCCGCCGCGAGCCATTCCTCGTATTCCGGAGGCAGCTGGTGCACGGGGCGGAGCTTCGCGAAGAGGGCGACCGCGAGGTCCCGCACCGTCGCCGCGTAACGTGCGTCGACGCCGTAGTGTTTCCCGGCGGTCACCAGCGCTCCCTGGCGCTCCGACTGGATGCGCTTCTGGATGTTGCGTTCGCCGCCTAGATCGGCGGCCATCTGCGCGAGCAGCCCGTCGCGCACCCCGAGCGTCGCATAGCGGATGCCCTTGATGCCGTGCACCATGAGGCCGGCGTACACGGCGGCGCCGGCGACGATGATCTCGGCACGACGCGGCCCGAGGCCCGGAATCGCGCGCCGCTCCTCGAGGTCGTACGAGGCCACCTCCTCGGCGATCCGCCGGATGGCCGCCGCCGAGGCCTGCCCACCACCCGTGCGGGAGGCGCGCTCGTTCCGACGTTTCGCGGCCAGGCCGGCGAGCGTCGCGGCGGTGCCGCCGGTCGCGATCGTCGCCTGCACGCGCCGCGCCAGGAGGCGCTTCTCGACCCGCGCGATCTCCTCGGTGACGTACGCGCGCAGGCGCTGCAGCTCGTTCGGCTTCGGCGGGTCGTGCCGCAGAAACTCCTCGGTCAGGCGGACCGCGCCGAGCGGCAGGCTCGCCATGTCCTGGATCTGTCCGCCGACCGAGAACGTCAGCTCACAGCTGCCGCCGCCGAGATCGATCAGGAGCACGCGCCGCGCCGCCAGTCGCATCCCGGCCATCACGCCGAGGTGAATGAGGCGCCCCTCTTCGAGACCGGTGATGACCTCGATCTTCCACCCGGTCACCGAGCGCACCCAGTCGCCGAAGGCCTTGGAGTTTTTGGCCTCTCGCATCGCACTGGTGGCGACCACGCGCACGGTGTCGGCCCCGTAGCGCTGCGCGGCACGATGAAAGCGTTGCAGCGCCTTGATCGTGCTCTCCATCGACTGCGGCTCGAGCATGCCGTTCCGGAACACCGTCTCGCCGAGTCGCGTCACCTCGCGATCCTCGTGGACGGTGACGAAGCGCCGGCGCACGAGGCGTGCGATCTTCAGGCGAACCGAGTTGGAGCCGATGTCGACCGCACCGAAGGTGGCCATGGGAACGGTCGCGCGCTCTGGGGTCGAGACCCTGGCGCGTTAGGCCGACGCGCCGACGCTCCGGGGATGAACGTCCGTCGTGCGGGTCATCGGCCGAGCGGCCTTGCGGTGACTGCGGGGCCGCAAACCGGTGAGGCGGCGCGTCGCGGTCGCCGTCGTCTTGAGCGCCTTCTCGAGCTGCGTCGCGGTGCGATCCTGCATCGCCTGCAGCAGCGGCGAGGACGTTTCGGCATCGAGGATCTTCGCGGCCAGGGCCGTGAGCACCAGCCAATCGTGCCACGCCCCGATCGCGTCCTGGATGCGCTTCAGCTGTGCGACGGCGGTCTTCGACTCGGGTGCCGCCTCGATCGTCTCGGCCAGGTAGCGCACGCGCTTGGTGTCTTTGCGGAACTCGTGGAGGTTGCCCTCGGTGAGAGCCCCCGTCGTCTGGGTCAGCGCGGCGAACCGATCGAGCACATGCGTGAGGCCGAGCGGTTCCCGCGCCTGGCCAGCGACCACCCCGACCGCCTGTTCCACGACCCGGCGCAGGCGCTTCAGGAGCCCGCGATCGCGCGCGTCGCCGAGCGTGTCCGCGAGGCGCTTCCGACGTTTGGTGCGCGCCTTTTCGAGGAAGCGCAGGACGGACGAGTAGTCGTCACCCTGATGCGAACGATGGAGACTCCGGAGCGCACGGAGCTGCACGTCGACGTCACGAAGCTTGCCGGCGCGCTTGCGGATGCGATCGAGCTGCTTTTCCAGCTTCTTCTCGGCCCGCCCGCCGGAGCCGGACATCTCCGGCAGCAAGGTCTCGAAACGCCGAATGGTGGTGCGCAAATGGTGCACCGCCCGCGGCCTGGGTTTTTCCTCCACGTCCTTGATCAGCCGCTGCAGATTTTCCGAGTGCGACGCCAGCGGATCGCTCTCCCGCCTGGCACCTTCGCCGAGCTTCGGGCGCCCACGCAAGGCGCTCAGATCGCCGTCGATCATGGTCGGTGCAACCTCCGGTTTGGCGACGAGGGAGACAACGGCAAGCCGTCGGACGACGGCCTCCCGCACGAGAGGTGCGCCTATAGGATGTGCCATGCAGAGACGCAAGACCCCTGAGGGGCTCTCGCGTCGGCGGCGGCGGAAATCAGGGCGTGGCCGTTGCCTCGGCCGCGCCGGCCGCCGCCTCGAGGGCGTTGGTCAGGGTGGCGATCGTGACCGCCCCCCCCTCGCGGGCCTGATCCATGACCTCGACCGCGAAGCCGTACGGTACGGCATCCTCCGCATCGAAGAACAGGATGTGATCCTCGCGGGCGGCGAACATCCGCCTCAGGCGCTCGGCGAGCTCCTCCCGGCCGACCGCGGCGCCGTTCACGCTGATGGACTGGTCGGCGGCGACACGCAGCACCAGGGGTGGCTCGGGATCATTCAGAAGCTCCTGCTTCTCGACCTCTGCCTTCTCCTGCCTCGGGGTGTGGATCCAGAAGTGCTTCGAGAGGAGCGGCGTGATCACCATGAAGATGATGAGGAGGACGAGGACGACGTCGACCAGCGGGGTGACGTTCATTTCGGGGCTGACGGTCTTCTTCTTCCCGCCCCCGCTCGTGCCGAGATTCATCGCCATGCGTCAGCCCTCCGCCTGGGGCGCCGTCTCGGACGATGCGGTGGCGCCGCCGTCCACCGGGGCCCCGTCGGTCCGGTGCCGCTCGCCGACCATGAGCGACATGCCGGGGAAGCCGACCTGCTGGGAACGGGCCAGGATCTCGCGCACGTCCCCGTAGGTCAGCCTGGCGTCGGCCCGCAGGACCAGGCGCCGGAGCGGTTCGGCGGCGTGCTCGGAGGCGAGCACCGCGATGGCGCCCTCGAGGTCGAGGCGCTCGTCGTTGACGTAGTACTCGCCCGCCTTCGCCACCGAGAGCTTGACGGGGTCCATGGCGGTCTGGACCTCCGGGTCGGGATTGAAGATGCCGGGCAGATCGACCGGCACGTCCTGATCCATGTGGGGCGCCACCACCATGAAGATGATGAGCAGGACGAGCACGACGTCGACGAGCGGCGTGACGTTGATGTCGGGCCCCACGCCCTCGGTCGGGCTCCGGCGCTGCCAGGCTTCGGCCCGCCCGCGCTTCGGGCTCGTGGCGCGCCGCTCAGGCGACCTTGTCACGCCGCACCCCGCCGCTCTCGGCGCTGCGCTCCGCCCAATCCTCGATGGTGTCGAGGAGCTCCCCGGCCGAGCGGTTGAGCGCCCCCTCGTCCCGGGTGATCTCGTTGGTCAGGTAGTTGAACGCCAGCACCGCCGGGATCGCGACGGCGAGACCGAGCGCGGTCTCGACCAGCGCCTCGCTGATGCCGGCCGAGACCGACGAGAGGCCGCCGGAGCCCGTCGAGGCGATGCCCTGGAAGGCGGTGATGATGCCGACCACGGTGCCGAGGAGCCCGACGAACGGCGCGACCGAGCCGACCGACGCCAGCACCGCCAGGCCGCGCCGCAGATCGGCGCCGATCTCCTCCATGTAGCGCTCCAGGTGGCGTCGGGTACGCTCCGCGGGGGTGAGACCCGAGATGTCGGCGGTCTTGGTGGCGTGCCAGTACGTCGTGAGGCCGGACTGGACCACGCGCGCGAGGTGCCCGTTCTGGTGTCGCTGCGACTCGGCGAGGATCGCGTCGATGTCGCCGCTCTGCATCGCCTCGGCGATGGCGCCCGCGAACGCCCGCGACGCGGCTCGTGAGCGGCGAAGCGTGATGATGCGCTCGATGAACACGGTCAGCGACGCCAGCCCCATGATCAGGAGCACCGCGGCGACCACCATCGCCGGGATGCCCATGTGCTGCAGAGTCTCGAAGAAGCTGAATGACATGCTCGTCCCCCCTCAGACGTTCAATTTGAAAGGAATCTGGATGATTCGGTACACGGTGATGGGTTGGCCCTTGTAGCGGGCCGGCTCGTACTTCCACTGCTTCACGGCTTTGAGCGCCGACGACACGAACGGCTCGTCGCCGCGCATCACCTCGACGCGCGCGACGGTCCCGTCGGCGAGGATCACGACCTTCAGCACCACCATCCCCGTCTTGCCGGCGGCCCGTGCCTCGGCCGGATAGTCCGGAATGACGTTGCTCTTGGCGGGCACCGGCGCGATGCCGTCCTCGGGGAGCGCGATCGCGCCCCCCACCATGCCACCGGCGACGCCGCCGGCCTGCCCGCCCTCGAGCCCCGCCGGATCGCCCGCTCCGTCCCCGAAGACGGCGATGCCCTTGTCCTCGCTCGGATCGGCCTCCTTGGGCGCCTCCTCCGGCATGTCCTTCGGCGCCACCAGCTCCTTCGGCGGCGGCGGCTTGTCGAGCTTGCGGATCTTCTGATCGGGCCGCACCACGGGCGCCGCGGCCGCCGGCGGCGGCGGCTTCACCTCCGGAGCGGGCGGCGGCGGAGGCGGCGGCTCCTCCTTGATGATCTTCTCGACGAAGGTGACGTCGACCTTCTTCTCCTGGACGATGTGCGTGGTCGCCGTGCCGATCATCACCGCGGCGAGCGCGAGCGCGACGTACACGCCCGACGACGCCGTGAAGGCCGCGAGCCATTGGCGCCGGCCCTGATCCTCGCGGCCGTAGCGAAAGCCGCCGAAAGGCGACGGCACGTCGATGGCAGGCTCCTCGGGCTTCGGATCCACCTGTTTCCGCGCGGCCGAGCTCTGACTCACGATCCCAACCTCCCAGACCGATTTGCGACCGTCATGGTGCCGCCACCGGCGTGCACTCGACGATCGTCGGCGGAATCACGTCGTTCCCGAACGGGTCCGAGGCATCCTTGGTGATGCAGCTGAACTCCGTCACGAGCGGGACCGGAGCGCCGTTGCAGCGATCGAACGAGAGCGTGAACGTGAACTGGCTCTGCGCGCCCGCCGGCAAGAGCGCGATCTGCGCCGCGTTCCCGAAGTCGACGACGTTGTTCGAGCCGGCGAAGCCCGTGAGTCGCCCACCGACCGGCCCCGTGCCCGGAAGACCGACCGTCCCTGCCGGGTACGAGAGGCACACCTGCACGGCCCCGAGCTCCGTCGGCGCCTGGATGCGCACCTGCTGATCGTGACGAGCCGCCTGCACTCCGGCGCAGTCCGCCGGCGGCGCCTGGCAGTCGGCCGGGCAGGCATCGCAGTTGGCGGTGTTGCCGTCGTCGCAGAGCTCACCGGCTTCCGGGATGCCGTTGCCGCACGTCGCACCGCCGCCGCCCGGAGTCGCCGTGGGCGTCGGCGTCGGCTCGGAGCCTCGGCACTCCGATGGATAGGCCTCGAGGCCGGGAACCGCCGCGAAATCGACGCAATCGACGTTGGCTTCGCTGAGGCAACGGACGCAGGCGACGAGGTCGTCGAGATCGTCGATCGCCGACGCGCACGCCGACCCGCCCGGCACCACCACCGGCGGGCAACTGGATGGGAACCCGATCGTTCCGACGGCGAGATCGTCGCCGCCGCCGCACGCGCCATCGCCACCACCGCACGCCTGGCAGATCGCGCGGACCATCTTGGTCTCCGCCTTCGAGATCGCCGCCGCGGCCTTGCCGTCACCGGGAACCGGACAGGGGCCGGCGGCTTTGCCCCGCAGCAGCGCGTCCTCGCACTTCGCGAGAGCAGCGAGCTTGGCGGCGACGAAGGCCGTGGCGGCCTTGCCGATCGCCAGCTGACAGTCTTTCGTCTCCGACCCCGCGCTCGCGGGGACGAGGCTTCCGTAGTAGAGCGCGAGGCTTTCGACCGCGGCGGTTCCGTCGATGCAGGCGAGACACTCCGCGACGTCGGCGCAGTCGACCAAGGGAACGGTGCAGCCCGCCCCGCGGAGGTCGGGACAGCTGCCGAGCTGCCAGCCGATCGAGAGGAGCGGCAGATCCATGTCCGCGCCGCCGTCCGTGACGTCGCAGCTCTCGTTGCGGCCACCGCAGGCCTTGGCGATTCCGGCCCGCAACCTGCCGTCGGCCTTGGCGACGCGGCCCGCGGTGCCGATCTCGGTGGCGCACTCGGTCGCGGCCGGCAGCGCCCCGACCAGCTTTTGCTCCTCGCACTTCTGGAGCGCCTTCGTGGCCCCGACCGCGAATTTCTTCGACTCCTTCACGATGGCGCGCTGACAGTCGAGCTCGTCGGCGGTCGGCGGAGGGGTCGCGGTCGGGGACGGCGTCGGGGTGGCCGTAGGCGTCGCGCTGATGGTGGGCGTCGGGGTCGGCGTCGGCAGCGGACCGCACTCGCCCGGGTAGGGCTTCAGGCCGGGAACCGAGAGCGCGTCGACGCACGTCGTCTTGAAGTCGAGCACGCAGCGCGCGCACGTCACGACCTCGTCGAGAGCGCTCACGGCGCCGCCGCACGACGGCGCGCCGACCGCCGGACAGCTCGCGGGGAAGCCGATCGCGCTCGCCGTCAGGTCGTCGCCGCCGCCGCAGTCTCCGTCGCCGCCGCCGCAGGCCTTGCAGATCGCGTCCTCGGCCTTCGCCTGCGCCTTGGCGATCTCGGCTTCGGCCTTGCCGTCGCCCGGCACCGGGCACGGCCCCGGCGCCCCACCCTTCAGGACCGCGTCCTCGCACTTGCCGAGGGCCTTCGCGATCGTGCCCAGGAGCTTGGCGTTCGCCTTGCCGACCGCGACCTGACACTTGCCGAGCGCGCTTCCCGGTGCGCCGATCGCTTCGTCGTCGAACACGAGCGCGATGCCCTGATCGAGCGCCGACGATTCGACGCAGACGAGGCAGGTCGCGACGTCGACGCAATCGGCGATGGCGTTGCGGCACCCCGAGCCCTCGAAGCCGGGGCAGCTGCCGAGGTCCCACCCGATCGCGGCCAGGGTCTCGTCGGCGTCGGGCCCCGCGTCGGTCGCGGCGCAGGTCTTGTTCTTGCCGCCGCACGCCTTGGCGATCGTGGCGCGGAGCTGCATCTCGGCCTGCAACAGCGCCGCCCCGGTCTTGGGCTCGGCGGGACAGCTCTGGCTCGGCGGCAGCCGGCCGCTGAGCTTTTGCTCGGAGCACTTGGCGAGGGCCCGGGTCCGCTTCTCGGCATAGGCGCTCGCGGCTTTGGCGATCGCACGCTGGCACGCCACCGGCGCGGCGAACGCGGACCGCTCGAGGACCCCCAGCAGGCCGACCACGAGCGCGACGCTCGTCAGGGCCCGCGCGCGGCGTGATCGCCCCCGCTTGGCCTCCGCCGCCGTCATCACGGGGTCACCGGGGTACATTGCACGATCGAGGGTGGATTCAGCGTGTTGCCGAAGGTGTCCGAGGCGTCCTTGGTCACGCACGAGAACTGGGTGACCGCCGGGAGCGGCGCCCCGACGCAACGGTCGAGGGTGAGCGTGAACGTGAACGTGCTCTGAGATCCCGCGGGCAGGAGCGCGATCTGCGCGGCGTTGCCGAAGTCGACGACGTTGTTCGAGCCCGCGAAGCCGCTGATGCGACCCCCGACGGCTCCCGTTCCGGGAAGCCCCACGGTGCCCCCCGGGTACTTGAGGCAGAACTGCGAGGCCCCGAGCTCGGTCGGGGCGGTGACCCGGACCTGCTGCGCGTAGGTGGTCGCCTGGACCGCCGAGCAGTCGGCGGGAACGGCGTGGCAATCCGACGGACAGGCGTCGCAGTCGTTGGTGTTGCCGTCGTCACACGCCTCGCCGGCCGCGGTCTCGGTGATGCCGTTCCCGCAGCGCGGGCCCGACGGCGTCGAGGTCACGGTCGGAACGGGCGTCGACGTGCGCGTCACCGTCGCCGTGGGGACCGGCGTCGAGGTTCGCGTCGCGGTCGTGGTCGGCACAGGGGTCGAGGTCCGCGTCGCGGTCGTGGTCGGCACGGGCGTCGAGGTCCGCGTCGCCGTCGTGGTGGGCACCGGGGTCGACGTGCGCGTCGGCGTGACGGTGGCGATCGGAGTCGACGTCCGCGTCGCCGTCGCGCTCGGGACGGGCGTCGCGGTGCGGGTCGCGGTCGGGACCGAGGTCGCCACCAGCGTCGCCGTGGCCGTCGACTGGGGTGTCGACGTCCGGGTCGGGGTCGTCGTCGCGGCAACGGTCGGAACCACGGTCGCGGTCGCCGTCGGTATGGTCGTCGGCACCGCCGTCTGGGTCGGCACCGACGTCGCGACCGCGGACGAGGTGCTCGTCGCCGCGGGCGACGGCGTGGCGCTCGCGGTTCGAGTGGGGCTCGCGGTGGCAGAGGGAACCGGCGTCGCGACCGTCGTGACCGTGGCGGTCGTAACGGGCGTGGCGCTCGCCGACGGCGTCGGGGTCTGGGTGGCGGCAACGCTCGTCGCCGTCGCCGTCGGGACCGAGGTCGGCCCGATCGTCACGGTCGCGGCGGCGCTCGGGGTGGCACTGGCGGTCGGCGTGGGCGTCGGCGATCCCGAGGCGGGCGGCGCCTGGCAGGTCGCGGGATCGACGGCGGTCGCCTCGAGAAGCTCGGCCTCGAGACCCATGCACCGCAGGGCGTCGGCCGTGCGCGGCAGCTCGAGGGTCGCGACGTCACAGGCCGTGCCGCCGACGACGATCTCGCGGAGGCATTCGATCAGGCCGCCGAGATCGCCTCCGTCCTCGCCCCGCGCGCGCCCACCGCAGCGCTCCGCCAGGGACGCGTAGCCGAGATCGTGCGCGATGTCGTCGAACGGCACCGTCGCGCAACGCCGGTTGGCGATGCGATTCGCGAACCGCCGCGAGGCGTCCGCGAGCCGCCCGAGGTCGCCGTCGCACTTGCCGGCCGCCCGCTCGCAACACCGTGCCTCCTCGGCCGGATCGCCGACCAGACACTCGATCCCGCGGACGAAGCAGGCCGAGAGACCGCGTCGCGTCGCGTTCGCGAGGTCGAGCGAGGCCTCGCGGATGACCTCCTGGCAGACCGCGAGCGCCGTCGGATCGTTGGAAAGGGGCGCGCCCGCGTGCGCCGAGCCGCCGGCCGTGAAGAGCGCCACGGCGACGGCGACCACCGCGCGCAAGCCTCTCCGGCGCCCCTCTCCCCTAGCGACTCGCATGTTCTCGCACCCTCTCCCCACCCGACGGACCCCATCCCTCGTCGGGAGCGCGGTTTTTATCACCCGGGTCTCGACCGACCCGGGGAATCTTCCGTGACAATTGCGTGAAGTCCGCGACCGTCGATTGGCTACGGCAGCGCGACCGTACAAGTCACCTCGCTGGTCAAGTCCTCGAGGTTGCCGTCGAAGGCCTCGATCACGCGGCAGGCGTACTCGTCGATCGAGGTCGCGGCGTCGCAGGTCTCGAGGGTGACGTCGAAGAACGGACCGGCCGCCGCGGGCGTCGAGAAGGTGGCGTCGACGTCGAGACGAAAGTCGCGGTCGATCCGCACATTGGTACCGAGGATCGGCGCGATCGCCGGATCGAAGACGACCCGGGCCTTCACGTCGTCGCTGTCTCCGACTCCGAGAATTCGAACCTTGTCCTCGCGATAGTCGACACGCGTCCGAATGGCGGCGACCGATTTCCCGGCGGGGATCACGAGCGCGACCTTCAGGTGCCGCTCGCCGACGGGCGGGCTGCATTGGCTCACCAGGCAGACGAGCTCGTTCGGATTCGTGCAGGCTTCCGTCGGCGCGTCGCCGCACTCCTCGCGGCCGGTCTCGACGAAGCCGTCGCCGCAGGTCGCGACCTGACAGGCACCGACGCACTGGTCGGTGTCGAGGTCGTTGCCGTCGTCGCACGCCTCGCCGGCGGTCTGGATGCCGTTGCCGCAGCCGGTCGGCGTGCAATTGGCGTCGCAACCGTCTCCGCTCGTCAGGTCGCCGTCGTCACAGCCCTCGCCCGGCTCGGGGACGCCGTTGCCGCAGACCGCCGGCTGGCCGAAGATCGCCGACGCCAGCGTCTCGCCGGTCGCGCGGGCGTCGTTGAGGAGACAATCGGGGAGCGCGCCGCAGCTGCCGACCTGCGTGCCGTCGGTGCCGACGGCCGGACCGCACGCCTTCGTGATCTTCTCGCCGTGATTGGGCTTCGGCGCCGGGGTCGCGCAGTCGGCGGCGAGGCTCGCGAAGTCGCTCGCCTGGTCGGCGAGCTTGTCCTGGTCGCCCTGGCACTTGAGCGCGCCCTTCACCACCTCGTTGATGATCTTCGTGCGCTCGCCCGCGAGCGCGGCGTGGCACTTGATCTTGGCCTTCTCGGCCTTGGTGCCGGTGAGACCGGGAGCGCCGAGCAGGCCGGCGCTGCTGTCCTCGACGACGGCGCGGAGCGCCGGAAAGACGTTGCCGTCGACGTCGCCGTCCGGCAGGTAGTTGCGAAGCACGATGTCGTCGACGTCGGCGGGACCGCAGGCCTTGTCGATCTTGGCGGCCGCCTTGCCCTCGCTGGACGGGAGCTTCGCCTTCACGTCGGCGGCGACGATCTGATTGCAGTCGACGGCGGTCTTCCCCTTGTCGCGGGTCTTGTGACACTTGTCGATCGCGCCGAGCTCGGCCTTCACGAGCGCCGCGCCCTGCGACGCGATCGTCTTCCGGCACTTGATGGCGGCCTTGATCTCCGCGGGCGTCTGGCCGAACACCGGGCTCGCGAAGCCGGACCCGAGCAAGGCCACGACGGCCACCGCACCCTGCATCTTGAACGCAGCTCGTCTCATCGCACGTCCCCCTCTTCTGAAATTCGTCACTGGATCTTCACCGAGCAGTGCACGTCGCCCGCGGGCGCGCCGCAGTCCTGCACCGCTTCCTCGACCTCGCACGCGAACTCGCCGGCGCCCGGCGCCGCAGCGCTCCCGCAGCGATCGAAGTCGACCGCGAAGAGCGTTCCCGACCCCTTGGTCTCCGTCCCCGAGGCGAGCGCAACGGAGAGCGTCCCGTCCTGATCGTTCACCGAGGCCAGGAATCCGGACGGGAGCTCGCTGACTCGCGCCTTCACGCTCGACGCCTCTCCCACCCCCGGCAACGCGACCGCCGCGGGATAACGGAGCCGCATCTTCACGCCCGCGGCCGGCTGCGGCGGCGGCGCCGACAGCTCGACGACGACGTGGAGCTTACCGCTCGGGTCGCAGCCGTCGACGGCCTGGCTCGGCGCCGCGGCAACCGACGGCGGGCTCGCGCACAACGCCGCCACGACGGCGGCGATCATCGGAATCGATCTCATACGGGTCCCCCTCTGGTGTCGCGGAAAACGCGCGGCGGTCTCCCTGCAACGGGAGACCGCCGCGCGGCTGGATGGTCGGATCAGAGAACGGTCACGCTGCAGGTGACGCCGTCGAGCACGGTGGCGCTGTTGGTGTCCGCCGCGTCGCGCACGATGCACGACACGTCGTCCGCCGCCAGGAAGCCCGTGCACTTGCTGACGTCGGCGTCGAAGAGCAGGCTCGGGGTGCCCGAGGCCGGGATCGGATCGAAGCCCGGGTCGGCGGCGACGATCGCGACGATGACCTGTCGGCCGTCGTCGTTGATCGAGACCTGACCGTTGAAGAAGGTCGGCTGAACCGGGCCGGTGACCGGGTCGAGGTCGCCGGAGCCCGCCACGCTGGCGTCGCGGTAGCCGAGCGCGACGCTGATGGCGCCGAGATTGCCGATCGTCGAGGTGATGCTCACCTGCACGGTCGCCGGGCCCTGGTCGCCGAGGCAGGCCGGGATCGAGCGCTCGCACGCGAGCGGGATGTTCTGGCTCGCGAACGGGGCTGCGATGGCGTCGGCGCAACCCGAGCGGGTGTCCGCGGTGTTGTCGACGCACTCGATGATGTCCTGCAGGGACTCGACGTTCGGGCCGGTGTTGACGCCGGCGTCGGTGATCAAGGGGCACTTCGCGAAGTAGCCGATCTGCGTCTTGGTCAGGTCGTCGTCGCCCCGGCAGTCACCGCCGCCGCAGGTGGCGATGGTGCCGCCGGCGCAGCTGTTGGGAATCGCGGCGGCGCAGGATCCCGCCGGGGTCGGGCACGTGCCGCCGCCGGTGCACTGGATCACGCCGATCGGGCACGGGGTGCCGGGATTGCCGCCACCGACGCAGACGCGGCAGTTGCCGTCGACCTCACAGTGGGCGCCGACGTTGCCGGCGCTGCAGGCGCGGCAGTCCGCGGCGGCATCGCAGGGATGACCGACGGCGCCGGCGGTACACGCGTTGCAGTCGACCGTGTTGGCGCACGCCGTCTGATCGTCGGAGCACACGGCGCAATCGGCATTGGACGCGCAGGCCGAGCCGTTGGTGGAGCCGGCGTTCTGGCACTGCTCGGGTCCGCAGAGCTTGTCCGGACCGCCGCAGGCCTTGCAGATCGCCGCCACCTTCTTGCCCTCGGCGGCGGAAAGCGCGGTAGCGGTCTTCGGGTCGAGGTCGCAGGGAGTGGTGACCTTCCCCTTCAGCTGCGCGTCGTGACACTTCTGGAGCAGCTTGCTCCGCGTCCCGAAGTAGGCCGCCGTGGCCTTGCCGATCGCGATCTGGCACTTGTTCTCGGCCGTGCCGGGACTCGTGCCGACGAAGCCGCTGTAGGTGGCCTCGTTCATTTCCTCGGCCTGCTCGGCCGCGACGCAGTTGGCGCACGCCGCGATGCCGGCGAGGTCCTCGACGATGATCGACGAGCAGTTGGCGGCCGCGTCGGAGGTCACGCCCTCGACGTCGGGACAGCGGGCCTGCGTGAAGATGCCGGTCTCGTCATCGGCCGTGCCGCAGGTCTTGTCGGCGCCGCAGCACGCCTTGGTGATCGCCGGACCGGTCTTGGCGGCGACGGCGGCGATCGCGGGACCCGCCTTGGGATCGGCGGCCGGGCATGGGCCCGTGAGCTTGCCCGCCAACACCCCCCCTTCGCACTTCTGGAGGATCTTCGTGTGCGCCTGGACGTACTTGGAGACCGTCTTGCCGATGGTGGAACGACACTTCAGGCTCGCGTGGGCCGGGCCGGCGAGCGTCAGGCTCACCGCGCATGAGAGCGCGACGGCCAGAACGAGCGTTGTGCGGATGTGCATGGGTATCGTCTCCTTCGAGGTTGTCGTGGTTGTCGTCATTCGCCGTTGAAGCTCATGAACTTGTATTGGCCCTTCACGTCGACGATGGAGCCGACCTTGATCTCGTCGATCTTGCCGGTCTCGTCCTCGACGCTGAGGACGGCCGCTCGGTCCGCGCGATAGAACGCGTACGTGCGCGGGCTCTTGTCGTATTCGATGCTCCGCAGCTTGTAGGTGCGCCCTCCGAAGCCGCGCAGCATCGCATCGGCGACGTACAGGCTGCGGGTGTTGAGAAGATCCCAGTAGAATTTGCTGCTGCGTTCGGAGGGCAGTTGCAGCTCGGTGCCCTCCTTCACGCTCGCCGGAACGAAGAAGCTCCGGTACTCGCTCTCCGTCACCCGGAGACGGTGCAGCGCCCCGGCGTCCTTCGCTCGAAGCGCCTCGAGAAACTTCGCCAAGAGGTCGTCGCGCGAGGAGAAGGCCTCCGACAGGCTGAAAGCGCGGAGCGTCTCCGGGGTGATCGGGGGTGTGGCCCCGACGGCGGGCTGCCCCAAGGCAGCCACCGTCAGAGCCACCGCCACCAGCCGTGCGGTACGGTTCATGATCGCCGCGTCCTCAGTTCAGCGGGTACGAGGCCCAGGGCGAGGTCCAGTCGGCGCCGCCCGGGGCGAACGCCCCGACGTAGTCCGTCGAGGCGAACGACGAGTCGATGCCGGGGCAATCCGCCGTCGCCAGCGTGTCCTGCTGGCTGCCGCCGGTCGGGATCACCGGCGCGATGAAGCAGTTGCCGCTGCCGTCCGGCGCGCAGTTGGGGGCCGTGCTGCCGCAGACGTTGGTGAAGCTGCCGGTGCTGACGGCGTCGCCGCGGCTGGCCAGCCATTGACCGAACACGCCAACGGTCGTGCAGGGCGCCGTCGAGGCGTTGTCGACCGCGTGCAGCGTCCCGGCGCTGCCGTTGTCGTCGAAGATGCTGTTCCGCACCACGAAGACCTCGGGACCGGTGGCGCTGGCACCGGTGCAGGCGTCGTCGCTGTTGAGCGCCAGAATGTTGCACGAGCCGTCGGCGGTGCGGTTCATCGTGGAGAGATCGCGGATCGTGACGCCGCCGCCGTTGGTGCCGTTGCTGAAGCTCGAGATGATGCTGTTGGCGATGACGCTGGCGTTGCCGACCCGGCTGAGAATGCCGAACTGACCGGTGCCGCCCGTGCCGGTGCCCTGATCCTTGGAGCCGCAGGCCGTGACGTTGCAGTACTTGGGCGTGTTGCGCGGGCAGGAGTCCTGGCCCTCGCCGGTGCCGTTGTTGTCCTGCTCGAAGCCGTTGCTGCCGCCCGACTCGACGCTGTCCTTGTCCTGGCGGATCAACCCGAACTGCACGGCGTTGCGGGTTCCGAGCTGGGTGTCGAAGCCGTCGTCGCCGCACGACGAGGCGATCAGGAACTTGGCGTTGACCGTACCGCCGAACCACTCGAAGCAGTCGTCGGCGCCGTTGTGGGCGTGCACGTGATCGACGGTGGTGCGCCGGCCGACGCCGCCCCAGACCACGAGGTTCAGCTCGTTGTCCGGCGTGAGATCGCGGCCGGAGAACTGGACGCGGGCGAAGCGCAGGCAGCCGCTGTTGTCGTTGTCGTCGGTGCCGCCGAAGATCGCCTCGGGGAACTCCACTGGATCGAGGCCCTCGACGTTGCGGGTGCCGGCCTGCACCGTCGCCTTGCCGAGGATGAGCAAGCCGCCCCAGTCCTCCTTCTGCCGCGAGCCGATCGGGGTGGCGCTCGTGAAGGTGATGGCCTGGGCCGAGTTGCCGACCGCGTTCAGCTTGGCGCCGGGCAGGATCACCAGCACCGAGGCGTCGGCCGTGCCCGGCGTGCCCTTGACCACCGCGCCGGCGCGGACCGTGAGGGTCACCCCCGACTTGACGAAGGTGGTACCCGTCACGCGTGCGTCACACCCCGCCGGGATGACGGTGTTGGTGTTGATCTCGCTCGGCAGCGTGGCGGTCCCCGGACAGCCGGCGAGGTCGGCACCGGGGCTCTGACAGATCGCCTGGCCGCAGAGCGGCAGGTTGTTGATGTCGCGGAGCAGGGTCACGACGTCGGCGATGTTCGGACCGCCGCTGCCGTCGATGTCCGCACAGTTGGCGTAGCCGGCGCCGCCGCAGAGGCCCGGCTGCAACGCAGCGTTGTTCACCGCCTGCAGGAGCTGCAGCACGTCGTTGATCTGCTTGGTGCCGTTGTTGTTGACGTCGCCGCACGCCGCGGACGCCGAGCCGGCCGTGCCGGCCAGCAGGGTCGCCGCGGCGACGCCTGCGAGCGTCGTCTTCCAGATCTTGTTCATCACCGAGCCTCCTCCTTGATTGGGTACGCCGGCGCGAGAGCGCGCACGCGCACGAGTGGACGTGACGGTTGACGGAATGGTCGTGGTTTCGATGCTGCGCGTGTCGGTTGAGTACACGTCGATTGGTGACGCGACGGTCTACGTCGCACGACGGTTGGGTTAACGATGCGACGGAAGCGCACTCGTTGCGCCGGAGTGCGGCGCGCGTGAACGACGCGTGACGACGAAATCGCGCGCGCTTCGCGATTCGAATCGTCACCTGTTCACCCCGCGGTAACCCTTCGGTCACGCGCGCGCGGCTATACGACCCCGGTCACGAGGCGGAGCCGGACGCCCGGCCGAATGGAGGCGATACCGACGTATGGCGGGACGATCGATGTGGGGTGTGGCCGTTGCCCTCGTGCTCTGCCTCGGCGTCGGGTCGGCGCTCGCACAGGAGACCGCACCCGCGGCGACCGCCGTCGGCACCGTGACCGGCGTCGTGCTCGACGCCAAATCGGGCGATCCCATCATCGACGCCGGGGTCGAGGTGGTCGGCAAGGGCCGCACCACCCGCACGGACTTGGACGGCCGCTACACGCTGAAGCTGCCCCCGGGAACCTACGAGGTCCGCGTCTTCGCCGCCGAGTACCAGGGAGCACGGCTCGAGCGCGTCACCATCCAAGCCAACGCCGTGACGCGCGGCGACGCCACCTTGAATCCGCTCGGTGCCCAGGCCGGCGTCGACGTCGTCGAGGTGGTCGCGCAGGCCGCCAAGGCGGCCGAGGCAACCCAGCTCCTGAAGCGCAAGAAGGCGGCCGTCGTGGAGGACAACATCGCCGCCGAGACCATCAAGAAGTCGCCGGACTCCGACGCGGCCGAGGTCGTCACCCGGGCGCCGGCGGTGACGGTCCGCGACGACAAGTTCATCTTCGTGCGCGGCCTCGGCGAGCGCTACAGCAATGCCCTCCTGAACGGCAGCCGCCTTCCCAGCACCGATCCCGATCGCCGCGTCGTCCCGCTCGACCTCTTCCCGGCCGACTTCCTCGACGCGATCTCGATCGTGAAGAGCTATACCCCGGACCTGCCGGGCGACTTCTCGGGCGGCCTCGCGAAGCTCGAGCTCCGCGATTTTCCCCCCAAGCTCTCCTACAACTTCGGAATCACGACCGGCGGCAACACCAACACCACCTTCGGAGACTTCGACACCTACAAGGGGAGCGGCCTCGATTACTTCGGCTTCGACCAGAACGTCCGCTCCCTCCCCTCGGTCGTCCCCGACCGCAACGTCCGCAACGATCCCCTGGCGCAGCGCCAGTTCTACGGCCGCGCCTTCAAGGACATCTGGGACCCGGACCAGGTCACGGCGCCGCCGGATTTCGGCGTGAACTTCTCGGTCGGCAACACCATCGGCCCGTTCGGCTTCAATTTCGCGGCCCTCTACAAGACCGAGTACAAGCAGCGCACCCAGACCGAGCGCCAGTTCCAGTTCCAGTCCACCTCGGAGTCGGGTGAGCTCACCGAGCTCGAGGACTTCACCTTCGACGTCAGCGAGTTCGAGACCCACCTCGGCGGCATCCTGACCGCCGCCTACGAGCTGTCGCCGAAGCACCGCTTCGCGCTCAGGACCCTCATCGACCGCCACACCACCGACGAGACCATCCTCGGCCAGGGCTCCACCTTGAACCTGCAGGACGCCGACTCGACGACCTTGCAGCTCACGCAGGAGCAGCTCGCCTTCGCGCAGTTCTCGGGCGAGCATCACTTCTCATGGGTCGACGTCGACTGGCGCACGGCCGGCGCGGAGACCCAGCAGGACATCCCCGACCGCCGCGTCGCCGGCCGCGAGCAGGGCGTGGTGAACGGCGACGGCGCCAACGGGACGCGGACGTTCGCGGCGCTCACCGAGCGGCTCTCGGACTCGCAGATGGACTTCACGGTCCCCTTCGACACCCGCCTGCCGTTCACCGACGTGTGGTCGGGGCTGCCGGCGAAGCTCAAGATCGGCCCGGCCTACTCGATTCGCGACCGCCAGTCCGAGCTCCGCTTCTTCCGCTACTCGATCTCGGGCGCCGTGATCCCGGATCCCACGGCCCCCTTCGAGGACATCTTCGGCCCCGACAACCTGAGCGGCAGCCGCGGCATCAACTTCATCGAGGAGACCGACGGCGCCGGCAGCTTCGGCGCCACCGAGGAGATCGCCGCCGGCTACGCGATGCTCGACCTGCCGCTGGTGCGCGATCACCTGCGCCTGATCGCCGGCGTCCGCACCGAGTACTCGCTGATCAAGCTCGAGATCGAGGAGGCAGCGGGCGGTCGCGTGGTGCGGAAGAAGAGCCTCGACCCGCTGCCGGGCGTGAACCTCGTCTACAGCATCACCTCCGACATGAACCTGCGCTTCGGCTTCAGTCAGAGCGTCTCCCGCCCCGAGTTTCGCGAGCTGACGCCGCTCCGCTTCATCCAGCCGCGCGGCCTCCGCGCCGTCGTCGGCAATCCGGAGCTCGAGCAGGCCGACGTCCGCAGCTTCGATCTCCGCTGGGAGTGGTTCTTCTCACCGAGCGAGATCGTCTCGGTCGGCGGCTTCTACAAGCAGCTCGACCGGCCCATCGAGGCCGTCGCGATCGATCAGGCGGGAGCGACGCCGCTCGACTCGTTCGCCAACGCCGAGGACGCCCGGCTCTACGGCTTCGAGGTCGAGGGGCGGAAGGATCTCGACTCCCTGTGGGCGCCACTCCACGGCCTCAGCCTCCAGGTCAACGGCTCCTGGGTGAGCTCGGACGTGAACGTGCCGCGGGGAAGCCTGGCGGAGCGGCAGACGTCGACCAATCGCTCGCTGCAAGGCCAGGCCGATTTCACCGTCAACACCGTGATCGAGTACACGCGCGACCGCTGGGGCACGGCTCGCCTCCTCTACAACACCATCGGTCAAACGCTCGCCGCGGTGGGCGTGCTCGGACTCCCCGACATCTTCGAGGAGCGCCGCGATCAGCTCGACTTCGTCTACTTGAACAAGGTCGAGCCGTTCGGAACGCCCATCAATCTCAAGTTCGCCGCCGAGAATCTCTTGAACGACCGCTACCTCTTCACCCAGGGCGGCGAGGAGCAGCGTCGCTACAAGACCGGCGTCAAGTTCAGCTTCGGAGTGTCTTACTCGTACTGACCAAGGAGGGAATGATGAAGTACCGAAATTGGCTGATCCTGAGTGCGCTGGCCGTCGCCACGGCGGCGCCATTGAGCGGATGTGGCGACAACGACAACCACGAGGTCTTTTCCGACTGCGGAGACGGGGTCGTCAACGACGGCGAGGAATGCGACGACGGCAACTCGGCCGAGACCGATGCCTGCCTGTCCACCTGCGAGGATGCCGGCTGCGGCGACGGCTTCATCCAGACGGGCGTCGAGGCGTGCGACGGCAGCAACCTGAACGGTGCGAGCTGTGAAAGCCTCGGCGAGGGCAGCGGCACGCTCCGCTGCGGCTCTTCCTGCGACTTCGACACCTCGGGCTGCGGCGGCGGTCCGGTCCCGACCTTCACCCCGACGCCGACGCCCGGCAACGTGACGCCGACGCCCACCGTGGAGCCGAGCGGCGGCGACCCGACCCCGACGCCGACCTCGACCACCGGCGGCGGCCCGACCTGCGGCAGCGGTGAGACCGTCGTCGTCGACCTCACGCTCAGCCTGGCGGTCGGTGGCGTGCAATTGCAGCTGGGTTATCCGGCGTCGGCGCGGATCCCGGGAACGCTCAGCGATCAGACCGTCGTCGACGCCGTCGACTTCCCGCCCGGTCTCCCGTCGGTCAACGACGAGGACACCAATGGCGATCAGGTCGACGACCGCCTGAGCCTCGCCTGGGTGACGAGCGGCAGCGCGGTCTCGGGCACCTTCGCCACCGTCACCTTCGACTGCGTCGAGGGGCAGACCGCGCCGAGCGCGGGGGACTTGAACTGCGTCGTCACGTCCGCGAGCGACGAGCTCGGAACGGATCTCCAGGGCGTCACCTGCACGCCCACCATCCAGTAGGCAGACCCGGAGGCGGGGCGGCGCGCGTGCGTCGCCCCGCCTCGACCATTCGAGGCCGAGCCATGACCATCGAGATGCGACGCCGCGTTGCCGTCGCGGCATGTGCCGCTTTCCTGCTGGGGAGCGGATGCGCAGCGATCAGACAGGATCGCACCACCTGCCGGGTCGTCGCCGGCCTGGCCGGGGGCACCGCCGGTGCGGTCGCCGGCGGCGTCGGCTCGCACGCCATCGACTCCTCCCCGGACGGTCTCGAGATCGCCTTGTCCGCGGCGATCGGCTGGCTGGTGGGCGGCGCGCTCGGCCTCGGCATCGGACACCTCGCGTGTCCTCCGGAAGCCGCGCCGGCACCGCCATCACCGCCGCCGCCGCCCGCGGACAACTACCAGCCCCCACCCCCCATCCACTGAGCTCCCGCTCAGGGGTCCTGCGCGCAGCGGAAGCCGAGGAAGTAGAGCGTGAAGGTCGGCGGGTGGTTGTAGCGGATGGTCGTGGTCACGCCCATTTTTGCCAGGAAGAAGGCGCCACCGCGCTCCACCTTGCGGGTGCCGCTCTCGGGTCCTTTGGGGTCTTCCTTGGGACTCTTCTTGTACCAGTCGACGTCGTACCAATCGTTCGTCCACTCGCGGACGTTGCCGACCATGTCGTGGAGGCCGTAGCCGTTCGGCTTCTTCTGGCCGACCGGCTTGGTGCTCTGGATCGAGTTGGCGTTGTACCAGGCGTAGTCCGCCAGGGGCTTCGGACGCTCCTCGGTGCCGCCCTTCGCCGCCTTCTCCCACTCGGCCTCGGTGGGCAGGCGCTTCTTCTTCCACTCGCAGTATTTCTTGGCGTCGAACCACGTGACCTTGGTCACCGGGCAGTCGTTGCACGCGGAGCGCGTATCGCGCTGGTGCATGGATGAGTACTCGGCGAACTGCTTCTGCGTCACCTCGGTCTTGTCGATGTAGAAGGCCTTCAACGTGACGGGGTGCTGCGGCTGCTCGGACGTCACCTCGTGATCGTAGACCTCGGGGTCACCGGTCGCGCTGCCCATGAGGAACTCCCCGGCGGGGATGTAGGCCATGCCGGGGCGCTCGGGCGCGGCCGCCGGTGACGGCGCGGGTGACGGTGAGGCGGCGAGTGCGGACGTGGTCAGGAGCATCGCGAGGACGACGAGTGGGAAAACACGCATGGCGGCGTTCGATACTGTAGTCCGTGCCGGCAGGCAATATCGGTTTCTGCGCCGTCGTCAGAGCTCGGGCGTCCGCGGATCGAGGACCCGGGCGCGGGCGTGATCGGCGCTCGCCAGGGCCGGCTCGCCCTGCTGCCGATAGGCGACGGCCCGATTGTAGTAGGCCTGGGCGAAGCCGGGTTCCATTGCGAGGGCCTCGGTGTAGCGGCCGATCGCCTCGGCGAGCCGGCCCTGCGCCGCGAGCACGAGGCCGAGGTTGTTGGCCGCCTCGGCGTACGCCGGCCGAGCCTTCAACGCCGCGACGTAGTGCCCGGCGGCATCGTCGAGGCGTCCGAGCTGCGCCAAGACGTTGCCGAGCATGTAGTGCGCGTCGGGATGCTCGGGGGCGGCGTGGAGCGCCGTCTCGAGCTCCGCCCGCGCGTCGTCGAGCCGCCCCGCGCGGCGAAGCACGGCGGCGAGATTGATCCTCGGATCGACGTAGGCGGGGTCGTGGTCGATCGCCTCGCGGTACTGTACGGCGGCCTCCTCGTCGCGGCCCGCGTCCGCGAGCGCGACCCCGAGATTGTTCCGTACGTCGGCGCGCTCGGACGCGAGGGCGACGGCCTCGCGGTACCGGACGATGGCCTCGTCCGTCCGGCCGACGGCGGCGAGCGCGTTGCCGAGACCGTAGGCGGCCTCGGCGTCGCGCGCGTCGAGACGCAGCGCCTCGGCGAAGCGCGGGAGAGCGGACTCGGCGTCACCCTGCTTCAAAAGGGCGAGTCCGAGGTTCAGGTGGGCTTTGGGGTCCTCGGGGGTGAGGCGGACCACCTGGTCGAACAGGGGCATCGCCTCCGCGATCTCACCGTCCTCGAGCAGTGTGGCCCCGAGCGCCGGAAGCTGCTGCGGGTCGTCTGCGATGAGCCTGGCGACCTCGCGATACTGCGCCACCGCCTCCTCGCGCCGGCCGGTACGTGCGAGCTCCCGCGCCAGCGCGCGACGCGGGTGGAAGAACGTCGGCTTGATCCGGAGGGACTCCTCGAAGTGCGCGATGGCCTCCGCGCTCTCGCCGGCCTCGGCCAGGGCGGCGCCGAGGTTCGTATGCGCGATGTAGTTCTCGGTCGTGACCGCGAGCGCGTGCGAGAAGAGCGTCCGGCTGTCGCGCCAGTACGACACCTGGACGCGTGTCAGGAGAAAACACGCGACCAGCATCGCGGCGGTCGCGCCGGCGAGCGCGGCCGACGGCAGGCGCCACCGGCGCGCCAGCTCGGCCCCGCCGAAGGCGACGATCACGAAGACGCCGAGCGCGGGCACGTAGGTGTAGCGGTCGGCCATCACCTGCGGGCCCACCTCCAGCAGGCCGAGGACGGGCACGAGGCCGCCGACGAACCAGAGCCAGCCGACCGGCACGTACGGATGGCGCGAGCCGACGCGCAGCGCCAGCGCGGTGACCGCGAGCAGGCCGAGGGCCGAGGCGATCACCCGCCCCATCGGGAGGGGCAACTGCATGGGATAGAAGCACGTGAGATCGAGCGGCCAGACGAGGCGCTCGAGGTACCCGGTGCACGACAGGATGGCGTTCCCGAGGCGCGTCGACGGGCCCACCAGCGAGCGCATGGCGCCGCCCCGCTGCTGCACGATGAACGTGATCGCGCTGCTGAGCGCGACCAAGGCGAAGAGCGGCAGCTTCTCTCGCACGAGCGGTCGGAGTCCCGAGAGGCCGGCCGCCGGTCGCCACCTGCCGAGCGGCCAGACGTCGAGGAGAAAGAGAAGAAACGGCAGCGTCACCAGCATGGGCTTGGCCATCAGGCCGAGCGCGAGCGCGAGGCCGACCGCCAGGTAGCGGGCGGCGGACGGCTGACGGACGTAGCGGCCATAGGCGGCAAACGCCAGCAGGGCGAAGAACGTGCTCAGGACGTCCTTCCGCTCGGAAATCCAGGCGACCGACTCGACGTGCAGGGGGTGGAGCGCGAAGAGCGCGGCGACCGTCCAGCTCGGCCAGAACGCCCGTGTGGCGGCGTTCAGAAGCAGGAAGACGAGCACCGTGTTCAGCCCGTGCAGCACGACGCTGGTCAGGTGGTGCCCTCCGGCCTCCATCCCGAAGAGCTCCACGTCGAGCATGTGCGAGAGCCAGGTGAGGGGGTGCCAATTGACCATGGCGCCGGTCGTGAAAGCCCAGCGGGCGTTGGCGACGCTGAGGCCGCCCCGTACCTCCGGGTTCGCGGTCACGTAGCCTTGGTCGTCGTAGTTGACGAAATCGAAGTCCCGGGTGTCCCAGAACGCGACCGCGGTCGCGAGGACAAGCCCGGCCGCAGCGGCAATCACTTTCACGGGCACGCGGCGGGCATCATGGCAGGAAAGCTCCGGAGCTGCAGGCGGGGGCTACAAAGCAGAAAGCCCCGGACGACCGTTCGGGCCGTCCGGGGCTTCGTTACGGTGGGAATCGAGGGACGATCGCCGAAGCGACCGTCCCTCGGGTGTTGCAAGGTTACGGGAGCGCGTCCGGGTTCGCGATCGGACCCGAGTACGTGCAGGTGCCGCAGCCGTTGCCGTTCGAATCGGCCGCGCCCGAGCAGGCGCTGACCGCAACGGACACCTTGCCCTGGCCAACGACCTTGGCGTCGTGGGCGATACCGGTCCAGCCGGTATCGAGAATGCCGCCCTTGAAGGTCGGCAGGAACTCGGCGCGAGTCGGGCACACACCAGCCGAGGCGTTCTCGGAGCCGACGCCGCCCAGGGAGAGACGACCCGGGCCGGGGAGACCGGCAGCCGCGTTGACGGCCGGCTGGCTGGTCGGGGAGACGCAGAAGACCGACGCGAACTGCTGCACGCCGGCGTGGTTACGAGGAGCGGTAGTGGAGCCGACCGACGTGATCGTGTTGCCCACCACGCCGTTGTAGCCGGGGAAGCACTCGCGGCCGAAGGTGCCGCAGGTGTCGCCCGGCGCGGTGCAGTCGCCGTCGACGGTGCAGGACCGGAAGGTCTCGATCTTGCAGCGCTGGGTGACCGGTGCGTCGAGGCAGGCCCCGTCGCCGTCCCCGGTCGAAACGCAGAGCGACTCGTCGGGCCCGGTCGCCGAGTTGTCGACGCACGGGCTCGCCTTGCGCGGCTCACCGGCGGCGTTGGTGCAGGTGCCCGCACCGGCGGTAGCGCAAACAGCGTCGCTGTCGCACGGAATGGAAGAGTTGCCGGAGCAGCTGCTGCACATGCACTTCTTGCCAGGCTGGCCGTTGCAGTTCGGGCTCGACGCCGACAGCGTCTTGGTGACGCTGGCGGTGCTGTTGGTCAGGTCGACGGGGATCGCCGCGATCTGGCCGGTCGGCGGGCAGTCGAGGCTGGTGTCGCCGAAGGACGGCTCGGGCGACTGGCCGTTCGAGTCGCAGCTCAGGCCGTTGCGCCCACCACCACTGCAGGTGCCGCCGTTCGCGCCGTCGTTCGGCCACATGTCACCCACGCAACGCGGACACGGGGTGCCGATGTCGATGCCGTTGTAGACGGTGGCGACGACGCTGGCGGTGCCGGCGCTCGCCCCGGTGGCCTGATTGAAGGTACCGCTGATGCCGCCGTTCCACCTGTTGGTCACGCAGGTCGCCACGCCGCCGGCCGCGAGGGGCAGAGGCGAGCCGAACCAGAACGCGCAGGTGCCCTGCGGGCCAACGCAGGTGCCAACAGCCGGAGCGCCGGTGCACGTCACCGACGTGTCGCCGGTGCAACGCTGCGTGTTCATGTCGGGGCTGACCGCCGCGCTCGCGAGCTCGGCGATCAGGTCGTCGATGAACGCATCGTCCTTGTTCCGGAGCGCGATTGTATCACCGTAGGTGAAGCACTCGATGCCGCTGGGGTTCCCGATAGCGTACTTGGTCTCGAGCTTGCCGATGCAGCTGGTGAGGCCGTCGATACATTTGGGGAGCTTCGTCGAGTCGATGGGGCCGCCCGTTTTGCCCGCCTTGGCGAAGAGGCCGAGGACGCAGCTGTTGTACTTGAGGACGCACCCGACCTTGGCATTCTGGCACTTGTTGCTACCTACGAAGTTTGCGGGGTTCATCTCGTCGACGATGTCCTGCACGTGCGCATCGATCTTGGCCTCGATGACCGCCGCGTCGCCGGTGGTGAGGCAGTCGTTGCCGACCTTCTGGTCCTGCTTCGAGAAACAGCCCTTGGCGGGAATCGCCGGATTGAGGTCGAACCCGTCCTTACACTTCGCGATCTTCACCGGATCCCCGGGGAAGGCCTTCTTGGCCACGCCGAGGAGACAGGCCTTCTTCTTGATGGCGCACTTGATCTTGCCCGGAAGGCACTTGGCGGCGCCTGCGGGTAGCGAAACAGGATGCAGTGCCGAGGCGGGGGTCGAGACACCGAGCAGCGCGATCAGCGCCGCGGTGACGACACCCCATCGAGTCAACGATTTCATGGCGAATCCTCCTTTGGGTTGGGTGTTACTGCCAGTGGGTCCTAGGGGGCGAAAAGATGCTCCTCGACCACCATGGTCGTTGAGCTCGAATGATCCTGCTGGGTCGGCACTTTCACGCGTTCGTGGGGGAACGTGGATTCCGCTCGCGAAGATTGCGACAAATCGCACTTCCTAGTCAACGAAAAACTGCCGCTCGGCGGCGAAAATTCGACGACACGGTGCATCCATCGCCGGCGTGCAAGCCTCCTCCGACGGTCGGAGCTTGCGTTGCTGCAACACGGGCCCCGCTTCCGTAGAAGTACCTAGCGCGCCTCGTTTCGTCAGCCTCTTCCACCGTAAGACGACCGAGGCGCGCCTCCCAAGAGTGCCGAACTCTGAGAGCCCGGGACCCCGGGATGGCGATCGGACACCCGCAAACACCCAGTCATCTGCTGTGCGGCTCGGCGCAACTTTTCATCTATTTTGAGACGCGCCCGAAATGATATGCGAGCTAGTGCGACTGCCCCCCGGCCGCTTCCACCCCATACCTCGTAAGGAGATCGTCCCCCCATGCGCCGCTTCCGAGAGCTTGCCGTCCGGCACAGCCGGTCGGGAATTTTTGCCCTCCTGCTCCCCTTTCTCTCACCCACCGCCGTGCCCGCCGCGACCATCGTGATCCAGCCCTCGAGTCAGGACGCCTTCATCCTGAAGAACCAGCCGAACCGCATCACCGGCGCGAGGAACACGCGCCTCCGCGTCGAGGCTTCGCCGGCGGGCAACAAGATCAAGCGCAGCCTGGTGCAGTTCCCCCTGGGCTCGATCCCGGCTGGCGCGACCGTCACCTCCGCGATCGTCGATCTCTCCGCGGCCGTCGACGCGTCGAACGCGGCGCTCACGCACGGTCTCTTCCGCATCACGGAAGGGTGGACGGAGAACTCGGTCAAGTGGAACAACGCGCCCCACTTCGCAACGACGGCCTCGGCGACGGCGTTGGTCGGCGACGGTCGCGGCTTCAAGAGCTTCGACGTGACCGACGACGTGCAGGCGGCGGTCAGCCAGTGCTCGAACGACCACGGCTGGCTCGTCCGCGACATGGCGGAGCTGGGCAGCAACGACGCGGTGGCCTTCTTCTCGAAGGAAGAGGAGCATCCCGCCGACCTCGGCGAACGGCCCAGGCTGACGGTCACGTTCACGCCCCCGGCGTGCGTCAAGGACGCCGACTGCCAGGACACCAATCTCTGCACGACCGGTGAGCACTGTCAGGCCGGCGTGTGCGTGGTGAACCCGGTCGGCTGCGACGACGGCGATCCATGCACCAACGACGTCTGCGATTGCGGGCAGGGATGCCGCAACGAATCCATCTGCAACGACGGCTTCGCGTGCACCACCGACACCTGCGATCCCACGACGCTCGAGTGCACCAACACGCCGGTCGACAGCGTCTGCGTCACCGAGTGCGCGAGCGGGACCTGCGTCGCCGACCCCGACAGCACCACGATCGACCCGGTGACTGGATGCGAGATCGAGACCACGACGCCGCCCGGCACCCCCTGTAGCGACGGCGAGAGCTGTACCGACCCGGATACCTGCAACGGCACCGGCACCTGCGTCCCGGGGCCGAAGGACTGCACCGATCCCGCCTGCGGCACCAGCCCGGTGTGCAGCGAGCAGTGCGACAACTGCGTCGACGACAACGAGAACGGCCTGGTCGACCGTGAGGATCCGCAGTGCGACCTGCCGCTCGCCAACGGCGGCGGCCAGGGCGCGGGCGACCCGAAGTTCCGCGGCAAGCCGATCGTACGCTGCCAGAAGGCCATCCGCGCCGCCGGCACGCAGCTCGCGAAGCAGCTGCGCACCCGCCTGCAGCGCTGCACCGACGGCGTCTTCGTCTGCCTCCAGCAGAAGCCGGGCGACGCCGAGTGCATCGCCAAGGCGCGCAAGCGCTGTCTCAAGCAGACCGCCGTGCTGCAGGGTGGCCCCAGCAGTCTCGACGCGCGGCTCGGCTTCAAGATCAATCACGCCTGCGGCCCGAAGAAGCCCGGATTGCTGCCCGTGGTCTCGGGCGCCGACCTGTGCGGCGCCAAAGGCCTCGGCTTCGAGGCCGAGGTCCCGGAGTGCGCGACGCCACAATCGGCGGGCTTGCTCGCCGCCGTGACCGGCACGCTCGCCCAGGCCCACCGCTGCCGTACCGTGCAGCTCTTTACCACCGACGTGCCGCGAGCCGCCGAGCTGCTCGCGGTCGGCGGCGTCGATCCGAGCTCGTTGCCGTGCTTCGACATGACCCGCGCCGAGGGCGGCAATCTCGGCCTCGGCAAGCCCAGCAACGTGCTGAAGGCGGTGGTCGGCTGCCAGAAGGGCATCGGCACCGCGGGCGCGCGTTTCGTGGGTCAGGTGCTGGCCGCCGAGCAGCGCTGCGCGGAGGCGGTCTCGCAATGCATCCAGACCAAGCCCGGCGACGCCAAGTGCCTCGCCAAGGCCCAGGGCGTGTGCCGCAAGGTGACGACCAAGCTCTTCACCGGAGCCCAGAGCCGCGAGCTGAAGCTCAAGAACTCGATTGCCCGCTCGTGCGGCACGGTCGTCCCCGGCAAGGCCCCCCGCGTCGCCGTCGGCGATCTCAGGAGCCTGATCGGGCTCGGCTACGACACTCTCCAGACCTCGTGCACCGGGCTCGGCATCGCCGGCCTCCTCACGCTCGACGACGTCAGCGAGTGCCTGGTGCGGCAGCACGTCTGCCGCGCCGACCAGTTGCTCGGCAGCCAGACGCCGCGCGTCGAGGAGCTGCTCGCGGTGGGTGGAGCCGTGCGGCGCTAGCGGCTCGGGCGTCCCGACCCTCCCACTCGTTGGTTGAGGCCACGTGTGTGATACACGCGGCACGTCGTCACCGCTCGGAGCGGGGGAGCGGCGACGTGCGCGCGAACGCGACGGCCTCACCCGCGGCGAGGAGGGATGCAGGATGACGACCGATCTCTGGATGCTGGTTTGGTCGGCGGTGCTGTGCACGGTGATCCCGTACCCCGGGGTCACCATCCTCTTGCAGATGCCGGGCGGACCGGCGTGGGGATTCGGCAACCGCGACAAGGCGTTCACCGTCCCGGCGTGGATCGAGCGCGGCCGGCGGGCCCACACCAACATGGTCGAGAACCTGGCGCCGTTCGCGGCGCTGGTCCTGGTCGCCCACGTCGCCGGCAAGGCCAACGGCACGACGGCGCTCGGGGCCGAGATCTTCTTCTACGCCCGCCTGGTCTACACCTTCGTGTACATGGCGGGGATTCCGTACCTCCGGACCGTCGTGTTCACCATCGCCACCGTTGGGGAGTTTCTGATCCTGCTGCAGATCTTCAAGTAGCGCGGAGCGGTCGAGTCGTCATGAGCTGCGACGGCGGCCTGCGGGAAGCGCGCGCGGTGGAGGGGTCGCCCGCGGGTCCTACGGCGGCGGAGCGCTGCGATCGGCGTAGCCGCGAGCACACGTCTGTCATTGATCGATCGCCGCATCCGCAGCAGCGCATGGCCCTCATCGGGCGATCGGCGCATCATGGTCGATCGGCGCGTAGCGCTCCTTGCCGAGATCGGACCCGCGGGCGACCCCTCCACCGCGCGCCTTCAATCGCCGCAGCTCGGAAGAATTTTGCAGCTGCGTCGCTGCCCTCGCGTGCGTGTCTTGCGAGCTTCGGCGGCGTGTGCGCAGCCGCCGTCGCAGGACTTGCCGCTACGACCGCACGGTCGCCAGCAGCCCCGCGAGCTTCCCGTACTCGACGGGCTTGACGGTGTGCTCGTCGAAGCCGGCCTCGGCCGCCCGCTGCCGATCCTTGTCCTGCCCGTACCCGGTCATGGCGATGATGCGCGGCTGCGGCCTCGGTAGCTGCCGCAGACGACGACACACCTCGTAGCCGTCCATGCCGGGAAGCCCGATGTCGAGGAGGATGACCTCCGGCCGCTCCGCCGCCGCGAGCTCGAGCGCGTGCGGACCGTCGTGGGCGACCGACACCTCGTGACCGTCCAGCCGAAGCAGCATGGCCAGGCTCTCCGCCGCGTCGACGTTGTCGTCGACCGCCAAGATGCGGAGCGCCCGCCGCTCGCCGTTCGGCGCCGCCGCGGTCGGCGCCTGGGCCGGCCGCTCGCCGTCGACCAACGCGGGCAGCCGGACCATGAACGTGCTGCCCGCGCCGAGCCCGGGGCTGGCGGCGGTCACGCTGCCGTGATGCAGCTCGACCAGCTTCTTCACGAGCGAAAGACCGATCCCGAGGCCGCCCTGGCGGCGGTCGGGAGCGCGCTCGCCTTGGGCGAAGAGCTCGAAGGCCTCCGACAGCATGCCCTCCGAGAGGCCGATGCCGCGATCCTCCACCGTGATCACCGCGTCGGCACCCTCGCGCGCGACCCTGAGCTCGATCTCCCCTTGCTCGGGCTGGTACTTGGCGGCGTTGTTCAGGAGGTTCGCGACCACCTGCGTGAGCCGAAACGCATCGCCCATGACCAGGAGGGCTCGCTCGGGAAGCTCGAGCCGCAGGCGGTGGCGGTAGGTCTCGATGAGCGGCGCGCTGGTTTCGAGGGCGCCGGCGACGATCGTCGCGATGTCGATGGGCTCGAGCCGGAGCTGGATCTTGCCCTGGGTGATGCGCGAGACGTCCAGGAGGTCGTCGACCAGGCGGGTCAACTGGTTCGCCTGCCGCTCGATGACGTCGTGACACCAGGCCAGGTCCGCGTCCTCCGAGCCCTTGAGCCGCATGATGCTGACGGCGTTCTGTACCGGCGCGAGCGGATTCCTGAGCTCGTGCGCCAAGAGTGCCAAGAACTCGTCCTTGCGGCGATCGGCGGCGCGCAGCTGGTTGGCGAGCTCGGTCTGTCTCTTCATCGCCGCCTCGAGCTCGAACGTCCGCTCCGCCACGCGCTCCTCGAGCTCGCGGTTCAAGCGCTCGAACTCGCGCGTCTTCCGGTAGAGCTCGGCAAACACGCTCACCTTGGCGCGCAGCAGCGCGGGAACGACCGGCACCGACACGTAGTCGACCGCGCCGGACGCGTAGCCCTTCAAGCGGTCGAGGTCCGTCAGGTGGACGGCCGAGACGAAGATGATCGCCGTCTTCTGGTAGCGCGGGTGCTGGCGGATGATCTCGGCCAGCTCGAAGCCGTCGATCTCCGGCATGCTGACGTCCATCAGCACGATCGTGATGTCGCTCTTCAGCAGATGCTCGAGCGCCTCCCGCCCCGAGCTCGCCTTGATGAGGTTCAGGCCGAGGTCGCTCAACATCGCCTCGTAGCTCAGGAGCTTCGCCGGCTGGTCGTCGACGAGGAGGATGTTGACCTTGTCGCTCACGCGGAGCCTCGCGTCACTAGCGGTGCAACCACATGCGGAGTGCCGAGAGCAGCTGCTCGGTGTTGACCGGCTTCGCCAGGTAGTCGGATGCTCCGGCCTCCAGGCATTTTTCGCGGTCGCCCTTCATGGCCTTTGCCGTGAGCGCGATGATCGGCAGCCGCCAGAACTGCTGGCGCTGCCGGATCGCGGTCATGGTCTGATAGCCGTCCATCTCCGGCATCATGATGTCCATGAGCACGATCGCAACCTCGGGCGTGGAGTCGAGGATCGCGATCGCCTCGTGTCCGGTGCCCGCCGTCAGGACCTCCATGCCGCGCCGTTCGAGCACGCTCGAGAGGGCGAAGATGTTCCGCACGTCGTCGTCGACCACCAGCACGCGCTTGCCGAGCAGGTCGTCGTCCGAGCGGTGCAGGCGCTCCAGCATCTGCTGCTTCTCCACCGGCAGGTCGCTCAGCACCCGATGCAGGAAGAGCGCCGTCTCGTCGAGCAGACGCTCCGGCGACTCGACGCCCTTGACCACCACGCTGCGCGCCATGACGTGGAGCTGGGCGTCCTCGTCCGGCGAGAGCTCCTTGCCGGTGAACACGACGATCGGTACGTCGGCCAGCGTGGCATCGTCGCGAATCTTCTCCAGCACCTCGAAGCCGGACATGTCGGGCAGCCTCAAGTCGAGCACGACGCAGTCGAACGGCTCGCGACGGAGCGCTTCCAACGCCTCCGCTCCCGACGCCACGGTGGTGATCTCGACGTCCTCGTAGCCGAGCAGCTCGGAGATCCCGAGACGCTCGGCCTCGTTGTCCTCGACCACCAGGAGGCGGCGCGAGCGCGGTGCGGCGTATTCCTTGATGCGGGTCAATGCCGCCTCCAGGCCGGCGGTCGTCGTCGGCTTCGGCAGGAAGCTGAAGGCGCCGCGGGCGAGGCCGTGCTGGCGGTCCTCGTCGAGGGTGACGATCTGGACGGGGATGTGCCGCATCGCGGGGTCCTGCTTGAGCTGGCTCAAGACCGTCCATCCCAGCATGTCGGGGAGGAAGATGTCGAGCGAGATCGCCGTCGGGTGGTATTCGCGCGCGAGTGCGAGCGCATCGACGCCGCGCGCCGCCACCAGGACCTTGAAGCCCTGCAGGTGGGCCTGCTCGACGAGGATGCGGGCGTAGGCGGGGTCGTCCTCGACGATCAGGAGCACCCCGTCGCCCTCCCTGAGCTCCTGACGGTCGTCGGGGAGCGTCTCGATCGGGCGATCCCAGACGCGCGTCACCGCCATGCCCGTCGTCGCGCGCGCCTCGAGCTCGCCCGCCGGCACCGCCGTCGTCGTCGGGACGTAGGTCTGCGGCAGGTAGAGCGTGAAGGTGCTGCCGACGTTGGGCGTGCTGCGGAGCTGGATCTCGCCCCCCAGCAGGCTCGCGAGCTCGCGGCTGATGGCGAGCCCGAGGCCGGTGCCGCCGTACTTCCGGCTGGTGCCCGCGTCGGCCTGCTGGAAGGCCTCGAAGATGATGCGCTGCTTGTCCTGGGGAATGCCGATGCCGGTGTCCGAGACCTCGAACGAGACGACGGTCGCGGCGTGGCGCAGCACCGGGTGATCCGGGCTCCATCCCGAATGCGCGGCCTGCACCTGCAGCCGCACCCCGCCCTGCTCGGTGAACTTGAACGCGTTCGAGAGGAGATTCTTCAGCACCTGCTGCAACCGCTTGGCATCGGTCACGATGGCGGGACTGAGGCCGCGCTCGACCTGGATCTCGAGGGTGAGGCGACGATTCTCCGCCTCGTGACGGAAGGGACGGGCGATGCCCTCGAGCAGGCTCGCCAGCACGACCTCCTCGGCGACCACGGTGACCGTTCCCGACTCGATCTTGGAGAGGTCGAGAATGTCGGTGATCAGGTTCAGCAGGTCGGTGCCGGCGCCGTGAATGGTGCGGGCGAACTCCACCTGCTTGGGCGACAGATTGCCCTCGGAGTTGTCGCTCAACTGCTGTCCGAGGATCAGGATGCTGTTGAGCGGCGTCCGGAGCTCGTGCGACATGTTGGCGAGGAACTCGCTCTTGTACTTCGAGGTCAGCGCGAGCTCCGTCGCCTTCTCCTCGAGCGCCCGCCGCGCCTGTTCGATCTCCTCGTTCTTGCGCTCGACCTCGGCGTTCTGCTCGGCCAGCTCCTGCGCCTTCATCGCCAGCTGCTCGTTGGTCTGCTGCAGCTCGCGCTTTTGATTCTGCAGCTCGGCGGCGAGCTGCTGCGACTGGGTGAGCAGACCCTCGGTCTGCATGGTCGCCTCGATGCTGTTGAGCACGATGCCGATCGAGGCGGTGAGCTGCTCCAGGAACGACAGGTGCGACGCCGTGAAGCTGCCGAGCGACGCCAGCTCGATCACGGCCTTGACCTCGTCCTCGAAGAGCACCGGGAGGACGATGACGTTGCGCGGCCGGGCCTGCAGGAGGCCGGAGCTGACCGGGACGGTGTCGCTCGTCAAGTCGGCGAGGAGGACCCGCCGCTTCTCCGCGACTGCTTGCCCGAGCAGGCCCTCGCCGATGCGGAGCGCGCGGGGGTGGCCGTTCGAGGCGTCGTCGGCGAAGGCCGCCACCAGCTCGAGCTCGGGGATCTTCGTGCTCTCGACGCGATAGATGACGCCCTGGTGGGCGTGCACCACGACCGCGAGCTCCGACAGCAGCATCCGGCCGACGGTCGAGAGGTCGCGCTGCCCCTGCAGCATGCTGGTGAAGCGCGCCAGGTTGGTCTTCAACCAGTCCTGCTCGGTGTTGCGGTCGGTGGTGAGCCGGAGGTTGTCGATCATGGTGTTGATGTTGTCCTTCAGCTCCGCGACCTCGCCGCGGGCCTCGACCTGGATCGAGCGCGTCAGGTCGCCCTGGGTCACCGCCGTCGCGACCTCGGCGATGGCGCGCACCTGCGTCGTCAGGTTGGCGGCCAAGAGATTCACGTTGCCGGTCAGGTCCTTCCAGGTGCCGGCGGCGCCGGGCACGTTGGCCTGACCGCCGAGGCGGCCCTCGACGCCGACCTCGCGCGCCACCGTCGTCACCTGATCGGCGAAGGTGGCGAGCGTGCCGGTCATGTCGTTGATGGTCTCGGCGAGCGCCGCCACCTCGCCGGCGGCGTTCACCGTGAGCTTCGGCTTGAGATCGCCGTTGGCGACGGCCGTCACGACGCGCACGATGCCGCGCACCTGCTCGGTGAGGTTGGCGGCCATGACGTTGACGTTGTCGGTGAGGTCCTTCCAGGTGCCCGCGACGCCCGGGACCTTGGCCTGGCCGCCGAGCTTGCCCTCGGTGCCGACCTCGCGGGCGACGCGCGTCACCTCGGCCGCGAAGGCGTTCAGCTGATCGACCATGGTGTTGATGGTGACCTTGAGCTCGAGGATCTCACCCTTCACGTCGACCGTGATCTTGCGCGACAGGTCGCCGCGCGCGACGGCGGTCGTCACCTCGGCGATGTTGCGGACCTGGGTGGTGAGGTTGGCGGCCAGCAGGTTGACGTTGTCGGTGAGGTCCTTCCAGGTGCCCGCGACGCCGGTGACGTTCGCCTGCCCGCCGAGCTTGCCGTCCGTGCCCACTTCACGAGCAACTCGCGTCACCTCGGCGGCGAACGAGCGCAGCTGCTCGACCATGGTGTTGAGCGTCTCCTTCAGGTTCAGGAGTTCGCCGCGCACGTCGACCGTGATCTTCTTCGAAAGGTCGCCGCTGGCGATCGCCGTCGCGACCTCCGCGATGTTGCGCACCTGCGCCGTCAGGTTGCCGGCCATGAAGTTGACGCTGTCGGTGAGATCCTTCCAGGTACCGGCGACCCCGGGCACGACGGCCTGGCCGCCGAGCTTGCCCTCGGTGCCCACCTCACGAGCGACGCGCGTCACCTCGCCGGCGAAGCCGTTCAGCTGATCGACCATCGTGTTGATGGTGTCCTTGAGGGCCAGGATCTCGCCCTTCACGTCGACCGTGATCTTGCGCGAGAGGTCGCCGCGCGCGACGGCGGTGGTCACCTCGGCGATGTTGCGCACCTGCGCCGTCAGGTTGCTGGCCATGAAGTTGACGTTGTCGGTGAGCCCCTTCCAGGTGCCGGCGACGCCGGGCACCTGCGCCTGGCCGCCGAGCTTGCCCTCGGTGCCGACCTCGCGCGCGACGCGCGTGACCTCGGAGGCGAAGGCGTTCAGCTGGTCGACCATCGTGTTGAGCGTGTCCTTGAGCTCCAGGATCTCGCCGCTGACGTCGACGGTGATCTTCTTCGAGAGGTCGCCGTTGGCGATCGCGGTGGCGACCTCGGCGATGTTGCGGACCTGGGCCGTCAGGTTGCTGGCCATGAAGTTGACGCTGTCGGTCAGGTCCTTCCAGGTGCCGCCGACGCCGGGCACGAGCGCCTGGCCGCCGAGACGGCCGTCGGTGCCGACCTCGCGGGCGACGCGCGTCACCTCGGAGGCGAAGGCGTTCAGCTGATCGACCATCGTGTTGAGGGTGTCCTTGAGGTCGAGGATCTCGCCCTTCACGTCGACGGTGATCTTGCGCGACAGGTCGCCGCGCGCGACCGCGGTCGCGACCTCGACGATGTTGCGCACTTGGCCGGTCAGGTTGCTCGCCATCGAGTTGACGCTGTCGGTGAGGTCCTTCCACGTGCCGGCGACGCCGAGCACCTGCGCCTGGCCGCCGAGCTTGCCCTCGGTGCCCACTTCGCGAGCAACGCGCGTGACCTCGGCCGCGAAGGCGTTCAGCTGGTCGACCATCGTGTTGATGGTGACCTTGAGCTCGAGCACTTCGCCCTTGACGTCGACGGTGATCTTGCGCGACAAGTCACCACGCGCGACCGCTGTGGTCACCTCGGCGATGTTGCGAACTTGGGTGGTGAGGTTGGCGGCGAGGAGGTTGACGTTGTCGGTGAGGTCTTTCCAGGTGCCCGCGACGCCCGGGACGGCGGCTTGACCGCCGAGACGGCCCTCGGTGCCGACCTCGCGCGCGACGCGGGTCACCTCCGAGGCGAAGCCGTTCAGCTGGTCCACCATCGTGTTGAGCGTCTCCTTGAGCTCCAGGATCTCGCCGCTCACGTTGACGGTGATCTTCTTCGAGAGGTCGCCGCGCGCGATCGCCGTCGCCACCTCGGCGATGTTGCGCACCTGGGCGGTCAGGTTGCTGGTCATGTAGTTGACGTTGTCGGTCACGTCCTTCCAGGTGCCGCCGACGCCCGGAACCTCGGCCTGGCCGCCGAGCTTGCCTTCGGTGCCGACCTCGCGGGCGACGCGCGTGACCTCGCCGGCGAAGGCGTTCAGCTGATCGACCATCGTGTTGATGGTGTTCTTGAGCTCGAGGATCTCGCCGCTGACGTTGACCGTGATCTTGCGCGACAGGTCGCCGCGCGCCACGGCGGTGGTGACCTCGGCGATGTTGCGGACCTGCGCGGTCAGGTTGCCGGCCATGGCGTTGACGCTGTCGGTCAGGTCCTTCCAGGTGCCGGCGACGCCAGGCACGACCGCCTGGCCGCCGAGCCGGCCTTCGGTCCCGACCTCGCGCGCGACGCGCGTCACCTCGGAGGCGAACGACCGCAGCTGATCGACCATCGTGTTGATGGCCTCCTTCAGCTGGAGGATCTCGCCGCGCACGTCGACCGTGATCTTGCGCGACAGGTCGCCGCTCGCGACCGCGATGGTGACCTCGGAGATGTTGCGCACCTGGGCGGTCAGGTTGCTGGCCATCGAGTTGACGCTCTCGGTCAGGTCCTTCCAGACGCCGCTCACGCCCGGCACCTGGGCCTGGCCCCCGAGCTTGCCGTCCGAGCCGACCTCGCGGGCGACGCGCGTCACCTCGGAGGTGAAGACGCCGAGCTGCTCGATCATGGTGTTGACGATGGTGGCCGAGCGCAGGAACTCGCCCTCGAGGGGCCGGCCGTCGACGTCGAGGCGCACCACCTGGTTCAGGTGCCCCTGCGCCACTGCGGCCACGGCCGCCGTGACCTCGGTGGTGGGGCGCAGGAGATCGTCGATCAGCGTGTTGACCGACGCCTCCATCTCGCCCCAGGCGCCCTTGGAATGATCGAACTTGGCGCGCTCGCGGGTTCGCCCGGCCTTGCCGACCACCTGCCCGACGCGCCGGAGCTCGGTCGCGATCTTCTGGTTGGCGGCGACGATCTCGTTGAACGCGTCGGCGATCTTGCCGTCCAGCCCGGTCCAGTCGCCGGGAAGCTGAGCGGAGAAGTCTCCGATCCGCACGCGCTGCAAGGCATGGAGGAGCTGGCGGCGATCGAGAACCGCGGCGACTCCAGGCTCGACGGTGACAGCCGCCGCGCCGTCGCTACGAGCGCTTCGTTGTTTCATGCTGAGATCTCCGTGCGTGGGCGACACCCGAGACGGGTGGTGCCAGTATCGATGCCATCGATGAGTCGCCCGCGGGCGTCAACCGCGCGGAGCCGCACGACCCACCTGAGCGCCAATCTACAAGCCGAAACAATTCCTACACAACCGGAAGGTACGCTACCTGGATGGACGCGATCCGACCAGCATCGAACTGCGTGACGGCGCTCGCCGGCGCGAAATCGTCCGCGCGACCAGAAAATGAGTTGCACTCCGGCGGCCGTCGTTCGACCTTGGGCGAGGTACGGCCATGATCGATTTCCCTCCTCCCCCGCATCCCCGCGGCGGCACCGGGCACACGGGCCTCCGGGTCGTCACCAACGCGCTCCTGCTGATCCTGTTGGGGGGCACGTTCGGGTTCGTCGCGATCCAAATGTGGGCGCTCGGCTGGTGGCCGACCCTCAATTGGATGGCGATGCTCTCCCTCGCGACCTTCGCCGCGGTAGTCGTCGCCCTCGTCCCCATCGCCCGCGAAGAGCAGCGCCGGCGCCGCCAGGCCGAGCTCATGCGCTTTCGCCTGTGGATCCAGTTCCTGAAGCTCCGCTGGCTACTCACGCACCTGACCGACCACGATCCCTCGAGCCGCTTCTTCGCGCCCGGGGTCGGCGGCGAGGAGTTGCACGGGATCGAGGTGATGCTCGCCCAGGCGCACGTGCTCGAGGTCGAGGTCTACGACTGGGTCATCTTCACGGTCAACGCCGCCCTGCCCCACTACGGCCGGCCGATGCGCGAGATGTCGACCCACGCGCCGCGCCTCCTGTGGGCCGTCGATGCGACGCTCGCGCACCTGAACCGCGAGCCCTCGACCTCCGCTCCGGCGCCGTCGTGACGACGCCGCGCCCTCGACCGCATGCCGAGGGCGCGGCGTCTACGTAGTCTTACTGAGCGTTCCGCTCGAGGAACGCGACCAGCGCAGGCGTGATCGGATTCACGCCCGTGTCCTCGGCGGTGACGACGTCGAGGTGCGCGAAGCCCTCCGCCATGACCACCTCGAAGCCGCCGGCGATCCCGCCGAAGGTCGGGAACGCGGGGTTGGGGTTGGATGCATCGACGACGCGCGCGGTGGTGCCGTCGCAGCTCGGCGCCGTGCAGACGCCGATGCTCGAGCCGAAGGGCGTGTAGGCGCCCGCCACCACCGCCAGACCGTTGGTGCCGCCGACGGCGATCACCGGGATGTTGATGGCCGCGGCCTGCGTCAGGTTCTCGATGTCGCGCCGGCCGCGGCCGATCGAAAGCGCCGTGGAGTCGAGGTTGACGGACTGGCTGCACTGCGCGGCGGTCGTGCACGAGGCGCCGACGTTCCCGACCGTGCAGGTGCCCGAGCTGCACACCCCCGTGACCGCGGTCGTCCCGAGGCCGGAGCTCGGGTAGTACGTATCGGTGAAGTTGGTGCCGCCGGCGTAGAAGTTGCCGATCAGGCGATCCATGCGCGTGACCTCGCGCTCCTGGCCCCACACGGCGCCGGGTAGCGTGGTGGGCGGCGGGCCGTTGTTGGGGATCACGCTCCCGGCCACGCCCTGCGTGATGTCGCGCCAGGTCTGGAGCGGGCCGAGCTGCGGTCCGGGACCGCCGACCGAGGTGGCGACGAAGGACGCAATGCCGGCGACCAGGCCGTCGTCGTCGATGAAGTTGCCGAGCCCGGCGAAGGCGGTCGAGCGCGGCAGCAGGCCGAGGCCGTTCAGGTCGGCGACCTGATCGACGGCGTTGTTGCCGACGCTGCCCTGATCGACGCGCAGGATGTTCTCGCCGGTGTCCGGGTCGACGATCGCCTGGATCGCCGTCACCTCGCCCGCGGAGAGGACGCGGGCGTTCAACAGGCCGGGAACGATCGCGTACGAGGTGGCCGGCAACGTGCACTTGGGCGGCAGCTGGCCGACGCAGTCCGTCGCCTCGGTCGCGATCGCGCAGGCGGTGGTGCCGTCGACGCAGCGCGCGGCGTTGTCGCGGACGGCGCCGAAGAGGCCGCCGTCGAACTTGGCCTCGATGCGGTCGAGCGTGTCGGCGGTGAGCGGCGCGCCGCCCGTGCTGCCGCCGCCGCCCTCGAGCAGCACGAGCCCGCGGAGCTTGGCGTAGCCCGGGACCGCGGGCCCGACCCCCGTCAGGTTGAAGTCGGTCGCCGCGTAGCGCGCGGTGAACCCGGTGCCCGCCGAGTGGCCGCCGAGGAAGACGTTCTGGTTGCTCGCGACCGCGAGCGCCGCGTCGACGACCGCGTCGATGTCCTGGGAGAAGACGAGGTTCGTCCAGTCGGCGATGAACGGCACGTCCGCCTGGGTGTCGTAGAAGACGGCGCGCCGGTTCGGGCCGGCGGCCAGCACCGGGTGCAGGGTGAGACCGAGCTCGCCGCCGAAGAACCAGTCCATCGCGACGGCGGGGCTCGAGAACTCCTCGGCGAGATCCGCGCCCGCGAGATCCTCGAGCTGATTGGAGCGCCGGTCGAAGGCCCACACCTCGAGCGTGAAGCCGTTACCCTGCGCGCTCAGCATGAGGTTCTGCGCCATGATCCGGAAGTTGCCGGCCCCACCCTCGAAGCCCGGCACCAGAATGAGGATCGCATCGGGAGACCCGCTTGCCGCCGCCAGGCGGTGGCGCGTGTAGCGCGCCCGATTGAGCGTGAAGCTCGGACCGCCGAACTGCGCGAGCAGCTTCGGATTGCTCACCACCACGCCCGTGCTGCCGGGCGTGTTCGGCGGCTCGGCGCCGCTCGGGATGTCGACGGTCTCCTCGGCAAAGAGCGTGACCTTGCAGGTATTGGTCGCATCGAAGTTGCAGGCCTCGGGCCCGAAGGGCGCGCCGCTGCAGGCGTGGCGCAGGACGGACCCGCTCGCCGAGTCGACGCACTTCGCGACCTTCTTGACGCCGGCCTTGAGCTTGCCGTTGGCGGGCTTGGCCTCGCAGCAGATCACCCGGTTGTCGCTCGGCGCATAGCCGCAGGTGGCGCTCGAGTAGATCTTGGTGACCTCGCCCTTGCACTGCGAGCGGATGGCGAAGCCGAGGACCGGCGTGCCGTCGGTCGCGTCCTTGATCACCGCCTTCGCGCACTTGGCGAAGGCGGCGTGGTTGGTCGCCTTGGTCGAGCCGTCGTAGTCGTCGCACGGGCACAGGCGGGCGATTGCGGCGCGCAGGCCGGCGATCGACGTGGCGTCGTCGGGCGCGGAGGCGCCGGCGTGGCACTTGTCGGCCGCGTGGGCCTCGGGGGCGGACACGGTGACCAGCGATGCGAGCGCGACGGCGAGAACGACGCGCGTCGAGACCGCACAGACGATGGATCGCATGGGGGGATCTCCTCTCGAAATGGGTGGGAGTCGAAGCTCCGGTCAGGTTACGTCAGGCCGGTGCAGCGACACAATCCCGGGCTCCCGTGGCCCCGGGGACGGAAGGCGGAAAGAATCTTGCGCCAGAATGAGCCGGCGATCGTCCTTTCTCGCGTCGCGCAACGCTTCGTCTATGGACACCCACCCCGCGCCAGGGAATGCGTCCACCTCGATCCCGACCACGGAGGAGGTTCACCATGCAATGGCTCGGAGCCGCGCTCGCGTTCGCGATCACGATGCTGGCGCTGTCGACCATCGTGACGACGACGGTGGAAACCATCCATAGAATCGTCGGCCTACGGGAAAAAGGGCTGCGTCTCATGCTCGGGCACTTCTACGACGCGGTGATCGCTCCGCACGTCGACCCGGGCCTCGCGGCGACCGCAAACGCACGCGACCGGTTCCTGGATCTCATGACGGCGAATCGGGCGCCGATCGGCGAGGCCACGCTTCCGATCGGCGCCGGCGGCGATGCCGCGAACCCACGCGACGACGCGAACGACCGGAGCTTTCTCAACTGGATCTGGGGTGGACGACGGCTGGGGTCGCTCTCGGTGGAGGACTTCATGGCGCGTCTCGGGGACAGCGGGTTCGGTGACGCCATCGCGAAGGTGCAAGCGTCGGGCACGAACGCCTTCGAGGTCGTGCTGCACGACATGGCGCACAAGTTCGAGTCGTTCGGACGTGACGCGAGCGAGTACTTCCAGGCCCGGGCGCGACTGGTGTCGGTGCTGGTGGCGTTCGTGATCGGCTGGCAGTGCTACGTCAATCCACTCCTGCTGGCACGAACCTTCCTGCGCGATCCCGACGTCACCGCCAAGGTGATCGAAGCCGGACCGAAATTCATTCAGATGTCGAAGGATGCCGAGGCGTCGCTCGAGGCCCGGATCAAGGAGGAGCAAAGGAACGACGCCGCAGCTGCATCAAACCAGTCGCCCGAAAAGAAGGAAGGCGCCTCGCCCGCAGCTCCCAAAGGACCCAGCGAGGACGAGAAGAGCCTCGCGTTCGTCAAGGACGGCAAACGACAGGCCGCGGAGATCATCGCGCTCGGCGCCCCCATCGGCTGGACGGACGCGCGACTGAAGGAGGCGGGTTTCGAGTACGCATGGTTCGGGCTGGTCTACCCGAGGCGGCTTCCCGAGGCGCTCCCGACCACCGCCTGGCTGCTGCTCGGCGGTCTTCTGATCGGACTCGGGGCACCCTTCTGGCGCGACGCGGTCCTTTCCCTCACGGCCTTTCGCGATCGCGCGCAGGCGGCGGCCGCGCAGGCGCAGGCCATCGGCCAAGACCCCATCGCGCTCGCGGCCAAGCGGTTCCTGACGGCGTCCGAGGCACGCGCAACGATCCGCATCGCAGCAACCGACAACGAAACCGACGTCCCCGTCGGTTAGGAGAGCACGATGGCGAATACGGCATCCGTCCTGGCGAACAAGCTGAACCTTCGGGAGCATCCCGAGAACGGCAACGTGATCGCGGTCCTCCCCCGCGGTCAGGTGCTCGATCTCGTCCCGAACGCGACGGCACCGCCACCGGATTGGCTCGAGGTCCGGACCACGATGAACCTGGTCGAGCATCGAGGATGGGTCGCCGAACGATACGTCGCGCGCGACGGCGCCGCCGCGGGCTCGGACGGCGCGTACGACGGAACCGCCGCGGTCAGCATCGACAAGCTCCGCCGGCTGACCCCGACGGCACGACCCGACATCCTCGCGGCCGTCGCGGCGGGCTTCGACACCACCGCGCCGGGGTTCGGCCTCGCGGATTCGCCCGCCCGGATCTGCCATTTTCTCGCCCAGGCGGCGCACGAGAGCATGGGGTTCTCCCGCCTGCGCGAGCTCGGGGGTCCCGCCTACTTCAGGCGCTACGAAGGCCGCGCCGACCTCGGCAACGTCACCCCCGGCGACGGCGTGAAGTTTCACGGCCGCGGCATCTTCCAGCTGACGGGCCGCCGCAACTACACGAAGATGGGCGAGCGTCTGAACGTGAACCTCGCCGACAACCCCGATGCGGCCATGGAGCCCGCGCTCTCGTACCGCATCGCGTGCCTCTTCTGGTCCGACCACAAGCTGAACACGTTCGCCGACGCCGACGACATCAAGGGCATCACGCGCCGGATCAACGGCGGCGAGAACGGCCTGGCGGAGCGTACGCGCCTCTACGAGAAGGCGCGCACCATCTGGGGCTGAGCGGGATCGAGCAGCGCCTGCCAGGGGGCACCGCTCGCCGCGACCCTCCGCAGGGCTGGCCCGGCAGCGTCTCACGCCGTCGCGTCGCAGCGGCCGCGTCGGGCCTCGGAGACGAGCTGCAAGGTCGGCCCCGGGAGCGCGCCAAGGGGTTTTGGACGAGCTCGGACCCCCCGCCCCCCCTGTTTCCGCCGCACTCCCGCTTGCCTTCTTCTCGGCTCCACCTTATGGGGCGGCTCCACCATCACGAATCACCGAAGAGGAGGGAGCGTATGCCGACCAAAAAGAAGATGAAGACGATCCAGAAGGCGACCACCACACGTCCCGTTTCCAAGCTGGACCTCACCAAGCCGCTCAAGGTCAGCGCCGCGGCCCAGCCCCGCAGCAAGAGCGACGTGTTCGGCACGATCGCCGAGCACGCGGGTCTCCATCGCCGCGACGTCGCAGCCGTCTTTCATGCGCTGGGCTTCTTGATCAAAGCCGATCTGTCGAAAAGCGGCGCCGGTGTCTTCAAGGTCCCTGGGATGATGCGCATCACGGTCGTTCGGAAACCCGCCACCAAGGCGCGCATGGGCATCAACCCGTTCACCAAAGAGGAGGTCATGTTCAAGGCCAAGCCCGCGCGGAACGTGGTGCGCGTGCGTCCGCTCCGGGGGCTCAAAGAAATGGTCTGAGGCTCACGCGGGCGCTCCATCGCGCCGAAGTGAGCTGGAAGCACGGCCCATCGGTACTGCTCGCGCGGCGCGTGTGGCCGAACGCTCCGCCGAGCATGGGCTTTCTCGATCACTCCAGGAAAGGACGGAATGGACTGCGAACGTACCGGATACGATCCCGACGACGATGACGACGACTACGGCTACGGAGACGGGAACGACGGCGACGACGATGAGGAGGACGACGACGACCCTGACGATGACGAGTGACCCCGGCACCTCGCCGCGCGAACCGCCGCATCGCCCGCGCGTTTGCCATCCCTATCGCAGGGCTGCTGACGACATGACCGCGGCTCCCGTCTCGGGAGGACAGATCCCATGATCTGGTTCGGCCTCCTCGCCGTTGCCGTCGTGCTGATCGCGTTGGTCGCGCTTACCGGTGCCCGCCCCAAGGGCGGGCGCCCGGTCGGCGGGACGCAGCTGATGACGGCCGGACGCATCGTCGTGATTGTCGCGGCCCTGGTGCTCGCGTACGTTGCATTCACTCGCTGATCCGGCATCGACTCGGGGCCTGCGGCAGCGAATTCCGACGCCGTGGCCGGAATCGTGCCGCAGGAGCTACGGGGCTTGCGACCAATGGGCCGTGATGGACTCGAACCATCGACCCGCTGCTTAAAAGGCAGCTGCTCTAACCACCTGAGCTAACGGCCCGCGGAGGCCGGACTCTACGCATTCCGGCGGGGACGGGCAACCGTCGCACGACGGTGGTGCGCCGGCTCGAACCTCGAGCGCTGCCGTCGGCGATCACCACAAGGGCCTGGCGAGCTGCTTGTTCCAGCGCAGCCACGCTTCCGCAAGCTCGCGAACCCTGTCGGGCTCGGCTCGCGCGAGGTTCCGCGTCTCGCCGATGTCGTTCGCGAGGTCGTACAGCTCCGCGCCGGCCAGATCCTCGAGCGACACTGGGGGTGTCCTAGCCAACGGTCCCTCGCTCGTCTTGACCAGCTTCCAGTCACCGCGGCGAATCGCCATGTTGCTGGCGAGCCGCCAGTACAACGTGTCGTGCGGACGAGCGGTGGACGTGCCGGTCAGGTAGGGCAACAGGTCGACACCATCGAGCTTCCAGGAGGGTTGCGCGGTCACGCCCGCCGCCGCCAGAGCGGTCGGCAGCACGTCGAGCTGGATGATTGGCCGCGCATCGACCTTGTCTGCGGGCACACGCCCCTTCCAGACGATCGCGAACGGCACGCGAATGCCGCCTTCCCAGGTCTGACGCTTGGAGCCGCGGAGCGGCGCGTTGCTCGATCCGTTGATGGTCGTGCCGGCCATCGTCGGACCCCCGTTGTCGTTGAAGAAGACGATGAGCGTGTCGTCCTCGAGCCCTTGCGCACGCAGCGCCGCGATCGTCTTCCCGACGCCGTCGTCCATCGCGGAGAGCATCGCGGCGTACGTACGCCGCTGCCCGTCCGGGATGCTCGCGAAGCGGGCTAGGTACTTGTCGGTCGCCTGCATCGGCGTGTGGACGGCGTTGAAGGCGAGGTAGAGGAAAAAGGGCCGCGAGGCGTTGTGCCGGATGAAGTCCGACGCGCGATCGGCCAGCGCATCCGTGAGGTAGGTCACGCCGGCGGCGGGCTTCCGGCCGTCCATCAACGGATTCATCGACTCGGCCATCACGTCCACATAGGAGTGCGCGCCGCCCAGGAAGCCGAAGAACTCGTCGAAACCGCGGGACTGGGGATGGAAGCGTTCGCCCGATCCCAGATGCCACTTGCCGAATAGCGCCGTGCGATACCCGGCGGCTTGCAGCCGATCGCCTAGCGTGGTCTCCGTGAGCGGGAGCCCCAGCCCCCCGTCGCCGCCCTCGTCGTTCAGGTTGAACTCGTGACCGAAGCGCTGCGGATACCGCCCCGTCATGAGACCCGCGCGTGTCGGGCTGCAGTACGGGCCGCTCACATAGCCATCCGAGAAGCGCGTGCCGCTCTTCATGAGCGCGTCGATGTTCGGCGTCGGAATGTCGCGGCTGCCCTGGATCCCGAGATCCGCATAGCCCATGTCGTCGGTCACGATGACGACGATGTTGGGCCGTCGGGCTTGCGCTCCGGTGGACGGACGGTCCGCCGTCAGCACGAGGCCAACGGCGACCAGGGCGACGACGGTCCGTGCGGCTCGCGTCATCATGATTCGCTAGCGCACCAGCGTATTGCCGAGCATCAGCGCAGGTACCCGAGGTTCTTCAGCGCGTCGCGAGTCGCGTCATCGACGGCGCGCAGCGGCTCGTTCGCCTGTGAGCGCGGCAGCGCTGCCAGGTAGTCGTTCATCGCGCGCTCCATCGTGGCCGCCTCCTCGAGTCGCTCGGGCAGGAGGTTGGTGCTCTCGTGCGGATCGGTGGCCAAGTCGTAGAGCGCGCTCCGCCCTTGGCTGTTCCACATCAACTTCCGTGATCCATCGAAGATCGCGCGCCAATCACCCTCGTCGTACAGGATCGCCAGCGTGTAGCTTTCGGCAATGATCGGCCGGCCGAGGTCGGGAGGTATGCCGCCTTGGATGCCCTCGGGTTTCGGCAACCCGAGCCGCGCCAGCACTAGCGGCAGCACGTCGGTCAGCTGCACCATCTCCGAGCGCTCGCCGACTCCCCCGTCACCACGCACCGGCTTGCTGATCAGCGGGACGTGCAGCACCTCCTGATACGGCACGTCACCGTGACCGTTCCTGCCGTGCTCGCCGATGAGCTCGCCGTGATCGGAGGTGACGATGATCCAGGTGCGATCGTAGAGCCCGCGGCGCTTCAGCGTCGCCACGACTTCACCGAGCTGGTGATCGGCGTAACGGATCTCGCCGTCGTAGAGCGCGAGTAGTTGCTCGGGTGACTCCGGCGTCCCTGGAGTCAGCGGCGCCGTCAAGAAGGGATCGGCGAAACCCGCAGGCGGACTCCACGGCGAGTGTGGATCGAAATAGTTCAGGAACAGAAAGAACGGCTCGGGCGCGCTCTCGAGCCAGCGCACCGCCGACGCCGTCACGCCGGCGCCGAGTCGGCCACTGATCCTGCCGATGTCGTCGTCGTCCCACGACTCGAAACCGTTGGCGAGCCCGAATACTCGCTTCAACCACGGTCCGCCGGCGACGCCGCCGGTACGATAGCCGGCGCGGGTCAGCAGGGCGGCGAGTGTCGTTTCCGACTCCGCCAACCCGCGGACGCGGTACTCCTGGAACGTCGGCTTGTCGGGAATCGCGCTGGAGAGCATCAGTGGGCCGGTCGGATCGTAGCGGACGCCGTGGCTCGCGGGGCATTTGCCGGTGAACAGCGACGCGTGCGACGGCAGCGTCCACGTACCGGGCGCGATCGCGCGGGTGTAAACCGTCGCCTCGCGCGCGAGGTCGTCGAGGTTGGGGCTGGTCGCGCGCGGGTACCCATAGCACCCCAGGTGATCGGCGCGGGTGGTGTCCAACGTGACCAGTAGGACGTTCGGCCGATCGAGGCGCGACGTGAACCGCCGACACCCGAGCGGCGCCGGCATCAGACCCGCGGCGCCGAGCGCGACGCCGGCCTGCAGGATCTGTCGGCGGGTGACCAAGCGCTCGCGGTTCGCCCTCACAGGCCCCACCGCGTGGATGTCCTCCCGCGATGCAGCACGATCGCCTCGGTCACCGGTCGAGCGTAACAAGTCGACGCCAGGTCGCAAAGAACCCCGCCCGCGCGTGGTGTTCCGCCGCCTCAGCGAACGTAACCGAGACTGCGCAGCCGCTCCTGTTGCTCGGGGCTGAGCGTCACGGCGCCTCCCGCCTCCCTGTGTACCTCGCGGAAGGCATCGAGCTTCGCCCGCAAGTCCGCCGAGACCTCGGGACGGCGACCGACGAGATCGACGTGCTCTCCCGGATCGGTCGTGAGATCGAAGAGCGTGACCGCGCTCGTCAGCCGGTTGAAGTGGAGCTTGTCCTTGCGGTGCCGCACCGCGCGCGTGACGTCGGGTTCGGCGTTGTTGTGATCGGCCTCGTAATAGAAGTGACGCTCGCCGAGCTCGCGCCCGGCGCCGCGCCAGGTCGGCGCCAAGTCCGCGCCGTCGAGGCTCGGCGGCACCGCCAGCCCCGCGGCCGCCAGCAGCGTCGGCATGACGTCGATGAGCGAGACGGGGGTCGCAACGCGGACGCCCCGGGGGATCCCCGGGGCGCGGAGGATCAACGGCACCCGCACCACCTCCTCGAATTGCGTCCGCCCGTGCAGCACGCCACCGTGCTCGAGAAACTCCTCGCCGTGATCGGAGGTGATAACGAGCAGCGTCTCCTCGCCGTCGTCGACCGCCGTGAACAGTCGGGCGAGCTCGTCGTCCATCTGGCGAATTCCGGCGTCGTAGAGATCGATGAGATGTTGCGCGTCCTCCTCCCGGAAGGCCAACTGGCCCGCGCGCGACGCGATCATCTGGGCGGTGGTGCCGTCCGCCGACCCGGTGTACGGGCGCACGAACTGCTGCTCGTACTCGGGTCGTGAGCGATAGTCGCTGTGCACGTCGTAGTAGTGAACGAAGAGGAACAGCCGCTGTCCCACGTAGCGCCGAATCCATTCGGTCGCCTGGTCGGTGATGCTCCGCGACGGCTCGCGCTGGCTCACCAGCTCCTTCACGTACTGGAACTCGCGAAACCCGCGCTCGAGCCCGAAGAGCGAGCTGAGGTTGTGCGAGTTCACGACCGCGGCTGTCACGAACCCGCCGGCCTCGAGCAGCGACGCCAACGTTGCCACCGACTCGGGTAGGCGCACCTCGTGCGACGTGAGTGCGTGTCGACTCGGATAGAGGCCCGTGAGCAGCGAGGCGTGCGACGGCAGCGTCCAGGGCGACGGCGCCGACGCATCCTCGAACACCACACCCTGCTTGGCGACCGCGTCGAGCACCGGCGAGGTCGGCCGCGGATACCCGTAGGCACCGAGATGGTCGGGCCGCAGGGTGTCGATCGAGATCAACACGATCCGTCGCGGCGGACGCGACTCGGCGTCGCGGCGACAGCCCGGCGCCATGACGCCCGCGAGCAGCAAGAGCGCCGCGATCGCGGCTGCACTACACGCCCTCATCGCCGCAATTCGCCGCTCGTCGGATCGATCTTCGGGAGGACACGGCGCGATCGGATGGACGAGACCCATAGCAGACCCAGAGGCCGGTACAAGCAAGCGGCAACGACTTCGGCCTCCTCACGACCGTCGGAGCCGACCTCGTGTCCCATGTCGACGGATCGACCAACGGCCCATGACCTCGGTGACGACGGACAAGGAGTAGGCAGGCGGCAGCGGTTGAGCCGGACGCCGGACCGCGCTAGCTGGCATCGGCATGACCACCACCAGCACGGGACCCCTTCGCGACCGCCGCGAGGCGGTCGTTCGCGAGCACATGGAATCCGAGAACCGGCACGACTTCGACGCCACCATCGCGACCTTCGCACGGCCGCGTTACGAGATCGTGCCGACCGGCGACGTCTTCGATGGCGAGGAGGCCGTGCGCGGCTACTTCGCGGCGTCGCGCGGAGCGTTTCCGGATCAGCGGAACGAGCTCCGCCGCCTGCACCATGCCGACGACGCGGTGATCACCGAGTTCGACCTGCTGGGGACACACCTCGGACCGCTCCGTGGCATCCCGCCGACGGGGAAGGTGTTCCGTTGCCCGATGACCGCCTTCTTCATGTTCGAAGGCGACCGCATCGTCTGCGAGCGCGTCTACTTCGACTCGGCGACGATCCTGCGGCAGCTGGGCTTGATGCCGTAGGCTAGCTCGTCCACTCTTCGGGTAGGCCCTGTCCGCCGATGCCGGCGAGCACGCCGCCGTCGGCGACGAAGACCGCGCCCGTCACGTACGACGCCTCGTCCGACGCAAGGAAGAGCGCGACGTTGGCCATCTCCTCGGGCGTGCCGATGCGCTTCCACGGGATCTGACGCTCGAAGTCGGGCAGTCCGCCCGGAAGCGCGTCGGCGAACATGCGAAAGGGCGGCGTGTCGATCGACCCGGGGCAGACGGCGTTGACGCGGATCTTCCGGGCGGCACCCTCCATCGCGGCGGTACGCGTGAGGTTCAGGACGGCGGCCTTGGCCGCGCCGTAGGCACCGAGCCCGCCGATGCCGCCGAGCCCCGCCGCCGAAGCGGTGTTGACGATCGAGCCGCCGCCGCTCGCGGCCATCGCGGGGATTGCGGCGCGCATGCCGTAGAAGGTCGCGTCGAGCGTCACGGCGAAGACGCCGCGCCAGAGCTCGTCGCTCATGTTCTCGATCGTGCCGAAGCTCGGCGAGGCGGCGTTGTTCATCATCACGTCGAGGCGCCCGAAGCGCTTCACGGTATCGGCGACCATGGCCTGGACGCGCTCGGCCTGGCCGACGTCGGCGGCGAACGCCACCGCCTCGCCGCCCGCGCCGCGGATCTCGCCGACGACCTCGTCCGCCGCCTCGGAACGGATGTCGTTGACGACGACGCGCGCGCCCTCGGCCGCGAAGCGCACGGCGCAGGCGCGACCGATGCCCTGCCCCGCCGCGGTCACGATCGCGATCTTTCCAGCCAAGCGCAGAGCCATCGGATCCTCCGTCCCTCAGCGCGGCAGAAACTCGCCGCCGTTCACGTCGAGCGCCGCGCCGGTGACCGCACCCGCGTAGTCCGACACCAAAAACAGCGCGGCCTTCGCGCACTCGGCGTCGTCGGGAATGCGCCCGAGCGGGATGCTCGTGGCGATCCCGGCGGCGAGCGCCGCGACGGTCGTGCCCTGGCGCGCGGCCGCATCCTTCAAATAACCCTCGACCGGCGGGCCCCACATCCAGCCCATGTAGGCCGAGTTGACGCGGATCCCGTGTGCGCCGAGCTCGAGCGCCAGCTGAGCCGTCGCGGTGGTGAGCGCCGACTTCGAGACCGCGTAGCCGCCCTGATACGGCATCGGCTTCCGCGTCACCATGCTGTTGATCATGACGATCGCGCCCCCGCCCTGGCGCTTCATCACCGGGATCACCGCCTGGGTCAGCTGCATGGTGCCGATCAGGTTGACGTCGAGGGTGGCGCGCCAGTCGGCGAGGTCGGCGGTCTCGACGGGCTCGAATCGCCCCGGCACGTAGGCGCTGTTGACCAGCGCGTCGATGCGACCGAACGCCTCGACGGTGGCGTCGACGAGACGCCGGCACTGGGGCGCGTCGCTCACGTCGGTCGGCACCTTCAGGACGCGCGTCGCGAGACCGCGAGCGCGGATGGCAGCCTCGGCGTCGTCGAGCTTGGCGGGGGTGCGCGCCGCGATCGCGATGCCGGCCGCACCCTCCGCCGCGGCGAGGGTCGCAAGCTCGATGCCGAGACCGGGACCGATGCCCGACACGATCACGACCTTCCCGTCGAGGAGCATGGTCGCCGGGAGATAGCCGGCCGTACCGGTGAGGGTCAAACGCGGATTCGTACGGCCCAGCGGCCATGGCATCCGCCGCGTCGAGTGCCGCATGCGCCGCGCGTTGCTACGGCACTTGCCGACGCACGTCATGAGGCGAGATTGCATGGTCGCCGACCATCGCATCCTCGCCAAGAACCCCCTCGATGAATCCATCAATGAATCTCGGAGGAATCCGGGCACGCCCCTTGCTGATGCAGTGCACCAACTCACAATCCGCATCGGAGGAATCATGGGTACGAACAAGAAGCTCCTCAGCACGATCGCGATCGCGGCGGCCTTCATGGTCGCATGGGCCGCGATGCCGGAGTCGGCCGACGCCTGGATCTTCAACTGGAAGAAGCCGGGACGCGGCGCTCCCGAGGTCGATCCGAGCACCATCAGCAGCGCCATCGCACTCGCGATGGGCGGATTGGCCGTCCTTTCCGACAAGCTGCGCCGGCGCTAGCCGACCAGCGTCTCTCTGCCTCGTGGCGGCGCAGGCCCTCGTCGGGTGCCTGCGCCGCCTTTTTTTGCCTCCTCCATTCTCGCGTCTCGTCCGGTAGTCTCGTCCCGGGGGCTCCGATTTCGGTCTCGCTGACACTCGACGATCACCTGCGCCGGCCACGGATGCCCGTCGTCCGTCTGGGCGCGCTCGCGCTCTTGCTGGTCGTGGAGCTCACGGTGCTGATGCTCCGCTTCAGCACCGAGGGCCTCGCCGCCACCGGACAGCGCTGGTGGGCCGACACGCTCTGGCGCTGGAAGATCGTGCTGCCTCCGCTCGCGATCGCCATGTCGACCGCCGCCGTGCTGCTCGGCGGCGACCGACTCCGGGCCGAGCTCCGGCGCGTCTCGACCGAGATCGCGACGCCGCATCGACCCTGGCCGTTCGTCGTGGGTCACCTGGCGGCGTTCGCGATCTTCGCCGGACTCACCGCCTATCTCCTCGAGGGTGACTTCGCGACCTCGGAGGTCCAGCCGATGTGGGTGGCGCTCTGGCTCGCGACCGCCGCCGCCGCGGCGCTCTGCTGGGTGGCGAGCCTGTGCGCGCCGCGCGTGCTCGCGGCGGTCGCGTGGCGGGCCCGCGCGCTCCTCCTCGCCGTGGTCGTAGTCGGAACCATGGCGTGGGCCGCCGGTCTCATCACCGAGGGCTGGTGGGATCCGCTCCGCCACGCCACCATGAACCTGGTCGCCGCCATGGTCGCGGTGATCGCGCCCGACGCGGTCTTCGTCCCCGAGGAGCTGGTCGTCGGCACCGAGCGCTTCTGGGTACGGGTGCTGAGCGCCTGCGCCGGGTACGAGGGCATCGGGCTCATCTGGACCTTTCTCAGCGCCTACCTCGTGATGTACCGCGACCGGCTCCGCTTCCCCCACGCCCTCCTGCTGATCCCGCTCGGGACGCTCGCCGTCTGGGTCGCGAACGCGCTTCGGCTCACGGTCCTGATCGCGATCGGCACCTGGATCTCCGAGGACGTCGCGCTCGGCGGCTTCCACGCCTACAGCGGCTCGCTCTTGTTCTCGGGGGTGGCGCTCGCCCTCGTCTACTCCACGCGCGGCTCGCGCTTCTTCACGCGGGTCGAGGAAGACGCCGACGACGCCGCGCCGGTGCGCGGCCACAACGTGACGGCGGCGTATCTGGTGCCGTTCCTCGCCATCGTCGCGACCCAGATGCTCGCCGGAGCCCTCTCGGCCGGCGGCGGCTTCGACGTCGCCTATCCGATCCGCGTCGTGGCGGCGGTCGGGGCGCTCCTCTGGTTCCGGCGCGCCTACGGCGGCGTGCGCTTCGCGTGCTCCCTGGAGGCGGCGGCGGTCGGCGTCGGCGTGTTCGTGCTCTGGATGGCGCTCGAGCCGGCGCCGGATCCCGCCAAGCAGGCGGCCTTCGGCGCGGCGCTCGGCGGGCTCTCACCGATCGCGGCCGGGCTCTGGCTCGCCGCACGGGTGATCGGGTCGGTCGTCACCGTGCCGATCGCGGAGGAGCTCGCGTTCCGCGGCTATCTGTACCGCCGCTTCATCGACGCCGACTTCGACCGCGTGTCCTTCCGGAGCTTCACGTGGCTGGCGTTTCTCGCGTCGTCGCTGCTGTTCGGCATCATGCACGGCCGCTGGCTCGCCGGAACGCTCGCCGGCATGGCCTATGCGCTCGTCCTCTACCGCCGCGGCGAGCTCGGCGACGCGATCAGCGCGCACGCGATCACCAACGCGCTGATCGCCGCCTACGTTCTCGCCACCGGCCACTGGCTGCTGTGGTAGTCAGTGCCGCTGCAGGATGAAGCGCTCGCGGTACTCGACGAAGTCGCGGGCGATTCCTTCCGCCGTGAGCCCGAACTCCTCGAGCGTGTATTGATGCGGCGGGCGGCCCTCGCGAGGGTTGGTGGCGACGAATGACCGCATGGCACGCTCGGCCTCGGCGGTGAGCGCGAGCCCGGCCGCGTCGTAGATCCGCCTGGCCTGGCTCACGGGATCCTTGGCGGCGTCGAGAAACCAGACGTCGACGAAGCGATCGGGATGGCGGTCGCGGACCGCGAGACAGCGGCGGAGGGCCGTCGCCATCTTGGCGCACCACTGCCGCGCCACCTCCTTCGGATCGACGTCCGCCGCGATGAGGCTCCAGAGCGCGGTGATCATGCTGGCGAGCGACGGGATCGACTCGAGCGGATCGCGGTGGGTCTGGACGACGAGCGCGCCCGGAAAGACCTCGAGCAGCACGTCGGCGTATCCGAGGTGGTGAGGGGTCTTCAGCACCCAGCGCTCGGCCCGCTGCCCGGCGGCCTGCTTCTGCCACTGCAGCAGCTGCAGCAGCTTCTTGAGATACCGGTAGCCCGGCGTCTGATCGTGGGTGTCGAGCCACCGCCCGTACGACGGCACGTTGGCCCCCGATTCCGGTACGGTGCTCAAGAAGGAATGCTCGAGCAGCAGGATCTCCTCGTCGGCCGCGAGCGCGTCGAGCGGGTGGATCGCCGCCAGCGCCGGCGAGCCGTCCAGCATCGCCTGGACCTCGGCCTTGGCCTGCGGGATCCGAGGGTCGGCGTCGCCGCCGCCTCCACCGGGAAAGGGCGCCGGATAGCGGCACTCGAACCAGCGCACCGAGTAGAGGCGCGGGTCCTGCGCCAGGGTGCGGTGCAGCAGCGTGGTGCCGGTGCGCGGCAAGCCGACGATGACGATCGGCGTGCCCAGCTCCTCCGCGAGGATCTCCGGGTGGCGCCGGAACTGGTCCTCGGCTCGCAGGCGATTGACCAGGAGATCGACGATGCGGGCGCGTTGCGCGGCGCGACCGAACTCGAGGAGCCCGGCCTCCGAGTCGAGGGCGGCCAGCAAGACGCGGAGCGGCTCGCGGAAGGACTCGTCGCCGAAGTCGTCGAGGCCGGCCTTGGCGCGCGCCTCCGCGAGGATCGACGTTTCGTCGAGACTGGTCTTCGGCTCCATGCGTGCCTCGTTCGCTCTCTACAGGCTCGCGAGCGGCACCACGCGGGTCCGCGGGTCGACGATCTCGACGGCACCGATCCAGCGGAAGCACATCGTCCCTTCCGCGTGGCCGGCGGTCTCGAGCCAGTTCGGCCGCCCGGGATCACGGCCGGCGATGACCACCGTGCAGCTGCCGTCCGCGGCGTAGACCGCGGTGTGCTTGTTCACGTGGGCGCGGTGGTAGCGGTAGTCGATCGATTCCATCCAGTGGTTGTTGATCTGGAGATTCCAGCTTTCGCAGGGCGGGACGCGCGGCACCTCGACGAGCAGGGCCTCGTCGGGGCCGAGGCGGTAGTAGCCGTGGTAGTAGTGGATGCTCGGGTCGCCGCCCGCCGCCTGGTAGCGCGCCTGATCCTGGCGCGGCAGCACGTTCGGATGGGCGGCGAACTCGCGTGCCCAGTCGGCGAAGAGCCGCGCCGTCCCCTCGACGAAGCGGGCGGCGTTGGCGAGACGCGCGGCGACGGTCGCGGGATCGAGCGGCCGCGGCGCGGTCGCTTCGGGATGGCGCGCGATCGAGAGCTCGGCCCGCCGCTCCTGCGCGCGATCGAGAAAGGTCTGCCGCACGATCAGCATCGAGGTCTCGGGGGTCATCGGCAGCCAGTTCCCAGGCTGCGGGGTCGCGCTCACGATCAGCTCGAAGCGGCCGTCGGCACCGACGGCGAGCGTCGTCGAATCGAGGAAGCCCGTCGGGGCGAGGCCGCCGGTCGTGCCGTAGCCGCCGGCCTTGGTGCTGAAGGCGAGGTAGTGCACGGTGCCGCGCGTGCCGCTGATGCGATACGTCAGCCGGCCGTCGAGGGTGGCGTTCTGGTAGAAGTTGTCGGGGTTGTCGGCGCCGATCTTCAGCGTCTCGTGCGACAGGCTGTAGAGTCCGGGCGCCTCGGGGTCGGCGAGCTCGACGCACGACTCGAGCGCCCCCCGCGTCAGCCGGCTGAGATAGCGGAAGCCCTCGGCGCGGGTCAGCGGGTCGGCGGGCGCGTCGGCGCGGAGGATCTGGGCGCCGGCACGTGCGAGCGCGACGCAGAAGTCCGACCAGGCGCGGTCTTCGACGGGAGCATCGCTCATGGGCGCGTCGAACCGTACGAGCTTCCGCCGCGACGGGCAACCGTCATGGCCGCTTCACCGGCAAGTCCCAGGCGCGCGCGAGCGCCGGGAGCGGCCGGCCCGCGCGCACCAGCCCGATCTCGTCGCGCGCGCTCGCCGCGTTCGCGCCGCCGTCCATGCGCATCTTGCCGATGCAATGCACGACGCGGGCATCCGACAGGACGCGCGCCGTGCCGATCGCCAGGTGACCGAGTCGCACGTTGACGACGGTGCGATTCCCGAACGGCATGCCGTCGGTCACGAAGAGCACCTTGGTGCCGGCCGGCGTCGGCTCGGATGCCGCGACCCCGAAGACGCTGACCGGGCGACCCCGATCGTCGAAGAAGTCGACGGCGAACCGCCGCGGCACCGGATCGCGATGGCGGCAGGCGATCATGGTGACCCCGAGGCTCTCGAAGCCGGCGACCTTGGCGGCGCGATAGATCACCCGCCCGAGGCGCGGCGGCGGCTCGGGCACCCGTGTCGGTGACGGCAGCGGTGCATCGGGTCCGGCCACAACCGGCAGCGGCAGCAGAACGACCAGCGCGAAGGTGGCGCCCGCAAGCCTGGCAAGCTTCCGAGCGCCGCTCAGCACGCGTCGTGCGTAGCCGGGACCACGCGGACCGTCAAATATTTCGGCCCGGGGCGGTCGAAAACGGCGGCGCCCCGGCCGATTGCTCCGGGGCGCTGCGATGGATCTCATCCGCGTCTGGCGCGGACGACGGCACTTCTCTTCCCGGACGTGTCGTGGGGCGTGCGGGAACGCGAGAAGAAGATCGAGAGGGCGCTACTGAACCGCCACCAGGGTCGGACCCGCGTACTTCTTCAGCAGGCGCTCCACCTTCTCCTTGACGATCTCCGGATCGACGACAGGCTTGGCGAGGTAGTCGTCGCAACCGATCGCGAGCGCCTTCTGCTCGTCGCCCGCCATCGCCTGCGCGGTGAGCGCGATGATCGCGACGCGCCGGCCGCCGGTGGTCAGGCGGATGCGCTTGGTCGCCTCCCAGCCGTCCATCACCGGCATCTTGAGATCCATGAAGATGAGATCGGGCGAGTTCTTCTCGGTCATCTCGATCGCCTCGAGCCCGTTCTGGGCCTCGAAGATCTCGAAATCACCGATCTTGCGGAGCCGATAGACGAGAATCCGGCGGTTGTCCTCGTTGTCCTCGACGACCAGGATCTTCTTGCGACTCATGAGCCCTGCCTTTCCATGTGGGCGCGCCCCAACACTTCTCACTCGCTCTCGCTGCGGTATCGGCCACTACGAGCCGGATGACGTCCCGGATGTTGCGTACGGGACCAGGGGCTGCGAGGCGTAGCGCTGCTCATTTCTCGATGACGTGCACTCACCGGCGTCCCGATCCGGGACATGGGCAGCAAGAGCTATGCCGCTAGCCGTGAGGGTGGATACAGGCTATAGACGCCCCCCGCCGGCCTTGTCAAAACCGCGAGATCGCTGAGGCAAGGCTCCCCGGCGGTGCGGTGGACCGGGGTATCGCGAGCGCCGCGCCAATGACCCTCGTGCGACAAAATTGACACCGTGACGAATCCGACCTCCCCCCCTCGTACCCGCTTCGCCCCGAGTCCGAGCGGCTACCTCCACATCGGCGGCGCCCGCACCGCCCTCTTCAACTTCCTCTACGCGCGCCGGCTCGGCGGCACGTTCATCCTACGGGTCGAGGACACCGATCGCGAGCGCTCCACCGACGCCTCGATCGCCGCCATCATCGAGAGCCTCGAGTGGCTGGCGATCGGCTGGGACGAGGGCCCGTTCTTCCAGAGCCAGCGCACCGCCGCCTACGTCGCCGAGGCCGAGCGCCTGCTCGGCGAGGGGCGCGCCTATCCGTGCTACTGCTCGGCCGAGGAGCTCGAGGCCAAGCGTGCCGCCGCGCTCGCCGCGGGCCGGAAGCCGGTCTACGACGGGACCTGCCGCGATCGTCCGCCCGACGCGGGCAATCGTCCGCACACCGTCCGCTTCCGCGGGCCGAAGGACGGCGAGACCGTCGTCGACGACCTGGTGAAGGGCCGGGTGTCGTTCCAGAACGCCGAGCTCGACGACCTCATCATTCTGCGCACCGACGGCACCCCGACCTACAACTTCTGCGTGGTGGTCGACGACGCCGAGATGCGGATCACGCACGTGCTCCGCGGTGACGATCACCTCGCCAACACGCCGCGCCAGATCCTGCTCTACCAGGCGCTCGGCTACGGCCTCCCCGCCTTCGGCCACGTGCCGCTGATCCTCGGCGCCGACAAGGCGCGGCTCAGCAAGCGCCACGGCGCCATGGCCGTCACCGCCTATCGCGATCTCGGCTTCCTCCCCGACGCCGTCGTCAACTACCTCGCCCGTCTCGGCTGGTCACACGGCGACCAGGAGATCTTCACCCGCGCCGAGCTGATCGCCGCCTTCGACATCGAGTCGATCGGCAAGTCCGCCGGCGTCTTCGACGTCGAGAAGATGCGCTGGGTGAACTGGAGCCATCAGAAGCTCTTGCCGCCGGCCGCGCTCGCCGAGGCGGCGCGACCGTTCATCGAGCGGGCAGGCCTACCGATTCCCGGCGACGACGCTTGGCTCGCAAAGGCCCTCGCGACGCTGCAGGAGCGCGCCAACACGCTCGTCGATCTCGTCGAGAGCGGGCGCTACTACTTCGTCGACGAGATCACCATCGATCCCGCGGCCGCCGCCAAGTTCCTGACCGCCGGGGTCGCCGAGCCGCTCCGCGCCGTCCGCGACGCGTGCGCCGCGCTCGCCGACTGGACGGTCGAGAGCCTGACGTCGGCGTTCAACGAGGTGCTCGCCCGCCACGACTTGAAGCTCGGCAAGCTCGCCCAGCCGGTCCGCGTCGCCGTCACCGGCGGCACCGCCAGCCCCGGCATCTTCGAGGTGCTCGAGGTCCTCGGGCGCGAGCGCACTCTCGCCCGCCTCGACCGCGCCCTCGGGACCATTGCGTGACGTCCGCCACCTTGACCACCTCCGGGCCCCTCTATAGATACGGTCGGGTTTTGATGAGGAGTGGCCTAATTGGTAAGGCACCTGACTCTGGATCAGGGTACTGAAGGTTCGAGTCCTTCCTCCTCAGCTCTTCACGGCAGAGACGTCGCGGCGCCGGCACGATCCGACGCCGCGCCGGCCTGCTGAGCAGCACCTCGGTCGGTCACACCAGCACGGTCCCATCGTCTAGCGGTTAGGACGGCGGCCTCTCACGTCGCAAACGGGGGTTCGATTCCCCCTGGGACCACTTTGTAAACCTCGCATAACGCGGGGCTTCTCTTTTGAGCCGGCCGTGTCGAGGCGAAGGTTCCCCCTCGGGTCCCGGTTTCGGACTCCGGCGGGGTTGCGGCGGTCGGCATCAACGGCGCGCGCCCGCGGTCGGAGATGAAGCGACCGTAGCTGTTCTCGATCATCGCGACCGACGTTCCGACGTATCGGCGATTGCCTTCAGGTTCATGCCGCGCGTGAGCGCCCACGAGATGAACGAGTGCCGCGTCGCGTAGAACTTCCGGCGCCGGATACCGAGCTTCTTCAGCACCGGGAACCACGACTTCTTCGGCCACCACGTCGTCGTGACCGGCCCACCGTCCGGGTTGCGGAAGAAGTACGTGTCGGCGTGCGCGTCGCCCTTCCGTTGAAAGGTGCGACGACGGCGAGCGGCTCGGGCGCCTGATCCGGCGCGGCACGACCGACCCGGCTTTCCGCGCGACCTCGCGGCAATAGGGGGCCGAGGGCGGGGGTGTGACGACGATGGTGCGCTCGCGGCGGATGCTCCAGGTAGGGGGCATGACTCTCATGCCACGCCGCGAGCGTCGGAGCGCAACTCACGGCTCTCGCGCCCCTGATAAAACGATCGACAGGGCACCTCGATTGCGAGTAGCGTCCGCACGTAAGGATTCGGCTCGAACCCCACTCGAGGAGGACCCGTGGCCATCTCGCTTCTCGCATCTTTCCAAAGCATCGCGCACCTGCTGGTGCTCCTCGCCTGCATGACGGCCGTCGCAGCCCGTCCCCGGTCGGCCGAGGCGCTCATCTTCTCCGTCGACGACACCGCCGACCTCGTCGACGTCATGCCGGGTGACGGCGTCTGCGGCGCGACGGGGGGTGCCTGCACTCTCCGCGCAGCCGTTCAAGAGTCGAATGCGTCGCCCGGTGCCGATGGCATCATCCTGCCAGCGGGCACCTACGTGCTGACGCTCGTCGGCGGCGACGAGGCGGCGGCCGCGACCGGCGACCTCGACGTCACCGGCGAGGTCACTGTCGCCGGCTCCGGGGCATCTACGACGATCATCGACGGCAACGCGCAAAGCCGGCTGTTCGAGGTATTGCCCACCGGCGATCTCGCGCTTCAGCGGGTGACGCTTCGGAACGGCAATGGGTCCACCGACTCGGGATGCGACGCGATCAACGCCAGCGGGGTGTGCGCGTGGGGAGACTTGTTCGCGGGCGGCAACCAGTTCAGTGCGCTGACGGTCATCGACTCGGTCATCGCCGATGGCGTCGGCTCGAATAGCGCGGGCATCGCGACGCTCGCGGCCACACTCACCGTCTCCGGCAGCACGATCCGCGGCAACGCCGGCCACGGCATCGAGGCCCGTGCGACGACCAGCACCGTCACGACCAGCACGATCGCCGGCAACTCCGGCACTGGTATCTCTCTCGGCATCGCCGGAGGGATGAACGTCGAAAACACGACGCTCAGCGGCAACGCGGTCGGCATCGCCAACGGCAGCGCCTGCGTCGGAGGGCACGGCTGCAGCTTCGGCCCACCCGCCGGCCTGAACAACGTGACGATCGCCAACAACGGCATCGGCATCAACAACACCTCCAATACCGGTTCGCTTTCGACCGTGACGCTCAGGAACAGCGTGGTTGCCGACAACACCGACGACTGTCGCGCCGTCGCGCCCCCCTCGATCTCGGGGTTTTCTTCCGGGGGCTACAATCTCATCGAGAATTCCACCAACTGCACCATTCAAGGGACCACGACCGGCAACGTCCTCGGGGTCGACCCGCTCCTGGTACCGCTGGCACCGAACGGTGGCCGCACCGACACGCACGCGCTCGTGACGTCGAGCGCAGCGATCGACGCCGGCGATCCCGGCACCTCCTGCGCGGCCGCCGACCAGCGTGGGGTCAGCCGTCCCGGTGGCCTGCACTGCGACATGGGCGCGTACGAGTTGACGCTCTGCGGGAACGGCGCGACCGATCCCGGCGAAGCATGCGACGACGGCGGGTTCGTCGACGGCGACGGCTGCGACGCCAACTGCACGCTCACAGGATGCGGCAACGGCATCGTCACCACGGGCGAGCAATGCGACGACGGCAACGTCGTCGACGGCGACTGCTGCAGCGCCACGTGCCAACTGGTCCCGCCCGAGACGCCCTGCGACGATACCGACCCGTGCACGCAGGGCGGCGTATGCGCGGCCGGGACGTGCATTGCAGGCTCCTCGTGCGAGCCCTGCCAACACTGCGTTCCGGGCGTCGGGTGCGTTGCACCGGACCAATGCGAGGTGCCAGCCGCGCGCGGCTCGGTCGTGACCATCAAGAACGCCGCCACTGACGCCAAGGATTCCATCACCTGGAGCTGGCGGCACGACGACCCGGGATCGTTCTACAATCCGATCTCGTCCGCCGAATACACACTCTGCGTGTACGACGGCAGCGGCGGCGCGACCCCCGTGCTCGTGACCCCGGTCGGGTGCACGCCGGAGTCGTGCTGGTCGTCGAGCGCGTCCGGCTACAGCTACAAGCGCAAGCTCGCGGACGGCACGGCAAAGCTGAAGCTCAAAGGTGGCAAACACACGAGGATCACCGTCAGTGCCAAAGGCGCGGCGCTGCTCGCACGGCCGCCGTTGCCGCTGAGCCAGCCTGCCTCGGTGCGGCTGCTCTCGACCTGGCCGCCCAACGACACCCTCTGCTGGGAAGCGAGCTATGACCTCGACGTCCGCAAGAACGACGCCGGCACGTTCAAAGCAAAATCGGACTGAACGTTCGGGCTACTGCAGCCGGCGAGCGAATGCGCTGCTACTGCTCGTCGACAGTCGGGGCAGGCATGCAGAGAATGCCGATGCTCAGCAGTAAACCGAGCCCACCGAGCACGATGACCGCGACCGTGTACTCGAGACTCGCGGAACGCATCTCGTCTGCCTGCAAGGGTGCCCGCTCAACGTCTCGTACCGCGAGCTCCTCGAGGAAAGGGCCACTCGTGAACACCTCGTCGAGAAGCCGCCCGATCTGCACGAGATCGGCGGCGCTCGCATTCTCGAGCGCCCGAACGTCGAAATAACCAGCCCCGCCGCTGCCCGAGGTCGGCTCACTCAAGCGCACCACCGTGTGGGGGGCGCCCCGGCGAAGCAACTCTACCTGAACACTTCCTTCGGACACACTGATGTTCACGTCGTGGACGTCTGCTCCCAACCTCCCGCCGCGGAGCGCATCCCTGAAAGCCCTGAATCCGTCCTCGCTCCGCTTCGTCAGGACGAGATGTCGCTGCGACTCGTCTGATTTGCCCTGCGACACGGGTTGTCCCGGAGCCGGCACGGTCCACAGCAATGCCGAGAGCGCCGCAAATGTCAGGACGGTTCGTTTCATTGGGTTCCTGTCACGAGCCGTGCGAACGCCTCTCCCGGTCGCGTCTCCAAAATGCACGGCGGATAGGGGTATTCCATCTCACCAGTGGCACACGGTGGCCCGCCGAACAGCTTCTCGATGACCAGCACTCCGGGCCCCGCGTTGTCTGCACTGAGGCGAACGTGCGTTGCCGGCAGCGCATTCTGTATGCGCAGGCCCTCCGCATGCGCGAACTCCCAGCGGCAAGCCCCGCCTCCAGGGTCAGTCAGCCGGAACTCGCGAGCCTCCCCGGCTACTGGGTGCACGGGGATCCGATAGCTCGTGATGTAGGGCTCCGGCACTGCAACCGGCCACATGCTTACCGTCGCTCTGCTTTCGAAGCTGAACTCCCGCGGATGCCGAGGTGCTTCCACGAGCCCGTCCGGCGGCCGGCGGCCGGCGACGTCCCCGCGTGGTCGTTCGCACGACGGCGGCGCCGTTCCGTCGACCGACTGGCGGCACACCACGATGCCCCGAGGCTGCATCCACGAGCGCACGGTCCGCAAGACGCCAAACCGGCCCCGCCGGAGCGGAACGACGGCATACTCGTCGGTCGCCGATGGCGGTACCGGTTCCGAGTCCACGGTCGCCACCTGAAGCTGCAGATCGTCTCCCGGGGGTCTGCCGTTCAGGAGTGGCCCTTCCACCGCTATCCCCAACAGCAATTCAGCACATGCATTACTCTGCAGGCGATATGTCAGATCCTCGAAGCTCCAGCCTGCATTTGCGGCTTCGATCCCGATCTTCGTCGCATCCGTCAAGGTCCAGAATCGCGACGGGTCCGGTGGAAGAGTCCCCCCCGACATCTGGGACGTCATCGACCACAGAACCAGGACGGACGGAACCCAACGCAGCCACGCAAGGCGTCTCGTGAACAGTAGAAACGGGGCACAGAGAATTGCAGCCTCAAATACGGCCACTGCACCCAGAATCGGGTGGAGATACCGGGACTCGAACCCGTGCTTTTCTATCAGCACCAGCCAGAGCGACCCGAAGACAAATGGCAGAACGACAACACAGCCGATCAATACGGCACGCACGTTCACCGACAGCTTGCGAAAGGGCGGCCCAAACGTCGACGCGACCGCCACGAGAAGCACGACCGCCGGCACCAGCACGAACACCCATCCCCGGTCGGCAAGCGCGATGCAATTCGCCTCCAACGCCGCCCCCGAAGTAACGAAGTATACCCCGGCGAATAGCGCGCCGGCCGTCAACACTGCACGATACGGCCGGGGCCCCAATGCAGAGACCAGTAGAAGTCCTGGAACGAGAGTGCCCGCGGCGACGTGAACGTTGACCGCCAATGCGGCCGCGAATGCGGACACGAGCAGAAAACGTGTGCGATTCGAGATCCCATAACACAGCAGCGCCGCGGCGGTCATGACATCGAACAGCGCGGACGCGCTGCCGTTCACCAACACACTTGCGGATTGGTCTCTGGCCAGGGCGCTCGCCAGCAGATAGCCGGCGGGCAAGGCCAGCGCCGGCTGCAACCAATGCCACACGACGATGAACGTGAGTGCGACCGCGACGGCATCGAGTGCAAGGACGACCGCGACCTGGGTCGCGGTGTCGCCTCCGAGCATCCGGACTGCAGTCAAGACGTCCAGCCACACCGCACCTTGATAGATCCGGAGCTCACCACCGATCGAGCTCGGCGCTCCGAAGAGATGACAGTTTCCGAGCTCCGTGCAGTCGCGCACCAGCAGCTGATCGCGAATTCCATCACCATGGATCGGGAACGGCGTCGTGAGCCGCGTGAGCCACACGAAGGTGCACAAGCCCACTCCAATGAACCCGATGATGGGAGCGAGTCGACTCGATGCCGTTGCGAACGACGACAACGCGGAGTTCTTCCGACGTTCAGAACTCACGCGACATTTCCAACCGCCATCCCGAGATCGAGCTCCGCAGAACAGCCGCACACGCTCGCCTGACGCGTGCGGTTCAGGTTTCGCCCTCCGAGGGGAGCCGAGTGTCCACCAACAGCATCGTTGATGTCAAAGGATCCACGCGCGTGTCGATGTGCATTGCGACCGCGATGCCGTCGCACGAGCTTTTGTTGACGGCATCGACCGACTCGCACCATGCGAGCGATCGCAGAGAACCTCAGTCCGCGCGATCGCTGAAGATTCTCGCCGCGCTCTTCCTCGGCGGGGCGCTGTAGACGGCTTCCCAGCACGGGCCGTCGCTGCTCCTGAGCTGGACGCGGAGCGGCTGCACGAGCGCGTCGAGAGGCGGCATCCCGAGGTCACCGCCCTTGCCCTGGACGAGGACCTTCGCCTTCCCGTCGGCGCCGACCTTGAGCTGGATCTGCGTCACACCGTCAGGCGTCCCGCTCCTGCTCTTGTACTTGAAGCCGTGTAGCCCGGTCTGCCACCCACTGCCCGCTGTCACGATCGCGTCGAGCACGAGGCCGTTCGCGTCGTACACGCAGAACGCGTAGTCGGTCGTGCTGAGCGGCGTACCGAAATCGAAGTAGGACGTCGCGGTCCCGCGCAGCCATTTCCACTTCAGGCTGTCCTGCGCGCCGCCGGCTTTGTCGAGGAGCAGGAGCGACGCCCTGCCGGCGAGGAACGGTGCGCGACAACCGGCGGCGGGCGCCGTATCGCAGCCGAAAGGCACCGGCGTCGGCGTCGCGGTCGGTGTGGCTAGGACGGTCTCCGTCGGCTCGGGCGTGACCGTCGGCGTCGTGGTCGCCGTCGCGGTGGCGGTCGCGGTCCCGGTGGGGGTGACGGTACGCGTCGTCGTTGCGGTGACCGTCGGTGTGGCCGTCCCCGTCGGTGAGGCCGTGCTCGTCGCGGTGGTCGTCGGCGTTGCCGTCGGGGTCGCGGTATCGGTGGCGGTCGGGGTATCAGTCGCGGTCGGGGTAGCGCTGTCGGTCGCCGTTGCCGTTGCCGTCACGACCGGAGTCGGTGTGACCGTCGGCGTGCGCGTCGGCGTCGACGTGCGCGTCGGCGTCAACGTGCGAGTCGGCGTCGGTGTCGCGGTAGCGGTCACCGTCGCTGTCGGGACGGGAGTCGGCGTGAGCGTCGGGGTCGGGGTCAGCGTCGGCGTGCGCGTGGGCGTGGGCGTTCGCGTCGGCGTGGGCGTCCGTGTGCGCGTGGGGGTCGACGTGCGCGTCGGCGTCGGCGTGCGCGTCGGCGTGCGCAGGGGCGTCACCGTGAGCGTCGGCAGCGGCGTCGTCGGCGTGCTCGTCTGCGTCGGCGTCGGCGTGGCGGTGCGCGCGGCGAGCGGCACGCACTGCGAGGTTTCGTAGTGCCCGCGCACGTCCCAGGCGTTGACCGGAGTCGCGTAGAGCGCGACCTCGTCGATCGCGGCATCGATGTTGCCGGTTGCCGCGTCGGCGGCGCCGATGAAGAGCGCGCCAGGATCGGCGTTCAGCACGAAGTCGCAGAACTTCGCAAACACCTGCCGGCCATCCTTGTATCCGGCCCAGATCTGCGATCCGCGATCGTAGGTGTAGGCGACGTGATGCCACTCGGTGTCGCCGAGAACGATCTCACTGCCGGTACGGGGATCGCAGGTGCCGCCATAGGCGACCGCGGAGAACTCCACCGAATCGGCCTGCGCTCCGAAGCCGTATTGGACGGCGTAACGACCATTGCGGTTGAGCAAGGTCCCTTGCTGGCCGAGCTGATCGATCTGGACCCACAGCTCGATGGCAAACGAATTGGTCAGCCGCAACGCCGCCGCGTCCGGCACCGCCACATGGTCGCCCGGAGCGGAGAAATCGACGGCGGTGTCGCTGCCGTTCATGAACGCGCTGGCCACGCCCAGCGTCGGCGATCCGACGTACGTTCCGACCGGCACGCCGATTTCGTTTGCCGCCTGCGTTCCGCCGCTTTCCCCGAGACGCCAATAGCCGGCAGCGGGCTTGCTCACGATCGACTCGCGGTACGCGGCGCACCCGGGATCCGGCACGTGCTGCAGCACGTCTCGCGACACCAGCACGCGCGACCAGTTCTTGTCGGCGAAGAACAACGTGTCGCCGGCTCGATCATAGTAGGAGGCGTTGTCGGGATACGCCGTGAAGTCGCCGAGCAGAAACTGCGGCAGGCGCTCGACCAGCGGATGCAGGTAGACGCTGGCGAACCGGAACGGTGATGCCGCCGCGCCGAAGCCGGAATCGTAGGGATTGTGACCGACGGCGAATCCGCCGTCGCGCAGGAAGACCGGCTTGAACGGCCGCATCATCGGATCTTGAACGCCCTGCGTGCCGCCGACCTTGTTGAACACCCCCCCGGTACCGAAGACACGAGTCGCCACGAGGCCGATCTTCGCGGTGGTCTCGCCGGGTTGAAAGTCGAAGCGCGACGCATCGAACTGCATGATGCGCTGCATGCTGCCGACCTCGTTCCCGGAGTCGCCGACGTAGACGTTGCCCTCGTCGTCGACCTGCACGTGCGCCGGAGAGCAGAAGCGGTCGGCGTTGGGGCACCATTGCTGTCCGCGGGGGTCGCAGCTGCTGTCGCCGCGATTGCACCGCTCGTAGCAGTCGGACACGACCTCGCCGGTGTCGCCTTGCCCGAGGATGACGTCGACGTAGCGCGACGCCGGCGGGCCGTTGATGTTGGCGATGCGCAGCACGCGGCTGTTGCAGATGTCGGCCACCCACATCTCGTTGCCGGAGGGGCTGAGCGCGAAATCGGTGAAGTCGTAGCTGTGTGGCGCCACCGTGCCGCTCATGCCCAGCACCGGATAGCCGGTGAATCCCGCCTTGCGTTGCAGCTTGACGCTGAGCGCCGGCGTCGACGACGACGTCAGCGGCGGATCGAACGCGATCACGTCGCCCGCGTTGCGGCGTTGCACGAAGTAGCGGTCGTCGTGCACCTGGGAGAAGTAGTAGAATTCGGGGAACAGCTCGCTCGCGAACGACGGCTCGCCCCACAGATCGTCCGCCGGTGCACCGTTCACGAACGGCGCACCGCGGTGGTACAGCGATCCGGCATCGACCTCGTTCCAGATCATCAGTCGGTGCAGGTCGTCGACGATGAGCTGCTGCTCTCCGGGAACGTCGCCGAGAACGGTCACGCCGAACGGCGAATACAACGCGTCGTTGCTCGGCGGACTTTTGCTGCCGAGAAAGACGGTCTGGCGGGCGGCGCCGTTGGCCCCGCTGTTCAGGCCGTTGGCGATCAACTGGGCGCGCGGTATCCGAAAGGTGTCGTACCAACGCGACATGTAGAACAGGTTGCCGTCGCGGTCGACGTCGGCGTCGGTGAGATTGTCGTGGAAGACGCGCACGATCGGCTGCAGTGTGTCGAGGTCATAGAGCTCGGTGTAGTGGCACCAGTTGGTGACCCACAATCCGCGTGCGCTCGGATTCTGCGGATTGACGTCGACCGCGAGGCCGGTGGGCTTCAGCGTGCCGCTCGGACAGAAGAAATCGGTACGACCGTTGTAGTTCCGCAAGAGCTCGCGCCCGGTGAGCGGATTGGCGGTGCAGCTGCCCTGGGCCGGCAGGCTCGTCGGCAGGTCGAACTCGAGCACGCGCGATTGACCGAACAACGTCGAGTCGGCGACGTAGAGCTTTTGGTTCGCGCGATCGACGACAACGTCTTGGGGGTCGGCGAATTGCGCGAGGGTGCGGTTGGTCGTGACGTTGACGCGACTGGTGCAATTCGCCTGGCCGAGCACGATGTCGGCGGTCGTGGCGATGGTGCCCCCGGTGTTCGGGAAGCGCAGGACACGATGGTTGCCGCCGTCGGCGACCCAGAGATGGCCCTCGTGATCGATGGCGAGGCCTTCGACGTCGGTGTTGAACGACAGCGAGGAAGCGGACGGAAACCCGAATACATTGCCCCGATTCGCGACGTTGCCGGCAAAGGTGAGCTGCCCCCACAGCCCATCCGCCGCCTGACCGACACCGCTCGGCGTGCTCCAGCGCAGGACGCGATGGTTGAACAAGTCCGGCACGAACAGCGCGCCGCTGGCATCGGTATCGACGTGATTGACCGAGACGGTCTCTGCGATCGTCAATTGATCGACCGGTATCAGGCATAGTGAGGTTTGCGATGCCGGCGCGCGACCCGGATAGCGCCGCCCGGTCGCGTCCCCGTTGCATGCACCCTGGTCGATCAAGCTCGACTGGCCGACCGCGGTCGAGGTTTGGATGTTGGGATAGTCCAGCGCGCACGCCCCCGCGGCGCAGTCGGAATTGCTGGTGCACGGCGATTGATCGGAGCAATGCCCGATGCTCTCGAGGGCGACGATACGGTTGTGGTTGTTGTCGCTCAAGAAAAGGCGGTTGGGGATGCGCGATTTGTCGACGTGCACGCCGCCGGCCCATTGCGTCGCCGCTCCGGTCGTCTTGCGGAAATCACTCTGGAAGACGTCCGGCTGCCCGAGCACGAGGTCGGCAGACCAGTCGCCGCTCGCTCCCACCGTGGTCTGGGTGACGAGCTGTCCCGTTTCGCAATCGGAGGTCTGTTGGATGCCGCCGGGCAGCAGCGCGCGTACGCGATAGAAATACGTGGTGGAGGCGTTGAGCGAGTAGGGCGGCGAGAAGCGGTTGGTTGCGGTCGGGGTCTTGCCGGTATCGCCGTACGCGGTGGTGTAGGCCGACACCGCGTATTGCGTCGCGCCAGTGAAGTCGCAGGAGGTACTCCGATCGATCACGTAACCGGTCACACCGTCCACCGGTTGCCAGACCAGACCGATCTGGACGGTGGATGCGCCCACCATCCCGAGATCGAACTCCGCCGGACAGCCGCACACGCTCGCCTGCGCCACACGCGCGACGAGAATGAAAGCGAATACGAGACCAAGGATTCGCGTGCGGTTCAGGTTTCGCCCTCCGAAGGGAGGCGAGTGTCCACCAACGGGATTGCTGATGTCAAAGGAAAACGGCGTGAATGGTGGGCGGAAGGGCCGAACGCTCGGCGTTCAACTCACCGCACGACACACCTGCCGAGCGGCTCGCGGTAGGCGTCCAGGGAACGGAGATCGCCCGTGAGCTCCTTCATGGCGAGCTCGCCGGGCGTGAGCTCGGTCGGACGAAGCGACACGCCGCGGCGCTTCCGGCGTGTCCCGCTGGGCTTTCCTTTGCGTGGCTTGGCGAGACTATGGACCGCGTCCCGGGCGCCGGCATCCGTCCTCTCGACTTCCTTGACACCCGCCGTGGGCGCGTGGTTCAGCGAGACGTCACGGAAAAGGAGATCCCTATGCCCACCATGTTTCGCATGCTCATCGTCGCGATCGGCGCCGCATTGACTTTGACCTGCGCGGCCGGCGTGACCCTGGCCGGCGACGTCGAGGTCACCGTGGGCGGCGGTACGCTCAAGGTCACCGGCAGCCCGGCGGACGACGCGGTGACGATCGCCGCCGCCGGTCCCAACGCCGCGAGCGTCACGCCGGGTCCCGGAACGACGATCAACGGCAGCGGCGTCCTGCAGGTGTTCGGCGGTATCACCAAGGCGTTCAAGATCAAGCTCGACGACGGCGCCGACGATCTCATCATCACGAACCTGAACATTCCCGCCGTGGTCATCAAGACCGGCGCGGGCGTCGACGAGGTTCAATTCTTCGATGTCGGCATCTCCGACAAAGCGACCATCGATCTCGGCGCCGACAATAACGCCCTGGAGATCTGCTCGGTGGACCTTCCCAAGACCACCATCAAGGCGGGGGCGCCGAACGGGACGCAAGTGGAGGCCGCGTGTCCCTTCGTCGACCCGTTTACGGTCGCATCCGATGCCGGGTCGGCGGTCGTCATCGACGACGTCTTCGTCAGCGGCGACTTGGCAATGAAAATGGGGCAAGGGGTCGACGTGGCAGGCATCCAGTTCACCACCGTGCAGGGTAACGCCAAGGTGTCGATGGGCGCGGACTCGGGGGCCGTCGGAATCTGCGACGTGCTCGTCACCGGCAACCTGACCGTCGGCACCGGCAAGCCCGTGAGCGGCCAAGTCACGAACTTCGGGTGCGAGGGCTTCGAGGCGGTCGGCGAAGCCTCGATCGTACTCGAAGAGACGACGGTGAATGGCGCGCTCAAGCTGAAGACGAGTGGGGGCGGCGACGACATCACGCTCGGCGACGTGTTCGCCGGCGGCAAGAGCACGCTCGACGCCGGCGGAGGCAACAACGAGATCCGGATCACCGCCGTCACGCTCAACCAAGAGCTGACCGCGAAGACCGGCAAGGGAGGCGATTTCTACGACATCGACAACCTGCTCGTGCGCGGCAAGGCCAAGATCACTCTCGGCGCCGGCGCCAACGAGCTGGAGAGCAGCAACAGCACCGCCGAGCGCGATCTCACCGTCAAGGGCGGCAAGAACAACGACACGATCGATACCAGCGGGATCGCGGTCTTCGGCGTCAAGAAGGTCGACGGCGGCGGCGGCTTCGACACGATCACCGAGTGAGCGCGCGCGGCCGGTAGTCGCACCGTGCGTCGCAACGCCGCTCAGACCGCGGGCGGCACCGGGACCTCGCCGGCGCTCCGCACCGCCCGCACGAACATCGACGCCGCCTTCTGCACGCTCACGACGGCGCCGTCGGAGAAGCGCACGCCGAGCACCTTCTCCGCGTCCGTCTCGTCGGTCGTATTCGAGACGTAGCAACAGTCCGGGCTCGTGGGACCGAGGTCCGGAGCGATGCACGCATTGGACCCGGCGCCGCACCCGGAAGCCGCGAGGTCGACCAGCGTCCGCAGCTCGAGGATCGTCGGTATCCGCCAATCGCAGCGGCCGAAGAAGACCTGATCGAGCGGCGACGGATTGCTCGGGTCGGCCGTGCACGTGTTGAGGAATCCGAGGAGGTCCGTGAATGCCGTGCCGTTGGGACATCCCGGGGAGGAGCACCCGGGCAAAGCGCCCCAACTATAGGTGTTCGTCACCAGGTTGGGATCGCCGAAGCCGATCTTCCGCTCCCACTCGAGCCCGGTCGCGATGTCGATGACCGCGGCGGGCCTTTGGATGAAGCGCCGACTGAAGCACAAGCGCGTATCGAACGTGCAGTCCCGGGCACAGGCGAGGCGACCCCCGGGAAAGCCGAGCGAGGCGCACGTCTGGTTGGCGAGGTCCCAGTCGTCGCACTGCTCACCGCTCTGGACCATCTGGTCGCCGCACGTGCTCGGCCCACAGCCGGCGAGCTGGTCGCGACACGCATCGAGATCGGCCGCGCAGGTCGCGCGATCCCCGTTGCAGGCGGCGAGGTCGCCGTCGCACGTCGCGACTTGCCCGTTGCAGGCATCGAGATCATTCGCGTACATCGCGACCTGCCCGTTGCAGGCATCGAGATCATTCGCGTACGTGGCGACCTGTCCGGTGCAGGCGTCGAGATCATTCGCGCACGTCGCGACCTGCCCGTTGCAGGCGTCGAGACCGCCTGCGCACGTCGCCCCCTGCTCGACGCACGCATCGAGGCCGCCGTCGCACGTGAAGAGGTCGTACTGGCACGTGACGAGCTCGAGGGAGCACTGCGGCAGACCAGCGCCGCCGAGCGCGTCCGCGATGTCGTACGTGTGCTCGTCGATCACCGCCTTGAAGTCGGCGGCCGTGAGCGGCGCGTCGATGCACGTCGCTCCCACCGCGGCGGCCTTGTCGACCGCCTTCTGCCAGACGCGTTCGAACGTGCGGGCGCACTTCGCGAGGGCGGCGGAGTATCTCGTGCTGTCGGGGGCCGCCGCGTACCGTGCCTCGGCGTTCTGCCGGCAGGCGGCGTACCTGCCGGCAAGCGCGTTCTTGGCCGCCTGGCATCGCCCCGCGGGCGACGGAGCCGCCTGCCCTCGCCCACCCGTCAGCAGCGCGAGGCAGAGAGCGACGAGGGGCGTTGCGACGAAGAGGAGGTGACGGGAGCGGCGCATGCGGGTCTCCTTCTTGGGCAGGTCGATCGAGGTGGTTCCAAGAGTGAAACGCACGGGCACGCTGCCATGGAACGCCCGCTCGTGTCGAGCGAAACCGTCACCGGTCGAATCGGTATGGGCACCCTCGACGAACACGCCTCATATGGTCCATCTTGGCTCCGCGCTGGAGGCGTCATGACCGAAACGAAGCGAGGCGATGCAGACGGGGAGTCGGAGGTGCTCGACGCTTTGATCATCGGCGCCGGCTTCAGCGGGCTCTACCAGCTCCATCGACTCCGTCAGCGCGGATTCCGCGTGCGCCTTCTCGAAGCGGGCGCCGGCCTCGGCGGCATCTGGTACTGGAACTGCTACCCGGGAGCGCGCGTCGATTCGCACGTCCCGAACTACGAGTTCTCGCTGGAGGAGCTCTGGCGCGAGTGGAACTGGACCGAGCGCTTTCCGGCCTGGGACGAGTTGCGGCGCTATTTCGAGTACGTCGATCGGAAGCTCGGCCTCTCTCGCGACGTCCGTTTCGACACGCGCGTCACCGCGGCGCGCTTCGACGCCGACGCCGACCAGTGGCGGATCGAGTGCGCGGACGGCCACCGAGTCCGCACGCGATTCTTGATCCCGTGCACCGGCTTCGCCTCGAGGCCGTACGTCCCCGCTCTCCGCGGCCTCGAGACCTTCGCCGGCCCCTGCTTCCACACGGCAGAGTGGCCCCAGGAGGGCCTCGAGCTCCGCGGCCGGCGCGTCGGCGTGATCGGCACCGGCGCGAGCGGCGTGCAGGTGATCCAGGAAGCGGCCTCGATCGTCTCGCACCTCACGGTCTTCCAGCGCACCCCGAACATGGCGCTGCCGATGCAGCAGCGGAGGCTCGACGAGCCGACCCAGCGCGCGATGAAGGCCCACTACCCGGAGTGGTTTCGCCAACGCGCGAAGTCCGGAGGCGGCCTCTTCGACATCGTGCCGGACGAGCGCTCGGCGCTCGCGGTCTCGCCGGAGGAGCGGACGGCGATATTCGAGGCGGCCTGGCAGAAGGGCGGCTTCTACTTCTGGGGCGGCAGCTTTCCCGACATCAACGTGAACAGAGAGGCCAACCAGCTGGCCTACGAGTTTTGGCGCGACAAGACGCGCGCCCGCATCGAGGATCCCACGGTGGCCGAGCAGCTGGCACCCATGGTCGCGCCGCATCCCTTCGGCACGAAGCGGCCGTCGCTGGAGCAGCGGTACTTCGAGGTGTTCAACCAGGACAACGTCGCGCTGGTCGACCTGCGGGAGGAGCCGATCGAGGAGATCATCGCGACCGGAGTGCGCACGCGCGCGCGGCGCTACGAGCTGGACATCCTCGTCCTGGCCACCGGCTTCGATGCCAGCACCGGGGGCCTCACGCAGATCGACATTCGAGGCCTGTCGGGACGCACGCTGAAGGACACCTGGAGCACCGGCGTGAAGACCCACCTGGGCTTCGGCATCCCGGACTTCCCGAATCTATTGATCCTGTACGGCCCGCAGAGCCCGACCTCATTCTGCAACGGGCCGACCTGCGCCGAGCTGCAGGGCGAGTGGATCGTCGACTGCCTGTGCTACCTGCGCGACAACGGCTATCGACGGATCGAAGCGACCGCACCGGCGGGCGAGGCATGGACGCAGCACCTGGCGAGCCTGGCCGAAACCACGCTGCTGCCGTTGGCGGATTCCTGGTACATGGGCGCCAACATTCCCGGGAAGCCGCGTCAGCTCCTCCACTACCTCGGCCTCCAAAACTACCTCGCCCTCTGCCGGGACAGCGCGGAGCACGGCTACTCGGGATTCGAGCTGCGCTGATTCGGCTCCACTACGATCCGACGACTCGAAGGAGGGCTCCCATGATGAAACGATCGATGCGGGCCGTGCGCTCGCCGTTGATGCTCGCCGCGGCGGTGGGCGGGCTCACCCTGCTCGTCGGAGTCGGTCCTGCGACCGCCGGGTCGTGGGCCGTCGTCGTCGGCAGCGGCAGTTCCCCCGCGTCCAAGGGCGTCAGATCGATCGTCGTGAACGGCACCGGTCACTATTCGATCGTCTTCAAGCGGAAACTCTTCGGAAAGAACGGCCGGCAAAAATGCGTTCCCGTGGTGACCATCGCCGGCGGCCACGGCGAGATCGGCGCGGTCGCGACCGGAGCCGACCCGGGAGGGGTGGACGTGCACACCTTCGACAGCACGGGAGTAGCCGCGGATCTGAGCTTCTACGTCGCCTTGATCTGCTGAAAGCACGTCCACCAAAAGGATCGAATTCGCGGACGGGGTGTCGGGATCTCGGGTTGCGCGCACTCGATCAGGCCGGCGGGGTCGCGAGCAAACGGCGCTCGCTGATGTGTCGCCGGATGGCAATTGCCACGACGCCATGAGCCTCCGGGGAGTAGTGCGTGCCCTGCGCCAAAGACGTTCCGGCGGCACGTGCCGCAAAAAGGTCGGCTTCGGGAAAGACGCAGTCGATCGCCTGCTCGCCGCAGAAGGCTTGCATGCGGCTTGGGTCGGCGTGCTCGAGTTGCGGATCGGGCAGCGACACGAAGAGCGGGATGGCGCGGGCGGCGCGAGCAACGCGCACGATCTCGGTCAGAAGCGCCGTGGTCGTCGGCTCGATGCGATCGGGATGCTGCCGAGGGTCGAATTGATCGCCCGCCAGGCGCAACAGCAGGAGCAACGCGGGCTCCCAGCCGTGCGCCCGTAGATACTCTCCCGGTGGCACGACCGGCACGTTCGTGAGCTCGAGTCGGCCGTCGCGCAGCTCGAAGCGCGGCTTCAGATAGTCGCGAAAGGTCATGACGTTGCGTCCGCCGTCCGCATCGACGACGCCGAGAATGACGACGTCGGGCGCGTACGGTAGGCCGTCACGCTTGAGACGGATCAGCATCTGATCGTGTCCGTAGCCGTGGACACCGAGGTTGAGCACCTCGGTCGATGAAAGATCGCGCTCGAGCTGCGCCGAGAACGTCTCTTCGTCATCGACGTCGTCGCCGAAGGTGAACGAGTCGCCGATGGTCACGATGCGTGCGACGCCGGGCGTCCGCGCCAGCGCGTACTCGCGCACGCCCCGCACGCCGCGCTGATTGGAATTGACGATTCCGCCGTGGGGAAGGCGCTCGTTGCGGAGACCGGCGGGGAGCGTCCAGCCGCACTCGGGATCGAAGGCGTCGTGGGGCGAGTCGGTCGCGTTGCCCGCCTTGCGGTCCCGCAGCAGCCATGCCGCCCGCCATGCATTGTCGGTGGGAAACCGCGCCAGAAGCGAGGGCGATCCGAGGAACGCCCGCGCCGCCGCGTCGGCGGCGAGCAACCCGACCGTCAGCAGCCCGAGTATCGCAAGAACCCCCATGACCCGAGCCGCCAACTTCACTCCGCGCTCCATGGTGCCACCAGCATGATTCCAACCTCACTTGTCAAAGGCGACGTGCGTTCGATGGCCGGTCTTCGTGAGCGTATGGAACGCATTCGCTTCGCGGTCGTGAGGCGCTCAGTCCTTCAGGCGCTCGAGCAGTCGTCGCGCCGCGACCAGCGCGGGCGCCCGCAGCCGCCGCCCGAGCTCGAGCGCCGCGCTGACGCGCGCCGCGAAGCCGGGGGCGTCCGCCAGCGGGTCGGCGGAGGGCTCCGGGAGATCGTCGAGGGCGGCGGCAAGCCCGGTGAACGCGTCGGGAATCCACTCGGCACCCTGCGCGCGGAGCCGGGCGAGCGCTCGCGTCCCGGCGGCACAGTCGATCTCCCCCTCGAGCATGCCGCGCGCGATCCGCTCGGCGCGATCGCGCGCGAGCCGGCCCGGACGGTGCGTCTCGTAGATCGCCGCGACCCAGGCCGTCGCATCGCGGAAGGCATCGGGTGCACCGGGATCGATGAGGTGAAGGCGGCGGAGCTCCTCGGGCGCCAACAGGTCCGCCAGGGCCGGCGTCCCCGCGACCCAGTCCACCAGCTCTTCGAGCGGCAGCTCACCGGCCAGAAAGCGATCCAACGTTCCCCACACCGTGGTCATGCGGCCTCACTACCACGCGAAGCCCGCGCTCCGGGTGGCGGCCCTCGTCGGTTGCACGGTCCGCGCCGATGGGTCAATGGTGACGGGCCCGACACGAACATGAGTGCCACGATCGACGCTCTCGTGAACCTTCTCGCCGGCACGGTGCGTGGCTGGCGCGGCACGACCGCGTTCGCCCCGCCGGACCGGCGTCCCGAGAAGCTTCTCAAGCTCTACGACATCGAAGCGAGCCCCTACTGCCGGCTCGTCCGTGAGGTCCTGACGGAGCTCGATCTCGACGTGCTGGTCCTGCCGTGTCCCGCGCGCGGCACGCGTTTCCGGCCGGAAGCGGAGGCGGTCGGCGGCAAGCGGCTGTTTCCGCTCCTCGTCGACGACAACACCCAGACGCATCTCTACGAGTCGGCCGACATCGTCGACTACCTCGAAGAGAGGTACGGGCGGCGGAGCGCCGCGGCGCGCGGCTGGCGGCGGCGTGTCGCGGTCGGCAGCTCGTACGCCTCGTCCGCGCTCTTGTGGCGTGCGGGCTCGAGCATCACGGGGATGACGGCGCGCCCGTCGAAGGCGCCGGAGCTGCCGCTCGAGCTCTACAGCTTCGAGTCGAGCCCGTACTCGAAGCGGGTGCGTGCCCGACTCTGCGAGTTGGAGCTTCCCTACGTGCTCCGCAACACCGGCAAGGGCGCGTGGAGCGACATGGGTCCGCCGTCCTTCCGCGACACGCTCTTTCGCGCCCCGATGGGGACGACCCGCAACCGGCGCTGGCTCGCGGAGCACACCGGGCGCGTGCAGGTGCCGTACCTCCGCGATCCGAATACCGCTGCCGAGATGTACGAATCCGACGCGATCCTCGCGTACCTCGACCGCACGTACGGGTAGCCGGTCGCATCGAGGGGTTCGGCGCGCCGTCATGAGCCAGTTGCGAATCTTCTCGTATTTGCCGAATCCACGGATCTGGAAGGCGACGATCGCCGCCCGGCTCTCTGGCGTCGACGTCGAGGTGCGGGGAGCTCCGCCGCCCGAGCTCGCCCTCTGGCGATGGGATTTCGACGCGCGCCCCCTGTCCGAGGACGAGCAGCGCGAGCCCGAGGAAGCGGTCGTCGGCACGACCGGCTTTCGCGGCGTCCGCCTGCACAAGACGGCGGCCTTCATGCGCGCCCACCCGTTCGGCACGGTGCCGGCGGCGTTCAGCCCCGACGGCACGGTCGGCATCTTCGAGTCGAACAGCATCATGCGGGCGGTTGCCCGCCTCGGCGAGGGGCGACGCCGGCTGTACGGTCGCGACGCGTACGAGGCATCGCGCATCGACGGCTTTCTCGACGCGAGCCTGGTCTTCGCGCGCGATGCGCAGCATTATCTCCTGGCGTTGATGAGCGGCACGGCTGCGGCCGAGCTCCATAGCCGGGCGCGCGCCGCGTTCACCGTGTACGCGGCGGGGATCGATCAGGCGCTGGCACCCGACCGTGAGTTCCTGGTGGGTGACGACGTGACGATCGCGGACGTCTGCTTCGTCGCGGAATGGGCGCTGTTCTTGAACGAGCGCGCCGGAAGCGTCGCGCTCGGGCTCCCGCCGATCGTCGGACCGGAGCGATCGGCCGAGTTCCCGCGCGCGTTTGCGCATTTCTCGCGCTGCGCCGCGCATTCCGCGTTCGCCCCCGACGTCGCGCCGTACCTACAGAAGCTCGACCGCAGCGCTCGCTAGCTCCGGCGACGGCGGCCGTCGGGAAGAGCGGACGGTGGAGGGCTCGGCGGCGGGTCCTACGGCGGCGGAGCGCTCCGACCGGCGCGTCGGCGAGCCAACGCCAGGCATCAAGCGATCGGCGTATCGCAGTAGCGCATGGCACTCATCGGGCGATTGGCGCGTCGCGCACGACTGACGCGGTTGCGCTCCTTGCCGAGATCGGACCCGCCGCCGAGCCCTCCACCGTCCGCCCGCACCGCCGGAGCTCGCAGGACGGACAAAGAGTCTTTCGAGCTGCGGCGATGACGCGCGCGCGGTGGAGGGGTCGCCCGCGGGGCCGATCTCGGCAAGGAGCGCTACGCGCCGATCAACCAAGACGCGCGGTTCGCCCGATGAGTGCCATGCGCTACTGCGATACGCAGATCGAGCAGCGACTGCCGGTCGCTCGAGGTGCACCGATTGCCGCGCTCCGCCGCCGTAGGACCCGCGGGCGACCCCTCCACCGCGCGCCTTCCTCGCAGGCCGCCGTCGCAGCTAGTCATCGACCGTCGTTCGCATTGGCTCCGGGCGCATGTCGACAGGCGACGCGCCGCGACCACTTGACGACGTTCCTTCGCACGGTCTTCAGATATATGGAGCATCAGAACGAGGAGGTGCCGAGCCATGGAAACAGCGATTCTCGCGGGCGGGTGCTTTTGGGGCATGCAGGATCTCATCCGCAAGCTACCGGGCGTCGCGGCGACGCGCGTCGGCTACAGCGGCGGCGACGTTCCAAATGCCACCTACCGCAATCACGGCTCGCACGCGGAAGCGATCGAAGTGGTCTTCGATCCGGCCAAGCTCTCGTACCGGGAGCTGCTCGAGCTCTTCTTCCAGATCCATGACCCGACCACCAAGAACCGGCAGGGCAACGACCGCGGCACATCCTATCGCTCCGGCATCTACTACCTGTCGGACGAGCAGCGCCGAGTCGCCGAGGAGACGGTCGCCGACGCGAACGCCTCCGGCCTCTGGCCCGACCCGGTCGTTACCGAGGTGCGGCCGGCCGGTCCGTTCTGGGAAGCCGAGCCGGAGCATCAGGATTACCTGCTGCGTCATCCCGGCGGCTACACCTGTCACTTTCCGCGGCCGCATTGGAAGCTGCCGCGGCGCGCGAGCGCGCGGACGGCGTGATCATGGACATGAAGCTGGAAGTCTTGGTCGTGCCTGTTTCCGACGTCGATCGTGCCAAAGCATTCTACGAGGAATTGGGGTTTCGCCTGGACGTCGACTACGTCGCCAACGAGGACTACCGGATACTCCAATTCACTCCTCCCGGTTCGCAGGCGTCGATCGTCTTCGGCAAAGGAGTCACTGCCGCCCGGCCGGGCTCGATCGACCGCGTGGTCCTGGCGGTGAACGACATCGCCGCCGCCCGGAGCGAGATCCTCTCCCACGGCGTCGAGGTGAGCGAGGTGTTCCACGACGCCGGCGGTGGCCTCGCAGGCGGCTTTCACGCGGGCACCGAGGCGCGCGCTCCGGGTCCAGATCCCCAAGGCCGTTCCTACGGCTCGTATGCCTCGTTCCGCGATCCCGACGGCAACGGTTGGTTGCTCCAAGAGATCAAGACGCGGCTTCCCGGCCGTTAGTGGCAGCGTCGACGCGAGCGCGGCTTGCCCCGACGCCGGCGCTCCCCTATTGGGGGGACCGATGGGCAAAAGCGAGCAGCGTCTCAGCGAAGAAGACCGCCTGCGGCTGTCGGCCCACCGCGTCCTGCACGATCTCGGCGATGCGCTTCGGAACGAGCTGATCGAGAAGTTCCACGTCGAGGACGTGGACGCCGGCGTGCACCTGCTCGAGGAAGGGCAGGCGAACTCGCGGCTGTTCATCGTGCTGAAGGGAGCCGTCAGCGTGAAGCTGCCGAAGCAGGCCCGGCGTGTCAGCGAAGTGAAGCTGGCGACGCTCGGCACCGGGGAGACCTTCGGCGAGTATTCGTTGTTCGACTCGCAACCCGTGTCCGCCGCGGTGTACGCGGCCGAGCCGACGCGTCTGGCGTGGCTGGAGAAGGCCGACCTCGACACCTTCGTCGAGAGCCACCGCGAGGTCAGCCGTCGGTTCTACGAGAGCATGATCCGCATCCTGGTGGCTCGCCTGCGCGCGAAGAACGCGGAGCTGGACCTCATCACGATCGGCTGAGCTCGCCGGTGTCGACCGTGCGCAATGGTCTTCTCGACCGTGAAAAAGGGTTTGACAGGGCGCCGACGAGGGGAGTAACCGCGGGAGACGATCCCGCGCAAGGAGACCTCCCCATGACCCCCGTCGCGCTCGCCGTCATCGTCGCGTTGCTCGGAACCGCCGCCGCCGCCCAGGCGGCCCCCGGAGATCCCTTTGGGAACGGCGAGCCGGCCTGCATCCAGCCCGACGCCGACACGACCAAGGCCGCGAACGCCATGGTGACGGCGTACGCGAAGGCCGTCGCGTGCGTCGCCAAATGCCACGTCCAGCGCGCCAAGCAGAAGCTGCTCGACGGCACCGCGCTCCAGACCTGTGAGGACGCGTGCCGCGTCAAGTACGACGACGCGGTGGTCAAGGGCACCAAGAAGGTGCCGACCTACGACGTCCAGCCCAACTTCGAGGCCGCCGAGGACGGCGTCGATGCCACGCCGGCCCATCACTGCGCCGACTCCGAGGGGCCGACCATCACCAATTTCTCGTGCACGTCCGATCCCCTGGTTCCCGGAAGCGGCAGCTGCTCGTTCACCGCGGTTGATACGTCGCCGCCGGTGAGGTTCGAGTGCGGGCTCGACGAAGGCCCCCTCGTCGACTGTTCCGCGCAGACGTTCGACTGGGTGAAGCTCGAGCCGGGCCCCCATGTGCTCGTGATCGTCGCCTACGACCGCTTCGGCAACCAGGGCCCGCCGAACCCGGATCCCCCGTTCGCGTTCACGAGCAGAAACGGCCCCGGGCACCTCATTCTCATCGGCCACGACTACGAGCAGACCGACCTCGACACGAGCAGGATCCTACAGAACGCCGTCCTCCTGGCGCCCGCGCACGCCTTCGGCCGCCCGATCAAGATCGCGACGTTCACGGGCGGCGCCACCGCCAACGAGATCGCCAACGTGCGCGCCGCGATCGAGGGGCAAGCGGTCGCCCCGGTGAGCTTCGGTCCCGCGTTCTCCGACGGGACGTCGGAAGGCCTCCGCACCGCTCTCCGCGGGTACGACGTCCTCTTGATCTACGATCAGAACGACTCCGGCAGCGATCTGACCGCGGTCGGCGAAAGCTGGTTCAGCGGCCTCCGCGAGTACCTCGACTATGGCGGGGTCGTGATCGTCCTCGACGGCGCCGCCCCCGGCAGCACCACGCCGAGCAACACCTGCGAGCTGCTGGAGGGCGCGCAGCTCCTCGCCTGCGGGCCGCCGACGAACGACACCGGTTCATCGGTCGTCGACAACCTCTCGGGCAACCCGATCGCCGCTGGCGTCGGCGATTACGTCGGCCCCGTCAACACCGTATCCTTCGCCAGCGACCCCCGGGCCAGCGAGGTCTTCTCCACCGGCACCAGCGGCACCTACCGTCCGGTCGTGCTGGATCGCATCTTCGTGCCTCCGCTCTGACCGCCGTTCACCGAGACGCGGCGGCGGCGGAGCATCGCTGATCGTCGAAGCCGAGGCCCGTCACCCGGCGCGATTCAGATGCGTCGACCGGCGCGGCCGGCGCGCAGCTCGTCCAGGAGCGTGCGCGCCCCGCAGACATCCGCCGTTGCGACTACCCTCCCTGAACCCGTCGCAAACCGGCCCCAGAAGCTCGCGCGCCTTGGCGGGCTCCCCGCTGCCGCGCCACAGCCGGGCGAGACTCGTCGCGGCGCGGAGCTCGAACATGCGCGCGCCGCGCCCGCGCGCGCGCTCGAGCGCCGCGCGGAAGCACGCCTCGGCCTCGGCGGAGCCCGCTGCTTCCGAGCGCAGGAGCAGCAGCTCCCCCCGGAGGCGATGGAGCTCCTCCTCGTAGTGGCGCTCGCCGCTCGCGGCGGCGCCGGCGAGCGCATCCTCGATCACCGCGAGTCCCGCGGGCGCGTCGCCCGTCCGGCCGAGCGCCTCGGCGAGGAGCGCCAAGAAGTACTGCAGCCCCGCGCGCGCGCCGGTCGCGACGGAGGCGTCGAGCCCGCCCCGCATCTCGGCGACGCCGTCGGGGCCGGAGCCCTCCGAGGTGAGCGCCCAGCCGTGCAGGATCGCGGCGCGCGCGCGCTGCAGCGGGAAGCCCTCGCGGAGCGAGAGCGCGATCGCCTCCGCCGCGTGATCCCGTGTCGCGCGCGTCTCGCCGCGTGCCTGCGCGAACCCCGCGGCGGCGATCCGCGCCACGGCGGAACCGAGCGGGAGCGCGGTCGCGCGCGTCATCGCGAGCGCCTGCTCGATCCGCGCCGCGGCACGATCGAACGAGCCCAGGGCGCCGAGGGTCCACCCGGCGTAGCAACACGAGACGACCCCCGGGTCGAGGCCGTAGAGAAGCGCGAGCGCCTCGTGCCGGGGCGCGTCGTGGAGCGCGATCGCCTGCTCCAGGTTCGCGAGCGCGGCCGCGAGCTCGCCCCGGAGGTAGTGGGTCTCGCCGACGACGTGGTGGGCCTGCATCAGGAGCGCCGGGTCCCCGTCCCGCTCGGCGAGCGTCATGAGCTCGCCGGCGATCTCGCGCGCGGTCCCGAGCTCGCCGCGCACCTCGTAGAAGACCCAGAGCCCGTGCAGCACCGGAAAGAGCTGCCGGATCGTGCCGAGGCCACGGCAGAGCTCGCGCGCGCGCTCGTAGGTCCGCTCGACCTCCGGGGCGGCGTAGCCCCGCGTCGCGAGCAAGGGCACCCCGAGCCCGATCCTGAGCGCGAGCTCCTCGAGGTCGCGCGCCGGCCCCGCGGGGAGCGCCTCCAGGAGAGCGAGCGCGCGCGTCAGGTGGGCGACCGCCTCGCGCGGCGCGCGGCGCCGCGACGCCATCTCGGCCGCGCGGGCGAGGTAGTGGACGGCCCGCCCGGGGTCGCGCCCCTCCTCGAAGTGCCGGGCGAGCTGCGGCGCGATCTCGATCGCGTGCTCGCGATGTCCCTCCTCCTTGCGCGCGCCGATCCGCCGATGGAGGAGCGCGCGCCGTGCCGAGGTGGCGCGCGCGCACAGCACGTCGTGGTGGAGCTGGTGCAGGAAGCGATAGCGCGAGGCGACGGTACCGTCGGCCCATTCCTCCGTCCCGGCCTCCTGGAGGAACTGCTCCCGCCGCGCGAGCGAGGCGCAGTGCGCCTCGACCTCGACGACGCCGGCCGCGCACCCGGAGGGTGTCGCGAGCCCCGCGGCGACCGCCGCCGCGGAGAACTCGAGCCCCGCGACGCCGGCGGCTTCCAGGACCTCGCGCTCGTCCGCGGAGAGCCGCTCGAGCTGCTGCTCGATGAACTGCCGTACGCCGCGCGGCGGCTCGCCCGTCTCGACCGGCGCGCAGAGCTCCCAGCACCCGTCGCGCGCGACGAGCGCGCCACGCTCCACGAGATCGTTCAAGACGTGCACCATGAAGAGCGGATTCCCCTCGGTCCGCCGGTGCACCGACGCCGCCAGCTCGCGCGCGATCGGCCGGACGCCGTCGCCGAACCGCCGGCGCGCATACTCCTCGACCGCGGCCTCGTCGAGCCGGGTCATGGTGAGCTCGGTGCAGAGCTCGTGGAGCCGGAGCTCGCGGCGGAGCGCCGCGAGCGGATGCTCGGGCCCGACCACGTCGGCCGGCCGGAACACCCCGACCACGAGGAGGCGGGCCGGCTCGCGGCCGCGCGCCAGGAAGTCGAGGAGCGTGAGGGTCGAGACGTCGCTCCAGTGGAGATCGTCGACGCAGAGGACGAGGCCCCGCTCGGCCGTCAGCACCTCGAGCGCGCGCGACAGCTCGCGCACCATCCGATGCTGGGTCGCCCCGGCGGTCTCCCGCTGGAGCGCCGGGCGATCGGCGGGGTCGATGAGCGACGGCATCTGGGAGAGCCACAGGGGCGCGTGCCGGCGGAGGACCGCGGTTGGTCCCTCGGCGGGTGTCGTCCGGCAGAGACGCTCGAGCGCTTCCAGGACCGGCAGGTAGGCCTCGCCGGCGCCGTAGCCCTCGACCGATTGCCCGCGCGCGAGCGTGACGCGGGGATCGCCGGCGGTGCGGGCGAAGAACGCGTCGACGAGCGTCGTCTTGCCGATGCCGGCCTCGCCGCCGACGAGCACGATTTGGCGCCGGCCCCCGAGCGCCGCCTCGAGCCGCGCCTCGAGCTCGCCGAGCTCCGCCTCGCGGCCGACGACGGGGGCCGGCAGCTCGAGACCCTGCCGGTACGCGGCGGCCCGTGGCCGCACGGCCGGACCGTCGTGCGCGCCGCCCGCGCCGAGCCAGCGGAATCCGCGCGCGTGGACGGTCTCGATGAAGCGCGGCGCGCTCGGGTCGTCGCCGAACGCCCGGCGGAGCTCACGGATCGACTTGGTGAGCGTGTCGTCGGTGACGGTCGTGCCCGGCCAGACCGCGGACCAGATCTCGTCCTTCGTGATCAGCTGCCCCGGCCTTCCGACCAGGAGCCGCAACACCGCGAACGTCTTCGGCCGGAGGGGAATCGCCGCCCCCTCCCGCCAGAGCCGCTCGTCGTCGAGGTCGAGACGAAACGGCGCGAAGTCGATCAACCGGGTTGGCATCGGCGAGCCCGCCCGGCACTCTAGCGCCTTTCGCGGCTCGCGGTCACGGGTCCGAGGTCGGAGAAATTTCCGGTCGTTTTCCGCGCTCGGAGCGCCACCCGCTGGTACCCTGCGCGCGTAGATGATGCGGGAGTCACGCAGCCAACCAGCGCGGAGGTCTTCGATGCATCACACCCGCCTCGTCCTCGGCTTCGTCGGCACGCTCGTCGCCGCACTGGTCCGGGGCGACGCCTTCGGCAGCACGCCGACGCCGCGCCCGTCGCCCGCCAACCTCGATCATTTCATGGCGTACGGCGTGAAGCCGTCGAAGGGAACGGCCCCCTTCGTGCCGCTCGGCCCGGTGGCGCTGCCTCGGCTCGGCGGCGGTCCGTACGAGCTCCAGAAAGTCGCGAGCCTGCTCCTCCCCGCCGACAAGAACGGCGAGGGCGTGCGCCACTCGGCGACACACCTCCTCGAGTATCGCCTGAAGCCGAGCAAGGGGACGCCGAAGCTCTCGGCGCTGGCGAACGTGCGCGTGCTGAACCAGTGCAGCGACGTGCTCGTCGAGCTCGGCAAGCCGGTCGCCCTGCTGGTGCCGACGGCGAAGGATCTCGCCAATCCCGTCGGCGCGCCGCAGAGCCCGCCGGTCGACCACCTGCTCTGCTTCGAGGCGAACGTGCAGAAGAAGGGTCCTGGCGGCGCGGCCCTCCCGAAGCCCCCGAAGGGCGTTCAGGTCCAGGTCGCCGACCAGTTCCAGAGCCGCCGCTACGACCTGACCAACGTGACGCGGCTCTGCGTGCCGACCGACAAGAACGGCACACCGGTCTTCCGGAAGGGCGACGACAAGGGCAAGCCGGCGGGGCTCGCGCCGGCGAGCGTGCAGCACGCGGACGAGCACCTGCTCTGCTACAAGGCGAAGCCCGCCACCACCGAGATCCCACAGCTCGGCTGCGGGCCCGCGACGCCGGGGGTCAAGGGAACGAAGATCCCGAAGCAACCGAAGCACGCGTCCCGGAACGTCTTCGTCGCCAACCAGCTCGGTGCACTCCGCCTCGACACCACCAAGGAGCTCGAGCTCTGCGTGCCGTCGCTCGCGGAGCTGCCGAGCGCGCCCTCGGGGCTTCGCGCTCTCCCCGGCGATCCGCAGCAGCTCGTCTCGGCGGCGACGTTCGACCTGTCCGCGTCGCCGGGGTGGACCGACGCCGAGATCACGGTGGAGCCGCCTCGGACCCGATTCCTACGAACGAGCCTCGGCATCTTCTTCACCGCCGACGCGACCGTGGGCGCGGCGAACGCGCTCCTCGCGCGCCTCCGCGCCGAGATCGTCATGATGCTCGCGGGCCCACCCTACGTGGTGGTGCGCATCCCCGACCCGGGCTCGCTCGACGCGCTCCGGGCGCTCGCCGCCGACGTCGAGGCCGATCCCGCGGTCGCGTCCGTCAGCCTCGACACCATCCCGGAGCCCGACCTGCTGCCCGTCGATTTCAGCCCTCGCCCGCAGGGCAGCCTCGCGGGGCAGCAGGGCCTCCGCTACATCGATCACTTGCTGCAAGCGCGCATCGCGGCGGCGTGGAACGCCCGCGGCGCCATCAAAGAGGCGCCGGCGCTCGTGATCGTCGATTTCTTCGGCGACGGCGTGCCCGGCACGTCCATCAGCGCCTCGTATCCCGACAGTCTGGACTTCGAGGTCGGCAGCCCCGACGAAGTCCTGCACGGCTACCAGGTGCTCGGCGTCATCGCCGCCGCACCTGGCGACAAAACGGGACCGAGCTGCTTCGAGACACCCCTCGGTCCCGACGGACTCGCGTGCGCGGTCGGCGTCTTTCCCGGCCCGTTGCGGCCGCGGGTTCGCGCCGTCGACGTGGTGGGGATGAACTCGTCGCTCGATCTCGAGATTGCGCTCGCGTTCGCCATCGAGTCCTTCGCCCCCGCGCGCGTGGTCGTGAACGCGAGCATCGGCGACGCCAATCTCTTCGGCAGACCCAACACGGCGCGGCAGGCGGGGCAGCGCTTCATCGACCTCGTCCGGCTGCGGCAGCCGGAGTCGCTGGAGTCGAAGTTCCTGCTCGTCGCCTCGGCCGGCAACGTGGATGCGCGGCACTTCCCGAACGTGAAAGACGCCATCACCAACAGCCCGTTCACGGCCGCGGCGCTGCACCCGGACCTGGCGAAGCTCACGAACGTGATCGTCGTCGACAACCGCTTCTCCACGGATTTTCCGTTCCTCCCCGGCGACATCGACCTCTCCTCCAAGACCGGCGGCCACCTTGCGGCATGCGGCACCGACGTCTGGACCGGCGTGTTGCCGCCGCCGAACAGTCCCAACGGATGGACCGGTACGTCCTTCTCGTCGCCGGTGGTCGCCGGCGTCGCGGCCTACGCCTGGGCCATCGCGCCGGAGCTGACGGTTGCGCAGGTCCGGGGCTTGCTGATCAACAACGCCCAGCCGCGGCAGGGATCGACGCCCGACCTCGATGCCTACGCGACGCTCCTCGACATCGACAGCTTTAACGCGATCACCGATTTCCGCGTGCGCCGTGCGGTTCTCAACAACGTCGACCGCGCCAACGAGGGCAAGGTCGATGCCGAAGACGTCACCGACTTCTTCCTCTTCTATCACGACCTGTTGCCGGAGGAGCGGCGCTACGGCAGGGGCGATCTGCGCGCCGCGTTCGCGCCCCAGACGGACACGGTGCGCTTCGACCTCGACGCCAACGGCAAATTCGAGATGGTGAGCGTGCAGGCGGGCACCCACCAGATTCAGTTCAACGAGGAATCGGTCAACACCGACGCCGACATCATGTGCTACACGGCGTTCGCCGCCGGTCCGTACGAGCTGAGCGCCGAACGCGTCGACCCCGGGCGGGATCGCTGCTGCAAGCACTACAAGCAGTTCGGCCGGCTCCCACCCGACGCCAAGTGCCACCCCTGTCCGGCGCGGCAACGGGCGGCCCAATCGCGCGCTGCCCTACTCGACGAGGAACCGAAACCGCTCGGCGCCTGGCGGCTCTCCGTTCCGAGCGGCCTCCTCGTCTACGACTTCTACTTCCTCGAGGACGGCACGGTGATGATGCCGTGGTTGAGCGGCCGTTGGACAAAGAACGGCACCTGGACGTCGACGCCGCACGAGGTGAACGGCGAGATCCTCTACTACGACGTCCGCATCGACGCCTGCACCGACGCCATCCAGCACACCCGCTACTCGTTCGAGGGCACCTGGAGCCCGCGGCCGGAGACCGACTGCTTCGGCGTCGTGTCCTGCCCCTTCAACGCCGACGGCTGCCCGGCAATGCAAGGTCTGCTCACGACCTCGGACGGCATCACCACCAGTCCAGCGACGCCCGTCGACAGCAAGCGCGCCGAGGGCATCGACGGCTGGGCGCCCCTCGCGCCGCCCGAGCTCGAGCAGTGCCACGGCGGCTGCTTCGAGGAGTGGTGGCGGTTTGGGACGCTCGCCTGCGCGCCTCTCGGGCAGCACTGCCTCGAGCAGATGGCGCCCACCTGCGGCGGGTTCTGTCTGCCTGGGCTCACCTGTGTGCCCGAGGGCGGGTCGTGCACCTGCGTGACGCCGCCCTGACGGCGAACGTCACGACGCCGTCGTCGTCCTCGACTGCGCCGCGACCACGGCCCGCAAGAGCTCCTCGGTCCGAAGGGGCTTGGCGACGTGCGCATGGAAGCCCGCGGAAAGCGCCTGCTCGCGATCGCCGGGTGCCGAGTAGGCGGTGAGCGCGACCGCCGGGATGCGGCCGACGGCCGAGACGTCCGATCGCATCCGCGCCAGCAGCGCGTAGCCGTCCTCGCCCGGCATGGCGATGTCGCTGACGACCACGTCGGGCAGCCAGCGCGCCAGGACCGTCAGGGCCTCGTTCGCGGAGCCCGCCACCCGGACGTCGGCACCGGCGGAGGCGAGGACGTTCCGCACCGCCTCGTTCGAATCGGGATCGTCGTCGACGATGAGGATGCGCATGCCGTCGAGAGTCGCGACCTCCAGTCGCGGCACCTCGACGTGTGGGAGCGGGCGGTCGCCGGCGAGCAACGGCAGCTCGACGATGGCCGTCGACCCCTGCCCCTCCCCCGAGCTTTGCAGCTCGACACGGCCGCCGTGCAGCTCGACCAGCTCGCGCACGATCGCGAGGCCGATCCCGAGCCCTCCCTGCCGCCGCGTCGAGGTCGTGTCGGCCTGCCGGAAGCGCTCGAACACGAACGGCAGGAACTCCCGACGCACACCCTGCCCCGTGTCGGCGACGGCGACGCGCACGTGCGGAGCGGCGTGCTCGAGCGTGATGCGAACCACGCCGTTCGCCGCTGTGAACTTGATCGCATTCGACAGCAGATTCCACATGACCTGACGCAGGCGGTCGGGGTCGCCGAGCACTCGGCACCCCGCCGAGTCGAACGCGGTCTCGATCGCGATGTGCTTCGCTTCCGCGGCCGGGCGAATGACGTCGACGGCCTCGAGAATGACCGGACCGAGATCGAGCGGACGCGGCTCGAGCCGCAGCTTCCCCGCCTCGATGCGAGAGACGTCGAGCAGCTCGTCGATCATGCGGGCGAGGTTGGCGGCATTGCGTGAGATCGCGGCGAGGCCGCGATCGCTGTCCTGCGGCGAGCAGCGCCCGCGCCGGAGCAATTGGGACCACGTGAGAAGCGGGGAGAGCGGGGTCCGGAGCTCGTGCGAGAGCGTCGTGAGGAACTGATCCTTGGCGCGGCTCGCCGCCTCGGCCTCACGGCGCGCCTCGAGCTCGGCGGCGAGCAGTCTCTCGCGCTCGGCGTCGGCGCGTTTCCGCGCCGTGACGTCCTGCAGGAGTATCATCACGTGATCGATCATGCCGTGCGGTCCGGGAAGGCCGCGCATGTCGACCGTGGCGTCGATCGTCACGCCATCGCGACGGAGGAATCGTGCCTCGTGCAGATGGGTGTCGCTCGAGCCCGCGAGCGCCCTCTCGGCCGCCGCGACCACGGCGGGGCGGTCGTCGGCGATGGGCAGGTCGAACCAATTGCGCTGCAGCAGCTCCGGCCTCGAATAGCCGAGCACACGACCGAGCGCGTCGTTGACCTCGAGGAACCGTCCGTCGGGGTGGAGCACCGCGCTCCCCACCGGAACCAGGTCGAAATAATTCCGCAGTCGCGCCTCGCGCTCCGAGAGCGTGCGCGCCAGGTGGAGTCCCGAGCGCACGTATCCCGCATAGAGACCGGCGCCGAACACGCTCATCGTCACCATGACGACGAGGTAGCTCCCGCCCGCGGCCCAGGTGAGCACGTCGACGTTCGTGAGCGCCAGGTGCAGCGGGTAGAGCGCCACCGTTCCCACCGAGGCGAGCGCCTGATTGACCCGACCCCAGCGCAGGAACACGGCGGTCGAGCAGATCAGGCCGGTGAGCGTCCAGAGACACAACCCGACCGCGGCGCCGACGATCGCATGATACGCGTTCAGCCCCATCCCGATCAGGTTCACGAAGACGATCAGGACGGGGACGCTCCACCCGGCGAAGCGGCGAACGACGAGGAGACAGATCGTGCCCAGCGCGAGGAACGCGGCGGCAAAGGTCAGCATCCAGGTCGTGCGCTCGGGGAAGCGCGCGATGTCGAAGATGCTGCTCAGGACGACGCAGACGCCGAAGAAGAGAAGGCCCGCTGGAGCACGTTCACCGACCTGACGCGTCGTTTCGTCGGCGTACGGGTCGTCACGTCGGCTCGCCATCGTCGGGGGCCCCCTGGTGCAACGCCTGATCCATGCATCCCGGGCCGCCGATCAGTCAAGCTGAAACGTCGCCTCTAGTTCCGCTCCCGCGCGGACGAGCGCCCACGGTAGCGGCGCGGCTCGCCCCGCAGGCGTTGCGTCCGCACTTGCCGCCGCGGCAGCTTCGCACCATCGCCCTCGGCGCAATCGACCACTGCCAAGAGCGCGCGGGCGAGGTTGGCCGCGTCGATGTCGAGCGTTTCGCAAATGGCCTCGAACGAGAAGGACACGTGTATCGCCTCGAGCTCACCCCGGACCCAGCGCGCCGCCTCGTGCGCCGCGGGATGCGCGCGTCCGCGCTGCAGGGACGCAATCGCGTTCGAGAGCACGGCGAGGCGAAGCCGTTTTTCCGGGCTCCCCACGTCTCCGTTGGTCTGCTCGAAATACTCCTCTGGGTCCGGCCCGTGGTCGTGCAGAGCCCTTCCCCGCCCTATTTTGATACCCGAACGATACATTGCTTCGAGCGTCCTCCTGGCGGGCACACGCTGACGTCGCCGCCGATGATGCGCATGCGCGCTGTGCGTTCGGACGGTCCGGGACACGAGCCGACGTCGCCCGCGTCCGGACCGTCCGTGCGTCACTTCTTCTTGAGCACCCCGGCGCGCCACATCAGGGCGCCGAGAACCATGAGGATCCCGGCGAAGGCGACGTAGAACCATGCCGGGTCGATGAGCTGCGAATCCATGATCCATTCCTTCCTGCGGACGCGGCACTGCCACGAAACGCGACCGTGAGGGTGCCGTCCGCGCGGGCTACGGACCCGAGGGTCCAGAGCCGGTTGCCGAACGAGGCCGAACCGATGGCGTCGAGGAACGAAAGGACGGCGGATCAGTATGGATCGGGATCGTCAGGGGAGCCGGCGCGAGACGGCCCGATCTGCGAGCGGGCTCGGCGCCCGAGACGGGCCTCCGGACGAAGCGCGGCTCGGAGGGCGAGCGGGACGCGCGCCGTCGCACGGTCCAGAATGGCGACGGAATCGAGCGCCAAGCGCACGCTTCCGCTGGGATCGACCGAGCCGTCCGGCTCCGTCGGCAAGCCGAGCAACCTGACCGAGGTCGCCGACGCCGCGATCTCGCACCGACCCGCCGCGCTGGGAATCGCGAAGCTCGGTGTGGCCTCGACGAGAACGACCAGTGCCAAGAGCAGGCTCGTCATGGTTCGCGCGGCACGCGCCATATGAGTGGCAGCTAGCAGATCGCCGCGGGGCGAGCCAGCAGGGGTCTTCGCAACGCGGGCGGCGCGATGCTGCAGGCGCGCACGGCGAAGCGGGTTCTGGCACGCCCGTCCGCGGAGGGTCAAGTTGATAGACCGGCGGCGGCGGCGATCTGCGGCTCTGCCCGCGATTTTAGCGGTAGCCATGGAATGCGGCGGGCGCTAGAAGAAGCGAACCGTACACCCGGGTTCGTTCGTCGTGGTGACCAGTTCCCTTTTGCGACCTGCCCCCACAGGAGGAGACGGCGCTGACGCCGCCGCCGCTGCATCGTCCGATGGCATCGGCTCGCAGATCGAGGCGGAGCTCATCCGATACGTCGTCCGGCAGGCGCCGATCGGCTTCGCGATCGGCACGGTCGCCGTCGCGGCCATCGTGTTCGTATTGTGGAACGCGGTCCCGGGGTGGCCACTCTTCCTCTGGCTGGTGACGATCGGCGTCTTGACGCTACCCGCGAGCACCCTGGTTTGGCGGTTCGCCCGCGCGTCGGACGTCGCGAGCACGATCGGCTGGTGGCGGTGGTCCTTGACCCTGGCCTATGGGCTCGCGGGCGTCGGGTGGGGCGTGGCGGCGATCGTGTTGTACCCGCGCGTCGCGCCGCCCTATCAGACGTTTCTGCTCTTCATCCTCGGGGGCGCCGGTGTCAGCGGAATCGCAGCGCTGGCGCCGTTGCGGAGCGCTTTCGTTGCCTATCTGACGGCGACGTTCGTGCCGTTGGTGGTGCTGCTGTTGCGCACCGACTCGAACGCAACCACGGCGACTGGGCTTTTGCTGATCGCGTTTTGGTTTTCGACCATCTCGCTGGCGTCGGGACTTCGCGCCCTGCTCGTCCGCTCGCTGCGGCTGCACTTCGAGAACCTTGCGAACGTCGTAACGCTGACGCGGACCCGTGACGTGCTTCAAGGTGCGCTCTCCAGCACGACCCGGGACGTGGCCGTCCTCGCGGACGAGCTGGCGGCGGCCAACCGCGCCCGGGACGAGTTCCTCGCGATCGTGTCGCACGAGCTGCGAACGCCGCTGACGCCGATCCTCACCTGGGCCACGTTGCTCCAGCGCCGCCAGACTGACGCCGCGATCGTGACCCGTGGGCTGCAGGCGATTCAACGCAACGCCCAGCTGCAATCGCGAATAGTGGACGATCTGCTCGACGTCTCGCGGGTCATCACCGGCAAGCTGCAGCTGCACGTCTGCCCGCTGCGCCTCGATCCCGTGCTGCACGCCGGGATCGATGCCTTGCGTCCGGCCGCCGATGCCAAGGGCGTGCGACTCGAGGCGCAGATCGACCGAGACATTCAGTGGGTTTCCGGCGATCCCGAACGCCTGCAGCAGGTGATGTGGAATTTGCTCTCGAACGCCGTGAAGTTCACGCTCCGCGGCGGCAGCGTGACCGTCGAATTGCGCAACGTCGGAGGTGACGTCCGACTGACGGTGCGCGACGACGGCATCGGCATCGTCCCCTCCTCCCTCCCTCGGCTCTTCGAGCGGTTCTGGCAATCCGACACGTCGAGCACGCGGAGACATGGCGGCTTGGGCCTGGGGCTTGCCGTCGTGCGGCATCTGGTCGAGCTGCATGGCGGCACGGTGGTTGCCGAAAGCGAAGGCGAAGGGCGAGGGGCCGTCTTCATCGTCACGCTCCCGGCGTTGCCGTTTGGGAGCGTGCGTTCCGCGGAAGCGACCGCGCTCGCGGATCGCGCTGCGACGCACGCCACTCGGCTGCACGGCCTGCGGCTCCTCATCGTCGATGACGATCGAGATACGTGCGACACGATCGGCGCCGTCCTCGGAGCCGAAGGTGCCGAGGTGCGGACGTGCCTGTCGGCAAGCGCAGCGCTGCAGCTCTTGGACACCTGGGTTCCGGACATCTTGGTGTCCGACATCGCGATGCCGGGCGAGGACGGCTACACGCTGATCCGCAAGATCCGGGCGCGGAAGGCCGAAGCGGGTGGCCGAATGCTGGCGGTGGCGTTGACCGCCTACGGGAGCAAGGACGATCGGATGCGGGCGCTCTCGGCCGGGTTCCAGATCCACGTCGGCAAACCCGTCGAGCCCGACCAGTTGGTTGGCATCGTCGCCAGCGTCGTCGAGCAGCGCGACGCGCTGCCGCATTGACGCTGATCGCTCACTAAACGGCCGCGCGGACGTCGGCTCGCCGCTCGGACACGGTCCCTGCCGCAGGCGGCGGCTCCAGCGGCAGCGACAGCGCAAAGGTCGAGCCCGCTCCCACCGTACTCGCCACCGTGATCTCGCCCCCGAGCAGGACGGTGAGCCGGCGTACCAGCGCCAGGCCGAGCCCGATGCCACCGTGGTGCCGGCTCATCGAGCCGTCCAGCTGACGAAACTCGTCGAAGATGTGCGGCAGCTCGGCCTCCGGGATGCCGATCCCGGTATCCGCGACCTCGAAGACGGCGCGCTCCGCCGATGCGTCGTGGCGGACACGGAGGACGATCTCCCCGCGCCGCGTGAACTTGAAGGCGTTGGTGACCAGGTTCAACAGGATCTGCTCGAGCCGGAGCCCGTCGGTGGCGATCGCGGGGAGGGTCTCGTCGATCTCCCAGCGGAACGCCACGGACTTCCCCGTGGCGAGGTGCTCGACCGTCGGAGTGAGCCGCGACCGGAGCTCGACGATGCCGATCGGGTCGATCTTGAGCTCCAGCTTGCCGGTGTTGATGCCGGAGAGGGTCATCAGGTCGCTGACCAGATGGAAGAGATGCTCCGCCTGATCGCGTAGACGCGTCAGGATCTCACGGCGCTCGCTGCTCGGCTCATCGTCGCGCAGCACGTCGCTGTAGCCGATGATCACGTTGAGCGGCGTTCGCAACTCGTGCGACACGTTGGCGAGGAACTCCTCCTTCAAGCGGATCAGCTCATCGCGCTCCTCGAGGCGATGCTCGAGCGCCCACCGCGAACGCGCCAGCTGCTGGCGCATGCGCTCGAAGGTGCGCGCCAGAACGGCGAGCTCGTCGTGACGGGCCCCGACGGCGACCGGTCGCGACAGGTCGCCGCGCGCCATCACCTCCGCGTCGGTCGTGAGCGCCTTCACCGAGCGCACGAAACCGTGAATGAAGGGCCAGCCGACGGCCGCCGCGAGACCGAGAACCGCGGCGCCGAGCAGGAGCAGCGTGCGCTGCAGGCGCCAGAGCTCCGCTCGGTGAATCGTGCGTTGCTCGCCGGTCACGATGCGCCACGGCGCCTGGGCGAGCGCCGTGATCGTGGTGACGGCATCGGCGTCGTCGGCTCCGCGGCTCGCCCCGAGCAGGTGCCCCGGATCGGTGGCGGCAATGACCGCGCCGCTTTGATCGACGACCTGCACGAAACGGCCGTTGCTCGCCGAGAGCGCGCCGAGAATCTTCGTGAGGTCGGAGGCACCGAGGTCGACGATGCCGGCGAGCACCCCGACGATCCCGCCGTCGCCGCTCCCGATCGGGACGGTGATGACGACGTGCGGTGCCGCGTGCAGGGCATCGGCCACCAGACCGGGCGAGACCACTGGCTCCTGATCATGGAAGGTCGTGCGCACCGGCGGGTAGGTCGCGAGCGAGGTGCCGAGCCATGGCTGTCCGGGCGGCTCGGTCCACAGAACCTTGCCGTCGGAATCGACGAGAAAGGCGCCGCCCGTGAATACCGACGAGCGAAAGAACAGGTAGTGCAGGGTCGTCCAGGCGGGAAAGGACGTTCCCGCGCTCGCCTCACGGATCGTCTGCAAGCCGTGCGCGAGCCCGGGCAGCCTGCTCACCGTCGCGAGCCGTTGCCGTCCGGACTCCAGGTAGGCATCGATCTCGGCACCGAGCAGCCGCCCGGTCTGCTCGAGGCGCTCGAGCACCGCCGCGGACTCGCGCCGCAGCAGCTGCACCGTGAACGTCGCATACACCCCCGCGAGCGCCAGCAAGTAGACGACGAAGAGCGCGATGCTCTTGGTCTTGATGCTGAGTCCCTTGGTCATGGATCGGAGACATCGATCGTCAGCGTGCCGCTCGCGGGCACTTCCACGGTCCGTGTCTTCGACAGCCAGCGCTCGCGCCACACCTTGAGGGTGTAGGTACCTTCCGGAACGTCGGCGATGGCGTAGGCGCCGGTCGCGCCGCTGATCGCGAAGTAGGGATCGCGGAGCACGAGGATCCGCGCCTCCATCTCCATGTGGATGTTGCAGAGCACCACGATCTCTCCGAGCTGATCGAAGGTGACGCGCCGGGCTTCGCCCCGCGAGTAGCTGCCGAGATCGAATTTTTTGGCCGCGCCCGAAGGGCTGAAGACGTTGTGCTGGACGTCGTCGCTGTTCGTGAACTCGACGACGGTGCCGCGGACCACGGGCAGCACGGTCGGAGCAAAGGCGAGATTGCGCTGGTCCATGACGACCCGAGCCGGAGCGCGTGGCGGGGCTTCCTTCGCGCCCTCGAGATAGACCACGGCCCGCGTCGCGCCGCGTCCGGCGATCGTGACCGTGCCCTCGATGGTCGCGGCGGCGCTCGGCAGTGCCCGCACCACCAGCGCCAGCGCCAACAGCAGCGGGCCCGCCCTCACGAGGCCCCTCCGGCACCGAGCCGAGGACCGATCACCGGCGGCGTGAATGGCCAGAAGGCGGTCGCCACCCGGAACGTGACCGACCAGCCCCGGGTGGTCGCGTCCCGAACGGACTCGTGGTTCTCGGCGTAGGTCGCCTCGGCGACGAGCTTCAGGTTCTCCTCGAGCAGCCACTGTACGCCACCCGTGATCTCCCAGATGCGCCGACGCACGTGGGTCTTGCCACCCTCTGCGCGATCGTCGAAGTCGGGCGTCCGCACCAGGTCGAGGCGGAGGAGGCCGAGCCATTCGGGCGTGACCCGCAGGTTTCCCTCGACGAACCCGCCCCAATGCCACAGTGGCTCGCTGAACCCGGTCGGGTTGGTGTCGCGACCCGCGAGCCCCTGGACGACGAGACGGAGACGCCGTGAGTACAACGTCACGTCCGGACCGAACCGAACTGCGCCGTCCGCGACGCCCATGCCCAGGACGTCCGGACTGTCGTAGGCGAACATTCCGGTGCGGTGGAAGCCGAAGCCGCGCCCCACTCGGAGGTAGACGTCCTTGCTCGAGTTGTTGTCCTTGCGGTTGTTGCTGCCGGTGACGACGCCCATCGCCCAGCTGGTCTCGCTCTCGGGCTGCAGGCCCGAGAGCTCGCCGCCGATCTGCGTGGCCGCGGGGCTGAAGGTGTCCTTCCGCCGTCCGCGCGACGGCGGCGGGATGCCGAGCAACGTGAAGGCGTTGACGCCGTAGATCAGATAGCGCTGCGCGGAGAGGCGGTGCACGCGCGGCGAGGTACCGAGCGGGAGCTCGAACGCGCCGCCGCGGAGATTGGTGAGCCAGCCACCGAGCTCGGCGTGGGCCTGCATGAACGCGAGGCCGGGTCGAGTTCCGATCTCCGTGTCGCCGGTACGGGGATCGGTACGAAAGAGCGCATAGTCGGCGAGGAAGGCCAGGTGCGGGCCGAGCTCACCGCCGGCGAGCAGGCTGACGATGCCGAGGTTCAGATGGTCTTGGGTGCGGTCGTTGCGATCGGGCACGTCGGTCTTGCTGACGTCCTCGCCCGCCGAGATCGACAGCGCCAGAGGGACGGTTCCCGGTACCTCCAACCCCGGCGCGACACTCAGCGGACGCACTGCCGGCGGAAACCCGTGGAGACCGCGATCACGGAAGCGCTCGCCCTCCGGGTTCAGCTGCGGATAGACCGTGTGGCACGCCCCGCATGGCTTGTCGTACACCCTCGCGAACACGGGGATCGCCAGCGCCGGCCCCGGCGCGAGCGCGGCCATCGCAGCCGTGGCCGCAACCGCCACCGCCACGCCGCGACGAATCGACTGCCCCGGCCCCCCCTGCATTCCTTCGTGAATATCGTCTCTATTGCCTCTCCCCTTGAACCTTCCAACGCACTTCGCATGCGCTTCTCACGCCTGACCGCTTACGGGTACTCGAAGGCGAACATCTCGTCGGCGGCGACGGCGACGCCGCCCGCAATGCAGTTCTGCAGGTCGGCGAGCGTGAACGGCGGGCCGTCGAGATCGCCACAGGCGCCGGGGAAGCCGAGGTCCTCGAGCACGACCCCGGTGCACTTCCGCGCCACCTGCTCGATCGGCCGCGTCGCCGCCGTGACGAGTCGCCGGTCGGTCGCGGTGTGGCCGGTCGCGCCGGCCTCGCCGCCGCACGCGATCGCCTGATCGATGGCGCCGCTCAGCTGATCGTTCCGACAGCTCTCGCGGGCGCGCAGCCGCTGACCGAGGCTTTTCTCCGCCGCGCCGCCGATCGTGCGCTGGCAGCGGAGCGCCGCGCCGGCGAGCGGTGCCGGCGCACCCGGATAGGCGCGGGCGATCGCCGCGGCGACGCGGGTCTGGTGCGAGTCCTCGAGACAGCTCGCGAGCTCCGCCGCGACGAACGGCGCACCGCCCGGATCGGTGCAGAGCGCCGGGAACCCGAGGTGCTCGAGCACGACGTCGCCGCACCGCGATGCGACGAGCTTCGCGAGCTGCGCCGCTGCGCGCGCGACGTCGGCGTCGCGGCGGGCCTCGTCGCAGAGCGCGCCGGCGGCGACGGCGTCGGCGCAGCGGCGCTCCGCCAGGTGCACGCGCTTCACGAACCGCAACGACTCGTTGCCCGCCGACTGTTGGCACACCAGCTCGGGGATCGGGATCACGGTGGTCGCCGCGGTGCGCAGCGGCAGGAAGACGACCATCGTAACGGCGATGAAGAGTCGCATGATCCTCCTCCTGGTTACATCACGGGCTCGTCACACTCCACGTCACGCCGCTCGCGCACGAGATACTGGATCGGCGGCCACAGCAGGAGAGGCACGAGGCCGCTCACGACGAGCGCCGCGAGCGGCCGGGCCTCGAAGAAGCGTCCGAGCCACGCAAAGAGAAAGCTCATCGGCAGGCCGCCGCATACGAGCGCGGCCACGAACACGCGGAACGGCATGCGGGAGATGCCGGCGAGACAGCAGAGCGCCTCGGGCAGGAGCGGGAGCCAACGCGACAGCGCGATCGCCCACGGACCGCGGCGCTCGAAGAAGAGCGCGAGGCGGCGGAGATCCTCGTCGCCGACGAGCCAGCGCGCGAAGCGCGCGCCGAGCAGCCGGCTGCCGCCGTACGCGGTGACGCCCGCCAGCACCGATCCGACGCCGCCGATGAGACCGCCGAGCCACGGCCCGTAGATCATGCCGAGCCCGGTGATGATGGCGGTGCCGGGCACCGGCAGCACGAGGTCCGAGACGATGAGCGCGATCGCGAGCAGCCACGCCCAGCGGCCGTAGGCGCGGAGCCGCTCGACGCCTTCGGCACCCCCGAAGCGGGCGTCGAGCGCATCGCCGACGACCACCACCGACGTCAGCATGCCGGCGATGAGCATGAAGACGAGAAGGTAGAGCCTCCAGGACCGCGACGATCGTGCTACCGGCAGGCTCCGCACGCGCCATTCTTGTAAGCGGCGACGATCGCGTCGATCGGAACGGCAAACCCGACCACTTCCTCGACCAAGGCGAGCGCCGCCGGCGAGATCGCTCCGTAATCGCCCGTGACACCATTCACGACGTCGGACAGCTCGCGCGCGAACGTCGCGAGATGCTCATCCCTCCTCGCCGGACTGCATCCCCGCCGGGTCCCCGTGCGCGCGATCTCCTTCTCCACCGCCACCAGCCTCGTGAGCTCGGCGACAACTCGCTCGAAGTACCATGTCACCGCTTCATCGTCTTCCACGCCACGCCGTGACAGCTCTTCGTCGTGCAGATCAAAGACGGCGTGAAAGGCCTCGTGTACGAGCGTCAATCCCATTCGCTTGGTTGGATACTTCTCGATGAGAATGTCATTCCAATAAAACAGAGGATTCTGCACAGGGCGACTGACGTCGAGAGAAAACTCGCGATCTACGTACTGAGCAACGGCGTCCTTGCGTTTCAAATACAACCGATCGACGTACACCTGCACGTCGGGGTCCCGCAGGCGCTCGACCAGCTCGTCCGGATTCCCGAGCGACAGTGCGGCTAGAACCGCCGGGCACATTGGGCGACCGTTTCTGTGGCCACTAAGCGACAGGAACTCGTGGATGCGACGCTCCGCTGCTGCTTCGAGCGTGGGCTGGTACCCGTTGACGGGTGAAGGACGATGAGCAGCGTTTGCCGAAGACCGACACACCTGGTCCACGGCAGGCCCGCTGTCGCACGCCCCCTCGCGAAGTGTCAAGGGAACGGCGTCGTCTCCAACCACTCACGATGGCCGGTGTTGCTGCATGAACGACGGCATCGACCCCGTCCTTCAAATCGGGAGCGCGCTTGCGCTCGCTCCCACGCGTCAGCTACGGGCGAAACAGCCCCTGAGGGGCGGTGGCCGCATGCGCCTGCTCGGGCGGGACTCAACGCATCGGGAACAGGCCCCCACAGGCCTGAAGGAGGACGATGGTCATGAAAGGAAAACTCTGGTGCGCAGGGATCGCGAGCCTGATGCTGGGCGCCGTGATGACGCCTCAAATGGTCGAGGCGGAGCTGGCAGGATGCGACGCCGCCAAAGTCGACAATTTCGTGCTGTTCGTCGATCAGTCGGGCTCGATGTACGAGCCGCACGCCGAGGTCGGCGAGGTGAAGGAGGTGCTCGCCAAGCGCGCGCTCCTCGAGCTGAACCTGGAGGTTCCGGAGAAGTTCTGCTGCATGAACTCGGCGCTCTATCTGTTCGCGCCCTTCGAAGAGGTGAAGGCGCCGTACGTCTACGACCGGGACTCGCTCGCCACGCGGATCGGCTGGATTCCCGACAGTCAGCCCATTGCGCTCCGGCTCACGCCGATGGCCGACGGGTTCGAGGAGCTCACGCCGGTCGTGCGCGGTCTCGAGGGGAAGACGGCGGTCATCGTGGTCACCGACGGGGCGGCCAACACCGGCGGCGACCCGATCGAGGCGGCGCGGGCGCTCGTCGCCGCGAGTCCAGGCACGTGCCTGCACGTCGTGTCATTCGCCGACGACGAGCGAGGTCGTGAGATCAACAAGCAGCTCGCCCAGATCACTCCCGCGTGCCGTTCGGTCGAGGGGACGGAGATCCTGGGCAACGCCTCGAAGATGCAACAGTTCGCCCGCGACGTCTTCTGCATCAGCCGGCCCCCCGTCGCCCGCAGGGGCGGTTGACCTGACGCGGGCGGCACCGGCCTCGGCTGGTGCCGCCCGCGATTCGCCGCTTCCGGTAGCCGTTCGTCCGCGCTACGGTCGCCCCCACGATGCGCACACGCGACCTGCTGAACCTCCACAACACCGGACATCCCGGCATCAACTCGCTCTTCGCGAAGGCCCACTCGGCCGACTGGGACTTCGAGAACGACGTCGACTGGACGGTGCCGGTCGCGGCGGACGATCCGCTCGTCGCCCACGGCTGGGGCGCCTTCGGCGGCACGCCGACGTTCCAGGCGCTCCCCGAGCACGTGAAGAACCATGCGACCCGCCGCGCGGTCGGCCGCATGCTGAACATCCTGCAGGTCGGCGAGAGCGTGGCGCAAAACGTCTGCGCCAAGCTCGTGCTCGTGCTGCGCGAGGAGGACTACCGGAATCACGCGGCGGCGCAGGCGATGGACGAGGCGCGCCACCACCTCGCGTATCGCCGCTTCCTCGATCGCATGATCGAGCGGGCCGAGGACATCGATACCGGCACCGAGATGATGTTCGACGCGCTGCTCGCGGCCGACGATCCGCTCGAGCTGATCGCCACCGAGCAGTTCTTCCTCGAGAGCTTCGCGATGAGCATCTTCGAGTCGCTCCGCGAGAGCGCGACGCATCCGCTGCTCCGTCGCATCATCGAGCTGATCACCCGCGACGAGAGCCGACACATGGGCTTCGGCGTGCTCTATCTCGCCGACTGGCTGCACCGGCAACCGCTGGAAACCCGGATCGCGTTCGCGCGCCCGTGGCTCGGCCAGATTCTCGGCGCGCTCCTCGACAAGCCGGGTCCGCTCTTCCTGGCGCGCGTCGTGCGCCGGCTCCGCGACGCCGGCATGGCCGATGCGGAGCGGCTGGCCCCGCAGATGCTCCGCGAGCAGCAGGCGATCAACGAGGCCGAGCTCGCGCAGGCCGTCGCCGGGACGAAGGTCCCGCACCTCCTGAAGAGCGCGCGCCGGGTGGGGCTCCTGGAGCCGGAGATCCTCGACGCCGTCGACTTCGGACGGCATCCGCTGATCCAGGGCGCGCTCCGCGCGAGCGAGCGTGCATCCGCGACCGAGGGCGCGTCCGCCGACTGAGTCGCGCGCCGTCATCGCTTGCAGCGGTTGCACGCGAGGCAACGGGCGCGATATGCGCCCCGCATGTCGGCCACCCCACGTCGTATCGTCGTCATCTGCGGCCTCCTCGGATCCATCGTCCACGGCTCCCCAGCGACGGCCGCCTGCGATTCCGGCGTGAATGCCCTCGCAATCTGCTTGCCGAACGCCACCACCACCGTTTCGCTGTACAACGGCGCGCCGGTCACCGTCCGCGACGAGCAGGGCACCGCCGTCTTTGCGGGCTTCGTTCCAGCCGCGGGGGAGGTCGTCATCGGCACCCTGGAGGCGGGGGCCGACTACGAGGTGACCGTCGGCACCGTCCTCCAGCCGGTGCCGTGGCCGTTCTCCCCCAATTCCAGCCCCGCCATCGATTTCGTCGAGATGCGCAGCTTCAAGACGCGATTCACCGCCCGCTGCCCGAAAGGCGGCGATCTCATTGCGGTCTCGCCGCTGAAGGTGCCGCGCGGCGTCCTCCAGGGTGTCGTTGGAGCCAGCGCGTGCGGCGGCACGACGGTCGGCAAAGGCGCGCCGATCACGCTCGAGCTGGCAGACACGTTCGGGACGGTCGCGAAGAAACTGAAGACCGACGAGTTCGGCTTCTTCCAGTTCAAGAAGCTCAACCCATGCCTCGGTTACCGGGTCCGGCTGCCGTTTCAGACGGTCGCGGCGGGGGCCCTCCTCGCTGGAACGCCGCGCACCTCGATCGGCGCGATCGGTGACGAGCAGCTGTACAAGATCGGGCCGCCCGCCCTGGTCTGCGACGTGCAGCCCGATCCGCCGTGAGACGCTTCGCTCGATTCATCGAGATGACCGCGGCCGAATTCGGCGAGACGCGCGGCGCCGCCACGACTATGGCTGACAACGGGAGGACCCAGCCATGGAGCACAGCGCGTGGACGTGGATCCGTTGGTACAAAATCGGTGGATTCGCCGCGCTGCTCCTCGTGGCCACGGCCCTTGCGGCGTGGGCGTCGGCACTGGCGGGAATCGCGTTCGTCAGTGTCAATACCGAGGTCGAGATCGACGCGCCGCGCGCCGCAGTCTGGACGGTCACCACGGATTTCGATCGCTATCCCGAATGGAATCCTTCCTCATGGTGAAGGTGAAGGCGCGACCGGATGCGGGACAGCGCATGGAGTGGACGTCCGTCATCAACCAGCTGCCCGCGACTACGACGCGACCATCGATCGTCGCAGAAGGAGGCATTCATGCCGATTCGATTGCTCGTTGGAATACTCGCAATGACCTTGGTCCCCACTCTCGTGCAGGCTGATGCGCTCTTGCGCTCACCCCTCGTATGGGTCGGCCTCGGCGACTCGTACGCGTGCCAGATCCTCAACGTCAGCAAGAAGACCATTCCGAGGCTGAATGTACGCTGCAAAGGGGACGACGGGTTCGAGTCTGCTTTCTCTTCCCAGGTGAATGTTGCACCGGGTCACGGCCATGCCGGATGCGGGGTTGGCGGATTCACCGCCGGCTATTGCGAGTTCGAGGTGCTGGGCGCGAATGCGAAGGCCGTGCGCGCGAGCCTCACGGTTCGCAACAGCAACTTTACCAGCGTGCTCGTCCTACCCGCGACGCAATAGCCCCGAGGCGAGCGCCGATCAGTCGCGTTGCTTGGCGTCGAGCTCCGCCCAGCGCGCGTAGAGCTGCTCGACCCGGGCGCGCGCGGCCTCGGTCGCGGCGTAGCGGCGGGCGAGCTCGGCCGCGTCCGAGGTCACCGCCGGGTCCTCGAGCCCGCGCCGGCAGGCGTCGAGCGCCTCCTCGGCGGCGAGGATCGTCGCCTCCATCCGTTCCCACTCCCGCGCTTCCTGATACCCGAGGCGTCGGGCGGGCCGGACCGTCCGTGCCGCCGCCGGACGGCTCCGCGCCTCGCGCGCGGCCGCCTCGGCCGCCGCCTGCGCCGCCTGCCATTGCGCCAGGTCCGCGAAGGCCTCGATGCCGCCGGTACCGTCGAGCGCCAGGAGCGTGGTCGAGACGCGATCGAGCAGGAAGCGATCGTGCGTGACCAGCACCACCGCGCCGGGAAACTCGACCAGGCTCTCCTCCAGCACCTCGAGCGTCGGGATGTCGAGGTCGTTGGTCGGCTCGTCGAGGAGGAGGACGTCGGCGGGCGCGAGCATGAGGCGCGCCAGGTGGACGCGGGCGCGCTCGCCGCCCGAGAGCTGCTCGACCGGCTGGCCGAGCTGCTCGACGCGGAAGAGGAAGCGCTGCGCCCACGAGACGACGTGGACCGCGCGGTCGCGGTAGATCACGCTGTCGCTGTCGCCGGCGAGCGCCTGGCGGAGCGACCAGGTCGGATCGAGACCGCCACGCTGCTGCTCGAAATGGACGATGCGGAGGTCGTCGGCGGGCACGACGGTGCCGCGGTCGGGGGTAAGGGTGCCGGCGAGCAGCCGGAGCAGCGTGCTCTTGCCGCTGCCGTTGGCGCCGAGGAGGCCGAGGCGCATGCCCGGGCGCAACACCACGTCGAGCCCCGCGACGATCGCACGTCCACCGAGGTCCTTGCCGACGCCCTCGGCGACCAGCAAGCGCCGCGTCTGCCGCCCGGATGCCGTGAAGGTGATGCCGGCCTTGGCGGTGCGGGCGCGGTCTTGCGCCGCGGCGAGCTCGTCGATCATCTCACCGGCGCGGGCGATCCGCGCCTGCTGCTTGGTGGTCCGCGCCTTGGCGCCCTGGCGCAGCCAGGCGATCTCGCCGCGCACGCGGTTGGCGAGGTGGTCGCGCGCCGCCGCCTGCTCGCGGAGCGCGTCGTCGCGCCGCTCGAGAAAATCGCTGTAGCGTCCGGCGGTCTCGAAGAGGCCGCTCGGGTGGGCGCGGTCGATCTCGACCATGCGCTCGGCGACGTTCTCGAGAAACCAGCGGTCGTGGCTCACGACCAGATAGGCGAGTCGCTCGGCGCGGAGCAGCGTCTCGAGCCAGACGATCCCGGCGACGTCGAGGTGGTTCGTGGGCTCGTCGAGCAGGAGCACGTCGGGATCGCGCGCCAGCTCGCACACGATCGCCAGCCGCTTCCCCCACCCACCGGAAAGCCGCTCGACCGGCACGGAGGCATCGTCGAAGCCGGCGCGGCTGAGCGCCTTCGCGACCCGCAGGCTCGCCTCGGCAGGGTCCTTCACCGCCTCGGCGACGACGGCCGCGACCACCTGTTCCGGCGTCGCGCCCGCCGGAAAGCTCGGCGCCTGCGACACGTAGCCGACGCGCGCCAGGCGGCGGAGCGCGCGCGTGCCCCGGTCGGGGGTCTCGAGGCCGGCGAGGATGCGCAGCAACGTGGATTTGCCCGAGCCGTTCGGGCCCACGACGCCGACGCGATCCCCGTCGGCGAGCGCCAGCGACAAGTCGGTGAAGAGCGGTGCGGCGCCGAAGGCCTTGGCAACGCCATGGACGGAGAGGATGACGGACGCGCTCATCTGAAGACGTCGCGCGACTATGCCTGGACCCTCGGGCGAAGGGCAATTGGCGCGTGCTAGGGTGATCGAGCATGAGCGAGGCCGATACGTCCGACGCCGGACCCGTGTGGCGGCGTTTGATCGCAACGCGCCGCCGGCGCGTGCTCCTCGCCCTCGTCCTGCTCGCCCTCGTCGTACGGCTTGCCCTACCCGCGATCGTTCGCCGCGTCGTCGTCGCGCAGGCCGACCAGGCGCTGGTCGGTCGGATCGAGCTCGACGACGTCGATCTCGCCCTGCTGACGGGCGGCTTCACGCTGCACGGCCTCAGGGTCTTCGCCACCGAAGCCGCCGCGCCCGGCGCCGCGGCATCGCCGGCCGCCGACACTTCGACCACGCCGCCACGCGCCGGCGAAGGTCCGCCCGCCTCGGCGCCGGTGTTCTCCGCCGATCACCTGACGGTCGATCTCGGCTTCCTCGCGTTCTTTCGGAGGACGGTCGAGGTGCAGCGCATCGAGCTCGCGGACGTCGCCGTCAGCCTCGACCGAGCCCACGACGGGACGCTGTTGCTGCCGGCGGCGGTCCCCGCCACCGAGCCGGCGCCGGCGGCGGCCGAAGGGCCGGGCTGGGGCGTGCTCATCCAGAGCGTGGCGCTCAGGAACGGTCGCATCGGTTTCCGCGACTTCGCAGTCGGCGATCCCCCGCAGCGTGTCGAGGTGGCGCTCCCCGCGCTCGACGCCAACCAGTTGGCGTTGCTCATCACCGAGGGCGGGGTCGAGCCCGGCAAGCTCTCGCTCGATGCCGGCATCCAGGACGGCACGCTGCACCTCGACGCCACGATCGAGAACCTCGCGGCCGGTCCGGCCTACGAATCGCACCTGGTGCTGACCAACGTCCCGATCGCCGACTCCCGGCTCTACATCCCGAAGGTGGGATGGAGCGGCCTCACCGGTCACCTCGACGCCGATCTCGTGCACCGTTTCGAGTCGCAAGGCGCTCACACGGTGCGCGGGACGGTCGGCCTGCGCGAGCTCGACGTGCGGGTGGCGGGTCTCGACGATCCGGCGCTGGCCTGGCGCGCGCTCACCGTCGACGTCGCCGGCATCGACCTGGTGGCGCAGCATGCCGACGTGACGACGGTCACGCTCGACGGCGCGCGCGTCGTGACCCGGCCGGGAGGCCCGGAGCCGCTGCCGGTGCTGCACGGCCTGCTCGCGGCCGCCGCCGAGGGGGTCGAAGCCGTGCGGCCATCGCCGAACGCGACGGCGGCGGTCAGCGCGGCGCCGGCGGCAAGCGCGGTGCCGACACCGGAGGCGACGGCCGGCACGCCGCCAGCGCCGGTGGCGGAAGCGACGTCGACCCCGCCGGAAGCGTCGGCCACCGTCGACACCGCGAGCGCCAAGCCGTGGACGTGGGCGATCGGCACGGTGTCGGTGCGTGACGGCAACGTGCAGGCGATCGGCGGCGACGGGCCGCTCGACGTCGGCGTCGCGGCGGAGGTCGCGCCGCTCACGAGCGCCGCCGGCACAGCCGCGGCCGTCCGCCTCACCCTCACCTCGTCGGCGGGCGGAACGCTGGAGCTGGCCGGCGACCTCACCCCTACCCCGCTCGCCTTCGACGGCACGCTCGGCGCGAAGGATCTCCGGCTCGCCCCGCTCACCCTGCCGATCGCGACGGCGGCGACGCGGGTCCTCAAGAACGGGATCGCGACCATCGACCTCGCGATCGCCGCAGGGGCCACGCCGAAGGCGCCGCCCGACGGCGCGCTCGTGTCCGGCACCATCACCCTCGACGACGTCGACGTCGCCGGCGAGGATCCGACGGCGTTCGCCCTCCGCTGGCGGCAGCTCACCGTCGCCATCGGCGCGCTGACCGCTCCCGGCGCGTTGGCGCCGCGCGGCGACGGGCCGCGCGCCCCGATCGACGCCGCGTTCACCGCCATCGCCCTCGTGCGCCCCGAGCTCACGCTGACGCGCACCGGAGACGGCATCGCGTTGCCCGGCGCGCTCGCCGGCGAGCGGGCCGCTCCCATGCCGGCACCGACCCCGGCAGCCGCGCCGACGGCCGCGCCAGCCGTCGCCCCCGGAGCCCAACCCGAGATCCAGGTGCGGACCGACCGCCTGGTGGTCGAGAAGATGCACCTCGCGGTCCACGACACGACGGTGAAGCCGTTCTACCACTCCACCTTCGATCCGATCGATCTCGGCGCCGCCGACGTGGTCTGGCCGGGCCCCTCCGCCAAGGATCTGAAGCTCGTCGCCAAGAGCCTCGACGGCGCCGTGCTGACGGTGACGGGCAACGTCGCGCCGGAGCGGACGCGGCTCGTCGCCAAGCTCACCGGGCTCCCGCTCGCGCCCTTCAATCCGTACGCCGCCGGCAGCGGCTACGGCGTCGGCGGCGGGACGGCGCAACTCGAATCCACCGTCACGCTCGCGAAGGGCGCCTACGACACCAAGAGCCGGCTCGTCCTCAATCGTCTCGACGTCCGCGGCGGCGAGGGCGACGCGCTCTTCACGAGCCAGTTCGGCATGCCGCTCTCGCTGGCGCTTTCGCTCCTGACCGATCTCCAGGGCAACATCGTGATCGATCTGCCGATCACCGGCGACGCCTCCGGGATGCGGACGGGGCTCGGCACCCTGATCGGCAACGCCCTCGCGCGCGCCATCCTGAATGCCGTCACCTCGCCGCTCAAGCTGATCGGCGCCGTCGCCCGCATCGGCGACAAGCCCGCGGCGCTGGCCCCGCAACCGATCGGGTTCCTCCCCGGCCGCGCCACGCTGGCGGACGGTGAGGAGCAGAAGCTGGCGCCCTTGGCGAGCCTCCTCGCCAAGGCGCCGGGGCTCCGGCTCCATCTGCGCGGCGAGGCGGGCGACCTCGACCGCCGCTGGCTCCGCGAGCAGGCCCTGCGCGCCAAGCTCGAGCGGGAGAGCGGCGGCCTCGGCGCCGTTCGTCACATCGGCGAGCGCGGCGTCCGGCGGGACGTGCTGGCGGCGCTGACCGCTCGGGCCGCCGGCACGCCGGGCGAGATCCCCGCCGAGCACCAGACCTGGTTCGAGACCGAGGTGGCGGCGCAGAACGTCGACGACGCCGCGCTCCAGCAGCTGGCGGCGGCGCGCGCGACCATGGTCCAGTCGAAGCTCGCCAGCGCAGAGGGCGTCGCGGCCGAGCGCGTCGTCCTCGACGAGGCGCGCGCGTCGGATCCGGCCGCGCGTCCGGCGGTCGTGATCGGGCTCGGCAGCCCGGCGCCGCCCTCCGCGAGCACCGCCCCCGCCCGATAGGCCCCCGAGTTTTTTGCGCGCGCCGATAGCCTAGCCCGTCGCGACGCGTAGAGTGAACGGCGGAGGTACCACTACATGGCAGTCGCAAAAGTGTCGGAGATCAGCTCGACGTCGGCCAAGAGCTTCGAAGACGCGCTGGAGCAGGGAATCGTGCGCGCGAATCAGACGCTCCGCAACCTAAAGAGCGCGTGGGTGAAGGAGCAGACGGTCCGGCTGACCAACGGGAAGATCGTCGAGTATCAGGTCAACATGCTCGTGACCTTCGTCCTCGACGACTGAGCCGGATCATGAGCGTCCTCGGTTGGATAGTCTTCGGCCTGATCGTCGGCGTCGTCGCCAAGGTGCTGATGCCGGGGGACGACCCCGGCGGATTCATCGTCACCGCGCTGATCGGCATCGTCGGCGCGCTGCTGGGCGGATTCCTCGGGCGCATGCTCGGGCTCTACGGCGAGGGAGACCCGGTCGGCTTCTTCATGGCGGTGATCGGCTCGATCCTCTTGCTCTGGATCTACCGCCGCATGGCGAGCCCGGCCTCCGGCTAGGGACCCCGAGATGCGAGTAGCGCGGGCGCCTGTCAGCCGGTTACATCCTCGCGCTCGAGGAGTCGGAGCAGCGTCCGCGCGTTTCTGATCGCGTTCCCGTCCCGGTCGTTGTTGAAGTAGGCCCAGACGCGCGTTGCGCCGCTCGCTTTGATGCGGTCGGCCCACGCCGCGAGCTCGGCGCGCGTGTAGTCGTGACGGTACCACCGCGCAACGCCGTGGAAGCGCACGTAGATGTCGTCCGCCGTCTTCACCAGATCGTCCGGCAGCCGAGGCGCGCTGCACACGCAGAAGACGATGCCGTTGGCGCGGAAGGCGTCGAACACGTGGGCGTTCCACCAACTCCGGTGGCGAAACTCGACGACGTTCCGCCGCGCCGGGTCCAAGTGCGCGACGATCCGGTCCAGCCGGGCGCGCGTGTAGTGAAAGCTCGGCGGCAGCTGGAACAGGAAGCAGCCCATGTGCTCGCCGAGGCGGTCGGCGATGTGGCCGAAGTCACGAATCAGCGTCCGGGTGCCCGAAAAGCGCTTGATGTGCGTGATCAGCTCGGGCGCCTTGACCGTGTAGACGAACTTCCGCCGGCCGATCTGGCGCATCCACGCCTCGACGGTGGCGATCGTCGGCCACGAATAGAAGGGTGCGTTCAACTCCACGGTCCGGAAGCGCGCGGCGTAGTGCGAGAACCATCTGCCGGTCGGCAGCTCCGCTGGGTAGAAGTCGCCGCGCCAATGCCAATAGAACCAGCCGGAGCACCCGATGTGGAACCGCGAGTCGGAGATGATGCGGCGGGCGGTCATCGCCGGCTTCGCTTCGCGCTCCCAATGCAGGCGAGCGGCATGCATCTTCGTAGCGCGTCCGACGTTCGCCTCGCGCTGTTTTGCCCGCCGCGCTTCCCGCTTCGCGCGGCGTTCTTCGGGGGTCGATGAGGTGCGCGCGCGAACCAATGACGTCCCTCCGGCGATCACGCCTCGTGCCCGGCAGCGAGGTGCGCCCGCACGAGGCCGGCGACGGCCGCGGGCGCCTCGGCGGTGACGTCATGCCCCGCGTCCGGCACGACGGTGAAATGGGCCTGAGGCAACGACGCGGCGAAGCGCCGTTGTTGCTGCGCCGGCAGCAGCGCGTCGCGTTCCCCCGCAAGTACGAGCGTCACGGCGCCGAGGTCGCGCCGACGCGTGCCGATGTCGTGCAGCGCCGCGGCGGCCAGGTGGGCCAGCAACCCGAGATGGGACGCCGGCCGTGCTTCCGCCCTCGCTCGGATGCGTGCGACCTCGTCCGGATGGCGCGCACGAAACTCGCTCGACAGCACATGCGTGGCGAGACAGGCCTCGGCCGCACGCGGGGGTCGGACGAGGCATTGCGCCAACGCGAGACCGCGTCGCCATCCTCCGGGATGCACGTCGAGCCCCCGCACCGGGGTGGATGCCAGGATCACGCGCCCGACACGCTCGGGCGCGTCGATTGCGAGCCATGACGCCACCATACCTCCCAAGGACGAGCCGAAGACGTCCGCGCGCTCGATGGCAAGCGCGTCGAGGACAGCGACGGCGTCGGCCGCCATGCTGCGCGTCGTCGTCGCGAGAGGCGTCGCGCTCGAGCACCCCGAGCCGCGCGCATCGAAGGCGACGACGCGTGCCGCGCGCGCCAGCGTCTCCACGAACGATCCCCAGGATACGAGCGATCCCCCGAGGGGACGCACGAGCAGCAGCGGTGCACCCCGGCCCTGCACTCCGATGGAGAGCCGGCCGCCGTCCGCGAGCCGCACCTCGGTCATCGCCGCGCGTCCCTCGCCAGATCGTCGAGGGCGAGTTGCATCTGCGCGCGAACGGTCTCGCGTACGGCGTCCTGGTCGTCGTCCGGTCCGACCAGGACCGGCGGCAGCACTCGCATCCGAATCGGGAACGGCAACGGCAGGTAGGGGATCCACGGGCCGAGCGCGAGACCCCAGGGCATTGCGAGGGCGACGGGAAACCGCTCGAGCCGCCCCCAGCGATGCAGATCGAGCCAGCGCGCGATCGCGGCTCCGTCGGTCAGGATGTAGGCGCTCCGGTGCGCCCCGTGCGTGACGATCGGGACGATGGGCACCCCGGCCCGCTGTGCGACGCGCACGAACCCCGTGCGCGTGCCGAGCACGATCCGGTCGCGGAGTCGCGTGGGCCGATAGGCCTCGAGATCGCCGCCGGGATACACCAACACCTGGGCGCCGGCGGCGAGCGCGCGTGCCGCGTTGCCGGGACAGGCGCGCAGCCCGCCGAACGCCTGCAGCACTCGGCCGAGCGGGCGGAACTGGCGCATGGCGAAGTCGTGCGCCAGCGCATAGAGCGGCGCGCCGGTGCCCAGGACCTCCCATAACGTCCCGAGCGTACACAGGAGATCGGGACCGAAGATGCCGCCGTTGTGATTCGCGACGAAGAGCGCGGGCACGCGCGGGATGTGTTCGATGCCTTCGCGGTGCAGTCGCAGATAGCACGCGTTGATACCGCGGATCAGGGGCAGCACGCCGCGAATGACACGCGGGTCGCGGGCGTCGAGCCGATCGGCGTCGAGTGTCACGTCACGAGGCTAGTGGCGCCGCCGTTCGGTAGAAAGCTCATGCATGCGATCATCACGGCACAAGACGTCTGGCGGGATCCCCGCAAGGTCGTGATCGGCGTCGACTGCGCCGCCGCCTCGCGACCGCTCGCCGCCCGTAGCGGCGCATGGGTGGCCACGAGGTCCGCTAGGACCCGAGCACCCGTCACTCAGTCGCCGACGCAGATCCCGAGCGTCCCGCCGGAGTCCGTGTCGACGCTGTGATCGCAGGTCGATCCGAGGAACTTCGGGGGAATGGGCGCCGCGACGTCCCCGCCCGGACCGTTCGCGGTCGCGAAGCTGTCCTTCAGCGTGCCGCGCTTCGGCGAGGTGCTGACGACGCCCGCCGCGTCGTTTTCGGTGATCGAGACGCCCCGCAGGACGAAGACGCGTCCGTTGCTGACGATGCCCGCGCCGCCGCTGCCGGTGACCGCGCTGTTCTGCAGGCTCAAGTGGCCGTGGGCCTCGATGCCGTTGCCGCCGTTGTCCGCCATGATGACGTTGCGGGCGGTGATCTTCCCGTTGCCGGGTCCGATCACGCTGCCGAGGTTCGCAAAGTAGGAGCTGATGCCTTCGGCGGTGTTGTTGGAGATCGTCAGCCCCTCGAGCTTCAGGGGGAAATCGTAGACGGTGACGATCCCGCGGCGATTGGTGTGCAGGTCGAGGTAGCGAACCGTCGTCTTGCTCGAGGGCGCGATCGCGCATCCGAAGGGATCGCCGGAGGCGCCGACGATCTCGCCCGGCCCCTCGATCACGTTGTGCCCGCCCGGGTCGGTCGAGACGCCGATGTATCCACCCGAGATCGTGTGGCCGTTCAACTCGAACCGAGCGCCGCGGGACAGGTTGACGTTCGGACCGCCGCTGCCGTCGCAGGACAGGTCATTGCGGAGAATGCCGGTCTCGTGCGGCGGGACGGTCTGGTAGCACGCCGTCACGTCGAAGGCCTGCACGGGACCGGACCGCCAGAGCACAATCAAGGTGAAGAGGGCGAGCGCGCGTCGCATCAGGGGGAAGCTCCTCGTGCGGCGTTACCACGGTGCCCCCGCTGCGCTCAAGCGAAAACGGAGCAGCGCGGACGTATCAGCAAGTCGGCACGCCCCGGCGCGCCAGCATCAGCTTCAACCGCTGGATCGCCGGGAAGATCTCCTGGTTGTGGTCGCCGCCGAGCTCCTCGAAGGCGTGCTGCTCCGCCTCCACTATCCTTCTATCCTGGGTGAAGATGCCGTTGGTGAACCAGAGGATGAACGGCCACAGGAGATGGATCACGCCGGGGATCTTGGGCTTGCGGATCATGATCACGCCGAACGTATGGTTCGTGCGTTGCGGGCGATCGCACGGCACGTAGACGTTCCACAGGTCGACCGCGGGGTCCTTGCTCCCGGCGGTCCAGAACCGCAGGGTTTGATACGGATAGCTGGTGCGGATGGTCATGATGTCGCGGCCGTCCCTCGGATCGGCGGGTCTGTTGCGCTGAATCATGAACCACTCGCCGAGCGGCTGCTTGCCGGCGGCGCGCACGAACGTGTAGTCGACCTCGACCCAGTCCTCGCCCTCTCGTACGTCGAGCGTGGTGGCGCGGATGCTGCCCATCAGGCTCCGGTGCAAGAACTGATGGTTCATGTCCATCAGGTTCTCGTGCATGAACGAGTAGTGGCAGTCGATCCGGCGATCGAGCACCCTCGCCTTGTAGAGCGGATCGTCACAGGACGGGATCTCCGGAAAGGGGACGGTGGCGGCCGCTTCCGGCGTGCCCGGGAAGACGAAGATGAATCCGTACGCCTCGCGGCACGGATAGCTGCGCACGCCGTTCGGCAGCGTGTGGTGCTCGTCGAGGTACGGCACGTTGACGCAGCGCCCGCTCCGATCGTACGTCCAGCAGTGGTAGCCGCAGAGCAGTCGCTCGCCGCGCACCACCCCGAGATGCAACGGCACCTGACGATGGGCGCAGCGATCCTCGAGCGCAAACACGTCGCCGGCGACGGGCCGCACCAGGACGATCGGCTCGCCCGCGAAGGTCACGCCCAGCGCCTTGCCGGGCTTCAGGTTGCGGGACAGCTCCAGCGGGTACCAGAAATCGGGATCGATACCGATCCTACGCAGGTCGCGCGTCTCGTCGCGCTCCAACAGGCCACTGCGTCGCAACGAAGAGATCGACATGACGTCCTCGCGAGCTCATCGGCGAAGTACTCGGATGCCGGCACGGATGCAAGTCTCCATGGGACAGCTGGTCGGCGCTCACGGCCTCTTCCCGGTGCGGAGCTCTGCGAAGCGTGCGTGCGCAGCGTCGAGCTCGTCGAGCTCGAAGATCTCGAGGCCGACGGGCCGGTCGCCACGCTGGAGCGCGAGGCAGACGTACACCGCGTCGAACTCGCCGCCCTCGGTGTTGGCGCCGAACCAGCGGCAGACGTACAGGGTGCCGTGCGGCTCGACGGCGATGATGTAGAGCGTCTCGATCCTGAGGTCGCGGCTGAGCTCCCAGACCGCGGCGAGCGAGGCCAGGTAGGCGTCGATGCCGTCGAGGCGGCCGACACCGGTGCGGCGGCGATCGTCGAGGTAGAAGTCGGCGGGAAGCAGCGTGCGCAGGCGCGCGAGGTCGTGGGCGTTCCAGGCGCGAACGCCCTCGAACGCTGCGGGCGGCAACCCGTGATCGCCGCTCGCGGCCCAGCGCTCGAAGAGCTCCGCGCTCGCGGCGGCGCGGTCGTCGAGGTCGAACAAGACGCCGGCGATGAACCGGCCGTCGGCATCGACCTCGCTGAGCTCGAGGACCTCGACCTCGGCAACCTGTCCACCTTCACGGAGCGCCCAGAGTATTCGCTGCAGCACCAAGCGGTCGCCTGCGATGCCGAGGAGGGTGCGCGTCGGTCGAAAACCCGTCTCCCAGGAGTGCCGATCGCTCGCGATCCCCATGTCGCGGTCGCCGGTCAGGCGCATGAGACGACGGCGATCCTCGAATTGGAATCGCTCGTCGAAGAGCGCTTGAACGGAATCCCAATCGCCGGCCTTGGCGCGCTCGTACCACCGGTCATATGCCCGCGTCGCCGCGTTCGGCGGGATGCGCAGCGGATCGGGGCGGAGCGCCTCGAAGCGCGCCAGCGCGGTGCCGAGATCTTCGAGCTCGAACATCTCGAAGTGCGTGAAGCGCTCTCGCGCCCGGACGAACAGCTGCAGGTACTCGCTCTCGTACTCGCCGCCGTCCACCAACCTGCCGTGGCGGCGGATTACGGTCAGCACACCGTGCCGGTCGTACGCCGGCCAATGCCAGCCGAGCTCTCCCGTGGTCCCGGGTGCGAGGCTCCACAACGCCTCGATGCTCGCGCCATACGCGCCGGCGCCCTCGATCCGGCCCATGCCGGTGCGACGGTGGTCCACGACGACGACGTCGTCGGCCATCGTCGCGAGGAACGCGCCGAGATCGTGGGCGTTGAACGCATCCACGAAGTGCTCAAGCAGGGCGAGGTTCTCCGCCGCGGCGGGCTCGATCGCGGCCCAGCGCGCCCACGCCTCGCGCTGCGCGGCGCGGGCGTCGTCGAGGTCGAAGAAGAGGACGGCGGTGAACAGACCCGCCGCGTCGACCTCGACCACGCTCAGGTATTCGATCTCGAAGCGACCGTCGGAAGGACCACCGGCAAAAAGCGTTCGACTGACGACGACACGATCCCCGGCGGTTCCGATCGTCCAGCCCTCCGGGCGCGCGCCGGTTCTCGCGCGTTCGCGGGCGGACGCGATCATGAGCTCGCGGTCGCCCGCGAGGAGCGCCATGCGGCGCCGGTCCTCGAAGATCATTCCGGTTGCACAGAGCGCGCGTATCTCGTCCCAATCGTCGGTCTCGAAGGCCCTCCGGAACGCCGCCCGCCAGCGCTCCAACGTCGCAGCGGCCGCGTTGGGCTTCGCGATCGCCGCGAGCAGAGCATCCGACGTGCCTCTTCCGATCTCCTCGAAGCGGGCCCGCGCCGCCTCGAAATGATGCGGGTCGTAGAAATCGAGGCGCTGCGCCTGGCCCGCCGCGTCGAGCTCGACGACCCAGAGGAACGGGCTCTCGAAGGCGCCGCCGTCGCGCGTCCCGACCCACACGACCTCGGCGAAGAATCCGTGCTCCGACGTCCGCGCGTGCTCGAGCCGGCCGAGGGCGTCGGGCGCGAGATCCACCATCGCTCGGAGCGCCCCGACGTACGCGCCCGGACCACGCAGCACGTCCCACCCGACCAAACGATGATCGTGCGCGACGAGCATCGGCGCATGGAGGGCGGCGAGGGCGTCCCAGTCACGGCTCGCGAGCCCACGGACGAACGCGGCCTGGTACGCCGCGACGCGCGGGTGCAACTCGCCGGCTTGCCAGCGCGCGTCGAGCTCGGCGCGAGCAGCGGCCTCCTCGGCAGGGTCGAATAGCACGGACGCGACGCCGCGACCGGCGCCGTCGACCGCGAAGACCTCGAGGTACTCGACCTCGGCGGCGCCGCCGCCTTCGTCGACGTCGCCCTCCCAGTGCACCCGGACGAGCGCAAGCCACTCGCCGCGCGTCGCGAACGGCCCGAAGCTCCAGCGACTCCGCGGCGTCTCGAAGAGCATGCGAAGCTGCGCGAAGAAGGCATCGCCCGAGGCGCGGAGGCGCATCAGCGGGCGGCGATCGTCGAGCGTGTAGTCGGGGGCATAGCCGGCAATGCTCGCCTCCCAATCGCGTGCGGCCCACACGCGCGCGCTCCGTTCCAGGGTGCGCGTGGAGGCGTTGTCGAAACGCTCGGTCTTCGGCGTGGCCGCCGAAAGCTCGGCGAAGCGTGCCAGCGCCACATCGAGCTGCTCGGGGTCGTAGAGGTCGTTGCGCTCGAGCTTTCCCCCAGCACCGAGCGCGGTGACGGAGAGGAAAGGGATCTCGTAGCCGCCGTCGGCGCCGCAGAAGGTGAGCTGGCTGATGGCGCCCCGGGCGTTCGACCGGACGTGGTTGAAGCGCACGATGCTGTCCGGCGCGAGCTCGACGAGCGCGCGCTCCGTCTCCGCCCACGCGGCAGGACCGTGCCGCGTCCCGAGCACGCCTACGGCGCGATGATCGTGCTCCGCGAACGTCGGCGTACACATCGCGGCGATCGCGTCCCAGTCGCGCCTCGCGTAGGCACGGGTGTAGGTCCCGGAGCTGGCCACGCGGCCGTAGGCGGCACCCTCGCCGGCCTCGTAGCGCGCGTCGAGCTCGGCGTAGGCAGCATCGAGGTCGGCGGGCTCGAAGAGCACGATCACCCCGAAGCGGCCGTCGTCGCCGAACTCGAGCACACTCAGATGATCGATCTCGAGGGCGCCGCCTCCGCCCTCAACGTCGCCTTGGAAGAGCAGCCGCGAGAGCACCAGGCGCTCGCCGCGGGTCGCGATCGTGGTCGTGATCCAGCGGCCGTGCGGCACGTCGAACAGGACGCGGTGCTGCTCCAGAAAGCCTGCCCTCGGAAGCTCCGTGCGCAAGAGCGGCCGCCGGTCGTCGAAGCGCAAGCTCGGGGCGAAGAGATCCGCGAGAGCCTGCCAATCGTGCTCGGCCGAGGCGCGAACGAAGCGCTCCAAAGTGCGGGTCGCGGCATTGGCGAAGTACGAATCGGACGGCGCGCGCGCCGTCGGCTCGCCTGGCAGACCAACCAGCGCGTCGAAGCGCGCCAGCGCCTCGGCCTCCCGGTCCGACTCGAACAACTCGCAGCGGGTACGAAGACCGTCGGCGCCGAAAATGTCCAACCCGATCACGACGTTCTCGAATGGCCCGCCGGTCGCGCGGTTGATCCCGAAAAAGCAGCGGCGCGTGACGAGCGCACCGGGAGCCAAGACGAAGATGTCGTCGTCGCGCCGGGAGAAGCCGGCGGCGAGCTCGGCCTGCCCGCGCCAATGCTGCGCCCACTCGTCTCGCCCCTCGGTTGACCAAGTTCCGAGACTGCGATGATCGACGCAGACGAAGGACGGCGCAAGGACGCTCATGCCGCGATCGGCATCGAAAGGCCCATCCCAGATCGCGAGCGACGACGCGACCGCCGCGGCGCGCGTGCGCTCGGGGCCGTCCGGCAGGGATTCGGCGTACAGCGCATAGAGACGCCCGATCGCCTGGCAGAGGTGGTCGCTCGCGAAGACCTCGGAGGACATGAGTAGCCCGGCCGCGTCCACCCGATTCACGACGATGCTCTCGATCTCATAGGCGCCGACGTCGAACTTGCCTCCCGCGGTTCCGCTCGCACTGACGATGCGGCGGGCGAGGCAGAGTCCGTCGCCGAGCGTCGCCAGCGGCTCGATCCGGAAGTCCAGGTCCGGCATGCGCATCATGCGGCGGCTCGATTCGAGCTGACCCTCGCGGCCGTAGCGCGTGGCCGTCGGGTGCTCGATCGTCTCGAGCGGGTCGCCGAGGAGGGCGTCGACCGCGGAGAGGTCGCGGCGCGCGAACGCTGCCTCGATGGCGGCGCAGCTTCTGGTCGCGGCGTTCGGACGCACGCGGCGCCGGACGGGTGGCTTCGGCGCCCCGCCGGCGGTGAGTGCGTCGAAGCGGACGAGCGCTTCCGCCTCTTGGTCGGGCTCGAAGACCTCCGTACGGGTGATGAGCCCGTCGGCATCATGGGCATTGACGATGATGACGACGTTCTCGAAGGCCCCGCCGCTGGCGCGGCTGATTCCCGCAAAGGTCTGCCGGAAGGCACTCGTCCCCGGATCGAGGGCAAGGACGTCATCGTCGCGGAGCGCAAACTCAGCGGCGAGCTCGGCCTGCTCTCGCCAGTGCCTCAGCCACTCCTCCCGTCCCTGTGCCGACCAGGTGCTGAGTGTCCGGTGATCGACACATACGAAGGACGGAGCGAGGCCGCTCGCGATGCGATCGGCGGCGGAGACGCCGTCGAACGCCGCGAGCGCGCGCGCGGTCCCGCTGGCGCGGGTGCGCGACGGGCCGTCCGGCAGGCTTTCGGCGTAGCGTTCGTAGAGCCGACCGATGGCGGCGCGCAGCCGCTCGGCCGCGAAGGTTTCGACGTGCCGGAAGCGCCCGTCGGCGTCCACCTCGTAGACGCACACCTCGTCGCGCTCGTACGCGCCGACGTCCAGGCGACCGCCGCGCCCACCGATCCGGCGCCGGAAAAGCGCCAGCGACTCGCCGAGCGTCGCCAGCGGCTCGTGGTGCATCGTCGGGTCGTCCATCCGGAGCAGCCGTCGGAACGACGTGAAGACTCCGTCGCGGCCGTATTCGGCTCCGTTCGCGTGATCGACGACCGTGAGCGTTTCGGCGAGCGTGTCGGCGAGGGCCGCCTCGTCACGGGCCGCGATCGCGGCCTCGAAACGGGCGGCGGTCGCGGTTGCCGCGTTCGGGCGTACCCGGCGCCGGACGGGCGGCCGCGGCGCCGCGTTCGCGGTCAGCGCGTCGAAGCGCGCGAGCGCCTCGGCCGTGCGCTCGGGCTCGAACAGCTCGGTGCGCGCGATGCGGCCGTCGCCGTCGAACACGTGCAGGACCAGGAGGACGTTTTCGAAATCCCCGCCGCTCTCGCGGCTAACTCCAAAGAAGGTTTGGTGCACGAGGATCGCCGTGGGCTCGACGGCGAGCACCGCGTCGTAGCGGCTACCGGACTCGGCCGACAGGCCGAGGTGCCCCCGCCACTGCGTCAGCCACGCCTCCCGTCCATGCGCCGACCAGGTGCCGAGGATGCGCTGGTCGACGACCTCGACCGAGGGCGCGTTCGCGTTCGCGACGCGGTCGAAATCGGTCGGCCCATCGAACACCGCAAGCGAGCGCGCGACCGCGCGCGCTCGTCTGGACGCAGCTCCATCGGAAAGGCTTTCGGCGTAGCGCTCGTAGAGCCGGACGATGGCGGCACCCAGGCGCTCGGCGGCGAAGATCTCGGCATGCCGGAACCGGCCGCGCTCATCGGTGCCCCAGATGCTGAGGTCCACGATCTCGATCGCGCCGACATCGAAACGGCCGCCGAGTGCGCCGCTCGCCGCCATCTCGCGCCGTACGAGGCCCCACGAGTCCCCGAGCGTCGCGAGCGGGATGCAGCGCAGGCTCGCGTCGGGGGATTGCATCAGCCGCCGGGTGCCGGTGCGCATGCCCGCGGCGCCGTAGGTCGCACCGGTCGGGTGGTCGATGCACTCGGCGTCCTCTGCGAAGAACGTCTCCAGGGCGGCGAAGTCACGGGCGGCGACGATGCCCTCGAACTCGGCGCTGGCGCGCGTCACCGCGTTCGACCGGACGCGGCGCTGCACGGGCGTCCGCGGCGGCACCCCTGCCGTAAGCGCATCGAAGCGCGCGAGCGCATCGGCCTCGCGGTCGGCATCGAAGGTCTCGTGGTGCGTCACCCGGCCGTCGGGGCCGAAGACGGTGAGCGTGCACACGGTGCGCTCGAACGCGCCGCCGCCCTCGCGCCAGAGACCGGAGGAGGTCGTCCTGCGGACGAATCCGTGCGGCTCGAGCGCCAGCACATCGTCGATCCGGAACCGCAGACCGTCGGCGAGGGCCTGGAGCGACTGGTCGAGCTTGCCGAGCGCGTCGCCGGAAACGGACCCGTAGCCGACCGTCCGATGGTCGACATCCTCGTAGGTCGCCGCGTAGATGAGACCCAAATCCGCGGTCTCCCCGGGCGTGAGGATGTAGGCCGCGGCGCGCGCCGCCACCGCCGCGTGCTCGCGGCTCGGACCCTCGGGCATCTTCTCGGCGGATCGCTCGTAGAGGCGGGCTATGGCAGCACCGAGATGGTCGGCGGCGAAGATCTCGACGCGACGGCCCGTTCCACGCTCGTCGACCTCGAACAGGACGACCACTTCGTACTCGGACTCGCCGACGTCGAAGCGACCGCGGCCCGTACCGCTCGAAGCGATGCGCCGGCGGGTGAGACAGAGCGACGAGCCGAGTGTGGCGAGTGCCTCGAACCGCATCCTCGGATCGCGCGCCCGCTGGAGTCGCCGGATCGAGGCGAGATGCCCGTCGCGATCGTACGCAGCGCCGTTGGCGTGGTCGATGACCTCGAGCGCGTCTGCCCAGAGCGCCGCGACGGCAGCGGTGTCGCCGGCCGTGAAGATCGCCTCGAAGCGAGCGGCGAGCGCGCTGGCGTCGTTCGCGCGCACGCGGCGCCGCATGGGCTGCATCGTCGGCACGCCAGCGGTGAGCGCGTCGAAGCGCGCGAGCGCGTCGGCCTCGCGATCGGCGTCGAAGGTCTCGTGATGCGTCACCCGGCCGTCGGCGCCGAAGGCCGACAACATACAGACGGTGCGTTCGAACGCGCCGCCGCCTTCGCGCCAGACGCCGGACGAGGTCGTCTTGCGGACGAACCCGTGCGGCTCGAGCGCCAGCACGTCGTCGACGTGCAACTGCATGCCCTCGGCAAGCTCCCGCCACGACGTAAGGAACTTGCTCGAGTCCTCGCCCGTGAGCGTTCCGTATCCGACGCTGCGGTGGTCGACGGTGATGCTGGTCGGCGCCCAGAGCTCGTCGAAGGCGGGCGGCACCCCCGGCGTCTGCGTCACCATGAAGGCAACGACCCGTGCGGTCACCGCGGCACGTTCGCGCTCCGGACCATCGGAAAGGGTCAGCGCATGGCGCTCGTACAAGCGCGCGACGGCGGCGCCGAGCTTGTCCGCGGGATAGATGTCGATGTGGACGCCGCGCTCGCACTCGTCGGCCTCGACCACGATGACGTACGACGTCTCGCTCGGACCGGCGGCGGCATCGCGGACGGTGGTCTCGGCCGCTGCGGTCCGCACCCGACACAGCGCCAGCGTCGGACCGAGCGTCGCGAGCGGCTCGTGCCAAACCCTGGTGCCGCTGGCTTCCTCGATCAAGGACCGGAAGCGCGCGATCGACTCGGCGGCTCCGTACGAGACGCCGTGGACGTGGTCGACGTGCACGACGTCGTCGCGCCAGAGATCCCGGATCGCGCCGACGTCGCGGGCAGCGACCGCCAAGTCCATACGCTGCGTGTGCTCGCTCGCAAAGTTGGGTCGGACGCGTCGGGCCGAGCGCGCGCCCGGCCGCGCAGTCGGCGCCGCCGCCGCCGGCCTTTCGACGGGCATCGGCCGCTGGGCGCGGCCCGCGAGTACCGTCGCACCCTTCGCCTCCCAGAGCTCGAAGGCGCGGCGCTCCTCGGCATCGGCCTCCGCCCCGCGACCGCCGGCGCGGAGCGCGGCGGCGAGCGCGAGACGCGCGTCGGCGTGGTCGAGCAGCGCGTCGGTCGCGGCCGCGATCGCGACGGCGGCCTCGGCGAGCGCGATCGCCGTCGCGTGGTCGCCGCGGCGCGCGAGCGCCTCGGCACGGACGCCGCGCCACGCGATCGCGGCCTGCAGATCGTCGCCCGCGAGCATCTCGCTTTCGTGCGAGAGCGTCTCGGCCTCGGCGGCGCGATCCTGGGCGAGGAGCGCGCGGCCGAGCAGTGCGGCGGCGCGCGCAGCGTCGATGCCGAGGCCGAGGTCGCGGAGGCCGTCGTAGCCGGCACGGAGCGCGCGCTCGGCGGCGGGCGCGTCGCCTTCGAGTAGATCGATGCGTCCCGCGAAGACGTCGGCCTCGTAGAGGCGATGGCTGATGCCGAGCTCCTCGACCATCGTGCGCGACGACGCGATCATGCGCCGCGCCGCCTCGGTGCGGCCGCGGAGCGCCTCGAGCACGCCCTGGCAGCTGAGCGCCACCGCCTCGACCGCCGGCGCGCCCTGCGTGATGCGGAGCACGCGCACGACGTCGAGGCAGCGGCCGCTCGCGCGCGTCACCGGGCTCGGGCCCCAGAGCGCGGCGAGCGGCGCGCCGGCGAGGACGGCGTTGGCGCGGCGGCGATCGCCGGCGCGACGCGCCGCCGCGAGCGCCCGGTCGAGCGCCGCTTCGCATGCGCCGACCTTGCCGAGGCGCGCCAGCGCCTGGGCGTGCACGAAGTGCGCCTTGGCCTCGCCGGCGGCGTCGTCCAACGCGGCGAGCTCGCGCGCCGCGGCGCCGACACGGTCGGCCGTCGCGTGCAACGCCTCGGGCGCGGTCAGCACGGTGAGCTGGCCCGCGAAGCAGGTGTGCCAGGCGCGGAGGCGCGCGCAGCCGGCGGCGATACCAGCGGACGCGTCGTTGGCGATGCGATCGAGCTCGGCGATCGCGTCGGCGGCGGGCCCGACGTCGCCGGCCGCGAGCAGCGCCTCGCACCAATCGAGGACGAGGTCGGCGCGCTCCGGCGCGACGGCGCCGAGCCGCTGAAGCGCGCGCCCGAGCAGACCGGCGGCGAGCGAGACGTCGTCGCGGGCGAGCGCGCGCCGCCCGGCCGCGGCGAGGCGCCGCGCCGCCCGCTCGCCGAGCGCGGTGCCGGCGCGCATCGAGCGGTCCGAGCTCGCGCAAGAGCTGGTGGGCCTGCTCGAGGTGCCAGCCGATCATCTCGTCGTGCTCGGGCGCGTCGCCGACCTGCCCCTCGATCCAGTCGGCGAGGCGCGCGTGCAGCTCGGCGCGCGTGCCCTTCAGGAGCCGGCGATAGGCCGCGTCGCGGATCAGCACGTGGTGGAAGCGCAGCATCGGCTCGCCGAGCAGCCAGCCGGTATCGCGCTCGATCAGCTCGCTCCGCCGGAGCGACTCGAGCCGCGCGTCGAGCTCCGTGCCGTTGCGTCCGAGCAGCGCCGCCACCGCGCTCCGCGAGAAGTGCCGCCCGACCACCGCCGCCCGCTCGAGCACCGTGCGCTCCTCGGCTCCGAGGCGCTCGATGCGCGCCGCGAGCAGCGCGTGGATGGTGGGCGGCATCTCGAGGGAGGCGAGCCCGGCGCCGACGATCCAGCGGTCGCCGTCCTTGGTGAGCGCGCCCTCCTGCACCAGCATGCGCACCAGCTCGCCGACGAAGAGCGGGTTGCCCTCGCTGGTGGCGAGCACCTTCGCCGCCACCGCGGCGGGCAGGTCGGCGGCGCCGATCACGTTGGCGGCGAGGCGCATGGCGGCGCCGGCGTCGAGACCGCCGAGCGTCACCACGTCGGCGACGAGGCCGCCCGGGGTGACGAACGAGGAACGGAGGTCGCGCAGCTCCGGCCGCGCGCCCACCAGCACGAGGAGCGGCACGCCCGCGCCCCACTGCACGAGGTGCTCGACGAGATCGAGGAGCAACGGCTCGGCCCAGTGCAGGTCGTCGATCACCAGGACGACCGGCCGTGCCGCGGCGAGGCCGGCGAGGAAGCGGCGCACGACGAAGAAGGTCTCCTCGGGCGACGTGGCGGTGTCGCCGAGCAGGCCGGCGATGCCACCGGCGATGCGCGCCCGCTCGCCCTCGTCGGCTGCGGCGAGCGCCGCCGCGACCGCCGCCCGCACCGCGTCGCCGTCCGCACCGTCGTCGAGGCCGAGGAACCCGCGAAGGACCTGGGCGAGCGGCGCGAAGGTGGCGCCGCCGGCGGCGTCGCAATGCGCCGCGAGGATCGTCGCCCCCTCCGCGTGCCGGCGCGCCGAGCTCGTCGATCAGGCGGGACTTCCCGAGGCCGGGCGACCCGAGCAGCACGGCGAGCCGCGTGGCCGGCGTCGCGACCGCCGCGTCGTACACCGCCTCGAGCCGCTGGAGCTCGCTCTCGCGGCCGACGAACGGCGCCGCCGCCGCGCCGGCCGGCGGCTCGAGCGACACCAGACGATAGGCCGCCACCGCCTCGGCGCGGCCCTTCAGCGTGACGCTCCCGAGCGGCGCCAGCGTCACGCGCGTCGCGACCAGGCGCCGCGTCGCTTCGCCGAGCACGACGTCGCCGTCCCCGCCCTGCTCCTGCAGCCGCGCCGCCACGTTCACCGGGTCGCCGATGACGTCGTCGCGGGCGCCGCTCACCACCACCTCGCCGGTGTTGACGGCGACGCGGAGCCCCGCCACGGCGAGCACGGCCTCCACGCCGACCAGCGCCCGAAACGCCTCCTGCATCGCGGCGGCGGCCCGCACGGCGCGGAGCGCGTCGTCCTCCGCCACCCGCTTCAGACCGAAGGCCGCCATCACGCCGTCGCCGAGGAGCTTCACGACCGTGCCGCCGTGCGCGTCGACGACCGCACGCAGCGCCTCGTAGTAGCGCTCCATCACGCGCCGCGCCGACTCGGCGTCGAGCCGCTCGTGGAGCGCCGTCGAGCCGACCAGGTCGGCGAAGACGATCGTCACCACCTTGCGCGCGCCGGCGTCGACCGCCGCGCCGCTCTTCTCCCCTTCCCTGCCGCCTGCGGCGGCCGCCCGGGGAGCGGCCGCACCGAGCGGCGCCCCGCACTCGCCGCAGAACTTCTCGCCGGCCTCGTACGGCGCGCTGCACGACGCACACGCGAGCGCGAGCGCCCCGCCGCATTCGACGCAGAACTTCCGGCCGGGCCGGTTCTCGTGACCGCAAGCTCCGCAGCTCACGATTCGAGCCCTGGGACTGGCCTTGGAAAGCGGCGATGAGAATGGCCCCGACTCACGGTGGTTCACTCGGCTTGTAGCGGCACCGGGCTCGGCCGACCGCCCGGCACCACCGAGTCCGCCGCGCCGTCGATCAGCGCAGGAAGGTCGTCACGGTCTCGAGAAACACCTCGAGCTGATCGTGATGCACCCAGTGGCCCGCCTTCTCGACGTTGACGACGCGGGCGTTGGTGAAATAGGCGGCGCGGCCGTCCTCGAGCGGATTGCTGGCCCAGCTCTCCATGCCGCGGACGAGGAGCGTCGGACAGGTGATGCGCCCCCAGAGCTCGCGCACGTCCCCGGTATTGAACGAGTGCGGTGAGAATGCCCGCACGTAGTTGTCGAACTTCCAGCCGTACGTGCCGTCCTCGTTCTGGTTGACGCCGTGGACGGTCAGATGGCGCGCCTGCTCGGCCGTGAGGCGCGGGTTCTCCGCCTGCATGCGCGCGAAGGCCTCCTCGATCGAGGCGTAGCGGCGCGGCATCCGCCCCGCGAGCGCCCGCATCGACCCGATCCACTCGCTCATGCGCTCGTGGACCTTGGTCTCTGCGCGGGCCGCGATCATCGCGGGCGACGGCCCGAGCCCCTCGATCGCGACGACCTTGGCGACGCTCTCGGGATGGACTCCCGTGTACGACAGGCTGATCGCGCCGCCGAGCGAGTGCCCGATGATGGTGACGGGTGCGAGCCTCCGTTGGTGGACGAGCTGCGCCAGGTCGTAGACGTAGTCGACCATCGCGTAGTTCGAGCCCGTCACCCATTGCGAGTCGCCGTGACCGCGGAGATCCGGCGCCAGCACGTGCCAGTCGCGCCGCAGGCGCTCGGCGACCCAGTCCCAGTTGCGACAGTGGTCGAGGCCGCCGTGCACGAGCACCAGCGGCGGCGCGCCGTCGTTGCCCCAATCCACGTAGTGCAGGCGGAGGCGTTGCGACACGTAGAACTGCGAGGTCGGTCCGGCGGGCGTGAGCGTCTCGGTAGCGACCAGCCTGGTGCCCTTCATGCCGCGCCGGTCGCGAGCCAGCGGGCGCACGCCTCGCCGAGCTGCTCGCGCGCCGTCCGCTCGTAGCGGGTGCAGTCGTCGGCCGTGAGGACGTCGCGCCAGCGGCCGTTCGTGCCTTTGTTGATGAAGGTCTCCGCGCCGCCGTCCCAGAAGAGCGCCGCCGAGCGGCACGCTCTTGGTCGCGTGCGCCTTCATGTAGTCGAACGTGCAGTGCTCGACGATCGCCTCGAAGCGCCGCTCGTCGATCGGGATGTCGAGGAATGCCGCGATGCGCCGGATCTGGCGCCGGCATGTCGGCCTTGAGGGCGTTGAAGTGGAGCAGCATGACGTTCGGCAGGTCGCGGATGGCCCACCAGGTCCGGACGTTCTCCCAGAACGGCCAGAACGGATGGCCGTCGCGGTCGAGCCAGTCGAGGAAGTAGTCCCGCACCGACGCCGGTGGCGGCTCGATCGGCGGACCGACCCGGCCGGGCGTCTCGTTCAGCGCCTTGTACCATTCGGCGTTCGCGTTGACGTGGTGGTTGTACATGCTCCACACCACGTCGCGGCCGTCGCGCCCGATGTAGAGGTATTTCGCCTGCGGCGAGAACACGAGCGCGTCCACCGGGAGATGCGTCTTCAGGAAGCGGCGATGCGTCTGCGCCTCGACGGCGGGCAGCTTCTCCGCCTTCGGCGGCACGCGCAGGTCGAGCCACGGCGACATCTCCGCCACCTCGAGATCCTCGCGACCGTCGAACAGGAGCTGGGCGATGATCTGCTGGGTCCAGGTCGTGCCCGCCTTGGCGTAGGTGGCGATGACGATGTCGTCGTCGCGGAAGCGGAGGTCGTTCCAGATGGTGGAGTCGAAGTGGTGGTTGTGCAGCTCGCGCGTCTTCTTCGGCCACTCGATCGCTGGAGGCATTGCCCGGCATTTACCACCACCGTCCGGGGCCTGCCAGGCGCCCCCGAGGGAGGGGTCGACCGGCGTTCTCAGCGACCGGGTTATACCCGATGTGCATACGTTACGATTCGCCGACAGAGATAGATATTTGTATCTCGTAACCCCAATGGATCATTTTGCCTGTACCAAATTGAAACGACCTTTGTTCGCTCCAATGTCTATTTTCGTTGACTCTTGCCAGAGCGCATGGGCAGCATCGTTGCTGTAGACGGCATCACCGGGCGCTCCCGGCGGTCGCGATGCCGAGTGCCGATTCCAGCCGACGTTTCGATTTTGCGGATTGAGCTCTACAATGCGCGCGCTTTGCGCGGTGGAGGAGATCTATGCTCTCGACCCCCGTCGTTCGGCTCTGCATGCGGCGCCGAACCCTGCGTCAGCGGATGCTCGCCGTCGCCGTCGCGCTCCTGCTGGGTTGGAGCGGCACGAGTGCGGCAACCACGCCGTCGCAGCCGGATGGTCAACGCGCCGGCGAGGGCACGTGCGAGTGCGGCCGTGAGGCGGTCACCGGCAACGAGATCTGCTTCGTCGGGGAGGCGTGCACCGTCGGCGGCGCCGACGAGTGCGACACGTCCGCCGACTGCGGACCGGGAGCGTTCTGCCTCACCAACGCCACTCCCAACGAGAACTGCTGCGAGCGACGGGTGTGCGTCGACTCGTGCGGCACCTCCTGTCCGGGTCTCTCCGGTCAATGCGTGAACGCGCCTCCGCAATCGACGTTCGTCATGTGCCCCGTGCCGCCGTACGTCCCGACGTCGTCATGGCCGTCGTTGCTGGCCCTCGCGATGATGGTGTTGGTCGCGGGCATCGCCGTCGGGTGGCGGCGGTCGCGAGCGATACGCCGCGCCGGAGTCGCGTCACTCGCGATCGCGCTGCTCGTCTGTGCCGCGACCGCGGGAGCCGCGCACGCCGGCGAGGTGCACGGATTCGTCTCGTCGGCCTGGGGAAGCGGTCCCGGGCAGCCGGGAATCGAGACCCGGATCCGCATCCCGGAGGTCACGGTGTATCTGAAGACGGTTCCGGGCGGCGTCGCCGGGCCGCAGGTCGTCACCAACGCGCACGGCGCGTATGAGGCGCCGCCGCACGCGCCGGGAAGCTACCAGCTCTGCGTCGAGGCGACGGGCTTCGCGACCAGCTGCGACCCGACGCCGATCGCACTCACGGCCGAGACCTACCTCCCCACGAAGGACGCGCTGATCGGCCCGCTCACCGGCGTGATCCGCGGACAGATTCGGCTCGCGGACGGCACGCCCTGCTATCACGAGAACGTCTTCTTCGAGCGCCTCGAGCAGGCGGAGGTCTCGCTCCTCGACATGCTCGACGCCGTGGTCGCGGGGCCGGTCCCGGCGAACGACCTCGGACAATACGTGTTGCCCGAGATTCCGGGCCCCGGCTCGTACAAGCTACGCGCGACCTACGACAATTCCGTCGTCGAGCAGACGGTGTCGCTGTCGGCCGCTGCGCTCACCGGCCACACCGATTTCGACCTCACCGTCGCCAACTCGTCGCCGAAGATCCTCGGCATCACGCCGAGCCTGGGTGGCAATGCGCTGCGGTCGGCGTCGCCGGGATCGACCCTGCAGGTCGCGCTCTCGGCCGTGAGCCCGGGCGGACACCCGCTACACTACCGCTGGGGCGACGGCACGCCGAGCTTCGTCTCGACGGATACGTCGACCATCAGCTGGACGATCGCCAGCACGTCCGCAACCAACGTGCTCTTCGTCGAGGTCACCGACAACCTCGGAGGATTCGCCAACGGCCACCTGACGGTGCCGGGCGGCAGCGGCAATGCGAAATTCGCCGGCACGGTGTCGACGTTGCCCGGCTCCACTCCCCTCTCGGGTGCGACCGTCACGGTGAACGGCACCGCGGCCACCACCAACGCGGGAGGACAGTTCCTCGTGAACGTAGCGGAGAGCCCGCGCTACGTGCTCACGATCAAGCAGCAGGGCTACGCACTGATGTCCCGGATCTTCTACGGCTCGACCACCGGCCTGCAACTGGTCTTGAGCCCGAGCCAGCACACGGCCTTCGACGCCGCCAAGAAGCGCGTCATCAAATTCGCTCCCAAGGTGAAACCCCCCAAGGGTCGAAAGAAGATCCAAGCGAAGATCAAGATCGACGGTACCAAGTTGGTCGACGAGAACGGCGATCCACCGATCGGCTCCATCAACGGCTACCTCTTCGCCTACGACCTCGACCGGCCGAACGCCATTCCCGGCGACCTCAGTGCCACGACCACGGGAAGCCAAGACGTCAGGCTGGAGAGCTTCGGCGCGGTGGACGTCAGGTTCGTCGACGACGCCAACCAGCCGTTGAACCTGATGCCCGGAGCGACTGCCGATATCCAGCTGAGCATCCAGCGCGATTGGAAGACGGCACCCGCGACGATTCCGCTCTTCACCTACGACGAGACCGCGGGCTACTGGCGACAAGAGGGAACACTGACGAAGTCCGGCAGCAAATACCGCGGAACGGTGCAACACTTCTCGTCGTTCAACGCCGACGCGGTCTTCACCGATACGGCGTGCATCAAGCTCGTGGTGGCCGACACACCGACGACCTCGCCCCCGCGGCTCGCTCCGCCGTTCCCGTTCAGGCTCCACGTCAGCTACCCGACCTCGACCTCGTCGGTGAACCACAACGACTTCCAGGTGACGGAGGCGATCAACGGGCTCTTCCGCCTGCCCGCCAACACCGACGTCACGCTCGAGATCCACCCAGGGAGCGGACCGGATGCGGTGCTCCGCAGCTTCACCGTCAAATCGGGCGCCGCGATCTCGAACGCGTTCGACGGATTTCCACCCCTCCCGTACGACGCGTGCAACGGCTTCGACCCGAACCAAACCCCGAATCAGCCGGTCTTTCTCGCGGTCGACGTGCCGCCGCACGCGATGGTGTTCCTGACGCGCAAGGGTGTGGGCAGCACGCAGGAAGCGGCCGACTACTACAACACCAACGCCGGCGTCACGACCGACGCGACGAACTCGACCTGCACCGGGCCGAAGTGCACCCTCGCCGGGTGGAAGACCGCCAACGCCTTCGACGGCACCGAGCCCGCGGTCGCCTACTACTACAACGGCGGCGACCTCGGCCTCGGCCGCGAGATGCACTGCCGCCAGAACGGCGCCGACATCGCCTGCTACGTGACGAACTACGGATCTCCGGGCGGCGATTCCGACTCCGCGATCGCGGACGCCATCAACCACAATGCGCCGATCGCGACGGTCGCGATGGAGTACGTCGCCGCGGCTGGGCCGACCGGCGTCAAGTTCTACGTCTATAACCACGCCACCGGCGACGCGCTGGCCAACCAGGCGATTCTGGACAGCGAGGGACCGAAGAACGTTCCCCACCTCTGTATTCAATGCCATGGCGGTCAGTACAATTCCTCGACCAACCTGGTCAGCGGTTCGTCCTTCCTGCCCTTCGACGTGTTTTCCTTCGGCTTCAATTCGGCGGTAGGCGTCACGCTCGCCGCCCAGCAGGAGCCGTTCCGCAAGTTGAACCAGCTCATGAAGGCCACGCTCCCGAATCCGCTGAACGCGCACAACCCGATCGGCAACCTGATCGACGGCTGGTACCCGTGCGGCGTCGGCAGCGTCGGCTGCACCGCGGTCGGAACCTACGTACCGCCGCCGCCGGCGCCAGGATGGCCGAGCAAGCCGGACTTGTACAAGACGGTCGTCGCGCCCTACTGCCGGACCTGCCACGTCTCGCAGTCGTCGTTCGGGGATTGGACCCTGGAGAGCGGCTTCGTCGGCTTCGCGTCCTCGATCGACGGCGCCGTGTGCGGCAGCTCGCGGTACATGCCGCACGCCGAGGTCACCTTCAAGAAGTTCTGGTTGAGCACGAACCCGCACGGACCGGCGTACCTTGCCGACTCCGCGCTCGGCCTCAATCTCAGCGGTTGCCCGAACTGAATCGACGGCGACCGACGAGGATCAGTCGGAGGTACAGACGTTCCAGCTGCTTCCCGGAAGGCCGGAGTCGGTGACGTAGCTGGTGCCGCAGCTCGAGGCACCCGTGAGATGCGGCGGCTTGCACGTCATCACGTCCGCGCATGCCTCCGTCACGCCGCACTCGGCGTCGATCGCGTTGCCCGTGACCGTGGAGTTCTTGAGCTGCGCCCGCCCGGCGTGCGCGCAGCCGGGATCGCCGAGAATGACGCCCCCTTCCGCGTTGCCGGTGACCTGCGTCGACGAGACCTTCACCGCATGGTCGGCGTAGAGACCGTAGGTGTTGGCCGTGACGACGGCATCGCGCACCACCAGCGTCCCGCGGTCATCGGGACTACGGGCGATGGCACCGTAGCCCCAGTTTCCGCTGAGCGTGACGTCGCTGAGCTTGAGAAGACGGGGCGAGCTGATCCCGGCCGAATAGCTTGCGCCGGGTGTTCCGTTGTCGCTGATCACGGCGGGACCGCTGACGCGACAACCGACGAAGCACTGGACGCCGATGAGCGTGCTGGAGGTCACGTTGACGCCCCGGAGATCGAGCTTGCCCTTCCCCTGGATTCCGTAGGCGGCTTCCGTGATCGTGCCCGGGCCCGTGATGCGGCAGGGACCGATGCACTCCACGCCGGCGAGCCCGCCCCGGATCGTGAAGCCGTTCATCGCCAGCGATCCCCCGTGGATGTTGACCGCGTTGCGCGTGGGGTTGGCGCTACAGTCGAGGTCGCCGGTGAGCTCGCCGGGGCCGTTGATGATCTGATTGCATCCGGTCACCGGAGTCGGCGCCACCGCATGGGCGCGCACGGCGAAGAGGCCGATCGCGAGCGCGGCGAACAGCATCGATGATTTCGATCTCTGGAACATGGCATCCTCCGCTGCTCGGGCGCGTACCAGACCGGAACGGCGGGCGGCAAGGAAAAACGACGGCGGCGGGCCACAACCAGGCGGTAGCCAGCGCCGACGGATCGTGGCAGTCCTGGCTCCGTGGCCGAGATCCACCGCACGACGTGCAATCGGGACTGCCCGGATGCGTGCTCGATCCTGGCGACGGTCGAGGACGGCCGGGTCACGAAGCTCGCCGGCGACCCCACACACCCGGTCACGCGCGGGTTTCTCTGCTACCGCACCAATCAGTTCCTCGAGACCCAGTACTCGCCCGCGCGGCTGACCCGGCCGCTGGTCAGAAAAGACGGCCGGCTCGTCGAGGTGAGCTGGGACGAGGCGCTCGACCTGTGCGCCGGCAGCTCCTACGGATCCGCGCCGAATCGGGACCGGCGGCGATCTTCCACTACCGTGAGCGGCGGCTCGCTCGGGCTCGTGAAGAAGCTGGTGGACCGCTTCTTCGAGCTCTTCGGCCCGGTCACGGTGAAGCGCGGCGACATCTGCTCGGGCGCGGGCGACGCGGCGCAGCTCGCGGACTTCGGCGACAGCGATTCGAACGACCTCTTCGATCTCTTGAACGCCAAGAACGTGATCCTGTGGGGCAAGAACCTGTTCACCTCGAGGCCGCACACGCTGCCCGTTCTGAAGCAGGCGAAGGCCGGCGGAACCGGCGTCGCGCTCGTCGATCCGGTGCACCACCGCACCGCCTCGATCGCCGATGCATTCTGGCAGCCGCGTCCGGGCGGCGACTTCGCGCTGGCGATGGCGGTGGCGCGCCTCCTGTTCGAGCGCGGCTGGACGGATCCCGACGCACCCGCCTACTGCGAAGCTTGGGAAGGCTTCCGCGCGCTCGCCCACGCGGAAACCGTCGAAGACTGGTGTCGCGACGCCGACGTGCCGCTGGCGGCCGCGGACGACCTCGCGCGCCGCCTCGGCCCCGGCCAGCCCTGCGCGATCCTGGTCGGCTGGGGCATGGGCCGGCGCGGCAACGGCGCCGCGATCGTGCGCGCGCTCGACGCGCTCGCGCTCGTGAGCGGCAACGTCGGCATCCCGGGCGGCGGCGTCTCCTACTACTTCAAGCGCCGCGGCGCCTTCGACTTGAGCTTCGTGGCAGGCCGGCCCCCGCGCACGGTGTGCGAGCCGCTGTTCGGCCCCGAGCTGCTGGCCGCAGAGGATCCGCCCATTCGCGCCGTCTGGATCACCGCCGGCAATCCCGTGGCGATGCTGCCGGAGAGCGAGACCACCGCGCGCGCGCTCGCCAGCCGCGAGTTCGTGGTCGTCGTCGACTCGTTCCTGACCGACACGGCGAGGCTGGCGCACGTCGTCCTGCCGACGACGACGCTGCTCGAGGCCGACGATCTGCTGGGCGCCTACGGCCACCACTTTCTCGGCGTCGCGCGTCCGGTCGTGGCGCCGCCCGACGGTGTGCGCTCGGATCTCGAGATCGTGCAGGCGCTCGCGCGGCGTGTCGGCCTCGGCGCCGAGCTCGACGGCAGCGCCCGCGACTGGAAGCGCCGCATGCTGAGGCCGGAGCTCGAGGCGCACGGCATCACGCTGGAGGCGCTCGAGGACGGCCACGTGAAGAACCCGCTGGCGCCGAGGGTGCTGTTCGAGCAGCGGCGCTTTCCGACGCCGAGCGGCCGCGCGCGTCTCGTGACCGAGCCGGCGCCGCCCGCGGCGCGGCCGCGCGACGAGTTCCCGCTGCTGCTCACGTCGATCTCGACGCCGCGCTCGCAGTCGTCGCAGTGGGTGCGGCCGCCCGAGCTGCCCCTCGAGCTCACCGTGCATCCCGACGCCGCCGCGGGCATCCCCGACGGTGCCCTGTGCCGCGTCGAGTCGGCGCTCGGCGCGCTCGACGTGCGCCTGCGACACGACGCGCGCCAGCGTCGCGACGTGGCCCTGTTGCCGAAGGGCGGCCACCGCTCCGCGGGCGCCTGCGCGAACTCGCTGATCCGCGCCCGGACCACGGACCTCGGCGAGGGCGCCGCGCTCTACGACGAGCCGGTGCGACTACGACCGGTCACGTAGGCCAGCCCCGTCAGGTGGGTGCGTGGGTTCTTCGCGGGCGGAGTCTCAGGAGTCTCGTGTGGCTGGTCGTCCCCTATGCCGCGGTACTGTGGTGGATGCACCACCTGATCCGGAGCCCGCTCAACCTCGACTACTTCCAGCGCTACGTCACCTTGCGGTGCAGCGCCGCGCTCACCGAAGCCGCCGAACGGCCCCGTTCGCGAGAGACCCTGCTCGAGCTCCACCGGGGTCTCGAGCGCTGCCAGGGGATCGAGGTCGAGGTGGACGGCGTCTGGGGCGGGATCTTCGGCGATCCATCCGTACGCTTGAAGGTGCGCTCGGATGGCGGAGCCACCACGACCTTCCAGTACTACTCCGTCGACGTCAGCCCCGTGCTCGGCGTCGCCTCGATCAGCTACGGCCTCGATCCAATGCTCTACTATTTGAACCCCTGAACGTCAGGCGCGCGTGGCGTAGTAGCCCGCCACTCCCGGGTGAGTCCTGATGTGCCCGGCGTGCTCGACGAGCTTGGGCGCGACGCGATCGGCGATGTCCCGCGGGACATGATCGAGCTTGCCGGACGCGAGGTGCTGGATCCACACGAACACCTTGAGGTCGGCCACCGACAGGCGGTCGCCGGCGAAGTAGCGGCCACCGTGCGCCTCGAGCCGCTGCTGGAGCCGCGTGAGATAGAACGTGAGCGGGCCCTCCGCCAGCGCGCGGCGCGCCGCTTTCTTCTGCTCTTCCGGCAGATCGAAGGTCGCGACGATCTTGGTGCCGATCTCCTCCACGGCGTCCATCACCTCGTCGCACAGCGCGGCCTGCCACGGGTCCGCGGGGTACAGGTCCGCGAGCTTGCCGACGTAGCGATTGATGCCGTTCGACTGCGCGACGATCTCACCGTCCACCTCCAGCACGGGCAGGCCGCCGAATGGCGTCTCCGCTTTCCGCCGCTCCCAATCGACGAATGGAACGCGATCGTCCTCGAACGGAATGCCGCCGATCGCGAGCGCGAGCCGTGCGGGCTCCCCGCGTCCGCCGTGAAAATCGAAGTAGGTCAACTTCAGCCTCGCCATGGATGACTCCTCCGGCGGATCGCCGTCACGTGCGGTCGAAAAAGAGAATCTCACGTACCTCGACGGGCCCCCACTTGGCGTGCGGATAGCTCGAGCGGCGCGGTCTCGAGCAGCGCCCCTTGGCGCACGAGCGCCTCGCCGAACACGGTCATCTCGCGCATCTTCGAGCCGTCCGGATCGCTCAGGCCCGGCACCATGTGAAACGCCAGCAGGAACGGCGTGCCCTGGTCGGAAACGAGGAAGACATGGCGCGCCTCCAGGCGATGCACCTCGACCACGCCGTGTCGCGCATGCGGACACCGACCGGCGATCTCGATTGCCTCGTCGCGATCGCCGACGTCGATGATCCAGAACCCGCCGACCACTTCCTTCGTCTCGGCGAACGGCCCGTCGGTCACGAACGCCCTTCCATCACGCACCCGTACGTGCGCGCGATCCGATTCGCCGGCGAGCGGAGCGCCTCGCCGCAACTTGCCCCCGCGCGCCAGATGTTCCGCGAACCGCTTCATCTCGGCCATCCCGTCCGGGTCTGCGGTCGGCGCCCCTTCGCGCTGCAGAAACAACAGCAGGAACTGCATGGGTGTCCTCCCGAGTTCTGTCCGTCAGTCGAATGGCAACCCAGGGATTCGACAGCACGCCGACGAACGAGCCTACGTGGGCACCGAGTAGGACTTTCTCAGCGATTTCGTGGGAGCCTTGGTGACGCGTCGCCGCCGGTCAGATAGCTCGTGACCAGCCGCACGATCTCCTCGACGTAGGCCTCGAGGTCGAGGTCGGGACGCCCGTGCACCACGAGCTTGTGGGTGAGCGCCTCGACCGTCTGGACGACGACCGCGGCGGCGAGCGCGGGATCGGCGACGCGCACCTCGGGATGCGCGCCGAGAAGAGCCTCGACGCCCGCGGTGACGCGCTCCTCGACCTCGAGCAACGTGTGTCGGAGTCGGCGCGGCAGCGGCGCCTCCTCGAAGAGGATGCGGTGCAGGTCGCGGTCGCGGGCGTGGAGCGCGACCATCGCCCGCACGTGATGCCGCACCAGGCCGGTGAGATCGGTGGGCGCGGCGGCGATCTCGGCGGCGGTGCGGGCGAGCACCTCCTCACCCTCGTGGAGGTGCGCCTCCATGAGCGCCACCAGCAAGGCATCCTTGCTCGGGAAGTACTCGTAGAGCGAGCCGATCGAGACGCCGGCGCGCTCGGCGATGTGATTGGTGGTGGTGCCGGCGTAGCCGCGCCGGGTGAAGACCTGCCCCGCGGCCTTCAAGACCGCGTCCACCGTCCGCCGCGAGCGCGCCTGGAGCGGGCGCTTGCGCGGGCGCAGCGGGTCGGCACGGCGCGAGACGGTCACCGCTCGTCAATACGACGTGCCACGCGGCAGCGGAACACTCAGGGGGTCTTCATCGCGTTTTGCCCTTCGTCACCTTGAGCTCCGGGCGGTGGCTTTGGCCCTCTTGCTTGGACTTCGCCGCGACGGCGCCCTCCGACCTGGCGACGTCCTTCTGCTTCTGATCGCGCTGTTTCGACTTGGGTGATTTGTCGCCCATATTGTTCTCCCTTCGCTGTCCCGCTAGGCGCTGCCGTGTTCGTCCAGCCAGGCGAGCAGCTCGCGGACGCTCCCGGTCGCCAGCGCCATGCTGGTATCCGCCGCCCCGTAGTAGAGGTTGATGGTGTCGCCGTCGGCATCGAGCGTGTAGCCGCACGGGAAGGCGACGTTGCCGACGTCGCCCTCGCGTTCGTAGGGCGCCTCCGGACCGAAGACCCACGAGTCGCCGCGCGCGAGACAGATCTCCGGCTGGTCGAGCGCCAAGAGCGCGACGCCGAGGCGATAGAGGCACCCGGCCGCGGTGTGGCGTACGCCGTGGTAGAGCATCAGCCACCCGCGCGGCGTCTCGATCAGCGGCGGCGAGAGCCCGACCTTGTTCGCGTCCCACCACCCGCCCTTGCGGGCCGGGAGCAGCAGCTTGTGGCTCCCCCAGTTGCGGAGATCCGGCGAGAACGAGATCCAGATGTGCGCGCCGGAGTCCGTCATCGGCCGGTGAATGAGCGCGAAGTTTCCGTCGATGCGACGCGGCAGCAGGCACGCATCCTTGTCGTCGGGCTGCATGACCAGCCCGATGCGCTCGAAGCTCCGAAAGTCTTCCGTGAGCGCGAGGGCGACGCCCGGCCCCCCTTTGCTGAAGGCCGTGTACGCGATCGCGTACTTGCCGAGCTCGTCGACGTAGGTGATGCGCGGATCCTCGATCCCCCACAGCTCCTCCGGGTAGTTGTCCGGGTCCGGTCGCAGCGTGGGCTCCTGGTCGATTACCCATCCGTCGACGCCGTTCGCCGAGCGGGCCGCACACAGATGGGAGAGCCCGCGCCGATCCTCGACCCGGCAGAGCAACAGCGTCGTGCCGTCGCGAAGCCGCGTCGCGCCGGCGTTGAAGACGGTATGAGCCGGATAGGGCCAGTCCGCGGCGGTGAGAATCGGATTGGTCGGGTGGCGATGGAAGAGGGTCTCGTAGCCGCGGTCTGCGGTCATGGAGCGGGCCGTGGTCATGGCGTGGTAGCCCCGGCGAACGCAATGCCTTCCGTGGAGCACGCGAAGGACGCCGCACTCGCCGGGACCGTCGATTCCGTCACGGCTGCCCGGTCGGCCGAGCGCATTTCGAGGAGGGCGAGCAGAAAGGACAGGGTCGACTCCGCGCCCTGGTTCTCGTTCACGCGATCGGCGTGGAGTCCGTCGCGGCAACCGCCCGTCGTCGCGTCGTAGAGCGATCGTTGCAGCTGGTTTTGTCCGAGGAACCAGTTGAAGGCGCGGCGCGAGTGCTTCGCCCATTGCGCGTCTCCGGTCACACGTCCCGCCTCGAGACACGCCGAGACCATCGCGCACGCCTCCACCGGCTGCTGGTCGAACGCAGCCTTGCGCCCGTCGCGCCGGTAGAAGCCGTTCGAGCCGATCGGGGCGAAGTATCCGTCCTTCGAGGATTGGACCGATGCCAGCCACTCGAGCGACCGCACGCCGGCCGCCAGCATCTCTTCGTGCTCCATCCGGGCGCCGGACACGATCAAGGCCTGCGACAGCCGAGCGTTGCAGTACGTCAGGCGCGTCCTCGAACCAGAGCCACTCGCGCCCGCTCGTTCGTTGAAAGAGGTCGAGGAGACGGCCCGCGAGCACGGTCCGCACCGCCTGGACGTTGCTGTCACCCTGGAATGCGCGGAGGTACTCGTCGATCCCGAGCAGCGCGAACGCCCAGGCGCGCGGGCTCGTGAATCCGGAGACCGCCGGCAACGCGGCGTGAAAGAGTTGTCCACCGAGGCTCTGTCTTCCGGGTTCACCGGAGCGGCCGACGACGGTGCCGAGCGCCCACATCGCGCGCCCATGGCTGTCCTCGGATCCGCAGCTCCTCGGTCCACTGCCGGGAGTACGACATGAAGTTCCTGAAGCGGCCCCGGTCCGCGTTGAACGCGTGGTTCACGAAGCCGAGGTAGCGGGACGCGAGCGCGCGCACGGCCTTGCCGTCCTCGGCACCCGCATCCTCGACGAGCGCCGTCAACAGCAGCGCGCGGGCATTGTCGTCGAGGCAGTAGCCCTCCTCGTAGCGGGGCACGCTGAAGGTGGCGTGCTGCAGCATCCCCGTGTCGTCGGTCATGATGTGGAGGTGCTCGAGGTTCATCTCGGGCAACTCGGGCGGGCGGCTCGCCAGCGTCTTGGCTTGGAAGACGATCCGGAGCCGGTCGGCGTGCTCGTCGCGTGCGCGCGCGAAGCTCTCGACGTAGCGCCGCGCCACCGCCGGCCAGACCATGTCGCGGCCGTGGGCAGCGGCGCGCTCGCGCATCGCGAGACGCTTCTTGTCGTCGCCGAGAAGGTCGACGACCTCCCGCGCGATCGCCGCCGGATCTCTCCACGGCACGAGGATCCCGCGACCGTCGGCGAGGAGCTCGCGCGCGTACCGATACGGCGTCGAGATCACGGCCTTCCCGGACCCGACCGCGTACGCCAGCGTCCCAGAGGTGATCTGCTCCGGCTTCAGATACGGCGTGACGTAGATGTCCGCGGCGGAGAGGAACTCGGTGAGCTCGCCCAGGCTCACGAAGCGGTCGTGAAAGATCATGCTCGCATCGACGCCGAGCCGTTCCGCACGATGCTCCAACATGAGGCGGTAGGTCTCGCCGTGTCGCTCCTTGACGTGCGGGTGGGTGGCGCCGAGCACGATGTAGACCGTGTTCGGGTAGCGCTGCGAGGATCGCCGGCAGCGCGTCGATGACGTACTCGATCCCCTTGTCGGGCGAGAGCAGCCCGAACGTGAGGATCACGGCCTTGCCCTCGACACCGAGCTGGTCCTTGCTGTGACCGGTGAAGGGGACGCTCGGAATGCCGTGGGGGATCAGGTCGATCTTCCGCTCGGGAACCCCATGGACCTCGTGGAGCAGGACCGCGCCATGCGCGCTCATGACGACCAGGCGTTCCGAGAGCTGCGTGATCTCGTCCATCGCGCGCCGCTGCACGGGGCTCGGCTCGCCGAGGATCGTGTGCAGCGTCGTCACGATCGGCATGCGGAGCTCGCGAAGCAGCGTCAGCACGTGGCTCCCCGCCTTGCCCCCGAAGATCCCGTATTCGTGCTGCACGCACACGACGTCGACCCCGTTGACGTTCAGGAAGTCGGAGGCACGGCGGTACGACGCGACGTCGTTCTCGGCGATCTCGAAACGGACGCGCGGCGGGTACGCGTGCCGCCGGCCGGCGTCGTTCATCGCGAGCACGAAGCAATCCAGGGCGGAGAACTCGGCGGCGATCGCGTCGCTGAGATCGGTCGTGAACGTCGCGATACCGCAGTGGCGCGGCACGTGATTGCCGAGCATCGCGACCTTGCGGATCTCTCCCCGCGCCGGGGCCGCGAGCGATCCGACCGGATCGGTGTCGCGAGAGAGCGGGGACCAAGAATCGCCACGCCACGCGACCGTCGCGTCCATTTTGGACGGAACCGGGATCACGCCAACCCCACCCTGAGTGCGAGCGACCTCGGGATCACGAGCGTACCGTGGTCCCCAAGTGCACGCACGTCCGTGCCAGATCGCATGAGATGCGACGGGATCCGGACCCGGATCCCTTCGACGAGACACACCAAGCTCACGCCGGTGTCGAACAACACGTGCACGTCCGAGAACTCCAAGGAGCTTTCGATGGCGACCTCCTATTTCTGGGTGGGCTCGGAGTAGGTCGCGGCGCAGAGGGCGCTGCTCTGAAGGTCCGTGCGTGGGAGCCGTGCGCGGGCGAACCACAGAGCTGGAGCGTCATCAGCTGTATCGCGTCGTCGGCCGCTGCACAACCACGATAGACCCGGCCGTGGCTCCGTTTTCCGTTACCCTGCCTGATCGCGGCACTACCGGTAGTGGATCACCGCGACATCGCGCGACCCTTGATAATTTCAGCAGAGCGCGGGCAGAGTGGCCCGCCTCGTGCATTTCAGGTCGGGGCTGGGAGGCCGCGGAGCATGCGTGTCGCAAGTCGCCGGAGTCGATTCTCTGCCATGCTGATCGCGATGGGTCTTCTCTGCTCACCGACGCATGCCGCGGGGTTGCCGGACGCGCGTGCAACCTCCCCCGATCCGCCTGGCGAGCAATACGCGCAGGTCGCGCGCGCGCGTTGCAGGTTTCCGCAAATGGATTTCTGCCGAAATCGCTGCGGCGAGCTGAAAACCATTCGATGCCTCCCGAATGGATATTGGCCTCCATGCCCGGTCGATGCCGCTGCGCATCGCGAAGTCTGCGATGGCCGGGACAACGACTGTGACGGGTCGGTCGACGAGGGAGAGCTCTGTGCCGATCGATATTCATGTACGGAGGATTTCTGCGGACCCGATGGATTCTGCCATCATCGCCCCCATCACGAGCGGTGCGACGACGGGGCGGATTGCAGCTTGGACTATTGCGATACGTACGACAGGCCGCCGACTTCGGATGAAGGATTCCAACTCATCGACGCAAACGGCTGCATGCATTTGCTCAGACACCCATATTGCACGGACATGGATGGATGCGACTGCAACGGCAAGGAGACGTGCGCTCCGGGCGAGGCGATGCCCGATTTAACACCGGACGCGCGCGATCGGCTGCGCGATTTCTTCGCACACGGATGTCGCTTTTCCCATCGCGCTCAAGCACCGTGCGAAATCGACGGCAATAGCTGCACCCTGGAGACCTGTTGTGAGGCGAACCCGCAATGTCAATTTGGCGCGCTCACGGGAGCGTTCCTCACGGGATGTGGCCTTGGGGCAACCGAGCGGGACTCCGAGACGGGAGCACGCGTGAAGTGCCCCAACGGGAGGCGCCGATATTTGCCCCCACCAAACGACCGCGTGTCGTGTGACGACGGCAATCCCTGCACCCGCGACCGCTGCATCGACTTCGAAGGAACGTGCCGCAACGACGTGCTCACCGATGGACGGCAACCGGGATGCGACGATTTTATCGAAGGGGGCTGCTCGCAGCACATATGCAGTCGGGGATCGTGTATTACCATGCGCCACTACCGGGTCCCGAATCCCGATGATCCTTCGCAATGGTGCCATGGGCAGGTGTACTGGCAGGGAACGCCGACCTGTCGAGACCATACGTGCAGCGATGGCCGATGCGTCGAGTCGGGGGGTCTCGCAAACCGTTGCGACGATCATCTCCAATGCAATGGCTACGAATATTGCGCCGGGATCCACAACGAGTTCGACGCGGTATCGGAAACAACGGGCATCCTGGGCTGTACCCGCATGCGGGCACCTTGCGACGATCAATTGAATTGCACCGACGACATCTGTCGCGAAACGAGGACAGGCCCACCAGGTTGCTCAAACGTTCCGGACCACCACGATTGCATCCAAGCGAACGATCGCAATCCTTGCAATCCCGCACAATATTGTGATTCCGCGGCGCGCTCTCCCGGGACGGGGTGCGTATCGCGTCCGCTGACGACCAGCATTTGCGACGATCACAATTCGAGCACCGTGGATGGGTGCTCCGTCGACGAGTTTCGAGTTCCCGTGTGCGTTCACCAATGACGACCGGGCACCAGCGTCACAAATCATTCACTTTTGGATGAGGCCAGCTGCGGCATCTCCGCGAAGCCGCGCGCGTCGTGCGCGGGCACCAGCGCGATCTCCGGGAAGCGGGCGGCGATCGCCGCCATGCGGAGCACGTTGGCGCGGACGCCTTCGGCATCGACGTCGGCGAGGGTGCGTTGCAGCCACGGACGCTCCTCGCGCTCGGTGAGGCCCTCGCGCTGCCACACCAGGTCGCCGACCAGCGCGTAGCGCCGGCCGCTCGGCAGGGCCAAGAACACGATCACCGATCCGGGGGTGTGACCGGGCGCGGGCACGATCACGACGGCGCCGTCGCCGTAGACGTCGTGGCTCCGCGGAAAGCCGAGGTACGGACCGCCCTCGAAGGCGTACTCTTCGTAGCGCACGCCGGGGAAGCCGCGGATCACGGCGGTGACGAAGCCGCCGTCGTCGACGAAGCGGCGCTCCTCGGCCGTCACCCAGACCGGTGTGTCGGCGAAGTCGGGAATGCCGCTCACGTGATCCCAGTGGGCGTGGGTGAGGACGATGGCGCGCAAACGCTTCCGATCGTAACCCGCGGCGTCGAGGGTGTCGGCGGCGGAGCGGAAGAGGTCGTAGCTGGTCGTGACCCGGAAGAAGAAGGGCATGACCTGGAACTGCGACGCAATGTCGCGACCGAAGCCGGTGTCGATCAGGAGGTCGCCGCGCGGATGCCGCACCAAGGTCGCGCTCATGGCGAAGTCACGCTCGTCGAAAAAGGACCCGCCGCGGTACGCGAAGGCGGCGCTCCTGTGCGTGACGCCGGTCGGCAGGTGATGGACCGCCATGTCCGGCGGCGGTGACGCGGCCGGCAGCGCGCCGATCAAGGGTGCCGGCGGCGCCAGCGGGGCGGCCGTGAAGGTGTAGAGAAACGACCCGACGGCCGCTGCTGCCACGATCCCGGTGCCGATCAGCAGCCTGCGCACGGTCCGAGCGTGTACGTTCGGCGCGCCGCCGGCGCAAGGTTTCCCGGCATGCGGCGCGAAGCGCCGGCGGGCGCTACGACGCCGCGGCCACCGGGACGGCCGCGTCGTCACCGTCGCGATCGGGCAGCCCGATCAGGAAGCGACTGCCGACGCTCGCCTCCGTCTCGACCGTCAGCGTGCCGCCGAAGCTCGCCTCGACGAGATTCCGCGAGATCGAGAGACCGAGGCCGGTGCCGCGGCCCGGATCCTTGGTGGTGAAGAGCTCGTCGAAGATGCGCGCGGCGACGTCGGCCGGCATTCCTCCGGCCCAATCCCGGACGGCGATCTCGACGCCGGCGTCCGTCGCCCGCGCGCTCACGACGATGCGGCTCTCCTCGACCCGCGCCTCCTCGTAGGCGTCGAGGGCGTTGCTGACGAGGTTGACCAACACTTGGCCGAGTCGAGCCGGGTCGCCGACGACGGTCACGCCCTCGGGGTCCTCGAACACGAGATCGCAGCACTCGAGGCGGAGGCGCTGCGTGAGGAGCGCCCGGGTCTCGTCCACGACCGACTGGACCGTGAAGCGCCGGCGGAACGCCGGGTGCGGCTCGCGCCCGTGCGTCTTGACCCGCGTGATGAAGGCGGCGGCCTTGCGCGCCCAGCCGGCGGCATTCCCCGCCGTGGTGGCGATCTCGCGGGCGATCTCGCGATGATCCTCCGGCGTGACCGACGCGTCGTCGATCGATTCCTGATACTCGCGCCCGAGATCGCCGAGGATCTGGAGCGCGTTCAGCACCGCACCGAGCGGCGTGTTCACCTCGTGCGCGATGCCCGCCGTGAGGCGGCCGAGCGTCGCCAGACGGTCGGCCCGCATGAGACTGGTCTGACTCTGCTCGAGCTGGCGAAACGCCGATTGCATCGCGGCATAGGAGCGATTGAGGTCGTCGTTGGCGACCTCGAGCGCCGCGGTACGTTCGCGCACCTGATCCTCGAGGTTGGCGTTCAGGTCGGCGAGCTGACCGAAGGCGCGGGCGTTGACGATGGCGAGACCGACCTGGCTCGCGGCGGCGGCGAGGAAGCGGCTGTCGTCGTCGTTGTAGGAGCGGCCGGAGCCCTTGCGGCCGAGGCTGATGGCGCCGATCACGAGCTGGCCGCTGCGGATCGGCACCAGGATCTCGGCCCCGAGCGTCTGCCAGAAGGGCGGCAGGGGTCCGGCGCCGCCGTCGTCCCACTGGTAGCGCGCGAGTATCGATCCTCGCGAGAGCCGGTCCGCGAGATCGGGCGTCAGCTCGACCGCCGCGTGACCGCGGCCGGGGTGTCCCCCGCGCCGGAACGTCGTACCGTCGTCGCTGAGCAGGAGCTCCGAGGTCACCGGCTGCAACGCCTGATCGAGCACGAAGAGCGTGTGCTGCTCGACCTCGCCGAAGGCGTAGGACGCCGAGAGCGCGTGGCTCAGCTCGGCGAGCTCGCGCTCGGCATCGTAGCCCTTGCGGTAGAAGACGCGGTCGACGGCGTCCCGCGCGCGCGCCTTCATCGGCGCCATCAGGAACAGCACCCCGAGGTTGAGCATGGCCATCGCGACCGGCGAGAGGCTCTGGAGCGGCACCAGGATGCCGAGCAGCGCCAGCGCGGCGAGATAGGTGGCGGTGATGGCGGCGAGCGCGACCGCGTAGGTGACGGCCCGCCGCAGCATGACGTCGATCTCGAAGAGATCCTGCTTGACGATGGCGTAGCCGAGGCTGAGCGGGAAGACGAACGCCGTGAACGCGCCGGCGTTGAGGGGAATGCTGCCGCCGAGCAGCGCCGAGCCCGCCATCAGCGCGCCCGGCAGCGCGAACGCCATGAGCGTCCCCAAGCTCACCACGCCGACGCGGCGGCGGACGAGGGGCGAGCGCGTCGTCGCCAGGTCCCAGACCACCGCGCCGATGATCGCAAGGGCGCCGACCCCGTGGCTCGCCGACGCCAACAGGTGGACCGCGGTGTAGGCCGAGGGCGTCGTGAGCGCGAGCTGGTAGGCGGCCGCGAGCAGGCCGAACGGGAAATACACCGCGAAGAGCACGAGGCCGCGCCGGCGCGCCAGCCGGTCGGTCGGGAAGACCAGCGCCAAGTGGATGAAGCCCGCGGCCAGCATCGCCTCGGCGACCACGTGCAGACGGAAGAACCAGTGCGGCCCGTAGAGATCGGCCGCGGTGACGACGAAGATGCCGGTCGTGAGGCACTGCACGAGCAACGCCCGGCTCGCGGGCCCGCGCTTCAGCCACGCGACGATGATGCCGGTGAGAAAGAACGCGAGGCCGGTCGACAGATACGCACCGAAGAGCAGGCCGTAGTCGAGGCCCGAGAAGCGCCGGGCGCGCGCCGCGAGGGCGTTGACGCTGCCGTCCGCCGACCGCAGGCGATAGCGGTGCACGGCGCCCGGCGGGCTGGCGGCGACCCGGCGATACACCTCGTCCGCCCTCTCGACCGCGACGTCGTCGAGCGCGATCACCTCGTGCTGGAAGATCGTCTCGGCGCGCGGCGCTTCCCAGTCGGGAAGCGCGATCGACGGCACCACGCGGTTCGCCATCAACAGGAATCCGGGAAAGGTGGCGCCGATCCAACGGGCGCTGTTCACCGCGACGACGGCCGTGAGGAGGCCGACGGCGACCGCGAGGACGACGAGCCAACGACGCTCGGACCAGAGCCCGTCGCGCACGCCGCTCATGCGTCCGCCCGCACCACCGGTCGTCGCCGGAGCCCGGCGGCCACCAGCAGGCCGGAGAAAAACACCCAGGCGTCGCCGAAGCGCACGTAGGGCGACAGCCCGTCGCGGAGGCGCACGCGCTCGACGATGGCCCCCGCGGTGTTGCGCGGCACGGTGGCGACGACGCGGCCGAAGGCGTCGATGACGCCCGACGCCCCGCTTCCGGCCGCCCGCACCAGGTCGCGTCGCGTCTCGACCGCGGTGAGGACCGCCATCGAGAAGTGCTGCTCGGGCGCCGCACCGTCACCGGCGTCGAGCCAGGAATCGTTGGAGAGATTCACCAGCACCTGGGCGCCGCGGCGCACCAGGTCGTTGACCAGCCAGGGAAAGAGCACCTCGTAGCAGATCATCGTCCCCAGCCGACCCACCGACGACGAAACCGGCTCGGCGCGCGCGCCGGGCTCGTAGATCGGCTCCGCCGCGTCGGCGGCGCTCGGTGGAAAGAAGGTCGACTCCGCGAACGGCACCAGGCGCTGCTTGTCGTACACGCCCTCGACCAACCCGCCGGCGCCGAGCAGCTGGGCCGAGTTGCGGGCATCGGTCGGGCTCGCGAGACGCGGGCTTCCGACCAGGAGCCCGCCCGGGGCGAAGGCCGCGACCCGCGCCAGCTGGTTCCGCAGCATCGGCTCGCGCTCGAGGTAGAAGTCGACGGCGTTCTCCGGCCACACCACGAGATCGGGGACCTGGCGGCGCGTCGTCTCGGTGAGACGGACGTAGGTCCCGAGCGTGCGCTCCATGTGCGAGCGGTTCCAGCGGTACTCGTTCGGGATGTTGCCCTGCACGATACCGATGGTGACCGCCGGTCCGCGTCCGGGCGTCGCGTAGAGCGTGCCGGCGTGGACGCCGTAGGCGTACACCACCGCCAGAAGTGCCGTCGTCGGCGCGAGCCGCCGCGTCACGTCGACGAGCGCGAGCCGCCGTCCGTCGGCGATCAGCTCGGCGACGGCGACGCTGACGAGGGCGATCACGAACGAGACCGCCGGGACGCCGCCGAGATCGGCGATCTGAATCAACCACAGCGCGCGATGCTGCGTGTGCCCCAGGAGCTCCCACGGCATCCCACTGAAGACCGCCGAACGGAGGAGCTCCATCGCGGCCCATCCCCAGGCCGCGAGCGGGGCGCGCGCGGCCGCGGGTACGCGTGGCGACCAGCGCGCATAACCGGCCAGCAGGAGTCCGAACGGAATGCCGCCGTAGAGCAGCCAGACGGCGACGACGAAGAGCGCGGCGATCCAGCGCTCGAAGTCGAAATACTCGAGCGAGGCGTGCAGGGCCCAGCCGGTGACGCCCGCCCCCATCAAGAGCGCGAAGACGACGCCGGTGAGCGCGGCCCGCCAGGGCGCGAGGCCGCGGCTCGGTACCAGCAAGAGACCGGGAACGATCCAGGCCGCCCACGACGCCGTGTAGGGCGGACAGGCGACGGTGTACGCGAGCGCGGCTCCGGCCGCCGCGGCGAGCGCGCAGAGAGGCCGCGCGAGTCTCACCTCGCGGTTCCCTCTAGCCCCGCGTGCCGCCGGCGGCGAGCGGTGCGGCGGAGGCATTCGCCGCGACCGACGAGGGCAGCCGCACGGTGAAGGTCGAGCCGACGTCGACCTCGCTCTCGACCACGAGATCGCCGCCGAGCACGCGCGCCATCTTGCGCGCGACCGTGAGACCGAGCCCGACGCCGCCGTAGCGGCGGGTGTTCGAGCCGTCCCCCTGCTGGAAGGGCTCGAAGATGCGGGCGAGGTGCGCCCGATCGATGCCGCAGCCGGTGTCGCGCACCACGAAGCACGTCGCATCGGCGGTGGCGGCGATGCGGAGCTCGATCTCGCCGTGCGCGGTGAACTTGGCCGCGTTGCCGATCAGGTTGCGGAGAATGGTGCGGAGCTTGACGGGATCGCTCGTGAACGCGGCGGGGGCCTCTCCGAGGTCGATGCGGAAGCCCACCGGCTTGTCCTCCACCAGCACCAGCGCCAGTCGCTCCAGCTCCCCCGCCAGCACCGCGACGTCGATCGGCTGCGTCAGCGTCTCCGAAACCCCGGCCTCGACCTTGGCGTAGCCGAGGAAGTCGGTGACCAGCTCGAGAAGCGTCCGGGTCGCCTCCGACATGGCGGTGAGCGGCGCCAGCGCGGCCTCGGGCACGGGACCGAAGTCCCCCGCCCGGATCAGCTCGGCGTAGCCGCTGATGATGTTGAGGGGCGTGCGGAACTCGTGCGAGCAGTTGGCGACGATCTCGCTCTGCAGGCGCTCGCGCTCGCGCAGCTCGGCGATGAGACGATGGGCCTTGAGGGCCACGTCCACCCACAGGAGCAGCCGCTCGGGGCCGTCGGTCTTGTCGTGGTAGCCCTGGATGTCGAGCTCCGCGAGCAGCGTCCGGGGCGGATGCTCGCCCGCGTACCCGGTCTGGAGAATGATCTGCACGTAGTGATCGAGGCGGCGCACGCGCTGCACGAACTCGGCCCCGGTCATGCGCGGCATGAAGTAGTCGACGATGATGACGCTCACCTCGGTGTGCTGCAGGACCTCGAGCGCCTCGCTCCCCGAGGGCGCCGTCCGGACGCGATGCCCCTCGTGCTCGAGCAGGGTCTGGACCGACTGCAGGGTGTCGATCTGATCGTCCACCACCAGGATCGTGTGTCCGCTGTCGGGTCGTTGGGACCGGCGTGCCATCGGCTCGAGGCTCTCTCCTGCTCCACCCGCGGTGCCGTGCGAGTTCTCATGCCGCCATTCGCGGGATGGCGGCTCTCGTTGAGGAAAAGGAAGCAAACCAGAGGCCATGTGTGTCGCGTTGCAGAATGCGGCCACGCGCTTTCGACCGCCGGCACACACGCATCAGCGGCACGTTTCCGTCGCTACTCACCCAGGTCGCGTGACACTTGCGGCCGCATCGTCCCCCGCAACGCGACCGCAGTTGTGTCAGCCCTGGCGCGTGCGTGGTCGCGGCGGGCGCAGGCCCCCGGCGATGGCACAGTCGCCCGTCGGCGCGCGGCCTCCAACTGCGCGTAGTTCCAGCGCGTCACCCCTGGCTACGACTTTGCAATCGTCCCCTGTGACAGGGGGAAGAGACACATGGGGAACCGCTCACTGAAGATGCTGTTGACCGCCGTTGCCGCTCTCGCGAGCCTGCGTGGCCTGCCGGCCGAGGCGGGATGCGGATGCGCAAAGCCGCCGCCGGCCCTCCAGACGGTTCGTCCCGCGTTCGCGTCGCCGGGCGACACGGTCACCCTCTTCCCTCCCGACAACAAGCCCGGCCGCTACTTCGTGCGCTTCGAGGGCGATCAGAGAATCGCGAGCGACGCCGTCCTCAAGCGCGACCTCGCCGACGGCCAGTACAAGTGGCAGGTGATCGTCCAGGCCCCCGAGATCGCCCCTGGTCCGACGGGCATCAAGGTCGACGGCCCGCGCAAGAACTTCGAGGTCCCGAAAGCGGACTTCACCATGATGCAGAAACCGCTCGTGCTGCAGCAGAACGACGGCGAGACCGTCGCCACCTGCTACCGCGCCGCGGTGACCGCCGACCACGTCGTGCTGATCCCCCTCGACGTCACCGCGATCACCGATCACATGGTCTTCAACGGCCTGAGCCAGAACTACCCGCTGCTCTTCACCGCCGCCGACGTCGCGATCTACAACACGCAGGGCTTCCTGATGCAGCTCCTCACCCCGCAGAACGCCGGCATCTACGAGATCGAGGATCCGGGCAACCCCGACAGCTTCGCCCTCACCTACGACCGCCACGAGTTCAACACCTACCGCCAGCAGCACGCGCACGTCGGCGGCCTCGGTCTCGACCCCTTCGATCACGCCTGGCACGCCGACGGCACCTACCACGTCGACCACAACCGCCTCGTGCTCGCGATCCGCGGCACCGTCGAAAACCAGGGCCTTCCCCCGGCGGGCGTCACGCCGGCCTTCGACTTCCACGTCACGACCGCCCTCGCCGACGCGGCGGGCGGCACCGCCACCGTCCGCACCGTCCCCTTCGGCAGCTGCAACTAGGCCCTCCCGGACGGATCCCCTCTCCGAGACCCCCCCTCCCTCGGAGCCGTCCGGCACCCCCACCGCCCGTGTCCCGCTTGCGGGGCACGGGCGGTTCTGCTTTCGGACCGGAGGGGGGTGGCGCGATGGCGGATGAGGAACGACCGGCCGGCTCGCGGCCGGGCGGCGACGACGATCGCCAGTATCTCGTCGCGCTCTTCTGGGAGGCGGCCCTCGGCTTCTGGCGGAAGCAGGCGGGCCCGACGGCTTGGCTGCTCACGCTCGGGGTGATCGCGCTCGCCTTCGTCAGCCTCGGCCTGCAGTACCGTCTGAACGTCTGGTATCGGGCGATGTTCGACGCCCTCGACCAGCACGACGCGAGCGCGGTTCTCAAACAAACGCTGATCTTCCTGCCGTTGACGTTCGCCAACGTCTCGCTGGCCGGGATCGCGGTCGCCACCCGCATGACCCTGCAGCGCCGCTGGCGGGCCTGGTTGAACGGCCACGTGCTCGACCGTTGGCTGAGCAGCGGTCGCTACTACCAGCTCGGTTTCGTCGGCGGTGACCACGACAACCCCGAGTATCGCATCGCCGAGGACCTGCGGGTCGCGGTCGAGGCCCCGGTGGATTTCGCGTCGGGCATCTTGTCCGCCGTCCTCACGGCGGTCACCTTCATCGGCGTCCTCTGGTACATCGGCGGCGCCCTGACGCTGCACGTCGGCGGCCTCGCGATCACCATCCCGGGATTCCTGGTGGTGGCGGCGGTGCTCTACTCCGTCGTGGTGAGCGGCGCGATGGTGCTGATCGGCCGCCGCTTCGTCGTCGCCTCCGAGAACAAGAACCAGGCCGAGGCCGAATACCGCTACGGGCTCACGCGCGTGCGGGAGAACGGCGAGAGCATCGCGCTGCTCGGCGGCGAGGGTGAGGAGCGCTACGGTCTCGACCAGTCGTTCGGCCGCGTGCTGCTGCGCTGGCGCGAGCTCCTGACCCAATGGGTGCGGACGACCATCGTTTCGCAGGTGAGCTCGGGTTTCCTCTCCATCCTGCCGCTCTTGCTGTGCGCACCCAAGTACGTCGCCGGGGAGATGACGCTCGGCGAGGTGATGCAGGCCTCGTCGGCGTTCGTCACCGTCCAGACCTCGTTCAACTGGTTGGTCGACAACTTTCCTCGCCTGGCCGAGTGGACGGGCTCGGCCCGCCGGGTCGCGTCGCTGCTGGCGGCCCTCGATCGCCTGGAGCGCGCCGACGCCGCCGACACGACCGGGCGGATCACGCGCGGCGAGACCGAGGGCGCCGCCCTCCGGCTCCGCGACCTCTCGGTCACGCTCGACGACGGCAGCGCCGTCGTCAACGAGGCCAACGTGGACATCGCGCCCGGTGAAAAGGTGCTGGTGGTGGGCGAGTCGGGCACGGGCAAGAGCACGCTGGTGCGCGCCATCTCCGGGCTCTGGCCGTGGGGCGACGGCGAGATCCTCATGCGGGCCGGGGCCTCGCTGTTCCTGATGCCCCAGCAGTCCTACGTCCCGCTCGGCAGCCTCCGCCGCGCCACCACCTATCCGGCGTCGCCCGATCAGGTGGACGACGCGACCCTCCGGCAGGCGCTCGACGACGTCGAGCTCGGCCACCTCGCCGCGCGTCTCGACGAGGAGGCCGGGTGGAGCGGCATCCTCTCCGGCGGCGAGAAGCAGCGCCTCGCGTTCGCCCGCCTGCTCCTGCAACGTCCCGACATCGTGGTGATGGACGAGGCCACCTCGGCCCTCGATCCGTCGAGCCAGGAGCGCCTGATGCGACTCGTCGCGGAGCGGCTTCCGGATCTCACCGTGATCAGCGTCGGACACCGCCCCGAGCTCGAGGCGTTCCACAATCGGAAGCTCGTGCTCGAGTATCGTCAGGAAGGCGCGCGCCTCGTCCGCGACGAGTCGCTGGAGGGCACGCTGCACCGCTCCGCCCGCTTCCTGTCGCGCCTCTTCGCCCGCGACCGCGGGGCAACCGCCCGGAAAGCGTGAGCGGCGCGACGATCAGCCGGGGACTTCGGCGGGGTCGAGGAGGCCGTGGCGGCGCCAGCCGACCGTGAGCAGCCACGTGCGCGCTCGCGACACCGGCCGCTGCTCCATGACGTCCTCGGCACCTCCCCTCACGACTTCTTTCACTTTCGCGCTCTTCCACCCATCGAACCACCGCGCCGAGGACGCGGGGTCGAGCCGGATGGCGCCGCGCAGCCTGGCGTGTGCGACCGCGGCATGGTGGCGGGCGTTCAGCAGCACGTCGCGAAGCACGTTCCGCACCTCCCGCGGCGTCGGCAGCAGCCGCAAATGGTAGCGATCGGCGAGCACCCGCCCCTTCCGCCCCGCGATGCGGTTCACCGCCCGCGCCACCCGGATGCCGATCGCCTCGAAGCAAAGACGGAGCCTCGCGGTGAACCCGCAGCGAGACAACACCGCCTCTACGGCACCTGCCAGCCGCCGCCGAGCGCCTTGTACACCGCCACCAGCGCGACCGCCGTCACGATCTCGCTGTTGGCGAGATCGTTCTCCACCTCGAGTTGGCGACGCTCGGTGTCGAGCACCTCGAGGAAGTTCGACCAGCCGTACTGATAGCGCTCGCGTGCGCGCGCGGTGGCGCGCGCGCTGGCGGCGGCCGCGATGCGGAGCTGATCGCGGCGCTCCTGCTCGCGCGCGAAGGTGACGAGAGCGCTCTCCGTGTCCTCGAGCGCCAGCAGCACGGTCTGCTCGTAGCGCGCGAGCGCGGCATCGGTCCGTGCATCGGCCGCCTGGATGCGCGCCCGCACGCGGCCCAGGTCGAAGGCCGCCCAGAAGACGCGTGGCCCGAAGCTGAAGGTGTCGGCGCCGCCGGCGCCGAGCTTCGCCACGCTCTGGGCCTCGAGCGCCACGCTGCCGACGAACGTCACCCGCGGAAAGAGGTCGGCGACCGCGACCCCCTTGCGCGCCGTCGCCGCCACCAGCTCGGCCTCCGACGCGCCGATGTCGGGCCGGCGCCGCAGGAGATCGTCGGGACGGCCGACCGCGGCCAAGGCCGGGAGCCGCGGCAGCGGCTCCCGCGGCGCGAGCGTCGCCATCAGCGCGGCCGGTGGCTCGCCGACCAGCACGCCGAGGCGATGGATGTTGCGTTCCACGATCGCCCGGAGCGGCGGGATCGTCGCCAGCGTCGAGGTGAGCTGGGCTTCGGCGCGCGCGGTGTCGAGCTCGGTGCCGCGCCCGCCCTCGAGCAGCGCCACGGTGAGCTCGTAGGTCGAACGTTGGTTCGCCGCGTTCCGCTCCGCGACGTCGAGCCGGAGCTGCGCGCCGCGGAGCTCGAGGTAGGTGCGCGCGACCTCGGCCTGCACGCTCACCAACACGTCGCGGAGGCGCTCCTCGGCGGCGGCGACCTCCGCCGTGCTCGCCTCGACCGCGCGCCGGACGCGGCCGAAGAGGTCGAGCTCCCAGCTGGCGTCGAAGCCGACGTCGTAGAGACCGCGCTCGCGATCGACTCCCGCGAGCGAGCCGCTGCCGCGGATGCTGTCCTTGCTGACCCGCGACTCCGACACGCCGCCCGAGCTCGTCACCGTCGGCGCCAGGTCGAGCATGGTCTCGACGCGGAGAGCCCGCGCCTCGCGGAGTGCCGCGGTGGCGACGCGGAGGTCGAGATTGTGGACGGCGGCGCGCGCAACCAGACCGCTGAGCTCGGGATCGTCGAAGTCCTCCCACCAGGCCGCGTCGACGGCGTCGCGGCCGTCGCTCGCCCCGGGAGCATGAAAGGTTTCCGGAACGGCCAGCGCCGGAGGCGCGTAGTCCCGGCCGGCCAGCATGCAGCCCGAGAGCCCGAGCCCGGCGCCGAGGAGGAGCGCGCCGGTCGCGAGCGCCTTGCCCACCGACCGCCGCCCGCCGGCGACGCCGCGGATCACGACGTAGAACGACCGGGCGTCAGGAAGAGCCCGAAGATCGTCACGCCGAGCATGCCGCTGAAGACCGCCGTGCCGAGCGCCTGGCGCATCTCGGCGCCCGGGCCGCTGGCGCGCGCCAGCGGCAGCACGCCCAGGATGAACGCGAACGAGGTCATGAGGATCGGCCGCAGGCGGAGGCGGCAGGCCTCGACGGCCGCCGCGAAGCGGTCCTTCCCCTCGTCCTCCTGCTGCTTCGCGAACTCGACGATCAGCACGGCGTTCTTGGCGGCGAGGCCGATCAGGACGACGAAGCCGATCTGCGTGATGAGGTTGTTGTCCATGCCCGCGCAGCCACACGCCGAGAAGCGCGAACGGCAGGCACATCGGCGCGATCAGGATGATCGCGAGCGGCAGCGACCAGCTCTCGTACTCGGCGGAGTGGACCAGGAAGACGAACAGCACGCAGAGCGGGAAGATGAAGAGCGCGGTGTTGCCGGCGAGCTTCGCCTGGTAGGCGAGGTCGGTCCACTCGATCGCCGATGCCCGGGCGGCAGCACCTCGGCGGCGAGGCGCTCCATCGCGGCGATCGCCGTGCCGCTGGCTGCTCGCCGGGCGCGGCGTCGCCGTTGACCTCGGCGCCGGGAAACATGTTGTAGCGGACGACGCGATCGGGCCCGCTCCGCCATTCGACGTCGAGCACGGAGCCGAGCGGCACCATGTCGCCCGTCGACGTTCCGGGTCTTCAGCTGCTCGATGTCGCGCGGCTCGGCGCGGAAGCGCGCCCTCGGCCTGGGCCCGCACCTGGAAGGTGCGGCCGAAGAGGTTGAAGTCGTTGACGTAGAGCGAGCCGAGGTAGACCTGCAGCGTGTCGAAGACGTTGGCCGAGCGGCACGCCGAGCTTCTTCGCCTTGACGCGGTCGATGTCGGCGTAGAGCTGCGGCGTGGTGGCGCGGAAGGTCGTGAACACGCCGGCGAGCTCGGGATCCTGCTTGCGACTGCGTCGACGAGCTCGTCGGTCGCCGCCTGCAGCGCGCCGGAGCCCGCGTCCCGCCGCGGTCCTGCACGATGAGCTTGAAGCCGCCCGAGGTGCCGAGGCCCTGCACCGGCGGCGGCGGGATCACGAAGATGTCGCGCCTCGCGGATCTCGCCGCAGCCGCTCCTGCAGCGTCGCGCTGGATCTCGTCGGCGCGCTCGGGCCGTGCAGGCGCTCCTCGAACGGCTTCGGGCCGACGAAGATGGCGCCGGCGTTCGAGCTGTTGGCGCGCGTCGCGCCGGAGAAGCCGGCGAACGCCACCGCGAACTCGACGCCGGGCGTGTCGAGAATGATCTCGCCACGGCCTGCCGCACCACGGCGTCGGTGCGCTCGAGCGAGGCGCCGTCGGGAAGCTGGATGGCGACGATCAGGTAGCCCTTGTCCTGCGCCGGGATGAAGCCGGTCGGCATGGTACGGAACTCGACGGCCGTGAGCGCCGAGCAGCACGCCGTAGACGCCCAGCGCCGACGACGCTCCGCCGCAGCGAGCCAGCCGACCGCGCCGGCGTAGCCCGTCGCTCAGGCGCTCGAAGCCGCGGTTGAAGCAGGCGAAGAAGCGGCCGAGCGTGCGGTCCCAGAGGCGCTCGAACCAGTCCTTGCGCGGCGTCGTGCGGCTGCAGCAGGAGCGCGCAGAGCGCCGGGCTCAGCGTCAGCGAGTTGAACGCCGAGAGCAGCGTCGCGACCGCGATCGTGAGCGCGAACTGCCGGTAGAACTGGCCGGTGATGCCGCCGAGGAACGCGGTCGGCACGAACACCGCGCGAGAGCCCGAAGGCGATCGCGATGACCGCGCCGGTCACCTCGTCCATCGCCTTGTCGCGCGGCCTCGCGCGGCGACAGGCCCTCGGCCGCGATGTGCCGCTCGACGTTCTCGACCACCACGATCGCGTCGTCGACGACGATGCCGATCGCCAGCACGAGGCCGAAGAGCGACAGCATGTTGAGCGAGAAGCCGAAGCGCCGCCATCGCGGCGAACGTGCCGACCAGCGACACCGGGATGGCGAGCGAGCGGGATCAGGCTGGCGCGCCAGTTCTGGAGGAAGACCAGCACGACCAGCACCACCAGGCCGACGGCCTCGTAGAGCGTGTGGATCACCGCGTCGATCGACTCGCGCACGAAGATCGTCGGGTTGTAGACGATGCGGTACTCGAGCCCGTCGGGAAAGCTCTTCGACGAGCTCGGCCATCGTCTGCTCGACGGCGTCGGCGGTCGCGAGCGCGTTCGAGCCGGGGCGCTGGGCGATCGCCATCGCCACCGCCGGCTGGTTGTTCGAGGTAGCTGTTGACCGAGTAGTCGCGGGCGCCGAGCTCGATGCGCGCGACGTCGCGCATGCGCGTGATGCGGCCGTCGGCGCCGGTCTTGACCACGATCGCCTCGAACTGCTCGGCGTCGAGCAGGCGGCCGAGCGTCGTGACCGGCAGCTGGAAGGCGGTGCCGGCCGGCACCGGCGGCTGGCCGATCACGCCCGACGCCACCTGGATGTTCTGCTCGCGGAGCGCCGCGACCACGTCGCTGGTCGTGATGCTCCTGGCCGCGAGACGGTCGGGATCGAGCCAGACGCGCATGCTGTACTCGCGGAGGCCGAAGAGGTTGACGTCGCCGACGCCCTCGACGCGCGCCAGCACGTCGCGCACCTGGATGAGCGCGTAGTTGCCGATGTAGAGCTGATCGTAGCGCTTGTTCGGCGAGAGCAGGTGCACGACCATCAGGAGGTCGGGCGACGCTCTTGATGGTGGTGACGCCGACACGGCGCACGTCCTCCGGCAGACGCGGCTCGGCGATCGCGACGCGGTTCTGGACCAGCACCTGCGCCTTGTCGAGATCGGTGCCGAGGCGGAACGTGATGGTGAGCGCCATCTGGCCGTCGGTCGTGCTCTGCGACGACATGTAGAGCATGTCCTCGACGCCGTTCACCTCCTGCTCGATCGGCGTCGCGACCGTGTCGGCGATCACCTCGGGCGGCGCGCCCGGATAGGACGCCCGCACGACGATCGTCGGCGGCACGACGTCGGGATACTGCGCGACCGGCAGCGACGAGTAGGCGATCGCCGCCGAGGATGATGGTGACGATCGAGAGGACGGCCGCGAAGATCGGCCGGTCGATGAAGAAGCGCGAGAAGCCCACGACGTCGGCTCAGGATTCGGCGGCGGGTTGCGGCGCGGCCTCGGGCGGGATGGCCGGGCTCGGACAGGGCGGAATCGGCTTCTCCTCGGGTGCGACCACGATTCCGGGCCGGACGCGCTGCAGCCCCGAGACCACGATGCGGTCGTCGCCCGTCAGGCCCTCGCGCACGATGCGGAGGCCCTCGTAGCAGCGGCCCGAGCGCTCACCTTGCGATACTGCGCGCGGTTCTCGCCGTCGACGACCCAGACGAAGCTTCTGTCGCCTGATCGCGTCCCGATCGCCTCGTCCGGGACCAGCACTGCCTCGTAGGTGCCGCTGCCGGGGAGCCGGAGCGCGCACGAACTGCCCCGGGCTGAGCAGCAGGTCGGGGTTCGGCACGACCGCGCGGCCGAGCATCGTGCCGGTGCCGGGATCGATCTGATTGTCGACGAAGTCCATCCAGCCGCGATGCGGAAAGCCGTCCTCGTCGGCGATCCCGATCTCGACCGGATTCTGCACGTCGCGCGAGCTCGGCCGCTTGCCGGCGCAGCCCGAGCCGCGAGTACTTGAGGACCGACTGCTCGTCGGCGTCGAAGTAGCAATTGATCGGGTCGAGCGAGACGATGGTGGTGAGCAGGGTGGCGTTGCTGGTGCCGCCGCCGATCACGAGGTTGCCTTCGGTGACGAGGTGGCGCCCGACCCGGCCGCTGACCGGGGCCGTGACCCGGGTGAACTCGACGTCGAGCGCAGCGGCATCGACGGCCGCGCGGGCTCCGGCCACCGAGGCCTCATTCTGATGCAACTGCGCCGCGCGCGTCTCGGCCTCCTCCTGGGAGATGGCGCGCGACTTGAGCAACACCTCGGCGCGGGTGAGGTCCTTGCGGGCGAGATCGAGGCGGGCCTCCGCGAGGGCGAGATCGGCGCGCGCCCGTGCCAGCACGGCGTCGTAGGGCCGCGGGTCGATGATGAACAGCAAGGCACCGGCCGTCACCAGCGCACCGTCCGAGAAATGGATCGACTGCAGATAGCCGTTGACCCGCGAGCGCACCTCGACCGAGTCGACGGCGGCGAGACGTCCGGTGTACTCGTCCCACTCGACGACGGTCTGCACCACCGGGTGCGCGACGGTGACCGACGGCGGAGCCGGCGCGGGCGGGGTGCCGCGCGAGCAGGAGAGCGTCGCCGCGGCGAGGCTCGCGGCGACCAAGAGCGTGCGATGAAACCGAAGCGACTCGACCTGCATCCCGCCGTCCGTTCCTCTGTATACGGAACGAGCACGACAAGCGCTACCGAGGCCTGTTAGCTCTCGAGGAGGAGCCGCGCGCAACGGGCGTGGAGGCCGCAGTCCTGGTCAGCCTTGCTAGTTCGCCGTCGGTGGAATCACCCCGAACGTTCCGCTGAAGCGGGGCGCGAGCGCGAGCAGGTCCCCTCCCCCGCTCTCCTCGAACTGGCGGACGATCGCCTGGATGTCGGCCGACTCCTCCTCCGGCGAGCGCTCGTCGAAGGGCGGCGCCGGATAGTACTCGATGCCGAGCTGGATCGCCTTGGCGATCACGTCGCCGGCAATCAGCTTCGCGAGGTAGAGACCGGCGTCGATGCTCGCCGACACCCCGGCGCTGGTCACGTACTTGCCCTCACGGTGGTAGCGGGCGGGCGTGAACTCGACGCCGAAGTCGGCGAGCCGGTGCTGGTAGAACCAGTTGGTGGCCGCCTTCCGGCCGCGCAGCAGTCCGGCCGCCGCCAGCAGCGCGACGCCGTTACAGATGCCGACGGTCCAGGTCGAGGTGCGATCGAGCGTTCGCAGGTAGTCGAGAAAGCGCTCGTCGTGCTCGCGCGCCACGCCGCCCGGACCCCCCGGGACGTAGAGAATGTCGGTGCTGGTCACCTCGCGAAAGTCGCGGAAGGCGAGCAGGCCGAGCGCCCGGGTGTCGGCGGCGACGATCCCGCGCTGCTCCCCCACGAACTCCACCTCCATGCCGGGAATGCGCGACAGCACCTCGTAGCCGCCGACCGCATCGAGCGTCGTCACCCCATCGTAGATCACGATCGAAAGTCGCATCGTCAGAGTCCTCCTGGGCTCGAACGGATAGGGTCGCCGCGAACGCGATGGAACGGGTCACGCGGCGAATGGCGGGATGGGTGGCGCGGTTGTCCGCCCGCGGCTTGCCGCGGCGGCGAAGGGGGAGAGATCCCCCTTGGGAGCTAAACCGGCTCGCGCCAGTGGGTGGCGCCGAGGAAGATCACCCTGAGCTGAAGGACGAAGTTCTCGACCAGCTCGGTTTCGACGCGCGGTTGATCGCGCGGCAGATCGAGGAAGTCGCTGGCGGCGTTCAGCATGGTGTTGACGACCAGACCGCAGATCATCTGCAGGGTCGCCATCGAGAGCGCCGGCAGCAGGTTCAGGTCGCGGAGGTCCTGCGCCATCTCGGTCGCGAAGTGCTGCACCTCGTAGCGGATGGCGCGGCGGATGAGCGGCGAGCCGCCCCAGCGCTCGCCCGCCATGAACATGATGTGCAGGCGATGCTCCTCGACGAACTCTTTGTAGATCTGCACCGAGTGCCGAATGATGTTGAGCGGCGGCACGCCCGCTTGGCGGGCCTCGCGGAGGAGTCGCCGGAGGGTGATGCCGGTCTCCTCCACCAGCGCCAGCGCCAGCTGGTCCATGTCGGCGAAGTGCCGGTAGAAGGAGGTCGGCACGACGCCGGCCGCGCGGGTGATCTCGCGGAGGCCGAGGCTGGTGAAGCTGCGGCCCTCCTCCATCAGGTGGAGCGCCGACTCGAGGAGATGGTTGCGGGTCCGCTGCTTGCGCTCGGCGCGCGTGACGAGCGTGCGCTCGTAGAGCTCCACGCCGGTCGGCGGCGTGACGGGCTCGCGCTCCTTGGCCGCTCGCGGCGTCCGTTTCGCCGCACGTTTGTCCTCGCGATAACGCATTGATCCGATTGCTTTATCAGTCTTCTGGCATCCTGTACCAGGCTTAGTGGGTGCACAAGTGTTGACTGACTGTAGCTTCTCGGTTAACGACTGTTCACTCAACGGAGGAGCCGATGCCCGAGCTGACGACGCCGACCGCGATCTGGACCACCCCCTGGCTCCGACCCCTGAACGACGTCGCCGCCCTCGACGACCTCCTGGCGGCGCTGCACCCGACGTGGTCGATCGGCCGGCTCAAGGCTCGCGTCACCGCGGTGGTGGACGAAACGAGCGAGGTCAGGACCTTCGTCCTCCGGCCGAACCGCAACTGGCCCGGCTTCCGCGCCGGACAGCACGTCGGCGTCGAGGTGGAGATCGCCGGGGTACGGCACCAACGCCGCTACAGCATCTCGTCGGCCCCGGGCGCGGCGCGCACGCTCGCGATCACCGTCAAGCGGCAGGCTGGCGGCAGGGTCTCCACCTGGCTGCACGACCACCTCGAGACCGGCGATGTCGTCACGCTCGCCCCGCCGGCCGGCGACTTCGTTCTGCCGACGCCGCTGCCGGCGCGCCTTCTCATGCTCGCGGGCGGGAGCGGCATCACGCCCCTCATGGCGATGCTGCGGACGCTGGTCCGCGGCGGCGGGCGCCTCGACGTCGTCGTCGTGCAGGCCGCGCGCCGCGCGAGCGACGTGATCTTCGCGGGCGAGCTCGAGCGCCTGGCGGCCACCCTGCCCGGCGTCGGCTTCCATCCCTGGCTGAGCGAGGGCGGCGCGCGTCTCGACGGCGCGGCCCTGGCCAGGCTCGTGCCCGACCATGGCGAGCGCCACGCTCTTCTCTGCGGGCCCGCCGGCTTCATGGCCACGTTCCGCGCACACTGGCGCCGCCTCGGCCTCACCGCGCCGTTGCAGATCGAGTCGTTCGGCGCCGCTCCGGCGCCCGCCGGCGACGGCGGCTCCTACGAGATCTCCTGTACGCGTGCGCAGCGGGGCTTCGTCGCCGACGGCGACACGCCGCTCCTCGTCGCCGCCGAGCGCGGCGGCCTTCGCCCGCGCTACGGGTGCCGCATGGGCATCTGCCGGAGCTGTCTCTGCGTGAAGCGACACGGCGCGGTCGAGAACCTGCTGACCGGCCGGGTCTCGACCGAGCCCGATGAACGCATCCAGCTCTGCATCAGCCGAGCCCGCTCCGCGGTTACCCTCGAGCTCTGATGCCGAAAGGAAGAACCATGACCCTGACCCGAGAAGAGACCGAGGCGTTGGGCGCGGAGCTCGACGCCATCCGTGCCGAGATCGTCGCCGACCTCGGCGAGCGCGACGCGCACCACATCCGCCGCATCGTGCGACTGACTCGCGGTAGCGCGATCGTCGGCCGGAGCCTCCTGATGTTCGGCTTCACCCCCGTGAGCTGGGTCCTCGGCACGGGCGCCCTCGCCACCGCCAAGATCCTCGAGAACATGGAGATCGGCCACAACGTGATGCACGGCCAGTACGACTGGATGAACGACCCGACGCTCGAGTCGTCGACCTACGAATGGGACAACGTCTGCGACTCGGGACACTGGCGGCGCTACCACAACTACGAGCACCACACCTTCACCAACATCCTGGGGCGCGACCGCGACGTCGGCTACGGCCTCCTGCGCGTCAGCGCCGAGCAGTACTGGCGGCCGAAGCACCTCGTACAGCCGGTCTCCAACGTCGTCCTGGCGATGCTCTTCCAATGGGGGGTGGGCCTCCACGGCCTAGATCTCACCCGCGCCTTCCGTCGGAAGGAAGGCCGTGCCACGCTCCGCCGCGAATGGCGCGTCTTCCTCCGCAAGGCCTCCCGCCAGCTCGGCAAGGACTACGTGCTCTTTCCTTTGCTCGCCCTCGGCAACGCCCCGCGGGTGTTCCTCGGCAACCTCACCGCCAATGTGATCCGCAACGTGTGGACCAACGTCATCATCTTCTGCGGCCATTTCCCGGAGGGCGCGCGCGTCTATACGGAGGCCGAGACCCGGAACGAGTCGCGCGGCGACTGGTACCTCCGCCAGCTCCAGGGATCGGCCAACATCGAGGGCGGGTCCCTCTTCCATGTGCTCACCGGCCACCTGAGCCACCAGATCGAGCACCATCTGTTCCCCGATCTCCCCGCCCACCGCTACGCCGAGATCGCGCCGCGCATCCGGGCGATCTGCGAGCGCTACGGGCTCCCTTACAACACGGGCAGCTTCTGGCAGCAGTACGGCAGCGTGCTGAAGAAGCTCCTCGTCTTTGCCTGGCCGGCCCGGACGCCCGAGCCGGTCGCCGCCTGAAGGAGCGTGTCATGGAAACCCTGGAACGAGTGGAGCTCATCACCAACGTGATCCAGCAAGCGGTCGCGCGCGGCGCGACCTCCGTCGAGCAGATCCATCGCGTCGTCGCCGACGTGCCGTTCGAGGTGCTCGCGCGCGTGGGGCTGCTCGCCGGCGATCGGCTGAGTCTGCGCCAGCACCAGCAGGACGCGATCGCCGTCGTCTACGACACCGTCCGGCGCATCAACGACGAGGTCGGGCGCTTCGTCAGCGATCAGATCGAGAATCTCGAGGGGATCGAGCCGCTCACCACACCGTGAACACGGCGGCGCAGCCGCGGTCGACCCAGATGCCGCCGCCATCGACGCCCCAGGTGTCGTATTGCCGGCACGGGGCATCGCTGAGACGGCGCTCGAGGCGGACGCGTCCGTAGCGCGGCAGCCGGCAGTAGTTGGGCCGGAAACCCTTCGACTGACAGGTGACGCGATGGACCGGCCGATGACGGGGCGGCGACCCCGGCTCGTAGCCCGGTCCGCCCCAGGGCGTCACGACGAAGATCGCACGGCAGCCGTTGCCGACCCAGACGCCGCTGCCGTCGCGGTCGGCACCCCAGGTCTCGTACTGGCGGCACGGCGCCTTGCTGAGACGGCGCTCGAGCCACACCCGCCCCCAGGCGTTCGTGGGACAGTAATTGTCGCGGCCGGCGTCCGACTCGCAGCGCACGCGGCGCGAGGCGTAGGGCGGTGGACTGGGATGGCGGTAGCCCTGAGCGAGCGCCGCGTCCGGCAGCACGGTCGCACCCAGCATCGCCCCGACGATGATCCCCACTCCGAACGCTCGCGACATGAGTCCTCCTCTTCTAGATACGAGGGGAGGTTCTAAGGGCGGGGCCCGCGAGGGTCAACGCCTCGTCACGGCTCGGCGGTGGTGGGATCGATGATGCGCGCGACCTCCGAGACGCGATCGGCGGGAAACCCGCCGCGCGCCGCGTGCTCGCGCACGGCGGCCTCGTCGGGTGCGAGGTAAATGCAATAGATCGTGTCGGCGGTGACGTACGAATGCAGCCACTGCACCGACGATCCGAGCTCGCGGAGCACCGCGCACGACCTGGCCGCGATCGCCTGCAGCTCCGCCGGCGCCAGCGCTCCTGCGCCCGGAATCGCGCGCTCGATGACGAATTTCGGCATGACCGACCTCCTTGGTCGCCGGCGTGAACTTGCGTGTGGGCCGCGACCTCGGGCACTCATAGAGGCTCGGAGCTTCGTCCCCAAGTGACTTCGGGTCACGACCAGGTTGACCCGCGGTCAAGAGGTGCTGAACCATGACGACCGGCGCACGCCATCGCTTGCTCGAGAGCGCGGAGGATCTGTTCTATCGCGACGGCTTCCACAGCGTCGGTCTCGATCGCATCCTCGCCGAGGTCGGCGTGACCAAGACCACTTTCTACAACCACTTCCAGAGCAAGGAAGACCTGATGCTCGCGGTGCTGGAGGTGCGCGACCAGTGGTGGCGGAAGACCTTCGGCGAGCGGCTGCGCGCCCGCGCCGGCGACGATCCCGGCGCACAGCTGCGCGTCGTCTTCGACGTGCTCGACGAGTTCATCGCCGGCGACGCCTTCAACGGCTGCATCTTCGTCAACGTCTCGGTCGAGTTCCCGCGGGCCCACACGCAAGCGCACCGGGCGGCGGCCGAGCACAAGGAGCTGATGGGAGCGCTGCTCCGCGACCTGGCGCTGCGCGCCGGCGCCGACGATCCCGTGGCGCTCGCCGAGGAGCTGTCGCTCCTGATGGAAGGCGCCTACGTCACCCGTCAGGTGACGGGCAGGCGCGACGCCGCGGCGATCGGTCGGCGGGTGGCGGCTCTCCTCATCGAGCGCCGGCTCGGCCCTCCGCGTTGAAGGCACGCGGGGCGCCCTACGTCGCCCGGCCGCGGCCGGGCGGAGCGCACGGGCTACGCTAGCGCGCGCAGATCAGCTTCAGGGCGTCACGGTCGCGGAGACCACCCGTGGCGGTCGCCGTGGCCGCGAGCGCGACCTTCCCCACCCCGAAGACGGGAGCGGCGCCCCGCATCGGCACCACAACCTCGACCTCGGGAGAGCAGAGGTCGAAGGCCGGGTCGACGGTGAGCGCGGCCGGCACCGGCGCGAATGCCGCCCGCACCGCCGCCAACTCGGGACGCCGCGCGGCCTTCTGCACCGACGGCTGGTCGAGCTGCCAGCCGGCGAGGGCGCTCGGGGACACGCAACCGGCGACGTCGGTGTTGCCGGCGCAGGCGCGGATGCGGAACGTGCAGCGCCCGGGAATGCCGCCGTCGAAATCGCAGCGCGGGTCGTCGTCGACGCAGCGCTGGACGCGCCGCATCCTCCCGTGCCCGTCGAGGAGCGGCGCGTTCGTCGGGTTCACGACCAGCCACTCGCCGAGGCAGTCGGTGCGGGTCGAGCCGCCTCCGGGAATGCGCTCGAGCGTGCACTGCGGCGCGCAGCCGTCGCCGCTCGTGGTGTTCCCGTCGTCGCACTGGTCGGCGCAGCCCGGCACCAGGATCCCGTCGCCGCAGGCGAGGCCGGCGACCACCCCGCAGTCGGCGTCGCAACCGTCGCACGCGGACGGGTCGCCGTCGTCGCAGCTCTCGCCGGCGTCGGCCGTCCCGTCGCCGCAGTGCGGGAGCAGACAGGAGGTGCGGCAGGCGTCCGGCACCTCGTCGCTGTTGCCGGCACCGGCGTCGCACTCCTCGCAGCGTGAGTCGAGAACGCCGTCGCCACAGATGTGCACGTCGGGCGTGCACAGGGAGACGACGTTGGCGTACGCGCGCTCGCTCCCCGGCGCGCCTGCGGTCGACCAGGCATTCACGAAGCTGCCGCTCGGCAGGAGCGCGGTCGCCACGCGTGGCACGCTCGGAGCGGAGAGCGCGAAGCTCGGCTCCAGGGGCGCGAGATCGACCGCGAGCGGTTGCGCTCGTGGTGCCAGATGGCCGATCACCTGCTCGTGGTGGGCATCGTAGCGGGCCGTCGCATACGCCACGAGCCAGCGGCCGGCTGCGTCATGGGCCAACACGCCGATCGGCGTGTCGCTGGGGGGCAGGCTCGCGACGTCGCTCTGCGCGACGATGGCGAAGGTCGCGTCGAAGCGCACCAGGCGGAGCGTCGTAGACAGCACGACGCCGATCGCCGCGAAGCCCCCGCCCGCCGTGCCGACCACGGCCTGCACGTCGAGCCCGATGCTCGTCAGGAAGGTCGGCCCGAAGCGCAGGGAGCCGTCGGGATCGAAGGTCCGGCCGAGGAAGGTGTGCACCGAGGGATCGTGCCACACCACGATGAGGCCACCGTCGTCGAGGGCCGCCGCCGCGAGCGGGAAGCCGTGGCTGTTGTCGCCGACCTGGAACGCGTCGGCGAGCGCGACCCCGTCCGCGTCATAGCGGCGGAGCCAGCAATTGTCCCCCTGCTGCCAGACGAAGGCGATGCCGGCCGGAATGCCGAGCACCTCGGGCAGCGCCACGTCGTCCTCCGTGGACTGGTCGATGGCGAGCTCGGCGCCGACGGGCATCCCCGTCGCGTCGAGCCGCCGGCCGTAGAGCCGGCGTCCGCTCGGCTCGTCCCGCGTGTACGCCGCGACGTAGCCGCCGCGGGTGTCGGCCGAGAGCCGCGCCTCCGCTCCGACCGCGATCGCCACCGGCGCCGCCACGGGCATGCCCGCCTGCGTGAAGCGCTGCGACCAGATCGAGCCGGCGGACTGGAACGCGAACAGCATCGTGCCGTCGGTGCCGACGGCGACGCGTACCCCCGACGCCTCGGTGTCGGCGGCGATGGGAAAGGTCGCGACCTCGAAGGGTCGCGCCGCGGCGACGCGAGGGCCGGCGAGCGCGCCCAGCACGAAGGCTGCGACGAGTGACCAGAGCGGGAGGGGGTTCCGCACGAAGGCTCCTCCGGAATGGAGTAGCGAGGTTCTAGACGCGGACCGGCTCGCGGAGCAAGCCGGCGCTACGGCAGTACGGACTTGCCCGCGAACCGCGTGCTGTCGTTCTTGCGCACGCCGCCGACCGGATAACGTGCCTCGAAGCAGGCGCCGCCGTCCCCGACCTCGAGCTGGACGAGGATCGGAACCGGGGCCGGCAGCGGTGGCATGCCGAGCCCCGCGCCCTTCCCCTTCACGGCGATCTTGGTCTTCCCGACCGGACCCGGCGTGAGCGCGATCGAGGTGATGCCGCCGCGCGATCCCGTCGAGTCGGTGTAGCGGAATCCCTTGCTGCCGGCGGGACGTCCGAGCGCCTTCCAGCAGGATCTGCGACCGCACGTCCCGCCCGCCGGCACCGCGCGGCCGAGCAGCAGGCGCGACGCCCCAGCCGACTCGTCGAAGACGCAGAGCGTGTAGCCGTCGGCGCCGAGCGGGTCTCCGAACGCGGCCGGGACGGTGGCGCTGCCCTTCAGCCAGCGCCAGCTGAACGCATCGCTCTTGTCGCGCACCTTGTTCACGAGCGTGAGATCGGCGGCGCGCGTCACGCTCGGGGCCCGGCAGTCGAGACGCGGCGTCCCGACGCAGCCGAGCAGCGTGTCGCAGCGCTCGCACACGTCGCACGCCTCGGCGCATCCCGGGGCGTAGACGAACACGCCGCGGGTGGCGGCGTAGACGACCTCGGCCGTCTGGGTGTCGACCGTCAGGCTCGCGACCCGCACCGGCGGCAAGCCGGCGGCGAACGCGGCCCAGGTCGCCGCGCCGTCGGTCGAGCGAAAGACGCCGTCACGGGCGGTCCCGACGTAGAGCGTCGCCGGCGCCGCCGGGTCGATCGCGAGCGCCGTGACCTCGGCCGTCGGAAGCCCGTCGTTCGCCGCGCTGAAGTCGTCGCCGCCGTTGGTGCTCTTGAAGACGCCATCGAACAGCGTGCCGACGTAGACGGTCGCCGGCGCCGACGGATCGACCACGATGGCGCGCGCGCTGACGTCGACGAGCCCGGTCGGGGTCCAGGTGCCGGTCCCATCGCTGCTCTTGAAGACGCCGCCGGTGTCGAGACCCACGTACCAGACGCTGGGATCGCTGGGATCGACGGCGAGCGTGAGCACGTCGGTGCGCTCGAGGCCGTCGTTCCGCGCCTCCCAGGTGGCGCCGCCATTGAGACTGCGGCGGACGCCGCCGAGCACGGTGCCGGCATAGAGCGTGGTCGGCGTCAGCGGATCGACGAGCAACGCGCTCGGGCCGAACTCGAAGCTCGCGGCCACCGTGGTCCAGCTCGCACCGCCGTCGTCGCTCCGGAAGACGCCGCCGCCGGCCGCGTAGAGGATGGCGGGATCGGCGGGATCGGCGGCCAGTACCGCGAGGCGCGTGGTCGGTAGCCCGTCGTTCGACGGCACCCAGGTGGCTCCCGCATCGGCGCTCGTGAGCACGCCGCCGCCCTCGCTCGCGGCGACCAGGGCGGCCGGCGTCGTGGGCGCGACCACGAGCGCCGCGACGCGGCTCGCATCGAGACCGCCGCTCGCCGCGACCCACGCCCCGCCCGTCGTGCGGAACACGCCGGCGCCGGTCGTCCCCGCCCACAACGTCGCCGCTTGCAGCGGGTGGACGGCGAGGGCGCCGACGTTGGTGCCGATGATCCCGTCGCTGAACGCGCTCCACGAGCCCCCGCCGTTGGTGCTGCGCGCGACGCCACCGCCGAAGGTGGCGGCGTGCAGCGTCGTCGCGCTGAAGGGATCGAGCGTGAGGGCCGTGACGCGGGTGCTGGGCAGGTTGGTGTTGGCGCCGGCCCAGAGGCTCCCGCCGTTCTGGGTCTTGTAGACGCCGCGTCCCCCGAGCGTGCCGGCGTACACGGTCTGCGTGGAAACGGGGTCGATCGCGAGCGCCAGCACGGTCTGCTTCCCCAGGCCGTTCGTGAATGGCGTCCACGACGCCCCGCCGTCGATGCTCTTGTAGACCCCGTTCGCGACGGTCCCCGCGTACACCACCGCCGGCGTGCTCGGATCGACCGCCAGCGCGCGCACGGTGACGCTCGCCGGCAGACCGTTCTCGGCCGCGCTCCACGACGCGCCCTGGTCGAGGCTCTTGAAGACGCCGCCGCCGGCGGTTCCGGCGAAGCCGGCGTACAGCACGTCGGGATTGGAGGGATCGACCGTGAGGGCCGTGACGCCGGTACGGGTGAGACCGTTTCGCAGAGCCTGCCAGCTGGCGCCCCCGTTCGTGCTCTTGAAGACGGTGTCGTTGGTGGCGGCGTAGACCAACCCCGGCGTCGCCGGCACCGTGACGAGGGCGTAGACGACGCCGTTCCCGAGCCCGGTCCGCGCCGGCTGCCAGCTCGTTCCGCCATCGCTGCTGCGAAAGACGCCGTCGAAGGCGGTTCCCGCGTAGAGGATCGCCGGAGGCCCAGCATCCATCGCCAGCGCGGTGACGTCGCCGCCGTCCGGCCCATGGCTCTGCCACACCGCCTCCGCGCCCTCCGACAGCGCCAGCACGAAAGCGAGCACGAGCGCCGCTATCGGCCCGACCCCGCGAGCGAGCAAGTGAGCGAGCTGCCCGAATTCACTTCGGGCAGCGAGGCCCATCGGAGCATCGGGCGCGTAGCGCCCGAGCGCACGGGGGCGAAATGAACTAGAAGTCACAGGCATTCGGCGCGCACTCCGTGGCGCCGCTCGTATTGGTGGTGGACGTCCCGCTGTCGCGCACGGTCGACAGGGCGCCGCCGCTGCTCTGGAAGCAATTGTTGCGGGCCCCGATCGAGGCGCCGCCCCCCGCCGAGCCTTCGCAGCTCCCGGTCGCGTCCAGGGGGGCGCAGCTTCCGATCGTGCAGTTCCCGAGCGCGCCGGAGCAGAGCTGGTTCAGGCACGGGCAGTCGGTGACGTTCCAGATGTCGATCTGAGAGCCGACGCCGCTCGAGCAGAAGCGGTTGCCGCCGCTCGAGCACACCCCGCCGCTGGCGCAGGGGAGACCGTTCTCCACCGACACCCCGGCGAAATCCCCGCCGCCGAGATCGACGCGCGCCCGGCCGTCGTTGCGAGCGACCACCAGGCCGTGCTGCACGCTCGAGAGTGTCGTGAATCCCGAGGCCCGGGTCTTCAGCCGGTTGCCTTCGCCGCGCAGGCGGCCGCCGGCCCGCACGTCGAACGCCGCGACCCACGGGTTGGTGATGACGTTGCCGTCGGCGACCACGATGGCGCTGCCGTCCACCCGCAGGCCGAACTTGCAGCGATCGATCGCGTTGCCGGACATGACGACCGTGGTCTGGCCGGTGACGGTGTACGACTGGCACAGGTTGTCGTCGGTCGCGCTGCCGACGCTCGTGTTGGCGAGGAAGGTGTGCTCGCCGGCCTGAGCATGGATCGGCTGACTGATGGTGGTGATGGTGTTGTGGACCACCGTGACGCCGCCACCGTTCAGCTGGATCGCCTTGTCGGTGCCGCAGGGTCCGGCGGCGTCGTTCGGGAGAAGACAGCTGCGGCCGGGATCGGCGGCCTGGTTGCCGACGAAGGTCGAGTCCGCGAGCGTGTTGCCGGTGCCCGCGCTGATGTCGAGCGTGACGGCGTCCTCGCAGATGCGATCGGTCTGGACGCGGGCGATGGTGTGGCCGTTGCCGCTCCGCACGTGCAGGCCCTCGGGGAAATAGCGGTAGCTGAAATCCTCGAGCGTGTTGTTGTTGCCCTTGAGCGTGAAGAGACCGGGCTGCGGCGGCGGACACTCGTCGGCGCATTGTCGGCACAGGCCGGTGCCGACGTAGAGAAAGACGGCGTTGCCGCCGCGGATGCGGATCCCGTCGTTCTTCAGGCACACCGAGTAGGCCTCGGGATCGCTCGCGCACGAGCTGTTGGGGAACGCGTTGGCCATCGCGACGTCGTTCACCATCGGGATGGTGCAGGCCGGCGATCCGGCGTCGACGGTGATCGTGCGGCCGGTCCAGCCCGCGTTGCCGATGCAGTTGTTGGCCTTGGCGACCGCGTCGCGGAGCTCACTCTCGCTGCAGCCGACCGAACAGGCGGTCTGCGTGCAGTCGCTGGTGCAGGTGCTGACCGCACCGGCGCTCGCGGTCGAGAGGTGCAGCACGAGCATGACGAGAAGCCCGCGACGGAGGCCGCGGACGGAGGGAAGGCTCACCACCCCTGTATAGCCGGTCTCCCCCTGCCAAGCCTACCGGCGGCCCCGGCAAGGGGTCGTGCACGAGTGCCCTGTACGGGCGACGGCACGGGGGCGAAAACTACTAGAACGGCAAACGAACCGGCAGATCGGCGGCGCGTGCCAGGATGAAGAGGCAGCTCGCGCAGACCAAGACGTCGAGCGCCGCCAGGGTCGTGGTGCCGAGAAACCACAGGTAGCCGGCGCGGCCGCGCGCGTAAAACGGGCGAATCAGCACCGCCGGCGCGGCCAGCACGGCCGTCGTCCCCGACGGGAGAATGGTGGTCAGGATCAGGATCGCCAGCAGCGCGCCCAGCACGATGGCGAGTTGCGGGATCACGGTCGACAACCACAGCACCGCGAAGGTCGCCGGCACGTGAAAGACCCAGTTCCCGAACGAGCGCCGGATGGCGACCTCGAAGAGGCTGCGATCGGGAGGAACCAGGCTGGCATCGAGACGCTCGACGACGCTCAGCGACTCGTCGATCGCCGTGTAGCGAACCTGACGCTCGCTCGCCTTCGGGTCGGACTCGGGTGAGCCCCAGACGCCCGGCATTCGCGTTCCCAGCACCCCCGGCATGCCCTAGAGGCTAGCCGCTGGCGGTCGCAGCGAGAACCGTCAATCGCAAAAATCGACGCGGCGCCGTTGCATAGGAGCCGACACAGGATGCCGGAAAGCATGCGAGGGCTCGCGCTCGAAACTCCGCGCGCGCAGGGGGAGAGATCCCATCCCCCGTTTCACTCAACGGGCTTGGATCTTGGCCCAGGTGTCGCGGAGCGTGACCGTCCGATTGAACACGAGGTGCTCCGCCGTCGTGTCGGGGTCGACGCAGAAATATCCTTGGCGCTCGAACTGGAAACGCGCGCCGGCGCGGGCGGCGCCGAGGCTCGGCTCGAGCCGGCACTCGTCGAGGACGACGAGCGCCGCCGGGTTGAGCGCGGCGAGCCAATCACCCTCCTGGCCGGCGTCGGGATTCTCCGTGACGAAAAGCCGATCGTAGAGCCTGACCTCGGCCGTGAGCGCGTGAGGCGCGGATACCCAGTGCAGCGTCGCCTTCACCTTGCGCCCGCTCTCCGCCGAGCCGCTGCGTGTCGCGGGGTCGTAGGTGCAGCGCAGCTCGAGGATCTCGCCCGTCGCCGGATCCTTCACGACGCGCTCGCACTTGATGATGTACGCGTAGCGCAGGCGCACCTCGCGGCCGGGTGCGAGCCGGAAGAACTTGCTCGGCGGCTCCTCCATGAAATCGTCGCGCTCGATGTAGAGCTCGCGCCCGAACGGGACCTGGCGCGTGCCGCCCGCGGGATCCTCGGGGTTGTTGACGGCCTCGAGCTCCTCGACCCGGTCTTCCGGGTAGTTCTCGAGCACGACCTTGAGGGGCCGCAGCACACCCATGACGCGCGGCGCGCGTCGGTTCAAGTCCTCACGAATGCTGTGCTCGAGCATGGCGACGTCGACCGTGCTGTCGCGCTTCGCGACCCCGACGCTCTCGCAGAAGGCGCGAATGGCCTCCGGGGTGTAGCCGCGCCGGCGGAATCCCGAGATCGTCGGCATGCGCGGGTCGTCCCAGCCGCTGACGTGGCCGCCGGTCACCAGCTGCAGGAGCTTCCGCTTGCTCATCACCGTGTAGGTGAGGTTCAGGCGCGCGAACTCGATCTGCTGCGGATGGCAGGGGGTGGCCAGCTCGTCCAGCACCCAGTCGTAGAGCGGGCGATGAATCTCGAACTCGAGGGTGCAGATCGAGTGCGTGATGCCCTCGATCGAGTCGGAGAGACAGTGCGTGAAGTCGTAGAGCGGATAGATGCACCAGCGATCGCCCGTCCGGTGATGCGACGTCCGCCGGATGCGGTAGAGGGTGGGGTCGCGCATGTTGATGTTGGGCGACGCCATGTCGATCTTGGCGCGGAGCACGTGCGCCCCGTCCGGAAACTCACCGGCCCGCATGCGCGCGAAGAGGTCGCGGTTCTCGGCGATGCTACGGTCGCGGTAGGGGCTCGGCCGGCCGGGCTCGGTGAAGGTGCCGCGGTAGGCGCGGATCTCGTCGGCCGAGAGGCTGTCGACGTAGGCCTTGCCGTCGTCGACGAGCCGAACCGCGTAGTCGTAGAGCTGCTCGAAGTAGTCGGAGGCGTAGAAGAGCTTGTCGGCCCAGTCGAAGCCGAGCCAACGCACGTCGGCCATGATGGCGTCGACGTACTCGACGTCCTCCTTGGCGGGATTGGTGTCGTCGAAGCGGAGGTGACAGACGCCGCCGTAGTGCCCCGCCAGCCCGAAGTTCAGACAGATGCTCTTGGCGTGACCGATGTGGAGATAGCCGTTCGGCTCGGGCGGGAAGCGCGTGACCACGCGGCCGGCGTGCTTCCCGGTGCGCAGGTCCTCCTCGATGATGTCGCGAATGAAGTGCGACGGCGGCTCGGGACTGGATCCCATGGGCGCGGGATCCTAGCCTGCATTGCGGAGCGGGTCGATTGACAAGGGGGGATCTCTCCCCCTTCGCCGCGCGCTGTGCGCGCGGAGGTCGCGTCCTTGGTGAGGCCCCTAACGCTCGCGTGCTAGCGGCGGCGGCGCCGAACGCGATCGCCGAGCATCGCCGCACCGCCGGCGGCGAGCGCGATGGCGCTCGCGAGGGCACCGGGATCGATCTCGGGCGCGCCGTGTGAAGAAGAAGTGCCTTGGCCCGTCGAGCCGCCCTTGCAGCTGCCGCCGAAGAGCCAGCACCAGATTCCGGCCTCGGCCGGGGCGACGGAGACCATCGAAAACGTGACGGCGACCACTGCGATGCGAAGGACGAGCGCTGCCCGTCTCCGAAGACGACTTCCCATACCCACCCCCCAAGCAATGGACGTACCGTCGAATGCGACAGCCTGGAGCAATGCCGGAGCCCGCCGTACATGGCAAGTCCGCTTCACCCTGCAGTGCCGCAACCCCTCCAGGGCACAACGTACTGCCAATTTTTGCAAGCGATGAGGCGTTTTGGCGCACTTGACTTCCTGGGATTTTAGGGCAGCTTCTCGCGACCCGCCCCCACCGGGAGGCGCCCGAGGCCGGTTCGGGAGCCACCACGACTCTCGAGGAGGAACCCCCTGATGTCCCAAGCCGCGGTCAATCACTACAAGGCCGATCTGCGCGCGATCCGGTTCACGCTCTACGAGCACCTGAAGGTCCAGCAGCTCTTCGAGCTCGAGGCGTTTGCGCACATCTCCCGCGACGAGTGCGACGCGATCATCGAGCAGTGCCTGCGGTTCGTGAACGAGTACACCGGACCGTTGAACGGCACCGCCGACCGCGCCGGCTGCACCATCCAGAACGGGCAGGTCATCACGCCCCCCGGCTTCCGCGAGGCCTGGGCCAAGCTCTTCGAGCTCGGTCTGATGGGGTTCGTCATTCCGGTCGAGGAAGGCGGCCTGGGCGGGCCGCACGCGCTGGGAATCGTCCTCGAGGAGCTGCAGAGCGGTGCCAACACCGCCTTCAACATGTACCCCGGGCTCACCCACGGCGCGGCCGACGTGATCGGGAGCTTCGCGCTCCCCGCGGACCGCGAGCGCTACCTGCCGCACATGATCGCCGGACGGTTCGCCGGCACCATGTGCCTTTCGGAGCCGCACGCCGGCTCCGACGTCGGCAGCACCAAGACCCGCGCCTCGCACGTCGAGGGCCACGTCTACAAGATCGCCGGCACCAAGTGCTGGATCTCGGCCGGCGACCACGACCTGGCGGAGAACATCATCCACCTCGTGCTGGCTCGGATCGACGGCGCGCCCCCCGGCACCCAGGGGCTGTCGCTCTTCATCGTTCCGAAGATCTGGGTCAACGACGACGGCTCGCTCGGCGAGCCCAACGACGTCGTGACCGCCTCGATCGAGCACAAGCTCGGGATCCGGGCCTCGGCGACCGCCGTCCTGAACTTCGGCGAGAACGGGGGCTGCCGCGGCATCCTGGTCGGCGGCAAGCCGCACATGGGCATGCGGCAGATGTTTCGTCTGATGAACGGGGCCCGCATCGCGGTCGGCATCCAGGGCCTCTCGGTCGCGTCGACCGCCTACCTGAACGCGCTCAGCTACGCGCGCGAGCGCCTGCAAGGCTCGTCGGTGCGGCACTTCAAGGACCCCAACGCCCCGCGCGTGCCGATCATCGAGCACTCCGACGTCCGTCGCATGCTGCTCGAGATGAAGGCGAAGGTCGAGGGCATGCGGACGCTCTGCGTCAAGCTGGCGCTGCACGCCGACCTGGCGATCGCGCTCAACAAGGTCGACGAGGCGAAGGCGATCTACCATCAGGGGCAGGTCGATCTCCTGACACCGATCGTGAAGGCCTATTGCTCCGATCAGGCGTTCCGCGTCGCCGAGCTCGCCATCCAGACCTACGGCGGAGCGGGTTACGTGCAGGACAACCCCGTCGAGCAATACTGCCGCGACGCCAAGATCTTCTCGATCTACGAGGGCACCAATCACATCCAGGCGCTCGATCTGGTCGCCCGCAAGCTGCAGCAGCACGGCGGCGAGAACTTCACGGCGTTTCTGAACGAGATCGGGGAGTTCGTGACGGCGCACTCCGAGAAGCCCGGCATCGGCGCCGAGGTGCGCGCCCTCGGCGAGGCCGCCGCCGCGCTGCAACGCGCCGCGGGCGCGCTCATGGAGTATTTCATGAGCGGCAAGATCGACCAGGTGACGCTGGTCGCCAACGCCTTCCTCGAGGTGATGGCGGAGGTCACGATCGCCTACCTGCTGCTCGACGCGGCCAACGTCGCCGACGAGCAGCGCGCGCGCGACGAGGACGAGCCGAACCAGATCGAGATCGATTTCTACGGCGGCAAGGTGATGGCCGCGAAGCACTACGTGAACTTCGTGCTGCCGGGCGTGCACGCCAAGGTGGGCGCGATCGTGACCGGCGATCGGAGCGCGCTCGACGTCCCCGACGGTGGCTTCAGCTCCTGCTTCTAGGTCCGCGGCGCCGGGGGGCAGCTCGTCGGCCCTTCGCGTAGAGCCCTACGGAGGAGCTTGCCCGTCGAGCTCTTGGGAAGCGCAGCGACGAAGGTGACCTGGAGCGGCTTCTTGTAGCCGGCGAGGCGGGCGCGGCAGAAGTCGATGAGCTCGTCCTCGCGCGCGGCGGCCGCCGGCTTGCAGACCACCCAGGCCGCGACCCCGCGGCCCCAGCGCGGATGCGGGATGCCGACCACCGCCGCCTCGGCCACCGCCGGATGGGCCTCGAGGACGACCTCGACCTCGCGCGGATAGACGTTGAAGCCGCCGCTGATGATGACGTCGTCGCTGCGATCGACGAGGGTGAGAAAACCGCTGTCGTCGAGCCGCCCGAGATCGCCCGTCCGGAGCCAACCGTCGACGAGCGCACCCGCCGTCGCCTCGGCGTCGCGCCAGTATTCGCGCATCAGCTGCGGACCACGGACGGCGATGGTGCCGACCTCGCCGTCGGGTAGGCTCCGCCCCTCCCCGTCCAGCACCCTGACCTCGCACTGCGCCGTCGGCAGGCCGCAGGTGCCGCGGCGGTCGCGCTCGAGGTGATCCTCCTTGCGGAGGCTCGTGATCGGGAACGGGCACTCGCTGAGACCGTAGATCTGCAGCAGGACCGGCCCGAGGGCGTCGAGCGCGCGCAGCATCAGGTCATCCGGAATCGGAGCGGCGCCGTAGACGATCGTACGCATGCTGGCCAGGTCGTCGCGACCACCCGCGGCATCGAGCAGCGCGGCGATCATGGTCGGCACCAGGAACGACATGGTGACGCGCTCGCGCCGGATCAGCTCGCGAACTGCCTCCGCATCGAACTCGCGGCAGACGATGCTGCGCGCCCCCCGCCAGAACGCCGGCCCGAGCAGCGCCTCGCTCGCGTGCGTGAGGGGCGCCACGTGCGCCACCGTGTCTCCCGGCCCGAGCTCGTGGAGCTCGGCGAGGAGGTTCCGCAGCGACGCGAGGGCGGCGCCGTGCGTCAGAACGGCCGCCTTCGGACGGCCGGTCGTGCCCGACGTGTATCGAAGCCGTGCGACGTCGCTCTCGACCGGCGTCATCGTGGGCGGCGCGGCGCTCTCTCCGGCGAGCCGGCGCTCGACGGCGGAATCGCCCCCGCTCACGTCGAGCGTTACTTCGACCGTCGGACCGATGCTCGCCGATCCCACCCCGTCGGCGTCGGTGAGCAGCATGCGGACCGCCGCATGCTCCAGCATGAACGCCACCTCCGGCGGCGCGAGCCGCCGATTGATCCCGACCCAGGCGGCGCCGGCGCGCAGAATCGCCAGCTGCGCGACCACATGCGCGATCGAGTTTTGCAGACACGTGCCGACCCGATCCCCGCGCTCGACCCCGTGCCGACCCAGCAAGCGGGCGAGGCGATTGACGCGCGCATCGAGCTCCCCGAAGGAGATCCCCTCGCCGCCGTCCCGGATGGCTTCCCGCTCGGGCCAACGGCGCGCGGCGCGGCGAAGCGCATCGGTCGCGTTCATCTCGGTGTGTGTGTTCCGAAAGCACCCCGGGGTCAAGTTCGTGACAGCGTCTCCGGCTGTCCGGCGGCGCACGCAAGCACGGATTCACGTTGACACTTCGAGAAGACGGGTGCTACGATTTTTTCGGGGCGGGGTGAGCATGGCCACTGAACGATGGCCGGCGGACGTGAGGGCGATGCTGAGACGTGCCGATCCGGCACGCGGAAGCGCCGACGCCGCCTCCCCCACCACGCGAGATCGCTCTTACTCGCAACCGACCGACGTCGACGGACACTGCGTCAAAGTCAAACGGTCTTTCCACTGGACATCACGGTCATTATACTTTCGACAAAGCTCTGATCGCTCGCTCGTGTTTCGTGCTTCGCCCGCCGCGCGAGCTACCCGAGCTCCTGGTTCATCCAGGAAGGAGCCACAATGGAAAACGGGAAGAGCGTCTTCGAGAAGCTGATCAAGGACGATCGCGCCGTTCACGAGCAGAAGAGCTGGCGCGGCTCCTTCCTCGAGTATCTCGAGCGTGTCCGTGAGGACCCTGGCCTTCCGAAGCTCTCACACTCCCGGATCTACGACGTCATCATGCGGCTCGGCACCTCGGACATCCACGACACCGACGACCCGCGGGTGAAGCGTCTCTACAAGGACGAGTCGCTCAAGGTCTACGACTTCTTCAGGGACGAGTTCTTCGGCATCGAGAAGACGATCGCGCAGATCGTCCGCTACTTCCACTGCCGCCTCGCTGAAGGGCGAGGAGAGCCGGCAGGTGCTCTACCTGATGGGCCCGGTCGGCTCCGGCAAGAGCTCGCTGGTCGAGCGGCTGCAGCGCGGCCTCGAGGAGCTCCGACCCGTTCTACGCCATCGAGGGCTGCCCGATGTTCGAGGAGCCGCTGCACCTCATCCCGCGCCACCTGCGCAAGGAGTTCGAGAAGATGCTCGGCGTGCACATCGAGGGCGACCTCTGCCCGGTGTGCCGCTTCCGCCTGAAGGACGAGTTCGGCGGCACGTACGAGGAGGTCCCGGTCGTCAGCACGAGCCTTCTCGAAGCGGAACCGCATCGGCATCGGCGTGGTGCCGCCGGTCGACCCGAACAACCAGGACACCTCGGTGCTGATCGGCAGCGAGGACATCTCCAAGCTCGATCAGTACTCGCGAGGGCGATCCGCGCGTGCTCGATCTGAACGGCGCGCTCAACGTCGGCAACCGCGGCATGGTCGAGTTCATCGAGGTCTTCAAGAACGAGACCGAGTACCTCCACGCCATGATCACCGCGACGCAGGAGAAGGTCATCCCGGCGCCCGGGCCGCCACGGCATGGTCTACGTCGACACCGTGCATCGTCGCCCACTCGAACGAGGCCGAGTGGCAGAAGTTCAAGGCCGACCACACCAACGAGGCGATCCTCGACCGCATCGTGGTCGTGAAGGTGCCGTACAACCTCCGCCTCTCGGAAGAGGTGAAGATCTACCAGAAGATCATCCGCAACTCGGACTTCCGCGCCCACGTCGCGCCGCACACGCTCGAGATCGCGTCGATGTTCGCGATCCTCTCGCGCCTCGAGCCCAACGACGAAGTGCGACCTGATGACCAAGCTGAAGCTCTACAACGGCGAGGAGGTCGTCGAGAAGGGCAAGACCAAGAAGATCGACGTCCAGGAGCTGCGCGAGGACACCAAGCGCGAGGGCATGAGCGGCATCTCGACGCGCTTCATCATGAAGGCGCTCGACAACGCGCTCTCCGACAACGTCGACGGCAACTGCATCAACCCGATCAACGTCCGCGAGTCGCTGATCGACATGGTGAAGGAAGCCGACCTCCCCGACGACACCCGCAAGCAGTATCTCGAGTTCCTGCAGGACGTGCTGCACAAGGAATACCTGGAGCTGCTCGAGAAGGAGATCACCAAGGCGCTTCGTCTACTCCTACCAGGAGCAGGCCGAGGCGCTCTTCCAGAACTACCTCGACCACGCCGAGGCGTTCGTGAACAAGACGAGAGGTCAAGGACCGCAACACCCGCGAGGAGCTGCAGCCCGACGAGGGCTTCCTGAAGTCGATCGAGGAGCAGATCGCGATCATCGGCTCGGCGGCCGAGGGCTTCCGCCAGGAGGTCATCGCCTATCTCTGGGCGGCGACCCGGCGCGGCGAGCGCATCACCTACAGGTGCTACGAGCCGCTCAAGGAGGCGATCGAGAAGAAGCTGATGAACTCGGTGCGCGACATCAGCCGCATCATCACCAAGGCGCGCACCCGCGACGAGGAGCAGACCGCCAAGTACAACGCCATGGTGCAGAACCTGCTCGACAACGGGTACTGCGAGAGCTGCGTCGACGTGGTGCTGAAGTACGCCGCCAACAACCTCTGGAAGGATTGAACGCGTGAGAAGGGACGGCCGCCGGCATGCCTGACACCATCTTCCGGCCGTTCCGGCAATCCGACGCCGAGCGGAGCGACCGCAGCGCCGGCGATCGCCTCCGCCATCGCCAGAAGATCCGCGAGTCGATCCGCGAGAACATCGCCGACATCATCGCCGAGGAGTCGCATCATCGGGCAGAGACCGCGACCGGATGATCAAGGTCCCGATCCGCGGCATCCGCGAGTACCGCTTCGTCTACGGCGACAACACGCCCGGGCGTCGGCCAGGGCGACGGCGACTCGCAGCCCGGCCAGGTCGTCGGCAAGGCCCAGCAGGAGGGCCAAGGCCAGGGCGACCGGACAAGGCCGGCGACCAGCCCGGGCGTCGACTACTACGAGACCGACGTCACGCTCGAGGAGCTGATCGACATCATGTTCGAGGATCTCGAGCTGCCCGACCTCGAGCGCAAGGCGCTCAGGCAGCTCGAGGCCGACCGCGATCGCTCGAAGCGGCAGGGCTACCGGCAGGTCGGCATCCGCGTCCGCCTCGACAAGCGCCGCACGGTCGCGCGAGCGCGTGCGGCGCAAGATCGCCGCCGGCGCGCCGCGCGCTCGGCGCCGGCGCCGCCGAGCGCCCGACGCGCCGCGCCGACGCCGAGCCGAGCGCGCGCTTCCCGTTCCACGATGACGACCTGACTACCGCCACGTGATCGACCGACGTGCGCGAGGAGTCGAACGCGGTCGTGATCTGCATCATGGACACGTCGGGCTCGATGGACACGATGAAGAAGTACCTGGCGCGGAGCTTCTTCTTCCTGCTCTACCAGTTCATCTGCACCAAGTACCGGAACGTCGAGATCGTCTTCATCGCCCACCACACCGAGGCCAACGAGGTCACCGAGGAAGAGTTCTTCCACAAGGGCGAGTCGGGCGGCACGTTCATCTCGTCGGGCTACCAGAAGGCGCTCGACATCATCGCCGAGCGCTACCATCCGTCGCTCTGGAACGTCTACGCGTTCCACTGCTCGGACGGCGACAACTTCGACTCCGACAATCACGGCGGCGCTGAAGGCCGCGAAGCGAGCTCGCCGACGTCTGCAACCTCTTCGGCTACGGCGAGATCAAGCCGCTCGGCTCGCGCTACTACGAGAGCTCGATGCTCGAACATCTTCCGCCGCCTCGACGCCGAGAACTTCCAGACCGTCCTGATCGAGCGCAAGGAGGACATCTGGCCGTGCTTCAAGGCCTTCCTCGCCAAGGACCGCGGACGCGAGCAGGAGCTGAGGCCGATGGCCGACCTGGACGCTCGAACGACCTCGAGTACTGGGACGCCAAGATCCGCGAGCAGGTCGATGAGCTCGGTCTCGACTGCTACCCGCAGGAGTTCGAGCTCTGCGACCACAACGAGATGCTCGGCGTACATGGCGTACTCGGGCATGCCGTCGCACTACCCGCATTGGTCGTACGGCAAGTCGTTCGAGAAGCTGAAGACCCTCTACGACTACGGCGTCTCGCGGCCTGCCGTACGAGATGGTGATCAACTCGAGCCCGGCCCTCGCCTACCTGATGCGCGACAACTCGCTCTGCCTCCAGATCCTGACCATCGCGCACGTCTACGGCCACAACGACTTCTTCAAGAACAACTTCACCTTCAAGTCGACCCGCGCCGAGTTCACCATCGGCACCTTCAAGGCGCACGCCGACCGGGTGCGCGCGCTACATGGAAGACCCGTCGATCGGCGTCGACAAGGTCGAGAACATCCTCGATGCGGCGCACGCGCTTTCGCTGCAGCGCCGGCGCAACCTCGCCGTCCGGAAGCTCACGCCGCAGCAGGAGCGCGAGCAGCTCCTCGGCGACGCGGCAGCCGGCGCCCGATCCGTTCACAGAAGATGCACCGCCGTCCCGACTACGTCGAGCCCGACCTGCAGAAGGTGCCGCTCGTCACCCGAGGCGGACCTGCTGCTCTTCATCCGCGACCACAACCCCTATCCTCGCCGACTGGGAGCGCGACCTGCTCACCATCGTCGCACGAGGAGGCGCCGCTACTTCATCCCGCAGATCGAGACCAAGATCATGAACGAGGGCTGGGCCTCGTTCTGGTTCACCGCGAGATCCTGAACGCCCTCGAGCTGCCGCAGGAGCTGCACCTCGAGTTCCTGGTCCGGCACAACCAGGTGGTGCGTCCGATCCCGGGCGGCCTGAATCCCTACCACCTCGGCCTCAGGATCTGGGACGACATCGAAGCGCCGTTGCGACGAGCCGACCCGCGAGGAGATCCAGCGAGAGCGGCCAGCCCGCCAAGACCGGCATGCGAGAAGCTCCTCGAGGTGCGCGAGACCGACCGCGACGTGTCCTTCCTCCGCCGCTTCCTCACCGAGGAGCTGATGCGCGAGATCGATCTCTTCGAGTACGAGCCCAAGGGCGACGACCTCGTGATCAGCAAGGTCGCCGACGAGCGAGGGCTGGCGCGAGCGTCAAGGAGCACGCTCATTCAGCAGCGTCGGCATGGGCAGCGTCCCGGTGATCCGCATCGACGACGCCGACTTCGGCCACAACCGCACGCTGCTACCTCACCACGAGCACGACGGCCGCGACCTCCAGCTCGAAAACGGCGAGAAGACGCTCGGCTACCTCCATCGGCTCTGGGGCCGCGAGGTCGTCATCGAAACCGTCGTCAGCGGCAAGCGCACCTTGCTGACCTTCAACGACCGCGGCTTCTCCGCCAAGGCGCTGAAGTAGACCGCGGTCACGCCGCGAAGTAGCGCCCGGCGTTCGCGACGATGTGGTGCGCGGTGCGTGTCGCCAGCGTCATGACGGTCAGCTGCGCCGGCACCCCCACGCTGGTCGGAAAGACACTGGCGTCACAGACGAAGAGGTTCCGGACCGTGTGTGCCTCGCCGTGGGAATCGACCACCGACTGGCGGGCATCGCCGCCCATCCTGAGCGTGCCCTGCGGTTGATACGAGATGAAGAGCGGATCGTTCACCCTGACCCCGCGATCGCGGATGGCCTGGTAGGCGCCGCGCTTCCCGATCGTCACGACGTCGTTGTAGGGAAGAAAGACCTTCTCGGCGCCGGCGGCGAAGCTCACCTCGCTCGCCTTTTCGAGCGCGTCCACCAGCTGGTCCTCGTCACTGCCGCCGAGGCGATAGCTCACGGCCGGCGGACCGTTCTCCTCGAGCTCGAGGCGGCCGCGGGTGTGGTCGTGGAGCAGCACCGCAATCGCGCCGAGCCGGGGGTAGAGCGTCATCAGCTCGCGATGCTCGCCACCGTAGCCCGGCAGCATGCTCGCCGCCGCGACCGGGTGCGCGAAGCTCGGAACCAGGAGATAGCCGGAGCCCGCCGACGAGGCGCCGAGCGTCAGGAACTCGTCGACGACGTAGCCCTGGGGAATCCCCTTCCAGGCCTCGATCGGCTCGGGGTAGAGCGCGGTCACCACCACCTGCGGCTGCAGCCGCAAGTTGCGTCCGACCTCGCTCTGGGGATCGGGGAGCCGGCTCTGGCGCCACAGGCGCGGCGAGTTGATGGCGCCGGCGGCGAGGATCACGACCTCGGCCTTCACCTTCAACGAGTACGTCTGCCCGGTGCGCGAGCGGAGGAACACCCCCCCGACGCCGACCGCCTTCCCCTTCTGCGTCGCCACCTGGCGGACCTGACAATCCGGCACGATCAGCGCACCGGCGCGGGAGGCGGCCGGCACGTAGGTGGTCGACATGTCCCCCTTGCGCTCGTAGGTGCAGCCGAGCGCGCAATAGCCGCAGCCGAGACACTCGATCCGGTTGTGGAGGGGCAGATAGCCGCGATAGCCGAGCTTCTCGCTGCCCTGCAGCAGCCGGCTGCCGTTGCCGTTCACTTGCTCGGGCAGGATCCGTTTCGCGCCGATGCGCTTCTCGACCTGGCGGAGATGCGGGTGAAGCGACTCGTAGTCCACCCCCGGGAGCTTGAACTGCCGCGCCCAGTACGTGAGCAGCGGCCGCGGCGGACGGATGCAGAGGCAGAAGCTCGCCACCGTCGAGCCGCCGACCGCCCGCCCCTGCGAGACCAGAACCGTGTAGTCGGCCGTCGCCTTGGTCCCGCCCTCGCGGTAGAGGCGCGGATACATCACCTCCTCGCGTTGCACGTAGGCGTCGCCGCGGAGATAGGGACCGTCCTCGACGAGCACCACCGAGCGGCCCGCCTCGGCCAGCTCGCACGCGACGACCGCGCCGCCGGCCCCGGAGCCGACCACGCAGACGTCGGCGTCGAGCGTGACGTTGGCGTCGACGGTCGCGGTGTCGAGGATCATCGCGGCCTCCGCGCGGCGAGGACGGTCGCGAGGTCGACCGCCGCCTCGGGCGGCGCCAGTACCCCGGCCTCGATGCGACCGAGCCACGGCCCGTCGTAGCCGACGGCCTCGAACGACGTCGTCTGCGCGTAGTAGCCGAGCGCCGCCAGCGTCTTGAGGGCGCGGAAGATGACGCGCCGGGCCCCGAGCGTGCTCTCCATCCAACCCCGCAGGTAGGCGTCCTGCTCCGCCGGCGCGAGGCGCGTGAAGCGGCGCGGCTTGAGATCGAAGAGATGCGTCCCGTGCTCGACCACCCGCAGCATCAGGCGGGCCTGTCCTTGCGAGGTCGGCGGCAGCTCGGCGAGGAGCCCGTCGATGAAGCCGCCGATGTCCTCCCGGGCCTCGTCGGGCAGGCCGAGGATGCGGACCGCGGCCTGGGTGACGACGGCGTACTCCTTGCGCGTGAGAAAACGCAACGTCCGCTCGGTCGGCGAGTAGCGCGCGCAGCCGCTCGGAAGCAGCGCGCCGGCGGCCAGCAGCAGCGCCCCGCCGACGCCGGTCTGCAACAGCCGCCGACGCGTCAGGTCCACGCAGAGCGCTTCGAGCATCGCCGCGCGGTGGTCCATCAGTCCGCGCCTCGCATCAGCGGCGCGCATGCTATGCGGCGCGGCGCGCGGGCGTCAAGGCGATCCCGCCCGTCGGCAAGGACTTGCGCGACCGCGGGCGATGGTCGAAAGGTGAGGACATGCCGCTCTACGAGTACCGCTGTACGAGCTGCAAGAAGCGCGTGACCCTCCTCACCCTGCGGGCGAGCGAGGAGGTCGACGCCGTCTGCGATCGCTGCGGTGCGCGCAGCCTCGAGCGCCTGATGTCCCGCTTCGCCATGGGACGCTCCGAAGAGTCCCGGATGGAAGCCCTCGCCGACCCCTCCAATCTGAGCGGCCTCGACGAGAACGATCCGGCGAGCATGGCACGCTGGATGAAGAAGATGGGTCACGAGATGGGGGACGAGATCGGCGACGCCGGCGACATCGACGCAATGGCGGACGAGATGGCGTCCGGCGGTGGCGACGATTCGGGGGACGGCGGCGAGGAGTGAGGGGCGCGACCCACGGGTCGTTCCGTCGGTGCTTCGTGGGAAGAAAGAGCGGTTGGTACGGTAGGCTCGATCGTGTCGGCGCTGCCGGCGGCGATCAGCCTGGGACGTCGGCGGGGTCGAGGAGGCCGTACAACGACAAGCGCAGGAGCCCGAGACAGCTCCCGTCGGGCACCGACTCTTACTCGCCGCCCACCCGTTCCAGCAGCACCACCGCCTGCGCGGCGATGCCCTCCGCCCGCCCAATCGCCCCCAGCCCCTCACCGCGCGTCGCCTTGACGTTCGCCGCATCGAGCCCCACCCCGAGCAGCTCCGCCACGACCGCGCGCATGGCGTCGAGGTGGGCCGCGAGCCGCGGCTCCTCGGCATGGATCGTGAGGTCGGCGTTCGCCACCCGATATCCCTTGGTCCGAACCATGGTCATGGCCTCGATCACGAACTCCCGGCTCGGCCGGTCCTTGTGGCGCGGGTCGCGATCGGGGAAGTGACGGCCGATGTCGCCGGCGGAGAGCGCGCCCAGGAGCGCGTCGGTGAGGGCGTGCAGGCCCGCATCGGCATCCGAATGTCCAGCAAGGCCGCGATTGTTGGGGATCTCGACCCCACAGAGGACGAGGCGGCGGCCGGGGACCAGGGGATGGATGTCGTAACCTTGCCCGATCCGGAATGCCGACACGGACGGCGAGGCTAGAGGCCGGGTTTCGAGGTGTCAATTGTCGCCGGCGCGACGCCGGTCCGGACCGGCCATGACACGGTGCAGTGTGAAGCCGGCCATGATAGCGTGCCGCCTCCGAACGATGAGCGACCCTGCGCGTCATCCCGTGCTCGACCTCCCCGCCTGGGCCGGCGTCTCCCCCGCCGAGCAGTTCCTCAACAAGCACGCGGAGGACGTGCTCGCGAGCTTGGGAGACGGCCTGGTGCTGCTGGACGTCGGCGGGCGGGTCGTGTTCATGAGCCCCGGCGCCGAGGACCTCACGTCGGTCTCGGCCCAGCATGCCGCCGGGCGCCCGGCGACGCAGGTCTTCGCCACCCACCACTGGCTCGCCGAACGGATCACCGCCTTTCTGCACGGCGAGGGTCGCCGCATGAACGACAGCGGCGAGCTGCTGGCCCAGTTCGGCAGGCGCGCCGCCGTCCGCCTGACCGCGTCGCCCATCATCGACCGCGAGGGGGCCACCGTGGGCAGCATGCTGCTCCTGCACGACGTCGTGGCGACCCGCTCGCTGAGCGAGACCGGGGAGCGCGGCAGCCGGGTCGGCGAGCTGGCCGCCGTCGCCGCCGGCCTCGCCCACGAAATCAAGAACCCCCTCGGGGGCATCAAGGGCGCCGCCCAGCTGCTGGCCGACACGCTGGCGGCCGATCCCGAGGGCTTGCGCTTCACCTCGCTGATCACCCGCGAGGTCGACCGGGTCTCGGATCTTCTCGAGCAGCTGCTCGAGCTCACCCGACCGCCCCGTCTCCGCCTGGCCGCCGTCAACGTCCACCGCGTCGTGCAAGACGTGCTCTTGCTCGAGCGCGTCGAAGGCGCCGACGCGCTCACCGTTCGCTGTCACTTCGATCCGAGCTTGCCGGACGTGTGGGCCGACGAGGCCCAGCTCCGTCAGGTCTTTCTGAATCTCGTGAAGAACGCCCTCGAGGCCATGGAACGGGTCGGGACGCTCACCATCACCACCCGCATGGAGACCGACTTCCACGTCCGCGCCCCCGGGCAGGGACGGGCCCGTCAGTTCCTGTCGGTCGACGTCGAGGACAGCGGCCCCGGCATCGTCCCCGAGGATCACGAGCGCATCTTCACGCCGTTCTTCACGACCAAGAACAAGGGCACCGGCCTCGGCCTGGCGGTGAGCCATCGCCTCGTGACCCAGCACGGCGGCCTCTTGCGGGTCGAGAGCGAGCCCGGCCGGTGGACTCGCTTCCGGGTGAGCCTGCCGGTCGCCGCTCCCGGGGAGACGACCTGACGATGGCGCGCGTACTGATCGCCGACGACGAAGAATCGATCCGGCTCGTCCTCTCGACGGCGCTCACCCAAGCCGGGCACGACGTGCAGGTCGCGAAGAACGGCAGCGAGGCGCTGACCGCGCTCGGAAGCCGCGACTTCGACGTCGCGATCCTCGACGTCCGCATGCCCGACATGAGCGGCCTGGACGTCCTGGCGCGCGTCCGCGAGGGCGACAACCCCGTCATCGTCATCGTCGTCACCGCCCAGAACACCATGGCGAACGCCATCGAGGCGATGAAGCGCGGCGCGTTCGACTACCTGACCAAGCCCTTCGATCTCGACGAGGTGCGGACGTTGGTGGCCCGCGCCTCGGAGATGCACAGCCTGACGCGCACCGTCGGCCGCATCCGCACCGAGGTCGTGCGGACGCTACGAGCCGGGTGTCACGCTGATCGGCACCAGCGCGGCGATGCAGGAGATCTTCAAGACCATCGGCCGGCGTCGCCAACAGCGACGCCACCGTGCTGATCGAGGGCGAGAGCGGCACCGGCAAGGAGCTGATCGCGCGCGCCATCCACGTCCACTCGCCGCGCTGGAGCGGCCCGTTCGTCGCGCTCAACTGCTCGGCGATTCCGCGCGACCTGCTCGAGAGCGAGCTCTTCGGCCACGAGCGCGGCGCCTTCACGGGCGCGAACGAGCGGCGCGTCGGGCAAGCTTCGAGACCGCCGGCGGCGGCACGCTCTTCCTCGACGAGATCGGCGACATGCCGATCGAGCTGCAGGTCAAGCTGCTGCGCGTCCTCCAGGAGCGCGAGTTCAGCCGCGTCGGCAGCACGACGGTCATCAAGGCCGACGCGCGCATCATCGCCGCCACCAACCAGGACCTCGAGCGCGCCGTGCGCGAAGGTCGCTTCCGCGAGGACCTCTACTTCCGCCTGAAGGTGGTGCCGATCGCCGTGCCGCCGCTGCGCGAGCGGCGCGGCGACATTCCCCGAGCTCATCCGACACTTCCTCGCCAAGACCAACGCCGAGATGGGAACCGACATCAGCGGCATCACGCCCGAGGCCGAGGCCCTCTTGGTGCGCCACCCCTGGCCAGGAAACGTCCGCGAGCTCGAGAACACGCTGGTGCGCGCCGCCGTCCTCGCCCCCGGTCAGACGCTCACCGAGACCGATCTCCAGCTGCCCGAGGCTACCCCGCCGCCCGCCCTCGCCGGCTCGCTCGCGGAGACCCTGCGGAGCGCCGTCGCCGCGCTGGTGAACGACCCGAACCGTCCCGCCAAGGAGCTGCACGCGGCGGTGGTCGCGGCCGTCGAGCGGCCGCTGATCGAGCTCGTGCTCGAGCAGACCGGCGGCAACCAGCTGCGCGCCGCGGATCTCCTCGGCATCAACCGCAACACGCTCCGCAAGAAGCTCGACCGCCCTCGGGATCCCGATCCCGCGCGGCGCCAAATGACGCTCGCCTCGCGCCTCTACCTGATCGTCGACCCGCTCGACACCGGGCGCGATCCGGTCGACCTGGCGCGCGCGATGCTCGCCGGGGGCGCCCGGCTGCTGCAGCTACGCATGAAGACGGGCGCGACCCGCGAGCTGCTCGCCGTCGCGGAGACGGTGCGCGAGCTCACCGCCGCCGCCGGCGCCACCTTCATCGTGAACGATCGCGCCGACGTCGCCCGCGCCGTCGGAGCCGACGGCGTTCATCTCGGCCAGGACGACCTTCCCGTCGCGGCCGCACGCGCCGTCCTGGGTCCCGGCGCGAGCATCGGTCTGTCCACCCACAGCGAGACCCAGCTCGCCGAGGCAGCGACCGCCGGCGCCGACTACTTCGCCTTCGGTCCCATCTTCGCCACCACGAGCAAGAGCACCGCCGATCCCGTATTGGGCTACGAGCGCCTGACGGCGGCGCGCCGCCTCACGACCGCCCCGCTCGTGGCCATCGGCGGCATCACGCCGGCGACCGCCCGCGACGTCCTCACTGCCGGCGCCGATGCGGTGGCCGTCATCGCCGCGATCGTCCGCGCCCCCGACGTCGAACGCGCCACCGCCGAGCTCCTGACGCTGATCACGTAGTCGCGCGCCCGATCGGAGAGCTAAATCTCCGGCACGTCGTAATCGCGCTCGCTGAACGGCGAGCTGTGCTCGTAGGCCTCGTCGCTCGGCAGCGCCCGATCGGCAAAGCGCATGAACTCCTTCCGGAACGTCACGTTGACCGTCCCGGTCGGCCCGTTGCGCTGCTTGCCGATGATGATCTCCGCCTCGCGTTCTTCCTCGGGGCTCAGCTCCCTGTTGTAGGCCGCCTCGCGATACACGAACAGGATGACGTCGGCGTCCTGCTCGATCGCGCCCGACTCACGGAGGTGCGCCATGACCGGTCGCCGGTCGGTGGCGCCCTTCTCTTCCACCCGCCGGTTCAGCTGCGAGAGCGCCATCACGGGCAGCTCGAGCTCCTTGGCGAGCGCCTTCAAGGAGCGCGAGATCTCCGAGATCTCCTGCTCGCGCGAGTCGCTGCGCCCGGACCCGCGCATGAGCTGGAGGTAGTCGATGATGATCAAGCCGAGGTTGCCGCCGCGGCTGTGGATCTCGCGCTTCAGGCGCCGGGCCTTGGCGCGGAGCTCGAGAATGGAGAGCCCGGCCGAGTCGTCGATGTAGATGACGGTCTGGTGCAGTCCCCCAGCCGCGCTCGCGAGCTTGGCAAAGTCCTTCTCGTGCAGCCGTCCGGACCGCACGTCCTGGTAGTTGACCAGCGCCTCGGAGCACAGCATGCGGAGCACCAGCTGCTCCTTCGACATCTCGAGCGAGAAGATCGCGACCCCGATGCCGGTCTGCAGCGCCGCCACCGTCCCCATGTTGAGGGCGAGCGCCGTCTTGCCCATGCCGGGCCGGCCGGCGACGATGATGAGGTCGCCCTTGTGCATGCCGGCGGTCATCTTGTCGAGATCGTGGAAGCCGGTCGGCACGCCGGTGATCATCTCCTTCCGCTCGAAGAGCTTCTCCACCTCCTTGATGGCGGCCGGCAGGAGCTCGCTCACCGGGAAGAACTCGGTCGTGACCTTCTGCTCGGCGATCGCGAAGATGCGCGACTCGGCGACGTCGACGAAGCGGGCGACGTCGGTCTGGCTCTCGTAGGCCTCGGTGGCGATCTCGGTGGCGGCGGAGATCAGGCCGCGCAGGATCGCCTTCTCGCGAATGATCTTGGCGTAGTGCTCGACGTTGGCGGCCGTCGGCACCCGATTGGCGAGCTCGGCGATGAAGGTGGCGCCGCCGACGTCCTGGAGCTGGCCGCGCTGGCGGAGCGCCTCGGTGAGCGTCACGATGTCGACCGGCGAGCCGTGCTCGTTCAGGCCGAGCATCGCGGTGTAGATCTTGCGGTGCACCTCCCGATAGAAGTGCTCGGCCCGCAGGATCGGCACGACCAGGTTGCAGGCGTGGTTGTCGAGCAGCATGCCGCCGAGGACGGACTCCTCGGCCTCGAGGTTCTGCGGCGGCAGCTTGCGGAGATTGTCTTCGATGGAGGGCGGCATCCTCACCTCACCTCTCCGCGCGCCGCCGACCGGCGCGGCGCGGACCGGGGACGGAGCTTATAGACCTCGCCGTGGCGAATGTCACGGCGTCGTCGTGTGTCCGCACGCGAACAGCGTCGCGAAATGCTCCACGCCGGCGCCGATGCGCGGGCCGTACCACGAGAGCGCCTTGCCGTCGACGAAGTGCACGCGCCCATCACGCAATGCCGGGGTGCTCGCGAGCGGCGCGAGCGCGGGGAGATCGCGTGCGCCGAAGACGTAGGGCTCGTCGGGCAGCAACACGACCTCGGGAGACGCCGCCGCAATCGCCTCCAGCGTCACCGTCGGGTAGCGCGCCGACTCGGCGGCGCAGACGTTCTCGCCGCCGGCCACGCGCAGCAGGTCGTGCGCGTAGGTGTCGGCGTTGAACGCCATCCAGGGCTTCCGCCAGATCGGGCAGAAGTAGCGGACCGGCCGGCGCGGCGCCGCCTTCGCGGTCGCGGCCCGGACGCGCGTCCCCTGCTCCGCCGCCAGTGCGGCGCCGCGCTCGGGTGCGCCCGCGGCCTCGCCGAGCCGTGCGATCAGGCGGATCCCATCCTCGACCGTCTTCGGCTCGGTCACGAACACGGCCAGGCCCGCCCCGGCGAGCGCCTCGAAGTCCTCGCGCCGGTTCTCCTCGGCGTTCATGATCACCAGGTCGGGCGCGAGCCCCGCGATCGCCTCGCGGTCGGGATTCTTCGTGCCGCCGACCTTCGCCAGCGCCGCCACGTCGGCGGCCGGCTCGGTGCAGTAACGCGTGACCCCGACTACGACCTCGCCGAGGCCGAGCGCGAACAGGGTCTCGGTGAGGCTCGGCACCAATGACACGATCCGGCCCGGACGCACCGGCAGCTCCAGCACGCGCCCGGCATCGTCGATCACACGGCGGTGATCCAATCCGCTACCTACTCGGCGACGCGGCGCCGCGCTCGCGGATGATGCGCTGCAGGTCGGCCTTCTCGTCCGGCGCGATCTCGTCGTGGCCATGCTCGTCCCGCGGCTCGACCAGCGCCGGCACACCGCTCTGGATCGCCGGCGGCGCCGGCGCCTCGACGCGCCCTGCGCGGAACCACCAGACGAGCAGCAGCACCGCCAGCACGATCGCTCCGACCGTCCACCACGTCGTCCCTCCGCCCCGCCGCGTCCGCCTCGCCATGGTCAGGCCGGGACCGGCAGCGGGTCGTCGGGACGGATCTGCATGATGGGCCAGCCGCGCCGGCGGGCCTCGCGGCGGAGCCGAGGGTCGGGATTGACGATCGCGGGATGGCCGACGATCTCGAGCATCGGCAGGTCGGTCACGGAGTCGGTGTAGAACCAGCTGGCGGCGAGGTCGACGTCGTGCTCGGCGGCGAAGCGGCGTGCCCAGTGGATCTTGCCGGCGCCGTAGCAGATCGGCCGCAGCACCTCGCCGGTGAAGCGGCCGTTTTCGACCACCATGCGTGACACCAGGAGGTGCTCGATCCCGAGCTCCTCGGCGAGCGGGGTCGCGAGATAGGGCGTGGTGCTGGAGAGCAGCGCGACCACGTGGCCCTGGTCACGGTGTGCGCGCACGCGTCGCACCATCTCGGGCTGCAGATACTGGCGCACCATCTCCCGGTACCACAGCCGGCAATGCTCGGCGACGGCTTGCTCGCTGCGGCCCCGGATCCACCCGCTCGAGCTCGCCGCCGCCGCCTCGATGTCGAGCAACCCGAGCTTGTAGCGGAGGAACAGGTAGATGGTGCGGAGCGCGTCGCGCCGGCGGATCTCACCCCGCCGCCGGAGAAACTTCATGTACAGCGGCCCGGAGTTTTTCGAGATCAACGTCCCGTCGATGTCGAAGAACGCCGCGACCGCCACGAACCGTCCGACGCGAGCTTACCTTTCCACGATCATGGAGATGCCCTGGCCGCCGCCGATGCAGAGCGACGCCAGACCCAGCCGGGCGTCGCGGTCTTTCATCGCGTACAGCAGGGTCACCAGCACGCGCGCGCCGCTCGCGCCGATCGGATGACCGAGCGCGATCGCGCCGCCGTTCACGTTGACGCGGTTCTTCGGAATGCGGAGCTCGCGTAGCACGCCGAGCGACTGGGCGGCGAAGGCCTCGTTCAGCTCCCAGAGGTCGATCTCCTCCTTGCGGAGCCCGGCCTTCTTGAGCGCCTTCTCCGAGGCCGGCCACGGCCCCATGCCCATGATCGAGGGATCGACGCCGGCCGCGGCCGAGGCGCGGATGGAGGCGAGGATCGGGAGGTTCAGGCGCTTGGCGCGCTCTTCCGACATGACGACCACCGCCGCCGCGCCGTCGTTGATGCCCGACGCGCTCGCGGCCGTCACGGTGCCGTCCTTCTTGAACGCCGGCTTCAAGGCGGCGACCTTGTCGGCGGGCGACTCGCGCGGATGCTCGTCGGTCTCGAACTTGATGGGATCGCCCTTCTTGGCGGGGATCTCGACCGCGACGATCTCGTCCTTGAACTTGCCGCCCTTGATGGCGGCTGCCGCCTTGGACTGGCTCTCCATGGCGAACTCGTCCTGCTCGCCGCGCGGGATGTCGTACTTGGCGGCGACGTTCTCGGCGGTGATGCCCATGTGCACGAAGGTGATCGGGACACGTCAGGCCGTCGGCGATCATCGAGTCGATGATCTGGTCGTGGCCCATGCGGTAGCCGAAGCGCGCCTTGTTGAGGATGTACGGGGCGGCGCTCATGTTCTCCATGCCGCCGGCGACCACGACCTCGGCGTCGCCGAGCGCGATCGCCTGGGCGGCGAGCGCCACGGCCTTCAGGCCCGAGCCGCACGCCTTGTTGATCGCGTAGCCGGGGACCTCCTTGGGAAGCCCGGCCTTCAGGTAGGCGACGCGCGCCGCGTTCAAGCCGAGCCCGGCAGGAAGGACGTTCCCGAGGATGACCTCGTCGACCTGATCGCCGGGGAGATTGCCGGCCCGCTTCAGGACCTCACGGATGACGATGGCGCCGAGCTCCGGCGCGGGGGTCTGAGCGAGGGTTCCGCCCATGGTGCCGATGGCGGTACGGGCGGCGGCGACGATCACTGGCTTCTGCATATGGAGCCTCCTCGGAGCGTGGGGGTGTCGTTACGAGCCGTCATTTATTGCACCAGCCCCCGGGACCAGGCAACCGGCGTCTCCGAGCGGAAGAGAGCGCACCGCAAGGCCTCCCAGCCGCTCCGACGGTCCCACCCGTCGATCCCGTTGTACCAGCGGAGGCCGATCTCCTGGGCCCCGCGCCAGCGCGCCGCGATCCCGAGCCAGAGCCGCGCGCCGGGTCCGTAGAACACGGTCGCCGCCTGCCCCAGGCGGCGGAGCTTCCGGCCGACCCAGGAGGCCCGGAAGCGCAGCTCCGCCCCGCTGAACGACGCGTCGTCGCGGGCGAGCGCGTCGGCGAGCTCGGCCGCCGCCCAGCGGCCGTACTCGAAGGCGAACGAGATGCCCTCGCCCATCAACGGCTCGACCCCGGCGGCGTCGCCCACCAGGAGGACGCGCGGCGCCGCGAACGGCGCGCGCCCGAAGCAACGGATCGGCGCCGCCCGATGGTGGATGGTCGCGTCGCCGAGCTCGCCCTGGAGGTCGCGCAGCAAGCCCACCAGGTCGACGCCGGCGCGGCGCCGCCATCCGTAGACGCCGGCATTCACGTGCGGCTCGCCGTCGATGAGACACGGAAAGGCCCAGGCGTACCCCGCGAGCCCGCGCGGAACGGCCCGGAAGTCGAAGTCGTACCGCGCCCGCGCGTGTCCGTCCCACGACCCGGCGGCGACCGGAATGTCCGCCATCACCGCGCGGGCGACCTCGTCGCGCTCGCCCTCGCCCACCACCAGCCGGCGACGCACGAGGCTGCCCGATCCGTCGGCCCCCACCACGAGGCGCGCGAGCCACGCGCCGCGGCTGGTGGCGACCTCCACGCCCGCGGCGGTGCGCTGGAGGCCGACGACCTTCTCGTCCTCGCGTACCTCGACGCCGGCGGCGCGGGTGGCGTCGACGAGCGTCGCATCGAACTCGTTCCGCCGCACCACCGCGCAGAAGCGCGCACCGTCGACCTCGACCCGCTGGGCCGGCACCTCCACCCGCGCGCGGTCCACCATCACGTGCGGCGCCGCGAGACCGACGCCGAGCTCGTCGAGACAGTCGAGCGTGTGCGGGATCAGGCCGCCGGCGCACACCTTGGGGCGCGGATGGCGCGCCTTGTCGAGCAGCACGATGCGGCCGGCGAGCGCAGGATCGCGGCGGGCGAGAAAGAGCGCGGTCGCCGTGCCTGCCGGTCCTCCGCCGACGATGACGACGTCGCGCCGCTCCATGGCGCGGGACGCTAGCCGGTATTCGCCAGCGCGTCCACGCGCTGCGCGCGCGTCCCGTCGACGTCCGCGAGCGCGGCGGCCGCCTCCCGCATGGCCGCCGCACGCTCGGCGGCCGTCCCGTCCGGGAGCGCGTCGCCGGCGAGCAGCGCGGCGATGCGCGCGTGATGCGCGCTCTCGGTCAGCGCGTAGCCGTGACGAAGCACGCGCGCCAGCGCGGTCCGCGCCTCGGGGTCGGCCGGAGAGTGCCGCACCAGCCGCTCGCGAAACGGCCGCGCGAACTCGTGGCGCCCGGCGAGCTCGAGGACGGCGCTCGCCTGCTCGAGGGCCGGAACGCAGTCCGGATCGACGCCGAGCGCCAGCACGAAGTAATCGAAGGCGGTGCGCGGCAGGCCGGCGCCGACGAGGCGGACGAAGCCGGGCACGAAGAGCAGGCCGACGGCCTGCAGCACGCGGCCGAGCGCGAGCCAGGCCGGCGCGCCCGCGGGCTCGGCGAGCGCCGCGAGCGCCTCGTCGCGCACGGCGGCGGGAATCGCGGCCGCGCGCACACCGGCGGCGAAGAGCGCCGTGGCCTCGGCACGCCGCCCGCGACCGCGCTCGATCTCGCCCGCCAGCAGCCAGGCCCGCGGATCCGCCGGATGCGCCTCGCGGGCGACGGTCAGGAGCGTGAGCGCCCCCTCGTCGCGCCCGGTAGCGAGCATGATCTCGGCGAGCGCGAGCGTCGCCTCGACGTCACCGCCGCCGAGCCCGGCCGTCTGCAGATGCTCGGCGGCGAGCCGCATCGTCGCCGCCGCGTCGCTCACCCCGCGCGCGATCGTGAGCGCCGCGGCGACGCCGAAGCGCGCCCCGGCATGCGCCGCCGTGTCGCGTCGAGGCACGCCGGCGGCGAGCCACCCGGAGAGCGTCGCCATCCGCGCCGCCATGGTGTGACGAGCCGCGATCGCCGCCGCGGCGGCGCGTCCGATCCGCTCGCGCACGGCGTCGGCGGCGAGATGGTTGGCCGCCTGCGCCAGCAGGTCGTCGGGGGTGTACACCGCCAGGTGCTCACCCGGCGTGAAGAGCTCGCAGAGACCGTTCCCGGTCTTCTCGGTCAACACCAACGCGCCGCACGCCATGGCCTCGAAGGTGCGGAAGTTGACGTCGCCCAGCACCGATTCGTTGAAGACGATCTTGGCCGACCCGAACACGCGCGCCATCTCCGACTCCGGCAAGCGATGGGTGGCGTCCGCCCCGAAGGTCACCATTCCGAAGTGCCGACGCAGCTCCGCGACCGCCGCCGCCCGCTTCGGGCGATTGGCGTCGACCACGCCCACGAAGGCGATGTCGATCGTGCGTGCGAGCCCGCGATCGTGGAAGAGCGCCGGGTCGATGCCCCAGGGCAGCCAACGCGCCGGTACCCCGGCAGCCTCGAAGAGCGGCACGTAGTCGCGTTGCGCCACCAACACGAGGTCGAAGAGCGCACCGTAGTGGCGCTGCCAGAAGAAGTTCAGATGGACGTCGATGGCCCAATAGAGCCGCGGGATCGGCAGGTCCTCGACCCCGTGCGCCAGCGTCTGCCGGCCGAGCGTGTCGGCCATGAGGAAGACCTCGGCATCGGGAGCGATCTCTCGATGCAGGATGCGGACGTCGACCGGCCGGCCCGGCTCGATCAGGTCGGGGCGGAGCTCTTTCGCGACCCGGACGTCGTGACCGAGCGCGCGGAGCGCCGGCACGACCTGGTGGTTGCCGAGATGGAGAATCCGCACCAGCTCCTGCAGCAGCAAGGCACATGCCGGCCTCGCGGCCGGCGAGTACGGTCAGTTCCGCGAAGTCGCTCGTGAAACGACCGCGGTCCGTGAGCGACCGGTGACCCGACCGGCCAAGATTCTGACCTGCGACCGGACGCGGCTCGACGACGGCGGCATCCGGTCGCACGGCGGCCGCGTACTCGGGCCGTGGCGCGCGAGCGAACGCACTTTCGACGTAGTGGGGCGGCGACGACGGCGCTATCCTCGACGCAACGACACCCGACGATGGACACGCGTCCCCATCCTGCGCCACCTGCGCGAACCACAGCGTGCTCCGGCACCCGTCGCGTCGCGTGCGCAGCGGCCTTGTTGGCCTTGTCGATCAGCACCGCGGCCGCCATCGACGACGTCGAGACCCTCGTCGATCGCTCGCTCGCCCTCTGCACCAGCGTCGACCAGCTTCCCGTCGAGGATCGGCTGCCGCTCCTGCAGCGCGGGCTCGAGCTCGCGGACGCCGCGGTCGCGGGCGACGATCGTTCCGCCCGCGCCCACTTCGCGGTGGTCTGCAACCTCGGCAAGGCGACGGGTCTCAACGGCTTCCGTTTCGGCGCCTTCCGCGCCATCTACCGCCTGCGGGAGGAAGTCGACGTGACGCTCGCCCTCGCTCCGGACCATCCCGACGCGCTCGCCGCCAAGGGCGCCCTGCTGCTGCGCCTGCCGCGCCTCCTCGGCGGCGACCCGGCGGAGGCCGAGCAATGGTTCCGGCGCGCCCTCGCCGTCGACCCGATGAACGCCGTCGCGCGCTCGTACCTCGACGAGATCGAATCGCAACGCGGCGGCGTCACGGCGGCGAACACCGCCACGGTCGAGTAGCGGCTCACGCCGCGCAGACGTAGTCGCGCGTCTCGCGGAACCCCATCTCCGCCATTGCGGCGCGGATCTCCTGTCGCGGCCCCGCGCGCGCCACCGACACCACGACCGGCAGCGATCGGAGCTCGCGAAGCGCCGCGGGCCCGACCACCGGCGCGCCGTGGATGCGGTTGCCGAGGCGGCCCGGATGCACCTCGACGACGTGCGTGGCCTGCTTGCCGTGGGCGAGGAGGGCGCGCCGGAGCGCGCGACCGGTGCCGCCGTAGCCCCACAGCACGTAGCGGTCGGTCGTCGCCAAGAACTGCTGGGCGAGAAACGCCGCCTTGATCTCGACGAAGCGCGCGATCGCATAGGCGGCGCCGCGGCGCGAGAGCCGACCGGCCCCGTCGCGCCACGCCAGGAGCCGGCGCGGCACCATGCCGATCTCGAACCCGCGGGCGAGCGCGCGGAGCACGAGGTCGTAGTCCTCCGGCCAGCCGACGTCGCGGTAGCCGAGCGCGACCAGCTCCGGACGGCGCATCATGAGCGTCGGGTGCACGACCGGACACTCGACGAACGCCTCGGCGCGCACCGCCGCCGGCGAGTCGATCGCGTTCAACCAGCGCTCGTAGGCCCGCCAGCCCGCGGCGAGCCGGGCCCGCGGGAAGATGCGGACGTGCGACCCGACGGCCCAGAGCGACGGCGTCGCGGCGAGCGCCTCCACCTGCAACCCCAGGCGGTCGCGGTGCATGAGGTCGTCGGCGTCCATGCGGGCGACCACGGGCGCACGGCAGGCCGCGAGCCCGGTGCCGAGCGCCGCCACCAGCCCCCGCGGCGGGGTCGCGACCACGACGAAGCGGGGATCCGCCGCGGCGAAGGCGCGCGCCCACGCGAGCGTGTCGTCGCGGGAGCCGTCGTCGACCACCACGCATTCCCAGTCGCGCAAGCGCTGGCGCTGGATGCTGCGGAGCGATACCGCGAGCGTCGCACCGGCGTCGCGCGCCGGGAGGAGCACGGAGACGCGCGGGGTCGAGGCGGCGCGCGTCACGTGAGCGCGGCCGGGGCCTGCGGCACGGTCGCCCAGACCTCGGGATCGTGGCCGTAGACGATGCGCGTGCCGACCGCGGCGAGCGCGCGGAGCCGCCGGAGCGACGCCAGCATCGCCTCCGGATCGTGCACCACCAGCGGCAGCCGCATCTCGTCGAGGGTTTCGCGGAAATAGCAGGCGTCGGCGGCGAGCACGACGTCGCCGCCGTCCAGGCGCACCAGCAACGACTGGTGTCCGGGGGTGTGCCCGAAGGTGGGCAGGCACACCACGCGGCCGTCGCCGAAGAGATCGTGCTCGCCGTCGACCTCGAGGCGAGGCTGACCGGTGTCGTAGTCGGCGGGGGTGTAGTTGTTGGCGGCGATGCCGGCGTCGTCGTGGGCGGCGTGCCACTCGCGGCGCTGCACCACCACCGTCGCATTCGGCAGCGCGACGTTGCCGCCGGCGTGGTCGAAGTGGAGGTGCGAGTTGACGAGATACTGCACCCGCCCGGCGTCGATCTCGGCCGCGGCGAGGCGCGCCGCCACCTCCTCGCCGGGCGCGAAATGCGCCGTGAAGACCGCTGCCGCCGGGCCGAGACGCGCCTCCGGGTCGGTCTGCACGTCCCGATGCAGGCCGCTGTCGAAGAGCACTCGTCCGCGCGGGTGCTCGACCACGAACACCGGCACCGGCACCCGCACGCTACCCTTCGCACCCTCGAGGAAGAGCGCGCGCGGCCCGGTGAGCCACCCGCAGGTGAGCGCGAGCAAGCGGACCGTCATGCGGGTCGCATAGCGCGCCGGCCGCCGGCCTGACAAACCCCGCACCCGTGCGCTAGGAGATGCGCTCGGAGGACGCCGCATGCAGCTCGAGTTCGTGCGCTACGAGAAGCGCGACCGCATCGCCTGGGTCACCCTGCACCGCCCCGAGGTCATGAACGCGCTCCATCCGCCGGCGGGCGAGGAGCTCGATCGGGTGTGGAACGATTTCGCCGCCGACCCCGAGGTGTGGGTGGCCATCCTGACCGGCAGCGGCGAGCGGGCCTTCTCCGCGGGCAACGACCTCAAGTGGACGGCGGCGAACGCGACGACGCGCTGGCCGAAGAGCGGCTTCGGCGGGATCACCGCCCGGACCGACCTCGTGAAGCCGCTGATCGCGGCCGTGAACGGGGTCGCGCTCGGCGGCGGCCTCGAGCTGGCGCTCGCCTGCGACATCATCGTCGCCGCCGACCACGCCACCCTCGGCCTCCCCGAGCCGCGCGTCGGGCTCTACGCCGCCGCCGGCGGCGTCCATCGCCTGCCGCGCTCGATCCCGCTGAAGATCGCCATGGGCATGATGCTGACGGGCAAGTCGATCGACGCCGCGGAGGCGGCGCGCCTCGGCCTGGTGAACGAGGTGGTGCCGCTCGCCGAGCTGATGCGCGCGGCCGAGCGCTGGGCGCGCGCCATCTGCGAGTGCTCACCGCTCTCGGTGCAGGCCACCAAGGAGTGCGCCTATGAGGGCCTCGGCCGGCCGCTCGCCGAAGCGATGACGATCCGCTATCCGGCGGCGACCCGCCTCTACAAGAGCGAGGACCTGCGCGAGGGCCCGCGCGCCTTCGCCGAGAAACGCAAGCCCGTCTGGAAGGGTCGCTGATGCGCGCCGTGACGTTCCAGGCTCCGGGCGAGGTGCGAGTGGAAGAGCGGCCCGAGCCGAGCCTCGCCGCGCCCGACGACGCGATCGTCCGCATCGAGGCGAGCGGCATCTGCGGCTCCGACCTCCACCTCTACCACGGGCGCATCCCGCTCGAGCCCGGCTTCATCTTGGGACACGAGTTCGTCGGCAGCGTGATCGCCGCGGGGCCCGCCGTCACCGCCGTCGCCGTCGGCGATCGCGTGCTGGGGTGCTTCGTCACCGCCTGCGGGCAGTGCTTCTTCTGCCGCCGCCGCGACTTCCACAAGTGCGCCGAGGCGCGCGTCTTCGGACACGGCAAGACCCTCGGCGGCCTGCAGGGCGCGCAGGCCGAGCAGGTGCTGGTGCCGCACGCCAACCTGACGCTCCGCCGCGTTCCGCCCGGCCTGTCCACCGACGCCGCGCTCTTCGCCGGCGACGTGATGGGCACCGGCTTCCACGCGGTCAGGAGCGCCGAGGTCGCGCCGGGAGACGTCGTCGTCGTCCTCGGCCTCGGGCCCGTCGGCCTCTGCGCCGTGCAGGCCGCGCGCGCGCTCGGCGCCGGGCACGTCGTCGCCATCGACAGCGTCGCCGAGCGGCTGGCGATGGCCGAGCGCTTCGGTGCCACACCCGTGCACCTGACCGAGCAGGATGCGAAGGTCGCCGTCCGCAAGGCGACGGACGGCCGCGGCGCCGACGTCTGCATCGACGCCGTCGGCCATCCCGACGCCCTCGACCTCGCCTGTCGGCTGGCACGCAACGGCGGCACGGTCTCGCTGACCGGCGTCTACTCCGAGCGCTGCCAGGTCCACATGGGCATCGTCTGGATCAAGGCCCTCACGCTCAAAACCGGACAGGCGAACGTGATCGGCCACGTCGACGCGGTGCTCGCCATGATGACCGCGGGCCTCCTCGACCCGACGCCGCTGGTCAGCCGTCACGCCGCGCTCGACGAGGCGCCCGAGGCCTATGCCGCGTACGCGCGGCGCGAAGCGCTGAAGATCGTGCTCACGCCCTAGACGTCAGCCGACCACGCAGCCGCTGTGCGATCTGTTCGAAGCGACGCACGCGTGCGCCCGTCGTGCGCGCGCGCAAGGCGCGACGCAGGCGCGACGCCGCGCACACGCCATCTCGGACGCTTTCGCATGCCGAGCCGAAGACCGCGCCCGCTCACGACTTCGCGCCTACCGCCACACGAGCGTCGGCGGCGTTCCGCCGCGGTCCCGCACTTGCTCTCACCTGTTTTCGACGAGGAGACCGCCCATGATGAAGACCATCCTGATCGTCGACGACTGCAAGGACATCGCCATCATTCTCGCCCGCTACCTCGCGAGCGAAGGGTACAAGACCGTCACGGCGGCGAACGGTCTCGAGGCCCAGCGCTACCTCGTCGGCCAGACGCCCGACTGCATCCTCCTCGACCTGATGATGCCGGACATGAGCGGCACCGAGCTCCTGCACTCTCTCCGCAACGACCCCACCCTGCGCACGGTGCCGGTGGTCCTGGTGAGCGCGCGCGTCGGCCACTACGGCACGCATTTCCGCTCCAGCGCCGACGCCGACTACTCCGTCGGCAAGCCCTTCACCAAGGCGCAGATCGTCAACGCCGTGCGCTCCGTCCTCGCGAAACGCGCGGCGTAGTCCACGACCGTTCCCTGCCCCCGTATCGCGGGTGCGGGAGGGCGCCCGGGCAGGCGAGATCTCTTATGCGAGCCGGCCCGGGCGCCCTCCCGCACCCACGACGCGACGGCTCGTAGAGCGATCGGTCGAGGAGCCTACGCCCGCGGATGCACGTTGGAGCGCACCCACGCGACGATCTCGTCGGTGGTAGCGCCCGGCGTGAAGATCTCACGCACCCCGGCCTGCTTGAGCGTCGGAATGTCCTCCTCGGGGATGATGCCGCCCCCGAAGATGGCGATCTCGTCGCCGCCCTTCTCGCGCATCAACCGAATGATGGCCGGGAAGAGCGTGTTGTGGGCGCCGGACAGGATCGAGAGCCCGATCGCGTCGACGTCCTCCTGGATCGCCGCCTCGGCGATCATCTCCGGGGTCTGGTGGAGACCGGTGTAGATCACCTCGAAGCCGGCGTCGCGGAGCGCGCGGGCGATGATCTTGGCGCCGCGATCGTGACCGTCGAGCCCGGGCTTGGCGACGAGAATCCTGAGACGCGGCGTTCCGCTCATCCGTTCAAATCCAGGCCGGATCCCGGTAGACGCCGAACTCGTCGCGGTAGACGTCGCACACCTCGCCGAGCGTGACGCCGTCCTTCACGGCGGCGATCAGGGGCGGCATGAGGTTGGCGCCGTCGCGACAGGCCTGGCGGACCTCGGCGAGCCGCGTCCCGACGCGCGCCTGGTCGCGCGCCTCCTTGAACGCCCGCACCTTCGCGACCTGCCTGTCCTCGACCTCGGCGTGGATGCGGAGGATGTCGATCGAAGGCTTCTGGTCGCTCTGATAACGGTTGACGCCGACCATGACCTTTTCGCCGCGGTCGAGCTGTTGCTGGAAGCGGTATGCGGCCTCGGCGATCTCCTTCTGCGGGAAGCCGAGCTCGATGGCGCGGATGATGCCGCCCATGCGGTCGATCTGCTCGATGTAGTCGAGCGCCTCGGCCTCGATGCGGTTGGTGAGCGCCTCGATGGCATAGCTGCCGCCGAGCGGGTCGACGGTGTTGGTGACGCCGCTCTCCTCGGCGATGATCTGCTGGGTGCGGAGCGCCACCATGACGGCGCTCTCGCTCGGGAGCGCCAGGGTCTCGTCCATCGAGTTGGTGTGCAGCGACTGGACGCCGCCCAGCACGCCGGCGAGGGCCTGGATGGCCACCCGCACGACGTTGTTGACCGGCTGCTGCGCCGTCAGCGAGCAGCCCGCCGTCTGCGCGTGCGTCCGCAGCATCAGCGAACGCGGGTTCTTGGCGCCGAAGCGATCGCGCATGAGCCGCGCCCACAGCCGTCGGGCCGCGCGGAGCTTCGCGATCTCCTCGAGGAAGTCGATGTGGAGGTTGAAGAAGAAGGAGAGCCGGGGCGCGAAGTCGTCGACGGCGAGACCGCGATCGACCGCCGCCTGCACGTAGCCGAGGCCGTCGGCGAGCGTGAACGCCACCTCCTGCACCGCCGTCGAGCCGGCCTCGCGGATGTGGTAGCCGGAGATCGACACCGGGTGGCAGCGCGGCGCGTGCTGGGCGCAGAACTCGATCATGTCGACGATCACCCGCACCGACGGCACGGGTGGCGAGATCCACTCCTTCTGCGCGATGAACTCCTTCAGCATGTCGTTCTGGATCGTGCCGCCGAGAGCGCTCATCGGGATGCCGCGCTGCTCGGCGACGGCGAAGTACATCGCCAGGATGATGCTCGCCGAGCAGTTGACGGTCATCGACGTCGTCACCTGATCGAGCGCGATCGCCGTCGAAGAGCTCGCGCCATGTCGTCGATGGTCGAGACCGCCGACGCCCTCGCGACCGACCTCGCCGAGCGCGCGCGGATGGTCGGCGTCGTAGCCCATGAGGGTCGGCATGTCGAAGGCGGTCGAGAGACCGGTCTGTCCCTGCGCGAGCAGGAACTTGAAGCGCGTGTTGGTGTCGCTCGGGAGTGCCGAAGCCGGCGAACTGGCGCATCGTCCAGAGCCGCCCGCGGTACATGGTGGGGTAGACGCCGCGCGTGTAGGGAAACTCGCCGGGCCGCCCGATGTCGGCGCCGGCGTCGCGACCGGCGAGGTCGTCGGCGCCGTAGACCTCTTGGATTTCCATGTCCGAGACCGTGGAGAAACGCGCGGGCTCGCTCGCGGGAGTGGCCGGCTTGGGTTGTGCACTCATGTGGGTTCTCCGTGGCGAGGAGCTCCGCCCCTCGCGTCCCTCTCTCTTACCCCGGTCGGGCGCGCCAGTGCGAGCCGCGTTCCTAGGACTCGTGGAGACGCGAACGGTCGGTGGCACGTCCCGCGCGGCGCCGGCGCCGAAAATCGACGTCGATCACTTGTCCGCCGGGCCGGCGGGGGCGCGGCGCGCGGTGCGAAATCAGCTTGGCCGCGACCGGAACCCATTCCTCCGGTACCAGGATCCTGATGGTGCCGAGGCTCCCGGTCCGCACGGGATCCATCTCGAAGCGCCGGCTCTCCAGCAGACACGGAATGCCTTGGTGCTCGAGAAAGCCCTTCACGAGATGCGCTTCGGGCTCGAATGCCGTGGCGTGGCAGACTTTCCAGGGCATGGCGGGGGCACTCGGTATAGATGATCGCCCCGTACCTGCCAAGGCCGAGGGCCCGCCGAGGGCTCTCCCGTTCCGATTGAGCCATGGGACGCGAAGCGCTAGCCCTGACAGGGCGGGGAAGCGACGGAGGTACACATGACGGAGACGATCGATCCGGGAGAGGTCAGGAAGCCGGCGCGTGCCATCCAGCCGATCTTCGTGCGCCGCTGGTCGCCGCGCGCCATGAGCGGCGCGGCGGTGAGCTCCGACGACCTGGCGACGGTCTTCGAGGCCGCTCGCTGGGCGCCGTCCACCTACAACGAGCAGGAGTGGCGCTTTCTCTATGCCCACCGCGAGGGTCCTCATTGGCAGACCTTCTTCGACCTGCTCGCCGAGGGCAATCGCGCATGGTGCCATCGTGCGGGCGTGCTGGTGGTCGTGCTCTCCCACACCGTCTTCGCCCGCAACGGCAAACCGAATCGCGTCCATAGCTTCGACGCCGGCGCCTCGTTCGAGAACCTCGCGCTCCAGGGGTGCTCCATGGGCCTGGTCGTCCACGGCATGATGGGCTTCGACTACGATCGCGCCAAGACGGCGCTCCGGGTGCCCGACGACTACGCCGTGGAAGCCATGATCGCGATCGGCCACCCCGGCGACCCCGCCGATCTCCCGGAGGCGCTCCGCAAGATCGAGGCCCCGTCGCAGCGGAAACCCGTGGCCGAGATCACGCGGGAGGGGATCTTTACCTTTTAGTTCATACGTCGGTGCGGTCGGCCCCCGGAGGGTTTGGAATTTCCGATCAGGGTCTACTTGACGGTGCCCCAAAAGGCGGGCAAGCGGAACCGCAACTTATCCCCGAGGAGGAACCATGCATCGAGTCGCTGTGCGCTTGACTCTGGCGAGCCTTGCCGTCGTGGCGAGCACCACCCTGGTGTTCGCGGACGCGAGCGAGGACGCCCTCGTCAAGTACTATCGCAAGAAGAACAACGTCCCCCCCACCGCGACCGTCACCGTCAGCGGCGTCAAGGATTCGGCCAACTTCAAGGGCTCGAAGGAGGGCACGATCAGCATCGGCGGCCCGCAGGGCACCAAGTCCGTCTCCTTCGTCGGCTCCCCGGACCTCAAGTTCGTGGTGTTCGGCGACGTCCTCGACACCTCCGTCGACCCGGCCAAGGCCGTCATGGCGAAGATCAACGTCAAGGACGAGCCCTTCGTGGGCGCCAAGGACGCCAAGGTCACGATCGTGGAGTACTCCGAATTCCAGTGCCCCTACTGTAAGCGCGGCTACGACACGATCGAGACGCAGGTCCTGAAGCAGTACGACGGCAAGGTCAAGTTCTACTTCAAACATTTCCCGCTGGCGTTCCATCCCTGGGCCATGCCGGCGGCGATCGGGGCCGAGTGCGCCAAGACCCAGAAGCCCGAGGCCTACTGGAAGCTCTACCACTCCTACTTCGAGCACCAGGCCGAGTTGAACCCGGGGAACGTCAAGGACAAGAGCGTCGAGTACCTGAAGGATTCCGGCATCGACATGGCAAAGTGGACCGACTGCTACGACAAGAAGGGGACGCAGGACAAGGTGACGGCGCAGCAGACCGAGGGTCAGGGTCTGGGCGTGACCGGCACGCCGGCCTTCTTCATCAATGGACGCATGCTGGTCGGCGCGCAGCCGTTCGAGCAGTTCAAGAACGTGATCGACGACGAGCTCGCGTCGGCGAAGTAACTCTCATCCAAGCGTCGAGACCGACGGTGCCGTCCTCGTGACGGCACCGTCTTTTTTTTGCCCGCGCACGCGCGCCAAATGCAGTCGCGTTGATCGCGGCCGCCGCGCTAGTCAACTGCGCGGCGTGTTTTTGGCGCCCCAATGTGGCGCAGTGCGGCTCAATACACTGGTTTGAAGTCGAAATGGTGGGTCGTTTTCAGATACCGCACCGTACGTGTCTGAGAGCGCATCACGACCGAGTTGGTGGTGGCGCCGCCGCGGAAGAAGCGGACGCCCTCGAGATAGTCGCCGGTGGTGACGCCGGTGGCGGCGAACATGACATCGCCGCTGACCAGATCGTCGAGGCTGTAGATCTTGTGGAGGTCGGTGAGCCCGGCCGCGTAGCAGCGGTCACGCTCGTCGTGCGTGAGGGGTGCGAGGCGCGCCTGCATGTCGCCCCCCGCGCAGCGGAGCGCCGCGGCCGCCAAGACTCCCTGGAGGCCGCCGCCGACCCCCATCAGGATGTCGACGCCCGATTCCGGACGGGTGGTGGCGAGCGCCGCCGAGAGGTCGCCGGCGCCCAGCAGCTTGATGCGCGCGCCGGCGTTTCGCACCTCGCGAATGAGCTTGGCGTGACGGGGGCGTTCCAGCACGACCACCGTCAGGTCCTCGACGTAGACGCCCTTGGCCTCGGCGAGCGCCTTCAGATTGTCGGTCGGCGAGCGGGTGAGGTCGATCACACCCCGACCTTCGGGACCGACGGCGATCTTGTCCATGTAGCTGTCGGGGCAGCGAAAGAACACGCCGGCCTCGGCGATCGCGACGATCGAGAGGGCGCCCGGTCCGCCCGTGGCGGTGATGCTCGCGCCCTCGAGCGCGTCGAGCGCCACCTCGGTGATGAAATCGCCGCCGCCGATCACCTCTCCGACGTAGAGCGCGGGGGTCTGCTCCTGACTGCCCTCCCCGATCACGACCGTGCCGCTGACGTTGATGGCGTTGAATGCCCGCCGCATCGCCTCGACGGCGGCCCGATCGGCGCCGGCCTCGTCGCCACGACCCATGAAGCGCGCCGACGCGAGCGCCGCCGCCTCGGTGACTCGCGCCACCTCGAGCGCCAGGTTGCGATCCATCAGGCTCCTCCGAGATCGTCGGCGATGCGGAGGCAGATCGGTGCCCCCTGCACTCCGGAAAGCCGCCGGATTCGGCCGAGCGCCGCCGCGAGGTCGCGCTCGCGCGCTTCGTGGCTGCGGATCACGACCGGCACCGTGCCCCCCGCGCTGCGGCCCTTCTGAATCACGGTCGCGATACTAATCCCGTAGCGCCCGAGGATGGAAGCGATGTTTCCGAGCACGCCGGGCCGGTCGCGCACCATGATCCGGAGGTAGTAGGCCGTCTTGAGGTCGCCCATGGGGACCCGCCGCGGCCGGCGGAGGGCCGGAATCCCGAGCGGCGGCACGCGCGCCGAGGTATCTTGTAGACGGTTGCGGGCGATCTCGATGAGGTCGGCGACGACCGCCGTCGCCGTCGGCATCATGCCGGCCCCGAGGCCGTAGTACATGCTCGAGCCGAGCGCCTCGCCCTCGACGTAGATGGCATTGAAGGCGCCGCGGACGCCCGCCAGCACGTGGGTGATCGGGCACCAGCGTCGGATGGACGCGCACGGCGACGTCGTCGCCGTGGAGGGTGCCGATCGCGAGCAGCTTGATCTCGTAGCCGAGCTCGCGGGCGTAGGCGACGTCCATCTGGGTCGACGTGGCGAATGCCCTCGGTGTGGACGTCCTCGAGGTGCAGCTCGGTCCCGAACGCGAGCGCGGTCAGGATGACGAGCTTGTGAGCGGAGTCGATGCCGTCGACGTCGAAGCTCGGGTCGGCCTCGGCGAGACCGCGAGCCTGGGCCTCGGCGAGCACGTCCTCGAACGGCGCGCCCTCGGCGCTCATCTTGGAGAGGATGTAGTTGCAGGTACCGTTGACGATGCCGCGGACCCCGAGCGTGCGGTCGGCGACGACGCCGTCGCGCAGGACGCGGACGATCGGGATGCCGCCGCCGACGCTCGCCTCGAAGCCGACGTCGACGCGCTGGCGCGCCGCCGCCCCGAACACCTCGCGCCCGTGCACTGCGAGCAGCGCCTTGTTGGCGGTGACGATGCTCTTGCCGGCGGCGATCGCCGCCAGCACGAAACGGCGCGCCGGCTCGTAGCCGCCCATCAGCTCGATCACGACGTCGACGTCGTCGGCCTCGTAGACCCGCCGGGCGTCGGGAACCAGCATGCCCTTCGGAAGGCGCACGCCTCGGTCGCGCGTGGTGTCGAGGTCGGCGATCCGCACCAGCCGGAGACGCGCGCCGAGCATGGCGTCGATGGCGCCCCGCCGGCGCTGCAGGAGCTTCACGACCCCGGTGCCGATCGTGCCGAAACCGATCAGCCCGGCGCGGATCTCCGGGACCGCCGCCGCGCGGCGACGAGCACTAGCCACCGTGGGCATCCTCGGAGGGCGCCGCCTCGCCGCCGAGCGCCTTCCGGATGCCGCGCACGGCCTGCCGGGTGCGGTGCTCGTTCTCGATCAGCGCGAACCGGACGTACTCGTCCCCGTACTCCCCGAAGCCGATTCCCGGCGACACCGCCACCTTGCCCTCCTTGCAGCAGGAACTTCGAGAACTCGATCGATCCCATGGCGCGAAACGGCTCGGGAATGCGACCCCAGACGAACATGGTCGCGCTGCGGCTTCGGGATCTCCCAGCCGGCCCGCGCGAGCCCCTCGCACAGCACGTCGCGCCGGACGCGGTAGCGCACGGACGGTCTCGCGCACGCAGTCCTGCGGGCCGTTCAGCGCCGCGATGGCGGCGATCTGCACCGGCTGGAACATCCCGTAGTCCAGGTAGCTCTTCATCCGCGCCAGCGCATGGATCATCTCCCGGTTGCCGACCGCGAAGCCGACCCGCCACCCGGGCATGTTGTAGCTCTTCGAGAGCGAGAAGAACTCGACGCCGAGGTCGCTGCGCGCCGGGCACCTGCATGAAGCTCGGCGCCTCGTAGCCGTCGAAGACGAGGTCGGCGTAGGCGAGGTCGTGCACCACCAGGAGCTCATGCTCGCGCGCGAAGTCGACGATGCGGTGGAAGAAGTCGAGCGTCGACGACCTCGGTCGTGGGGTTGTGCGGGATAGTTGAGGATCAGCAGCTTCGGCTTCGGCCAGCTCTGCTTCACGGCGTCGATCAGGCGGTCGAAGAAGCCGTCGCCCGGGAGCATCGGCACCGAGCGCAGGTCCCCGCCGGCGATGATCACCGAGTACTGGTGGATGGGGTAGGTCGGGCTCGGACAGAGCACCACGTCGCCCGGGCCGAGGATCGCGAGCGCGAGGTGTCCGAGGCCTTCCTTCGAGCCGATGGTGGCGATCGCCTCCGCGTCGGGATCGAGCTCGACGCCGTAGCGCCGCCGGTACCAGTCGCAGATCGCGACCCGCAGCTTGTAGATGCCCTTCGAGACCGAGTAGCGGTGATTCGGCGTCTTGGTGACCGCCTCGACGAGCTTCTGCACCACGTGCGGCGGCGTCGGCGCGTCCGGGTTCCCCATGCCGAGGTCGATGATGTCCTCGCCGGCGCGGCGCGCCGCGAGCTTGAGATCGCCGATGATGTTGAAGACGTAGGGCGGCAAGCGCCGGATACGGGGAAAGTCCATGCGTATCTAGGCGCGCGACGCGGCGTACGTTTCCTCGGCGTGATACGAGCTGCGGACGAAGGGGCCGGCGGCGACGTGCCGGAAGCCGAGTGCGCGACCCACCGCGGCGTAGGCGGCGAAGGTCTCGGGCGCGACGTACTCGACGACCGGCAGGTGCGCGCGCGTCGGCTGCAGGTACTGGCCGATCGTCAACAGATCACAGGCGGCGGCGCGGAGGTCGTGCATCGCCTGCTGCATCTCCTCGGCCGTCTCGCCGAGGCCGACCATGAGACCCGACTTGGTGTCTCCGTCGGGGCGAAGACGCTTGGCCTCGGCCAGCACGTGCAGCGAGCGCCGGTAGGCGGCCTGCGGCCGGACCGCCGGCGAGAGGCGCGCCACCGTCTCGAGGTTGTGGTTGAAGACATCGGGGGCGGCGTCGAGCACGATGCGGAGCGGTCCTTCCTGCCCCTTGAAGTCGGGGGTCAGCACCTCGACCCGCGCCGCGGGCGCCGCGGCCCGCACGGCCCGGATGGTGGCGGCGAAGTGCTCGGCGCCACCGTCGGCGAGATCGTCACGCGCCACCGCGGTGATGACCACGTGGGTGAGCCCCATGCGCCGAGCCGCCTCGCCGATGCGAGCCGGCTCGTCCGGATCGAGCGGGCGCGGCCGCGCGGTCTCGACGGCACAGAAGCCGCAGCGCCGCGTGCAGCGGTCGCCCCCGATCATGAAGGTCGCGGTCGGGCGCGCGAAGCACTCGCCGATGTTCGGGCAACGCGCCTCCTCGCAGACCGTCGTGAGAGCGAGCTCGCGGAGCACGCGGCGGAGCGGTCGCGCCTCGCGGAGGATGCCGCGCTTCTTGGCCGCCCAGGCGGGTAGGCGCGAACCCGAGGGCGGGGCGAGCATGCTGACGAGCGGCGGCTAGAAACGGAAGCCGAGCGATCCCATGGTGACGACCATTTCCCGGTCGTCCCGGCCCCCGAGGAACGCGTGGTGGTAGCTGCCGTGCACACCGAGGGTCATCTCGAAGAGCGGCACCTCGTCGCCCTCGCGCTCGTAGAGCGTGAAGATGGTGCCCGTCAGCCCGAGGCCGGCCTCGATCCCGGCGGCGTCGTTGTCCTCGTCGCTGATCTTGCCGATGCCGTTCACCTCGAGACTGTTGAAGTTGGCGAAGTGGTACCAGCCGCCCTTCACCGTCGCGTACGGGCGGACCTTGTAGTCCGAAGGCAGGAAGTTGATCCGCGGTCCGAGGCCGAGGATGAAGGTCTGATGGGTCTCGTCCGATTCGAAGACGAGGTCGGCGACGCGAACGTGCTCGTCGTCGTTTTCGTTGAAGGAGTGGGTGAACTCCAGCAGCAGATCCAAGAACGGGATGAACTCGTAGCCGGCGGCGATGCTGTAGGCGCCGCCCACGTCCTGCTCGTGGCTGAAGTCGCCGACGGGGATCATGGCGCCTCCCCGACCTTCGAGAAATGCCGCACCAGGCTGTGCGGCCGCACTACCAGCGAGGACCAGGATGCACGCGACCGTCAGCGACAACGAGCGGATCTTCATGACCCCACCTCTTTCCCCCAAGCGATTTGGCGCTAAGTGCGCGACCCACAACAGCGCACTTCGGGCGACGATAGCCGGCACCTCCACGGAAGGCAAGGCATGAAGTGCAGCGAATGCGCGGCCCTAGACCTCATCCCACGCGCGCGAGCTCGAGGCGGCCGGCCCAGCGGGCCTCGAGCACGACGCGCAGCGGTTGCGATGCGGGCGAGGCGAGACCGGGATCGGCGGCGAGCCAGGCCGCCGCGTCGGCCTGCGCGTCGCGGAGGAGATCGCCGTCGCGTACCAGGTTGGCGGCGCGAAAGTCCGGCAGCCCCGACTGCCGCGTGCCGAGGAACTCGCCCGGCCCGCGGAGCTCGAGATCCTTCTCGGCGATGCGGAACCCGTCGTTGGTGTCCTCCATCACGCGCAGGCGCTCGCGGGCCTGGTCGCCCTGGGCATACGACGCCAGGAGAAAACAGAGCGAGCGGTGCTCTCCGCGCCCGACGCGGCCGCGCAGCTGGTGCAGCTGTGCGAGCCCGAAGTGCTCGGCGTGCTCGATCACCATCACGGTCGCGTTCGCGACGTCGATGCCGACCTCGACCACCGTCGTGCACACCAGGACCTGGTACTCGCCGTCGCGAAAGCGCCGCATCACGGCGTCCTTCTCGTCGGATCGCATCTGGCCGTGCATGAGCCCGAGGCGGTAGCGCTGCAAGGGTCCGGCGGCGAGCTCGCGCGCCATCCGGGTCGCGTCGAGCAAATCGGTCTTCTCCGACTCGCTCACCAGCGGATAGACGACGTAGGCCTGGCGGCCGGCGTCGAGCTCGTGCGCGACCAGCTCCAGCACCCGCTCGCGTTGTCGCTGGTTGAAGACGCGGGTCACGACCGGCCGGCGTCCCGGCGGCAGCTCGTCGAGCGCGGAGACGTCGAGGTCGCCGTAGAGGGTGAGCGCGAGGGTGCGGGGGATCGGCGTCGCCGTCATGAGCAGGATGTCGGGATTGGTGCCGTGTCGCTTCAGGGTCTGCCGTTGCAGGACGCCGAAGCGATGCTGCTCGTCGATGATCCCGAGCCCGAGCCGCTTGAACTCGACGCCCTCCTGGATGAGCGCGTGCGTCCCGACCACGAGGTCGATGTCGCCGCGCGCGATGGCGCGCTCGGTGCGGCCCCGGAGCTTGCCCTGCACGCCGCCCGTCAGCAGCGCGACGCGGAGGCCGATCGGTTGCCCGAAGCGCCGGATGGTGGCGCAGTGCTGCTCGGCGAGCAGCTCGGTCGGCGCCATCAGCGCCGCCTGGTGGCCGGCGGCGATCGCGATGGTGGCGGCGTGCAACGCGACCACGGTCTTGCCGCTTCCGACGTCGCCCTGGACGAGGCGGTGCATCGGATGCGGCTCCGCCATGTCGCGCTCGATCTCGGCGATCACGCGCCGCTGCGCGGCCGTGTAGGCGAAGGGCAGGCTCGCCACCAGATCCGCGGTGCGCGCCGCCGGCACCGGGAAGGCGATGCCGGGCTCCTCGACCACGTGGTGCTTCCGGAGCGCCAGCCCGAGCTGCAGGAAGAAGAGCTCGTCGTAGACGATGGAGCGATGGGCCGCCGAGCAGGCGGCGTTGAGATCCTCGACGTCGGCGTCCGGCTCCGGCTGGTGCACGGCCCGAAGCGCCTCGGCGAGATCCATGATCCCGCGACGCGTCGCGATCTCGGCCGGCAGCACGCTCGGCGTCCGTGCCGCGTAGTGCTCGACGGCGCTGTGCACCAGGCGCCGCATGGCGCCGATCGGGATGCCCGCGGGCTTCCCGTAGATCGGCACGATGCGTCCGGTCTCGGCGTCGTCGCCGCCCTCGAGGAGCTCGACCTCGGGGTGGACCATGCGCAGCCGAAGCGAGCGCTGCAGACCCTTGGGGGCCTCGACCTTGCCGTGCAGGAGCACGCGTTGCCCCTCGCGGAAGCGGCTCCGGAAGTACGCGAGCTGGTGGTACCAGAGGAGCGTCAGCATCCCGCCGCTCCCGTCGGTCGCCGTCGCCTCCAGCACGCGGCGCCGGCCGCCGCCGGCGTAGCGCTCGTTGACGCCGTGGATCTCGGCCTCGATCGTCGCCTGCTCTCCCGGCCGCAGCATCGCGATCGTCCGGACGTCCCGGCGGTCCTCGTAGCGGAACGGCAGGTGAAAGAGCAGATGATCGACGGTGGTGATGCCGAGGGTCGCGAGCTGCTCGGCGCGCTTCGGACCGACGCCCTTCACGAACTGCACCGGCATGCGGAGGGCGTCGAGCTGCGCCGGCACCGCGCCGGACGAGGCGTGATAGGGCGTCGGAGGCTCGGCGACGCTCGCCGGCGCCGCTCTGAGCGTCACGACCAGGTCGAGGAGGCGGCTGAGAGCGGCCGTGGCCGCCGCCTCGAAGGACGCCTCGGTCGGGGACGGCGCGGCGGACGGCGCCGACACCGGCGCCAGCGGTCCGCCGTCGAGGCCGTCCAAGAGGCCGCGCACCTCGTCGAGCGTCGCCAGCGTCCGCGCGTCGACCGTCGCCGCCACCGTCCGCCCGAGCTTCTCGCGCAAGGCACGAAACGGCAGCGCCGAGCGCGCGAGCCGGGGCGGCGCCGTCGTCAGGTACTCGAGCGGCGGCGTGAGCGTGCGAAGCAGGTCTTCGAGCGGCGTCACGTCGAGATCGGATCTCGCGTGGGTTTTATCCAGGTGGCCGATGGCTGGGCAAGAAGCAGCTCACCGAGAGAGGAACCGCTTGAGACCGGGGAAGCGACATTGTACTCCTCTCCGCCAGATCCCTTGACGACTGCACGGCATCGCCGATCGACGGTCCGTGCAAGTAACCGATGCGGGTAATCTCGTAATGCGAATCGAGACCGTCGGCGAGCTCCTCGACCTTGCATCCAAGGAATTCTTCGTCGAGATTCGGGGAAAATGGGTATTTCGAGGGCACGCAGACGGCAGACACCAACTGCTCCCTGCCGTCGGGCGCGGAAGTCACGTCTCGACTGATCGCGCGAAGCACGAGCGGAGCCTTTTTGATATCTTTCGTCGCGAAGCTCCCGGCTATTTGTCGGTTCTTCCGACGACCGACTGGGAGTGGCTCTCTCTCGCGCAACATCACGGCCTGCCTACGCGACTTCTCGATTGGACGCACAACCCCCTTGTCGCTCTGTATTTTTCGGTTCTTGATGCACCCGAAATCGATGGAAAAATGTTCGCGCTTCTAGCACCGTTCAAGGCTTCCGACAGGGTTCGCGAGGGATCGCCTTTCGACCTCAAGCGACCCGTGAAGTACTTTCCGAACATCGTGACGCATCGGATTCGTGCCCAAGAAGGCCTCTTCGTGGCGTGCTCGAAGCTGGAGTCTCCACTCGATAGTAACCTCCGCTCCGATTGGAAGCTGATGGAAATGATCATTCCATCAACAAAAAAGCCTGAACTTCGATATCACCTGTTCCGTTTGGGCATACATGCGTCCTCTCTCTTTCCCGACGTGGATGGCCTCGCGGCGAGGATAAAATGGCAACATGGTGTTCAACCGACTAGGGTCGCACAGACCCAAGATGATGCGGATTTGAACCTCAGGTAACGCCTGGACGCTCGTTTCGAGATCGCTAGAGCCCCGACGGGATCGCCAGCGGCAAGGAGTGGACGCGCCCGTCGGCGCCGGGCATGACACCGTGCGATGCGCGTCGTGCGGCTCGTCCTCCGCTGGTGCCTCCGGCTCGCGCTCGCGTTCGTGCTCGTGTCGGTCGGATTCGTGGTGCTCTACCATTACGTGAATCCGCCGCTCACGCCGCTCATGGTGATCCGCGTCGTCGAGGGCTTCGTCACCGGTGAGCCGGTCGGCATCGATCGGCGCTGGGTCCCCCTCCGCGAGGTCAGCCCCGCGGTGCTGCGGGCCGTCATCGCCGCCGAGGACGGCCGCTTCTTTCAACACTGGGGCGTCGACCTGAAGGAGCTCCGGCAAGCGCGCGCGTACAACCTCCGCCAGCGCGGCGGCCGCCTCCGCGGCGCCAGCACGATCACCATGCAATGCGCCCGCAGCGTCTTCCTCTGGCCCGGCCGCACCTACCTCCGGAAGGCGATCGAGGTCTACTTCGCGCTCCTGATGGAGCAGCTCTGGGGCAAGCGCCGCATCCTCGAGGTCTACGTCAACCTCGTCGAGTGGGGCCCGGGCATCTACGGCGTCGAGGCCGCGGCGCAGCGCTGGTTCGGCGTGCCGGCGGCGGCGCTCGACGGCCAGCGCGCGGCGCTGCTGGCGGCGACGCTGCCGGCGCCGCGCCGGTTCGACCCGGCGGCCCCGTCGCCGTATCTCCGACGGCGGGCGGCGACGATCGCGGCGCGCGCACGGGGAGTCGAGCTCGGAGCGACCCCACGCGCGAGATGATGGCTTGAGGCCTTGCTCCTTGGCCCCCTATACAGGCGACATGCGAGCATCATCCGCACTCCGGTCCTTTGCGATCATGGTTGGTGTGATGCTGTCGACGTGCTCGGCGATCTCTGCCCATGCCTCCGTGACCGGCGTCGGCAGGACGTCGGCGACCATCGAGATCGTCGCGCAGCGGCTCTTGTGGTTCGGCGCCGACCATTGCCATTTCCCGAGCACGGAGGATGGGCTTCGGGCTCTGACGTCGTCCAGCTCGTCGGCCGGTCAAGACCGTTCGTACGTGAAGCCGGCGCTCGTCACCGATGGATGGGGCCAGCCCCTCGTCTATCGCTACCCAGCCGAGTTCGGGTCGGAGGCGTTCGATCTGTATTCGATCGGCGCCAACGGCATCGATGAGCACGGCGGCGGAGACGACGTCTCGAGCTGGAAGGGCCACGACCGGCGCGCGTACCGCTTGCCGTGGCGCGGCGACGCGCTGCTCTCGGCTGCGATCCTGCTCGACGGTCCCCTGATCCTCGCGTTCCTGGTGGCGCACCGGATATTCATCGCAACCAGACGCAGGATGCACGCCGGACCATCGCGATGAGCCATTCCAAGACCGTCGGCACCGAGTTCGCGCGCCAGGCGCGGACGTTCGCCAGCGACGCGCTGCTCAAGTCCCCCGAGCTGACCGAGCGGATCGCGGACGCGCTCGAGCATTTCGCGAGCGAGCGGATCCTCGACGTCGGCTGCGGGCCGGGCGTGCTGACCCCGGTGCTGGGCGCGCGTGCCCGCCTGCTGGTGGGCGTCGACCTCACGGCCGAGGTCGTGCGGCTCGCGCGCGAGCGCCACGGCCACCTCGCCAACGTCGGCTTCGTGCGTGGCGTCGTGGAGCGGCTGCCCTTCGCGGCGGCGAGCTTCGACGCGGTGGTGCTGCGTCTCGCCCTCCACCACTTCGAGCACCCGGCCGACGGCCTCCGCGAGGTGCGCCGCCTGATCCGTCGCGGCGGTCGCGTGGTGGTGCTCGACATCCTCACCTCCGACGACGCGGCGACGGCCGCGCTGCACAACGCCATCGAGATCCTCCGCGACCCCTCGCACGTGCGCTTCGTGCCGCTCGAGACGCTGCGCGAGACGGGACGCGCGGCGGGGCTCACGCTGGTCCGCGAGGAATCGTGGCAGCACGCCCGCGACTTCACCGCCTGGGCGCGCGTCATCAACGAGCCGAAGCGCATGGCGGCGCTCGAGGTCGTGCTGCGGCAGCTCACCGCCGCCGGCATTCGGGCCGGCATCGACCTCCGCGACGAGAACGGGGAGCTCCACCTCGACTATCAGTTCGGCCTGCTCGTGTTCGAGGCGAGCTGAACGACACCGAGCCGACGATGGGCGGCATCACGATCGTGACCGGCTCCCCGGGAGCCGGCAAGACCACCTTCAGCGCGCACGCGGCCGAAGCCGAGCCGCGCGGCCTGCACCTCCCGGCGGACGTGTTCTACACCTTTCCCGCCCACCCCATCGCACCGACGCTTCCCGAGGCCCACGCCCAGAACACGGCGATCATCGCGGCGGTCAGCCACGCCGCGGCGACCTTCGCTGCGCGAGGCTACGAGGTGTTCCTCGACGGCATCTTCGGGCCGTGGTTCCTGCCGGTGGTCGCGGCCGAGCTCGCCCCCACTGGCATCCGCGTCGAGTACGTCGTACTGCGGACGAGCCTGGACGAGGCCGTGCGGCGGGCGACCACGCGAGCCGATCCGGGGCCCGAGGAGGTCGTGCGACAGATGCACGCGGAGTTCGAGGATTTGGGTGCCTACGCGTCGAACGCCCTCGACACGACGCACCTCGGCGTCGAGATGCTCGTCGTCGAGTTCGCGCGGCGCCGCGCCGCCGGCGACTTCGTCCTCGACCTCGGGCGCGCGCGGGGGCCGACATGACGGGCCAATGCATGTGCGGCGGCGTGCGGATCGAGATCTCCGGGAAGCTCGGCGCCGTCGTCTATTGCCATTGCTCGCGCTGCCGGAAGGCGCAGGGCACGGCCTTCGGCGCCAACGCCGACGTCCGGACCAAGTACTGGACCTATCTCTCGGGCGAGGAGCTGATCCGGGAGCACGAGTCGTCGCCCGGGATCTTCCGCGCCTTCTGCAGCCGCTGCGGATCGGCCGTCTACAGCCGGCGTCCGGACTTCGCCCCGGACGTACTCCGGATTCGCCTCGGCATCCTGAACGAGGATCCCGAGCGCCGCTCGCTGGCGCACTTCTTCGTCGGCTCGAAGGCGCCCTGGTACGAGATCACCGATGACCTGCCGCAGTTCGCCGGCAACGTCGCGGATCACGCCGAGGAGCTCGCCGCGCTCTTCCCCCCGAAGCGTTCCGACGGCTGACGTCCATGGGAGAGTCCGATCGCGATCTCAGACGCTGGCTTCGCGTCCGGGCTCTTACCCCGACTGACGCCGCGGCCGTCACCGCGGTGATCGCCGGTTTCGCATGATCGGCGGCACGATCCACCACATCGATCTCACCGTCGGTGACCTGACGCGCTCGACGACCTTCTACGACCGCGTGATGCCACTCTTGGGATTCTCCCGCAGCCTCGACGTCCCCGAAGGACCGATCTGGGTCGGCGCCGCTCTCGAGATCGGTCTCGTCCAGGCACGCTCGCCGGCGACGCACGATCGCTTCGCGGCCGGCCTCCACCATCTGGCGTTCGGAGCACCGTCGCGGGCTTGCGTCTCGAGTACGTCTACACCCCGCGCTGGCCGACGTTACGGCAACTACTTCTTGGCGGCGTCCGTCTCGAAGAGCTTCCGGTACTGGCCGTAGCCCTCGGCCTCGAGCTTGTCGACCGGGATGAAGCGCAGCGACGCCGAGTTCATGCAGTAGCGGAGGCCCGTCGGCTGCGGGCCGTCGTCGAAGACGTGGCCGAGGTGCGAGTCGGCGTGCTTCGAGCGTACCTCGGTGCGGCGCATGAAGAGCTTGCCGTCGGAGCGCTCGGTCACGTTGGCGGGGTCGATCGGCTTGGTGAAGCTCGGCCAGCCGGTGCCGGACTCGAACTTGTCGAGCGAGCTGAAGAGCGGCTCGCCCGACACGACGTCGACGTAGATGCCGGCCTCGTGGTTGTTCCAATACTCGTTGGCGAACGGGCGCTCGGTGCCCTCGTGCTGCGTGACCTCGTATTGCTGCGCGGTGAGCTTCCGCTTGAGCTCGGCGTCGTCGGGCTTCTTCCAGTCCATCGCTGTCCATCCTTTCGCGGCGGGGTCGGCGTACGCGGCCGTGACGGCGAGCAGCACCATGAGGACGATGAGCCACCTCATGGGCTTGGCTCCGCCTTCGGCGCCGCGTCGCCCCAGAGCTCGCGCAGACGCTGATCGCGGCCGCAGTTCCACCGGTAGTACTTGTACCGAACCGGATTCTTCTCGTGGTAGCGCTGGTGGTAGTCCTCGGCCGGCCAGAAGTCGGTGGCCGCGACGATCTCGGTCACGATCGCACCCGGCAGCGTCTTCGCCGTCTCGAGCGCGCGCTTCGAGTCGTCGGCAAGCCGACGCTGCGTCTCGTCGTGGTAGAAGATCGCGGAGCGGTACTGCCGTCCGTGGTCGCAGAATTGCGCGTCGCGGGTCACCGGGTCGACGTTGTGCCAGAAGACGTCGAGGAGCCTCTCGTACGTGACCTTCGCCGGATCGTAGACCACCTGGATCGCCTCGGCGTGGCCCGTGCCCCCGGCCGAGACCTCCTCGTAGGTCGGAGTGCGCTTGCTGCCGCCCGTATAGCCGACGGTCGTCGCGATCACCCCGGGCAGATGCTCGAACGGCGGCTGCATGCACCAGAAGCAGCCGCCGGCGAAGGTCGCGGTGGCGCGCGCCGGGTCCGCAGCGTGGGCGACGCCGCCGAGCAGGATCGCCGCCCACAGCGCCGCGCTCGTCCAGAGTGCTCGCATGGTCCGCCCATAGATGCCACGCGCGGCTCCCGGTGTCGCCCAGGGTCCCGTGGCGGTCATTCCCGGCGCGACCGCGGCCTCCGGCGGAGCGTCAGGCCGTCGAGGAGCTCCCCGATCTCGGCCATCAGGACGGCCACCGCCTGTTTCGCGCTCGCGTCCGTCGTCCGGGCCGAGACCATCGCCGCCTCCGTGACCGCGCCCAGGAGCACCGAGACCAACGCGTCGACCCGGCGCGCCTCGACCACCCCCTCGGCCACGGCGGCCTCGAGCCCCTGCCGGATCAGACCGCCGAAGTAGCGGGCGTCGATCTCGCGCCACGCGTGCCAGCCGATCACCGCCGGGCCGTCGAGCAGGACGATCCGACGCACGGAGGGCTTGAGGCAGGCGACCAGGAAGGCGCGGCAGCCGCGCTTCAGCGCATCGATGGCGCCCTCGCCCTTCGCCGCCGCCGCGATGACCTCGGTCACCAGCTCGGCCTGCTGGGCCTCGAGCACCGCGGTGAAGAGGTCCTCCTTGGACTGGAAGTGGTGGTAGAAACCGCCCTTCGCGACCCCGGCCGCGGTGCCGAGGTCGTCGACCGTGGTCGCCGCGAAGCCGCGCGTGCCGAAGAGCTGTCGTCCGGCCCGCAGCAGGGCATTCCGCGTCGACGCGCGTCGCTCGTCCTGGGTCGGCATGGGCGGCGACCCTAGCACGGGCCGGGGGGTTGCAATACCGACTCTTGGTCTGTATTCACAGACCGTCAGTCGGTTTTACCAATCCCACGGGGGTGCCCCATGACGCGCGACGAAATTCTCTCCATCTATCGAACCCACCTGGCCGCCGAGCAGCGCCACGACCACGAGTCGGCCGCCGCGACCTACCTCGAGCACGGCTACTACCGGGTGATGGCGGCGGACGTGTGCTACCAGGGACGCGCCGCCGTCGCCGCGCAGTACGCGATGTCGTACGCCACCGTTCCGGACATGCGCTTCGAGATCGAGCACGAGGTGGTCGAGGGCAACCAGCTCTTCCACTCCGGGACCGCCCGCGGTACGGCGACGACGGGTCGGTCGATCGCGCTCCCCTTCGCGGCACGCTACGAGTTCGCGGACGGCGCGATGCTCGGCGAGACCTTGTGGTACGACCTCGCGACCTTCGCCGAGCAGGCCGGCGTGACGGTGGAGATGCTGCGCGATGCCGCCCGCGGTCTCGCGGCCCAGTACTCGCCCGAGCGCACCTAGGACCGATTTCGCCCTCACCCGGCTGCATAGGAATTCTGCCGTGCTACCCTGGCGGATAGAATTCGGACCGGAGAGGAGGGGACATCATGATTCCAGACGAGAGGATGCATCTGACCCGCCGCGAGTTCGTGGTGGGTGCGGCCGCCGCCGCCGCGGTGGCGAGCGCAACCTTGATCCTGCCCCGCGGAGCCCGAGCCGCCGCCATCGAGCTGCCGCCTCTCCCCTACCCCGACAACGCGCTCGACCCGTACATCTCGAGCAACACCATCGGGTTCCACTACGGCAAGCACCACAAGGCCTACGTCGACAACCTGAACAAGCTCATCGCCGGCACCGAGTACGCCGATCAGCCGCTCGAGAAGATCGTGGCGGCGACGGCCGGCAACGCCGACAAGCAGGCGATCTTCAACAACGCCGCCCAGACCTGGAACCACACGTTCTACTGGAAGAGCATGAAGCCGAAGGGCGGCGGCGCGCCGCCGAAGGCGCTGGCGGCGAAGATCGACAAAGCCTTCGGCAACTACGAGTCCTTCAAGAAGGCCTTCACCGAAGCCGCCGTCACGCAATTCGGGAGCGGCTGGGCGTGGCTCGCGTCCAAAGGCGGCGAGCTCCAGATCGTGAAGACACCGAACGCCGAGAACCCGCTCGCCAAGGGTCTGACGCCGCTCATCACGGTCGACGTCTGGGAGCACGCCTACTACCTCGACTACCAGAACCGCCGCCCCGACTACGTGGCGGCGTTCCTCGACCACTTGGTGAACTGGGAGTTCGCGGAGAAGAATCTCGCTTAGGCCACACTCGCCCGCTACCGCACCAACCCGCGCACGACCTGCAGCGGCACATCGAGCGCGTCGAGCAGCCCCGCCGCGGCGCGGTGCACGAACGGGATCGCGTGCACGATGCGCGCCGCAGCGGTGGCGTTGCCGCCCCCAGCACGATCCCCGCGCTCGTCCTCGGCCTCGATCGTGAGCCGGATGTTCGGCCGGCCGCGGAAGCGCACGCCGTGCGCGCCGCCGCCGCTCTCCGGCCGCGGCCACTCGGGCGCGACGTCGTCGCAGATGCGGGTCACGTGCTCGACCACGATCGTCGGGCGGCCGCGTACCCAGCCCTGCACCTCGAAGCGGAGCGCACCCTGGGTCCCGCGTTCGAAGCGGCCGAGGCGGTTCTCGACGTCGCGGTGCAGCGGCAGGCGCTCGACCACCTCGCGCACCTCGTCGAGCACGAGCCCGAGGCCGCGCGCGATCAGACGGATCTGTCCGCCCCAGACCATCGTTGGAATGCCCGGCGCCACCATCGGCGGCAGGTAGTCCATGGGCTGGCCGAAGCCGACCAGCTGGCGAACGGCGTCCGCCTGATCGTAGAGCTCGTAGTTGAAGATCTCGAAGGCACGGATCTCCTCGATCTCCTCGCAGAGTCCGGTCAGGAGCAACGGGACGACGTCGTTGATGAAACCGGGGTCGATGCCGGTGACGAAGAGCGACGCGTCGCCGTCCCGGCAGGCCTCCTCCATCCGGGCGCGCAGGTCGGCGGGCGCCGAGCGCGGGTCGTAGAACGGATAGAGCGCGGTCGAGACCACGTCGCAGCCGGCGCGGAGCGCGCGCTCGACGTCGGCGAGGGCGCCGTCGGGACGAAAGTCGCCCGAGGCGCAGTAGGCGACGGCGTCGACGTCCGCCGCCAGCAGCGCGGCGGCGTCGGCGCTCGCCAGCACCCCGGTCGCGGGGAGCCCAGAGAGCTCGCCCGCGTCGCGCCCGACCTTGGCGGGATCGGCGACGATCACGCCCGCGAGCGCGAGCGCCGGATTCGCGATCACCGCGCGGAGCGCGGCGCGGCCGACGTTGCCGGTGCCCCACACGACCACCCTGAGAGCGCGCTCCTCCCCCATGCGATCCTCCTTGGCGGCACGGCGTAGCAGACCGGCTCGCCCGGCCACAATGCGGCTGCCTCCGAGCAAGCCGCCTTTGAAAGCCGTCCCGCGGCACGATAAGTGCGCGCGCGTGGTCATGCACCGCTCGCGATCCCTGATGGCCGTGCTCGCCGTCCTCGCCGCCGGCTGCTTCCCGGCCCTGCAGCTGAACCGCACCGTCATGACCTACGACGCGCTCGCCACCGAGACGGTCTGCCGGCAGCTCCTGCTCAACATCGCCCGCGCCCGTTACGACGAGCCGCTGCACTTCACCGCCCTCTCCAACGTCGCCGCCACCTTGAACTACCAGTTCTCGGCCGGCGCGACGCCGCCGCTCGGCGGCCTCGAGGGCGGCGGCAGCCTGGCGCCGATCTTCGGCGGCAGCTGGAGCGACAACCCGACCTTCAGCATCGTCCCGGTCGAGGGCGAGGAGTTCACGCGCCGCCTCCTGACGCCGTTTCCGGAGAGCACGCTCACGCTGCTCTTGCGGCAGGGCGCGGACATCGACCTCGTGCTCCGCATGATGGCGGGCGAGTACCGCACCGAGCTCCACCGCCAGAAGATCGCCTACGAGAACAAGCCGTCCGACATCGAAGGCTATTCGACCTTCCGCCGCGTCGTGCTGCATCTCTCGACGATCCAAGATCGCGGCGCGCTCCACGCCGAGCCCTTGATCTTCACCGAGAGCTGGATGGTGCCGGCCGCCTCCGTGACGCCCGAGGTCCTGCAGGCGCTCGAGAACGAGTTCGTCATCACGCGCCAGGGAACGGCGGGGGACTACCGCATCGTGAAGCGAACCGTCGGGCGCATCATCATCACCAACTACGATCCCGAGGTCCTTCCGAACGACGAGCGCCGCCGGCTGCACCAGGAGGCCGCTCAGAACCTCGACGACGAGCTCGTCGTCGACATCCGTGCCGGCCATCCCGGCGGCGAGTTCCCGTTACACGGCAAGTTTCGCCTGCGCAGCTTCGCCAACGTCATCGGCTTCCTCGGACACGCCATCGCCGACGAGCCCGAGTACGACGTCGCGGCGCACTCGATGACGCCGCAGGCGGAGCAAAACCCCACCTTCACGATGGCGATGGTGGAAGCGAAGACCATGCCGAGCGGTGTCGACCGCGCCATCCGTTTTCACGGCCGCTATTACGCGCTCCGCCCCGAGCCCGGCTATCAGTGGAACAAGAAGGCGTTCGCGCTGCTCTACCAGCTGTTCCAGATGACGGTGGTGCGGCCGGCGTCCGGCGGGCCCAGCATCACGATCGCCAAGTGATCCGGGCGCGGCTCACGTGCCGACGGCGGCCGCGAGCACCGCACCGGCCGTCCGGCGGCCGAATACCCGCCATCCACGCCGATCGGTGTCGTCGACGCAGACGAACTGGAGCCCGGCAGACCGACACCATTCGCTGAGCTCCGCGACGTCGTGGAAGTGCGTGATCGGCGTCGACAGCCGATCGTGCACGCCAGCGATCCGCGTCCGCCACGAATGATCGAGGTAGTCAGACAGCGGGAGCGCGTTCACCACGCGGCGGAGGCCCGCTCGGCGCGCGAGCCGCAACGGCTCCCAGTACAGGGCCGACAGCAGGCCGGCCACCACCGCCGACGCACGCGTTCTCGCCTCCCCCGACAACCGTCGGGTGTAGCGGTGCAGCGTCCGCATGTGTGAGAGCCGGTAGCTGAGCGTCATGCCGGCGTAGCCGTAGACCCAGACGACGACGGAGCCGCTCTCCGGTTTCGCGAAGGGAACGATGGCGTGAAAGCCGGCGCGCGGATCCGGCAGGTGGTGCAGAACCCCGAACGACCACACCACGTCGAAGCAGCCGTCGCGCAGCGGGGGATCGAAGATGTTGCCCTGGACGACGTGGCAACCGGGCTGAGCGCGCGTCGTCGCATGGGCGCGATCGACGCCGCCCGAGAGGTCGATGCCCACGACCTCGGCCCCCTGCTCCGCGGCGACGTACATGTGGCGCCCGAACCCGCAGCCGACGTCGAGAACCAGCTTGCCGCGGAGGCTCGTCCCGCCGAGCGCGTCGCCGAGGTTGCGAGCGAGATTGGCGCGCCACTGCGCCGCGAGCGTCGCGTCGGGCGGCGGCAGGTCCAAGCGCTGGCGCGTGAAGCTGTCGAGCGTCGCCGCGAGCTCGTGCTCTTCGCTGCAAGGCGCGGGCACGAGCTCCGGATGCGCCGCGAAGAACGCGGGATAGCGCGGCTGGATACGCGCGAGCAGCGGCGCCAGCAGGAGTCGCGGCACGCCAGCGATGACCGGATAGAGAGCTCCACAGCGCGTGCAGCGCAGGGCGCCGTCCACGACTTCCTCGTACCGCTCTCCGCCACGTCGCGGAAGGGCCTCGAACACGTCCAGCGTGAGCGCACCTCGGCACTGCGGGCAGACGATCAGGCTCACAAGCGAGTGGCGCATACGTGGGGAACGGCGGCGAACGGGCTTCGGGGCTCGGCGGAGGCTACGCACACGGGACCGAGGTGTCAATTGAAATCCCCGCCGCTCGCCGTTGCTCGGGATGTGTGATTTGGAGGAGTCGCATGCGCCGCCCGCTGCTCGTGGTCCTCGCGCTCGTGGCGCTCGCCGCCGTCCTGGTGCTCGGCGGACGCTGGTGGATGACGCACGAGCAGGCCGCCGGCGAGATCCGCGGCTCGGGCATCATCGAGGTGACGCAGGTCGACGTCGCCTTCGAGGTCGCCGGCCGGCTGATCGAGCGCTCGGTCGACGAGGGGGCGATGGTCGACAAGGCCGAGCCCGTCGGGCGCCTCGACGACCGCGAGTACCGTTTCAAGGTCGCGAGCGCGGAGGCATCCAAGTCGGTCGCCGATGCGCGCTATCGCATGATGACCAAGGGCTCGCGCGAGCAGGAGGTCGACCGCGCCCTCGCCGCCAAGGAGGCCGCCGACGCCGCACTGGCGATGCAGACCCGCGAGCACGAACGCATCGTTCGCCTCCACGCCGAAGGGATCGTGGCGCAGACCGAGCGCGATCGTCTCGAGAGCCTGCTGGCGAGCGCCCGCGCCGAGCGCGACCGGACGGCCGCCGAGCTCGATCAGCTGCGCGAGGGCTTCCGCACCGAGGAGATCGAGGGCGCCCGTGCCGAGCTGCAGCGCGCGAGCGCCGACCTCGAGCTCGCCGAGCTCGACCTCGCGCGCTGCCAGCTCTTCGCGCCGGCCGCCGGGCGCGTCCTCAGCAAGAGCCGCGAGCCGGGCGAGATGGTCGCCCCGGGTACGACCATCGTGACGCTGGGCGATCTCAGCCGGCCGTGGGTGAACGTCTACGTCGGCGAGCGCGACCTCGGAAAGGTGCGGCTCGGCATGGCGGCGCAGGTCACCGTCGACTCGTTCCCCGACCAGCCCTTCGCCGGCAAGGTCACGTTCATCGCCGATCGCGCCGAGTTCACGCCGAAGAACATCCAGACGCCGGACGAGCGCGTGAAGCTCGTGTATCGCGTCAAGGTCGAGGTCGAGACCCGCGACGAGGCACTGAAGCCCGGCATGCCGGCCGACACGGTGCTGCCGGTCGACCAGCGGGTCGCGTCGGCGCACGCCGCCGGGTGAGCGCACGGTGGCGACCTCCGCCATCCGCGCCGACCGCGTCGCCAAGCGTTACGGCGCCGTTCAGGCTCTGAAAGACGTCACCTTCGAGGTCCGGCCCGGCGAGCTCTTCGGCCTGGTCGGCCCGGACGGCGCGGGGAAGACGACGTTTCTCCGCCTGCTCGCCTGCCTGCTGCGCCCGGACGGCGGCACCGCCGAGATCGACGGCGTCGACGTCACCGCCGACCCGGCGGAGGTCAAGCGTCGGATCGGCTACATGTCGCAGCGCTTCAGCCTGGCCGGCACGCTCTCCGTCCTCGAGAACCTGCACTACGTCGCCGAGGTCTGGGGCGTCGAGCCGGGGGCGCGGCGGAGCCGCATCCAGCGTCTCCTCGAGTTCAGCCGGCTCGGGCCCTTTCAGGGGCGCCTCGCCCGCGACCTCTCGGGCGGCATGAAGCAAAAGCTGGCGCTCGCCGCCTGCCTGATCCACCAGCCGCGCATCCTCCTGCTCGACGAGCCGACCATCGGCGTCGATCCGCTCTCGCGCCGCGACTTCTGGCTGATCCTCTACGACCTCCTGCAGGAGGGCTCGACCATTCTGCTCTCGACGCCCTACATGGACGAGGCCGAGCGCTGCAGCCGCGTCGGCTTCCTCCAGGACGGCACGATGATCGCCTGCGGCTCGCCCGCCGAGCTGAAGGCCGAGCTCGGCGTCAGGGTCCTCGATCTCCACTGCGCGGCGCCGCGCCAGGCCGAGCGGACCCTCCGCCACCTGAGCGGCTTCGAGAGCACGTCGATGTTCGGCGACCGCCTGCACCTGACGCTGCCCCGCGAGGGACTCGACCCCGCGGACGTCGTCGCGTGGGCGCGGGCCGCCGGCGTCGACATCGACGACTGGCGCATCATCCCGCCCTCGCTCGAGGACGTCTTCCTCGCCTACACCCGCCCCACCGCCGCGCCGGCGGCGCCATGACGGACTCGGTCTCGGTCGCAGTCGAGGCGGCGGGCCTGACGCGGGTCTTCGATCGCTTCGTCGCCGTCGATCACATCGATCTGCACGTGCCGAGCGGCCGCATCTTCGGCTTCCTCGGCCCCAACGGGGCGGGCAAGTCGACCACGATCAAGATGCTGTGCGGCATCCTGCGCCCGAGCGCCGGCCGCGCCAGCGTCGGCGGCTTCGACGTCGCCCGGGAGCCCGAGCGCGTCAAGGCGAGCATCGGCTACATGTCGCAGCGCTTCTCGCTCTACGAGGATCTGACGGTCGAGGAGAACCTGCGCTTCTTCGCCGGCATCTACGGCGTACGCGGCCCCCGCCTGACGGCGAGGATCGCGTGGGCGCTCGCGATGGCGGGCCTCGAAGGGCGCGGCGACACCATGACGTCGGCGCTCGCCGGCGGCTGGCGCCAGCGCCTGGCGCTCGGCTGCGCCGTCCTGCACGAGCCGCCGATCCTCTTCCTCGACGAGCCCACGTCCGGCGTCGACCCGGTCTCGCGCCGGCGCTTCTGGGAGATGATCGGCGACCTCGCCGAGCAGGGCATCACCGTCTTCGTCACCACCCACTTCATGGACGAGGCGGAGCATTGCGACGAGCTGGCGCTCATCTACGCCGGCAAGGTCGTCGCGACGGGCACCCCTTCTCAGTTGAAGCGTGAGCACATCCACCACGTCCTGCTCGAGATCGAGAGCGACGACCTGATGCGCGCCTACCAGGCGCTGAAGACCGCGCCCGCGGTCGAGAGCGTGGCCCTCTTCGGCAACGCCCTGCACGCGACCGTCGCCGACGAGGGCGCGGCGCGCGCCGCCATCCCGCCGCTGCTCGCGGAGCGCGGCTTGCCGCTCCGCCGCCTCGAGCGCATCGAGCCGTCGCTCGAGGACGCCTTCGTGGCGATCATCGAGGCGAGCGCGGCGGCGCGCGGAGGGTGAGCATGGCCGAGGTCGGGCTCCGCCGCTCGCTCCGCACCATCCGCGCCATCCTGCGGCGCGAGTTCATCGACGTGCTGCGCGACCCGCGGAGCCTCGCGCTGACGATGCTGTGGCCGATCAGCATGCTGATCATGTACGGCTACGGCATCCGCTACGACGTCGACAACGTGCCGATCACGGTGCTCGACCACAGCGAGACCCCCGAGAGCCGCGCCCTGACTGAGCAGATGCTGCGCTCCCGCTACTTCGACGTGGTCCGCTTCGCCCGCGACGAGCACGAGGTCGAGCGCGACCTCATGAACGACGCCGTCCGCGCCGCGATCGTGATCCCGCGCGACTTCGCCGACCGCCTGCGCGCCGACGAGTCGACCGCGGTCCAGATCTTGATCGACGGCTCGGACTCCAACACCGCCACCATCGCCCAGGGCTACGCGCTCGCGATCGTGAACCAGTACGTCGCCACCCGCCGTGCCGCACAGGCCAACGCCCCGCCTCCTCCGATCACGATCGCGAGCCGCGTCTGGTACAACCCCGAGCTCCGCAGCGTGAACTTCATCGTGCCCGGGGTGATCGCCGTCATCATGATGATCGTCGGCGCCATCCTGACCGCGCTCAGCATCGTCAAGGAGAAGGAGCGCGGCACGATCGAGCAGATCCTGGTGTCGCCGATCCGGCCGCTCGAGATGATGATCGGCAAGCTCGGCCCCTACATGGTGATCGCGCTCATCGACCTGGTGATCATCATCGCCGCCGGCTACCTGCTGTTCGGGGTTCCCATCAAGGGCAGCATCGTGCAGCTCGCGATCTTCTCCCTGCTCTACCTCTTCTGCGCGCTCGGGGTCGGCGTCTTCGTCTCGACCATCGCCGACACGATGCAGAACGCGATGCTGGCGGCGATCTTCCTGTCGCTCCTGCCGTCGGTGCTGCTCTCGGGGTTCGTGTTTCCCCTCGAGGACCTGCCACCGCCGATCCGGGTGATCTCGTACCTCTTTCCCGGCCGCTACTTCGTGACCGCCCTCCGTGGCATCTACCTGAAGCGCGTCGGGCTCGAGGTGCTGTGGCCCGAGGCGGTGCTGTTGGTGGTGTTCGCGGTCACCATCGTCACCTTCAGCGCCGCCCGCTTCCAGGAACGGCTCGAGTAGGCCGTGCTCGCCTCGCTCGCCCGCATCCTCGAGGTGGTCCGGAAGGAGGTCCTCCAGATCCGGCGCGACAAGCGCATGTTCGGCATCGTGCTGATGATGCCCGTGCTGGAGCTCTTCATCTTCGGCTACGTCGTCGCGACCGACATCAAGAACGTCGCGCTCGCGGTCTGCGACTACAGCCACTCGGCGGAGAGTCGCGCCTACGTCGACCAGCTGACCGAGAGCGGCTACTTCCGGATCGCCGCCCGCTGCGCCGGGGTCCACGACGTCGACCGCCTGCTCGATCACGGCGCCGCCAAGCTCGTGCTCGCGATCCCGCCCGATTTCGCCGAGCGGCTCGAACGCGGCCGCGTCGCTCCCGGGAGCCCGCCGGTACAGGTGATGGCGGCGGTCGACGGCAGCAACTCCAACACCGCGACCATCGCCCTCTCCTACCTCGAGCAAATCACGCTCTCGCAGGCCGTCGACGTCCAGCTCGTCGACCGCGGCGCCGGCGCCGCCGCGATCGCGCGTCATCCGGTGGTCGCGGTCGAGCCGCGGGCCTGGTTCAACCCCGAGCTCCGCAGCGTCAACTTCATGGTGCCGGCGATCATCTGCGTGCTCCTGATGGAGTCGCTGGTCATACTCACCGCCATGGCGATCGTGCGCGAGAAGGAGCGCGGCACCATGGAGCAGCTCATCGTCACCCCCATTCGCCCGTTCGAGCTGATCGTCGGCAAGGCGATTCCGTTCGTCGGCCTCGGCTACGCCAACGTCGCCATCGTCATCCTGGTCGGTACCTTCTGGTTCCAGGTCGCGATCGCCGGCAACATCTTCCTGCTGCTCGCGCTCACCGGGCTCTTCATCCTGACCTGTCTCGGCATGGGCCTCGTGGTGTCGGCGATCTCCAACACGCAGCAACAGGCGTCGATGGCGGGACAGTTCGTGCTGCTGCCCAGCATGTTCTTCTCGGGCTTCATGTTCCCGATCGCGAGCATGCCGCCCCTGGTCCAGAAGTTCACCTACGTGATCCCGCTCCGCTACTACATCGGCATCGCGCGCGGCATCTTCCTGAAGGGCGCCGGCTGGGCCGAGCTGAAGGACGAGGCGCTGATCCTCGGCGTCTACGGCGTCCTCATCCTCGGCCTCGCGACGCTCTTCTTCCGAAAGCAGGTGCGGTGACGTCCGGACGCGTCACGGCGGCGCTGCTGACGCTGCAGCTGGCGGTGCTGGCAGCGTTCGGCGCGGCGCTCCCGGGATGCCGGCGCGCCGATCGTCCACCCGCATCGGGGATCGCGGCGGCGCTGCCGGTCACACCCGGAATGAACGTGATCGTGCTCAGCTTCGATGCGCTCCGGGCGCGCGCCCTCGGGATCTACGGCAACACGCGGCAGACCTCGCCGCGCATCGACGAGCTCGCGCGCGGCGCGTTGGTCTTCGACCGGGCCTACACGGTCGCCCCGTCGACGCCGACCTCGTTCGCGGCCGCCTTCAGCGGCTGCCTACCGCATCGGGTCTTCAAGTACTGGCGCTTCGAGCCCCCCACCACGCTCGCCGCGGTCTTCGCGGCGGCCGGCTACCGCACGGCGGCCTTCCTCCACAATCCGCAGCTCACACGCGGTTTCAACCCGGGCTTCGAGGACTATGCCGTCATCCCGCCCGATCACACTGACGAGACGGCGCTCGAGCGCGCCGTGGCCTGGCTCGACATGCATCGTCGCGAGCGGTTCTTCGTGTGGATTCACTTGCTGACGCCGCACGCGCCGTACCGACGTCGCGACGACGCCGTTCACCTCTACGACGCCGGCTACGACGGCCCCTTCCGGGAGCTCGCGCCTCCGAACGCCGTCACCATCGACCCCGCCGACATGCAGCGGATCCGCACGCTCTACGACGGGGAGGTCCTGCATGCCGACCGGCTCTTCGCGACGCTGTCGGATGCCCTCCGCGATCTCGACCTCCTCGACGGGACGCTGCTCGTGCTCACCACCGATCACGGCGAGGAGCTCGGCGAGCACGGTTGGTTCGGGCACGGTCGGCTGTGGAACGAGCACCTCCACATCCCGTTGATCATCCGGCATCCCCAGGTCGCCGAGGGATCGCGAAGCTCGCAGTTCGCGAGCAACATGGACTTGGCACCGACGCTCGCGGCGGTGGCCGGTCTCGAGTGGCCTCCGGGCTGTGAGGGTGTGAGCCTCCTCGATCCCGCACAGCCTCGGAGCACGGCCGTGAGTCTCGCGCTCACGAACAGGAACCGGACCGGCGCCAGTCTCCGCCGCGACGATCTCCACCTCATCCTCACCTGCGAGAGGTCGCCCGAGGCGGGAACCACCTCGACGCGCCAGCTCTACGACCTCGGCACCGACCCGGAGGAGCGCCGCGATCTCGCGGTGGAACGAGACGAGCTGCGGCGCACGCTCGAGGCCGAGCTCTGGTCGACGCTCGGCGTCGCGGATTGCGACGGCCTCGATCTCGGCCTCAATTTCCCGCAGCGCGACGAGATCCCGGCCGCGACGAAGGCTGCCCTGCGCGCCCTCGGCTACGTCGACGGGGGCGCGGACGCGAACCCGTCCGGAGCTCCCGCACCTTCACGAAGCGGTCATGAAGCGATCACACCGCCGCCACGATGAGCTGGCTTCTTGCGACAGGCGGACGGGCAGCGCTCTCTCCTCACGACCACCCGTTGGCTTCGTGTTGCCCGTCCCGCCACCCCCCATCCCTTCGGGGCTGACCCGAGACTAGAGCCTCCGCGCGTGGAGCGCGCGGCCGAGCACAGCGAGCCAGGGTTGGGCCGAGTTGCTCGGGGGACGGACCCGGATGTCGCGCACCGGGCTTGAAGGAAGGTTGTCGGGGGGCGCGCCGGGGCGATGCGGAGGGCACGCCCGGCGGCATGCGGCGGCGGCCGCGCGCGCCACGATCGCCGGAGTGGTCCCGCAGCGGCCGGTGTCACGGGCACGGACGTGGCTCCTCGCGGTGGGCTGGCGTCGCCACGGCCTCCTCGACCCCGCCGCGGTTCCCGGCTGACCCGCCCGCGTGGCTGAGCTTGAGCCAGCCTCGTAGCCCGGCGCCAACTGGCCTCAGGGCGGCATTCGAAAGTGGCTCTGTCCAGCGCGCGACCGCCGCGGTACTCGGTCGGCCGTGGACCGGCCGCTCCGCGAGGTCACCATCGACGGCGCTCGCGTGCGTTACCTCGAGCGCGGCACCGGCGCCCCGCTCCTCCTCCTGCACGGCTACCCGCAGAGTCACCTGACCTGGCGTCACCAGATCGGGCCGCTCGCCGCTCGCCGTCGCGTGCTCGCACCCGATTGGCCCGGCTGGGGCGCGTCGGAACGGTCCCTGGCCCTCGACTGCGCCTACGAGTCGGAGGTGGATCGTCTGGAGCGACTCCTGGACGCGCTCGAGCTCCCCGCCGTCGATCTCGCCGCGCACGACTACGGCGGCTTCCTCGGGCTCGGCTTCCTGCTCCGCCGTCCCGCCCGGGTGCGAGGCTTCGCCATCCTGAACTCGCGCGCGCACCGCAGCTTTCCGCTCCCCTACTACCAACAGTTCGCGCTCTTCAGCGCGCTGGCGCGAAGCCGCGCGCTCCGACCGCTCCTGCTCCGTCTCCCGCTCGCCACCCTGCACCGGCGAAGCCTCGCGACCTACGTCCGCAAGGGCTGCTTCGACCGGGCGCTGCTCGACGGCTACGTCGGCTGGATGGACGAGCCGTACGGCCGTCGTTGGTTCGCGCACTTCTTCGCGGGCTATCGCGTCGCGGTGCGGCCCGAGCTGGCCGCCGGGATCGGCTCGATCCGCGCGCCGACGGCCGTCATCTGGGGCGACCGCGACCCCTACTGCCCCTTCACGACCGCCGAGGAGCTGGCGGCCCGCATCCCGGGCGCGCGCCTCCATCGCATCGCCGGCGCCGACCACTACGTGATGGAGGAGCGCCCGCGCGAGGTGCTGGCGGCGCTCGAGAGCTGGCTGGATCAGACGGAGTCGCACGCCGCCACCGTCACTGGGACCTGACGCCCCGCACGTGGCTCGGATCGCCCGTGATGGTAAGGGATCCCGCAAGAGCGTCGCGCACCTTCTCACATGGGTTTTTCCGCTACGAGCTTCGTCACCCGTTTCGCGCCGAGCCCGAACGGCTTCCTGCACCTCGGCCATGCGTTCTCGGCGCTCACGGCCTTCGCGGCGGCGCGCCGCGCCGGCGGCCGCTTTCTCCTCCGCATCGAGGACATCGATCGCGGACGGTCGCGGCCCGAGCTGGAGGCCGCGGTCTACGAGGATCTCGCGTGGCTCGGCCTCGAATGGGAAGAGCCCGTGCGCCGGCAATCCGAGCACCTCCCCGAGTATGCTCGGGCGCTGGCGCGCCTCGAGGACGCCGGGCTCCTCTATCCGTGCTTCTGCACCCGGCGCGAGATCGCGAGCGCGCTCACGGCGCCGCACGGCCCCGAGGGCGCGATCTATCCGGGCACCTGCCGCGCGCTCGATCCCGCCGAGCGCCGCCGCCGGCTCGCCGACGGCGGCCCCTACGCGCGCCGCCTCGACCTCGCGCTGGCCTTGGCACGTTCCGGACCGCTCGCGTTCGTCGAGTCCGAAGTCTCGCTTGCCGTCGATCCCGCTCGCCTTCACGCCGACGTCGGCGACGTCGTCCTGGGGCGGAAGGACGTGCCCGCGAGCTACCACCTCGCGGTCGTGCACGACGATGCGCTGCAGGGCGTGACCGAGGTGATCCGCGGCGTCGACCTGGCGTTCGCGACGCCGCTGCACCGCCTGTTGCAGGCGCTGCTCGATCTGCCCACGCCCGCCTATCGCCATCACCGCCTGATCACCGACGCGAGCGGCCGGCGCTTCGCCAAGCGGGACGGCGCCGCGACCCTGCGCGCGCTCCACGCCGCCGGCGTCACACCCGCCGAGATCCGCGCCCGGATCGGCCTCGCATGAGCAAGGCCCGCCACGTCTCGGAGACGCCGGCGACGGCGCTCCTCCGCCGCCACGGCGTGGCCTTCAGCGAGCACGCCTACGACTACGTGGAGCACGGCGGCACGGCCGAGTCGGCGCGCCAGCTCGGCGTCGACGAGCATCGGGTGGTGAAGACGCTGGTCATGGAGGACGAGGCGGCGCGGCCGCTCCTCGTCCTCATGCACGGCGATCGCAGCGTCTCGACCAAGGCGCTGGCGCGCGCCATCGGCGTGAAGCGGGTCGTGCCCTGCAAGCCGGACGTCGCCGAGCGGCACAGCGGTTACCAGATCGGCGGGACCTCGCCGTTCGCCACCCGGAAACGCGTCCCCGTCTGGGTCGAGGCGTCGATCCTCGACCTCGAGACGATCTACATCAACGGCGGCCGGCGCGGGTTCCTCGTCGGCATCGCGCCGGCCGTGCTGACCACGCTCCTCGCGGCGCGCCCGGTCGCCTGCGGGCTCGAGGAGTGATCGGGGCGACCCCGATTGGTCTCATTAGATCGGTGGCAATTGGTCATTTGAAAAGGCCACCTCGACGTCTACCGTGTCCGTCGTCGCGCTCCCGACGCGGCGGAAGGAGGATGCCATGGTGAGCGAGGTCCGCTGGTTCGAGGGCACTGGTGCCCGTCTGGCCTATCGGGCGGTCGGCGCGGGCCCGGCGCTCGTCCTGGTGCACGGCTACCCCGTGCACGGCGAGACCTGGCGAAAGCTCCTGCCCGACCTGGCGCAACGCTTCACCTGCTACGTCCCGGATCTCCCGGGGCTCGGCCTCACCGAGTGGCGGTCGGACACCGACTTCAGCTTCCCGGGGCACGCGCGCGCGCTCCGCGAGTGGATCGACGCCCTCGGGCTCGACGCCTACGACCTCCTCGCCCACGACACCGGCGGCACCGTCGCGCGCTGCCTCGCGGACGCCGACGGCGCGCGCGTGGGCCGGCTGGCGATCATCAACACCGAGATGCCGGGACACCGTCCGCCCTGGATTCCGCTCTACCGTCATCTGGCGGCGCTGCCCGGAGCGTCGCTCAGCTTCGGCGCGCTCCTCGGCCGGCGTTGGTTCCGCCGCTCGCCGCTCGGGCTCGGCGGCTGCTTCGTGAATCGCGACCTCCTCGACGGGGACTTCCATGCGCGCTTCATCGCCCCGCTGCTCGCCTCGCCGCGGCGCTTGCAGGGCTCGTTACACTATCTGCGCGGCATCGGCTGGGACGTCGTCGACGGCATGCGCGCGGTCCATGCCCGGCTGCGGATGCCGGTGCAGCTGCTGTGGGGCGCCGACGACCCGACCTTCCCGCTGCCGCTCGGACGCGCCATGGCCGCGCAGTTTTCGACGCCGGCCGCGTTCGTCCCGATCCCGCGCGCCGCGCTCTTGCCGCACGAGGAGCAACCGGAGCTCGTGCTTCGTCCGCTGCTCGAGTTTCTCACCGCAACCCGTGCCGAGCCGCTCCGCCGGCTGCACTGAACGAAAGGAGCTTCGCATGTCCCACCCCGTCGAGGAGCTCGCCGCCTACGCGATGGCCTTCGAGCACACCTTCGCCGACGACGACTGGCAGCGCCTCACCCCGCACTTCACCCCGGACGCCGAGCGCGAGGTGCTGGGAGGGGGGCCGCTCGCCATCCACTCGGTCGGCCGCGAGCACGTGATCGCCGACCTGAAGCGCAACGTCGAGGACTTGGACCGGCGCTTCGACCTCCGCATTCCAGAGGTGCTCGCCGGACCCGAGGAGCGCGACGGCGCCGTCTGGATGGACTGGCGCCTGACGCTGCGCCGCGCCGGCATTCCCGATCTCGTCGTCGAGGGCCGCCACGGCACCCGGCATCGCGACGGCCGCATCACACGCATCGAGGAACACGTATCCGACGCCGTCGGCGGAGCGGTGGAGCGCTACCTGACACGCCATGCGGCCGCGCTGAAGCCCGCCGCGGCGGAGCCGATGCGCGACGGGCGTATGCGATCGCTGGTCGAGACCTACGCCCGCGCCAAGAGCCGAGCCGACGTGGCGGGCGCAATGGCCGTCTGCGGCGAGGGCTTCGTGCTCGACACCCCGTCGTTCGGAATCGCCTCGCGGAGCCGCGAGGAGACCGTCGGCCAGCTGCACGCCTTCTTCCACGCCTTTCCCGACTACGGCGTGACGCTCGAGCACATGACGTTCGGAGCGGGTGCGGTCGGCTGCTGGGGCCGCGCCCGCATGACCCTGAAGGGCGCATTCCTGAACATCGCCGCCACCGACCGCACGGCCGACGTGCCGGTGTTCAGCGCCTTCACCTTCGCCGACGACCGGCTCGCCGGCGAGCGCTTCTTCGTCGATCTCGCGATGCTGTGCGACGGGATCGGGGTGCGGATCGAGGAAATGCAGGCCGCGCTCGCGCAAATTCGCGCCGCGGCGTGATCCGCACGCCGGAGCCTGCGTGGATCGCAGGCGCCGGCGCCGATCCGGCTCAGAAATCGCGCCGGAGTCGCATGCGGGTCGGCATCTGTTTGAGCTTCGGGAAACCGAAGCGATAGCAGCTCGCGGTGATCTGGTACTCGAGCGCCCCGTTCGGCGGGCTGGTGAAGCCGCTGACCTGGACGCGCGCATTGATGACGCCGGTGCCGGCCGTGCGCATGAGGCACACCGACTTGCCGTCGGTGCTCCCGAACGCCTCGTAGTCGCTGCTCACCTCGCTCGGCACGATCCCCTCCGCGTCGACGAAGAACCCGCCGGGCGAGTTCTCGGCATCGCCCTCGACCGTCGCACACACGAACTGGCTGGAGCCGCAACTCACGAACCACTCGTCGACGCATCCGAAGTTGCAGCCGATCGAGTTCCCGCTGGTGACCGGCGCTGCAAGCCCGGTGCCGTTGCTGCCCAGAATCGCGAGCCCGAGCGCCAGCGCGGCGAGCCGCGCACCCGTACGAAAATGCTGCATTGTTCCTCTCCTTTCGAGAGAGCGGGAGATCCGCTCTCCTCGTCGGACGGGCGTTCGATCCGGACCGAACATCGTTCATGCGGGAACCAGCGCGGCGGTTCAGCGACGATGGTGCGCCGGCGCCCGGGTGGCACCGTAGTGTCCACTGCGCTAGACGGTCGGCATGGCCACGCCAACATCGTCGGCTATCTCGTCGCGCCCCCTCTCCCAGCATCCCCTCGTCCTGCTCGCGCTCTGGGCCGCTGCGGCAGTCCTGTCGTGGCGCTTGATCGGCGACCACGTCGCGAGCCGCTTCATCGGACTCGATCCGGCGGGGATCTCGTACGGCGGGATCATCGTCACCGCCGCCGTCCTCCTGCCGACGGCGGTGCTGACTTATCGCGCGCTTCGCGCTTGGCTCCTCGCGCGCCGCCTCCGCGGTCGGAGCGAGGCCGAGCGCGTCGCGATCCTCGAGCGCCGCCAATTCCTGGTGACCGGCCTCGCCGGCACCGCCGCCGCCGTCGGCGCGGTCGCGACCGGCGGACTCGGGGTCGTGCACGCGTATAAGCGCTGGGAGCGGCCGATCAACGACATCTTCCGCGCCGAGGTCGAGAAGACTGCGCCCGAGCTGCTCCCGGCGTGGCGCGGCGCGCACGTGCGCGCCTATCGCCGGCTCGGCCGCACCGGGGCGACGGTGTCGGACATCGCGCTCGGCACCGGCGCCATCCAAGGCGAGAACGGCGAGGCGATCGCGCGCGACGCGATCGAGCGCGGCGTCACCTACTTCGACACCGCCCCCGACTACTCGGGGGCCGGCTCGGAGCAGGCCATGGGCAGGGCGATGAAGGGCCATCGCGACAAGATGTTCGTCGCCACCAAGTTCTGTACGCCAGAGGGTCACATTCCCGCCGGCAGCCCGGTCTCCGCCTACATGGCGGCGATCGAGGGCAGCCTCACGCGCCTACAGACCGACCACGTCGACCTCGTCCACATCCACTCCTGCGACGAGGTCGAGCGCCTCATGGACCCGTACGCGCACGAGGCCTTCGATCGGCTGAAGCAGCAGGGCAAGGTGCGCTTCCTCGGCGTCTCGACCCACACTCCCGACCTCGAGCTGGTGGCGCGGACGGCGATCGCCTCGGGGCGCTTCGACGTCATGATGCTCGCCTACCATCACGGCATCTGGGCCGACCTCGACACCATCATCCACGAGGCCGCCGAGAAGGACATGGGCATCGTCGCCATGAAGACGCTGAAGGGCGCGCGCCACCAGAACCTCGCCGACTTCCGGACCGACGCCGCGTCGTACGCGCAGGCGGCGTTCCGCTGGGTGCTCACCAACCCCGACGTGAGCTGCCTGGTGGTGTCGTTCTCGAAGCCCGAGCACGTCGACGAGTACCTCTACGCGTCGGGCAGCGGGCTCACCAAGCAGGACGTCGCCGTGCTCGGCCGCTACGACGACCGCATCGCCGGCACCTACTGTCATCCGCATTGCGGCGCCTGCCTGGATGCGTGCCCGGAGCGGCTCGCGGTCAACGACGTGCTGCGCTACCGGATGTACTTCGAGGATTACGGCCGCGAGAAGGAGGGCATGCGCCTGTACGCGGCGCTCGAGCGAAGCGCCGAGCGCTGTCTCGGCTGCCCGGCACCCTGCGAGTCGCACTGCCCGGTCGAGATCCCGATCCGCCAGCGCATGCTGGGCGCCGACCGCTTGTTGCGGCTCCCCGCCTAGGAGCCGCGCCCGGGCGCGGGGCTCCGCGGCGGCTGGCATGGCTCGGCTCGACTACGACGAGGCGGCGTCCGCCTACGCGCGCGGACGTCCGCTCGGGCGCGAGGCGATCGCCGCGTGGCGCGACGCCGTCGCGCCCTTCCTCGGTGAGGACCGGGCACGCCCGCTGCTCGACGTCGGTGCCGGCACCGGGTGGTTCGCGGGCGCGTTCGCGGACTGGTTCGATGCGACCGTCGTCGCCGTCGAGCCGGCGGACGGCATGCGGCGGCAGGCGGGGACGGCACGCGCCGATCGTCGCGTGCAATTCGTCGCGGGCGCCGCCGAGGCATTGCCGCTCCGCGACCGTACCGCCCGGATGGCGTGGCTCTCGACCGTCATCCATCACGTCGGCGAGCTCACGGCCGCGGCCCGCGAGCTCGCGCGCGTGCTGCAACCGGGCGCTCGCGTGCTGATCCGGAGCGCTTTTCCCGAGCGCCTGGACGGCATCGCGCTGTTTCGCTTCTTTCCGGCCGCGCGCCGGGTCGCGGAGACGTTCCCGACCGTGGCGGCGACCGTCACGACCTTCGCGAGCGCCGGCTTCGTCCGCGAGGCCTTGCTCGCGGTGCCGCAGATCTCGGCACCGAGCCTCGCGGTCGCGGCCGAGCAGGCACGTACCATGCGGCACGCCGACTCGACCCTCCGCCCACTCTCCGACGCCGAGTTCGCCGCCGGCTTGGCCGCTCTGGAAGCCGCCGCCGCGAGCGCCGCGCCGGCGCCCGTCGTCGATCACATCGATCTCCTGGTGCTGCGACTGCGCTGACGGCATCACCCAAACAGCTCGTCGCGCGCCGCCGAGGAGATGGCGACGACCGCGGGATGCTTGAGGCGGCGTTCCGCCGAGATCGCGTAGAAACGCTCGCGCACCTCGGGCAGCCGGCCGACGACGCGCACGCCGTACTGGCGGCAGACCTCGCGCTCGACCACGCGCGGGATCGGAAAGATCCCCACCCCCTCGCGCCCGAAGGCCTGCATGAGGGCGCTATCCTCGAACTCGCCGACGATCCGCGGCCGGCATTGCTGGCGCTCGAGCCATTGCTCGAGCGCACGCCGCAGGGAGGTGCCGGTGCCCGGCACCAGGAGCGGGGCGCCGTCGAGCGAGCGCGGAAAGCCCCGGCGGTGACGCGCCGCCAGCGTCCGCGCCGCGACCAGCACGACCTCGCACTCTCCCAGCAGGTGGTTGAATACCTTGGCCGCCGTGCCCGGGTCGGCGGGGCCGTCCGAGAGCACGACGTCGAGGTGATGGACGGCGAGCTCGGCGAGCAGCTGCGGCGGCTTTGCCTCGGTGCAGACGAGCCGTACGGGAGTGTCGAGCGCGAGCGCGGGCGCGAGCAGACGATGGGCCACGAGCTTCGGCAGGACGTCCGCCACGCCGACGTTCAGGCGGAGCGGCCGCCCGGTCGGGCGGTCCTTGACGGCGTCGACGAGCTCGCGGCCGAGCGCGAAGATCTCGTCGGCGTAGCGAAACACGATGCGTCCGACGTCGGTCGGGACCAGGCGGCGCCCGTGGCGGCGAAAGAGCTTCTCGTCGAGCGCGCGCTCGAGGGCGCGGATCTGGGCGCTCACCGTCGATTGCGACAGGTGGAGCTCCTCGCTCGCCTCGGTCACGCCGCCGGTCTTCGCGGTCAGCCAGAAGTAGAGCAGGTGGTGGTAGTTCAGCCATTCCATGGCGCGTGACTGTACTTCGTTTAATTCGATGTGTCAGCGGCAAATTATCTATTTGCTCGCATCGGGGTCGATCCGTAGAACTGGCGGAGTCGAAAGGAGACCGTGATGACCCGCTGGAACAACCATGTGAAGACGATCGTACTCTTGGGAGCCTTGTCGGCTCTTCTGATCGGTGTGGGCAACGCGCTCGCCCCCGGCAACCTCGCCGTCTTCGCGGTGCTGGCACTCGCCATGAACCTCGGCGCCTACTTCTTCTCCGATCGCCTCGTCCTCCGCATGCACGGCGCCCGCGAGGTCGATGCGGCGGCGGCACCGCGGCTGCACCAAACCGTCCGCGAGCTCGCGGTCCGCGCCGAGCTCCCGATGCCGCGGGTCTTCCTGATCGACGACCCGCAACCCAACGCCTTCGCGACCGGCCGCGATCCCGCCCACGGCGTGGTGGCGGTCACGAGCGGCATCCTCGAGATCCTCTCGCCCCGCGAGCTGCGCGGCGTGCTGGCCCACGAGCTCGCCCACATCCGGAACCGCGACATCCTGGTCTCGACCATCGCCGCCTGCGTGACCGGCGTGATCACCTACGCGGCGCACGCCATCGGCTTCTTCGGCATGGGCGGCCGGAGCGACGAGGACGGCGAGCACGGTTCGCCCTTCGCCGGCATCTTGATGATGATCGCCGCGCCGATCGCCGCCACCTTGATCCAGCTGGGCATCTCGCGCGCGCGCGAATACCTGGCGGACGAGACCGGTGCGGCGATCTCCGGCGACCCGCTGGCGCTGGCGAGCGCGCTCGCCCGCCTCGAGCAGGCGGCGGCCGCGCTGCCGTCCGCCACCGCCCAGCCCGCGACCGCGAGCCTCTTCATCGTCAACCCGTTCGCGGGCGGCGCGGGCCTGTCACGGCTCTTCTCCACCCATCCCGCCACGGCCGACCGGATCGCCCGCCTCGAGGCGCTCGCCGGCGGCCAACGGCTCGGGAGCTGAACCGACGGTGGAGCTCGTCTCGATCGGCACGCCGGCGCTCTGGGTCGGCTTCACGGCCTTGATCGTCGGCCTCCTGGCGCTCGACCTCGGCGTCTTTCATCGCGACGCCCACGCGGTCGGGTTCCGTGAGGCGCTGATCTGGACGGCCGTCTGGATCGGCCTCGCCGGCGTCTTCAACCTCTGGCTCGCCTCGACCCACGGCGCCGAGCGCGGGCTCGAGTTTCTGACCGGCTACCTGATCGAGAAGGCGCTCGCAGTCGACAACATCTTCGTCTTCCTGCTGATCTTCTCGGCCTTCGCGGTGCCGGCGGCCTACGTGCACCGCGTGCTCTTCTGGGGCATCCTCGGCGCGCTCGTCATGCGCGCCGTCTTCATCGTCCTGGGCGCGGCGCTGCTCGAGCGCTTCCACTGGGTGATCTACGTCTTCGGCGCCTTCCTGGTGGCGACCGGCGTGAAGCTCCTGCTGCAGCGCGAGACCGACCTGCACCCGGAGCGGAACCCGCTCTACCGCGCCCTCACCCGCTGGATGCCGTCGGTGCCGGAGTACCACGGCGGCGCCTTCACCATCCGCCGGGACGGACGGCTCTTCGCCACCCCGCTCCTGCTGGTGCTGATCTGCGTCGAGACCAGCGACCTGATCTTCGCGGTCGACTCGATCCCGGCCATCTTCGCCGTCACCAAGGACCCCTTCATCGTCTACACCTCGAACGTCTTCGCCATCCTCGGCCTGCGCTCGATGTTCTTCCTGCTGGCCGGCGTGATGGACCGCTTCCACTACCTCAAGGCGGCGCTCGCCGTCGTGCTGGCATTCGTGGGCGTGAAGATGCTGCTCACCGACGTCTGGCCGATCCCGATCGGCTGGTCGCTCGCCGTGATCGGCCTCGTGCTCGCCGCCGCCGTCGTCGCGTCGTGGTTACGAGCGCGCCGGCTTCCCACGCCGCACAGCGGCGCGGCCCTGACGACGCGCTAACCGGAGGACCTGACCAAGAGATCGTGGAGCGGCTCGAAGGCCAGCGCCGCCGCGAACCAGAGCGGCGCCATCGCCAGGTGGACGTGTCCGCCCATGCTGCCCCGCCCGACCCAGCGCCAGACGTACGCACCGGTCAGCCGCACGAGGACGCGGCTCGCCGCGAGCTCGATCAGGTACAGTACGGCGACGTAGGAGAGCCCGCGAAGCCACCATGGCGCGGTGCGGAGCAGGTCGTGCACCGGCTCGAACGCGAGCAGGCCGAGCCCGTAGATGGGGAACATCCACACGAACGAGTGCCCCTTGAGACGCCATCCGTCGCGCGCCTCGCGATCGTCGAGGTCTGCGGTCACGACGATGCCGAGACGGGCACAGACCGCGGTGAACAGCACCTCGGCCGCCACGCCGAGACACGCATAGAAGAGCACGCGAAACCAGATCGGCACGGCGGCGGAGCCTAGCAGTCCAGGAGCCCGACCCAAACTGGATCTCCCTTCTGAGCGAGCCGCCTTTACAAGCTCGCCGGCAGCTGCGTAGATCGCCCGAGGCCGACATGGACGCGTACGGACCGGACGGCACCTTCTACGAGCGCATCTCCGCGCAGGACCGCTCGTTCCTGCACTTCGAAGACCCGAACACCCACATGCATCTCGGCGGCCTCATCATCTTCGAGGCCGGGCCGCTGACGACGCCGGACGGCGGCATCGACATCCACCGCATCCGCGCCCAGATCGCCGGCCGCCTCCACCTGGTGCCGCGTTATCGCCAGCGCCTCGCCTGGATCCCCGTCTTCAACCAGGCGGTGTGGGTCGACGACGACCACTTCAATCTCAGCTACCACGTCCGCCACACCGCCGTGCCGCGGCCCGGGGACGACGAGCAGCTGAAGCACCTGACGGCGCGCATCATGTCGCAGCAGCTCGATCGCGGAAAGCCGCTCTGGGAGCTGTGGGTGATCGAGGGCCTGGCACGCGATCGCTTCGCGCTCCTGGTGAAGACGCACCACGCGATCGCCGACGGCATCTCCGCCTTCGACCTGTTCACCGCGCTGGTCAGCCCCACACCGGACGACGTCGTCGAGGAGCCGCGTCCGTGGACGCCGCGTCCGGCGCCGAGCGGCACGCGCCTTCTCGCCGACGGCCTCGCCCGGCAGGTGAGCGCGCCCGTCACGCTGGCCCAGCGCCTGTTCGCGATCGCGGCCGATCCCGTCGGGGTCGGCGCCAGCACGCGCGACGGCATGCGCGCGCTGGTCGATCTCGCCGGCGTGGGCGCGTCGATGCCACCCGCGACCCCGCTCAACCAGCCGATCGGCGCGCACCGGCGCTTCGATTGGCTGAGCCTCGATCTCGCGGAGGTGAAGGCCGTCAAGGCGCGCCTCGGCGGCACCGTGAACGACGTCGCGCTCGCGACCGTCGCCGGCGGGCTGCATCATTTCCTGCTGGCGCGCGCGGTCGACGTACGCGAGCTGAAGCTCCGCGTCGTCGTGCCGGTGAGCGTCCGCACCGAGGACGAACGGGGACAGGCGAGCAACCGCGCCTCGGGCTGGCTGATCACCTTACCGGTCGACGAGCCTGACCCGCTCCGCCGCCTCGCCGCCGTCGCGACGGAGACCAGCAAGCGCAAGGCGAACCGCCAGGAGCTCGGACCCGAGGTGCTGGGGCGGGTGGCGGAGTACGCGGTGCCGGGCGTCGTCGGCCTCGGCGTCCGCCTGCTGTCGCGGCTCCACCCCTACAACCTCATCGTGACCAACGTCCCGGGCCCGCAGGTCCCGCTCTATCTCTTGGGGGCCCGCCTCCTCGCCGGCTATCCGCAGGTGCCGCTCTTCGAAAACCAAGGCCTCGGCATCGCCCTCTTCAGCTACTGCGGCGTCCTCGGCTTCGGCTTCAACGCCGACCGCGACGTGCTCCCCGACCTCGAGCTGCTCGTCGGCTTGATGGGACGCGCCTTCGCCGACCTCGCCGAGGCCGCTGGGGTGCGGTAACGGCTTCCGCCGCAGCACCGGCTTGCCTTTGGGGCTCGTGACTCAGTAAGAGCGTCACCGCTGGTCGACGGAAAACCGGGCCCACGAGAGCTCACGCTCGCTTGCACCCAACACCCGAGGTCCCATGCGCATCGAACGCGATTGGTTGCGAAAGCTGGTGTTCGAGTCGCCCGATGAAGCGCTGCTACGGCAGAACGGTCGTCAGCGCCTGTCGACGAAGCGATTCACCCAAGACTCGCCGATTCTCCCGGAGGTCTGGCTGTCGGGCGGGGTCGCATATTGCCGCGCGCCCGATGTGCGCGTCGATCTGCTGCTCACGCCCCACAAGGACAGGACGGCCAGTGTTCTCGCCGCCAAGGTCATCGAGCGGCTCAAGAAAGCATTCGAGGCCAAGCCCTACGTGGCGATGAGCCAGAGCGACGGACCGCTCGGCCAGTCCGACGATGCGCCGCTTGCGAAGCCGACCTGGACGGTGTCGGTGAATCAGACGACTGTGGCAGCGTCGCTGACGTTCAAAGAACTGATCGTCTGCGTCCTGCCCCTGAGCCCGTGGTGGCGCCGCAACGTCATCGATCCGGGGCCTCGACCCGCCAAAGAGACGGACCGCACCCGGAAGCAGCGCGAGGCCGAAATCGCGTGGCTCGCCCGGCTGGTCGGCATCATCGCGCTCTGCGCCGAGCGTCCGACCGGGCGGCAAGCCCGACGACTCGCCCCGGACGACGCGCCGTGGGTGGCGACGCAAGTCGAACGCGGTGCCGAAGGCGCCACCATCGCCGACCACAAGGAGTTCTGTCGCATCGTCGCTGACCAGCCGGAGCAGCGAAAGCTATTCGACCGGTGGCGCGCCGAAGCCGAGGCCTGGGATCCCCGCCGCAGCGGGGTGCGCGGCGAGGATCTCGCGAATCCCAAACGAGCGGGGGAACCGTCGCTGCTCTGGTCGATCGCTCTGAACCGGCAATCCTTCGCGGCGATCCAAATGTCGGTCCCCGCCACCAAGTCCGACGCCGCGCGCCGGGTGTTCGACATCTCCTGCGGCCATCTGACTTGGGCAGTGGTCGACAGCGGGATCGACGCCGAGCATCGCGCCTTTCGGCTGGCCGACAAGGACGATCCGCGTTACCCGAGCCGCGTGCGTCACACCTACGACTTCACCTCGCTGCGGAAGCTTCTCAGCATCGACTCCCATCCGACGACGGGCCCCGCGGAGCCGAGCGCAGGCGTCGACCTCGAAGAGGCGGATCGCCGCTTCAAGCAGCTGCGCGAGCGGCTGCGCTCGGGACAGTCGCTCGATTGGGCACAGTTGGAGCCGCTCATCGACATCTCCTACCGGGGTAGGACGGATGCGAAGGCGGCGGCCTACAAGGCCCCCGAGAACGATCACGGGACCCATGTCGCCGGCATCATCGGCGCCTGCGACGAGGAAGAAGGCGACGAAGACCAACGCTACTACGGGGTCTGCCCCGACATCTCGTTCTACGACCTGCGTGTGCTGGACAAAGACGGCCGCGGGGAGGAGTTCGCCGTGATCGCGGCGCTGCAGTTCATACGGTACCTGAACGAGCGCGCCACTCAGCCCGTGATCCACGGTGTGAACCTCAGCCTGTCCCTCCTGCACGACGTGGAGAATTTCGCCTGCGGCCGTTCTCCCATCTGCGACGAGTGCGATCGACTCGTCGCAAGCGGCGTCGTGGTCGTGGCCGCGGCCGGCAATCGGGGCTACGAGCGCGTGCTCACCTCCGGTGGCGAAATGGAGGCGTACCGCTCGATCAGCATCACCGACCCCGGCAACGCCGAGTCCGTGATCACCGTCGGCGCCACGCACCGCCACCAGCCTCATACGTACGGCGTGAGCTACTTCTCGAGCCGCGGTCCGACCGGCGACGGGCGGATCAAGCCGGATCTGTTGGGACCGGGGGAGCGGGTGTACTCGAGCATCCCCGGGGATCAATATGCCGCGAAGGACGGTACGAGCATGGCGGCGCCGCACGTCAGCGGTGTGGCCGCGCTACTCATGGCGCGCCACCGAGAATTCATGGGACATCCGGCTCGCGTGAAGAAGATTCTCGTGAGCACGGCGACCGATCTCGGTCGCGAACGCTACTTCCAGGGTGCCGGCATGGTCGACGCGCTCCGCGCGTTGCAGTCGGTGTAACGAACGCTCTTCGTAGGAGTCCCACCATGGCAGATGTCTTCACGCTCGAAGCTTTGGAGGCGGCCCACGGCGACTCGCTGATCCTGCACTACGGCCCCCCCAAAACCCCGCGCTTCATCGTCATAGACGGCGGTCCGAAGGGGATCTTCAAGAAGTCGCTCGGCCCGCGGCTGAAAGAGATTCAGACGAAGCGCGGAGGCAGCGTGCTCGAGATCCGCCTGCTGATGGTGAGTCACATCGACGACGACCACATCACCGGCGTCCTCGATCTCACCAGGATGCTGTGTGATCTCAAGGATCACAGCGCGCCGCTGCCGTACGACATCCTGACGCTGTGGCACAACAGCTTCGACGACGTCGCCGGGAAGATCCGCGCCAGCGTCGGCGCAGAGGCGCGCGCGCTCGCGACGGCCAAGCCGAAGACCGCCGATGGCGCCGCGATCATCGCCAGCGTGGCGCAGGGACGGCAGCTTCGGCTCGATGCCGATACCCTCGGCCTGAACATGAACAGCGGGTTCGACGATCTGCTGTTATTCGGCGCGAATACGAAGGCCCTGAACATGGGAGCGGGATTGCGCTTCACCGTCCTCGGCCCGCGCCAGGCCGAGCTCGACGCCCTCGAAGGCAAGTGGCAAAAGGAGGTGAAGACGCTTCTCGAGAAGAAGAAGGCCAAGAAGGGAGGCGGAAGCGGCGCCGAGCTCAGCGCCGCCGACCTGCAGGCGCTGGCAGCCGACTTCGTCGACGAGTCCATCCACAACCTCTCGAGCGTCGTCGTCCTCGCCGAGCTGGCCGGCAAGCGCATCCTGCTCACGGGTGACGCGCGTGGTGATTTCATCCTCGAGAGCCTGCGCGAGGCCAAGCTGCTCAAGAACAAGAAGCTCAGCATCGACGTGTTCAAGGTTCCACACCACGGCAGCATCCGGAACGCCGCCGCCGAGCTGTTCGAGACCATCGTCGCCGACCACTACGTGTTCTCGGCGAATGGCCGCGACGGCAACCCCGATCCGCCGACGTTCGATCTGATCTTCAAGGCGCGGCCGACCGGCAAGTACCATCTCTGGCTCACGAACGACGTCGCGCCCGCCGTCAAGCGGATCAAGTCGAAAAAGCCGAAGGGCGTGACGTTGCACGTCAGAGGAAAGACGAGCCCGTCGGTACTGATCGAGCTCGGAGATCCGATCGCTTGGTGACGAGGCGCCTCCCGGAGCATCGGGAACCCGTGCCTGGCCGTTGATCCCGTAAAATTGCCTGGCCGGCGTGGCCGCGTTCCGGAGCACCGGCTTGCGCCCTGGCCGCTCCACGGCCAGAAAGAGCGTCCCATGCATCACGACGCCACGCTGATCGCGACCCTCGCCGTCGGCTTCGTGCTGGCATTCACGCTCGGCTTCGTCGCCCAGCGTCTCCGGCTGCCGCCGCTCGTCGGCTATCTGGTCGCCGGCATCATGTTCGGCCCGTCGTCGCCGGGCTTCGTCGGCGACGTCGCGCTCGCGGGTCAGTTCGCCGAGGTCGGCATCATCCTGTTGATGTTCGGCGTCGGATTGCACTTTTCGGTCGCCGATCTCCTGGCGGTGCGGTGGATCGCGATCCCGGGCGCGATCGGACAGATCGCGGTCGCGACCGCGCTCGGCGTAGCGATCGCGATGGCCTGGGGGTGGAGCTTCGGCGCCGCTCTCGTGCTCGGGCTCGCGCTTTCGGTCGCGAGCACCGTCGTCTTGTTGCGCGCGCTCGATCAGCGCAACGCCGTCGAGACGCCGAACGGCCGGATCGCGGTCGGGTGGCTGATCGTCGAGGATCTGGCGATGGTGCTGGCACTCGTGCTGCTGCCGCTCGCCGCCGGCGTCCTCGGCGGCAATGCGAGCGACGTGTCGCACGATGGCGGCATCGCGAGTCCGTTCGTCGCGGTGCTGCTGACCCTCGGCAAGGCGGGGGCGTTCGTCGCGCTCGTCATGCTGGTCGGGCGCCGGGCGTTGCCCTGGCTCCTCGGCCAGGTAGCGCGGACCGGCTCGCGCGAGCTCTTCACGCTCGCGGTGCTGGCGACGGCACTCGGCATCGCCTACGGCTCGGCCGAGCTCTTCGGCGTTTCCTTCGCGCTCGGCGCGTTCTTCGCCGGTCTCGTGCTGAGCGGGTCCGAGCTCAGCCACCGCGCCGCCGCCGAGTCGTTGCCGCTGCAGGACGCCTTCGCGGTCCTCTTCTTCGTCTCGGTGGGCATGCTGTTCGATCCGACCGTCCTGATTCGCGACCCGGCCGCGGTGCTCGCGGTCTTGCTGATCATTCTGCTCGGCAAGTCGCTCGCGGCCTTCGCGATCGTGGTCGGGCTCGGCTATCCGACCTCGACGGCGCTCATGGTGTCGGCGAGCCTGGCGCAGGTGGGCGAGTTCTCCTTCATACTGGCGGGCCTCGGCATGACGCTCGGCCTGATGCCGGCGGAAGGTAGGGATCTGGTGCTCGCGGGGGCGCTGCTCTCGATCGCGCTCAATCCGCTCTTGTTCGCGGGCGTGGCCCCGCTCGAGCGCCGGCTCGCGAAGCTCGGCGGTGTGGTGGGGCGCATCCAGGCCGCGGGCGCCGTCCGCCTCCGCGCCGTCCAGCAGGCGATGGAAGAGGCGAAGGCAGAGGCCGAGGCCGCCGCGGCGGCGAAGCTGAGTCTGCAGATTCATCGCCTGATGCAGGCGTTTCCCATGTTCGCGGCCCTCGACCACGATCAGCGCGAGGAGCTGCTCTCGCTCTTCAAACCGCGCTTCGCGGCGCCCGGGGAGCGCCTCATCCGGGCCGGCGAACGCGGCGACCGCGCCTTCTTCATCTCATCCGGCGCGGTCGAGGTGAGGCGCGACGACCAGAGCATCCGGCTCGGGGCAGGAGAGCTCTTCGGCGAAATCGCGCTCCTGACCGGCGGCCGCCGGACGGCCGACGTCACGGCGATCGACTACTGCGAGCTGCTGATGATCGAGGAGCGCGACTTCCGCCTCTTCGCGGAGCAATGTCCCGAGCTGCACGCCGAGATCGAGCAGGTAGCGGCGCGGCGCGAACGGGACGATCGCCTGCGCGTCGCCACGGCGACCCCGTCGTCCTGACTCAGCTACCCGCGGCGGGCAGACAGCGCATGATGAGCTTGTCGGAGTCGCGCCCGCCACTGTAGAGCGTCGCCGTCGTCTTCAGTACCACCTTTGCCGGCTTGAACGCGCCCGGACTTCCGCGGAGCGGCAGCGTGAGAGGCACGAAGTCGCTGCACACGTCGAGGATTTCGGGGCCGACGATCGACGACGGCACCGCGCCGAGAAGCGCATCGCGAATGGCCGCGAGAGCGGGATGGCGCGCGGCTTGCGTCACCGTCGGGCTTCGCAGCGTCCACTCCCGGAGACGACCACCCGGCTCGCAGACGGCGGTGTTCGAGGCGGTGTTGGCGCACACCCGGATGCGGAAGGTGCAGCTCCCGTCGAGCGCGCCGTCGAAGTCGCACTGAGGATCGCCGTCGGTGCATTGTTGCAGCGCGCTCACCGCGCCGCGCGAATCGAGGAAGGGAACGTTGCCGGGATTGTTGGAGACCCATGCGGTGTAGCAGTCGTTCTTGGACGAGCCCCCGCCCGGGATGCGCTCGAGCTCACAGGCCGCCGTGCAGCCATCGCCGGCGACGGCGTTGCCGTCGTCACAGGACTCACCGCAGGCCGCGAGAGTCATGCCGTCGCCGCAGGTGAACCCGACCTCGGGCTGACAGTCGGCATCGCAGCCGTCGCAGCCACTGGTGTTGCCGTCGTCGCACCCCTCGCCCGTGTCGATGACGCCGTCGCCGCACGCCGCCGGCCGACACGTCGTGCGGCAGGCATCGGGAAGGGTGTCGCTGTTCGCGGCGCCCGTGTCGCAGAACTCGCAGCCGGGCGCCAGTACGCCGTCGCCGCACGTCGAGGTTCCCGGCGTGCACAGCGAGACGATGCTGCCGAAAATCGTCGAACTTCCCTGCCAGACGTTGGCAAACGATCCGTCCGCCAAGCGAGCGATGCGGAGGTCGCCGAAGGCGGTTCCGCCGCCCACGGGTCCCGCAGGACCGATCGGCACGGCGGCCGGATCGAAGCCGCGGCCCCTGAGCGTCGCCTCGCCGGCCCAGGCGACGTAGAGGTTGCCCCCCTGGTCGAACTCGCAGTTGGGCCGCAGTATCGCACCCGAGGACAGGTACACGTGGGTGAGAGCGGTGAGCGGCGTCCCGTCGGTGGCCACGTAGCGCATCACGACCTGGTTGGCGTGCGAGAACGGCCCGGGCTCGTCGCCCGTGCCCACCACGGCGAGCACATCCCCCACCGGGCTCGCTGCCATGCCGTAGAAATTGAAGGTCTCCGCGTCGGCGACCACGAACTCGTCGCCGCGCGGCGCGCCGATCGCGTCGAACACGCGCGCGCGTGTCGCCTCACCCTGCGCGATCGATCCCCAGGCGATCGCGAAGCCGCCGTCACGGAGCGGCGCGACGTCGATGCGCGGATCGAGGGCGACGTCGACGGTCACCAAGAACGGGATGTTGCGGGGTCGGCCCTTGGCATCGAACACGACCGCAAACAAGCCATCGGACCCGAATCGCGTCTCGGCCCACGCCACCACGAAGCCGGTCCGGAGGGCGGCGACCGCGACGACGAGATCGTTGTCCCCCGCGCCGTCATCGACTTCGACGGCGGCACCGAGCGGCCCCCCATTCGCGTTCAGAAGGCGCGCGAAGGCGTGGGTCCCGTGGTCGTCGCCGACCCACGCCCCCACGTACCCATCGTTGGCCCCGGGGACGACGCGCACGCTGTCGCCGTCGAGCTCGAGCGCGGCGACCTCGAACGGCTGCCCGAGCGGGACGCCGCTCGCCGACACGCGCCGGCTGAGGAGCGAGTACAAGGGCGCGGCCGAATCATCCAGCGGAAACTGCGGCCACAGCACCAGCATGCTCCCATCCCGCTGGGCGGCCACATCCGGACGATAGAGGAACCAGTCTGGTCCGGGCGGAGGGGCGACCGCGAACGTCGGGACCACGACGTGCTGAGCGCGCGCGGGTGTGACGCAGGCCGCAACGCCCGCGAACGTCGCGGCACCGACGACGAGCGCGGCCGACCACCGGCGGAGCCGCGTGAGTGCCGAGTCTGGTGTGCCTCTGAAAGCGGTCGTGTGCACTCGCTCCTCGTCGAGCCCGGGGGCCCTGCGTCTCGTAGCGAAGGCCCCTCCGGCCGGTCAAGCGCATTCGTGCTGCGGGGACACGTCGCTGGGCAACCGCAAAGCTTTCTTCGCGCCGACGATTCGCCCGTTCACGACGCCTTCGGATCGCCGGCCGCCGCCCGCCCGCCCTCGAGCCACGCTTTCAAGCGCGGCCCGAGACGCTCGATCGCGAGCGACTCGTAGAGCGCCTGGTTCTCGGGGGTGAGCACATCCCGCCACTCGCCGCGGCGGGCGCGGCGGAAGAAGTCGGTGCTGCTCCGCCACTCGGCGAAGTGCGCGCCGGGCGCGAGCTCGTCGGCGCGCGCGCGCATCGACTCGAAGCTCGCGCCGCGGAGCAGACTCGGCCATACCCGCGGGTCGATCGGCGCGCCGAGAAAACGCGCCAGCCGCCGCAGCTCGCCGTCGAGATCGGCGGTGAGGTCGGCGTAGTGCAGAAAATGCAGGTTGGGGAGATTCCGAAAGGCCCAGTACGTCTTGGTGAGCGACATGACGGAACCGACCGGGAAGCCGTCCTCCAGACCCTCGGAGGCGCCGGTCGTGAGCCAGAGCGGGAAGGTCAGGTTGGGGTCGTCCGGAAACTCGAAGTCCTCGGGGATGCCGGCGCGGGCGCGGGCGTCGCGGACGGTCTCCTCGGAGCCGTTCGCCATGTGATCCAGACCGGACAAGAAGACGTCGCGGGGATCGCGCCCGCAGAAAACGTAAAACGCCTCCGCGGAATACGGCAGCCCGTCGAGCGGCGTGTGGGTCTTGACGATGCGGCGATAGGGCTGGGCCTCGTAGGCGGCCAGTACGTCCTCGAGCGGATCGCGATGCCGCTCGAGCCAGCGCGACAGGCGAGTCAGCGGCTGCGGAAACGTCGTCGATTGGTGCACGAGCATGGCGCAGAGCATCTGCGTCCAGGTCGTGCCGCTCTTGGCGGGCGTGCAGACGATGATGTCGCCGGGCCGAAACACGAAACGATCCCAGCGCGTGCTGTCGAAGATTGCCGTTTGATAGACCCGCGTGCGCTGCGGAAGCGGCATCGCCACGGCGCCCCTCTTACCAGCCGACGGCGTTTTGTAGAAACGCGCTCGCTCAGGGCTGCCCGACGCCCTTCTTCCCCTCGGTGCCGGGACCGCGCTCGGCGCCACCCATCGTGTCGCGATCGGTGTTGCCGAGGCCGGTCTTCGCCGGCGTGTCTTGCCTGACCGCCGGCTCGGGACTCGGACGAACCGTCGCCACCGCGCCCGGTTGCCCGCGTAAATCCATCGGGTTCGGGGTCGCACGCGGTGACGGGCTCATGCTCACCTGCGCGATGCGACCGTCGGGCGCCGAGGACGACGACATGGAGCTCGGGGCCAGCGCGACCAGCGCGAGCCCAATCACAGCCATCGAATGCCGATCGTATCGTCTCATGGGAGCTCTCATGTTCATGTTCTGTGCCAACGGCGCCGGCGAGCGCAGTTGCCGGGGCCCGAACCCGCGGGTACAAGGCTCCTCCCCGCATGATCCGTCTCGAATCCGTCTCGAAGCAGCACGGCGGCCGCATCCTCTTTCTCGACGCCTCGATGGCCGTCTTCCGCGGCGAGAAGATCGGCCTGGTCGGCCCGAACGGCGCCGGCAAATCGACGATCTTCCGCATGATCGTCGGCGAGGAGGAGCCCGATTCGGGCGAGGTGCTGATCGAGAAGCGCGTCAGCATCGGCTACTTCTCGCAATCGGTCGGCGAGATGGGCGGCCGGAGCGTGCTCGAGGAGACCATCGCCGGCGCCGGCGAGGTCGCCCGCGTCGCCCACGAGCTGCACGAGCTCGAGCACGCCATGGCCGACCCGGCGCGCGCGGACGAGCTCGAGCGGCTGATCGCGCGCTTCGGCGAGGTGCAGTCGCGCTTCGACGATCTCGACGGCTACGGCCTCGAGTCGCGGGCGCGCGCCATCCTCGCCGGCCTCGGGTTCGCGTCCGAGGTCGTCGAGCGCGACGTCGGCGAGCTCTCGGGTGGCTGGAAGATGCGCACCGCCCTCGCCCGCATCCTGCTCATGCAGCCCGATGCCCTCCTCCTCGACGAGCCCACCAACCACCTCGACATCGAGTCGATTCTCTGGCTCGAGGGCTTCCTCCGCGACTTCGAGGGGGCGTTGATGATGACGTCGCACGACCGCGAGTTCATGAATCGTCTGGTGACGAAGGTCGTCGAGATCGACGGCGGCGAGCTCACCGCCTTCAGCGGCGACTACGACTTCTACGAGCAGCAGTGCGCGCTCAACACCCAGCAGGCCGAGGCGCAGTACTCCCGCCAGCAGGCGATGCTGGCGAAGGAGGAGGCCTTCATCGCGCGCTTCAAGGCGCGCGCCAGTCACGCCGCCCAGGTGCAGTCGCGCGTGAAGAAGCTCGAGAAGATCGAGAAGGTGGAGCCGCCGCGCCGCCGGCGCGTGGTGCGGTTCGACTTCCCGACCCCGCCGCGCTCCGGCGAGGACGTCGTCAAGCTCGAGCACGTGATCAAGGCGTTCGGCGCGCGCCGCATCTACGACGACCTCGACTTCGTCATCCGCCGGCGCGAGCGCTGGTGCGTAATGGGCGTGAACGGCGCCGGCAAGAGCACGCTCCTGAAGCTGATCGCCGGCGAGTCCGCGCCCGACAGCGGCACGGTCACGCTCGGCGGCAGCGTCACCCTCGGCTACTTCGCCCAGCACGCCATGGATCTCCTGGATCCGACGCGGACCGTGATCGAGACCCTCGAGACCTCCCACCCCCATGCCTCGTTCGGCTCGCTGCGCACGGTGGCGGGCGCCTTCGACTTCTCGGGCGACGACGTCGAGAAGCGCTGCCGCGTGCTCTCGGGCGGCGAGCGAGCGCGCCTCGTGCTCGCGACCATGCTCTTCGAGCCCCCGAACTTCCTCGTGCTCGACGAGCCGACCAACCACCTCGACCTCGCCACCAAGGACATGCTGACGCGTGCGCTCGTCGACTTCGAAGGCACGATGATCTTCGTGTCGCACGACCGGAGCGTGCTGCGTGGTCTCTCGAACCGGGTCCTCGAGATCGGCGGCGACGACGGGCCGCGTCAGTATGCCGGCGGCTACGCCGACTACGTCGCTCAGATGGGCTACGAAGCGCCCGGCGTGCGCTGATTCCCTCTCGCCGCCCCCCCACTTGTCTCCGCCGCTTCGCATCGCCATCATCGCCGCATGGACGGCGGGCGTCAGACGTTCGGGATCTTCGGCGCACGGCTTCGCGGTGTGACGCGCCGCTTCCGCTCGCGAGCCCGGTCGCCACGCCGCCGGCGCGAGCTTCTCGGACGCGTGATGCTCGCGGGGGTCGTGATCGCATCCGAGGTTGCGATCCGCATCGACGGGGCTTGGTCGACCATCCGCGAGCGTGGCGCGGCGCAGCACGGCCAGCACCCCATTTTGTAGAATCCAACCTCCGCCCGTGCGGGCGGCTAGTCCCCAGGACGTTCCGTGGACGCGGAAATCCGCTCACGGCGGGTCATGGGGCACGGCACGATTGTCGCATTCGACGATCGGGTGATGGAGCTTCACCACGAGACCGCGACGACCTGGGGCGAGCGCTCGCGAACGCGATTCGGCAATTGGCTGGATCGGCTCGCGCTCCGAGGCATGTGCTTCGCCTTCGAGGAGAGCCTGATGCCGGCGGACGGGTTGTCCGACGCGCACGCCTCCGGACTTCCCTACCGCACCGAGGATCTCGCGCGAACCCCCAGGCGCTTCTTCGCCTGCCTCGACGAGCCGCGACCCGTCCCGACGATGCGGACGTCGGGCCGGCGGCCGATCGCCGGGGGTTCCATCGTTCGCGGGTCGCTCGCAAGCGGCTACGTACCCTTCCATACGGATGAGGGCGTAGGCTCATGTCCGGAAAACGACCGCATTCCGATCGAGCACTGGCGACACGACGGTCCGCCGGCCGCGACGCTGGTCGCGCTTCACGGCTTCACGATGGGCGACCCGGAGCTCGACGCCAAAGTTCTCATGGCGCCCGAGTGGTTCGGTCTCGGCCTCGACGTTGTTCTCGTCACCTTGCCGTACCACGGCGCGCGCTCGCCGGCGGAGGCGCGCTTTTCCGGCGAACGCTTCGCACAATGGCACGTCGGTCGGCTGAACGAATCGGTGCGCCAGGCCGTGTACGACCTGCACCTCGTGCTTGCGTGGCTGCGCGACGCGACCCGCGCGCCGATCGGAACCGTCGGCGTCAGCCTCGGCGGCTACGTGGCCGCGCTGGCGGCGGAGCTCGACCCCGACCTCGCGTTCGTCATCCCGGTTGCCGCGCCGGTTCGGCTCTGGCGCCTGCCGTGCTCGCTCTTCGCCCGCAGCCGCTATCGGCGCCGCATGCCTCCGCCGCTCAGCACCGACGATCTCGACGCGGCCTACCGCGTCCATTCGCCGCTCACCTACCCGCTCGCCGTCCCGCGCGCTCGGGTCATGTTGGTCGCCGGCCGAGGCGATTGCATCGTGCCGCCGTCCGACGTCGAGCTGCTGTGGCGACACTGGGGACGGCCGGCGATCCACTGGTATGCCGGCGGTCACATGACGCCGTTTCGGCGCGCGGCGATACTCGCCGCGGGCGCCCGTCACTTGCGCGGGCTGGACGTCCTCTGACGCCGCGCGGTCAGGCCGCGACGCGGCGGCCGCGCGGCGGGCGTCGAGCCGCTCGGCGTGTACGTGTCGGCGTGTCGCGCCCAAGGGCGGCGAAATCGATGCGCGCCGAATCGAGAAGCCGCGCGCCCAACGCCGAGCGCATCAAGGCCAGCGCGTAGGTGTGTCCGCGCGCATCGCTCGAGGCCACACCGTCGCGCACCACCGCGATCTTCAGCCCGCGCATGTGGGCGTCATTGGCGGTGAAGAGCACGCACACCTCGGTCGCCATGCCGGTGAGGACGACGACGCGCGTCCCGAGGTGCTGGAGCAAGAGCTCGAGCGAGGTATTGAAGAAGCCCGAATGTTTCGGCTTCAGCACGAAGTAGTCGTCCGCCGCGGGCGGCGCTACCCGCTCCACGATCTCGCGGCCGAGCACGCCCGGCCGGGCACAGTGCTGGATCACGCCGCGGAAGTCCGAGCGCCAGCGCCCGAAGTTGTCGTTCACCCAGATCACCGGCACGCGCTCGCGCCGCGCCCGTGCCGCCAGCGCGGCGAGGCGCGTCGCCATCGGTAGGGCGCGGGCGAGCAGGCGACGGCCGCCGTCGAAGTCGAGGTCGTTGACGACGTCGACGAGCAAGAGCGCGACCGGGCACGAATCGGGGGCACTGCCACCGAGATCGTCGTCGGCAACACGCCGGAACGCCGGGGTGTCGCCTCGCTCTCGCGATCGCCGTCTCGCCATGCGCTCACGCCGCGGGTCGCAGCTCGACCTTCATCCATCCCCAGCGCCGCTCGTCGAACGCCTCGTAGGCTTCGATGGCGGACGTCATCGGCTGGCGCTGGGTCAGGACGCCGAGGGGATCGACCGTGCCGCTCCTGATGAGGCGGATCAGATTCGGAATGTAGCGGCGGTGGTTGCAGTTGCCCATCTGGATGGTGAGGTTCTTGCCCATCGCCTTGCCGATCGGGAAGCTCTTCATCGTTTCCGGGTAGACGCCGATGAGCGAGAGCGTTCCCGCCTTGGCGAGCGCGTCCACGGCCCACGTCAGCGCCTGCGAGGGCGCGCCGCCGGGCACCCAGTGCGAGCCGTCGGGATGCGTCTTCGGGGCCACCTGCTCGAGCTCGCGGGCGAACTCGTCTCGCTCGGCCGCGGCCTTGGTCGCGGCCGGCCCCGTGCGTGCCGTGCTCGCGTCGACGCCGACCGCATCGATCGCCCGGTCGACGCCGATGCCGCCGGTGAGTCGCCGGATCGCCTCGACGGGATCCTCGGCATTGAAGTCGACGGTCTCGGCGCCGTTGTCACGCGCCATCGCCAGGCGCGACGGCTCGGTGTCGACGGCGAGGATGCGGCCGGCGCCGAGCAGCTCGGCGCTCGCGATCGCGAATTGCCCGACCGGGCCGCAGCCGAAGACGGCCACCGTGTCGCCATCGCGGATCTCGGCGAGCTTGGCGCCGAAGTAGCCGGTCGGGAAAGATGTCGGACAGCAGGATGGCCTGCTCGTCGCTGACCTCGTCGGGAAGCTTGACCAGGCCGACGTTCGCGAACGGCACCCGTGCGCGCTCCGCCTGCAGGCCGTGAAACGGACCGGTCGCCTTCGGGCCGCCGAAGAAGGCCGTGCCGGCGGCGGGGCCGTTGGGATTGGCGACGTCGCACTGCGCGAAGTAGCCCTCGCGGCAATAGGCGCACGCCCCGCACGCGATCGTCGACGGAATCACGACGCGGTCTCCGACCTGGATGTTGCGGACGTCGGCGCCGACCTCCTCGACGATGCCGACGCCCTCGTGGCCGAGGATCGTTCCGGCCTGCATGCCGCCCATGGTGCCGCGGACCATGTGCAGATCGGTGCCGCAGATCGCGCTCGCGGTGAGGCCCACGAGCGCGTCGGTCGGGGCCTGGATGACGGGCTCGGCGACGTCCTCGAGACGAATGCAGCCAACATCGTGAAACACGACGGCCTTCATGACGTCCTCCTCTCGCGCTGGGGAATTGCAATCGAGAGGCGCTGCAAGAGCAGGACCACGAGACGGCCGACGCGGCCGCGGCGTCGCGTCGACTTGCGTCGGTCGGCGCCGCGCCGCTGTAAGTCTTACCCGGCCTGATTCTACAAGCGACCGGTCGCCGCGACGAAGCGCGTGCCGGGCGCCGGCGGCTCCTCGGGCGGACCCGCGAAGCACTGCACGATGGTCATCCAGTCGCGCGCCACGGGACCGTGGACGGCGAGCGCCGTATCGGCGACGTTGCGGGTCTGGGTCACGACCCTGCAGAAATCCACGGCCGGGCCCTCGACGCGATTCTCGCGCTCGCCCTCGTTCCACTCCCACACGTCACCCGTGGGAGCCGTGAGCCGGACGGCCGGCGCGGGCGCCGGCACGGCGCGCCCGCGATTCGAGTACGCCCACCCGAAGGTGCGAACGCCGAGGTCGGCGATGTTGCGCAGGCGATCGGTCGCGACGCACTCGCGGCCGAGCAGGTCGTAGACCTCTTGCCCGTGCGCCCAGGTCTCCATGAGACGCGCGCTGATGCTCGAACGCACGCTCATGTCCGGACCGGCCCACGCCACCCGTCTCTTCGGATCGGCGGCGGCGAAGCGCTCGGCCATGCCGAGGTAGAACTGGCGCCACTGCTCGAGGCGGGCGCGGTTCTTGGCGCCGTCCAGCCAATCGCTCTCGGCCGCCCGAATGGGACGTCCCTTCGCCATCTCACCGAGCAGCTTGGTCCGGAAGTCCACGAACCCGTCGGCGTCGCGGAGCGCGAGATCCGCCGCCCAGTTCCACGCGTGCAGGTGGCTCACGACGTCGTGGATGGTCCAGCCCTTGAATTGCGTCCGGCGCTCGAAGTCGGCGTCCGCGAGCGGCGCCAGCAGCTGGTAGAGCGCTTCGCTCTCGTCGCGAAAGTCCACGGCCTGTTGGATCATCGGGGCTCCTCTTCGGGGTTGGATGCGGTCAACGCGGCGAGCTCACCAGCAGACGGAGACCGACATCGTAGGCGTCGAGCGTCCGCAGATGGCCGTGGCGCGCGTCCCACTCGCCCGAGGCGAGATCGCGGCTCACGGCGGCCACGACGCGGGCGACGACCGCGGCCGGCATGCGCGCGAAACCGGACGTTGCCGCCCGCGCACCGGGGTCGGAGACGCGCTCGGGGTAGGCCCAGAACGAGCCGAGCATCCAGTCGGGCGTGTCGCATGGGATCGGCACCGTCTCGACGCGCACCGTGCCCCCGAGCCAGTCGGCGATGCGCTCGGGCAGCGGGAAGATGCGATGGTCGAGGGCGGCGACCTCGGGGAGATACTGGGCCATGAGCCACATCGCGCCGCTCACCCGCGGGTCGTAGGTGAGGACGACGACCGGTCCGCGCGCCACCCGCCTGAGCTCGCGCATCCCGGCCTCCTGCTCGCCGTCCCAGTGATGGAGGGTGAGAATGGCCATCGCCGCATCGACCCCGCCGTTCGGGAGCGGCAAGGCGCCGGCCGCGGCGCGGACGGCCGGCGCCCCTCTGGGCGCGCGCTGCGCCAGCATGACGACGCTCGGCTCGACGGCGAACACGGTGCGGTCGCGGGGCTCGTACGATCCCGCTCCGGCGCCGACGTTGACGACGGAGGCGGCGTCACCGAGCGCGCCGCGAATGCGGGCCGCGAAGCGCGGATCCTCGCGGCGCGTGCGCGCGTAGTCCCGGCCGATCCGATCGTAGCGCGACGCGATTGCGGGCTGCACTCGGAGAGGCTGCCATCGGCCCCGGGATGCGGCAAGGTCCCGGACGGCCTGCCGGGGGGCGATCACCCGTCGAGGTACGCCGACAGCCGCTCATGGGCGTTCAGGAAATCCTCCTTGAACTCCTGCACCACGGCGCGCACCGACTTTCGCTGGTTCATCAGGCCGACGCCCTGCCCGACCCAGTAGGTGGCGAGCTCCTTGGCGCCGGCGTGGCCGCCCTCGGCGAGCTTGTCGATCTTGCGAAGCGCCGGCTCGCTGACGAAGGACTGCAGCGGCATCGGCAGGGGCGTCGGCGCGTCGTCGCTCTCCCAGGCTTGCGTCCACGGCGAGCGCAGCTGGCGCGAGTGCTTGCCGGTGCGAGCCCGCGAGCGCACGGTGTCGCGCGAGGTCGCCGCGAGCATCTTCTCCTTCACGACCGGATTGGTCTCGGCCTCGTTGGTGGTGAGCCAGACCGAGCCGGTCCAGGCCCCCGCGGCTCCCATCGCCATGCAGGCGGCCATCTGCCGGCCGGTGACGATACCGCCCGCCGCCAGGATCGGCGTATCGCGGTGGGACTGGATCGCCTCGTGCACCTCCGGCACCAGGACGAGGGTCGAGATCTCGCCGCAGTGCCCGCCGGCCTCGCCGCCCGAGACCACCAGGATGTCGACCCCCGCCTGCACCTGACGGATGGCGTGCTCCTTGGTGCCGACCAGCGCCGCCACCGGCACGCCGTGGCGCTTCCCCGCCTCCAGCATGATCGCCGGCGGCACGCCGAGGGCGTTGGCGATCAGCTTGATCGGGTGCGCGAACGCGACCTCGAGCAGGCTCGCCGCCCCCGCCTCCTGCAGGTTCTTGCCGAGGCTCAGGTGACCGCGGCGGGCGTCATCGAGATCGCTCGCGTCGATGCCGTAGCGCGCGAGAATGCCGGCGGCGAACGTCTTGTGCTCCTCGGGCACGGCGTCGAGCAGCGCGCTCGCCGAGAACGCCTCGCCCTTGCCGGCGATCTTGTTCGGCACGATGAGGTCGACGCCGTAGGGACGGCCGTCGACGTGCGCGTCGATCCAGCAGAGCTCCTCCTCGAGACGATCCGGCGGCAGGCTCACCGCCCCGAAGACGCCGAAGCCGCCGGCACGCGACACCTCCGACACCACGTCGCGGCAGTGGCTGAACGCCAGCAACGGGAACTCGATTCCCAGCATGTCACAGATCGGCGAGCGCATCGGAGCCTCCCTCTCGGACGCCCGAGGCGTCAGGCGTACTCGTGCAGCAGGCCCTCGCGCAGCGGGTTGTCGGTCGCGGCGATGGCGGCGGCCATGGCGTGCTTGTCGACCGCGACGCGGCGAAGCTGCACGCCGATGCTGCCGTTCACGGCCTCGACCGTGGCGTACTCGGCGTGATCGAGCAGGGTCGGCGCGCGACCCGAGACGTGCTCCTTGAACGGCAGTCCGACGCTACCCGGGTTCACGAGCAGGATCCCACGATGCTGGCGGAGCATCTGGAGGTGGGTGTGGCCTCCGGCCATCACCGTCCCACTCCGGCCGAGCAGCATGGCGTCGACCTCGTCGGGCGGCGTGGTGGCGAGCAGGTCTTCCATGTGCGACCGCAAGGTGCCGTGAAAGAGCACGAGGTTCGACTTGCCGTCGAGCGGGATCTCCAGGCTGGCTTGGAAGGTGCCGAGGAACGCGACCTCGGCGGCCGAGAGCCGCTCGCGGCACCACTCGACGGCGTGCACCACCACCGGCACCTCGGTGTAGGTGTGGATCAGCCGAGGATCCAGCATGAAGTCGTCGTGGTTGCCGAGAATGAAGCGTCGGCAACGCGCCTCGATCGTCTCGATGACCGCGCTCGGCCGCGGCCCGAGGGTGGCGACGTCGCCGAGGCAGACGATCTCGTCGCAACCGACCTTGGCGATGTCGGCGAGGACGGCTTGCAGCGCGACCTCGTTGGCGTGCAGGTCGGAAATCAGCGCGATCCGCATCTCTCCCAAAGATGCCTTGGAAGACCCCTCCGGGTCCAGCGCCGAGCTGTGGCCGCGCACCGGCCCCGATCAATCGACGGGAGGATGGCGGGATTCGGCCAGCCAGGCTCGAATCAGCAGGCCGAGCCCGAGGACCCCGAGGAGGCAACGCACTGCGTGACCGAGCTCCCAGCGCAGCCGGTACGACGCCCAGTCGGCCGGCAGCGAGACGGCCGTCCATCCCGCGACCGCCTGGTTGACCGGCTCGACGACGGCGAAGAAGAGCATGAACATCGTGGTCAGCAGCCCGGCCGCCGTCAGCGTCGAGCGAAAGGTCGGACGGCCGCGACGCATTCCGACCAGGACCCACGCCGAGATCACCGCACCGACCTCGAACGGGCCGAGCACCGGTCCCCAGCTGCGATAGAGCTGATGCTGGATCGCCAGCCAGAGCGGCCCATCGAGCGTGAGCTTGTTGGGCAGCTCCAGCACGTGAACCGCGAGGGCGGCGAGGTCGACGATCGCGCACCCGACGGCGAGCGCGCTCGCGACCACGAGCCGCCGGTGACGCGTGCGCGCGGCGCCTGCAACCATCCCCCAGGCGCCGGCCGAACCGACGTCCCGCCACGCGCCGCCGCCCGACCTGGCGACGTTCAGCTCCACAGGCGGGCCCAGAACGAGCGGCGTGCCGAGATGCGTTCGAGCGCATCTTGCAGGTCCTCGTCGTAGTCGGCACGGTTCGCGATGTCCGCCATCGAGATGATGCCGAGCAGCCGGTCGTTCCGATCGACGACCGGGATGCGGCGGACCTGGCTCCGCCCCATGAGCTCGATGATCTCTCGCACCGGGTCGTCGGCGGTCACGCCGGAAACGTCGTCGGTCATGACGTCGCGTGCGACCGCGGTCTCGGGCGACCGCCCTTCGGCGAGCGTCCGGACGACGATGTCGCGGTCGGTGACGACGCCCAAGAGACGCCGCTCGCCGTCGACCACCGGCACGATGCCGCAGTTCTCGCTCCGCATCAGCGCGGCGACCTCGGCGAGCGGGCTATCCGGCATCACCGTCTTCACGTCGCGTGTCATGATCTCCCGGGCGACGAGCGTCTCGCGCTGCCAGCCGCGTCGGCGCTCGGCATGCGGGCGCCCGCCGCGCTCGCCGGCGCGGATGTCCTCGGGGAAGCGCTCGCCCGTCGTGCGCTCGTCGTCGTAGCGGTCGGCGTCGCGGAAGCGGCGCTGCTCGAAACCCTCGCGCTCCGAGCGCGGCGGCGGCGTTCCCGCGAGCGGCTCGCCGATGGCCTCGAGGTCGTCGTGCGCCTCGGGCTCGACCTCGTGCTGACGATGGCGGTCGAGCGGTCGTCGCCGCACCGGACGACGCTCGTGGCCGCCCCACCAAGGGGAGCGGCCATAGTCCATGCGCTCCCCTTCCTCAGAGCGGGAAGGCCCCGTCTGCTGCCGGCGGGACGCATCGGCGTAGAAGCGACCGCGTTGCCCCTGCTGGGGAGTGGGGGGAATTTCGGTCCGCTGGGAGCTCTGATCTCGTTCGGCCATGGCGGGGCACCTCCTGTGCTGCGGGAGGATCGACGCAAGTTGCGTACCGGCGGCGTCGGGAGGCAAGCCCAAGCTCGGCGTGGCAGCGCCCGCCGGCCAGCCGGCGGCGCGCAAGAGTTGCAACCCGCGTTGTAAGGCCGGGAACCGGGTCGAGCGTCAGCTGGTCAGGGTACGATGACGCCGTTGGCGAGGTCGAAGCGCACGCTCGTCGTGCCGCCGTTGGCCTGCGTCGCCTGGACTTGCGCGATGCCGGAGCCGTCGAAGGTGAGCGTCATGGTGGTGAACGCGTCGACGAGGTCGCTGTCGGCGAGATCGAGCGTGGCGCTCCCGCCCGTGAGGCGTCCGGCCTCGACGACCGTGCCGTTGAAGGTGAGGACCGTGAAGCCGGCGGAGAAGGTGTCGACGTCCACTGGCCCGCTCACCGAGCGGCCGCTGCCCGCCGCCGCCATCGTGAGCTCGCCGTCGTATTCCGCGATGTCGTCTTCGTCCCCGACGGTGAGGGTGTCGAGAAACGAGAACGTGAGCAGCGCATCGGAGACGATGATGTCGCCGAGGAACTCGATCGACCCCACCTGACAGAAGTCGAAGCTGGTGGTGGTACCGTCGTCGCCGACGGTGGTCGAGATCTCCCCATCCGGCGCGTTGGCGCACGAGGTCACGGGGGTGCCGGTCGCGAACGCCAGACCGATCGTGAGGAGCGGCTGGATCTCCCGCAACACGGTCTCCGGCTGCGCCCCCGACCCGCCGGTGCAGTTCTCCGTGATCGGGAGACCGGCGGCCTTCCGGAGCACGCTCACGCCGTCGGTGACGGTGATGGAGCCGTTGCCGTCGACGTCGCAGGTGGCGGTGGTGCAGCCCGTCTCCAGCCCCGCCGCCGCGCGCAGGGTCTGCACGCCGTCCGACACGCTGACGGATCCGTTGCCGTCGGCGTCACCGCAGATCTGACCGTGCGAGACGCTCGGGCTCACGCAGATGGTCCCGACCAAAACGAGGAACGCGACGAGGGCACGTAGCATGCCTTCGGGATACCTCGTGACAATGTCCTCAACAAGCTAGGTCGGCTTCGGCTCCGCCGAATTCGTCAGCGCGCCGACACGACCCCCTGCTCGATCATGGTGCGGCCGGTGTCGATGATGGTCTCGCGGATCGGCCGCATCTTCCACCCGAGCTCGCGCTCCGCCTTGGCCGCGCTCACCAGCTCCTTGCGACCGACGTACCCGAGCGCCAGGTGCACCGCCTTGTCGAAGCGGGCGATGATCCACATCAGCCAATACGGCAGCTTTCCGGTCGGCACGCGGTACCCGCGGGGATTGAACTCGGATGCCAGGATCTTCGCCATGTCTTGGACCCAGAGATGCTCGCCGGCGCAGATGTAGCGATTGCCCGGCGCCTCGGGCCGCTCCATCGCGAGCCGGTGCGCCAGCGCCACGTCGCGCACGTCGACGGGTGCGAATCCGATCTCCGGACACGCCGGCATCTCACGCATCATGAGCTTCCGGATCAGCTCGCCCGACGTGCCCTGATCGGCATTGAGCAGCGGCCCGAGCACGAAACCCGGATTGATCACGGCGAGCTCGAAGCGTTGCCCGGGAGGGAGCTTGTCGACGAGGTCCCATGCGGCGCGCTCGGCGAGCGTCTTGCTCTTCGGATACGGGTCGCAGTTGTCGGCGTTCGACCAGTCGGCTTCGGTGCGCACGGTGCCCTGACCGTCGTGGTGGCCGAACGCGACGGCGGCGACCGACGACGTCATCACCACGCGCCTGACGGTGCCCGAGGTGGCGCAGGCTTGCAGCACGCGGGTGGCGCCGCCGACGGCGGGACCGATGAGGTCGTTCTCGTCCTTGGGAACCTCGGCGGGAAACGGCGAGGCGACGTGCTGCACGTAGGTGCAGCCGGCGACGGCTTCCCGCCAGCCGCGATCGGAGGTCAGGTCGGCCTCGACGAGCTCGAGCGAGCCGCCGCGCTCCTTGGCGATCCGCCGCAGGTGCTCGGTCTTGGTGGGATCGGCCAGGCTCCGCACCGTGCCGCGCACGCGGTAGCCGTGCTCGAGCAGCTCGCGGATGCAGTGGCCCGCGATGTAGCCGGTGGCACCGGTCACCAGCACCAGGGGCTTCGCGTCGGTCGTCGTCGCCATGGGAGTCCCTCCTCGGGTGGGGTTCAGCGCGCGAGGCGCAAGTTGACAGTGTGGGCATATCTTGTCAAGTTCGTCGGAATGCCCACGTCCCAGGCAGCCCGTCGCACCCGCCGCGACGTCACCCGCGACGCCATCCTCGCCGCCGGCATGCGCTGCTTCACTCGCGACGGCTACCGCCGCACCGCGCTCGACCGCGTGGCGCACGAGGCCGGCATCTCGCGGGCCGCGCTCTACCTGCACTTCGCCAACAAGGAGGACCTCTTTCGCGCCTTGGTCGGCGCGCTGCACGCGAGCACCCTCGCCGCCGCCGCAGCGGCGGCCGACGGTCCGGGCGACCTCGCCGCGCGCGTGACCGCCGTGCTGATCGCGAAGAGCGGACGCTTCTTCGACCTGCTCCGGGCCTCGCAGCATGCCGAGGAGTTCCTCGACGAGAATCACCGGCTGTGCGGCGCGCTTTCGGCCGACGCCGCGGCCAAGCACGAGCGCTTGCTCGCGCGCATGCTGGCGGCGGCCGCCGCCACCGGCGAGCTCGCTCTCGCCGGCGCCGGCCTTTCGGCCGCCCAGGCGGCCGGCCTCCTCCTCGACACGGCCGAGGGCATCAAGACCCGCGGCCGCGCCACCCTCGCACCGGATGCCTATCGCCGGCGTGTCGCGCAAGCGGTACGGGTGGTGCTCGCCGGATTGGCGCCGACGATAGCGGTTCGGGCGAGCCAACCCGCACGCTCGAAGCGCGCCTAGCTCATACGAGGGAGCTCTCCTCGCGACCCTGTGTGACATGCCGAGGCACGGCGCGACTCTGCGCGGACGGCCGGTTCGAAATTGTGCGGCCGGCCAGAGAACTGACATACGCATCTGCACAAGGCCGCGAACCGCCGACGGTCGCTCGCGGGGCGTCGTGGGAACGCGTCATGCTGCATTGCGCCATCATCCCCACCAACGCTGACTGCTGACGGCGCGGCTCGGATCGGCGCGGTCACCCAACTCATGGAGGAGAGAAGATGGCGTTGTTCGCGCAGGCCCTCGCGCTGCTACCCGCCGTCACCGCGCTCGTCGTGATCCTGATCACCCTCGCCGATCGGCGCGACGGCGCTTTTCTGAACGACATCCGTGAGCTTCACCTCGACGACGCCGCGGTATCGTCGGATGAGGAGGAGCTCGAGAGCACGGCGGCCTGAACGCCGCGCGGTTCAGGCTGGGTCGTCGAGCACGACCGCCTGCGAGGGGGCGAGCGTCCCGCACCACGGCGCACCCTCGCCCGCCCCGTCGCTCGCGATCACGACGCGACCCCGGACGGCGACCGACACGGGCTCGTCCGTGAAGTTCACCAGCACGAGCCGGCGATCGCCCGGCGCCGCCCGCTCGTAGATCAGGGTGCCCTCCGGGGCGTCGCGGAGCGCGAGCGCGCCTTGGGCGAGCGCCGTCGAGTCGCGCCGCACCCGCAACAGGCGGCGATAGAGGTGCAGCATCGAGCCCGCGTCGGCACGCTCGGACTCGACGTTCCGTGTCTCCGCGTCGGGCGGCCATGGCAGCCACGGCTCGGCGAGCGGCCAGCCGTGTCGCGGACCGGGCTCCCACGGGATCGGCGCTCGACAACCGTCGCGGCCGCCGGGGTCATGCCGACGCGCGGGCGGGACGTCGGCGTCCTCGAGACCGAGCTCCTCGCCGGCGTAGAGGAACGGCGTACCCCGGAGCGTGAGCAGCAACACCGCGGCCGCGCGCGCCCGCGCCTCCGACCCGAAGCGTGAGCGGTGTCGGGGGCTGTCGTGGTTCGAGAGTACCCAGGTCGGCCACGACACCTCCGTCGCGGCCTCCCGGAGGCGGGCATGCCAGAACTCGGCGGACCACGGAATCGTCACCGCCCCGGGAAGGTCGAATACGAGGTGTAGCTCGTCGCCGTCCCCGTAGTAGCGCGCGTGCGTGCGCGCCAGCAGCAGCCAGACCTCGCCCACCAGCACGCGGTCACCCGGGTACGCGTCGGCGAGCCGGCGGAGCGCGCGCAGGATCGCGTGGGTCTCCGGCCGGTCGTTCAGCACCGCGTGCGGGATGCCCGCGAGGTGCGGAGGCTCGTCCGGCAGATCCGGATCCTTGCCGAGCGCGTGCACGACGTCGATGCGGAAGCCGTCGACGCCGCGATCGAGCCAGAAGCGCAGCACGTCGTGCATCGCGCGCACGACGTCGGGATGGCGCCAATCGAGATCGGGCTGCGCGGCGAGGAAGAGGTGGAGATAGTACTGCTCGGTCGCCGGATCGAGCGTCCAGGCCGAGGTGCCCGGCGGGAACGCCGCCGTCCAGTTGTTGGGCGGTCCGCCGTCCGCACGCGGATCGCGCCACACGTACCACCCGCGTTTCGGGTCCGAGCGCGCGCGCCGCGACGCCGCGAACCAGGGATGACGGTCGGAGGTGTGGTTCGGCACCCAGTCGAGAATGACGCGGAGACCGCGGTCGTGTGCCTCGGCGAGCAACGCGTCGAAGGCCGCGAGCGAGCCGAAGAGCGGATCGACGTCGCAATAGTCGCGCACGTCGTAGCCGAAGTCGGCCATCGGCGAGGGAAAGATCGGCGACAGCCAGAGCGCGTCGACGCCGAGCCAGACGCAATGATCGAGTCGCCGGCGGATGCCCTCGAGATCGCCGATGCCGTCGCCATCGGTGTCGAGAAACGAGCGCGGGTAGATCTGGTAGAAGACCGCGTGCCGCCACCATGGCACGGCCGCGACGGGGGCGCTCATGGGACGCTGGTCGCCGCGCGCGCGAAGTCGGCGATCGCGGCCACCAACCCCGGCGCGGCGAAGACGTCGTTGTGGGACGCCCCGCCGGCGCGCCAGAAGCGCTTCGGCTCGGGCGCGGCCGCGAAGAGTCGCTCGCCGAGCTCGTAGGGCACGACCTCGTCGCGATCACCGTGCGCCACGAAGAGAGGCGTGCGCAGCTCGCGCAGGCGGGCGAGCGAGTCGAAGCGGCCACGCGCCATGGCGGCGAGCGGGCCGTAGTGCACCCGCGCCACGTCGGCGAGGTGCGTGAAGGTCGAGACCACGGCGACACCGGCGCAGGGCCGGAGCGTCGCGAGCGCCAGCGATACCGCGCCGCCGAGCGACTCGCCGAACGCGATCAGACGCTCGGCCGGAACGCCGCGCGCACGCTCGCCGTCGTACGCGGCGCAGGCGTCGCGGTAGACGCCCGCCTCGCTCGGCCGCCCCGCACTCTTCCCGTAGCCGCGATAGTCATAGGCGAGGACCGCGACCCCGGCGCGCGCGAGCGCCAGCAGCACGTCGAGCCGGCCCGCGATGTTGCCGCCGTTGCCGTGCGACCAGACCAGCGTCGCCGCCGGCGCGGCGCGCGGCGCGGCGTACCAGGCGTGCAGCCGCACGCCGTCCTCGCTGGTGATCCAGCGCTCCTCGACCCCCGCCGGCGCCGCGGGCACCACAGGGTCGGGAAAGAAAATGAGGTTCTCGACGAGCATGGCGCCGCGATCCGGCGCGCACGCTAGCAGCTCGCCCCAGGGTCGAGAAGGATCGCGGCGACGGGCCGCGTGCTACTTCCCGCCGGCGCTCCCCGCGTTCCCCGGCGCCCCCGCGGTCCCGCCGCCCTTCTTGTCGCCGTCGTAGCGGCCCATGCCCTCGACCCCGCCTTTGTAGGGCGACCCGTCCGAACGGACCGCCGGGCTCGCCACCGCGCGCGGCGTGCTGCCGCCGCGTGGATCGCCGAGCGCGCCCTGCCCGGTCACCGCCGTCCCCGACTCGTCGCGCGGCTCCGCGCGGGCGGGAGCCGCGGCAGCGAGCAGCCCGCACACGCAGATGGCGACCGCCGTCGATCCGATGATGTCGCTCCTCATGAGACTCTCCCTTCGATCCAAGGTTGAGTCAGCTCGAAGCTGCAACATCGATGCCGGCGGCGGAACCTGCACACGGATCGCCGCGCCTGCGGTCACCGGCGGCCCCCCGCATCCTTTACACGGCGTTGCTGGCAGCCGTTACAGGTCGGTCGTGTCGCCATGCTCGGGACACTACCGATCCCCTCGATGGCCGAGGAGTCTCGACGTGCGTCCATCAGCGCACCGCAAAGAGTAGCTGGTCGTTCAGCGCGTCTGCGGCAACTCGGCGTGGTAGGCCTGCAGCGCCTTCACGCCGAGGCGGCCTTCCGCCATCGCCGCGATCGCCTCGGCGGCGGCGACCGCGCCGGCGATGGTCGTGAAGTACGGGATCTTGCGCTCGAGCGCGGTGCGGCGGATCGAGAACGAGTCGCGGAGCTCCTGGGCGTCGGGGCGGGGCGTGTTGATCACGAGCGCGATCGTGCCGGCCTCGAGGGCGTCGACGACGTGCGGGCTGCCCTCGCGCACCTTGTTGACGGTCTCGGTGGGGATGCCGGCGCGCGCGAGGTCGGCGGCGGTGCCGACGGTCCCGAGGATGCGGAAGCCGAGCTGATGGAGGCGGCGCGCGGCGACGATCGCGCCGGGCCGGTCCTCTTCGCGGACGCTGACGAAGGCGGTGCCGCTGCGCGGCAGCACGGTGCCGGCGGCGAGCTCGCGCCTTGGCGAAGGCGGCGCCGAACGTCGGCGTCGATGCCCATCACCTCGCCGGTCGACTTCATCTCGGGCCCGAGCACGGTGTCGACGCCGGGGAACTTGAGGAACGGGAAACACCGCCTCCTTCACGCTCACGTGCGTCGGCACGATCTCGCGCGTGAAGCCGAGCTCGGCGAGCGTCTTGCCCGCCATGACGCGGGCGGCGATCTTGGCGAGCGGCACGCCGATCGCCTTGCTGACGAAGGGCACGGTGCGCGAGGCGCGCGGGTTCACCTCGAGGACGTAGACCGCGCCGGCCCTTGCACGGCGAACTGCACGTTCATCAGGCCGACGACGCCGAGCTCGCGCGCCAGCGCGATGGTCTGGCGGCGGATCTCGTCCTGCACCTCGGCGTCGATCGAGGTACGGCGGCAGCGACGCAGGCGCTGTCGCCGAGTGCACGCCGGCGCGCTCGATGTGCTCCATGATGCCGCCGATCACGACGTCGCGGCCGTCGCTGACGGCGTCGACGTCGACCTCGATCGCGTCCTCGAGGAACCGGTCGATCAGGACCGGCTGGTCGGGCGAGGCCGTGAACGCGCTTCCGCATGTAGCGCTCGAGGTCGTGCGGCTCGTAGACGATCTCCATGGCGCGGCCGCCGAGCACGTACGACGGGCGCACCAGCACCGGATAGCCGATGCGGTTCGGCGACCGCGATCGCCTCCGCCTGCGAGCGCGCGATGCCGTTCGCCGGCCGGCGGAGCTCGAGCGTGGTCAGCACCTCGTCGAAGCGCTCGCGGTCCTCGGCGCGGTCGATCGAGTCGGGGCTGGTGCCGATGATCGGCACGCCGGCCTTGCTCGAGCGGCACCGCGAGCTTGAGCGGCGTCTGGCCGCCGAACTGCACGATCACGCCGTCGCGGCTTCTCGCGGTCGACGATCGCGAGCACGTCCTCGAGCGTCAGCGGCTCGAAGTAGAGCTGGTCGGAGGTGTCGTAGTCGGTCGAGACCGTCTCCGGGTTGCAGTTGACCATGATGGTCTCGAAGCCGTCCTCGCGTGAGCGCGAAGGCCGCGTGCACGCAGCAGTAGTCGAACTCGATGCCCTGCCCGATGCGGTTCGGGCCGCCGCCGAGGATGACGATCTTCTTCCGCGTCGGTCGACCTCGCTCGTCGTCCTCGCGTCGTAAGTCGAGTAGAGGTAGGGCGTGTGCGCCTCGAACTCGGCGGCGCAGGTGTCGACCGTCTTGTAGACGGCGTGCGATGCCGGCGCCGTCGCGGCGCGCGCGCACCGCGTCCTCGGTCGTACCCGAGCAGCGTCGCGAGCCGCGCGTCCGAGAAGCCCGCCTGCTTGAGCGCGCGCAGCGCTCGACGTCGAGCCGTCGACCGGCGCGCCGGCGAGCTCGTCGCTCGTCGGCGATGATCTCCTCGATGTGTCTGCAGGAACCAGGGGTCGATGCGTCGTGAGCGCGGCGACCTCGCTCGACGGTGAGCCCGGCGCCGGAACGCCTCGCCGATGTACCAGAGCCGCTCGCGCGTTCGGCACGCGGAGCCGCTCGCGCGGAGCTCGTCGTCGCTCGCCCTGGCGCGCGGCTCGAAGCCGTAGCTGCCGATCTCGAGCGAGCGCATCGCCTTCTGCAGCGACTCCTTGAAGGTGCGGCCGATCGCCATCGCCTCGCCGACCGACTTCATCTGCGGCGCCGAGCACGTCGCGGCGTCTGCCGGGAACTTCTCGAACGTGAAGCGCGGGATCTTGGTGACGACGTAGTCGATGGTCGGCTCGAAGCAGGCCGGCGTCTCGCGCGTGATGTCGTTCCGGATCTCGTCGAGCGTGTAGCCGACGGCGAGCTTGGCGGCGATCTTCGCGATCGGGAAGCCGGTCGCCTTGGAGGCGAGCGCCGAGCTGCGCGACACGCGCGGGTTCATCTCGATCACGACCAGGCGGCCGGTCTCGGGGTGGACGCGCGAACTGGATGTTCGAGCCGCCGGTGTCGACGCCGATCTCGCGGATGATGCGCGATCGCGGCGTCGCGCATCAGCTGGTACTCCTTGTCGGTGAGCGTCTGCGCCGGCGCGACCGTGATCGAGTCGCCGGTGTGCACGCCCATCGGGTCGAAGTTCTCGATCGAGCAGACGATGACGACGTTGTCCTTGCCGTCGCGCATCACCTCGAGCTCGAACTCCTTCCAGCCGGCGATCGACTCCTCGATCAGCACCTCGTGGATCGGCGACGCGGCGAGGCCGCCATGCGACGATCGCCTCGAACTCCTCGGCGGTGGTCGCGATGCCGCCGCCGGTGCCGCCGAGCGTGCGCGACGGCCGGATGATGAGCGGCAGCGCCGATCTCGCGACGCACCGCCTCGGCGTCGGCGAGGCGTGCGGGCGATAGCCGCTGCGCGGCAGGTCGAGGCCGATCGTGCGCCATCGCGGCCTTGAAGAGGTCGCGGTCCTCGGCCTTCTTGATCGCCGGCGACGCTTGGCGCCGATCAGCTCGACGCCGTAGCGCTCGAGCACGCCGCGCTCGCGCCAGCTCGAGCGCGAGGTTCAGGCCGGTCTGCCCGCCGATCGTCGGCAGGAGCGCGTCGCGGCCGCTCGGCGCGCGATGATCGCTCCAGCACCTCGGCCGTCATCGGCTCGATGTAGGTGCGGTCGGCGAACTCCGGGTCGGTCATGATCGTCGCCGGGTTCGAGTTCACCAGCACGACCCGATAGCCCTCCTCGCGGAGCGCCTTGCAGGCCTGGATGCCGGAGTAGTCGAACTCGCACGCCTGGCCGATGACGATCGGCCCGGAGCCGATGAGCAGGATGGTCTGAAGGTCGGTGCGCTTCGGCACGTCAGCCTTTCGTGCGCTCGATCAGGTCGACGAAGCGCCGGAAGAGGTAGCGCGCGTCGTGCGGGCCCGGCGACGCCTCGGGGTGGTACTGCACCGAGAAGCGTCGGCTGCCCTGGTCACGCGTGAGCCCTTCGACGGTGCGGTCGTTCAGGTTGAGGTGCGTGAGCGTCGGCCTTGCCCGCGAGCGAGTCGACGTCGACCGCGAAGCCGTGGTTCTGGGAGGTGATCTCGACCTTGCCGGTGGTGAGGTCCAGCACCGGCTGGTTGCCGCCGTGGTGGCCGAACTTGAGCTTGTAGGTGCGTGCCGCCGAGCGCGAGGCCGAGGATCTGGTGGCCGAGGCAGATGCCGAAGATCGGCACCTTGCCGACGAGCGCGGCGACGTTGTCGCGCGCGTACGGCGACGGCGTCGGGATCGCCGGGGCCGTTGGAGAGGAAGACGCCGTCGGGCTTCGCGCGCGAGCACCTCGGTCGCCGGCGTCGTGGCCGGCACGACGCGCACCCGGCAGCCCGCGCTCGACGAGGTTGCGGAGGATGTTGTGCTTGATGCCGTAGTCGTAGGCGACGACGAACGGGCCGTCGGCGGGCGGCTCGGTCGCGCCGATGCTCGGTCCCTCGAGGCGCCAGAGCGGCTCGTGCCAGTCGTACGGCTCGGCGCACGTCACCTCGCGGACGAGGTCGCGCCCTACGAGGCCCGGGCGCGCCTTGGCGCGCGCCACCAGGCGATCCGCATCGAGATCGACCGCTCGAGATCACGCCCTCCTGGGCGCCGTGCGTCGCGCAGATGGCGCACCAGCGCGCGGGTGTCGATGCCGTCGATGCCGACGATGCCGTGGTCGCGCGATGTAGTCGCCGAGGCTCTGCTCGGCGCGCCAGTTGCTCGGCGCGATCCCAGTACTCGCTTGCACGATGAAGCCGCTCGACGAACGGCGCGGCGCGACTCGACGTCCTCGCGGTTCACGCCGACGTTGCCGATCTCGGGATACGTCATCGCGACCAGCTGCTCCTGCGTAGGACGGGTCGGTGAGGATCTCCTGGTAGCCGGTCATGCGCGGTGTTGAAGACGACCTCGCCGCCGACCTCGCCGTCGGCGCCGAACGCCGTGCCGCGAAACACCGTGCCGTCGGCGAGCGCGAGCATCGCCGGCCGGACCGCGCGCGTGCCGCCGTTCATCGCGACAGCCTCCCCTCGAGCTCGTCGCCGATCACGCGGCCGCCGAGGCAGACCGCGAGCGCCTTGCCGCGGAGCGCCCAGCCGGCGAACGGCGTGTTCCGGCTCTGCGAGCGGAAGCGGGCCGGATCGACGGTCCAGGCGTGGTCGGGATCGATCAGCGTCAGGTCGGCGACGGCGCCGCTCGCGAGCTGCACCGCGGGCAGGCCGAGTGCCAGCGCCGGACCGACGGTGAGGGCGCGAATGGCCGCCAGCACCGTCAGCACGCCGGCATGCACCAGGGCCAGCACGAGCCCGAGCATGGTCTCGAGCCCGACGATGCCGAAGCGGCGCCGTCGCCATGCTCGACGCGCCTTCTCGTCGGCGTGGTGCGGGGCGTGATCCGGTCGCGATCGCGTCGAGCGTGCCGTCGGCGAGCGCCGGCGCGGAGCGCCGCCACGTCGGCGCCCGCGCGGAGCGGCGGAGTTCATCTTGGCGTGCGTCCCGTAGCCGCCACCGCCTCGTCGGTCGAGCGTGAAGTGGTGCGGCGTCACCTCGGCGGTCACGCGCACGCCCGACGCGCGGGCGTCGCGAATCGCCGCCACCGTACCGGCCGCGCTCACGTGCGCGACGTGCAGGCGGCCCGCCGGCCGCCCGGGCGAGCGCGCAGTCGCGCGTCACCATGTCGGTCTCGGCCGCCGCCGGCATGCCGGGGAGCCCGAGGCGCGCCGCGACGCGACCGGCATGCATCACGCCCCCACAGATCTGCCCGCGATCCTCGGCGTGCACGATCACGGTCGCGTCGACCTCCCGACCGGCCACTCGAGGGCCCGGCGCATCAGCTCCGCGTCCATGATCGGCATCCCGTCGTCCGAGAAGGCGACCGCGCCGGCGGCGCGGAGCGCCGCCGAAGTCCGTCAGCCGCTCGCCCGCGAGCCCTTGGGTGACCGCCGCGATCGGCAGCACGCGCGCCAGATCGGCGGCCGCCGCCCGCTCGAGTATCCAGCGCGTGAGCTCGCGGCGTGTCGTTGACGGGAGTGGTGTTCGCCATCACGCGACGGTGGTGAAGCCGCCCGCCACGGCGGCGGCGACGCCGGTCGCGATGGTCTCCTTGTGCTCGCCGCCCGGCTCGCGCAGGTGGACGTGCATGTCGATCAGGCCCGGCGTCACCCACAGGCCCCGCGCGTCGACGGTCGCACGCGCGGCCGGCGCCTGACCATCCGGCACCACGTCCACGATGCGTCCGTCGTCGATCACGACGTCGGCGACACCATCGAACGCGCGCGCCGGATCCAGCACGCGACCGCCTTGAATCACGAGATCGATCACGCCGCGGCTTTCGGGTCGACGTAGGAATAGATGACGACGCGATCGCGATGCTCGCGGTCGAGCTCGTGCAGCCGGACGCGCACGCGCTCGTGCGGGGCGGTGGGAAGATGCTTGCCGACGTAGGTCGGCTTGATCGGGAGCTGGCGGTGACCGCGGTCGATCAGGACCGCGAGGCGGGCGGAGAGCGGACGCCCGGAGCGCCAGACCGCGGCGAGGGCGTCCTTGGCCGTCCATCCCGTGTTGATGACGTCGTCCACCACCACCACGTGACGATCGGCGACGGCAATCGTGCCGCCGTCGCCCACCGTTCCGGGCCAGCGTGGGATCGAGTCGCCGCCGCCCTGCACGTCGAGGACGCCGAGGTCGACGGCGGCCCCGCGCGTCACCCGGATGCGCTCGGCGATGCGGTGCGCGATGAAGGCGCCCGCGATGCGGATGCCGACCAGCGCGAGCTGGTTCAGCTCCGGGGTGTCGCGCAGGATGGCGTCGGTCAGCTCGGCGATCGCCCGCTCGATCTCCTCGGCGGTCATGATCGATTTCTGCGGGCCGAGCTTGTACGACTTGTAGGACGCCTCCTCCGCCTGCTTCACCGAGTCGAAGATCACCAGCGCGTCGTCGCGCAGCCAGGCGTCGAGGTAGCCGTACATCGGCTCTTCGTAGACGTGGAAGTGCTTGGACTTGCGGTTGCCGATCACCTGGATGCGCGTCTCGTGGTCGCAGTAGACGCACACCAGATGGGCGCGTCCCGCCGCCTCGCGATGGAAGCGGAACCGCCGCTCCGACTGCACCGCTTCGCGGCGCGTAATGCAATTGGGGTTGGCGCAGCGCGGACCGATGCGCATCGCGCGGCGCTCCGCGCGCGGCAGCGCGCTGACGGCGCGGCTCGAGCGATCGGCGAGCAGGAGCTCGATCAACGCCATGCGCACCGGCACCCCCGACGCCGCCTGGCGGAAGTAGAGCGCCCGCGGGTCCTGATCGAGCGCCGACGAGATCTCGCCGGTGCGGGGAAGGGGGTGCATCAGCACGGTGTGACGCATCGCCGGATCCTGGAAGGTGGTGGGATCGACGCGCAGGTACTCGACGCCGTCGTCGGTGCTGCCATCGGGGCGCTCGCGCTGGGGACGCGTCATGTAGAGCGCGTCGAGGGTGATCGGCTCGGCCTCGGCGAGGCGCTCTCGAAGGTCGAAGTCGGCGTCGGTGAACAAGGTCAGTTGGTGGGGCCGGGCCGGAGCGAGGTAGAGCGCGTTGACGTCGCGCGCCAGCGTCTTCAAGTCGCTCGGACGCGCGACCGTCGGCCGGTAGCCGTATTCCTCCGCCACCTTTTGCAGCAACCAGTCGGGAAACTCCATCCCCCGGGCGGGAATGATGACGATGTTCGCCTTGAAGCGGGCGAGGGCGCGCACCAGGGAGTGCGCCGTGCGTCCGCGCTTCAGATCGCCGCCGATCGCGACGGTGATGCCCTTCAACGTCCCTTTCGCGCGCTTCAACGTGTAGAGGTCGCAGAGCGTCTGCGTCGGGTGCTCGTGGCTGCCGTCGCCGGCATTGATCAGCGGCACGTCGGCGTGCTCCGCCGCGACCCGCGCCGCGCCGTCCCAGAAATGCCGCAGGACCAGCACGTCGGCGTAGCTCGACACCACCTTGGCGGTGTCGGCGAGGGTCTCGCCCTTGGCCGCCGACGAGCTCTTCATGTCGGGCGCGCTGATGACGGCGCCGCCGAGCCGCCACATCGCCGCCTCGAACGAGAGGCGGGTGCGCGTGCTCGGCTCGTAGAAGAGCGTCGCCATGATGGAGCCGACGGCGCTCCGCGCGGCCTCGCGGCGCGCAAGGGTCGCCTCCAGAGCCTCGGCTCGCCGGAAGATGTCCTCGATCTCCTGGTCGGCGAGATCCGCGATCGCCAGCACGTGTCGGATCATCGCGACGTCCTCGCGTCGGTGCGCCTCATCGGAGCGCCACCTCGTCGATGCCGTCGAGCTCGCGGACGCGGACGTGCACCCGCCGCGGCTCGTCTCCCGGCACGTTTTGGCCGACGAAATCCGCCCGGATCGGCACCTCGCGGTTGCCGCGGTCGATCAGCACCGCCACCTGGATCGCCCGCGGACGGCCGAGCCCGGCGAGCACGTCGAGGGCGACGCGGATGGTGCGGCCGGTCGACAGCACGTCGTCGACGAGCACCACCACGGCGTCGTCGATCGGGAACGTGACGTCGGTGGCGGTCACCTCGATGCGCTCGCGCGGCTGCTCCACGTCGTCGCGGTAGGGCGTGATGTCGATCGAGCCGACGGGCACCACCCGATGGACGAGCTCTTCGAGCCGCTCTGCCAAGCGGTGCGCGAGCTGGACGCCGCGCGATCGGATGCCTACCATCACCAGCGTCTCGACCGCCCGATCGCGCTCGGCGATCTGGTGCGCGAGCCGCGCCAGCGAGCGGCCGATGGCGCCGCCATCGAGGAGAATCGACCCCGCCTCGGACACTATTGCTCCGTCGCGATCGGGGCGAAGGGCGCGAAAAAGCCCCCTCGACCGGAGCCGAGGGGGCTTTCGAACGAGTGAAAACCGAACGTGGAGAGGGTCACCGGACCGACCTTTCCTGACCTCACGGGGTCAGATTAAAAGGTACGAGGAACTCGTACGCCCGGACGTGGAGCATGTCAAGCTGAAGCTCGGCGCCGAGGCCATCCGACGTGCGACGCTGCGATGCCATGACACTTGACGTCCCGATCCCCAACGAATTCGGCGATCTCGTACAGCTCCGGCTCGACCGTTGGTTGTGGGCCGCACGCTTTTTCAAGACGCGCGGGCTCGCCGCCGAAGCCGTGAGCGGCGGTCGCGTCCACCTGAACGGAGCGCGCGTGAAGCCGGCGAAGTCGACCCGGGTCGGCGACACGGTCGCGATCCAGCGCGGCGAGCTCACGACCGTCGTCGTCGTGCGGGGTCTCTCCGAGCGTCGCGGTCCGGCGCCCGCGGCGGCGACGCTCTTCGAGGAGACCACGGCGAGCGTGCAAGCCCGCGAAACGCATATTGCCCGCCGCCGGACCGAGGCCGCCGGGAAATTGCAGCGCCTCGGCCGACCCACCAAGCAGGCCCGCCGCGAGAGCATCCGGCTCCGGCGCGAGCGCGACTAGGTCCCCCCCTCTCACCCCCCGAACCAGGCGGGGTGAAAGTAGCGGACGAGCCAGGTCGCACCCAGGGCCCCGACGATAACAGCCGGAGAAAGCTCGCGAATTCCCCGCACGGTCGGCCCTGTGAAGGGAAGAAAGGGGGTCTCGCGATGGAACCGTTCGTAGCCGGGCGTGCCGGTCGTGAGCTTCCGTTGGTCCTGATGCCAGCTCCCGACGACGGCGAACAACGGAAAGCCGGCGAAGAATGCCACGTCGGCCGCGTTGCCGTTCGGAATGAGGTGCACGAGGCCGAAGATCCCGAGCCCCATGAACACGGGATGGCGCGTGAGGAGCTGCGCGCCGCGCGGGGTCGGATCGCCCGGCACCATCCCGGCGGGACTCGGCCGCACCACGCCCGCCACCACCAGCAGGAAGGCCAGCGCCATTCCGCCGTAGATCGCCCAGCGCAGCAGCGGACCGATCGGCACCGACCAGAGGAGCGGTCCCGCGTGCTTGTGCGCGAAGTACGTCCACACCAGCGGGACGAAAAGCGCCAGCGCCACGACGGAATAGAGGCCGGCGAACGGCCCCTCACCCAGACGAGCGACGAGACTCCGCCGCACCGGCAGGCTCGAGAGCCCGATGTGGGTCGCGGCGAACGCCACCCACAACGTCACGATCACGAAGGTCGGATCCATGCGCTCACTCCGCGCCGCGCGTGCCGTCGTACTCGAACCACAGGCTGCCCCCGCCGACGGGAGACTTGCCACCCATGAGACGGCTCATCACGGACGCATTGCACCTCGCGTTGTAGGTGCTGCCGTACAGCACCGACGCCTTGGGGTTGTCGATCAGGAGGGCGAGCAGGAGGTACTGCTCCGTCCAGAAGATCTGCTTCTGCAGCAACCACTCCCTGGGCATGCCGAACGGCAGATAGACGTCGTGGACGTGGACGAGAACCCGCCGCCGCAGCGCCGGCAAGAGACGAAGGTAGATGTGCAGGCAATCGCTGCCCGTCTTGACGGTGTGCGTGGAGTCGATGAACAGCACGTCGCCGTCCGCGAGCAGGTCGTTCAGGAGCTCCGCTCGGACGTCCTGGGCCCTCATGGAATGGAGCACCACGCGGCCGTCGTCCTTCAGGAACGGTCGCGGAAAGGGCTCGATGCAGTGGACGGCGCCGGCCCCGTTCCTCGCGACCGCTTCCAGCGCGATCAACGTCGAAAAACCGCTGCCGATCTCCACGATCGTGGACGGCCGCGTCAGGCGACAGAAGCAGTAGTAGGCCATCGCGTCGCTGTGGCTGAACTGGTCGTTGCCCCAGAAGAAGCGTCGACAGCGCTCCGCGTCCCCCTCGTGCGGGGGATCGAACTCCGCCGCGAACTCCACCAGGCGCTCGAGCGTGGCGCGAAAGCTCTCCGCCTCGAAGAGTCGCGGGTGCGGATACGGCGGCTCGTCGCTCGCGTATTCGTAGGAGCTTTCGACGTCCTCGAGCGAGGGAGTGTTGCTGTAAAAGTTGATGGGCAGGACGTTGACGCCGTAGGCCTGGACCTTCCGCCGCGTCTCCGTGTCGGCCCACATCAGACGCTGCAGGACCGGGCCGATCGCCAGGATCTCCTCGTCCGTCACCTCGAACTCCCCCATCGCCGCTAGGTATCGCGGTGGCACGCCTGGGGGCAAGGCGATATGGAGCGCCGGTGCTCGCCTACCGCCCGACCTGCCAGCGCTGCCGCCGTCCGGCGTCGCACTGCTATTGCGCGCACCTCAGCCCGATCCAGAGCCGCACCCGCGTCGTCTTCCTGCAGCACCCGCGCGAGCACCGCATGCCGATCGGCACGGCGCGCATGACGCACCTCGGCCTCGCCAACTCCGAGCTGCACGTCGGCGCCGACCTCGACCATCATCCTCGCGTGCAGAGCCTGGCGCGCGCGGCGCGCACCGCCCTGCTCTTCCCCGGCCCCGGTGCGATCGAGCCCTGGGCGCTGCCGGATGGCGCGCCCGAGACGCTCGTCGTGCTCGACGGCACGTGGATCCAGGCCCGCAAGATGCTCGCCCGGAGCCGCGTGCTGCAGCGTCTGCCGCGCGTGGCGTTCACGCCCGCGGCGCCGGGCGCCTACCGCATCCGGCGCGAACCGGCCGCCCATTGCCTCGCGACCATCGAGGCGGTCGTGCAGGTGCTGGGACGGCTCGAGGACGACCCGGCGCGCTTCACGCCGCTCCTCGGCGCCTTCGAGCAGATGGTCGTGCAGCAGCTCGACTTCAAGACGCGCCGACCGAACCCGTATTTTCACGCCCCGCGCGCGCGGCCGAGCGATCGCGAGCGCCTCCGCGCCAGGCTCGCGAAGGAGCACGGCCGCCTGGTGGTCGTGCACGGCGAGGCGAACGCCCACGCCTTCGAGGCACGCCGGCCGGGCGATCCCGAGCTGTTGCAGCTGGTCGCCGAGCGGCTCGCGACCGGCGAGCGCTACGCCGCGATGCTGGCGCCGCGCCGGCCGCTCGCGCCGTCGGTGCCCGTGCACCTGGAGCTGCCGCCGTCCCGCTTCGAGGACGGAGAGACCGTCGCGACGGCACTCGCCCGCTTCGCCGACTTCCTGCGGCCCGCCGATCTCCTCTGCACCTGGGGCCGGTTCACACTCGACCTCCTTTGCGCCGAGGGCTTCGACGCCCGGGCTGAGATCAACCTCCGCGACGTCGCCGCGCGGGCGCTCGCGCGGAGCCCGGCAGGCCCCGAGCAGGCCGCGCGGACGCTGGCGGCGGACGGCGTCGGACGTCCGGCCTGGAGCGACGGCCGCGCCGGCCGCCGCCTCGCCGCGCTCGCGACGATCGTCGACCGCGTCCTCGCGGCCGACTGACTTCTACTGCAGCTCGAAACGCTCGCGGAGCAGCTTCAAGAGCGCGACGTTGTCGCTGTGGCCCGTCATGCGGGCGGTGACGAAGCCCCGGAGCGGCCGGCCGAGCAGGTAGAAGTCGCCGAAGATGTCGAGGATCTTGTGGCGGGCGAACTCGTCGGGGAAACGCAGCGGCGTGTTCACGACGCCGTTCTCGCCGATCAGGATGCAGTTGTCGAGGCGCCCGCCGCTGGCGAGACCCATCTTCTCGAGGGTCTCGATCTCGCGGAGGAAGCCGAACGTGCGCGCCGGCGCGATCTCGGTCTTGAAGGACTCGGTGTCGGTGAACTGGAAGACGTACTCTTGGCGACCGACCGGCGCCGGGTAGTCGAGCGTGTAGTGGACGCCGAAGACGTCGGCGGGCTCGATGCAGAGATACTCGCCGCCGCCGTCGCGCTCGCCGATCTCGTAGCGGCGGTCGATGACGATCTCGTCGACCAGTCCCCCCTGGTCCTCGATCCCGGCCGTCTCGAGCAGCGAGCAGAACTCGGCTGCGGAGCCGTCGAGGATCGGGATCTCGGCCTGCATCTTCACCAGCAGGTTGGTGATGCGGTAGCCGTGCAGCGCCGCCAGCAGATGCTCGACGGTCTTGGCGACGATGCCGTTGTGGTAGAGCGTGGTCGCGTAGCCGGTCGAGTCGACGTACTCGATGCGGGCGGGAATGGTCGCCGCCGCCGAGATGCTGCCGAAGACGATGCCGCTCCCGGGCGGCAGCGGCTGCAGGATGAGCCCCGTGCGGACGCCCGAGTGCAGCCCCTGGCCGTTGACGACGACGCTGCGCTGGATGGTGCGCTGCACCCACGGCCAGCGCCGCGCCAGCAGGCGACGCTCGAGCGCCGCGGCCCCCACCTCGTCGGCGGCCACGGCGTCGGCGTCGACTCCGCCGGCGATCGGCCGCGACTCGAGCGCGCGATCGACCACGTGAAGCAGGCCGTCGAGCGAGAACGGCTTCTCGATGAAGTCGAAGGCGCCGAGCTTGGTGGCGGTGACGGCGGTCTCGATGTTGCCGTGACCCGAGATCACGATGACGGGCGTGCCGGGATGCGTGTCGCGGATGTTCCGCAGCAGCTCGATGCCGTCCATCCCGGGCATCCAGATGTCGAGAATGACCAGCCGCGGCCGCTCGCTCGCCATCAGCTGGAGGGCGTCGAGTCCGTCCTCGGCCTCGAGCACCCGGTAGCCCTCGTCGGCGAGCACCCCGCGCACGCTGCTCCGGATCCCCGCCTCGTCGTCGACGATCAGAATGGTCGTATCCATAAATAGGTTTCCCTCCCGCCCTAGTGCAGGACGATCTGCTCCACTGGTCCTTTCACCGGCAACTCCACCACGAAGCGACTGCCGTGCGGCTCGTTGTCCTTGACCCGCACGAACCCTTGATGATCGGCGACGATCGTCGACACGATCGCGAGACCGAGCCCGGTCCCGCCCTGCTTGGTCGAGAAGTACGGCTCGAAGAGGCGCGACCGCTCCTCGGGCTTGATCCCGACGCCGGTGTCGGCGACCTCGAGCGCGACGATGCCGTGCGCCCGGTGGTAGCGCGTACGGACCTCGATGCGCGAGGCGTCGTCGCGGGTGGCGTCGCAGGCCGCGACGGCGTTGTCGAGCATGTTGATGATCGCGCGCTTGATGCCTTCACGGTCGAGCGGCAGCCGCGGCAAGCTCGGATCGGGATCGAAGCTGAAATCGATCTGGCGATGCCCCTCGCGGAACAACACCATCGCCTCGTCGACCAGCTCGTTCAGGTCCTCGGGCGTGTGCTCGCCCGCCGGCAGCCGCGCGAAGGTCGCGAACTCGTTGACCAGCGACTTCAGCTCCTCGACCTGGCGCACGATGGTGCGGGTGCACTCCTCGAAGAGCGAGCCGTCCTCCTTGAGCTGCTCGGCGTAGCGCTTGTGGAGGCGCTGCGCGGAGAGCTGGATCGGCGTCAGCGGATTCTTGATCTCGTGGGCGATCCGGCGCGCGACCTCCCGCCAGGCCTCCATGCGCTGCACTTTGACGATCTCCGTGACGTCGTCGCAGAAGAGCAAGGCCCCGAGCGGCTGGCCGGCGTCGTCACGCAGCATGGTGGCGGTCAGCACGAGCGTGACCATGCGCCCGCCGGCGAGGAGCTTCATCTGGCGCTCGACGCGGCCGCCCGCCCCGGCGAGTGACACCCCCGCCCTGAGCTCGCCGATCACCTCGCGGGCCGGTGCCAGGTCGGGTCGGGCGAAGACCGCGATGTAGTCGCGGCCGATCACCGCGCTCCGGTCCATGCCGAGCAGCCGCTCGGCCGCCTGGTTGAGGGTCGTGACGCGGCCGTCGGGATCGACCGCCACCACTCCCGCCGTCAGCTCCGCCAGGATCGTCTCCATGGTGCGGCGGCGCTGCTCGAGCTCGAGATTGCTGGTCTCGAGGTCGGCGGTCATCTGGTTGAAGGACGCGACCAGCGTCCCGAACTCGTCGTCGGGTGCGATCTGGGTCGCGTCGCCGAGTCCGATGCGGTACTGCCAGTTGCCCTGCGCGACCTCGCGTGTGCCTTCCGCCAGCTTCTGGATCGGCACCGTGATGCCCTTGGCGAGGTAGAAGCCCATCCAGATGGCGCAGAACACGACCAGCAGGGTCACGAGCACCAGCGTCACGACGTAGTTGCTGGTGATCGGCTGCTTCATGATCTTCAGCTGGCGATACTCCTGAAACGAGCGCGCCATGTCGGCGCTGCGCGAGGCGACGATCTCCGGGACGTGGTAGGCCACCACCACCGCGCCGAGAATCCCCTGCGGGCCACGCACCGGCACGGCGCCGCGTATGACGTCGCCGCGCCCCAGCGATTGGATCCGGGTCTCGGCCCGCCCGGCGAGAGCGGCGGTGACGAGGGACGACGACGAGCCGAGGACCGCCTCGTCCGGGAGGTCGTCGGCGCGCGCCAGCGCGGCCGCCGTGCGATCCACCGCGAAGACCTGCACCGCGGCGACGTTGTATTCGCGCTGCTTGTCGGCGACGAGCGCCTGGAGACCGGTCTTGGCGTCGCCCTCGAGCAGCTGGTCGTCGCGAACGCGCTCGGCGAGCTGGCGCGCATGGACGAGCGCGTCGTCGGAGGCGTGCTTGTAGTAGGCCTGCGCCACCGCGAGCGAGCCCGAGAGCGAGTTCTCCACCTGGACGTTGAACCAGTTCTCGATCGAGCTGGTCATGAAGCCGAGCGCGACCAGGAAGATGAGCACGGCCGGAAAGATCGACACCGCGACGAACGCCAGCACCAGCCGCGTGCGGAGATGCGACCCCAGCATGCGGCGACGGCGCTCGAAGACGAGCTTCATGAGATTCCGTGCCACCAGGAAGACCAGCAGCACGAGCAGGATGATGTTGAGGTTGATCAGCAGGAAGAAGATGACGTTGTTGCTGAGCGAGTTGCCGTTCGAGAACTGGGGCAGGCGGGTCTCGAAGAACGCGAACAGGAGGACCGCGAGGGCGGCGGACAGGATGATGAGCCCCTCGCGCCGGCGTTGCCGGTCGGCGGGGACCGCGGGGTCGGGCTGGTCGGCGCGCGCTTTCGGCGAGTTGGTCATGGGTAAATGGACGGGGTGGCGCTCAGCGCCGGAACAGATAGGAGACGAGCGAAAGCGCAAGGCTCAAGAGCACACAGGTCGCGAGCGGGACGTAGATGGTGAGGCCGCCAGATCGAAAGGTGAAGTCGCCGGGGAGCTTGCCGAGCCAGGGGATGCGACTCGAGAACGAGACCACGAGCCCCACGGCCACGAGCACGAGCCCCGCCAAAATGAGTGATCGTCCCAACCCTCCCATATCGGACCGGGAAACCGGCGGATTCTAGAGCCGCCCCTCGTCGTTGTCCAGCCAGACACGCCGCGTCATTTTCGTCTCTTGTTCGCCAATGTGGCCCCCTCACAAGAGCCGCGGCTGGCTCGAACGGGACAGGTCCTGGCGGCCGAAGTGCCCGAAAGCACGCTCGGTCGCGACCCGCCCCTTGGGGGTCCGCGCCAGGAAGCCCTCCTTGATGAGGTAGGGCTCGTAGACGTCCTCGATGGTGTCGCGCTCCTCGCCGACGGCCGCCGCGAGGGTGTCGAGGCCGACCGGTCCGCCGCTGAACTTGTCGATGATCGCGAGCAGGATGGCGCGGTCCATCTTGTCGAAGCCCTTGGCGTCCACCTCGAGGAGGGCGAGCGCATCGGCGGCGACCGGCCGGGTGATGTGGCCGCCGGCCCGCACCTCGGCGAAGTCGCGCACCCGCCGGAGCAGACGGTTGGCGATGCGGGGCGTGCCGCGCGAGCGGCGGGCGATCTCGCCGGCGCCCTCGGCGTCGAGGGGCACCCTGAGGATGGCCGCGGAGCGCCCGAGGATGCGACCGAGCTCGTGCTCGTCGTAGAAGTCGAGCCGGAAGTGCGCGCCGAAGCGGTCGCGGAGCGGCGAGGTGAGGAGACCGGTCCGCGTCGTCGCGCCGACCAGCGTGAAGGGCTTGAGCTCGAGCTTGAGCGTGCGCGCCGACGGCCCTTGGCCCACGATGATGTCGAGCTGGAAGTCCTCCATCGCCGGGTAGAGCACCTCCTCGACCACGCGGTTCAAGCGGTGGATCTCGTCGATGAAGAGCACGTCGCCGCGCTCGAGGTTGGTGAGGATGGCGGCGAGGTCGCCCGGGCGCTCGAGCACCGGGCCCGAGGTACAGCGGATCGCGACCCCCATCTCCTTGGCGATGATGTACGCGAGCGAGGTCTTGCCGAGCCCCGGCGGGCCGGCGAGCAGCACGTGGTCGAGGACGTCGCCGCGCCCGCGCGCCGCCGCGATCGCGACCCCGAGGTTGTCCTTGACCGCCGTCTGACCCACGTACTCCGCGAGGCCGGTCGGCCGGAGGGAGACGTCGAAGGAGACCTCTTCGTCGCCCGAGAGAGGATCGACCACCCGCTCCATGGATTCGACGTCCTTGCTCATGAAGCCAACCTCCGCAGGGCTTCCCGGATGAGGTCGGGGAGTGCTCTCGCCCCCGCCTCCTCGGCCCGGGCGACCCCGCGCTCCGCTTCCTGCTGCTTGTACCCCAGGTTGACGAGCGCGGACACCGCCTCGGCGGCGTCGCCGCCGCGGCGGGCGGTCGTCGAGGCCGCCCGGCTCTGCTGCAGGACGCGTACCTTGTCACGCAGCTGCAGCACCATGAGATCGGCCTTCTTCTTGCCGATGCCGGGAATCGCCACCAGCCGGCGCGTGTCGCCGTCGGCGATCGCGGACTCGAGATCGGGAGGCTCCATGCCGGAGAGGATCCCGAGCGCCACCCGCGGACCGATGGTCGCGACCTGGAGCAGCAAGAGAAAGAGGGTGCGCTCGGCGGCGTCGAGGAAGCCGAAGAGCTGCAGTGCATCCTCGCGTACGTGCGTATGGACGTGGAGCTCCACCTCGATGCCCGGGTTCGGCAGCCGATAGAAGGAGTTCAACGAGACGAAGAGCTGATAGCCGACGCCGCCGGCGTCGACGACGATCTGCTCCGGCGCCTTCTCGAGGAGACGCCCGCGGAGCCGCGCGATCATCGTGGCCCCGCAGCGATACCCGCGAGCGTCCGCCGCCGCGGGCGGTCGCCCTGGAGCACGAGCGCCGCCAGGCGCGACGACTGGAGGTGACAGAGCGCGATCGCGAGCGCGTCGGCGGCGTCGGGCGCGAGCGGCTCCCGCACGCCGAGCTCGCGGGCGATCGCGCGCTGGACCTGCTCCTTCTCGGCCCGCCCGCTACCGGTGACGGCGAGCTTGACGGTCGCAGGGCTGTATTCCGTGATTGCGATCCCCACCGAGGCCGCCGCCAGCATGGCGACGCCACGGACCTCGCCGAGGCGAAAGGCGCTCTGCACGTTCCGGCCGACGAAGCTCTGCTCGAGCGCCACCACGTCGGGCCGCCAGAGGGCGCAGAGCTCGACGAGCGCGCCGTGAATCTTCGCGAGCTTGGCGGCGAGGGTCATGCGAGCATGCGTCGTCACGGCGCCGTGCGCCACGTGGACCACGTCGCGCTCCGCACGCTCGACGACGCCCCACCCCGTCACGGCCGTGCCCGGATCGATGCCAAGGACCCTGACGAGCCCGGCTGGCCTCTCGCCTCCCCTCATCACCTCACGTCCCCACCTCGTGCGGCCGCCCGCGGCCGCACCGTCACGCGCTCAGTCGCTCGAGCTCGTCCTGCGGGATGTCGGCGTTCGCCGACACCTTTTGCACGTCGTCGTGATCCTCGAGCGCCTCGAGCAGCTTGATGGTCTGCTCCGCGTCGCGCCCGCGCACCGTGAGCGTGTTCTGCGGCACCATCGTGACCTCGGCCGACGCGATCGCGAGGCTGGCGCCCTCGAGCGCCGCCTTGACGTCCTCGAGCACGTCGGGCGCCGTGGTCACCTCGAAGATCTCGCCCGCGTCGGTGACGTCGTCGGCGCCGCCTTCGAGTGCGACCTCGATGAGCTTGTCCTCGGCGATCGCGGCCTTGTCGATCGTGATGATGCCCTTCTTGGAGAACATCCAGCCGACGCAGCCGGTCTCACCGAGGTTGCCGCCGTTCTTGCCGAAGAGGTTGCGGATCTCGGCGACGGTGCGGTTGCGGTTGTCGGTGAGGATCGCCAGCATGATGGCGACCCCGGCCGGACCGTAGCCCTCGTACTGCACTTCCTCGTAGGTGACGCCCTCGAGCTCGCCGGTTCCCTTCTTGATCGCGCGCTCGATGTTGTCGCCCGGCATGCTCTGGGCCCGTGCGGTCGTGACCGCGGTGCGGAGGCGGGGGTTGGCGTTGATGTCGCCGCCACCCATGCGCGCCGCCACCGTGATTTCCTTGATCAGCTTGGTGAAGATCTTCCCCCGCTTGGAGTCCTTGAGCGCCTTCTTGTGCTTGATCGTGCTCCACTTCGAATGGCCGGACATGGCTTCCCTTTCCCCGTCACGCGCGATCGGGCATGACGTCGTCACCTCCCGTCGGGCGGGTCGACGGGCACGCGAATCGCGGCGGCGTCGGTGTTCGGACGGGTAATTCGTCCGTACCATACCGGCCGCGAACAAGTAAATCCGCGGTCGAACGTGGACCTGCCGATCGAGGCACGCTAGAGTGCCGCCGCGCATGGGTTGGGGAGGGGAGTGGCGGCGGCGTGTTCCGATACGGGCACTCGTGCTCGGGCTCGGCTTCGTGCAGCTCGCCGCCTGCAGTCGCGCCGCGATCGCACCCACACCCGGCCACCCGCAGACCGGCACGGCCTCGTGGTACGGACCGGGGTTCCACGGTCGCGAGACCAGCAGCGGCCAGGTCTACGACCAGCACGGTCTCAGCGCCGCGCACCAGACATTGCCGCTCGGAACGCGCGTGCGCGTCACCAACCTCGGCAACGGAAGAAGCATCGAGGTGCTCGTCAACGATCGCGGCCCGTTCGCGAAGGGGCGCATCATCGACCTCTCCTACGGTGCCGCACAGTCGCTCGGCATGATCGGGCCCGGCACCGCGCCCGTTCGGGTCGAGGTCGTGGCGCGGCCAGCGAACGGCGCGTCGCACGTCATCTACGCGGTGCAGGTCGGCGCCTTCAGCGAGGAGGAGAAGGCGCGCGAGCTTCGGGCTCGCCTTGCCCCTGCATATGACGACGTCTATATAAGCCGCGTGCAGACGCGGCCCGAACGCATGTATCGCGTGCGCGTCGGGCCGTACGCGGAGCGGGTGCGTGCCGAGAGCCGCGCCATCGAGCTCTCGAAGCTCGGTCTCCCCGCGGTCGTCACCGAAGAGCCGCGGCGATGAGCGTGGCGTCGCGACGGGCGACGGCGATGCTGCTCGTGCTCGTCGCGCTCGCCGGCTGCAGCGGCTACCGCCTGGTTCGGAACGGCACCGTCCAGGAGGGCGCCGCCGAGAAGATCAAGTCCACGCTGGTCGCCATCCGCGGGCTCGGCTTCCGGACTCCGGTGCCGCTGATCGCGGTGAATGCGGCCGAGGCGCGCGCCATGCTGGAACGCGAGCTCCGTCACCAATTCGCACCGGGAGATCTCGCGAACCTCGGTCGGGTCTACACGGCGCTGGGCCTGCTGCCCGCCGGCGTCGATCTCGAACAGGCGTTCCTCGATCTCTACAGCTCGCAGCTCGCCGGCTTCTACGATCCCGTCGATCGCCGCATGGTCCTGGTGTCGGACGTGCTCATGACGGGTTTCTTCACCCGCGTCGTCGAGGGCGTGATCCGGCGCGACCTCGCCGGCGAGATGGTGCTGGCACACGAGCTGACGCATGCGCTCCAGGATCAGCACTTCGGGCTCAGCACGGGACGCGCAGACGTCGGCGACGACGATGCGCAGCTGGCGCTGCGCGCCGTCTACGAGGGCGACGCGACGCTCGCGGGATACGCGGCCGTGCTCGGCAAGCTCCGTCCCGGCACCGCGGTCAGCCTGGCGCGCAAGCTCGAGGAGGTGCCGAGCCAGATGGAGCGCGCCTATCCCGCGATCCCCGCGCTCATTCGCGACACCGTCGTGTTCCAGTACGTCGCCGGCGTGAACTTCGTGTCGTGGGCCTATCGCAACGCCGGCTGGGAGGGCGTGAACTCGATCCTGGCGCGACCCCCGCGCTCGACCGAGCAGATCCTGCACCCCGAGAAGTACTTCGTCCGCCAGGAGAACCCCGTGCGCGTCCAGATCGGCGCGATGGCTCCGTATCTGCGCGGCGAGTGGGGCCTGGCCGAGGAGGCGACGCTCGGTGAGCTGACGATCCGGCTCCTCTGCGAGCGTTTCGTCGAGCGACCGCGCGCCGCCGAGGTCGCCGCGGGCTGGGACGGCGATCGCCTGATGGCGCTCACCCGCGGCGACGAGATCGCGCTGGTGTGGCTGACCGCGTGGGACAGCGAGCGTGACGCGAGCGAGTTTTTCGCGAGCTATGCCACGATCCTCGCCGGCCGCCATGCGGGCACGCCACGCACGAGCCCGACCACGATCAGTCAGAGCGGCGCGGACGCCTACTATCTCGAGCAGCAGGGCGACAAGGTCCTCGCCATCGAGGGTGCGCTCGAAGCCGAGCTACCCGATCTCGCCGATCGAATCTGGCGGCGGAGCGCGTTCGAGCCGAACGTGCCCTGGGTGCCGATCGACATTGCGCGGGCCACGTCCCACGGCGCAACGGCGGAGGACGCGCATCGCTGACGGCGGTCGTCAAGCCGGCCGGCGTCTCCCCGTGCCCCACGACCGGCGGCGTGGCGGCGAGGTGCGACGGGCGCGACCCCCAGTGTTCGTGAGCGGCGCGGTCTCGGCGAGGAGCCACGCCAGGTAGGCGGGCGCGCCGGCCGCGATCGGGAGCACGATGGCCTCCGGCACGTCGTAGCTGTGAAGCTCCTGGAGACGCGCCGTGAGGCGGGTCGCGAGCGCACGTCGGGTCTTGATCACCAGCAAGACCTCGCTGGCGCGCTCGATCGCTCCCTGCCAACGATAGATCGAGGTGAGCGGCGCGACCAGGTTGACGCAGGCGGCGAGGCGCTCGCCGACCAGCGCCGTGGCGATGCGCTCGGCCTCGTCCGTGGAGCCGGCAGTCGAGAGCACGACGACCGCGCGCGTCACTGGCCGGTGTCCCCGGGGCGTCCGCCGCTCGCGAGCCAGGCGTCGACCAGGCGTGGATAGTCCACCACGGCCGCCGGCCGCGGCACCGTCTGTCGGCTCGGCCGCGCGCGCCGGCGCCGCAAGCGGCGCCACAGCCGTTGCGACCAGCTTCCGTGCGCGGCCGTCGACGGCAGCACGCCGGCCTCCTCGAGATCGCGCCGCATCGCCGGATCGTCCTGACGGAGATGGCCCCGCCGCAGCAGATCGTCGAGCGAGTTGCGGAGCTTCCCGCGCGTGTACTCGGCGCGCTCGATCAGCGAGTGCCCGACCCCCACCACGGCCGCCAGCGGCACCATGCCGTCCTCGTGCAACACGAGCGCGGTCTGGAAATAGTTGAAGGTGGGCACCAGGCGTGCCCCGAAGCCGCGAAAGCGGCCGGGCGGCGTGCGGCGCTCGAGGTTGATGAAGATGCGGCGGACGGCGTCCTCCGGCGGAATGCGGCGCGCCAGGGCCCGAATCTCGACCAATCGATTGGGATCGATGCGCAGTCGCACCAGGATGTCGCCGAGCGCCTGGTGATCGAGGCGGCCGCTCACGACGTCGGCGTAGAGCGAGTAGCAGAGCGAATCGGACTCCCAGTCGTCGCCGAAGAGGTACTCGACCGCCCCCGCCGGCGCGGCGAGACGGGCCTTCAAGAGCTCGGCGAGCTTGAAGCCGATCTGCTCGCGCAGGAAGCGGAAGCGCCCGCGCACCAGGTGCTGCAACTGATCCTTGAAGACGATGCCGTCGACCTCGACGCCGTCGAGGTCGAGCTTCTCGCGGATGGCGCGCCCGATCTGGGGCGGGCTCGCCGAGACGAAGTAGACGAACACGCGCCGCCCCTCCGCGCGCGCGCTGGCACGGAGCGCCCGCATCAGCGCGACCACGCCGGGCTCGTCGATCTTGTCCTCGGCGCGCTCGAAGGGCACGCGCATCATCTTGCGGAGGCTCTCGAAGTCGGACTTGAGGTAGGTCTTGTCGAGGTCCCAGCGATACACGACCGGCGGCAGGGCGACGGCAGCCCGCCGGCGCGGACGTCGGGCGCGCAGCACCTCGACCCATCCGGGGGAGTTCCGCGCCGGCTTTCCCGCGGGCGGGCTCATCGCAGCGCCTGGATCCCCGCGGCGATCTCGGGGACGACGCCGTCGCGCACCGCGCGGGCCGCGACCTTGACGGTGTTGGCGATCGCGTGTGCCTGCGAGCGCTCGTGCGCCTTCATCAGCAGCTGCTCGTAGCCGAGGAGCGGGGCACCGCCATACTGCGCGTGGTCCGCGAGGTGCGACACCTGGCGGAGGCCGCGCGACAGGAGCCGCATCCCCAGCCGCCACAGGAACCGCTGTTTGACCGCGTTGCTGGCGACGTCGTTCACCACGTCGGCGATGCCCTCGATGAACTTGAGCACGACGCTGCCGAGCAAGCCCTCGCACACGATCACGTCGGCACGGCCCTTGGCCACGTCGTTGCCTTCGACGTTGCCGACGAAGTTCACGGCAGGCGTCGCCGCCAAACGCTCGTGGGCCTCGATCAGCACGTCGCCGCCGCGAAAGGGCTCGGCGCCCATGTTGAGGAGGCCGACCCGCGGCCGATCGACCTTCGAGACCCGCCGCGCGTAGGCGCTGCCCATGACGGCGAACTGCACGAGATCGAGGGCTTCGCAGCGCACGGTCGCGCCGACGTCGAGGAGGAGCGCCAACTCGTCCTGACCGGGCTGGTCGGCGTGGCGCGGATACACGCTCGCCAGCGCCGGCTTCCGCACGCCCTTGATGAGGCGAAACTCGCGGGCGCAGGCGAGGAGGCAGGCCCCGGTGTTGCCCGCGCTGACCAACGCCTCGGCTTGTCCGCCGGCCACCAGCGACGCGCCGACGGCAATCGACGCGTGGCGCTTCGCCCGCAAGGCCTCGCGGGGCGACTCCTGCATCCCGATCGCGTCGGCCGCATGCTGGATGCTGATGTGGGCGGGATCGTACGAGAGCGTGTCGAGCACGGCCTGGATGCGCGGCTCGTCGCCGACGAGGACGCATTCGATCGCCGTCGTCAACGAGGCCTCCGCAACCCCCTTCACGATCTCCTCGGGCGCAAAATCCCCTCCCATCGCATCCACCGCAATGACCGGCATCGCGCTACGGTTATAGGCACCCGCTCGCCGGCATTTCAAAAAGGCCGCCGGACCCGACTCGTTCCGCGCACATCCCTGCCGTCAATCCGGGATGCGCTTCGGACCGAGCCACCGCAAGTTTCCGCCAACGTCGATCTCGCGCGACGACCTCCTTTGGCCGTCCGCGGCACCAGAACGGAGGGGGGTGCGGGCCCCGCAAGGCCGAGAGCGCGCTCGGGGCCCTCCGCTGCTCGGGCGGATGCGATACTCGAAAGTTGACCCTTCGTGTGCTGGAGCGACCGCCGCCTCGAAATCATTCCCTCGGCGGCTCCCCCCAAGACGGGACATCGGTCGCTCCCGGCGATGCCCTACGGGGCCACCTCGGGTCGGTGCGGCAATGCCTCGCAGCCCGGGCACAGGAGGTAGCGCGCAACGGTTCGCGTCAGCTCGCCGACCTCGACGGGCTTCGCGAGCGCGCCCGCCACGCCTGCCTGGTGCGCACGCACGATCTCGGCGCTCGCCGAGAGCGCCACGACCGGAATGTCGGCCCAGGCGGGCGTGGCGCGAATGCGGTTCCACACCTCCCAGCCGTCCATCTCGGGCATCCACATGTCGAGCAAAATCAGACACGGCCGTATCCCGCTCGCGAGCGCGCCGAGGGCCCGTGCGCCCGAGTTGGCGGCGATGACCGCGTAGCCGTGCGCGTCGAGGAGGAGACTCGTGGCTTGCAGCAGATCGGCATCGTCATCGACCAGGAGAATCGTGTGCCGGTGCGGCGAGCCCTGTGTCATGCCAATCACTTTGCGAGCGCGTGAAGTCTTGCACAAGAGCCGTGATACGGGAGTTCGGCATCCGGCTTTTCCGTATCCGGAAGTGCCTATCGAAAGAACGGCTGTCTGCTCTTTGCCAGCTTCACCATCTCTCGCAGCGCATCCCGATCCGCTTGCAGCGCGGAGAGCCGTGCCGGCCTCGGGACGTACCGGTATCGTCTGGAATCGTCACGCCGTCGCACCGCTGAGTTGGCACCGCTGACGAGGGGAACCGAATCGAACATTTGAGGGCCTCCTGGCTGAAGGAGAGCGTATCCACACGTGCGCGATTTCCTAGGCGGGAGAGTACGCGCGTAGATCCACGCGATGCCCTCGACGGTAGCGTCCGCTACGCTCGCGCCATGTCGACCCTACTGCTGATCATCGTGTTACTGGTGGTGTTCGGAGGACTGCCCCAAGTGAGCGGGCACAACTACGGCTACGGCCCGTCGGGGCTCGGCGGGGTCATCCTGCTCGTTCTCCTCATCATGCTGCTGACCGGACGACTCTGACGAGCGGCCATCAGGATTCCTACCACGCCGCATCGAGTACACCCCTGCGGGTGAGGATGCGTGCACTGGTGCCCATGATGGTTCGGGTAGCCGTCCGCAAACGCCACGGGCTCAGGCCAGGCGGAGCGTCAGCGCGACCCACTGCGGAATGACGAGCGTCCCCACGTCGCCGACCTTGGCGACCGTACTCGCCGGCAGCCGGTGGGCGGGATGGAGCGTGATCTCCCGTCTGCCAACCTGGTAGATGAGCCGGCCGGTGCCCTTCGGGCGCCCCTCGGCGACGACCTTGGCGTTCGCGATGACGACGGGCGGAGACATGACGTGTGCCGCTCAGTCCGTGCCGTTGCGGAGCATCCGCATCATGGCCCGATCGCGGAGCGGCTTGCGGTCTTCCGCCGGCAAGACGACGCAGCGGGCACACATCGGGTCGGGTGCAGATCCGTTGGCCATCGTGACCGTGGCCGTCACGAATCCACCCTCGGGCATCGGTTCGTTGCAGAGCGGGCAGCGGGTTTCCATCGCCGTACCCTAGGCCGATGCTATGCGGCTTGTCATGATCGCGGATCTACGCGCGTACTCTTACGCTCGCCGACTTCACGGGCAATTCACCGGTCGGCGGCGCCCGCTTCGCGCGTAGCATTGACTAGCGGTTGCCGTCGGCTCTCGTCGTCGGGTAGGTGCCGGCGCCGTGAGCTGGATCGACCCGCGCCGCCCCACCGAGGGTATCGACGTTCCCTGGGGCGACTTGAAGCTGCCCATTGAAGATCGGCGGCCCTCAATCTCGCAGAGCCAAGGCTGGGCTCAGGGTGTCTGCGTGTACAACGCGTGCGCGAACGTGAAGTGCCCTTGCCGTGCCCACGTAGAACTACGCGCGTGGTTCTACGCGTTTTCCGTTGCCACCAACGACGTCGGGCTGTAAGGCGGAGAGTGCGGACGGGCCGTCCCCTTCGCGGAACGGGGGGACTCCCATGGAGACGCGCTGCGTTCTCTGCGATCGACTCGCGCCAACGGCGGGCTGGCGGCGCCCTCGCCGAAATGCCGACGGGATCTGTCCCGCCTGTCGCGCGCTCCCATCCGATGAGCGCAGGGTCCTGCGCGATCAGGCGATGACGCGGACCTTCCGGAAGGCCGAGACCGAGCCATGACGAAGAGTGACGCGCGGTCTGACGCCACGCATGGCGATGCGGCGCTCCGGGGCGAACGCGACCGTATCGTCGCCACGCTCCGGGTGCTGGCCGATACGATCGCGTCCACGCCGCTCCCGCGCCTCCGTGGAGGCATGGGGTGGGTGACGACGGCGACGGAGGCGTTGGTCAGCACCGTCACGCGCGCGATCAGCGCAAGGGCGTAAGCGTCGCCGCCCCGTATCCCCTGCGGGCGCAAATAGTCATGGACTTCTGCCCGAATGCGTCCATGCTCGTCGCCATGCGGTGCTACGTGGGCGTCGTCCACAAAGACGCGGACAGCTACTTCGGGGTGAGCTTTCCCGACCTGCCCGGCTGCGTCACGGTCGGTAGGACCATGGCGATTGCCCGCCAGATGGCCGCGCGGGCATTGGCGGCCCACCTCGACGGCTTCGCGGCAGGAGGCCCGTTCCCGGTAGCGCGGAGCCTGACCCAGATCCGCGACGACCCCAAGTGGCACGACGCGACGACGTTGATACTCGTGGACGCGCCCTCGAAATCGACCTAGGACACTAGCCCGAACCACCTAGGTCGCGGCGGGTCGCTTAGGACCGTACCTGCCGGGCGGTACTGTCCTAAGTGAGCCCCCGCCGAGACCGAGTGTCCTAGGTCGCGTGCGGGAGTGTCCTAGGTCCGGGCCGGAGCGACTACGGCACGTAGCGTTGACCGTTCCGGGGGAACTGGCCTAGCTCTGACAGGGCATGGCGGCGAACCCTCCCGCGTATCCCCACACCGTCCTCATCGTCGACGACGACGAGGACAACCTGACGGCGCTCCTGATGTACTTGGAAGCCGCGGGCTTCACGGTCGCGGGGGCGTCGAGCGCCGCCGAGGCGCTGGGACGGCTTCGGGGCGGATTCCAGCCGTGCGCCCTCCTCTTGGATGTGGTGATGCCCCAAATCGACGGCTGGAAGCTGGTGGAGCGGATGCGGGCCGATCCGGCGCTGGCAGCCACGAAGGTCGTGCTCTACTCGGGCCTTCCGGTCGACGAGCCCCGCGCCCGCGCGCTCGGGGTCAGCGCCTACCTGATGAAGCCCGCCGACCCGGCCGAGATCGCCACCGCGCTCGCGCAGCATTGCCCGCGCCATTAGAAGCCGGTCGCATGATCGCGGGCAGGCACGACGGCGGGGGTCTGCGCCGGAGCCGGCACGAGACGGTCGCAGAGTATGCAGCGGGAGAGCATCGGGTCGCCTACGCGATTCCGGTTAGCGACTGATCCCTGCGCACGGCAATCCCGGGTAGCGTGCTGGGCTCAGTGTGATTCCGGCGGTCGTTGGCGCGAGCAGTGCCGTTCGACCGCCGCCATCAACTGGGACCGATCGATGGGCTTCCGCAGAAACTCCCGGATGCCGACGGCCTTCGCCCGCTCGTGGTCTGCGAAATCGGCCGAGAGGAGCACGACCGCCACCCGCGACAGCTCGTCATGCGCCTTCAGGCGGTCCCAGAGCTCCCAGCCGTCGATGCCGGGCATCCATACGTCGAGGAGGATCACGCACGGTCGTAAACCGCCCTGCAGCATGTCGAGCGCGAGCGACCCCGACGCCGCGCCGACCGTCTCAAACCCCGCCGTCGTCAGCATCACGACGATGGCCTCCCGGCCGTCGTCGTAGTCATCGACGACCAGGACTGCGTGGTGGTGGTGCTCCATTGCGAGCCTCTTCGGGCTCGGGAGAAGACAACACCGCACGGATCGCCGCACCTGTCGCGCCACGCGTGGGAGCCGTTCGCGGTGGGCAAGCAGGGACATCACGAGCGTACTGCCCGTATGCGTGGGCGTCTACGTGCACGGCACAATGACGGATTGACTCGTGGACCCATCACCAACTACGGATGACGCCGTTGGCAGAACCGCACACCCACGCAGTCCTGATCGCGCAGGCGCTGACCACGCACTGCGCGCGCCAGGCCTAGGAGGATTTTCAGGCGAGGCGTCATGGATGCAAACAGTGCTTGCTTGACCGGTCATGCTAACGGCGTTTGAAATCAAAATGGGCCACTACCCGCCGGGCACGCAAGTTGACAGGCGACGCCTCCTCGCGTATCGGTCCCGGTTCCCATGGACTACGCGGTCATCCGGTCTGGCGGCAAGCAGTATCGGGTCAGCCCCGGCGACACGCTTCGCCTCGAGAAGCTCGCGGGCGAGCCTGGCGCCGCCTGCAGCTTCGAGGACGTTCTGCTGGCGTCGGGTGACGGCGGGATCCAGATCGGCACCCCGCTGATCACGGGAATGCGGGTCGTCGGCGAGATCGTTCGCCACGAGCGCGCCAAGAAGATCCTGGTCTTCAAAAAGAAACGCCGCAAGAATTACCGTCGGAAGCAGGGCCACCGGCAGAACCTCACGGTGGTGCGCGTGACCGGCTTCGAGCGCGGCACGGGAGCCTAAGGCCATGGCGCACAAAAAAGGTCAGGGCAGCAGCCGAAACGGGCGCGACAGCCCCGGGCAACGCCGCGGCGTCAAGGTCTTCGGCGGCGAGGTCGCCAAGGCCGGCCATATTCTGGTCCGCCAGGTCGGCACCAAGATCCATGCTGGGAAGAACGTGGGTCGCGGCAGGGACTTCACCCTCTTTGCCCTGGTCGACGGCATCGTGAAGTACGAGCGCCTGGGTAAGGAACGCCGCCAGGTCAGCGTGTACCCCCCGGCCTAGGGCCCGCGGACGTAAGCGCCGATCCCTCTGCCCGTTAGCGCGACCAGCTCTCGCGCTCACCCCTGTTTACTCCCGGCGGCCCGCCCGGCTTCCGCCCCACCCCATTGAATACTCTCGGTTGTTGCGGGGGTGCTCGTTTCGGTACAGTTTCGGAACCTCCTTATGAAGTTCGTGGATGAAGTTCTGGTTTCGGTGAAGGCGGGCGACGGGGGTCGCGGCTGCTTGGCCTTCTTGCGTGAGAAGTACAAGCCGTATGGGGGGCCGATCGGGGGCGATGGCGGGCGCGGCGGCGACGTGGTGTTCGTGGCCGATTCGGGGTTGGGCACGCTCCTCGACTTCCGCTTCCAGCGCCGGCTCGAGGCGGGGCGCGGCGAGCATGGCCGGGGGAAAGGCCAGCACGGCGCGACGGGGGAGAGGAAGCTCGTCCGCGTTCCCGTGGGGACCCTCATCCTGGACGCCGAGAGCGGTGCGTTGCTCTTCGATCTCGACCGCGCCGGACACGAGGTCGTGGTCGCCGCTGGCGGGATCGGCGGGCGCGGCAACATGCGCTTCGTGAGCTCGACCAACCGGGCCCCTCGGCGCGTCGAGCCCGGCCGACCGGGGGAGGCCCGCGAGCTCCGGCTCGAGCTCCGCCTGCTCGCCGACGTCGGCCTGGTCGGCTTCCCGAACGCGGGCAAGTCGACACTGATCGCGGCGGTCTCCGCGGCGCGTCCCCGCATCGCCGACTACCCCTTCACCACCTTGGTGCCGAACCTCGGCGTGGCGCGGGTGGGCGACGACGCGATCGTGCTCGCCGACATCCCCGGACTGATCGAGGGGGCGCACCTCGGGCAGGGCCTCGGCATCCGTTTCCTCCGCCATCTCGCCCGCACCGCGGTGCTCGTGCACCTCGTCGACTTGAGCGATGCCCGCGATCCGCTGGCGGCCTTCGACGTCATCAACCGCGAGCTCACGGCCTTCGACTCGGCGCTGGCGACGAAGCCGCAGCTGGTCGTCGCCACCAAGCTCGACGTCACCGAGGCGCGGGAGCGCTTCGGCGAGACCGTGGAGGCGTTCGCGGCTCGCGGCATCACGCTCGCCGGCATCTCGGCCGCGACCGGCAGCGGCGTGCCCGAGTTGCTGCGCACGACGGCGGCCGCGGTCCGCGAGGCACGCGCCGCGGCGGCCGCGTCCGAGCCCACGACGACGGACGCCATCGACGGCGCCGAGACGCACGCGCCATGAGCGGCGCCGATCGCAGCCGCGTCGCCTCGGCGCATCGCATCGTCGTGAAGATCGGCAGCGCCGTCCTCGTCGGCAGCGACGGCGGGCTCGACCGCGCCCGCATCGAGGCGATCGCAGACGAGATCGCGGCCCAGCACACGGCCGGCCGCGAGATGGTCGTCGTCACCTCGGGCGCCGTCGCCGCCGGCGTCGTGCGCCTCGCGCTCGCGCAGCGCCCGAAGATCATCCCGCACAAGCAGGCCGCGGCGGCGGTCGGCCAGATCGGCGTCATGAGCACCTACGAGCAGGCCTTCGCGCGCCACGGCATCAAGGTGGCGCAGGTCCTCCTCACCCGCGACGACCTCTCGAGCCGGCGACGCTACCTGAACGCCAAGCACGCCGTCATGACGTTGCTCGAATGGCGCGTCATCCCGGTCGTCAACGAGAACGACACGGTGGTCGTCGAGGAGATCAAGCTCGGCGACAACGACAACCTCTCGGCGCTGACCGCGATCCTGCTCGAGGCCGATCTCCTGATCGTGCTGAGCGACGTCGACGGGCTGCACACCGCCGACCCCCGCACCGTGAGCGATGCGGCGCTCGTCTCGGTGGTCGACGCCGTCACCCCGGAGATCGAGGCGATGGCCGGAACCGGGGGACCGCTCGGCACCGGCGGGATGGCGACCAAGGTCGGCGCCGCCAAGATGGCAAGCGCGTCCGGCATCGCCACCGTCATCGCCGACGGCCGCCGGCCCGGCGTGCTCGCCGCCGTGCTCGCGGGGACGAGCGACGTCGGCACGTTCTTCCGACCCGTCGCCGACCGGTTGGCGCGGCGGAAGCAGTGGATCGCGTACACGCTCAAACCCGGCGGCGCGGTGGTGGTCGACGACGGCGCCCGGCTCGCGGTCGTCGAACGCGGACGGAGCCTCCTGCCGTCGGGTCTCCGCGAGGTGCGCGGCGATTTCGGCGCCGGCGCCTGCGTGCAGTGCCTCGACCTCGAGGGCCGCGAGTTCGCCCGCGGCCTCGCGAGCTACGGCGCCGCCGAGCTCGAGAAGATCAAGGGCCGACACTCGCGTGAGATCGAGACCATGCTGGGCTACAAGGTGAGCGACGAGGTCATCCATCGCGACGATCTCGCGTTGCTGGAGCGCACGACCGACGGCACCCCGCGCGGCGCCGCCGCGCGTGACCGCGCCGTCGCCGCCAAAGGAGGCCCCTCGTGAGCAGCCTCGAGCAGGACATCGTCGACCTCTGCGGCGCCGCCCGCGCCGCCGCCCCGGCGCTCGCCCGCGCCTCGACGGCCGAGAAGAACGCGGCGCTGCGAGCGGGTGCCACGGCACTCCGCACCCGCACCGACGATCTCGTCGCGGCCAATGCCGGGGACGTCGCGAGCGCCCGCGAGACCGGGGTGGCACCGGCCTTTCTCGACCGCCTGACACTCACGCCTTCCCGCATCGACGCCATGGCGGTCGGCCTGGAGCAGATCGCGGACCTCCCCGATCCGGTCGGCGAGGAGATCAGCCGCTGGAGCCGTCCGAACGGGCTCGACATCCAACAGGTGCGCGTGCCGCTCGGCGTGATCGGCATCATCTACGAGTCACGCCCGAACGTGACCGCCGACGCCGCGGCGCTCTGCCTGAAGTCCGGGAATGCGGTCGTGCTGCGTGGCGGCAGCGAGGCGTTTCGCACCAACTGCATGATCGCCGACGTGCTGCGCGACGCGACCGGCACCCTCCCGCGCGACGCGATCACGCTCGTGCGGACGACCGACCGCGAGGCCGTCCGCGTCCTGCTGCGCCAGGACGAGCTGATCGACGTGATCATCCCGCGCGGCGGCGAGGAGCTCATCCGGGCGGTCACCGAGGGCTCGCGCATTCCGGTGATCCAGCACCTGAACGGGGTCTGCCAGCTCTACGTCGACCGCGCCGCCGATCTCGCGATCGCCGAGCGCCTCTGCATGAATGCCAAGGTCCAGCGTCCTGGTGTCTGCAACGCGATCGAAAATCTCCTGGTACACCGCGACGTCGCGACGCGCTTCCTGCCGTCGATCGGCGCCAGGCTGATGGCGGCGGGGGTCGAGCTGCGCGGCTGCCCGGAAACCGTGCGGCTCGTGCCGAACGCGAAGCCCGCGACCGACGCCGATTGGGACATGGAATACCTCTCCCTCGTGCTGGCGGTGAAGGTGGTCGACGGGATCGACGACGCGCTCGCGTTCATCCGCCGCCACGGCTCCGGTCTCGCCGACGCGATCGTGACGGCCGACCAGGCCGCCGCCGATCGCTTCAGCGGGGAGGTCGACTCGGCGGCGGTGTTCGTCAACGCGTCGACGCGCTTCACCGACGGCTTCGAGTTCGGCTTCGGCGCCGAGATCGGGATCAGCACCAACCGGCTGCACGCCCGCGGCCCGATGGGGCTGCGCGAGCTCACCACCTACAAGTACGTGGTGCGGGGCGACGGCCAAATCCGGACCTAGGGCCGTCCGCATGGCGCGCATCGGGCTCTACGGAGGCACCTTCGACCCGGTGCATCTCGCACACCTCCGCACCGCCGAGGAGGTGCGCGAGGCCCTCGACCTCGATCGCGTCGATTTCGTCCTCGCCGCGACGCCGCCGCACAAGCCCGGCGGCGCGCAGGCCCCGGTCGAGCACCGGCGTCGCATGCTCGAGCTCGCGGTCGCCGGCCGCCCGCACTTCGCGGTCGACCTCTCCGAGCTCGAGCGCGACGGACCGTCGTACTCGATCGACACCGTGCGCGCGCTCCAGGCCCGCGAGCCGAGCGCCGCGCTCACGTTCATCCTGGGCGCGGACGCCTTCGCCGAGATCGCCACCTGGAGAGACTTCCGCGACATCTTCACGCTCTGTGACTTCTGCGTGATATCTCGTCCGGGAACGCCGATTGCGCAACTTCCGATTGCCGTCGAAAATGCCTTCTGTTATGAGCCCAATCGTGGAGTGTTCGTCCATCGCTCCGGTTCCACACTCCGGTTCCTTCCCGTCACGGCCCTCATGATCTCCGCGTCCGACATCCGCCAGCGCTGCGCGCTGCACCGCTCCATTCGCTACCTCGTACCGGACGCGGTCGCCGACTACGTCGCCGCGCATGGCCTGTACATGAGGACCGACACCCGTTGAGCCAGCTTGACGGCCTCACGAAGGCTCTCCTCTGCGCGCAGGCGGCGCTCGACAAGAAGGCGGTCGATCTGGTCGTGCTCGACGTCGGCCCCCTCACCTCGATCGCCGACTATCTCATCATCTGCACCGGCCGCTCCGATCGTCAGGTCCAAGCGATCGCACAGGCGATCGACGACCAGCTCCGCGAGCGCGGGGAACGACCTGCGGCCATCGAAGGCATGACGCGGGGCCAGTGGGTGCTGATGGACTGCACCGACGTGATCGTGCACGTCTTTTACAAACCGGTGCGCGAGTTTTACGACCTCGAGCGCCTGTGGGAGCACGCACCCCAGGTACAGCTCCCCGAGCCGCTGCGCAGCCAGGCGCTCGGCTTCAGCAGCGAGACCGCCGCACTGTAGCGCACACCGCATGCACCCCCTGCCGCCGGTACCGTTCCCAGTCCGTCGCCGGTCGCGCTAGAAGGCGTCGTGCTTCGACTCACCCTCGTCCTCGCCACGATCGCCGCCGGTTTGATCGGTGCCGCGTACTTGCTGCACCTGAACCCCGACCCGGTGACGGTGCATTTCTCCGCCACCAACGAGTGGCACGGACCGCTGCCCTTGGTGCTGCTCGCCGCGTTTCTCGTCGGGGCCGGCCTCACGTTCGTGGTCTCTCTCGTGCGCGCCAGCCGAACCGCGATGGTGGGCTGGCGCGCCGAGCGCACGGCCCGCCGCGAGCGCCGCCAGAGTCTCCGCAAGGAGCAGGGGCTCGGGTTCTCGTGGCTGGGCGAGCTCGACCGGGCTCGGACCACGCTCGCCAAGGCGCTGCGCGACGGACCGGACGATCTCTCCGCGTTTCTGATGTTCGCCCGCACCTATCTCGAGGAGGGCGACTATCACCGCGCCCGTACCGTCCTCGAGGAGGGGCTCGATCGCCGCGGGCCGGACCCGAAGCTCTTGCTCTTCCTCGCGGAGGCGCAGCGCGGCGCCGGCGACCTCGCCGCCGCCGTCGAGACCCTCGAGCGTGCCCGCCGCGCCGACGCCGCGAGCCCGCGAGTGCTGACCGCGCTCCGCGACGCCTACACCGCAAGCGGGCAATGGCGGGAGGCGGGACGCGTCCAGGAGGCGTTGCTGCTCGTCGTGCACGATCCGCCGGCCCGCGCCGACACCGAGCGCACCCTGATCGGCCTCCGCTACCAGAGCGCGCTCGAGGGCGCGGACCCGAACACACGCATCGGCGAGCTGCGCGCGCTCCTGCGGGCGCATCCCGACTTCGAGCCGGCGGCCGTGAGCCTGGGGGATGCGCTGCTCGCCGCCGACCAACCGCGCCAGGCGGAGCGCGTGTGGCGCCGCGCCGTCACCCGCGGTGCGCGCGGCGGCGCGCTCGAGCGACTCGAACGGCTGCTCGCCGGCGGCCCGCGCGCCCGCCGTCTCGACGTCTTCACGCGGCGCTTGCTGCGGCGACGGCCCGAGGACGGCACCGCGCGGCTCTTTCGCGCGCGCCAGCTGATTCGCACCGGACAGCTCGACGAGGCCGCCGTCGAGCTCGGACACATCGGCCCGCCGTGGAACACGCTCGCCGGCTATCACGGGCTGCTCGCCGAGCTGCACGTCCGGCGCGGCGCCCAGGAGGACGCGGTCCGCGCGTTTCGTCACGCGCTCGCGGCGTGCGCCCTCGGCGTCTTCCGCTGCCAGGTCTGCGGCGCCGAGGCCGAGGAATGGCGCGGCTACTGCACGACCTGCCGGAGCTGGGACAGTTATCGATCCAGCTACGAGGCGCACGCGACCGCGCGCGGCAACGGCGTTCCCGCGCTTCCGGCCGTGGTGCCCTCGCAACCGCCGGCGACGACCCGCTGACGCCGAGGCCGTCCGCCCAGATCGTCAGCGTGGCCGACGCCGCGGACGCGAGCGCTCGGCAAGCGGCGGCTTCTCCGCCGCGGCCGGCGCCTCGGCGGCCGGCGCACTCGCGGCCTCGTCCCCGAAGAGATGCGCGTGCATCCGCGTCAGCGTCGTCAGATCGTGGACGTCGGTGTCGAAGTTCGGCACGGCGACGAAGGGGACGCGGCGCGAAAGCCCGCTCCTGAACTGCTCCATCCGGAGCGCCTCACCGCGCGCCAGCAGCTGGTAGTCGACGAAGTTGCGGGCGAGCCAGGGCGCGTGCGCCGCGGGCACGCCGGCCGCGCCGAGCAGCTCCGTGAGCGCGCCCTCGTCGACGCGGGTGACGGTGCCGCCGCGAAAGGCCTCTGGGTCGGTCGGGAACTCCTCGTGGACGCGGTTGAAGACCACGCCGCCGAGCGGCATCTGCATCGCCTTCATCCGCGCCGAGAAGAACTCCGCCTCGGTGAGGACCTGCTCCTCCGGCCCCGTCACCAGGACGAAGGCGGTGCTGCGCGCCCGCAGGATCTCGTGGATGACGTCGGTGCGCGCCGTGAAGGCGTCGAACATGCCGCTCATGGCCGAGAAGAAGTCCGAGATCTCGGCGAGCGCGCTGATCCCGGTCGCCTCCTCGAGCTTGCGGAAGAGGAAGCCGACGGTGCGGTTCATCGCCTTGGCGGCCGCCCAACCCTGCGAGAGATAGGGCATCAGGAACCAGCGCACGACGCGGCGATCGAGGAAGTCGCGAATGCGCTCCGGGGCCTCGAAGAAGTCGAGGGCGCGCTTGGTCGGCGGCGTGTCGAGGACGATCAGATCGTAGGCGTCGTTCTCGACGAGCAGGCAAAGCTGCTCGATCGCCATGTACTCGTGCGAGCCGGCGAAGTTCTGCGACAGGTTGAGATAGAAGCGGTTGCCGAGAATGCGCTTCCGAACGTCGTCGGAGGGCGCGTGGCGGGCGATCAGGCGATCCCAGGCGTTTTTCTGGTCGAGCATCATCGCGGCGAGCGAGCCCCGCACGGGCCGCCCGGTGCTCGCGAGCAGCGCGGGATCGACGACCCGGGGCTCGTCGCCGAGCTCGGGGATGCCGAGCGAGTTGGCGAGACGGCGGGCCGGGTCGATGGTGAGCACGACCGCCCGCCGGCCCGCGAGGGCACCCCAGAGCGCGATCGCCGCCGAGGTCGTGGTCTTCCCCACCCCGCCGCTGCCGACGCAGACGACGACGCGGTGATCGCGCACCAGTCGGGCCAGCATCAGTGGGCCCCGGCGGCGAGCGCCCCGAGCTGCGTGCTCGCCTCGCCCAGCAGCGAGCGCAACTCGTCGAGCCCGAACTCCTCCGCGAAGACGAACGGCAACACCACCGTCGGCATGGGGACGGCGGCGCCGAGACGCTCAAGGTAGCGGCGGTTGATCTCGGCCCAGCCGGCCTCCTCGCGCGCGCAGCGCAACACGTCGGCGACCAACGAGGAGGCGCCGGCCGCTGCCGCCGGCACCTCCGCGGGAGCGAGCGGCGCCCGATGCACCCGGTTCACGAACAGCACGCCGAGCGGCAAATGCAGCCGGTCGCGCAGCTGCTGGTACATCTCGGTCGTCTCGTTCACCGGCATCTCCTCGGCCGTCGTGACCGGACAGATCGCCGTCCGCTCGGGATCGAGCAGGAGCTCGACGACCTTCTGCGCCTCGCGCCGCACCAGGCCGGGGCCGAAGGCCTCGACGGCGGCGGTCGGCATGCGCAGGTACTGCAGGCTGTGACCGGTCGCCGGCGCGTCGACGACGATCGCGTCCCACTTCGGGCTGCGGCCGCTGGTGAGCTGCTCCTCGTACCAGATCTTGCCGACGGTCATGAGCTCCTTGAGGCCCGGCGCGGCGGCGACGAAGTGATGGTAGAGCTTGCTCTCGACCACCATGCGCTGCACCCGGCGGACCGGCAGTACCAGGCCGAGGTACTCGCTGAGCGCCGACTCGCCGTCGATGGTGAGCACGTGCAGTCCGGGCAGGGCCTCGACCGCCCCCTCGCCGTCGCCCGGCACGTCGAGCAGCTCGGCGAGCCGCCGGCTCGGCTCCATCTGCAAGAGCAGCACGCGCTTGCCCTCGCCGGCGAGCGCGAGCGCCAGCAGGGTCGCCACCGTGCTCTTGCCGACGCCGCCCTTCCCGACCACGAACAGCACACGACGACCCGCAAGCGCACCGAGCATGGCCTCGCGACGGTAAGCGACCGTCACGGGCTGCGCAACCGAGGTCAGGCGAAGGGAGACCCGGGCACTACTGGACAGCCGGCGCTCGGCCTGGCAAGGGCCGAGCATGGCGAGTCCGGAGCTTCAGATGGTGTTGCAGATGTTGGCGGCCAACCCGTTCGTCGGCAATCCGCCCGCCGCCGAGATGCGCGCGGAGCTCGAGGCGATGGCGGGCACGCTCCCCCTCGAGCCCGAGGTCCAAGCCGAGAGCCTCGAGGTGGCGGGCATGCGAGCGGAGTGGATCACCTCCCCCGCCGTCGCGCGCGAGCGGGTGATCCTCTACCTCCACGGCGGCGGCTACGTCGTCGGGTCGCTCAATACCCATCGCGATCTCGCGGGCCGGCTCGGGCGCGCCGCCGGCGCGCGCGTCCTCCTGATCGACTACCGTCTCGCCCCCGAGCACCGTCACCCCGCCGCGGTCGACGACGCCACCGCCGCCTACCGCTGGCTTCTCGCCCGCGACCTCGCGCCCGCCCGCCTCGCGGTCGCCGGCGACTCGGCGGGCGGCGGCCTCACGATCGCAACGCTGCTGGCGCTCCGCGACGCCGGCGCGCCGCTTCCCGCCGCCGGCGTCTGCTTCTCGCCGTGGGTCGACATGGAGGCAACGGGGGAGTCGATGACCAGCATCACGACCGACCCGATGCTGAACCGCGCCAGCATCCTGCACTTCGCGCGCTTCTATCTCGGCGACACGGTCGATCCTCGAACGCCGCTGGCGGCGCCACTGCACGCCGATCTACACGGCCTGCCGCCGCTCCTCATCCAGGCGAGCCGCCACGAGGTGCTGCGCGACGACGCGACCCGCATCGCCGCCAAGGCCCGCGCCGCCGGCGTCGAGTGCGAGCTCGAGCTCACCGACGAGGTGCCGCACGTCTGGCAGGCCTTCGCCGCGATCCTCCCCGAGGCCCGCGAAGCCCTCGACCGCGCCGGCGCATTCCTCCGCCGCAGACTCGCGTGAGAGCCACCCCGCCGGAGCGCTAATTCATTTGGCCTCCGTGTGTGCCTCGTCCTGGCACTGCAGCATCAGCCCACCGTGGCTCCAGGCCGCGCCCGACGCCATCGCCATCGCGACGAAGATGACCTCGGCGAGCTGCTGCTCGGAGGCCCCGGCCTTCTCGGCCTTCTTGACGTGCGCGTCGATGCACCACGGACACTGCGTGATGTGCGCGATGCCGAGCGCGATCAGCTCTTTGGTCTTCTGATCGAGCGCGCCGGGCTCGAATGCCTTCTTGTCGAACTCGAGCCAGGCCCGATACGGCTCGGGCGCGAGCTCGCGCATGCGCTTGAACTGCTTCTGGACCTCGACGCCGTGGAATTGCATGAAGAAGTCTCCTTTCGTCGCCGGGCTCAGGGCATCGAGCCCGGGGTCTCTCCATAGAGATACTCGAACAGACGCGGCTCCGCGCGCACGTTGTCGTGAAAGCCCTCGAGCTTCACCCGCTGCACGAGGATCGGCAGTCCGTAGTGGGCGTTGAAGAGGTGGCCCCAGGCCTTCGGGACACGGTAGCGGTCGCCGGCGATGCGCGCGCTCCCGATCCCGTGGGGCGGCGCGAGCAGCCCGAGCTTGGCGACGAGGTCGTTCTCGTTGCCGAAGCTCTCGATCCAGGGCGCGACGCGCGCCGGGTCGCTGACGCGCACGAAGGGCTCCATCGAGGTGGCGCAGTTCGCGAAACAGTAGAGCTCGAGCTTGCCGATGTCGCGGGGTTGGAGCTCGCGGCGACCCGCCGACCTCGCACCGTCACCGCCGCGCTCGTCCACGATTCGCTGGGCCGCCCGGCGCTCGGGACTGACCTTTTGCTCACCCGCGGGTGGTGGACTCTCGCGAAGCTCCTCGCGGTGACGCGTCTCCCGCCGCAGCATCTCCTCGAGCGCCTTCAGCAACACGGCGGCGACGATCGTGCCCTGGGAATGACTGATCAGGACGACGCGCGTCACCGCCGGGTCGCAGAGGGATTCGAGGAGCCTGTCCAGGTTCTCCCGAGCCACTTCGGTGATCGCCTCCCACGCCTTCCCGATCGCGCACTCGAGCAGATCGAGCACGAGACCCTCGGTCGCGTTGTAGAGGATCGTGAAGGGTCGCTCGAAGACGTTGGCGAGGAGCTCGGCGTTGACGAGGGCCAGGCGACGATCCGTGCAGATGCCGTTCAAGAAGAACCAGGCCTGATCGGGATGCCGTCCGGAAAACCTTCCCGGATGCTCGATCGGTCCCGACGACACACGGGGCGTCAGAACCCGCGAGAGCGGCCACGGCACGCCGACCCCGCGGAGGATCGTCTCCACCGAACCGCGAGTGAACCAGGGCCGCAGCGCTGCGAGCTCGGTCTCGAAGCCGGTCGGCGCGACGGTGAGAGAACCCCAGTCGCCACCGATCGACCGCGGATACTGCAGCCACGGCACCCGCAGCGCCTGGCCGACGTTGAACGACAGGTTCACCAATCGCGAAACGGGATGATCGGGCAGTCCGAACACCGGGTCCTCTAGTCGCGAGCGAGCGCGGCGAGCGCCTGATCCCGCAAGGCCGCCGGCATCGCCATGGCCGAGCCGCCGTAGATCGTCGGGGTGCCGTCCCAGGCGCAGAAGCAGCCGCCCGCCTCCTCGATGATCGGCTTGACCGCCGCGGCATCCCACGCGTTCATCAGGGGATCGAGCATGATCTCGGCGCGGCCGGTCGCGACCAGCGCGTAGCCGTAGCAATCGCCCCAGCCGCGCTGGCGCGCCGTCCTCCCGAGCAGGCGCTGGAAGCCGTCGTGCTTGTCGCCGAAGTGGCGCGCGCTCGCGTCGCTGGTCAGGACGGTCGCGTCGGCGAGCGTGGTCGCCCCCGATACCCGCGCCGGCGCACCGTTCACGAACGCGCCGGCACCCCGCACGGCCCACAGGGTCTCCCCGAGGGCCGGGAGCGCGACGACGCCGAGCACGCATTCGCCGCCCGCCTCGAGCGCGACCAGCACGCCCCAGAGCGGGACCCCGCGGATGAACGATTGCGTGCCGTCGATGGGGTCGATGATCCAGCGACGGCCGCTCGTGCCGGTGGTCTCGCCGAGCTCCTCGCCGAGAAACCCGTCGCGCGGAAAGGCCTGCCCGAGCGCGCTCCGCAGCGTCTCCTCGGCGCGCCGGTCGGCGATCGTGACCGGGCTCCGATCGGACTTGTACTCGACGGTGAGCGCGCGGCCGAAGTGCTCGAGCGCGAGCCGGCCGGCGGCGGCGGCGGCCTCGCGGGCGGCGGCGAGCTCGTCCTCGTAGGTGTCCCCCATGCGGGGGCCGGCATAGCACGCACCGCGGGGAGAGACACGTTGCATCGGCGGCGGAGCCTGCCAAAGAGTGCTCGCATGGCAGACACACCGACCTCCCCCGCCTTCGGAAGCGGCGGCCATGGCCGCGACTATCCCGAGCTCCCGGCCCAGCTCCGCGACACGGTCGTGACGCGCTTCAACGAGGCCGCCCGCCGATTCTTCCCGGGCACCATGGGCTTTCGAGTCGTCGAGGTCCGTCAGGGTTACGCGCGTCTGGTCGCCGAGAACACCCAGGCCCACAGCAATCCCGGCGGCTTCATGCATGGCGGTGCGAGCTTCGGGCTCGCCGACACGGCCGTCGCGGCCGCGCTCGCTCCGATGTACGGCGTCGACAACCTGCTCCTGACCATCGAGATGAAGATCAACTACCTCGAGCCGATCCCGCCCGGCGAGGTCGTCGCCGAGGCGTACATCCTGCGCTCGAGCCGGCGAAGCGCCTACGCCGAGGTCGACATCTGGTCGGAGGGCAAGCTCGCCGCACGCGCCAGCACGACGTACATGATCAAAAAGATGTAGCCCCGTTGATTGCTTTTGCCCCCGCGCGCTTTGCGTCGGGCCCCTTGCTTCCTCTTCCGCGCTGATTTGGGCTGAACGGTTGGGGCTGGCATAGTGGTGCGCGATGTCGAGCGACACGCGGCCACACGTCGTCATCGTGGGGGGAGGATTCGGTGGGCTGGCGGCGGCCCATGCGCTCCGGCGTGCACCCGTCCAGGTGACGCTCGTCGACCGGCGGAACCACCACCTCTTTCAGCCGCTGCTGTATCAGGTGGCGACGGCGGGACTCTCGCCCGCCGACATCGCCTACCCGATCCGCGCCATCCTGAGCCGTCAGGCGAACGCCAGCGTGCTGCTGGCGGAGGCGATCGCCGTCGACGTCGCCCGTCGGGAGCTGGTGCTCAAGGACGGCCGGCTCGGCTACGACCATCTCGTGCTGGCGACCGGTGCCCGTCACGCCTATTTCGGCCACGAGGAATGGGAGCGACTGGCTCCCGGATTGAAGAGCCTGGAGGACGCCCTCGAGATCCGCCGCCGCATCCTGCTCTCCTTCGAGAAGGCCGAGCGCGAGACCGACCCCGAGGCTCGGAAGGCGCTCCTCACCATCGTGGTGGTGGGCGGCGGGCCGACCGGCGTCGAGCTCGCCGGCGCGATCGCCGAGATCGCGCGCCAGGTGATGGCCAGCGACTTCCGGGCCATCGACCCGCGCGAGACGCGCGTCGTGCTCGTCGAGGCCGGACCGCGCGTCCTCGCGACCTTCCCCGAGTCGCTCTCGACGTGGGCGGCAGGCGCCCTCGGCGCGCGCGGCGTCGAGGTGCGGCTCGACACGCGGGTGACGGCGATCGCCGCCGGCGAGGTCATGCTCGGCCACGAGCGCCTGGCGTGCGCGACGGTGCTGTGGGCGGCCGGCGTCGCGGCGTCGCCGTTGGTGGCGTCGCTCGGCGCGCCGCTCGACCGCGACGGCCGGGTTCGCGTCGGGCCCGACCTCACCCTCCCGGGCCATCCGGAAATCTTCGTGATCGGCGACGCCGCAACCTCGAATCAGGCCGACGGCAGGCCGCTTCCGGGTGTCGCGCCGGTCGCGATGCAGCAGGGCCGCTATGTCGCGCGGCTCATCGCGCGCCACGGCTCCGAAGGGGCGCGGGAGCCCTTCGTCTACCGCGACAAGGGCAACCTCGCGACCATCGGCCGCGCCGCGGCGGTCGCGCACGTCGGACGGCTCAAGCTCCACGGCCTCATCGCCTGGGTGCTCTGGCTCTTCGTCCACATCCTCTACCTGGTGGGCTTCCGGAATCGCGTCGTGGTGCTGATCGACTGGGCGTGGGCCTACGTCACGCTGTCGCGCGGCGCCCGGCTCATCACCGGCGACATCGAGCCGACGCCGGAGCCATGCGATCCCGCCGTGATTTCGCGCCCGGAGGTTCGGGTCGCGGGTCGGCCCTAGCGAGCCGTCACACCTCGGGCGGGACCGTGTCCAGGTGACGGATGCTCTTCCCCTTCACCATGAACACCACCATCTCGCCGATGTTGGTGGCGTGGTCGGCGATGCGCTCGAGGTACTTCGAGACGAAGAGGATGCGCATGGCGCGGCTGATCGCCTGGGGATCCTCGATCATGTAGGAGAGCAGCTCGCGGAAGATCTGTCCGTTCAGCTTGTCGACCTCGTCGTCGCTGCGGCAGACCGCGAGGGCGAGCTCGGCGTCCTCGCGCACGAACGCGTCCAGGCTCTGGCGCAGCATCGCGAGGGCGATCTCGGCCATGCGCGGGATGTCGATGTAGGGCTTGAGCGGCGGCTCGGTGCCGAGCTCGATGGCGCGCTCGCTGATGGTCACGGCGCGATCGCCGATGCGCTCGAGATCGGTGGTGATCTTGAGGGCGGTGGTGATGAAGCGCAGGTCGCGGCCCGCGGGTTGACGGAGCGCGAGCAGCCTGAGGCAGAGGTCGTCGATCGCGACGTCGAGGGCGTTGACCTCGTGATCCTTGCCGATCGTCACCTCGGCGAGCGCCTGGTCGCGCTGCACCAGCGCCTGGATGGCGTTGGCGATCTGCTTCTCCACCAGCCCGCCCATCGTCAGCAGGCGCTGACGGAGGTCGCCGAGCTCCTCTTCGTACTGCCTGTCGGTGTGTGTCGTCATGCCCCGCTCACCCGAATCGGCCGGTGATGTAGTCCTCGGTTTCCTTCTTCTCGGGCGTGGTGAACACCTTCTGCGTCACGCCGAACTCTATAAGTCGACCCAGATACATGAAAGCGGTGAAGTCGGAGACGCGCGCTGCCTGCTGCATGCTGTGAGTGACGATCACGATCGTATACTTCTCCCGTAGCTCGTGGATCAACGCTTCGATCTTGGTCGTTGCGATGGGATCGAGGGCCGAGCACGGCTCGTCCATCAAGATCACCTCCGGAGCGACGGCGAGGGCGCGGGCGATGCAGAGGCGTTGCTGCTGGCCGCCCGAGAGGCTGACGCCCGAGGCGCGCAGGCCCTGCTTGACCTCGTCCCAGAGGGCGGCCTGCCGCAGGCTCTGCTCGACGATGCGATCGAGCTGACTCCGTGACGGCCGGATGCCGTTCAGCTTCAACCCCGCCGCCACGTTGTCGTAGATCGACATCGTCGGAAACGGATTCGGCCGCTGGAACACCATGCCCACCCGGGCGCGCACCCGCACCGGATCCACTCCGGGCGCGTAGATGTCCTCGCCGTCGAGCAGCACGCGCCCGTCGACGCGGGCGCCCGCCACGACCTCGTGCATGCGGTTCAGGCAGCGGATGAACGTCGACTTGCCGCAACCGGACGGGCCGATGATCGCGGTGACGGCGCGCTCGGGCAGCACCAGGTTGATGTCGTCGAGCGCTTGCGTGGCCCCGAACCAGGCGCGGAGCCCGGCGACCTCGAGCTTGTTGGCCATGCGGAGCGCGCTTACCGTCCCGTCCCGTAGTTGCCACGCGTGAGCAGGCGCACCGAGAGGCTGGTCGTCGCGATCAGCGTCATCAGCACGAGCGCCCCGGCCCAGGCCTGGCGATGCCAGTCGTCGAAGGGCGAGATCGCGTAGGTGTAGATCTGGACCGGCAGCGAGGAGATCGGCCCATTGAGACCGGCGTGCCAGTATTGGTTGCCGAAGGCCGTGAACAGGAGCGGCGCGGTCTCACCCGCCACCCGCGCCACCGAGAGCATGATGCCCGTGATGATCCCGCCCCGCGCCGTCCGCACCACCACGCGCAGCATGGTCCGCCACATCGGGATCCCGAGCGCGAGCGACGCCTCCCGGAGCGATCCGGGTACCAATCGCACCATCTCCTCGGTCGTGCGCGCGACGATCGGCAGCATGATGACGGCGAGCGCGATGCCGCCCGCGTAGGCGGAGAATCCCTTCATGGGAAGGACCACCAACGTGTAGGCGTAGATCCCGATCACGATCGAGGGCACGCCGTTCAGGACGTCGGCGCAGAAGCGCACGATCCACCCGAGGCGGCCGTGACCGTACTCGGCGAGATACACCCCCGTGAGTACGCCCACCGGTAGGCCGATCAGGCTGGCGAGCAGCACCAGCACGAAGCTCCCGACCACGGCGTTGGCCATGCCGCCGCCGACCTCGCCGACCGGCTTCGGCAGCTGCGTGAAGAAGTCGAGGTTCACGGCCGTCACACCCTTGGCGACGAGATACCCGAAGATCAGCACCAGGGGAACCAAGAGCGCGATCGTGCAGGCGATGGCGAGACCCGTGACGGCGTGATTGACGAGGCGGCGACGCATCGGACTATCTCCCGCCCGCCGGCGCCGCTCCGCTCACGCGCCAGACGAGCACGCGAGCGGCGATGTTCACGGCCATCGTCACCAGCAGCAGTACCAGCGCCACCTCGACCAGGACCTGCACGTAGAGCTCGTAGGTCGCCTCGGAGAACTCGTTGGCGATGACGCTCGCCATCGTGCTGCCCGGCGCGAAGAAGGAGAGCGCAATGTCCGGCCGGTTGCCGATCACCATCGTCACGGCCATGGTCTCGCCGAGCGCGCGGCCGAGCCCGAGCATGATCGCGCCGATGACCCCGGCGCGCCCGTAGGGGATGACCGCGGTGCGGATCATCTCCCAGCGCGTCGCGCCGAGCGCCAGGGCGGCCTCACGCTGCGCGATCGGCACGGTGCGGAACACCTCGTGCGCCACCGAGGTGATGTAGGGCACGATCATGACGGCGAGGATGATCGACGCCGTCAACATGCCGACGCCGTAATTCGGACCCTGGAAGAAGGGCAGGAACCCGAGGGTCTCGGCCAGCGCGGGGCCGACGTAGCTCCGCACCCAGGGCACGAGGACGAAGATGCCCCACAGGCCGTAGACCACGCTCGGGATCGCCGCCAACAGCTCGACCAGGAAGGAGACCGGCGCCCGCAACCAGGCGGGCGCCATCTCACTGAGAAACAGAGCGGTTCCGATGCTGAGAGGGACCGCCTGCAACAACGCGAGAAACGACGACAGCAGCGTGCCGTAAATGAAGGGCAGCGCGCCGAACTCCTTGAAGACGGGATCCCACTTGCTGGTCGTGAGGAATCCCCAGCCGAAGGTGCGGACCGCGTCGGTACACTCGTAGGCCAGCACCGCCACGATCGACACCACCACCGCCACCAGCGAGGCCGCCGCCGCCGCCGTCACGCCGCGAAAGAGACCGTCGCCGATGTTGCGGCGCGCGCGCCGCCTGAGCGGCGCGACGTCGACCCAGTCTGTCGGCGCGTCGGGTTGCACGTCGTCGTCGCTCCGCGGGACACTTCGCTCGGCGGGAAACGTCATCGTACCGACGGCCGACCCGCTTTCAGAGAAGTGGGGCACCGTCCGGACCGGTGATCTTCTTGAGCGACGCCCGCGCCTTGGTCGCGACCGCGGCGGGGAGCGGCGCGTAGTGCAGGTCCAGCGCGAGCTTCTGGCCGTCGCTGAGCGCCCAATCGAGGAACTTCACCATCTTCTTGCCCTTCTCGGCGTCCTTCTGCTTCTCGTAGACCAGGATCCACGTCATGCCCGCGATCGGGTAGGCCCCCTCGCCCGGCGCGTCGGTGATCGACAACCGGAAATCGTCCGGCATGTCGGCCGCGAACCCGGCGGCGGCCGCCGTGACGGAGTCGAGCGACGGCACGACGGCCGCCCCCGCCTTGTTCTTGACCGACGCATACGGGAGCTCGTTCGAGAGGGCGTAGATGAGCTCGACGTAGCCGAGCGATCCCGGGGTCTGCTTGACGAGCCCGGTAACACCTTCGTTGCCCTTGCCGCCGAGGCCGACCGGCCAGCTGACCGAGGTGCCGCGCCCGACCTTGTTCAGCCACTCCTTGCTCACCTTGCTCAGGTAATCGGTGAAGATGAACGAGGTGCCGCTCCCGTCGGAGCGGTGGACGACGATGATGTCCTTGCCCGGCAGCGCGACTCCGGGATTCGCGGCTGCGAGCGCGGGATCGTTCCACTTGGTGATCTTGCCGAAGAAGATCGCGGTCAGGATCTCGGGGGTCAGCACCAGGCCCGACTTCACCCCCTCGAGGTTGTACGTCAGCACCACAGCGCCCATGACGGTCGGCACGTGCGCGATCCGCGCCGGCGCCGCCGCCAGCTGCTCGTCGCTCATCGGACCGTCCGTCGCTCCGAAGTCGGTGGTCTGCTCCGTGATCTGCTTGATGCCGCCGCCGCTCCCGATCGACTGGTAGTTGATGCGTGCCGTCGTATCCACCTGGGTGTAGACACTGAACCACTTCGAGTAGATCGGATACGGAAAGGTGGCGCCAGCCCCGTTCAGTTGCAGCTGGGCCTGGGCCGAACCCACCGAGGCGAAGGCCACGAGCACCGCCGCCACACCGATAGCCGTCTTGATTCGCATGATGCCTCCTCGTCGTTGGTGAATGGGCGTCAGAACTTGAGCACCGCGTCGAGCTGCGTCCGGATGAGCGTCGCGTTGCCGTTCAGGTCCACGCTGGCATCGCTCTTGTCGAGCGCGTTGATGAAGTGAGCCTTGGCCGTCAGCTGGAAATTCGGGAACAGCACGTAGTCGACGCGCACGATGCTCGCCTGCACGTTGGTCGAGCCCTTCTGCGTCGCGGACGACGTCACGTAGTCGATGTCGCTGTAGCTGAAGAGCGCGAGGACGGCGTCTTGCCCGACCCGCTGGTAGGCGTAGGAGACCGCCCAGTCGCCGGGGTTCTTCAAGCTGTTGTGGTACCAATCGCGGCCGCTCTTGCCGAAGCCCGCCCCGACGATGAAGCCGGTGCCGTCCGACCGGGCCTGGGGGTTGTAGGCGGCCTCGCCGTAGAGGCCGGCGCTGTAACCGGCGACCACCAGGGGAAAGTTCACCTCGCCGCCGCCGTTGATGATGTTGAAGTCGGAGGCGAAGTCCGTGATCTCACCCTCGTCGTTCCTGTCGAACGCGTTGCTGTTCGCGAGCTGGCTGTTGAAATTGCTGCTCGTGCGCTCGAGGAACTTGGTGGCCACCTTGTCGAGGTCCTCGTAGTGGTAGTTGGCGAGCGCCACGGTGATCCTCGGCCCGCTGGTGCCGACCGCCATGTCGGCCACGATCTGCCCGCCGAACATCCAGGGGTCGCCGCCGCTGGCGATCTCGTCCACCACCCACTGATAGGCGCTGACCTTGAGCGAGCGCAGGAAATCCTCGCGCGTCTCCACCAGGTTGAGCGTCTCGGCCGCACCCTCGGGGGTGAGGTCGTCGTCGAAGACCATCTCGGACAGGCGATACGAGGGTACCGCGAACTTGCCGCCGACGATGGTGATCCACCCGGGCTCGAGCCCGACCGTCTTTCCGGGCTTCAGGGTCAGGTAGGCCTGATCGAGACTCACGGATTTGCGCGTGAAGGTGCGCTCGAACGATTGATTGGTGGAGATCGGATCGTCCGGATTGCCGCTCGCGATCCGAAACGTCGCCCCCGCCTCGTCACTCGGGTTGATGTTGAGGCCGATCCGGGCCCGCAGGCGATAGCGGGTGCGGGCGTTCAGATCGTGGGCGTAGAAGCCTTCGACGCGGTTCCGCACGTCGCCGAACGGCGTCACCATCTCGAGCCACTTTGGCAGCTTGGCGGCGATCGCGTCGCGACGCGATTCCTCCACGGCCACCTTCTGCTTCTCCTCCTCGCGGGCCTGGCGGAGCTCCTCGGGCGTGATGAGCCCCTTCTGGACCAGGATGTCACCGAGGTCCTTGGCCATGGCCGTCTGGGCCGCGAACAGCCCGACCCACGACGCCGCCACACAGATCGCGATACGTACCATTCGTGCCGTACGAATTTCTTCCATTGTCCCCCTCGCTCGTGTTCGAACGCTGACCCATGGATGAACGATCGATGACGTCGCCGACCAACTACGCGATCGCGCGTCTTGTTACGGGGCGCTTTAGCGGGCGAACAATGAGGAGGGCGTAACGTTCACGTTACAAACACGTTACGTTCGGGCCGGGAGGGAGCGAAATCAGCCGCTTCGGGTCCTACTCCCAACGGCGGAAGGCGAGACAGGCGTTGGCACCCCCGAACCCGAACGAGTTCGAGAGCGCGACGCGGGCGGGCATGTCGCGTGCGGCATTGGGTACGTAGTCGAGATCGCAGGCGGGATCGGGCTGCTCGTAGTTGATCGTCGGGGGCAGCCGCCCGCGCCCGAGCGCCAGTATGGTGTAGACGGCCTCGATGCCGCCGGCGGCCCCGAGCGTGTGCCCGATCATCGACTTGGTGGAGCTGATGGCGAGCCGATGGGCGTGCTCGCCGAAGACGCGCTTGATCGCCTCGGTCTCGCTGGCGTCGTTGTACTGGGTGGCCGTGCCGTGGGCGTTCACGTAGTCGACGTCCGTCGGCGCGAGGCCGGCGTCGGCCAGCGTCTGCCGCATGCAACGCACCGCTCCCTCGCCGCCGGGCGCCGGCGCCGTGATGTGGTAGGCGTCGGCGTTGGCCCCGTAGCCGATCACTTCGCCCAAGATGCGAGCACCGCGTGCTTTCGCATGCTCGAGCGCTTCCAGCACCAGGATGCCGGCGCCCTCGGCCACCACGAAGCCGTCACGATCGCGATCGAAGGGACGGCTCGCCCGCTCGGGGGCGTCGTTCCGGGTGGAGAGCGCGCGCATGGCGATGAATCCGCCCACTCCGAGGCCGCAGAGCGGCGCCTCGGACCCGCCGGCGATGACCGCGTCTTGATAGCCGTGGCGGATGGCGCGGAAGGCCTCGCCGACGGCCGTCGCTCCGGACGCACAGGCGCTGGTCGGAGTGTGGTTCATGCCCATGGCACCGAAGCGGATCGAGATCTGCCCGGGGGCCAGGTTGGCGATCACCTTGGCGATGAAGAACGGCGACACCCGCCGCAACCGACTCTCGAGATAGAGGGTGTGGAACTGCTCGATGCTCTGGATCCCGCCCATCCCGACGCCGACGATCACGCCGACGCGATCGGGGTCGGCGAGAGGAAGCGTCAACCCCGACTCGTCCATCGCCATCTGCGCCGCCGCCATGGCGAATTGGATGAACGGGTCCATCTTCTTGATCTCGCGGCGCTCGATCCAGCTCTCGGGCTCGAAGTCGCGAACCTCGCCGGCGATGCGGGCCGGAAAATCGCTCGCCTCGAAGCGGGTGATGGGACCGATCCCGGAACGGCCGGCCATCAGAGCCGACCAGTTCTTTTCGACGCCGGTCCCGAGGGGCGTGACGAGGCCGACGCCCGTCACGACGACCCGTCGCGCCCCGTTCTGTGCGCGATCCTCCACGAGCCGCGGCATGCTAGGAAGGGGGGTACGGGGAGTCAAGTTGTCCACGTCGATCGAGATCGCCGGCTGCCGTCTCGCGTTGTCTTCGGGCGACCTCACCGCCGTCGCCGCCGACGCGATCGTCAACGCCGCCAACTCGAGCCTGCTGGGGGGCGGCGGCGTCGACGGGGCGATCCACCGCCGCGGCGGACCCGAGATCCTCGCCGCCTGCAAGCGCCTGCGGGCCGAACGATATCCGGACGGCCTCGCGACCGGTGACGCGGTCATCACGACCGCGGGGCGCCTGCCGGCCCGCCACGTCATCCACACGGTCGGACCCGTCTACAGCCGACGCCCCGAGGTGCCTCGGCTCCTCGCCGCCTGTCACGCCAACAGCCTCGCCCTCGCCCTTCGCCACGGCCTCCGCACGATCGCATTCCCGGCGATCTCGACCGGCGTCTACGGCTATCCCCTCGAGCTCGCCGCCCCGGTGGCACTCGCCGCCATCGCGCTCCACCTCGGCCACCACCCCGGCGCCCACGACGAGGTGCGATTCGTGCTGTTCGGCGACGCCGCCCTCGCCGCCTTCACCAAGGCCCTCGAGGAGCTGGAGCCGTGATGTGCACCGCCTTGGTCGAATCCGTCAGAACGTGAACGCCAATCCGGCGACGATGACGTTGCTGTTGAGGCCGGGATTCACCTCGTCCTGGCCCGCGTTCGAGATGTGGCGGAAGCGGTACCCGAGGGTGACGCCGCCGCGCGCCCCGACCGGCACCTCGAGGCCGACCGCGCCGTCGACCGAGAACAGCACGCGCGAGCTCAGCGAGAAGGTCTTGAGGTCGCTGTACAGCATGCCGACGCCGACCTCGGCGTAGGGCTGCACCCACTCGCGCACCATGCGCCAGCGCAGCATCGGCCCGCCGCCGAGCTCCATGGCGTGGTTGGTCTCGTAGAAGCGGGTGAAGAGCCCCTCGATCCCGAACGTCACGGCCCCGAGGTGCTCGCCGCCGCCCACCCACATGACCCGTCCGAAGCGGGGCAGGAAGGTGACCGCCTGCGAGTTGTTGGTGATGCCGAACATGTAGCCGGTCTGGAGACCGAGCTCGTAGTCGCCGACGGCGGGCGGCTCCGCCGCCCGCGCGGCGCTGGTGACGACGGCCGCGAGCGCCGCGGCGAGCGCCAGCAGCACCCGAAAGCCGCGGCGCCGACGTGAACGAGCCTGATCGTGCATGGTCCCTCCGTGATCGAGGCCAGTCCTAAAGCCTGCCTGCGCCGGCTTGTCCACCGCGACGATCGTCATGCATCGCGCCACCGAGTCGGCTAGCATCGCGCGATGGCCGCCGGAGGCGCAGCGGGCGAGATCGGACGCCGCACCGTCGTGCGCGGCGTGCTCGCGGCCGGCGCGCTCGGGCTGGCGGCCCGCCTCGGGTTGCTGCGCGCGGTGCCGGCGCTCGCGGCGGAGGCGGGGCCATACGGGCCGCTCGAGCCGATCGCCGATCGCACCACGGGGCTTCCGCTCCTGCGCTTGCCCGCCGGCTTCACGTACGCCTCGTTCGGCTGGACCGGCGACCGCCTCGACGACGGCCATACGACACCGGGCGGCCACGACGGCATGGCCGTGGTCCGCGCCGGCGGGAGCCGCGTCTGGCTGGTGCGCAATCACGAGCTCGGACCCGGGGCCGTCTTCGGCGCGCCGGAGATCACCTACGACGCGCGGAGCGGCGGCGGCACCACCACGCTCACCTTCGACACCGAGCGCGGCGCCTGGGAGGGCGGGTGGGCGAGCCTCGCCGGCACGATCCTCAACTGCGCCGGCAGTTCCACCCCGTGGCACACCTGGCTCAGCTGCGAGGAGACCGTGGTCGACCTCCGGAGACCGCACGGTTTCGTCTTCGAGGTGCCCGCGCCGGGCGTCGCCGTGCCGAGGCCGTTGCCGGCGCTCGGGCGGTTCGTGCACGAGGCCGCGGCGGTCGATCCGGCGAGCGGCATCGTCTACGAGACCGAGGATCGCGAGACGGCGGGCTTCTACCGCTTTCTTCCCACCGCGCCGGCGAACCTCGCACGCGGCGGGCGCCTGCAGATGCTCCGGGTGAAGGGTCGCGCCAAGGCGAACCTCGGCGGCGCCATGGCACCGGGGACCAGCTTCGACGTCGATTGGGTCGACATCGGCGACCCGACGCGGGCGCACTCGCGAGCCGGCCCGGATGGACTCGGCGTCTTCCAGCAGGGACGAACACGCGGCGGGGCTTCCTTCCGCCGCCTCGAAGGCTGCTGCATCGATCGCGGGCGCGTCGTCTTCACGTCGACGACCGGCGGAGCCGCCGGCAAGGGCCAGCTCTGGGAGTACACGCCGGCCGAAGGGCGCCTCAGACTCCTCTGGGAATCGGCACGCGCCGACACCCTCATCTGGCCGGACGGCGTCAGTCCGACGCCGGCGGGCGCGCTCATCCTCTGCCAGGACGCCCCGCTGGTCTCGCCGCAGCGACTCTATTGCCTCTCGGCCTTGGCGGGCGACGGTCGCCCCTTCCCGCTGATCGAGAACGCCCTCGTACTCCGCGGCGAGCGGAACGGCATCAGGGGTGACTTCCGCGGCTACGAATGGGCCGGCGCCACCTTCCACGGCCGCTGGCTGTTCGCGAACATCCAGAAGCCCGGCGTGACCTTCGCCATCACCGGCCCGTGGGAACAGGGCCCGGTCTAACTCATCCCCTTCATCGCCTCGGCGAGGATGCGCGACGTGCGTCGGGCGCATGATGCGCGGGTCGACCTCCTTGCCCTCGAGCAGCGTCTTGCGCACGTCCTTGCCGGAGATGAAGACCGGCTTCTCGTCCTTGTGGTTGCTCCATCAGGTCGACGCGGCCGACCGACTCGTAGTAGGCCGCGAAGCCGACCTTGAGCGGCTTGATCTTCAGGTCGCCGCCGAGCTTGCCGAAGATCTCCTGGGCGTCGAAGTCGCCCCAGATGGCGGTGCCGTCGTGGTAGGGCGCGTCGGCGTGCTTGCGGCCGATGACGATGTCGGTGAAGCCGAAGTTCTGGCGGTAGATGCCGTGCATGACCGCTTCCTTCGGGCCGCCGTAGAACATCTTGATGTCGAGGCCGAGCAGGATCACGCGGTCGGGCACCGACTCCTTGCGCGGCGCCCCAGAGCGCCGGCGTCGCTGTCGCCCTCGCCGAGCGCGCGCGTTGTCGATCAGCGCCTCGTAGGTGCTGCATGCGGACGTCGGCGTTGACGTCGTCGCCCTTGGTCTCGCCGATCAGCGGGTTCAGCACGGCGCCGGCGTTCGTGCCCTGCGCGGAGCAGCGTCTCGAGGCCGTAGACGAGCGCGTACTCGTGGGCGCGGTGCAGCGGGTTGCGGGTCTGGAAGGCGACGACGCGCTTCCAGCCCTTCTCGGCGAGCAGCGCGCGCACCTCGCGCGGCGTGAGCACGTACTTGCCGAACTCGGGGTTCTTCGGCTGCGGCAGCACGCGGATCGTGCCGCCGATCAGGTGCGTCTTGTCGGCGTCGCCCTTGAGCACCATGTCGGCGCCGGGATGGTCGGTGCGCTCGGTGCGGTAGACGCTCTTCAGGTAGCCGCGGCTTGTCCCACGCGAAGACGTCGCTGACCTCGAGCGTGCGCCACCGGCTTGCCGGCGCCGTTCACGAGCGCCACCGTCTGGCCCTTCTCGAGCTTCGCCGCGAGCTCCTGCGTCACCGGGAAGCGCGAGCGGAATCGTCCAGGCGTAGCGCTTGCCGCTGATGCTCGATGACCGACTCGTCGAGCACGCGGTTGTAGGTGGCGCCGTCCATCGGTCCGGTGAGCGGGCTGAGCGCGCCGTCGCCGAAGCGATAGACGGTCGAGAGGTCGGCGTCCGAGACCGGAACCTTGGGAAGGGTCGCGAGCGCGGCCGTGAAGGCGGCCTCCTCCGAGGTCGGAACGGTCAGGTCGAGCGGCTCCGGAAGGCCACCGTGGGCAGGGACGAGACTAGCCATGGGACGGAATCCTTTCGCTGGTAGCTGGTTGGGCTGCGCGCGCCCGTACGACACCGGAGCGAGCCGGCCGCCGAGCACGCGGAGCGCGGACACTAGCCTGACGAGCCGCTGTGGGCAACGGCGGCCGCGGCGCGGCTCCGACCCCGCCGCGTCGTCGACCGCTTGCGTCCTGACATAGAGCTCTGCACCCGACGGCGCATCACGGCGTCGCCAACGTCCCGATGCCCGCCATGCGGAGCGCGATCACCGTCGCCATCACCGCGGCCACGGCGCCGACCAGCGCGGCGTCGGCGGCCGCGAACGGCGGGCGCGGCAGCTCGGTCCGGACCCGGCCCGAGCTGAATCCGCGCACCTCGAGGGCGAACGCCATCTGGTCGGCGCGCCGGAGGCCACCAATGAAGACCGGCACGATCACCGGCACGTAGCGGGCGATGCGCTCGCGGACGCTGCCGTGCGTGAAGTCGAGCCCGCGGCAGCGCTGTGCGTCGCGAACGGTGAGCGCGGCATCGAGGAAGACCGGAACGAGTCGAAACGCCAGCGTCAGGACGAAGCCGGCGCGATACGGCACGCCGAGACGCGCAAGCGCGAGGGCGAACTCCTCGACCGTCGTGGTGGCGAGAAAGAGGAAGCCCGTGGCCAGGAACGTCTCGAGCCGGACGGCCATGCCGAGCCCGTAGCGCAGCGCCGCCATCCGATCGACCGCCGCCCCCGGCGGGGCCGGGTAGAACACCGTCCAGATGACGGTCGTGAAGACGAACACCGGGATCAAGAGCCAGCGCATGCGGTGGAGCACCGCCAGCGAGCCGGCGCTCGCCGTCGCGAGCACGACGAGCAGCAACAGCGGCGCGAGCAAGGCCGGGTCGGCGAGCAGGAAGGCGGCGACGAACAGCATGAGCATCGCCAGCACCTTGGCGATCGGATGCCGGCGGTGCAGCCAGCCGGTCCGCTGGAGATAGAGGGAGAGCGCCATGGCTATCCGAGCTCCGGCGCGAGCGCGCGGGCGAGCTCCTCGACCGTCCGCGCCGGAAGGCCGAGCGCCCGCGCCACCCGGACGGCGGGCGGCGCCTCGAAGGCGGCCGAGCGCAAGAGCGGCTCGTCGTCGAGCAACGCGCCGAGCGGACCGTCGAACACGAGCGAGCCATCGCGCATCAAGAGGGCACGCTCGGCGTACTCCGTCACCACCCAGGGGCTGTGCGTGATGACGATCACGGTCGTGCCGCCGGCATGGAGCCGGGCCAGCAGCTCGAGCATGCGGCGCTGCTGCGGATAGTCGAGGCCGGTGGTGGGCTCGTCGAGGATCAGCACGCGCGGGGTCATCGCGAGGACGGTCGCGACCGCCAGGCGCTGGCGCTCGCCCTTGTCGAGCAGGAACGGATCGGTGTCGCGCTCGGCGGCGAGCCCGACGGCCGCGAGCGTCTCGTCGACGCGGGCCGCGAGCGCGTCGCCTTCGAGCCCGAAGTTGCGCGGGCCGAAGGCCACCTCGTCGGCGACCGTCGCCGCGAACAGTTGGTGGTCGGGATTCTGGAAGACGTACCCGACCTGGCGCGCCACCCGCTCGAGCGGCAACGTCCGGAGATCGACGCCGTCGAGCCGCACCTCCCCCGCTTCCGCCTGCAGGAGCCCGTTCAGATGCTTGGCGAGCGTCGTCTTCCCGGAGCCGTTCTGGCCGATGAGCGCGATGAACTCGCCGCGACCGATGCCGAGACTCACGCCGCGGAGCGCCTGGGTGCCGCCCTCGTAGGTGCGCCGCAGTCCCCGCACCTCGATGAGCGACTGCGCCGGCGCTGCGCCGGCGCGCTCCGCTGCGCCTCTGTCGTTCGCCGGTGCCGCAGCGGCGGGCCGCGGCGCCCGCCCGCGTAGCGCCGCGACCGCCCCGGCGACGTCGAACGGCAGCTCGCAGCCGAGTCGCCGTCCGAGCACGGCGAGATCGTGCGGCCGCACGCCACAGGCGAGAAAGAGCTCGACGTCGCGCGCCAGCGTCGTCGGCGGACCGTCTGCGACGATTCGCCCCTCACGCATCAGGATCAGGCGGTCGGAGGCGATCACCGGGTCGATCTCGTGCTCGACCGCCAGCACGATCAGGCGATCGCTGCGCACGCGCTCGAGGGCGGCGTAGAGCTCGCGGCGCCCGATCGGATCGAGATCGGTCGCGGGCTCGTCGAGCAGCAGCACGTCGGGCTCCATGGCGAGGATGCTGGCGATCGCGAGCCGCTGCTTCTGGCCGCCGGAGAGGGTCGAGGGGTCGCGCCCCACGAGGCCCTCGAGATCGACCATGGCGAGGGTTCGCTCCACGCGCGCCGCGATCTCGGCCGGCGGCACCCCGAGCTGGCCCGGCCCGAACGCCACCTCCAGACGCACGTTGGTCGAGAAGAGTTGCGCCTCGAAATCCTGGAACACCATCGCGACCCGTCCGGCGAGCGCGCCCACCTCGGACCCGAGCAGCGGCAGGTCGCCGAGCGCGATCGCGCCCTCGCACTCGGCGGGCGCCAGCGACGGCACCAGCGCGTTGATGCAGCGGAGGAGCGTCGACTTGCCGGCGCCGGTCGCACCCATGATCGCGACCCGCTCGCCGGCGGCCACCGAGAACGACACGCCGGCGAGCGCCACGGCCGGCGGATCGACGTACCGGCAGGCGAGCCCGCGGATCACGAGCCCTGCGGCGCGCTCGTCGCTCACAGCAGCAAGAGGCCGATGACGGCGAGCGCGAGGCCGGGAAGCACCGCGAGTGAGAGGGCGGCGTTGGGCGCGAGGGAAGAGACCGCCGCGGGCAGCAGGCCGGCGGCGGCCAGGTTGCCGCCTCCGAAGGCGGCGGTCGCGCCGACGACGGCGAACGTCACCCCGGCGATGCGGCGCCCGCGTCCGATGGGCGGGCGGCTGCCGAGGACGTCGGCGTAGAGCAGCCGCGCCCGCCGCACGCGGGGGTAGAGGACCGCGAGCAGCAAGGGACCGAGCACGAGGGCCGTCACCAGGTTGTTGACGAGCACCACGTTGCCGAGCACCGCGAACGGCACGAAACCCAGGATCTGCAATCCGAAGCCCACCGTCGACGCGCAGAGCGCGGCGCCCGTGGCGACCACGACCACGAAGAGCGCCCAGGTCGCGGGCGTGGTCGGTACCGGATCGCCGCCGTGACAGGCGCGCCACAGGCGGTAGGGAGCCAGCGCATAGAGGAAATTGCCGGTGAACCCGAAGAGGTCGCCGGGTCCGAGGCCGGCGAAGAAGTCGCCGATGAGGTTGCCGATCGCCGAACCCCAGGCCGCCGCCGGACCGAAGAGAAACGAGCACACCACCGGCAGCGCGTTGGCCGGACGAAAGTGCGTCACCCCGGGGATGATCGGCACCACCATGAACGGGATCAGCACCGCCGCATAGAACGACGCACAGAGCGCGGTCAGCACGACCATCCGCGTGTTGCGCCACATGTGGGAAAGCTCGTGCATGAAGGGCGTCGATCCGCCTCCTCGCGTTTCTCGTCGTTGCCCGCCTCGAAGTGGGCCGGCTATGCTAAGACCTGCCGCGCGCGCGCGGTCAAGAGACACGAATGTCGCGCACCGCGTTCCTCCGCCTCGAATGGCTCCTGTCCCTGGGCCTGATCGCGCTCTCGCTCGCCTGGGCGCGAGCCCGTGACCTGCCGCTCACGGAGCGCCTGGTGCCGGAGCCGGCGGCGCTCGCGCTCGGCGCGCTCGCGGGCGCCTTGCTCTGGGGCACGATCCCCTTCCTCCTGCGCTCGCCGGAGATGCGGCGGGTGTGGGACCGGGTGTTGCTGCCGTTCAGCGGCGGCCTCGGTACCCGTGACATCGTCGCCATCGCGCTCCTCTCGGGTGTCACCGAGGAGCTCTTCTTCCGTGGCGTGCTGCTGCCGGAGCTCGGCCTGGTGCTCTCGAGTCTCTGCTTCGGGGCTCTGCACGCGCTCTGCACCGCGTATTTCGTGTGGGCGACCCTGGTCGGTGCCGGCCTTGGTGCGCTCGCGCTCGCCACCGGCTCGCTGGCGACGCCGATCGCCGCCCATGCGATCTACAACTTCGGCGCGCTGCTGCTGCTCCGCCGCTCGGCGGCGCGCGCACCGTCGTCGTCGGCCGCGGCGGCGGCCCCGAACGTCCCACCCGCGATTGCGTCGTCGCAAGGCATCGGTTAGGAACCCCGGATGTTCGTCCGTCGCGTCGCTCCGGCGCTCGCGCTGGCCGCGCTCGCCGCGGCCTGCGGCAACCCACCCCGGCTGACCGCCGACCAGTACTACACCGAGGGCAAGGACGCCTTCGGCAGCGAGAACTACGAGGTCGCGATCCGCAGCTACAAGGATCTCCTCGACCAGTACCCGTTCGATCCGCATGCCGAGGAAGCCGAGCTCACGATCGCCGAGTCGCACTACAAGAAGAAGCAGTACGCCGAGGCGATCGCCGCCTTCAACGACTTCCAGCGCATGCACCCGATGAGCCCGGAGCTCGCCAAGGTCTATTTCCTGCTCGGCAAGAGCTACGAGAAGCAGATGACCACCGTCGACCGCGATCAGGGCGCCGCCGACAGCGCGCAGGGCTGGTACCGGGTGGTGCTCGACCGCTACCCCGAGAGCCCGTACGCGCCGCGTGCGCGCCGCCGCATGGCGAAGTGCCGCGAGTCGCTGGCGACCCACGAGCGCTACATCGCCGCCTTCTATTTCAAGCAGGACAACCTGCGCGCCGGTGAGAACCGCGTGAAGGGCGTCCTCGAGAAGTTCCCCGACACGATCGCCGCGACGCGCGCGCTCGACGACCTCGCCGGGGCCTACGACAAGCGCGGCGACGCGGCCGCCGCCGAGCGCATCCGCAGCGCCGTCACCGAGCGCGACGCGGCGTTCGCGAGCCTCCCCGAGAGCGGACCCGGCTCGCGCGCCGAGGGCGCCGTTCCCGCGGTCCGCACGCCGCTCACCGACGCGCTGCTCGCGGATCTGAGCGCGCGTTACGGTCCGGCTGAAACCGGGATCCACACGGCCGCCGCCCCGGCGCTGGTCGACCCGGCGGCGCCCACGCGGCCGACGACCATGGGCGATCCGCGCTACGGTCCGACCGACGGCGTCATGGGCCGGCGTTAATTTAATAAGGGGGATCGCTCCCCCTTCGCCGCCGCGGCAAAGCCGCGGCGACTCATCCCCCGGCTCGCTTCGCTCGGCCGCGCGCTGCGCGCGCGGAGTCCGATGATGGGCGGCGAGGAGCGCGAATTTACTTCGCGCTCCGAGGGCCATCGGAGCATTCGGCGCGCAGCGCCGAAGCGCACGGGGCCGCAATGGAGTAACCCTCTCTCCCCCTTCGCCGCCGCGGCACAGCCGCGGCGACTCATCCCCCGCCCATGAAGACGCACGGTCAAGTCCTCCCGGTCGCATGAATACTCGCGCCCCACACGGCTCGGTGGGCTTGCACGCCCACGGGGGATGCCGGGGTCACGATGTGGGGAGTGGGTCGGTCCGCCGTCGCCGCCAGCCGTCCATTCGGGGTCGCACGCGCCCCAGTATTCGTTGCGGAGAGTCCGGCCCCACTCGGTTTTCGAGGCTTGGAAGCCCACGGGCCAACCCGGGGTCACGGACTGTATCGCGGACGGACAGACCATGGGATTGCGACGGGGAAACTCAGCGCTGGGACGTTCGACGGTAGCGGCGCGTCGTCGTCCGGGTGAAGGGGCCCTCCTCGATCGCGAGCTGCTGCGGGTCGAACTCGGTGCGGTCGCGTAGCATGGCGAAGAGGATGCGGCAGAGCCGATGGGCGACGGCGATCGTCGCCATCTTGTAGCCGCGGCGGGCGCAGAGCGCGGCGAAGTACGGATTGAGCGGGTGCTCCGGGCGCCGCGCGTGATGGGCGGCTTCGCAGAGCATCGCCCGGAGCTCACGCGAACCCCGCTTCGTGATGTGGCCGTGCCGGTCACGATCCCCGGACTGATACGTCGTGGGCACGAGCCCGGCGTAGCTCGCGACGTGTTTAGCCGACGGGAAGCGCGTGACGTCGCTGAAGACGGCGAGCGTCGGTGAGCGAAACGATGAGGCCGACGCCGGGGATCGTCTGCAGCCGCTGCACTGCCTCGCGCTGCCGCGCGGCAAACGCGTGCAGCTGCTGCTCAAGAATGACGATCTGCTCGCCGGCGCAGCGCCAGAGGGTGAAGTGGTGCGTGAGGTGCTGCTGCAGGGCCTCCTCGGGGCCGACGGCGCAGAGCACCGCGGTCCACGCCGTGGCGGTGCCGAGCGTCTTCGTGCTCAACTTCGCGCACCCGGCGCTGCGGAGCAGGCGCTTGGCCGCGTTCACTTCCGCGGTCTGCTGCCGCACGAAATGGCGCCGCCGGGAGAGCGTTTCGCGGAGCGCACTGATCTCTGGGGGTGGCACGTGGACGGTCGCGCGGTACAAGCCGCGCCGAATGCCGTCGCAGAGCTCAAACGCGTCGCGACTGTCACTCTTCTGATTCGGCCGATGCGCCTTGGCACGGACTTCGTGCGCGTCCACCACGATCGGCTGCAGCTCGAGGGCGGCCAAAAGCCGGGCGGTGAAAAACGCGACCGTCCCGGTTTCCAGCGCCACCGGGGTGGCGGACGGCAAGGCGAAACGGGTCCGCAAGCCTTCGAAGCCGGAGCGATCCGTCGCAACGCGGCCCCGCCCCAGGACGGTGCCGTCGGCGCGTTGCACGACGAAGACGCTCTCGCGGGTGTGCACGTCCAAACCTACGTAGTACTCTGCCATTGGGCTGTCCTCCTTTCGCTGCAGTCGTGGGGCTCCCTCGTGGATGACCCCGTGGTCTGCCGCGGACCTTACCGCGGTGCGGGGAGGACAGCCCGCGTCTTCATCGATACGGCTCGCTCCGCTCGGCCGCGCGCTGCGCGCGCGGAGTCCGATGATAGGCGGCGAGGAGCGCGAATTTACTTCGCGCTCCGAGGGCCATCGGAGCATTCGGCGCGCAGCGCCGAAGCGCACGGGGCCGCAATGGAGTAACCATCTCTCCCCCTTCGCCGCCGCGGCAAAGCCGCGTCGACTCATCCCCCGGCGCGCTGCGCGCGCGGAGGTCGGAGCTCGAGTCTTTGCTCCAGGATTTCTCTGCGGCGTTCTGATACTTCTCCACTCATCGTGACGGCTGAGGGTGCCTCGAAGGAGCGACTCGCCGACGCGTCGGTGCTCGTGATCGGCGTGGGCGCGCTCGGATCGGCCGCGGCGGATGCGCTCGCGGGCGCGGGCGTCGGGCGGCTCGCGCTCGTCGACCCCGATCGCGTCGAACGCTCCAACCTGCACCGCCAGCTCCTCCATCGCACCGCCGATCTCGGTCGCCTCAAGGTGGAGTCGGCGGCGGACGCGCTCGCTCGGTCATACCCCGGGCTCGGGCTCGCGATCACGGCGGCGCGCTTCGGCACCGACAACGCCGCGGATCTCGTCGCCGGGCAGGCGTGCGTGATCGACGCCACCGACGGCATCGCCACCAAGTTTCTGATCAACGATCTCGCCGTCGCGCTCGGCGTACCCCTGGTGCACGGCGGCATCGTGCGATTCCAGGGACAGCTGCTCACCGTGCTGCCCGGCGCCTCGGCCTGCTACCGCTGCCTCTTCGGCGCGCCCCCCGAGGACGGCAGCGCCCCCTCCTGCCAGGAGGCCGGCGTCCTCGGGTCGCTCGCGGGCACCATCGGAACCCTGCAAGCCGCGGAGGCGATCCGCCTGATCGGCGGTCGCGGCGCGTTGCTCACCGACCGCCTGCTCACCTACGACGCCCTCGCGGGCCGCTGTCGCCACGTCCGGCTCCGCCGCAACCCCGCGTGTCCCGTCTGCCGAGACGTGGTGCCACGGGTGGCCGTAGCCGCCGGCACAGGCTAGAAGCCTCCCTTCAGGAAGGAGACTTGACGATGCCGATCCAGGTTCGCATCCCCACCCCACTCCGCAAGTTCACCGGTGGCGCCGAGAGCGTCACCGCGAGCGGCGCCACCGTCGCCGCTATCGTTCAGGACGTCGAAGGGCGCCACCCAGGTTTGAAGGAGCGCATCTGCGACGACGCCGGCAAGGTCCGGCGCTTCGTCAACGTCTACGTGAACGGCGAGGACATCCGCTTTCTCTCCAGTCTCGACACCGCGGTGAAGGACGGCGACGAGATCTCGATCGTGCCGGCCATCGCCGGCGGCTCGGACGTCCGGACGCGCCGCTAGCCGCCAGCGCATGTCGTCCGGCGCCTCACCGTCCGGCGGCACCGAGGCGTCGCTCGCCCCCCCAGCCCCGACCGTCCTCGAGCTGATCGGCAACACCCCCATGGTGCGGATCCGGGCCCTGGCCCGCGATCTTCCGCCCGAGGTGCGGGTCTACGCCAAGCTCGAGGGCTTCAATCCCGGCGGCTCGGTGAAGGACCGACCCGCCCTCAACATGATCCAGGACGGCCTCAAGAAGGGCCTGCTCCGTCCCGGCAAGACGATCCTGGACTCCACCTCCGGCAACACCGGCATCGCGCTCGCGATGATCGGCGCGGCCCTCGGCTACCCGGTCGAGCTGGTGATGCCGGAGAACGTGAGCATCGAGCGCAAGAAGATCATCCGCGCCTACGGCGCCACGATCATCTTCTCGAGCGGGCTCGAGGGGTCCGACGGCGCGATCCGGCTCTGCCGCGAGGTGCTGAAAAAGGATCCCGAGAAGTACTTCAAGCCGGATCAGTACTTCAACGAGGCCAACCCCGAGGCGCACTACCTCACCACCGGTCCCGAGATCTGGCGCCAGACCGACGGCGGCGTCACGCACTTCGTGACCGGCCTCGGCACCGGCGGCACCATCATGGGCACCGGCCGCGCGCTCAAGGAGCGCAACCCCGCCGTCCAGGTGATCGGCGTCGAGCCCGACGACTCCTTCCATGGGCTCGAGGGCCTGAAGCACATGGCCTCGTCGATCGTCCCCGGCATCTACCACGAGGCCGAGCTCGACGAGAAAATCCCGGTCGGCACCGAAGAGGCCTATGAGATGGTCCACAAGCTCGGAACCGTCGAAGGCATCGTCGTCGGACAGTCGTCGGGGGCGAACCTGGTGGGCGCGCTGCAGGTGGCGCGACGCCTCACGCACGGGATCGTCGTGACGATCTTCTGCGACTTCGGCGTCCGCTACCTCAGCACCAACCTCTGGATCGGCTGGCAGGACTGACGACCGGCATTGCCGGACCGTCGAAAACCCGTTGGGACGCTGCCTGTGCCCCTCGACGACGAGTGGATCGAGCGCTACAGCCGCCAGATCGTGCTCGCCGAGGTCGGCGCGGAAGGCCAGCTCCGGCTCGGCGCGTCGCGCGTCGCGATCGTCGGCTCGGGTGGCGCCGCCGAGCAGGTGATCGCCTACCTCGCCGCGGCCGGTGTGGGATGGATCGCCGCCGATCCGGCGTTGCACGCGCTCGCCGACCCCGGCAAGACCGATCTCACGCTCGCATCGTCGCCCGACGCGACCGAGCGTCTCGACGCCGTCGTCGTCAGCAGCCCCACCCTCGCCGGCGTCGCGGCACTGTGGCAGCCATTCCACGAGCGCGGCGCCGCAATCGTCTGGATCGCCGCGGGGATGGCGGGAGGGTTCCCGCCCTGCCCGTCCTGCGCGGCTGCAGGTCTCGCCGCCCCACCGACTGCGCCCGAGCTCGAGACCATCCGGGACAGGCTCCTGGGAACCCTGCTCGCGACCGAGGTGGTGAAGTCCCTGCTCGCGATCGGCGCGCCGCTCGCCGGTCGGGTGCTCACGTACGACCCGGGGAGCGCGACCGTCACGAGCCTCGCGGTCCGCGCACGACCCGACTGCGGGTGCGCGACGAGCTCGGCCTGATCCGGCGTCCCTAGGGGACGGCCGCAGGCTGCTCCGCGGCCTCGGCGTCGCCCGGCACCAGCGCCGCGACCTTCGGAGCCGTGCCCGGCGCGAGGCGCTCGTAGACGACCGAGGCGCCGTTCAGGCACTCGCGAATGCGATCCTGGACGCCGGCGAAGCTCTCGCTCTGGAGCTCGCGGTTCGGAATGATCTGGCGGTACAGAAGCGCACGGTCCTCGATGCGCACGCCGCCGCGGACGTCGGTCACGGTGCGCGTGAAGTCGATCCACGGGCTCTTCACGGAGCAGTCGAGCGACCGTCGCCCGACCCGCGTCACGTCGCGCAGCTCGGTGGTGGAGCTGTAGCCGTGCGGCAGCCGGCTCTGGAGCCCCGAGACCCGATCGGTGGTCTGGGTGAGGAGGACCTCGACGACGTGCCCGCCCATGCCGAGATAGTAGGCGTCGCCGGCGCTGGTACGCATGGGGGAGTCGCGCTGCGTGAGGTGGGCGCGAAACTCGAGGTCGCGCACGATCCGTGAGCTGAGGTCGTAGGGCTCGAGCGCCCATTCGCGGAGATCGTTGGTGTCGCCGAAATAGCCCGCGAGCGCGTAGTCGACCGAGCGCTTCGAGCGCGTGAGCTCCGCGCCGGTGTAGCCGATCGCCATGAAGCCGCGGAGGCCGAGCGTGCCGTCGATCGCCAGTTGGTTGTCGGCGGCGAAGCGGACGATGCGGGTCACGTGCACCGCCCCGTCGGTCGGCTTGGTGGCCGGTGTCATCGAGAGCTCCGGCGTCGCCGTGCTGACGACGAGGGCCGGCCGCCCGGCGATGTCGGGATACGTGCCCTCTGCGAAGCTCGTGAAGTTGGTGGGGTCGATCCAGTGCTCCTCGTCGCCCGCGCGCACGTGGACGATCGCGTGGTCGAAGTCGTCCAGCAGCGGCGCCGCGACGGGGATCCGGGCATACGGTGTCCCGCGCTGGATCCATGCCACGTCGGCGTCGATGCCGAGCGCCCGGAGGATCGCGACCGTCACCGCCGCGAAGTCCTTGCAGTCGCCGTACTGCGTGTCGGCGACGGCCGCGAGCGCGCGGGGGACGAATTTGCCGTGCGTCGTGCGCCAGTCGCCGAGGTAGTGCAGCTGCGACGCGAGCTCGGAGGTGATCGTGTTGATGCGGTCGGCGAGCCTCGGCTGGTCCGCCGCCTTGGCGCGGACCGCATCGAAGCGCGTCGGCAGCGGCGCCGACAACACCTCTCGGTAGCGCTCGCTCATGGAGCGCGCCGCCTGCGGCCAATTCCGCTGGGTCGAGACGGCCACCCAGGGAAAGCTCTCGAAATCGAGCCAGACGTCTTCCTCGTCCAGCGGGAATCGATAGACGGGCTTGGTGAGAGTGATGGTCACGTCGGCGCCCGCGCCGTTCTCGACCTTCTCGATCTTCAAGAGGCCGTCCGGATCGTTCTTTTCGAGATGGAGCGGCAGCGCGGAGCGAATGGTGACTCGTCCGGCGCTTTCCAGGGTCGGATAGCCGTAGGCGAACTTTGCCGACCACAACCCCGGCAGCGCCGCGTCGCGGGTCACGAGCCGGATCTTGGCCACCACCGAGGCACCGACCTCGACCTCGGAGAACGGAATCAGGACCTGGTGCAGCTCGTCGAAGCCGAACGGCGTACTGGCCATCGGCTTGTCCTCGATCCGGCTCGGATCGACGGGAATGATGCGATCGCCGATCACGGTATGGGCCGCGAGGATCTCGAGCGACTGGATGTTCGAGTTGTAGCTGTAGCGTCCGAGCGCGAGTCGCGAGCGCGCACTCTCCTTGAGAACCTTCGTGCGGGTTTCCGTGACCTGTTCCGAGGTCCCGTCGGCGTGCACGATCGTGTCCTCGTTCTGGTACTCGACCTCCCACGACGCGTCCTCGTTCGAGGCCCAGCGCGCGCCGGCCTCGCCCGGGAAATGACCCCACGCGAGCAACACGACGACGAGAGCGATCATCCGACGCCGACCCACGGCGGGCGCACCCATGCACGGTCCTCCCCCAGGGATATCGACAGTCACCGGAGAAGCCTTGAGGGAACGGAAACCGGATGGCAAGCGCGGGCGCCTCGGGCTACGACCGAAGCCAGGCTCCGCCGTCATGATCCCGACCCCAATTCGCCCCCTCGCGATGGTGCTGGTGCTGGCCGCGATCGTCCTTCCGGGGCGCTCGGACGCCGAGCCGCTCAGGATCGTCACCTACAACGTCCACGGCCTCCCCTTCGTCGTGAACCAGCTCAAGGTGCACTCCTTCCCCCGCGCACGGATGCGGAAGATCGCGTCGCAGCTCGGCGGGTTCGACCTGGCGTTGCTGCAGGAGGACTTCGCCTACCATCGCCCGCTGACGCGCACGTTCGATCGAGCGCGCGTGCTCCGCGGGGGCGGACCGACCTTCCGTCCGGGCTACGTCGTCACCGCGCCGCTCTGGCTTCCGCTCCTGGCCGTCTTCAACGTGGGCCTGTGGCCGCTCTTCAACGGCGACGGGCTGACGACGATCGCCGTCGCACCCGATCTCGGCGTCGAGCCGCTGGCGAGCCAGCGCTATCGCCGCTGCGGCGACTACCTGGTGGGCGGCAACGACTGCTTCGCGGCCAAGGGCTTCCTGGCGACCCGGGTCACGCTCCGGAACGGCGCCGTGGTCGACGTCTACAACACCCACCTGGAGGCCGGCGTCGAATGGGCGCTTCGCAGCGAGGATCAGGACGTCCGGCGCTCGCAGCTCGAGGAGCTGGCCGCGGCGGTCCGGCGCCATTCCGCGGGACGCGCCGTCATCGTCGCCGGCGACTTGAACTCGGACGCTCTCCGGCCGGAGGCGTTCACCGCGGTCGAGAACTTCATGGCCGTGCTCGGTCTCGCCGACGGCCGGGCCTGGGCAGAGACGGATGCACGCTGGCGGCGGAAGCTCGACCACGTGCTCTACCGCGACGGCTGCGGCGCTCGGCTCGGGACGCCGCTCGTCAGGGAGGAGCGGGCGTTCCGGACGGCACGCAGCAAGCCGCTCAGCGACCACCCCGCGGTCTCGGCGGCCTTCGACGTGCAGCCGTTTCCCGACGCCGAATGCCGTGGCGCCGGCGCGCACGCCCCGCTCTGAGATTCTGGCGAAAACCCACCCGATCTGCTGAAACCACCCGATGCAACGTGCCATCTTCGTGACCGGCGCGGCCTCGGGCATCGGCCGCGCCACCGCCCGTCTCTTCGCGTCGCGCGGCTGGCTGGTCGGGCTCGTCGACTTCGACGCCGAGGGCCTGCGCCGGACGGCCGACGCGCTCGCGCCCGCCTCGGTGTGGCTCACCGACCTCGACGTGACCGATTATCCGGCCTACCAGCGCGCCATCGCCGCCTTCGGCAGAGAGAGCGGCGGCCGCCTCGACGTGCTCTTCAACTGCGCCGGAGTCCTGCGCCAGGCCGCCTTCGAGGATCTCAGCCGGGAGGACGAGCGCACGATCTTGATGGTGAACGTCCTCGGGGTCACCAACGGAATCCACGCCGCGCTGCCGCTCCTGAAGGCGACCGCGGGCGCGCACGTCGTCACCATGTCGTCGTCGGCCGCGATCTACGGCGTCCCCGAGGAGGCGATGTACTCGGCGTCCAAGTTCGCCGTCCGCGCCCTCACCGAGGCCCTCAGCCTCGAGCTCGAGCCGCACGGGATCACCGTCTCGGACGTCATGCCCCCGATCGTTCACACGCCGATGGTGGAGAACCAAGCCTTCGCCGCCGCCGTCTACAAGAACCTGAAGGACCGCGGGATGACCGCCGAGCAGGTGGCCGAGGTGGTCTGGAAGGCGGCACACGGCAAGAGGCTGCACTGGTTCGCCTCGCCGGAGGTGCAGCGTTTCGCGCGCACCCACCGCATCTCGACCCGGCTTGCGCGATCAGTGATGAAACGAATCTCGTCGCACTAGCCTCGATCTGCTGCGGTTCCGCAGGGGTGGTGGGTCGCTTTTCCGCTCGCGGGTTCCAGATCCCCAGCGCCTAGAGCCCGCCGCGACGTATCCGTCCTGCGCACGACGCGAGGCGCTGCTCGCTCCAAAGCGACCCACCACCCCCGCGGAGCGACCGCCGCACGATGGCGACGCCTTTCGTAGTCCCGGCATTGTCGGTTGCCGGGCGGGTGGGGGTCGTGTCGGAGCTCGTGCGCCTCGCGTCGTCCGCAGGACAGACGTGGTACGGCGGGCTCTACGCGCTGGGGACCTGAGACCCACGAGCGGAGACACGAGCCCCACCCGCCCGCCGAAGCAAGGGGGGGTCGCTAACGCAGGCTCCTACGCCTCGACCAAGCTCGGTTTGCGGCGGCGGGTGGCGAGGTCCTCGGCGTAGCCGCGGACGTAGGTGCCGAAGAGTCGGTCGGGCAGCGGGGTGAAGCCGGCGTAGTTTCCCTTGACGCGCGCGTGGTGGGCGTCGTGATGGCGGGCGCCGTCGTTGCCGGGGATGAAGTGGCTCGGCGTCCACGGGAAGTCGTAGCCCGAGTGCCCCTCGGCCGCCTCCCACTGCCGCCACACGAACCACAGCCACACGGTCACGACGTGCGACCCCATTGCCAAGGGCCCGATCATCGCGATCGCGCCGGTGAGCGAGAGCTCGAGGGGATGCATGTAGTTCCCGGTGATCGCCCAGGGCGTGACGATGCGGTGGTGCCAGCCGTGGATGCGCTTGTAGAGCCAGGGGCGGTGCAGCGTGCGATGCGACCAGTAGTAGAGGAAGTCGTCGAGGTAAAAGAAGCCCACGAGCTGTACGGCCATCACCCACCAGGCCGGCAGCGGCCCGCTGTGGACGGCGGAAAGTCGCAGCAACGGCCAGGAGGCGACGGCGCCGAGGAGGAGCCAGGCGTTGTTCACCGCCCAGCTCCGGATCGACGGTCCGACGAGCTGCTGGGCTCGCGGCGGTCGCGACTGAATGCGATAGACCCGCGCCCATTCGGGATCGCGAGCCGCGAGCCAGGTGAACGGGACGGCGAACGCCATGAACACGGCGGCCGAGAGCAGCACGGTCGCGACCGGAAAGAGCCAGAAGAGCGGCTCGCCGTACCAGGCGAGAACGACGTCGAGCATGGGGGTGCGGCGGAGTTAGCGAGGACCCTCGGCCGGGTCAAATCGGCGCGCGTGCTTGACGGAGCACGGGCCGGAGCGTAGCACCGGCGCACCGCTTGAGGAGGCGCCGATGATCAAGCTCTACCACGCCCAGCTCACCCGCTCGGTTCGCATCGTCTGGCTGCTCGAGGAGCTCGGTCTTCCCTACGAGCTCGCCACGGTCGCCTTCAAGCCGCCCCGTCATTCCTTCGAGCAGGACACCCCGACCGGCAAGTTTCCCGTCATCGAGGACGGCGACCTCGTGATGTCCGAATCGGGTGCGATCCTCGAGTACCTGATCGAAAAGTACGGCCAGGGGCGGCTCGCACCGGCGCTCGGCAGCGCCGACCGCGGTCCCTATCTGCAATGGGTCCACTTCGCCGAGGCGACCGCGTTTCCGCCCGTCGGCGACGTCGCCCGTCACACCATGTTCCTGCCCGAGGCCGATCGCATCCCGAAGGTGGCGGAGGATGGCCGGGTGCGCGCGCAGAACGCCCTCGACGTCCTCGAGCGCGCCCTCGCCGGCAAGGAGTATCTGGTCGGCCGCGAGCTCTCCGGCGCCGACGTCATGATGGGCTACTTCCTGATGGCGGCGCGCATGCTCGGCCTGGTCGGCGCGCGTCACTCGAACATTGCCGCCTACTGGGAGCGTCTGGCGGCGCGACCCGGCTTGCAGAAGGCTCTGAGCGTCTAGGACATTTTCATTCGCGGGATCTCTCCCTCGCGCGCGGAAGTGTGAACGATCGTTCCTCCGCATGTGAATGATCGTCGACGATCCGTCGGCGAGGCGGGTGGTTGCCTCTATTTTTCTAGGGTCGCGGCGGCGGCACGCCGAATGCTCGTCTCCCTCTCGATTCTCGTTGACTGATCGGCCTCGACGGCTTTACCGTCGAGACAATTCGAGAGCTCTCCGTGCCGAAACGTCGCATCTGACGTTGCGGAGGCTCGCGCGCCTGGGTGCCGTGCCTGGAGGCGCGTGGTTCGTCTTTCAAACCAAGGACTCCAAGGGAGGGAGCCATGATTCGATCCTCAGTGAGCGCGGGCTCGAGGCTCGCGCCGTTCGTCGTCACCGTCTGCATCGGGCTTGGGGTTGCCACGCCGGCCGATGCCACCCCCGCCGCCTGCCAGCGCGCCATCGCGAAGGCGGGCGTCAAGTACCTCCAGGCCCGAACCAATGCCCTCGGCAAATGCGAGGAGGCGGTCATCAAGGGCACGAGCGCGGGCCCGTGCCCCGACGACAAGGCTCTGACGGCCGTCGCCAAGGCCTCGACCAAGCTCGCCAGCGCGATCGACAAGGGCTGCGGCGGCGACGACAACGTGTGCGGCGGCGACCTCACCGACGAGGACACCCCGGCGGCGCTGGGATGGCCCGCGACCTGTCCGAACTTCGAGCACGGACCCTGCACGAACGCGATCGGCGATTGTGGCGACATCGCGACCTGTCTCACCTGCATTGGAGACACGGCGGTCGACGTCGCGATCGATCTCTACGACGAGGAGCTGGTGCTACCGAGCAGCGGCGACCTCAACAAGTGCCAGGTCGCGATCGGCAAAGCCTCGCTGGCCTTCATGCGAGCCAAGGCCAAGGCGCTCCAGAAATGCTGGGACGGCCGCCTCAAAGAGAGCCATGCCAACGCGTGCGTGCCGCCCGACGTCGGCGACGGCAAATATCTCGCCGCGATCGCCAAGGCCGCGACCAAGAGGACGAGCGCCATCTGCAAGGCGTGCGGCGGCGACGACCAGGCCTGTGGTGGCGGCGACGACCTGACGCCGGCCGCGATCGGCTTCGTATCCGACTGCCCATCGGTCACGATTCCAGGCGGAGCGGCGTGCGTCCACACGATCACCAGCCTCGACGACGTCGTCGCCTGCGTCGACTGCGTCACCGAGTTCAAGGTCGATTGCATCGATCGCGTGCGCCTGCCGTTGCTGACGCCGTATCCGAGCGAGTGCGGCGCCTGCGCGCCGTTCGGGTCCTGCCCGACCCGTCTCACCTTCACGGCCGATGGACCGGCGGTCGACCTCGACACCGGAAGCAGCGGTTACGCCCACGACTCCAAGGTACCGACCAACGGCCGCCTCACGCTCGATGTCAGCGGCTGCGCGGGGACGCTGCAGCCGAGCTGCGGCCAGTGCAACGTCAGCGGGCCGGTCGACAATGACGGCGGCGATGCCTTCGACAACCATCGCTGCGCGAACAGTCCATGGAACACCTGCTCCACCGATGGCGATTGCCCGACCGGCACCTGCGTGTTCTTCTTCGGCGCCCCGCTGCCGCTGGCGGCCGGCGGCGTACAGACGTGCGTACTCAATCAGATCGCCGCACCCATCAGCGGTACGATCGATTTCGGCGACGGCAGCTCCACCACACATGTCCGCTTGCGCTCGACCGTGTCGACGTCGGGTGAATCGCTGGAGCATCCCTGTCCGGTCTGCGAGAACGGCGTCTGCAATCACGGACCGCGGCAGACGTTGCCGTGCAAGCCGCAAGGCTCCGGCGTGCACGGCGCGGTGAGCCTCGATTGTCCGCCTGGCGGCTCCGACGGAATCCTCTCCATCGACCTGCTGCTGACGACCGGGACGCAGACCCGGACGCTCTCGACCGCCAACCCGCCCTGTAGCGCCGATCCGGGCAGCGGCAAGCGCTGCCTCTGCGACACCTGCAACAACGCCAATCAGGAGCCGTGCTCGACCAACGCCGACTGCCCGCCGAGCGGCGGCAATCCCGGCATCTGCGGCGGGCGGCGCTGCGCGGGCGGCACCAACGCCGGCGGTCCATGCAGCGGGGCATCCGCGTGTCCCGGCGGCGGAAACTGCAGCAAGCCCGGGCAGCCGACGTACCCCAACCCCTGCGTCGACGACTCGCTGATCCCGGGCGACGGATCGATCTGCCAGGACATCGGCAACAACGAGGGCGTGTGTCCGGAGCTGCCGGCAACGCAACGGTGCTCGATCAACACGTATCGCACCTGTCTCAGCAATGCCGATTGCGTGTGCCCCGGTTGCGCACCCGGACAAATCTGCGCGCCGGCACCGACGCTGTGTTTCCCTCTGAACGGCAACGACGGCGAGACCCTCAGCGTCTCGGGCTCCCCAGATCCGACCTGCGGGGACGACGTCGCGACCCCGACGCTCAGCGCGCTGTTCTGCGTCGGGCCCGTGACCCCACCCGCCGTGAACATCGCCGGCGGCCTTCCCGGTCCGGGCCGCGTCCGCATTCCCGGCACCGCGGTCGTCTCGCACTGACGCGTCACTGGCTCGAGAGCGCGCCGCTCACCGCGGCGCGCTCTCGAGCAGGACCTTCAGATTACGGTGTGCACCGTCCGATGCCGGATTCAGCCGGAGCGCCGTCCGGTACTCGTGCTCGGCAAGCCTTCGGTCGCCGAGGCGAAAGTAGGTGCTGCCGAGGTTGTTGTGCGCGTCGGCGTGGTCGGGGTCGAGGCGGACGGCGATGAGATAGTGCTCGCGGGCGCGTGCGAGGTCGTCGCGTCGGAAGTAGAGGTTTCCGAGATTGCTGTGGGTGGTGGCGGAGTCGGGGGCGATCGCGAGCGCCGTCGCGAGCTCGCGCTCGGCCTCGTCGACGCGCCCGAGCGCCTGGAGGGCGAGCGCCCGACCGTTGCGCGCCGCGACCTGGCGCGGATTGATCGCCAGCGCACGATCGAAGGCGGCGAGCGCCTCCGGCACGCGGCCGGCGGCGCGTTCGAGATTCCCGAGGTTGTTCTGGGCGTCGGCCGTCTCGATGCGATCCGGATGCCCCCGCACGGTCTCCTCGTAGAGGCGGCGCGCGCGTTCCGGCTCGCCGGCCTGCTGATACGCCTCCGCGAGGTTGATCCGAACCCGCAGGCTCTCGGGCGCGAGGGGCAAGAGGTACTCGTAGAGGGTGCGGGCGTCGCGCCACTCGCGGTTGTAGCGCACGGTGACGGCGCCGTAGGCGGCGATCGTAAGCGCCGCGCCGAGCAAGACCGCCGGGCGCCACGGCCCGCGCGCGAGCCGCACCGTCCCCCAGCCGAGCGCGAGACAGAGCCCCATCGACGGCACGTAGAGCCAGTGCTCCGCCATGAAGGTCGCGAGCGGGACCAGATTGGCGACCGGCAGCAGCGCGACCAGGAACCAGGTGACGCCGAAGGCGAGCGGCCAGGCCCGACGCCGCGCCCACACGCAGCCGACCACGAGGGCGAGCAGCGCCGCGAGCGCGGCGAGCGCGCCCGGCTCGAGGAGCGACGTCACGGGCGCGACCACGCGCTCCATGTGGAGGTGGCGCGGCAGCGTGATCAGCCCGAGGTAGCGTACGATCACCTCGCAGGTGGTGAGCAGGCGAAGGCCGAGCGGCACCGCCGCCGTCGCCGGCGTCACGCCCGTCGGCGCGAGGACGGCGGCACGGAGCCCGAGGTAGAGGACGAGCGCCGCGAGCATCGGCAGGTAGGCTACCCACGGTTGCCGCTCGCGATCCGGCTCGGCACGATCGACCACGACCAGCAAGAGCGGCAGGACGACTGCGGCCTCGCGCGCGAGCAGCGCCAGGAGGAACGCCAGCGCCGCCGCGAACCGGCCCCGCCGGCCGCCGGCACGAAAGGCGAGAACGGCGGCGAGCATGCACACCGCCGCCAGCGGATCCGAGCGACCGGCGACGTACGTCACCGCCTCGACGTGGAGCGGGTGCACGGCGAAGAGCAGCGCGCCGACGAGCGCCGCGGCCGCCGACCCGAGCAGGACCGCCCCGAAGCGCTGCAGCAGCACGGCGGTCGCGGCGTGCAACAGGACGCTGGTGAGGTGGAAGCCGAAGGGCGCGAGACCGAAGAGCCGGTAGTCGAGCGCGTAGGTCAGCGCCTGCAGCGGACGGTAGTAGCCGCTCGCGATCCCGGACGGGAAGAGATCCGAGCGGAAGAGATGCGGGACGGCTTCCCAGCTCTTGATCGCGGGGTTGGCGACCACGAGATGCAGGTCGTCCCAGAGGAAGGCGTTCCCGAGCGCGTTGGCGTAGACGACGAGAACGGCGCCGACGACGAGAGCCGCATGCCACGCCGGCGGCGTGACCGCGGGCGAGAGCCGCCGACGCCGGGAATCGACACCGCCGGCGGCGTCGGCTCCCAGCATCGCGACGCTAGGAGCGCGTGATGATGCCCTGCTTCTCGAGGTAGCCGAGGATCTGGGCGACGCTCGCCTCGACGCTCTGCCCTGCCGTGTTGATGGTGAGCTCCGCCTTCTCGGGCGCCTCGTAGGGCGCCGAGATACCGGTGAACTCCTTGATCTCGCCGGCGCGGGCCTTCTTGTAGAGGCCCTTCACGTCGCGCTGCTCGCAGACCTCGACGGGACAGTCGACGTGGACCTCGACGAAGTCGCCCGCGCCCATGATCGCCCGCACCTGATCGCGATCGGCGCGATAGGGCGAGATGAAGGCCGTCACCGCGACCACGCCGGCCTCGGTGAAGAGCTTCGCCACCTCGCCGATGCGACGGATGTTCTCGGTGCGATCCTCGGGCGAGAAGCCGAGGTTCTTGTTGAGGCCATGACGGATGTTGTCGCCGTCGAGGATGTAGGCGCGCACACCGCGCTCCCAGAGCCGCTTCTCGAGGTCGACGGCGACGGTCGACTTGCCGGAGCCGGAGAGGCCGGTGAGCCACACGATGCAGGCCTTGTGGCCGTTCATCTGCTCGCGCTCGCCGCGCGTGACGGTGCCGTGATGCCAGACGATGTTGGTCGCTTTTTGTTGGGTCATGGGGCCAAGGGTTTAGCCGGGACCGACGGGACCGGCAACCCCGATTCGCAATTTTAGCGGGCGGCGATCGGCCCGCGGACCGTGAAGCCGAGCACGATCGCAACCCGTTCGCGCGCGCCATCCTGCGCCGCGGCCGCCACCCTTCCATCGGCGGGCGGCGCGAGCGTGACGACGTAGTCCCCGGGCGTGAGCCAATGCGGCGGTATCCGCACCTCGATGGCGTTTGCGCGTACGGCGACGCGCTCGACCAGCTCACGCCCGGCCTTGCCCCGGATCCGGAGCTCGAGGGGCGCGTCGTCCGCGCCGGCGGGTGCGGCGAGCCTCACGAGCGGCCCACGCTCGGCGTCCGCGAGGGCGATGGTGGCGTGGCCGCCCGCCGCGAGCGCGAGCACGGGCTCCGCGTCGGACGACGCACCCGGCTGCGCGCGCTCGGCGAGCGCGGTCGTCGCCGCGAGATCCTGCAGGGACGGCGCGCCATCGGCTTCGAGCCGATCCGCGGGGCGCGGCGCCTCGGGCTCCGCGCGCTTCAGCATCGCGCCCGCCGGCGGCGCCACCCGCCGCCCAGCCGCCTGTTCGTTGGCGACGGGCGCGACGCGCTCGCGTTTCTCTGCGGGCGCGGCATCCTGACGCGGCGGCAGGGTTCGCTCCGGCGCCGAGAAGCGCGTGACCTGATCGCGCAACACCGGCACCAGGAGCACGGCGACGAGCGCATACGCGAAGGCCGGATGCCAGACGAGCCGCGCCAGCCGCCCGTGCGACGGCGCGTTGCGGTCGGGCTCGGAGACGAGCCGCGCAAGGTCGACGCGCCGCAGGGTCGCGACCTCGTCCGCGCACATCTGGCACGACCCGAGGTGGCGCTCGACGTCCGCGCGCGCCCTCGTCGCGAGCGTCGCCGGGGTATCGACGAAGGCCAGCAGCGCGTCGACCGGCGGGTGGCCGTCGGTGGCCGGCGCGCCGGCCCGCAGCATGCCGTCGAGCTCCCTCCACACCGCGACCTCGCCGGAGCATTCCGGACAGCCGGGATAGTGCGCCCGGAACTCGGCGTCGCCGTTGCCCTGCAGCAGCGCCGGCATGTCGGCCTCGAAGGCTCGCCGGCACCTCATGCGTCGCGGTACTCCATCACGCGCTCTCGTCGTGGATAGGTCGTCGGAGGTCGCCTCATCGGCTCATCCCGCTCATCCCTCGCCCGGATCATCGGCGAATCGCCGGCGGAGCGCCATCAGCGCGTCGCGCAGGCGGCGCTTCATGGTGCCGAGCGGAATCCCCGTCTCGTCGCTCACCGCCTGGTAGGTCTTGCCCTGGCGGTAGACGCCGTCCAGCACCTCCTGCTGCTCCTCCGGCAGGTCGCGGACCGCCGTCCAGATCTCGCGCGCCGCCGCCGTCGTCGGATCGTCGAGGCTGCCCGCGAGCCGTGCCGCGTCGTCGTCCCAAGCGACGGTCTTGCCCTCGTGACGCCGGCGGGCGCCCTTCAGACGGTCGACGACCTTGTTCCGGGTGATGATGCGCACGTAGCCGAGGAAGGCCTGGGGATCGCGGAGACGCCCCGCCCGCGCGTTCGCGACCAGCGACAGCACGACCTCTTGCCGGAGGTCGTCCCATTCGTCTCGGAAGTCGTAGGCCCTGAGCTGCACCAGGAAGCCCGAGATCAGGCGGTTGAGCGTGGCGAAGGCGAGGCGGTCGCCCGCCATCACGCGGTCGAGGATGACGAGCCAGTCTTCCTGCGACACCCCCACGAGGCCTCCCCGTTAACGCGTGATCCGATTTCCCGCCACCCGCCGACCTTCCCCACGACGAAAACCACGAGTGGGCCGCCGGACGCGGTCCACGGGAAGGACCACATCCATGATCACGACCATTTTCTCCTCGACCCGGCGACGCGGCCTGCGCCTCGCCATGGCACTCGCCTTCGCCTGCAGCCTCGGCACGGGACGCGACCGCCCGGCCGCCGCCGCCGACGGCCCCCCGCTCCCCGACGGCTCCGGCGCGCTCGAGGCCCGCCGCCCCGACGGCACCGCGCTCGGCCCCTGCCCCCTCATCCACACCGACGTCGCCGCCGAGGTCTCCGGCTTCGTTGCCCGCGTCGTCGTGACGCAAACCTTCGCCAATCCGCTCACCGAGCCGGTCGAGGCCGTCTACACCTTCCCGCTCTCCGACCGTGCCGCCGTCGACGGGATGACCATGCGCACCGGCGACCGCGTCATCCGCGGCGACATCAAGCGCCGCGAGGACGCGCGGAAGATCTACGAGGCGGCCCGCGACGCCGGCAAGCTCGCCGGCCTGCTCGATCAGGAGCGGCCGAACGTCTTCACCCAGTCGCTCGCCAACCTGATGCCGGGGGCCGAGGTGCAGGTGCGTCTCGAGTACGTCGAGCCGCTGAAATACGCCGACGGCACCTTCGAGTTCTCGTTTCCGACCGTGGTCGGGCCGCGCTTCGTGCCCGGATCGCCGACCGGACACGCCGGCACCGGCTGGGCGCCCGACACCGATCGCGTCCCCGACGCCTCGCGCATCACCCCGCCGGTCGTGCCACCGGGGACCCGCGCCGGCCACGACATCGCGATCGCCGTCGACGTCGACGCTGGCGTGCCCCTCGGCGCCGTCGCCGCGCCCCTCCACCCGATCACCGTCGATCGTCCAGCGCCCACCCGCGCGCGCGTCGCGCTCGTGAACCGTCGTGAGCTCCCGAACCGCGACTTCGTGCTGCGCTTCGCCGTCGCGAGCGACGACCTGCAGAGCACCGCGCTCGCGCATCGCGGCGGAACGGGCGACGGCTATCTCGCGCTCGTGCTGCTGCCGCCGAAGCGCACCACCGCCGAGACGGCGGCGCCGAAGGAGCTGGTGTTCGTGATCGACCGCTCGGGGTCGCAGATGGGCGCGCCGCTCGACAAGGCGAAGGAGACGATGCGCTGGATCATCGACCACCTGAACCCGCGCGACACCTTCCAGATCGTCGACTTCGGCAACACGGCCAACGTGCTCTTCGAGCGGGCGGTGCGCGTCACCGCCGAGACCAAGCGGCGTGCGCGCGCCCACATCGACGGCCTCGAGGCCAACGGCGGCACCATGATGGCGGAGGCCGTCCAGCGGGTCGCGGCGGAGCCCGCCGACGAGCATCGGCTCCGCATCGTCACCTTCATGACCGACGGCTACGTCGGCAACGACTTCGAGGTGCTGGACGTGGTGCGGAAGACGCGCGGCACCTCGCGCTGGTTCCCCTTCGGCACGGGCAACAGCGTCAACCGCTATCTCATCGAGGGCATGGCGCGGGCCGGCGGCGGCGAGCCCGAGATCGTGCTGCTCGCCGATGCCGGCGAGGCGGTGGCGCGACGCTTCTACGAGCGCATCGCGTCTCCGGTGCTGACCGACGTCCGCGTCGACTTCGAGGGCCTGGACGTCGTCGACGCAGAGCCGCAGGCGCTCGCCGACGTCTGGGCCGAGCGCCCGCTCGTGATCCACGCCCGCTATCGGCGGGCCGGGCGCGGCACCGCGGTCCTGCGCGGCTTTCGCGAAGGTCGACCCTACGAGCAGCGGCTCGCGGTCACGCTGCCGGAACGCGACGAGGCGCACGCCGCGATCGCCTCGATGTGGGCGCGCGCCCGCGTCGACGCGCTCATGGACGAGGACCTGGACGCGGTCCAGCGCGGTGAGCTGCCAGCGGAACGGCGCGAGCAGATCGTCCAGCTGGCACTGGCCCACCGGATCATGACGCAGTTCACCTCGTTCGTGGCGGTCGAGGAGCGCGTGATCAACGAGGGCGGCCGGCAGCGCACCGTGACGGTCCCGGTCGAGATGCCGGACGGCGTCCGCCACGAAGGTGTCTTCGGCGGGCCCGGCGACGCCGTGGGCGCGCGGGCGCGTGCGAGCATCATGGGAACCGCCGAGGTGTTGCGGGCCGCACCCTACGGCGCCGGTGACCGCATGGCCGCCGCACCTGCACAACGGCAACGCCTCGAGCGACGCGCCGCCCCGGAGACCGCGACCGCGGAAGCCGATCAGGCCAGTCTCGCCGACATCGCGCCCGCGCCGGCGGCACCGAGCCCACGCGTCCAGACCCGCCTCGCCCCCGAGCTGCTCACGCTCCTCACCACACCGGCCAGCCCGCCGTCGTCGCTCGGGATCGTCGACGGCAAGCTACGCGTCCGCGTCACGCTCCGCCGCCTCGACGAGACCGGCCGCCGCGCAATCGTCGCCGCGGGCTTCACCATCGAGCGTGAGGACGGCACGACGATCGTCGGCACGATCGCGACCACGGAGCTCGCCGCGCTTGCCGAGGTCGACTGTGTCGAACGCGTCACCCCCGCGCCACCACGATGACGCCGCTCTCGACACGCGCGCACTCCTGTGCGACCTCATGCGCCCATGCCCACCATCTTCGCGCACCCCCGCGAGCTCGCCGCCGCCGTCGGCACGCACCTCGGCTACAGCGACTGGCTCGAGATCACGCAGGACCGCGTCGACCGCTTCGCCGACGCGACCGGCGACCATCAATGGATCCACGTCGACCCCGCACGCGCCGCCACTGGACCGTTCGGCGGCACGATCGCCCACGGCTACCTCACCATGTCGCTCGTGAACCTGTTCCTGCCGCAAATCGTCCTGGTGCGGGGAATCTCGATGGGGGTGAACTACGGGGCCGACAAGCTGCGCTTCCCGGCGCCCGTCCGGGTCGGCAAGCGGGTGCGGGGCGGCGGCGAGCTCATCAAAGTCGAGGACGTGAAGGGCGGCGCCGTGCAGGCCACCATCCGGGTGACGGTCGAGATCGAAGCCGGCGACCGCCCGGCCTGCGTCGTCGAAACGATCAGCCGGTTTGTGCCCGCGACGAGCTGAGGACCTCCGCGCACCTCGCGCGCGTCCGAGCGCAGCGAGCCGGGGGATGAGCCGACGCGGCTTTGCCGCGGCGGCGAAGGGGGAGAGATCCCCCTTCGTGAGCTAGGGAACGTTCGAGGTCTTGAACTTGCAGTCGGTGTAGACGTTGGTGGTGAGCGCACCGGCCGCGTCGTTGAGGTCGAGCCCGGCGCTCCCCGCCGCCGACGACTTGGTGAAGGTGTTGAAGGTGCCCTCGACGTGGAAGCCGTCGCCACCCGCCTTGACCGAGCTGCAGGTCGTGAAGTCGTTGTCGATGGCCGTGAGCGCAACGACATAACCGTGGCCCGCGGGCTCGATGACCTTGTTGCCGAGTAGGAGATTGGTGGGGCCGTTCACGACGATGCCGTCGCCGTGCGACAGCTTCACGCTGTTCTTCTCGAAGGTGTCGTCGGTGCCGCCGACGATGATGGACGCCACGGTCGCGCCGGTCACCTTGTTCTTGCGATAAATCGAGCCGCCGCCGTTGGCGAGCGCCTCGATCCCCGTCGCGCCGGAATCGATGATCGTGTTCTTCTCGATGAGATTGTTGGCGCCGCCGATGACGATTCCGCCGCCCGGACTGACGAGTACCTTGTTCTTGGTCACCAGCGACTCGATGCCGCCCCCGGTCACGCCGCTGCCGCCGAGGTGAAAGAAACGCACGGCCGGACCGAGGAGACCTTTGATCACGTTCTTGTCGAGCTTGACCCCCGTGCCGAGGTCGACGTTGATGCCGTCTCCGATGCCGTCACGGACGTAGCAGCGCTTGACGACGGTGCCGGTCGCCGATTTCACCTCGACGGCGTGCACGCTCGCGCCCTTGATGTCGACGTCGTCGAGCGTGACCAAGCTCGCGCCGTCGATGCTGACACCGACCTCGAGCACCGACAGCACCGGGGTCGGGGCGTCGTCCTCGATTCGCAGCTTGGTGAGGAGCACCTCGCTGGCGCCGGGCTGCACCTGGACGCCCTGAGGATCCGCGCCGGTGATCGCCAACCCCTTCACCGTCACCAGCGAGCCGTCGACGATGGTGATGGCGATCCCGCAGCCGCTGGCGTCGATGATGGCGCCCTTCTTGCCGATGAGGTCGAGCTCGGTGAGACCCGAGATCGTGAGGCATTCCGGGTAGACGCCGGCGGAGACCAGGATGGTGTCGCCCGACAACGCGCTTGCGAGCGCAAGGGTGATGGTCGGGAACTCCGCCGGAACCAGAAGGACCTGGCCAGCGGCGCGCGCCGATGTCGGAAGAGCGAGCACCAGAGCGAAGAGAACGGCTGCGACCAGGCGTGTGCGCGACTCCGACATGACAGGAACTCCTTCTGAACGTGGGGCCCGCCGGCCCTTGCGGAACACTCCCGCCACTCAGGCCGGGAAGGGATGGAACTCGAGGGTGACGCCGAAGACCTCGCTCAGCAGGAGATAGAGCGCCAACAACGCGGTGAAGAGTGCGGCGAAGGCGCCGATCGCGATGCCGGACAGAAACACCAGCGACACCAGCGAGCCGGCCACCACCAACGGAAGCAAGAGCGGCGACCGATTGAAGGGCGCCACGGGCTCGAGAAGCGGCATCAGGCCTCGCTCGGTGGTCTCCTGACGGATGCTGTCCAGCAGCTGCCGCGCTTGGTCGTAGATGTACTCGAACATGGTGGCTCATCTAGCACATGGGCACGATGAGGAGCCAGTACGATCGCGACTTTCCGTGCCTCTAGCGCTTCGCGGGTGGCGCCGTGCAATCGTGCAACACGGACTGCCGCCCTTGCCGCCATGTGCGCCGCCGCGCGCGCGTCACCATGGTGCCGACGCGGTCGTGTCGCCGGCCGGCGGCCTCCCAACGCGGGCCTCGCGCTCTCGTAAACCCGCGATTTGCGCCCGCCGTTCCACCTGGTCATAACGGTAGCGTTCCCCCCGAGCGAGGAGGTGATCCGTGTCGATCCCCGTCTTTCGTTCCGTTCGTTGGCTCGTCGCCGCTCTGCCCGTGGTCGTGCTGGTCGCCGGCGAGGCCCGCGCCGGTTGCACCGAGACCACGGAAGCGGCGGAGGTTCGCAAGAGCATCACCCGCGACGTGCGCTGCAACGACAAGCGCTTCCGCAAGGGACCGACCGCCGAGTGCTCGCTCGCCGACCCGCCGGCCTGCGCCGGGACCCTGGTGGGCGACGCGGTCGCCCTCGCCTACGGTCCGAACGACCCGCCGGCGGCGGCCGTCGACACCAAGGCGCTCCGCGACCAGCTGAACTGCCAGAAGCGCATCGGCAACGGCGTCGCGAGCTACGTCCACACCAAGCTCCGCGGACTGATCCGCGCCGAGGATCCGGTGAAGCTCGAGGCCAAGGCGCGCCGGCAGCTCGATCGCATGCCGGACAAGTGCGTGGTCGCCGTGCTGCAGGACGTGAGCGGCGTGCTCGCACCGGCCGTCGGGCCGCAGTGCGCGGCGGCGGTCGGAGGCGCCGGCGACACGGTCGACGCGACGTCGCTCCGCGACTGCCTCGCGACCTTGCTCGCGGTCTGGGTCGATCGCTGGGGACCGAGCCCGGAGCCCCTCCGTCCCAACATTCTCTTCATCCTCACCGACGACCAGCGCTGGGACACGACCGACGCCACACACTCGCTGGACGGGGTCAGCAACGTCATGGCGCGGACGCGCGCCGAGCTGGCCGACGACGGCGTCGAGTTCACCGAGGCGTTCATGACCACGCCGCTCTGCTGCCCGAGCCGCGCGAGCATCCTCTCCGGTCAGTACGCGCACCGCACCGGCGTCTACAAGAACGGCGGCAACAACGGCGGCGCCGACGACTTCGAGGGCGACGGATTGGGCGGACCCGGGCTCTCCGCGCAAGCGCTCCCGGTCTGGCTGCAGGACGCCGGGTATCGCACCAGCCTGATCGGCAAGTACCTGAACGGCTACGCCCAGCTCTGGGACCCGGGCGACCCGCCCTACGTGCCGCCGGGCTGGACCGAGTGGCGCGGCATGAAGAACGTCGCGTTCTTCGACTACGTGATGATCGAGCCCGACGGGCTCGGCGGCTACGTCGAGAACTCCTACGGCAGCGCCGAGGAGGACTACTCGACCGACGTGCTCCGCGAGAAGGCCAAGACGTTCATCAGCGACTCGGTCGCCGCCGGCGAGCCCTTCTTTCTCTATCTCGCCTTCAAGGCGCCGCACCTGCCGCAGATCCCGGCGCCGCGTCACGACGGCCTGTTCGAGAGCGTCGGCGATTGGCGCCCGCCCAGCTACAACGTGGTCGAGACCGACAAACCGACGTGGATGCAGACGCTCCCGGCACAGAACTCGAACAACCTCGACCAGATCCGCATCGACCAGCTCGAGATGGTGCAGGCCGTCGACGAGGCGATCGGCGGCAACCCCGCCTTCGGGATCGTCGGCATCATGGAGCACCTCCGGAACCTCGGCATCGCCGACGACACGATCGTCGTCTACTTCGCCGACAATGGCTGGCTCTGGGGCGAGCATCGCCTGCGCGCCAAGAATCAGCCGTACGAGGAGTCGATCCGCTCGCCGATGATGGTGCGCTACCCCAAGCTCGCCCCGCTGCCGCGGGTCGAGACCCGTTTCGCGCTCAACATCGACCTCGCCCCGACCTTCGCCGAGCTCGCCGGGATCGGCGTCCCGATCGCCCAGGACGGCGCGAGCCTGCTCGGCGTGCTCGACGGCACGGAGCCCGCCGGCACCTGGCGTACCGACCTCCTCGCCGAGGCGTGGCCGGGTAGCCACCCCTGGGCACTCGTCCGCGAGGCGCAATGGAAGTACACCGAGATCGCGCTCGACCCCGGCAATCCTTTGACGACGTTCGACGTCGAGCTCTACGACGTGATCAACGACCCCTACGAGCAGGACAACGTCGCCGACCTGAACCCGGTGCAGGTCGCCGCGATGGCGGCGCGGCTCCGCCAGCTCCGACCCAACTGGCCGGTCGACTCCAACCCCAACGGTCCGGATCCGGAGGAAGACGAATAGCGGCTTACAGCCGGGCGGCGACTCGCTCGCGTTCGGCGGGCAGCACCATCGGGACCAGCGCGCGGCCGCGGGAGCGCTTCATCTCGTCGAGCTGGGCGCGGCGCCCGGCGTCGGCCTCGGCCTCGCGGATGCGCTCGAGCCGGTGCGCGAGCTCGCCGTCGCCGAGCTCGCGGTTGAGCTTGGTCTCGGTGACCAGCTGATTGATGTGCTCGCGCACGCTCTCGAGGGCCCGGATGTCGGCGTCGGGCGCGAGACCCGAGAGCGTCTCCTGGAAGCGCAGCCGCGCCTTGGCGTTGGCGAGCCGCGCCAGCATCCGCACCTTCTCGTCGCGGAGGCGCGCGATGTCGCTCTGGAACGCGATCAGGTTGGCCTTGGCGGTGTCGGCCTCCTCGGTGAGCTCGGCGAGCTCGCGCGGTCAGGCGCTCGGTCTCGGCGTCGAGCACGTCGCGGCGGCCGATGAGCGCGAGCGCGACGCCGTCGTCGTCGCCATCGACCGCGATCGTCGAGCTGGGCACGCACGCGCGCCAGCTCGCTGATTGGCCAGCCCGAGCTCCTTGGCGAGCTTGCTGCGGAGGTAGAGCACGCCGGCGGCGGCCGCCCGGAGCTGCGCGTAGCTGCTCGACGCGCTCCTGGATCGCCGCCTCGTAGACGGCCTCGGGGTTCCGGCGCTCGCGATGCCGCATCCAGCGGGCGAGGACGCCGCGCACGAGATTCGAGAGACGGGACGACGATGCGCATGGTCATTTCTCCTTGCTTGCCCGCGTCCTCGGCCGAGATACCGAGCTCGCGCATCTTCTGCTGCAGGTTCTGGCGGTACATGCCGATCTCCTCCGCCGCCTTGGTGATGTTGCCGTCGTGGCGGCGGAGCGCGTCGACGAGGAAGTCGCGCTCGAAGGCGGCGACCACCTGCTCCTTCGCTTCCGGAACGAGGTCCCGCTCGGCGGATCGGGAAGCGCCGTCTCGACCAGCGCCGCGGCGGCGTCGCGAGCCGCGCCGTCGTCGTAGCCGAGGTCGGCGGCGGTGATCTCGGTCCCGGCGCCAAGAGCAGCGCCTGCTCGACCGCCGAGCTCGAGCTCGCGGACGTTGCCCTTCCACTCGCGTGAGCCACGCAGGCGCGGAGCGCCTCGCCGGTGAGCGGCTTCGAGCGGCCGCTGGAAGCGCTCGGCCGCGTCCTTCAGGAAGCGGTCGACGAGCAGCGGGATGTCCTCGCGGCGCTCGCGAAGCGGCGGGATCGCCACCTCGACGACCCGCAGCCGGTAGTACAGGTCCTCGCGGAAGCGCCCGGCGGCGACCGCGGCCTCGAGGTCGTGGTTGGTGGCGGCGATCAGGCGGACGTCGACCCGGATCGGCGTCGTTGCCGCCGACGCGCTCGAACTCGCTCTCCTGGATCGCGCGCAGCAGCTTCGCCTGCGTCTCGAGCGGCATGTCGCCGACCTCGTCGAGGAAGAGCGTGCCGCCGTCGGCCGCCTCGAACTTGCCCTTCGCGCCGCGCGACGGCGCCGGTGAAGGCGCCGCGCTCGTGCCCGAAGAGCTCGCTCTCGACCAGCTCGCGGCTGAGCGCCGCGCAGTTCATCGTGACGAGCGGCCGCGTGCGGCCGCGGGCTGCGGTAGTGGAGCGCGTTCGCGACCAGCTCCTTGCCGGTGCCGCTCTCGCCGCGGACCAGCACGGTGACGTCGGTGTCGGCGACCTTGCTCGATGGTCTCGAAGACCCGCCGCATCGCCGGCGCTCTGCGCCGACGATCTGCTCGAAGCCGTACGCGCCCTGCACCTGCTCGAGCAGGCGGCGGTGGTCGCGCCGCAGGAGCGCGCGTCTCCATCACCCGCCGCACGACGATCGCGGAGCTCGTCGTTGTCGAACGGCTTCGGCACGTAGTCGGCGGCGCCGAGCTTCATCGCCTGGACGGCGATCTTCTCCGAGCCGTGCGCGGTGATCATGATCACGGCCGGTGTCCGGGTCGACGCGCGCGCGCGTGCTCGAGCACGCTGCATGCCGGTGACGCCGTTCATGCTGAGGTCGGTGACGACGACGTGGAAGTCGCCGGTGTCGATGCAGGCGGAGCGCCTCCTCGCCGCGACGACGCCGTCTCGACCTGGTAGCCCTCCTTGGCCGAGGAGGCCGCGCAGCGCCACCAGCATCGCCTTCTCGTCGTCGACGACCAGGATGCGCGCGGCATCGTGCGCCCTCACGCCGCCGGCCGCGGCAGCGGCAGGCTGACGACGAACTCGGTGCCGCGCCCGACCGTCGCTCGCGACCTCGATCGTGCCCTCGTGGGCCTCGACGATCTTCTTCGAGATCGCCATGCCGAGCCCGGTGCCGTGCGTCCTTGGTGGTGAAGAAGGGATTGAAGATGCGCGTCGAGCTTCTCGGGCGGGATGCCGCGGCCGTTGTCGCGCAGGCGCACGGTGACGCCGCGGCCGCCGTTCTCGATGAAGAGCTCGATCCGCCGCCCCTCGGCGACGTCGGCCGAGCGCGTCGATCGCGTTGTCGAGGACGTTGACGAAGACCTGGCGGAGCTTCTCGGCGTCGGCGCGCACGGTCGGACCGCCGATGTAGTTGCGGGCGACGCTCACCTTGGCGGCGTCGAGCTTGGCGCGCAGCTGGGTCAGCGCCGAGTCGACGACGGTGGCGAGGCTCACCAGCGCCAACTCGTAGTCCTCCTCCTTGGCGAACTTGAGGAGGTGCGAGATGCGGCGCTCGACGCGGTCGAGCTCCTCGAGCGCGACCTTGGCGTACTCGACGTTCTCGACCGACTGCGGGTCCTCGCCCATCTGCTGCACCAGGCTCTTGGCGGCGGCGATCGGGTTGCGGATCTCGTGCGCGATCGTCGACGACAGCTCGTCGATGCTCGCCTGCTTCTCGGTCTGCATCACGACCTTCTCGCGCCGCACCTCGCGCTCGACGGCGGGATCGAAGAAGCGCTCGCGGATGAGGCGCGAGCCGAAGACGCCCATGTAGTGCGAGAAGATGCCGATGCCCCAGCCGAACGCCGGCCAGAGGAACCACGGGCCGCCGCCGGTCATCAGGTTGATGAACGCCAGGAACGTGATGACCGAGAGGTAGACGGTCGCGTGCCCCCAGAAGCTCGCCTCGGCGACTGCACGGCGGCGGGCGCGCCGGACCGGATCGTCGGTCGCCCGCGCCTGCTTCCGCGCCGCCCGCGCTCGATCGCGGTGGAAGCGCGACCGCCGCCGCGCGTGCTCGCGGCGGCTCTCCGACTCGGCGCGCGCGCCTTCGGCCTCGCCACCGGTCGCGTCGTCGGCGACGCCGTCGCCGACGGGACATCCGGCGCCCCAGCCGCGGAATGGCCCGCGCTCGCCGGCCGCCCGGCCGGCCTCCTCGCGCTTCCGTCGGTGCTGATGATGATGAAAGCAAAACATCGTCGATCCCCTCGCCGACCCGGTCAGCAACGCGCGTGCCGGATTCTATGTCGGGCGGAACCCTTGCCAAAACGGTCGGATCGGCGGCCGGTCCCGACGCCACCGCAGTTGGCGAGCTGCGGTGGCGGCGGACCGCGTGCAGTCCGCCGACGGCGCCGAGCGTCCGCGCCCACCCCTCGGGGGGCGCGTCGGGCTCGGCGATGGCCGCGAAACCGCGCAGGCGGCATCCGCAGGGAGCCCTAGCGAGTACGCTATATGGTTACCTATATATCGAATCGCAACCGCTTACATCTCTGCATACTGTTCGATTTTTTATTGACAGTTCGCATGTCGCCGGCGTACGTTGCCGGCTCGCACGAAGGGAGTCCGATGTCCATCCGATCTTTCCTCCTGGTCGCCACGCTGGTCGTCTCTGGGGTCGTCGCCGCCGTCACCGCGCACGCCGCCGACCCGACTACCCATCTCAAGTGCTACAAGGCGAAGGACCCCCTCGGTATCCGCGGTCCGGGACCCGCGTGGATGACGCTCGGCGCCGGCAGCCTCAGCGAGGAGCACTGTCGGATCGTCGGCGGCTTCCGCCTGGTGTGCCTGCCCACCGCCTCCGAGATCACGCTGCCCCTCGAGAGCCGCATCGGCCACGGGCCGTTCACGCCGATGACGCCCCAGAGCCTCCCGTTCGAGGAGGTGCTGACGCAGAACCGCCTCTGCTACAAGCTTCGCTGCCTCGAGCGGCCGAACATCGACAGCGACACCTCCTTCACGGATGAGTTCGGCGAGCGGAAGCTGACCCGCTACAAGCCGTTTCTGATCTGCGGTCCGGCCGAGGCGTCGCTCTGCGGCGACGGCAACCTCGACTACGGCGAGGAGTGCGACGACGGCAACCACGTGAACGGCGACTGCTGCAACTCGAACTGCCTCGCCGAGGCGAACACGCAGGCGTGCGGCCCCGACACCGACGGCAACGAGTGTACGACCCCGTTCTGCGACGGCGCGGGCTCCTGCGTGCAGGCCGTCCCCCTCTCGAACACGACGCCGTGCACCGACAGCGACGGTGAAAGCTGCACCCAGCCGCGCTGCGACGGCTCCGGCACCTGCGTGCAGGCCGCCTTCCTCCCGAGCAACACGACCCCGTGCGGCGACACCGACTCGAACGTCTGCACCCAGGCCCGCTGCGACGGCGCCGGCGCCTGCGACCAGAACGGCTTCTTCTCGCTGACGACCACCGCCTGCACCGACGACGGCACGAACCCGTGCAACTTCCCGCGCTGCGACGGCGCCGGCAATTGCAATCAGAATGGCGTCGTGAGCGGCGACGGCACGCCCTGCCCCGACGACGGCCTGAACCCCTGCATGAGCGCGCAGTGCATCAGCGGCGCGTGCGATCAGACGGTGGAGGTACCGCTCGGTACGGCGTGCCCGAACAGCGACGCCGACGACTGCAACCAGCCGGGCTGCGACGAGAGCGGGGTCTGCGCGCAGGACTTCTACATCCGGAACTGCGACATCCCACTCACCTGCAATCCGACCAACGGCGTCTGCGAGTAGACGCGCGGTCTCGACGTCGGTTGGACAAGCGCGGCTGCTCCGGCGATAGAACGCCGGGGTGACGTGATGATGCGGCTCGGGTCGCGGCGAAGGACGGTGCTCGGCATCGGGGCGTTGCTCGCGACCCTCGTCGCGGCACGGGTCGAGGCCGCGAAGCTCGTGGTCGCCGCCAACGGCGCCGACGACGCCACGTGCGGTCCGGCCGCCCGGCCGTGCCGCACGATCGGACGCGCGATCGACAACGCCGCCGCCGGCGACACCATCGAGGTCGGCCCCGGGCGCTACGGCGACGCCAACGGCGACGGCGACCTCGACGATCCCGGCGACGAGACGCCGGAGGTCGACACCGGCTGCGACTGCATGATCCACGTCACCAAGCCGCTCGCGATCGTGTCGCGCGACGGCGCCGGCGCCACGCTCATCCATGCGGCCTTCGTGAACGTCGACGCCGTCGTCGTGGACGCAGCCGGTAGCGTCTTCGGCAAGGCGAAGCACGGCTTCACGGTGATGGGTGCGGGCGAGGACGGGCTCGATGGGGAGGCAGACCGCGTCACCATCGCGGGCAACGTCGCGACCGGCAACGCCTCGGACGGAGTCGCGGCCGACGGCGACGGCTCGATCGTGGTCGCCAACCGCGCGGTCGCGAACGGCAACGGCGGCTTCGACGTGCAGTTCTCCCGCGGGATCATCCGCGGCAACGTCGCGCTCGCCAACGAGGGGAACGGCTTCAGCCCCGACGGCGAGAACCTGATCGAGGCCAACGCCGCCATCCGGAACGGCGGCGACGGCTTCCACATGAACGGCGGCGACAGCACGCTCAAAGCCAACGCCGCGCTCGGCAACGGCGGCGAGGGCTTCAGCCTCTCGGACGGCGACGTCCTGATCGGCAACGTCGCGTCCGGCAACGATCGCGGCCTCCTGATCGAGGACGACAACGTGATCACCAAGAACGCGATCGTCGGCAACCGCGGGGTCGGCATCCTCGCGGGAGGTCTTCGCGGCGTGGTCACGAAGAACAGCATCTTCGCGAACCACTCCGGCCTCGACCTCGACGTCGCGACCGAGAACTGCGGCGTGGCGCTCGGCACCGCCACGCCGCCCCTTCTGACGCAGAACTTCTGGGGCGCCGCCGCCGGCCCCGGCGTCGATCCCGCCGACCAGGTGTGCCCATTGGTGCCGGTCGCGACGGTCGAGGTCGATCCGGTCGCCACCAAGGAGATCAAGGTCAAGGTGAAGGCGGCGCAGTGACGCGCCCGCTCACTCCACCCGGGTGAGCGTCCACTCGACGGTGACCGGCAGCGCGGCGCCGTCGCTGTAGAAGCCCGTCAGGGAGGGCCCGTCGGCCGAGTAGTACTCGTCGGAGGGCGCCACGAACCAGGCGCCGCCGGCCTTGGTCGTGGTGACGATCGGATCCTCGCCCGGACAGCTGATCGTGAAATCGACCTCCGGACCCGGCGTGCTGGCGAAGCCTTCGTACGCGATCGGGTCGACGGTGAGATCGAACTCGAAGCCATTGTCCTCGTCGGCGCCGAGCGGTGTCGGGGTCACGGGACGCTCGGCTTGACCATCCGGTTTCGCGCGACTATGCGCCGAGCACTCGTGGGCCCCGCAACGATGTGGAAACGCGCGGCATCGTTGATCGCGTGGGCGTGCGCGGGCGCCCTCGCCGTCGCGGCGCTCTCCCGGCTACTTCCGGTCGTCCGCGATCAGCTCGCGGCGCCGTTCGACCTCATCTCGGAAGGGCCGCACATGTCGACGGTGAAGGCGATTCGCGCCGGGCTCAACATCTATTCGCGCGCATCGTTCCTCGATCTGCCCTTCTTCATGACGCCCTACACGCCGCTCTACCACACGCTCGTGGCGGCCTTGCCGCAGGATCCGACGAATCCGTTCTTCACCGGCAGGGTGGTGGCGGCCGTGTTCATGATCCTGGCCGCAACGACACTGCTGATCGTGCCGGAGCGCGGCCATCGCGCCGTCGGCGTGCTGGCGATCGGCGTCTTTTTTCTCATCCACGCCGCGACCGGCAACACCGCCTACCTCCGCTCCGACAGCATGGCCCTGTGCTTTTCCCTGTGGGCGATCGTGACCGCGGCACGCGTCCGCGGTCGCGCCGGCGTCGTGGCGGCGGGCGCGCTGTGCGCGCTCGCGGTGGCCGCCAAGCAGTCGTTCCTCGCCGCCGGCGTCACCTGCTTCCTCTACTACGCCTGCCGCGACCGCCGCGACCTCCTGACCTTCGTGGCCGCCGGCACCATCGTCGGGAGCCTGCTCGGGATGGCCGCGTGGGCGCAGTGGGGAAACGATTTCTGGTTCGCCGTGACGATCCCACTCACCGACTATCCGCGCGACATGGAGGCCTTCTGGGCTGCACTGGGAGATGATGCTCGCCCAGCCGCTCTTCCTGTTCATCGTCGTGACCGCGCTCGCCGTCACCCTGACCGCATGGGCCACGGTGGGACGCCGGCTCGCCGCCACGCCCTATCTCCCCTACGTCGTCGTCGCCTGGCTCCTGCAGACGAGCGTCATGACCGGCATCGGCGCCGAGAACCACAACCTCATCGAGCCGGTGCTCGCCACCCTGCTTTGGATCGTCGTGGCGCTTCAACAGATCCGGCCGCGGTTCCGGCTGGACTGGGCATGGGCGGCCGGGCTGGCGGCGCTCGCGTTCTGCGTGCGACTCGAGCTTCGTAATCCCGACGCGTCGCTGTACTCCTACAGCAATCCAAGGAAGGCGGAGTACTACCTTCGGGAGCGCGCCGCGGCCCAGGCGGCGCTCCACGACCTCGGCGTGGAGCAGGGCCGCTTCCTGAATCTCAAGAACTCTCAGATCCCCCACGACTTCCCGGCCGGACACATGGTGCTCAACGACCTCTGGATGTACATCACCGTGCTCTGGAACACGCGGCCGGAGACGGTCGAGCGCCTCGTGCAGGCGATCGAAAGCGACTACTTCGATGCCATCATCGTCGCGCCCGGCGTCCCCTTCGCGGCACGGGAAGTAGATGACCGCCCGTGGGCCCGCATCAGCCGCGCGATGTTCGCGCACTACGCCGTGGCGTATCGCGGCGGCGAGGTGGCCATCCTGACGCGGCTCCGACCGCCGGGCTGAAGGCTCAGTGCGTCTCGGCCCAGCTTGCGCCGGCGCGCACATCCACTGCGAGTGGGACCGCGAGCGGCATCACCGACTCCATCTCCGTCCGAATCAGCGCCGTCGCCTCCTCGACCGCGCCCGCGTCGGCCTCGAAGACGAGCTCGTCGTGGACCTGCAGGATCATCGCCGCCGGCATGCGCTCGCGCTCCAGGCGGGCCTCGAGCTTCACCATCGCGAGCTTGATGAGGTCGGCGGCCGAGCCCTGCACCGGGGTGTTGATCGCCGTGCGCTCGGCGAACTGCCGGACGCCCTCGTCGTGGCTGGAGAGCTCGGGGAGGTAGCGCCGGCGCTTCAAGAGGGTCGCGACCCAGCCCTGACGCCGCGCCTCGGCGAGCGTGGTGTCGATGAAGCGGGTCACACCGGCATAGCGCTCGAAGTAGCTCCGGATGTAGCGCTGGGCGTCGCCGAGCGGGATCGCGAGCTCGCGCGCCAGGCGCTGCGGGCCCATGCCGTAGATGATGCCGAAGTTGATGACCTTGGCGCGCCGGCGCATCTCGGACGTCACGAGCGGCGCGGCGACCTCGAAGACCTCGGCGGCCGTCCGGGTGTGGATGTCCTCGCCGGTGGTGAACGCCTGCACCAGCACCGGGTCGCCGGTCAGGTGGGCCAGGATGCGGAGCTCGATCTGCGAGTAGTCGGCGCCGATCAGCACCTTGCCGGGCTCGGGCACGAAGGCGGCGCGGATGCGCCGGCCCTCCTCGCTCCGGATGGGAATGTTCTGGAGATTGGGGTCGGTCGACGACAGGCGACCGGTCGCGGCGACGGTCTGGTTGAACGAGGTGTGGATGCGGCCGGTCTCGGGATGGACGAGCAGCGGCAGCGGGTCGACGTAGGTCGAGAGCAGCTTCGCGAGCGCGCGGTGCTCGAGGATCTTCGCCGGCAGCGGGTGCACGCCGGCGAGCCGGTTCAGCGCGTCGACGTCGAGCGAGATGCCGGTCTTGCCCTTCCGCATCCCCTTCATCGGGATCTTCAGGCGCTCGAAGAGCACCTCGCGGAGCTGGAGCGGCGAGGCGATGTTGAAGGGTCCGCCGGCGAGCGCGTAGATGTCCGACTCGATCGTCGCGAGGGTGGCACGGTACTCGGCCGCGAGCCCCGCCAGCGCCGCGGTGTCGACCCGGACGCCGCGACGCTCCATGGCGACCAGGACCGCGAGCAGCGGCATCTCGACCTCGCGGAAGAGCGCCGTGGCCCCGTGCTCCTCGAGGGCGCGGGCCAGGACCGGCCGGAGCGCGAGCGCCGTCCGCGCCGTCCAGGCGGTGCGGATCGGCGACTCCTCGGGCGGCGCCGTCATGCCGAGGAAGTGGCGCGCCAGCTCGTCGACGCCGTGACTCGCCCGTGACGGGTCGAGCAGATACGACGCCACCCCGACGTCGAAGAGCGGGCCGGCGAGCGGAACGTCGTGGCGCGCCAGCACGATCGCGGTGCGCTTCAGATCCTCGCCGACCTTCTCGACCGACGGTGACGCGAGCGCGTTTCCGAGCGGGCTCGCCGCCGCCCACGGATGGGCCACGGTGACGTGGGCATCGGTCGCCGGCGCCACCGTCGCCTCCGTCAAGAGCGCGCGCATCGGCGCGCCCTCCGAGGTCGTGACCACGAGCGCGCACTCCGTCGCCGCGGGAAGCGCGTGCAGGACCTCGTCGCCCTCGCGGCCGTCGAGCGCGATCGGACACATCGGCGCCTCGTCGACGACGGGAAGCTGCGACCGGCTCGGGATCTCGCGCAGCAGGCGATGGAACTCGAGCTCGCGGCAGAGCTCCTCGAGCGCGGCGCGATCGGGACCACCATAGCGGAAGTCGTCGAGGCTCTCGGCAAGGGCGAGGTCGCAGCGGATCGTAGCGAGCCGTTTCGACAGCCGGGCCTGCTCGGTGTGCTCGCGGATCTTCGCGATCAGGCCGGCGGCGCCGCGCACGCCGCTCACGGCGATCGCGTCGGGATCGGCGAGCAAGGCCTCGAGCGTGCCGGCGTGGCGGATCAGCGCCGACGCCGTCTTCTCGCCGACGCCCCTGATGCCCGGGATGTTGTCGATCGCGTCGCCCATGAGGCCGATCACGTCGACCCAGCGGCCCGGGTCGATCCCGTAGCGCTCGCGGACCTCGCCGATCCCGGTGCGCTTGTTGAACATGGTGTCGAGGAGCGTCACCCGAGGACCGACCAGCTGCTGGAAGTCCTTGTCGCCGGTCACGATCACGACCTCGCCGCCGGCCTCGGCGACCCGGCTCGCGAGCGTCCCGATGACGTCGTCGGCCTCGACCCCGGGTACCTCGACGAGGCGCGTCCGCAGCGCCTCGACGACCCGGCGCACCAGGCCGAGCTGCGGCACCAGCTCGTCGGGCATCGCCGAGCGGTTGGCCTTGTAGGCGGGGAAGAGCTCGTCGCGGAACGTGCCGCCGGGCGCGTCGAAGACGAGACCGAGGTGGGTTGGTTGCTCCTCGCGCAGGAGCTTCAGGAGCATCGAGGTGACGCCGTAGACGGCGTTGGTGGGCACGCCGCGCGAGGTCGAGAGGAACGGGATGGCGTGGAAGGCGCGATAGACGTAGGCGCTGGCGTCGACCAGGTAGAGGCGCGGGGCCGACACCGGAGACGTGGTCGGTGCGGGCGTTTTTGGCGGCGGCGCACCGAAGGCGAGCTGCGCGTCAGGGATCTTCTTCCGTCCAGCCATCGAACTCCTTCCGGCGGCGCTCATGGCTCATACCAGCGTGGGCAGGGATCTGCACCATCACGGTCGCGGACGGCCGCCCCGATCGGCGATCGGGAACCTCGACGCGTCAGCGTCGCGACACGGCTAGCGCAGAAAGCACGCTTTCCACCACGCGTGAAATTCTTTCGATTCCCATGACGGGATCTCGATGCAATCGACTCCCCGTCGTTGCAGTGTCCCGATGAGCATCCCAGTGCCGAGCGGCCGGTCCCGGTCTGCGCGATCACGGCCGGGTCCCACCGTGATCCAGTAGTGCCGCGACAACTCCTCGATGATGTTGAGCTCGACCTCGACGGGATCCGACCATCCCGAGGTCAGGCGCCGAAAATCGTCGCTCCGCTCGATCGCATCCTGCGCCAACAAGCGAATGACGTTGAGATCGGTCATCGAGAGTCCGATGAAGACGCAACACCCGCTGAGCGCGCTCGAGAAAACGCGCGATGCGTATCCCGTGGGATTGCCAACAGTCCTCCAGTACTGCTCATCGGTGAAGACCAGCGATTCGAGCGGCTGTTGCGCGTCGTCGATCCAACTGTCCTCCATGACGTGGGGATAGATGGAGGCCTGCAGCGGAATGAAGCCGTGCAGATGATAGATGGGGATCGCCCGGCGGACCGGTGGCGGCCTGAGGGCGCTCGCGCGCGAGATCGGCAGTGCGTAGGGAATCCGCCGCTGATGCCCGACGTTCACCTCGCGCTCCAGCAGGTCGTCGACGTTGAAGGTGATGACTTGCGCGACCAGGCGCTCCTGCGCTGGGGCCATCGCGCTCCGGCGCACGGCACTCGCCACCAGCGACAGCGTGTCGCTCGGCGCCGGCAGGCGGCGCGTCGGTCGAGATTGGCCTCGATAGAGGATGCGTCGCAGGAGATCGGCGAACAGCTGGGCCGCCCGCTGCTCGTTCGAAGCCGCGCCCGTGTCTCGCTTCTTCGACAGCGGCCGAAGTCCGAGCTGCTTCCGAATGTCCGGCTGGTCCGTACTCCAGCGCAGGCGAGTGACGATTTCTTCGAAGCCGAATTGCAGCTCCAACGGATGCCGTTGTACGTCCAAGCGGCCCACGAACTCCGCCGGGAGACCCTCCCGCTCGCAGGCGTGCCGAGCACGCGCGAGCAGCTCCTGCTCGGCCGCGAAGGGATCGCTCTTGAAAACGGTCGTCCACGCCTCACGGAGCAGCTCCGACCAGAGCGGAAGGCCGCGAGAGCGACTGACTCCCGCGCCCAGCACGAGCGTCACCGGATAACCGGGCTTGACCCGCTTCCGCAGGCCTCGATCGTCGATCGTCGCCTTCCGCCCCATGCAATCTCCCGACACGGCGTCAACGCGAGGTTATCTTGACAACACTGGACCCCGTCGGTACACGTCCGACCGTTTTTTCCTCGAAACGTCGTTCTCACGCAATGAACACACACCGGCGCCACACCGCCACCGGAGCCCCGGCCACGAAGGCCGGTCACAAGGCCAAGGAGGCCGGTCGATAGATGCTGGAGGTCCGCAACCTCACCAAGCGCTACGGCGACATCGTCGCCGTCCGCGACGTCAGCTTCACCGCCTCCCAGGGTCAGATCCTCGGCTTCCTCGGCCCCAACGGCGCCGGCAAGACGACGACCATGCGCATCCTCACCGGCTTCCTGCCGGCGACCAGCGGCACCGCCAAGGTGGCGGGATTCGACGTCTTCACCGACAGCGCCGAGGTGCGGCGGCGGATCGGCTACCTGCCGGAAAACCCGCCGCTCTACGCCGACATGACCACCGACTCGTATCTCCGCTTCGTCGCCCGCATCAAGGGCATGCCGCGGAGCGCGATCGAGGACGCGATCGAGCGCGTGGTCGCGACCTGCGGCCTCGAGGCCGTGCGCGATCGCCTGCTCGGCCACCTCTCCAAGGGCTACCGGCAGCGCGTCGGATTGGCACAGGCGTTGATCCACGACCCGCCGGTGCTGGTCCTCGACGAGCCCACCATCGGCCTCGATCCGATCCAGATCCGCGAGATCCGCGCCCTCGTGCAGCGGCTGGCGGGCGAGCGCACGATCATCCTTTCCACCCACATCCTCCCCGAGGTGTCGCAGATCTGCGAGAAGGTCGTGATCGTCAACGAGGGCCAGGTCGTGCTCGAGCAGGACATGGCGAGCCTCAAGGCCAGCGGCGGCACCCTCGAGGACGTGTTCCTGCGCGCCATCGCCAAGACGCACCATCCCGCGGAGGCCACGGCATGAGGAACGTCTTCACGATCGCCGGTCGCGAGATCCGCTCGTACTTCGTGTCGCCGATCGCCTACGTCGTGCTGACCGGATTCCTCCTCCTCGGCGGCTGGTTCTTCTTCAACCTGCTGGCGCGCTTCAACATGCTGCTCACGATCTACTCGGCGCAGCAGAACCCGCAGGTACTGGAGCGCCTGAACCTGAACGAGTTCGTGATCGCGCCCCTGCTGCACAACCTCTCGGTCATCCTCGTGATCCTGGTGCCGGTGATCACCATGCGGAGCCTCGCCGAGGAGAAGAAATCGGGCACCTACGAGCTGCTGCTCACCTCGCCGCTCCGCATCTCCGAGATCGTGCTCGGCAAGTTCCTGGGCGCCTTCGTGTTCGTCGCCATCATGGTGGGAGCCACCGGCGTCTACGCCTTGATCCTGACGCTCTACGGCAACCCGGAGACGGGCGTCATCCTGGCGGGCTATTTCGGCCTGCTGCTCCTGGCGACCTGCTTCGTCGCGGTCGGCGTGCTCACCTCGTCCTTCACCGAGAACCAGATCATCGCGGCGGTGAGCTGCCTGGTGTCGCTGCTCCTGCTCTACATCATCGCCTGGCCGGCCGATAACGCCGGCGAGACGATGGGGGCGGTGCTCCGCTACGTGTCGCTCACCGAGCACTTCGCCCAGATGGTGAAGGGCGTCATCGACACCAAGGATCTGGTCTACTTCGCCACCGTCATCGTACTGGCGCTCTTCCTCACCCACCGCTCGGTGGAATCGATCCGCTGGAGGTAGGGGTGGGAAGTCGCTCGACGTCGCTCTTCGGCCTGTGGGGCATCGTCCTGCTGGCGTTCGGTCTGGTGGCCTACGCGGTGACGCCGGCCGCCTCGGCGTACGTGCTGCTGCACGTCGGCCTCGGCCTCCTGCTGATCATCCTGTATCTCACCGCCAGCCGCGACAACCTGTCGAGCTTCCTCGGTGAGCGCTCCACCAAGTACGGCGCCAACGCGGTCGCCTACTCGCTGATCTTCCTCGCCGTCCTCGGCGTGGTGAACTACCTGGCGGCGCGCCACAACCACCGCTTCGACCTGACCAAGCAGAACGTGTTCTCGCTGTCGACGCAGTCGTCGGGCATGCTCGCGAAGCTCGACAAGCCGGTCGAGGTGTACGCCTTCAGCGAGGGTGGCGCCGACCCGATCATCAACGACCTGCTCGACAGCTACAAGAACGCGTCGAGCAACTTCAGCTACCACATGGTCGACCCGGTAAAGGACCGCGACCTCGCCGAGCGCTTCAAGGTCACCGAGCTGCCCTTCCTGCACATCCAGTACGGCGACCCTTCGTCCGAGGACAAGCAGACCGCGACCGTCACCCGCGACATCAGCGAGGAGTCGATCACCAACGGCCTCTTGAAAGCGACCGCCACCACCAAGAAGGTGGTGTGCTTCCTCGACGGCCACGGCGAGGCCGACCCCGACAACCGCGAGGCGCGCGGGGCCTCGGGCTTGCAGGACGCGCTCCGCAACGAGAACTACGACACCCGGAAGGTTCTGTTGGCCAGCGAGGCGACCGTGCCGCCGGAGTGCAGTATCTTCCTGATCGCGGCGACCGAGCGCCCGCTCTTCGAGCACGAGGTCGACCAGATTCGTGAGTACCTGAAGGCCGGACGCTCGGCGCTCTTCCTGGTGCCGCCGCAGCGCGGCCAACAGCTCGGCGAGGTGCTGCAGCCGTGGGGCGTGAAGCTCACGGACACGGTGGTCGTCGATCAGGTGGTGCGGCTCTTCCAGGGGCCGGCGCTCGGCCTGCAGATCCTGGTCTCCACCTACGGTACGCACCCGGTCACCAAGGACTTCAACGAGCGCACCGTCTTTCCGATGGTGCGCTCCGTCCAGGCCGACGCCGCCGGCAAGCCCGGCGTGAACGCGATCGAGCTCATCAAGTCGAGCCCGTCGGCGTGGGCCGAGAGCGACGTCGAAGGCGTCTTCAAGCGCGGCGAGGCGTCGCAAGCGGACACCGACATCAAGGGACCGGTCTCGCTCGCGGTCGCCGTCACCGGCAAGCACAAGGAGATGGGCTTCGGCAAGGAAGGCGAGACCAAGCTCATCGTGGTCGGCGACGCCGACTTTGCGTCCAACCAGTTCTTCGGCCAGCTCTTCAACCGCGACCTCGTCCTCAACATGGTGAGCTGGCTCGGCGGCCAGGAGGAGCTGATCTCCATCCGCCCGCGCGCCATCTCGGCGTCGCGCGCCCAGCTGAACCCCGAAGAAACCCGCCGCATCTTCTACCTCTCGGTGCTGGTGCTGCCCGAGCTGCTGCTCTTCCTCGGCCTCACCGTGTGGTGGCGCCGGAGCACCAAGTGAGGCCGCGGAACACCCTCCTCCTCCTCCTCGTTCTGCTCGCGCTCGGCGGTTACCTCTACTGGGTCGAGCTCCCCAGCGAGAAGCGCGCGGAAGAGGCGAAGAAGCTGGTCAGCCTGCAGAAGGACGACGTGGTAGGGATGACCCTCACCTACCCCGAGCAGGCGATCACGCTCGAGAAGAAGGACGGGCAGTGGCGCATGACCAAGCCCGTCGAGGCCGAGGCCGATAGCGCCGTCGTCAACAACATGGTCGTCGCGATCGCCGAAGCCGACACGTCGCGAAGCCTCGACGACGTCGGCGACAAGCTCGCGTCCTACGGCTTGGCACCACCCGAGGCGACGGTGGCGTTGACGCTGAAGGACGGCAAGCCGTTCCCCGCCATCAAGGTCGGCAAGACCACGCAGGTGGGATCCGCCGCCTATCTGCAGAAGGGCGACGATCCCAAGGTCTACATCGGGACGATGGCCTTCCAGAGCGGGATGAAGAAGCAGGTCAAGGACCTCCGCAACAAGAGCCTCCTCACCTTCGAGGACCAGGACGTCCAGAAGCTCGAGCTCGAGAAGGACGGCAAGTCCATCACCGCCGAGCGGGTCGACGCCGAGAGCTGGAACATCACCGCGCCCGGCGCGTACCGCGCCGACTCCGCGGAGATCCGCGCCCTCCTCGCCAGCGCACGCGGCCTCCGCGCCGACGAGTTCGTCAGCGACGACGCCGCCGCCGATCTGAAGCCGTTCGGCCTCACCGAGCCGCAGCTCCGGCTCGCGGTCTGGATCGGCAAGGACGCGGCGCAGAAGACCCTACTCCTGGGATCCTTCAAGGACGACGAGAAGAACAAGAAGAGCATCTACGCCAAGCGCGCCGAGCTGCCGACCGTCGTCACCCTCCCCGAGTACGCCTTCAAGAACCTCGACAAGAGCCTCTCCACGCTGCGCGACAAGACGGTGCTCGCCTTCGCCAAGGACCAGGCGACGAATTTCACCGTCATCCGTGCGGACGGCGCCGGCTTCACGCTCGTGAAGCGCGACGACGGCTGGCACGTCGAGGAGCCCGGCGAAGGCGTCGAGCGCGGGCCCACGATCACCCGCTTCATCGACGACGTCGCCGGCTTCAAGGGCGGCGAGATCGTCGCCGAGGGTCCCAGGCTCGACGTCACGAAGTACGGGCTCACCACCCCCGATCTGAAGGTGATCGTGATCGGCGCCGACGGCCAGCAGATCGGCACCTTGGCCGGAGCGCGCGGGCCCGAGCCCGCCGGCGACCCCAACGCCAAAGCCTACGTCACCGCGATCGGCACCGGCACCGTCTACTCGGTGAAACCCTTCGTCTTCGACCGCATCGACAAGAAGCTCGCCGACTTCCGCGAGAAGCCGCGCGTGTCGCCGAGCCCGGGGGTCGCCGCGGGCGGCGCCGCGCCGGTCCTCGACGAAGACGGGGGGCTCGAAGACGGTGACGACCTGGGCGACCTCGGCGACGAGGGCGAAGCCGACGACGAGTAGTCGCGCCGGGCGACGGCGACGGTCGGAGTTCCGTCCAGCCTGAACGAGCTCGCGCGCTGCTGGACGCTTTCGTCCGCGGGGTGCGCGGGGAGCCAGGCCACTTCAGCTCACGGGCGGACGTGGCTCCTTGCGGTCGGCTGGCGCCGACACGGTCTCCTCGACCCCGCCGAAGTCCCGGGCTGACCCGCCCGTGTGTCGCGCCGAGCTAGAGCCCGGCACCGACGATCCGGGAGGGCTCTCCCTACCAACCCGGTTTTTCTTTCGTCGATGGTCGCATCCTTGCCTGGCAGGCGCTCGGTCGTTTGCGGACGGCGCTCGCGCGTGATTTCTCACTCGCCGTGAGATCGGCGGCATCGCTTCGACGTGGCGTCGTGGGGGGCGGCCGCTGAGCGCGCTCGAGATCGTCGTGTTGTTCGGGGCGGGGGCGGCGGCGGGGGCGATCAACTCGCTCGCGGGGGGCGGGACGTTGGTGTCGTTTCCCGCGCTGCTCTGGCTGGGGCGCGCACCGATCGTCGCCAACGCCACCAACACGCTGGCGCTCTGCCCGGGGGCGCTCGCGGCGATGGTGGCGTTTCGGCGTGATCTCGGGGCGATCAAGGGCTGGATGTTGCTGGTGGTGCCGCCCTCGCTCGGCGGCGGCCTGATCGGCGCCATCCTCCTGTTGCGCACGCCGGAGCGGGTGTTCGAGGCGCTGGTCCCGTGGCTGATCCTGTTCGCGACCGTGCTCTTCGCCGCCCAGGGACCGATCACGATGGGGATCCGACGGCTCCGCCGCCAGCCCGACGCGCCCGTCCACGACGGCCCGCGTCCCGAGGCGTGGCGGTGGGTGGTGCTCTTCGAGTTCGCGGTCGCGATCTACGGCGGTTACTTCGGAGCCGGCATCGGGATCATGACGCTCGCCGCGCTCGGCCTCGTCGGCTTCACCGACATCCATCACATGGTGGGCCTCCGGAACTTCGCCGCCCTCTGCATCAACGGCATCGCCTCGGTCTACTTCGTCGCCAAGGGCGCCGTGCTGTGGCCGGACGCCGGCGTGATGATCGTCGGCCAGATCGTCGGCGGGTACGGCGGCGGCCGCATCGCACAACGCCTCGGCCGGCACTTCATGCGCCGCGCCGTCGTCGTCATCGGCATCGCGATGGCCCTGTCGCTGCTCTTGGCGCGCGCCCGCTGAGCGATGACGGCCGCCAGCCCTGGAGCGCGGACGACCACGACCCCGCGAACGGCGCTCGAGCCCGTGCTGGCCGCGCTGGCCTGCGCGCTGGTCGGGTGGCTGGTGTGGGACCCGCAAGCCGCCCGGACGTGGTTCTTCGCCGACGACTGGTCCTATCTCAACTACATCCTGGAGACCGACTATGCGCTCCGGCCGGGCGAGCTCCTGCCGTGGGCGAGCGAGCGGCACCGTGCCCTCGACCGCATGCTGAAGGCGCTCCTCTTCTCGCACTTCGGGTTCGCGGCGAGCAGCGACCATCGCGTCCAGCTCGCCATCCACGTGCTGACGGCCACCCTGCTCTTCGTGCTCGTACGGAGCCTCGTTGCTTCGCGCGCCGCGGCGTGGATCGCCGCCGCGGTGTTTCTCCTGAACCGCTTCACCCTCCACACCGTGAGCTGGTTCAGCCTGCTGCACGACAATTTGACCGCCTGCTTCACGGTCCTCGTGATGCTGTGCTGGACCCGCACCTGGCAGCCGGACGCACGACGCTGGGCCTGGTTCGCGGGCGCGGTCTTGGCCTTCACGCTCGGCCTCAAGGCCAAGGAGTCCCTCGTCATCTTGCCGATCCTGGTCGCGTTTTTGAGCCTGCTCTTCCGACCCCCGGCGGAGCGCGCGCGAGTCGACGCCGCAAAGGTCGGCCTACTGTTCGCGATCGCCGTGGTCTTCTACCTGTCGGCGCCGCAGTACCGGCCGCACACCCCCGACCACCCGTACTTTCAGAGCCCGAGCCTCGCGGTCGTCGCTCGTTCCTACTGGTGGTACCTCGGCCAGATCCTGTTCCTGCCGACGGAGACGGGCGCTTGGCTGGTGCGACTCCCCGGGCTCGCCGCGATCGCGAGCATCGCGACCGTCATCGCGCTCCCGCTCACGGCCCTCGCCGCGCCCGGCCCGGCGGGGCGCCTCGTGGTCTTCGGCTGGACGATGCTCTGGCTCGGCCTGCTGCCGACCGCCGTCCTCCCGAACCACTACGACTACCCGTACTACGTCTACACGCCGATGGTGGGCGGGGCGCTGGCGTGCGCGGGCGCCGTCGCCCTGCTCGAGGCGTCGTTGCCGCGCGGCGCCGCGCGGCGCGCAGCGCTGGCCGCCGCGTTCGGACTCGTCGCTCTCGCCTACGGCAAGACGCGCACGCTCCCCGACGGCCCGTGGTACGTCGCCGTCGCCGACGAGAGCAGACGGGTCATGGCGAGCCTCGACGCCGCGCTGCCGACCGTGCCGCAGGGCACGCGGCTCGTGCTCGTCGGGGTCACGGACACGGCGCCGTTCAAGTTCGTGAGCTGGTACGACGAGGGCCCCACCAACGTGATGCGCTCCTGGTATCGCGACCCGACGCTCACGGCCACGCTCGTGGAGCGGGAGGCCGGCGCGGCGGCCGCCGCGGACGCGGGCACGATCGTGCTGGTGTGGACGGGAAGCGCGTTCGCCGTGGCGTCGAAGGAGACGACTACACCTCGAGCCCGACCGCCCGCATGAGCGCGAGCGCGTTGCTCTTGGTCACCACCCCCGGCCGCATCCGGTAGTCGAAGCACATGCGGCCGTCCTCCAGGTGGTCCTCGAAGTGGACGTTCGCCGCCACCGCGCCGAGGGCGTCGGCGATGCGCGCGAGCGCGAGATCATGGGTAGTGACGAGGCCGAGCGCGCCGTTGACGGCGAGCGTCTTGACGATGGCCTCGGCGCCGACGGCACGGTCGTGGGAGTTGGTGCCGCTCAGGATCTCGTCGAGGAGGAAGAGCAGCGGCAGCGGCCCGCGGGAGAGCTCGACGATCGCGCCGATCCGCCGCACCTCGGCGTAGAAGCGCGAGGTGCCGTCCTGCAGCGAGTCGACGATGCGGATCGCGGCGCCGAGTGCCAGCGGCGTGAGACGGAGACGGGTGGCCCGCACGGGGGCGCCGGCGAGCGCCAGGACCACGTTGACGCCGGCGGTGCGGAGGAGCGTGCTCTTCCCCGACATGTTGGAGCCGCTCACGATCAGGATGCGCAGCGTCCCGTCGAGCCGGAGGTCGTTTCGTACGCAGCGGTCTTCCGCCAGCAGCGGATGCCCGAGGCCGGCGCCGTCGAAGAGCGGCGCGCCCGCGGCGATCTCGGGGAAGGGATCGGCCGGATGCTCCCAGGCGTGGTTGGCGAGGGACAGGAAGGCCTCGAAGTCGCCGATGGCCGCGAGCCAGCGCGGCACCGCCGGACCCGAGGCCGCCCGCCAGGCCTCGATCGCGAGCGCGAAGTTGGTGCGCCAGAGCCAGGCCAGCGACACCAGCGCGAAGACCTGGTTGCGATGGGCATCGAGGAGATTGATGAGCCGCTGGAGCCGCGCGATGCGCCGCGACGGCGGCTCGCCGGCGCTCTGCAAGGCGGCCCGGAGCGCGACCAGCGCCGGCGCGTCGAAGCGCTCGCGCTCGAGTCGGGCGAGGAGATCGGCGAGGAGCGCCAGGTGGGACGCCGGATGGTCGGCATGGCGGAGGGTCGCGACGACGCGCGGCCGGAGCCGGAGCGCCAAGGCGAGCTGGCCGGCGGCCGCCACGAGCATCGGCCACGGTCCGAGCCATCCCATCGACCAGGCGACGAACGCGCTCGTGGTCGCGGCCGGCAAGGCGATCGCGAGCAGCCGCTCGTGAGCGGCGACCGGCGCGCTCGCGGCGGTCGCCCAGGCGGTGAGCGCATCGGGATCGACCGCGCCGCGCACGTCCTCGCCGAGGAGCGCCATTTCCTCGCGGAGGTCGACCCGCGGCCGGAGCTCGTCGATCGCCCGCTGGCGGGCTCGGACCTCGTCCGGCGCGGCGGGCGCAAGCAGCCAGCGCGCCAGACTCTCCTCGCCCGCCCGCGTGCGCGCGGTGCACAGCAGCTCGAAGAGCGATCCCCGTCCGAAGAGATCGAGGTCGGCCGCGTAGGGATGGGCGGGATCGAGGAAGCGCTCGCCGGACGCGCCCTTCCCCGCCCAGGCGTGCTCGAGCCGTGCGAGCCCGGCGACATAGAAGGCGGCGGCACGCTCCGCCAGGGCGCGGGCGAGGCGGGCACGCTCGTGGACGATCACCAGGCCGACGAAGATCGCGACCGGCGCCAGCACGGCGAGCCGCGGCAGCCAGGCGAGATCGAAGGCCAGCACCACCACCGCGATGCCGCCGACGAAGGTGATGGTGCGGGCCCTCGAGATCCGCTCGGTCCGAGCGGTGAGCGCCGCGACCGTGCCGCGACGCTCCGCGAGGCGCGCTTCGTAGTGGGCGTGAGGCGTCACGAATCGGCGACGAGGCTCAGCGGCGCTTCGCGCCCGGTGTCGGCTCCGGCTCGGGTTTCACCGCCGCCCGCTTCCGTCCGTTGTAGGTCCAGCCGTCGACGTGCAGGCCGGTCTCGGGCGTGTAGCCGCTTTGATAGAGCTGCACCATGCCGTCGGGATCGACGATCACGAAGCTCGGTGTGCCGCTCACCCCGTAGCCCTGAAAGGTCACGCGGTGCGGATCGATGGCGACGATCTCCGGGAACGGCTCGGCGGTGTCGCCGATGAACTTGCGGACCAGATCGGGGTCCTCGTCGGTGACGGCGATGACGTCGAGACCGCGCTCCTTGGCGAGTGCCATCATCTCGGGAAGCGCGTGCTTGCAGATCACGCACCAGGTCGCCCAGAAGTAGAGCAGATCGGGACGCGCCGTGGAGAGCTGGTCCTTGCCGCGCACGAACTCGAGGTCGAGGGTGGGCGCGACGCTGCCGACCTTGGGCGGGCCCGGCAGCTCGGGAAGCTCGAGCGGATAGGGACCCGGCCGGAGCGTGATCGCCCGGTGGACGCCGTCGCGGAGCGTGTCGAGCTCGTAGTCGACGCCGATCTCGCTGCGCATCGTCCACTCGCGCACCTGGGTCGGCTCGCTGAAGGGCGCATCGGGCGGGCCGAGGATCACGTCGCCGACGGCGAGCCCGGCCGTCGCCGCGGGCGAGTCGGGGTTGACGGTCATGATGCTGACGGCGCCCGGGCGCGTACCCCACTTCTTCTGTTGCGCCTCGTCGAGGGGGCGGAAGTAGATCCCCATGTAGGCCGGCATCAGCTCCTCGACCAGCCGGCGCTCCTCGGCGAGCGGCGGGAACGCCTCGCCGGAGACGAGCGCCGCCGGCAGCTCGCCCGCGACCGGCCTCCCGAGCGAAAGATCCTGGCAGGCGGCGAGGCGCTCGAAGGCCTCGCGCTCGGCGGGCGCGGCGCGCGTCGTCATGTAGACGCGTCCGGCCATGGTGGTGAGGAGGGTCCGCAGGCGCAGCACGGCGCCCAGGCGCACCTCGGCGCGATAGCTCGCCGCCGAGGCGTCCGCGGCCTTGCGCTTCAAGACCTTCAGGCGGGCGTGGCGAGACGGATCGCCGGATGCGAATGGCACCAGCTCGGCGAGCAGCTCGTGCAGCGTGGCGCGCCGGCCGTCGGCATCGAGCTCCTTCAGCTTGGGACCCTCGAGGCGGGCCTTCCAGCCCGGACGCTCGCGCACGAAGTCGCGCAGGGTCTCGATGCGGAGCGCGTCGAAGGCCTGGTTCCAGCGGTCGGCGTAGGTCGCGAGCCGGCTCGAGAATTCGGGGAGCACGCGGGCCTGCTCCTCGAGCTCGCCGAGCGAGCGGGGACTGAAGGTGCCGAAGCTCGCGCCGATCCGATCGAGCAGGCGGATCTCCGGCTCCCAGGCGCCGCGGTCGCGCCACGCCTCGGCCAGCAGCTCGTCGGCCAGCGCCGGCAGCTCGCGCTGCTCGGCCTCGGCGACCTTGGTCAGGCGGGCGGCGACGAAGACGTCGAGCGTCGAGTTGGGAATGTCGGGCGTGCGGTCGGTCACGAGCACGCTACGCTCGGCGGCCGGAAAGCGGTCGAGCGCCGCCATCGCCTCGAGGAAGTGGAACGAGTGGCCGATGCCGTCCTTACCGCGATTCTCGGGATAGCACCCGTAGGCGGGCCGGTCGGCGGTGGTGGAGAAGTAGCCGCAGACGTTCCCGCTCGGCCACTCGGGAGCATCGGGACGAATCACGTGCGCGAACGAGCCCGAGAAGCACTGCGACATCAACATCACGATCCGGACGGCGGGATCGAGCCCGGCGAAGAGCTCGCGGAGCTCGTTCACGCCGATCGCCTCGCCCCACAGCGAGATGGTGTTGTCCTTCTCGTCCTTGGCGTTCCGCTCGCCGTGATCGGTGACGTAGAAGAGCAGCGTGTCGCGGGCGCCCAAGCGGGTCGCCGCCTCCGTGAACCAGGCCTTGAGCTCCTCTTTCTTGGCCGGGCGGAGCACGGCGCCCTCGACGCTGGAGTCGGCGTAGACGATCGGGGCGCGGAGCGCGTTCTGCGCCCACTGCGGCAACACCCAGAGACCGCGCTCGCCGTCGATCAGACGGGTCGCGAGGTCGGGGGCCGGATCGGCGCCGTCGCCGCTGAAGATCGTGATCTCGGCCGGCGGTACCCCGGACTCGCGGAGGATCTCGTAGGCGCGCCGGACGTGATGGAGGTGGCTCTGGTAGTTGACCTCCTTCCGGCTGCCCCCGTTCAGGAGCACGGCGTGCAGGCGGCCGGGGGCCGGTGCCGGCACGCCCGGCGGCTCGGCCGCTCCCGCCGCCCCGAGCGAGCGCTCGCCGGCGTGCACCGAGCAGCCGGCCGCCGTGGCCCAGAGCCCGAGACTCGCGAGCGCGACGGCGCGACGGACGAAGCGCATGCAGGAGCTCGGCACCAGGCGGACCCTACCAGAGCCGTACGCCCCCGAGAATCCGGGGCGAGAGTTCACTCCTCGCATGGCCTGGGATAACACGCGGGACCATGGACCGGCGGCCACCGACCGCGAGCGTGCCGCCGGCGGTCGACGACGACCTCGTCTTCGAGATCATGAAGAGCGAGCACCTGCGCATCCAGGCGCTCATGGTGCTTCTCGGAAGCCTCTTCGTGCTGTCCCTGATCATCGTGTCCGTACCCCGCGAGCGCGTGCCGTTCGTACGTCTCGCGGAAGGCGAGCTGCCCGTCGTTGCCATCGCGGTCTTCTACGGCGTCGCGTTCTGCTACGAGCTGCTGGCCCACACGATGCTGGGCTTCCTGATCCGCAGGCGCCGCCGGCTGCCCGAGCCGCCGCGCTACGGCAACGCCTTCATCGAGACCTCGTTCCCGACCGTGATGATCGCGCTCCTCACCGGCGCGATTGGACCGGAGGCCGCGCTCAACTCACCCCTCCCCATGCTGTATTTCGTGTTCATCGCCCTCTCCACGCTCCGCCTGACGGCGCCGCTCGCGATCTTCACGGGCTGCGTGGCGGGCCTCGAGTTCACCGCGCTCGGCCTCCACTACCTGGGGCCCGACGTGGGGCTGGAGCGGTTGTCCAGCTCGCTGTGGCCGATCCTGATGAAGTCGCTGATCATGGTCCTCACCGGCGGCGTGTGCGCCTTCGTCGCGTCGCAGATCCGGCGGCGGCTCGTCGCGTCGCTGGCGTCGCAGGCGGAGCGCGCCCGCGTAGTCGGCATGTTCGGCCAGTACGTCTCGCCGGCCGTGGTCGAGCGCCTGTTGGCCAGCCCGGTCGACGCCAAGGGCGAGATCAAGCACGTGACGGTCATGTTCCTCGACATCCGCGGTTTCACCAGCTTCGCGGAGCGGCGCACGCCCGAGGAGGTGGTCGACTACCTGAACACGCTCTTCGCCATGATGATCACCCAGATCAACGAGCACCACGGCATCATCAACAAGTTCCTGGGCGACGGCTTCATGGCCTGCTTCGGCGCGCCGCTCTCCGACGGCCGCGACACCCAGAACGCGGTACGCGCCGCGATCGCGATCGCGGAGGCCGTCCAGCGCATGAACGCCGAGGGCACGATCGCCCCGACCCGCATCGGCATCGGGCTGCACGCCGGCGCGGCCGTGACGGGCAGCGTCGGAAGCGCCGAGCGCCGCGAGTACACGATCATCGGCGACACCGTGAACCTCGCCTCGCGGGTCGAGCAGCTCACCAAGCACTACGGCTCCGTGTTGCTGGTGACCGACGCCGTGTGGCAGGTCGTGAAGGACGATTATCCCGGCCGGCCGCTCGACCCGGTGAGCGTCCGCGGGCGCGAGGAGCCGGTGGCGATCCACGCGTTGCTGTAGGGAACGGAGGCGAGCATGGATCTGGTGGTGTCGCCCGCAGAGCTGGTCGCACGGCTGGTCCTGGCGGTGCTCTTCGGCGGGCTGATCGGCTGGGAGCGCGAAGCCCACAACAAGCCGGCCGGCCTCCGCACGCACATGATGGTGTCGCTCGGCGCGGCGAGCTTCACCCTCGCGAGCCTCACGCTCATGAGCGCGGGCGGCGGCACGGGCGACCCGAGCCGCATCGTCCAGGGTGTCACCGCGGGCATCGGCTTTCTCGGGGCGGGGTCCATCATCCAGAGCGGTCGCTCCGTCGCCGGGGTCACGACCGCGGCGGGCATCTGGGTGGTCGGCGCGATCGGGATCGCGGCCGGCGGCGGGCACTACCTGCTCGCGGGGACGACGAGCGTCCTGGCGTTCCTGATCCTGTCGGCGCTCCGCTTCTTGGAGCGGAAGAGCACCGCCGAGCGTCGCCCCTAGCGCCGACGCCAGGGCCTCTGCGCGGTCGGCCCCAAACAACCTGCGACCCCGTAAGAGTACGGGCTTGAAGGGTGGCGCGCCCTCCGTCATCCTCGACATGTCAACTCGCGTGTCCTCACGACACGTTCCGGCACCTGAATGAATCTCCGACGTCCTGCCCACCGCGTTCTCGTCTCCCTCGTTCTCGCAGCGATCGTCTGCGTCGGTCCGGCCGCACCGGCTCGCGCGGTCGACTGCAAGTCGACGATCAACGCGAAGTTCGTGCGCTTCACGCAGGCGCGCATGAAGATCACGCAGCGCTGTCGCGAGCTCGAGAGGGTGGGTCGGGTCACTGGACCGTGCCCCGACGAAAAGGCCACGCTGCAAATCGAGAAAGCGCGCGGCAAGCTGCGCCGGGCCATCGACGAGCACTGCGGCGGCGACGATGCGCTGTGCGGCGGCGGCGGCGACGACGTGGATCTCGCCACCGTCGGCTGGAACGTCGGCCACTGCCCCAACCTCCATGCGGCGCATTGCAGCAACACGATCGGCCATTGCGGCGACGTCGCCGAGTGCCTGCTGTGCGTCGGCGAGGCGGCCGTCGATCAGACGATCGACCTCAGCTACGACTCGCTGGACCCTGATCCGCCCGGAGAGGACGTCGCGCGCTGTCAGGCGACGATCGGCCGCAGCGTCGCGCGCTACCTGACGGCCACGTCCGAGGCTCTGCAGCGGTGCGAGCAGGCGATGCTCGGGAATCCGACGCCGGCGTCGTGTCCCGACCCGGTGAAGGCCATGCCGCGCATGGCACGGGCAGAAGAGAAGCTGTTCGACCGCATCTGCGGCAGCTGCGGGTCGAGCGCCAACGGCTGCGCCGGGGACACCGTGCCGGTGTCGTGGATCGGATTTCCGGCCTCGTGTCCCGCCGTCACCGTCCCGGGCGGCCCGTCGTGCGCCGGACCGGTCCACACCCTGTTCGACCTCATCGACTGCGTCCAATGCGTGACCGACTTCCACACCGCCTGCCTCGACCCGCTGTCGGTGCCGACGCTGAGGACCTATCCCGCCGCGTGCACCGCTCCCTGACGTCCCCCCGCCGTTAGCAGCGTGATGACGGCGTCGGCGTGCGCCTCCGCGAACGCCGGATCGGTCGGGTCGATGCCCATGATGCGACGGCACTCGGGCGCCTGGCTGAACAGGAGGCCGGCGGCGCCGAGCACGATGTAGTGCAGGCTGGCGGGCGAGACCGGCGGCAGGAGGCCGCGCGCCTGCGCCTGCTCGATCAGCTGGCGGAGGCCCTGTTGCATCGGCTTCACGAAGCGGTCGGCGAGCCAGCGCATGCGCGCGCTGTCGCGTTTGCCCTCGTCGTTCATGAGGCGCATGAACTCCGGCTTGGCGGCGACGAAGCGGATGAAGTGCCGAGCCAGCTGCTCGAGCTGGGCGCGTGCGTCCCCATCCGTCGCCGTCACCACCGCGGCGAGGTCGGCCTGCAGCTCGGCGAAGGCGCTCGACACGGCCGCGCGCCAGAGCCGCTCCTTGTTGCCGAAGTAGTAGGTGAGGAGGCCGAGGTTGGCGCCGGCGCGGTCGGCGATCTCGCGGGTGCGGGCGCCGTCGAAGCCGCGCTCGGCGAAGACCTGGAGCGCGGTCGCGAGGATCGTGTCGCGGGTGGAATCGCCGGCCTCGCCCGCGGTCTTGGCCGCGCGGCGGCGGGTCGGTCGTCTCTGGGTGGCGGTCTTCGGCATGCGGTCAATTTACTCTCTTGACTAATTTCCGCAAGTCGGATTATACAGGCGACTAACAGCACGCTCACCGCGCAAAGGAGACCGCCCGTGATCAAAGCCACCGACGTCGCCTACGCCCGCTTCCGGGCCCCCGACCTCGACCGCATGGAGTCCTTCCTGACGGACTTCGGCCTGGTGCGGTCGGCCCGCACCGATCGCGCCCTCTACATGCGCGGCACCGACCCGCAGCACCACGTGCACGTGACCGAGCTCGGCGAGCCGGCCTTCCTCGGCATCGGGCTCCAGGCAGAGAGCGCCGCCGATCTCGACCGGATCGCCCGCGCCCCCGGCGCCTCGGCGGTCGAGCCGATCGACGAGCCCGGCGGCGGCCTGCGCGTCCGCCTGACCGACCCGAACGGGATCGCGATCGAGGTGGTGCATGGCATCGAGGCGGTGTCGGCCCTCACCGTCCCTTCCTGCGATCCCCGCAACACCGGCGTGGCACGCGATCGCCTCGGCGCCCGCCACACCGTCGCGCGCGGCCCGGCCCACGTGAAGCGGCTCGGCCACTTCGTGCTGATCGTCAACGACTTCCGCGAGACCGAGGCCTTCTACCATTCGCACTTCGGCTTCCTGAACTCGGACGAGCTCTACTTCGGCGATCGCGGCCAGGTGCTGGGCGCGTTCATGCGCTGCGACCGCGGCAACGCGTACGTCGACCACCACAGCTTCCTCGCGATCGGCGCCGGCATGGTGCAGCTGAACCACGTCGCCTTCGAGGTCCAGGACCACGACGACCTCATGACCGGCCACGAGCTCCTGGTCGAGCGCGGCTACGCGCACCACTGGGGCGTCGGCCGCCACATTCTGGGCGGCCAGATCTACGACTACTGGCGCGATCCCTTCGGCAACGTCGTCGAGCACTGGACCGACGGCGACCTCTTCAACGCCGCGAGCGAGACCGGCGCCTTCGCCCTCGGCGACCCCAACATGGGGTCCTACTGGGGCCCTCCTCCGCCCAGCCCGTTCGGGGCGTAACCCGCCAGGAGCGATCATGCGACTCGTGACCTTCACACACCGCCACCACACCCGGATCGGCGTCCTCGACGGCGACGCCGTCGTCGACCTCGCCGCGGCCGTCCCTGCCCTAGCGAGCGAGATGTGCGCGTTCCTCGCGGCGGGCGCCGAGGCCATGACGATGGCGCGCGCCGCGCGCGGCCCGCGTCTCGCCCGCGCCGACGTGGAGCTGCTGGCGCCGATCCTGCGGCCGCCGAAAATCCTCGCGGTCGGCCTCAACTACGCCGACCACGTGGCGGAGTCGGGCCAGGAGACGCCGGCGCTCCCCAAGATCTTCAACAAGCAATCGACCGCGGTGGTCGGCCCGGGCGCCGGCGTGCACCGGCCGCGGGCCTCGTCGCTCCTCGACTACGAGGGCGAGCTCGCGATCGTGATCGGCCGCCGCTGCCGTCACGTGCCGCGCGAGCGGGCCGCCGAGGTCGTCGCCGGCTACACCATCGCCAACGACGTCACCGTCCGCGACTGGCAGCTCCGCGAGCCGACCTGGACCATGGGGAAGTCCTTCGACACCCACTGCCCGCTCGGACCCGCGCTCGTCACCGCCGACGAGGTCGGCGACGCGGGGAACCTCGCGCTCGCGACCTTCGTCAACGGCGAGCGCCGCCAGCACTCCAACACGCGGAACCTGATCTTCGACTGCGGCGCGCTGGTCGAGTTCCTCTCCACCGCCTTCACCCTCGAGCCCGGCGACGTGATCTGCACCGGCACGCCGGGCGGCGTCGGCATGTTGATGCAGCCGCCCACCTGGCTCGTCCCCGGCGACGTGGTGCGGGTCGAGATCGAGGGCCTCGGCGCGCTCGAGAGCCCGATCGTCGAGGAGCCCGCCGAGACGGCCTGGGCCGTGGCATGAGCACGCGTCGGCTCACGGTTCCGGTCGCGGTGGTCGGGGCCGGGCCGACCGGCATGACGGCCGCCCTGCTGCTCGCGCGCTCCGGCATCGCGAGCGTGGTGGTCGAGCGCCGCGAGGGACCGCAGCGCGCGCCGGCGGCGCACGCCGTCAACGCCCGGACGCTCGAGATCTGCCGCGCCGCCGGCATCGACATGACCGCGATCACCGCCGCCTGTCGGCCGCCGGCGGATGCCGGCCACGTGCGCTGGATGACGACCCTCGCCGGCGACGAGCTCGGCTCGCTTCCCTACGAGCGCCAGGAGGACGCCGTCCTCGCCGTCACCCCGACGCCGCTCCGCAACCTCTCGCAGCATCGCTTCGAGCCGATCCTCCTCGATGCCCTCCGTACCTGCCCCGAGACCGAGGTCCGTTACGGGCACACCTGGGAAGGCGCCGAGCAGGACGCCGACGGTGTCACCTCGGTCGTCCGCGACCAGACGAGCGGCGAGACCTACGAGATCCGGAGCAACTGGCTCCTCGCCGCCGACGGCGCCGGCAGCCGGGTCCGCAAATCGGTCGGCATCGAGCCGATCGGTCCGGGACGCATGCAGAGCTTCGTCATGATCCACTTCGAAGCGAATCTGCGCCCCCTCGTCCGCGATCGGCCGGGCGTGCTCTTCTGGACGACCACGCCCGAGGCCACCGGGACGTTCGTCGCCCACGACATCGACTCGACCTGGGTCTACATGCATTCCTGGGATCCCGACCGCGAGTCGCTCGCGGACTACACGGACGAGACCTGCGCCGGCATCGTGCGGCGCGCGCTCGGGACCGACGCCTACCCGTTCGCCATTCGCACCGTCGCGCCGTGGACGATGACCGCGCAGATCGCGGAGCGCTATCGGGCGGGCCGCGTCTTCCTGATCGGCGACGCCGCCCACCGCTTCCCGCCGACCGGCGGCCTCGGACTCAACACCGGAGTCCAGGACGCGCACAATCTGGCGTGGAAGCTCGCCGCCGTCGAGCACGGCCGGGCGGCGGCGACGCTGCTCGACACCTACGAGATCGAGCGGCGGCCGATCGCCCAGGAGAACAGCGACGTCAGCCTGCGGAACGCCATGAACATGATGGAGGTCTTCCAGGCCGTCGCGGCGGCGCGCGACGACCCGGAGACCGACGTCGCGGCGGCGATCGCCCATCAGGCCGAGCACTTCGACATGCTCGGGCTCCAGCTCGGGTTCGCCTACGAGGCCGGCGCGCTCGTGCCGGACGGCACCACCAAGCCCGTCGGCGCCAACGCGGTCCGTGAGTTCGTGCCGACCGGCCGTCCCGGCTCGCGCCTCCCCCACGCCTGGCTCGACGGCGCCGCCGCGGCCTCGACGCTCGACCTCGTCCCCTACGATCGCCCGACGCTCGTCGTCGGACCCGAGGGCTCGGCATGGACGGCCGCGCTCGCGGCGCTCGAGGCCGGAGCGGTGCGCGTCGTCGCCATCGGCCGGGACGTCGTCGACGCCGACGGCCGCTGGCGGCGCCAGCTCGGCATCGAGCGTGACGGCGCCCTCTTGGTGCGCCCCGACCAACACGTCGCCTGGCGGGCTCGCACCCGGAGCGACGACCCCCGCGCCGAGCTCCGGCGCGCCCTCGAAGGAGTGTACTCATGGACCTCGGATTGAAGGGACGAAACGCCATCGTGTGCGCGTCGAGCCGCGGGCTCGGCAAGGCCTGCGCCCACGCCCTCGCCGCCGAGGGCGTCGCCGTCGTGGTGAACGGCCGCGACCCGGACCGCCTCGAAGCCACCGCCGAGGAGATCCGCGCCGCGACGGGCGCGCGGGTGACGCCGGTGGTCGCCGATCTCGACACGGAGGCCGGACGAGCGTTGCTGCTCGCCACCTGCCCCGAGCCCGACATCCTGATCAACAACAACGGCGGCCCCATGCCCGGCCGCTTCGAAGACTGGGATCACGCCGCCTGGCTCGCCGCCCTCGAGGCCAACCTCCTCGCCCCCGTCATGATGATCCGCGGGGTGATCGCCGGCATGCGCTCCCGCCGCTTCGGCCGCATCGTCAACGTCACCTCCGCGATGGTGAAATCGCCCCACCCCGCCATGGGCCTCTCGACCGCCGCTCGGAGCGCCCTCACCGCCGTCTGCAAAGGCCTCTCGAAGGAGGTCGCCCAGGACAACGTGACCATCAACAACCTCCTCCCCGAGCGCATCGACACCGACCGCCAGCGCTTCATGGCCCAGCTCCGCGCCGCCGGCGGCGGCCTCACGCTCGAGCAGTCCTACGAGGAGATGAAGCAGTCGATCGCCGCCAAGCGCCTCGGCACCCCGGAGGAGTTCGGCGCCGCCTGCGCCTTCCTCTGCGGCGCGCATGCCGGCTTCGTGTCGGGTCAGAACCTCCAGCTCGACGGCGGCTCGTACGCGGGGGTGTTCTAGCTCGAAGGACGGACCAGGTAGCCCGCGTACGTCGCCGCGTCGGGGTCCTCGGTCAATCCGATTTGCTCTTGAACGTCCCCGCCTGGTTCTTGAGCGTCGTGCTGTAGGTCGCGTCCCAGCAGGCGCCGGCCGAGTTGTTGAGCTGCACGCGCACCGGCAGGTGCTGGATCGGCAGCGTCGGCAGGTGCAGCAAGGCGCCCTTCCCCTTGAGCGTGATGCGCGCCTTGCCCGCCGGGCCCGCCTTCAGCACCAGCTGCTGCAGCCCGTCGGGCGTGAGGTCGCGGTCGTTGTAGCGGAAGCCGCTCGCGTTCTCGCGCCAGCACGGCTTCGGGCTCTTCACGTTGCAGGTGCCGCCGGCGGGCGCGCTGGCGTGCGAGAGCAGCGTGTTCTGGCCGTCGTAGAGACAGAGGCGGTAGTCGGTCGAGGCGAGCGGGTTCCCGAACTCCGCCTTCATCGTCGCCGACCCCTTCTGCCACTTCCACTGCAGGCGGTCCTTGGTGTCGGGGCTGACGTTGCGGATCTGGAGCTGGGCCCCCTTCGGCACGGCAGGGCCGTGGCAGCCGGCGGCGGGCGTGGCCCCGCAGGCGCCGGGCTCGAGCTGCACGACCTGCTGGAAGGTCGGGCGATTGATCCAGTGGATCGCCGGCACCGCGGTGATGCCGACCGCCGAGTGGCGGACGTCGTCGTCGACGATCGCGCGCTTCCAGTCGGCGACGTTCGGGCTGCCGAACGCAGCCTCGAGATCGGCCGCCGCCTGCTCGAGCGCGCCCCAGAGCGCGGTCCGGCAGTCGGCGAGATTGCCGTTACCGCAGTAGGTGCGCGACCACGGGTCTTGCACCGCGAACCCGAGCACCTGGCGGAGGTCCTTGTTCACCTGACCGTAGAAGCCGCCGTTGAAGGCCGAGCCGTGGTGCGCCCCCGGCGTGTCGTGGAGGCCGATGTGGAGCGCGTTCAGCGCGTCTCCGGAGGCCGCGTCGAACATCGCGTGCGACGAGCCGCGGCCACCATGCATCCATGATCGCAGGCGACTGCGGGTCGTCGTACTCGCCGCTCGTGGTCGAAGTCGCGACGGTGGGTACTGGCCGCGTGCCAGGCGGCGAGTCGGTTGCGCATGTCCTGCACGCGCGGGTCGAGCCCGCCGGGCGCCGTCGCCCCGAGTACGGTCAGTAGATAGGGCAGCACCTCCTGGCCGCGGAGGTCGACGGTGCCGGCGTCCTCCATGGCGTCGATCATGTCGGTGCGGTCGGCGTTGCCGGCGGCGATCACCGCCTCGACACGCTTGTCGAGCAGCTGGCTCCGGTAGACCGGGCCGTAGGAGAACTCGCGGTCGTTGGCGCCGAACTCGGGCGCCTGCTTGTTGTTCCACGAGGTCAGGTAGCCCTCGGGCGGGTTCAGGTCGAACGGCTGCGCGGCGAGCGGGATGAAGCCCTGCCAGTCGAACTGGCCGTCGCCCCAGCGTCGGCAGGTAGGGATCGACGCCCTGGGCGCGCTGCGGGCACTTGCAGGAGTGCTGGTAGCCGATGTCCTTGCTGGTCGATGTAGAACCAGTTGAAGGTGTAGTCGACGCCGGCGCCCATGGCCTGGCGGAACGACGCGTAGCCGTTGGCCATGAAGGTCGGGTCGTTGATGCGCCGGAAGCCGCGCGCCGAGCCGAGCTCGTTCCGGTAGGTGCTGCGGAGGGTCGCGATCGCGATCGGCGTGTCGTCGAGCAGCGTGCCGCGCGCCACCAGCGGCCCGTAGTCCTCGCTGCGCTCGACGTGAAACGAGAGCACGATGTCGAGGCCCGGGACGACGGATGCAGCCGTCGTTGACCGCGCCGTCGCCGTCGCTGTCGACGGCATCGTTGCACTGGATGACGGGCAGCTCGGGCAGACCGACCGCGGGGCAGCCGTCGTTCACGAAGCCGTCGCTGTCGTCGTCGAGCGCGTTGGCGCATTGCCCGCCGCTCTCGCCGAGCGTCGGGTTGGGAAGGCCACCGGCCGCTCGGCTTGGCGATCTGGTGTGCTCGTAGGCCTCGATCGGCTTGCAGACGCCGTTGTGGAGATAGCCCATCGAGCTCGTCGGTCGGCGGGCCGCCGCCCGGCTCGCAGAGCAGCAGCACGAACTGGTCGACGAGGTCCCCGCCGGCGGAGGTCGCCGACCAGGCGTACTTCCCGCCGCGTCCGAGCTGCACGTAGATGTCGGTGCCCGCGAAGGCCGCCGCCGCGCGCGTCGATGCCGGGACCGTGCACGTCCTTCTCGACCAGGAGCTGCGGCATGAAGTACGCGGTCTGCGGTCCGAAGACGGCGATCGGGTTGCCGTTCCGGGTGTGCTCGCCGGCGAGCAGGAGCGCGTTGCTCATGGCGCTCGGCAACCCGAGACCCGACGGGCCGTTGGCGATCGCATCGAGCAGCGCCTGCAGCGGCGGCCCGGTGGTGTCGACGGGTTGCAGGCTGGCACAGTCGATCGCCGGGTTGCGCGGCGGGATTGGGCGCGCCGAGGTTCGTCATGTACGGCGCGGGATCGCGCGAGCGTGACCGGCGCCTCGATGTCGTTCTTGAAGTGCAAGTCGTCGAAGATGGCGCGCGCGGTGGCGGCGCTCCCGAGCGTCGCCTCCATCGCCTGGAGCCCGCAGTAGTTGGTGAGCTCGCCGCCGCCGCCCTTGCCGAAGATGCCGCCCACGAGCGACGCGATCGCGACGATGTCCTCCGGCTTCCACGTCGCCGGCAGCTGCTGGAGCGCCGGATACTCGGCCGGAAGCTTGGTCGGATCGGAGAGCGCCTCGGTGATGTACTGGTTCACGCCGTCGACGTACGCGAGCGCGTCGGCGGCGATCGCCTGATTCTCGGCGTCGCCGTTTTGGAACGCCAGCACCTGGGCCGTGAGGTCGGCCTCCGTGTAGGGCGCGATCGCGAGCTGCTCGCGGTCCATGTGGATGTTGGACGGCGAGGCGCCGAGGAACTCGGAGAGGCGGGCGCGCCCGTAGTGCCGGAGGACGTCCATCAGGAAGAGCCGGTCCTCGGCACCGGTGTAACCCTGCGCGAACATCGTGGCGTAGCGGGTCGTCGCCGAAGATGTGCGGCACGCCGAAGCTCGCGTCGCGGACGACCGTGACGCCGGCGGTCGGCGAGTAGGTACGGAGAATGTCGGTGTCCGGCGTCCCGAACGACGCATCCTTGAAGAAGTCGAAGATGTCGGCCTCGGTGAGGCCGGGCGAGGCGTAGACGAGGGCACCGTACATGTCGAGCTGGTCGCGCACGTAGCGGCGGATAGGTGCCGCCTTGGGCCTGGATCGCCTCGACGCCGTTCAACGAGCCGTCCTGCCCCGGCGGCAGGATGTTGATGAAGCCGCCGGAGTCGCCGAAGCCCCGATAGTTGCCCTGCGCCGCCGCCGGCGTCGGCAGCGTGGCGGCGAGGAGCAGGGTCAGACCCAGGATGACGGCAAGGGGGCGCATGCGCATGAGGCTCTCCTTCGTATGGGGCGGGTGCCGATCGCGGCACCGCTCGAGTGCGTCGCGAGCCTAGAGGTGCTGGGACGCACGGCCAATCCCAACGGGTCGTGAGCCGCGACCCGGAAACAGATGAGAGCTTTCAAAGAAAAAAGGGGCGTTCTATCGGTGAGGCGCGTGACCGGGCGCGAGCGCAGCGTCGTTCTTCCCTACTGGCTCGACCGCCCCGCCGAGGAGGCGGTCGCCATCGCGCTGGCCGCCGAGCGGGCCGGCTTCGTGCGCCTCTGGATCGGAGAGATGGCGACCTTCGACGCCTTCGCCCTCGCGACGGCGATCGCCATCCGCGCCCCGCGCCTCGCGCTCACGGTGGGGCCGCTCGCCGTCGGGGTGCGGAGCCCGGTCGCGATCGCCCTCGGCGTCGCGTCGGTCGCCGTGCTGGGCGGCGTGCGCGTCGACGTCGCCCTCGGCGCCTCCAGCCCGGCGATCGTCGCCGGCTGGCACGACCGACCCTGGCACGCGCTGCCGGGGCAGATGCGCGAAAGCGTCGCGGTGCTCCGCCGTCTCCTCAGCGCCGAGCGCGTCGACTTCGAGGGCGCCCGCGTCCGCACTCGCGGTTTCCGCTTGCAGCGCCCGCAGCCGTCGACCGCGATCACCGTCGCCGCCTTCGGACCGGCGATGACCCGGGTCGCGGCCGGCGTCGCCGATCGGGTGGTCCTGAATCTCGTCACGCCGGAGCACGTCGCCACCGTCCGCGCCGTCGTCGACGCCGAGGCGTCGGCCGCCGGCCGGCCGCGACCCGCCCTCACCGTCTGGATCCCGGTCGCGCTCGATCCCGGACCGGCCGCACGCCACCAGCTCGCCGCGCAGCTCGCCGTCTACCTCCGCCCACCCGGCTACGGCGAGATGTTCGCCGCGCTCGGCTTCGGCGACCTGGTCGAGCGCGCCCGCGCCGGCGCCCCCCGCCTAGCGCTCGCCGCCGCTGTCCCCGACGCGCTCCTCGCGAGCGTCGGCGCCCTCGGCAGCCCCGCCGACATCGAGCGCCGTCTCGCCGCCTACCACGACGCCGGCGCCGACGAGGTCGCGCTCGTCCCCGCGACCGCCGAGGACGCAGCGGGCGAAGCCGTCCTCGCCGCCTTGCGACCACGTGCAAGCGACTAACCCGACGTAGCGCCGGTCCGCGCGGGCGGGGGGTCGTTTCGGAGCGAGTAGCGCCGCGCGCCGTCCGCAAGACAGAGAAGCTGCGCCGGGCTCTACGCGCAGGCACCGGAAGCCCACGAGCGGAGAAACGACCCCCCGCCCGCGCGGAACCGTCACCGGCGCGCCGAAATCAGCCGCGCAAGCGGTAGCGGATCGGCATCTTCTTCGGCCCACCGACGAACGTCGTCGCCATCGACTCCGGCTCGCCCACGAGCTCGATGTGCTCGAGCCGTGGCAGGAGCTCGCGGAAGAAGGCCTCGAGCTCCATGCGGGCGAGGTGCGCGCCGAGGCAGAAGTGGACGCCGATGCCGAACGCCAGGTGCTCATCCGCGTTCTTGCGGGTGATGTCGAAGCGCATCGGGTCGGCGAAGACCGTCTCGTCGCGGTTGGCGGAGAGGTAGGACATGAGCAGCCAATCGCCGGCGCGGAGATCGACGTCGCCGAGGCGGTAGTCGCCCTGCGCCTGGCGCATGAAGTGCCGGACCGGCGTCACCCAGCGGATGATCTCGTTGGCCGCGTTGGGTAGCAGCGAGGGATCGTCGCGTAGCGCCCGCATTTGATCGGGATTGCGGATCAGCGCCTCGAGCCCGCCCGCGACCGAGCTCGACGTGGTGTCGTGGCCGGCGGTCGCGATGATCGAGTAGTAGCCGGCGGTCTCGAGCTCGCCGAGCGGCTGGCCGTCGAGGGTGGCGTTGGAGATGGTCGAGGCGATGTCGGTGGTGGGGTGGGCGCGGCGGTCGGTGGTGATGCCGTGGAAGTAGAGCGCCATCTCCTGGAGCGCCTGCATGAAGATCTGCACCGGCTCCTCGCCCTCGCGGCCGCCGACGTCGGGGTCCTCGCCGCCGAAGATCTTCTGCGTCAGCGCCAGCATGCGGGGCTCGTCGGTCTCGGGCACGCCGAGGATGCTCAGGATCACGTGCAGCGGGTAGTAGAGCGCGATGTCGCGGACGAAGTCGCATTCGCCGTCGTGCTCGAGCATGCGGTCGACGAAGCGCTTGGCGAGCACCGGCAGCTTGGCGCCGATCTCTTTTCGGAGGTTCGCCGGCTTGAACCAATCGTTGGTGACCTGCCGATAGGCGCGGTGCTCGGCGCCGTCCATGTGGATCAGCGTCTTGATGTCGATGCCGAGGGCGCGGCTCTGGTCGATCTGGTCGCGCGGCAGGAGCACCGAGTCGCGCGTGTTCCAGAAGAGGGTGTGGTTGCGCTCGACCTCGGCGAGGTGGGCGTGGCGGGTGACGGCCCGGAAGGGCACGTAGCCCTCGACGTCCACGCGCGGCAGCGGGTCGTCGCGGCGGAGACGGGCCGCGGCCGAATGCCAGTACGCGGGGTCGGCGTAGGCGAGGCGATCGATGAAGATGCGAGCGTCGCCCAGTCGATCGAGCTCGGCGGTGGCGGTCAGTGGGGACATGAGACCTGTCTAACACTCCCCCACGGGCCGCTCTACCGAGTCGCGCGTCGCGGTCGTGGGTCAGGTTGATCCCCGGCAACCACGAACCCACCGGACGATCGCTGGCATCGCGGGCCTCACGAGGAGCGCGATCATCATGAAGACCAGACCCAAACGGATCGCGTCCACAGTCCCAGAACGCCCCTGCCACCACTCGACGCCCTGGAGCACCAGTATCATCCCGCCCACCACCGAAAACAGGACGCGTTCAACGCGTGTCGACACCTGGCGTCTCCCGGGGCTTCTACCGTTCGTCCCACGTCGCGCCGCACCGACACTCCAGGTGGAAGTGCGACCCGCGGATCTTGCGGCAACCGGGGCAGTACATGACCCAGCCGCCCCCGAGCACGCGCCGGCAGGACGGGCACGGCTTCGTGCTGTTGAACTCGGGGAGGGTCGCGGCGTCGATCTGGTCAGGGACCGCGGTGTCGTCGAAGCCGATCACGGCGGCCGACCTACCCGACGACGGGCGCGGGGCGCAACTCACCACGAAGAGAGCAGAACAAGCATCGAGACCAGGGGCACCGCGAAGACATGAGGCACCCCCACCGAACGGAGGCATCAAGAGCAGGATGTCGCGCGCGCGCTCGATGGCCTCGGGAAGGTCCACCCCCTCATGGTGCCGGGTCGGATCGGAACCGCAGCGGGACACCCACTACCTGCGGCGCGGCTTGCAAAGCGAAGACCGGTTGCGGGATGAAGGCCCAGGAGTCCCATGGCGACGCCCCGCCCAGCGCAGTCGATCCCCGACGAGCCGGCCTGGCCGGGAGCCGAGCGCCGGCCGGTCGTCTTCCTGCTCGACGCGGCGAGCGGCCTCGAGCGCCGCGTCCTCGAGCGCTGGATCGAGCAGCACCGGCCGACCGGCGTCACCGCGGACGGCGTCGAGTCGATTCCCATCCCGGCGGCACGCGGGGGCGGGCGGCGGCGCCGCCTCGATCCCAAGCTCGAGGCGCGGCTCGCGGTCGGCGACGACCCGCTCCTGGCGCCGCTCCGCGTCGCCTGGCAGCCGCCCGAGATCGACGGCGTCCACCGGGCGCGGCTTCGCGACCTGCTCGCGACCGGCGACGCACGCGACCCGGGGCGCCTGCGCCAATGGTGGGTGCTGCGGCGTCGGCCCGAGCGCTGCCGCATCGTCGCCGGCGAGCCGGCGCCGCTCTCGCAGCTCCGCGAGCGCTGGCAGCGGGCCTGCGGCACCGACGCCGCGGAGACGAGCGGGCTCGCCGACTTCGTCGCGCTGCAAGCGACGCTCGCCCTCGAGCGCGCCGAGCGGCGTCTCCGCGGCACGCGCTACAAGGTGCCGCGCTTCGTCCGCGAGAACATCGCTGGCGCGGCCGGCGCTTCCGCGGCGGCGTCGCGCGGCTCGCCCGCGAGGTCGGCAAGCCCGAGGCGCGGGTCGCGAAGGAGGCCTCGAAGTACCTCCGCGAGATCGCCGCCACCCACAGCCCGTACGTCATCGACCTCACGGCCCACCTGATCCGCCTCCTCTACACCCGCGGCTACGGCGAGGCGCTGCACTACGACCGCCAGCAGCTCGCGGACGTCTACGCGCTCGCGCAGCGCCACCCGGTGGTCTTCCTGCCCTCGCACAAGTCGAACCTCGACCACCTGGTGCTGCAGTACGCGCTCCACGAGAACGGCCACCCGCCGAACCACACCGCCGGCGGCATCAACATGAACTTCTTTCCGGTCGGCCCGCTGGTGCGGCGGAGCGGCGTCTTCTTCATCCGCCGGAGCTTCAAGGACAACCCGGTCTACAAGTTCGTGCTGCGGCAATACATCGACTACCTGATCGAGAAGCGCTTCTCGCTCGAGTGGTACATCGAGGGCGGCCGCTCGCGCTCGGGAAAGCTCCTGCCGCCGAGTTCGGGATGCTGGCGTACGTCGTCGACGCCTACCGGCGCGGCAAGAGCGAGGACGTCTTCCTGATCCCGGTCGCGATCGCCTACGACCAGATCCAGGACGTCGGCGACGTACGTCGCCGAGCAGCGCGGCGGGCCCAAGTCAGCGCGAGAGCTTCGGCTGGTTCGTCGGGGTGATCCGTCAGCTGCGCCGTCGCTACGGCGACATCCACATCAACTTCGGCGAGCCGCTGTCGCTGCAGGCGGCGCTCGGGCCGCCCGAGCCGGGCGCCGAGCCGAACGCCGACGAGCAGAGCCTCGCCCTCCAGAAGCTCGCCTTCGAGGTCTCGCTCCGCATCAACCGCGTGACCCCGATCACGCCGACTTCGCTGGTGACGATGTCGCTCCTCGGCGGCGGCGGCCGGGCCTTCACGGTCGCCGAGATCCTGCGCGGCATGACCAACCTGCTCTCGTACGTGCGGCGGCGCCAGCTCCCCACCACCGGCGACCTCGGACTCGACACCGAGACCGGCGTGCAGCGCGCCCTCGACGCGCTGGTCGAGAGCGGCGTCGTCACCTCCTACGCCGACGGCCTCGACACCGTCTACCAGATCGGCCCCGAGCAGGAGCCGACCGCCGCCTACTACCGCAACACCATCATTCACTTCTTCGTGAACGGCGCGATCGCCGAGCTGGCGCTCCTCGAGGCGGGGGAGCGCGAGGGCGAGCCGCGCGGCCGCTTCTGGGATGCCGCGATGGCGCTCCGCGACCTCCTCAAGTTCGAGTTCTTCTTCGCCGAGAAGGACGAGTTCCGGAGCGAGGTCGATGCCGAGCTCCGCCTCCACGATCCCGACTGGGAGCACGCCCTCTCACGCGGCCGCAACGCGATCGAGCAGCTGGTGCGCCGCATCCGTCCGTTCAGCGCCCACCGCGTGCTGCGGCCGTTCCTCGAGTCGTATCGCGTGGTCGCCGACGGCCTCGCCCGCCTCGATCCGGCGGCGGCGTTCGACGAGCCGGCGTTCGTCGCGCGCTGCCTCGCGCTGGCGCAGCAGTACCAGCTGCAGCGCCGCGTCCATTCCGGCGAGTCGGTGTCGAAGGTGCTGTTCTCGACCGCGATCCGGCTGGCGCGGAACCGCAAGCTCGTCGATCCCGGCCCCGACGTCGCCGAGCGCCGGCAGCGCTTCGCCATCGAGATCCGCGACGCGCTCCGCCGCGTCGACGCCATCAGCGCCCTCGCCCAGGCGCGCCGCGCCGGTCTTCTGGATTAGTCCCTCCGGCCGTCGATTTCGCTCGCCAGCGGCCTCGCGTTTCCTCTAACCTCGGCGCCACGTCCCCATCGTACCGTATGCGGAGGTGTCCCATGACCCGTGCGACGATCGTCACCGCGCTGATCACCACGCTCGCGTTCGCGACCAACGCGAATGCTGCGATCACCTCCGTGTCCCTCAACCGCTGCCTCGCCGCCAAGCTCAAGCTGGTCCGCACGTCGGCGGGGACGCGCGTCGCGTGCCACGCCAAGAACGCGAAGAAGCCCGACCCGGCCGCGTTGTCGACCTGCCGGAGCAAGGAAGACACGCGCTTCTCGGGCGGCGTGCAACCGGGGAACGCCCTCTTCCTGAAGGTCCACGCCAAGTACCCCATGAGCTCCCCGGAGCGCTGCCGCTCCTACGACGATTCCCCGGGCGCGAACACCGAGATGAACGATCTCGCCACGGCGCTCGGCGCCGCGATCCCCGGACTCGACAATCGCTGCGACGCCCGCAAGCTCGGCTGTCTCCGCAACTACGCGCGGGCGATGCTGAAGTGCCGCGCCGACGCCGCCGTGCGGACGACCGGCGGCGGCGTCATCGTGCCGAGCTGCACCGCGAAGGCGACCGCTAAGCTCGCGGGCGCCGCGGGGAGCTGTCTCGACAAGGCGCATCTCAAGAACGACGGGCCCTGCAGCAGCACCGCGGACTCGACCACGCTGCAGGCGACGACAGACCAGTTCCTCGACGACGTCACCACGATCCTCGATCCCCCGCCGACGCCGACGCCCACGCCGCTCGCCACGCCCTCGCTGACGCCGACGCGGACGCCGACACCGACGCCGACCTCGACGGTCCCCGGCGTCTGCGCCGACGGGGTCGTCGGCTACGGCGAGTACTGCGACCCGCCCGGCATCGGCGCCTGCGGTCCCGACTTCGCGTGCGTCGGCTGCACCTGCGCCTGTCCGTCCACGATCGAGCTCACGGTCGACGCGGCGAGCTCGAGCACGCTCGTCGACGTCGGCTGGACGGGCTCCGGACACCACCAGCCCCTCGCCAGCAACGCCGGGCTGACCCTGACGGTGTCCGGTTGCAGCGGCGGTTCACGGCCCTGCGGAGCGTGCACCCTCGGCGGCCCGATCCTCAGCGCCGACGCCGACGCCGGGCGGATCCACAATCGACGGTGCACCAACGACACCGCGATCAAATGCGCCGACGACGTCCCCTGCCTCGGCGGCGGCGGCACCTGCGAGTTCTTCTTCGGCTCGAATCTGCCGCTCACCCTGGGCGGGGTCGGCACCTGCCAAGTGAGCCAGCTCACCGGCCCGGTGAGCGGCACCTTCGACGTCGAGAGCGGCGCCATCGCGACCGACCTCGATCTGACGACCCGCATCTATCGCGTCCCGCCGCTCTCGCAAGAAGACCATGATTCTCCCTGCCCGCGCTGCCTCGGCGATGTGACACCGAACGACGGCGTCGCCGGCGGCACCTGCGAGAGCGGACCGCGCGACGGCCTCGCCTGCGACGGCAACGCCGACGTCCCCGGCCGTCCCGACTTCGGAACCGTGAGCCTCGATTGCCCACCGCCTCCGTCGGCGCTCGTCGCGACACTGTCGATTCCGCTCGATCCCACCACGGGCTCGGCCTCGCGCACGCTCGCCGAGACGAATCCCCGCTGCACGACCGGCGGCCTGCCGCTGGGGCTGCGCTGCTTCTGCGACACCTGCAACAACGCCAACGCCGAGCTCTGCACCGCCAACGCCGACTGCCCGATGAGCGGCGGGGCCGGTGGGATCTGCGGCGGCCGGCGCTGCATCGGCGGCACCAACGTCGGCGCGCCGTGCACGACCTCGAGCGAATGCCCCGGCGGCAACTGCACCCGCCCCGGGTTCCCAACCGCTCCCAACTCCTGCCTCGATGACAGTAGCGATCCCGGCCTCTGCGTCGATACGGCGCCGACCGGCGACGGACGAGGTGAATGCGTGGTGATGTTCGGGAGCGGGCCGACGTCCGGCCAGTGCTCGAACCATCCGCAACGCCCCTGCTCCGTGGACCTCGAATGCGACGGCGTCCTGGGCGCGTGCGTGATGACGCCCCGCAAGTGCTTCCTCGACAACGGCAACCCCGGGGGCGAGCTGCGCGCCGTGGGCAACGCGTCGGCACCGGTCGCGGATACCTCGTCGCCGATGCTGGCATCCGTCTACTGTGTCGCGCCCACGAGCTCGTCTTCGCTCTACAACGGAGTCGGGCTCCCGGGACCGGCGCGCCTGACGATGACCACGACCCTGGTCGCGAAGCCCTAGGAGCCGATTGAGCGGGTGGCGCGATCGCGGTTGACGCCGGGAAGCCGGCGCTCTACTCGTCCGCCATGCAGCCGCCGCTCGCCTTCCGCCCGCACCCCTGGCACGGCCTCGATGCCGGCGCGCGCTGTCCCGAGATCGTCACGGCCTACATCGAGATCGTGCCGAGCGACGGCGTGAAGTACGAGATCGACAAGCACTCGGGCTACCTCAAGGTCGACCGCCCGCAACGCTTCTCGGTGGTGTGCCCGACGCTCTACGGCTTCATCCCGCAGACCTACTGCGGCGAGAGCGTGGCGGCGCACGCGATCCCCGGCGGACCGCGGGTGTCGATCGGCGACGGCGACCCGCTCGACGTCTGCGTCCTCACCGACCGCGCCATCACGCGCGGCGAGATCGTGCTCGAGGCGCGGCCGATCGGCGGCCTCCGCATGGTCGAGGCGGGCGAGGCCGACGACAAGATCATCGCGGTCCTGATCGGCGACCCCACCTTCGGCGACCTGGCCGACGTGCGCCAGCTCCCGCGCCCGGTGATCGACCGCCTGCGCCACTACTTCCTCACCTACAAGACGATCCCGGGCGACACCGCGGCGACGATCACCGTCGACCCGGTCTACGACGCCGCCGAGGCCCGCGCCGTCATCACCGCGGCACGGACCGACTACCGCCGTCATTTCCCGGCGACGTCTGACCCGCGCCGACCGACGGCGAGCTAACGCGCGGCGCGCGTCAGCACCACGCCGTCGAGCAAAACCGCGGCGATCCGACCGAGCTCCTCGATGCGCTCGACGGGATCGCCGGCGACCAGCACCAGATCGGCGCGTTTGCCGACGGCGATCGTCCCGAAGTCGGGGTCGGCGCCGCCGAGGAAGCGGGCGTTGGCGACGGTCGCGGCCCGCAGCGCCTCGCCGGGCGTGAACCCGAACTCGACCATCTTGCGGAGCTCGAGGTGCAGGCCGGCACCGGGAAGATCGGCCGGATTGCAGGCGTCGCTGCCGGCGAGGATCGTGACGCCGGCGCGGCGGAGTGCCGCGAAGCTCCGGCGACGGGCCTCGTGGCCGCGGCCGGCGGCGCGCTGGAACGGGGAGGCGTCCTGGGGCGGCGCCAAGAGGCGCGCCAACAGCTCCGGGCCCGCCACCTCGCGCTCGATCGGCAGGAAATCGGCCTCGGGGCGCGGCCGCTCGCCCGCGATCAGATCCCAGATCGCGAGCGTGGGAACCACCGGGACACGGGCGGCGGCGATCGCGGCCGCGACCTTGTCCGTCACCTCGTCGAGGGCCGGCATGTGCGCGAGCGCGTCGGTGCCGTGCTCGATCGCGAGCATCGCATCCGAAGACGACGTGACGTGGGTGATCGAGCGTACCCCGGCGGCATGACCGGCACGGGTGATCGCGGCGAAGACCTCCGGCGTGAGACGCGGCACGTCGCCGACGCCGGCGTCGACCATGATCTTCAGGACGTCGGGGCGCTCCGGGAGCAAGGCGTGCACCGCCGAGATGGCAGCGGCGGCGGTTGCGATCTCGCGCGTCGCGCGCGGAATCACGTACCAGCCGACGAGCCACGGGAGGTTCGGCCGCAAGACCTCGATGGGATGCCCGCCCGGCGCGGTGAAGATCGGACCCGCCGCGTAGAGACGCGGGCCGAGCCGCGCGCGCGTCGCGAGCCCGTCCCGCACGCGAAACACGTCGGGGCTGAGACCCCCGAGGTCGAGCACCGTCGTCACGCCGGCATAGAGAAAGGCGGCGAGGTTGGCGTCCACGTCCGGGATCACGAAGCCTCCCGGTGGATCGGGGGCCGTTCCGGTGTGGGCGTGCATATCGATCAGGCCGGGGAGGAGCGTGCCGCCCTTGCCGTCGATCTCGGTGAGCCCGACGGCGGCGACGCCCGGGGCCGCGATCTCGGCGATGTGGCCGTCGCGCACGATGACGTCGCGCATCCCGGCGAGCAGCTTGGCGGCCGGCGCATCGAAGACGCGGACGCTGCGGATCACCAGCGCGCGAGCGGCGCCCGGCGGGCGCGAGACCAGCGGCGCCTCGTGACTGCAGGCCAGCGCCGAGGCGGCGAGGAGGAGCAAGCCGAGGTACGTGCGTCGCATGGCGCGGCCGGTACCATTGGTACCGGCACGAAGCAAAGCGCGGGGGACCCCGCCTCGACGCGGGCGGGGCGCGACACGATTTCCGTTGACGCGCGTGCGGCATCCGTGCACCCCTAGGGTCGCCTCCAGGAGGCCTCCGCATGCATCCGAGCCGGCCGACCATCCGACCGTATCCCTCCCTCCTCGTCGCCGTCCTCTGGCTGCTCGCCGACAGTGCGCAGGCGGGCACCTTGAAGTGCCCCAAGGACTCGGTGGCCGTCGGTCCGCTCTGCGTCGACAAGTACGAGGGCAGCGTGTGGCGGATCCCCGCCGGCGAGAAAAGCGTCATCGCCAAGCTCCGCGCCGGCAAGGTCACGCTCGCCGACCTGCAGGAGGCCGGCGCGACCCAGGTCTGCACGATCCCGCTCGACAACGACACCTGCAGCAGCTGCACCTTCGGCGCGGGCTTCCCCGACACCGGCAACTGGACCGAGCCGCTCTACGCGGCGTCGATCCCCGCCGTCCTCCCCACCACCTGCATCACCTGGTTCCAGGCCGAGCAGGCCTGTCGCCTCGCCGGCAAGCGCTTGATCACGAACCAGGAGTGGCAGGCCACGGCGGCCGGCACGCCCGATCCCGGGAACGCCGACGACGCGACCGCGACCTGCAACACCAACACCGAGGCGCCGTCCGCGGTGGGAGCGCGCGCGCAGTGCGTCTCCAAGTGGGGCGCCTACGACATGGTGGGCAACGTCTGGGAATGGGTCGGCGGCTGGGGCGATCTGGCGACCGGCTGCACCAACTGGGACTCGACGTTCGGCGACGACATGACGTGCCTCGGCCCGAACGGCGCCGCACCGACGCCCGCTCCCGGGCTGGTCGCGCGCGCGCCGCTTCCGGGCGACTCGCCGCGCGACATCTTCCCGCTCGACCCGCGCTTCCCCGGCGCCGTGATTCGCGGCGGCAATTTCGCCGCCGGTACGCGCAACGGCGTCTTCGCGATTTACGGCGCCGCGCCGCCGCACAACCGCAGCCGCAGCACCGGCTTTCGCTGCGCGAGGTAGCCGCGGCCTGCGACGCGGCCGCGGCTACCTCCATCTCGCAGCGCGTGTCTTATGGTCTCGCTTCGAACACCAGGTTGAACGGCGTCTCGGTGGCGCGGCGGAAGCGCGTGAAGCCCGCCTTCGTCGCGACCTCGTGGAGGCGGCGTTCGCCGGCCTGCGCGCCGAGGCCGTACCCGACGTCCTGCGAGAGCGAGCCGGGCGTGCAGACCAGGGTCGACACCGAGTAGAAGAGCCGCCCGATCGGGTTCAGGTTGTCCTGCACCTCGTCGTTGGCGAAGGGCTCGACGAGGAGCCACGTGCCGTCGGGCTTGAGCGCCTGCCGCAGGTGGCGGGCGGTGCCGACGGGGTCACCCATGTCGTGCAGGCAATCGAAGAGCCCGATCAGGTCGTAGCCGGTGCCGGGGAAGGAGTTCGCCGAGGCGACCTCGAAGCGGACGCGATCGCCGAGGCCGGCCGCCGCCGCGCGCGCCCGCGCCGCCTCGATCGACTCCGCATGGTAGTCGTAGCCGACGAAGGTCGAGCGCGGGAACGCCTTCGCCATGATGAGCGTCGAGGCGCCGTGCCCGCAGCCGACGTCGGCCACTTTGGCGCCGCGTTCGAGCTTGGCGGCGACGCCATCGAGCGCCGGAATCCACGTGCTCACCAGGTTGGCGTTGTAGCCGGGACGGAAGAAGCGCTCGACGCCGACGAAGAGCCCGGGATCGTGCTCGTGCCAGCCGACGCCGCCGCCGTTCTTGAACGCCTCCGCGACCTTGGACTCGGCCTTGGCCGCCGCGCTCATGCCCTGGAAGCCGCCGAGCACGCAGAACGGGCTGTCCTCGTCGGTGAGGGCAACGGCCTGCTCGGGCGGGAGCGAGTAGCGCTTGGTCGTCGCGTCGTAGCTGACGTAGCCCGACGCGGCCTGCGCCTGCAGCCACTCCCGGACGAGCCGCTCCTGGGTCTCGGTGCGAGTCGCGAGCTCGGCGGGGGTCACCGCGCCCGCCCTCACCATCTCCTTATAGAGGCCGAGCTTGTCGCCCATCACGACCAGCGCCGCGGTGAGCGCGCCGCTCATGTCCCCGAAAGCCTTCATCACGAAATCGTGCAGCCGTTCCTCGTTGACCATCGATGGTCTCCTTTCGAAGTGGGCTCATCGCAAGGAGAGTGCCGGATCCACCCCAAGTCGATCCCGAGTGAGAACGGAGGCTTACGCGAGAGGAGCGAGGGACGAGACCGCTTGGGCCAGGGCCACTTGTGGCTCCAGGGCCACAAGTGGTCTATCGCGAGGCTCGAGACATGGACCCCCACCCGACCGAAAGGATCCGCGGCGCGTCCGAGGCGATCATCGCCCTCCGCGCCCAGGTCAAGCGTGTCGCCTCGTTCGATGTCGCCGGCTCGGCGCACGCGCCGACCGTGCTCCTCACCGGTGAGACCGGTACCGGCAAGGGCCTGGTCGCGCGCGCGCTCCACGACAGCGGCGGGCGCGCCCGCGGACCCTTCGTCGACGTCAACTGCGCAGCCATCCCGGACAGTATGCTCGAGGCCGAGCTCTTCGGCTTCGAGGCCGGGGCCTTCACCGACGCCAAGCGCGCCAAGCCGGGGCTCTTCGAGGCGGCCGCGGGAGGATCGCTCTTTCTCGACGAGATCGACGCCCTCACCCCGGCCTGCCAGAGCAAGCTCCTCAAGGTGATCGAGGAGAAGAGCGTGCGCCGCCTCGGCGCGGTCGCCCCGCGGCAGATCGACGTCAAGCTGATCGCCGCCACCCAGCGCGACCTGCCGGCGTTGGTCGCGGGCGGCGGCTTCCGTGCCGACCTCTATCACCGTCTCGCCGTCGTCGTGCTGACGCTGCCGCCGCTCCGCGAGCGCGTGGTCGACGTCGTCGCGCTCGCCGAGCATTTCCTCCACACTTACGGCGGCGCCCACCGCGTCGGGCCGAAGACGCTCGCCGCCGACGCCCGGTCATGGCTCGCGGCTCAGCCCTGGCCGGGCAACATCCGCGAGCTCAGTCACCTGATGGAGCGCGCGACCCTCCTGGCGACCGCGGACACGGTCACGGCGGCGACGCTGATCGAGCTCTGCGCACCCATCGCGGCGGTCGCGTCCACGGAGCGCCGAGCGCCCCGCCCAGCGGCCGTGGGCGAGCCGCCGACCGAGGAGGAGGCGTCACGCATCCGCGAGGCGCTTCGCCGCTCCGGCGGCAACGTCGTCGGTGCGGCGCGGCTGCTCGGCCTCGGACGGAACGCGCTCCGCTATCGGATGCGCCGGCTCGGCATCGACCGCCCGACCCTCGAGACCCTCGCGAGCGGCGAGCCGCTCGCGGGCGAGGGCGGCGGCGCGCGCGCCACTCCGACCGTGCCGAGCTTCGAGGAGAAACCGATCGCGGTCCTCGCGCTCGAGCTGGTCTTTCCCGGCGGCGGCCCCGGCCAGGGCGCCTTCGATCCATGGACGCTCGCCAGCCGCTGGGAGGACAAGATCGAGGAGCGCGTGCGCGGGTTCGGCGGCCTCGTGCTCGCCCGCGGGCCGACCCGCCGCACCATCGTCTACGGCATCCCGCGCGCCCTCGAGCAGCTTCCCGACCGCGCCCTGCAGACCGCGCTCGCGCTCCGCCGCCTGGTCGCCGAGCGCCGCGATCTCGGCCCGGCGCCGGAGCTCCGGGCCGCCATCCATGCCGGCATCGTGCAGGTCGACGTCGCCGCGGCCGATCCGACCGCGCGCGTGCTGCCGAGCGGCGACACGCTGGCGCTCGCCGATCGCCTGCTCGGACACGCCGGCCGCGACGAGATCCTGGTGTCGCCGGCGGCGGCGCGACGCGTGCGCCACCAACGCGACCTCCGGCCGCGGGTGATCCGCGTCGGCGCCGATGGCGGCGAACGGCTCGACGCCTTCGCGCTCGCCCCCGCCGCCGAGCGATCCGCGGCGCCGATCGAGAACGAGACGCGCTTCGTCGGCCGCCGCCGCGAGCTCGCCACGCTCACCGACGCCTTCGCGAGCGCGGCCGCCGGCGCCGGACAGGTGGTGTTCGTCACCGGCGACGCCGGCATCGGCAAGTCGCGGCTCTTGCTCGAGCTGCGCCGCGGCCTGCACGCGATGCCCGCGACCTGGATCGAGGGCCGTTGCGCGGCCTACGGCGCGGCGACGCCGTTCCTGCCGATCGTCGACGGTCTGCGCCGCTGGTTCGGCATCGACGATCGCGACGACGAGACGGCGGCGAGCGCGAAGATCGCGGGGACCGTCACCGGCGTCGATCCGGGCCTGGCGTGGACCCTGCCCTTCCTCCGCCAGATCCTCTCGCTGGCGCCGGGCGACGAGCGCGTGGTCGCGCTCGACTCCGCGAGCCGCCGCAGCGAGACCTTCGCGGCGCTGAAGGCGCTGGCGCTCCGGCTCGCCGAGCGGCAACCGCTGGTCCTGGTCGTCGAGGATCTGCACTGGATCGACCCGGCCTCGGAGGAGTACCTGGCGTTCCTCGGGGATTCGATCCCGACCATGCGGGCCGTGCTGGTGTGCTCGCATCGGCCGGGGTACCAGCACCGCTTCGGCGACCGCAGCTACCACGTGCGGGTGAGCCTGCAGCCGCTCGTGCCCGCCGAGACCGACGCCATGACGGCGGCGGTGCTCGGCGACACGGAGCTCCCGGTCGACGTGCGGGCGCTGATCGCCGGCAAGGCCGAGGGCAACCCGTTCTTCGTCGAGGAGGTGGCGACCTCGCTGCTCGAGGACGGGACGCTCCGCCGCGACCGGGGCCGGATCGCGATCGCGCGCCCGCTCGCCGCCGCCAACGTGCCGGATCGCATTCACGACGTGCTGGCGGCGCGCCTCGATCGCCTCGGACCCGAGGCCAAGCGGGCGCTCCAGGTCGCCGCGGTGATCGGCCGCGAATTCGCGCTCCGTCTGCTCGAGCGCATCACCGATGCGGGAGAGCGCGTGCGGACGCAGGTCGAGGCGCTGCGTGGGCTCGAGCTGATCTACGAGAAGGCGCTCCATCCCGAGCTCGCCTACCTGTTCAAGCACGCGCTCACCCACGAGGTCGCCTACGAGACCGTCCCGACCGAGCGCCGAAAGGCGCTGCACCGCACCATCGGCGAGGCCATCGAGGAGCTCTACGCCGACCGCCTGCACGAGCACTACGAGACCCTCGCCCATCACTTCGCCAGGGGGGAGTCCTTCGCGCGCGCGCTCGAGTACCACGTGAAGGCGGCCGCCAAGGCCGTCGAGAGCTTCGCCAACCGGGCGGTCATCGCGCATTGCGCCGCGGCCCTCGCGATCGCGGACCGGCTGGGTGAAGCCGTCCCCGCGGCGGAGCGCGCCGTGATCGAGGAGCGGCTCGCGCTCGCCAGCTTCCACGTCAGCGACTACCAGGCATCGGGGCTCGCCTGGGAGCGCGCCGGCCACCTCCACGGCGACGGCGTCCCGCGCGCGATCGACCTCGGGCGCGCCAGCCTGTCGCACTTCTGGGGCCACCGCTACGACGACGCCGGCCGGACGCGCGAGGCCGCGCTCTCCCTGGCGCGGGTCCATGCGTCGCCCGCGGCCGAGGCGCTGGCGCGGGTGGTCGGCCACTTCGGACGCGGGGTGCTCGAAGGCGCGTTTCCCGACGGGGACGGCGTCGACGACGTCCTCGCCATGGCCCATGGAAGCGGCGCCGAGGAGGTGGAGTCGCTGGTGCTCGGCTGCATCGGCGAATGGCTCGAGTGGCAGGGACGCTACCCCGAGGCGCTCGTCGCCCTCGAGCGCGCCGAGGCCCTCGGCCGGAAGCTCCGCCTGCCCCACCTGATCGTGATGCCGGCGTGGTTCGCCGGCAAGGCTCGCTGCTGCCTCGGCGACTACCAGCGCGCGCTCGAGGAGCTCGACGGCGGCCTACCACGTCTGCGACCGCATCGGTGACCGGGCCTGGAAGGGTCGCCTGCTCAACACGCTCGGCTGGTGCTGCGCCGAGATCGGCGACCTCGAGCAGGCCCGCGTCCACAACGAGGAGGCCCTCCGGGTGGCGCACGAGATCGACGACCTCGAGATCATCGCCAACGCCCAGATCAACGTCGCCGCCGGACACCTGGCGCTCGCCGACCCGGCGCGCGCGCTCGCCGCGCTCGAGTCCATCGAGGCCCGCCTGGCAGCGCCGGACCCGTGGATGCGCTGGCGCTTCGGACTGCATGCGCGCGACGTGCGCGCCCACCTCGAGCTCGAGCGCGGCGAGCCTGAGCGCGCGCTGGCGCACGCCGAGGACGAGCTCGGCGGCGCCCGCCGCCATCGCGCCGCCAAGCTCGAGGCGCGCGCGGGGATCACCCGCGGGCGTGCGCTGGTGGCGCTCGAGCGCTGGGACGAGGCCGACGCCGGGCTCGCGGACGCCCTCGCGGTGGCGGAGCGGATCGCCCATCCACGCGCCGCCTGGCAGGCGCTCGGGGTGCGCGCCGAGCTCGCCCGCCGCCGCGGCAACCGCGCCGACGCCGCCGCCCACGCGGCGCGCGCCGCGGCGCTCGTCGAGCGGGTGGCGTCGACGCTCACCGATGCCGAGCTCCGCCGGCGCATTCGGACGGCGCCCGAGGCGCGTGGGCGCATCCTCGATTGACCTCCACCGAAGCCAGCTGCTAGCGCCTCGGCCTCATCGCATGAACGACGAAAGCTTTCTCGGCCGCGTCTTCGACTCGTACCAGAACATGCGGCAGATCGCCGCCTGCATGCGCGAGGCGTCGCGCCAGCGCGGCGTCGCCGCGCCGCGCGTGCTCGAGCTGTCGCGGCGCGAGACCGGCCTGCACGAGTACCTGCCCGACGTCGAGCTCGTGCGCTTCGCCACCCACGAAAACGAGCGCCCGACCCTCGGCACCCCGGTCGTGCTGCCGTTCGCCGACGGCGAGTTCGACGGCTGTCTCATCACCGACGTCTACGAGCACATCCCCGCCGAGCGCCGGCCGGAGCTGCTCGCCGAGATGTTGCGCGTCACCCGCGGCCTCGTCCTGGTCGCGGCGCCGCGCGGCGACGCGCTCGTGACCCGTCTCGATCGCGTGGTCTTCGACTTCATCTGGGGCAAGTACGGCGAGCGTTTCGTGCCGCTCGAGCAGCACATGGCCTATGGCCTCGAGTCGGTCGAGGCCACGGTGGCGTCGCTGAAGGCGAAGGGCGCCGATCACGTGGTGGTCCTCCCCGGGAACTACGTCTACCGCTGGATCCACATGATCCTGATCTATTTCGACCTCCAGCACCGGAATCCCTACGCCGCGCTCTTCGAGCCGTTCAACCAGATCTACAACGCCCACCTCTCGCCCTACGACTATCGCGAGCCGTGCTATCGCTTCGTGATCGCCGTCGCGACCGACCCCGTCGTCGACGTGGAACGGCTGCAGGACGCTTTGCAGGCTCCGTACGAAGCGCCCGCTCTCGCCGCCGAGACCGACGCGATGCTGGTCCAGACCTTCCGCGAGGTCGACGCGCGCGCCGCCGATCAGCTGCGGCGGTGCGCGGCCGACATCGCGACCTTGACGGCGACCCAGGCGCGGCTCGCGGCGGAGAACGAGCGACTCGCCGCGGAGAACACGCGGCGGGCGGAGGAGAACGCCGCGCTCCGGGACACGGTTGCGGAGCTCAGGCGGGGGGTCGTGAATCGGTTCGCGCGCTGGACGCGGCGGCGGGTGAACAGGAGTTAGCTGGAGCTCGCGCGGTCGGGCGAAAAGAGGGTTGGTACGGGAGTGCTTGGGGCTATCGTGCCGTGCGGCGGCGGGGTGCGCCGTGGAACGGTCAGCCAGGAACGTGGGTGGGATCGAGAAGACCGTGGCGGCGCCAGCCGACAGTCAGGAGCCACGTTCTGGCTCGCGCCACCGCCGGCTTTCCGTCGGCCGCCGTGATCTCTTCCCTTACTACTTCTCTCAGCTTCTCTCGCTTCCACCCATCGAACCACCTCGCCGAGGACGCCGGATCCAGCCGGACGGCTCGTCCGAGCGCCGCCCGAGCCTGCGCGGCGTGTCGGCGCGCGTTCAGGAGCACGTAGCGGAGCGCCCGGTGGACCTCCCGCGGCGTGGGAAGCATGCGGACGTGGTAGCGCTCGGCGAGCACCCTGCCATGCCGCCGCGCGATCCGGTTCACGGCGCGGGCGAGGCGCGCGCCAATCGCCTTCATCCCACGGCCAAGCGCGTCTCGATCCTGCGCCTCGACGATGAGATGGGCGTGGTTTCCCTGTAGCGAGTAGTGCACCAACCGGAACCCCGGCCGCTCGCAACCGGCGGCAAACGTCCGCTCGAGCTCGTGAACGATGCGAACGGTGCGCAGCGAGGGAACGTTGCGCCGGACGCGCAGCGTGACATGCGCGGGAGCCGAGCCATACGAACGCGAGGTGCACAGGCGGCACTGACGTTCCGCGTCCACCTTCCCTACCAACCTTCTTTCCTCTTCTTCCCCGCAGCTTTCGGCAGGCTCGCCTGCCGGGTCCGGCACCCGAGCCGCGCCTCGAACGCCGACAACGCTCCACGCACGGCGGTGTTGCTCGTGGCCCCGACCTTGCTCTCGACGGCTCTCGGCACTCAACCCTGCAGTCGGAAAGAGGAGGGAGCACCATGGAGAAGAATCGCCGTCGTCTCTTGCCGCTCGTCATCGTGACCGTCGCCGCGCTGCTCTTCGGAAGCTCGGCGCCTGCCTCGCGCGCCGAAGAGATTCCGTTCTCGATCGCGAAGATCTACTGGGAGTACAACGCCTCGGCGAACGACCTCGGCGTCCACGTGTCGCTCGACGCCGAGGACTGGCGCACGCTCAAGATCGTGACCCCGAAGCGGCGCTCGATCTTCGAGGTGTTCGGCCGCGGCGCCTACCGCGAGCTCGGCATGACCGAGCTCTTCTTCGAGGGCGCGGAGCCGGCACTCGACGAGTTCCCGCTCGCCGATCTCCTGAAGCGCTTCCCCGAGGGAAAATACGAGATCCGGGGCCGGACCGTCGACGGCGACGAGCTCGAAAGCGAGGTGATGTTCTCGCACGCCATTCCAGCCGGCCCAACGGTCTCGGCGGTGGTCGGCCCGGGGAACTCGCTCGTGATCAGCTGGACGCCGGTGACGAGCCCGCCGCCCGGATTCCCCGCCAAGCCGATCGCCATCGTCGGCTACCAGGTGATCGTCGATCCCTTTCAGGTGACCCTGCCGGCCAGCGCGACGAGCGTCACGGTGCCACCGGAGTTCGTCGCCTCCCTCCCATCGGGCGTGCGGCCGTACGAGGTGCTGGCGATCGAGGCGAGCGCCAACCAGACGCTCACGGAGGGGACGTTCGTGATTCCCTAAAGGACGGCGGCGAGCTCCGCCAGCAGGCGATCGATCTCCGCGTCGGTTCCGACCGAGATGCGGAGCGCGTCGCGCAGGCGATCGGTCGCGAAGTGACGGACCAGGATGCCGCGCTCACGGAGCGCCGCCATGACCGGCGCCTGGTCCGTACCCTCGCGGCGTGCCAGCACGAAGTTGGCGGCCGAGGGGGCGACGGCGTAGCCGAGCGTCCGGAGCTCCTCGCTGAGACGCGCGCGGGTCGCGAGCACGCGGGCGACGTTCCGCTGCATCCAGTCCATCTCGGCGAGCGCGGCAGCGCCGGCGGCGATCGCCACGCGGCTGAGATTATAGGAGTCCTTCACCTTGGCGATCTGCGCCAAGAGCTCGGGGTGGCCGAAGGCGAGGCCGATCCGCATGCCGGCGAGCGAGAACGACTTGGAAAAGGTGCGGAGCACGATGACGTTGTCGTGGCTGGCGAGCAGCGGCAGCGCGCTCCCCGGCGCGAAGTCGACGTAGGCCTCGTCGACCACCAGAACGCCGTCGAAGCCGGCGGCGAGCTCGGCGATGGTCTCGATGGGCGTGAAGCTCCCCGACGGCGAGTTCGGGTTGCAGATGAGCATCAACCGCCCTTCGGCCGCCCACAGGGCCGGCGGCAGGGCGAAGTCGGGGGGGAACGGCACGGTGAGCGCGCGTCCCTCCTGGATGGTGACCAGCGTGTCGTAGAGCGAATAGGTGGGCTCGGGATACACGACGATGTCGTCGAACCCGACCAGCGCCCGGGTCAGCATGGTGAGGATCTCGTCGGAGCCGTTTCCCGCCAGCACCTGCTCGGGACGGAGACCGTACGCCCGGGCCGCCGCCTCCCGGAGCGGCTTGGCCGTCGGCTCGGGATAGAGCCGGAGGTCGGCCGACGCCGCCGCCGCCACGGCGGCGAGCACGCCCGGCGCCGGCGGATAGGGGTTCTCGTTGGTGTTGAGCTTGATGACGCGGCCGCCGTCCGGCTGCTCGCCCGGGACGTAGGCGTGCATCCGCTCGACGATCGGACGGACCCGGCTCACGTGCCGGCGCGTACGCCGCGAGACGGGAGGCGGATCACTGGACGGCTTTTTTGATGGGGGTCGGGCGGCGGCGGCTGGTGGTGGCGGCGGGGACCTCGACCTGGTCGACCAGGTAGCGATCGGCGATCGTCACCGCCTGGCGTTTTCGGTCCGGCATCTCGATCAGGACGTCGACCACGCGCTCCCAGCGTGGCGCATCGGCCCCGGCCAGCTCGTAGAGATCGATCGCCAGGTCGATGTCCTTGGTCTTGAGCGCCTTGTCGCCGCGGACGATCAGCTGCTCACTCGGGATCGGCACGTGCCCCAGCTCGCACACACGGACCATGTCTTGGATGCGGCCGCGCTCGAGCAGCTTGTCCCGGATCAGGCACCAATCGGCCGACGGGACGACGTCGGCGTTCCGGGTGAAGAGCTCGAGCGCCTGGTCGAGATAGCCGCGCGTGAGATAACGACGGCCGACCAGCACGTCCGCTTGCTTCGAGGGCATCGGGGGATCCTCCTTCGCGCAGCCAGCGCTGCGCACGGCAAAAGTTAAAGCGCCGGCACGAATTATTCAAGATGAAAGATCGTACACGTCATCCGCTGACGGAAGCGCAACCGATCGGCTCCGCCATCGCGTTCCCGCTGGCGCGCGTCGCGCACCGCGTTGAATTGCCGGAGCTTCTGCGGTAGCGCGTGGGAAAGCACCCATGCAGAGCGGAAAAAACCTCGCCATCGTTTCCGTCGTCGGCCGCGATCAAAAAGGCGTGGTCGCCCGCGTTTCCACCTACCTCGCGGGCTGCAGCATCAACATCGAAGACATCGAGCAACGGGTCATGGAAGGCCTCTTCATCATGACGATGCGGGTCGACCTGACCGACCTCTCGCTCTCGCTCGACGAGATGATCCTCGGGTTGAAGCGCATCGGCGAAGAGACCCACATGGAGGTGAGCGTCCGCCTTCATGGCGACCGCGAGCGCAAACGGGTCGCCGTGCTGGTCAGCAAGGAGCCGCATTGCCTGGAGCAACTGCTCGCCGACCGCGCCGCCGGCCTGGTGAACGGCGAGCTCGTGGTCGTGCTCTCCAACCACGAGGTGCTGCGGCCGATCGCCGAGCAGGCCGGCCTGCGCTTCGAGTCCTCCCCCTCGACCGACAAGTCGGCGCACGAGGCCTTTCTGCTGGAGCGGCTGCGCGAGGTGCGCGCCGATCTCGTGGTGCTCGCGCGCTACATGCAGGTGCTGACCAACGGCGTCGTGGAGCGTTATCCGAGCCGCATCATCAACATTCACCCGTCCCTGCTGCCCTATTACCCGGGCGCCAACGCCTACAAGCAGGCCTTCGAGGAAGGGGTGCGGGTGTCCGGCTGCACCGCCCACTTCGTGACCGAGCAGCTCGACCAGGGGCCGGTGATCTTGCAGGACGTGTTCCACATCCGGGTCGGCGAGGACACCCTCGAGGAGGTGAAGGAGCGCGGCCAGGCGCTCGAGGGCAAGGTGCTGTCGCAGGCGCTGCAGCTGGTCCTGAACGAGCAGCTCGTGGTGGCGGACAAGAAGGTCCTGTTCCGGCCCGGGCGGCTGCCGACGTAGGACCCGGGCGGGTCGTCCGGGCTCGGGTCGACTATGACGGGACTGCTGTTCGGCGCGGTCGTGCTGATCACGGCCGCCGTGTGGGTGACACGCCGGCTCGGAATGCGACGCGCGCGCGCCGCAACCCGTAGCGGGCCCGGCACCTCGCTCGCGGCGGCCGTGCCCGTGGCCTCGTTCGACGAGATCGACCGCATGGTGGCGACGCGCCGCTGCCACTGCGGGGCCGGGGTGCACCCCACCGGCGAGGGCACCCGCGAGGCCGGCGAGCAGCGCTTCCGCTACACGCGCCTCGAATGCGACGCCTGCGAGGACGAGCAGATGCTCTTCTTCGACGTGACCGCTATCTTCCATTGAGATGGCCGCCCCGCTCCGCAACGCCGACATCGCCGCCGTACTCCGCGAGATCGCGCTCTTTCTCCAGATGGAGAGCGACCCCTTCAAGCCGCGCGCCTACGAGAAGGCGGCGCAGTCGATCGACATCACCGACGAGCCTTGCACCGACCTCTTCGCGAGGGGCGGCGTCAAGGCGCTCACGACGATCGACGGCATCGGCAAGAGCATCGCCGAGAAGATCGGCGAGCTGATCACGACCGGCACGATGACCTACCGCGAGGAGCTCTACGCCAAGATGCCGGTCGACGTCGCCGCGCTCACCACCGTCGAAGGCGTCGGACCGAAGGCGGTGCGGGTGCTCTATCAGGAGCTCGGCATCACCGACCTCACCTCGCTCGAGGCCGCCGCACAGGCGGGCCGCATTCGCGCCTTGCCGCGCTTCGGCGAGAAGAGCGAGGAGAAGATCCTGCGCGCCATCGCGTTCGCGAAGCAACGCTCCGGACGGTTCGCGCTCGGCGACGTGCTGCCGCTGATGCGCACCGTCGAGGGGCGCGTCGCCGCGCAAAAGGGCGTCGAGCGCGCGGTGATCGCGGGCTCGATCCGGCGCCGGCGCGAGACCGTCGGCGACGCGGATCTACTGGTGATCGCGCGCACGGCCGGCCCGGTGATGGACTTCGTCGAGCGCATGGCGGAGGTGGCGCGGGTCGTCGCCCGCGGCGACACCAAGATCTCGGTGAAGCTCGCGAGCGGCATGCAGCTCGACGTCCGGGTGGTGCCGCGCGCCAGCTTCGGGGCCGCGCTCCACTACTTCACGGGCTCCAAGGCCCACAACGTGGTGATGCGGCAGCTCGCCATCAAGAAGGGCCTGAAGCTGAACGAGTACGGCCTCTTTCGCGGCGAGCAGTCGATCGCCGGCGCCACCGAGGAGGAGGTGTTCGCCGCGCTCGACCTGCCCTGGATTCCGCCCGAGCTGCGCGAGGACCTGGGCGAGATCGACGCCGCGCGTGCCGGCCGCCTGCCGCGGCTGATCGAGCCGAAGAGCCTGCGCGGCGATCTCCAGACCCAGACCACCTGGACCGACGGCGCCGACACGCTCGACGCGATGGTCGCCGAGGCCCAGCGCCTCGGCCTCGAGTACATGGCGATCACCGACCACACCCGCGACCTCGCCATGACCGGCGGCAGCGACGAGGCCAAGATCCGCCTGCAGGGGAAGGCGATCGACGGGCTCAACCGGAAGCTCCGCGGCTTCCGCGTGCTGAAGGGCGCCGAGGTCAACATCCGCAAGGACGGCACCCTCGACATCGCCGACGATTGCCTGGCCGAGCTCGACGTCGTCGGCGTCGCCGTGCACTCGCACTTCAACCTGCCGCGCGCCGAGATGACCGCGCGCGTGCTCCGCGCCATGCGGAACCCTCACGCCGACATCCTCTTCCATCCGACCGCGCGCCAGCTGAACCGCCGCGAGCCGATCGACCTCGACCTCGACGCCGTGATCGCCTGCGCCCGCGAGACCGGCACCATCCTCGAGCTCGACGCCTACCCCGAGCGCCTCGACCTGAAGGACGACCACGTGCGGAAGGTGATCGAGGCGGGCGTCAAGATCGTCATCGACTCCGACGCCCACTCGACAGCCCAGCTGCGATTCCCCGAGGATTACGGCATCGACCAGGCACGACGTGGCTGGGCGAGCGCGGGGGACGTGCTCAACACCCGGCCGGTGGAGGAATTTCTGGCGGGCCTGAAGGGCGGGAGCGGCGGAGCCGCACCGGCTCCCGCCGCCAAGCCCAAGCGCACACGCAAATCGACCCGCTGAGCGGCGACCCGTTCACGCAGCAACGCCGAAAAACGCTTCCAGCATGCGCTGCATCTGCCCTGCGGGACGAAACTCGCCGATCGAGCGCGACGCGCCCGAACCGCCGTGCCAGACGGCGTGCGCCGCTCCGGGCGGGATGACCAGCGTCTCGCCGGCGGCGAGCACGTGGACCGTGCCGTCGAGGCGGCAGTGCAGCGTCCCCTCCACGACCTCGAGATGCTCCTCTTCGGGATGGGCATGATCCTCGGGCGGCGGCGTCGCGGTGCGGGCATCGTACTCGAAGCGGAAGCACGCCCCCGCCGAGTCGGCGCTGTCGACGAGCACGGTCACCTGATCGCGGGTCTCGGGATGGACATAGGTCTCGTTCGCCATGGCTGTTCTCCTCGTGGTGGGCCGGCTCCATGCCGACGTCCGAGTAGTAGCCACCCCCTCCTGACAGCGTGGTGTCAGGAGTCACGGGCCTTGGTTCAAGCGAGACCGCGCGCAAGTACCCGTTGCATCAGGTCGCCGAGATCCCGGCCGGGCTCCGGCGCGAAGGTCCGCTTCAGAAAGCGGGCCGTCCGGATGCGGTCGAGGCGAAAGAAGCGAAAGTCGACGCGGAGCTCGCACCAGGCGCCGAGCAGCCATACGGGCCCGTAGAACCAGAGCGTAAGCGGCCGGATCGTACGCTCGGTCGCGACGTCGCGGTCGTCGCGATAGCGGATGCGGATCGCCGTGCGATCGCGGATCGCGCGCCGGAGCGTCGCCAGGTCGAAGCGGAGCGGCGGCCGCGCCGCGCCCGCCGGCGCCCACAGCGTCGGATCGTCGAGCAGCCGGCGCAAATGCTCCGGCAGCACCGTCGCGATGCGCTCGAGCGCGGCGCTCGCCGCGCGCGCCAGCTCCGAGTCGCTCCAGCGCTGGACGATGCGGGCCCCGAAGACCAGCGCCTCGAGCTCGGCCTCCGTGAACATCAGCGGCGGCAGGTCGTAGCCCTTGCGGAGCACGTAACCGACCCCGGCCTCGCCGTCGATAGGCACCCGGCAACCGATCAGGTGCTGCACGTCGCGATAGATCGTGCGCTCGCTCACCTCCAGCCGCTCGGCGAGCGCCCGCGCCGTGATCACACGCCCGCGGCGCAGATGCTGGATGATCTCGAACAACCGATCGGCCCGGCGCACACCGGCTCGTTACACCCGCCCGCCGTCGCAACTCCAGCGCCGATCGCTACATGAATCGGGCGGCGCGCAGCTGCGAGCCGACGGCCACCGCGGTGCGCGCCACCGCGCTCGCCGCGTCGATCGCGCTCGCCACCGCGAGGGCGGCGATGCTGACCGCGGCAAACGCGAGCGTCGCCGGCAATGCCGGGTGCATGCCTCCGAAACGGGGCGGCCGGCGCTGCGAGACGACGAGGCGGAGATGCGAACGGCCCTCGCGGCCCCGGCAGCGTCGGGTGGCGCCGCGCCAGCGTCCGGCCGAGCGGCGGCCGCCGGCAATCGAGTACGGTTCGTCGTGGTGTCTCATGGCATCGGCGCCTGCGTCCGAGTTCGCAACGAGCAAGCCGGGTGCCAGCGCAGACCCGCAGCGACACTGGCGGATTCGGCTCGCGGAGATTCCGCTCCCGGCAAAAACGTAACGGTCCGACGCGGCGTTTGCCGCAGAGCTCGCGCGGCGCGAAGATCGGCTGGTGCGGATCGCCGACGGCAAGCTCTTTGCGATGCTTTCCTTCGACGTCGGCTACGAGATCGATTTGCGGCGGCTTCGTCTCTTGGCGTCCGGGGACGCGCGCACCCAGGAACCGGCGGACGGCGCCCGCAAGAGCACGCCGGCACGCGTCCAGTACGTCTCACCGGCGCTGACGCTGCCGCTCGCGGCACGGCCGCTGAGCCTCACCGGCCGGACGGCCCTCGCCGACGTGCAGCTGCGCGCGCACGAGTTCGGCGCGGTGACGGTGCGCTTCGCCCTGCCCTTCGACGAGATCGCATGCGACGGCCTCCCCGAGCTCACCGCGTCGCTCAGCACCGGCTCGGCCCTCGAGAGCGAGGCGCGCGCGGTGCTGAACGAGGTGCTGCCGCGCCTCGCCGGGGCGATCCTGCGGCCGGCGCAGGACGGCCACGCGATGATCGAGGACTACTACGTCATCCAGGTGACGCGCTTCGCACCCGAGCTCGACGCCCCGGCCCTGCTCGGCGCCCACCGCGAGCTGTTGGCTCGCATCGTCCATTGCGAGCCGGAGCCGCTCTCGCCGAGCGAGACCGACGAGGTGCTGCGGACCGCCGTCACCTACACCCCACGCGACCTGGTGGTGACGGATTGGAACGTGGCGCTGGTCTACGACGAGGATTACACGGACGCGCTCGACGTCCTCGAGCTGCTGAACGTTCAGCTCCTCGAGCTCCGCTTCCTCGACGCCATGCTCGACCGCCGGATCGGCGCCCTCTACGAGTACGTCGGCCGGCCGCGGCGCCTGCTCTCGTTCCGCCGCGAGGTGGTCCGGGTGCGCGAGCTCTCGGAGCTCCGGCTCGACACCGCGACGCTCCGCGAGCGCCTGGTGAACGCGGTGAAGCTGGTGGGTGACCTCTACCTCACCAAGATCTACGCCCGTACGGCCGACCGCCTCCACCTCGGGGAGTGGCAACGCAGCATCGACGGCAAGCTCGAGCTGGTGCAGAAGATCGCCGACGTCCTCGCCGGCCGCGGGGCGACGGCGCGGGCCGAGATCCTCGAGCTCACCATCATTCTCCTGATCCTGTTCGAGATCGTCCTCTTCTTCGTGCGCTGAGCGCGCCGAGACGGGGGCGCACGAGGGGTCGGTACGCGCGGGGACGTGGGGATCGTCTCTCCGGTTCGGCAGATCTCACGTATGAACCGACACCTTCCAACAATTCGCAGGAGAGCGTGTTCGATCTACTCACCTCCGAGACGATCCCCACGCCCCCGCGAACGCCCGTCACTGCGCGACGAGCGCACGCCCGACATGCGGGAGGACCCAGCCTCCGCGCGCGGAGCGCGCGGCCGAGCGCCAGCGAGCCGGGGGATGAGCCGACGCGGCTTTGCCGCGGCGGCGAAGGGGGAGAGATTCCCCTTTTGGATAGATCTGCCGAGCCGGAGCGGCGACTCCCCACCCCCACGCCCACCCCTGAAGACGCGAGCGCGACTCAGCGCGACCCGCGATCCGCGCTCGCGACCGCGCGCACCGTCTTCTCGAGCTCCTCGTGCGCCGGCGTGTCCTCGGGCGTGAGATCCAGCGCCTTCTGGTAGGCGCTGCCCGCACGCCCCATCTCGCCGCGCAGCTCGAAGGCGCGGCCGAGGTGCAGCCACTGCTCGCGGGTTTCGCCGCTCTTGGCGCTACACTCCGCGAGCGCGTACTCGGCATCGTCGAGCTCGGGATCGAGCTCGAGGGCACGCTCGAGGAGCGCTACGGCACGCTTCACCTCGCCGGCGCCGAGCGCCAGCTTGCCGAGCTCCATGTGCATCGCCGCATCCCCGGGCGCGATCGCGAGCTGCGCCTCGAAGCTGCGGCGCGCGTCGTCGCCGCGGCCGAGCCGCGCGAGGGCGCGGCCGTGCTCGCCGAGTGCGCCCGCGAGCTTGGCACCGGCAGCGCCGGCGAGGAACGGCTCCGCGTCGCTCGGACGGCCCGTGTACAGCCAGACGAGGCCGAGCAGGTATGGCGCGAGCGCGTCGTCGGGCGTCCGCGCCGCCCGACCGCGATACTCGGAGACCATCTTCTCGGTCGGCTCGGTGAGCGCGCGAACCGTCGCCTGCGCGGCCGCGAGCCGCACCGCGCCGTCGGCGCGCGGCGCCGGGCGCGGCAACGACGGGAGGCGCTGCTCGAGGGCGGCGACGCGATCCTCGGTGAGCGGGTGGGAGAGGAAGTATGCCGGGACGGTGGCGGGATTGAGGCGCTGCTCGCGCAGCACGCGACGGAGAAACGCCGGCATCCCGCTCGGATCGAAGCCGGCGGGCGCCATCATGCCGATGCCGACGTAGTCGGCCTCCTGCTCGAACTCGCGCTGGTACTTGAGCTGAGCCGCGGCACCGGCGGAGGCCGCGCCGGCGCCGAGCGCCGGGTGCACGACCGAGAGGAAGAGGCCGAGGATCGTGGCGTAGTTGACGAGCGCGGTCTTTTCCTGCTGGCGCACCACGTGGTGCGCCGAGACGTGCACGAGCTCGTGGGCGAGGACGCCGGCCAGCTCGGCCTCGTCGGCGACGCCGAGAAGCAGGCCGGTGTGGACGTAGACGTAGCCTCCCGGAACCGCGAACGCGTTCAGGTTCGGGTCGCGGACGACGAAGAAGCGATACACGAACGGCTGGCTGTCGAGGCGCGCGATCAGACGGCCGCCGACCTCACGCAGGTAGCCGGTCACCGCCGGCTCGCGCACGAGCGGCACCTGCGCCCGCGCCTCGAGCGCGAAGCGGGCGCCGATCTCACGCTCCTCGGCGAGGCCGATCGCCTGGGCTGGTGCCGCGGCGGCCAGGGTCGCGAGCACGAGGAGGGCCGTCGGGCGTTTGCCCCGCATCGGCCGCGCTCACCGCGCCAGGAGCGGGGCCAGACTCTTCGCGAAGTAGGTGAGGACGATGCCGGCGCCGGCACGGACGATGGCGGTGTGCGACTCGAGCATCGCGCGCTCCTCGTCGAGCATGCCGGCGGCGGCGGCGGCCTTGATCATGGCGTACTCGCCGCTCACCGCGTAGGCCGCGACCGGCACCTCGACTGCCGCCCGGACCCGCTGGATCACGTCGAGGTAGGCAAGCGCCGGCTTCACCATCACGATGTCGGCGCCCTCCTCGACGTCGAGCGCCACCTCGCGGAGCGCCTCGCGCGCGTTGGCCGGATCCATCTGATAGCCGCGACGGTCGCCGAACTGCGGCGTCGACTGCGCGGCGTCGCGGAAGGGGCCGTAGAACGCCGACGCATACTTGGCTGCGTACGACAGGATCGCCACCTCCGGCAGCGCGGCGTCGTCGAGGGCGGCGCGGATGGCGGCGACCCGGCCGTCCATCATGTCGGAAGGCGCCACCACGTCGGCGCCCGCGCGCGCGTGCGCGACGGCCTCCTTGGCGAGCAGCTCGAGCGTCGGATCGTTCAACACCTCGCCGTCCTGCACCACCCCGCAGTGGCCGTGGTCGGTGTACTCGCAGAGACAGACGTCGGTGATCACGACCAGGTCCGGAACCGCGCGCTTGATGGCCGCAATGGCGCGGGGAACCACGCCCCCATCCGCCCACGCCTCCGACCCGTAGGGGTCCTTGTGCTCGGGGATTCCGAACAGGATCACCGCCGGAATCCCGAGGTCGGCGACCGCGCGGCATTCCTCGGCCACGCGATCGACCGACAGCTGGGAAACCCCCGGCATCGACGCGACCGGCCGGGTCACGCCCGTTCCGGGGACCACGAACAGCGGCAGCACCAGACCATCGACGCTCGGACGGGTCTCGGCCACGAGCCGGCGCAGCGTCGCCGTGCGCCGCAGCCGCCGTGCGCGATGCGTGGGGAATCCCATTGCGGTCACGGGACGATAGGAGATCCGAACTCCATTGACAATCGGCGTTATCGATTGCTAGCAGCAAGGCGGGTCGAGACGCGCGCGCGTCCCTGCAGCGGATGACGTAGCGCGGAACAATGACGAGGTTTCGGAGGACACGAATGCAATCCCCCTTGTGGAGACATCTGTTGGTCGTGGTCTGCCTGTTGGCCGCGACGAGCGTGGCGGCAGAAGCGCAAGTCTGCGGCGACGCCGACGGCAACGGCTCGGTGACGGTGACGGACGGCGTCCAGGCGTTGCGCGCCGCCGCCAACCTCTCCAGCACCTGCGGCACGCTGTGCGACATCGACGGCAGCGGCGGGATCACGGTGACGGACGGCGTCAACGTGCTGCGGAAAGCCGCGGCGCTCCCCGTCACCGAGAACTGCGGCGGGGTCAGCACTCAGGTCGAGTCGCTGCTGCAGTCGTCCCTGTCGGTGTTCGGGTCGCTCGTCAAGTTCGGCGGCGCCGCCGGAGTGGCATCGGCCACCCCGGCCGGCTCGTTCGAATGCGACAACTTCGACGGCGAGTTCTTCTTCGATGACAGCACCGGCGAGATCTTCTTCTCCAATTGCGAGCTCGATGGCTTCCTCTACGAGGGAAGTCTCGGCGTCGGCGGCAACGCCCTGGTGCTCGACATCGTGCTCACCGACCTCACCACTGGCGAGGTCCAGGGGCTTTCGGGTTCACTCAGCGAGCGGCAAGATGGTGGAGCCTTCGTGATCGACGGCTTCTTCGATTTCTCGTCCTCGGTGCTCGGCACCTTCAGCGTCGAGTTCAACTCGCTGGTCAGCGACCCGAACAGCTTTTTCTTTACCGGCGGCTCGCTGTTCTTCACGGTCGACGACGCCAACCTGCCCGAGGTCGAGGGTATCGAGATCACGTTCAACACCACGAACGTCGCGCTCGTCGAGGTCGTGTTGCTCGACCAAGAGATCATCCCGTTCGACTACGATCTAGTGAGCGGCGAGCTGACGCCGATATCCAACTAAGCCCGTGCGGCGGCGTATCGCGACGAGGAGGTTGCTCCAGGGGCTCGTGGTCGCCGTCTCCGTCGGCATCGCTACCACCGCGGCGCTCGCGGTGTGCGGTGACGCCAACGGCGACGGCGACGTCACCGTCAGCGATGGCGTCCAGGCACTGCGGGCTGCGGCTGGCCTCTCCAGCGTCTGCACCGAGGACTGCGACGTCGACGGCAGCGGCAACGTCACCATCACCGACGGCGTCAACATCCTCAGAAGCGCCGCCGGCCTCACCAGCGTCCAGAATTGCCCGGGCGAGGACGATCGCGTCTCGTCGCTGATCGGCCACACCCTCGACATCTTCGGCGCGCTCGTGAAGGTCGGCGCCGTCGGCCCGACCCCCGCCGGCTCGATCTCGCCCTGCGACAATCCGGACGGCGGCTTCCAGCAGACGAGCGACGGCTTCGTCTTCGACGACTGCGAGTTCGGCGAGGTCTCCTTCACGGGTTTCCTGGGTCAGGGCGACGGCTCGCTCGGGTTCTCCAATCTCCAGATCACCCGCCGCGGCGACGTGCTGACGCTCGGCGGGACGCTGTTCCTCGACAACTCCGGCGAGAATCCCCAGCTCTCGGGCCAGCTCGACGCGGAGACCCCGATCCTCGGCGCCTACGTCATCACCTTCGAGCAGGTCGCGACCGACGGCCAGGGCAACACCGTCGACGGTGCCCTCGACTTCGACGTCAGCGACGCCGACATCGAGAACGTGGTCAGGGTCCGCGTCACCCTGACCGGCGGGACCACCCTGCCGGTGGTGGTGACCTTCGCGGACGATACCACCGACAACTTCACCTACGACACCGACACCGGCGAGCTGACGCCGGCCGCGGCGCCGCCGCTCGCGCAGGTCCGGCTCTTCAACATCGACGACGAGATCGTCACCTTCCTGAATGCCAAGGAGGTCCTGCGGGCGAGGTCGACGGGTCCGGGCGCGACCCAGGATACGGGCTTCGTGACCGTCCCCGGTCTGGTGTGCGGCGACAACTTCTTCGAGTTCCGCGTCAACAACAATCCGGGCGGGGGCGGCTACACGTTCGGCGTCCAATTCAGGCTGCTCAGCGAGCCGCCCGTCCTGGTCGTGAATCGAACCTGTGGGTCGGTCGGGGTGCAGGGCTGCGACGACAACAACACGACCACGGGCGAGGTCGCGAAGGACGTCACATATGTCTGCGTGCCGTGTGGGCCCTGCACGCAGGACGCCGGCACCTGCGAGGCGCCACTGCAGATCCCGGGCACGGGACGCATCCAGTTCCACGGCCACACCAGCGGCACGAGCAACCTGACGAGCCCGTGCAACGCCAGCAGCGCGCCGGAGTCCGTGTTCACGTTCACGCCGTTCGTCACGGGCTGTTACGAGTTCGGCACCTGCGGCACGGGCTTCGACTCGCAACTGTCGGTCGGCGACGGTCTTTGTCCCGGCACGAGCGGGCCCGAAGCCTGCTTCGACGACAACAACGACTGCGCGGGCGGCGGCGCGGGGGAGCTGGTGTTCGGGTTCTTCGATGCCGGCCTGCCGGTGACCATCGTGCTCGACGGCGCGGGCGGGTCGGACAGCGGCAACTACACCCTCGACGTACGACCGTCGGGGCGCTGCATCCTCTGATTACGAGGGGTGGAGGTGATGACGTGGGCATTACGACGAGAACGCTGACGATCACGCTGGCGCTGGCGACCGTGCTCCTCGCGGCCGCCTCCGTCTCGGCCCAGACCTGTGGCGACGCCGACGGCAACGGCAACGTCACCGTCTCCGACGGCGTGCAGGCCCTGCGAGCCGCCGCCAGCCTCTCGAGCAGCTGTGACGCGAGCTGCGACCTCGATGGGGGTGGGACGGTCACGATCAGCGACGGCGTCAACATCCTCCGCAAAGCCGCCGGGTTGAGCGTCAACTCGGCCTGCGACTTCACCTCCCAGGACACCAACGACGTGGTGACGCCATCGCTCTCGATCTTCGACGGCATCACCAAGGTGCCCGGCATCGGCTCGGCGGGCGCGCTCGCCGCCGGCACTCCCGATTGCGACAACACGGACGGCAGCGTCGAGATCACCGAGGTGCCGAACGGCGGCGTCGCGACCTTCGACAACTGCCGCATCGCCGGCACCATCCTCGACGGCACCATCAGCCGCGCCACGCTCGCGCAGGGCGTGCTGCTCGGCTTCGACGGCTTCAAGACCACTCACGTCAAGAACGGCAAGTCGCTCACCTTCAACGGCACGCTCGGCGTAGAGAGCCTGCAGGTGGGCAGGCGGATCACCGGCAAGATCAACGTCGACTCCTCCGAGCAGGGCGCCTTCACGCTCGAGTTCCAGCGCATTCTGCTGATCGCAGGCTCGCCGCGGCAGGGCTCGCTCATCTACGACCTCACGAAGAGCGACAGCGACCGGATCGCCCGCATCAAGATCGACTTCAGCGACGCCGACGAGCTGCCGGTCACCGTCGAGCTCAGGAACGGTCAGATACGCCACTTCACGCTCGATCGCGCCACTCGCATCGTCGGCTTCCCCGGCTGAGCGTCGCCGGCGCGCGCCGGTTGGCGGCGGCGGGCGCGCTCGGCCTGATCGTCATGGGCGCGGGCCGCGTCGCCGCGGCCGTGTGCGGCGACGCCGACGGCGACGGCGTCGTGACCGCGAGCGACGGCGTGCGCATCCTGACGCACGCCGACGGCGGCGCGGACGCCTGTCCGCCGGAAGCCTGCGACCTCGATCGCGACGGCCGGGTGAGCGGCGACGACGCCACGCTCGCCTTCCGGCGCAGCGCCGGTCTCGCCATCGCCGATCACTGTGGCGCGGGCACGATCGCGGGGCGCCTCTTGGTCCCGCCGCCGCCCGCATCGACGCCGCGGCCCGAGCACGAGCCCAACGACGGCCCCGGCACGGCCGAGGTGATCGGCCGCATCGGTCCCGGAGGCGACCACCGGCTGGCGGGCGCCGTCGGCGGCGACGACCCCTTCGACGCCTTTGCCTTCGCGGTCGACGCGAGCGTCACCCTCGAGCTCGGGCTCGACTTCGAGGGGCGCGACGGCGCCGATCTCGACCTCCTGATCGCCGACCGCGAGGGCGGAAGCGCGAGCTGCGAGGGGAGCGCTCGGGGGCACGAGGCCTGTCGCGTCGCCATCGGCACGTCCGGGCCCCGTCGCGTCGACGTCGTGGTGATGCCGGCCGCCGGCTCCGCCGACGCGCGCTACGAGCTCACGGTGCGCGCCACGGCCGCCGCCGCTCCGGTCGGCATCTCGCCCGCCGCGGGCGCCGGCCGGCCGCTCGCCATGGACCCCGCCGTCTATCGCGGCGACGCGCCCGAGATCGTGCCCGGCGAGATCATCGTGCAGCTCGCGACACCCGCGGCGCCGGCCGGCACCGCCCGCGCCGCGCTCGCCCGCACCCTCGCCGGCGCCGCCGGAGCCGACGCGCTCACCATCGAGACGACGGCGCCCGACGGCACCGTCCTGCTGGCGCTCGCGCCGGCGAGCGCGCAGGCGGCGACGACGGCCGGCGACGACGGCGGCGACGCCAAGCGCACCCGCGCCGTCACGCGCGCGCGCACGCTCGCGGTCGCCGCCCGGCTGGCGGAGACCCTCGGGGTCGTCGCCGCGACACCCAACCGGGTGGTGCGAGCCGCCCGGGTGCCGCGCGATCCGCTCTTCGGACGGCAGTGGAGCACCCGCGTCATCGGCCTGCCGCGCGCCTGGGACGTCACCATCGGCAGCCCGACCGGGGTGGTGGCGGTCGTCGATACGGGGATCCGCAGCGATCATCCCGACCTCGCGGGACGACTGGTCGCGGGCTTCGACTTCATCTCCGACCCGGCGCGCGCCAACGACGGCGACGGCATCGATCCCGACCCCTTCGATCCCGGTGACCGGCCACGCGAGCCGGAGCGCGGCAGCTTTCACGGGACGCACGTCGCCGGCACCATCGCCGCCGCCACCGACAACCTCGCCGGGGTCGCCGGCGTCACCTGGCGCACGGGTGTGATGCCGCTCCGCGTCCTCGGGATCGGCGGCGGCAGCGTCTTCGACGTCGCCCAGGCGATCCGGTACGCCGCCGGTCTGCCGAACGTCGCCGGCCGCGTCCCGGACGAGCGCGTGCGCGTGATCAACCTCAGCCTCACCACCTCGGGCAACGATCCGATCCTCGCGAGCGCCGTCGCCGCCGCGGTCGAGCGGGGCGTGCTGGTCGTCGCGGCGGCCGGCAACACCGGCAGCGACGGGTTCGTCAGTCCCGCCGGCTTCGCGGGCGTGCTCGCCGTCGCCGCGACCGACCGGCTGGGCGCGCCGGCGCGCTACTCGAGCTTCGGCGCCGGCGTCGATCTCGCCGCTCCGGGCGGCGACACCCGTCGCGATCGCGACGGCGACGGCCTTCCCGACGGGATCCTCAGCACGCTCGCGCCCGGTGTGCTCGACTACGGTCTGATGCAAGGGACCTCGATGGCGAGCGCCGCGGTGAGCGGGGCGGCGGCCCTCCTGCTCGGCGTGCCCGGCGGCGCGTCGGCGCGCCTGCTCCGGGAGGTCCTGCTCGCGAGCGCCGACGACCGCGGGGCGCCCGGACGGGATGATCGCTACGGCGCCGGGCTCCTCGATGCCGACGCCGCCGTGCGTCTCCTCGCCGGCCTGCCTCCCTCATCCGAGCCGATTCTCGTCCTCGACACGGAGAGCCTCCGCCTCGCCGCCGACGAGAGCACGCTCGCCGTGGCGCTCCGGAACGCCGGCGGCGCGGCGCTCGTCCTCGCGGCACCGAGCGCCACCACCGACGACGGCGGCGACTGGCTCGGGGCGACCGTCGAGGGCGCGAGCCTGCGCGTCACCGTCGATCGCGACCGGGTGACGTCCGGCGCCGCCAGCGGCTCGATCACGCTCGTCTCGAACGGCGGCACGGCCGAGATCGCCGTCGTCGTCGAGGTTTCCACGTCGCCTCCCGAGGACATCGGACCGGTGACGGTCCAGCTCCGCGATCCGACGGCGGGCGGCATCGTGGCGACGACCAGCACGGCTGCCGCCCAGGACTACCGCTATCGCTTCGACGGCGTCGCCCCCGGCCGCTACACGATCGTCGCCGGCGTCGATCGTGACGGCGACGGCGCGCTCTGCGAGGTCGGAGAGGAATGCGGCGCCTATCCCGAGCGGGGCGCGACCGCGGTCGTCGAGCTCTTCGGGGGTGCCGTCGCCGGTGCGCGCGATTTCGGCCTGCGCCTCGTGCTGACGAGAGCCGACACCGTCCCGTGAGCGTGAACGCCGCCGTTACGCAGATATCCGAATCGCACGAGTTCGACAGCTTATGGCCCGCATCATCGCCGAATACGACAATCTAGGGCCCTATGCTTGACCATGATGCGAACGCTCTGGTAACTCGACCACCTACGCGCTCGAGACGCGAGCGCACCAAGGGTCGCCGCGGCCGCACCGGCCGGCGCTGTTACATGGAGGAGGGACGATCACAATGATGCGCACGCTCAAGTCTGGACTCACGATCGGGTTGATGGTGGCAGCGCTGGCGATGACGGCCGGCTGCGGTGACAACGACAACAACAACGAAAACGGGAACGACAACGGCACGCCCAATCCGACGCGGACGTCGACCCCTGGAGTGGGTCCGACCTTCACGCCGGGTGCCCCGACCACGGCGCCCACCGTCGCACCGACGCCGGGTCCCGGCGCGACGCAGACCGTCGACTTCGACTTCACGGCGGCGGCCGCGGTTCAGGGCTTCCAGATCCGCGTCGCCTACCCGACCGCCAAGGGCAGCTTCACGGGCTCGGCCGACGGCGTGGCCTGCACGCAGACCGGCGGCGGCGGCATCTTCACCAAGAACGACAACGACGCGGCCGGCACGCTCACCCTGAGCGTCGCCAACACGTCGGATCTGACGTTCCCGGTGAACATCGAGTGCACGTTCGACGCCACCAGCGCGATTGCCACCAGCGACCTGACGATCACCGTGCAGGAGGTGACGCAGAACAACGCGCCGGGCGACATCGCCGATCTGACCGTCGCGGCCACGATCTCCTAGATCGACCACGACCAGCAGCAGTCTCGAAGGGGGCGGCGTGACTCACGCCGCCCCCTTTCTCTTTTCAGCGACGAAGCACCGGCACGAGCAGCCGCTCTCCATCGCCCGTCCCCGCAGACGGTGCCCTTCACGGCACCTCGTGGAGAGCACGGGAAGTCAGGCTGCTAGAAGTTGACCTCGACCGAGGCGGTCGGGATCCACTCCGCTCGGAGACCGTCCTCGTTCAGCGGCAGCAGGATGTTCCCGAGCAGCATGACGCGGTCGCCGACCGCGACCCGTCCGCCGATCGCGAGATCGAGAATGTCGTTGCGCTTGATGTCGACGAAAAACGGGCGGCCCTTGAAGTTCTCGTTCTGGCTGAGCTCGGCCAGCGGTTGCACGAGCGTCGGCACGCCGTCGATGGTGCGCACGGCGGGCAGGCGGCCGGTGTTCGGGATGCGGGCCTGGGCGCCGAACTCGCTGCGACCGATGAAATCGACGCTGAGCGCCGCGAAGCTGAAGATTTGCGCCGTTACGCCCGCCGCATAGCGCGCCTGGCTGCGATCGACGTCGTTGCAGTTGAACTCTATCCCGCCCTGTGAATGCAGCTCGATCATCGACCCGAGGTCGACCGAACCGATCAGGACCGGGCTGAGACGGGTATCGCCGGTGCCCTGGAAGTCCGCGGGATCGCCGGTGGGAAGCGCGAGATCGAGGAGCCCCGCGAGGCGCACCGGCTTGGTTCCCGGCGCCCACTTGGTCCGCAAATGGATGTCGCCGATCCCGAGCGAAGAGTCGTGGTGGGTCTCCGATTGCTCGAGCACCCCGGAGTCGGCGAGGAAGTCGTCGCACGCGGCGAGGGTACCAAGACAGCGCGGGTCGGGCACACGAGCCTGGGCCTCCGACCGCGCGTAGGTCCGCAGGACCGGGACGTCGAGGTTGACGTCGAGGGTGTCGAGCACCCCGTAGGTCATGCTGAAGTCGAAGAGCTGCGCCTCGATATCGAGGTCGAGACGTACCTGCGTGCCAACGAAGCGATTCCCGTCCGGAACGAGAAATCCGAGATACTCCGTGGTGCCGGTTTCGGGTACGAAAGCCTTCTCGATGCGGTTGGTCAGCCTGTCGAGGTTCTTGCCGTTGAACTCGTCGAAGCTGATGTAGGTGTAGGAGACGTTCAGATTGAACTTGTTGCGGCCGAGGGTGACGGCGCGCTCGGTGAAGAGCGGACCGAAGGTCTTGGCCGACCGCTCCAGCACCTCGAGCTCCGGGTTCCACTCATACGTGTACCCGGCCGAAGTCGAGAGCGACGGAATCTGGTTCGCCACCTGTGAACCGATCGCATTGCCGAGCGGTGCGATGGCACCCTGCAGCACGGGATTGTCGGGCGCTAGGGTCTCGCGCAGCGTCTTGGCATCCGCCGATCCGCCGAGCGCACCGCCCGCCAACGACGCCGCCACCACCCACGCTATGGAGCGCTTCATGCCTTCCCCTCCCCTGCCGAGCGGCACCCAAGGCGCCGGAAACGGTACCTAAACCCTTCCGGCGGATAGCAAACGCGACCAGCCAGGGTCAAGCCATCATCGTCGCGCGGCGCTATCCCTGCTCCCCCCGGATCGCCGGCATGGCCTCCTCGGCGGCGCGCTCGCCGCGGGCGCACATCTCGATGGCCCCGTCGAGATCGGCGCTGCTGAAGCCGTCGAGGTCGGGACGCACCAGGACGTCGATCAGCGGCAGGCTCCGCGCCACGTGCTCCTGGCTCGCGAGCTCCATCGCCCGCATCGCGATCGCCAGGATACGGAGCCGGCCGCCGAGGCCGGGCGGGGCCCCGCCCGGGGCGGCGGCGCGCCGTCCGGTCGGGCGGCCGCGCGGCGACAGGTCGATCGCGATCACGCGCTCGAAGCCCGCGGCCCGCACCACGCCGGCGGGGAGCGGATCGCACACCCAGCCGTCCACCAGCATGCGGTCCTGGTGGCGAACGGGCCGGAACACCGTCGGGATGGCGGAGCTGGCGTCGAGCGCGAGATCGAGCGGGCCGTCGTGAAACACGACCGGCGCGAGGGCGGTGAGGTCTCCCGCCACGGCGAAGAACGGCATGGCCATCTGGTCGATGCGGATGCCGCCGCAGTAGTGCGTGATCAGCTCGCTCTTCTTCTTGCTGCGGAAGAAGGCCTCGGTCGGAACCCTGAGATCGAAGAGCGTTTTCCAAGGATTGCTCGCCACCCCCATGAACAGGCCCTCGACCATCGCCGCCGACCACCCCATGGCGACCAGCGCTCCGACGATCGCCCCGATGCTCGTGCCGGCGACGGCGTCGAACTCGACGCCCTCGCGCTCGAAGACGCGGAGCGCACCGACGTGGGCGAAGCCCTTGGCGCCGCCGGCACCGAGGACGAGCGCCGTCCGCCGGCCGGCGAGCTCGCGGGCGACCGCGCGGAGCGCGCGCCGCGCCGTGGGACCGGCGAGCGCCGCCGTCGCGTCGGGACCGAGCTCGACCGGCACGCTGGTGGCGCCGCCGGCGTCGCGCGCGCCGGCCGCGGCCGGCGCCACCGGCGCGAGCGCGAGCACGCGCGGCACGAGCGGCGTTCGCACCAGCGGGGCGAGCTCGCCGAGGGCGGCTGCACACGGCGCGCCCGCGTCCGCGTCGTCGGCGTCGACGATCCAGCGGAGCGCGTCGCATTGCGCGATGCCGCGCGCCGCGAGCGGCGACCACGGCAAGGTCGCATGCAGCAGCACGCGCGCATGCCGCCGCCGGAGCTCGGCGACGAGGTCGGCGACCGGCGCGTCGGCGGCGCAATCGGTGCCGAGCCGGACCACCGTCGCCCGCGTCCCGCCGGCGGCCGAGGTCGGCAGGACCAGACGGCGGAGGGTCTGGGTCACCTCGGAGAGCGCCTCCGGGAGCGGGGCCGGCTCCGCCGGCGCGGGCGACGCGGCCGGGACGCAATCCAGCACGGCGACCGGCTCGCCGGCGAGGGCGCCGAGCTCGTCGGCGAGCGCGAGCACGACCTCGAGCGAGCGCCCCGCCGCCCTCCCGGCGCCGACGAGCGCGCAGGTGCGAACGCCGCGGGCCGCGGGGCGGCCTTGCGCCTGCAGATTGCGCATCAGACCGAGGCTGAGCCGCGCCCACAGGATGGGATGCTCGTGGAAGAGCGTCCGCACCCGCTCGCCGGGGATGGCGTAGAGCACCGACTCGACGACGGCCACCACCGTCGCGGCGCGCGGCTCGCCGGTCAGGACGGCCATCTCGCCGAGGTGCTCGCCGCGCGCCGCTTCCCCGAGCGCATGACCGCCGAGCGCCGGAGCGCTCACGATCTGCAGCAAACCGGAGCGCACCAGGAAGACGGCGTCACCGCTCGTCCCGGCCTCGAACAGCGTCTCGCCCTTCGTGAGGGTCACGCGCGTCGCCGCCGCCGCGATGGCGGGCAGCACCGCCACGGGCAGGACCGAGAAGAGCACGGTCTTCCGGAGGAAGGCGACGATGTCGTCCATGCGGGTCCGCGGCGAGCCGTAGCGACCGACACGAGCGACTGTCAAGCCGCTGCGCTGCTGCATTCCGCATGCGCTCCGCTGACGATCGATAGTTGTAAACCCGCAGGTTTCCTTGCTAGCTTCGACGGCGCGGCATGAAGATCAGGGGGGCAGCGCGCACGGACCCGGGTCGAGTGCGCCGCGAGAATCAAGACAGCTTCGGTCTCGCCACCAACATCGGTCTCGGCTTCGTCGCGGACGGCATGGGTGGCCATGCCGGCGGCAAGCGCGCGAGCGAAGAAGCGGCGCGGGTGATCCTCGAATCGGTCGCCGCCGGCCTCGCCAGCGGCACGGACGGAGCGTTGCGCCTGAAGCAGGCCATCGAGGAGGCCAACCGCAAGATCTGGACGCTGCCCCAGACCGAGCCGGCGTTGCACGGCTTGGGGACGACGGTGGCGGCGCTCCTGGTCGAGAACGACGTCGCCCACGTCGCCCACGTCGGCGACTCGCGGGTCTACTGCATCCGCGACGGCCAGATCGAGGCGCTCACCCGCGATCACTCCTACCTGAACGACCTGGCGGCCCGCGGCGTCGAGCTCACGGACGCGGCCATGCGCGCCCGCTACGAGAGCGTGCTGACCCGCGCCCTCGGCGTCGCGCCGACGGTCGACGTCGAGCTGGCGCGCCGTCCGCTGCGCCACGGCGACACCTTCGCGCTCTGCTCGGACGGCGTGTATCGCGTCGTCAGCGCCGAGCGGCTGGCGGCGCTGATCGCCGCCGGCGGCGACGATCTCACCGCCGTCTGCGACGCCATCATCGACGGCGCCAACGCCGGCGGCGGCCCCGACAACTGCACCATCGTGCTCCTGCGCGTCGACGGCGACGGCGGCGCGAGCGCGCGTCCCACCACCGAGACCACCCCGTGAAGATCTCCGCCCGCTACGAGGTGCTCGGACTGCTCGGCCAGGGCGGTATGGGCGTCGTGTACCACGTCCGCGACACCACCCGTGGCCGCGAGAACGCCCTCAAGACGTTGGCCCCCGGACGCTCGGAGGACATCGTCGAGCGCTTCCTCACCGAGGCGCAGGTGATGTTCCGTCTCGAGCACGACAACATCGTGCGCGTCTACGACTTCGGGAAGGACGGCGAGACCTACTTCCTCACCATGGAGCTGATCCGCGGCAAGAACCTGCGCCAGCTCCTGAACGCCCGGCAGAACAAGGGCTTCCCGCTCGGCGAGGTGGTGCGTATGGGCATCGAGACCGCCGATGCCCTGAACTACGCGCACAGCCAGAAGCCCGAGGCGGTCGTCCACCGCGACATCAAGCCCGTCAACATCATGATCGAAGAGGCGACGGGGCGCGTCGTCGTCACCGACTTCGGGATCGCCAAGCTGATGGCCGACGCCGGCGAGACCCAGACCAGCGATCTCTCGCGCACCGTGTTCGCCGGCACCGTGCCGTACTCGGCGCCGGAGCAGTTCCAGCCGATCGGCGCGACCCGCCGCCTCGACCATCGCGTCGACATCTACGCGCTCGGCATGGTGCTCTTCGAGATCTACACCGGCCGGCACTTCTTCGCGGGTCTCTCCGCCGACGAGGTCGAGCTCCACCACCGCTCGCTCGAGGGCGGCGCGTGCCCGGTCCGTACCGTGCACGCGTGCGATCACAAGGTGATCCTGCCGGACACCCCGGACGAGTTCGTGCGCGCGCTCGACAAGGCGATCGCACGCGACCGCAACCAGCGCTACCGCACCGCCGCCGAGATGCTCGCGGATCTCCAGACGTGCGCGGCGGCCGAGTCGGTGCAGGCCTGCGAGACCGCGCGCGCCGCCGCCGAGTCGGCCGGCGCGCTCGACGCCGCCGCCACCGACTTCCAGCGCGGCGGCGCGCTCGAGGAGGAGGCGAAGGCGCTCCGCCAACAGGGGGATCACGCCAAGGCCGGCGAGCTCTTCCGGAGCGCCGCGGAGGCCTTCGGGTCGGCGGCGGCACAAGCGGGCGCGCGCCGCGCCCAGCGCGCCGCGCAGCAGGCCAAGACGGCGATGCAGATCGTCGCCGGCGAGGCGGGGGAGCGCGACGTCGCGTCGCTCGCCCCCGACGCGATGCAGGGCGCCGCCGCCCTCGCGGCCGCCGCCGAGGCGAGCGAGGCGCAAGGCCAGTACGAGCAGGCCGCGGCGCAGTATCGCCAGGCCGAGGAGGCGTACCGCGCCGCCCTGGTCGCCGCGCGGCAGGCCGGAGCACGCCGCGCCATCGAGGACGAGATGCCGGCACTCCGGGCCGCCCGTGAGGCGGCCGAGCAGGCCGACGCCGGGACGCTCGCCGCCGACGCCTTCGCGGCCGCGGTGCGGGATCAGCTGCGCCTCGAGGAGGCGCTCGCGTCGGGCGAGCTGACGCGCGTGCGCGAGCTCCTGCCGCGCGTGCGCGAGGGCTTCGCGAGCGCCGAGCAGGAGGCCGCGCGCCGTCTTCAGCAGAGCGTCGAGGAGGCGCGCGCGGCGATGCGCGCGGTGGCATCCGAAGCGGCGGCGGCCGGCGCCCAGAGCCTCGCCAAAGCCGCGTTCATCGAGGCCGAGTCGCTGGCGGGCGCGGCGGAGAAGCTCGCCGAACGGGGACAGCTCGAGCTCGCGGTCGCCCAGCTCGGGCGGGCCACCGACGCCTACCGAGCGGCCATCACCACGGCACTCCGGGCCGGCGAGCGCGACGTCCTCGAGAAGGAGCTGCCCGCGCTCAAAGCGGCGCGTGCCGCCGCCGAGGAGGCCGGCGCCCCGGCGCTCGCCGCCGACGTCTTCGACGCCGCCGCGCGCGAGCAGGCCCGCCTCGAGGAGGCGCTCTCCGCGGGCGAGCTGACCAGGGTCCGCGACCTGCTGCCGAAGGTCGGGGAGAGCTTCGCGGCCGCCACTTCGCGCGCGGTGCTCGCCAAGGCCAGCCAAGCGACGACGGCCGCGCGCGCCCTCATGACGAGCGCCCGCGACGCCGCGCTCGAGTCCGGTGCCGAACGGCTCGTGCCCGATACGTTGAAGCGCGCGCGCGCCGTCGAGACGCGCGCCGACGGGGCGGCTGCGGGCGAGCAATGGGAGAACGCGGAGCGCCTGTACCGCGAGGCGGCGAAGGCCTACGAGGACGTCCGCGGCGCCGCGCTCCGCCGCGCCGCGGAGGAACGCCTCGCCGCGGCGCTCGCCGAGTCGCGCTCCGGCATGGAGGCCGCCCGCACGCGGGCGAGACACGCGGGCGCGCCCGACACGGCCAAAGCGCTCTATGACGACGCCGCCGCGCTCGCCAAAAAGGCCGGAGGCGCCTCCAACGACGCCGCGGGCATGACGGCGGCCGCCGCCGACTACGCGCGCGCCACCGAGCTCTTCGACGCGGCCGCCGCCGATGCGGAGCGCGCGCGCCGGCGGAACGAGCTCGCCGACACGCTCGCAGCCGTCGAGGAGGCGCGCCGGCAAGCGATCGAGGCGGGGGCCGGCCGCAATCCCGAGTTCGCCGCGGCGGCGGACGAGCTCGCCGCCGCCCAGCGCGCGCTCGCCGCCGACGAGCTGAGCCTGGTCGTGAGCTCGGCGGCGACGGCCCGGGAGCGGTTCACCGCCGCCAAGAGCGCCGTCGAGCGTGCCCAGGCGGAAGCGGCCGCCGACGCCGCGCTCGCCACCATGACCGCCGCGGTCGCCGAGGCGCGCGAGGCCGGCGCCGAGGCGCTCGCGCCGGCGCTGTGGGCGAAGGCCGGGGCGCAGCAGAAGCAGGCGCTCGCCCGCCGCCAGGACGGCGATTGCGGCGCGGCCCAGGCACTCGCCGTCGAGGCGCAGCATGGTTTCGAAGCCGCGCTCCAGGAGTCCGCCGGCGCGGCCGCGAAGCAGGCGGAGGAGGCGCGTGCCGCGGCCGAGCTCGCGGGCGTGTCCGACCAAGCAAGCGCCGCCGCCGGCAAGAGCCTCGCGACGGCGGAGCAGCGCCGGCAGGACGGCAAGCTGGTCGCGGCGGTCGGCGCCTACCGCAAGGCCGCCGAGGGATTTCGGAGCGCGCGCGAGGCGCGTGCGACCGCCGCCCGCGCGGCGGAGGCGGCGGCCAAGCAGGCACGGGACCATGCCGAGAAGGCCGAGGCGGCGCGCCTCGCCGCCAGCGAGCATCGGGCCGCGCTCGCGCACCTGAAGACGGCGGAGACGGCGCTGGCCGCCGGCCGTTTCGGCGCCGCCGAGAGCGCCTTCGCGGAGGCGGCGCGCGGTCTCGCGGCCGCCGCTACGGCCGCCACCAAGGAGCGCCGGCGCGCCGCCGCGCTCGCGGCGCGCAAGGAGGCCGAGGGCACGCGCCAGGGTGCCGCCGAAGCCGGCGCTGCCGAGCTCGCGGCCGCGCACCTGAAGCGCGGCGACGACGCGCTCGCCGCAGCCGACCGTGCCCTCGCGAGCGAGGGCTTCGACGCCGCCGCCGCCGACTTCCGGAAGGCGAGCGAGGCCTTCGAGAAAGCGCGCGCGGGAGCCGCCCGGGCCGCCCTCGAGCGCGAGGCGAAAGCGGCGCGCGCGGAGGCCGAGCGCCTGCGTGGGACACGGGCCGCCGGCGCGACCGGATTCTTCGCCCGCCGGAAGCTCGCCAAGGCCGACGCCGCGTTGGCGCACGGCACCGCCGCCCTCGCCACCGAGGACTTCGCGGCCGCCACCCGCGCCTACGAGGAGGCCGCGGAGCTCTTCGGCGCGTTGCCGGCCGCACCCGCGGCGGCACCGGCGCCTCCGCCGCCGCCACGGGCGGCACCGGCCCAGGCGTTGGCGCGCGGCGCCACGCCGAGCGAGTCCACGACCGTCCTCGAGGGCGCGACGCGGGTCGAGCGCGCGGCGGCGTTCGACGCGGCCACGAAGGTCGAGCGCGGCCCGACCTTCGACACCGCCACCATGGTCGAGGGGCCGACCGTCCTGCAGTCCGCGCCCGCCCTCCCCGCGCCCGCCCGCGGCCTGCCGGTAGCATGGCTCGGCGCCGCGGCGGCCGGCGTCCTGCTGCTCGCCGGCGTCTGGATGATGCGCGACCGCGTCGGCGGCTCGACTCCGGCGATTCCCGACGCGGCGAGGATCGCCACCAAGAACGAGGTCGCCCCGAAGCCGAAAACCGAGGTGGTCCCGCCGGTCGAGCAGAAGCCCGTCGAAGCCAAGCCCGTCGTGCCCGAGCCGCCGCCGGCGGCGACCGCCGTGCCCCAGGAGGTCGCCAAGATCGAGCCGCCAGCGCCCCCACCTGCCCCGCCGCTGCCGCGCATCACCAGCGTCACGCCGGAAGACTCGTTGGTGGAACCCGCGGGCAACAGCCAGTCCTTCCAGATCGCGCTCGCCGATCCGGGCGGCGCCAGCTACGCCTGGACGGTCGACGGCAAGCGCGTCGGGGAGAGCTCGGCGGCACTGACCGTGAAGCCGGAAAATCGCGCGCAGCAGATCGCGGTCGTCGCCCGAACGGCCGGCGGCGAGGTGACGCACGAGTGGAAGCTGGCGGCGCTGCCGCCCGCGAAGGCGCCGAGCGCGCCGCCGGTCATTTCGGGATTCGAGCCCAAGGACAAGTCGCTCCAGCTGGCGGCCGGCAAGAGCCGGCGCTTCAGCGTCAAGGCCAAGTACGACGGCCCGGATCCCCTGCGCTACGCCTGGCTCGTCGACGGCAAGCCGGCGGGCGGCAACACGGCGAGCTTCGACTTCGCACCCGCCGACGACGACGAGGGCGACACGCACCAGGTGCGCGCCGAGGTGACGGCGGGCGGCGGACAGGTCGCGCGCAGCGAATGGACGGTGACGGTACCGCTCGCGCCGGTCAGCATCACGCGCCAGAACCCGACCCCCAGCGAGATCGTCGCCGACCTCGGCGACTCGACCGAGTTCAGCGTCGAGGCCCGCGCCGGCCGCGCCGCCAACGACGCGCTCTCGTACACCTGGACCGTCAACAAGCGTCCCGCCGCCGAGGGCAGCGGCCCGCGCTTCAGCTACCGGCCGGAACGGGCCGGGAGCGCCGACGTCGAGGTGCGCATCGAGTCGCCGGATCGCCCGGCGGCGCAAAGGCGCTGGACCGTCAAGACCCGCGAGCCGGCCGCCGAGCCGGCCGCCGAGCCGACGCGCGTCGCCGCACTTCCGCCGCGCACCGTGGCGACGCCCGCGCCGCGCGGCGGCGACGCTCGGCGCGAGATCGAGAGCTGGATCGCCGCCTATCGTGCCGCCTACGAGCAGAAGAACGTCGAGCGCCTGGTGACGCTCGGAGTGATCGGCGCGGAGAAACGATCGGCGCTGCAGAACGCGCTCAACGACCTCGACGAACTCACGGTCGGCATCGCCTCGAGCTCGATCGACGTCCAGGGACCGGACGCGGCGGTCGTGACGCTGACGCGCGAGGACAGCTTCAAGGCCGGCGGGCGTCGCCAGAGCAAGTCGATCAACGTCACCAAGACGCTGCGCCGCGTGAACGGCACCTGGGTCGCACAGTGAGTTTGGGAGCCTGACTCGAGTCTCGAGTCACCGCGCGCAGAGCGCGCGGCCGAGCGCAGCGAGCCGGGGGATGAGCCGACGCGGCTTTGCCGCGGCGGCGAAGGGGAGAGATCCCCCTTGTGAACTTGACCGAGCCGGTGACGGTGGGTTAACCGAAGACCATGGCGGAGCGTCGGGGCGGGAGGTGGAGCATGGGCGGGTGTATCGCCTGCGCGCTCTCGGCGATCGCCATGGCGGCATGCACGCCGCCGCGCGCCGCGGTCGCGACCACGGTCGAAGGCATGAGCACCTCCGCCCAGGCCGCGGGCGCCGATCGCATCTTCATCGGCACCGTCACCGCGGTGAGCAGCCGGCCGAAGGCGGCGGCGCCCAAGTATTTCGAGACCGTCGTGCGTTTCGCGGTCGAGGAGACGGTGGCCGGCAGCGTGCCGGCGGCCGTCGAGATCACGCTCTCCGGCGGCGAGGTCGGCGGCATTCGCCAGCGCGTCGACGGGATGCCGGAGTTCGTCGTCGGCGAACGCTACGTTGTCCTGCTCGAGGCCGACCAAAACCCGCCGCTGACCAGCCCGGTCGTGGGCTTCAATCAAGGTCTCTACCGCGTGGTCGGGGAGCGTCGAGCGAGCGCGGTGGTGCGCGATCGCCGCGGAGCACCGCTTGCGGGTCGCGCCACCGCGGGGGCCCGCGATGCGGGCGGCGATCCCTTGCTCGACGACTTCCTCGACACGCTCCGGGCGGCGCGCCCGCGATGACCGGCGCGGCGATCGCGCAGCGCCTGCGGACGGGCGCGCGCGGCACGGCCGCCTGGCTGCTGCTCGCGGCGCTGGCGCTCGCGGTCCCGGCCGCGGGCCAGTGTCCGGACGTCCCCGCTGACGCGTTCGCCTTCATCCCCTTCACCGACGAGGAATGCTCGAGCGATCCCGGCGTGCGCTGGCCGGCAGCCGGCGTCATCTACGACTGCGACTTCCTGACCGACGACGACAAGCTGATCGACTGCAGCGGCAGCCCCGAGACCTGCGCCGAGATCTGCCGCGCAGCGACCGACATCTGGAACGCCGACCTCCCCGGGCGCTTCACGTTCGCCCCCGCGAACGAGGCCAATCCGGTCGAGTTCTGCGACACCGAGGACGGGCGGGTGTCGGTGGGCGGCACGACGACGCTCTGCGACGGCACGACCTACGGCAACAACACGCTCGCCGTCACCCTCAGCATCTTCTTCAATACCGGTTCCCAGGCGGGGCAGCTGATCGACGCCAACATCACCGTCAACAAGAAGTTCCGCTTCACTCAGGCGAGCTTTCAGGCGACCCTTGCCCACGAGTTCGGGCACGCGCTCGGGCTCGGGCACCCCGACGAGTGCGGCGACGACTTCAACGTCCTGATGCGCTCGTCCTCGATGTTCCGCTCGACCCAGTCCTGCTTCGTCGTCGACCCGACGGTCGCCGACGTCACCGGCGCGGAGCGAATCTACGCCGTGACCAAGCCGCTCTGTGGCGACGCCGACGCGAACGGCTCCGTCACGGTGACCGACGGCGTGCAGACCCTGCGAGCCGCCGCCGACCTCCCGAGCCCGTGCACGCTCGCGCGCTGCGACATGGACGGGAACGGCACCCTCTCGGTGAGCGACGGCGTCCACGTGCTACGCGGTGCCGCCGGCCTCACCTTCACCGCCGATTGCCCATAACACCCCCTGTATCTTTACGGCGGGCTTAGGCATCATGACGGGGCGTAGCGCGGATCCACCGCGGAGGAGCATGGCCGGGGGCGGCATGCTCGGGAGGTGATGATGGCGAATCCACTGGTCGAGCTCCAACGTCTCGGGCAGTCCCCCTGGCACGACAACATCAGCCGCGGGCTGCTCACCTCGGGGAAGCTCAAGAAAATGGTGGCCGCCGGGGACATCACCGGTCTCACCTCCAACCCCACGATCTTCGAGCAGGCGATCTCGCAGAGCGACGACTACGACGACGCCATCCGCGTCCTCGCGCGCAAGGGCAAGAGCGCCGACGAGATCTTCGACGCGCTCGCGATCGACGACATCCGCAATGCCGCCGACGTCTTCGCGCCCGTCTACAAGCGCACCGCCGGCGCCGACGGCTACGTCAGCATCGAGGTCGCGCCCAGGTACGCGACCGACACCGCCGCCACCATCAAGGAGGCGCATCGCCTCTGGAAGACCGTGGCCCGCCCCAATCTCATGGTGAAGATCCCGGCCACCGCCGAGGGCGTGCCGGCGATCGAGCGCTGCATCGCCGACGGCCTCAACATCAACGTCACGCTCATCTTCTCGCTCGAGCGTTACGACCAGGTGATGGAGGCCTACATCGGCGGCCTCGAGAAGCGCGCCGCCGCCAAGAAGCCGATCGACCGCATCGCCTCGGTGGCGAGCTTCTTCGTGAGCCGCGTCGACAGCGCCGTCGACAAGCAGCTCGAGACCAAGGTCTCGGAAACGGGGCCGGATCAGCAAGCGCAGCTGCGCCAGCTGTTCGGCAAGGCGGCGATCGCGAACGCCAAGCTCGCCTACGCGGCGTTCCGCGACAAGTTCGGCGACGGCCGCTTCGCCGCCCTCGCCGAGAAGGGCGCGCGCGTGCAGCGTCCGCTGTGGGCGAGCACGTCGACCAAGAACCCCGCCTACCCCGACGTCTACTACGTCGAGGCGCTGGTCGGACCCGACACGGTCGACACCATGCCGCCCGCGACCATCGTCGCCTACAAGGATCACGGCAAGCCGGAGCCGCGCCTCGCCGACGGCATGGACGAGGCCGCGGCGGTCCTGCACCGCATCGCCGACGCCGGCATCAGCATGGACGCCGTCACGCAGAAGCTCGAGGACGACGGCGTCGCGTCGTTCGCCAAGTCGTTCGACTCGCTGATCGGCGTCGTGTCGGCGTGGCGCGAAGCGCTGCTGCTCACCGATCTCACGATGGCGAAGCTCGGACCGGCGGAGCGCGCCGTCAAGGCGACGCTCGCCAAGATGGACGAGGCCAAGCTGCCCGAGCGCCTCTGGAAGCAGGACCCGACGCTCTGGAAGGCCGACGATCCCAGCCATCAGGCCGAGATCAAGATCCGCATGGGCTGGCTCGACGTCGCGGATCTGATGGCGACCAAGGTCGACGAGCTGCGCGCCTTCGCCGCCGAGATCCGCGCCGCCGGCTTCACCCGCGCCGTGCTCTGCGGCATGGGCGGCTCGTCGCTCGCCCCGGAGGTGCTGCGACGGACGTTCGGGGTCGCCAAGGGCGCCTGCGACGTCGCCGTCCTCGACTCGACCGATCCCGCCGCGATCGCCGCGGCCGAGCGCTGGAGCGATCCCGCCAAGACGCTCTACATCGTGTCGTCGAAGTCGGGCGGCACCACCGAGCCGAACGTCTTCTTCCAATACTTCTACGACAAGGTGCGGGCGGCGCGCGGCGACAAGGCCGGCGAGCACTTCGTCGCCATCACCGACCCCGGCACCGCGATGGAGAAGCGCGCCCGCGAGCACGGCTTCCGGCGCATCTTCCTGAACCGCGCCGAGATCGGCGGCCGCTACTCGGCGCTCTCCCACTTCGGCCTGGTGCCGGCGGCGCTCATGGGCATCGACGTCGCGAAGCTGCTCGGCCGCGCCAAGCGCATGATGCTCGCCTGCGGACCGACCGTCTCCGCGGGGCAGAACCCCGGCCTCTATCTCGGCGCCGTGATCGGCACGCTCGCCAAGGCCGGCCGCGACAAGCTCACCTTCGTCGTCGACAAGAAGATCGACACCTTCGGCTACTGGACCGAGCAGCTGATCGCGGAGTCGACCGGCAAGGAAGGCACCGGGATCGTGCCCATCGAGGGCGAGCCGATCGGCACGCCGGCGGTCTACGGCAGGGACCGCGTCTTCGTCTACGAGCGCCTCGGCGGCGCCTACGACCGCGGCGTGCAGGCGCTGGTGCGGGCCGGCCACCCCGCGGTCGCGCTCCGTCTCACCGACCCCTACGACCTCGGCGCCGAGTTCATGCGCTGGGAGATCGCGACCGCCGCGGCCGGCTGGGTGCTCGGGATCGACCCCTTCGACCAACCGAACGTCCAGGAGTCGAAGGACAACACCGTCCGGCTCTTGAAGGCCTACGCCGACAACGGCTCGCTGCCCGATCCGGGCGGCGTTCTGTCGCCGAGCGCGGGTGGCTTCGCCACCCACCTCGGAGCGCATCTGAAGCTCGCCAAGAAGGGCGACTACGTCGCGATCACCGCCTACGTCGAGCGCACGCCGGCGCGGGAGAAGTGGCTGCGCGAGCTCCGCACCCTGATCCGCGACCGCTTCAAGGTCGCGACCACGGTCGGCTACGGCCCTCGCTTCCTGCACTCGACCGGGCAGCTCCACAAGGGCGGCGCGGCCAACGGCGTCTTCATCCAGCTCTCCGCCGAGCCCACCGCCGATCTCGCGGTCCCGGGCGAGCGCTTCACGTTCGGCGTCCTCGAGGCGGCGCAGGCGCTCGGCGACTACGAGTCGCTCGCCAAGCGCGGGCGGCGGGCGATCCGGGTCGCGCTCGGTCGCGACGTCGACGCCGGCTTCCGCGAGCTGCTCGCCGCGGTCGGTGGGAGCGCGCCCAAGAAAGCCGGACGCGCGACGGCAACCAAGAAGAAGCCTGCCCGCCGGACGCGCGCCGCGAAGCCGAAGACCAAGGCCAAGGCGACCCGCGCGCGTGGCGTCAAGAAGACGGCTCGGCGCAAGACGGCGCGCGGACGCCGCGCACGATGAGCGTCCCCAAGACCCCGATCACCGGCAAGACCGGCGTATCGATCAAACGCACCGGAACCGACGCCGGGGTCGAGGCGATCCGCGCCAAGGACCCGGTCACGATCGTCATCTTCGGCGCTTCCGGCGACCTCGCGAAGCGCAAGCTCATTCCGGCGCTCTATCATCTCCAGGCGGGCGGCTATTTGCCCGAGCGTTACGCGGTGGTCGGCTTCTCGCGCTCCCCGCTCCGCGACGACGCCTACCGCGAAGGCATGCTCGCCGCGCTCCGCGAGCAGGTGCAGGGCGAGCCGCCGGTCGCGGCCGACAACCCGATCGTGCAGGCGCTCTACTATCAGCCCGGCGACGCCGACGACCCCGGCACCTTCCTCGAGCTCAAGAAACGCCTCGAGGCGATCGAGCAGGAGCGCGGCCTCCCCGGCAATCGCCTCTTCTATCTCTCGGTCGCCCCCGAGTTCTTTCCGCTGATCCTCGAGAACCTCTCGGCCGCCGGCCTGATCCGGGACCGCAACGACCCCCTGTGGTCGCGGGTGATCATCGAGAAGCCGTTCGGCACCGATCTCCAGAGCGCACGCGCGCTCAACACCATCGTCACGACCCGGCTCGACGAGAGTCAGGTCTACCGCATCGACCACTACCTCGGGAAAGAGACCGTTCAGAACATCTTGAGCTTCCGTTTCGGCAACTCGATCTTCGAGCCGCTCTTCAACCAGAAGTACGTCGACAACGTGCAGATCACGGTCGCCGAGGAGCTCGGCATGGAGGGCCGGCGCGGCACCTACTACGACGGCGCGGGCACCATGCGCGACATGGTGCAGAACCACATGCTGCAGCTCTTCTGCCTGATCGCGATGGAGCCGCCCTCGGCGCTCGAGGCCCAGGCGATCCGCGACGAGAAGGTGAAGGTGCTGCGCGCGCTCATCCCGATGAGCCGGAAAGAGGTGGCCGCCAACACCGTTCGCGGCCAATACGGCATGGGCGAGAAGAACGGCCAGGTCGTGAAGGGCTACCGCCAGGAGGAGGGCGTCGACGCGCAGTCGCTCACCGAGACCTACGTCGCGATCCGCACCAAGCTCGACAACTGGCGCTGGGCGGGCGTGCCGTTCCTCCTGCGCTCCGGCAAGCGCCTCCACAAGCGGGTCTCCGAGATCGCGATCGAGTTCAAGCAGCCGCCGCTCCACCTCTTCCGCTACCTCGCCCAGGACGACGAGCTGTCGACGGCGCGGCCGATGTCGAACGTCATCGTCATGCGCATCCAGCCCGACGAGGGCATCAGCCTCTCGATCGCCTGCAAGCAGCCCGGCATGCGGATCCAGCTGCAAGAGGTCGAGATGGACTTCTTCTACGGCGAGGCGTTTCACCAGCGCTCGCCCGAGGCCTACGAGCGCCTCCTGCTCGACGCGCTCCGCGGCGACGCCTCGCTGTTCACGCGCTCGGACGAGGTCGAGTACTCGTGGCGCTTCATCACGGCGATCCACGAGGCGTGGGCCAATCTGCCGGCGCCGAGCTTCCCGAACTACTATCCCTTCAGCGACGGCCCCGACGAGGCCAACCGCCTGCTCGAGGGTACGCAGGCCCGTTGGCGTCCGCTCCGGGAGGCGTAGGAACGCACGACCCACCTATTGGAACCGAGCGCTCGGAGGCGGTATCTGGGAGCGCGCGCCAAAGATGGGAGCCCGCATGGCCGTCCCGTTGATCGAGCAAGTCAAGATCCAAGCTCAGGTGCTGGTGCCACTGGTTCGCGCTCTTCGGTCCGAACTTGGCGAAGAGCGCGCCAACGCCTTGGTTCGCAAGGCGATCGGGCCGCTCTATCGGCAGTACGGTGAGGCGTGGTGGGCCGAGGGGGCGAGAAACTTCGACCAAGTGCTGAGTACCTCGTTCCAACGGTTCGCGTCTGGTGAGGCGCTCGACTACCGGGTCGTCAAACGGACGCCGGACACGTTCGACGTCGACGTCACCGGGTGCCGGTACGCCAAGTTCTACCAAGAAATCGGCGAGCCTGAACTCGGATTCCTTCTCACGTGCAGCGCCGACTTCTCGCTCGCCGAAGGATTCGAAGGAGTCGAGCTGACCCGTACGCAAACCATCATGCAGGGAGCAGACCACTGCGACTTTCGGTTCAAACTAAAGCCCGCACAGCCATCGCCATGACGGAGCGACCAGAACAGTGGAACGGAGCTCCCGTGCCTTACGGAGCGCCGACCCAGGAGCTAGTTCGGCAGGCGAACGGTGGGGCGCCGGCATGCTGGGCAGCGTTCGTGGCACTCGCCCAGGACCCTTCACCCCAGGCCCTGCAAGCTCTCGTCGAGGCGGCGCGCAGTGATGACCCGCACGTGAGGCGCGCCGCGGTCGAGGCCATCGCGTCCCGCCCGCCGAATGCCGAGACCGTCTCCGTGATCATCGGCGCTCTGAATGATTCGGACGGGCCGGTCGTCCGGACTGCTTGTCGCGCCGCCGCTACGCTCGGAGCTCGCGACGCGCACGAGCGCGTGAGCGGGCTCATCACGTCGGCTGACCCACACACCCGCGAAAGTGCTCTCGTCGCGCTCAGAGTGCTGTGGGAGTTTGGAGATTTCGAACGGGTCTTCGAGATCTTTCGGAACGATCCGTCGCCGAGGGTGCAAAAGGAAGCCGCCTGGACTCTCAGGGCTCACGTCACAGAACGAACCTGGCAGCCGCTTTTTGAGGTTTGGCGGCGAGATCCGCTCCATAGGCACCGCCTGTGGGCCTGCGAGATCGCAGCCGAGTTCGGGCGTGCCGACATACTCGAGTACCTTTCAGAGTTGGCCGAGGATCAGGATGGCCTGGTTCGTCGTGCTGCGATGAATGCGCGGTCAGCGATCGCAACGGCCTAACCCGCAGAATCGACCTCCGCGCGCAGAGCGCGCGGCCGAGCGAAGCGAGCCGGGAGTGGGGCCCCAGACCCTCGGAGGAGGGTCTGGGGCGAGGGAGAGATCCCTCGTAAGGACTAGTCGGACTTGTCGTTGAAGGTCGTGCCGTCGCTCTTCTGGAAGGGCGCGCTGTAGGTGGCCTGCCAGCAGACGGCGCTGCTCGTCTGCGTCAGCTGCACGGTGACGGGGCCGGTGGTCGACTCGCCGAAGGGCGGCATCTCCATCAGCACGCCCTTGGCCTTGAGCTGAACCTGGGCCTTTTCGGCCGCGCCGGCCTGGAGCTTCAGCTGCGCCACGCCGTCGGGCGCGAGCGTCTTGCTCTTGTACTGGAAGCCCTTGGCGTTGCCCTTCCAGCACGGTTTGCCGCTGCAGGTGCCCCCCGCGGGAATCAGCGAGCTCGCGACCAGCGTGGCGCCGTCGTAGACGCAGAGGGCGTAGTCGGTGCTCGCGAGCGGATCGCCGAAGTCGGCGAGGGCGGTGGCCGCGCCCTTCCCCCACTTCCACTGCAGCTGGTCCTTGGCGTCGTCGCTCGCGTTCTTGAGCTTCAGCTGCGCCTTGCCGGACGCGGTCGGGAGGCGGCAGCCCGTCCGCGCCGTGAGCCAGCAGCCGCCGACCTTCTCGATCTGGCAGGTGGCCGAGCAATCGTCGCCGCTCACGGTGTTGCCGTCGTCGCACTGCTCGCCGCAGCCGGCCTCGAGCGTGCCGTTGCCGCAGGTGGAGCCACCGCTCACGCAGACACCGGCGCTGCAGGCGTCGCCGGCCGTGCAGACGTCGCCGTCCGTGCAGCCGCTACCGTCCGCCTTGGCGGGGTTCGAGCAGGCGCCGCTCAACGGATCGCAGACGCCCGGGTCGTGGCACTGATCGGGGAGCGGGCAGACGACCGGGTCGCCGCCGCCGCAGCTTCCGTCCGCGCAGACGTCGGTTTGCGTGCAGGCGTCGCCGTCGTCACACGGGGCGGCGTTGGCGACGTGGCCGCAGCCGGTCTCGGGGTCGCAGACCTCGGTGGTGCAGACCTCGCCGTCGTCGCAGTCGAGCGCGCCGCTGCCACCGCAGCTGCCGCCGGCGCACAGGTCGGTCGTCGTACAGACGTTCTGGTCGTCGCAGGGATCGCTGTTGGCGACGTGGGTACAACCCCCGGGGGCGCTGCAGCCGTCGGTGGTGCAGAGCTCGCCGTCGTCGCAATCGAGCGGCGGGCCGCCGACGCAGATGCCGCCGGCACAGGCGTCGTCGGTGGTGCACGGCGTGCCGTCCTCGCAGGACAGCGCGTTCGGCGTCGTCGTGCAGCCGAGCAGCGGGTCGCAGGCGTCGCTGGTGCAGAGCTCGCCGTCGTCGCAGTCGGGCTCCGGGCCACCACCGACGCACGCGCCGCCGGCGCAGGCGTCGACCGTGGTGCAGGCGTCGCCGTCGTCGCAGGGGGCGGTGTTGTCGGTGTACTCGCAGCCCGCCGTCGGGTTGCAGCTCTGGTCGGTACAGAGGTTGCCGTCGTTGCATTCGGGCGGCGTGCCCGGCGCACAGGTGCCGGCGGCGCAGGTCTCGAGCCCGTTGCAGAGGCCGCCGTCGTCGCAATCGCCGTCGTGCAGGCAGCAGCCGGGCACGGGGGAGTGCGCGCACCCGACGCCGGCATCGCAGACGTCGGTCGTGCACGCGAGACCATCGTCGCAATCGAGATCGGGAACGTCTTGGCAGCCGGCGAGCGGATCGCAGGTCTCGGCGCCCGTGCAGGGATCGTCGTCGCTACACGCGAGCGCGGTCCCGGGCTGGCACGCGCCGGTCGCGAGCTCGCAGGTCTCGCTGCCCGTGCAGAGGTCGCCGTCGTCGCAATCGCCGTCGTCGTCGCAACAGAGCGGCACCGCCGTATGGGCGCAGCCGGTCACCGCATTGCAGGTGTCGTCGGTGCAACCGACGCCGTCGTCGCAGTCGAGAGCGGTGCCGTCTTCGCAGAGCCCGGTCGCCGGGTTGCAGGTCTCGGTGCCGTCGCAGACCGAGCCGTTCTGGCAGTTCTGCTGCAGATGGTCGCAGACGCCCGCCTCGGTGTCGCAGCTGTCGGTCGTGCACGAGTTGCCGTCGTCGCAGTCGGCGTGCTCGTCGCAGCAGCCCGCGATCGCCGGGAAGGTGCAGCCGCCGAGGGGATCGCAGGCGTCGACCGTGCAGCCGTCGCCGTCGCCGCAGGCGAGCGGCGTGCCCGGCTCGCAGACCCCGGTTTCGACGTCGCAGGTCTCGCTGCCGGTGCAGACGCTGCCGTCGTCGCAGTCGGCGTCGGCGTCGCAGCAGCCGACGATCGGGGTGTGCGTGCACTGATCGCCGCCGGCGTCGCAGGCGTCCGCCGTGCAGACGATGCCGTCGTCGCAGCTCGGCGCCGTGCCGTCGACGCAGTCGCCGGTCCCGGCCTGACAGGTCTCGAGACCGTCGCAGAAGACGCCGTCGTCACAGACGACGGGCGTGCCCTCGCACTCCCCTTCCCCACAGACATCGTCGATCGTGCAGGCGTTGCCGTCGTCACATTGGTCGGTGGTGTCGGTGTGGCCGCAGGCGCCGGTCCCCGTGTCGCAGGTATCGGCGGTGCAACCGTTCAGATCGTCGCAGCTCTGCGGCGTCCCGGCGACGCAGCCGCCGGCCGCACACGCGTCGTCGAGCGTGCAGGCGTCGCCGTCCGAGCATGGATCGGTGTTGTCCGCGTGGGCGCAGCCGGTCGCAGGCACGCAGCTATCGTCGGTGCAGACCTCGCCGTCGTCGCAGTCGAGCGTGCCTGGCCCGCTGCAGCTGCCCGCGGAGCAGACGTCGCCGGTCGTGCAGGCGTTCTCGTCGTCGCAGGACGCCGTGTTGTCGGTGTGCTCGCAGCCGGTCGCGGGCGAGCAGCCGTCGTCGGTGCAGACGTCGCCGTCGTCGCAGCTCGGCGGCGGGCCGCCGATGCAGACACCCGCCGCGCAGGTATCGGCGGTCGTGCAGGCGCTGCCATCGTCGCAAGGATCCGTGTTGTTGGTGTGGGTGCAACCGGTCGCCGGGACGCAGGCGTCGGCGGTGCAGACGTCGTGGTCGTTGCAATTCGGCGGCGGACCGCCGACGCACACTCCCGCCGTGCAGGCGTCGGCGAGCGTGCAGGCGTCGGCGTCGTCGCACGCGGTTCCGTCGGGATCGTTCACGTCGGCGGGACACGTATCGCTCGTCCCGGTGCAGGCCTCGGCGGCGTCACACTGGGCGATGCCCGGACGGCAGATCGTGCCGGCGGCGACGAAGGTGCAAGTCGCCGAGCAGCAGGATCCGCTGCCGCCGTTGGCGGCCGCGAGGTCGCACTCCTCGCCGGGATCGAGCGCGCCGTCGCCGCAGACGGTGAAGGCGCCGAACGGCCAGGCCACGACGCGGTTCTCGGCGAGGCGGCCGACGGTGTCGCCGGGGTCGCCGGCGGCGGCGTTGTAGGCGAGCTCGACGCTCGCACCGCTCACGAAGTGCAGGGAGAGCGTGAGCTTCAGGAGGTGGCCGGCCGGGACGGTCGCCGGGGCGAGGAGCGTGGCCGCGGGCGCGACGCATTCGGCCTCGCCGCCGGCCGGCACGACCGTCTCGGCCGACGGCCCGGTCGCCACGATCACCGTCTCGTCGCCGGTGTCCGCGTCGTAGTCCGCGAAGGTGGCGCGGCAGGTCACGGTGACGTCGGCGGCCTCGGGATTGACGAGCCAGAGCCGGGCACCGCCGCGGTCGCTCGTGGTGAGCGCGGGCCCCGCGCTCGCGAGCGGGGCGGAATGGAAGTCGACGTCCCCGTCGCCGCTCACGGTGAGCGTGGTGACGGCCCCGCCGAAGGCGCCGTCGGTCAGGGTGCGATCGGTGGCGGCGTGGAAGACGCCGGTCGTGAAGTCGGAGCGCAGCGGTAGGTTGTCGATCGGCGTCGCCGTCACGGTCGGCGTCGGCGTGACGGTCGCGGTGACGGTGGGGGTCGGGGTGACGGTCTCGGTCGCCGTGACCGTCGGCGTCGGCGTCGGTGTGACGGTCTGCGTGGCCGTCGCCGTCGCGGTCGCGGTGACGGTCGCGGTCGGCGTGGACGTCGGGGTCGGCGTCGGCTCGATCTGGCAGATGGCGGAGCAGCCGTCGCCGCTCGTCGCGTTGCCGTCGTCGCAGGTCTCGCCGAGGACGCCGTCGGTGGTGCCGTCACCGCAGCGGTTCAGGGTGCCGTTCAGGAAATGGCCGTCGGTGGTGAGGCCGGTGGCGCGCGCCGGCGCGTCGCCGCTCCCCGGGTAGCTGTCGGCGGAGACGTTCGAGACGGTGCCGGCGATCCCGAAACGGAGCGCGCACTCGTCGCCGGACGTGCCGCTCGTGCCCTGGTCCGAGAAGCAGCTGTTCGACCACACGAAGCGCAGGCTGATCGCGACCGGGGAGCCGGTGCCGGTCCCGGTGATGCTGGCCGTGGCCGATTGCGCGACGTCGGTATCGGCGCCGCTGCTGCTGGCGCTCGGGCTCACGGCCGCGAAATTGAAAGCGGTCGCCGCCACCAGGGTGCCGCCGGTGACGGTGGTCGTGATCGCGCCGACGCTGCCCTGGGCCGCGCCGCTGCCGTCGCCGACCAGCGTGATCATGCCGGTGCGGCTGGCGGTCAGATTCACCCGGTACTGCGTGCCGGCCGGGGCGGTGACGGTGAACGCGACCGTGTAGTCGGCCGTGTGCGTCGTGGTGGTGTCCTCGTCCGAGCTGTCGTCGTCGGCGGAGACGACCGCCGCATAGCGTGTCTGAAACGCCGTGCCGCTCGAGCTGACGACCGTCGCCGTGCTGAGCCGCTGCTGGCGCGGATCGGAGTTGTCGGTCAGGTCGGTGGTGTTGCCGGCGTTCTTGGTGTTGGTGACGCCGGAGAGCTGCGCCGCGGCTCGCGTCGGGCCGCCGACGACGACGCCGGCCATCACGAGGGCGAGGCAGAGAGGGAGCCAGTGCGCGGATCTCTGCACGCGCGAGGAGGAGGAGAGGCGACGGATGTGGTCCATGATGGGTTCCTCGTGAAGTATGAAATTGTCGCGCGCGTCGCCGCGTCGGCGTTGCGAGCGCAACGCGCGCGCTCATCGACTTCACAAGGCAATAAACATTCCATCTGACGTGTTCGTAATGAGTTGAAACTGCGGAGGACCGTGCGGGCCCCCGACCTTGCGCAAAAGCGAAACGCGATCGTTGTCTCGCAAGAATGCATAATGATATTCGCTAGTTATGTCAGACTAAAGTAGTAGAAAAGATGCGGTCTTCCGTCGCGAACGCCATCGCCGACGCCATGGCGCGGAGCGCGGCGCGAGAACGGGATGCCGCGACCCCGCGCTCCTCCGCTATTCTCACCGCGAAGAGGACCCCTGCATGGCGAGCCCCGCCGTCGTCAATCTCGAGCGCCAGATCGCGAAGTGTCGCGTGGCGCTGTCCATCATCGCGGTCGGATCGGTGTACCTCGATCCGGCGACTCCCCAGCTCGGCATGGTGCCCGTCGACGGCGTGCTCGGGAAGGACGGCTACGCCTTCACCGTCCTCGCGGCGCATCTCCTGTACGCGGTGGGCATCCTCTTGTGCATCGGCTCGGACAGGATCCCGCGCGAGCGCCTGGCCATGATCTCGACCTGGCTCGACGTGGCGTTCGGCGGCGCGGTCGCGATCGTCACCGAGGGGGCGACGAGCCCCGCGCGCATCTTCTTCGCGTTCGCCGTGCTCGCGGTGGCGTGCCGGTCCGGATTCCGGGCGGCCGTCGTCGTCACCGTCGCCAGCGTGTCCGTCTATCTCGGCATCACCAATCTCAGCGCCCTGCCGTCGGCGTATCCGACCCAAAGCGTCTACACCGTGCGCTCGTTCCATCTGGCGATCACCGGCTATCTGATCGGCTATCTCGCCCAGCAGCGCTGGAACGTCGAGGCGGAGACGCGGACCGTCGCCATGGCGGCGGAGCGCCACGGCATCGCGCGCTCGTTGCACGACGGCTACGTGCAGGCGCTGGCGGGCGTGAGCCTCCGGATCCAGGCCTGCCGCGAGCTGCTCCGTCGCGAGCGGACGGATCGCGCGCTCGCCGAGCTCAGCGATCTCCAGACCGGCATTCAGCGCGAGTACGAGGAGGTGCGCGCCTACGTGCGCTCGCTCGTGGATCTCGATCGCCGCATCGACGACACCGCCATGCAGACTCCGGACATCACCCTCGACCTGCAAGCGTCCTTTCGTTGCGGTGGGGCGACCGCCGAGCACATCCTGCTGATCATGCTCGAGGGGGTACGCAACGCGCGCCAGCACGCGGGAGCCAGGGCGGCGTCGGTGAGCGCGCGCGACGCCGACGGCGGTCTCACCATCACGATCCGTGACGACGGCGTCGGCTTGGCGGCGGGGACGGGCGCCCCGTGGTCGATCGCCTCCCGGGTGTCCGAGCTCGGCGGGGACGTGGAGGTGGGCGGCGGCAAGCCGGGCGCCCACCTGATCATCGAGATTCCGACCGCATGAGCACCGCCTCCGAGCCGATCCGGCTGGTCATCGCCGACGATCACGCGCTCTTTCGTACGGGCCTCAAGGCGGTGCTCCTCCTGCACGACGACATGGTGGTGGTCGCCGAGGTCGAGCGGACGAGCGATCTCGCCGGTCTCCCGGCCCGCGTGCCCTGCGACATCCTCCTTCTGGATCTCCAGATGGAGCGCAGCTCGCTCTTGGACATCGAGACGCTCAAACGGCACGTCCGGATCATCGTCGTGACCGCGAGCGAGCAGATCGACGACGCGCTGCTGGCCCTGCAACTCGGCGCCCGCGGCGTCGTGCCGAAGCATTTCGCGATGGAGACCTTGATCGAGGCGATCCGGGCGGTCGCGAACGGAAACGTCTGGGTCCCACCCGGGCTGCGCGGCGAGATGGCCAAGCGTGATCGCGAGCCCCGCTACAAGGGCCTGACGAGGCGCGAGTACGAGATCGTTCGCCACGCGGCGCTCGGGATGCGCAACGTCGAGATCGCGCGCCGGCTCTCGATCACCGAGGTGACCGTGAAGACACATCTCACCAATGTGTTCCAAAAGCTCGGCATCCGCGACCGGGTTCAGCTGACGCGCTATGCCATCCGGACCGGCATGGTTCGCGCCCACGAAGCGCCCTCCTGACAAATTCCAGCAGCGGCCGCGAAAGATCGATGATGCCCGGCCGTCCCACCCAGAGCATGACCTCTCGACTTCTCGGCACGCTCGCCGTGATGCTCGCCGTCGGTTGCGGCGACGGCGGACGTGATCCGGACACCTCCGTTGGCCGCGCCTGGGCCGTGGCGAATACCGCCCAGGGCAGCGTCATCCTGCGCTCCGACGACGGCGGCCGGCAGTGGCGCGTGATCCTCGAAGCACCGGACGACGGATTGAACAGCATCGATTTCTTCGACGCACGACATGGCTGGGCGGTCGGGGATCGCATCCTGCGGACCGAGGACGGCGGCACGACCTGGAATCCCCAAGAGCTGTTCCCGGGCATTACGGTGGTCAACGACGTGGCGGCCATCGACGTCGGAGACGCGAGCGGCGTCGGGACCTCCACCCCGGTCCACACCCCATCCCATCCCTTTGGACCGGTGACGGTGCGGGCGGGACCCGACGGTCGCTGGGTGGCAACGCCGACCGATCTTCCGTTCCTGAGCGGCGGCCTCAGCGCGCTCTGCCTCGACCGCTCCGGACAGGGCCTCGCCCTCGGTGTAGGCGGAGAGCTGATCGGGGTCGACGTCTTCGAGACGTTCCGCCCGCTCCTCCTCCGCACCACCGACGGCGGCCGATCCTGGACGAGCGTCGAGAGCAACCTCGGCGATCTCGGCCTTTCGGTCGGCGCGCTCCGTAATCTCGCGTGCATCGGCGAGGACGCCTGGATCGTGGGAGTCGAGGGAGAGGCGACGACGCCGATTCACGATCGGCTCGTGCTCCTGCACTCGTCGGACGGCGGCGTTTCGTGGGTGGATCAGCGCACGAACCTCGATCTGTCGACCGAGCGGACCGGCCTCTTCGGCATCGCGTTCATCGACGCCATGCACGGATCGGCCGCCGGGCTCGTCGCCGTCGACGGCGTCGAGAGGCCCCTCGTGCTCCGCACCGACGACGGCGGTGCCCACTGGAGGCGCGCCGTGCTCCCGGACGGGCTTCAGGGCGCGCTCGTCACGATCGACCTCACGGCCGATGGACGCGGAATCGCCGCCGGGAGCGGCGCGCCCGGGCGGGTCGGCGTGCTGGTCAGCGAGGACGCCGGCGCCACATGGCAGGCCGGGGACCTCCCGGCATCCATCTTCGCCGTGCTCGCCGTCAGCGCACTGCCGTAGCCGACCAGGCGAGGACGGCGACCGGCGCGTCGTCGCCGATCAGGGCGCCGCCGGCAGACAGACGAGCTTCAGGCCGTCGGTGTCCTTGGTCCCGTCGTAGAGCGTCGCCACCGTCTTCAATCCGAGCCTGCCGGGGCGCAGGCGCGCGGCGCTGCCGCGGAGGGCGACCGGCACCGCGACCGTCTCGGTGCAGAGATCGCGGGTACCCGGACCGACGATGGCGGCGGGCACCACTGCGGCGAGTGCCGCGCGGACCTCGGCGAGGGCCGGAGACTTCGCCGCTTGCGCGGCGCTCGGGCGGTGCAGCGTCCAGCTCGAGAGGCGGGTCCCCGGCGTGCAGGCGGCGGCGCCGGTGTTGTTGACGCACGTCTTCAGGTGAAAGGTGCAGCGGGTGGGATCGCCGTCGAAGTCGCAGCGCGGATCGCCCTCGCTGCAGGTCTGCGTGCGACTGAACTGGCCGTTCACCAGCAGCGGAACGTTGGCGGCGTTGTCGATGGACCACTCGGCATTACAGTCGGACGCGGGCGATCCGCCGCCCGGAATGCGCTCGAGGAGGCAGCCGGGGGAGCAGCCGTCGCCGACGACGAGATTGGCGTCGTCGCAGAGCTCGCCGCACGCCGGGTAGGCCACGCCGTCGCCGCAACCGATTCCGGCCTCGACGGTGCAGCGCGCGTCGCAGCCGTCGCAGTCGTCGCGGTTGCCGTCGTCGCAACTCTCGCCGCCGTCGATCACGCCGTCGCCGCAGCCGGCGGGACGGCAGCTCGTGCGGCAGGCGTCGGGCGCGCTGTCGCTGTTGGCGACGCCGTCGTCGCAGCGCTCGCAGAGCGGCTCGACGACCCCGTCGCCGCAGAGCGACGTGCCAGGGGTGCAGAGCGACACCACGTTGGCCTCGACCGTCGGCGACGCGTGATAGCTCCACGCGTTCACGAAGCTGCCGCTCGGCAAGCGCGCGGTCCGGATCTCGGGCCCGTTGACGCCGGCGAGCGCGATCGCCGGGCCGATCGCCACGCCGTTGCCGTCGTACCCGCGGGCGCGCGTCGCGACCGGGTAACGCTCGGTCCAGACCACGTAGAGGTTCCCCGCGAGGTCGAACTCCACGCTCGGCGCGAGATCGACGTCGTAGCGCGCGTCGTGCACGAGGAACTCGGGACCGAGCGCCACCCCGTCGATGGTGAAGCGTCGCGCCCAGAGATCGTGCCCACGGCTCGCGTCCGGCGACCGCACGCCCACCATCACGATCGAGGCCCCGTCCGGGCTGGCGGCGATCGCCCGCACGTGCGTCTCGGTGCTGAGCTCGAAGGACGCGCCGCGGGCTTGGCCGTTCGCGAAGTACGACCGCGCGTGCGACTTCACCGGATCGTCCGCGTTGGCGCCGATCGCGACTACGAAGCCGCCGTCCTGAAGCGGCGCCACGTCGAGGAAGGGATTCAAGCGCGGCACGTCGTCGTCGACCAGGAACGACGTGCCACGCGGCTCGCCGCCCGCGTCGACCAGCCGCGCACGCACCTCCGTCTCGCCGAAGCCGAACTCCGACCACACCAGCGCCGCGCCGACCGCAATGCCCGTGACCGCGGCGCCGCGACCGAGCCCGCGCTGGCCGTCGTTGTCGCTGATCGCGACGTCGGCGCGCCGGGGCGTGATGGCCGGGTCGAGGACGGTGGCGCGCAGCTCGCCCCCGCCTCGCGTCCAGGCGACGAGGTAGCCGCCCGCGATCGACGTCACCCTCGGGTGCGTGACCGTCTCGGTGGTCTCCAGCACGGTGACCTGCTGCCCGGCCGCGCCCGGCACGGGGAGCCGACTCGCCACCAGCGCCTGCGGCTTCACGGATCCCTGATGGCTGTCGAGCGTCTGCTGCCAGAATGCGACGATCGCGCCGTCGCCGCCGCCCACCGCGACGTCGGAGGCGTAGATCTGCCACCCCTGCCCGTCACCGGCGACGAATGGCGGCCCCTCCTGGTATTGCGCCGCCACCGGTGCGGCAAAGAGGCCGGCGACGACCGCTGCCAGGAGCGCCAGGGGGGCGTTCGCGTGGCGCATCGATCGGGCGGACGCTACACCGGCCGAACCACGGGCGACAAGCGAAAACCCGCGGGCGACGAACGTCGCCGTCAGCGCGTCGCCAGCAGATGGCCGAGGAGCGCGATCGCGGCGGCGTTCCGGCGGAGATCCTCGGGGCGGATCTTGTCGAGCGTGTCCGCCGCCGTGTGGTGCACGTCGAAGTAGCGGCGGCCGTCGGGAATCAGCATGAATGGGGCCGCGCCCTCGCGGACGATCGGGGCGATGTCGGCGCCGAAGGCGCGATCGCGGAAGCGCCGGATGTCGAAGCGGGCGAACGCCGGCAGGAAAGGCGCCATCGCCTGCATCGCCTCCGGCCCGCCGCCGACCCCGATCGCGTCCGGCGCGCCCATGCCGTAGTCGGTCTCGAAGGCGGCGACGTGACGCTCGTGGCGGTGGCGGCGGTGGTATTCCTTGGCGCCCGCGAGCCCGTACTCCTCCGCCGTGAAGAGGACGGCACGGATGGTTCGCTTCGGCACGAGCCCGCTCGCGCGAAGCAAGCGCAGCGCCTCCATCACGGCCACGCAGCCGGCCGCGTCGTCGGAGGCGCCGGGACCCACGTCCCACGAGTCGAGGTGCGCGCCGAGCAGCACGATCTCGTCGGGGTGCTCGCTGCCGCGGATCTCGCCGATGAGGTTGGCGCTCGGCGCGTCGGGCAGCGTGCGGGCGCCGAGGAAGAGCTCGACCTCGACCCGTCCCTGCCGCGCCAGCCGGACCAGCAGCTCCGCGTCCTCGACCGCGAGCGCGGCGGCGGGGATCCTCGGGACGTCGTGCGCGTACTCGAGCGCGCCGGTGTGCGGCGTGCGCAGGCTGGTCGCGGTCACGGAGCGCACCAGCACCGCGCGCGCGCCGCGCGCGGCGGCGGCCGAGGCGGCGTGCAGCCGGGCCTGCACCCCTTCGAGGTAGCCCGGATCGTCGCGGACCTCGTCGTAGGGCGCCATGCGATGGTTGACGAGCACGATCGTGCCCGCGAGGGAGCGCGTCGTGGCGCGGAGCGCCGCCAGGTCGTCGAACACCACCACGGGAGCCCGGAGCGTGCCGGCGGTTCCGACCGACCCGCCGAGCCCGAGCAGCACGAGCGGGCGAGCGATCGGCGTGACGACGCGCGCACGCTCCTCGCCGCGTACCCAGTGCGGCACCCGTACGGGCTCGAGCCGCACCGCCTCGAGCCCGTCGTCGCGCATCCGTTCCGCCGCCCACGCGAGCGCCTGCTCGAGCGCGCGCGAGCCCGCGATGCGGCTGCCGTAGCGATCGACGACGTCCACGAGCCGCTCCCATGGCGCCGCGGGCGCCGCCGCCGACACGGCCGCGATGCGCGCGGCGGCGGCGTCGATCTCGGCGACGCGCGCGGCCGACGGGGGCGGAACGGTCGGCGGGCTCGCCGCCGGTGCGACGTGTGGCGGCGTGCCGCCGTGCCGGCCGGCGCAGGCTGCGGCCATGAGCAGCACGATCGCGGACCAGCGCGCCGTCACAGGTAGCTCAACCACACCGCGTCGCTCCGGCGCTTCACACCCGCGAACCACCGACACGCCGGATAGAGCCCCACCACCACCGCGACCCAGAGCGCGTAGACCACCGGCAGCGAATACCCGAGTCCACCCGCGGGGAGGAAGGGATGCGCGATGGCGGCGGCGCCGAGCGCGGGCCATGCGAGCGCGACCGCGAGCAGGTGGATCACGAGAAAGTGCACCACGTAATAGAAGAGCGGCACGCGGCCGTAGACGGACACCCGCTCTCCCCACGCGCCGAGCGGTCGATCCATCAGCGCCAGCACGATCAGCGCGGGCCCGATCGTCATGGCGAGAAAGAGCAGCGACGGGGGGTATTTCTCGCAGTCGAGGAAGCCGAGCGCGGCGCGGAGCGCCCCCTGTTCGAGGCTCCAGGGGTGGGGGTCGCCGTAGAGGTTGGTCGCGCGCAGCAGCACGAAGCCGGCCGTGAGCGCGACGCCGAGCGCGAGGAAGCGGCGCCGCCGTTCCGCGGGCGCCAAGCCCACCCACGGACCGAGCAGGTAGCCCGCCGCCATCACCGCCACCCACGGGATCAAGGGGTAGATCACGAACCAGCGCGCCCCGGGGAAGGGCGCGAGCCCGCCCCCCTGGTGCAGCAGGATCCAGAGCCAGCGCGCCGACCCGAGGCCGTCCGCGCTCACGCCGTCGAGGAGGTTGTGGCCGGCGATCATGGCGAGCGTCACGGCCGCGAGCGCGGGACGCGGCAACCAGACCAGCCCCGCCAGGACGAGCATCGACACGCCGATCGCCCAGATGACCTGCAGAACCAGGACGTCGGGCCCGAGGTAGAAGAGCGTGACGGCCCGCATGACGACGACCTCGACGACGACCAGCCAGAGGCCTCGCGTCAGAAGCCAGCGCGCCAAGACGCCCGTGGATGGGAGACGCCGCCCGTGCAGGTAGGCGGCGGTCCCCGCCAGCAGCACGAAGACCGGCGCGCAGAAATGAGTGATCCAGCGCGTGAAGAAGAGCGCCGGCGCGGCGGTCGCGAGGTCGACGCCGGTGCCGATGAAGATGCGCGTGTGGTCGAGCGCCATCACCACCATCACCACCCCGCGGAGCCAGTCGATGGTCTGGTTGCGCACCGCCCGTGGCGCCGTCGCGGTGGAGCGCGGCGCTGGGTCGGCGAGCGGCTCCGTTGCGCGGGCGGGTTGCACCGGCCCTCTCTACCAATTTGCGGTCCTGACGGAAGCTCAGCTCACCCCTTGGCCTTCTCGTGGTGGCCGCCGAATTGGTACCGCATCGCCGAGAGCACGCGGTCCTGGAATTCCGCCTCGCCGCGCGAGGCGAAGCGCTCGAGCAGCGCCGCCGCGAGCACGTGCGCCGGCACCGCCTCGTCGATCGCCGCATCGAGCGTCCAGCGTCCCTCGCCGGAATCCGACACGTGCCCCGAGAAGCCCTCGAGCGCGGGATCGCGGGTGAGCGCGGTTGCCGTGAGATCGAGGAGCCACGAGGCCACGACGCTGCCACGCCGCCACACCTCGGCGATGTCGGCGAGGTCGAACTGGTACTGGTAGTACTGCGGATCGCGGAGCGGCGTGGTCTCGGCGTCGGCGGCGCGGCTCTTGGTGCCGATGTCGGCGTGGCGGAGGATGCTCAGGCCCTCGGCGTAGGCGGCCATCAGGCCGTACTCGATGCCGTTGTGAATCATCTTCACGAAGTGGCCGGCCCCGCTCGGGCCGCAGTGCAGATAGCCCTGCTCCGCCGTGCCGCCGCGGTCCTCGCGCCCGCTGGTGCGGGCGAGATCCCCGGTTCCCGGCGCCAGCGCGGCGAAGATCGGATCGAGTCGGCCGACCGCCTCGCGGTCGCCGCCGATCATCAGGCAGTACCCGCGCTCGAGTCCCCAGACGCCGCCGCTCGTACCACAATCGACGTAGTGGATGCCGCGCTCCCGGAGGCGCTTCGCCCGCTCGACGTCGTCGCGATAGAACGAGTTGCCGCCGTCGATCACGACGTCGTCGGCCGCGAGGCGCGGCACGAGGTCGCCGAGGGTCGCGTCGACGACGGCCGCCGGCACCATCAGCCAGACGGCCCGCGGCGCGGCGAGCTTGGCGACGAGCTCGTCGAGCGAGCGCGCCGGGATCGCACCCTCCTGCTCCATGGCCGCGACCGCGGCCGGGGTCACGTCGTACACGACGCAGTCGTGCCCGCTCCGCATCAAGCGCCGCGCCATGTTGGCGCCCATCCGGCCCATTCCGATCATGCCGATCTGCATCGCTCTCCTCCTGATCCTGGTCAGCGCTCGTGTCCGGTCCGCTTCGGACGCTTCAGGCGCGGCTCGATCCCCGCTTCGAGATACGGCTCGAGCCAGCCGTGACCGGCGTCGGGCCAGGCGTCGAATCGAGGCATATAGGGCTTGAGGTCGAGCAGCGGGGTATCGTCGAGCAGGTCGATGCCCGTGACGTGGACCTCGCCGGCCGCGACGTCGATCGACTCGAGCATGACGCTGCTGAGACCGATCGGCGACGGCCGATCGGGGGCCCGGGTCGCGAACAGGCCGCGCTTCGGACCGCCGCGCGGCGGCCGCACCTTGGAGCCCCAGCCGCCGCTGCGGTGAAAGAGAAAGACCAGCCAGATCCGGCCGAAGCTCGCGAGGTCGGCGAGGGCCTCGCGGTAGGCCGGCGCGATCTCGAGCACGCCCTTGGCGTCGGCCGCGGCGCCGGGCTGGTGCGGGGCGTCCTCCCGCAGGGTCCACGGGGTGCGAGCCCGGCCGATGATCCGCAGCTCGACGGTCTCCTCCATCCCCTCTCGGTCTCGCAATTCCCTTCCGGGAATGCTAGACAACGCCGGTTTTCGTACCGGCCGCACATGGAAGGCCGGGGGTCAGTGGGGAGTGCGCAGAAGCGCTCGCGAGAGGCAGACGGCACCAAGTCGCGGCCCTCTCGTCCGGGCGGCCAACCACTCGAAACCTTAGAGGCCGGTGGGGCCCGTTCATCCCTTCCGCCTCGAGTTTTTGAAGGAGGCACCCGAATGATTGGGTCACGTTTCTCGGCATTGTCGTTGGCAATGGTCTCGTTCGTCCTCGCAGCCTCCGGCCTCGCCGGTGCCAGCGAGGCCGAGCTGATCCTGCCGGACCTCGCGTCCGAACGGTTCCTCGGGGTCGACGGCTGGACCCTCTTGCTCGTGATGGGCATCGTCATCTGCGGCTTCGGCTTGGTCTTCAGCTTCATGCAGTTCAACACGCTGAAGAACCTGCCCGTCCACCGCTCGATGCTCGAGATCTCCGAGCTCATCTACGAGACCTGCAAGACCTACCTGATCACCCAGGGCAAGTTCATCCTGATCCTCGAGCTCTTCATCGGCGCGATCATGGTGATCTACTTCGGCTTCCTGATGCACTTCGACGCGATCAAGGTCGTCGTGATCCTGCTCGCCAGCCTGGTCGGCATCGGCGGCAGCTACGGGGTCGCCTGGTTCGGCATCCGGGTCAACACCTTCGCCAACTCGCGCACCGCCTTCGCGAGCCTCGGCGGCAAGCCTTTCCCCACCTACGCCATCCCGCTGCAGGCCGGCATGAGCATCGGCATGCTGCTGATCAGTGCCGAGCTCGTGCTGATGCTGGTCATCCTGCTCTTCATCCCCGCCGACTTCGCCGGCTCGTGCTTCATCGGCTTCGCGATCGGCGAGTCGCTCGGCGCCTCGGCGCTCCGCATCGCCGGCGGCATCTTCACCAAGATCGCCGACATCGGCTCCGACCTCATGAAGATCGTCTTCAACATCAAGGAGGACGACGCCCGCAACCCCGGCGTGATCGCCGACTGCACCGGCGACAACGCCGGCGACTCGGTCGGCCCCTCGGCCGACGGCTTCGAGACCTACGGCGTGACCGGCGTCGCGCTCATCACCTTCATCCTGCTGGCGGTTCCCGCCGACCGGGTCGGCGTGCAGGTGCAACTGCTGGTCTGGATCTTCGTCATGCGTTTGATGATGCTGATCGCGAGCGCCGCCTCGTACTGGATCAACGACGCCTTGGCGAAGAGCAACTACGCCACCGCCGACAAGATGAACTTCGAGGCCCCCCTCACGATGCTGGTGTGGATCACCTCGATCGTGTCGGTCGTCATGACCTACGCCGTCTCGTACCTGCTGATCCCCGGCCTCGGGGACGGCACGCTCTGGTGGAAGCTCTCCACCATCATCACGTGCGGCACGCTCGCCGGCGCCATCATCCCCGAGGTGGTCAAGGTCTTCACGTCGACCGAGTCGGCGCACGTCCGCGAGGTGGTCACCGCGTCGCGCGAGGGCGGCGCGTCGCTGAACGTCATCTCCGGTCTGGTGGCGGGCAATTTCAGCGCCTACTGGATGGGATTGGTGATCGTGACGCTGATGAGCATGGCCTACGCGGTCTCGCTTTTCGGCCTCGACGCCCTCTTCATCAAGGTCGGCGAGCTGACCCCGGCGCCGGTCTTCGCCTTCGGCCTCGTCGCCTTCGGCTTCCTCGGCATGGGACCGGTGACCATCGCCGTCGACTCCTACGGTCCGGTGACCGACAACGCCCAGTCGGTCTACGAGCTCTCGCTGATCGAGAACGAGCCCAACATCTCGAGCGCGATCAAGCAGGAGTTCGGCTTCACCCCGAACTTCGAGAAGGCCAAGCACTTCCTCGAAGAGAACGACGGCGCCGGCAACACCTTCAAGGCGACCGCCAAGCCGGTGCTCATCGGCACCGCCGTCGTCGGCTCCACCACGCTGATCTTCTCGATCATCATGGTGCTGACGCACGGCCTGACGCAGCAGCTCGACAAACTCTCGCTCATGCACGCGCCCTTCCTGCTCGGGCTCGTCATGGGTGGCGCGGTCATCTACTGGTTCAGCGGCGCGTCGATGCAGGCGGTCGCGACCGGCGCCTACCGGGCCGTCGAGTTCATCAAGGCGAACATCAAGCTCGAGGGCTCCACCAAGGCCTCGATCACCGACTCGAAGAAGGTCGTCGAGATCTGCACGCAGTACGCGCAGAAGGGGATGTTCAACATCTTCCTGACGATCTTCTTCTCGACCCTCGCCTTCGCCTGCGTCGAGCCATTCTTCTTCATCGGCTACCTGATCTCGATCGCCCTCTTCGGCCTCTACCAGGCGATCTTCATGGCCAACGCCGGCGGCGCCTGGGACAACGCCAAGAAGCTGGTCGAGGTCGAGCTGAAGGAAAAGGGCACCGCGCTCCACGAGGCCTCGATCGTCGGCGACACCGTCGGCGACCCGTTCAAGGACACCTCGTCGGTCGCGATGAACCCGGTCATCAAGTTCACGACCCTCTTCGGTCTCCTGGCCGTCGAGCTCGCGATCACGATGTCGCGGGGTGCCAGCGCGACGCTGGCAGTGATCTTCTTCGCGCTGTCCTTGGTGTTCGTGTACCGCTCGTTCTACGGGATGCGGATCCCGCTGCACGGCAAATAACCCGCTAAGGAGACATGTCCATGCGCCGTACCCTCCCCCCCGCGCTCGTCGCGGCATGCCTGATGTCCACGATCGCGCTCGCCGTCCCGGCGAGCGCCGCAGAGGAGAAGAAACCCATGGCCAGTACCGACCCGGCGATCGTCGCCATCGACAAACAGATCGCCGACCTGAAAATCGACAAATCGAACGCGGGCTGGAAGCAGCGCCTGTCGAAGCCGACACCGGTGAGCTTCACGGCGGGCAAGAAGTATTTCTGGGTCCTCGACACCACCAAGGGGCCGATCGAGGTCCGGCTGCTGGCCGACACGGCCCCGATGCACGTCACCAGCACGATCTACCTGACCAACCTCGGCTTCTACGACGGCCTGAGCTTCCACCGCGTGATCCCGGGCTTCATGGCCCAGGGCGGCGATCCGGCCGGCAACGGCACCGGCGGCCCCGGCTACCAGTACGCCGGCGAGTTCACCGGGGGCGCGAAGCACGACAAGCCCGGCATCCTATCGATGGCGAACGCGGGACCCGGCACGGACGGCAGTCAGTTCTTCCTGACCTTCGTCCCGACCGGCTTTCTCGACGGCAAGCACACGGTGTTCGGCGAGACCGTCAAGGGCATGGACACCCTGAAGGCGCTCGAGGGCGCGGGCTCCGAGAGCGGCAAGACCAAAGAGAAGCTCGAGATCAAGAAGGCGACCATCCGGGTCGAGTAGCTCACGTGCCAGCCGCCGCCTCGACTAAACGGGGCGGCGGCGACTACACGTTTGCGTTTGGAGGTCGCTCGCGACCCTGGCGGGGGACCTCCATGCGTGCGACGGCGAAGAACAGCGGGTACGTCGCGAGCATTGCGCCGCCGATTTGCACGAACGAGAGCACGTTCACCAAGCTGAAGGGAAAGACCACGACCGTGAGGCCATGCATCGCCGCCCCGACGGCCGCCGCCGCGAGTCGAGTCCGCCGGACCCACAACCCGACACCGAGACCGAGCTCGGACGCGATGACGAGGACGGCCATCACGCGTAGCGATTCCGGCGCGGTCAGCGCCGCCGGGACGGGGAGAAGCGACCCCTTTCCGAGCACGACGCGAATCACGGCGCCGGAAAGGAAGTCGTCGTTGAGCTTGGAGATCGCGGCGAACCAATAGACGATCGACACCAGGCACATCACGAGCACGAGGGGCCACCGTGCGACGGTGTCGCCGTCACGCGTCCAGGCGGCGATCGCGAGCAGAGCGACCTGGAGGGCCAGCAGGTAGCCGTGGTTGGTCGTGAGCGCCTGATCGCAAGCGAGAATGTAGCCCATCGCCAGGACGGTGAGGACGCCGGTCACCTTACCGAACCTATCCAAGGCGAAGAGCATCGCCGCAGCGCCCCACACGACGAAGAGTGGGATGGCGAGGGCCGGCGGAGGGGCAGAGAGCCATGCCATGCCGGGGTACGGCACGGCCGGCAGGTCCGGAGTGCGAGCTCTCAGCTGGAGCCAGAGCAGCATCTCGAACGCGTTCACGAAGCTCAGCAGCCCGACGGTGAATCGAACTGGATGCACCGTGTCGACCGGTATTCGATCTCGGACGAACGCGAGCAAGCCCGGAAGGCGCGGGCCCTCGCTCACGGACAGACGAACTCCTCCCGAAAACCGGGCATGTAGTCCTTGGTAGCGATCACACGCACCGCGCCCGCGCTCTCCGCGCAGAGATCTCGCACCAGCATCTCGCGGTAGCCGAAGTCACCCCACCACGTTCGGAAGCGGTAGCGGGAAGATACGGCCGCCGTTCGCCCGTCCGGCCAGTAGGCTTCGAAGCTCGGTTGCACGTGATCGCGGGCGTACATCTGCCAGCCGAAACGCCCGATTTCCCGCGTGTCGAACGGCACGTGCAGTTGCCACGACGGAACCGCAACCATCACGACAAGGAACGCGACGAAGAAGCACGCCGCCGAGACGTCCCGGAGCTGCCATCGCATTTGGTGACGCTACGGTATCGATCGCGTCATTGCCACCCAGCGGTGGCACTCGATTCGCCCGAGTCGCTACACTGCGTGTGGACGCGCGTCATTCGGCACCGCTCGGCTTCGGTAGCGACAAGTCGGAAAAGCGACGGCGGCGGTGAACGTGCGCTGCCGCGAGGGCACCGATCTCACCACGCTCGAGCGGAAGCAGGTCGACGGGCGGAGCGCCTAGCGCCGGTCTCGAGACCGTGAGGCGCCGCCTCCCCTACCGCCGCCGGCCGACACCCGCGAAGTCTGGGCGCGGCTCACTCCTTTTTCCGTTGACCGCGCCCGCGCGGGCGTGGAGACTCTTCCCGCACGGCCGCGGCACCGCTCAGCCCGGTCGCCGGCGACCGACGACCCGCGCCGGAAGGAGATGCCCGTGACGATCAAACCCCTGCTCGTGGCCGTGCTCGGGCTCGCTGCCGGCGCCGTGGCGGTGGCACAGGTCACACCCTTCGTCGACCCGCCGTTCCGCCATCAGTGCGTCGTCCATCACTACGAGGAGCACGAGGCGCCCCCGCTCGACGTCCCGGACGATCCGCTCTGCGTCGAGTTCGAGAAGCGCGACATCACCGCCAGCAACGGCGGCGCCGTCCGCTTCCTCGCCGCCGAGCCGGCGCGCTTCGCGCTTGCGGTCCAGAAGTGCCGCTACTGGCAGCAGGACCACTGGCGCATCCAGCTGGTGCCCGGCACCGGGCCCCTGATCGGCTGGGACGGCAGCTACTGGTTCGACCGGGTGGCGGGCACCGGCGGCGCCATCGTCCGCGATTTCACGGTCGCCGGTCTCCCCGCCGACGCCGGGCAGGTCGCCGCCCTGCTGGCGCCCCTCGATCCCGAGCTGGCGGCGGTCATCGGCAGCTACGGCGCCGGACCGGGCGGCGGTGGCGGCGCGAGCTTCGTGCTCGGCTTCAACGATCCGACGTGTCTCGACGAGCGGCTGCTGAACCAGTTCCAGTGCTACAAGCTGAAACGACCGAGCTACGTCGCGCGCCCCGGGGTGCAGCTCGACGACCGCTTCGGCCCCGGCGTCGTCGACGTCGCGCAACCGGCGGTGCTCTGCAACCCCGCCGACGTGAACGACGACGACCCGAGCGCCCCGAGCGACCCGGACCACCTGGTCGCCTACAAGATCCGCCAGCGCTCGCCGGCGTTCGCGCGCCGGAACGGGGTCACGGTGGCGCACCGGTTCGGGACCTTCGTCCTCGACGTCGTGAAGCCGACCGCGTTGCTGGTCCCGAGCGCCAAGAGCCACGACTCGACGCCGCCGGCGCCGACGGCGCCCGCCGCCGATCACTTCAAGTGCTACAAGGTCGCGCGCGCCAAGGGTCGCGTCGACGAGGTCAAGGTCGACGACCAGTTCGGCACGCTCACGTTGGATCTCCGGAAGCCGGTGCGGCTCTGCGTCCCCGCCGACAAGAACGGCGAGGGCATGCAGGACGAGGCCGCGCTGCTGCTCTGTCACCAGGCCCGGGTACGCCGGGGCACGCCGCGCTTGGTGCCGCCGGCCGGCACCATCTTCACCAACAACCAGTTTGGCACCATGAGCACGCGGGTGGTGAAGACGCAGGAGCTCTGCATTCCCGCGATCCTCGACCCGATGGCCGCGCCGGCGACGCCCACGCCGACTCCGACCCCGTGACGCCGCTCGAGCTCTCCCGCCGACGGCTGTTGACGCTCGCGACCGGCGCGTTCCTCGCCTGGCAGGCGCGGCCGTGGCGTCTCTCGCCGCCGGCCGTCGAGGCGCAGATCCTACCCGGCGATCCCATCATCGTGCCGACGCTGGAGGCGTTCGCCGACACGCTCATCCCGGGCGAGAAGCGCACGCCCCTGGACCGCGCGATCGCGGGTGCGGCGAGCGGCCCCGGCGCGGTGCAGGCCGGCGCCGTCGACCTCCTGAACTTCCCGCCCGCCACCGTCGGGCCGTTGCTGCCGGTCATCGCCGCGGGGCTGAACGCGCGCGCCGTCGTGTTCGCGGCCACGAACGGCATCCTGCTCGACCCGACCGTGCCGCCGCTCGTGGCGCTCGACTTCGCCGCTCGGAGCGCGCTCCTCGTCCAGCTGCTCGACGGCACCGATCCGGACCAGGTCCTGTGGTTCGCGGTCGCGGCGCTCGTGTTCCTCGCCTACCACACCGCCGGACACCTCGACACCGCGGCCGCGCTCGCCGCCGGCCATCCCGGGCTCGCCGCCATCGGCTTTCCGGCCCCCAACGCGGACGGGCGCTGGCGTTTCGCGGTCGCGTCCTACCGGCGCACGGTCGCACCCAAGAGCCCGCGCTCCAAGCGGGGGAGCCCGCGCTGATGGCCGAGACCTGCGACGTCCTCGTCATCGGCACCGGCTTCGGCGGCTCGATCCCCGGCTACTATCTCGCCGCCGGCGGCGCCCGGGTGGTCATGCTCGAGCGCGGACCGCGGCTCTCGTCGGCCTCGTTCACGCAGAGTCTCAGGCTCGACACCTACACGCGCATCGTCGACCTGGTGCGCGGCACGGGCTGCGACGTCGTCACCGCCAATTGCGTGGGCGGCGGCAGCGTCGTCTACTTCGCGGCGTCGCTCCGCGCCCCGAGCTTCGTCTTCGAGCGCGCCGGCACGCTGGCAGCGCGGCTCTGGCCGGCGGCGATCACGCGCGAGGTCCTCGATCGTTACTACAAGCGGGTCGAGCGCGCCCTTCCGGTGAAGCAGCAGAGCTGGAGCCAGGTGCCCTACGCGGGCGGCGTCTTCGGCGCGGCCTGCGCCCACGCCGGCTACACCTGCAATCCCGTTCCGGTCGCCGTCGATCTGAAGACGTGCACCAACTGCAACTGGATGCTGAACGGCTGCGTTTTCGACGCCAAGCGCTCGATGCTCCTCAACTACCTGCCGGCCGCCGAGGCGTGCGGGGCCGAGATCCGGCCGCTGCACGAGGTGCAGTCGATCGGTCCGGCGACGACGGCCGGCTACCGCTACACCATCAACTACCTGCAGCTCGACGCGGCCAACTACGGCACCGATCGTCGGCACGGGATCGATCGAGGCCAAGATCGTCGTCCTCGCCGCCGGCACCATGGGCACCCCGGTCATCCTGCAGCGCTCGGCGGCGACCCTCGGCGCGATGCCGGCGGCGGTCGGCCGGAACTTCTCGCCGAACGGCGACCGGGTGACGCTCGCGGTCGTCGACGAGAGCAAGGTCCGGAGCGTGCTCGGCCTCGAACGGTCGCCCGGCGTCGCCTACGAGGGCTACGCGATCGGCCGGCCGATCGGCAGCATGACCTTCGATCCGCTCGACCCGAGCCGTCCCGAGTTCCAGCGCTACTCGCTGCAGCAGATCTACTTCCCGCCGATCACGAGCCTCTTGAGCGAGGACGCGACCGCGGCACCGCCGGCGTGGTTCGGGCTCGACAAGCGCGATTTGACCGATCGCTGGCGGTCGTGGCTCACGATCCTCGCGATGACGGAGGACGCCAACGAAGGGACGTTCGGCCCGCCGCCCGTGACCGGCAACTTCATCCGCCTCGGACCGTCGGCCGGGCTCGGTCAGCTCACCTACCCGCTCGCGCCCGAGACGCGCATCGGCTTCGACGCCTCCGACGCCGAGACCAAGGCCATCGTCGAGCGCGACGGCCTCGCCAGCCACCACCGCTGGGTGGCGGGCGGCAACGTCTACAGCGCACATCCGCTCAGCAGCTGCCGCATCGGGGACGACGCCGCGACGTCGGCGTGCGACGACCGCCACGAGCTGCGCGGCCATCCGGGCATCTTCGTGACCGACGGCTCCGCGGTCCCGACCTCGCTGTGCGTGAACCCCTCGCTCACCATCGCCGCGCTCGCCGAGCGCGCCTCCGAGCTGCTACTGGCGCGCGCCGGCACCTATGGCGTCGCGGTGGTGCCGCGCGTTGCCATCCCTGGCAAGACGGACAGCCAGCGCCTGCGCCGCTGCATTCACCCCGCCTGAAGGCGCCCCAGCCGCTCGCCCTCCAGCCGACAGCGGCAAGATCAGCGCCGGATTGCCCTCTGGCGCTGCGAGGTCGAACCTTCATTTCCTCCTGCCTCTACGAGCGATGGCCCGAGCCCTTCCTCGATGCTCTTTGGGCGCTCCCGACTCGGCAAAAATGATGCTGCGTCCTTCTATAATCTTGAGGATGGTCTCGGTATCGAAACCGAAACGGCCCGTCTCCTTTATCTGGCCCCTCGCACGATAATACTTCTCGGCCATCTCACGGTTCTGCAGCACCGACACAAGCTCACGAAAGCGCGTGTCCTCTCTGTAAGCCACAGTGATCTCTTTGACGTGCGGATTGTCGAAGAAATCCTTTAGCCTCTCGAGAAATTCGTGGCACTTGTCATTCAATCTCCCTCGCAAATGATGCAGATACCTCCAGACCGAGATGATAGGGTCGATCTTGTCCAGCACTTCAAAGAATCGCTTGATGGGATCGGCGGGGTTGGAGAGTCGATCCGTAACCGCCCGAAGGCTCTGCCTCTCTTTGTCCTCCAAGAACATCGACACGAACTCATTGGTGATCCGCTCGCGTTGCTCAGCCTGTACTGTCCTGAGCCTCCGTTCTGCCATGATACGTGCACGCGACCGCTTGGTGTCAGTGAGATTTGTGTACGCGGGAATGTCACCGAGCAGCACTTCGCCAATTTCGTGAAATGCGATGAGCCGCGCGAGCTCATTTGCCTCATGGGCTGGAATGCCATGATGTACGACCGGAAACAGGTGGTCCGCCGTATGCGCTATTGAAAGCACGTGGTCATAAACTGAGCGAATCGGCACCGACGGTCGCAAGGATCGCAGCCTCAATGCCTTCCCCGAGCGAGGTAGGCGCTTCAGCGCCATCACGAACGGAATGGATCCATTCAGCGGCAAGTGGATCGCTTGTCCTGCGAGATCGTCCAGGATCCCCTTGGTGTAAGCCCCAATTCGAGGGGAGCCCGATCGTGGAAGCGGGAAGCTCAAGACTTTGAAACAAGGACGCCAAGCCACGCTCGTAGTCCTCTCGGAAGTCCGCATACGCACGAGCCTTCAGAAGCATCGGGATATCGCGCTCGTCGCCGGCGGCCAAAAGAGGCAAGACAAATCGTCTTCCAGTTTCTGCCTCGTGCTGAAGTTTCGCTTGATATTCACTCCCGCACCAGAACGACTTCAGGTAGTTTGGGGTGAGCCACAGACAAACGTGCGTGCTTTCGGCAAGCGCGGTGTTGATCCATTCAGGGAAGTGATCGCCGACACGAAGATCGCCGCCCTTGTCCCAAAGCACCCGCACACCAGTGGCTTCGAGATCCGCGACCAGGCGCCGGACGGCATTTTCATCGGACCACGAATAGCTGATAAAAACGCTCGGTCTTTTCGAAGATGGCACGCTAGCGCTCCATGGTGGTTGGTTTTTTCCGTGTTTACCGGCGTTCTGTGGATTCGGCAACGAGTGCAGCATCGAGCTCCGTACCTCCGAGGATTCGGATACCTCGATGCTTGCGCTTCGAAGTGCGCCCGTCGTCGCTTCGTTGCAGCACCTTTCTTGGCGTCCTCTCGCTTCTCCATCGACCAGGTACTTGATGCGCTCGCGCGCTTTGTCGCCTAGTCGTTCAACTCCTCGTACTGGGCGGCAATTCGACCGAGCAAGCCTTTTCGTCCAAGAGCACCGCGTGATCGATGGGTGCGATCTCCCAGCCCTAGGTCGAGTCGCCACAGCCAACCACCGTCTTGGCGGCATTGATCAGGTCGTCGGGCGGGGGAGGCATCCGGCATTGTCCTTGGCGAGTCGGCTCCGTAGCGCGTCGTTCCGTGCGTGCCACACTGGAGCGAGCGTTAGCGCCTTCGTCCGGCGGAAATCGAGAGTCCGGCGGATCGCGTCGCCTTGAGACCGCCGCCGAAACTCGGCATAGCTCACCGAACCATGGTGGCGCGAATCCCAACCCAAGTGCTGGGGAATGTCGAGACGCTGGCGTCCGTCATCGCCGCGGCGTTCACCGGCCTGACCGAGCGCCCCGCGGCGCCCTTCACGGTCGCGCTGGCGGGCGGGTCGACGCCGAAGCGGCTCTACGAGCTGCTCGCCGCGCCGTCGCTCCGCGACCGCGTAGCCTGGCAGTCGCTGGAGCTCTTCTTCGGGGACGAGCGCGCCGTCCCACCCGACCACGCGGACTCGAACTACGGCATGGCTCGGCGCGCGCTCCTCGACCACGTTCCCGTCACCGCCCATCGCATGGCGGCCGAGCGCGACGACGCCGACGGCTACGCGCGTCTGCTCGGGGAGCGGATCGGCAAGCGCCGCGACGGCGTGCCGGTGCTCGACCTGGTCCTGCTCGGCATGGGCGACGACGGCCACACCGCCTCGCTCTTTCCGGGCACGCGTGCCCTCGCCGAGCGCACCAGGTGGGCGGTGATGAACGACGTGCCGCAGCTCGGGACCCGGCGCATGACGCTCACGTACCCGATCCTGAACGCCGCCGAGCGGGTGTGGGTCCTGATCGCCGGTGCCGGCAAGCGGGAGCGGGTGGCCGAGTGCCTGGCCGCCGCCGGGCGCGACGAGCACCCTCCACCCTACCCGATTCTCGGCGTCCGGCCCTCGCCGGGCGAGCTCATCTGGTACCTCGACCAAGCGGCCGCGGGCTCCCTGCGGTAGACGCGACGAAAGGAACGCAATGCCACAGCAGATCGGATTGATCGGGCTCGCCGTCATGGGCGAGAACCTCGCCCTCAACATCGAGCGCAACGGCTTCCCCATCGCGGTCTACAACCGCAGCTACGAGAAGACCGAGGCGCTCCTGAACGGGCGCGCCAAGGGCAAGCAGTTCGTCGGCGCCAAGACCCCGGCCGACTTCGTGGCCGCGCTCGCGCGCCCCCGCCGCATCATCACCATGGTGAAGGCGGGCGGCCCCGTCGACGCCGTCATCGACGAGCTCCGGCCCCACCTCGAGGCCGGCGACATCGTGGTCGACGGCGGCAACTCGCACTACACCGACACCGATCGCCGGGTCGCCGCGCTCGACCCGACCGGCGTCAAGTTCTTCGGCATGGGGGTGAGCGGCGGCGAGGAAGGGGCGCTGTGGGGACCGAGCATCATGCCGGGCGGCGACGACGCGACCTATCGCCACCTCGAGCCCGTCCTCACCAAGATCGCCGCCAAGGCCGACTCGGGCCCGTGCGTCACCTACGTCGGCAAGAAGAGCGCCGGGCACTTCGTGAAGATGGTGCACAACGGCATCGAGTACGGCGACATGCAGCTGATCGCGGAGGCCTACGATCTCATGCGCCACGGCCTCGGTCTGGGGACGGCCGAGATCGCGGACGTCTTCGCCGACTGGAACGCGGGCGATCTGCAATCGTTCCTGATCGAGATCACGGCCAAGATCGTGAACTTCTCCGACGACAAGGGCGGCCGGAAGCCGCTCATCGACAAGATCGTCGACGCCGCCGGCCAGAAGGGCACCGGCAAGTGGACCACCCAGGCCGCGCTCGACCTCGGGGTCGCCATCCCCACCATCACCGCCGCCGTCGACGCCCGCATCATGTCGTCGCAGCGCGACGTGCGGCTGGTCGCCGCCAAGATCTACCCGCCGGCGCCGAAGCCGATCAAGACCGGCAAGAAGGCCGCGGTCGAGCAGATCCGGGCGGCGCTCTACGCGTCCAAGATCTGCTCGTACGCGCAGGGCTTCGCGCTGCTCGCGGAGGCGTCGAAGTCCTTCGGCTACGGCGTCAAGCTCGACGAGATGGCGCGCATCTGGAAGGGCGGCTGCATCATCCGCGCCGTCTTCCTCGACAAAATCCGTCAGGCCTTCGGACGCGACCCGGCGCTCGCCAATCTCCTCCTCGACCGCGACTTCGCGAAGGCGGTGAAGACGCGCGTCGAGTCGTGGCGGAAGACGATCCAGCTCGGCACCAAGCTCGGGATCGGGCTCCCGGCGATGTCGGCGTCGCTCGCCTACTTCGACAGCTTCCGCCGCGCCCGCGTCCCGGCCAACCTCATCCAGGGCCAGCGCGACTTCTTCGGCGCCCACACCTACCAGCGCCTCGATCGCGAGGGCACCTTCCACACCGAATGGTCGGGCGGCCATGACGGCGACCGTTCTCGCGGGTGACATCGGCGGCACCAACTCGCGGCTCGCGCTCTACGAGGTCGCGAGCGCGAGCCCTGGCGCCGCGGGCCGGCCGGCGCTGACGCCGCTCCGCGCGGCGACCTTCCCGAGCCGCGAGCACGGCGGGCTCGAGGAGGTGATCGCCCGCTTCCTCGGCGATCCCGCGCCGACGATCGACGCGGCGGCGTTCGGCATCGCGGGCCCGGTCGTCGACGACGCCGTCGTCACCACCAATCTGCCGTGGCACATCCGCGCCGCGTCGCTGCGCCAGCGGCTCGGGACGCCCCACGTGCGCCTCCTGAACGACCTCGAGGCGACCGCCTACGGCGCGCTCATCCTCCCGGCCGAGAAGCTCCTCGCCTTGAACCCAGGCGTCGCACGCGCCGGCAACCGGGCGGTGATCGCCGCGGGAACCGGCCTCGGGCAGGCGTTGCTGTTCTGGGACGGCACCCGTCACGTGCCGGTCGCGACCGAGGGCGGCCACGTCGACTTCGCCCCCCACGACGAGATCGAGCACGATCTCCTGCGCTGGCTCGAGCGCAAGTACGACGGCCACGTGTCGTACGAGCGCTGCGTCTCGGGTCACGGCCTCGCCAACATCTTCGCCTTCCTGGACGAGCACTGCCACCTGCCGGTCGCCGACGAGACCCGGCGCCGTCTCGCCTCCGAGGACCCGCCCGCGGTGATCGGCGAGCTCGCCATGAGCGGCGCCTGCACGACCGCGCTCGCCGCCGTCGAGCGCTTCGTCGCCCTCTACGGCGCGCAGGCGGGCAACCTCGCCCTCACCGTGATGGCGACCGGCGGCGTCTACGTCGGCGGCGGCATCGTCAACAAGCTGCTCGCCACCTTCACGGCCGGCGGCTTCGTGCAGGCGTTCAAGGCCAAGGGCCGTTACGAGCGGCTGGTGAGCGAGATCCCGGTCTGGATCATCCGCGACCCAGACGCCGGCCTCCACGGCGCGGCCCACGTGGCCTCGACGCTCGCGGCCGCCTGAGCCTCACGAGCCCGGCAGCGCTAGGCCCACGGTCGCGGCGACGCAGAGCCAGCGCGGCGCGCCGACCTGCAGCACCTCGTGACCGAAGCCGTTCCGGGTCGCCACCAGCTCGGTCCGAGGCTCGCCCGGAGCGCGGGCGACGCGGGCCTCGTAGCAGAGGACGTCGACGCCGTGCTTGACGGCGCCGGGATCCTCGCCCCGCAGGCTCGCGGGGACGCAGAGCCGCCGCGGGGCGCGGACCTCGACGACGCGGTCCGCGGCACCGCTCCGCGCGACGATGCGCCGCGGCGGTCGCCGGCGCGCAGCCGAGGTGCGCTCGGAGCGGACGTCATGGCAGGCCAGGTGGTCGGGCTCCGGCGCGACGACGACCCCGACGTCGGCCGAGAGCGTCGGGGCCGCGAGCCCCGCGGTCGTCCCGACCCGGAGGCGCAGCTGTTCGAGCACGCTCGCGAGCGACTCGACGACCGGTCCGGCTGCGGCCGGCATGGGACGCCGCGGCGTGCGGCGCGCGCGGTACATCGCGAAGCCGTGAGCGGACTCGGACGCCGCGCCGCCCTCGAGCCGGAGCGGCCGGCAGAACGCCTCGATCCGGATCACGTCCAACGTGTGGCGGTCGCCCGCGCTCGGCTGGCTGTAACGGTCGACGACCGGCAGCGCGCGCCGCGGGTGGAAGGCCGGCAGGGGCGGCAGCCCGCGTGGCGCGCGTGCGGGACGCGCACGCGCACAGAGAAACGCCTGCCCGCTGAGCTCGTCCGCGTTGGCGCACGTTCCGATGCTCAGGAGCCCGACCATCGCCACCCCCGCGGCGATGGAGGCGATCGACGTCGACCCCGCCATCGCGGCCGACAAAGCAAAGAGCCTGCCGACTGCGCTGGCGGTCCGTCGAGGCTTCGCGAGGCGCGCGCCCGTCGCGTCGCGCACTCGCGCGCGAGTCGCGCGTCAGAAGCGGAAGATCGCCTGCATCCTCGCGAGCAGCCGCCGCGCCCGGCTGTCGGGACTCTCGGCGACGACCGATTGCTCGCGCCGCTCGCGGAGCTCGCTCTGGCGCGCGGCCAGCACGCGGCTGATCGCGGTGGCGACGCTCGGATGACTCGAGAAGAGCCGCTCGAAGCCCGCGCGCTCGAGCACCAGGACGTCGGCATCACCCTTGGCACGCACCGTGGCGGTACGGGGGTCGCCGGTGAGGAGCGCGATCTCGCCGAAGAACGCGGGCGCCGTGAGATCGGCGACGTGGGTCTCCTGCCCGGCCGCCCCGCGCGCGACCACCTCGACGGCGCCGCTCCGCAGCACGAAGAAGGCGTCGCCGGTGTCCCCCTCGCGGCAGATGATCTCCCCCACCCCGAACATCGCCTCCTGGAAGTGCTCGAGCAGGAGATCGAGGTCGGGCTCGTCGAGGTCGGCGAGGAAGTCGACTTGCCGGAGCGCGTGCAGGCGCTGCTTCGCCAGCCGCTCCTGGTCGATCGCGCCCCCGCTCCCGCGGACGTGGACCTCGCGGATCGGGAACGGGATCTCGATCTCGTGGCGGCGAAAGGCATACCAGAGGCTGGTCATGATGGCGTCGCGGACGCGCTCCTGGCGACCGTAGTCGACCATCCAGAAGCGCATCCGGTACTTGATCGCGAAGTCGCCGTAGTCGTTGACCTCGACCACCGGCGGCGGCATGGCGACGATGTCCGGCACCTCGTGGAGAACGGTCAGGATGACCCCTTTCACGACGTTCGGCGGGGTCGCGTACGACGCCCCGACGAAGAGCTCGTCGCCCATGGCCGTACCGCGGTGGTTGATCAGCACCTCGCGGGCGAGGACGCCGTTCGGGACCTCGAGCGCCTCGAGGTTGCGGGTGACGAGCGTGGTCGAGCGCCAGCCGATCCCCTGGACCCGCCCGAGAAAGGTGCCGAAGCGGATCCAGTCGCCCGGCTCGAAGGGCTTCTGGAGCTGCAGCGAGAGGCCGCTGAAGACGTTGCCGAGGGTCTCCTGGAGGGCGAGGCCGATGACGGCGGTGACGATCGCCGAGGTGGTGAGCAGCGCCGTGACGTCGACGCTCAGCGAGTGCAGGACGGCGAGGACGACCACGCTGTAGACCAGCACGGTCGCGAGATCGCGGAAGATGGTGGAGACGTGCGCCCGGCGGCGCCGCACCGCGAGGTCGATGGTCACCGCCAGGCCGCGCACCACCGCGAACGAAAGCGCCGCGATCGAGAGCACGAACGCGACCCCGGCCGCGCGTCCGGGCAGCCACGGCATCAGGGCCTCGACCAGCAGTGCGACCACCACGCAGGCGAGCGCGCCCCCGTAGCGACGCGGCGTCGGACGCTCGCGCAACAGCAACCAGACGACGAGCGCCGCTGCCGCGAGGACCAGCCAGAGCGCGCTCTGCACGATCGGGGTGCTGAACGTCGAGGCGTCCATGAGGCGGCGCGGCACTATGCAGAACCTCCGCCGCGCCTGTCAAATCGCGAGGGCCCGTGCTAGGGCGAATGGCCCATGGCGGACGCGCCGATCACCGTCATCTTCGCCGACATCAGCGGCAGCACGCTCTTGTGCGCGGTGCGGGGCGACGAGACGGCCTACAAGCTGGTCTCCGCCTGTCTCACCATCCTCGAGACGGAGGTCCAACGTTTCGGCGGCCGCGTCATCAAGCGGGTGGGGGACGCCATCCTCGCCGTCTTCGACGCCGCCGAGCCGGCGGTGCACGCCGCCCACGCGATGCAGGTGGCCCTCGAGGCGCCGGGAAGCGAGGTCCACGCCGAGGGCGTCCGCGTGCGGGTCGGCATTGCCACCGGGACCGCGGTGCTCGACGCCGGCGACATCTACGGGGACGTCGTCAACGTCGCCGCGCGCCTCACCTCGCTCGCCGGCGCCGACGAGGTCTTCATGGCGGGCGAGACCTACGAGGGACTGCCGGCGCCGATGCGCGACCCCGTGCGGGTGATCGACCAGCTCGCGCTCCGCGGCCGCCCCGACTGGGTGCTGGTCTACCAGTATCTCTGGAAGCAGGAGGGCGCGACGGTCAGCACCAACGTCCGCCCCCGCGGCTACACCGCCGCGCTCGAGTTGACGTACGGCAGCGAGACCTTTGCGCTCGGGCCCTCGCGCCCGAAGCTGACGGTCGGTCGCGACCCCGACAACGACATCAGCATCGAGGAGACCGTGGTCTCGCGCCGCCATTTCGAGGTGGTGCTGCGCGGCGACAAGTTCCTGCTCGTGGATCGCAGCACCAACGGCACCTGGGTGCTGACCGACGGCGGCGACACCTTCCGGGTCGCGCGCGAGGAGATCACGCTCGCCGGAAGCGGCCGCATCCTGCCCGGCCGGCAGAACCTCGAGCCGCTCCGCTATAGGGTGGGGCCGCAGAGCCGTGACTGAGCTTCCGGCGCAGCGCGTCGTCCCCCCGAACCCACGTTGCACGGACCTGCTTCAGTGTGGGACAGTGGAACTGATGCAAGTCGTCGGGGACGTGCTGTCCGATCGCGGACTTCGCCGCGAGCTGAACGAGGACGCGTACGCCTACGCCCCCGAGCTCGACCTCTTTCTCGTGGCCGACGGCATGGGCGGCCACGCCGCGGGCGAGGTCGCCAGCCGGACGGCGGCGGACGCCATCACCAGCAAGCTCCAGGAGCTGCTCGCCGACGACGACCTGACCCCGTTTCGCGACGCCGAGGGCAAGCCCTGCGTCGGCGCACGCCGGCTGGTGATCGCGGTCGAGTGCGCCAACGATCTGATCTTCCGGAGCGCCGCCGCCAACCCGAGCCAGCGCGGCATGGGGACCACCGTCGCCGCCCTGCACTTCGCCGACGGCTTCGCCAACCTCTGCCACGTCGGTGACAGTCGGATCTACCGCATCCGCAACGGCGTCATCGAGCGCCTGACCGAAGACCACGCCATCGCCGCCAACGTGCTGAGCCGCGCCCTCGGCGCCCAGCCCATGGTGGAAGCGAGCTGGCGGGTCGAGCCCGTCCGCCCGGGCGAGTCCTTCGTGCTCTGCACCGACGGCGTCCACGGCCAGGTCAACGACGCCGAGATCCTCGAGATCGTCGATCGCAACGCCGACGACTTCCGCGGCGCCTGCGCCCAGCTGATCGCGCTCGCCAACGAACGCGGCGGCAAGGACAACTCGACCGCCCTGGTAGTTGGCGTCCGCTAGCGGCAGCTGAAAAGGGGGCCGCTAGGGTCAGGGCTCCGTGGGCCAGGCGTTCCAGAGTACGCGGGTCACGAAGTGCGAGCCGCCGGCGCCGTCGGGCTTGTAGATCGCCGCTTCGCTCCACGCCAGCGTGCCGAGCAGCGTGCAGGTGAATCCCGCATGCCCGATGATCGCGGTGTTGCTGCCGGCAGGCGGAGCGACGGCGAGGAGAGCCAAGGAGTTGGCGCAGCGCGCCGCCTCGTCGTAGACGAAGAACGTGATGTCCTGACGCTGCTCGATCGCCGGGCCGAAGTCCATGAGCATGGCGGTCGTGACGTTGCGACAGAACTCGCTGCTCTGGACCCGGCCGATCGGAATGCCGAGCGTCGCGAAGGTCTCGCCGAGGCTGGTGGCCTCCACGACGCCGGTCGCGTCGAGCTGCCGCGCCGTCGCCATGCCGTCCGGAGGGCAGACCGCGTTGCAGCTTCTCCACCAGAAGGGACTGGCGGTGGTCGCGGCCGTGCCGAGCCCGAGATCGTCTTGGCACACGGTCGCCGCCGAGTGCCGCCAATGCAGGACGTACCCGCCGGCACGGAGCACTTGTACGAGGGTGGGAGCGAGCGTGGTGCGGCTCCCGGTCGTCTCGCAGACACCCCCCGAGGTGCAACCGAAGGCAGCGTAGTGGTAGGTGCGCGCCGTTTCCGTAGTGGTGGGCAGGAGGGCAGTGAGCGGCTCGGCGGCGCTCGAGCCGGTGCCGAAGAACACCACGGCCGCCGCGGGGTCCGTCGCATCCGTGGGGGCCGCATTCAAACCGCGGAGCACCCGCACGTGCGTGTTGCCGGTCGCCGGATCGGGCGCGTTCCACGTCAACTGCACCTGGCTCGCGGCGATCGCGGCCGCGAGCTCCGATGGCGCGGGGTCGTGGGGCGGCCCGGCCACGATCAGCGCCGTCACCTCGTTCGCGAAATCCTCGATCAGTGGGGCCACCGCCGCCATGCCGCCGCCGGCGCCGCACGGGAAGCGACGTTCCGCGCTCGCGAACGCCTTGACGAGCCGCGCGTCGGCATCCGCCCGGCAGTTGGGATCGATCGGCTGGCCCATGCGGATGGCCCTGCGACGACACACCAGCTCGCGGAACGCGCGCCGTCCCGCGGCGCGCAGCTTGGTCGCCGCACAGCGACCGCGCAGCGGATCGGTGGCGAGGGCCGCGACGAGGTCGGCGATCGTGCCATCGATCGCCGCGTCCACGGCGGACGCGATGCCCACGAAGGCGCAGGCGCCGGGTGCCTCGGCGCGCGCGAACGCGGCCTCGAAGGCCTCGTCGATGCGCCCGACGCATGCGCCCCGAACCGGAACCCCGAACCACACCGCCCGCGCATGACATCCGAGCTCCGCCACCATGGTACGAGCCGTCGCGTCGAGCTCGTGCATGGCGCAACGCTCGGGCGTCGGAGCGGCATGAACCATCCCACTCGACGCGCCCAAGGGGACCACCGACAGCAGAAGAAGCATCCAGGCTGGAATCGATCTCATAGTGCACCGTGGCCGAAAAGCCGGCCCGAGAACCCTACGACAGGAAGCCACGTCAGGCCAAGCGCGAAGAACGGGCCCGCGTCACCGGTCGGCAGGGGTGCCGTCTGGCTGCGTCTGCTGCGACGCGGGCGCCGCCCCCGGCGCTTCTTTGCCGAAGATCGCCTCGATCGTGACCTCTTTCCGCCGCCGATTGCGGAGGGAACCGTCCTTGCTGGTGTCGTGGTAGAGGTGGCAGAGCATGCAGCTCGTGCCCGCCGACTGCGCCTCCCCGTCGATGTGACAGCGCTGACAGACGGCCTTGTCGGGCAGATCGACGTCGGCCGTCGCCTTGCTGTCGCGCGCGTCGGCGTGGCAGTGCTCGCACTTCAAGAGGTCGTGGGTGCGATGCGAGAACTCTCCGCGCCCGAGCCAGCGCGTCGGGATCTTGGTCGGCGTGATCCGCGGCAGCTCTCCGGCCGCGCGCGTGCCGTCCTCGTCGTGGCAGAGGAAGCAGAGCTTGTTGTTGTCGAGCAGTGAGGTGGCGCCCTCGCCGACCGAGGCATCGAGCGGGGCGTAGAGCTTCGCCTCGCTCTTGGCGAGCGCGCTGTCGCGCCGGGTCGCGTCGATGAAGGCGGCGAGCGAGGTCGAGGCGTCGAGCGGCTCGCGACGGACTCTGCCGGGCAACCCGGGATCCGTCGACGCGAACATGTCGGGGTTCCGGACCGCGGCGACCAGGAGCTTGGCGCGGAGATCCTCGCGCACGACCTCGGGGTCCTCGTGCACGACCTCGATCGACGAGTCGGGGCCGAGCCCCCCCTGGGCGTGACAGCGCTGGCAATGCTGCTCGAAGACGATCGGCCGCATCAGGCCGCCGTCGCCGGCCGGCACGTGACAGCTCGCGCACGCCAGGCGGTCCTCGCTGGCGATCTTGGTCGTCGAGAGATGGAGATGGTGATTGAAGCGGATGGCCGCCTCGTCGCGGCGCCCGGGACGGCGGGGGCCGAGCTCGGGATGATCGGCGAAGGTGCGGATCGCGGACTGGAGGTCGGGGGCCGCCTTGGTGGTCTGGAGCGCGCCGTGGCACTCGACGCAGCTCGCGTTGGCGACCGCCAGAAACACTCCGCTCGCCCGGTGCTCGACGTGACAGGTCGCGCAGCCGGGCGTCGCGACCTCGAACTCCGAGTGGACGCGGTCGGCATGGCAGCCGAGGCAGGCCTCGGTCGGGACGCCACCGTAGGGCTGATGGCAGGTCTCGCAGCGATCGCCGAAGCTCGCGTGCACCTGCGACATCGGTCCGGGAAGGTACTGGCGCTGCTTGCCGGTGGCATGAAAGCCGTACCACGCGGCCGCGCCGCCGGCGACGCAGACGAGCCCGACGAGCCAGTACCAGCGGCGGAAGGTGTCGGGACTGGGGAAGTGATCGAAGCGGAGACGCTTGGCGAGGTCCTTGCTGGCGCGTGCCATCGATCCGCCGCTCAGTATTTGAGTGCCATCACGATGTGGAAGGCCACCAGGACGAAGAGGGCGAACGAGAGCGGCGCGTGGACGAAGAGCCAGCCGTGCAGGAGGTCGTGCATGCGGCGCTGCACCGCGAGCTGGTACGATTCCTCGCAGATCGCGGCCAGCCGCTCGAGCCGGGTCCGCCACTCCTCCGGCGCCCGCACCGCCAGGGCACGGAGGTCGGGCGGCGTCGTGCGCGCCCGCGGATCACGGAGGAGATAGGGCCGGATCTCGCGCAGGTAGACGTCCTTCAGCATGGCCGCGTCCGGTCCGGGCTGCGTCGCCGCCGGCTTGCGGGCGATCTGCTTCCAGTTGCCGGGACGCACCTTGGCGACGGCGTCCTCGGCGGCGAGGCGGGCCTGCTCCTCGCCGGCCTCCGCGAGCGGACCGGTCACGCTCGCCACCAGCTCGTAGGCGTCGGTCGCGAGGCCCTCGCGGACGTGGGCCATCTGCCCGACCAGGGTCTCGAGCGGGACGCGCTCGGTCATCAGGCCCGGCAGGTACTGCTGCAGGACGAGGCCGAAGATCCCGCTCAGCGTGACGATCGCGAAGAGCGCCATCAGGGTGGTGGTGAGCGCGCCGCCGAGCCGGAACCCGGCGTGGAAGAGAATGAGGGGCACGGCGAGGACGCCGAGCCAGATGTGCATCTGCATCCACGCTCGCGCCGGCCCGAGGCGCCAGGTGCGGACCTTCTTGCGCGCCGCCAGGAGTCCGGCGAGCGCCATCGCGACCGTCCCGGCGATGCCGTAGAAGAGCCCAGGCCAACTGCCCCCCGAGGCGCCGTAGGGGCTCGCGGCGACGTAGGCGCGGTAGGCGACGGCGCCGGCGAGCGTCGCCACCACCGTCACCACCAGCCAGCCGCGGTGATCGGCGTTGAGCTTCAACGGAGGTCGGCCGGCGAGAGGAACGCGCCCGGCGCCACCCGGATCGCGGCATCGTGAGGACAGGCATAGACGCAGTTCGGTCCGTCGTAGCCCGAGCAGAGGTCGCAGACGGTGGCCTGCAACGACACCCCTTCGCGGGGAGGCGGCGGTTTCGGCAGCGCCGCCAGCTCGACCATGTTGATGTTGCCGAAGGGACACTGGTTGGCGCAGCGCTCGCAGCCGATGCACCAGCTCTCGATCTGGATCTCCAGCGAGTCCTGACGCCGGATCGAGCCGACCGGGCACCCCACCATGCACTTCGGATCGGTGCAGGATCGGCAGGCCATCGTGACCAGATAGCGGCCCACCCGCGGTCCGTCGCGGGTGAAGCGCGCCACGCCGTCGTGCGCGTCGGCGCAGGCCCGGACGCACTCGTCGCAGCGGGTGCAGCGGTCGAGGTCGATGAGCAGCACGTTCTGCGAGTTGTAGAGATTGAGCTCGACGGTCTCGTCGACCATTGCCTGCTCGTTGGCCGAGCGGCTGAAAGCGGCGGCCTCGAGCGCCCGCGCCGCCTTGCTGGCGCCGGCGAGGACGCTCGGGCTCTGCTCGACCAGGCTCGCGAGCGCCGCCGCCGGGATCCGCACCACCTCGAAGCTGTCCAGCCCCGACGCACGCGCCACCCGGACCGCGGCGGCAGTCTCGACGGCGGTGACCGGGGCCCTCCCGATCTCGAAGACGTACTCGACGACGGTCACGCGGTCGCCCTCGGTGAGGATCGCCTCGCGGATGCGTTCGCCGTTGAGCAGCGTGTGGTTGGCGCTGTCGAGGTCGACCACCCAGATGTCGCCGGCGCGCTCCTCGAACCGACAGTGCCGGCGTCCGACCGCCCGGCCCTCCTTGGGAACGACGAGATCGCAGGACTCGCTGCGCCCGATCGTGATCGGCTTGATGATCGGCAGCTCGGGAAACGCCGCGGGATGCGAGGTGCAGCGCAGCGCCAGACGGGTGCGCGGCCGCGCCGGCATCAGGGCCTCGAAGCCGAAGGCGCCGCCGCGGCCGAGGTAGGTGAAGATGAACTCGCCGCTGGCCTTGGTCTCGGAAAGCTTGATGGTGCCGGCGCGCACCAGATAGAGCGCGTTCGCCTCCTCGCCTTCCGCATAAATGACGCCGTCGCGGATGTCGTCGGAATCGGGCGTCAGCAGCGCGCACGAGCCCGCAAGGGTATCCAGCTGGGAGGCGCTCAATTCGCCGAGCAGCTCGCTGTGGTGCAGGGCGTTGCGGATGGCGCGCGCCTCGTACGCCTCGTCGATCGCGTCGCCGGCGCCGCGAATGGTGTCGAGCACCGAGCGCAGCATCTCGAGCGCGACGCAGCGGGTCTCCGCGCGGACGGTCGCCTCGCGGGGGTAGAAGTTGATGCAGGTGTCGACGCCGAAGATCTCGCCCGCCTGGATCGTCACCGGGCCGAGACGGCGATCGTACGCGAGGCTCGCGTAGCGGCTGATCTCGCCCACCCCGGCACGGTCGGGCGTCTTCTCGGCGGCGCGGGTGCGGCGCCGGAAGCTGTCGAACAACCGCGCCAGCGAGCGTCGTGTCCGACCCGGAACACCGGGAACCGCGAGCCGCTCGGGCAGCGTCGCCGTCGCCGAGCCCTCGAGCAGCATGAAGGCCGTCGAGCCGTAGGCGCCCGCCTCACAGATGACGTCGCCGGGCTGATACTCCCGCCGCACCACCGCCTTGATGCCCGGCTCGCCGCCGTCCGGTCGCGCCCCGAGGAGGGTCGGAAGCTTCAGCTTGGCGCGCTTGCTGCTCTTGAAGACGTCGAGCTCCGCGACCTCTTCGAGAGAGAGCCACTGCCCTTGCAGGCCTTCGGCGTATCGTGTCGTCACCCCACCACCGTCGCTTCCCAGGCCGAACCTGAAACCCGCCCGCTCTTACCAGAGAGCGCGTTCGGCGGGCAAATGTGGTGAACTCGACGCGAGGCGGGGATCGGGAGGGCGCCGTGCTGGACCGACCTTTACTACAACCCACTTACGCCGCGGCGTCCGTGGGCGCCTCGTCGGCCCGCCGCGCCCGCAGTCGCACCGGCACGCCGTTCAGGACGGACTGGCCGACGATTCCCTCGACGAGCTGATCGTCGGTCCAGTCGTTCGCCGAGACGCCGGGGTGATTGCCGGCGACCTGTTGCCAGGGCGCGCTCGCGGCGTGGCCCCAGCCGTGGGGCAGGCTGACGACGCCCGGGCGCATTGCGTCGCTCACCTGGACGCGAACGCTGCCGCTGTGGACCCGACTATCGAGGACGGCGAGGTCGCCGTCGGCGACGCCGGCGCGGCGCGCGTCCTCGGGATGGACCAACAGCACGCAACGGTCGCGCCCGGCGACCATCGCGGGGACGTTGTGCATCCACGAGTTGTTGGTGCGGAGGTCGCGGCGGCCGATCAGCAGGAGCTGGTCGGCGGACGGCGGAGAGGCGAGCGTCGCCGCCAGATCCCGCAGCGCGCCTGGGAACGGCCCGCCCGCGAGATCGACCTTGCCGTCGCGATGGAACACCCGGCGCGCGACCCCGGGCTCGAGCGGGCCGAGATCGATGCCGTGCGGCGCGGCCTCGAGCTTCCGGCGGTTGAGCCCGCGCGAGCCGGGCAGGAAACGATCGCCGTGGACGCCGGTGCGGAGCGCCAGCTCGGCCATGGTCTCGGGGTTCCAGCGCCAGCCGAAGCGGCGCGCGACGCCGAGCAGCCGATCCATCCAGCGATTGCCGGTGGGGCCGCCGCCCAGCCGCTCGATGAGCTCGAGCAGGATCTCCCAGTCGGCCCGCTCGCCGGCGCCGCGCGCGACCACGGGCGGCGACCAGCGCGCGACGTTCCGGACCATGAAGTTCGCGAACACGAGGTCGACGTGATCCTCGGCGAGGCTCCATGCCGGCGGCAGGATGACGTCGGCGTGGCGGGTGGTCTCGTTCACGTAGAGGTCGATCGACACCATGAAGTCGAGGCCGGCGAGCGCCGTGGCGAGCCGGCGGCCGTTCGGGGTCGAGAGCACCGGGTTCCCGGCGTAGGTGAGGAGCGCACGTACCTGCCCCGCGCCCGGCGTCTCCATCTCCTCGGCCAGGATCGACGCCGGGAGATCGCCGAGGGTCTCGGGGAGGCCGCGCACCCGCGAGCGCCAGCGATCGTGCCCATCGCCGCCGAGCATGCGCGCCAGCCCGACGACGTCGAAGGCCGGGGTCGGGAAGAGCGCGCCGCCTTCGGCTCCGAGCCGCCCGGCGGCGAGATTCAGGAGGTCGGTCGCCCAGGTCGCGAGGGTGCCGAAGGCGTTGTTGCAGACGCCGACCCGCGAGTAGGCGACCGCCGACGGTGCGGCGGCGAACTCGAGGGCGAGCCGCTCGATGTCCGCCGCCGCGATGCCGACGTGCGGCGCGACGGCGGCCGGCGTGAAGGGCGCGATCGCCGCCGCCGCCGCGTCCCAGCCGCGGGCGATCCGCGCCACCGCGACCCGATCGACGCGGTCGCGCGCCGCCAGCACCTGCACCATGGCGAGCAACAGCATGGCGTCGCTGCCCGGGCGGATCGCGACGTGCTCGTCCGCCTCGCGCGCCGACTCGCTGCGGCGCGGGTCGACGATCACGATCCGGCCGCCGCGCTCTCGGATCGCGCGCATCCGGCCCCGCATGTTGGGCGCGGTGAGGAAGCTGCCGTTCGACACCAGCGGGTTGGCGCCGATGCAGAGAAAGTACTGCGTCCGATCCACGTCCGGAATCGGAATCGCGAGCGAGCTGCCGTAGAGATAGTAGGACGCGGCGAAACGCGGGCTGGTGTCCTGCGACCCGGCGCTCGTGCAGTTGCGGGTGCCGAGCGCGGCGAGGAGGCCGCCCCGCAACATCGTCGCGCCGTGGTTGTGCACGATCGGGTTGCCCACGTAGACGGCGACGGCGTCCGGCCCGTGCGCCCGCCGGACCGCGTCCAAGCGCGAGACCACCAGCGCGAACGCCTCGTCCCACCCGACCGGCTCGAGCCGGCCCGACGCGGCGCGCACCATCGGTTGCCGGAGGCGATCCGGATCGTGGTGAACGGCGGCGATCGCGACGCCCTTGGGGCAGACGAAGCCCTGCGAGAACACGTCGTCGTGGTCGGGCCGGACCGCCACGATGCGATCGCCCTCGACGTCGAGCGCGAGACCGCAGGTGGCCTCGCAGAGCGTACAGGCACGGTGAACGGTGCGGCGGCTCACGCTCTGAGTCCCAGGCTGTTGAACAGCAGGCGCCACTCGCGCGGCGGCGTCGCCGGCGTCACCAACTCGACCATGGCGAAGCGGCGCGGCCGGGTCTCGGTCCCGATGGCGCCCACCCATTCGATCGCGGTCCCGGCGGCGCTGGTCGCGACGGCTCCGGCGCGTACGGCGAGGCCTTCGCTGCGCACCGCGAAACGCGCCAGGGCTCCGGCGACCTCCGCCGGGCCGGCGAGCTCGCCGGAGAGTCCCGACATCCGAAAACGCGCCGCCGCGAGCGGTGCGACCAGGCTGCCGACGTCGCGACGGTTCCAGGCTACGGCGCGTCCGACCGGGTCGAGCGCGAGCGCCGCCGCGCGCGCGGGCGCGCCGACCTCCGGGGATGCCACGACATCGGCCGCGAAGGTGTCACCGCCCTCGAGGAGCGCCGCCTGGTCGTAATAGCGCCGTCCCGCGCCGATACGGTCGCCATGGAGCGTGAGCGCGTAGACCGCCTCCCACGCAAGCGAGCGGTCGCCGAGAGTGGCCCGATTGCTGGCGAGAACGAAGAGATGGGAACCGTCCGCGATCGCGGTCAGCGGCGTGAATCGAAAATCCGGCAGCAGCGCGAGCACCCGGGTGATGCTCTCGCGAATCGCCTCGCCGCTGATCGGCGCCTCCATGTCGGCGTCGAGCAGTGTCCCGCCGGCGGCGAAGAGGTCGCAATACGCATCGACCGTCGGCGCGGCGCCCCAGCGGAAAAAGCGGGTGAGACAGCGCCGAGTGGGCTCAGTGAGCGCGGGATCGTCGAGGATGGCGGCGACCGCGTCGGTCGCCGCCTCCACGCGCGCCGTCGAGCTGCTCTCGGGCACCATGGGTCGGATGTACGCCCGAGATTGGCATTCTCAAATATCCACTTTGAGAAGATGGGATGAAGCCACTTTTGTGCGGCTGGCTCAACCGGGAGTGAGCAGGTTGTTGCCGAAGATCACCCACAGCAGCAGGATCACACCGACCGGCACCCCCATGAAGTAGAGCACGAGGTAGCCGACCCGGCCGGATTCGTCTCGAAGGTTTCGCAGCATGGCATCCTCCTTTGTCGATGGCGCTCGCGCGCCTCGACGACGAAGGAGCAAGTTCGAGGCCGCCAGGCCGGATCCCACCAACCAAGGCGAAAACAGACGACGGGACAGCCGCGCCGTCAGGCGATTGTAGAAATTTCCAGGCGCTCCGTCCGGCTCACTGCGTAAGACGGGCCACGTAGCGGCGCACGCCTTCCTCGAGCGTGGTGAACGGGGCCGCGTACCCCGCCGCCCGCAAGCGTTCCATGCGGGCCTCGGTCGCGTACTGGTAGCGCTCGCGGAGCGCCTCCGGCATCGCGATGAAGCGCACCCGGGGCGCCACGTTCATGGCCGCGAAGGTGGCGTGGGCGAGGTCGAGGAAGGTGCGACTGGTGCCGGTCCCGAGATTGAAGATGCCGCGCGCGAGGGGGGCCGTGACGGCGAAGTGCAGGACGTCGACGACGTCGTCGACGTAGACGAAGTCCCGCCGCTGCTCGCCGTCGGCGTAGTCCGGGTGATGGCTATCGAAGAGCCGCACCTCGCCGCCGGCGCGGATCTGGTCGAAGGCGTGCAGGACCACGCTCGCCATCGCCCCTTTGTGACGCTCGCCGTAGCCGTAGACGTTGAAGAACTTGAAGCCCGACCAGAGCGGCGGGCGCCGCCCGGCGCGTTCCTCGGCGAGCGCGAAGAGGTCGAACTGCCGCTTCGACTCGCCGTAAGGATTGAGGGGCTTGAGGCGCGGGATCAGCGCCTCGTCGTCGTCGTAGCCGAGACCGCCGTCCCCGTAGGTCGCGGCGCTGCTCGCATACACGAACGGCACGCCCCGCTCGGTGGCGTAGCGCCACAGGCGCTCCGAGTACTCGAGGTTGACCCGGGTCAGGAAGCCGACGTCCATCTCCGTCGTGTCGGTGCAGGCCCCGAGGTGGACGATGGCGGCGAGCGCCGGCCGCTCGCGCGCGAGCCAGTCGTCGAGCCGCTCGTAGTCGACGACGGTCCCGAAATCGACGCCGCGGTGCTCGGCCCGCTCGCGGAAGCTCGCCGGCCGGTCGACAGAGACGACCGGGATGCCGCGACCCATGCACGACTCGACGAAGCGGGCGCCGATGAACCCGCCGGCGCCGGTGACGAGGTAGGTGCCCGGAGCCACGGCCGCTCAGTCGCGCAGGACGTACGCGAAGATCAGGGGCGCGACGATCGTCGCGTCCGACTGGATCATGAACTTCGGCGTCGCCGCGTCGAGCTTCCCCCAGGTGATCTTCTCGTTCGGCACCGCCCCCGAGTAGCCGCCGTAACTGGTCACGGCGTCGGAGATCTGCGCGAAATAGCCCCAGAACGGCACGTCGTCCCGTTTCAGGTCCTGGATGATCGTCGGCACGGCGCAGATCGCGAAGTCGCCGGCGATGCCGCCGCCGACCTGAAAGAACCCGACGCTCGGCCGCCCGTCCTTCATGCCGCAGCTCTCGAGATACCACTCGATGAGGTGCTGCATCTGCTCGGTGCCGCTCTTCACGCACTGATGGTGCGGCAGGGCGCCGCGCAGCACGGCGGCCGCGAACATGTTGCCGGTGGTGCTGTCCTCCCAGCCGGGGGCGTAGACCGGCACCCCCTTCTCCCAGGCGGCGAGCAGCCAGCTGTGGTCGGCGGGGAGCTGGTAGAACTGCTCCATCTTGCCGTCGCGGAAGAGGTCGTGGAGAAATTCCGCCTCGAACTTGCGCTCGCCCTTCTCGCAGGCGCTCCGCCAGCGCTCGAGCAGGCGGCTCTCCATGTGGCGCATCACGGTCTCGGGAATGCACGTGTCGGTGACGCGGTTGAACCCCCGCTCGTAGAGCGCGACCTCGTCGGCGGCGGAGAGCGCGCGCCAGTCCGGGATGATCTCGTACTCCTCGTAGGCGAGGAGGTTGAAGAGATCCTCCTCGAGGTTGGCGCCGGTGCAGCTGATCGCGTGGACCTTGCCGGCGCGAATCATGCGGCTCAGGATCTGTCCGAGCTTGGCCGTGCTCATGGCGCCCGAGAGCGCCAGCAGCATCTTGCCCCCGGCGTCGATGTGCTGCTCGTAGGCCCGCGCGGCCGCCAGCGTCTCCCGGCTGTTGAAGTGCAGGAAGTGTCGCTCCATGAACTCGCGGACGGTGCTCATGCGCCGCGTTCTAGGCGAAATCGCCGTGCCGTTCCAGCGCCGGCCACGAGCACGCCGGGCGGTTGCGACGCGCGCACCGCGCGTGTTACTGGCGCGCTGGGTGGCGGCAACCGAGGAGGAGAGGCGGATGAAGCGTAGCACGTTCGTCCTGATCGGGTGGTTGGGCGTGGGCATGGTGACGACGGCCGCCGGGCCGGCGGTGGCCGGTCCCGGGTTTCTCGGCGACGGACGGTGCGGCAACCCGACCTGTCACGGCGCCGGCCTCCCGAGCCGCGACAAGCCGGACCCCAACTGGCATCCCTGGAAGTCGGCGCGCACCCAGTGGATCAACACCAACATCGATCGGCACTCGCGCGCCTACCGGACGCTCGAGACCGACGGCGGCAAGGCGATCGCGCGTTACATGGGGATCGACGCGACCACCAGCGACAAGTGCCTGGTGTGCCACGCTCCGGCGGCGTCGGCCGCGGCCGGCGGCCGCTACAAGAAGAGCGACGGCGTCACCTGCGAGCACTGCCACGGGCCCGCCGAGCAATGGCTCGAGGCCCACAGCCAGCGCGACTGGAAGCAGACCCGCAGCCAGTACGTCTCGCGCGGCTTCTACGACAACAACAACTACACGCTGCGGGCTCGCAACTGCGCCCGTTGCCACGTCGCGATCGACCACGAGATCGTCGCGGGCGGCCACCCGCCCCTGCAATTCGAGCTCGTCGCCTACGCCCAGATCATGAAGCACTGGGACGACCAGGACGAGCTGCCCGCCGGCGCCTTCAGCGTCGACCCCACGATCTGGGCGCTCGGCCAGATCACCGGGCTCCGTGAGGCGCTCCGCATGCTCTCCGAGCGCGCCGCCGGCAGCAACTACCAGTCGATCGATCAGTTCTCCCACTTCAACGACCGCAACTGCTACCAGTGCCATCACAAGCTGGTGGACGACGCCCTCCGCCAGGCGCGCGGTCACTACCTGATGGTGGACGCGGTGCTGACCGGCGTCGCCGCCGGCAAGCGCGACGAGCTGGCCGGCCTGTGGAACGGCGTCGTCGCCGCCGCCCCGTCGAGCCCGCAGGCGGCCAAGCAGAAGGCCGACGCGATGGTCGGCTGGCTGGGGGCGCTGGAGGGGCAGATCGGCCGCATCGACCAGGACGGGACCCGCCGCATGCTGAACCGCATCACCGCGAGCGGCGACCGCCTGAAGCTCGCCGAGCGCTTCGCCTTCTCGCGCTCCAAGAGCTCGAACGTCGTCGCGGTCGACAACCTGAGCACGCCGTGGTGGTGGACGACCGGCGGACCCGAGCAGGCCTATCTCGCCATCCGCGCGCTCTGCATCCCCGCCGTCGGCAGCCGCTGCGACGCGGCCCGAAACGACCTCCGCACCATGCTGGACGCGATCGACCGCTTCAACTACCGGCCGGACCAGTTCGCCGCGAGCCTGGCGGCGGCGGGCGCGAAGCTCAAGTAGCGCCGCGCCTGAAACGAAAGAGGGGGCCGACCCGATTGGATCGGCCCCCTCCCCTTCACGAGATCGAGGCGGTGCTCAGGGCGTGACGAGCATCGTCTCGCGCTGGATCAACGCGCCCGGGCCGGGGAAGCCCGCGCCCGAGTTGATGGCGATGTTGTTGCCCGGCACACAGTAGATCGCGCCGCTCTCGCCGTTCGGGGTGCGTGGCGTGCCGGTCCGGATGATGCCACTGTTCACGAAGCAGGCGCGATTGGTGAAGACGCAGGTCTCGCCCGAACACTCCGGACAGGTCTCGCTCGGCGTCGCACAATCCGCGTCGGCGTCGCAGGACTGGAAGGAGTGGATCGAGCACTTGCCGTCGAGCGGACCGGCAACGCAGATGCCTTCCTGGGTGGAGTCGAGGTCGAAGACATCTTCGCGGCAATCGCCCGGGTGGCAGAAGCCGCCGGGACACTCGCTGTCGACGACGCATTCGACCATGTCGTTCCCGCCACCGACGCACGCCGCGTTGCAGTCGTTCGGCTGCGCCTGGCCGGAGCAGTGGCACTGCGGGCTGCACGAGCCTCCTGGACACTCGGAGGCCACAGTGCACGGCCGGCCCTCGCTCGTCCCGCCGAGGCACGTCTTGCCGCTGAAGCCCGGCGCCGAGCAGTTGAAGCTCGGGAGCAGCGTCACCGTCCCGGTCGTGCGCGGGTTGGCGTTGATGTCGAGACCGCCGCCCGACGTGAGGTCGCCCTGCACGCTGGGATCGGGCGGGCAATCGACGCTGGTCACGCCGAAGAAATTATTCAAGCCGCCGAAGGGCGCGGTCAGCCGGCAGGCCTTGTCCTTGCGGAGGCCGTCGCTGCAGATGGGCGCCGTGATGCAGGAGCCGCCCCCGCTCGCAAGGCAATCGCCGTCGTCGTCACAGCGATCGCGGCTGATGCCGCAGAACCCGCCGCACACCGGGCAGGGCTTGCTGATCTCGAGACCCTGCATGGTGCGGGCACGCTGTCGCACCTTGACCGACGCGGTGCCGTCGTTGATGTTCGCGGTGCCGACGGAGTCCTCGCTGAAGATGCTGACGTTGCAGACCGACACGCCGCCGGCGAAGGCCGCGACCGGCGGGCCGTGAAAGCTCGTCTGGCAGAAGTCGCCGACGCCGTTACATATCGGGTCGTTCCCGTTCAAGATGCTGAGATCGCACTTCTTGTCGATGTTCTGGAAGCAGTGGGGACCGTTGGCGGTGCGTTCCTTCCGACAGGTGCCCTGGCCGAGGAAGGCACAGATGGCGTTGGCCGACGTGCCCGAGGGAGCGTCGAACGCGACGTTGCAAGGCGAGTGCGGGACGCCCGAACAGCTCGGGCCGGCGTTGCAGAGCCCGCCGAGGCAATCGTACAGGTCGACGAGGTAGTTGCCGCCCTCGACGACGCCGCCGTCGGAGCTGGTGCCGTTCCAGCCGTTGTCGGTATCGGCGTTGCTGTGCTCGACGACCACCATGCGCGCCTTGGTCTTGCAGAGGCAGGCGAAGTGGCCGTCCGGGTCGACGGCCGTCCCACACTGGTTGTCGCAGGCGCTGTCGTCGGTGCCGTCGCACTCCTCGTTCAGGTTGTTGACGATGTTGTCGCCGCAGAGGCCGCCGCGGGTGGCGTACTCGAAGTCGATCAGGTCGGCCGGCACCGCGATCTCGGTGGTGTCGGTCTTGTTGCCGTGCTCCAGGATCAGGCAGGCAGACGCGTCCGCCTCGTTGTCCTCGTCGGGCGTGCAGACGTTGAGGGCGTCGATCTGGCCGGCGGTGCACTTGGCGTCGATACCGGCGATCAGCTTGTCGGCGCACTTCTGGATCGCCGTGCTCGCCTTGTCGTAGTCGGTGGCGCAGAGATCGGCGGGAATGCCGAGCTCCTTGCCCTTGTTGAGGTCGTTCCGGCACTTCTGGACGTTCTTCAAGACGCAGAGGGTGTAGGCGCCGCTCTGCTTGGCGATCTCCGCCTGGCACTTCTGGTCTGCCTTGTCGGGCAGGGAGGTCACCGTCGCGTCGTACTCGAGCGCGAACATCTGATCGACGAGGTTGGTGTGACTGGTCTTCATGCACAACTGGAGCTCGGCGAACGTGAACGACGCCGGGGTGGCGTCCGCACACGGACCGGGGAAGCCCATCACCTTGTAGTTGCCGATCGGAATGCCCTCGCACGCCTTGGCGATCGTGGAGGCGAGCTTGTCCTCGAGCTTCGTGACCTTCTCCGTTTCCGGTGCCGTGCAGCTCCCGTTCTCTTTGAGCTCGGCGTTCCGACACTTCTGCAGGAGCTTCAGCTTGCCCTTGACGAAGCCGATGCCCCCCTTGGCGAGAGCCGCCGAGCACTTGAGCTGCGAGTCGCTCAGCAACGGCTGCCCGGCGTGGGCGGGGGACACGAGCAACGACAGTGTGGCGATTCCAGCGGCAAGGACGGACGCTCGGGCTTTTCCGATCGTCATGAGGGGGCCTCCTCTCTCGGCAATGAGAGCGTTTTCAATGAGTCACGTTGGGGTCGCTACCAACGCCCTCCGAGTGCTGCAAGCCGCATTGCGGCGTATCGGAAAGGGACGCGCGGAGAGCGGCGTCGGCGGCACGGGTCCGAGCCTAGCAGAGGACATGGCGAGCAGGGGAGGAAAAAACGACCCTCCGGCCCTCCTCGTGGCGATTTCGTGACGCCCGGTCGTCTCCCGGCCGGGACGGCTCGGTTTGCTACCGCCGGCCGGGAAGCAGCCGTTCGGGCTCGGGCGCCGCCGGTTGCACCACCGGCGCGCCTTCGGCCGGCGCCCCGGGCTCCGGTAGCGCGGGCCGCAGGAACGCCCGCGGTTTCCCCGGGGCGGCGTTGGCAACCGTGAACACCTCGCCACCGCGCATGAAGAGCCGCTCCATTTCGGTGCGGTTGAAGGGACGGGAGCCGAGGCGTCCGAAGACCGCCACCTGATGGCCGCTCTCGTCCACCGCTCGATCGCGCTCCATCCCGCGCGAGAGCGCGATCGCCGGACCATGGGTGTGGCGGGTGGCGATCAGGCGCGGGGTCGGCGTCGGGCTGAACCCCGAGCTGCCGGGTGTCTCGCCGGGGGTGATGAGCTGCACGACCCGGAGCCCGTTCTTGCCGTCGGCGACGTAGGCGAACACGCTGGCGTCGGTCGCGCCGACGCGCACCGCCCGGGTGTCGTCCAGCGCGCCGCCGGCATTGAACATCTGGAACAGCACGGGCTTCGTCGGACGTTCGACGTCGATGATCGCCAGGCCGTGCGTGCCGGCCGGAACGTAGGCGTAGGTACGCGACACCGTGAGGTCGCCGGCCTCGGGCACGTCGAGCGCGGCCACGAAGCGCGGCTTGGCGAGGTTGGTCACGTCGAGGACGCGGAGGCCGCGGGCATCGGTGACGAACGCGTAGCGGAACTGGATCGCGATCGCGCGCGCATCGACGAGGTCGGGGGCCCCGACCTCCGTGACGATCGCCGGATGCACCGGGTCCTTGATGCTCACGACGACCAGCCCGCGCTTGCAGAGGATGTAGGCGTACTCGCCGGCGATCGTGATGTAGCGCGCCTCGTCGAGGGCGCCGTCGGGATTGAAGGTCGCGACGCGCTCGAGGAAGTTGTTGAGCGGATCGCCGTCGGCGAGCATGTCGACGTCCACCACCACCAGGCCCTCGTAGCGGTCGGTCACGTAGGCGTAGCGATAGAGCGGGTGCATCGGCTGCTCTTCGTTGACCGGCTTGCGATCGCGGCCGAAGTGGATCGGCTGGTTGGTGGGGAGCGCGACGCCGGTCGCGTAGGGGGTCTTGACGTAGGCGCGCTGGCCGAGCGGCGAGACCGGGGCCGTGATGATGCGCTCCGAGAAGCCCTTGTTGTCGGTGTTGGCGACGTCGAAGACGCGGAAGCCGCCGGGCCCGTTCGCGGTGTAGAGGTACTCGCCGCGGAGCTGCAGGGCGAGCACCTCGGTCTTCCGGCTCACCAGGTCGACGCCCGGGTGCTCGTAGGCCTCTTGCAGCTGCAGGTCGTGATCGAGGTGATGCTGGAAGTTGTCGGGGTAGGCCATGCGGTGGAGGTTGCTGCCGATCACGGCCTGCGGCTCGTCCCACTCGGTGACGGCGACGGCCTCGACGCCGTGCTCGCCCTCCCCCACCCACGCGTAGCGGCCGACGAAGTTCACGAAGTTGGTGCCGAGCGTCAGCACCTGCGCCAGCCAGGCGTTGTTGTTGCCGTCGGCCGCGACGTGACAGTCGTCGCACTGCCGCGTCTCCCGCGAGCGCACGGTGTGGGCGAAGTGGGCGTTGAACGCCTGCGAGCTGTAGCCCTCGGCCGACACCGGCGCCTGCTGGTAGTAGAGCCGCTCGCGGTTGCCGTTGACGGTGCTGATGATCACCGCGCTCGACGAGCGCACCGGGGCGATGGTGTGGCCCTTCACGGTGCTGTGACGTCCCAACATGAAGATGTCGTGGCGGATCACCTGCGGGTTGTACGAGGACCAGTTGCGCGTGGCGCCGCCGTCGTAGTGCTTCTTCTCGCTCTTCCAGTTCGCCTGCTGCGGCAGGTGGCATCCGAAGCAGCTCGTGACCCACGAGGTGTGACACGAGTAGCAGGCCATGGTGTCGTTGCCGTGCGCGAGGCCGCCCTTCTCCGGCACGTCGCCCCAGGTCTTGCCGTCAGTCCGGATGGTCTTCGCGAGGCGCGCCCGCGCGTTGTAGTGCTTCGAGAGTGGGTCGATGACGTCGACGACCTGCGGCACCTCCCACTCGACGCCCTCCTTCAACATCGAGCGCTGGATCAGCTCGCCGCCGATCCACTCGAAGCGGCGCTCGCCCCAGGGCGTGAGGCCGGTGAGGAGATTCGTGCCGCCCGACGGCGCGGCCGGACCGCTGGTCGTGACCGTCGCCCAGGTGTCCACCGTGCCGTGGCAATCGACGCAGCCGATCTCGATCGCGTTCGGGTACTCGCCGTAGATCTTGCCGTTGCCGTGCACGTCCTGCTGGAAGTGACAGTCGACGCAATGCATGCCCTTCTCGGCGTGGATGTCCTTCAGGTGGACGGCCTTGTCGAACTTCTTGGGGTCGCTCGGATCGACGACCTTGCCGTTTTTGTCGAGGAGGTTGCCCTTGCGGTCCTGGCTGTAGACGGCGCGGAAGATCCAGCCGTGGCCGTGGTAGTCGGCGAAGGTCGTCTCCTTGGTGTGGGCGTTCAGCGTGCTGACCTTCGAGAGAAAATCCTTGTCGGTCCAGAGGCCGCGGGCCGCCGCTTCCTCGGGATTGTGCGAGAGGCTGGTGTGGATCGGCTCCATGTCCGGAACGTTCAGCGGCGTCGCCTTGTCGACCGTCTGGTAGCGCTGCTCCGCCGGCCACAGCAGCTGACCGTCGGTCTCGTAGTCCCACATCTGGTAGCCGAGGTAGGTGTTCACGAACGAGTTCGGCTGGTGCATGTGACAGACGATGCACTGGCTCGTGGGGATGGCGCGGGTCAGGCGGTGCTCGATCGGGTGGCCCGGCTCGTTGCGGGGGATCGTCGGGTCGTTGCCGTGGTAGCCGCCGTCGTGGCCGAACTTCGCGTAGGGCCCCGCGTGCACCGGATCGCGATCGTTGGCGTAGACGACGTGGCAGCCGGTGCAGCCGCTCGAGCGATAGTCTCCGGGGTGGTCGTTGGTGCCGAGGAACGAGAGATGGGGATCGTTCAGCCGCGTCTTGTGGATGTTCAGCACCCCGGCGCTGATGCGGAGGTCGGTGCCGAAGCCGCGGGTGCCGAACTTCATGTCGGGCTTGCCCGGCAGATCGGGGAACGGCCCGAGCCCGGGATTGCCGACCTCCGAGACCACCGAGCGATCGATCTTGCCGCCGCGCTCGAAGGCGCGGAGCGGATCGGGTGGCTGCGCGACGTTCCAGGTCGGCAGCGGCACGAGAAACGGCAGCGCGCCCTTGGCCTGCTCCTCCGCGGTCGGCGGTGGGACCGAGTTGAGCTTCACCGCCGAGCCGTCGGGACTGTAGGCCTCGCCGAGGATGTAGCGCTTGGCGGGAACGATGCCGTTGTTGTAGGCGGCGCCGCCCCACAGCATGGCCGAGGTCGTCATCAGGCTGCGCTTCACCTGACCGACCTCGTTGACGTGACACGAGCCGCAGGTCTCGAGGGCGACCCGGAGGTCGCCGGGATTCTTGAAGCGAATGAACTCGAGCGACTCCTGGCTGAGGAGCGCATAGGTCCGCTCCGGGTTGGCCGAGCTCTGGCGTCCCGAATCGTTCGGATCGGCCCAGATCTCGGGATGGCGCGGCTGGACGTGCGCCGCGCGCTGCGCAGCCGCGTACTCGGCGCTGCCCGCCTTGGCGCCGCCCGCCGTCGCGGCGACGTTGCCGCCGTGACAATCGGTGCAGCCGAGGTTCACCTGCCCCGAGACGTGCATCGGCTCGATGCCGGCGTGACAGGAGAGACAGCCGGTGCTCTTGGCGTCGGCCTCGGCCTGCGTCTGGCGCAGCAACTTCGGAGCGCTGTCCGGAATCTCCTCGGCGACCTGCGCGTCCGCCGGCGTGTCGGCCGCAACGGCGCCGCCGAGCGCGAGCAGCATCGCCAGTGCGGCCGCCGCGACCCCGAAACCCACCCAACGCGTTCGATCGCTCATCGTCCTCATCCTCAGAACACCAGGACCACTTCGGTCCCGACCTGGTAGAGCGTGTTGGTTTCGAAGATGTCGGAGAAGCCGCCGATCGGCTGCAGGACCGCGCCGAAGCCTTTGACGATGATGTTGTTGCTGAGGAGCGGCCGGTACTCGACCCCGAGGCTGAGATCGACGCCGACGTCGTTCCGGATGTCGGGCTGCTTCAGGAGAATTTGCAGCGGCTCGGTGTTGACGAAGCGAATGTAGGTGGCGTTGCCGATCAGGCTCACCTTCTGCGTGAGATCCGCGGTGGCGCCGACGTTGAACATCATGATGCCGGGGTTCACGAAGTTGGGCTGGCCCTGGATCTTCGAGCTGCGGAGATCGGGAATGACGCTGTTGCGCTGCATGAGCGCGACCCCACCGCGGTCGGTGATGCGGACCGACTGCCGCTGCCAGTAGCTGAAGCCGCCGCCCATGATCTGGGGATTGTCGAGGATCGAGTCGAAGCCGGTGGCGGTGCCGTCGCGCGGATCGCTGTCGCCCGAGCTGTAGAAGACCGAGGTCTGGTAGCGCATCCAGTCGCGATCGATCGAGAGCTCGAGGAACGCGAGCTGGCCGTCGATCGAGACGTTGCGGCCGGCAATCGGATTGGAGGTGTCGTGGCCGAGGGCCTCGTAGAAGGCGTGGCTGACGTTCAGCCACCCGATATGCCCCTCGCCGGTCCAGCCGAGGTAGAAGACGTCGAGGTTGTGCGGGCGGGCGACGCCGACGGGATCGGGACGCACCAGGAAGCCCTGGTTGTCGAAGACGAAGCCGCCTTCCTTCCCGTTGTCGTTCAGGTAGTGGAAGCTGAACTGGGTCGTGTAGCCGAGCGTGAAGAAGTCCTGGACGTAGAGGTTGCCGATCGCGATCTGCTGGTCGCGGAGGCCGAAGGTGTTGAGCTCCGAGTTGGTGTCCTTCTCGGCCGGGTTGAAGTAGACGAGGTTGAAGTTGTACCGGTTGCCGTTCGCCGACCCGAAGATGCGCGCGCCCTGATTGATGTCGGAGAAGATCAGGCTCCGGAAGTCGCTGTTGAAGGGCTGGCGGCCGAGCTTGGTCGAGATGAAGTCGTAGTTGACCGAGGTGTCGAGGAGGTGGATCTCGACGAAGGCCTCCTGCAGGGCGACGTGCGTGGTGGTGCGGTTGGTGCCGTCGCGCACGTCGGGATCGACGATGCCGTTCTCCTGGGTGGCGAGCAGATTCACGTCGGCGACGCCCTCGAGGACGATCTGCCACTCGAACGGCTTGAACGACGTCGCGCCCTTCTGCATCTCGAAGCGCGTCACGAACTTTTGATCGAAGATCAGCGCGTTGTGGCCGCCGAAGAAGTCGAAGCTGTCGGGATCCTCGGTGGAGACCCCGCTCGGCGACGGCGCCGAGCGGCCCTCGACGTTGGTCTTCGAGATGCCGGTCAGCTTGAGGAAGATGTCCTCGCCGATGATCGGAAAGTCACCCTTCAGGACGTTCTGGTTGTAGGGATCCCACCAGTGCCCCTCCGCGTTCAGCTCGTAGGGTGGCAGCTCCAGCCTCCAGCGGCTGTCGACCGGCTCGCTGTCGGGGGTGTTGGGCGCCGCGCCCTCGATGGCGGTCGGACCCCCACGTGCCGACGGGTCCTGGAGCGGCGCGCGGTCGTCGCCGGAGGCGGTGCCGGCAATCAGAACGAGCGCACCCAGCAGCACGCTCACGAGCGACCGTCCGTGCGCGGCCATCAGCGTCCCGCCCACAGCCAGAGCGCGGCGATCAGCACCAGGACGCCGATCGCGTAGAGCCACCAGCGATTGCCGGCGAGCTGGGCACCGGGCTGCGACCGCACCGCGGTCACCGCCGCCGCCCCGCTCTCGTCGAGGAAGAGCAGCTCGTCGCCTCCGAGCTGGAGTCGCATCTTGTGCGTCAATGGGACTTCCTCCTTCACCTGTGCGCCGTTCACCAGGACGGCCTTTCCGGACACCGGGGCGAGGTACCAACGGCCATCGCGATTCGTGAGCTGCGCGTGCTCGCGCGAAGCCGTCTGCGAGTAGAGGCGGAGGTCGCACGAAGGGAGACGGCCGACGAGGTAGTGCGTGCGATCGAGGGCCACGATCTCCGAGCGACCGGGCGGCTGCATCCGCTGCAGACGCGCCGACGAGACCACCGGTTTCTGCAGGTCCGCGAGGAGGATGGTGTGCTCGGCGAAATCAGCGCCGGCTCCGGCCGGAGGAGCCGCCGCGGGCGCCGCGGGCGCGGCCGGCGGAGCGACAGGCGTCGGCGGCTTTGCCTGCGGGGGAGGAGCCGGGCTGGCGGCGGGCGGTACCGCCGGGGGCTTCGGAATCGGCGGCGGTGCGGTGCCGATCCGCGTGGCTTCTCCCGCGTCCGGCGCACCCGCGGGCGGCGGCGGCGCGGCACCGGGACGCGGACCAATCTGCGGCGGCGGCTTGGCGCCGAGCTGCGTGTGCTCGTCCGGCGCGGGTCCGCTGGGTGCGGCACCGGGTGCCGGCGGCGCACCCGGGAGCTTCGGGGTCGGCGCGACGCCGACGCGCGTGTGCTCGTCCAGATCCTTTTCGTCCCCGTCCTTTGCCATCGACGTCGTACCCGCGGCCTGCATGCTGAGCGTAAGCGCGCTGTGATCCCTTCTATTGATTCGGCTGCCGGTTGAACTTGAGGTAGGGGAGCCGGACGCCACGCACGAAGACCTGGTCGGCGCGAATCGAGTCGGGCGGCCGGAAATCCGGCGGCGCCAGCGTCCCCGCGTTGGTCACGATGTCGTCCTGCTCGACGCCGTCGCCGCTGATTCCGAAGCCGCCGATCATCACGTCGCCGCGGTAGAGCGGCGCGCTCCCCGGGAAGAACACGATGCCGTTCTGCCGGCCGTTCGCCGGTTGCTGGCCGTTGGTGCAGGGATTGGCCGAGTCGAACAGGAAGGCGCGGCGGAACGGTCCCGGTTGCGAGCCGTCGATCCCCGACGGGAACAGCGGCTGGGCCCCGAAGCTGAGCGTGCGGTTGGTGATGGCCGTTCCCGGATCGTAGGCCGTACCGAGGGTCTCACCGATCCCCGGGCTGTCGAGGGTGTCGATCGGATCGATCGCGGGGTCGCTGAACCAGATCACGTTCCGCGACTTGGCGACCGCGACGTCGATCGAGAACACGGTCGCGTCGTCCATGCGGAAGAGCCCGAGCAGCTTGCCGTTGGTGTCGGAGATCGCGAGCATCATCGCCGTGCGCTCCTCGAGCGGCAGGCGGATCGCCGCACGGGTCTCACGGGCCGCGACCACGCCGGCGTCGATGATGGTTTCGACCTCGGAGGCGCTGAGCGGCTGCGCGCCCGGCGACGAGTCGAGCGGTCCGACCAGCCATCCGCTCGGCACGATGCCGGCCGCGGGCGCCGTCGCCGGATCGATCACGAACGTGAGCGCTGCGCGCGAACGGCCCCGCGTTCGCCTGCTACCGGCGGATCGTCCGCGAGCTCGGGCACCTCGATGCCGTCGATGAAGATCACCGGATCGATGATCGGGTCGCGGTCGATCGGCAGCGGCAGGATGCTGAAGGTGCAGGCGGGATCGGCCGAGCAGCAGGCCGGCCGCGCGATGTCGTCGTTGAAGCAGATGTTGACCAGGCCCTTGTTGACGATGGTCGGAACGAAACGCTTGGGATCGCCCGCGAACGCGCGCGCCGCGAACTCGGCGACGTCGAGATCGGGGTCGCCGTCCTGGCGCCGCAGCACGAGATCGCCCTCGACGGCGACGTCGAGGTCCTGGGCCGCATCGACGTCGGGGCCGGGATTGGTGCCGCGCATCGCCACGCCGATGCCGCCGGCCATGCGGCCGTTCTTGAAGATCGGCACGGCGCCCGGGAGGGTCGCGATGCCGGTCGAGCAGCCGGCCCGCGAGGCGGCGGCGGTGCCGTTCTCGCAGGCGAGCGGCGGCCCGCCGGCGAGGTCGACGAGCGCGGCCTGCAGGCTGCGGGCGCGCGGAATCACCTGTCCCGGCTGAAAGAGCTGGTCGTCGCCGAGACCGGCGTCGAAGTCGCAGCCGCGGTTGGTGTTCTCGATGCCGAAGAGCGCGGCGGCGCCGGTGTTGTCGATCCGCGGCGGGAAGTGGATGTCGCTGATGAAGCGCACCGAGCGCGACGTGAGCGGCGTCTGGTCGGCGCTGAAGAATGCCGCCGTCCGCGCGAGCTGGGTCGCGAGGTTCGCGACCGCGCAATCGGAGCCCGGAGCCGCGGCCCCGGAACAGATGCCGGGGGCGAACGCGAAATTGGCGCCGACCCCGAGGATGACGCCGCGACGATCGGTCACCGCCACCACCAGGTCGCGATCGACGGCGCGCGCGGCGTGCTCCATCAGCGAGCGGACCTCGTCACGGGCGAGCACCGGTGCCGTCGCGGCCGGCGGCGGGCCCGTGGCCGGACCCTCGCCCTGTCCACCGCCGCCGCCGCACGCGGCCGCGGTCACGGCGAGAGCCGTCACGACCACCCGCACCCAGCCTCGCCACTCCTTCGCAGCCAACACCGCTCTCCGCATGGCTCCAGGCCCTCCGTGTTGCGCGTTCAGGCGGGTGGAATCGTGATTTTGACCGGACCCTTGATCTTCGCCACGCACGCGAGGCGGTACTTCTTCGGATCCCAGTCGAGCTGGCGCACCTTCTCCATGGTGGCGCGCTCGAGCGATCCCGGGTCCGCGGCGACGAAATTGTCGGCGCCGTCGACGATCTCGATGGCGCAGAGGCCGCACTGGCCGATCTTGCACTCCCAGTCGAGCGGCTCCTCGTGATGGTCGCGCGGGTCGCCCTCCTTCGACACCTTGCAGTCGGGAAAGCGCTTCTTGAGGTCGTGGAAGTAGGCGTGCAGGAGATCCTGATCCGCCGTGACCGGGTAGCTGAGCGCGTACTCACCGTAGTTGAGCGCCACGGCGAGACCGCCCGCGGGCTCCGCGGCCGGCGCCGCCGGTGCCGTTCCGGGCGCCGCCGCGGCCGCCGGGGCCGGGGCGGGTGCCGGTGCCACCGCGGCCGGCGCCTCGACCACGACGTCGCTCGCAGCCAGCTTCGAGATCGGCGCGAACTGCTCGAAGCGGAAGCGTTTGCTCGCGACCCGGAACTCGTCGCCGTTCACGAGCTTGGTCGGCGCCGCCAGCTTCACGTAGGAGCCGTTCTTGCTGCCGAGGTCGAAGACCGCGAGCTTGCCACCTTCGATGCGGAACTGCGCCTGCCGGCGCGACAGGCTGAGATCGCCGCGATCGAGCGACACCGGCTCGGCGCGGCCGACGATCAGGCCCTTCTCCGGGATGACGTGCGTCGCCTGATGGACGCCTTCGGGATTGTAGTGCGCGACCGCCCAACCGGCGCCCTGCTTGGTCGCCATGAGGATCTGCGCGCCCACCCACACCAGGTCGTTGTCGCCGACCGGCCGGCCGGCCGCGCCCTTGGCGCGGAGCCAGACACCCGAGCCGCCGCTCTTGTCCTCGAGCACGTAGCCGTCGCCGCGACGGACCAGCGCCGCGTGCGTATCGGCCATGTAGACGTCGTCGGGGCAGGCGATGTCGGCGGTGCGGCGGCCGATCGCGACCTGCTCCTTGGCGAGCGGGAACTGTTCCTCGGGCGTATCGTCGGGGTGCAGGCTCACGAGCTGCACCTCGCTGACCGGGGGCTTCGCGTCCGCCGGCTGCGACGGCGTCGGCGGCACCACCTTGGCGGCGGCCGCCGGCGGCGGTGCGCTGGGCTTTATTTCGGGCGTGTGCTCGGCCTTCGGGATCACCTGCCCGGCGCGGGCGGCGATCACCTCGATCGCCTTCACCGCGTCGACCATCGCGGCCTTGATGTTGCGCTTCTCGACCACCTGCTCGTAGGTCGTCGAGTCGTTGAAGTCGGTGCAGCGGAGATACTTCGGGCCGCGCGCGTCGCCCACCAGGAAGACACCGGACAGCGACACCTCGCCGTCGCGGTTCACCAACATGAGCGGCCGGTTGTTGAGGAGGAACACCTTGATGGCGCAGCTCTGCAGCAGCTTCACGGGCAGGTCCTCGCCGATGCAGGCGACGACGTGCTCCTTGGGGAACTCGAGGTGCACGGTCTCGCAGGGCCGGCCCTCGGCGACCTTGCGGTCGGTCCGCACCGACAGGTACTCCTTCTTGTCGTCGGCGAACACGACCGCGGTCGGCTCGGAGTAGGCGAGGTAGCGGATGTTGCCGTTGCCGACGTAGGCGTTGAAGAACACGTCGGAGAGCGCCTTCGACACCTTCGGCATGCTGCCGCCGCGATACGACCAGTAGACGCCGCTCTCGTCCTCGGCGGCCACTTTCGCGCCGGAGATCGCGATGACCGCCTCGGCGGCCGAGGTGCCGCCGCCGATCACGAGCGCCGGCGCGCCGACGAAGCTCTTGGCGTCGTCGAGCCGGAAGGCGATGCCGTCGGTGTTGCCGGGGATGTCGAAGCGCCGCGGGACGCCGGCACCGATCGCGAGGATCACGTTGCGGGCGCGGTAGATCTCCTCCTCGCCGGTGCGGTGGTTCCAGGTACGCACGTCCCAGACGCCGTCCTGGCCGCGCTCGAGACCCGTGAACTCGTGGCCGATCTTGGCGGTCAGACCGTACTGCTTGTACTTCGCCTTCCACACCTGGACGAGCTCGTCCTTGTCGATGTCGTCGAAGACGAGCCCGGCGAGCATCGGCCCGCCGGTGGGGAACTGCAGCTTGTCGCCGCCACCGTAGCTCGGGAGGATGAGCTTCTCCTTCGGGTAGTCCCGGATGCGCTTCATCAGATCGTCGTAGTCGACGACCAGGCAGGAGAGACCGAGCTCCTTGGCGCGGACAGCGGCCGCGGTTCCGGCCGGCCCGCCGCCGGCGACGAGCACGTCGACGATGGCCGGGAGCTCGCTTGGCTGCTCGACCTTGAGCGTGCCGCGCCGGGTGTAATCCTGCTCCGCTATCTTCTCAGGCATCGACCCGCGACCCTTTCCCGTACCACCCCGCCCCGACGCTCGTACCAGCCGCCCGCAGAACCGGGCCTTCCTACTGATTCCCCGTCGAAGTTGTCAAGGATTCGCCGCTCTCTGTCCCACCTCCGAGGCGCGCGGCAACGTGAAGCGGACCTCGGTTCCCTGGTCCATGCCGCGGCTCTCGAGTGTGATCTCGCCGTTCATGAGGGTCACGAGCTCGCGGCAGATGCTGAGACCGAGACCGACCCCGTCCTCGGGGGCGGTCGGGCGGCTGTCGAGGCGCATGAACTTGGCGAACAACAGGCGCTGCTGATCGCTCGGGATGCCTCGTCCCGTATCCCGCACCACGAACTGCACGTGTGCCCCGGCCGGCACGGCCGAGACCGTCACCGTTCCGGCCGACGTGAACTTGAGGGCGTTGCCGACCAGATTGAGCAGGACCTGCTTCAAGCGCTGGCGGTCGGCCAGCACCGCCAGCTCCGCGGCGGCCGTCATCTCGAGGCGCAGGCCCTTGGTCCGTGCCAGCACCTCGGTCAGGTTCCGCACCTCCTCGACCACCGGCCGCACGGCCAACGGCTCGACCTCGAGCACCGCCGTGCCGGACTCGAGCCGCGTCAGGTCGAGCATGTCGGAGATCAGCTGCAGCAGGTGGATCGCGCTGCCGTTGCTCCGCACCAGGAAGTCGCGACACTCCTCCACGCTCAGCCCGCCCTCGATGACCAGGTTGAGGTAGCCGATGATCACCGAGAGCGGCGTCCGGAGCTCGTGCGAGAGGTTGGCGAGAAAGACGTCCTTGGCACGCGAGGCTCGCTCGAGCTCGGCGTTGGTCTTCTCGAGGCGCGCGGCATGCTCGTCGAGGTCGCGCACCATGGCGCGCTGCACGCTGACGTCGCGGAAGGCCCATACGCGTCCGACGACGGCGCCCTCGACGTCGCGCATCGGGCCGCTCCAGCGTTCGAGGAGGGCCGGCCGAGGCTGGACCAGCTCGAGCTCGTCGACGCGGACGGCGTCGGGATGCGTGTACAGCCAGGTGACGTTGCGCTCGAACTCCTCGGGATTGCGGAACGAGCGCGCCGCCCGGTCACGCACCTCGTGATCGAGCATGCCGACGACGCTCGTCGGCGGGAGCTCGAAGATCTCGCCGAAACGGCGGTTGGCGAAGCTGATCCGCGGGCCGTCCGCACCGAACTGCACGCCGAGCACACCGTCGGAGGTGGCGTTCAGAATCGACTCGAGGTGCGCGCGCGCCCCGCGCAGATCGGCCTCGACCGCCTCGCGGCGGCGGATCTCCTGGGTCAGCGCCGCCTGCGACCGGCCGCGAGTCCAGCTCAGCAGCGCACCGCCGATCGCGCCCGACGCCAACAGAAGGAGCGGGATGCCGGGAAGGTCGTGGAAGCCGCGCCCATGCCAGAGCGCCACCGCCAGCGGCCCGACCACGCCGGCGGCGACGACGGCGCCCGCCTCGAGGGGATTGATGGCGATGGCGCCGGCCACGAAGAAGAGGATGACGGGGGCGATGACGTACTGCAGGCCCCAGCCCTGCACCGCCATGATCCACGACGACGCCAGCAGCAGCAGCGCGAGCCCCGCGACCGTCAGCTGCTGACCGAAGCGGCGGAAGGCGGGATGGTAGCTGCACGCCACGAAGCCGAGCGCCCCGACCACGATCGCGAGCCGCATGGCCTCGACGTGCGCCTCGTTCGGGTCGACGCCGCGCCGGCTGAGCCAGAACAGCGGATGCATGAGCGCCACCACCGCCATGCCGATGCGGAGGCGGGAGGCGTGCTCGCGACCGTCGGCCAAGGGCATCGGCCGGAACAAAGCAATTTTCGGACCGGCTGCAACACATCGCATAGACTAAGAGAGGCGGTGGACCTGCGCGATCTCGTACGGCCGAGCGGCGAGATTTCGCCGCTGGGGTGCACAGGGCGTGGAAGAGAAAAGAGGTCGGTAAAGGGGCTTCGAGGTCGATCGGGCTAGGTGCTCCGTCAGTGGCGCGACCCGCCTGATCGAGGGCCCTCCGAAAGAATCCATTTGACAAGAGTCTCTCGCTTCAGTAGAATGTCGCCGTTTCAAGATGGCACGCCGATCGCATCAGCTCAGCTTGTCGTTGCCTGCGCCCCGACGCTGGGGAGGCGCTCGACCCGGCGCCGGGCGTAGGCCCGCCGGCGCGCGGGCGGAGATGCCGCACGTGTCGCGCACGCATTTCGCGAAGACCCTGCCGGCGCACGTCACGCTCCGCCTCCGAAAGGACCTACCCTCGCTGCGTGACACGCGGGTGGTGCGCGCGATCGAGCGGACGTTCGGCGCGGGATGCGCACGGCCGGGGTTCCGGCTCGTGCACTACTCGCTGCAGGGCAACCACGCGCACCTCATCGTCGAGGCCCACGACCGCGTGGCGCTCGGGCGTGGCATGATGGCGATCGCCATCCGCCTGGCGCGCGCCGTGAACCGGGTTGCGGGGCGAACGGGCCGGGTGCTCGCCGATCGTTACCACCTGCGGCTCTTGCCGACGCCGCGCGCGGTGCGGTCGGCGCTCCGCTACGTGCTGCTGAACGCCCGCCGCCACGCGGGAGCGGCGGTCGAGAGGGTATCGGGCGCCGTGCGGTTGGACCCGGCGTCGTCCGCACAATGGTTCGACGGCTGGAAGCCAGAGGGTCTGAAAAAGGTTGTTAAGGATGGTCCGGTTGCGAACCGACCGGTGGCACGCGCCCGCACGTGGCTTCTCACCGTGGGCTGGCGGCGCTACGGCCTCCTCGACCCCGCCGACGTCCCCGGCTGACGCCACACGGGCCCCGGCCTCGCAAACCTGCGAATCCGGCACCGGCGGCTCACCGAGCTCCCCTTACCAACCATCCTTTTCTTCACGCCGGCGCCCGCAGGTACTCGACGATCGCGGCCGCCAGCGCCGGCACCGTGTACTCCGCCGGCTCGACGGCGACCCTGAGGCCGAGCCCGCGCGCCGTCGCGGCCGTCACCGGTCCGATGCACGCGACCGCGACGCCCGCCAGCACCGCCGGAAGCGCGTGCCCGGGGAAGAGCGCGGCGAAGTTGCTGACCGTGCTCGAGCTGGTGAAGGTCACCAGGTCGGGGCGGCGCTCGCCGGCGAAGAGCGCCGGCGCGGCGGCCGCCTCCGGGGGCAGCACCGTACGATAGGTTGCGACGTCGTCGACCAGCGCTCCGGCGGCGCGAAGCCGCTCGGGCAGCACCCCGCGGGCCCCCGCGGCCCGCGCCAACAGCACGCGGCGACCGCCGACACCGGCGGCGATGAGCGCGTCGGCGACCGCCTCGGCGCGATACTCGCCCGGCGTGACGGCGACCGTGAGCCCGCGCGCGGCAATGGAGGCCGCGGTCGCCGGACCGATCGCCGCAATCGCCACCCCCGCGAGCTCGCGGAGGTCGCGGCCGAGCGCCCGCATGCGCTCGAAGAACACCAGGGCGCCGTGCGGACTGGTGAGCACGAGCCAGGCGTAGCGCCCGAGGTCGGCGAGGGCGGCGTCGAACGCGGCGCCGTCGTCCGGGGGCGCGGGCGCGATGGTCGGGAGCGAGATCACCTCCGCGCCCTCCGCCTCGAGGAGCGCGGCCAGTGCCTGGACCTGCGCGCGAGGACGCGTCACCACGATGCGACGTCCGAAGAGCGGCCGGCGCTCGAACCAGGCGAGCTCGTCCGCGAGGCGCACCACGTCGCCGAGCACGATCAACGCCGGCGGCCTGAGCCCGGCGGCCGCCGCCAGCGCCGGCAGCGTCGCCGCCGTGCCGCGCAGCACGCGCTGGCGCGGCGTCGTGCCCCAGCGAATTGCGGCGGCCGGCGTCTCCGCGGGGAGACCGGCGGCGATCAGCTGGCGGAGGTTGTCCGCGAGCTGCAGCACGCTCATGTAGAGCACGATGGTGCCGCCCTGGTGGGCGAGCTGCTCCCACGGCAGGCTGGCGGGACCCTCGCGCTCGGCCTCGTGACCGGTCACGAACGTCACCACCGAGGCGTGGTCGCGATGGGTGAGCGGGATGCCGGCGTACGCCGGGGCCGCCACCGCCGCCGTCACGCCCGGAACGATCTCGAAGGGGATCCCCGCGCGCACGCACTCGAGCGCCTCCTCGCCGCCGCGCCCGAACACGAAGGGATCGCCGCCCTTCAGGCGCACGACCCAGCGGCCGGCGCGCGCGCGCGCGAGCACCAGCGCCGAGATCTGCTCCTGCGTGAGTCGAACGCCGCTGCCGTGCTTGCCGGTGAACACGATCTCGCAGTCGGGCCGGGTGAAGGCGAGGAGATCGGGGTTGCTGAGGTTGTCGTAGACGACGACGTCGGCCCCTTCGAGACACTGCCGGCCGCGAAGCGTCAGCAGGCCGGGGTCGCCCGGGCCCGCGCCGACCAGGCTCACCTTGCCGGTCGCCCCGGCGTCCGTCATCGCTTGCCCGGCGCGGCGCGCGCGATGATGGCGGCGGCACCGCGCGAGAGGAGCGCCGTCGCGAGACGGGTCCCCACGTCGGCCGCCCGCTCGCGCGAGCCCTCGAGCGTGTCCCCCAGGATCACGCTGCCATCGACCTCGGCGACGAGCGCCAGCATCGCGAGGCGGCCGCCCGCGACGGTCGCGTGCGCGGCGAGCGGCGTCCGGCAATCCCCGCCGATGACGGCGAGGAAGGCGCGCTCGGCGGCAGCGGCGGCGCGCGTGTCCGGATCGTCGAGCGCGTGGAGGATCGCGATGGTCGCCGCGTCGTCGGCCCGCGCCTCGAGCGCCAGGATCCCCTGCCCGATCGCCGGCACGAAATCCTTCGCCGCCAGCGGCGTCGCGCCCGACGGCGTCAGGCCGAGCCGCGCCAGGCCCGCGGCCGCGAGCAGGAGCGCGTCGACGGTGCCCTCGGCGAGCTTGCGGAGCCGGGTGTCGACGTTGCCGCGCAGCTCGACCACCGCCACGTCGGGGCGCAGCGCCGCCACCTGTGCCCGCCGGCGGAGACTCGACGTGCCGATCCGGAAGCCGGCCGGCAAGGCGCCGAGGCTCGCGTACCCCCCCGCGACGAGCACGTCGCGGGGATCGGCGCGCGGCGGCATCGCCACCAGCGCGAGGCCCTTCGGCAGGACGGCCGGCAGGTCCTTCAGCGAGTGGACGGCGACGTCGATCTGATTCCGCAACAGGGCGTCCTCGATCTCCTTGACGAAGAGACCCTTGCCGCCGATCGCGGCCAGGCTGCCGGTCGCGACGTCACCGCTGGTGCGGATGGTCACCAGCTCGACGGCCGTGCCGCGCCGCTCGATCTCGGCAGCCACCATGCCGGCCTGCTTGAGCGCGAGCGCGCTGCCGCGGGTGCCGAGACGGAGCGTCGGCGCGGACGTCACGATTCGGAGTCCTCCGGGTCGGGAGGCTCGAGGTCGAAGAGCCGGCGCACGCTCGCCACCAGATCGGCGTGCTCGTCGGTCTTGGCATCGCGCTTCAGCGAGGCGAGGGGCGCGTGCAGGATCTTGTTGACGATCGACGAGGTGAGGGCATCGAGAAGCGCGCGATGGCGCGGGGCCTGGTCTTGCAGCGATGCCAGCGCCTTCTCGAGCTCGGCCTGGCGGATCGCCTCGATCTTGTCCCGGAGCGCGACGATCGTCGGCACCACCTCGAGCCCGCCGAGCCAGCGCCAGAAGCTCTCGGCCTCGCTCTCGACGATCGCCGCCGCCCTGAGGGCCTCGCGCTCGCGCTCGTCGGCGTTGTCGGCGCTGGTGCGGGCGAGGTCGTCCATGTCGTAGACGTAGACGTTGTCGAGGTCGTTGATCGCGGGATCGAAATTCCGCGGCACCGCCATGTCGATGAAGAACATGGGCCGTTGCTGGCGCGCGCGCAGGACCTCCTGCACGAGGCCGGGCGCGATCAGGTAGTCCGCCACCGCCGCGGAGCCGACGACGATGTCGGCGAGCTTCAGGTACTCGCCGAGCCGTTCGAACGGCACCGGCAGCCCGGAGAGATCGCGCGCCAGCTCGATGGCGCGGTCGAAGGTGCGGTTCGCGACCATCATGCTGCCCGCGCCGCGCGACTTGAGATGGCGCGCCACCAGCTCGCTCATCTTGCCCGCCCCGACCAGCATGACGGTCTTGTCCTCCAAGGTGGCGAAGATGGTGCGGGCGAGATCGGCGGCGACCGACGCCACCGACACGGCCTTGCCGGCGATGGCGGTCTCGGTCCGCACCCGCTTGGCGACGGTGAAGGAGCGATGGAAGGCCTTGTGGAGCACCGTCCCGGAGGTGCCCGCCGTGGCGGCGGCGATGTAGTGCGCCTTCATCTGGCCGAGGATCTGCGGCTCGCCGACCACCATCGAGTCGAGGCTCGAGGCCACGCGGAAGAGATGGCGCGCGGCGTCGCGTCCATGGTGGAGGTAGAGGTGCGGAACGAAGGTGGCCGCCGCGACGTTGCGTTCGCGCGCCAGGAACGCCGTGAGCTCGCCCTCGACCGCCGTGTCGCCGGCGCTCACGCAGGTGACGATCTCGACGCGATTGCAGGTGGAGACGATCGCGCCTTCGTGCACGCCGGCGACGGCCTTCAAGCGGCCGAGGGTCGCCGGCAGCGCGTCGTCGCTGAAGGCCAACTGCTCGCGCAGCGCCACCGGCGCGGTGCGGTGGTTGAGGCCGACGATGAGGAGCTCGCGCCCCACCTTCAGTCGAAGCTCCCGCCGTGCTTGCCCGGAAAGATCATGTGCCCGAACACGAACGACACGAAGAGGAACGCGAAGCCGACGATGGTGACGGTGGCGGCGCGCCGGCCGCGCCAGCCCGCGACCATCCGCGCCTCGAGCAGACCGGCATAGAGAAGCCAGGTGACCAGCGAGAAGATCTCACGCTCGTCCCACGACCAGAAGTGCCCCCAGGTGCGCTTGGCGAAGAGCGCGCCGGTCACGATGCCGAGGGTGAGCAGGGGAAAGCCCCAGGCGAGCGCGCGGTAGTTCAGCTGATCGAGGGTCTCCAGCGACGGCAGGCGCCGGCCGAAGACGCGCACGCGCTTCTCCTTCAGCTGCCGCTCGTGGAAGAGGTAGACGAGGCTGATGCAGAAGGCGAGCGCCAGGACGGCGTTGCCGAGGAAGGCGGAGGTCACGTGCACCGGCAGCCAAGCGCTGCGGAGATTCGGCGGCAGCTCTCGGACGCCGGTGTAGAACGCGAACGACGCCAGCGTCACCGTGAAGGCGAGCGGAGCCACGACCGCGCCGAGCGCCGGCAGGTGGTAGCGCGCCTGCACGCCGATGTAGATGCCGACGGTGAGCCAGGCGAAGAACGAGAGCGCCTCGTACTCGGTGGTGAACGCCGGGTAGCCGCCGGCGAGGGAGCGCACCAGAATGGAAACCCCGTGGGCGACGAAGGCGGTCGCGAGCCCGACGGTGCCGGCCGTCCGCGCCCAGGGCCGGAGGCTCAAGAGGTGGAGACAGAGGCCGACGGCGGCAACGAGGTAGGCGACCAGCGCGATCTTGAGGGGGAGGAGATCCAACTGGGCTACCGGGTGGCCGGCGGCGCGAGCGTGATGCCGAGAGCGGCGAGACTCGTCGCCGGCCCGGCGTGCTCGGCGAGAAGGGCGTCGACGCGCGTGGCATCGCCGGCGCGGAGTGCCGCCAGGAGCGGGCGATCGGCGAGGGCGGCGAACAGACGCGCGCGCGCGGCGCCGTCGCCGCCATCGCTCGCGAGACGCCCACGCAGCGCGCCCAGCACGTCGGCCGCGAGGCCCCACTCCGGCCCGACGGCGGCGGCGAGCTCGGAGGCCAGTCGCTTGGCGAGTGCCGGGCTGGCGCCGCCGGTCGAGACCGCGACCGACACCGGGCCACGGGTGAGGACGGCCGGGACGATGAAGCTGCAGAGGCGCGGCCGATCGACGACGTTCAGGAACACCCGCTGCTCGGCCGCCTCGGCGGCGATCTCGGCGTGGACCGACTCGTCGCCGGTGGCCGCGAACGCCAGCCAGGCATCGGTCAGGTCGCCGCGCCGATACGACCGCGGATGGTGGACGATCTCGTGGGTGTCGGCGAGGCCCGCCAAGGTCGCCGTCAACGTCGGGCTCACCACGGTCACGCGCGCGCCCGCCTCGAGCAGCGTCAAGACCTTTCGCTCCGCGATTTCGCCGCCCCCGATCACGACGGCGAGATGCCCACGCAGGTCGAGGTTGGCGGGGTAATACTGCACGCTTCTGCAGCCTATTATCGCTCGCTCGTCCGCTCAAGGCGGCAGACGGCACGCTTTGCAAGGCCCCGCGCGCTCTTTCTTCAAACGACGCACGCGCAACCACGCGGCTCTACGCACCGCCGACGCGGCCCACCGGCATCGAACTTGCTGCCTTTCGCGCGGAGGAGGAGTCATGTCCAATATCGAGCAATCCATCGACGTCGACGTCCCGGTTCGCACCGCTTACAACCAGTGGACGCAGTTCGAAGAGTTTCCGAAGTTCATGGACGGCATCACCGAGGTGAAGCAGCTGAGCGACACCCGGCTCTTGTGGCGCTCGGAGATCGGCGGCGTCTCGAAATCGTGGGAGGCCGAGATCGACCAACAGGTCCCCGACATGCGGATCGCCTGGCACAGCGTGACGGGCGCCAAGAACGCCGGCGTCGTCACCTTCCATCGCCTGTCCGACACCCGCACCCGCGTCATGCTGCAGGTGGACTACGACCCGGAGGGCGTGGTCGAGAACGTCGGCGACGCGCTCGGTGCCGTGAGCTTGCGCGTCAAGGGCGATCTCGAGCGCTTCAAAGAGTTCATCGAAGCGCTCGGGCACGAGACCGGCGCGTGGCGGGGCACGGTGAGCGCGGCCCGTTAGGGGTCGTGGTGCGGCGCGCGGAGCGCGGCGGTTGGGAGGCCGCCGCGCGTCCGGCGCCCACATCGGCTATGGCGTTGGGCATGCGGGGACTCGGTCGCATGCTCGGGCGCACGCTGGAGCGTTGGTGGAACGACGACGCGATGCGCCTGGGCGCGGCGCTCGCGTACTACACCGTCTTCTCATTGGCGCCGTTTCTGATCGTCGTCATCGCGGTCGCCGGCCTGGTCGTGGACTCGGCGTCGGCGGAACGGCAGATCGTCGAGCAGATCGCCGGAGTGATCGGCCGCGACGGAGCCGATGCGGTGGCCGCGATGCTGACCGGGGCCCGGCGGTCGGACACGGGGACCGTCGCGACCGTGATCGGCATCGCCACCATCGCCCTCGGCGCGACCGCGGTCTTCAGCGAGCTGCAGTCGGGGCTGAATCAGATCTGGCGGGTCAAGGCCGGCGAGTCGGCCGTACGGAGCCTGGTGCGAGCCCGGCTGCGCTCGTTCGCGCTGGTGATCGGGATCGGCTTCCTCTTCCTGGTGTCGCTGGTGGTGCAGGCGGCGGCGGCGGCGCTGCAGACCTGGCTCGGCGCCACCATCGCCTGGACGCACGAGATCCTGGTGCTGCTGATGACGACGCTGTTGTTCGCGATGACCTTCAAGATCCTGCCCGAGACTCCGGTCGCGTGGGGCGACGTCGCGGTCGGAGCGCTGGTGACGGCGTTCTTCTTCATCCTCGGCCAGGCGGCGCTCGGACGCTATCTCGCCACCAGCAGCATCGGGTCGATCTACGGCGCCGCCGGCTCGCTGGTGGTGGTGCTGGTGTGGGTCTACTACTCGGCGCAGGTGTTCTTCCTGGGCGCCGAGTTCACCTACGTGTACGCGACCAGCGTGGGATCGCGTGCCGGCGAGGTCGACTGCCCGCCCGCCCCGCCGCCCGGCTGCTGACGGCACCTCAGCGCGCGACGCGTCGATAGTAGAGATCCAGCCAGGGCGCGGCGGCGAGCCGCGCCGGACCCGCCGGCCGGCGCTCCCACACGAGCCGGCACGCCGCCTTCACGAGGCGCTCCTCGAGCGCCGCCCAGCGCTTGGTGTCGGCGTCGGCGAGCGTCACCAGCGTGTCCGGCACGGCCAGCAGGCGCTCGAAGTGGCGGGGCGCCACGAGGCGATCGATCGTCCCGACCGTGTAGCCATGCAGATACGGAAATCCGATCAGGTTGTTCCAGGCGAGGGCCAAGAGGCGGAGGCGGCGGCGGAGAGCGCCGTCGCCGCCGTGATGTCGCATCGCCTCCACGAAATAGCCGCCGTTCGGCACGCGCAGCGCGAGGATACCGTCGGTTCGCAAGAGGCGTGCCGCCGCCGCGAGCGTCGCGGCGGGCTCGGGGATCTGATCGAACGTGTTCCAGATCGCAATCACGTCGGCGCCGCCGGCGGGATGCGCGAGATCCTCGAGCGTCCCTTGCTGAACGGCGAGATCGCGGGCCCGGCAGAAGGCGACGACCTCCTCACCGGGATCGACCCCGAGGGCGTCCCAGCCGGCGGCGCGCGCGGCGCCGAGAAACGCCCCGACGAAGCTCCCGACCTCGATCACGCGCACCTCTCGCCGGCGCGCGAGCCAGCCCGCGAGGGTCGCGATCTTGGAGTCGTAGGCACGAGCCTGGCTCGCCGCGAGCGTCTGCAGACGTGCCTCACCGTAGCGATCCCCGGCGTAGTCGCGCTCGACCGCCGCGGGCGAGCGGCGCGGGTGGCGCGATACGAGACCGCAACCGCGGCACGCGACGATGGCGCGGGCGTCGTCCTGGGTGAAGTCGGCACGGTCCTCGAGCGCCTCGGCGCGCCGCCGCTCGAGTGCCTCCGACCGCAGGCGACCGCGGTGGAATCGCTCCAGCCACGCGAGCTGCGACGCGATCGCCTCGGCGGAGAGCACGGTGGTACGCGCCGTCGCAGCGCAGACCACGCACTGATCGGCCGCGGCGGGCACGACCAGCGAGAGCCGCGCCGGCGCGCTCATGCGCTCGCCGCGACGGCCGTCCGCGTGCCCGTCTCCCAGCGCCGGAGCAGCCGGAGGAGCGCCGCCTCGTCCGTGCGGAGACCCGCCGCGGCCCGCGGCCGCGGTCCCGCGCCGGCGGCGAGGCTGCCGTCCTGATAGGCCTCCAGCACCGCGGGGTGGACGTAGCAGCGCCGGCACACGGCCCGGGTGTTCCCGAGCCGGTGCGCCACCGCGTCGATGGCGGTGACGATCGCGCGCTTGCCGGCGGCCTCGGAGGACGGCGGCGGCTCGTCACGCAGCGCCTCCGCCATCAAGAGGGTCCCCGCCCAGGTGCGGAAGTCCTTGGCGGTGAAGCCCTCCCCCGTGATCGCACGCAGGTAGGCATTGACGTCGCCGGAGTCGATGGTCTCGGCCCTGCCGTCCGCGCTCCGGTACTGGAAGAGCGTCTGTCCCGGCAGCTCCTGGCAGTGGCGCACGATCCGCGCCACGCGGCGATCGGCGATGCTGATGAGGTGCTCCTTCTTCGATTTGCCGCGAAAGCGAAACCGGATGCGCGGGCCGCTGACCTCGGCGTGACGCGCGCGCAGGGTCGTGAGCCCGAACGAGCCGTTGTCGCGCGCATAGCTCTCGTTGCCGATGCGGATGAGCGTATTGGCGAGCAGCCGCACGACCGCGGCCAGGACCTTCTCGCGCGGCAAGCCCGGGCGGGCGAGATCGCGGCGGGTGCGGGCGCGGATCTTCGGCAACGCCGCCCCGAAGGCGCGCATGCGGCCGTACTTGGCGTCGTCGCGCACCGCGCGCCAGCGCGGGTGATAGCGGTACTGCTTGCGGCCGCGCGCGTCGCGTCCCGTGGCCTGGATGTGTCCGTCGGCGGAGGCGCAGATCCAGACGTCCCGCCACGCCGGCGGGATCACCAGCGCGTGGATGCGGCGTAGCGTCACGCGGTCGCGACTCGGCTTCCCGTCGGGGCCGACGTAGCGGCACCCGAGCGCCGTCGCTCGTCGCCGGATGCCGGCCTCGCCGTCGCCGACGTAGCGAAGACCGGCGCTCTGCACCGCGGCGAGCGCATCGGGCGCGATCGTCTCGGACGAGCCGGTGCGGGCCGCGGCGATCGCGAGTCGAGCCATGCCGGATTCCCGGAGAGCAAGGCCGGTGCCGCCGCGAAACCTGCGCCAACGCTCGCGGCCGGCCGCACCGCTCGCCGCGATTTGTAGAAACCTACCGCTCGATCGGCGCCGCGAGCTTCCTCAGGTCCGCAACCAGCGCGGCGAACTCGCGGCGTCGGCTCTCCTGGTCGGGTGCACGCAGCACGGCCGACGGGTGGACGGTCGCCGCGATCGGGGGGCGCCCCGGCGGCGTGAAGACCTGGCCGCGCTGGCGCGTGACGCGGAACTGCTTGCCGAGCAGGGCGCGCGCCGCCGTGGCGCCGAGGCACACGACGAGCGCCGGGCGGACGGCGGCGATCTCCGCTTCGAGCCACGGCAGACAGGCCTCGACCTCGTCGTCACGCGGCTTCTCGTGCAGGCGGCGCTTGCCGCCCGGCTTCCACTTGAAGTGCTTCACGACGTTGGTGAGATACACCTGGTCGCGCGCGATCCCGGCCGCCTCGAGGGCCCGGTCGAGCAGCTTTCCGGCCGGACCGACGAACGGGAGGCCGGCGAGATCCTCGTCGTTCCCCGGCTGCTCTCCGATCAACATCAAGGCCGCCCGGCGCGGGCCGGCGCCGAAGACGGTCTGGGTCGCGCGCGCCCAGAGATCGCACGCCTTGCAATCGACGGCCGCGGCCTCGAGCGCACTCAGGCTCCTCGGCTTGGCGGCGCGCGCACTGGAAGCGGGGTGCGTGGGCACGCCTCCATGTTCGGTGCTTGCACCGGCGGACACAAGGTTGGTCCTAACCCGTAGGGATCTTCAGAACCTGGCCGGCCTTGACCGAGTTGCCGCGGAGACGGTTGGCGCTCCGGAGCTTGGTCACCGACACGCGGTAGCGCTCCGCGATGTGCGACAGGGTCTGGCCCCGGGCGACGGTGTGCGTCCGATAGGTGGTGGCCGCGACCTCGGCGTTCGCGCCCGCGCCGCGGCGTGGGCGGCTCGCGGCGCGCACCGCGGTCGCGCTCTTCGCGGCACCGCCGCGCCTACGGCTCGAGGCCACCGCGACGACACGGTTGTCGCTTGCGATCTGCGCCAGGCGCTGCTGGAACGAGCCGGCGGTCCCGGACGGAACCCGCAGCAGGTAGCCGCGCGGGATGTTGCCGCTCCCGAGGAAGATGGCGCTGTCGACCGCCGGGTTCAGGGCCGCGAGCTCGGCGGGGGGAATGTCGGCGCAGCGCGCCGCGAGGTGACCGGCGAGCGCGTCCGACAGCTGGATCTCGTCGCCGCCGAAGGGACGGTCGAACGCGAGCTCGCCGAAGTAGTCCTTGTAGGCGCGCTCGACCTCGAGCGCGGCGAGGAACTCGGCGTAGAAGTTCCGCGACGCGAAGCCGAAGAGCGGACCGCGATAGCGCTTGGCGATGACGCCGATGTCCGAGCTGCCGGTCTCGCGCACGGCACGTGCCACGCCGGCACGGCCATGGTTGTAGGCGGTGATCGCGAGCGGCCAGCTGCCGAGCGACTCGAAGTTCTCCTTGAGGTGGAGGGCGGCGCCCCGGGTGGCGCGCAGCGGGTCACGCCGCTCGTCGATGACCCCGCCGACCGCCATGTAGCTGCGCGCCGTCGACGGCATGAACTGCCAGATGCCCGCCGCGCCGACCTTCGAGTAGGCCTCGATGTCGAAGCACGACTCGACGAGCGGCAGCCGGGTGAGCGCGGTCGGCAGGCCTTCGCGACGGAACACCTCCTCCATCTCGCCGAGGTAGCGGCGCGAGATGCGGATGCCGTCCGAGAAGCGCTCGCGCAGGCCGCGCTGGCTGCGGATGCGGCTCGGATCGGCGGCGGCGGCGAAGCGGCGCGCATCCTTGTCTTTCCCGAAGAGGTCCCATACCTTCCGCTCCTCGTCGTCGAGACCGCCGGCATTGCCCCCGCGCGCGTCGAGGCGGAGCAGGACCTGCCGGATGCGCTCCCGCTCCTTGGCGACGGCGTCGCGCGAAACGATCTCCAGCACGAGGGGGCTCTCACCTGCCGCGGCGCGGTCGCGGAAATCGAGGACGCTGTAGACGCGGGCGAGGTTCTCGGTGTCGTGGAAGACGATCTGGTGCTTGGAGTAGACGCCGAAGATCTTCTGCCAGAACTTGACCTGCGTCCGGAGGGCGGCCGGCTGCGGAAAATCCGGGGCGGTCGCCGCGCGCGACGGAGAGGCGACGAGCAGCAGCAAGGCGACGAGCCAGAGTCGCGCGCTATATCGACCGATCACGACGCGTCTCCGTACTCGCCATCACGACACGGCATCGTATGGCACGCGCGGAAAAAGAGTCAACGTGGTTTTGCACGCGCATGCCTCGCGACCGACCGCCTGCGTCGCGTGCTCATGGCGATCCTGCTCTGCGGCTTGCCATGTTGCAGCGGCGGCGAGGCGATTCCCGAGGGCACCGTCGTGGTGGCGCTCGAGAGCGCCCCGTCGGTGCTCGATCCACGCTACACGACCGACGCCAACTCGTCCCTGGTGGCGGATCTCGTGAGCGAGGGTCTGACCATGAGCGACGAGCACGGCGAGACGGCCCCGGCCCTCGCCTCCTGGCGCCAGCCGTCGCCGCTCGAGTACCATTTCACGCTCCGCTCCGACGCCCGCTTCCACGACGGCACGCTCGGTCACCGCGACCGACGTCGCCGCCACCTATCGCTCGGTGCTGGATCCGGCCCTGGCCTCCCCGAAGCGCGAGGCGCTCGGCGTGGTCGCCGCCATCGACGTCCCGGACCCGCGGACGGTGGTGTTCCGGCTGCGCGAGCCCTCGGCCCCCTTCCTCGAGACCACCAACCTCGGGATTCTGCCCGCCCGTCAGGCCGGAACTGGCCCGCTGGCGCCGCTCGCCGTGATCGGCAGCGGGCCCTTCCGCGTGGCCGCTCTTCTCGACGGCGGCGGCGTCGACCTCGTGCCGCATCCCGCCGCGGCCGGCGAGCCCCCCGGATCGCGCGCCTCCGTTTCCGCGTGATCCCCGACGGCGTGGTGCGAGCCCTCGAGCTCGCGAGCGGCGGGGTGCACCTGGTGCAGAACGCCCTCGAGCCCGACCTCCTGCCCTGGCTCGCCGCCCGTCCGGACCTCGAGCTGGTGATCTCCCCGGGCACGACCTTCCAGTACCTCGGCGTGAGCTTCCGCGACCGCCGCCTCGCCGACCGCCGGGTGCGCCAGGCGCTGGCCTACGGCATCGACCGCGGCGCCCTCGTGCATCACGTCCTGCGCGACACCGCCGCGCCGGCGACCGGCCTCCTCCCGCCCACGCACTGGGCCTACGAGGGCGGCGTCGCGCGCTATCCCTTCGATCCGGAGCGAGCCGCGGCGTTGCTGCGGGAGGCCGGTCTCGGTCCGGAGGTCGCGGCCGAGCTCCGGCGCTTCTCGTACAAGACCTCGACCGTCGAGCTCCGGCGGCGGATCGCCGAGATCTTCCAGCACGACCTCGGTCGCCTCGCCCTCGTCCTCGACATCCGGAGCTACGAGTGGGCGACCTTCTACGACGACGTGCGGCGCGGCAACTTCGAGCTCTACTCGCTCGCATGGGTGGGGGTGCGCGATCCCGACGTCTACTACCGGATCCTGCATTCCACGATGAGACCGCCGCTCGGCATGAACCGCGGTGCCTACGCCAACCCGGAGCTGGACGCGCTCGTGACGGCGGCGCGTGTCACCGAGGACCGCGCCGAGCGCCGGCGCCTCTACGGCGAGGTGCAACGGCTCGCCGCCGAGGATCTGCCCGTCGTCCCGCTCTGGTGGGCCGAGAACGTCGCGGTGAAGAGCCGCGCCCTCGAGGGCTTCCGCCCCTCGCCCGACGGCGCCCTCCGCTCGCTCGCGACGGCAACGCTCGTCACGGCCAAGAAGGGGGACTAGTCGAGTTTGTGTTGTCACCGTGCCGAGCCGCGACGGCGGCCTGCGGGAAGCGCGCGCGGCGGAGGGGTCGCCCGCGGGTCCTGCGGAGCCGGAGCGCTGCGATCGGCGCGTCGCGACCACACGTCTGTCATCGATCGATCGGCGTATCGCAGTAGCGCATGGCCCTCATCGGGCGATCGGCGCGTCTTGATCGAACGGCGCGTAGCGCTCCTGACCGAGATCGGCCCCGCGGGCGACCCCTCCACCGCGCGCCTCACCGCCGCAGCTCGGAAGACTCCTACGAGCAGCGACGGTGTGGGCGGACGGTGGAGGGCTCGGCGGCGGGTCTACCCTCCGGGCACACGGCGATCTCGGTGAGGAGCGCAACCGCGTCAGTCGTGCGCGATGCGCCAATCGCCCGATGAGGCCCATGCGCTACTGCGATACGCCGATCGCCTGATGCCTGGCGTTTGCCCGCCGACGCGCCGATCGCAGCGCTCCGCCGCCGTAGGACCCGCCGCCGAGCCCTCCACCGTCCGCCTTTTCCCGACCGCCGCCGTCGCAGCACATCTTGATCGAGGTCACGAGCCCACGCACGCCGCGCACGGAGGTTCGAGTCTCGAGTCGGCTCCTTCCCTGGCGGGCGCGGTTTTTCGTCTGGTAAGAACGCGGGCAGATGCTCCGTCTGGCGCTTCGGCGCGTCGCGCTCACGCTTCCCACCATTCTCGCGGCCGCGACCCTCGTCTTTCTGCTCGTGCACCTCGTCCCCGGCGACGTCGTCGACGTCATGCTCGGCGAGAGCGCGGCGGCCGCCGATCGCGAGGCGCTCCGGCACGCGCTCGGGCTCGATCGCCCGCTGCCGACCCAGTACGCGACCTTCCTCCGCGGGCTCGCCAGCGGGGACCTCGGCCGCTCGCTGGTGCACGGCACCCCGGTGACGGCCCTCCTGGCCGCCCGCCTGCCGGCGACGGCCGAGCTCACCTTCGCCGCGCTCGCGATCGCGCTCGTGCTGGCACTGCCGCTCGGGCTCGCGGCCGCGGCGCGTCCCGGCACCTGGATCGACCGCGGCTCGGTCGGCCTGGCACTCCTGGGGGTGTCGGTGCCGAGCTTCTGGCTCGGTCCGATGCTCATCCTGCTGTTCGCGATCGAGCTGCGCTGGCTGCCGGTCTCCGGTCGCGGCACCGCCGCGCACCTCGTCTTGCCGGCGCTCACGCTCGGCCTCGGCATGGCGTCGATCCTGACCCGCATGACGCGCGCCACCGTGCTCGAGTGTCTCGGCGAGGACTACGTCCGCACCGCCCGCGCCAAGGGCGTCGGTCGTACCCACATCCTGATCCGGCACGCGCTCCGAAACGCGCTCGCGCCGGTCGTGACCATCCTCGGCCTCCAGTTCGGCGCGCTCCTGGCGGGGACCGTGATCACCGAGACCATCTTCGCCTGGCCCGGCCTCGGCCGCTTGCTGATCGACGCCATCAACCAGCGGGACTACCCGGTGGTTCAGGGGTGCATCCTCGCGATCGCCGCCGGCTTCGTCGCCGCCAACGCGCTCGCCGACCTCGTGAACCTCTGGCTCGATCCGCGGACGCGCGCCGCAGGGGCGGCTCGGTGACCCGCGTACGGGCCGGTGTCGCGCTGGTGGCGCTCTTGATCGCCGTCGCGGCGGGCGCCGGGCGCCTCGCTCCCTACGACCCGACGGCACAGGTGCTGGCCGAGAACCTGGCGCCTCCCGGGCGCCACCATCCGCTCGGACAGGACAAGCTCGGCCGCGACATCCTGGCACGCATCATCTACGGCACCCGGGTCTCGCTCGCGGTCGGCGTGGTCACCGTGACGGTCTCGTTGCTGATCGGCGCCGCGATCGGCGCGCTCGCCGGCTTCGCCGGCGGCTGGATCGACGAGCTGGTGATGCGGGTGGTCGACGTGCTCCTCGCCTTCCCCGGCCTGCTCCTCGCGATCGCGCTCACCGCCGTGCTCGGTCCGAGCCTCCGGAACGTCGTGCTGGCGCTCTGCCTGATCGGCTGGACCGGCTACGCGCGCCTCGCCCGCGGCGAGATCGTACGGCTCCGCGAGCGCGAGTTCGTGGAGGCGGCGCGTGCCCTCGGCGTGCCGTCGGGACGCATCCTGGTGCGCCACCTCGTCCCCCTGCTCGCGACGCCGCTCCTGGTGCAAGCGACCTTCGGCATGGCCGCGACGATCGTCGCCGAGGCCGCGCTCAGCTTTCTCGGTCTCGGCGCGCAGCCGCCGACGCCGTCGTGGGGCGCCATGCTGAACGACGGCCGGGCCTTCGTGCTGGTGGCGCCGCACCTGACGGTCTTCCCCGGCCTCGCGATCTTGATCACCGTGCTCGGTCTCAACTTCCTGGGCGACGGCCTCCGCGACCGTCTGGACGTGCGGACGCCGACCGACCTCTGGCGCTGATCCGGAGCCACGGCTCAGGGTGCACGGGCCGTCGCGGCCGCATCGTCCAGCTTCGGCACCGGCAGCCGCACCGTCACGAGCGTGCCTCCCGGGGCCGTCGCGACCTCGATCCGCCCGTGATGACGGGCCACGATGGCGTGCGAGATCGCGAGCCCGAGCCCCGTCCCGACGCCGGCCTCCTTGGTGGTGACGAAGGGCTCGAAGATGCGCGGCAGGACGTCGGGCGGGATGCCGGGGCCGTCGTCGCGGACGCCGATCACGACCTCCGCACCGGCGCACGCGAGCTCGATCCAGAGGTTGCCGCCCGGACTGAGCACGTCGATCGCGTTCATCAGGAGATTTATGAAGACCTGATTCAGCTCGGCCGGAACGCAGAGCACGTCCGGCACCTCGACGTAGGACTCGTGGACCGTCACGCGCGGCGGCAGGCGGTAGCGCACGAGGGCGAGCGTGCCGACGAGCCCGGGAGCGATCGGCGCGAGGCGGCGCACGGTGCCGCGTCCGCCGCGACCGAAGTCACGCAGCTGCCCGAGGAGAGCGACGGCGCGCCGGGTGGCCTCGTTGCAGTTGGCGAGGAGCAGTGTGGCCTCGGCGCGCGTCTCGGCGCCGCTCGCGAGCGCGCGCCGAGCCTCCTCTCCGGCGGCGCTGGTCGCATCCGCCGCGAGCGGGGCGCAGGCCTCGACCGTGCGCTCGTAGCTCGCGATCGACTCGACGAGCGGCTCGACGTTGCCGGCAAGGACGGCGAGCGGGTTGCCGAGCTCGTGCGCCAGACCCGCGACCAGCACCTGCAGGGTCTTCATGCGGTCGGTCTCGACGAGCTCGGCCTCGGCGCGTGCCAGGCGCTCGTAGGCTTCCCGCAGGGCGGCATGGGTCTCGGTCAGCCGACGAACGGAGCGCGACAGGCGGCGGTGCGTCCCGGCGAGCTCGCGCTCGCTCCGGGTGAGACGGCGCGCCAGGTAGCCACCCACGAAGACCAGCAGCACGAGCGTCAGGCCGAGTGACGGCAGCCAGAGCAGGCGATCGGGGCGCGCGCCGGCGTCGCGCGCAAGGACCGTCGCGAGCGGCGCGCCGCCGAGCACGACGACGCTCAGCAGCACGACGCTCATCGCGCCCATCAGGGCCCCGACCAGCACGTCGACGACCAGCGCCGTGGTGAGCACCTGCAGGACGTAGAGGAAGAGGAGCGGGCTCGCCGTCCCGCCCGTCGCCGCGACCACGTAGGTGATCAGCACGGCGTCGCCGATGCCGGTCCAGAGGAGCAGGCTCGCGATGCCCTGCCAGCGCGCCACGCGCCGGGCGGCGGCGAGGTTCATCAGCGCGCCGGCGCCGGCCGCCGCCAGCGCCGCGCCGAGGTCGGGAAAGAGCCCCAGCGACCGGGCGGCGAGGGCGAGCGCGAGGAAGAGCACGATGACGGCCGCCCGCACGCGCACCGCCCATCGGAGACGCTCGCGACTCACCCGCCGCCCGACCCGGTACCAGGCGCGACGAAGCGAGCGGAGCGCGAGGGGCGGCCGCGGCATGCGCCGAAGCTAGGCGGCGTGCGACCGTCGAAACAACGAGACGGCGTGCCTACCAGTATCCCCTGCCGGTGCCGGGCAGCCCGCTCGCCTCCGCCGGACGGGCACTCGTTACTGCGCGCCGATACTGTTAGAAGGTCCGGCGTGACGCGCGCGGCAACCGCTGCTCGAGCATGAGCGACCCCACCACGACGGAGGCATCTCACGTCGCGCTGTCGCACGTCGAGGTGGCGTTCGGCGAGCGGGCCGTGTTGCGTGACCTCACGTGCCGATTTCCTCGCGGCCGCATCTCGGTGATCCTCGGGGGCAGCGGCTCGGGGAAGAGCACGACACTCAAGGTCATCGGGGGCCTGGTGCGGCCGGGCGCGGGAGCCGTCGTGGTCGACGGCGACGACGTCACGAAGCTCTCCGAATCCCGGCTCTACCAGGTGCGGAACAAGCTCGGCATGATGTTCCAGGGAGGTGCCCTGCTCGATTCGCTGACCGTCTTCGACAACCTGGCCTTCCCGCTCCGCGAGCACACCCGACTCGGGCGGCGCGAGATCGCCGACGCGGTGCACGCGTGCCTCGAGGCTGTGGGTCTCTCGAGCGTCGACGAGCTCCTTCCGGGCCAGCTCTCGGGCGGCATGGTGAAACGCGTCGCCCTGGCGCGCGCGCTCATCCGCGAGCCCGTCATTCTCCTCTGCGACGAGCCCTTCTCCGGCCTCGACCCGATCTCGGCGCGCCGCATCGAGGCGTTGCTGGTCGAGTTCAACCGGCGGCGGAGCGTCACGTTGATCGTGGTCTCGCACAGCATCCCCTCGACGATGCGAATGGCCGATCACGTCGTCGTCCTGCTCGCGGGCGGCGCCGTCGAGGGCTCGCCGGACGAGCTGCAACGCAGCACGGATCCGCGGATCGTCGCCTTCCTGAGCGACGGCGCGGAGGCCGCGATCGACGTGCCCGACGACCTCCCCGGAACGGCCGCCGTGCAGGCGCCGCGCGGCCACGCATGATCCGTCCGATCCAGGACCTCGGCTGGGCGACGCTGCGCTTCGTCGTCGACCTCGGTGCGCTCACCGTCTTCACGTTGCAGGTGCTGCGCGCGAGCCTGCTGCCGCCCTGGCGCGTCCGGCTCTTCGTCGACGAGCTGTACAAGCTCGGCGTGCTGTCGCTGGTCATCATCTGCGTCTGCGGCCTCGCGGTCGGGATGGTGCTCGGCCTGCAGGGCTACAACACGCTGGTGCGCTTCGGGGCCGCCGAGTCGCTCGGCGCCGTCGTCGGCCTCAGCCTGATCCGCGAGCTCGGACCGGTCCTGACCGCCCTCCTCGTCACCGGTCGGGCCGGCTCGGCGACCGCCGCCGAGATCGGCACCATGGTCGCGACCGAGCAGCTCGACGGGCTCCGCATGATGTCGGTCGATCCGATCGATCTGGTGGTGACGCCGAAGGCCCTCGCCATGGTGGTGGTGATGCCGCTCTTGTCGGCGCTCTTCATTGTCTGCGGCCTCGCGGGCGGCTATCTCGTCGGCGTGGCGCGGATGGGGCTCGACGGCGGCAACTACGTTTCGAGCCTGCAATCGGCCGTCGACTTCCACGACGACGTCCTCAGCAGCTTCCTGAAGGCCGTCATCTTCGGGGTGCTGGTGGGGCTGATCGCGACCTACCGCGGCTACCACGCCGCGCCGACCTCGGCCGGCGTCAGCGCCGCCACCACCTCGACCGTGGTCGTCGCCTCGGTGAGCATCCTGATCTGCGATTATTTCGTCACCGCGCTCTGGGGGGTCACCCCGTGAGCGCCGCCGCGGAGAGCACATGAGTCGATCGCCCGTGCGTGATTTCGTCGTCGGTCTCTTCGTCCTCGTCGGGCTCGGCGCCATCGCCTACCTGTCGATCAGCGTCGGCGGCCTCTCGTACGGCGGCCCCGGCGGCTTCACGCTCTACGCCTCGTTCGACCAGACCGGGGGCCTGAAGCCGCGCGCCCCGGTGGTGATCTCGGGGGTAAAGGTCGGGCAGATCGCCGCCATCGAGCTCGGCAAGGACTACCGGGCACGCGCCACCCTCGACCTCGATCCGACGCTCGCGCTCCCCACCGACACCACCGCCTCGATCCAAACCGCCGGCCTCCTGGGCGATCGCTACCTCGCACTCCAGCTCGGCGGCGAGGAGCAGACGCTGAAGGCGGGCGACGAGATCACCTTCACCGAGTCCGCCGTCATCCTCGAGCGACTGATCGGCAAGCTGGTGCACAACGCCCCGAGTGCCGAGAAGTCCGAGTAAGGAGAGGAGAGCCACCGCATGCAGAGAATCCCGCGCCCCCTCGTGTTGCCCTTCCTGCTCGTCGCGGCCGTGTGCGGCGCGGCGCTGCCGACCGCGGTGCCGGCAGAGGAGCCGACGCCGGCAACCGAGGAGCTCGCGCCGAGCGGCGCCGACTACGACCCGTTGCAGAAGATGAACCGCGGCATCTTCTGGTTCAACGACCACGCCGACCAGTACGTCCTCGAGCCCGCCGCCAAGGGCTGGAATTTCGTGGTCCCCCAAGGGGTGCAGAACTCGCTCAGCGATTTCTTCGCCAACCTGCGCTTTCCGGTGGTGATGGTGAACAATCTGCTGCAGGGCAAGGTGCAGCCGGCCGCAGTCGACGTGAGCCGCTTCATGGTCAACACCACCTTCGGCATCGCCGGCTTCTTCGACCCGGCGAGCGATTGGGGCCTCGAGCGCCACCACGAGGACTTCGGACAGACGCTCGGCGTGTGGGGCGTGCCGCCGGGGCCGTACCTCGTGCTGCCGCTCTTCGGGCCCTCGAACCCGCGCGACACCGGCGCGCTCGCGGTCGACTACGTGCTGAGCGTGACGCCGCTCTTCGCGCCCGGCTACGCGACCATCTCCGCGGGCGCCGTCAACGCCGTCAACGCGCGCGCGCAGGTGATCGAGGAGGTCAAGGATGCCAAGGAGGCGTCGCTCGACTACTATGTGTTCGTGCGGAACGCGTACCACCAGCGCCGCGACGCCCTGATACACGATCAAAAGCAGGATGAGCGCGACCACGCGCCGACGGACGATCTCTATGACCTCAACACCATCGACGATGCGAAGTAGGCCGGCCGCCGCCCTCGCGGCCCTGGCCCTCGTGCTCGCGAGCGCGCTCGCGACGGTGCCGTCGGTCGCGCGCGCCGACGACGCCGCCGCGGCCGTCGTCGAACAGACCACGAGCCGCGTCATCAAGATCCTCGCCGACTCGGGCACCTCCGCCGACGAGAAGCGTCGCCGTGTCCAGGACGTCGTCTACGCCGCCGTCGACTTCGAGACCCTCTCGCGCCTCATCCTCGCCCGCAACTGGAGCCGCTTCTCCGAGGCGCAGCGGAAGGAGTTCATGGACCTCTTCAAGGCCCATCTGTCGATGACGTACGGACGAAACGTCGAGAACTACAAGAACGAGAAGGTGACGATCCAGGGCTCGCGCGCCGAGTCGCAGGGCGACTGGACGGTGAAGACCAAGATCATCCGCGGCGGCCCCGACGACATCCAGGTCGACTACCGCCTCCGCCAGCGCGACGGCCAGTGGAAGATCATCGACGTGGTCATCGAGGGCGTGAGCCTGGTCTCGAACTTCCGCTCGCAATTCCAGGACGTGGTCTCGAGCGGAGGGCCGGATCGGCTGCTGGGGTTGCTGCGCGAGAAGAACGAGAAGGGCGAGCCGCTGAAGTCGAGTTAATCGCCCCTCCTTCGGCGAGATTTCGGGACCAGCGCGACCTCCCGTACCCTTCCCCGCAGCATCGCGAACACTACCCTGCTACGGGGCAGGAGCGAGTCGTATCGCAGCGACCGATCGCTCCTGAACTCCAGCTTCCCAGACGCGGTACGACTCTCGAGACCGCCCGGCGTTCGCCTGTCCGGAATGCCGAACGTCCGAAGCACTTGCCCTTCCGTCGATCCGATCAGGCCGCGCGGCGCCTTCCCCGAGTCTAGCACCAGCATATGACCGCATAGCGACGCGCATTCCACGCAGATCCCCGCGCGCTTCGTCGCGATGAGTCGCCTCGCAACAGCACGAGTACGGCCACAGAAGGAGCAACGCCGCAGCCCGGCCGAAGCGAAAGAAGTCTTCAATGCTCCGTCCGATCTGTCATCACGGCGTTGGCAAGGTCCAGAAGATAGCGGACGGGCACTTTTTGTCGTCGTCGCATATGTCTACCTTTGGAAACGCCAGGATACGCCCACTTATTATGCAATAGTATTTGCAGACGTGCTCTGTACTATTGTTCGGCAAGTGCGTACATTTTTCCGTTCTCTTATACTTTTCGAACCATGTCGGGTCCTTTTTTAACAAGGCTTCGATGAGGGCGGTACCTGCCACTATCCCCAACGTTGCCGTCGCGGTCGCGAGTGCGGCGGCGACGGCCGCTTCGCACGCCCCGCTTCCCCCACAGATGGCGATCGCAATCGCCAGTGGCGCAATGCGCCCACTCGGATCGAAATGATTGATGGGATCGTTGCCGACATACCTATACAGATTGCTGTCGTGGCCGCCGAAGAGAATGGGGTCTTTGGCAAGCCACCGACCAACACTCGCATCGTAGTCCCTGGCACCGAATCGCACCAGCTTCGTCTGAATGTCATAGAGACCTCCCGCAAATCCAAACGGCTGGAATCCGGGATTGGTATCCAACAGCACTTTGCCGAACTCGTCATAGTCCATTCGCTGCACGATCGAGCCCGTCACGACGTCCACAACCACGCGCGGCGAACCGAGGTGATCGGAAATCAGCCGATAGGTCGACCCACCCTTGATCATGTAATCTGGAACCTGCGCACGACTGGCGTACACGAAGCGCGACACGATGTTTCCCGTTCCATCGAGCTCCGCGACCGGCGCAAGCGGGTCCTTGTAAAGGAACTCACGCTCGACTACGCCATCTACCTTCTTGCCAATTCGCCGATTCGAGCTATCGACGAGATATTCTATTTCTACATCGTTCGGCAGCTCGACCGACGTGAGATTCCCAAGGACGTCGTAAGTGTAGGTCGTGACGGCAGAGCCGACCGTCTTCGACTGCAGCTCACCATTGGCTGTATATGCATACGAGACTTCTCCATACGTCAGCAACCTGTCCTGATCGTCATACTCCGTTTCAGACGCCGACACATCGCTCCCCGCACCCTCAAAACTATCGCGATTCCCGTTTGCATCGTAAGTGTAGCGGGCAACTTCGACACCCGCCTGCTCTACGCTTTCGAGGTAGCCCGCAAGATCGTAGTGGTAGTCGTACTCGACGGTATCGCCTTCGATCGTCTCGATTTTCGTGGTCACTCTACCGAGCGCATCGCGGACATAGCTCGCCTCGTACAGGGGCACACTATCGAAACCGGCGCTGTAAGTCGTCAGTTCACCGAATGCACTATAGCCAAAGTCATCGGTCACCCCGCCTAGGGTCGTGCCCGTTATGCGACCATTCCCGGCGTCACGAACGACAGTTTCGCTGCCCGCCGCCGTGAGCAATCCATCATTGTCATAAGCAAACCCAATCGAGTCCTCGTCATTGACGGTCTCTTCAGTGACCCAGAAATTTGCATCGAATATTCGATTCACCGATCCCGTGATCGGTCCGCCCCACACTTCGCCCGTCAGCAGGAGACCATCCCAAATGAAGGCGAGCGTCTGCTCCCCTGGACCAGCCGCGGACGTCATGATGCCGCTCGCCGCATCATAAGTGAAATTGGTGGAACCTGTCGGAGTAACGAGCGTCTGCAAACGCCCGTCCGTACTCCCGTAAACGTAACCCAGGGATTGCGAATCAGGCCGCGTAGTAAGCGTCGGCTGTCGGTCCACATTGTAGACATGGGTCGTTGCGCTTGAGCCGCCGTCGACCTCAGGTGGAAGGTACGTCTGGACGAGGTTGGTGGCCGTATAGTCGAAGGCGTGAGCCGGGCGTCCGGGAGGTGCCAGTGAAGTCATGTTTCCATTGGCGTCGTACTCATACGCAATTTCTCGACCGTCAGGTAGTCTCTGGATTGCGACGCGGTCCGCAGCATCGTGGGTAAATTCAGTACGCCGTCCCAATGGATCCTCGATGGCGGTCAACCGATGCGTAGCGTCATAGTCGAGTGTGTAGGTGCGGATATCGGGCTCCGTCCCCACCGTGACCGCCGTCAACTTACCGTAGTCAGCGTACTCGTTTGAGACTGGTGCGAGACCCGGAACGTGCCACCCGGAGACGCGACCCAACTCATCGATGAACGTAGTCGAGACTCGGCCTTCCGGTGTCTGAGTGGTGAGGCTCCGCGATGTCGCATCGAAACTGGTTACAAAAAGGCGACCGTTTACCGAGACGGTCTCGGTAGCGCTGGTCATTGAGAGCGGGTCGGTAGGATCGGCAAGCTCAACGGTACGCACCTTGCTCACGTTCGCGAACAGGCCGGCGGGGGTAACATACGACACCTGCGCGAGGTTCGGCGCCTGCATCCCAAATCTAGGATCAGGACCGAGCTCCGTAAGACTGCTGCTCCCGTCGGGTAGGAGCATCGTCCGCGCACCTGCGGGACTGACATCGGCGGTCGTTACACGTCCGCTCGAGGAAGTATTGGCGTGGAGCACCGATCCGGTCCGCAAATCCTCGACGGCGTACGTCGAGGCGCGCCCGAGACCGGTCGTCAACATCACCGTGTAGTTGGTTGCTGAGCCGGTTCGAGCAAGAGCCTTCGACCCACCGGCTGGATCTTGATCGAGCGTCAAAGCGCCCGTTCCATCGTATTGAAAATCATACGAGTTACCCCGGGGATCGGTGAGCTTGGTCAGAAGTCCCTCGGACGTGTGCTCCAGGTGAGTCGTTTCGCTCGCCGGAGTGACGACGGTGTCCAAGTAGCCGTCCGACCCCAGGGCTAGTGTCGTGCGCTGACCCCCGGGCGCCACGATCGCGCTGGGGACGGCGCTCCCGGCTCGCTCGATCGTGGTGACATTCTCACTACCATCCGTAATCGTCACCAATCGCCCCTGATTGTCGTACCCAAACTCATACATCAGTCCGCCCGTAAATGCCTCGATTGTACGCATGTGACGACCATCGTGGTTGAAGACGTAGATTTCTTCACCATCGGGCGCCATGATCGTCAGGTCGGTCGCTGCGAGACCGGGATTGGCAGGCTCGATCACTCGCACGCGAGAATAGGTCTCTTCCACGACGTAGATACCGTTCGGCCCTATGGCAAGTTCCGATGGACCCGCGATGGTACCATGGAGCGCCGGACCACCGTCGCCGTTACCGTTGCCGCCGCCTCCGGAGAAAGAGCCCGCAATCGTAGTGATGAAGCCGTTGGAGCCGACACGGCGCACCCGCCCTGTCGTCGGTGCGCCCTCGCTGGGGCTTGGCGCCTCAGATATGTAGATGCTTCCGTCGCGATCTACGGCGACCCCACGCGGATCGAACAAGGGAACCGTGGTCGCCGGCACACCTTCATCGTCGTCGAACCATTCCCCGCCACCCGCGACGGTTCTGACGATTCCATCTGGCCCTATTCGCCGAACCAGTTCGGAATCCACCACATACAGGGCTCCGTCGGCATCCAAAGCCATTTGTTGGAGATTGCCGAACGTCGCTTGAGAAACGGGTCCGCCATCTCCGCTGGAGTAGTAGTCGAACCCATCGTCCACGACGATCGAATATCCACCGTCGGGGCTGACTCGGAGGATGATGGATCTCGATCCTCCAGTGTCCGCTACATAGAAGGATCCGTCCGACGCCACCACAATGCCGCTCGGACCATAAAGATACCTACTCGTTGCCGGGGTGCCCTCGTCACCCGTCCAACCGGCCACGGTCGTGATCGTCCCATCGAGGCGCACCCGACGTACGCGATCGAGGGCCGTGAAGTAGAGGCTGTCATCGGGGCCGACTGCTACGCCGCGTGGACAACCGATACCGGCTTCCGTAGCGGGTCCCTCATCACCGGTCGACTCGTCAAGGCCATTCCCAGCCACTGTCGAAATCGTCCCTGCGCGATCCACGCGACGCACACGAAAGTTCTGGCAATCACCGATGTAGATGCTGCCATCCGCTCCCACCGCAATGCCGCTAGGATCGTTGAGCCTTGCTTGACGCGCCGAGAATCCGTCACCGCTGAAACCCACTTCACCGTTTCCAGCCAAGGTATTGATGACCGTGTTCCCACGCGCCGAAGCTCGGCGCTCGTCGCCGTTACCCAGATAGAGCACTCGCCCGAGCGGATCATAGTTATGATGGACGTCGACATCCCATCCTCCCATTCCCAACGGACGTCGATCCCAGGCTCCGATTCTGAGATGATGGCGTTGCCAGAGGGTGATTTCGTTGCGAGCGTTTACGTCGATTGAGGAGGCACCCATCGCCGCGAAGCTTCGCCCGATCTGTCCCGGCTGCCGGTATATGGCGTCGTAGACATAGCCAATCGAGACAACGAGAGACTGACGCCCTTGAAGAGGATGGCCATATGCATCCAGGCCATCCCAGTTGAACGTCGTGAGTTGATTGGAAGCGTTAGAAAAGGTTCCCGTGGACCTTCTGCCCGCTATCGCAGTCTCAAACTCGATGCGTTTGAGAGAGCTAGGGACACCTGATTCGCTCAAATGAATCTTGACATTTCGCTTGCTCACGCGACCCGGGACACGATCACTCGTGTAGTGCAAGTGAAAGGGAGTTCCCGGAATGTCGATTGATTCCCCGAGCGTCTGCGTTTGGCAGACGATTATGGAGCCGCCCTCCTTGCACTTGTCTTCCGGGTCTTCCTCTTCTTCGGGGTCGTCCTCGTCGGGCGCCTCCGCATCGTCGGGCGGTCCCCACGGCATATTGCAGTCCCATGGAGTGAAATGCGTGATTGGTGCTCGCCATAGAGTTTGGCCGGGTTCATAGAGCATGGCCAGACGCTGCCGCTCCCCTTCGCTCACACCGAGAGCCTCCAACTCTGCGGCCGAGTCCGCTGTGCCGTCACCGTTAGTGTCGAGATTCGCCACGCCGCCCGTCTCACTCAGGACTTCAACTACACGACCGTTTTCGGAGGGGATCCACGCGGCGCGCTCGCGGTCGTAGTACCCAACCGGCACGATTTCTCCCACGGGAAGGTCGATGAAATTCTCTACGTAGAACGGCACGACCTGGTTGAAAACGACGCTGGTGGCTTCCGCCGCAATGGCCTCATCCACGCTCAACTCGACGGCGTAGGTATAGCCACTCGTAGGTGGGAGTGCCCCAGGCATGGCCGCAGGACCACGCGGCCCCACGGTGTACTCGGTAGCACGCACGGTGAGCGTGGTGATCGGCTCGGTGTCTCCACCAGCCATCACCATCGTCGCCTCGGTCCCGGGCGGAAAGAGAATCGTCGCCTGCCGCTCTCCGTCCGCGTCGGTGACCACCCCTCCGCGCGCGACGATCGGCAGTGACGTAGCGGCGGTCAGATCCACCTCAGTGACTTCGGTATCAAGTGGAATAAGGGTGACTTCCGGCACCTGCTCCCACGCGTTCCACTGGACATCGACAGTGCGCTGGACCGGCAAGAAGTCCTCTTTCTCGTACTTGAGCACGAGGGGCCCGCCGCCGTTCACGACCACGTCAAACCATCCATCCGGACCCGAGTACGTGTGCCCGAACTCCGAATGGTCGTGGATCGAGATCATCACGCCGGGAAGCGGCGCGCCGTCTCGATCCGTCACCAGACCACGCAGGACAGCGGCACGCACAGGATCGATCGTTTCCTCAGAAAGGCCGGGCTGAATGGGATCAGGACCCGCGTAGAGAAAGTGGCTCGCCTGCCACACCGTCGAGCTGATCGTGCCGTCGAGCGGTGGTGCGCTGTACCAAGGCGGCGGGGTCCACGTCGCCGTTGGCGTCGCGCTCAGGGTCGGCGTTGCCGTCAAAGTCGGCGACGCGGTTAGAGCTGGTGTCGCCGTCTCGGTCGGGGTGACGGTCGGCTCGGGTGTCGCAGTCTCAATGGATGTGACAGTTGGAATTGGGGTTGTGGTCTCAATAGGCGTAGGCGTCACCGTGGGGGTAAGCGTCGACGTAGGAGTCGGCGTGGTGCTCGGTGTCGGCGTCGGCGGGACGACCTCGTACGCGCCGATGTCACAATGCTCGCCCTGCGGCCGCGCTACGCCGCGCTGGTCGGTGGCGGGACACGTCGCGTCGTTACCGCCCTCGAACGCGGGGCTCGTGTTGTCGATCGCCATCGTTTCAGTCGGACCGCCGTTCGGTTCCGGTTCACCGAGCAACGGATTCGTATTCGGGAGATCACCCGTATTCACGAGCCCGCAACTCGTCCCACTGTCGATATTGTAGCCGCCGCTCGTTATCGTCCCGGAGCAATTCGCGGCTGCGCCGTCCAGGATGGAGCTCACGACGGTGACCGTGCCGCTCACCTGCGCCAATTGCTGTCCGTCGCCGACGGCCTCGTTCCGGCTCAGGGTCACGTTTGTGATCGTGGCGGTACCGCCCGCATAGATACCGCCGCCATCCGAGCTACTCGCATCATTGGCTACGATCGTCGAGTTCGTGATCGTTGCCGAGGTGGATTCGAAGAGGAAGATCGCGCCCCCTGCACCTCCCGTGTTTGCAACAAATGCACAACCGTCGACCTCCAGGGATCCGCTGCTGACTGCCAGTGCGCCCCCGGATTCAGCCGCGATATTGTTGATGAACGTCGAGTTTCGAATGGTGGTCGCCCCGTGGAGATCGAGCGCTCCTCCCGATCCCGCGTCCGCGGTGTTCTCGCCGAACCTGCATCCATCGACGGTGAGCACGCCACTGCCATCGAACCCGATGACACCGGCTTGACCTGCGGAGTTCACGAAGAAGTTGCTGTTCGTGATCGTGAGATCGCCAAACGCTTCGTGACTGATGGCGCCATTGCCGTTGTTCGCGGAGTTGCGGAAAAAGGTGCAAGAGGAAATCACTACATTGCCCCTCGCGAGTATTGCTCCCCCACTTGAAGGCGACGTGGAGACGACATTGTAATCGAAGTTCACGCCGTTCAGCGTCAACGTATGTTCGTCGTCCACGGCGGGCACCCACAGGATGCCGGCCGCGCAATCGAAGGAGGCGCCGTGGCAGCTCTGACCGTCGGCGTTGCCGTGACTGATCGTGATGCCGCTGATCGTCAGATCGCCCGACGGATTCTCTGCATTGAACACGCGCGAGAGGTCATTGCCGCTCACCGTGAGCGATTCGGCGCCTGGACCTGCTATTTCCAGCGTATGCGGGATCACGATCTCCGTGCCCCCAAGCGTGATCGTGCCGCTCACGTCGAAGGTGATCGTGTCGCCCTCAGCGCTCGTGCGAACCGCTTCCCGTAGCGTGCAATCCGCCTCCGTGCAGCACCCATCGTCGTGATCGTCCGTCGTATTGACGACGGTCGCGTGCGGGGCGCAGGTCGCTGTCGGTGACGGCGTCGGCGTCTCCGTTTCCGTCGGGATCGGTGTCGCGGTTTCGGTCGGGGTCGGCGTCTCCGTTTCCGTCGGGATCGGTGTCGCGGTTTCGGTCGGTGTCGGCGTCAGCGTCGGGGTCGGCGTCAATGTCGGGGTGGGCGTCACCGTGGGCGTCGCCGTGCGCGTGGGCGTCGGTGTCCGGGTGGCCGTCACCGTCGGCGTCGGCGGGATCAGCTCGTACGCGCCGATGTCGCAATGGGACCCCTGCGGCCGCGCCGTGCCGCGTTGGTCGATGGACGGGCAGAGGGCGTCGTCCGCGGCATTGAATGCCGGGCTCGTGACGCCGATCGCCATCGTCTGCGTCGGACCGCCGTTCGACGCGAGGGCACTCAGCAAGGGGTTGGTGTTTTGAAGATCGCCCGTGCTCGTCAGGCCGCAGCTCGTTCCGCTGTCGATGTTGTGGCCGCCGCTCACGATGGTCCCGAGGCAATTGATGCTCGAGCCGTTGAAGATCGAATTCTCGACCGTGACCGTGCCGGCAACGCGCTGCAATTGCTTGCCGGAAACTCCGACGGAGATGTTGTCGTGCAGGGTGACGTTCCGGATCACGACCGAGGCGCTCGCATAGACGCCAGTGCCCGTGTTGCCTTGAATCGTCGAGTTCTCGATCGTGGTCGACGCATCGGCGGAGAGCCGGATCGTCCCTTGCCCGAGCGTGGTGTTGCCGGCGAACGTGCACCTGTCGATCTCGAGGGTGCCGTAGAGACAAAATATGGCGCTCCCCGCGTCGCTCGCGGAATTGCCGTGGAACGTCGATTCCGCGATCGTCATCGACGCTCCGTAAAGATAGAGGGCGCCCCCGACTTCGCCGGCGTTGTTCTCGAACGTGCAGCGTTCGATCGTCAGCTCTCCGGTGCCGCCGAACGCAACCGCGCCCGCATATCCGTACGATCCCGAGTTGGCGGAGAACACGCTGTCGGCGATCGTCAGATCGCCCGAGATCCCGTGACGGATGGCGCCCCCTTCGTTGTTGGTGAAGGTGCACGAAGAGATCGCCACATTGCCCTGCTGCGAGTGGATCGCCCCGCCCGACGAGGGCTCGGAGGTGGCGGTATTGTGATCGAAGGCGACTCCGTCCAGCGTCAACGTGTATCCGTGACCGGAGACGGGCGACCAAAGGATCGCACCGCCACAATCGATACTCGCGGTGGGGCAACCTTGCCCGTTGGCGGTGCCGTGACTGATCGTGAGCCCGCTGATCGCAAGGTCGGCGGACAAATTAGTGGCGTTGAAGACGCGCGACGCGTCGTCTCCGCTCACTCCCAACACTTCCGAACCCGGGCCCTCGATTGTGAGCCCGTGCGCAATCGCGATCTCGGTGCCAGCCAGGGTGATCGTACCGGTCACGTCGAACGTGATCGTGTCGCCGGCGCTGCTCGTTCGCACCGCCTCCCGTAGCGTGCAGTCCGCTTCCGTGCAGCAGCCGTCGTCGTGATCGTCCGTCGTATTGACGACGTTCACGTGCGGGGCGCAGGTCGCGGTCGGCGTCGGCGTCGGCGTCAGCGTTGGTGTCGCCGTCACGGTCGGCGTGGCGGTCTTCGTCGGCGTAGCGGTCTTGGTCGGCGTCGCCGTCTTTGTGGGGGTCGGCGTCGTGGTCTTCGTCGGGGTCGCCGTCTTGGTCGGCGTAGGGGTGAGCGTCGCTGTCGGGGTAGCGGTTGCCGTCGGTGTCTCGGTTTCGGTCGGCGTCGAGGTCAAGGTGGGGGTTGCGGTCAGCGTCGGAGTCGCGGTCAGAGTCGGAGTAGGTGTCCGCGTCGGCGTCGCCGTGAGGGTCGGAGTTGCCGTCAACGTCGGCGTGGGAGTCAGCGTCGGGGTCGCCGTGAGAGTGGGCGTCGCCGTCTTGGTCGGTGTCGGAGTGAGCGTCGGGGTCGGCGTGAGCGTCGGAGTCGGGGTCTTGGTCGGCGTGGCCGTCTTCGTCGGGGTCGGCGTGGGGGTCGGGGTCGGGGCGACGTCGATGAGGCAGTGCGTGATAACGTCATAGATCGTCAGCTCGGCGCCGGTACCGCTCTTGGTCACGCCGACCTCCATGGCGTCCATGTTGGCGAGCTTGTCGGTGCCCGTCGCCCCGGGCGGCGTCCAGAAGCCGTCGTTCCGATAGCCGTCTGTGTTGGCGGGGTTGAGGGTGACCTGCACGTCGGTGTCGGTGCCCGCAAGTCGACGGCGGATGTTGTATGTTCGCGCCGTGCCGCCGGCGCGCCGGCCGTAGATCCAGTCCTGGCACCCCAGCCAAGTGTCGGCGGCGAGCACGGCGCTTGTGCCCGACGACCAGTTCGTGACGTGCATGGTCTGCGACTGCGGCGTCCCCGTCGACGCGAGGAGCGTTGTGGTGTCGCCGAGGTCGTCGCCCCAGCAGGCTTCGGGCGCGGTGTTGCTGCACCCGCCGCCCCCCGATCCCGTAAAGCCCGTATACGTCTCGGCTCCGCCCTCGGCCGCGCGTGCGAGCACCCGCGCGTCATTGCCGGCATAAGTCGACGAGTCGACCACGACGTCGTCGAAGTAGAGGTCGATGCCGGTCCCGCTCCCGATCGACGGGTGTGCGAACCTGATCGCATCGACGTCGCCGTCCCCGTCGTTGGTGTCCTGCGTCGTCGAGCTCGCGATCGACGATCCGTCGATGCTGAGCGAGACGGTGGCCGCGCCGTTGCTGACCTGGCTCCGGAGCTCGAAGTAGTGCCACGTGCCCTTCGCGATCGCGACGTTGCTACCGATCTGGGTATTCTTCACGAAGTTGAAGAGCTGCACCTCGAGGTTTCCGTTCGAGCTGTCGAACCGGAGGCGAAAACCGGCGACGCCGGAGCCCGAAGCGTTGAGCGCTTGCATCGCGATCCCCGTGATCGTCGTACCTGGAGCGCCCGAGGCGTACATCCATCCCGAGATGCGCGGATCGGAGAGATCGAGGCCGGTGTTGGACGTCGCGCTGCCCTGTCCGACGATCCCCACGTTCTTGAGTCGCAACGCGGCGGTGCCTGAACGGAACGTAGACGTCGAAATCTCGGCATTCGGGCCGCTGATGGCGGACAGATCTTGCCCCGGCAGAGTCAGGTTCTCGAAGCCCGACATCCATGAGAGGGCGGCCAGCGTCTCGCTCGGCAAGGAGAGGCTCAGCGAGATCAAAACGAATACGGCCGCTCGTCGGAGCTCAAGAAATCGCTTGCATGACGAGGACTTGGGTGCGCGCGGCCGGGTGCGTAGTCCACCAGCCTGCACTGAATGCGTCGCGGTCTCCACCGTTAGTCCCTCCTGGATCGCAGTTGTGCGCAGCCGTCTTAGGTCGCGGACCATTCGGTCCGCGTGGCCATCCTCAGGGAGGAACGAGGGGGTTGGATCGCCTAGGCCAGCTCTGTTGCCTGACTCAGGCTCGCGGCGTCAAGAAAAAACGACTCGGAATGAGTATCGATACGAGAATTCATATCGATTCGAACTATTGTGTCAAAATGGATCAGCGACATTTGCCGGCTATGGCTTCTCGAGCGGCTGGCCCTTCTTCACGCGGGTCTCGAGCGCCTCGGCCTCGGCGCCTTGCACCATGTCGCCGACCATGACGTACTGGCGCATCGCCTCGTGGAAGGCGGCGGCCGCCTTGTCGCGCTGGCCGAGGGCGGCGTAGGCGCGGCCGAGCGCCATGTGGGAGGCGGCGTCGCGGGGGTTGAGGCGCACGGCGGTCTGCAGCTCCGTCACGGCCTTGTCGTTCATGCCGCGCTCGGCGAAGACGGCACCGAGGCGGGCGTGGCTGGTGGCGTCGTCCGGTGATCCCGCGGTCGCCTGCTCGAAGACCTGGACGGCGCGCTCCTTCTGACCCTGGCGCTCGAGCTCGCCTCCGAGCTCGAGCGCGGCGCTCACCGAGCCGGGGTTGGCGGCGAAGGCCTGCTCGAAGGCCGCGAGCGCCTCGGCGCTCTTGCCCGCCCGGCGGGCGAGCAGGCCCTGGTTGACGTACACGCCCTCGAGGCCGTCGCGTGCCTCGGTCATGTTGGGGTCGAGGCGGAGGGCCTCCTTGAAGTTCTTGATGGCATAGTCGTTCATGCCGATCCGCACCTGGATCGTCGCGAGCTTCTGGTGGGCGCGGGCGTTCTCGGGCTCCTCCTTGATGATCTTCGAGTAGTTCGAGGCCGCGAGGCTCCACTGGCCGCTCGACTCCTGGTGCTCGGCCTCCTGAAAGAGCCGCGCGATCTCCTCGGCGCTGGCGGCGAGCGCCGCGGACGCCTCCAGCGCCAGCGCCGAGAGCGCGGACGCGATCGTGATGAGCAGGCTGCGCATGATGTGCCTCCTTCGTGCTCCTAACGTTGACAGCCGGGACAGTAGAACGAGCTGCGGCCGACGATCACACGGCGGCGAATCGGCGTCGCGCACTGCGGACAGGGCTGGCCGTCGCGCTCGTAGACGCGGAAGGTGTGCTGGAACGCGCCCGGCTCGCCGCGCTCGTCGCGGTAGTCGGAGATCGACGAGCCGCGGAGGGCGATCGCCTCCTGCAGCACCCGAGCGGTCTCGGCGACGATGCGGTCGGCGTCGGCGCGGGTGACGCGCGAGGTGCGACGGCTCGGTCGGACGCCGGCCGCGAACAGGATCTCGTTGACGTAGATGTTGCCGAGCCCGGCGACGACCTGCTGGTCCATGAGCAGGCTCTTGACGGCGCGCCGTTGCCGCCGGGCGATCTCGTGGAGGAAGGCGCCGGAGAACCCGGGGTCGAGGGGCTCCGGTCCGAGTGCGGCGAGCTCGTCCAGGCTATCGGCAGGCCCGACCCGCATGAGCCCGAAGCGCCGCGGGTCGTGGAAGCGAAGCGTGCGGCCGTCGTCGAGCACGGCGACGACGTGGGTATGGGTGAGGCGCGGCTCGGCGGCGGGCAGCACGACCAGCGTACCGGTCATCCCGAAATGCACGAGCCAGCTGGCGCCGTCGTCGAGATCGAGCAGCAGGTACTTGGCGCGCCGATGGACGCGCTCGATGCGGCGGCCGGTCAGCGCCGTCGCGAAGCCGCGCTCGAGCGGCCGCCTGAGACGGCGCTCGCGCACCTCGACCGCCATGATGCGGCGGCCGGTGACGGCCTCGGCAAGGCCTCGCCGCACGGTCTCGACCTCGGGGAGCTCCGGCATCGGCGCTTCAACGCGGGGAACGGGATTGCGGTGCGCCCGCAGCGCGCGCCCGCGCGACCGCGTCGGCGAGGCGCGCGAACGCCGCGAGGTCGAGGGTCTCCCCCCGCGCCCGCGGGTCGATCCCCGCGGCCGCGAAGACCTCCTCCCAGAGCGGCGGCGCGAGCGCGAGCGACGGCGGCATCGTCTGCACCGCGTTCCGCAGCATCTTTCGGCGCTGGTTGAAGGCGGCCCGCACGACCGCCGTCAGCATGCGCGGATCGTCGACGGCGACCCGCGGCTTCGGCGTCAGGTGCACCCGCAGCACCTCGGACGCCACCTGCGGGCGCGGATAGAAGGCCGAAGACGGCACCCGAAAGCGCCCCTTCGGCTCGGCGTAGAGCTGGAAGAGCACCGACGGCGCGCCGTAGGCACGGGTATCGACGCGCGCCAGCAGCCGGTCGGCGACCTCGCGCTGCACCATCACGGTGAGGTCCGGGAAGACCAGACGCTCCTCGATCAGGCGGAAGATGATCGGCACGGAGACGTTGTACGGCAGGCTCGACACCACCTTGACCTCGGTCTCGGGGACCACGCCGCGGAGGTCGACCTCGAGCGCGTCGCCCTCGACGACGTGCACCTCGGGATTGGCGGCGTACTTCCGCCGCAGCACGCCGCAGAGCCCGCGATCGTACTCGACGACGTAGAGGCGGGCGGCACGCACCGCCAGGACGTCGGTGAGGGCGCCGACGCCGGGACCGATCTCGAGCACGGCATCCTTCGGCCCGACCTCCGCGAGATCGACCATGCGGGCGATCACCGCCGGGTCGACGAGGAAGTGCTGGCCGAGGCGCTTCCGCGGCGCGAGGCCTTCGCTCTGCAGCAAGGCCCGGGTCTCGGCGGCGAGCCGGCTCATGGCACGTCGGTACCGACCGGCAGGGTGGCGGTGGCGTTCAAGGTGAGCGGGTGACGCTCGCCCCGCAGGAGACGCATCCGTCCCGCATAGCCGATCATGGCCGCGTTGTCCGTGCAGTAGGCGAAGCGTGGGAACGCGACGTCGAAGCCGGCCGCGGTGCCGGCCGCCGTCATCGCGGTCCGGAGGCGGCTGTTCACGGAGACGCCGCCGGAGACGACGATGGTGCGGGCGCCGACCTCGCGCGCCGCCCTGAGCGTCGGCGCGAGCAGCATGTCGACGATCGCCTCCTGGAAGCTGGCGCACACGTCCTCGAGGCCGGCGTCGCCGCCGTCCAACAGGTATTGGCGGAGCGCGGTCTTCACGCCGCTGAAGCTGAAGTCGTAGCCGCCGCGCTTGAGGGTGGCGCGCGGAAAGCGGATCGCGGTCGGGTCGCCGGCCTTGGCGCGCTGGTCGATCTCCTTGCCGCCCGGGAATCCGAGCCCGAGCATCTTGGCGCCCTTGTCGAAGGCCTCGCCCGCCGCGTCGTCGCGCGTCCGGCCGAGCTGGCGATAGCGGCCGAGATCCTCCACCACGTGGAGACTGGTGTGGCCGCCCGACACCAGGAGACCGAGATACGGGAAGGCGACCGGGCGATCGAGCAGGATCGCGAGCAGGTGACCCTCGAGGTGATTGACGCCGATGAACGGCAGGCCGCGCTCGTAGGCGATTCCCTTCGCGACCTGGAGACCCACCAGGAGGGAGCCGACCAGCCCGGGGCCGTAGGTCGCGGCGACGGCCTCGACGTCGTCGAGCGTGACCCCGGCGTCGGCGAGCGCGCGCTCGATGACGGGCAGGATCGCGACCAGATGTTGTCGCGAGGCCAGCTCGGGCACGATGCCGCCGTAGCGCTCGTGGATCATGTCCTGGGACGCGACGATGCTGGCGCGCACGCCGGCCTCGTCGAGGACCGCCGCCGCGGTGTCGTCACAGGAGGTCTCGATCGCCAGGACGCGCATCAGGGAGATTCCTTGTCACGTCGACCGGCGGCTGTCAGCGCCTCGGCGGCGGCCCTATTGCCCGGCCACGCCGCGAGCGCGCGCCGATACGCCGCCTCCGCCTCCGAGGCCTTGCCCTCCCTGGCGAAGAGCGTACCCCGGAGGCGGTACGTCTCGCTCATCCAGTACGGCTCATTCGCGAGCTTCTGCTCGGCACGATCGAGGAAGCGGTAGGCGAGCGCGTCGTGTCCCGCCTCGGCGTGGGCCTTGGCGAGGAAGTAGTACGCGTACGGCACCCGCGAGTCGACGGCGATCGCCCGCTCGAAGAGCTCGACGGCGCGGTTGGGATCGCCGGCGTCGAGGCGCTGACGGCCCTGCTCGATCAAGCGGAGCGCCGCGCCGCGACCTGCCGGCGTGGCGGCGTCGATCTTGGCGGTGAGGGGGCCGTCGTCGGCACGCGTCGCGGCCGGCGGCGGGGCCGGCGCCGGGGGCTCCGGCGGACGAGCGCGTGCGACCTCGACGGGCGGCGCCGTCCTCTGCGTGACCGCGGCCCGAGCCGGGCGCCGGTCGCGTCGAGCCGCGGCCGGCGCACAGGCCGAGACGACGACGGCGAGCGTCAAGACGACGGCGAGCGTTCGCATTCTCATCTCCCGAGGAGCCGTTCCCACCAGCTCCGAGCCGGCATGGGCGCCCTCTTCCGATTTGCATCGTCCGGCGTATCATCCGCCACCATCGCGCCGCCATGGCGCGAGCAGGTCACGCTCGGCGCGTCCTGCTCGAGGAACGCCTCGACGATGGTCCCCGGACAGCCGGAGGTGGCGCGCTCGCCGGTGTCGGGATCGATGGTCGCGAGCACCACGCCCGCCGGCACCTCGAAGTCGCGCGCGGGCCGGCCCGCGGTCGCCCGCTTCATGAACGCCGTCCAGATCGGCAACGCCGCCTGCGCGCCGGTCAGGCCCATCGATTGCCGCCGGTCGAAGCCGACCCACACCACCGTGACCAGATCCGGCGTGTAGCCGGCGAACCAGGCATCGCCGTAGTCGTTGGTGGTGCCGGTCTTGCCGGCGGCGGGATTCCGAAAGCCCTGAGTGCGGGCGGCAGCGCCGGTGCCATGGTCGATCGCGCCCTCGAGCACGTGGGTCACGAGGTACGAGGCCTCCGGCGACACGACGCTCGTGATGGCGAGCGGGCGGCCCTCGATCAGGCGGTCCTGCTCGTCCGCCACCTGCGTGACGGCCCGCGGCGACGTGCGCTGCCCCTGGCTCGCCAGCACCGCGTACACCTCGGCAACCGCGATCGGCGTCGTCTCGAGCCCACCGAGCACGATCGACGGCAGTGCCGGCAGCGGACCGGGGAGCCCGAGCCGCTCGGCGGCGTCGAGCACGCGCGGCAGGCCGATCTCGAACGCGACCCGCGCCGTCGCCGCATTCAGGCTCTGCTCGAGCGCCGCGCGCGTCGTCACCGAGCCGCGATAGCGGTCCCGGTAGTTGCCCGGCGTCCAGCTGCGCCCTTCGTAGGTCCACGCGAACGGCGCGTCCTCGACGTGCGTCGCCGGCGTCAGGTGCGGATCGCCGGCGCTCGGGTCGAAGGCGGCGTAGTACACGACCGGCTTGAAGACCGAGCCGGGCTGGCGCTGGGCGTCGGTGATGCGGTTGAACTGCGTGATGCGATAGTCGCGCCCGCCGACCATGGCCTTGATCTCGCCGGTCGCGGGATGGATCGCGACCAAGGCGCCCTCGAGTTGCTCCTCCGGCTCCTCGCGCCGGAGCTTCGGGAACGCCTTCTCCAGGGCCGCGAGACCGTCGCGCACGGCGTCCTCGGCCGCAGCCTGCATCTCGGCGTCCAGCGAGGTGAAGATCCGGAGGCCCTCCGCCGTGAGCGCTTCGGGAGGAAACGAGGTCTGGAGCTGGCGGCGCACGACGTCGACGAAGTACGGCGCGTTGCTCCGATCCGTCACGTAGGGCCGGAGCGCCAGCGGCTCGAGCCGGGCCGCGTCCGCCTGCTCGGCGGTGATGGAGCCGAGCTCGGCCATCGCGCCGATCACCGCGTCGCGCCGCGCCAGGGCGCGCGCGGGACTGCGGAACGGGGAGTTGGCGTTGGGGGCGCGGATCAGCCCCGCGAGCAGCGCGGTCTCGGCCACCGTCAGATCGTCGAGCTCCTTCCCGAAATAGAACTGGGCCGCCTCGGCCACCCCGAAGATTCCCTTGGCCCCGCTCTGCCCGAGGTAGATCTCGTTCAAGTAGTGCTCGAGGATCTGCTGTTTCGAGTAGCGCTGCTCGGCGACGATCGCCATGGCGAGCTCACGCGCCTTGCGGCCGAACGTCCGCTCCTCGGTCAGGAAGAAGTTCTTCATGAGCTGTTGGGTGAGCGTGCTGCCGCCTTCGACGATGCGGCCGGCCGAGACGTTGCGGACGAGCGCACGCGCAACCCCGCGGACGTCGACGGCGCCGTGGTCGAAGAAACGGCTGTCCTCGGCCGCGAGCACGGCCTGCACCACGAGCGGAGGGATCTGGTCGAGCGCCCGCACCCGCCGTTCCTCCCACACCTCGTCGTAGAGACCGGCCAGGGCCTCGGGCTCGAGCGCCGCATCGATCGCCTCCTCGCCGGTGGCGAGGTCCGCGATCGACGTCACTACCCCGCGATCGAGCACCAGTCGAATCGCGCGCCCCTCCTCGGGATGCAGCGGGTAGCGAAAGGCGTGGAGGTAGACGTCGAGATACGCACCGTGGGGGTCGCGACGCACCTCGCCGCGACCCCGAACGTCGCCGTCGACCTCGCGATACCCCAGGCGTCGCAAGCGCTCGAGAACGCCGGCGCCCGCGACCTCGAGGCCGGGATAGAGCGGGAAGGCGTCGGTGTAGACGCGCGCCGGGACCGCCCACGTACGGCCCTCGAGCTTGGTCGCGACCATCCGGTCGAGCGCGCGATAGCGAACGATGCCGACGGCCACCAGCACCGCCAGCGGTGCGAGCGCCGCCAGCACGACCCATGAGCGCCATCCGCCGGCTCGCATGTCAGTCGACGGCGGGATCGCTCGGCGTTCTCCGCCGGCGATCCCGCGCGCGGCTCTCAGGCAGGCGGTTTCAGCGCCAGGAAGATCGTGTTGTCGCCGCGGCGAACGAGGAACAGGACGTTCTTGCCCTTCTCGATCTTCTTGAGCGCCGCCTTGTAGCGGTCGGCGTCGTCCACCGGCTGGCGGTTGACCTCGAGGATGACGTCGCCGCGACGGATGCCGGCCTCGTCGGCCGCCGAGCCCGACTCGACCGCGGTCACCACCACGCCCTTGGCGTCGTCGATCCCGAGGTTCTCGGCGATCTCCGGGGTCAGGCTCTGCACCGTGAGGCCGAGCTTCTCGCTGTCGCCGCCCTTGGCGACCTGGGCCTCCTCGTCCTGCAGCTCCGCGATCGTGACATTGAGGTCCATCGGCTGCTTGTCGCGCAGGATCTTGAGGGACACCTGCTTCTCGAGCGGCGTCCGCGCCACCAACATCGGCAGCTCGTTCGACTCGTTCACGGGATGGCCGTCGAACTCGATGATCACGTCGCCGACCTTGACGCCCGCCGCCGCCGCGGGACCGCTCTTCACCACGTCCGCGACCAGCGCCCCCTTGGCTTGCTCGAGCCCGAGCGACTCCGCGATCTCGGGCGTCACCTTCTGGATCAGGACGCCGAGCCAGCCGCGCGTGACCTTGCCCTTCTCGCGCAGCTGCGGGACGAGCTCCTTGGCGAGATTCACCGGGATCGCGAAGCCGATGCCGATGTTGCCGCCGGTGCGGCTGAAGATCGCCGAGTTGATGCCGACCACCTCGCCGCGCAGGTTGATGAGCGGTCCGCCGGAGTTGCCGGGATTGATGGCGGCATCGGTCTGAATGTAGTCGTCGTAGTTGCCGGCCCCGATGAAGCGCCCCTTGGCGCTGACGATGCCCGACGTCACCGAGTGGTCGAGGCCGAAGGGGTTGCCGATGGCCATCACCCACTCGCCGACCCGGAGCGTGTCGGAATCGCCGAGCGCGACCGCGGTGAGGCCGCTCGCGCCCTCGATCTTCAAGAGCGCCATGTCGGTCTTGGGATCCTTGCCGACCACGGTGGCCTTGAGCTCCTGCTCGTTGTCGAGCCGGACGACGATCTCGTCGGCGTTCTCGACGACGTGGTTGTTGGTGAGGATGTAGCCCTCGGTGTCGATCACGAACCCCGACCCCAGACTGCGCTGGGGCAGCTGGCGCTGGCGCGGACCGAAGAAACGCTCGAACGGCTCGGGACCGTCGTGCGGGTCGCCCTCGCCGAACGGCCACTGCGGCCCCTGCTGTCCAGGACCGCGGAAGCGCGGCGCCTCGCTCTCCTCCTTGCGCTGGGCCCGGGTCGAGATGTTGACGACGACCGGGCTCAGGCGCTCCGCGAGGGTCGCGAAGTCCGGCACGCCGGTGACGGCGGGCCCGGCCTGCGCCACGGCCGGCGGCGCCGCGGTGACGACCGCTGGCGGGACGCTCGTCGCCAACGCCTTCCCCGGCGCCGCGGCGGTCAGCACCGCCTCACGACCCGGCATCCAGAACTGCAGCGTTGCGCCGACACCGAGCAGAATGCCGACCGCGAGCAACAACAACGCGCCCCTCATCGTACGCACCGTGGATGAACCTCCTGGATACCGTTGGGTGTGGACGGCCACCGGCCGTCGCTGGATCTAGCGATGGCGAGAGACCTCGACGTAGCGCATGCGAAGATCGTAGAGCATGCTGGCGAGCAACTGCTCCTCGTCGGCATCGAGGTTGCCCGTCGTCTTCTCGCGCAGGATCCCGAGCAGATCGATCATCTGCTTGGCCGCCGGGAGATCAGGCGCGTGCGGCTGTCCCGGCTCCGCGATCTCACCGAGGTGCATCAGCGCCTGCGTGGACAACCCCATCACGAAGGTACTGAAGTTGAGCTCACCGTGGCTGTCGGGACCGTGGTCCTCGAAGCCATGGTGCTCGTGGTCGTGGCCCTCGTGACCCGCCATCGGCGGAGCCTCGGACGTCGGCGACGCGCCGGCATCGGGCGCGGACGCCTCCCCAGCGCGCGGCGTCTCCGCCGGCTCCTCCTCGGCGCCCTCGACGAAGCGACGGCGATCCGCGACCTTGAAACCGCGCTTGGGCTCTTCGTTCTCGTCTCGTCCCATGTCCCTACCTGGCCGCGAGGCCGAGCTCGGCGGCGACGCGTTGGAGCCGCTCGAGTCGCTGCTCGAGCGGCGGATGAGTGCTGAAGAGGTTTCGCAGCATGCCGCCGTGGAGCGGGTTGATGATGAACAGGTGCGCGGTCTGCGGGCTCGCTGCCATCGGCACCTGCTCCGACACCCCTTGAATCTTGCGCAACGCCGATGCCAGCCCTTCGGGATCGCGGACGAGACGCGCGCCGGTGTCGTCGGCTTGAAACTCGCGCGAGCGGGAGATCGCCATCTGAATCAGCATCGCGGCGAGCGGCGCCACGATCATGGTGACGATCAGCCCGAGCGCGCCTCCGCCCTCGTCGCGCTCGTCGCGGCGACCGCCGCCGAAGATCATCGCCCATTGGGCCATGCGCGCGAGCATCATGATGGCGCCCGCCAGGGTCGCGGCGATCGAGCTGATCAGGATGTCGCGATTGGTCACGTGGGCGAGCTCGTGCGCCAATACGCCCTCGAGCTCGCGCCGGCTGAGCAGGCGCCGGATGCCCGCGGTCACGGCGACCGCAGCGTGCTCGGGATTGCGACCGGTCGCGAACGCGTTCGGCGAGTCCGTCGGGATCAGGTAGAGCTTCGGCATGGGAATCTGGTTGCGCTGGGCCAGGCCCGCGACGATGGCATAGAGCTCCGGGTCGTCGTTTTGGTGGATCTCGCGCCCACCGTACATCGCGATCACGATGCGATCGGAGAACCAGTAGCTGCCGAAGTTCATGACCGCCGCCATCACCAATGCGATGACGGCCCCCTGAGAGCCCCCGAGCATCTGGCCGAGCCCGACGATCAGCGCCGTCAGCGCGGCCAGGAGAAGCGTCGTACGCAGCATGTTGCTCATGGCGTCACCTCGTGGGTCGCGAGCGGACCGTCGTCACAGTGCGACGCACGACCCACGCTCGTCACCCGAGCCCTTCCGAGGAGCTCACCGGCTTGCAGGTCGTTTCGAGGGAACGTGCTTCGCCCGCGTCAATGCGGGAATGCGTGACCATTCGGTGTATTGCGGCGACGCTAATGCTCGAAGATGGGGGTGTCAAGCTAGCGTCGGCTCGTTCATGCGGGCGCGGAAGGAAGGCCGAGCGCAGCGATCGTCTCGTCGAGCACCGTCGCGTCGTCTCGGCCGGCGAACAGCACCGGTACCAGCGCGCCGCCCAGGGGGCGCCACCGTCCCGGCCGGGTCGGACCGAACAGCACGACTCCCCGCCGTGCGAGCAGTCCCGCCAGGTGGCTCATGCCGGAGTCGTTGCCGAGCCACCGCGCCGCACTCACGATCAAGGCGGAGGCGTCGACCAGCGGCGGATCGACGACGACCTCACGACAGCGCGCCCGCCACCAGCCCGCCTCGGCCTCCTCGGCCGGACCGAGCAACACCACCGCCTCGCCCCCGCGGCCGCTCCACCAATCGACGATGCGCACGAAGCCGTCGGGCCCCCAGCGTTTCGTCCGCGACCCGGCGCCGGGATGGATCAGCAGGCGGCCGGCGCTGCCTCCGTGCCGGCCCGAGGAACCGGCGGCGAACGGCGTGCAGGCGGTCGCGAGACCGAGCGCCGCGGCGTACTCGTCCGCGACGTGACGCTCGCCGTCCGCGCGCGGCACCGCATGGAGATGGAGCGAGGACGACGAGAGCTCCGCCAGCCGCGCCGAGAGACGCCCATCGCCGTCGGCCCGCGCGAGCCATGCATGCACGCGATCGGCGCCCGTGAGCCAGCTCCGCACCTCGGCCGAGGGCTCGTCGTCGCCGAACAGGGAGGCCATCACGCCGCCGTCGATCGGCGGACCGAGCATCGCGTCCGGCAGCAGCACGGGCACCAATGGAGTGAGCACCCGACGGACGCTGAGATCGACGCGTGCCCCGCTCGCCACGACGGCGGCGAGCGCCGGAACCAGAAGACAGAGGTCGCCGAGCGCGCCCGGGAAGATCACGATGAGGCGCACGTGCGTTGACTCTCCGCAAAAGCCGCGCATATCATCTCGCCTTCATGTCATCGTCCGCCGTGACCGTCGACTCGCTTCTCGATCTGATCGGCAAGACTCCCGTCGTCCGCTTGAACCGCGTCGTGCCCGCCGGCTCGGCGGAGGTGTGGGCCAAGCTCGAATCGTTCAATCCCGGGGGCAGCGTCAAGGATCGCATCTGCCGCGCGATGATCGAGGCCGCCGAGCAGAGCGGTCGGCTCCGTCCCGGCTCCACGATCGTCGAGCCGACGAGCGGCAACACCGGCATCGGTCTCGCGCTGGTGTGCGCGATCAAGGGCTACAAGCTGATCCTCACCATGCCGGACACGATGAGCGAGGAGCGCCGCAGTCTGCTGACGGCCTACGGCGCGACCCTCGTGCTCACGCCCGACACGCGCGGCATGCACGGCGCCATTCGCAAGGCGGAGGAGATCGCCGCCGAGCACCCCGAGTACTTCATGCCGCAGCAGTTCGCCAATCCGGCCAATCCCGAGATTCACCGGCTGACGACGGCGGTCGAGATCCTGGAGCAGTTCCCGCGGCTCGACGCCTTCGTTGCCGGCGTCGGCACCGGGGGCACGATCACGGGCGTCGGCGAGGTGTTGCGGGAACGCCTGCCGAAGGTGCGGATCGTCGCCGTCGAGCCCGCGGCATCTCCCGTGCTGTCCGGAGGCGAGCCGGGCTTCCACACCATCCAGGGGTGGGGCGCGGGCTTCGTCCCCGAGATTCTCAACACCGACGTCTACCACGAGGTCGTCTCGGTCAGCGATCGCGACGCGGCGGTGTGCACGCGCCGGCTCGCCAAGGAGGAAGGCATCCTCGCCGGCATATCGTCGGGCGGCGCCTGCGTCGCCGCCCTCGAGGTCGCGCGGCAACTCGGGGCGGGCAAGGTGGTCGTGACCGTTTTCCCCGATACGGGTGAGCGTTACCTCACGACCGACCTCTTTCATGCCGACGGCATTTGACGCGGAGTCCAGCGCCGGCCTCGACGTTGCGCTCACTGACAAGCTCGCTCGACTGAAGCGTGGTCTGAGTGAGCTCGAGTCGGCGCTGCTGGCGTTCTCGGGGGGTGTCGACTCGTCGTTCTTGCTGCGCATCGCCCACGAGGTCCTGGGCGATCGCCTGATCGCGCTCACGTCGGTGTCGCCGACCAACCCAGAGGTCGATACCGCGCAGGCGATCGAGCTGGCGCGCGCGCTCGGCGTCCGCCACCTCGTCATCGATTCCAACGAGCTGGCGATCCCCGGCTACGCCGCCAATCCGATCAATCGCTGCTACCTCTGCAAAGACAGGCTCTACGAGCTGTGCGCGCGCGAGGCGCGCGCGCGCGACATCGACGCCATCCTCGACGGCGTGAACCTCGACGACCTCGGCGACTACCGTCCGGGCCTGCGCGCCGCCGACGAGCGCGCGGTACGCCATCCACTGGTCGAGGCGGAGCTCACCAAGGCGGAGTTGCGGCGTGCGAGCCGGGCGCTCGGGCTGGTGACCTGGGACCGTCCGGCGAGCCCCTGCCTGTCGTCGCGCTTTCCCTATGGAACCGAGATCACTCTCCGAGGCCTCCGCATGGTCGGCGACGCCGAAGACGGGTTGCGGCGGCTCGGCTTTCGGGTCTTCCGGGTGCGCTTTCACGGCGACCTGGCGCGGATCGAGATGGCGACCGACGAGCTCCCGCGCCTCCGCGATCCGAGACTGCACTTGGCCGCGACGGAGGCGGTGCGCAGCGCGGGCTTCCGGGAGGTGACGATCGATCCGGCGGGGTTTCGTTCCGGCAGCCTCAACGCCGGGATTCGGCCCTAGCGGTTCCCTAGCACTGCTCGCGCGCGAGCAGTGCCTCGGCCCACACGAGATCTTCTTGCGTGGTGATCTTGCGATTGCTGGCGTCGCCGGCGACGATCGCGACCGGCAGGCCGAGTTGCTCGACGAGGGCGGCGTCGTCGGTCGCCGCGCTCGCCGCCCCGGCGGCGGCGTGAGCACGTCGCAGCACCTCGACCTGAAATACCTGTGGGGTCTGCGCCAGCCAGAGCTCCCCGCGCGGTATGGTCGCGACGATGCGTCCGTCCCGCGCCTGCTTGACCGTGTCGGCGACGGGCGCGGCGAGGATCGCGGCCCCGGTCGCACGCGCCGCCGCGACGCACGCGGCGATCGCCTCGCGCCGGACCAGGGGACGCACGGCGTCGTGCACCACCACGATGCCGCAGTCGGCGTCGAGCGCGGCGAGTCCGCTCGCCACGGATTGCTGCCGTTCGGCCCCGGCGGGCGCGAAGCGGAGCGGCAAGCGGAGCGGCTCCAGCAACGACGCGCAGTGCTCGAATGCGTCGGGAGCGGCCACCACGATCAGCCGGCCGAGGCCGGGAAGGTCGACGAAGCGTTCCGCCGTGACCGCCAGCATCGGGCGACCCCCGAGCGGAAGAAACTGCTTGGCGACGCTCCCGCCGAAGCGCCGCCCCACGCCGCCCGCCACGAGGATGACGTTGACGTCGCCCACCGCTCGCACGTCAGTGCGCGAAGATCGTCTTCAGCTCCTCCATGATCTTGTCCTCGGAGTGCGACTTGGCGATCGCGAGCTCCTTCACCAGCAGATTACGCGCGGTGTCGAGCATCTTGCGTTCGCCGAACGACAGCTCCTTGTCGCCCTTCAGCACGAACAAGTCGCGCAGCACCTTGGCGATCTCGAGGACGGATCCGGTCTTGATCTTCTCGGTGTATTCCCGGTAGCGCCGGTTCCAGGTCTGTTGATCGATTTCGACCTTTTTGTCGCGCAGGATCTTGTAGACTTTCGCGACCATGTCGCGCCCGATGATGCGACGCAGCCCGACGCTGCCGACGTTCTCGGTCGGGATCATGATCGTCATGTCACTGTCGAGGATGCGAAGCATGTAGAATTTCCGGGCCGAGCCGGAAATGGTCTTGGTCTGAATGCTTTCGATTACGCCGACGCCATGGGCCGGATAGACGACTTTCTCACCGACCTTGAACGCATTGGTCACAGGGGCTCCTCCGTTGAAACAAAGAACAGCGGTGCCAGAGTAATCGAAACGGTCCGGTCAGTCAATCGTTTTCGGGCCGGATCTGCGCTCTAAACATCGAGATCTAAAGCGTTTCTGGGGTCGGGGCGGCAGCTAAGTCATTCCGTCGGAGTGGCGTCGAAAGTGCCGATCCATTCCTGCACGTCACGACAGCCGCGCCGGGCGAGCCCATTTCCGAGCTCGCGCACGATCCGCACCGTGGCCGCCGGATCGATGAACGAGGCCGTACCGACCTGGATCGCGCGCGCACCCACCAGGAGAAACTCGAGGGCATCGTCGCCGCTGCTGATGCCCCCCATCCCGATCACCGGGATCCGGACCGCCTGCGCCGCCTCGTGCACCATGCGGAGCGCGATCGGCTTGATCGCAGGACCGGAGAGCCCGCCGGTGACGTTCGTCAGGGCCGGACGGCGCCGCTCCAGATCGACCGCCAGTCCGACGAGCGTGTTGATCAGGCTGATCGCGTCCGCACCCTCCTCCTCGGCGACGCGCGCAAAGCTCGCGATGTCGGTGACGTTCGGCGAGAGCTTGACCCAGAGCGGTCGCGTACACCGGCGCCGCACCAGGCGCACGACCTCGCGCGTGAGATCGACGTCGGTCGCGATGATGCGGCCCCACTCGCGCTTGTTGGGGCACGAGACGTTGATCTCGATGGCGGCGACACCATCGGCATCCGAAAGTCGGGCCGCGACCTCGGCGAACTCCTCCGGAAGATGCCCCCAGCAATTGGCGACGATCGGCGTCCCATAGCCTCGCAACGACGGAAGCTTGCTCTCGACGAAGGCGCGGACGCCGATGTTCTGCAGGCCGATTGCGTTCAGCATGCCGGCGGGGGTCTCGAGGATGCGGGGCGCCGGATGGCCGCGCGTGGGTTCGAGCGAGAGACCCTTGACCACGATCGCTCCCAGCGCGCCCAGGTCGGTGACGCCGGCGAACTCGAGACCGTAGCCGAACGTCCCCGACGCCGCGATGACGGGGTTCCGCAGGCGGAGACCGCCACCGACGTCGACGGCGAGGCGCGGACGGTCAGTCATGGTCGAGCGTGAGCCGGAGGATGATCGCGTCCTCGCCGCGGCCGTAGTAGTGCGGCCGCGTTCCGACCTCTTCGAAGCCGAACGAGTCATAGAGGCGTCGCGCGGCGGCATTGCTGCGTCGCACCTCGAGTGTCACCGCCGTCGCCTTTCCCTCTCGTGCCTCGCGCAGCGCCTCGCGCATCAGCACACGCCCGAGCCCCCGAGCGCGGCACCGCGGATCCACGGCGACGTTCAGGATGTGCACCTCGTCGATCACGAACCAGCGACAGAAGTATCCCGCGACCGCCCCGTCACGGCCGCGTGCCACGACGATGCGGGAAAACGCGACGTCGAGCTCCTGGAGAAAGAGCGTCCCCGACCACGGATTCGAGAACGAGGCGCGCTCGATGCCGAGAATGGCCGGGAGATCCTCCACCGTCATGTCGGAGAACACCCAGCCGCCGACGGCTGCTGCGAGCGGGCGTGGGGTCGACACCGTCATCGTAGTCGCGTCCAGCATTGTGCGTGGACGGCGTCAAAGTGTCAATGAAATCAGGGAGTCATCGAGCACGCGCGTTGCCGTCCGCGGCCCTCGTATGGTAGGTCGTCCGCTCTCGCTGAGCGAGCGCGTCGCGGGGAGAGAGGGCGGATCGGGAGAGATGGGGAGGCGTCGAGCGACCCTGCTGTTGGTCGTGACCGTGCTGGGCATCGCGAGCCCGGCCGTCGCCGGTCACGTGCTCTTCGACGTCGCGGAGCGGCACGTGCTCGAGGCGGCCGACGCCGATACCCTGATCGAACCCGGGCGGGTCGCCGACTTGCTTCTCGTCGCGGTGCTGCAAGAGCGTCTCGCCACCGGCGCCTTGGACGCATCCACCCGCGTCCCGGTACTGCACGTTCCCGGAGATCGCGAGCCGGCGGCGTCGATCCAGAACCCTCTGGAGATCGGGGAGCTGCTGCAGCTCTTGCTGCTGAGCGATTCTCCGACCGCAGCAAAGAGCCTCGCGTGGGCCGTCGGACCGAGCATCGTGCGGGCCCTGACGCGCATGCACGAGATGGCGCTTCTCCTCGGGCTCCGGCGGACGACGATCTCCGACGATTGGCCGTTCGTGTCGTCCGTGTCCACGCCCGGTACCGCCAAACGGCGCGGCGGAACGACCGTGCGCGAGATGGGACGGCTCGCCCTCACCATCGCGAGCAATCCGGAGATGCGTCGCCGACTCGCGCTCGACGGCGTGCCGATCGCCGACGGCGGCCTGATCGTACGCGCCACGGCGCCGCTGATCGTGATCCACGAGGACGGCGGCTCGGGGCTCCCGGCCGGCTCGGGCGGCAGTGCTCGCATCGCGATGACCGAGCGGCAGGGGCTCGACCTCCTCGCGGTCGCGACGGGACCCGACGCCGACCAGGAGCTCGCCGCGACGCTGGAACGCGGGTTCGCGCGCCATCGCCGCGTCGAGGTGATTCGCGTCGGGCAAGTGATCGGCCCGACGGTACGCGTGCGCGGCGGGATGGTTGCGAGCTTCAACGCAGTCGCGTCCGAGCCGTGGGCGATGACGACCGGCGCCGCGGCTCCGACGACATCGGTGGCCTTTCGCGTGCAGCTCCCGACTGAGATCGAGGCGCCGATCGAGCTGCATCAGCCGCTCGGCGAGCTGGTGATCGAACGCGGCGGCCAGATGCTCGCGGTCGTGCCGTTGATCGCGCCCCAGGCGATCGCCCCGAGTGGCTGGTTCGACACCGCTCGCGGCTCCTCACTGCCCTGAAGGCGGTCCGCTCCTACTCGCTGCGACCCTTGTCCGCGGGCTGCTTGTCGCCTTCGTCGCGCTGGCTTCGGCTCGAGGTGTCCCCTCGCGGGGTCCGCACCAGGGCTTCGAGATCATAGAGGTACCATGCGTCGTCGACGCGATCGTATCGCCACACGCGACCGGTTTGCGTATCGAGCACGAAGGTTCCCTGTTCGGCAGCCCCTCCGAACGTGTAGCGCGCGGTATCGTGCGCCTGCGCCTGCGCCGACGACACTGCCAGGAGCAGCAACGCCACGACCAACCCGCCTCTCATGAGAACCTCACCAAGCGCGCCTCGGGAACGATCCGCCGATCGGCGCCAGCCAAAGGTGCGCCTCGTGTAGCCCAAGCGTTGCACCAGTGCAAGCAGCAGGCGGCGAGCGAGCACGTCGCGCGCCGCCCTTGCATGCCGGACCCAAATGCTTAGACTCGCCGCTCGATCGCAACCCGACCACATTTCGAAAGGAGCTTCGCATGGGCGCCAAGACCGTCCATCTGCACGAACGAGCGCGTGAAGGAATCCTCGAAGGCGTCAACGTCCTGGCCGATGCCGCCCAGGTCACGCTCGGGCCGCGCGGACGGAACGTCCTCCTCCAGCGCAGCTTCGGAGCCCCGCTGATCACCAAGGACGGCGTCACCGTCGTCAAAGAGATCGATCTCGAAGGGAAGTTCGAGAACATGGGGGCCCGTCTCATCCGTGAGGTCGCCACCAAGACTTCCGACGTCGCGGGCGACGGCACGACGACGGCGACGATCCTCGCGCGAGCGATTCTCCGCGAGGGTTTGCGGCTCCTCGCCGCTGGCTACGATCCCATGGATCTGAAACGCGGCATCGATCTCGCCGTCGATCTCGCCGTCGAGCACATCAAGGGTCAGAGCAAACCGGTCAAGGACCGCGAACGAATCGCCCAGGTCGGGACGATCTCGGCCAATGGCGACGAAACCATCGGCGGGCTGCTCGCGGAAGCGATGGACAAGGTGGGCAAGGAAGGCGTCATCACCATCGAGGAGGCCAAGGGGCTCGAAACCACGCTCGACGTGGTCGAGGGCATGCAGTTCGACCGCGGCTATCTGTCGCCCTACTTCGCGACCAACCCCGAGAAGATGCTGGTGGAGCTCGAAGACCCCTATCTGCTCTTCCACGAGAAGAAGATCTCGAACATGCGCGACCTCGTGCCCGTTCTCGAGCGCATCGCCCAGAGCGGCCGGCCCATCGTGATCATCGCCGAGGACGTCGAAGGAGAGGCGCTGGCGACCCTGGTCGTCAACAAGATCCGCGGCACCTTGCGATGCGCCGCGGCCAAGGCGCCCGGCTTCGGTGACCGCCGCAAAGCGATGCTCGAGGACATGGCCATCCTCACGGGCGGCCGCGTGATCGCCGAGGAGCTCGGTATCAAGCTCGAGAATCTCACGCTCAACGACCTCGGACGCTGCAAGCGCGTCGTGACGGACAAGGACAACACCACGATCGTCGGCGGGGCCGGCAAGAAGGAGGCGATTCAGGCTCGGATCGCCCAAATCCGGGCGCAAATCGAGGAGACGACCTCGGACTACGACCGCGAGAAACTCCAGGAGCGCCTGGCGAAGCTCGTCGGCGGCGTGGCGGTGCTGCGCGTCGGGGCCGCCACCGAAATCGAGCTGAAGGAGAAGAAGGCGCGCGTCGACGACGCCATGCACGCGACGAAGGCCGCGGTCGAGGAGGGGATCGTACCCGGCGGCGGCGTGGCGCTGCTGCGGGCGCAGGCGGCCCTGGCCGGCGTGAAGGTCGAGGGAGCGAAGGCGATCGGCGTCCAGATCGTGCGCCGGGCGATGGAGGAGCCCCTGCGCCAGATCGTCAGCAATGCGGGCGGCGAGGCGTCGGTGGTCGTGAACCGCGTCCGCGAGGGCAAAGACGATTTCGGATACAACGCGCTCACCGGCTCGTACGAGGCGCTGTTCAAGACCGGCGTCATCGATCCCACCAAGGTCGTGCGCTCGGCGCTGCAGAACGCTGCCAGCGTCGCGGGCCTGCTGATCACGACCGAGGCGGCCATTGCCACCAAGCCGGAGAAGAAGGCCGCCGCCGCTGCACCCGGGGGGGAGGATTACGACGACGACTATTGATGTGACGTCGTAGACACGCACGAACATTGCGTCGTTGCGGGATAGTTCGCTTGCGACCGTTGTTAAATTGTGTCAAACGAAGCTCGATTGTGGACAACGCCGGGTGGCGTGCGAAGGAGGTGAGACGATGCGGAACGTGACGATGAGGGTTGCCGTAAGCGCGGCGGCCGTACTGTTGGTGTCGACCATGGGCATGGGCTGCGCGCGGGACTCCGCCAAAGCGCTGTCGGCGGCCGATCGCTCCGAGGCTGCGGCGGCAAAGGCCGAGTCGGCGGCGGCGCGCGCCGAGGCCGCGGCCGGACGCGTCGAGGACGCGGCTCGTCGCGCTGAGGCTGCAGCTCAGAAGGCCGAAGCGATTTTCATGAAGCACATGCGAAAGTAGCTTTTCGGTCCTGAACGTCTGAACGTGGAGTTCAGAGAGGGCGGCGTCCTTTGGGACGGCCGCCCTTTTTTTCGCCTCAGGGAAAGGTGACGATCGTCTTCAGCGCCGACGTCGTCGCCGCCGTCCGATAGGCCTCGACCACCTGCTCGAGCGGGAACTCGTGCGTCACCACCTGGGCCCGTTGCACGACCCCGCCGGCGATCAGGTCGAGGGCGGCGCGCGTGTCGTCGGGACCGCACGAGTAGCTGGGCACCAGCCGGATCTCGCGGAAATAGAGATCGTACGGCGCCACGGCGAGCCGATCGTCGGGGCGGCTGGCCGTGAACAGCACGACCGTGGCACCGCGACCCGCGAGCCCGAGCCCGAGCTGCATCGCTTCGATGCTCCCCGGACCGACGATCACCGTGTCGGCGAGCTCGCCGCCGGTGAGATCCGCGACCGCGGCCACGGGATCGTGCTCGTCGACGTGCACCACCGCGTCGGCTCCGAGCGCACGCGCGCGCTCGAGGCGGAACGGAACACGGTCGAGCCCGATCACCTGCCGGGCGCCCGCGTGGCGGGCCAGCACCACGTGCAGCTGACCCATGATGCCGAGGCCGATGACGACCACCCGCTCCCCGCCGCGAATGCCCCCGCGCCGCACCGACTTGACCGTGCAGGCCAGCGGCTCGACGAGCGCCGCGTCGGCGAACGACACCGCGGCCGGCAATCGCAGCGTGTCGCCGCGCACCTGACCGGCGGGAACGGCGAAATACTCCGCCATGCCGCCCGGAATCAACTTACCGGATCGCCATGCCGCGCACTGCACGTATTCGCCACGGACGCAGAGCGCGCAGGTGAAGCACGGCGCGTGGTGGTGCACGAAGACCCGGTCGCCGGGCCGGAGCTCCGTCACCTCCGCTCCGACCGCCGCCACCTCGCCCGCCGGCTCGTGCCCGAACACGAGCGGAGCCTTGCGGCGCATGTACCAGCCCATGATGTCGCCCGTACAGATTCCGCAGGCGCGGGTGCGCACCAGGATTTCCCCCGGGCCGACCGGGGGCACGTCCATCTCGCCGAGGCCGACCTCGAGATTCTCATCGAGGCGAGCCACACGCATGGTGCGCGGAATCATTGCCGACGAAACGCGAACAACGGGCTGACGACGCTCAGGTGCCTTGCGGCACGAGCGCGTACTTGATGCCCTGTCCTTGCTGGAGAAGCTCCAGCACCTGATGCAACTCAGGAAACGTGTAGGTGCCGGAGATCAGCGGTCGCCCGTCGATCTTCCCTTCCCCGAGCAGGGCCTGGGCCTTGCGAACGTCGCGGGGCGTGAAGTGAAACGGGCTCATCAGAGTGATCTGATCGTAGTGCAGGCGACCGGTGTCGAACGACACCCGGGTGCCCGACGGACAGCCGCCGAACAACACGACGGTGCCACCACGCCGCGCGTAGTGAATGGCCTGCTCCCAGACGCTCGGCTGACCCGTGCACTCGATGACGACGTCGGCGCCGCGGCCGTGCGTCGCCTCGAGGATCTCGGCCTGCGCCTGATCGGGCTCCGACGAAAGGATAACCTTGGCACCGAGATCGATGGCGGCCTGGGCACGATACTGCCGCCGTCCGAGGACGACGACGTCGTGGATGCCGGCGCTCTTCAACACCAGCAAATGCAACAGGCTGATCGCGCCCGCGCCGATGATCAGCACCGTGTCGTCGGGCCGGACGTGCAAACGGTCGATCGCGTGCACGACGCACGAGAGTGGCTCGAGCAACGCCGCCTCGGCGTACCCGAGCGACGCGGTCTTGGGAAACATGTTGGTCTCGACCACCGGCGCCGGCAGCCGCACGTACTCCGCGTAGGCACCGAGGACCATGTTGTCCATGATCGTGGTGCAGAGGTTCTCCTGTTCGTGCGCGCAGTAGTAGCAGGCCTTGCACGGGGCCGTCGGCACCGCCATGACGGCGTCGCCTTCGCGGAAGGCGCGTACGCCCTTGCCGGCGAATGCGACGTCGCCGGCGAACTCGTGCCCGAAGAGGGTCGGCATGGGCATCTTCGGGTGGCCGCGGAGAAACGCCTTCAGGTCCGTGCCGCAGGTGAGGGCCGTCGACACGCGCACGACGACCTCGCCGGGCCCGGGAACCGGAGTGTCGACCTCCCGATATGCGATCTTCCCGGGCTCGAGGAGAAGATGTGCCAGCATAGACCCGCCACGCCCCCTAACGCCGGTAGCCCGCTGGAGCGCGCCGGCTAACGGAATTCGCTCTCGTGTACTGACGGGGTACCCCCTTGTCAAGGTTGGGAGCCGCGCAGTGATAGTGACTCGTTTTGATACTGCGCCATCTAATAGCTTGCTCATGAGGCGCGTAGTCCTTTGCACACGATGTCGTTTTGCCGCTTTTCGTCCCTCGTGTTAGGGCGACTCGGTGGCGGCGCCACCACCAGGGCCGAGTCCGACCGCGGACGTCATCATCGAAATCGCCGGATGCGGAATCGTCCTCATCGAGCGGCGATTCGCTCCCCACGGATGGGCGCTGCCGGGAGGTTTCATCGATCTCGAGGAGAGCGCAGCGACGGCGGCGGCTCGTGAGGCCAAGGAGGAGACCGGGCTCGACGTCGCTCTCAGCGAGCTCTTCCACGTCTATTCGGATCCGGGACGCGATCCCCGCCGGCACACCCTCACGGTGGTCTACCTCGCGACGGCCGTGGGTGAGCCCGTCGCCGCCGACGACGCGGCGCGCGCGCAGATCTTTGCGGAAGGCGCGCTGCCCGCACCGCTCGCCTTCGACCACGGCCGGATCCTCGCCGACTACTTCACCTACCGTCGTACCGGCCGGCGACCCGCGGTTTCATGAACGGCCCTTGCCCCGCACCTTCTCCTGCAGGCGCCGTAACACCACGTCGGGAACGAGGCCCTCGACGTCACCGCCGAGGGTCACCACCTCCTTCACGAGCCGAGAGCTGGTGTAGAAATGCGCCTCGCCGGCCATCATGAAGATCGTCTCGATGTTCGATTTCAGGTGGCGATTCATCATCGTCATCTGAAACTCGTATTCGAAGTCGGCGACCGCGCGGAGGCCACGCACGATGACTCTTGCGCCCTTCTGCTCGGCGTAATCGACCAGCAGGCCGCTGAAGCGGTCGGCGACGACGCGCTCCTTGTAGCGACGGAAGACGTCCGCGATCATCGCGACCCGCTCCTCCGGCGTGAACAGCGCGTTGTCCTTCTGGATGTTGTAAGCGACCGCCACGACCACGCGCTCGAACACCTGCAGGCTACGCTCGATGATGTCCACGTGCCCGTTGGTGATGGGATCGAACGATCCTGCGTAGACCGCCACCTTCGTACCCGTTGCGGGTCGCGTCCGCTCAGACGATGCCATCGTCGCCCTCCGCCCCGCCCATCTGGTAGATCGCGATGTGGGTGTCGCCGTAGCGCCGGGCGAGACGCCGCTCGAAACGACCGACCGTAGGCGCCGCCGGCTCCTTCGATCCGTGCTCGACGACCACCCACCCGCCGGGAACGGCGAGCTCCGCGGCATCGAGCTCCGCGAGAGTGCGCGCGACCCATCCCTCTCCGTAGGGGGGGTCGAGGAAGATCCCGCCGAATTTCCGTCCGTCCGCGGCGAGTCGGCCGATGGCGCGACGCGCCGGCATCTCGAGCACCTCGCCGCCGAGACCCGTGACGCGCAGATTCTCCCGAATCGCCTCCGCGGCGGCGTGTCTCGGCTCGACGAAGACCGCCGCGTCGGCACCGCGGCTCAAGGCCTCGATCCCGAGCGTACCGGCCCCGGCAAAGAGGTCGAGCACCGCTCGGCCGGCACATCCATCGCGACTTTCCAGAATGGAGAACACGGCCTCTTTCACCCGATCGGCGGTCGGGCGCACGAGACGTCCTTTGGGAGCGCGCAGTCGTCGCCCGCGCGCCATGCCCGCTACGATGCGCATGATCCCAGGTTACGTCCGTCTCGAGCGCAGAAGCGCGTCTTATATCCGCGCCGTGCGCGACGCCGCAAGATCGGGGGACACCCTTGACTCCGCCCGGCACCCCCTCTAGTGCAGCGCCACTTGAGGAGGCCGATGGTGAAGGTCGCGCTGCTCCCGGCGAAGCCACTCTCCCAGGCCAAGACCCGCCTCGGTTCCGTCCTCGACGACCGGGACCGCATGGCGATGGCGGCGGCGATGTTCGCGGACGTCCTCGCGGCGCTCACCGCCGCGACCTCCCTCGACGCCGTCGTCGTGATCACCGCCGATCCGACGCTGGCGGCGCACGCGCGCCTGAGCGGTGCCGGCGTGGTGGACGAAGGTGCCCCGCGCGGACTGAACGGCGCCGTGACCCTCGGCACCGAAGCCGCCGTCCGCATGGGAGCCGCAACCGCGCTGGTGGTGTTGTCGGACATTCCGCTGCTGTCCTCGGCGGACGTCGACGAGCTCGTCGGCCGAGCGCCGGCTCGCGGCGTGCTCGTCGTGCCCTGCAAGGACGGCACCGGCACCAACGCGATCCTGCGCCGGCCGCCGGCGGTGGTTCCGCCGTGCTTCGGCGGTCGCAGCCTGGAACGTCACGTCACGGTCGCCGAGCGACTGCACGTCTCGTGCGAGATCGTGCGGAGCGTTCGCATGGGCTTCGACCTCGATACCCCGGAGGACCTCCGCGCCTTCGCCGCGCACCCGAGCCCGACGACCACGTATCGCGAGATCGTCCGCCTCGGCGTCTCGCCCTCCCGGCCGAGCGTGTAGCTCGCGGGCCGATCCGGGCTCGACCCGCTCGGAATCTTGCGGCGATTACTGGCTCAGAATGGGAGGGCGCGGACGGTGGCCGGGATGCCCGGATCGTCGCCGACGGTGAGCGTGGTTCCTGGCGTGAGGTGCTCGCGCCGGACGTAGGCGAGCGCGAGCGGAGCAGCGAAGCGCCACGACCAGGCCGCGCTGGTCACCCAGCCGACCTCGCGCTCACCCGCGTAGACGCGCGCGCCGCTCGCCGGCACGACGGCGCCCGCGAGCGCGAGCCCGACGAGCTTCCGATTCACGTGGCCGCGAGCCGTGACGCGCTCCATGACCTCCTGGCCGAGATAGCACCCCTTGCGAAAGCTGATCAGGGAGTCGTACGGCGCTTCGAGCGCGAGGGTGTCGGACTGGACATCGCGTCCGAACCAGGGCACACCGTCCTCGATACGCGCGGCGTCGTAGGCCTCGGAGCCGACGGCGGCCGCGGCGCCCGCGTCGAGGCAGCGCAGCCACCACTCGGCGGCCGCGGCGACGGCCACGTGGACGTGGAAGGCATCGCCACCCGGTGTCTGCACCCGCACGACCTGCACCGCCGCACCGCCCTCTCCGACGGTGGCGTGCGCGAACGGCTCGGACGGCGCAGGCAGACCGAGGCGCTCGAGCACGGCGGATGCCGCCGGACCGAGGAGCATGAAGGTGTGCTCCGCCGGCTCAGGCGCCGCGAACTCGACGTCGTCGGCGACGACGTAGCGCTCGAGCGCGATCCGGGCGGCCTCGACGCCGGCCCCGACCCCGTCGAGCGCGAAGGCCTCGGGCATGGCGAGCGCGACGAGGTCGGCGACCACCCTCCCCTGCTCGCTCAGGAGCAAGGTCGGACATCCCGTGCCGGCCACGAGCCGCTTGACGTCGTTCGAGAGCATTCCCTGCAGGAAGTCGACGCGATCGCTTCCGGTCACCAGCATGCGACCGCGCCACCAGGCGTCGACCACGCCCGCACCCTCCCGGAGCGCGCGATACTCGGCCTCCGCGTCGCCGAAGTGCACGGCCACGGGTCGCCCCTCGACGTCGACCAGACGCGCGTCCCGCGCGCGTAAGGCGGCCGCCAACGCCTCCTCGGTCATCGGTCACCCGCCGGCGGGACGACGCGGCGGCGAATGAAGGCGCGATGTCGTGCCGGTCCCTGCGGCCACGTCCACCATCCCTCCGCGGCGGTGAAGTCGGGGGCGAACTCGAGCGCCACCTCGCCGTCGCCCGTGCTCTGTCGCCAGGTGCCGGTGAACGATCGGCCATAGAGCCGGCCGCTCACGATCGCGCCCTTCCAGTCGAAGCGGAACGACAGCCGATCTTGCTCCGCGGCGGCACTGTGGACCGGGAACGCCACGTGACGCTGGTCGTCGAGCTCGTTGGCACGCCCCCCAAACCATCCATACTCGTGAGCGCCTTCGGCGAGCACCGCGGCCGCCTGCACCGCCGTGCTGCGCGGCGGATCCGTGGCGACACCCTTCGGGCTCGGGGGCGATGGTGGGCGCGCCATCGTCATCCCGCCGCGGCGAGCCGCTCGGTGGTGCGCTCGACGTAGTCGCTGAGAATGCGCGTCAGGTTGAGGAACACGGTCGCCGCGATGCGTGGATAGCGCCGTTGCAGCCGCTCGAGGAAACGCTGGTCGACGGCCAAGAGCTCGAGGTCCTCGACCGCCACGATGTCGGCCGTCCGCTGCTGCTGCCGCACCAGGCCCATCTCCCCGAACACATCGCCCCGCTTCAGCTGGTGGACCAGCCGTCGCCGCCCGTCGGGACCGTGCACGATCACGTCGGCACTGCCATTGATGATGACGTACATCGCCTCGCCCATCTCGCCTTGGCGGACCGCCGCCTCGCCTGCCGGTACCGTCTGGAGCCGGCCGAGAAGCACCGCGATGCGTGCCTGCGCGCGGCGCAGCCCATGGAACAGTCGCACCGTCTTGTGGGGATCCTTGCCGAGCTTCACGAACAAGAGATCCCACAGTGTAACGATGCGGGTCTGGGCGAGCAACGCCGGCAGCAGCACCACGTTGGTCACCAGCGCCGTCAGCATGGTCGCCGCCGAGAGCGTGCCGAAGTCGCGGACCGGCACGAAGTCGGACAGGCGCATGACCAGGAAACCGAGGGTCAGCGCGACCGAGGTGTAGACGATCGGCCGCCCGACGGTGCTCAAGGCCGCCGAGAGCGAGACCCGCTCGTCGTGCGTGATCTGCAGCTCCCGGTTGAAGCGCACCATGTAGTGGATCGTATTGTCGACGGCGATCCCGAGCGCGATCGCCGCGATGATGCTGGTGCCGATGTTCAGCATGATGCCGGACCAGCCGAGGATGCCGAAGAAGAGCACCACCGGGACGATGTTGGGCAGCATCGCGATGAAGCCGACCTTGGCCGAGAGGAACAGCAGCGACATGACGACGAAGATCACCGCGAGGGCGACGGTGATGCTCTTCACCTGCCCCCACACCACGTCGTCGGTCGTCCCGTTCAGCAGGATGATGCTGCCGGTGGACTCGGCCGGCATGGCGGGGTGCTGCTCGGCCCATTCACGAATGCGGTCGACCACCTCGGCGATCTCGGTCGAGGTTTCGAAGCGGGTCCGGACCAGCACGTTGGCCTGGCCGAGGTCCTTGGTGATGACCGACTTGAAGCTGCCGAGATTCTGCTTCACCAGGGTCAGGACCTCGCCGAGGCGACTCGGGTCGTCCCAGAAGCTCTTCACGTCCTTGGGGTCGATCGGATTGCCGTTCTCGTCGATGATGGTGTCGCCGCTCGCCCGCAGGCCGCGGTCGAGCAGGTCGAGGTAGTCGGTGAACGCGACGGTTCGCGACACGCCCGGCAGGCTCTCGAGGTAGCGCTGGAATTCGCGGAGCTCGCGCAACGGCCGGATGTCGGCCATCGACCCGGGCTCGCCGCTGCCGACGACGACGTAGAACGGGAGCGCGCCCGCGACGCGCGAGCTGATGGCCGTGTGCGCGAAGCGAATCGGGGAGTCGTGCGGAAAGTAGGCGAGAAAGTTCGTGTCGGCCTTGATGCGTGGGAGTGCCATCAGCGACACCGCCACGGCGACGGCCGCGACCACGAAGATCACTCGTCGATGCCGGATGTCGATCTGCGCCAGCGCCGCCAGCGCGCGACCCAGCCGGCCGCTGTCGGAGCCGGCCGCAGCACCCCAGCGGTAACGGCGCTCCGGCATCACCATGATGAGCGCCGGCACGAAGGTCATCGCCAAGAGGAAGAGAAAGGTGATGCCGATCACCGCGTAGAGGCCGAGGGCGCGTACCGCCTGGATCGAGTTCAGCAGGAGGGCGGAGAAGCCGATCAGCGTGGCCAGCCCGGAGATGAATACCGGAAGGCCAGCCTGGCGAAGGGCGCGGTGCACCGGATGCTCGGTGCCGGTCGGCGTCTCGAGCTCCAGATAGTAGCGCGCGACGACGTGGGTGGCGTACGAGCTGCCGATCACGATCAAGAGCGACGGCAGCACGAGCGTGCCGAGTGAGATCGGCTCATCGAGCCAGCCCATCACGCCCATGGTCCAGATCACGCCCACCAGCACACAGAGCAGCGGCAACGTGACGCCGCGTCGCGTCCGGAACGAGAGAAACAGCACCACCACCACCAGCACCAGGCTCGCAGGCGTGAGCACCGCGAGGTCGCGGCGCATGAGCGCCAGGCCCTTCACCTTCAGGTGCGAGAGACCGGTGAGGTACAGCCGCTCGGGACCGTCCGCCTGGACCTCGGCGAGGATCTCCTCGAGGGCGGCGTCGATGCGCTGCGCCGCCTCGTCGGTGCGGGCGTCGTCCTTGAAGAAGACGTTGACCGCCGCCCCGCGGCTGTCGGGAGAGATCAGGTTGCCGGCGAAGAGCGGATTGTCCTTGATGCGCACGCGCAGGCGGTCGCGTGCCTCCGGCGTGGTGGGGATCTCCGGGATGAGCAGCGGCGGATTGAGGACGTCCGCGATCGGGTCGCGGACGTTGGTGAGGCTGATGACCTGCGCCACGCCGTCGATCGCCGCCACGCGCGTGGTGAGGGTGCGGATCTTCTCGAGGGTGCTCGCCGCCAGCACGTCGGACGCGAGCACCCCGATGATGTCGACCTCGTCGTTACCGAAGCGCTCGACGACCTGCGCGTAGAGCCGCTGGCCCGGATCGTCGCGCGGCAACAGCGTGCTCACCGAGCTGTCCACGCGCAGGTGCATGGCGCCCGCGCCGAGCACCACCGTCACCGCCGCCACCACCGCCAGCACGAGCCACGGGAAGCGGACGATGGCTCGATACGCCGCATCCATACGTGCGCGCGAGCATCTGTCACCTCTCCAGAGGTTGTCAAGGTCGCGAGCCGTCGCTACATAGCGCCGCCATGGACCTGCACGACGTGCTCTACGAGAAGCGCGACGGTACCGCGTGGATCACGATCAATCGCCCCGAGCGACGAAACGCGTTTCGCGGCCAAACCGTGGTCGAGCTGATCGCGTGCGTCCGCGACGCCTGGCACGATCGCGACGTCGGCGTCGTCGTGCTCACCGGCGCCGGCGACAAGGCCTTCTGCAGCGGCGGCGATCAGAAAGAGGGCTACACCGGGCTCGACGAGGTGGCGACGCTCCACACCGTGCTGCGCAACGTCCCGAAGCCCGTCATCGCGATGGTCAACGGGTACGCGATCGGCGGTGGTCACGTGCTGCACGTCGTCTGCGATCTCTCGATCGCGGCCGACACCGCGATCTTCGGACAGACCGGGCCGCGCGTGGGCAGCGTCGATCCCGGCTTCGGCACCGCCTATCTGGCGCGCGTCGTCGGCGAGAAGAAGGCGCGCGAGATCTGGTATCTCTGCCGCCAGTACGGCGCCGCCGAGGCGCTCGCGATGGGTCTGGTCAACAAGGTCGTACCCGCGGCGTCGCTACGAGCCGAGGTCGAGGCCTGGTGTCGCGAAATCCTCGCCAAGAGCCCGACCGCGCTCCGTTTGGCCAAGCAATCGTTCAACGCCGACAGCGACCACATCCACGGCATCGGCGGCCTCGGCTTCGCAGCGGTCGAGCTCTACTACGGGAGCGCCGAGGCCAAGGAAGGCAAGCAGGCCTTCCTCGAGAAACGCGAGCCCGACTTCCGCAAGCACGTGAAGTAAAAGCGAGGGATCTCTCCCTCAGAGCTCCACCAAGACGTCGCCGCCTTCGACCTTCACGGGGTAGCTAGCGACCTTGCACGTAGCGTCGTCGGTGTTGACGCCGGTGCGCGCGTCGAATCGCCACTCGTGCCACGGACACGTCACGACCGTGCCGGCGAGCTCACCCTCGCCGAGTGGTCCGCCCTGGTGGGGACAGGTATCGTCGATCGCGAAGAACGTTCCGTCACAGTTGAAGAGGGCGATGGGCTTCCCGTTGGTCTCGACGGAGATACCGCTTCCGACCGGAACGTCCTTCACCTCCGCGATCTTCACGAACTCCGCCATGCCGTCGATCTCTCCACTTCCGGCGAGGTGCTGGGGTGCGTCGCCTTGACGTCGAAAACGCGCGTAGAGTAGTCGCGGCATTGGAGCATTGCAATGTCGGACGGACTCATCGAGCTGGTCGCGGTGCAACCCTACATGGGGCTCGACGACTATCGCAGCGGCGAGGCGTTCCAACGCAAGATCGCCGCGCTCACCGAGCGGATCGCGGCCGGTCGCGCGCGCGATGCCGAGGGACGTTTCGTGCACCCGGCGCTGGTGGTGTTCCCCGAACACATCGGCACGTTTCTCTCGATCGCGGGCTACGGCGATCTGGCAGAGGAGCAGGACGACACCGACGCGATCCTCCGACGCGTGGTGCTCCGCAACCCGCTACGCTTTCTCGTCGCCCTGCTCACGCATCGCACGCTCTCGCCGGCGGCCGCCGTGCTGCTCGCCGAAAGCGCCAAGATGCACGACATCTATCGGCGCGCGTTTCGCCACGCCGCCCGCCGCCTCGAGGCGACCGTCGTCGCGGGCAGCATCATCCTCCCCGACAACGCCGCCGGTCTCGACGCCGACCAGCTGCGCCCGCTCGGCAATCGTCTCTACAACCTCTCCTACACCTTCGCGCCCGACGGCCGCTGCGTGAACGTCACCCGCAAGGTCAATCTGGTCCCGACGCTCGAAGACACGCTGCCGCTCGTTCCGGGATCGCCCGAGGCGCTCACCGCGATCGCGAGCCCATGCGGCCGTGTCGGCGTGATGATCTGCTACGACGGCTTCCGCGAGCCGCACACCGACCGCGAACCGGGCTTCTGTCCGCTCGGGCCGCGCCTCGCCGCCGCCGGCGTCGAGATCGTCGCCCAGCCGTCCGCCAACCCGTGGCCCTGGAACGAGCCCTGGGTGTTCGCCGAGGGCGGCGAGCACCAGCTCCGGCGCGAGCAATGGCTCCGCGAGGGCTTGTTCGCGCAGCTGCGGGACATGCCGGGCGTGCAGTACGTGGTGAACCCGCAGCTGATCGGCGACCTGTTTGGAACCCGCTTCGACGGCCGCTCGTACGTCTTCGCGCGCCGGCCCGACGGCACGGCGCGCATCATCGCCTCGGCGGCAGCCGACGACCTCTCGCCCGCGAGCGAAGAGGTCGTCGTGGCGCGCGTTCCCGCTCCCGGCGCCGCCTTCGTGCTGTCGGCCGCGCCTACGCCGCCGCCTCCGCTCTGAGACCGAACGTCTTGATCTTGCGCATCAGGGTATTGCGACCGATGCCGAGGCGGCGCGCCGCCAGGCTCTGATTCCAGTTGCAGCTGCTCAGCACGCCGGCGATGTAGTCACGCTCGAGCTGACGCAGCGGAAAGACGTCCGGCGCCGCGTGCCGCCGCGGACGTCGGCCCAGCACCGCACGAATCCGCTCCGCCGTGACCTCGCTCCCCCGCGACAGGGCGAGGACCGCCTCGATCGTCTGCTCGAGCTCGCGGGAGTTGCCCGGCCAGGCGTAGCTCGTGAGCTCGGCGAGCGCGAGCCGGGACAGACCGGGACGCGGCGCGCCTGCCGCCTGGCACCACTCGCCGACCACGCGGTCGGCGACGACCGCGATGTCCTCGCGTCGCTCGCGGAGCGGCGGCAGTGCGATGCGCAGCACCGCGAGCCGGAAGAAGAGGTCGCGACGGAAGCGGCCGAGCCGCGCCAGCTCCTCGATCGGTGCGGCCGTGCCGGCGATCACTTTGATGTCGTGCTCGTAGTCTCGTTCGATCAGCTCGGGGACCATGCGCGCCTGCAAGCGCGGCGGCAGAAGCTCGATGCCATCGATGTAGAGCGTCGCGCGCGGCGCCGTCGGCGCGAGCATGCCCTCCTCGCCGAACAGCAGCCGTTCGAGGTCGACCTCGCTCTGCTTCTCGAGGGAGATCGCGACGAAGCGGCCGTCCGATCGGGGCCCGAGCTCGTGGATCCGCTCGGCCAGGATGCGTTTTCCGGTTCCGGGCTCGCCGAGGATGAGAAGATTGACGTTGGCATGGGCGAGGTGGCCGAGTGCGCGCTCGACCTCCCGCATGGGTGCGCTGGTTCCGGCAAGCCAGATGCTGTTTCCGGTGTCGGGCGCTGGCGAGGAACTCATCAACGATGGTACGGACATGATTACCCTCCTAGGGTTCGCCGTAGAGCGGCGCTCATGATGCCGTAGGATGGATGGTGCCCTGCCTCCAGAAGCAATTGTCGGGTTTTCACCTGACAGCGTTCGGAAAAAGGAAGTATTCGCCCTTGGCACCAGCGGAGAGCCGGTGGTACGGTCCGCCGCTCGAACGAGCGATCGCGCTCTCGGGCTGCCCTCGATGAAGAGCGAGCGAACCAAAGTCCTGCTGGCCGACGATCACACGATCGTCCGCGAAGGCATCCTCTCGCTCCTGCAGGCGCATCAGGAGATCGCCGTCGTCGGCACGGCCGAGAACGGGCAGGAAGCCGTCGAGAAGGCCCGCCGGACCTTCCCCGACGTGGTGGTCATGGACATCGCCATGCCGCTCCTGAACGGGATCGAGGCGACGCGCCAGCTCCGCCGCGTGCTGCCGCAGACGAAGGTCATCGTCCTCACCATGTACGCGGACGAGGAATACGTCCTCCGCGCCCTCCAGGCCGGGGTCCGCGGCTACCTGCTCAAGCGCTCGGCTGCCGCCGAGCTGCTACAGGCCATCCACAAGGTCGAGCGCGGCGACTTCTATTTGAGCTCGGAGATTTCCCACGTCGTGATCGAGCGCTTCCTGTCGTCGCCGGGTCCGGTCGAGGAAACGACCACCCTCTCGGATCGCGAGCGCCAAATCCTGCAACTGGTGGCGGAGGGTCACACCAACCGCCAAATCGCGATCGCCCTCGGGATCACGCCGAAGACGGTGGATACGCACCGTACACGCTTGATGACCAAGCTCGACATCCACGACACCCCCGGTCTGGTCCGCTACGCCATCCGCAAGGGAATCGTGACCGCCGACAATTAGGAACGGGACGCGTCGGCGGAGGTCGGGCCCTTGGTGACATCGACGGGGATGCCGCGCTTGGCGTCGACGGCGGCCTTGAGGCGCGCAGGATCGATGCGCTTCTCGACGCCGGCCTTGCGGGCCTCGGCGCGCGCGTAGCCCGCGAGGTCGCGGATGCGTCCGTAGACGTCGGCATGCACCTCGACGTAGACGCGATCCTCGCGGAGGCCGATCTTGACCGGCTGATAGACCAGCTCACCCGGCATGCCGGCGTTGACCTGGGGATAGAGCACTTCGAGATCCTCGGGATAGAGCCTGATGCACCCGTGCGTCGTCAGCCGTCCGATCGACCACGGGTCGTTGGTGCCGTGGATCGCGTAGAGGCCGTGGGAGAGCCGAATGCGGTAGGCGCCCATGGGATTCTCGGGGCCCGGGGGAACGACCCGCTGCGGGCGATCCATCGTGCGAAGGATGCTGTCCGGCACGATCCACGTCGGGTTGGCATCCTTGGAGCGAATGGTGAACGGGCCAATCGGGCTCGGGGCTTCCTCGGTGCCGATGCCGACCGCCCAGGTGCGAAGCGCCACCAGCTCGCCGGGGCGGGCGTTGGTGGGAAACATGTACATCCGCATCTCGGGGATGTTGACGACCAGCCCGCGGTAGCGCGAACGCGGCAGGATCCAGCGCGACGGCACCACCAGCTCCTCGCCCAGCGGCGGCACCCACTCGTCGACGCTCGGATTGGCGTCGCGGAGCTCGTGGAAGCCGAGACCCGCCTCGCGGGCGACGTCGAGCAGGGTCTCGCCCTTCTGGATGCGATGGTACTGCACCCGGCCGACGAGGCCGGGAAGCTCGCCCGCGGCCGGCACGCGTGCCAGCGCGGCCGTGATCTTCTCGGGCTCGCGGGGAGGACGATGGCGCCCGAGTCGGATCGGGCCGCACGCCGCCAGCAGCAGCAGCACCGCCACCACCAACCCCGTTCCTCGCCACCGCAAAGCGCTAGAGCCAATTCTCCGCATAGCTCATCAACCCCTCCAGCCGGCGGATCTTCGTCTCCCACGCCGGACGCTCGGTGGGCAGCGCCGACTCGTGCGCCACACGAATCTCCGCCAGGCACGCCTCCATGATGTCGAGACAGCGGACCGTGAGCGCTCGATTGCGACGTCGGCTGCGCGCGCGCAGGACGTCTTGGAGGTCGATGATCTCCGCCACCGGCGCGATCATGGCGCGAAGCACGGCGGGCGGCAAGTTTGACGCTCCCCGGCGATTACTTTAAGCCGACGAGATGCGGGTGAACCACCTGGCGATCGCGGTCCGCGACACCGACGCCGCGCTGACGTTCTTCCGCCGCCACTTCCCAATCGCCATGATGAACGAGCCCCAACCCGGTCACACCGGCGACTACACCTGGTGCGACTTCTTCATCGGGGACTTCAAGCTCGAGATCATCCAGAGCGCGCAACCGGAGAGCTTCGTCGAGAAATTCATCGCCAAACGCGGCGAAGGCCTGCATCACCTCTCGATCGAGGCTCCCGATTTCGACCGGACGATCGCCGCGCTGGAGCGAGGCGGCGTCCGCGTGGTGGATCGCTTCGACAACGGCGAGTACAAGACCGCCTTCATCTCGCCGCGCTCGGCCTTCGGCACCCTCGTCCAGTTCTGGAACCGCTTCGACCCCGAGCCCGAGGTCGCGCCCGTCGCCGTGCACCACTACGACGGCGAGGCGGTGCGCGTCCGCGTCAACCACATGGCGATCGCCGTTCGCGACCTCGACGCCGCCCTCGCCTTCTTCGAGCGCTTCTTCCCGGTGACGCGCGGCCGCGTGGCGCACGTCGGCTATGATCCGAGCTTCCGACTCACCAACTTCCACGTCGGCCACTACAAGGTCGAGCTGATCGCCCCCAATCCGACCGGACCCCGGGGCTTCTTGGAGCGCTTCTTCGCCAAGCGCGGCGAGGGTTTCCACCACGTCTCGATCGACGTCGACCGACTGGCTCCGGTGTTGGCCGCGCTCGAGCGTGACGGCGTCCGCATCACCGACCGCGGGCGTTCGCCGCAGGGACGCGAGACGGCCTTCATCTCGCCGCGCTCGGCCTTCGGCGTCCTCATTCAATTCTGGGAGCAACCGGCGCTCGCGGCTGCCGCGCCGTCGTGAGCGCGGCAGCCGGTCGCGCACCCGCGGCGGGAAGCGCGGTGCGGCTCCGCGCGGTCTCCTTCGACGCCGCCGGCACCCTCTTTCATCCCGTCCGGTCGATCGGCGAGCTCTACGCCGAGGTAGCGGCCCGCCACGACATCCACGTCGCCCCCGAGATCCTGCACGCGCGCTTCCGTCGCGCCTTTCACGCCGCACCGCCCTTGGCCTTTCCCGACCTCCCGACGAACGAGCGCCGCGACCGCGAACGCAGGTGGTGGCACGCGATCGTGTCCGAGGTGTTCTCGGGTCTCGCGGGCGAGCGTTTCGAGGCCTATTTCGCCGATCTCTTCGCGTTCTTCGCGACCACCGCCGCCTGGCGAGTCGATCCCGATGCGCCGCCGCTCCTCGAGACCCTCCGCGCCCGCGGCCTCCGCATCCTGGTGGTGTCCAACTTCGACGCACGCGTTCGCGCCGTGCTGACGGCGCTCGAGCTTGCGCCCCTGATCGACCAGATCACGATCTCGAGCGAGGCGGGCGCGGCCAAACCCGACCCACGGATCTTCGCGACGGCGCTCGCCGAAGCGCGCTGCGCGCCCCACGAGGTGCTGCACGTCGGCGACACGGCACGCGAGGACCTGGCCGCCGCCCGAGCGGCAGGCGTGCGCGTGGTCCTGGTCGGCGGCGCCGAGCTCGCGGCGGAGGCACCCGACGCGGCGATCGTGGCGCGACTCGGCGACGTCGAGACCTGGATCGACCGGCTCGGATAGCCCTTACCAGGCTCGGGTCTCGCCGAGGGCGGGGGTCCAGAGTCGGCCGGGGTCGAGGCCGCGACGGGCGCCCTCGGCATGGAACCGGCGCGGCGGCTCGTCGAGCGGCTCGTCGGTGAGATCGAAGGTCCCCCAGTGGATCGCGAGCACGCGATCGGCGACGACGTCGAGCCCAGTCTGGACGGCCTCTTCGGGATCGAGGTGGACGGCGCGCATCATCGCCGGCGGATCGTAGGCGCCGATCGGAAGCGCCGCCAGGCCGAACGGGCCGAGTCGCTCGCCGATCTCGACGAGCCCCGCGAAGTATCCGGTGTCCCCCGCGAAGTAGAAGCGACGGCTCGGTCCTCGCACCACCCACCCCGCCCATAGCGTGACGCAGTCGTCGGTGAGGCCGCGACCGCTCCAGTGCTGACTCGGCACGCAGTGCACCTCCACCCCCGCGATCGTCCGTGCGTCCCACCAGTCGAGCTCCTCCACCGGCCCGATCCCAGACTGACGAAGCAGGGCGCCGACTCCGAGCGGCACCAGAAAACGCGTGCCCTGCCCCGCCAACACCCGTAGCGTCGGCAGATCCAGATGATCGTAGTGGTTGTGCGAGATCAGGACGAAGTCGACCCGTGGCAAGTGCTCGAGCGCCAGCGCCGGCGGAGCGAAACGCATCGGGCCGACGAACGAGACCGGAAACGGCTTCGCCGACCAGATCGGATCGGTGAGGAACGTGACGTGATCCATCTGCACCAGCACGGTGGCGTGGCCGATCCAGGTGACCGTCGGTTTGCTGTGGAGGGCGTTCGCCCGGAGGAAGGCGCCGTCGTTCGGAACCGAGGGCGGAGCGCCGGGTCGGTCACGCCAGAACCCGGCGAGACGGCGCACCAGGAACGGCGCCGTCACTCCGATCCCGCCGCGATCGAGCGGCACGAGGTTCCGGAAGCGGCGGGGTCCGTGGTGGCGAGGGCGATCAGTCACGACCGCACCCCCATCCGCCCGGTTCGCCGCATACGCCGCTGTCGCTAGCAGAAGCCCGGCGATGCCGCCACGGGACCCCACGGCGCCGCCGGCCGCGAGTGAATCCGCCTTGACTCACTATTCACTACAACGGTAGTTACTACGCCCGTGAGCCCGCTCCTCGACCGCCTTCGCGAGATCGGCCTCGGCGACTACGAGGCCAAGCTCTATCTGGCGCTCGTCAAGCGCCATCCGGCGAGCGGCTACGAGCTGGCGCGCAGCTCGGGGGTGCCGAGCTCGAAGGTCTACGAGGTACTGGGACGGCTGCAGGAAAAGGATCTGGTCTTCCCAACCGACGGCGGCGGGCGCGCCAAGCGCTACGTCCCGGTCGATCCCGAAGAGTTCATCGACCGCTATCGCACCCGCGTGACCCGCGCCCTCGATGGGCTCCGCGACGAGCTCGAGGCGGTGGGCGGCGACGAGCCCGTCGGCTACATCTGGAACGTCCATGGCCGCCCCGCCCTGCTCGAGCGTACCCTCCACCTGATCGAACGCGCCGAGCGCACGCTGCTGCTCTCGGCCTGGGACGAGGAGCTCGAGGAGCTCAAGGCGGCGATCGCGGCCGCCCATCAGCGCAAGGTGCGCGTCGCCGTGATCGACTACGGGTCGCTGTCGCTGGAAGCCGCGGCGGTCTACCCGCACCCCATCAAGGACACCATCCACGGCGAAAAGGGCGGGCGCGGCCTGACGCTCTGCGCCGACTCGCGCGTGGCGCTCATGGGCCTGGTGCAGGACGACGGCGGCGCGCACGGCGCCTGGAGCCGCAACCGCGCCTTCGTCGCCGCCGCCGAGGACTACCTCAAGCACGACATCTACGTGCAGAAGATCGTCGGCCGCTTCCACGATCTCTTGGTCCGCACCTACGGCCCCAACTTCACCCGCTGGCGCGACGTCTTCTCCGATCGCGTCATCGTCCCGCGCCCAGCGCGGCGCCGCACGGCAACACCCCGGAGGTCATGACACCATGCTCGTATCCATCGACGGCCAGCTCGTCCCACGCGCCGAGGCGCACGTCTCCGTCTTCGACCACGGCTTGCTCTACGGCGACGGAATCTTCGAGGGGATCCGCGTCTACAACCGCCGCATCTTCCGCCTCGACGACCACCTGGCGCGGCTCGAGGCGTCGGCGCACGCCATCGCCCTCGCCGTCCCGATGACGCGCGCCGCGCTCGCCGCTGCGGTCGCCGCCGCGGTACGCGCCAACCGCCAGGAGGAGGGCTACATCCGGCTCGTCGTCACCCGCGGCGAGGGCCCGCTCGGCCTCGATCCGCTGACCTGCACGCGACCACGCGTCATCATCATCGTCGCCCCGCTCGCGGTCTATCCGGCCGAGCACTATGCCTCGGGTATCCGTGTGGTCACGGCCGCGACGCGGCAGGTTCCGGCGGCGAGCGTCGATCCCCGCATCAAGTCGCTCAACTACTTGAAGAACGTGCTGGCACGCCTGGAGGCACACGAGGCCGGCGCGGCGGAGGCGCTGATGCTGAACGTCGAGGGCTTCGTCGCCGAGTGCACCGCCGACAACGTTTTTGCGGTCCACGACCGTACGATCGCCACCCCGCCCGCGACCGAGGGCGCCCTCGACGGCATCACCCGCGCCGTCATCCGCGAGCTCGCCTTGGCGGCCGGACTCGGGTGGGAGGAGCGCCGCCTCGGTCGCTACGACCTCTTCACGGCGGACGAGTGCTTTCTCACCGGCACCGGCGCCGAGATCGTCCCGGTGGTGCGCCTCGACGGCCGGCAGATCGGCGACGGCGAGCCGGGTCCGATCACGCGAGAGCTCACGCGCGCGTTCCGCGACCTCGCCGCCCGCGAGGGCGATCCCGTGTTTTGATCCCTGCGCCGCCGTATCGCGACCGTTCGCTACGCGCGCAGCGGTCGAGCGGCCGGCGCACTCGGTTGCCGGTCGCGCGCGGCCGTCGTATCGCTGCCCGGCCATGGCCGCCCCGACCCTCATCGTCGGCGCGGGTCCCGCCGGTCTGGCGGTGGCCCGCGCGTTTCGCCTCTTCGACGTGCCCTACGTCCACGTCGAGCGGCATTGCGACGTCGGAGGGATCTGGGACGCCGACAACCCCGGGAGCCCGATCTACGAGTCGGCGCACTTCATCTCCTCGAAGACGCGGAGCGCCTTTCACGGCTGGCCGATGCCGGACGACTACCCGGATTATCCCGGCCGCACCCACATCCTCGACTACGTGCGGAGCTTCGCGGACGCGTTCGGGCTCCGCGAGGGCATCCGCTTCGGAGCCGAGGTGAAGGCCGCCGTGCCCCGACCCGGAGGCGGCTGGACCGTCGAGCTCGCCGACGGCGGCCGCAGCGAGCACGACGCGATCGTCGCCACCGTCGGCGCGCAATGGATTCCGACGCTGCCCTCGTACCCGGGGACGTTCACGGGCACCCTGCTCCATTCCGTCGACTACTGGAGCAGCGAGTCCTTCCGCGACCGGCGGGTCCTGGTGGTCGGCGGCGGCAACTCGGGCTTCGACATCGCCTGCGACGCGGCCAAGGTCGCGAGCCGCGCGGCGCTGAGCGTCAGGCGAGGCTACTGGGTCTTCCCGAAGCACCTCTTCGGCACACCCATCGACGTGCTGGTGCAGGAGGGGCCGCACCTCCCGACCTGGATCGCGCAGCCCATCCTCTCCACGTTGCTCCGGCTCGCGGTCGGCAAGCAGGAGCGTTTCGGCCTCCCGGCACCCGACCACCGACCGCTCGAGAGCCATCCGGTGCTGAACAGCCAGGTCTTCCACTATTTGAGTCACGGCGACCTGGTGATGAAGCCCGACGTCGCCCGCTTCGACGGATCGCTCGTGCACTTCACCGACGGGACGGCCGAGGCCTTCGACATCGTGCTGTGCGCGACCGGGTTCCGTCACGAGGTGCCGTTCGTGCCCGCCGGGACGATTCCGAGCTCGCGCTCGGGCCGACCCCGGCTCGCGAGCGGCGCGTTCGTCCCAGGCCGCACCGATCTCTACGTGCCCGGGATGTTCGAGACCAACAGCGGCGGCTACCTTCTCTACGACAAGCTCGCCTTCCTGGTGGCGCAGAGCGTGCGCGACCTCGGCGATCCGGTCCGGGCGCCGCGTGTTCGCGATGCCATCCTCGAGGAGGTCGACCTGCGTGGCGGCATTCGCTTCGTCGACTCGCCGCGCACCGAGGACTACCTCGACTCGACCGCCCTCGGCCGTCGCATCGAGACCCTCGCGAAGCGTCTCGGCTGGACGCTCCCCAGCGCCGAGGCTTTCGACCGCCTCCGGCGGCGTTGAATCAGCCGCTCTGCTCTTCGCGGCGGGCTCGTCGTTCCAGCATCTCGTCGAGCTGGTCGATCGAGATGGCGGAGGCGAGGATCAGCTCCGGGGGCAGCGCCCGATACGGGAGCACCGTATCGATCTCTCCCGGGCGATGGACGGGGGGCATGTAGCGGCGTTGCAGCCCGATGTCCCAATAATACGGAGGGGGGACGTCGCCGTCGTACGCCAGAAAGAGATCCCGCTGGAAATCACGGGGAACGTGCCGTCCGAGGCTTGCAATCATGCAAAATCCTCCTGCCTCTTTCGAGTAAGGCGCCCGACGTGGTCGTCGTCGCAATTACCTCTCCTCCCCACGGGGAAGAGAAAAATTCCCTAGGTGCGACTCTTCCCGAAGCCTGGGTCGCATGGACGGGCTCCACCCCGCATGCTACGCCTCGCAGCGCCCGTGTACGTCCTTCCGTACTCTTGGCGGCGGCTGGCGCGCCCCGCTCTCGGCGTCCTCGGCCTCGCGACGGTGGTCGCCCTCGCGATCTTCCTCGACCTTGGACGTCCCGACCTCTGGGATCCCGGCGAGAGCCGCTATGCCGAGACCGTCCGGGAGATGATGCTCACCGGCAACTGGCTCGATCCCACGCTCAATTTCGTCCGCTACTACGACAAGCCGCCTGGATATTTCTGGTTGGTGGGCGCCTCCTTCGCGGCGTTCGGCCAGAGCGAGTGGGCGGCGCGCCTCCCCTCCGCCCTGGCGTCGGTTCTGACCATCGCGTTGCTGGTACGCTTCGCCTGGCGCCGGCTCGGAGCACGGGCGGCGCTCGGCACCGGAGCCGTCCTCGCGACCGCGGTGCAGTTCGTGGTGCTCGGCCGTTCGGTGCGGATGGACATGCTCCTCACCTTGATCGTGACCGCCACCCTGCTGCCGGCCTTTGCCCTCGTGGAGCCGCGCCGGGACGGGCCTCCGGGTGATTCGCCCGCCACCTGGCCGCTCTATCTCTTTCCGGCCCTCGGGCTCCTGATCAAAGGACCCGTGGCATTGCTTCTGCCGGCGTTGATCCTCGGGACCTTCCTCGTCGTCTCGCGCACACCCCTCCGGCAGCTTCGGCGTCTCCGTCCGGGCGTCGGTGCCATGGCCGCCATGGCGCTGGTGGTGGCGTGGTACGGGTCGCAGGCGGTTCGGGCTCCCGACTACCTCTGGACCTTCCTCTGGCAACACAACCTCGGGCGCTTCGTCGGCCGCGCCCTCGCCGGCCATCGTGAGCCGATCTGGTTCTTCGCATGGATCCTGCCGCTGACCCTGCTGCCGTGGACGGTGTTTTTGCCGGGAGCCCTCAGGCGAGCCTGGCGGCGAGCGCGCCGCGGCGACGCGCTCGCGACCTTCCTCCTCGTCTGGTGCGCGGTGCCCTTCGTCTTCTTCAGCCTCTCGGAGGCGAAGCTCGCGACCTATCTCCTGCCGATCTTCCCGGCGCTCGCGCTCTTGATCGCGACCTACCTCGACCGTCTGCTGCGCGCGCCCGTCGCGGCCCGGGTCCGCGCCTTCCGCCCGCCGGCGATCGTCTGGGCGGCGGGCATGACGGTGGTGGCGCTCGGAACCCCGATCGGCGTCGCCATCGCCCATCCGGGTTACGGCCGGAGCGCGCTGCCGGCCGTGCTGCTGGCGGCGTTTCCCATCCTCGGCTGGCAGCTGATGGCGCGCGCGCGCTGGCGGGCTCTTCCCGGGCTCGTGCTCGCGGGTGCCCTCGCCATCCAGGTGCTGTTCTACCGCGTCGGAACACCGGTCGTGAACGAGTTCAGCAGCTTGCGCAAGGCGGCGGAGATCGCTCGCGGTCTCCCGGCGGAGGCGAACGTCTACGCCTACAAGACGCGTGGTCACTCGTTCACGTACTACGGCGGGCGGGGCCTGGCCCGGGTCCGTTCGGTGCAGGCGATCGCCGAGGTGCTGGCGCGTTCGGAGCCGACGGCGGCACTGGTGAAGGAGCGCCACCTCGAGAAGATCCGCCAGTATCTCAGCGAGCCGGTGTGCATCTGGTGGCAGGGTGCCTCGGGGCGCGTGCTGCTCGCCAACATCCCGCGGCACGACTTTCCGACCGGCGAGCGGCTGGATCCCGCCGTCGCCTCGGCGGCGGCGACGGTTTCGTTTCGCGAGCCGCCTCGTTGCTGAGACTCGCGATCGCCTCGCTTTGACGCACCGAGACGACGCCGCTACAGTCGCGCGGTGACTCGTATTCTGGGCGACGAACCGGGCCGGCTCGGAGCCGAGCGCGTCGCGGGCTCGGTGCGGCGCTACGTCCTGGCGGCGGCACAAGCGAGTCTCCGTGCGATCCGGGAAGGTCTCGCCCGCCTGAATCCCGAACGGCCCGACGTCCCGCCGACCCCACATCCCCCGCCGGCGAGCATTCGCACGGGCGTGGAGACGAGACGCCGCGCCGGCGGGTTCGGCGAGCCAGATCCGGCCGCGCTGCTCCGCGAAGGCGCCACCCTCCCGGACTCCTACGGGAGCGAGCGACTCGTCCTGATCGCCCGCGATCCCCACTGCCTCTTCGCCTACTGGGACATTTCCGATGCCCATCGCCGGAGCGTTCGCGAGCGAGCCGGCGGAGCGTCCATGCGCCTGGTGGTCCGTGCCTACGACGTCAGCCGCGTCGAGTTCGACGCGCGACCGCCGAGCCGCTTCCAGGATTTCGCCGTCGGCTCCGAGGCCCGCTCCGTCTACGCCTACGTCGGGAAGCCGGCGGCGTGTTTCGTCGCGGAAATCGGCTTCCTGCGGGTCGACGGCGCCTTCTTTCCGCTCGCGCGCTCCCAACCGGTCTGGACCCCACGCACCGACCAGCCGGGGAGCGCACCCGGAAAGTGGATGACGGTCGGATGGCAGGAGCGCCCGACCCCGGTCGTCGCGGTCACGCCGGCCCCGCCGGAGCCCCAGCACGCCGTGATCTCGGATGCCGAGACGCCATTCGCGACGCGCCTCGCGCCCTCCTCGTGGCCCGGTCCGTTGCCGCACGCCGCCCAGCGCGGCAGCTGGAGTCTCGTCCGCGACGATCGCGGAAGCGAGGCCCCGTCCGATCAGACCGACCCGACACGAAACGAAACCTGATGGCAGGCGAGCGCGGCCTTCTCGCCCTCGTGCTGCAGGCGCATCTCCCCTGGGTGCGCCATCCCGAGTACGGCGTCTTCCTCGAGGAAGACTGGCTCTTCGAAGCCATCACCGAGACCTATCTGCCGCTGCTCGCGGCCTTCGAGCGGCTCTCGGAGGAGGACGTCCCTTATCGCATCAGCCTCTCGCTCTCGCCGCCGCTCCTCAACATGCTCGCCGATCCCCTGCTGCAGGCGCGCTACGAGCGCCACCTCGAGGGCCGCATCGCGCTCGCCGAGCGCGAGGTCGAGCGCACGCGCCACCAGCCGCACTTCCAACCGCTCGCCCGCCATTACCTCGACGTCTTCACGCGGGCCCGCGCCATCTACGTGGAGCGTCACCGCCGCGACCTGATCCGCGCCTTCGCGGCGCTCGCCGACACCGGCAGCGTGCGCCTGATGACCTCCGCCGCCACCCACGGCTGCTTGCCGCTGCTCGCCGTCAACGAGCAGGCCGTGCGCGTGCAGGTCGAGCTCGGCATGGCCGAGTTCGCGCGCGCCTTCGGCCGGCCGGCGTCGGGGTTCTGGCTGCCGGAGTGCGCCTATTACTCCGGCCTCGATCGCATCCTCGCCGGCGCCGGGGTGCGCTACTTCTGCGTCGACACCCACGCCATCGAGCTCGCCTCGGCGCCACCGGTCCAGGGCGTGTACGCGCCCCTCTATTGCCCGGCCGGGGTCGCCGCCTTCGGGCGCGACGCCGACTGTGCGCGGCAGGTGTGGAGCTCCGTCGAGGGCTATCCCGGCGACTTCGACTATCGGGAGTTCTATCGCGACATCGGCTTCGATCTCTCGGAGGAGGAGCTGCGACCGTTCCTCGCGGAGGGGAGCGCGCGTGCCTACACCGGCATCAAGTACTACCGCGTCACCGGTACGAGCGATCACAAGGAGCCCTACAATCCCGAGTGGGCACGCGCCAAGGCGGAGCTGCACGCCGCGCACTTCGTCGAGAGCCGCCAACGACAGCTTCTGCGTCTCGACGCCCCGCCCGAGCGGCCGGCGTTGCTCACGGTGCCGTTCGATGCCGAGCTGTTCGGCCACTGGTGGTACGAGGGCCCGATCTGGCTCGACGTCCTGTGCCGTCGGATCGCGGCGCAGGACGTCTTCGCGCTGACCACGCTCGACGAGTACCTCGACGCCTACCCGACGCATCAGGTCGCGGAGCCCAACACCAGCTCGTGGGGTTTCAAGGGCTACCACGAGGTCTGGCTCTCGAGCGCCAACGACTGGATCTACGGCCACCTCCATCACGCCGCCGATCGGATGCAGGAGCTGGCGCGCCGCTTCCGCGACGCCACCGGCGCGACCCGGCGTGCCCTCGATCAGGCGGCGCGCGAGCTCTTGCTGGCGCAGTCGAGCGATTGGGCCTTCATCATCGCGCGCGGCACGGTGGTCGACTACGCGGTGCGCCGCACCACCGAGCACCTCGCGCGCTTCCGCCGGCTCGCGGACGGCATCGAGCAGGGCGCGATCGACGAGCACTGGCTCGGCGTGGTGGAGGCCGCCGACAGCATCTTCCCCGCCATCGACTTCCGGCGCTACGCCTGAGCCGAGTCGGCGGGCCGGCCGAGGAGGCGCAGCCCGACCGGCACGATCACGAGCGCCATCAGCAAACCGGTGACGCTCCCGACGGACCCAGCCAGACCGAGATCGCGAAGCCCGTCGAACTCGGAGAAGGCCAGCGCGCCGAACCCCGCCGCGGTCGTGAGGGCGGTGGCGGCGATCGGCGGCCCCTCGTCGCGCAAGGTCGTCGCGATCGCGTCCGGACCGGCGGCGGCGCTCGCCCGGTGGAGGAGAAACATGCCCTCGTCGACGGTGATGCCGAGGAGCACGGGCAGGACGAGCGCCGAATAGGCGTGAAGCGGAATGCCGCAGAGCCGAAACAGCGTCAGCACCGCGGCGACCTCGCTCACCAGGACGAGGGCCGCGATGACGACGTCGCGGGTGCGCCGGAGCGCCGCCGCCAGCGCCGCCACCACGAGCAGACCGGCGACCAGAGCGATGCGCGGAAGGTCGCGGCGAAGCGAGGACCGGAGCGTCGTCTCGAGCCGATTGTAGCCGGTCAGGACGGCGGTGGGATCGACGGCGTGGACGGCCGCCGCGATCCGGTCGCGGGCCTCCGCTGTCGCCCGCGGCTGCACGTAGACGGCGACCAGCGTGTCGTCGCCGTCGCGACCCAGGTAGCGCGAGAGCAGGATGGCCGACGGCTTGTCGGCGAGCTCGTCGATCTCGAGGAGGTCGTGCGCGGGCGTGCGCATGCCGGCCAGCACGACCGCGAAGCGCTCCGGGACGAAGCCGGTGTCGCGGAGCGCCCGCGCGAGCTCGTCGGCGCGCGCCGGCAGGTCGAGCGCGTCGCGCTCGGCGAGCCGGCTCCGCTGCGTCGCGCGCGCCGGCACCAACGTGGTGAGGGCGTCGACCGTCTCGACCTCGGCGACCGTGGAGAGCCGCTCGACCACGCGATCGGCACGCGCCCGCGCCGCCTCCGGATCGCGGTCGGCCACCATCACCACCATCTGTCCCGGGCGCCCGCCGAAGGCGTCGTAGATCTTCTGCTGCACCTGGAGCGGCGCGAGCCCGCTCGGCCGGATGCCGACGATCGCGTCGGCGAACGGGGGCGGTCCTGCGATCGCCAGCGCCGCCACCGGCAGGAGCGCGAGCCCCCCGGTCACGAGCGCCCGGCCCCGCGTCGCCGCGGCCCACGCGAACACGCCGGTCCAGCGCGCCGCCAGACGCGGCGGCGGGGTCCCGCGCTCGAGCCAGGCCCCGATCTCGGGCGTCACCACCACGATCGCGAGCGCCGTCAGCACCTCGCCCGCGGCGCACAGGATGCCGAGCTGCCGGACGGCGCGGATGTCCGAGAGTGCGAGGGCGGCGAAGGCCGCACCGGCCGTGACGGCGGCGAGAAGCACCGCCCGTGCCGTCCGCCGGCGGGCCTCCGCCGCGGCCTCGCGCGGCGGGAGCCCCGCGCGCCGGGCCTCGAGCAACGCCGCGTAGACGTGCACGCCGGTGTCGACTCCCACACCCACCACCACGGACGTGAAGGCGACCGCGATCGCCGAAAGTCCCCCCGGCAGCACCGACGCGAGCGCCGCGGTCCAGAGCGTCCCGAGCAGGAGCGGCGGCAGCACCGCGACCAGCGCCCGCACGCGCCGGAAGAGCAGCACGAAGACCAGCGACGTCAGGACCGTGGCGATCGGCCCCGAGCGCAGCAGATCGCGCTTGATCATGGTCTCGGTCGCGGCGGCGATCGCGTGGCCGCCGGTGTCGCCGATCTCCACCTCGGGATGCGCCGTGCGGAGCGGCGCCAGCACCGCTGCCATGTCGGCCGCGAAGGCCCGCGCGTCCTCGGAGCGCAGCGCCTGCCCCTTCCCCTTGATGAGCACGAGGCAGGTCCGACCGTCGTCGCTCTCGAATCGCCCGTCGGGCTGCGAGCGTAGGCCGCTGCCGGCGGCGACGCCCTCGAAGGCGATCTGGCCGAGACGGAGCGGATCGCGCTCGAGGATCTCCACCACCCCGCCGCTCCCGGGCAGCGCCAGCATGTTGCGACTCTCGCCGAGACGCGCCCGCATGCCCTCGGGTGTGAGCGCCAGAGCGAGCCGCGCTCGTACCGCGGCACTGGCATGACGCCAGGTGAGCCACGGATCGAGCCGCGCCGACGGGTCCAAGCGATCGACGGCCTGGGCGATGCTCGGACGCGCCCGCAAGGCGGCGGCGATCTCGCCGCAGAGCGCCCGATTGCGCTCCGCATCCGGGCTCCGCACCATCACCGCGCCGAGATCGCCGCCTCCGAAGGCGGCGACCCAGCGGCGGAGCGCGACCGCCTCGCCCTGGTCCGGCAGCAGCGACCCGACGTTCGGGTCGAGCCTGAGGCGTCCCGTCACGACGGCCACCGAGGCGGCGGTCGCCGCCAGGAGCGCCATCGCCATCACGAGGCGCGACGCGACGCCTCCTACTTGCCCGCGGCCGCCGGCGTGGTCGCGATCGCGAGCCGATCGGCTCCCGCCTGGCGGGCGATCGTCATCAGCTCCACGGCGTCCTCGAGGATGATGTTGCGGTCGCCGCGCAGGATGACGGCCTTGTCCTCGCGCCCCTCGAGGGCCTTGGCGAGCGCCGCGCCGAGCTGATCGCGCGCGACCGTCTCGCCGTTCAGCTCGAGGGTGTGGTCGGCGGTCGCGGTGAGCGTGAGGCCGGTGGTCTCGGGCTGACCGCTCGCGCTCTGCGGCAGCGACACCTTCGAGCCCTGCTGCATGAGCGCGCTGCTCGTCACCATGAAGATGATGAGGAGCACGAGAAAGATGTCGGTCAGAGGGGTGACGTTGATTTCGGCGACGATGGCGTCGCCGTCCTCCGGCTCGTCAGTGAGCAGCCGCGCTGCCATACGAGCGGGGGGCGGTGCGATCGACGGTGCGGAGGCGCAGCAGGAGATCGTCCGTCCATTCGCGGAGATCGGCCCCCTGGTTACCGATCCGGACCATGAAGGCATTGTAAGCGAAGATCGCGAGCACCCCGACCAGGAGACCCGCGGCGGTCGCGATCAGCGCCTCCGAGATGCCGGCGGCCACCACCGCGAACCCGCCCGAGCCGGTCGCCGCCATGTTCTCGAAGGCGCGGATGATGCCGATGACGGTGCCGAGGAGACCGATGAACGGCGCCAGGCTGCCGATCGTGCCCAGCAGCCAGATGTAGCGCTTGAGGTGGCGGATCGCGCCGCTCACGTGGCGCCCCGCCACCTGGAGGCGGGTATCGTCGTCGGCGTCGCCCTGGGCCAGCACGGCGCGGTACACCGCGCCCAGGAGCGAGTCGTCGCGGCGCGTGACCGCGACCAGCTCGGACACCCCGCCCTCCTGCCAGGCCTCGGCCGCGGCGCGATGGAAGCGCTCGGAGCGCCGTGCCGCCGTCGCCAGGGTCCACAGCCGCTCGACGATCACCGCCACGCTCACGATCGAGCACAGCGCCAGCGGGGCCATGACGATCCCGCCGTGCCGAACGAGATCGAAGACCCCGCCTCCACCGAGCATGCGGTGGTGCTTACCGTAGCAGGTACGTGCATGCAATTCGGCCGGCGGCGTACGCCGCGCACCGCCGCACGTGGCACGTCGACCATCCGTCGCCCCCGCCTGCCGCGGGGATCAGTGGATCCAGTGCCCGTTCGACTCGTCGGGGGTCGTCGTGGCGGTCGGGCGCCCGACGCCGTTCACCGGCGGCGCGCCGCTCGCGAACCCGCGTTCGCCGCTCGCACGCGACGGCGCGGGCACGAGATCGACGAGGCGTCCGACCAGCGGCACGCCCCGCAAGAGCGCCACTCCGCTCGTCACGAGCTCGCACGCGACGGGCGCCGTCGCCGCGACCCAGGCCGCCGCGTCGCTCGCGAGCGTGGTCGCGTGCTCGAGCATGGAGCCGAAACCCCATCCCGGCGCTTCCGCCTCCGCCGCTGCTCGACCGAGGCCCGCCTTGTCCTTGGCGACGTCGATGTCGCGCCACAGCTGGCGCATGCGCTTGGCCTCGTAGCCACGCGGGCGATCGTCCTGCTCCGCGTGCGTTCGTTTGCGGCCGTTCCGCTTGCCACCGCCCCGCCCTTTCATGCAGGGAGCGTTCTTAGCATCGCGGCGCGCGAGTTTCGATAGCGAAAACGTCTGGGGCCGTCATGCCGCGTGCGCCACCTGCCGCCATGCCGGCGGGCGCAGGCGGGAGATCCCGAGGGCGGCGAGCAGCGTCATGACCTCGATCACCACGATCGCCGGCATGTAGCTGCCGGTGCGATCGCGGAGCCAGCCGACCAGCGGGACCGCCACCGCCTGCGCCAGCACGATGATCGGGCCCATCCGTCCCGCGATCGCACCGTAGTGCCGCCTGCCGAAGCATTCGCCGAGAACGGTCGCCTGCAGGGTGGCGTTGCCCCCCATCGCATAGCCGTAGACGAGCACGTACAGCACGAGCAACGCCGGCACCCCGGCGAACGGCAGCAGCAGCAGGCCCGCGGCCTGGGCGAGAAAGCAGCCGACGATCACCCGCCGCTGCTCGACGCGGTCGAGGAGCGCGCCGAACCCGAGCTTGCCGATCACCCCGACGCCGGCGACGGCCCCGAGCGCGAACGCGGCGTGCGCCGGGCTCACCCCGACGTCGATCAGGAGCGGCACCTGGTGCAACAGCACCGCCGAGAGGCCCATGACGGTGAGCGAAAAGCAGCCCGCGATCCGCCAGAAGTTCGGATCGCGAACGGCATCGCGCGCGGTCACCGAATGCTCGAGCTCGAAGGTGAGACCGCTGGCGCTGCCGTGCGGGAGACGCTCCTCGGGGGGAAGCTCGTGCGGGGGCTTCCGCATCACGAGCGCCACCGGGCCGAGCGCGGTGCCGATCACCACCGCGCCGAGCGCCACGAACGCCCGGCGCCAGCCGAGGTGCGTGATCAGGGCCTGGGCGAGCGGCACGAAGATCACGCCGCCCATCGAGATCCCTGCGGTCGCGAAGCCGAGGGCGCGCCCGCGGCGGCGGAGGAACCATCCCGCCACGGCGCTGTTGCTGGGAATCGGGCCGAGCGCCGTCGACCCGAGCGAGACCAGCACGCCCATCAGAAAGTAGTACTGGCCGAGCGAGCGCACCGTCGAGAGCAGCATGAACGTCGTCCCCAGGACCACCGCACCGAAGAGCTGCGACGGCCGCGGGCCGTGGCGATCGACGACCCGCCCGATGAGCGGCGACCACAACGCGCCCACGATCGACACCGACGAGAAGCCCCACGAGATCTGCGCGCGCGTCCAGCCGAACTCGGCGATCAGCGGCGTGAAGAAGACCCCGAAGCTGTAGAAGACGCAGCCGACGTTCAAACAATGCGTGAGGAACGCGACGGCGACGATGCGCCAGCCGTAATAGGCGCGCGAGATGGAAGACACGGGCCGCGCATTGTGGAGGGCGCACGCCGTTGCAGCAACCGCCCACCCGAGCACCGAAGGTAGCCTTCAGCGCGCCAGGCCGGCCTCCGTCAGACGCTGCTCGAGAACCGGCAGGCGATCGTGGCCCCAGAACGGCTCGCCGCGAAAGAGGAAGATCGGCACGCCGAAGATGTGGTCGTCCTCCGCCTCGGCCTCGCAGCGCGCGTAGGCCTCCCGCCCCGCGGCGGCCGCGAAACGGCGGTAGGCCTCCGGGTCGGCGCCGAGCTCGGCGAGCAAGGCGGCGATGGCGTCGGGCTGGTCGAGCTCGAGCTCGCGCACGAAAAAACGGCGATAGGCCTCGGCCGTGTAGCGCTCGAAGCATCCCACCTTCATCGCGAAGAGCGCGCCGATCAGGGCCGGCTCGGTGTCGTAGATCTTCTTCGGGCCCTTGATCACGATCCCACGCGGGGCGGCGAAGCGCCGGGCGTCGAGATACGAGTAGCGGGCCTTCCAGTCGGAGCGGATGCTCCGGGCTCCTGGGCCCTTGATGCGGAGCTGGACGGGAATCCAGCGCAGCCGCACGCGGTAGCGATCGGGGAGCGCTGCCGCCGGTCCGCTCGCCAGGTAGGCGAAGGGACTCTTGTAGTCGAAGTAGAGCTTGATCTCGCCCGGCGAGGTCGCGGTCACCGCGCGACCCTAACGAGCGGCACGACCGGCGGTCAAACTCGGAGCCGGCTCGGCATGCGGTTTGCTCGATCCGCAGCGATCCGTTCCACCGGACGACCGATCGCCAGCAGCGGGCATGTCTGGCGCGCTCGCCCGGCGGTGTCCGAAAGAAACATGGCGCGACGTCACGAAATTGCCACGCGACACCGGCGGCGGGAGCTCCGGCGATGACGGGGCCGATCCTCGGCCTCGTGCTCCTGGTGGGCGTCGTCGCTCTCGTAGTCCGGAGCCTCCGACAAGGTCGTGAGCGCGATCGCATCGCGGCGCTCCTGACCGGCCAGACCCGGCTGCTCGAGATGATCGCGCGCGGCATGCCGCTGCCGGAGATCCTGGAGAGTCTCTGCACGCTGGTGGAGCGCCACGCGCCGGGGATGCTCTGCTCGATCCTCGTGCTGGAGGAGGGCCGGCTCCGTCACGGCGCCGCGCCGAGCCTCGCGCCGGAGTACTGCGCCGCGGTCGACGGCCTCGCCATCGGGCCCGCCGTCGGCTCCTGCGGCACCGCGGCCCATCGACGCGAGGCGGTGGTGGTCGCGGACATCGCGAGCGATCCCCTGTGGGCCGAGTTCGCGCCGCTGGCGCTCGCCCACGATCTCCGCGCCTGCTGGTCGTTTCCCATCCTGGCGATCGACGGCGGCTGCCTCGGCACCTTCGCGATGTACTACCGCGAGGTGCGCACGCCGACGCCGGCCGACCGTCACCTGACCGGCATCGCGACCCACGTCGCCGGCCTCGCGATCGAGCGCCACCGGACGACGGCGGAGCTGGCGCGCTCCTCGGCGCGCGCCGAGGAGGAGTCGCGCCTCTCGACGGCCCTCGCCCAGGCGGGCCACGAGATGATCTCGTCGCTCAGCCAGCCGGTGTTGCTGCAGCGCCTGTGCCAGCTCACCACCGATCTCCTCGGCTGCGAGTGCAGCGACGCCGTGCTCTACGACCCCACCCACGACGTCTACCTCCCGCAATCCGCCCACGGCTACTCGGCGGAGCAACACGAGGCGCTCGGGGTGTTGCGCATCCCCGCCGCCACCTTCGCGACCCTGCTGCCCGCGCTCGATGCGCGCGGACACGTCCAGGTGCGCACGGCCAAGGTCGAGGACCCGAAGACGGCGCGCCTGCTCGCCGAGTACGGCGTCGCGCGTAGTCTCTACGTGGCCCTCCGCCGCGGGCGCGAGATCATCGGCTTCCTGTCGGCGGGCTATCGTAGCCGCGAGAGCCCCTTCACACCCCAGCAGGAGCGCCTCGCGACCGGCATCGCCCAGCTCGCCTCGATGGCGCTCGAAAACGCCCGCCTGGTGGAGGAGCTCCGCCGCGCCAGCCACCTCAAGTCGGAGTTCGTGTCGACGATGTCGCACGAGCTGCGGACGCCGCTCAGTGTGATTCTCGGCTACACCGACATGCTCCACGATGAAGGGCTCGCCGCCGCCGAGCGCGGTCGCGTGCTGCATCGCATCCGCACCGCCGGCTTCGAGCTGCTCGAGATGATCGAGGCCACCCTCAATCTCGGACGGCTCGAGGCGGGACGCGATCCGGCCCGCTTCGACACCGTCTCGGTTCCCGAGCTGCTCGACGAGCTCGCCGCCGAGTTCGCCGCCATGACGCAGAAGCGGTCGACGACCTTGTCCTGGAAGTCCGCCGCCGGCCTCGTGATCGACACCGATCGCCGGAAGCTGCGCATCGTGCTGAAGAACCTGATCGGCAACGCGCTCAAGTTCACCCCGAACGGCGAGGTCGAGGTGCGCTGCGAGCGCCGGGCCGATCGCTGCGCGCTGATCGTCCGCGACACCGGCATCGGCATTCCCGCCGAGCGCCTGCCGGTCATCTTCGAGATGTTCCAGCAGGGCGACAGCTCCGACAGCCGTTCGTACAGCGGCGTCGGCCTCGGTCTCTACATCGTGCAGCGACTCCTGGATCAGCTCGGTGGCGACATCGCGGTCGCGAGCGCTCCCGATCGCGGCACCTGCTTCACGGTCACCCTGCCGACCCGCTCCGCACTCTCGGCCACCGGCTAGGAGCCCGACTCATGGAGCCTCGTAGGGTCATTTGGCTGGACGCAGCACGCCGAGCACGAGGTGGGTCATGGCGCGGACGCCGGTGGCCAGGGTCGGACCGGCCTGCGGCGCATAGCGGCTCGAGTGCAGGCTCGGGAGCGGGGCGCCGCCCGGACGGCGGCTCGCGGCGACGGCGGCCGGCGCCACGCTCCCGAGGCGGAACATGAAACCCGGGGCGCGCGCCGCCGGCGCGTAGCGCCCGAAGTCCTCGCCCCCCATCTCGGGCCGGCGCTCGACGACGGCTTGCGCGCCGAAGGCGGCCCGGAAGAGCGCCGTCGCCGCCGCGGTCAGCGCCGGATCGTTGTAGGCCGCCGGCGTGTGCTCGTCCTTCACGGTCACGAGCGGCGGACGCGGGCAGCGAAAGGCGGTGCAGAGGTCGGTCGCGAGCTGACGGATCCCGTCGAGCAAGGTGCGGCGGACCTCCTCGGTGAACGAGCGCACCGTCAGCTGCAGCGTCACCTGGTCGGGGATGACGTTGTGCTTGGTGCCGCCGTGGATCGAGCCGACCGTCACCACGCCCGGGTCGACCGGGTCGAGCCGACGACTGACCAGCGTCTGCAGGGCCGTCACCAGGTGGGCGGCGGCGACGATGGGATCGACGGCGTCCTGCGGACGCGCCCCATGACCGCCCCGCCCGAAGACGGTGATGTCGACGGAATCGACGTTGGCGAGGAAGAAGCCGGGTGTGACGCCGAGCTCGCCGACGGCGAGGTCGGACGCGACGTGCAGCGCGACGCAGGCATCCGGTTTCGGCACGCGCGCCATGAGGCCGTCTCGCAGCATGAGATCGGCGCCCCGGCCGAGCTCCTCGGCCGGTTGCGCGACCGCGACGACGGTACCGCGCCACTCGCCTCTGAGGTCGGCCAGGAGCGCGCTCACCGCGAGCAACGTGGTGGTATGGACGTCGTGGCCGCAGGCGTGCATGACGCCGGTCGCGGTGCCGTCGGGGAGCGTGGCGCTGACCGCGCTGGCGTAGGGGAGGCCGGTCTCCTCGCGCACCGGCAAGGCGTCCATGTCGCCGCGCACCAGCACCACCGGGCCCTCGCCGTTGGCGAGCACGCCGACGACGCCGGTCCCGCCGACGCCGGTCGTGACCGCGTACCCGGCGCGGCCGAGCGCGCTCGCGACCAGAGCGGCCGTCGCGTGCTCCCCGAGCGACAGCTCGGGATGCGCATGGAGGTGCTCGTACGTCCGTTGCCATTCCATCTGGTGGCGATCGATCCAGGCGCGCACGGCGGGATCGAGGTCGGCGCGATAGTCGACGGCCATGGCGGGGATCCCTGCGACCGGCGCCGAGGCGGGCGCCGCCGCGACGACGGGTGCCGGAGTGGCGGGCGAGGGCCGCTCGACGTAGCGATGGCACCCGAGGGCGAGCACGACCACCAGCCCCAGCTGCAAGCCTCGTCCCGACACGACACCTCCGCGACCCCAGCCGTCGTCGTCGGCTCAGGGCTCGCAGTCGGTACCACGACAGCCGCGGAAGTCGAAACGACAGTCGGGACGGCACGCCAGCGTGCCGGGAGGATCGGGCTCGTCGCAGAGGAGCTCACAGTCGTTGTCGTCGAGATCGAAGCCGTCGCATTCCTCGTCGCCCTCGACCACCCCGTTACCGCAGACCGGCGTCGCGGTCGGCCGCGGCGTCGGCGTCCGGGAGCGGGTCGGCGTGGGGCTTCGGCTCGGCGTCGCGCTCGCGCTCTGCGTCGGCGTGGGGCTCGCGGTCGGCGTCGCCGTCTCGCCCGGCCGCGGCGTCCGGGTGGGCCCCGTCACGGTCGCCGTCGGGGTCGGATCCACCGGCGTCGGCTCATCGGTCGCCGTCGGCAGCTCGTCGGGGAGCGGCGTGACGCTAGGCTCGGAAACCGGACAGAAGGAGCTGGTGCGCGAGCGGCCGACCAGCGTCAGGAGCTCGTCGGCACGCGGCACCGCCACCGCGACGGCGCTCGCGAGGTCGCACTCCCCGCGGCGGCCGATGCACGACGTCCACGCCGACGGTTCGGACACGTCGTCGACGCCAACCTCGGCGCAGAGCTCGGCGAGCGCCTCGAGATTGGCGCCAGTCGGCGCCGCGAGCGCGTCGAAGGGCACCTGGGCATTGGCGCAGGCGGCCGTGAGCGCACGCCCGAAGCCGAGCCGCGCACCGCTAATGCGGCGGAACGCCCTCTCGCAAGCGACGTCGGCGCGGGCGAGACAGGTGGCGTCACCGGCGCGGATGGTGCCGCAGGGAAATGTCGCATGGAGGCAGCTCGTCAGGCCGGCGAGCACGCGCGACGCGAAGCGCGCGGTGGCGCGCTGGGTGCGGTCCACACACCGCAACAGGGCCGGCGCGACATTGGCGTCACCACCACCCTCGCCCTCCCCGCCGAGATCCGGGAGGCAGCTGAGCGGGGGGTGGTGCTCCGGCACGACGTCGGCCGCGCGCAGGAGCTCGGCGGCACGCGGCACCGCGAGGACGAGCAGGCGTTCGGCCCGGCAGCGTTGATGGCCGGCGACGCAGATCCCGATCGCGTCGGCACCAGCGCCGGAGTCGCGGAGCCGAGGGCAACCGTCGGCGAGCGCATCGAAGCCGAGCCCCGCGGCCGTCCGCAGCGCGGCGGCGTCGAAGTCCGCGCAGCGCGCCCCGATCGTGCTCGCGAGACGCTCCTCTCTCTTCTCGAGGCGCTCGAGCACGCGGCGGCAGCGGGTGCCCGCCCGCGCCAGGCACTCGCCGTCGTCCGGCGGCTGTTCGACGCAACGAAGCACGGTGACCGCGCAGCGACCGAGCTCACCGAGCTCGCGGCCGACGAATGCCCACGACGCTCTTGCGATCGCCTTCTGACAACCGTCCAGCGCACGGAAGTCCGCAAAAGCGGATGTGACGAGGATCGGAGCGAGAGACGACACCACCACGAGCGTCGCAGCGACACGACGCCCCACGCGAAACGAGGAGTGCACGGCACAGCCCTCCTGCCACCCCAGTGCCAGCCTGCCACTTCCGGGTCAACGGTACCTTCCGCTTTTTTGCGGATGAGCGAAGTGAGTGATGGCGCCCCGCCCATGATCCGAGCTAGGCTCCGCGTCGTGGCCGACGCCACGCACAAGCCTCCGTCACCCTCTCTCGTGACCCCGCGCCGCGTCCTTCGTTCCGCCACCACGCGCACGCCCCGTCGCGTGTCGACGACCGACTGGGCCACCAGCGAGCACCTGCAGTCGTTCGTCGACAACAGCACCACGGTCATCTACGTGAAGGACGCCGACGGCCATTACCTGCTCATCAATCGCGAGTACGAGAAGATCTTTCACGTGCGCCGCGAGGAATTCGTCGGGCTCACGGACTACGAGGCGTTCGCACCCGAGCACGCGCGCGAGTTTCGCCAGAACGACCTCGAGGTGATGCGGCGCAACGAAGCCATCGAGTTCGAGGAGCGCGCCCCGCTCGACGACGGCGTGCACAGCTACATCTCGATCAAGTTCCCGCTGCGCGACGAGCACGGCCGGGTCGAGGGCGTGTGCGGCATCTCGACCGACATCACGCAGCGCCTGGCGGCCGAGGTGCAGCTCCGTCGCCTGGCCCAGCAGCTGGTGACCGTGCGCGAGGAGGAGCGTCAGCGCCTGAGCTTTCGCATCCACGACGAGATCTGCCAGGAGCTGACCGGCATCACCTTCATGCTGGCCGCCGCCGTGCGCCGGCTCGGCCCCGAGTCCGCCGGCATCCCCGAGCTCGACCGCGCCGGCACGCAGCTCGCCAACGTCATCGACCACCTGCGCTCCGTCGCCCGCGGCCTGCACCCGGTGCTGCTCCGCGACCTCGGCCTCGCCGAAAGCCTGCGGGCACTCGCTCAGACGCTCTCCACGCCGCGCGTCAGCATCGACGTCAACGTCCCCGACGTGCTCCCGGAGGTGAATGCCGATCTCGCCTTGGCGGTCTATCGCATCGCCCAGGAGGCCGTCCTGAACGCCGTCCGGCACGCCGAGCCCAAGACGGTCCGCATCGTCGTCGCATCGGAGTCCGACCAGGTGCGCCTCACCGTCGAGGACGACGGCTGCGGCTTCGAGACCCGGATGCCCCCGCCGCGCGGGCTCGGCCTGCTCGGCATGGAGCAACGCGCGATCGCGGTGGGCGGCACGCTGCAGGTCGAGTCGGACCCGGGGATCGGCAGTCGCGTCACCTTCGTCTGCCGACACGCGGCCGGGCGGGGAACGCCGAATGGTTGAGCGCCGCTTCGGCATGGCGTGTTGGCTCGTCCTGGTGGCGCTGGCGCTGCCCGGCGCGCCGGCTCACGCCGCCGACCTCGGGCCCGAGATCACCCGCGCGCTCGAGTCCAGCACGTACGTCTACATCGCCACGCAGCGGAAGGACGGCGGCTTCGGCGCCCCGGCGGAGATTTGGTTCATGTACGACCAGGGCTCGGTGTGGGTGGCGTCCCCCGCCACGACGTGGCGCGTGAAGCGCATCCGCGCCGGGCGATCGGCGGCGCGGATCGCGGTCGGCACCAAGGACGGTCCTCGCTTCGACGCGACCGGCGAGCTCGTGCGCGACCCCGCCGCGTACGAGCGCCTGTACGCGACCTTCGCGAAGAAGTATCCGGACGGCTGGCCGAAGTTCGAGGCGCGCTTCCGCGACGGATTGCAGGACGGCAGTCGGGTGCTGATCCGCTATCGACCCCTCGCCGTGGCGCCGAGCCCTAGGAGCTCGGCGATCGGAACCCCGCGACCGACTCCGCGCCCGTGAGGATCGGCAGGACGCGCGCGTAGAGGCCGCGCTTGAGCGCCCCGTACGTGCCGCGGTCCTTGGCCGCGAGGGCGGCGGCGCGTTCGAGCGCCTGCGGCAGGACGTCGGGCCCGGCGACGGCGGCATCGACGATGCCGCGCTCGAGCGCCTGCGGCCCCCCGATCCGCGCGCCGGTGAGCACGGTCTCGACCACCACCTTGGCCGTGAGCTTGGTCTCGATCAGCGCCGTCATGCCGGGAGCGAGCGGGATGTTGATGTCCACCTCCGGCAGGCAGAAGAAGCCGCGGTCGGCCCGCATCACGCGGAAGTCGTGGGCGAGCGCCAGCATCGCGCCGGCGGCGAAGGCGTGGCCGTTGATCGCGGCCACGCTCGGGATGGGATAGGCGAGCAGCCGTCCGAAGAGCGCGATCACGTCGGCGACGAACCCCGGTCCCTCGTGACGGCCCTCGTCGCCCCCCATCCAGGCGAGGTCGAGACCGTTCGAATAGAACTTCTCGGTGCCGCCGACCGTGACCAGGGCCGCCGGGCCGCTCGACCGCTCGACCTCGTCGAGCGCCCCGTTGAGGGCGTCGACGAAGCCGCGATTGAAGCGGTTCTCACCCGCCTGCATGGTGAGGACGAAGACCGCACCCTCGCGCGTCAGCTCGATCGGTGAGCTCATGAGATCCTGCCGCCTCAGGCGGATGCGCTCGGGCGCTGCTTGAAGCCCTCGTACCAACGATGGACGTTCTTGTGGGCGGGGTCGATCGCAACCTGCGCGAACTCCGAAAACTGCAGCGCGGCAAGCAGCGTGCAGTCGGCGATGGTCGGCTTGTTGCCGGCGACGAACGCATTCGAGCCGATCTTGGCATCGAGCACGGCGAGGTTGTCGTTGAGCGCCTTCTTGGCCGATTCGGCCGTCTCGGCCGACTGCTTCACGCGGCTCGCGAACAGCGGGTGGGTGTTCTGGAAGATGACCGCGATGCGGCCGAGGATGCTGAGCTCGCAGAGGCGCTCGAGCGACCGCACCTTCGCGCGCTCGACCGGCGTGGCGCCGATCATCGGCGGATTGGGATGCAGCTCCTCGAAGTATTCGATGATCGCGAGCGACTCCGGGAGGTAGCTGCCGTCGTCGAGCTCGAGCACGGGCAGTCCGCCCATCGGGTTCTTCTTGAGGAACTCCGGCTGGCGGTTCTCGCCGGCGATGATGTTCACCTGCTGCGACGGCACGTCGATGCCCTTCTCGGCGAGATAGACTCGAACCTTCTTCGGATTGGGCGCCCCCGTGAACTCGTAGAGCTTCATGATGCCTCCTCGCGCTCGCGAGCGGATTTTCACGACCGAGCCGTGGCCTCGCGCGGCGGACTTCGGAGCCTTCTGCCAGCCGCCCCGGGCTGACACAATCAGCGGCGCTGCGGCGCGAGGCCGGCCGCGACGAGGCCCTCCTCGAACTTCGAGCGCCGCGCCACCCTGAGATGCCGCGCCCGACGAAGCGTCGCGACGAACCCCGCGATCGATGCCGCCCGACCTGCTCCCACGACCTCGACCTCGAGGCGCGTGAGACGTCGCGGCCGTCCGCTGCGCGCCGCGATCGCGGTGCGGTCGAGCGCGAGCTCGCCGACCACGCGGCCGCGATGCCGGATGACGTAGGTACGGCGCCGCGTGGTGAGCGCGAAGAGGCGGCGCGTCCGCCGTTCACCGACGAGACGACGGAGCCGGCTTCCCACGAGCCCGGTGGCCGCCCGCAGGGTCGTCATCCGCGCATCGGCAAGCCGCTCGTTGAGCTCGCGTCGCCGCGCCAACCCACCACGAGCCCGCGCCAGCGCCTTCAGCGTCGCCTCGACGTGCCCGCCCGACCGCCGGACGCGCAGCGCGAATCCCGCGCGCTGGATGCACCGGTCGTCGGTATCGAGGTAGACGTCGCGCTGCGTCCGCGCCTTCGCCGGCGCCACCGTCCAGCCGCCGTCGAAACGCGCGCGCCGGAGCCAACGCGCGAGCGCGTCCACGTCGGCCGCCTCGAACTGCCACTCCACCTCGATCGCGCGACCACGCCGGCCCATGGCGCTCCGGTCTCTCATCCCGGCGCCGGCCGGACAAGCGAGCCCGAGAGCCGAAGGGGGGAGAGATCCCCTTCTTTGCTAAACCCGCGGCAGGCGGACGGTGAAGGTCGATCCCCGTTCGAGGACGCTCTCGGCGCTCACCGAGCCGCCGTGCGCCTCGACGATGGCCTTCGAGAGATAGAGGCCGAGCCCGGTGCCCGGGATCGCCTTGTCGCGATGGAAGCGACCGTACTTGGTGAAGAGGCTGGCCACGTCGGACGGCGGCACGCCGTAGCCGGTGTCGCTGATCGCGACCATCACCTCACGGATCCCGGTCGTGACCTGCACCTCGATGCGTCCCTCCGCCGGCGTGTACTTGAGCGCGTTGCCGACGAGGTTGGTGACGACGCGGCCGAGCTGCCGACGATCCCCGCGCACCAGGGCCGAGGCGGCGCGGTGGACGAGCGCGATGCGCTTCTCCGTGGCCGAGGGACGATGACGAGCGACGACCTCGGCGGTGAGCGCCCCGATGTCGAGTCGCTCGCGCGCCATGCCGGCGACGCCGCGGTCGATCGCCGCCATGTGCAGGTGGTTCGACGCCAGATCGGCCACGGCCTTCAGCGACTCGGTCACCGATCCCGCGAGCGCCAGCAGCTCCGCGGCGTCGTCGGCGCGGAGGCGATCGGTCAGCATCGCCATGTAGCCGAGCGCCACGTGCACCGGGTTGTTGATGTCGTGCCGGAGGGTCGCGAGGAACTCCTCGCGGGCCTCGTTGCGCGCGGCGTCGAGCGCCAGCGCCGCCGAGGTGGCGACCAGGGCGAGGACGCGGCGGTGATCCTCCAGCGCCGGGTCGTCGCCGCGCGTCTGCACCAGCAGCACTCCCGTCACGGCGCCCCGCACCGAGAGCGGCGCGGCGATGACGGCGGCTTCCGGCTCTGCGGAATCGACGCCGAGCCAAGTCAGCGCCGCGGGATCCCGGAGCACGACGGGCTCGCCCGCGCCGAGCGCGGTCGTGAAGGGTGCCGTCTCGATGCTGGCTTCGACCGTCGACTCGAGGTCGAGGCTGGGCGGCATGCGGGCCTCCAGGGTGCACACGCGCCGGGGCCCATCGACGGAGGCAAAGGCCACGGCGTCGGCGTAGCGCTCCTCCCACACCAGCTCCACGAGGGCGCGGCAGGCCGCCGCGAAGTCGGGCACGCGCGACAGCCGATCGTTCAGCGTGCCGAGGAACGACATCTCCTCGATGCGCTGCAGGAGCGCCGACTCGGTGCTCACCATCGCGTCCGGCGGCTCATTCGAACGTCGCGAAGTTGAGCGCGTGATCGAGATCGGCGTCGAACTGATCGAGAATGGCGTCGAGGGTGTCGGGCGTGAGCGCGAGCCGCGCCCAGGCGGTCGGGTCGATGGGCGCCAGGCGGCGATCGCCGCCCGAACCGTAGCCGAGCGCCCGCACCAGCGCGTTCGCGACGTGGACGATCGCGGTCTCGTCTCGGGCGGCGCGCGCCCGCGACGGGGCGTGGTGCAAGGTGATCGGCTCGGCCAGGCAGGCCGGGAAGCGCCACTTCTCGACCAACCAGCCGGCGATCTCGGCGTGGTCGGTGCCGAGCTCGTCGCGCTCGACCTCGAGGAACGTGCGGCCGGTGCGGGCGGCGGTCTCGACGATGTGGACGAATGCGTCCGGCAGCTGCTTGTAGATCACGACCTTCCCGAGGTCGTGCAGCAAACCGGCGGCGCTGACCTCCTCGGGATTGCCGCGGCCGGTCACCTTGGCGATCGCGCCCGAGGCGACGGCGCAGCCGAGCGAGTGCTCCCAGAAACCCGGCAGGTCCACGGATCGCATGTCGAGGACGCCGGTCGAGAGGATCACGCTCCGTGTCACGGCGGTGCCGAGCATCACGAGCGCCTGACTCACCTGACTGACGCTGCCCTGCACGTTGTAGAACGCGGAGTTCGCGAGGCGCAGCACCTGCGAGGTCAGCGACTGATCGATCTCGATCAGCTCCGCGACGCTTGCGAAGTTGGTCTCGGGGTCCTCGAGCGCCACCACCACCCGCTCGAGGAGCTTCGGCAGCGTCGGCAGCGTCCGGAGCCGGCTGACCTCCCAACGCAGCTTGTCCTTGCCAGCGGGCGGCGCTGCGACCGAGCTGCTCATGAGCGCTCCTCGTCCGTGGCGGTCGCCGCGGCCCGCCGGTCGATGCGGCGCGCGATCGCGGCCTGGATCTCGGTGAGCGCTGGCGTGACGGGCTCGCGGGCGAAGCGGTTTGCGAGCGCGACGTGGTCCTCGACGGGGGTTCGAACCTGCTCCCAGGCCGAGAGCCCGCCGGCGTCGTCGACCACGACGGTCTGCACGGCCATGTGTCGGAGCACCCGCAGCACGGAGGGCGACAGCACGGTTCCGATCCCCGCGACCAGGCGCCCATCGGCGTCGTTGATCGGACGGGCGAGCCGCATCAGCGGCGTGGCGAACTGGAGATGGATACGGGCGGCCATGGTCGAGTCCTTGCTTGGTCGTTTCGCATGACGGAGCGCACCCCGCCGAGGGCGCACGCCCCCCCACGGAACGTTCGGCCGGATGCCGCCGGAACTTGAGACCCCAGGCGGGTGTCCAACCTCCGCGCGCCAAGCGCGCGGCCGAGCGCCAGCGAGCCGGGGAATGTGCCGGCGCGGCTTTGCCGCGACGGCGAAGGGGGAGAGATCCCCCTTTCGAGCTAATGCCCGGGGGCGGCCGACGGCCCGGGCTTGAAGCGGTACACGTGGTACGGGGCGTGCGCCGCCTGGTGGCCCGGCATGACGAAGAGCACGTGCTGCAAGGAGCTGCAGGTGACGTAGAGCCAGCCCTCGGGCCCGAAGCTGAGGCCGTCCGGCCAGCGCAGCTTCGGATCCTTGACGAGCGTCTCGAGGGTGCGGTCCGGTCCGAGCGTCAGGACCGCCGAGTGCTCGGGGTCCGTGAGGTAGACGTTTCCGGCGTCGTCGCTGCTGAGGCCGTCGCTGATCGTCTTCGGCCCGTAGTCCTCGACCCGCGCCGCGAGCGCGGCGGGCGCGAGCGACGGGCTCACGAGATCGGCGGCGGCGATACGGAACATGCGATCGCCGTTCACCGGGGCGTAGTAGAGCCACTCGCCGCGGCGATCGAGCGCGATCGAGTCGACGCCGATCCGGAGCGTGTAGACCCCGAGCACGACCATGCTGCGGCCCTCGACGTTCATCTTGTAGTTCCGCGGCATGACCGACGGGTGGCCTTCGAGGAGACGGCGGCTGGTGTGCTGCGCGACGTCGTACACGATCAGGGCCGGGGTCTGCGCGATCGGGCTCGACTCGGCGATGTAGACGCGGCTGCCGTCCGGCGAGACCGCGAAGTCGTTCAGCATCGAGAGGAACCCGGCGACCTCGGACGGGAAGTCGTATTGATGGACGACGGCGCGGCTCACGATGTCGAAGGCGACGATGCGGGGCTGGCCTCGTCCGAAGTCGGCGTGGTCGAGCACCCAGAGGCGATTCTGCCGGTCGAGCCGCATGGAGAGCGGTGTCTGGAAGTGCGCCGTGCCGCTCGCCGGATGCTGGAACGCTTCGTTGGGGAACGGCACCGGCTTGCCGTCGACGAGCTCGGCGACCTTGACGGGCGGCTTGCCGTCGGGATGGAGCGTCAGGAAGACGCGGCCGGTCGGTGAGACGGCGATGTTGCCCGGCGGGTAGTCGAGCGCGGCGACCTGCTCGACCGCCGAGCCCGGGATCGTCGGGGCCGTGGTGCGATCGTCGAGGCGTTCGCCGCCGCCGAAGAGGACACGTACGAGCGCGAGCAGCAGGATGATCGCGATTGCCAGGCCGATGAGCACGCGCGTGAGGCGACGCATGCGGGGGCTGTAGCGAAGAGGGGCGGCGCAGGCAAACGCCAGTCTCGTGCGGACGTGAGTCGTCTCTGGTTCCGCGGCCGGGCGAAAAAGAAGGTTGGTAAGGGCGGGTCCGCGACGTTCGGGGCCCGGGTTGGCGGCTGGTAGTGACCGCGCCGAATCGCCGCAGGGTCTCGACGCCGATGCGGCCGATTGAGTATACTTTAGCTGTTTCAAGATGGCGCGGCGACCTACACAGCTCGACTTGTCGTTGCCCGCCCCCCGACGGTGGGGCGGGCGTCGCGCCGGGGCCGGGCGGAAGCCCGCCGGCGCCAAGGCTGGGATGCCGCATGTCTCGCGGCAGGCCTTCGCGCGACCCTTGCCGGCGCACGTGACGGTCCGGCTCTGCAAAGAGCTGCCGTCGCTGCGCGTGAAGAAGCTCGTTCGCTCGCTCGAGCGGACGTTCGCCGCCGGCTGCGAGCGGCCGGACTTTCGCCTCGTGCACTACTCGCTCCTCGGGAACCGCGCGCACTTCATCGTCGAGGCGCGCGATCGCGACGCGCTCGGGCGCGGCATGCGGGCGCTCGGCATCCGGGTCGCGCGGGCGGTGAATCGCCTCGCGGAACGGAGCGGGCGGGTGCTCGCCGACCGCTACCACGCGCGGCTCCTTCCGACACCGCGTGAGGTGCGGAATGCGCTCCGCTACGTCCTCCTGAACGCCCGCCGGCATGCAGCGGCGCTGCGCACCAGGCCGAATGGCGCCGTTCGGCTCGATCCAGCGTCGTCGGCGCGCTGGTTCGATGGGTGGAAGAGAGAAAAAGTAAGCGCAGAAGTACCTAAGGAAGGCACCGAGGACGCCCCGCAGCGGCCGGTGTCACGGGCACGGACGTGGCTTCTAGCGGTCGGCTGGCGCCGTCACGGCCTCCTCGACCCCGCCGACGTTCCCGGCTGATCGCACCTCCGCCACCGCCTCGGCAGCGGTGATTCGACCCAACCTACCCACCAACCACCTTTGTCTTTTCTGCCGGCGCCCTACTCCGGGTCGATGCGATACACCGTCCCGCCGGCGATGTCGCAGACGTAGAGCTCGCCGTTCAGGTCCTCGCCGAAGGACGAGATGGCGCCGAGCGTCGCGATCGACGCCAGCTCGTCACTGAGGTCGAGCTCGCTCACGGCCGCGCTGCCGTTCCAGACGAACGAGCGGACGCGGCGGGTGCAGAGGTCGGCGTGCAGATAGCGGCCGACCAGGGCGGGGATCGCGCTGCCGCGGTAGACGTAGCCCCCGATCACCGAGCAGTCGTCCGTGTCGCTGCCGTTGTCGTGCGGATAATCGACGGCGGGCAGCGTGAGGCCCGTTTGGTCGCAGCCGCTCGACGGCCGGAAGCACGCGAAGCCCTCCATGACGTTCCACCCGTAGTTGCGGCCGCCCTGGCCGTTCGGCTCGACGTCGACCTCCTCGAAGGCGTTCTGCCCGACGTCGCCGATGTAGAGATCGCCGGTCGCGCGATCGAAGCTGAAACGGAACGGGTTGCGGAGCCCGAGGTCCCAGACGTCGGGATCGGCGCCGGCGAGGTTTCCCGGTGGGGCGTTTTCGCCGTCGACGTCGATGCGGAGGATCTTGCCGAGCTTCACCTGCGGGTTCTGTCCGTTGCCGTCGGGATCGCCGCCCCCGCCGCCGTCACCGGTTCCCAGGTACAGGAACCCGTCGGGCCCGAAGGCGAGCATGCCGCCGTTGTGGTTGCCGGCGGGGTGCTCGATGGTGCGGAGGATGCGGGAGGCTGTGGGTTCGGCGCGGTTGTGATCGTCGCCGTCCCGTAGGTATTCGGCGATCACCAGGCGCCCACCGTCACCGGTGTAGTACACGTAGAAGCGCCGGTTGCTCGCGTAGGCGGGATGGAAGGCGAGCCCGAGGAGACCCCGCTCGCCACCGTCGCTGGTGAGGCTCGAGACGTCGAGAAAGGCCGGAGACAGGACGGCTCCGTTCTGCACGATGCGGATGGCTCCGGGCTGTTCGACGACATAGAGCTTGCTCGCGTCGCCCGGCGCCCCGCTCACGAAGAGCGGTGAGGCGAGGTTGGTCGCGACCGAGGTGAGCGTGAGGGCCGGCGCGATCGGACAGGCGGTGAACGCCGGCAGCTCGGCGGCGATCCTGAGCACGTTGACGCCGTCGCTGACCGTGACGCTGCCGTTGCCGTCGACGTCGCAGAGCGCCGGCGTCGGGCACCGACCCTCGAGACCGGCGGCGGCTTGCAGCGCCTGGACGCCGTCGGTGACGGTGATGGTCGCGCTTCGGTCGGCGTCGCCACAGAGCTGTGCCACCGCCGGCGTCGCCGCGAGCGCCCCCCCGAGACACGAGACGAGCAGGGAAAAGACGAGGCGCGAACCACGAGAACGAGACATGACCGAGGCTTCCTCCTGCCCGACCTGCGGGCGATCGACGACCTTACGCACCACCCAGCCGATCGGATGCGGCCGGGCCTACATATGATGCCGCCGCGGCCCAGCGAGCAAGTCGGGTCGGACGCACCTTTCGCGCGCGGAGCGCGCGGCCGAGCGCCAGCGAGCCGGGGAATGAGCCGACGCGGCTTTGCCGCGGCGGCGAAGGGGGGATCCCCTTCTGAGCTAATCGCAGGCGCCCCCGGGCGACGGCCAGCCGCCAATCCACTCGAGCGCGCGCGGGGCCTGGAAACGGAGCAGGTCGTCGACGGCGCAGGCATGGTGGCGCGCGAGACAGCGCTCGTAGTCGGCGAGCGACGCGAGGTCCGGCACGCCGAGCGCCGCGCAGGTCGGGCGGAGCGCGCCCACGTTGGCCCCGGCCTCGGCCGCGAGGATCGCAAAGTCGAGCCCGGCACAGGCGCGGTCGATGGTCGACGCGAGACGCTCCTCGTCGGCGGCGAGGCGGTCGCGTCGGGTCTGGCACGTCGCCGCGGCGCGACGCTCGCACGCCTCGCGCCCGACGCTGCTCTTGAGACAACTCGCCCGTGCCGCGAGGCAGCTCTGCAGCGACGCCAGTCGATGGCCGGCGAAGCGGCGGCCGGCGCGGTGGAGCGCACGGTTGCACGCCTCGATCGCACGGCCGTCGTCGAGCGCCGGCGCCTCGGGATCCGGACCGCCGAGGTCGTCGATGCACGTGTCGCCGCCCGCGCCGCCGCCTTGCCGGAGGCGTGCACCCGCGCGCGGCTCCTCCGTCTCGTAGAGCGAGCCGGTCCGACAGACGTGTTGGCGCGCGACGCAGTCCGCCACGGTCGCGACGTCCGCGAGGTCGACGTCGAACTCGCCGCGGCAATCGTCGCGGCGCCGCTCGAAGGCGAGGCCGCCGGCGCTCGCGAGCTCGGCGGCGCCACAGCGGGCGATCACGTAGTCGGCGAAGGCGGCACGTCCCGCGGCGATCCTTTCCATCCCCGCGGCACACGCCGTCGCCGCGCGCTCGCGGCACGCGGCCGTACGCCGCTTCGGCGCCTCGCAGGACGAGACCGTCGCGACGCAATCGTCGAGTCCCGCGGTCGTACGGCCGACCAGCACGCGACCGGCCTTCAGGAGCGCGCGCTGGCACGTCGACAGCAGCGCGCCGTCGATCCCGTCCGGGACCGCGGTCGGGGTCGGCGCGGGCGGGAGCGGCGTCGCGCCGGCGGTCGCGGTCCGGCCGGCGGTCGGCGTGGCCGTGCGGGTCGCGGTCGGGGCCGGCGTCGTCGTTCGGGCCGGCGTCACGGTGCGGAGCGGAGTCGCGGTGCGGGGTGGCGTCGCGGTACGCGTCGGGGTCGGCGCACCGGGCCGGGTGATCGTCACCGCGCGCGTGGCGACGTTGTTGCCGTCGGAGAGCTCGGGAATGAGGTTCAAGGGGTCGAGCGTCACCCGCAGGAGGTAGTTGCCGGCGGGGATGCCGGTGACGTCGAGGTATTGGCAGCCGAGCATGTAGCCGTAGACGTCGGAGCAGCCGGCGCTGATGCCCTGCTCGACGCAGGTGTAGACGGGGTCGGCGCAATTGGTGTCGCGGAGGCAGTAGCCCTGCTTGTGGCCGACCACGACGACGTCACCGCCGGCCTCGAGGAGCTCGTAGCGAGCGTAGTTGGCGTAGTGGGCGTGGTTGTGGCCGGCGGCCGGGCTGCAGACGAAGTCCGGGTTCCGGCACACCTCGAGCGGGTGTTGATCGCACGGGCTCGGACAGCCGGGGTCGCCGAGCACGAGGTCGGCGGTGCCGACGTTCCTCGAGGCGGCCGAGAAGCGCAGCAGGTCGACGCCGCTGGTCGACTCCGCGCAGCCCTCGGCGACGTCGCCCGCCGCGGCGGTGGTCCCGAGCTGCAGGGTCACGTCGCTGATCTCCGGCACCATGTCGGGACGGGAATTGCCGGCGGTCGCGGACGGCGTCGGCGTCGCGGTCTTCTTCGGTTTGAGGATCGGCAGCGGCAGCAGCTGCGCGCCGAGCGGCCGCACGTCGAGGCCCGCGGCCAACACGGCGACGATCATCAGCACGGAGAGACGAGAGTTCGACAAGAGTCTGCGCCCGCGGGAACGGGATTCGGAACGAAAGGGGGACCTCCACTAAGGCGCGCTCGTGCTCACGTAGTCAATCGCCAACCTCGACCGCATGCTCTATAGAAGCAGCGCCCATGGACGAGACCCGCATCGGCTGGATCGGCACCGGCATCATGGGGGGCGCGATGTGCGGCCATCTGCTCGCGGCCGGCCATCCCGTCACCGTTTTCACACGCACCCGCTCCCGCGCCGAGCCGCTGCTCGCGCGCGGCGCCGTCTGGGCCGACACGCCGCGCGCCGTCGCCGCCGCGTCGGAGGTCGTCTTCACGATGGTCGGCTATCCAACGGACGTGCGCCACGTCGTCCTCGCTCCCGACGGCGTGCTCGCCGGCGCCGCGCCCGGCTCCACCCTGGTGGACATGTCGACCAGCGAGCCGGCGCTCGCCCGCGAGATCGAGTCCACGGCGAAGGAGCGCGGGGTCGCGAGCCTCGACGCACCCGTCTCCGGCGGCGACGTCGGCGCGCGCGAGGCGCGGCTCTCGATCATGGTCGGCGGCGACGCCGACGCCTTCGCGCGCGTCCGCCCGCTCCTCGAGCGCCTCGGCCGCACCATCGTCCACCAGGGTCCCGCCGGCGCCGGCCAGCACACCAAGATGGTCAACCAGATCCTCATCGCGACCGGCATGATCGGCGTCTGCGAGGCCCTGGTGTACACGCGGCGGGCGGGCCTCGACGTCGAGACCGTGCTGGCGTCGGTGTCGGGCGGCGCCGCCGGCTCGTGGTCGCTCACGAACTACGTGCCGCGCATCCTCCGCGGCGACCTCGAGCCGGGCTTCATGATCGAGCACTTCGTGAAGGACATGGGGATCGCGCTCGCGGAGTCGCGGCGCATGGGCATCGTCCTCCCCGGCCTCGCGCTCGCCGAGCGGCTCTACGCCGGCCTGGTCGCCGGCGGCCACGGGCGGAAGGGCATCCAGGCGTTGCTGCTGGCGCTGGATGGCGTAGCCGCGGGCACCACCGCGCCGACCTGATCGCGTGGAGTGACGCATGCGACTGGAGGCGGTCATCGGCGGAAGCGAGGGAAGCTCAGGGTCGTGTGCAGGATCTCGCCGATACCATTCTTCCGGAATCGCTGCTCCCGGCCATGGAGCGGTTGGGTGTGGCCACGGCCGCGGAGGTGGGATTCGAGACCTTGAGCGAGAGGATTTGTAGCGAGATTGCGGCCGCCCGCGGTGCGATCGTAGGGCGCTCGGAGGTCGGCGCGTGGACGCACCCGTAGCTCGCGAGGCAGCGTGCTTCCCAGCGGGGGCGCCGTAGCCCCGACTTGCCGGCACCGACCGGCTCTGCGATAGACCCCGTCCGATGCGCGGAGCGTCTCGCCTCGGCGTCGTGATCATCGTGACGTTGGTGGTGCTGATCGGCCTCGCCGTCATGCTTCGGCGCGTGAGCTCGGAGCGCGCCGCGACGCGCCGACCTCCGGCGGCCGCCTCGCCCGCCGCCGTCGCGGCGGCGCCCAAGACCAAGGCGACGCCGGCCTGGCGACCGGACCTCTTCGACGGCGACGGCGAGCCGTCGGAGGACCAGGCGTACAAGGCCGACCCGCTCTCGCCGCTCGTCGACACCGCCGAGGCGTGGGCGCGGGTCGACTTCGACGAGATGCGGCAGGCGATGCCCGACAGCCTGTACTGGAAGATGGCCTTCCCCACCAAGGACCCGGCGCTGCTCGAGGAGCGTGAGCGGATCCGCGCCGAGTGGAACGCCCAGTACGGCAAGGTCCTCTCCAATACGGCGACCGACGAGGAGATCGACGCCTACTACGACGCGCAGCAACGGCTCTCGAACGACTACCTCGAGTTCCTGGTCTACCTCGCCGAGCACTACGGCGACGTCGTTCCGCGCGGCGAGATGGGCGTGCTGAAGCTCGCGGGCGAGATGCACCTCGCCCGCCTCGAGGAGATCCCGCGGAAGATGGCCGAGGCGAAGGAGCGTCGCGCCGCGCACGACGCGGCGCGGCGGGCATGGCTCGAGGAGCAGAAGCAGTTCGCGACGCCGGCACCGTCCGAAGAGTGACTCGAAACGGGGCGATTTCCGCACACCGTCTCACTATTTTCTTGCCTCGCGACTCACGCTCGTGGTACCGCCTCCGCCAACATCCCTTCGGGCGAAGCACTCCCGCTTCGTCGCGTCCATGGGAAAGGAGGCTTCGACGGATGAGAGCTCGTACCCCACTACTGGCGATGGCTCTGGCGGCGTTGATGCTGCCGAGCGCGGCACACGCGATCGGCATCGAAGACGTCGTCGACGGCGGCAACAACTACCCCTGGGTCCGTGTGGAGCTTCCCGGAACCGTATGCAGCAACGGGTCGCAGTACCGCTTCTGGTATTACGACTCCCCGAGCTCCACCAACATGGTGATCTCCTTCGAGGGCGGCGGCGCCTGCTGGGATTACCCGAGCTGCAGCGGGCAGACCGGCATCCTCGGCGCGGCCAACCCGAACGGCATCCCCACCGACTACATCACCCAGATGAAGGCCAAGTTCGTCTCGCCGATCATCAACGGCAACGATCCCGGCATTCCGATCTTCCGCGCCAAGACCAACCTGGTGACCAACGGCTGGGACATGGTCTACGTGCCGTATTGCACGGGTGACGTGCACACGGGGAATCGCGTGGCGACCTACACGGACCCGACCGGCGTGAACCCGCCGATCACGTTCCGCCACAACGGCTACAACAACACGGTCGCGATCGCGAACTTCCTGCACACGCGCTTCCCGACCATCAACAAGTTGATGGTGACGGGCTTCAGCGCCGGGGGCGTGGCGAGCAGCGCGGCCTTCTACAACGTCCGCCGCACGCTCAACCCGACCAAGGCGTACTTGCTGAACGATTCGGGCCCGCTCTTCCCGGCGGCCAATTCCAGCGCCAACTCGTGGCAGTTGCACCAGACCATCAAGACGGCGTGGAACCTCCCGTCCGTCTTCAGCTCGCTCCCGGCCTCGTTCAACCCGAACAACTTCGGCAGCATGAACTCGATGGTCGCCACCCAGTTTCCGAACGACCGCCTCGCCTACACGGCGTATTCGAGCGACTACAACTTCTCCCGGTTCTCCTACGAGCGGTTCTTCCCCGGCATCAACCAGGCGGGCATCTTGGCGAAGTGGCGTGCGGATCAGACCAACCTGATCAACCAGCTCAACGGGTTCTCGAACTACAGCTACCATGTGCCGTGGCACCGTCCGATCAACGACAGCCACTGCGTCTCGATCATCACCTTCATCGGCAGCCACGCCTGCCCGTCGATTCGCAAGAAGAAGTGGTACGAGGTCCTCGAGTGGCCGCAGACTCAATCGTGGAAGTGCCCGAGCGGCTTCACGCCCTTCGAGACCTTCCTCGCCAACTGGGTCAACAACAACGCACAGATCCGGCTCGTCGAGCCGTCGAACAACTACAACAACGAGGATCCGGGCATGCAGATCGTCGGCCCGCTGATCAACGACGCACTCGCCGGCGCCTGAGGCGCCCGGCTGACAGCACGAGGCGGGGGTCCCTTCGGGGCCCCCGCCTTTTTCTTGTCGGCGCCGTGCTGCTCGCGGCGTGCACCGAGACGGCACCGCCGGAGCCGTCGCCGACGCCCGTCCCGCCCACACCCGCGGCCACCGCAGCGGGACCCGCCGTCAACCGCGCGCTCGGCCTCGGCGAGGCGCGCAATCCCGAGCCCTTCACCCTCGCGCAACGGCTCCTCGACGCCGTCAGCCGGAACGACCGTCCCACCATCGAGCGCGCCCTCGAGCGCGGCGCCACCGTGCAGGCCAAGGACGACCTCGGCCGCTCGACGCTCTTCCTCGCGGTGATGGACGCCCGGAGCCTCGAGCTCGTGCGCTGGTTGCACGGCAAGGGAGCCGCCGTCGACGACGCCGACGTGAGCGGCCGCACGCCGCTCAGCTTCGCCGCCGACCTCGGCGACCTCGAGACCGTCCGCTGGCTGGTCGAGAACGGCGCGGTCGTCGACCGTCGCGACGTGCAGCAGCGTACCCCCCTCATGCACGCGGTCGGCGCCGATCACCCCGAGGTCGTCGCCTACCTGCTCGACCACGCGGCCGACCCCAACACGCGGGACCAGTTCGGCGACACGCCGCTGATCGTCGCCTGCGCCAAGGGTCACGTGCGGACGGCGACGCTCCTCCTGCAACGTGGTGCCGACAGCTCGGTGAAGGACCAGGAGGGTCGCACCGCCAAGGAGCGTAGCGCCCCCGAAGCGGGTCCGTGCCTGAGCCTGCCGCGGTAGCGGAGCGGACGCCGACCGTCACGCGTCTCGGCGCGGCGGCCGTCGGCGGGGCGCTCTACGCGCTCGGATATCTCGGCTGGGGCGCGTGGCCGTGTCTCCTCGTCTTCCTCGTCCCGCCGTGGTGGGCGCTCACGGCTCCGCCCGTCCCCCGCCTCTCGACGGCGGCACTCGTCGGGCTCGTGTTCGGCTTCGCCGCCTTCGCCGGCGGGCACCTCTGGCTCTGGTCGCTGACGGGCGCCTTCCTCGAAGGGCAACGCGCGTTCGGTGCCCTCCTCTGGGTGCTCTACGGCCTCTGGTTCGCGCTCGCCTTCGTCGTCGCCGCCGTGCTTTTCCACGCGCTCCGCCGTCGCGGCGCCTCGCTGGCGGTCGCCGGCATCACGCCGCTCGTGCTCGTCGAGTGGCTGCAGCCGCAGATCTTCCCGCTCTATGCCGGCAACGGGCTGATCGCGGTTCCGCTGTGGGCGCAGACCGCCGACCTCGGCGGCCCGCTCCTCCTGACCGCCCTCCTCGCGGGCGTCAACGTCGTCGTCCTCGAAACCGCGGTCTGGTGGCGCGGCGGGCGGCGCCGCCCGCTCGCCATCTGGATCGCGGCCGCCGCGATCGCGCTCGCCGTCGGCGCCTACGGACGAGCCCGGATGCACGAGGTCGAAGGCGCGAGCGCGCGGGCTCCGGCGGTGCGCGTCGGCATCGTGCAGGCGAACCTCGACGTCCGGAAGAAGGACCAGCTCGGCGTGCTCACCCACCGCCAGCACCTCGCCCAGACCCGCGAGCTCCTGGCGGAGGGCGACGTCGACCTGGTGATCTGGCCGGAGAGCGCCTACGTGCGCGGCATCCGCCGGCCGCTGCCGATCGCGAGCCGGCCGATCGTCGCCGAGCTGGCGGTGCCGCTGCTCTTCGGCGCCAGCTCGGTGGAGGAGCGCGACGGCCGCAAGGTCAAGTCGAACGCGGTGTTCCTGGCCGGCGAGGACGGCATGATCCGCGACGTCTACGACAAGAATCTGCTGATCCCGCTCGCCGAGTCGCTCCCCTTCGAGACCGCGGTGCCCGCGCTCGCGCGCGTCTTCCCGCACGCCGAGGAGTTCGCGGCGGCGGAGACGGTGCCGGCGCTCGGCTTCGGACCGTGGCGGATCGCGACCCCGATCTGCTACGAGGCGATCCGCCCCGAGTTCGTGCGGCGCATGGTCCGCGAGTCGCGGCCGCACCTGCTCGTCACGCTCGCCAACGACGCCTGGTTCGCCGACTCCCAGGAGCCTTGGCTTCACCTCGGCCTGGCGCAGCTGCGCGCCATCGAGCAGCGCCGCTGGCTCGTGCGCGCCACCAACAGCGGCGTCAGCGCGATCGTCGATCCGGCAGGGAGGATCGTCGCCCGCACCGGCGTGCTCAGCCGCGAGAACCTCCGCGGCACGGTTCATCCGCTGGCCGGCGAGACCGTGTACGCGCGCTTCGGCGATTGGCCGGGGTGGCTGTCGTTGGCCGTGGTCGTCCTGACGCTCGTGCTCCGGCGGCGGCGCCACTGAACCGGTCGCAGCATCACCTCGCCCATACGAATCGCGCTCGACTGCCCGTCCCGTTCACCGCTACCCTCTTGATTCGCCATGGAGTCCGCCGCGCCACCCGCCCTGGTCGACGTCCGCCACGCGGCGAAGTCGTTCGGCTCCGTTCGAGCGCTCACCGACGTGTCGTTCTCGGTTCCGGCCGGTCAGTTGTGCGGCCTGCTCGGTCCCAACGGCGCCGGCAAGACGACGCTCTTTCGTCTCCTCATGGGCATCCTCAAGTCGACCGCCGGCGAGCTGCTGATCGATGGGCTCGACGCCTTCGAGGAGCGGGTCGCGGTCAAGCGCCTCGTCGGGTTCCTGCCGGACGAGCCGGTCTTCTACTCCTATCTCTCGGGCCGGGAGATCCTCGAGCTGAGCGCCGCCATGCACGGCCTCGACGCGAAGCGCGCCGTCGCCGCGCTCGAGCCGCTGATCGCGCGGCTCCGACTCGGCGACGCGATCGGGCGCTACGCCGAAGACTATTCGCGCGGCATGAAGAAGACGCTCGGCCTGCTGCTGGCCATGCTGCACCAGCCGAAGCTCCTGATCCTCGACGAGCCCACCAACGGCCTGGACGTCGAGGCCACGCATCTCTTCTACGACCTGATGTTCGAAGAGGCCGCCCGCGGCACCACCGTGCTCTTCTCCACCCATCTCATGGACCACGTCACCAAGCTCTGCTCGCACGTGGTGATCCTCAACAAGGGCGAACAGGTCGCGCACGGGGCCCTCGCCGACTTGCAGGCGCGCTTCGGGACCACCGCGACCCTGGAAGAGATCTTCCTGACGCTGACCGCCGCACCCGCCCGTGACGCCGACGCTTCCGCCACCTGAGCCGCCGGGCGCGCTCCGCACCGTGGCGCTGCTGCTCCGCGCGGCCCGTCGGCGCGCCAAAGGCCGAGGGCGGCGGCAGCAGGAGCTGTTCCAACAGCGCGCGCGCAAGAAGAGCCGCGACACCGTCGCGTGGCTGAGCGTGATCCTGGGCGCGCTCTTCGCGGTGATCATCAACGGGCTCGCCGCACTCGCACTCCACGGCGCCGTCGCCGAGGGTCAGCGCCTCGAGGTCGAGCACACGGGCAAGCTGGTCGTGCACCAGGGCCTCCTGTTGGCGTTGCAGAACCCGGAGCACGCCCCGGAGGACGTGAGGGACGAGGCCGCCCACCTGCTCGATCGCTTCTACGGTTTCGAGGCCTCGATGCGCACCCAGAGGCTCGGCGGCTCGCGCGATGACCACGAGCGGCTGTTGCGGGAGTTCGTGGCGAGCCATCCGCGCGACGACCTCGTCGACGACGAGGAGGCCGCGCCCGGCGTCCCCGCGCTCGCGCGCACGGGTCCGCTGCCGGCGATGCTCGGCTCGCTGATGCTCCTCTGGTGGGTCGTGCTGCTGGTCTTCCAGGGCGAGGGCCTCGAGCTCGACCTGCAACGGCGCCGGCACCCGATGTGGGAGTGGCTGTTCAGCCATCCGGTTCGTCCCGCACCCGTCTTCCTCGCCGAGATGCTGTCGCCGATCGCCGCCAACTCGACCTACTGGGGCGCTCCGGTGTTCTGCGGAGCGGCCTACGCCATGGTGTACGGGATCGAGCTCGGTGTCCTCGCGGGCGTCTTGATCGGTATTCCGGCGGCCGTCGCCACCGCGTGCGTCGGCAAGGCGCTCGAGATCGCGGTCATGCTGCGCTGCTCGCCGCGCTCGCGCGGCGCCGTCATCGGCATCATGAGCTGGCTCGGGTACGTCTCGACGATGGTCGTGTTCCTCGGGCTGTGGATGCTCGCGCCGCTCCTGTCGCAATTCGCAGCGTACCTGCGTCCGCTCGCGACGGCGGCGCCCTGGCCGTGGCTCGGCTGGTTCCTCGGTCTTCGGCCGGACGGCTCGTCGTCGTTCGTCGCGGGCGTGGCCGTGTGCGAGCTCGCCGCCGCCGGCGCGATCGCGGGCTCGGTGTGGTTCGGCGTGTGGGCCGCTCGCCGCGGCCTCGCCGGCGACGTCGCCCGCGCCGACGCAGTCCCGGCGGCCTCGCCCCTCACGCGCGCGTCCTTCGGCACCGACCCGCTCTACCGCAAGGAGCTCCTGTGGTTCGCACGCGATCGCGGCGCGATCGTGCAGGCCATTCTCGTCCCGCTCACCCTCGCGGGCTTCCAGGTCATGAACTTCCTCCACAGCGCCCAGGGCGCGTGGAACTACCTGTGCGCGATCGCGGTGGTCTTCGGCACGTACTTCCTGTGGGTGCTCGGACCCCGTTCACTCGCCTCCGAAGGACCGGCGCTGTGGGTGACGCAGACCTGGCCGCGCGGGTTGGAAAGCCTGCTGCGCGCGAAGGCACGGCTGTGGTCGCTGATCGCGACCGCCGTCGTCGCGCTGATCCTCGTCTACGCCATGCTGCGCTTCCCGCTCGACGCCTGGAAGATCGTGCTCGTCGGCCTCGGATGGTTCGCGTTCGGACGCAGCATGGCGGAGAAGGCCGTCACGCTGGTGGCGGTGCCGTCGTCCTCCGCCGACCAGGCGGAGCCGATTCCGCGGACCCGGCGCTGGGCCGCGTCCCTCGGGATGCTGACGTTCGGCGTGGGCATCGCCATGCAGCAATGGCACCTCGCGATCATGGGGATCGTCTACTCGTGGATGACCGCGGCGGCGATGTGGCAGAACTTCCGCGCCCGCCTGCCGTTCCTCTACGATCCGTGGTCCGAGACGCTGCCCACCCCGCCGACGTTGATGCACGCGATGATCGCCATCAGCGCGCTCGTCGAGGGCGGCGCCGCGGCGACGGTCATCCTCGCGCTGACGCTCGGGCGCGAGCACATGGGGGCGACGCTCGCGATCGCCTACGGCCTCTGCGCCACGGTCGTGGGGATCGTCATGACCGCGTTCCTCTCCGGCAAGGGCGTCGCGGCGCGCGCGGTATGGCGCTGGGACAGTGCCCGCACGTGGAGCCCGGCGGCCGGCTGGGCGACGGGAGTGGTCGGCGGCGCGGCGCTCGCAGGCTTCGCGATCGTCTACGGGTCGGTGCTCAGTCGCTGGCCGGGGGTCTCGGAGATGATCGAGACCTCGGAGCGCGCGATGGAGGCGATCCCCAATCTCAAGCTCTCCTACGTCGTGATGGCGATCGCGTTCGCGCCGATCGCCGAGGAGTACCTCTTTCGCGGCCTGCTCTTCCGGGCGCTCGACCGGGAATGGGGCGGCTGGCGGGCGGTGGCGGGAAGCGCGGCCTTCTTCGCGGTGTACCATCCGCCGGTGGCCTGGGTGCCGGTCGCGATCGTCGGGGTCGCGAACTCGCTGCTCTTCAAACGCAGCGGGCACCTCGGGCCGGCGGTCGCGCTCCACATGGTCTACAACGCCGTGGTGTGCGCTTACGGGCTGTGACGGGAGCGAGGCGGGTCAGCGTCGTGGCGGCGCGTCGCCCTTCCAGATCTGCTCGACGGGACGCTCGATGTCGGAGACGATCCCGGAGCGCCGGCGGTTGGCGCCGGCGCAACGGCCGAACTCCGGGCCGCAATGGGTCTCGTCGCATTGCAGGCAATCGTTCAACTTGCCGCCGACGTTGTTGGGCTCGCCGATGAGCCGCGACCAGAGACAGATCGTCGTGCAGTGCGTGATCGCGCAGGCCATGTCGTCGAGCCAGCACTCGGCGCATGCCTTGGTGAAGCCGACCGGCTCGAGGCAGCGCGCCGCCGCGTCGCGGCCGATCAGGAAGTAGCGGAGACCGCAGGCGCGCGCGTCGTTGGTGAGCGTCTGGCGCGTGCGGCGCATCACGGCGACATCGGTGGGGTTCGAGCAGGCGCCGCAGGCGCCGGCATGCAGCACCGTCTCCCCGACCGCTTGCGACAGCGCCGCCGACCCCCGCGTCGTCCCGTCGGCGCCGCACACCGCCCCGGGAATGGCGACCGGAACCACCGGCTCGCGATAGAAGAGCGAGACGCGGGCGCGTAACCCCGCGATCACGAGCACCAGCAGCAGGACGAGGCGCAGCAGGGTGGCGAGCGGGCGGCGGCGCATGGCGGCGCACCCTAGCCCAACGGCCGGCCGCACCGCGACCCCTCGGATCTGCCGTTGGCAGCTGACCGCGGACGTGAGAGAAAAGTCTCACCGTGTCCGAGCTCTCCTCCTCGCTCCTGGTCGCCATGCCGCAGCTCGACGACCCCAACTTCCGCCGCGCGGTGGTGCTGTTGGTGCACCACGGCAGCGACGGCAGCTTCGGGATCGTCCTCAATCGCTCCCTCGACCTCACCATCACGGAGTTGATGCAGAACAGCGGCATCGCCTGGCCGAGCGGACTCGGCAGCGTCGGCTGGGGCGGCCCGGTGCAGCCCGAGCGCGGCTGGGTGGTGTTCACCGACGACGGTCCGCCGTCGATCGGCGGCGACCAGGGCGACGTCGCGACGCTCCAGCAGGGCGTGTGCGTGACCGGATCGCTCGAGATGCTGCGCTCGGTCGCGGAGCGGACGCCGTCCGGCGTCCGTCTCTTCCTGGGCTACGCCGGCTGGGGAGCCGAGCAGCTCGAGAGCGAGCTCGCCGAAGGCGCCTGGCTCTCGGCGCCGCTCCGCCGCGAGGTGGTTTTCGCGACCGCCGCCGACGAGATGTGGGAGGCGGTGGTGCGAGGGCTCGGGATCGATCCCAACGCGCTCATCCCGGCGCGTGGGATCCACTAGCCGCCGAGCACTCTACTTGCATTCGTAGACGATCCCCTTGTGACCTCCGCCGGTGCAGTTCTTGGCCGGGGTCGTCTTGTAGGTGCACCACGCGCTGGTGCCGAAGCACTCGGTCGAGCCCGTGTACTTGCTGCCATCCCAGCAGACCGCGGTCTTGCCCTTGACGTCCGCATTGCAGAGACCAGGGTCCGGCGCGGAGTTGTTCATCGTGCACGCCACGTCCGTACCACTGCAGTCTTCCCCCGTGGCAACGGCATGCCATTGCGGCTTCTTCATGCAGGAGCATCCGGCAAGTCCGACCAAAGCCATGGCGAAGATCACGAGCAGAGCCTTCGATCGCATCTTTCTCCTCCGATTTTCCGGCGCAGCCCTGACGGCTCGTCCTCGCCGGCCAGCATTCCACGCACCCATCGATCGCGCGGACCATAGGGCGTACATGCCCACCGCTTCAATCCCCGAGCGAAGATAAGCTGCGCCAGAACGATACGAATGTCGTTTCGGTTCTACTTGGCCGTTCCGTGTGGCCATGGATCAGCTTTTGGCTCTGGACTCATTTAGGACGCCGCCCGACTGCAGGCTCGAGTTAGGCAGCGTCTCCTTCGTGGATCACCATGGCGCTCAGTCCCGCTCCAACGGCGGGCTAGGTGGCATCCGACATCTCCTCCTCCATGATGTCGCGCATTAGCTCGAGGCAGCCGGCACACATCGCCAACGGCTGAACCACGACGGCTGCGCGAACGCGGCCTTTACCGAACCGGCTATGGACGGCTCCGATGATCTCGGTACAGAAGGAGCAGGCACCGGAGAATTCGAGGTCGGCATCGAGCTCCGCTTCCGCGATACATCGGAAGCACATGGCCAAGCCCGGGGGACCGGAGATCATGCCGTCGCCCGGTGCGACGGGCGGCGAGCCCTTCGTCGGCTTTGGGGACGCCGTCAGCCCACTCGCCAACAGCTTCCTATGTCCCTCTCGGCGCCCACCCAATGCTCCGGCGGCTCAGCGGGATGGCTGGCGGCCCGGTCATAGTACGGTTCCAGCGATCGCCTTCTCGGCGTACTGCACCATCTCGCTGTCGACATCGCGGGACGCCGAGAGGAAGGCCCGGATGACTCCTTCCTTCGCGTCGTGCCTCAAGTGTCCTAGCCCGTGCAGAGCGCTCATCTGGCAATGGCGACTTGGAAGCTGCAGCACCTCCGTCAAGGCAGCGACCATTGCCCCCACGATACGCTGGTCAGGATCACTGTCGAAGGTTCGAAGCATGTCCCACCACATCCAGCACGCCGTCTCCAGGGGACGCTCGGCCAAAACCTCTCGGAACATCCCCGGCATCGCCGCTATGCATTCGAGCCGCAGTTCCAAGAGGATTTCTGCGTCCCACAGCCACTCGGCAAGCTGACTGCTGACGACGAACCATATTCCCTGCTCGAGTTGAGCATCGTCGTACGCGGCCGTGATCGATCGAGGGTCTCGGAACAACCGTGTGTAGTAAGTGATGACGACGTTCGGGTCGCACACGAAGTCCATTTCTTCAGTGTAGTACCAAGGCTTCTTCTCGACGGGGTGGTCGAACGCGAAGCGCATCCACTGATCGTAGTCGTAACCGGTCGCATCGATGGGGTCTTCGTACGACATCTCCGTCAGCTAACGACTCGGCGGCCCAACCGCGGCGCGCAGCGTCGTCCGCCGCAAGCGCGAGTTGGACGAACGCCTCATACGAAGGTCACCAAGATACCGACGGCCATGAGCCAGTACCCAAGTCGGTACAAGTTCGCCATGTTCGCAGACATCACTCCGGCCCCGAAACTGATCCACCGTCCCTTCGCGATTACAGACACCTTGCCTCCCGCGAACAAGGCAAACCCGGCGAGGACGATCCCGAACGCGCCCGGGTTGCGGACGGCCCCATGTCACGATGTTCCAGATCGCGGCCAGGAACCCGAGGGCGATGAGAACCAACACGCCGACCTTGGTGAAGGCGGTGAATTCATTCTCCCTCATCGGATCCTCCGCGTGTGGCCGCCCAAGCCGGTCGGGTCCATCGTCTCGTCAGGGCGCTGCTTCGCTTGGGCAGTTCTGAGTGACGAGCTCGAGAGCCTCCGCCAGGACTTCGTCATCGAACGTCTCCAGAGTGACGCCGGGACAATACCACTGCTCCTCTCCGGCCTTGAGGTCGTCAATACAGAATTGAAGGAGCCAAAACGGCTGAAGCTCGATTCTCTCCATGTCGCCACCATGGGCCCGCGCGAGCTCGGCGCAGCCGTCAGCCGGGCTGAGTGCTCCGGCGCAGATCCGCCGACCCATCTCGCACAGGAAATCGCGGTACATCTCTTCCTGCGGCGGCTCCACGATGCCTCGCTCGGCGAGCGCGTTACGAAAAAGGGCATCGACCTCGAAGCCATTGTACGGCGGCATGAGCCCTGCGAGGGTACACAGGTTGGGACTTGCCGGCGCGTCTTCGAGCTCTGCGAGTGCCCATGAGACAGCGTCGTCTTCAGTAAAGGTGTTCAGAGCCCGGCGCCAAAAGAGCTCACGTGTTCGAGCGTTCCTAATTGTCCGTGTCCTGCAATATCTTCTCGATACCCTTGAGTGTCGGGTCAAATGCGCCCAGTCGCGAGTAAGGAGCGGCATCTAGCTCGTTCCCCAACGATCTATCTTCGACCGCTACCGCCACCGCAATCGAAGGGCTCAGACACTCGTCGGGGAAACATCCTCTGACTTTCTCTGGATCAATCGCGAGACTACCGATCTTCTCCAATTCCATCCTCTTGAACTGAATCGGCGAGCAGGTTCCCGGTAGTCGGAGTCTCCAGAGTATGTCTCCGCGCAACTGATCCACGTCGGGCTTCGCCTGTCTCGATTCTGTTGCCGTCAGGGGCGTGTACCACGACAGAAACTCGAAGACGCGACCGCAACCGACGATGACTGCCGCCGCCCAACCGTCGGGTATCCACGCCGTACCGTCCATGCTCATGCGCGCTTTCGGGTAATACGGACTGAAGGACTTCCCGCGGCGGGTCGGAAACGCGATGACGTCGCCGAGATCCATCAGGAGCGGCTGCGGCTTCTTGAGAACTGCTCGCGGTTTGCTGACGCTTGCAGCGGCTATTCGCGTGCGCACGTCCTGCAGCACCTTGCGCCGCTTGCGCAGCTCGGACTCCTCCATGCCGAGGTCCTCGAGCGTCGCGATGTCCTCGCCGGCATCGATGATTTCGAACGCTTTCTGCCGCACGCGATCGCAAACGATCCCGCGTCTGGCGAACTGATCTGCAACGATCAACCAGAAGGTCGTGTGGTCTTCATCCGTCGGATCGTTGGCGGCTGTCGGTTCGTTCTCGCACAGGATCTCGGCGAGTCGGTCGGAATCGAAAGGAAGGCGCGCCACCGCGCGAACCGTCGCGCGCAAGTCCAAGGCGAAATCACCGGAGTAGAGTCCGCTTCCCCAGACACCCACTCAGCCCCCGGGCGTGCCCAGCCAGCCGCGGCTCACCACGTCGCTCATCGTGAACGCGATCATGATCGCGAGGAAGAAGAAGCCGCTGCCGACCACGAACCACGTGAGGCGCGAGCTGTAGCGGACGTGCATGAAGTAGAGGATCACGAGCGTCGCCTTGGTGAAGGCGACCCCGAGCGCGACCATCGTGTTGAGGGGCCCGAGGTCCATGAAGGCGATCCACACCGTGAACGCCGTCAGCGCCATCAGGCACCCGAAGATCACGAAATAGACCCGGATCGAGACGACGTGATTGCTGCCGCCACTCATGCCTAGTGCCTCCCCAAGAGGTAGAGCAGCGGGAACAAGAAGATCCACACGATGTCGACGAAGTGCCAGTAGAGACCGGTGAGCTCGATCGGGCTGTAGTAGTGGGAGTCGTACGAGCCCCGCCAGGCGAGCCAGGTGAGGACGCCGAGGATGGCGATGCCGATCACCATGTGGAGCGCGTGCAGGCCGGTCATGACGAAGTAGAGCGAGAAGAAGATCTGCGCGTGCGCCGCCTCCGGCCCGTCGAAGTGGAAGCTCGGGCCCGGCACCAGGTGCTCGTGGAACTTGTGGCCGTACTCGATGGCCTTGATGCCGAGGAAGACGCAGCCGAGCGCGATGGTGGCGAGCAGGAAGACGACCTGCGTCCAGCGCCGCCCGAGCTGGGCCCCGTGCACGGCGAGCGCCATGGTGAGGCTCGACGCGATCAGCACGGCGGTGTTGATCATGCCGAGCGTGACGTCGAGGTGGTGGCTCGCCTGCGCGAACGCCTCGGGATAGCTGAAGCGATAGACGGTGTAGGTGAGGAAGAGCCCGCCGAAGAACAGGATCTCCTGCGCCAGGAACAGCCACATCCCGAGCTGGGAGGCCGCGTGCTGCTGCTCGGCGCTGTCGAACTGATGGGCGTGCGCGTGCGCGCCGGCGCGATGGGCGTGATCAGACAAATTCCGGCTCCCGGAGCGAGTAGGCGTACGCTTCTTCCGTGACGATGGGGGTGTGATCGAAGTTCTCGGTGGGCGGCGGCGACGGCGTCTGCCACTCGAGACCGGTCGCCCCCCAGGGATTGGCCGACGCCACGGTCCCGTAGCGCAGCGACCAGAGCAGATACGCGAGCGGCAGGAGGTAGCCGACGCCGAGGATCGACGCGCCGGCCGTCGACATGACGTTCAGCACCTGGAACTCGTCGGGGTACGCGTAATAGCGCCGCGGCATGCCGAGGTAGCCGAGCGATGAACTGCGGGAAGAAGGTCAGGTTGAAGCCGATGAAGACGATGGCCGCGCCGATGCGTGCCGGCCACTCGGGGTACATGCGGCCCGTGATCTTCGGCCACCAGTAGTGGATGCCGCCGAGGTACCCCATGATCGCGCCGCCGACCATGATGTAGTGGAAGTGCGCGACGACGAAGTAGGTGTCGTGCACGTGCACGTCGAAGCCGAGCGAGGCGAGGAAGAGGCCCGTCAGGCCGCCGATCGTGAAGAGGCCGATGAAGCCGAGGGCGTAGAGCATCGGCGCCTCGAACGAGATCGAGCCGCGGTAGAGCGTCGCCGTCCAGTTGAACACCTTCACCGCCGACGGGATCGCCACCAGGAAGCTCAGCACCGAGAAGATCAGCGAGGCGTACACCGACTGGCCGGAGACGAACAGGTGGTGGCCCCACACCAGGAAGCCGAGGATCGCGATCGCCAGGCTCGAGATCGCGATGAAGCCGTAGCCGAAGATCACCTTCCGCGAGAAGCAGGCGACGAGCTCGCTGATCACGCCCATGCTCGGCAGGATCATGATGTAGACGGCGGGGTGCGAGTAGAACCAGAAGAGGTGCTGGAAGAGGATCGGGTCGCCGCCGAGCGCGGGGTCGAAGATGCCGAAGTGGAAGGCGCGCTCGACCGCCACCAGCAGGATGGTGATCGCGATCACCGGCGTGCCGAGAATGAAGATGATGCTGGTGGCGTAGTGCGCCCAGACGAAGAGCGGCAGCCGGAACCACGTGAGGCCCGGCGCCCGCATGCGGTGGATGGTGACGATGAAGTTGAGGCCGGTGAGGATCGACGAGAAGCCGCTGATGAAGATGCCGAGCGCCGCCGGGATCACCTTGGTGTTGGCGGCGGCCGTGCTGTAGGGCGTGTAGAAGGTCCAGCCGGTGTCGACCCCGCCGGTGAACACGGCGTACATCGTGAACGCCGCCCCGGCGATGAAGATGTACCAGCTCGCGAGGTTGAGGCGCGGAAAGGCGAGGTCGCGGGCCCCGATCATCATCGGGATCAGGAAGTTGCCGAGCGTGGCCGGGATCGACGGGATGAGGAAGAAGAACACCATGATGATGCCGTGCATGGTGAAGAGCTTGTTGTAGGTGTCGGCCGCCACCAGGTCGCCCGCCGGCGTCAGGAGCTCGAGGCGGATCATGAGAGCGAAGAGACCGCCCAGCACGAACATCAGCGTGATGGAGATCAGGTAGAGGATCCCGATCCGCTTGTGGTCCTTGGTGAGCAGCCACGACCAGATGCCGTAGTCGGCGTTGAGATAGTTGGTCGTCGTCATGCGCGTTCCTTCAGATAGGCGATGAGCTGCAGGATCTGCTCCTCGTCGATCTGTCCCTTGAAGGTCGGCATCACGGGCGCGAAGCCCTGCACGACCTTCGCCTGCGGGTTCAGGATCGACTCGCGGAGATAGGCGTCGTCGGCCGTCACGGTGCTGCCGTCCTGCAGCGTGACCGCCTTGCCGACGATGCCGGCGAGCGCGGGGCCGAGCACGCTGCCGGCGCGGTGACAGGTCTCGCAGCCGAGCTGTTCGAAGAGTCCCTTGCCGGCGTCGGCGAGCGAGCCGCCGCTTTCCGCAGCCGCGCCCGCCTGTGCCGGCGCGCCCGCGAGCCACGCCTGGTAGTCGGCCGGGTCCATGACCACGACGTGGCCGATCATGCCCGAGTGCACCGTGCCGCAGTATTCGGCGCAGAAGAGGTGGAAGCTGCCGGTCTTGGTGGCCTCGAACCAGGTGGTGGTGTAGCGCCCCGGGACCGCGTCCTGCTTGATGCGGAACGCCGGCACGTAGAAGCTGTGGATGACGTCCTCGGACGTGAGCGTGAGCTTCACCGGCCGGCCGAGCGGGACGTGCAGCTCGTTGATCTCGCGCCGGCCCTCGAGGTGCTGGATCTTCCACATCCACTGCTTGCCGACGACGTTGACCACGAGCGCGTCGTCGGGCGGGCGCTTCAGGGTGATGAACAGGTGGGCGCCCCAGAAGAACATGATCATGGTGATGCCGAAGGGCACGATCGACCACGCCACCTCGAGCGCGGTGGAGCCGTGGATGTGCGGCGTGCGCTCGTTCGGCGAGCGCCGGCGGTAGCGCACCGCGAAGAAGACCACGCTGCCGGCGATCAGCAGCGAGAAGAACGCCGACACCAGCACCAGGAACAGGTAGAGGAGGTCGACCTGGAGGGCGACGGTCGACGCCTGCGGCGGCATGAGGCCGAGTCGTTCCAGCATGCTCAGCCGCTCCTCCGGCGCCGGCGCTCGGCGACCGCCTCGCGACGGAACATCACCGTCATGAACGCGCCGAGGACCAGCACCGTGGCGACGCCGCCGGCGCGCACCAGGTTCAGCGCGAACGCCGCCGTACTTGCCGGTGGCGGGATCGTAGTGGTAGCAGAAGAGCAGGAGCGCATCGACGGCGGAGCCGATCTTGTGGTCGGCGGCCTCGACGAGCCCGAGGCGGAGGTCGCGGGGCGCGTAGTCGATGCCGTAGAAGTAGCGCGCCAGGCGCCCCTCGGGGGTGGCGACCATGACGGCCGCCGCGTGCGCGAACTGCTTCTCCTCCGGCACCCAGCGGTAGCGGAAGCCGACCGCGGTCGCGACGCGCGCGATCGCCGCCTCGTCGCCGGTGAGGAAGTGCCAGCCCGAGGCCGTCGCCGCGCGCCCGTACTCTCCGAGATAGGTCGCCTTCTTCCTGGCGGCGAGCTCGGGGGTGTCGCGCGGGTCGAAGCTCACCGCCACGACGTCGAACTCCTTGCCGGGCTCGAACGACATCGTCTTCAGCGACTTGGTGAGCCCGTTCAGCACCAGCGTGCAGAGCATCGGACACTCGAAGTAGGTGAGGACGAGCACGACCGGCTTGGCGCCGAAGTAGTCGCCGAGCGTGACCGCGCGACCGCCCTCGTCGCGAAAGGGCGCGTCGAGCGGCAGGCTCTCGCCGAGGCGCTGGTCGATCCCGATCTCGCGGAGCGCCGGCGGGCGCGTGTCGTCGCTCGACGGCGTCGTGGCGCCATGGGCTCCGCCCGGCAGCAGCGCGAGCAGGAGGACCGGCAGCGCGGCGATCCGCCTCATCGGGTCGCCTCCGGTGCCGCGGCGCGCGCCGGGAGACCGCGCGCGGCCAGGATCTCGATCGCGCGCTCGATCGGGATGCGCACCACCCCGCCCTCGCGGTCCACCCAGCCGTAGTGCCGGAGGTCGGCGTCCTCGCGGGCGCGGAGCGTCCTGAGATCTTCGATCGGCGAGCGTTGCAGGCGCGGCTCGGGCGGCTCCTTCAGGCCGTAGCTCCCGGCGAGCGGGCTCGGCGCCGCCGACTCGCGGGCCTGGTAGGTCGCGAAGAGGTTGAACAGCACGAACATCGCCACACACGCGGCGACGCACACCAGCACGAGGCCGAGGACCGACGCGGCGATCGGCAGCGCGACGATGTCGCGCTCCTCGTGACCGGCACCGACCGTCGGCCGCGGGGTGTCGGAGGGATGGCTCGCGCTCTCCACTTAGTGTCCCGTCCCGGAAATTCGCCGCATAATCCTGCGGGTCTTTTCAGCCCTGCCCGCGTTGCTCCTCCTCGAAATATCCTCCGAATATTCCTTCGTCGTCGCGCCTCGGCAGGGCTGAAAATCCCTCGCAGCCTTACGCGGCGAATTTCCGAGACGGAACACTAGGCCTCCCTCGGGAGCTGCGGATCGTTCAGCGGCAACACCGGACGGGTCTTCAGCTGGGCGACGAACAGCCACATCCACATGCCGCCGATCGCCGCCGCCGCCGCCGGATCGAGCCAGTGGATCGCGATCCCGTCGTGGGCGACGGCGGGACGGAGCAGCCAGAAGAGGTCGACGAAGCGCGCCAGGATGAGCCCGACCGCGACCACCGCGACCGCGCGCGCGTGCCGCTTCACGTCGCGCGACAGCAGCACCAGGAACGGCATCGCGAAGTGGAAGACGATGAGGAAGGCGGCGACCCACTGCCACCCGCCGCGCGTGCGGGCCAGGTACCAGGGGATCTCCTCGGGCAGGTTGGCGGACCAGATGATCAGGAACTGGGAGAGCGCGAAGTAGGCCCACAGCATCACGAACGCGAGCATGAGCTTCCCGAGGTCGTGGAACTGGTCGGGCGCGATGATGCGGGAGAACGGCGGCCGCGCGGCGACGAGCGCCGCCATCGGAATGACGAAGGCGAAGGTCGAGAGCCCCTGCCCGCCCATGAACATGACGCCGTAGATCGTCGAGAACCAGTGCGGCTCGAGCGACATGCCCCAGTCCATGGCGGCGAACGTCATGGTGAGGGCGTAGCAGCAGCAGGCCGCCGCGGCTCAGCATCTCGAGGCGGCGCGTGAGACGCGGGTCGGCGCCGGCGTCCTGCTGCAGCGACCAGCGATTCAAGAAATACGCGGTCGCCGAGCCAGGCGGCGAAATAGAAGACGGCGCGGCCGAGGAAGAACGGCACGTTCAGGTAGAGGCTCTTGTGCTGCAGCAGCGGGTCGTGCGCGACGTGCTCCGGCCGCGCCCACTCGTAGAGCTCGCCGAGCCCGAGCGCGAGCGGCAGGAAGAGCAGCGCCAGCAACGGCAGGGTGCGCGTCGCCGACTCGAGGAGACGGCGGATGACCGCGCCCCACGCGCCGCCGGTGATGTACTGCATCATCAGAATGCGCCATCGACCCGAGCGCGATGCCGATGAAGAAGAGGTACGCGACCAGGTAGGCCTGGAAGAACTGCGCGCGCGCCGCGAACACACCGACCGCACAGCCGATGAGGCCGAGGCCACCGACGACGAGCGCCCCGCTCTGCACCCGGTGCAGCACGTGATCGGGCGCGAGGTCGTAGATCGAGGGCCGCATCGGCTCACTCATGGGCCGCTCCGTGACCGCCGGCCGCGGCGGGCGCGGCCGTTCCGCTCTCGAGCGCCGCCCGCTCGCTCTCGGGGACGTCGGCCAGGGTGGCGTGCTGGCTCAGCTGCAGGGCGCGGATGTAGGCGGCGATCGCCCAGCGGTCGTCGACCGGCACCTGCGCCGCGTAGCTCGGCATGACGCCGAAGCCGTTGCTGATCACGTCGAAGAAGTAGCCGGGCGCCATGCCGCGCAGGCGGTCGTCGTGCAGCGACGTCGGCTGCTTGTAGCCGCGCAGGACGATCATGCCGCGACCGGTGCCGGCGCGGTCGTGACACGGCGAGCAATAGACGTCGAAGCGCTGGTGGCCGCGCTCCAACACGGCGGCCGTCACCGGCGCCGGGAAGACGTCGCTCGGCGCGTTGCCGTTCCGGCCCGTCACCAGCAGCGTGTCGGCGTCGAGGTGCCCGCGGGCGACGGTGCCGGACACCCGCGGCCGCGACGCCCGCCCGTCGGCGAAGAAGGCGCTCGCCTCGAGCGGCTGGTACTTGGGCTGGTCGTGCATGTCCTGCCGGCAGCCGGCGAGGGCGAGTGCCAAGAGCAGCGCGGCGGCGCCGCCGCGCAGACGTCCGCCCTGCTTCATCCCTCGACCTCCGCGACGGAGAGCGGCTCGAGCCCCTCGAGGAAGCGCCGCGTCTCCCGGAGATCGAACTGCGGATCGGTGGCCTCGATGCAGAGGAAGAACTGCTCGCGGGTGGCGAGCGCGAACTGCGGCACGTTGAACACCGGATGGTACGGCATCGGCAGCCCGTTCAGCGCGAGCATGCCGAGCACCGTGGTGAGCGCCGCCGCCAGCACGGTGGTCTCGAAGGTGATCGGGCAGGAACGACGGCCAGCTGAAGAACGGACGGCCGCCGACGTTGATCGGGTAGTCGACGACCGAGGTCCAGTAGGCGAGGCCCATGCCCCCGATGCAGCCGGCGAGCCCGCCGAAGAAGACCAGGATCGGCAGCAGGCGATCGTGGATGTGGAGCGCCTCCGCGACCTCCTCGATCGGGATCGGCGAGTAGGCGTCCATCGTCCGGTAGCCGGCGCCGCGCGCCTTGTGGATCGCCGCCACCAGCGCCGTCGGGTTGTCGAACTCCGCCATCAGGCCGTGCAGCGGGGCGCGCTTCAATGCACGCCCTCCTCGATCTCCTCGACCTTGGCCTCGGGGACCATGGTGCGCATCTCGAAGATCGAGATCATCGGCAGGAAGCGGATGAAGAGGAACAAGAGGCTCGAGAACAGGCCCATGGTGCCGAGGAAGGTCGCCCAGTCCCAGACGGTGCCGTGGTACATGCCCCAGGACGACGGCAGAAAGTCGCGGTGCAGGCTCACCACGATGATGATGAAGCGCTCGAGCCACATGCCGATCGATGACGATGATCGAGACCGCGAAGAGCCAGCCGAGACTGAGCCGCAGGCGCTTGAACCACATCAGCTGCGGCGCGATCACGTTGCAGAAGACGAGCGCCCAGTAGAGGTGGTTGTACGGCCCGAAGAAGCGGTTGGTGATCATGAACTGCTCGAGACTGTTGGCGCTGTACCAGGCGACGAAGGTCTCCATCATGTAGCCGTAGGCGACGACCAGGCCGGTCGCGAGCATGACCCGCGCCATGTTGTCGAGGTGGCGGAGCGTGATGAAGTCGTCGAGGTCGTAGTACCAGCGGAGCGGGATCGCGAGCGTCAGCACCATCGCGAAGCCGGCGTAGATCGCGCCGGCGACGAAGTAGGGCGGAAAGATGGTGGCGTGCCAGCCCGGCAGCAGCGAGACCGCGAAGTCGAAGCTCACGATCGTGTGCACCGAGACCACGAGCGGCGTCGAAAGCCCGGCGAGCAGCAGATAGGCGGTCTCGTAGCGGTGCCAGTGCAACGCCGAGCCGCGCCAGCCCATGGCGAGCATGCCGTAGACCGCCCGCCCGACGCGGCTCTCGGAACGGTCGCGGAGCGTCGCGAGGTCGGGGATGAGGCCGACGAACCAGAACATGAACGACACCGTCGCGTAGGTGGAGACCGCGAAGACGTCCCACACCAGCGGGCTCCGGAAGTTCGGCCAGATGCCCATCGTGTTCGGGTACGGGAAGAGCCAGTAGGCGAGCCACGGCCGTCCCAGGTGCAGCGACCGGGAAGATGCCCGCGCACGCCACCGCGAAGAGCGTCATGGCCTCGGCGAAGCGGTTGATCGAGGTGCGCCACTGCTGGCGCAGCAAGAGCAGGATCGCCGAGATCAGCGTGCCGGCGTGGCCGATGCCGATCCACCACACGAAGTTGATGATGTCGAAGCCCCAGGCGACCGGGACGTTGATGCCCCAGATGCCGATGCCCTGCACCACGAGGTTGGTGAGCGCCACCAGCAGGAGCATCAGGAGCGAGAACGAGATCGTGAACCCGAGGAGCCAGCCGCGCGGCGTCCTCCGCTCGAGGACGATCGCGCCGATCTTGTCGGTGACCGACTCGAAGGTGTGACCCGGCTCGATGAACGGCGGTCGCGTCGGCGCGCCCGGCTCGGTGGTCGTCGGCGTGCTCATGCCTTCTCGAGCTCCGGGTTGGGGTTGCGGATCGACGCCAGGTAGGTCGTGCGCGGTCGGGTGTTGAGGTCGCCGAGCAGCGCATAGTTCCGCGGATCCGCCTTCCGAGCGGCGACCTTGCTCGCGGGATCATTGATGTCGCCGAAGACGATCGCCTCCGCCGGACAGGCCTGCTGACAGGCGGTCACGACCTCACCGTCCCGGATCGGACGGTTCTCCCGTCGGGCGGTCATGCGCGCGGAATTGATGCGCTGCACGCAGTAGGTGCACTTCTCCATGATCGCCGTACGAGCGCACCGTCACGTCGGGGTTGCGCGCCAGCTTCAGGCTCTCGGTGGTCCAGTCCTGGTACTTGAAGAAGTTGAAGCGCCGCACCTTGTAGGGACAGTTGTTGGAGCAGTACTTGGTGCCGACGCAGCGGTTGTAGACCATGTCGTTCAGCCCCTCGCTGCTGTGCACGGTCGCGTTCACCGGGCACACCACCTCGCAGGGGGCGTTCTCGCAATGCATGCATGGCACCGGCTGGTGGTGGATGGTCGGCGCCGACGGCTCGCCCTCGAAGTAGCGGTCGATGCGGAGCCAGTGCATCTCGCGACCGCGGCGCACCTGATCCTTGCCGACGACCGCGATGTTGTTCTCGGCGTTGCAGGCGATCACGCAGGCGTTGCAGCCGACGCAGGAGGCGAGATCGATGGTCATGCCCCAGGCGGCGCCCTCGTAGGGGTGCGGCGGATAGAGGGTCATGTCCGGCCCCGGCTCCTCGACCAGCTCGCGCGCGAAGTGCGGCTCGTGCCGGAACTCCGCGAGGGACGCCTCGCGCACCAGGTGCCGGCCCTCCATGCCGTGGTGCTCCTGGGTCGAGGCCAGCTCGTGCTGGCGGCCGGTCTTGACGATCTCGACGCCGCGGGCGATCCACGGCGCCGCGCTCGTGCGCAGCACGTTGGCGTCGAAGCCGACCCCCGTCCCGACGCGGCCGGCGCGCTGCCGTCCGTGCCCGAGGTGGACGGTGACCGACTCGTCGGCGTGCCCGGGCACGATCCACACCGGCGCCTCCACCTTGCGCTCGCCGAGGTGGAGCACGACCAGGTCCTCCGAGGCGACCCCGAGGCGAGCCGCGGTCGCGGGGCTCACGAGCGCCGCGTTGTCCCAGGTGAGCTTGGTGAGCGGCTTCGGAACCTCCTGGAGCCATCCGTTGTTGGCGAAGCGGCCGTCGAGGACGGTCGGATCGAGCCGGAACACCAGCTCGAGGCCGGCGGCGTCGTTCTTGGCGTCGTGCAGCGCGAGCGCGGCCTCGACCCAGTCCGAGCGGAGCGCGACCTTTTTCTCCGCGAGCGCCGTCCCGGCGATCAGGCCGTCGTGCAGCGCGCGCCGCCACCAGGTCTCGAAGTCGCCGCCGCCCTGCCGCCCGCGCCAGTGATCGCGCACCAGATCGTGGGGCGTCTCGTCCTTGCCGGCAGCGGCCGCGACGACCTCGAGCGCGGTCTTGCCCTCGTAGAGCGGAGCGATCAGCGGCTGCACGATGCTGACGGTGCCGTCGGCGGCCGGCACGTCGCCCCACGACTCCAGGTAATGCGCCTCCGGCACGTGCCAGTGGCAGAGCACCGCCGTCTCGTCCTCGTAGAGGCCGAGGTGGGCCCGGAAGGCCACGGTCTGGAGCTGCTCGCCGAAGCGCAGGTCGGCGGGCGCCGTCGCGACCGGGTTGCCGCCGAGAATGAGGAGCGCGTCGACCTTGCCCGCCTCGATGTCGGCGACCAGGTCGCGGAGCGACGCCAACGAGTTCACCGGCTCGGCGGCGACCGGATCGGTGTAGACGACGGTCGTGCCGACGTTGCCGAGCGTGTGGTTCAGCGCATGCGCCAGCGCGTGCACGGCCGGCGACTGGTGGTCGCCCGCGACCACCAGGCCGGTGCCGCGATGCGCGGATAGATCCGCGGCGACGGCCCGGAGCCATCGTTCGTGCTCGAGCGCGACGCCCGTGCCCTTGTGCGCCAGGGCGCCGAGCTCGCCGGCGAGCGCCCACGCCAGGAGCTCGATCGCGCTCGCGGCGAGCGGCAGGCGATGGTCGGCGCGGGCGCCGGTCGGCGTCGGCATGCTCTCGGCCACGTAGAGCCGGCTCATCGCCGCGTCGCCGTCGGCGCGGTGCCGGCTCGTGAAGTCGCGCACGTGCCGCACCTGCGAGGGCCCCGCGCCGAGGAGGTCGGCGTCGAGCGCGAGGATCACGTCGGCCCGGTCCAGCCGGTACTGCACGTCGGCCTCGACGCCGAGGGCGGCGCGCGCGCCGATCCGCGCCGAGTCGCGCGCGATCGGGTCCCACTGATGCCAGCGCGCCTGCGGGTACGCTTGCAACAACCCGCGCAGCTCCGCGGCCAGCGTCGGCGAGCCGACGGTCTCGGTGAGGATGCGGAGCCCGGCGCCGCCCTTGGCGCGTTGCCCTTCCAGCACCGCGCCGACGGTCGCGACGAAGGCCTTCCACGGCCGGATCTCGCCCGCGCTCGTCACCACCTGCGAGCGGTCGGGGTCGTAGAGTCCGAGGATCGACGCCTGCGCGAAGGCGTCGGTGGCGCCGCGACTCGCCGGATGGTCGGGGTTGCCTTCGACCTTGGTCGGGCGGCCCATGTGGCTCTCGACCAGAAGCCCGGTACCGACGCCGCCGAGCGGCATCGCGGTCGCGAAGAAGAGCGGCCGCCCCGGCACGATGTCCTCCGGCGCCTTGACGTACGGCATGATCGTCTCGGCGGGCTGACGGGTGCAGGCGGAGAGGCCGGCGAGCGCCAGCGAGGCGCCCATGAGCTGCAGGAACTGCCGGCGGTCGACGGCCTCGAGCAGGCCCGGCGCCTGGCGGGGAAACTCGCGCGCCATCAGCTCGTCGAAGCCGGGCCGGCCGGCGAGCTGCTCGAGGCTCCGCCAGTAGTGACGGCCGCGCGCGCGCGCGAGCTCGGCGCGGACGGCGGCGAGGTCGAGCGCAGCCGCGGGCGCTGCCGTCGTCGGACGATCGCTCATCGGTGGCAGGTGTTGCAGTCGGTCCGCGGACGGACGTCGTTCGCCTTCAAGAGCTCGCGGCCGAGCTCCAGCTGGTCGCGCGGCGGCTGCCATCCCATGGTGAAGACCTCCTCGCGCGGCCGCACGTAGCGCTCGGGGTGACGGTGGCAGTCGAGGCACCACTCCATCTGCAGCGAGTTCTGCTGCCAGGTGAGGTTCATGCGATCGATGCGGCCGTGGCAGGTCTCGCAGCCGACGCCCTTCGCCACGTGCACCGAGTGGTTGAAGTAGACGAAGTCGGGAAGATCGTGGACCTTGATCCACGGAATCGAGGCGTCGGTGCGGAAGCTCGCGCGCACCGGCTCGAGGGTCGGGCTGTCGGCCCAGATCTGCTTGTGACAGTTCATGCAGGTCTGCGTCGGCGGAATGCCGGCGCGACCGCTGGTCTCGACCGAGGTGTGACAGTAGCGGCAGTCGATGCCGAGCTCGCCGGCGTGATGGCGATGGCTGAACGGCACCGGCTGCTCGTGCGCGATGCCGGCTTGCGTGACGTAGGACGAGCGATTGACGAGCGCGAGACCGTAACCAGCGAGACCCACCACCACCAGTGCGCCGAAGATGCTCACCCGCGCGATGGTGTTCGTGCTGCGGTGAAAGACCTGACTCACCCGCGGCGGATAATACCGGCCGTCTTCGGGACCGCAAGGTCGCGCGCCGTGAATTGGGGTGATCGGAGTGAGAAGCTTCTCTAATGCTCGACTATTCGGGTCGGAGTACTGCGCGCGTCGTGCGCGTCGAGACGCTCGCGCGCGAGCGCGAGCGCCGCGACCTCGGGCGTGATCCCGCGCGCCGCCGCGACGTCGAAGATCCGACGCACGCGCTCCTCGATGCGCGCGACCACCGCGAGCGCACCGGGCGCGCGACCCGCGCCGGTCTCGAAGCCGGCGATCACGGCGCCCGCGTTGGCCGCGAAATCCGGAGCGTAGAGTATGCCGCGCTCGGCGAGGATGCGGCCCGCCGCCGGCGTCGCGAGCTGGTTGTTGGCGGCGCCGGCGATGCCCTTCGCCGCGAGCGAACGCGCGACCTCCTCCGTGATCACCTCGCCGGTGGCGCACGGCACGAACAGATCCATCGGCTGCTCGAAGACGCGCTCGGTCGCGATCCGCGCCGCGTCGACCTCGACGCAGCACATCTCGGCGCGCTCCTCGTCGATCTCGGAGAACGCCACCTCGGCACCCTCGTCAGCCAAAAGGCGTACGACGTGCATGCCGACGTCGCCGACGCCCTGCACGACCGCGCGCACGCCGGCGAGACGATCCCCGCCGGCGGCGCGCTGCCAGACCGCGCGGAGCGCGGCGACCACGCCGGTCGCGGTGGCGACGTCGAGCGCGCCGGGCTCGGTCTCGGCGAGCACGTGGCCGGTGCGCGACCGCACCAGCCCGAGCTCGTACACCGTCGTGCCGTAGTCGCAGGCGGTGACGTACCGCCCCCCGAGCGACTCGATCACCTCGCCGAGCAGCGGAAAGGCCGCCTCCGGGTCCATGGCGGGATCGCGGAGCACGACGCTCTTGCCGCCGCCGAAGCCGAGCTCGGCGAAGGAATTCTTGTGGGTCATCGCGCGCGCCAGGCGGAGCACGTCGCGCACGCCGTCGGCGGGGGTCGGATAGGCGCGCCAGCGGATGCCGCCGCACGCCGGACCGAGGCGGAGGTCGTCGAGCGCGATGAACGCCGTGAGCCCGAGATCCGGGCGCGCGAGCACGTGGAGCTCGGCGGGCGCGAGCTCGGCCGTGAGCGCGGCGAGGTCGGCGGCGGTCATGGCTGCAACAGCCGCGCCGTCCACACGCCGCCGCGGCGCTCGAAGCGCTCGCGATGGTGGAGGCGGAAATCGCCGCGCGTCCAGAACTCGATGGCGCGCGGCACGATCCGGTAGCCCGTCCACGCCGGCGGCCGCGGCACGTCCTCACCGGGGTGGCGCCGCCCCGTCGCCCGCCAGCGCGCCAGGAGCTCGGCGCGGCTCGCGAGCACGGCACTCTGGTGCGAGGAGCTCGCCGCCAGCCGGCTCTCGCGCGGCCGCGTCCGCCAGTACTCGTCCGCCTCGGCGGCCGTCACGGCGGCCACGCGGCCCTCGACCCGCACCTGCTTCCCGAGCGGGTCCCAATAGCAGGCGAGCGCCGCCTCGGGATTGACGGCGAGCTCGCGGCCCTTCCGGCTCCGCCCGTCGGTGAAGAAGACGAAGCCGCGGGTGTCGACGTGCTTCAGGAGCACGAAGCGGACCGACGGCCGGCCGCGCCGATCGGCGGTCGCGAGCGCGATCGCCTCGGGCATCGGCACCCGCGCGCGCTCGGCCTCGGCGAACCAGCGGCGGAAGCGCGCGATCGGATCGGCCGCCATCGCGCTCACAGCTCCGCGTAGGTGCGCCGCACGATCTCGCGATCGTAGGCGCGCTCGAGACGGCGGACGATGAAGTGCCCGCGGGCGACGTCCTGGAAATGGTCCATGAAGAGCGTGTTCAGGGCGGCGCCGCCGACGGCGCCGAGCAGCGGCAGCGCCTGGGCCGCGGTCTTCTCGGAGACCACCAGGCCGTAGCGCGCGGCCACCTGCACGATGAAGCGCAGGACGGCGGGCGCGCCCTCCTGCGCCATGCCGCGTTGGGCCAGGAACTCGGCGGCCTCGGTGAGGGCGCGCGCCAAGGCCACCCGGATGGCGAAGTACGCCGACTCGGCCGCGTCGTCGCCCTTGGTGCGGCCCCCGAGGGCGAAGACCTCGAGGCAGGCGAGCCGGGTCTCGGGGGTGGTGATGTGCTCGCCCTCGCTGCGCGCGACGTCGGCGATCGAGCGCAGCATGATGGTGGTGGAGACCGGCAGCTCGATCGCGATCGCCGGCATGCCGAAGAGGCCGCCGACGGCCCCGGTCGCGGCGACGAGCGCCTTGTGGGCGCCGTCGGTCGAGGGCTCGCCGGGCCGGTCGTCGAGGGTGGCGAGCGCGAAGCGCAGCGCCGTCGAGAGCGCGCGCCGCGTGGCGTTGGTCAGCATGGTCGAGGCGCGCTTCGGCAGGAGCTCGATGCTGCGCTCGATCGGGATGCCGACCAGATTGCTGATCCGGATCGCGAGGCTGGTGCGCTCGAGGAGACCCTTGGCGTAGCGGAGATCGGTGCGATCGGCACCCGCGATGACGCTCACGCGGCCGCGCCCTTGCTGCGCCGGCGCCGCGAGCCTCGTCCGAGGTCGCGCCGCGCGGTCGCGCCGGAGAGATGGTGGCGCGCATGCCAGTCGGCGATCGAGAGCTCCGGATACTCGGGAAAGCGCGGCCCGCGCCCGGGCACCGGCACCCACTCCGGCTTGTAGCGCAGCATGAGGTGCACCTGCGACGGCGGCGGCGGGAGCGGCGTGTCGAGGGCGGCCGCGTTCGGCCACACCCCCTCGGGCCAGCGCGCGTCGAGCACGTAGAGGTGGGTGCCGCAGAGTCCGCAGAACCAGCGCTCGCCCTCGCTCCGGACCGCCCGCTTGCCGGGCCGGCGCATGACGGCGTGATGCAGGCGCAGATGACGCTTACCGCTGACGGTGAGCGTCGCCCGCTCCCCCATCACGTTGCTGGTGAGCGCCCCCGTCGTCTTCCGGCAGATCGAGCAGTAGCAGTACATGAAGGGATAGGGCGTCTCGGAGCGGACCCGAAACGCGACCTTCCCACACTGACAGGACCCGCGGAGCAACACGGGTCACGGATACACCATGCGCCCGGCTCGGTCACGGGAGAGCGGCGATAAAAGCGGCCACCTCGCTCTCGAACGCCTCGGGGGTCTCCAGCTGCGGCGCATGGCCCGCGTCGAGCTCGACGACGCGCGCCTGCTTGAAGCGCCGGATCGCGGGCAGATTGCGGCGGAGCTGGATGAAGCGGTCGCGCGTCGCCCAGGTGAAGAGCACCGGGCAGGCGATCGTCGGCGCGAGCGGCCGGAGGTCGGCGTCCGGGTCGGCGAAGCGCTGCCAGGCGGCCGCGAGGACCGGCGCGATCTCGTCGGCGGCGGCGACGATCCGCGCCCGCTGTGCCGCCGCCGCCGGCAACGGCAGCACCATGCGGTAGTAGGCCGCGAAGGCCCGCGGGTACCAGCGCGCGTGGCGCACGCCGGCGCGGAAGAAGCGCGCCATCGCGCCGCACGCGACGCGCGTCACGACGTCGAAGGCATCGAGCCCCGAGCAGTTGGCGAGCACCAGGCCGCGGACGCGCGCGGGATCGGCGGCGGCGTGACGGATCGCGACGCCGCCGCCGATCGAGTTGCCGATCAGGACGACCGGCCCGGCGTCGACGGCGGCGAGGAAGCCGGCGAGCAGCGCGGCGTAGCGCCGCGAGGTCGGCGGCTCCCGATCGGGGTCGGACCAGCCCTGCCCCGGCCAGTCGAGGGCCAGCACGCGGTGGCGGTCGCCGAGGCGCCGGCCGAGGCGCGCGAAGTCGTCGGCCCCGTGCCCGATCGCGTGCAGGCACACCACCGCCGGCCCGGCGCCGACGTCGTCGTAGGCGAGGCGCACCCCGTCGACGGTGACGAAGCGGCGCGCTTCGGAGGCGCCGACGGCGTGGCGCAGGAGCGTAGGACGGGCGACCGCGACGGGAGCGGACGCGACTCGGACGGCGTTCGATGAAGTGGACATGCGCTAGTGATACTAATATCACTACGCTCATGGAAGCCCCCGTACGCGATCTGCCGATCCCCCCTCGGCGCCCGTCGCGTCGCGTCGCCCGCCCTCGCCGCGGCCTGCCCGCCGAGACCCGTGACCGCCTCGTCGCCGCCGCCGCCGAGGTCTTCAACCGCGACGGCTACCACGGCACCGATTCCAACCGCCTGGCGCGGGCGGCGGGCTACGCCCCCGCCACCTTCTACAAACACTTCCCCGACAAGCGGGCGATCCTGCTGGCCGCCTACGAGGCCTGGGTCGGCACCGAGTGGCAGGCGATCGGCACCGCGCTCCGGCAGGCCTCCACACCCACCGAACGCGCCGCACGCATCGTCGACCTCGTGCTGGCCCACCATCGCCGCTGGCGCGGCCTCCGCGCGAGCCTACGGGCCTTGGTCGCGACGGACCCGGTGGCGCGCGCCTTTCACCGCGCCCAGCGCCGCCGCCAGCTCGATACCCTCTCCACGCTGCGTGGCGGGGACGATCGCAGCGGGCCGAGTGCCCGCGGGCGCCGCGCCGACGACACCATCTTGCTCTTCACCCTCGAGCGCACTCTCGATGCCGTCGCCGAAGGCGAGGTCGCCGCCCTCGGCCTCGCAATCGCGCCCATCGTCGCGCGGCTGCGAGACATGGTGCAGCGTTCCTTCAATGCTAGCTCAAAAAGGGGATCTCGCTCGGCCGCGCGCTCCGCGCGCGGAGAACCTAGAGGACTGTAGTGTCGCACGCGGAGGTCCGACTCTTGGGCCTGTTTCAGAAGTGGCATCCTCACGGTCCGGAGCACGTGCAGGGATCGAAACGAATGCCGCACTCCCCGTTCATCGGATTGCACTCGTCGATCGTGCAGCCATTACCGTCGTCGGCGCAGGTGATCACGGGACCGGGTTCGCAGCTGCCGGCGCTGCACACGTCCGGGGTCGTGCACGGATTGCCATCCTCGCACGCCGCGGTGTTGGTCACGCCACACGTCCCGTCCACGGGATTGCACACGTCGTCGCTGCAGGGATCGTGGTCGTCGGGACACTCCGGCGGGATTCCGCATGCGCCGGTGAAGTAGTTGCAGACGTCGACCGTGCAGGCGTTGCCGTCGTCGGGACAGCTGGTCGTGGTTGCGGGCTGACAGGTCGGCGGTGTCGTGAGCCGGCACCCGCCGCTCGCACTCTCGACCACACACGAGCCGCCGGGACACTCGCTCGCGACGCCGCAGAGACCGCCCGCGTTCGTACCCCCGACACACGCGTTCAGGTCGGGGCACTGCACGGAGGACGTGCAGGGCACCCCAGGGTTGGAACCGCCGACGCAGGCGCGATCGGGAAGCCCGCCGGTGCACACGTCGCCGACCGTGCAGGGATTGAAGTCGCTGCACGGCTGGCCGTTGACCTCGCAGTCGTCGTGGGCAGGCGGCAGCGTCACGGACTCCTCGACGACCGCCGAGTGCTCACACGCGGTCGCCGGATGCTCCTCGCAGACGCCCCCAGGCGCGCACTCGTCGTTCCCGTATGCGAAAGGATCGCAGCGGGTATCGGGGTCATTCGAGCACGAGAACGCCGAACCGCATTCGGCGACGCTCGCACATGCCGCGAACGGCGTCGCGCCGCCGACGCAGCCCATCGGCCCGGCCGTGGCCCGGATGGTTCGACTCGAGCCGACGAGGCCGGCGGGATACGTCAGGCAGACGTGCGCGACGCTCGTCCGATTGATGATCGTGTGGCCGGTTTTCTGCTCGAAGCGGCTGACGTCGCAGTCGGGATCGGCATTGACGTGACCGTCGCTGACCACGGTGCCGCCCGTCGGGAAACCAACCGTGAGCTCGACGAGCGTCCCGTCGGGGACGGTGTTGCCGACCGCGTCGCTCACGGTCACCGCGAGCACGGTCGTGACCGTGTTGTCGCCGTTGTCGGCCGCCTCGTCGGCGACCAATTCCAAGACGATGTCAGCCGGGATCCCGGCGAACGGCGTGACGGTCGGCGTCGGTGTCGTGCTCGGACGAGGCGTCGGCGTCGGCATCGGCACGGGGATGCCGCCCGGACCTTGCCGGTAGGTATTGGCGATCCAGTACTGCTGCGTCGTGTTCCCGTTCCCCAGCAAATCGTCGGCCGAGCCGAAGCCGACGAAGGGACCTTTCGTCGCTTGCGGGAAGTCCGCGCCGTTGAAGCCGGCCGTCAGCTGCCGGAGCGTCCCCTTCCCGACTGTGTAGTGATAGATGTGGTTCCCCGGATAGCCGAACCCGAGGAGGTCGCCGGCCGACACGAAGGTCAGATTGCGACCGTTCGAGGAGAGCGACGGGTGAAAGCTGTTCTGCGCACCATTCGTGATCTGCGTGGGGAGCGCGCCCTTCTTCGGATTGAACTTCGCCAGCACGATCTGCGTCACCACCGGCCCGGTGCCGCCGTAGGGCATGTCCTGCTCGAAGGCGATCAGCTTTCCATTCGGCTTGGTGGTCGGATTGCGGGCGGGATACGACGCCGTCGAGACCTGGCGCAGAAGACCGCTCGTGATCGGGACGAAGGGATCGCGCGGCATGGTCAATAGATAGACATGGTCGATGCCAGGAGACGCGCCGTTGTTCACCGGGTCGCCGTCGGACTGGAAGACGACGATGGCCCCGTTGCTGCTCTGGACGGCGCGGCTGCCGCCCGAGAACGTCAGCCGTCGCAGCGCCGCGGTCGGCGCCGAGCCGCCACAGGGAACCTGACGGCACGAGCTCTGGTCCATCCGTTTCAGATCGACCTGGTAGAGATCGGGCTTGGGAAGCGGCACACCGAGCGGTCCAATGAGCGTGACGTCGGATTCGAACACGATCATCCGGCCGTTGGCGGAGAGGCTCGGACGTGTGCAATTGCCGGGGCAGTTCGTCACCTGCTCAATCTGTCCGGTCTCGCCGCTCCACACGAAGATCTGACGACCCACCGTCGGGGTCGCGAGCGAATCGCAGTTGTGGCGGGGGTCGGCGCAGAGGCCACCGTCGGCCTCGAATGCCATCCGGTTGTCGAGCTTCACGAGTGAGGGATTGGAGGGATCGAAGTCGCCGCAGGTGATCTGCGTGACCCCGAGGGTCCCGCCGAGGACGCGCAGCGTGTGATCGTACAAAAAGAGGTTGCGCAAGTGATTGCCGTTGCCGAGAGAATCGCCGCTCGCCTCGAACGCCCAATAGCGCTCCAGCGTCGAGGAGCTCCGACCGACGGTGCCGGACGTCTGCTGTGAGACCTGCGTAAACGGCGCGCTCACCATGTGCAGCGCGCGACCCTGGCCGACGGCCGCGAGTACGCCGGCACTCGCCAGGATGGCGATTGCGGCCCGGGATCGGATCGAACGGCGGTCTCTCATGGTGGCCCTCCGGACGCTTGGTGTCGGTGGCGCGTGATGTCGGCACATCGCGCGGGGCCCCGGTCGTGACACAACCGGTGAACGACCGTCAACCGCGCTCGCGCGCGCTTTTCGCCGGAGGGCTTGCCGTGAACCGAATCGGCGCGGGGTCGCCCGGTCAGTCGCGGCGTGGCTGACCGCGGCGGAGTACGCGCGCCGCCGCCGGCCGATCGGTCCAGCGTTGTCTGCCGCGATCGCCGGCGGGTCCGGGTCCGAGCGGCGCGCGTGAGCCGCTCGCGATCGTGGGAGCCTGGGCGACCGACGGAACCAGCGAATCCATCGCTGCGCGCGGTTCGCCCGCGACGGCGGCGGGCGGCTGCGCCACAGGCCGGGCCGACGGGGCGTCAACGACGCGCGCCGGTGCCGGCTCCGCCCCCATCGACATCGCGAGGCGGAAGCCGATCGTGCCCTGCCGACCCTCGCGCGGGTAGCTGTAACGGTTGGCGGAGCGACAATCGACGGCGAGATCGCGCCAGGAGCCGCCGCGGAGCACGTGCCGATCGGTGTCGCCGCCGGTCATCCACGGCCGTCCGTCGGTCGGCGCCCCCTCGTAGCTCGGGTGGTACTCGCCGAGGCACCACTCGGCGACGTTGCCGTGCATGTCGGCGACCCCGAAGGCGTTGGCGACCCCGAAGCTCCCGACGGGCGACGGCTTGCTCGGCGCCGTGCCGCGCGGGCCCTTTCCGAACGGCACGCTGGCGTCGTAGCTGGCGAGGGTGGGCGCCAGCGCGTCGCCGAACGCGAACGCGGTGGTGGTGCCGGCGCGCGCCGCGTACTCCCACTCGGCCTCGCTCGGCAGGTGGTAGATGTGGCGGGTCTTCCGCGACAGGCGCTCGCAGAACTCCATCGCGTCCTCCCACGACACCGACTCGACCGGCAGGTCGTCGCCCTTCGTGGCCGACGGATCGGGATCGAGCTTCCGCGACACCTTGGGGAGGCTGGTCGCGACGGCCCGCCATTGTGCCTGGGTGACCTCGTAGCGACTGAGATAGAAGCCGGCGAGCGTCACCTCGTGCTGGGGCGCCTCGTCTGGGTAGTCGGCGTTCGTGCTTCCCATCGTGAACGTGCCGGCCGGGATCGCCACCATCTCGATCGCGACGCCGCCGCCGAGATCCTCCGCATACGAGCGGGCCTGACGGGCGTCGCGGAGCGCGGTCGTGCCGTCGGACGCGAGGCGGACGGACTCGAACGCGAAGGTGCGCTCGGCGGGCGGAACGGTGTTCTCCGCCTGGGTCTCGACGCTCGCCTCGGCGGCGGTGGGTGTCTCCGGCGGCCGTGCCGCCTCGCGGCCCGGCCGCGCCAGCGTGAGGCCGACGACCGCGACCAGCGCGGCGACCGCCGCGACGCCGGCCCAGCGGCGCGTCGCTCGCGGCGGTTCGAGCCCGCGCGCGGCACCCGGCGCCGCGTCGGCGACGAACGCCTGGCGGGCGTAGGAGGGCGCCACCGTCGCGGCGACTGCCGCCGGCGGAACCGCAAGCGGCGCTGCCTCCGCACCGGCCGCACGCGCCGCCCGCAGCGCGGCACGCATCGCCGCCGCCGACTCGGGGCGCTGGCCGCGTCCCATCGCCATCGCCTGGTGCACCACCGTGCCGATCGCGACCGGCACCGCCGGATTCACGACGTGCGCCGGCTGCAGCGGATCCGCCTGGCCGTTCATCGTCGCCAGCCCGCGGATCATCGCATCCGGCGGCAAGGTGGCGGTGAGCAGATGGTACAGCGTCGCCGCGAGCGCGAAGAGGTCGCTCCGCGGATCGGTCCCCTGCCCCTGGATCTGCTCGAAGGGCGCGTAGTGCGGCGTGTAGCCGAGCACGCTCACGCTCGTCCCCGCGACCTGCGACTCGACGGGCGTGCTCTTCGAGAGCCCGAAGTCGAGCAGCACGACCTCGCCGCTCGGGGTCAGCTTCATGTTCCGCGGCTTGATGTCGCGGTGGATCACCTGCGGGTCGTGCTCGTGGAGGTACTGGAGCGCCGCCAGCAGCTGGTCGGCCCACTCCGCCACCTGCGCCGCGGGAAAAGGCTCCCGGCGCTGCTCGAGCAGCACGCCGAAGTCGTCACCCGGGATGTACTGCATCACCAGGAACTGCCCGCGCGCCTCCGTGAAATAATCGATGACGACCGGCAGCGCCGCGTGACGGAGCCCGTTCAAGAGGCGCGCCTCGCGCTGGAAGGCCTTCTCGAGGTCGGCGCCGTCGCAGAGCGTCTGCTTGATCGCGACCGTGCTGCCGAAGGTCTGATCGGTCGCCAGGTACACCGCGCCCATGCCGCCGCGGCCGAGGGCCTCGACGATGCGGTAGCGACCCTGCAGGACGAGATCGGGCTCGAGCATCGCTCCGGCATTCTGGCGCGGGGCCGCGCCGGCGAGTAGCACGATTCCGCGCGCCCGCCCGACCAGAGCGACACGTCAGGTGCCATGCCAGCGCCAGGGTACGTGCCCGGCGGGCCACTTGCCGGAACCCGACGCCGATGTCTTACTCCCGCGCTCATGCTCTCCTGGCGGATGGTCCTGATCGCGGCGCTGGTGATCGACTTCGCGATCCACGTCGTCGCCGACCTGCTCAATCTGCGCGCGCTCCGACCCGAGGCGCCGGGCGACTTCCGCGATCTCTACGACGCCGATCGCTACCGGCGCGCTCAGGCCTACACCCGCGAGCGGACGCGGTTCGGGTGGATCGCGTCGGGTCTCCGCCTGGCGCTGCTGCTGGCGTTCTGGCTGGGCGGCGGCTTCGGCCTGGTCGACCGCTGGACGCGTGCGCTCGCGTGGCCGGAGGTGCCGACCGGCCTCGCGTTCGTCGCCGCGTTGCTGCTCGGCCAGGGGATCGTCCGGCTGCCGTTCGCCTGGTACTCGACCTTCGTCGTCGAGGAGAAGTACGGCTTCAATCGCGCCACGCCGCGGACGTTCTGGACCGACGTCGCGACCGGCGTCGGCCTCGCGGTCGTGCTCGGTGGACCGTTGCTGGCCGGCATCCTCTGGCTGCTCGGCTCGGCCGGACCGCTGGCGTGGCTCTGGTGCTGGGCGCTCGTGAGCGCGTGGACGGTCGGCGTGCAGTACGTCGCGCCCACCTGGATCATGCCCCTCTTCAACCGCTTCACGAGCCTGCCGGACGGCGCGCTCCGGGAGGCGTTGCTGGGACTGGCCGAGCGCCTCGGCTTCCCGCTCGCCGGCGTGTGGGTGATCGACGGCTCGAAGCGCTCGAGCAAGGCGAACGCGTTCTTCACCGGCTTCGGGTCGCGCAAACGGATCGCGCTCTTCGACACGCTGCTCGCGACGCTCGCGCCGGGGGAGGTGCTGGCGGTGGTCGCGCACGAGATCGGACACTACAAACGCCGGCACGTGCAGTGGGGGTTGGCGCTCGCCGTGGCCCACACCGGCGTGCTGTTCTTCCTGCTGTCGCTCGTGCTGCGCACGCCGTCGCTGTTCGCCGCCTTCGGGATCGAGCAGCCGTCGGTGCACGCCGGGCTGGTGGTGTTCGGGATCCTGATGACGCCGATCGACCTGCCGCTGTCGCTCGCCCTGAACGCGCTGTCGCGCCGCCACGAGTACGCCGCCGACCGCTTCGCCGCCGAGGCCGTCGGGAGCGGCCGCGATCTCGCCGGCGGCCTGCGGCGCCTCGCGGCCGACACGCTCGCCAACCTGACCCCGCACCCGTGGTACGTCGCGCTGCACCACTCGCACCCGCCGGTGGTCGAACGGGTGCGGGTGCTGGAATCGCGCAGCCCCATCCTGAATGCGCGATGATTGCAGCAGCGGCGACCGGACGCTCAGCCGGCGGCCACCAGTCGGATACGAGAAGCCATTGATATTGCCATTCTAGCGTGGCATCGCTCATGGCATGCCGAAAATGTCCCCTCGCAACCTGCACGTCCCCCTTCCCGGCGCTCTCCATCAGCGCTTGCGCGCCGAAGCGACGCGCTCCGGCCGACCGGCAACCACGCTGGCCCGTGAGGCCATCGAAGCGTGGATCCGCGAGCGCGAGCGCGAACAGATCAGCGATCGCATCGCCGAGTACGCGACCGAGGTCGCGGGGAGCGCCGCCGATCTCGATCCCGCGCTCGAGCGCGCGGGCGTCGATCACCTCGTCGGGAAGCGCCGCAAAAGATGAGACGCGGGGACGTCTTCTGGGCCGAGCTCGCGCCGCGTTCGGGATCCGAGCAGCGCGGCCGGCGGCCGGTCGTCGTCGTCTCCAACGACGGTTTCAACCGGGTCGAGGCCTGGCGCTCGGTCATCGTGGCGCCGCTCTCCACATCACCTGGGCAGCGCCGCCGCGGACCGACGGCGATCGCGCTGCCCAAAGGCATGGCCGGACTCCGTCAGGAGAGCATCGTCCTCTGCCATCAGGTCACCACGCTCGATCGCGAGAAATTGGTGGCTCGCATCGGCGAGCTCACGCGTGCGGCGCTCGAGCGGGTCGACGAGGGCTTGCGAACGGCGCTCGCCTTGGCGTGAACCTGCCGATCCGTGTCCCGGACGGTGGACGAACGGAGAGGATCGCGGCAGGCCGAGCGGATCGTCAGTGCATGCCCGAGCCGCCGGAGAGCTGCTTCGCGAGCTCGCCGACGACGGCCTTCGCATCCCCGAACAGCATCCAGGTGTGCTCGCCGAAGTAGAGCTCGTTGTCGATGCCGGCGAAGCCCGGGTTCTTGCTGCGCTTGATCGCGAACACCGTCCGCGCCTTGATCGCCTCGATCGTCGGCATGCCGTAGATCGGACTCGCCTTGTCGGTGGCGGCGGCGGGATTCACCACGTCGTTGGCGCCGATCACCAGCGCGACGTCGCACTGGGGCATCTCGGGGTTGATGTCGTCCATCTCGACCAGGTCGGTGTAGGGGATCTCGGCCTCGGCGAGCAGCACGTTCATATGACCCGGCATGCGGCCGGCGACCGGGTGAATCGCGAACTTGACCGTGATGCCCTTGTGGCGGAGCGCGTCGTAGACCTCGCGCACCTTGTGCTGCGCCTGCGCCACCGCCATCCCGTAGCCCGGGATGATCACCACCAGGCTCGCCTGCTCGAGGATCTGCGCCGCGCCCTCGACGGTCTCCGCCTTGTAGGTCTTCTCCTCGCCCTTGGCCGTGACCGCCTGCACCTGCCCGAAGGCGCCGAACAGCACGTTGGTGAACGAGCGGTTCATCGCCCGGCACATGATGATGGAGAGGATGAGGCCGCTCGAGCCGTCGAGCGCGCCGGCCGTGATCAGGAGCTTGTTGTCGAGGACGAAGCCCATCGCGACCGCCGAGAGGCCGGCGTACGAGTTCAGGATGGAGATCACGGTCGGCATGTCGGCGCCGCCGATCGGGATGATGAGCAGCACCCCGAACACCAACGACAGCACGATCACGACCGGGAAGAGGCTGCCGGCGATCGGCGCCGTCGGGTTCACCACCAGGAAGGCACCGACGGCGAGCGCCACCATGAGGAGACCGAGGTTGACGTAGTTCTGGCCGGGATACGTCACCGGGCGCTGCGGGATCCACTTGATCTCCTGCAGCTTGCCGGCGGCCATCAGGCTGCCGGTGAAGGTGAGGTAGCCGAGCACGATCTCGAGGATGATCGCGACCATGCGGAAGGTGGTGAGGTTCTCCGGGCCTTCCTGGAGCCAGAGGTAGTACTTGGCCGTCCCGACCAGGCCCGCGGCGAGGCCGCCGAAGGCATGCGAGAGCGCGGTCCGCTGCGGCACCGCCGTCAGCGACACCCGCGAGAGCGGCCAGCCGACCGCGAAGCCGAGCACGATCGCGACGACGATCCAGGCGTGATGGACGATCTCGGGCTGGGCCCAGGTCGCGAGCACGGCGATCACCATGCCGGCGACGCCGGCGCGCACGCCGTTCCGCGCCGTCTTCGGGTCGCTCATCCAGTGGAGCGAGAAGATGAAGAGCGCGGTCGCGACCAGGTACGCGAGCTGCACCAAGGTGTGGATCACTTGGGCGCCGCCTTGTCGCCGTCGCGGGTCTTGAACATCTTGAGCATGCGATTGGTGATGAGGAAGCCGCTCACGATGTTGGTCATCGAGGCGAAGAGCGCGACCGCGCCGAGGAAGCGGATGTGGGTCGGGTAGTCGTTGCCGGCGACCAGGATCGCCCCGACCACGGCGATGGCGGAGATCGCGTTGGTGAGCGACATGAGCGGGGTGTGCAGGAGCCGCGACACCCGCCGGATGACGCCGACCCCGATGAAGGTCGACAGCATGAACACGAACAGCATCGACGGCAGGTCGAGCGCCGGCGCGACGTGAGGCTCCATCACGATGCCTTCCCTTTGGCCTGGATCGCGTCGCGTGTGCGCATGCTCACGATCGCGCCGTCGTGGGTGATGAGCGCGCCCTGCTGAATGTCGTCGGCCTGGTCCAGCACGAACGCCTTGTCCTTGGTGAAGGCCAGCACGAAGGCGGTCAGGTTGCGCGAGAAGAGCAGGCTCGCGTGCGTCGGCATCGTCGCGGCGAGGTTCAGCGGCGCCAGGATGGTGACGCCGTTCTCGACCACCGTCTCGCCGGGGCGCGACAGCTCGCAGTTGCCGCCGCCGTCGGCCGCCAGGTCCACCAGCACCGCCCCGGGCTGCATGCGCCGCACGATCTCGGCCGTGACCAGACGCGGCGCGAAGACGCCGCCGATCAGCGCGGTCGTGATCACGACGTCGGCGACCGCGCACTGGTCGGCGAGCAGCTCGCGCTGGCGGAGCTTGTCCTCCTCGCTGAGCTCCTTGGCGTAGCCGCCGCCGGCGGCGGCCTCCTGCTTGAGCTCGATGCCGACGTACTTGGCCCCGACGCTCTCGATCTGCTCCTTCACCTCGGGGCGGACGTCGGTCGCGAAGACGTTGGCGCCGAGCCGGCGCGCGGTCGCGATCGCCTGCAGCCCGGCGACCGCGGCACCGATCACGAACACCTTGGCCGGGAAGACCATCCCGGCCGCGGTGGTGAGCATCGGGAAGTACTTGTTGAGCGAGTCGGCGGCGAGCAGCACACCCTTGTAGCCGGCGATGCTCGCCATCGAGGAGAGCGTGTCCATCGCCTGGGCGCGGGTGGTGCGCGGGATGGCGTCGGTCGAGAAGGAGGTGATCTTGCGCTCGGCCAGCGCCTCGGCGACGTCGAGGTTGCGGAGCGGCATGAGCGAGCCGAGGAGCACCGCGCCCGGCTTCATCCAGGTGATCTCGTTCCGGCCGCTCGCGAAGTTGGTCGCCGGGGCGTTCACCTTGCAGACGAAGTCCGCCGACCCGAGCAGCGTCGCCGGATCCGGGTCGATCGTCGCTCCCGCCTGCACGTAGGCGTCGTCGCGGTAGTGCGCCGCCAGGCCCGCCCCGGCCTCGACGGCGACCGCATAGCCCGCCTGCACCAGCTTCTTGCAGGACTCGGGCACCAGGGCGACGCGGCGCTCGCCCGGCCGGGTCTCCTTGGGAACCGCGATCTTCATTGCTCTGCCCCGGGGGGGCAGCCGGCGCCGAGGGCCGATGCCCCGCGCGTCACGACCGGCGCGCTCGCGACCACGCTTGGGGCGCTGGGAGGCAGTCGAGCCGACGCGAGCCGACGCGGAGCGGGGGGCTCGAAAGCATGGCGCGCGAGACTACGCGACGCGCGCGCGCACAGTCAACCGCGGGGGCGTGGGACGGCGGCGAGCCGCCGTCAGCACTCGGGAACGCTGCCGGTCGTGTAGCGGTTGTGGCGCCAGCAGTTGCTCGTGCCGGCGTCCAGCACGTCGGGGTCGTTGCCCGAGAGTCGATTGCCGACGAGCTGGTTGCCGATCGAGTTGACGGTCAGCAGAATGCCGGCGGCGGAGCCGCCCGTGATCACGTTGCTCAGGATCTCGGCGCCGGTCGAGCCGAACACGTAGATGCCGATCCCGGCGCCGGTGATCACGTTCTTGCGGACGCGGACGGCGACCGGCCGGCCGGGATTGTCGAGCGAATCCTCGACGATGATGCCGCGACCATTGGCGCCGGAGAGCACGTTGCGCTCGACCCTGACGTCGGCGTCGGCCGGCGTGCCGCCGACGTAGATGCCGGCGTCGCCGTAGCCCGCGGCGTCCTCGATGCGGTTGTTGCGGATCCGCATGTTGGTGGCCTGGAAGACGTTGATGCCGTACTCGACGCCGACGCAGCTCGGCACCACGGTCACGCGATCGATCACGATGCGATCACGGCTGGTGGTGTCGATGGTGTAGAAGTTGCCGCCCTTCACGACGAGGCCTCGCACGGTCACGGCGTCGGCGGCGATCGCAACGGCGGCCTCGACCGCGCAGCCGGCGTCGATCACGGCCTTCTTGCCCATGAGCCGGAGCGGCTTCTCGATCAGGATCGATTCCGCGAACGTCCCCTCCTGCAGCTTCAGGGTGTCACCGGGCGCGGCGGCGTCGATCGCGTCCTGCAGCGGCGTGCCGGGCCCCGGATACACGGGAACGGATTTCGCCCACGCGGGGACGGCAGGGAGCGAGAGTGCAAGGAGGGCGGCGACGGCGACGGCTCGGATCATCGGGGGGACTCCTGGAGGGGGGAACGCGCGCCGCGGCCGCGGTCACGCATCGTGAGCAGCATACGCGCCGCGCAGCATGCCAAGCAACTCGCGATCTCGCTTCCGCGATGCCGAGGCTTTCTGCTAGGCAGCCGCCATGCGGAACAACATCGGGCTCCTCCTCGCGAAGCGCGCCGCGTTGAGTCCCCACATGGACGGCATCGTCGAGGTCGAGCGCGAACGTCGTTTCACCTTTCCCGGAGTGAACGCGCGCTGCAACCGCATCGCCAACGGGCTCGTCAGCCTCGGGGTCCGGCCAGGCGATCGCGTAGCGCTCCTCCTCATGAACGGCGTCGAGTTCGTCGAGAGCTTCTTCGCGGTCGCCAAGATCGGGGCGATCGTCGTGCCGCTCAACTGGCGGCTGGTCGCGAGCGAGCTGCAGTTCATTCTCAACGACAGCGGCGCGACGGTCGTCGTCTACGACGAGGAGTTCCGTGCGGTCGTGCGCGAGCTGAACGGCACCGGCGTGGTCGCGTCCGACTGGATCCAGGTCGGCGCCAGCGAGGGCCACGAGCCCGGGGCCCTCGCCTACGACGAGGTCCAGGCCGACTCCCCCGACACCGAGCCCGCGATCGGCGCCGCCGACGACGACGACCTCTACATCATGTACACCTCGGGCACGACGGGGCTGCCGAAGGGCGTCGTCCACACCCACGCCTCGGCGCTCTGGGCCTGCTTCACGGTCGCCCTCACCGCCGACGTGCGCTACCGCGACCGCTACGTCATCGTGCTGCCGCTCTTCCACGTCGGCGCGCTCACCCCGCTCACCGGCAACGTCCACCGCGGCATGACCTCGATCCTGATGCGCGCCTTCGATCCGGTGCGGCTCTACGAGACGATCGCCCGCGAGCAGGTGAGCGTGCTGCTGGCGGTACCGGCGATGCTGAACTTCATGCTGCAGGTCCCCGACCTCGCGACGTACGACTGCTCGAGCCTGCGCTGGATCATGAGCGGCGCCGCGCCGGTGCCGGTGACCCTCATCGAGAGCTACGCCAAGCGCGGCATCGAGGTGCACCAGGTGTACGGGCTCACCGAGAGCTGCGGGCCGGCGTGCCTGATCAGCCCCGAGGACGCGATCGCGAAGGCGGGGTCGACCGGCAAGCCCTTCTTCCACACCGACGTACGCGTCCTCGACGACGAGGGTCGCGACGTTCCCCCCGGCACGAACGGCGAGGTGGTGGTGCGCGGCCGGCACGTCATGAAGGGCTACTGGAACCGGCCCGACGCCACCGCCGAGGCGATCCGCGACGGCTGGCTCCACACCGGCGACATCGCCACCATGGACGCCGAGGGCTTCGTCTACATCGCCGACCGCAAGAAGGACATGATCATCTCGGGCGGCGAGAACGTCTATCCGGCCGAGATCGAGAACGTGATCCTGGCGCATCCGAAGGTGCGCGAGGTCGCCGTCGTCGGGCAGGCGAGCGCCAAGTGGGGCGAGACCGCGCTCGCCGTGGTGGTCAAGAAGGACCCCTCGCTCACCGAGTCCGAGGTCATCGAATGGACCCGCGGCAAGCTCGCCGGCTACAAGCGCCCGAAGGCGGTCCGCTTCGTCGACGAGATTCCGCGCAACCCGGCGGGCAAGATGCTGAAGCGGGTGCTGCGCGAGCGCTTCCCGGAGCCGGCGGCGGAGTAAACCGGTAGCAGGAACGATGAACCAACACGGCAGCGTGGTCGCCTTCGCCGGCGATCGGCCCGGCGTCGGCCAGACCATGGCGCTCTCGAGCACCGCGTTGATTCTCGCCGCCAACGGCTACCGGGTGTTGACCATCGATGGAGACTTCGCGAAGCCGAGTATCGCGCAATACTTCGCCCCCCTCCTGCCGACCGAGGTGTTCGAGCGCGACGGCCTGATCGATGTCGTCTGGGAATATGCGGCGGCCGCGCGGCGGACGTCCCCCATGGATCTCCCGACGCTGCCACGGCGATTCTCGGCGCTCTCGCCCACCGAATGCGCGATCCCGAGCGAGCTACGTGTTCTGGGCAGCGGCACACTGGATTTCGTTTCCGCGGGACGGGAGCCACGGCGAGGTGTGCGGGCCCACTATTTCAGCTGGGGAGAGTTCTACGATCGCCTCGACGGCACCCACCTGCTCACGGCGCTCTTCGAAGAGTTCAAGCGATGCTACGACTACGTTCTGGTCGACTGCGCTCAAGGCTTTGAAGCGAGGGACTCCGTCATCCTTCATGCCGACACCCTCGTTCCCTGTTTCACCCTGGCTCGTGAAAACGCGCGCGCTACGGCGGCGATCGTCCATGGGCTGGTCGAGCGCGCCGCTGGCCGCAGTCTTCGCATCAGCCCGTTGCCGTTGCGGGTCCAACACGCCGAAAAAGACCTTCTCGAACGGGCGCGCGAAGCGGCTCTGGTCGCGTTTCGAGCATTGAACGACGTGGCGATCGTCTCGGAGAACTGGAGTCACACGGCCGTGCCCGAGGTCCCCTGGTACACGTACCAGCGCGCACTGCCGCCGCTCAGCTCCGATCAAGGGATGGTCGAGGCCTACCGGCAACTCGCGAGAGCCCTGACCGGCCGACCCGAGATCGGGTGGAAGCCGCCGGGTGACCGGCATCGAACCAGGTACCTGGCGGAATACGAGAGGACGACCGACCGAGGCTCAACTCCTCAAACACCGCGGTTCCGTCCTCCGTATTCCGGAGATGAGCGATACGCCTTCGTGTCGTACGCCCGCGACGACAAAGACCGCGTCATGCCCGTACTTCAGGAACTCATCGATCTCGGATCGCATCTCTGGTGGGACGAAGAGATCCCCGCCGGTTCTGATTGGCATTCCTATCTCCGCGGCCGCATCGGCAGAGCCCATTATCTGCTTGCGTTTCTCAGCGGGCGATCCGTTCGGTCGAGGTGGACCGCAGAAGAGATCCGGCTGGCGAACGAGCTCGGCAAGCCCATCCTGAGCGTGCGGCTCGACTGGAGCGAGGCGCCCAAAGACGTCCAAGACATCCTGGATCGCTATCAAATACTCGACCGGGCTGCAGAAGACTTCCGCGAACAGCTCGGTCGGGGAATCCATCTTCTCGATGCCAACGAGTAGATCGCGTTTTCATTCATGCCGCCCCGAAAGCCGTCACGATCCGAGGATCTCACCAAGACCACCGTCGCGTCCTTGCTCGCAGAGTACGAGCCCACGCTCGCGGCCGAGCTGCGCCGTGCCAGGAAGAAGCTCCGCGCGCTCTTCCCGCGCGGCTACGAGCTGGTCTACGACAACTACAACGCACTGGTGTTCGCGATCAGCACCTCGGAGCGGACGTCGGATTGTCTCGTCTCGGTCGTCGGCTATCCGAAGTGGGTGACGCTCTTCTTCGCGCACGGCAAAGGACTCGCCGATCCCGCGGGACTCCTGCAGGGCTCCGGCAGCCGCATTCGCAGCATCCGGCTCGCGACCGCCGAGGACCTCGACCGGCGCGAGGTGCGGGCGCTGATCGCGGCGGCGACGCGGCCGCATGCGTCCGCCTTCCGCGCGGCGCCGAAGCTCGCGACCGTCGTCAAGTCCGTCGCCAAGACACGGCGGCCGCGCCGGCAGTCGTGACCACCCACACGATGCGCGCCGGCAGCGCGGCGGGCGTCCTCGCCGCGGTCGCCGCGGCCAACGGATCGCCGGAGCGCGCGCTCGCGACCGCCGGCCTCACGGCCGACGATCTCGCCGACGTCGACCGCATGGTCGAGACCGAGCGGATCGCACGGCTCTTCGAGGCGGCGGCGCACGAGACCGGCGACACGAGCTTCGGGCTCCATCTCGGCGCCAGCTACGACTTCGCGGCGATCGGCACGCTCTCCTACGCGGTCTTGAACGCGCCGACCGTCGGCACCGCGCTCGCGAACTTCGAGCGCTACGGGCGCGCCCACATGACCAACGGCCGAATCGCCGTCGAACGGACCGGTGGCGAGGCCGAGCTGATCTACGACGTCGGCCTCGCCGATCGCGAGCTCTGCCGCCAGCTCGCCGAGGGCGCGGCGCTCGTCGGCGTGAAGCTGCTGCGCCACCTCGTCGGCGCCGAGTGGCAGCCCCGGCGGTTGCGCTTCGGGCACGCGCGGCCGAGCGACACCAGCGAGCACGTCCGCGCCCTCGGTGCCAGCCTGCGCTTCGGGGAGGACGTCATGGTGGCCCTGGCGTTCGCGGCCGACGACCTCGCGCGTCCCGTACTCGGCGCCGACCGCGGCCTGCTGCCGATCGTCGAGCGCCACCTCGAGGAGCTCCTGGCCGCCGCGGGCGACGACACCGACTGGCTCGCCACGGTCCGGGGCGCCGTCGCGGAGACGGTCTGCGACGGCGCGCCGACGATCCAGACCATCGCCAAGCGGCTCGGGCTGAGCGTCCGCACCCTGCAGCGCCGCCTCGGCGAGCGCGGCATCGTCTTCAAGACGCTCGTCGGCGAGACGCGCCGCGACCTCGCCCTCCGCTACCTCGCCCACGGCACGTCCGACCTGACCGAGATCGCGTTCCTCCTCGGCTACTCGGAGCTGAGCGCCTTCGATCGCGCCTTCCGGCGCTGGACGGGCGAGACGCCGCTGGCGGCACGCCGGCGTCTGCTTCGCGCCGCGCCGCCCTGACGCGCGTCAGTCGGTGCCCGTGGCGAGCGCCGCCACCTCCTGGACCTCGGCGCGGCGGCGGTCGAAGTCGCGTGCCACCTCCTCGTCGTGCTGGCCGAGCGCCTCGACGTCGGTGTCGGCGAAGCCGAGGATCCCCATGTCGGCGTAGGCCTTCTGGATGCGCGGACCCCAGAGGCCGATCTCCTTGATGGTCGGGACGATGCGGGTGAAGAGGCTGGTGCGGTAGATCTTCATCATCTCGGAGGTGTCGACGTAGCGCATGCAGGCGTCGACCGGGAGGCCGAGCGTCTCCCACACCTCCTCGGCGAGGAAGCGGTCGCGGAGCAGGTAGCAGCCCTCGACCACGAACTCCTCGCGCTCGTCGCGCTCCTTCTCGGTGAGCTCGCGGGTAGTACTCGCGGAGCGCGATCCGCCCGAAGGCGACGTGGCGCGCCTCGTCCTGCATCACGTAGGCGGTGACCGACTGGGCGAGCGGATTGGTCGCCTGGTCGCGGATGAGCCCGAAGGCGGCGAGCGCGACGCCCTCGATCAGCACCTGCATGCCGAGGTAGGTGAAGTCCCAGCGCGAGTCGCCGAGCGTGTCGTCGAGGAGCGAGCGGAGGTGCGGGTTGATCGGGTACACCAGGTTGAACTTGTCGTGGAGGAGCCGCGAGTAGGCCTCGACGTGGCGCGCCTCGTCGACCACCTGGGTCGCGGCGTAGAACTTGGCGTCGATCGACGGGACCTGCTGCACGATCTTGGCCGTGCAGACGAGCGCGCCCTGCTCGCCGTGCAGGAACTGCGACAGCTGCCACGACTGGAAGTGATGGCGGAGACGCGTCCGCTCGGCGCGCGTCAGCCGATGCCAGATCTCGGAGCCGAAGATCGGGATGATCTCGTCGGGCAGACCCTCGGGGTTCTCGGGATCGAGGTCCTGCGACCAGTCGATGCGCTCGGCGGCGTCCCACTGGAGCTTCTTCCCCTTGCGGTAGAGGTTGAGTAGCTTCTCGCGGCCGTCGTCGTACTCCCAGCTGAAGGTGGTGTCGAAGCTCTGGGGGCGGTGCCACTTGGCGTCCTTCATGGGTTCCGGGTAGCGATCCATCGTCGACATGGTCGTCTCCTTTGTTTGGCCTGCCCCGTCGTTCGGCGGCCGTTTCGTGGATCCCAATGTAGGCGACCCGACGGCCCCGGACTTGACGACCGACGCCATTCTTTTGACATTTGGTGCCACGTGCCCCTCGTGATCGGACAGACGCTGGAGGTCCGGGCCCCGGCCGAGACGGTCTGGGCGGTCATCACCGACCTCGCGCGCTACCCCGAATGGAACCCGTTCGTGGTGGCGTGCACGTCGACCCTCGAGCCCGGGTCGCCGATCGCGATGCGAGTCCGCGTCCTGCCGTGGCTGACGCAGCCGCAGCGCGAGCGGGTCTTCGAGCACGTGCCCGGACGACGCCTCGGCTACGGCGTCCCGCCGCTTCCTCTCGGCGCCCTCGCGAGCCGGCGCTTCCACGAGGTCGCGGCGCTCGACGCGGCGCGCAGCCGCTACGTCTCGAGCTTCGAGCTCACGGGCTGGCTTGCCCCCGTCGTCGAGCTCGTGCTCGGCGAACGGCTCCGGAGGGGCTTCGCCGCCATGAGCGCCGCCCTGGTCGAACGCGCCGAGGATCTCGCGGCGGGACGCGTCGGCTGAAGACCCTCAGCCCTCGAGCCACCACCTCCGCATCGTCAGGGCCACGGCGTCGAACGGCTCGGCGCGGATCGCGTCGTCGCCACCGTACGTGACGGCGACGACCCAGCGTCCATCCTCGAGGCGATAGATCTCGAGCGTGCGGGCGATCGGGTCGAGGAGCCAGAGATGGGCGACGCCCTCACGGGCGTAGAGCCGCATCTTGCGGGCCCGATCGATGCGCGCGGTGCTGGGTGAGACGACCTCGCAGATCCAGTCCGGCGCGAGCTCGATCGCCGCGGCGTTGGGAATCACGGGCAATCGAGCGCGCCGCCAGGCGGCGAGATCCGGTACGAGCACGTCTCCGCCGAAGTGGAGCTCAGGCTCGACCAGAAACCACCAGCCTGCCGCCGCGTCGTCACCCCCCGGAGGGCCGTCGAAGCCCCCGATGAGATCGCTCAACAGCATCGACGAGGCCCGCGCGTGCGGCGTCGCCGGCCGTGGCGACGTGAAAAGCTCCCCCTCGATGAGCTCGGCGACCATGTGCTCGGGCACTCGGCAAAGATCGTCGTAGGTCGCCGGACGCCGCGCGGTCTTCATGGGGTCCGCATAGCACGGAGCCCGCCCTCCCCGAACCCGTACTCGTCGCCGGTGGAGCTCAGTGCGGCCGGCGCGCCTCGGTGAGCGTGGGCGGCAGCAGGAAGCCCGGGATGCGAAAGACGCGGCGCTGGCGCTCGACGCGAAGGCCCGCGGCCTCGACCTGGGCGCGGAGGCGGCTCGGGGTGGTCCACCAGAGCGGCTGCCCGACGAGACGCATGCCGACCTCGAAGGCGTCGGCGACGATCTCGAACGGCGGGCTCACCAACGCGAGCAGCAGACGCCCGCCCGGACGGAGGACGCGGCGGAGCTCGCGGAGCGCCGCCGCCTGATCGGGAAACCAATGAAACGCCTCGGTCGACACGGCGGCGTCGAAGACGCCGTCGCGAAACGGCAGCCGGGTGGCGTCGCCCTGGACGAGCGTCGCGCCGGCGGATCCTTGCAGGCGCGCCGCGGCCTCCCGCAGCATCCCCGCCGAGAAATCGCAGCCGACGACCCTGTCGGGGCCTCCCGCGTCGACCAGGCGCTCGACGAGACGGCCCGTGCCGCAGCCGACGTCGAGCACCCGCCGGCACCGCTCGGTGGCGAGCGCGCGGAGGACGGCGTCGTGGACCGGGCGATAGGTCGCGAGCTGGACGAGCGGGAAATCGTAGATGCGCGACCACGCGTCGAAGAAGCCGCGGGTCGGGCCGGCGCCGGACGCCCCTTTCGCCACGCTGCTTGATAGCGCGCCGCGGCGCGGAACGGGAGGAGCTGCGAACCGTCCGCTCCCGTGCCATAGAGGCGCGTGGCGAACGCCCCCGACCGCGCCGACGTCGCGATCATCGGCGCCGGCGCCGCCGGCCTCGCGGCCGCGATCTTCGCCGCCGAAGCGGCGCCGCAGGCCCGCATCGTCGTGCTCGAGGGCGCGCGCTCGATCGGCGCCAAGATCCTGATCTCGGGCGGCGGCCGCTGCAACGTCACCCACCACGAGGTCGCCGCCGACGACTTCAACGGCAGTCGCCCCGTGGTGCGGAACGTCCTCGCGGCCTTCGGCGTGCCGGCGACGATCGCATGGTTCGCCGCGCTCGGCGTCGCGCTGAAGCGCGAGGACACCGGCAAGCTCTTTCCGGTCGGCGACAAGGCGGCGACCGTCGTGCGGGCGCTCGTCGATCGCTGTCGCGCGCTCGGCGTCGGCCTCTGGACGGGTCATCGCGTTCACGACCTCGTCCGCACCGGCGACCCCGCCACGCCCCTCGCCGTGCACCACGGGAACGGCGTGCTCGCCTCCCGCCGGGTGATCATGGCGACCGGCGGCCGCTCGCTGCCGAAGAGCGGCAGCGACGGCGGCGGCTGGGAGATCGTCCGCCGGCTCGGTCACGGCGTCACCCCGACCTACCAGGCGCTCGTGCCCCTCGTGCTCGCGGCCGGCACGCCCTGGGTGGAGCTCGCCGGCATCTCGCATCCGGCCGAGCTCGCCACCTTTGCCGACGGCAAGCTGGTCGACCGCCGCCACGGCAGCCTACTCTGGACCCACGTCGGCGTGAGCGGCCCCGTGGTCATGGATGCGAGCCGGCACTGGGTGATCGCGGCAGAGGAGGGCCGCGGTCCGGAGCTCCGTCTCGGCCTCTTTCCGGGCCAGGACTTCGCCGCCGTCACGCGGGAGCTCACTCGGATCGCGAGCGAGCGCCCGCGCGCTTCCCTCGGCCGCGTGATCGGCGAGCACCTGCCCGAGCGGGCCGCCGCGGCCTTCGTCCACGCCGCCGACCTCGATCCCGCGCTGCCGATCGGCCGCCTGACCCGCGATGGACGCCGACGACTGGTCCACGTGCTGACGGCGCTGGCGCTCCCGGTTGATCGGCCGCGGGGTTGGAACTATGCCGAGGTGACCGCCGGGGGCGTGCCGCTCGGCGAGATCGACTACCGTACGATGGCGTCCCGCGTGGAACCGGCCCTGCATCTGATCGGCGAGATGCTCGATTGCGAGGGACGCATCGGCGGCTTCAACTTCCAATGGGCGTGGTCGACCGGCCACGTCGCCGGCCGCGCCGCGGGCCGCGCCGTCACCAAGGAGCTCTCCTGATGCGTACCATCGATCCCGCCGATCTCGGCTTCGACCCCGAGCGGCTGCAGCGACTGACCCGGGCGATCGACGCCGACGTCGGCGCCGAACGCTACGACGGCGCCGTCGTGCTGGTAGCGCGCCGCGGTCAGGTCGCGCTGCACGAGGCCGTGGGCTTCGCCGAACGGGCCACGCGCCGGCGGGCCCGCACCGACGACGTCTTCTTCGTCTACTCGATCACCAAGACGCTGACGACGGCGGCGGTGCTCGCGCGCGTCGATCGGGGCGAGCTGGCCCTGACGACCGCGGTGGCCGACGTCATCCCGGAGTTCGGAGTCAAAGGGAAGCAGCGCGTGACGGTGGCGCAGCTGCTGACCCACACCGCCGGGCTCGCCGCCGGCATCCCGCCGCTCCCGACCGAGCAGCTCGGCGACCTCGACGCCTACGTCGCCGCCGCCTGCGCGCAGCCGATCGAGGCCCTGCCCGGCGTCACCGTCCACTACAGCGCGGTCACCGCCCACGCGATTCTCGCCGAGGTCGTGCGGCGGCTCGCCGGCGGCCGCCGCCACTTCCGCAACATCTTGGCCACCGAGGTGCTCGAGCCGCTCGGGATGCGCGACACGGCGCTCGGGGTCCGCGCCGACCTCGCCGACCGCAAGGTGCCGGTGGTGGTGCGCGACCGCAGCCCCGGCGTCTTCGAGCCCGAGCTGCTGGAGGCGTTCAACGAGCTGGTGACCGAGGACGCCGAGATCCCGGCCGGCGGCGCCGTCTCGACCGTCGCCGACCTCTTCCGCTTCGCCGAGGCCCTCCGGCGCGGCGGCGAGCTCGACGGCGTGCGCCTGCTGTCGCCGGCGCTGGTCGAGCTCGCCGTCACCAATCACACCGGCGACCGGCCGAACGGCTTCTACGCCTTCGCCTGCGAGCAGCGCGGCTGGGAGCCGTTTCCCGCCAACATCGGCCTCAGCTTCTTCCTGCGCGGGCACGGCATCTTTCCGAGCTACTTCGGCCTCACCTCCTCGCCGCGCACCTTCGGCGGCCTCGGGGCCGGCTCGGCCATGTTCTGGGTCGATCCCGAGCGCGACCTGACCTTCGTCTGCCTGACCGCCGGGTTGCTCGAGGAGAGCCGCCATCTCGACCGCTGCCAGCGGCTCTCCGACCTGGTGCAGGCCGCCGTCGTCGACTGAACGCCGCGGATCATCGCCGTGGAGCCCTGCGCCGAACGGACCACCACACCGTGGTCGCCGCCAGTGCCACCATGACGAGCACGAGCGGCCACGTGGACGTGCCCTTGGTCGTCACACGCGCGCCGGAAGACGCGGCATCATCGCTGCGTGCGCTCGTGCCGGCCGACGACCATGACGATGAGTGCGCGCGTTGCACGTCGCTCGACCGCCGCAACACGACGGACGGAGGATCACCGCCGGCGACCAAACGACGGAGGGCGATGCGAGCCTGCGACGGAGCATCGCCGCTCAGCATCGAGAGCAACAGCTCCGACGGCATTCCCAGGGGGAGCCGGCGGTAGCGACGGGCGCTCGCTCGCACGAGGTCGCGCGGCGCCAAGTTCTGGAGCCTCCCGGAAACGCGCGGGCCGTGCGTCGGCGCCGATGCGGCGAGCGTTCGCAGCGCCTCCTCCGCGCCGTCACGGTCTCCACCTCGCCACCGCGCGAGGGCTTCGACGTAGCGCGCATCATCGGCCACCGGCCTGCCGTCGGTGCGCTCGGCCACTTCACGGAACGCAGCCTCCGCTCCAGCATCGTCTCCGGACCAAAACTTGGCGTAGCCTCCCGCCATCATCGCCGCGAGGCGAAGGTTCTCCGACGCGTTCGGATGCTGCGCGATCCGATCGAAGCGCTCCGCCGCCGCGGCGCCGCCCGTGTTCTCCGCGTCGACGAATCCGACCATGAAGTCGGCCATCAGGCCCGTACCTCCCGGGGCCTCCGTCGCTGCCGAAAAGAACTCGCGCGCCTCGCCGAGCTTTCCCCGCCGGACGGCCACCCAGCCGCGCCCGAGGGCCGCGAAGCTCGACCACGGCTCGCCCGGATTCGCGGCGAGCACTCCGTCGAACAGTTGCGCCGCCTTGCGCAAATGGCCCGCGCGCAAGTGCGCATCGCCGAGTGTGACGCGGTACGCGGGCGGCAGCCCCTCGGTGCCGGCGCGACCGACCGAAAGCAACGCCGGCAGATTCTCGTACGGATCCTGTGCGTAGGCTTGCAGCGCGGACTGCCACCGGCGCTGCAGACCTTCGTCGAGTTGCGCCCGAGCCGCGAGCGGCGGCGCACAGATCATCAGCGCCAGAGCGGCGGCAACGACACGGCGTGGCATCGCTTCCTCATCTCGTACGAACCACGTCCGACGCCGCGGCCTCATCGCCACCCACGCGGAGACCGCGGCCACGTCGATCGCGATCATCGCGAGCAGCATGGCCGTCATGAACGACCCGCGGCTCTCCGCCGCCGTGCGGAGCTGTTCGATCGCGAGCTGCCCCAACGGGTAGGCAAAGAACTGGACGGCGATCAGCGTTCCCGGTCGCACCCCGCGTCGGAGCAGGAAGAGGTAGAGAAGCGCGAGACCGATCCCGAGCACGGCAAAGTACACCGGCAGCAGGTGCACCGCCGCGAGGGCCGGGACATGTCCGACGACGTCTCCCGACGCCATCGGCGCCATGACGACGGGCGAATCCGGCTGGACGCACAACGACTGAAACCAGTGCGGACACACGGCGCCCTTGCAGCACCCCGCCCGCAGGCATCCAATGCGGCCGATCGGCATCGCCACCGCCAAGCCCATCGCCAGCGCGTCGAGGATCTGCAGCCGGGACACGCGGAGCAGCCAGCACGCCAGCCATGCGGCCACGACTGCGAACCCCAGACCGAGCGGGGCGTTCAGCCCCGGCTGCAAGAGCTCATGGGGCGGAACGAGCAAGGCCTCCGCCACAGGATGGATGTGCAGCCGATACTGAACCTTCGCGCCGTAGAAGCACGCGAGCGCCGCGAGGGGGAACACCGCCGCGCTCGCCGCGGTGAGCGCTCCCCGGTGGCGGAGGACCAGCAGGGCCGCCGCGATTCCAACGATTCCTCCGAAGCTGCACCACGCCAGGTATTCGGCCACGATCGCCTCCGTTCCAGCTCGTATTGCTCGCCCGAAGCGCTCCGCACATCGCCGCGGTCAACCGTACGCAGAGCAAGCGCTCTGCCAACGAGTCCGTCTCGTCCGTGGCCCGTCGAGAGGAGCACCGGCGGTCGAACACGATCGGCCTCGGCTAGAGACTGCGAACGATCATCCGTTCACGCATGAACGTTCATGCGCGACCGGGGTGGGCGTCGATGCGTAGCCCAGGGCGGCCAACGCGAAGCCGAGCTCCGCGTCGATGCGGCCCCTCAGCACGCGGTCCTCGGCGAAGCGGTGGGGCGCGTAGTCCGCGATCGTTTCGATGTAGTCGCGCAGCGAGGCCTCGCGCGCCGCGAACTCGCCCAGCTCGAGCGTCTCGTAGATGAGCTCGAGCCAGCGCATCCGGTCGGCGACGAAGTCCTCGTAGCGGATCTCGAGCAGGTTCCCGGGAGGTATGCGATGTCTGTCCCTGAGAAAGCCCTCCATGTAGCCCCGGTATTGATGGAACGTGAAGTCGGTGAGCTGCTCGTCTGTCACTTCCTGCAGGCCGTATCTGCGCGCCATGGTCCGGTGGAGATGGAGCTGCGAGGGAATGACCTGGTAGGGGTTGCGCGTGATGTGGATGAACCTCGCGTTGGGGAAGAGCTCGAGCACCACGTCGAGATTGGCCATGGTGGCCGGGCTCTTCAGCAACGAGCGCTCGCGCTTCATCAGCACGGCCGCCTTGCGCAGGGTCCCCAGGTAGGCGCGGCGCCATTCCTCGTATGCCGGCGAGGCGGTCGTGAACTGGAAGACGTACGTGTCGAGCCAATAGCGGTAGCTCCGCGGAAAGCTGTACTTGTGGTACTCGCAGTGCGGAGTGAGCTTGACGAGCGGCACCTCGTCGTCCTGCGGACTGCCGGGGCCCACCGCCATGTCGTCGAACGGACGCCGGTAGTCGAGCACCGCCAGCAAGCGGTCCATCAGCCGGTCGAAGAGGATGCAGCATCCGGGCAGGACCATCTGCGAAGGGCGGGTGTAGGCGAACTGCGGGTCGAGGCTCATGAGGTTCAGGAGGTGCGTGGTGCCGCTGCGGTCGTGGCCGAGGATGACGAGCGGGCTGTCGCTCAGCCGGACGGCAGCCATCCGTCTGCCGTAGAGCGCCCGCTCCATCCAGTTGAACGGCACCAAGACGAGCGACACCAGAAAGAGCACGGCCACGCGACCGGTGTAGCGCGCGTCGAACCCTCCGTTGGCGCGGAGGATCCTGAACAACGTGATGGGATCCGTGAACGCGAGATAGGCCGGGAACTGCACGGCGCGTCAGTGCTGATCGATCGACCGCGGCCGGACAGGAACGGCAACTGCACTCGTGCTCATGATTCCTCCTTCGAACGAAGGAGCGCCGCAGCAAGAACGACGCCGCGTCGACACGCGTGGATCGGCACGCGGCTTCGCGACGACCGTTCACGGAGGGGCGTGAACGATCAGTCTCGATGCTGAACGACCGAACCTAGATCGCCGAGCGGCCGGACCAACGCGCGCGCGAGGAGAGGGGCACGTCGCTTGCTCCCCCCGCGTTCGATGCGCGAATCATTCCAGCGGGGGATGAGCGGTCATGGCCCAGCGGAGCAGAGGGGGCATCTCCTCGTGGGGATCTTCGCCCACCTCGGCTCGCCGATCTCGTGCGTCATCGTCTGGGCGTTCCTCGGCGTCACCCCGCCGATCGTCGTGCTCTCCTTCGTGGGTGTGGCGATGATCTTCACCACGTTCATTTTGGTCATGGAGAAGACCGTCGCCGGAGTCGCGTTGCCGCCGTTCACCGTTCGGCAGCTCGTGGGCGGCATGGCGATGATCTTCCTCAAGGGCGTGGCGGTGGGCGGAGCGGTCGTCACCGCGGGCTGGTGGCTGCTCTCGTTCATCTCTCCGTACGATCAGCATCGGAACAGCTGGTGGCTCATCGTCGGCGCGACGGTCCTGACGGATGCCGGGTACTATTGGACTCATCGCCTGCTCAGTCACGGTCGGGGAAGCCACCCCATCCTCAAGTGCTACCGGAAGGCCCACGCCGTCCATCACGGTGTGCGGGAGCTCGACTTCTTGCGCGGCAACGAGAGCTCCCTGGTGGACACCGCCGTCAGTCAATTTCAGCCGTCGCTGATCGTCGTGTCCTATCTCCTGGGGATGGACCTCGGCTCCACCTGGGCGGCGTACGTGCTGATCCTGACGCTGCAGGCCACCGACCATACGTCCGTGACGTACGACATCGGCTGGCTGCGCTATGTCTTCATGGACAACCACGCCCACAAGCTTCACCACTGCAAGCACGGCGCCCGCTTCAACCACGGCGCCGCCTTCAGTGTCTTCGATCGGCTGTGGGGTACGTACCTCGAAGACTGGACCGTCAGGGCCAACTATCTCCATCACCATCGCCTGGCGATCCCGCGCGAGCGCGACGCCGGATGCCGCCTACGGTGGCGGAGGCCGACGGTGCCGAGCGTAGAGCCCGTCCCGCCAGGCGATCAAGTCGCCGAACTCCTCGGCGAGCGGCGCCTTGGTCCACACCTCGCGCGCGGCCGGTCCGAGGCGGATGTAGGCGTCGGACACCGGCCGCACCATCTGTAGGATCACGGCCATCGTGATGTCGGCGTAGCTGAAGCGGTCGAAGAGGTAGTCGCGGCCGGCGAGCGCCGAACGGAGATCCTCGAGCCCGCCGCGAAGCGCGCGGTCGGCGGCGGCAACGTCGCGGTCGACGCCGTACTTCCAGCGCAGGAACGCCAAGGTCGCGCCGGCCGCGAGTCCCACCAGCGGCTGCAGCACCGCGGGCGCCGCGAGCGGTAGGCTCTCGGTCTTGGCGCCCGGCACCTCGCTCATGCGGGCGATGACGCCGACGCGGCCGGCCGCGAGCGCCGCCTCGCTGCGCGCGTTCCACGCCGCGATGTCGGCGCCGCGGTCGGCGGGGAAAAGCGGCGGGCCGCCGCCCTTCTCCTCCGCGTACGCGGCGATCGCGAACGAGTCGCCGTAGTGGCCCCCGTCGGTCAGCAGCGTCGGCGTACTCACGCGACCGGTGAGCGTGCCGAGACGCAAGCGCAGCCACGGCTCGCCGACCAGGGGAAGGTGCTCGTGATAGTCGTAGCGAATCCGATGATGGTCGAGCGCCCAGCGCGCCTTCTCGGACCAGGGCGCAAACGATTCCGCGACGAGCGTGAGCACGCGCTCTTGTGCCGACGCGTCATGGCCGACACAAGGATCGAACGGCAGGGCGGGTGCTTGCCTGCGCTGTAGTGAACGGCAGTAGAGGGTTCCCTGTTCCCGAACGGGAACACGCCGACCCGAAAGGCCGTATGCCCGACGATCCGCCGTCCCGCCGACTCACCACGATCGTCGCGCTCGACGTCGCGGGCTATTCCGCGCGCACGGAAGCCGACGAGGCGAGAACCACGGCCGAGGTGGCAGCGCTCCGGCGCGTGATCGAGGGCATCGCCACGCGCGCAAGGCGGGCGCGTGTTCAATACCGCGGGCGACGGCTTCATGCTGGAGTTCGGCTCGAGCCTGGCCGCGGTCGAGGCCGCATTCGCCCTCGCCGAGACGTGCGCGCCCAAGGTGCGGGTCGGCGTCCATCTGGGCGACGTCGTGGTGCAGCCGAACGGCGACCTCCTCGGCCACGGCGTCAACGTCGCGGCCCGCCTGATGGCGCGGAGCGATCCGGGCTCGGTGCTGGTGTCGGCCGACGTGCGCCGCACGATCCGAGGCCCGTTGGCCGAGCGTCTCGTCTCACGCGGCAGCCTGCGGCTCGACAAGATGACGGAGACGATCGAGGCCTTCGCGCTCGGCTCCGCGGCGCCGGTCGACGTCGCGACGCCACCCGCGAGCAGCGAGCCGCTGCTCGCGGTGCTCCCCTTCGACAACCTGTCGGACGATCGGGAGATGCAGTTCTTCTCGGACGGCGTGTCGGAGGAGATCATTCAACGCCTGTCGCGCGGCGCCCGGATGAAGGTGATCGGGCGCACGTCGAGCTTCCAGTTTCGGGGGGCGGACAAGGCCGCGCGCAACGTGGCGAATGAGCTGCGGTGCTCGCACATCCTGGACGGCTCCATCCGCAGGGCGGGCGGGCGGGTGCGGGTCGCGGCGCATCTGGTGGAGGCGGCCTCGCAGACGACGCTCTGGTCGGACCGCTACGACCGCGGCCTCGAGGACATCTTCGCCGTGCAGGACGAGATCTCCGAGCACATCGCGGCCGCCCTCGACCAGACCTTCACGAGCTTCTCGACCAAGGCGATCGATCCGGCGGTCTACGACCTCTATCTGCACGCCAGCCCCAAGTCCTATGCGCCCGACGAGCTGCGGACCAACGTCGGCCTGCTGGAGGTCGCCACGCAGCGCGCTCCGGATTTCGCCGAAGCCTGGGGTCGGCTCGCCTATTTGCGGGCCTGGCTGCGCATGTATCAGCCCTTCGCCGATCGCGCCGCGAGCGCCAGCCTGGTGACGCACGAGGCAGCGCGGGCGTTGGCTCTCGATCCGAGAACGTCGACGCCCTGCTGGCGCAGTTCTTCGTCCTCCCCCCGTTCGGACGATTCGCCGAAGCGGACGCGGTCGTGGAGCGCATCGCGCGGACGCCCGGTCTCGGCGCGGGAGGCATCTACGTCGGGTGGCACCGCCGGGCCATCGGACGCCTCAGCGAAAGCGCCGAAGCGACGGAGCGCGCCTACGTCTTGGACGCGTTGAACCCGATGTCCGCGAATCTGGTCGCGCTTTCGAGAATGGCGACGGGGCGCGTTCGGGAAGCCGTGCCGATTTTCGAGGACCTCATGGCGCGCGTGCCCGACATGAGCTTCCCGGTTGCCAACCTCCTGCGGGCGGAGGCCTTCCTCGAGGATTGGGCGGCGGTCGACCGCTTGCTGGATCCCGCGGCGCGGCACCCGCTGCGCGAGTTCCAGGACGGTCTGGCGTTCATCCGCGCCAAGCGCGATCCCACGCCGGAGAACGTCGGCGCGATCCGCGACGCGCTCGCAGCGCACTACGCCAAGACGGGGTGCGTCGACCTCTCGCGGCTCGTGTACGCGGCGCACCTCGGTCTCGTCGAGGACGCCTACCGGACGGCCGAGACCGCCTACCTCGGTCCGCGCGGCACCGCGGACGACAGCATGGGTCCGGACGGCTACCGCACCGGGCTGTTGTTCCACGCGATCATGCCCGAGTTGCGGAACGACCCGCGCTTCGTGTCCCTGTGCGCGCGCCTCGGCCTCGTCGAATTCTGGTTGGCGACGGACAAATGGCCCGACTGCGCGGATGAGGTTCCCTACGACTTCAAGGCCGAATGCGAGAAGGTGCGCGCGGTTCCCATCCACGAGTTCAAGTTTTGAGCCGATGTCCGGCCGCCGCTCCACCAGAGCGCCGGGCACTTGCGCACGCCTTCGGGTCGGCTACCCTAGACGATTGCCGTGGACGCGATCAGCGACAGCACTCGGGCCGAGCCTTCGCCGGCGATCGCCTCTAGCCTGGCACGCCAGCTCGAGCGCCTGGCCTATCACGCCCAGCAGTGGTCCCTGCGGGTGCCCTTGGCGACGCTGCGCGCGGCCACCCTCGCCTTCTCGCCCCACGCCCGTGAGGCGGGACCCGACCGCGAGGCGCGCACCGCCTTCGAGCAGCGCTATCAGGATCTCCTCGAGCGCGACCTGGCGAACGTCGAGGCGGGCCTCTATCCGCGCGCCCTACTCTTCCAGCTGCCGCTTGCCAGCTACGCCTGGCGTCTGCCCCAGTTGCTCGCCGACATCCCGTCCATTCTGCAGCGGGTGTGGCGCGGCGACTATCGCGACCTGCCCGCGGACGTCGACGTCGAGCGTTACCCGCCCTACTTCCGACGCACGTTCCACTGGCAAACCGACGGCTACCTGAGCCGCCGCTCCGCCGAGCTCTACGACGTCAGCGTCGAGCTGCTCTTCGCGGGAACCGCCGACGTGATGCGGCGGCAGGTGATCCCGCCGATCTCGCGCGCGCTCGGGTCCGGGCTCGCCCGCGACGCGCGCCTCCTCGACCTCGGGTGCGGCACCGGCCGGATGCTGGCGCAGATCGCCATCGCCCATCCCGAGCTCCGGCTCTGCGGGCTCGACCTCAGCCCCTACTATCTGCAGGTCGCGCGCGCCGCGCTGGCGGACGTCGCCGACGTGTCGTTCTTCACGGAAAACGCCGAGCGGTTGCCCTTCCGCGACGGCTACTTCGGCATCCTCACCAGCGTCTACCTCTTCCACGAGCTGCCGCGTCCGGCGCGGCGGCGGGTGATCGCCGAGGCCTACCGCGTCCTCCAGCCGGGCGGGCTTCTGGTGATCGAGGACTCCGCCCAGCTCGCCGAGAGCGGCGAGCTCGCGTTCTTCATGGGTCGCTTCGCGACCGAGTTTCACGAGCCGTTCTACCGCGACTACCTCGAGGACGACCTGGCCGGCGTGCTCGCCGCGGCGGGGTTCCGCGTCGAGGCCGTCGAGCCGCACTACGTCGCCAAGGTGTTCGTGGCGCGGAAGCCATGGGAGGGAGCCCGCTCTTGAAGTTCTTGACGTCCGGCAACTTTGTCACGCGTGTCCGTCGACTGGCGTGGTCGTCCGACCGCATCAAATTCGCGTGTTCCGTCGTGGACGCCCTGGCACCGCAGTTGCTGTCCCCTCCGCCCATGCGCTTGTCCACCGGTCGCCGTCTCCTCACTTGTTGCGTCACTTGTGTCGCCGCCGTCGTCGCCGCGGGTTGTGTCGCCCCGCAGCAACGCACGCGCACGACGACCCACGCCAAGCCCGCACCGACGGCGGCCGTCGACCCCGTCGGCCAGCTGCCGCCCGCCACCGATTCGATCGCCAAGATCACCGCCTTCACCGCCTACGTCCCGCGCGAGGCCGAGGTTCCGGGCGTGGTCGGACGGCTCGGGCGCTATCGGGTGTCGGCGGGACAGAACCTGCTCGACATCGCCCGCAAGGGCGGGCTCGGGTTCCGCGAGCTCCGCGACGCCAACCCGCGCATCGACGAATGGGAGCCCAAGGCGGGCGTCGAGCTCACGCTGCCCACCCGGCGCATCCTGCCGCACCCGAATCGCTATCGCGGCCTCGTCATCAACATCCCGGAGTTCCGGCTCTACCTCTTTCCCCTCGACACCAAGCTCGGCGAGCGGGCACCCGTCATGACGTGGCCGGTCGGCATCGGCGCCGAGTACGCGCAGAGCCCGGTCGGCGCCTTCAACGTCAAATCGAAGGACGAGAATCCCACCTGGGTGGTGCCCGACTCGATCTACGCCAAGATGGAAGAGAAGAAGCGGGTCGTGCCTCCGGGGCCCGACAACCCGCTCGGCGACTACCGCATCCGCCTCGACGTCGACCTCTACGCGATCCACGGCACCAACGACCCGTGGACGGTGGGCCGCCTCACCACCCACGGCTGCGTCCGGCTCTACCCGGAGGACATCGAGTATCTCTACCAGATCGTCGACCGCGGCACCCCCGGCGAGTTCGTCTACCAGCCGGTGAAGATCGGCGAGCGCAAGGGGCGGGTCTTCGTCGAGGTCCACCAAGACGTCTACCAGATGTTCAACGACCTCCAGGGCCACGCCCAGAGCGTCGTGGCGCGTGCCGGCATGAACGATCGCATCGACCCGGAGCGCCTGCAGCTCGCCGTCAAGCAGCAGCTCGGCATCCCGATCGACGTGACGCGCGAGCCGGCCCGCGCCGACGCCGCCGAGCCGACGGACGACTCCGACCAGGTCGCGGCCGGCGAGTAGGAGGGCAGACGCCGGACGTTTTGGGCAGCCTTGTGACTGCCGCCTAGTTGGAACCGATCACAAGCCGGCACGCACTGCCCGAACGTGGTAGGAGCCGCCCTTGACCAAGCCGAGCACGGACCCAGAGTCGAAGCCGACGGTCCACGCGAGGTCCGAGGAGGGCGCGAAGGTGGTGGCCGACCAATAGAAGTCGGCCGTCGGCCCGAAGATCGGGTCGATGCAGGGGCTCGTGCCGCACGGGTATGGCGCGAGGAGGAGCGTTTTCAACTCCGCGACCGTCGGCAGCCGCCAGTCGCAATGCCCCGCAAAACCGCCGACCGGGGGGCCGCCGGTGTTCGTGCAATTGTTGAAATGCCCGAGGAGGTCGTCGAATGCCGTCCCGTTCGGGCAGCCAGTGAAGGCACACCCGCTGAGGTCGCCCCAGGTAAAAGTGATGTCCTTGTCGAGGAGGCTCCCATCCTCGGTCTGCTTCTCCCACTGCAGGCCGGTGTCATAGTCCGTGATCGTCAAGTCGCCGTTGTCGAGGTACCGGCACGCGATTGCTGCTTTCGTGGCCTTGCCGCTGATCGTCGCGAGCTTCTCCTGCAACTTCGTCTGGCACTTCGCGAGATCCGCCGGCTTGCCCTTGAGCCGCTTGGTCTCCTCCGCGGCCTGGCACTTGCGAAGGTTGCCCCACGCTTGACGCTTCAGGGCCAGGCACTTGCTGGTCGTCAGCGCCGCATCGGCCGAGCGTGCGGCGAGGAGCAGCGCCAGGGCGAAAAGGATGATGGATTTCGAACGTGACATGGGGGGTCTCCCTTTCGCAGTGGCGGGTAGAGGGGCGCGGGATTGGAACGGCGCTGCGGAGCCTGCCACGAGGGGTCGCCGAGCGTCTATCCGGCGATCACCTGACTCTCGGTCCCGACCTTTTGGGCAGACTTCCGATTTTTTGGCCGGAACGGACGAGCTCCCCTCGTGAGCGAGGAGCCTGACCCAAGACTCGCACTCCGCGCGCGAAGCGCGCGGCCGAGCGCCAGCGAGCCGGGGGATGAGCCGACGCGGCTTCGCCGCGGCGGCGAAGGGGGAGAGATCCCCCTTGTGAGCTAGGGTCCTACGCCGCCACCTCGGGTGTCGACTCGGCCGGGTCGGCACGGCGCCAGCGTGCCAGGACGGCTCGCAGATCCGGGACGGTGAACGGCTTGGCGAGGTAGTCGTCCATTCCCGCCGCCAGGCAGCGCTCGCGATCCTCCCGCATGGCGCTCGCGGTGAGGGCGACGATCGGCAGCGGTCTGCCGCGAAGGCGCCGGCGGATCTCGGCCGTCGCCTCGTAGCCGTCCATCTCGGGCATGTGGCAATCCATGAACACGAGGTCGTAGGACTTCCGTTCGAGGAGGGCGACGGCCTCGCGACCGTTCTCCGCGACGTCGACCTCGCACTGCATCTTCGCGAGCAGGGTGACGACCACGCGCTGATTCACCGGATTGTCCTCGGCGAGCAGGATGCGTGTCCCGGCTCCGGCCGGCGGCCCCGGCGCCGCCGCGCCGGGCCCGGCTTGCCGCTCCGCACGGATGCGACTGCCTTCGCGGCGGGGTCGCGCCGCGCGCCACCGCCAGCGTCATCCGGAGACGTTCCGCCCTGAGCGGCGAGGAGAGGCACGCGGAGAAGCGAGCTGCTCGATCCAGCGGCAGATGAAGCTTGCTGCCGAGCGTCCGCACCAACATGACGACCGTACCGGCGGGGAGCGCGCCGGCGCGGAGCGAGCGCACCAGCGCCTCCTCGGCGCCGTCCTCGAGCTCGAGCGCGAGCACGATCGCGCCGTAGCCGCCGTCTGTGCCGGCGTCCGCGAGGAGAGCGCGCAGCCCCGCGACGTCGCAGGCGACGCTCACGGAGGCCCCGGCGCTCGTCAGCACCTCGGTCAGCACGCGGCGTCCGAGCGGACGCGCGTGCGCCAACAACACGCGCTCACCGTCGAGCCGCGGCTCCGGCGAGGCGACGTGCGCCGGCACGGTGAGCGGCAGCGCGACCGTGAACCGCGAGCCCTCGCCGAGCCGGCTGCGGAGCGTCATGGCGCCGCCCATCAGGTCGAGAGCTGCTTGCAGATGGCGAGACCGAGTCCGGTGCCGCCGTACTTCCGCGCCGTCGAGTCGTCGGCCTGCGTGAAGCGCTCGAAGACGCGCTCGACCTGCTCGGCGGCGATGCCGATGCCGGTGTCCTCGACGCCGCATTCGCATGACGCCAACCGCCGTCGGCGCGGTGCACGCCCCGCACGTCGACCAGCACGTGCGCCGCGCTCGGTGAACTTGATGGCGTTCCCCACCAGGTTGAGCACGATCTGACGGATGCGCACGCTGTCGCCGACGACCACCGCCGGCACGTCGCTCGGCGAACGTGCGCAGCGAGCTCGAGGCCACTTCGCTCGGCCTCGGCGGCCATCAGCTCGACCGCGTCCTCGATCAGCGCTCGCGGAGGTCGAACGGCGATCGGCTCGATCGCGAGCATGCCGGCCTCGATCTTCGAGTAGTCGAGGATGTCGTTGAGGATGCCGAGCAGCGATGGTCGCCGGAGCGCTGCACGGTCTCCGCGTAGTCGCGTTGCTCGGCGTCGAGCGGCGGTCTCGAGCAGGATGCCGGTCATGCCGAGCACGCCGTTCATCGGCGTCCGGATCTCGTGGCTCATCTGGGCGAGGAAGCTCGCTCTTCGCCTTGTTGGCGGCGTCGGCGACGTCCTTCGCCTTGGCGAGCTCGGCGGCATGCGCGCGCGCCCGTTGCGCCTCGATCTCGCTTTCGAGCAGCTGCTTCTCCTGCTCGACGAGGCGGATGCGCTCGCGCAGATCGCGCGCGAGCGCCACCACGCCCGCCGGCGAGCCGTCGGCGTCGACCATGACCGAGGCCGAGAACGACACCGGCACGACCTCCCCATTCCCTGTCCGGTACGCGAGCTGGAGGTCGCGGATCGCGCCGGTTTCCTGCAGGCGTGCGAGCGCGTCCGTGAGCGCGTCCTGATGCGCCGTCGGGACCAGGTCGACGAGCCGACGATCGACCAGGTCGCCCTCCTCGGCCCCGAGGAGCAAGAGCGTGGCGGGGTTGACGGAGCGAATCGTACCGGTGCGATCGAGGATCATCAGCGAGTCGATCAGCGAGCGGATGATGTTGTCGGTGTCCTCGCGCTGCTTCCGGAGCTCGCGGTTGGCGACGTCGAGCAGGTTGGCCGTGGAGGAGATGCGGACCGTGGAGAGCGTGACCCCCGCGAGCAGCACGACGCTCAAGGCATAGAGCAGGAAGCGGTACCGCCCCGCCCGGCGCTCGATGACCGTGTAGGCCTCGGCGTAAGCCTTCCCGAGCGTCGTGAGGTGCGCCTGCGTCGGCAAGGCGACCAGCTCGGTGACCAGCGCGTCCACCCCCGCCCGCTGATCGAGGATCATGCGCGCGTGGGCGAGCAGTTGGACGACCGCACCGCGCCAGCGCGACGAGTCGGCGGTCATGCTCGCCTCCAGCCGCGCGATTCGATCCGCCGCGTCGCTGGTCGATTGCGACGAGGGATTGACGAGGGAGCTCATGATCGCGTGCGTCAGCTCGTCGAGCTCCACCCGCAGGCGGAGCGGCAGGCCGAGGTGGTCTGCGTCGTGCGCCAAGCGCAGCGCGGCGGTCGGAAAGTACTGCATCGAGTTCCTGAGCGCCGAGTTCTCCGGCGGAAACTCGTCGAGGGCGATCGCCGCCTTGCGGGTGAACGCCTGCTCGAATCGGGCGCGCGCCGCCGCGATGCGCGGCATGATCGTCGGGACCTCGGGCGTGATGCGGGTGAGCTCGCCGAGGTGCCCACGGACGTCGGCGAGCAGCGCGTTCTGTGCATCGTAGGAGCGCAGCAGTCCGAACCGAAGCTCGAGCACGGTGCCGTTCAGCACCACGTCGAGACGCTTCAGCTCGCGGAGACAACGCTCGATCGTCTCGATGGTGTCCGTCTGGAGGGTCCGGGTCTTGAGGGCGAGCCCGGTGAGCAGCGAGAGCCCTACGAGGCCGCCGAGGATCACCCCCGTGCGGCTGCCGAGGGTCATGACGCGTCCCGGTAGACCCCAGTCAAGGTATGGAGGAAGGCCACGAGGAGGCGGGTCTCCTCCGGCTTGAGGTCGTAGCCGAGCTGGTAGCGGGCCATGATCTGCACCGCCTCCTCCAGGGTCTCCGCCTGGCCGTCGTGCAGGTAGGGCGCCGTCAGCTCTATGTTGCGGAGGCTCGGCACCTTGAAGCGGAAGCGGTCGCGATCCTGACCGGTGACGTTGAAGCGTCCGAGATCGGCCTTGGTCGTGTTGCCGCGATCGGCGAAGTAGTTGCCCATCCGGCCCATGGTCTGGAACATGTTGCCGCCGACGTTGACTCCCTGATGGCAGCTGGTGCAGCCGAGCTCCTTGAAGAGTTGGTAGCCTTGCTCTTCGACGGCGGTGATGGCGTCGCGGTCGCCGCGCAGCCAGCGGTCGAAGCGTGAGTCGGGGGTGACCAACGACCGCTCGAAGGTGGTGATGGCCTCGGTGACGGTCTCGCGCGTCATGCCTTGGGGAAAGGCGTCGCGGAACCCCTGCACGTAGGACGGGTCGCCCGCGAGCATCGCCAGGAGCGTCGGCCAGTCCGTCCCCATCTCGCGGCTGTTCTCGAGCGGTCCGTCGACTTGCGTCTCCAGCGACTCCGCGCGCCCGTCCCAGAACTGCTTGAAGTTGAAGGCACTGTTGAACACGGTGGGCGCGTTGATGTCCCCTTCCATGCCGTCTCGGCCGTGCGAGCGGACCTTACCGTCGTCGCCGCCTTGCGCGAGGTCGTAACAGGTCGCGCACGACACATTGCCGTCGCGGGAAGGCGCGCATCGTGAAAGAGCCGCTTCCCCAGCGCGGCATGCCGGCGATCGAAGCGGCCCGGCCGCGGCAGCGGCTGAATCGGCTCGTCGAGCGCCAGCTGCTGCGCGCCGTCGTCCTCGGCGGTCGCCGCGGCCACCGGCTCGCTGCTCGGCGGGGTCGCAGCGGGTTGCAGACGCCACACGGCGATCGCACCGAGCAACAGCGAGGCTCCCCAGAAGGCGTAGAGCATCCGATTCATGGCTTCCCCTTCGGCCGTCCGAGACGGGCGTCGAACGACCACGGACCGCCTCCCAGGACGGCGACCGCGACGGCGGCGGCGGCGAGACCCGTGTCGCGGACGCCGATGCCGGTCGAGCCCATGACCACGACGGCGAACAGCAACAGGCTCGCGGCCGCCGCCGCCGTGCTGCGGGTGAAGACTCCGAGCGCGAGATTGAGGCCGAGCACCAGCTCGCCGTACCCGAGCAGGCGAACGATCATCGCCATCTCCAGCCGACTCGCGTGCTCGAGGAAGTCGGCGAGCGCCGGCGGAAATACCACCGCCCACCCGCGCCAATCGACGACCTTCTCGGCACCGAAGATCAGGAAGACGTAGGCGAGGCCGCAACGCAGCGCCAACGTCGCCACGGCCTCGGCCGGAGACGACACGGCGCCAGCGCCGGCCGCGAGCGCGACGGAAGGGCGCGCGCCGACGAGCTCGTCGATCGACATGGGAACGACGACACGGCGAGCAAGCACCATTCCAGCCGTCACAGGGACAGAACTCGGTGATTCTTCGTATGGGCTCTTCGCGAACCGGACCGGTTCGCGACGGTAGCGCCACAAGTCGGTGCACTCGCAGCGAGGGGTTTCGTCGGTGCGGGCGCGCACACGCGCGCGGATCCGCTAGTCCTTCTCGCCGCGCTTGATGGCGGTCGAGAGACCGCTCCGCCGCACCTCGGCATCGCCGCGGCGGAGGGCGCCGTCGCCGAAGCGGGCGTGGATGGCGTCGACGGCGGCGTTCAAGCGCGCGCGCCGTTCTCCAGTCTCCCCGCGGAGCGCGAGCGCGAGCTGGGCACCGTCGCTCGGCTCGAGGCGGGTCACGGAAACACCGACCAGTCGCACCGGTTCCCACGGCTCGAGACGCGCCAGCAGGCGAAGCGCGGCGCGGGCGATCGCGGCGCCATCGTCGGTGGCGTGTGCGAGCGTGAGGGAGCGCGTCACGAGTGGGTAGCGGCCGCCGCCGAGCGGCCGCGCGAGCTTGAGCTTGAGCGTCACGCCGTGGCCGCGGACGCGATCGTGGCGGAGGCGGCGCGCGATCGCGTCGGCGTGGGCGCGGATCGGCGACTCGAGCCCGGCGCGCCGCGCGACGTCGCGGGCGAAGGTGTTCTCCTCGCCGTACGACTTGGCCTCGCGATCGGGCTCGACCTCGCGTTGGTCGACGCCGCTCGCGAGGCGCGCGAGCGCCACCCCGAACGACCCGAGCGCGCCCCTGAGGGCGGCCTCGGGCGTCGTCGTCAGATCGCCGATCGTCGCGATCCCGAGCGCGCCGAGCCTGAGCAGCCCGACCCGACCGACGCCCCAAAGGCGGCCGACCGGCAGCGGAGCCAGGAACTCGCGCACCTGGTCGGGCGCGACGATCCGGAGGCCGTCCGGCTTGGCGATGTCGCAGGCGATCTTCGCCACCATCTTCACCGGCGCGATGCCGACCGACACGGCGAGCCCGGTCTCGCGCCGCACCTCGGCGCGGAGGCGCTCGCCCGCGTCCCCGGCGTCGCCGAGCAACCGCCGCGTCCCGGTGAGGTCGAGAAACGCCTCGTCGAGCGAGAGCCCCTCCACCAGCGGCGAGTAGCGCCGGAAGATGGCGAAGACGCGCCGGCTCTCGCGGCGGTACTTCGCCATGTCGCCGGCCACGAACACGGCGTCCGGACAGCGCCGTCGCGCCTCGACCGACGGCATCGCCGAGTGGATCCCGAAGACGCGCGCCTCGTAGCTCGCGGCGGTGACGACCCCACGCATGGAGTCGCCGCCCACCACGACCGGCAAGCCTCTCAGCTCGGGGCGGTCCCGCTGCTCGACGGAGGCGTAGAAGGCGTCGAGATCGGCGTGCAGGATGGTGCGCGGTTCGGACACGCCCGAGGTCTCGGTGAGGGTCAGTCGTGCGTGAAGAGCTCGTCGCGCGTCTTGCCGGCGAGCGTCGTCTGCAACTGCGCCAACGCGTCGTCCGCGGTCGGGGCGAGCGCCATCAGATGGTGCTCGGCGCGCACCATGGTGAGGTCGCACGGCACCGCCGTGACGAAGCCGTTCGGCAGCGTCGACACCATCACGAAGAACGCCGTGCCGTCCTGGGCGCGGAGCTGGAACCACTCGACCTTTTGCACGACGTACGGCGCGTCACTCATGAGCGTCCTCCCGGGGTTTCGATGTGGCCTTGCCTCTCTCCTTATCCCTCGGGGCGGTCCTCGCTCCAGAGGTGCCGGCGCGTCTCCTCGACCACCACCCCGCCGAGCACGAGCAGCGAGATCAGGTTCGGAATCGCCATCAACGCGTTGGTGATGTCGGCGGCCGACCAGACCATCGGGAGCGGCAGGACCGAGCCCACCATCACCGCGACCACCCACGCCCAGCGATAGGGCGCCACCGACCGGGTCCCCAGGAGGTACTCGCACGCCTTCTCGCCATAGTAGGCCCAGCCGAGGAGGGTCGAGAAGACGAAGGTCAGGAGCCCGACGGTGAGAACGACCGGACCGACGACCGGGAGATCGTTGAAGGCCGCGGTCGTCAGCTTGGCACCGCCGAGCCCCTGCATCCACTCGCCCGATTGCACGACGACGAGACCGGTCATGAGGCAGACCACGACCGTGTCCCAGAAGGTGCCGGTCGAGGACACCAGCGCCTGCCGGACTGGGTTCTTGGTCTGCGCCGCCGCCGCCACGATCGGCGCGCTGCCGAGACCCGACTCGTTCGAGAAGAGCCCGCGCGCCACCCCGTAGCGCATCGCCTCGCGCACGCCGGCGCCGAGGAAGCCGCCGACCGCCGCCTGGCCTGTGAAGGCCGACGACACGATGAGCGCGATCGTCGCCGGCAGCTCGGCGGCGTTGAGAGCCAGGATGATGAGGCATCCGGCCACGTAGAAGATCGCCATGAAGGGCACCAGCCACTCGCAGACCGCGGCGATCGACTTGATGCCGCCCAGGATCACGAGGGCCGTCATGGCCGTCATGACGGCGCCGGTGATCCAGACCGAAATCCCGAAGGTGTCGTGGCACAGCGTCGAGATCGAGTTAGCCTGCACCATGTTGCCGATGCCGAAGGCGCTGATCGCGGTGAACGTGGCGAACAGGAGAGCGAGCGGTCGGTTCCGCATGCCGCGCTCCAGCACGTACATGGGGCCGCCGGCCATGCTGCCGTCGGCGGCGGTGATGCGATACTTCACGGAGAGCAGCGCCTCGGCGTACTTGGTGGCGATTCCGAAGACGCCGGTGAGCCACATCCACAAGACCGCACCGGGCCCGCCCGACGCGACCGCGGTCGCGACCCCGACGATGTTGCCGGTGCCGATCGTCGCGGCGAGCGCGGTGGTGAGCGCCCCGAACTGCGAGACGTCGCCCTCGCCCTCGGCACCGCGCTCGAGCGAGATGCGGATCGCCCGACCCATGTAACGCTGGATGAAGCGCAGCCGAAAGGTCAGGTACACGTGGGTGCCGACCAGGAGGATCAGCATGGGCGGCCCCCACACGATCCCCGCGACCTCGTCCAGCCACTTCGCCAGTTCCGCCATCCCCGCCTCCTTCTTCCGCGATCCTCCTTAGGATGCGCGCCTATCGATCTACAAGAACGCGTAGCGGAGGACGAAGAGGGCTCCGAGCGCGTAGGCGATCGGCGAGGCTTCGCGCGGACGGCCGGCGAGCAGCTTGAGGAGGGGCCGAGTGATGAAGCCGAAGGCGATGCCGTCGGCGATCGACCAAGTGAACGGGATGCCCACCATGACGAGGAAGGCGGGAAAGGCCTCGGTCGGGTCGTCCCAGTCGATGCGGGCGACGTTCCTGGCCATGAGCGCGCCGACCACGATGAGCGCGGGAGCGGTGAGCGGCTGCAGCACCGCACCGCCCTCCACCATCACGCCGCCGCCGATCATGCGGACGAGGGGCGCGCAGAAGAGCGCCACGAGGAAGCCCGCGGCGGTCACCAGGTTGGCGAGGCCGGTGCGCGCCCCGACGGCGACCCCGGCGGCGCTCTCGACGTAGGCCGTCACCGTGGCGGTTCCCAGGGCCGCCCCGACGACGGTGCCGGCGGAGTCGGCGAGCAGCGCCCGGCGGGCGCGGGGCAGGCGGCCGGCGCGGAAGAACCCGCCCTGCTCGCCGATCGCGACCAGCGTGCCGACCGCGTCGAAGATCGCCATGAAGAGAAACATCAGCACGGCCGGGAGCGCACGCGGGTGCAACGCTCCGGCGAGGTCGAGCTGGAGCGCGGTCGGCGCGAGCGACGGCGGCGCCGCGAACAGCCCCTGCCAGCGCACCAGACCGAGGCTCCACGCGCAGAGGGTAGCGACCGCGATCCCCCACAGCAGCGCCCCCGGCACGCCGCGCGCGAGGAAGGCCACCGTCACGAGCAGGCCGAGGGACGCCACGGCGGTCGGCGCGCGCGTCAGGTCGCCGAGGTGCAGGATGCCGGCCCCCGGCGGGCGCTCGACGATCCCGGCCGCGGTGAAGCCGAGGAGCGCCACGAAGAGGCCGATGCCGACGGCGATCGCGTGGCGAAGGCTCGGCGGCAAGGCGTCGATGACGCGCTCGCGGACACCGAGCAGGGTGAGCGCAAAGAACGCCACGCCCGAGAGCAGCACCGCCCCGAGCGCGACTCGCCAGCCGAGGCCCATGGCGGTCGCGACCGTCAGGAAGAAGAAGTTCTCTCCCATCGCCGGCGCCATCGCGATCGGGTAGTTGGCGACGAGACCCATGACCGCGGTCGCCAGCGCCGCCGCGATGCAGGTCGCCGTCATCACCGCCCCGAAGTCCATCCCGGCCTGCGAGAGCACCGCCGGGTTGACGACCACGATGTAGGCCATGGTGAGAAACGTCGTGAGGCCGCCGAGCACTTCCCGGCGGAGCGTCGTTCCGGCGGCCGCAAGACCGAAGAGCCGCTGCAGCACGACTCAGGCGTCGCGCCGCACGATCAGGACCTCGAAGCGGCCCGACGACCCGACGTACCAGGAGGCGATCCACCCCGTGATCGACACCACCAACGCGCCGAGGAGTGCGGTGCCGAGGCCGTGGAGCGTGAAGCCGTCGAGCAGGCGCGCCACCAGGCCGAGCATCGCCGCGTTGATCACCCACAGGAAGAGCCCGAGCGTGACGACGGTGATCGGCAGCGTCAGGATGACGAGCACCGGCCGGACCACCGCGTTCACGAGGCCGAGCAGGAAGGCGGCCACCAGCAGGGTGCCGAAGCCACGGATCTCCATGCCGGGAACCAACGCCTGCGCAAGCCAGAGACCGATCGCGCCGATCACCAGACGGACGACGAATCCCGGCATGCGTTCAGCTCCTTCCGCCGCCCGCGGGGGCGGACGCTCCTAGTCGTCCTTCGGCTTCATCATGCCGCTCACCAGGCGGGTGGTGATGCTCGCGGGCAAGTGGCGATAGAGGCTGGCGGCGACGCCATTCATGACGCCGTTCACCAGCACCGTGCGTTGCCCGACGGCGGCGATCGCCTGCTCCGCCACCTGGTCGGCGGTCATCCAGGCGAAGCTCGGAATGCCGCTGGTGTCGACGTCGACCTTGTCCTGGAACTCGGTGCGGGTGAACCCCGGGCAGACGCAGAGCACGTGCACGCCGCTGCCGCGCACCTCGGCGGCGAGCGATTCGGTGAAGCTCAGCACGAAGGCCTTGGTGGCGCAGTAGGTCGCCATGTAGGGTCCCGGCCCGAAGCCGCCGACCGACGAGATGTTCATGACGGCGCCGCGGCGCCGCTCGACCATCGCCGGGAGGAAGCGGCCGGTGAGCTCGACCAGCGCCGCGACGTTCAGCTGGACCTCCTCGAGCTCGCGCGCCACCGGCAGCTCGGCGAAGCGCCCGTGCGTCCCGAAGCCGGCGTTGTTGATGAGCCAGTCGACCACGAGCTCGCGGCGCGCCAGCTCGGCCTGCAGGGTCTCGCCGGCGCCGGGCTTGGTGAGATCGGCGGTCAGCACCTGCACGTCGCTGCCGTGCTGGGCGCGGAGCTCGCCGGCGAGGCGCTCCAGGCGGTCGGTGCGGCGGGCGACCAAGACGACCGGGCGGCGCTCGCGGGCGAGCCGGCGGGCCAGCGCCTCGCCGATCCCGCTCGAGGCGCCCGTGATCAAGGTGGTTTCTAGCGACATGGTGACCTCCAGGTGCGGCTCAGACGAGCGGCCGACGCGGGATGCTGTGCTCCCAGTCGGCCAGGATGGCGCGCAGCGCCGCGATGAACGCCAGCGGCTGATCGAGGATGAGGTGATGGTAGGACTGCGGGATCTCGACGATCGGCGCGTTGCGATCGAGGAGCCCGTACATGTACTCGGCGATCTCCGGCGGCACGAGGAAGCTCAGCTCGCCCCGAAAGACCGCGACCCGGCAGCGCACGTGGGCGAGGTAGTCGCTCATCGGCACCAGCGACGTCTTGAGAAACACGCGCGGATCGAACTTCCACGCCCACCCCGCCTCGGTCTTCCTGAGGGAGTGGCGGGCCACGTGATCGACGATGTAGGCGTTCTCGCAGGGCTGCGGCGGGATGAGGTGAAAGTGCTGCACCGCGGTCTCGAGGTCGGCGTAGGTCTTGGGATTGCGGAAGGCGCGGCCGCGCGCCCCTTCCTCGCTCTCGGGGTCGGGCCGGCGGACGGGGGAGTCGACGATGATCGCGCCCGCGAGCCGGTCGCCGTAGACCGACGCCGCCACCATGCTGACGAAGCCGCCGAGGCTGTGGCCGACGAGAACGGGCGCCCCGACGATGCCGGCGTCGGCCGCGACCGCCATGACCTCGCGCGCCCACACCTCGCGCGGGTATGCCTCGCGCCGGCCGCTGTCGCCGTGACCGCTCAGGTCCGGGGCGACGACGTGGTACTGCGACGCCAGCTGGGGCGCGAGAAAGCTCCACCACTCCGCGTGCGCGGCGCCCCCGTGCACCAGCACGATGCCGGGCTTCGCGACGTCGCCCCAGGCGAGGTAGCGGATGCGACAGCCTTCGACCTCGACGAAGCGCTCGCTGCGCGGCGCCGCCAACGCGTCGGTGAACCACTTCGGGGCCGCCGGCCTCTCCGCCATCCCCGTTCGTGAATCTCTTTCCGTCGGATGATGCAAGGGGTCGGCGCTCTTGCCGACGAACGGGGCGCGCGCCAAGCTCGAGCGCGGAGGAACGGGCGCATGAGCGATCTCGCATCCAAGCAGTGCATTCCCTGCCGCGGCGGCGTTCCGCCGCTCGCCGGCACGGAGCGCGAGGCGTTGCTGAAGGAGCTCGGCAACGGCTGGCGCGCGGTCGAGGGTCATCATCTCGAGAAGGAATACTCCTTCCCGGACTTCAAGAGCGCGCTCGCCTTCACCAACCGCGTCGGCGAGCTCGCCGAGCGCGAGGGGCATCATCCAGACATCTACCTCGCGTGGGGGAAGGTGCGGATCACGATCTTCACGCACAAGATCGACGGGCTGACCGAGAGTGACTTCGTGCTGGCGGCGAAGATCGAGCGGCTGGTGTAGCCCTGCGACGGCGACTTGCGGGGATCGCGCGCGGTGGAGGGGTCGCCCGCGGGTCCTACGGCGGCGGAGCGCTGCGATCGGCGCAACTCGACCAAACGGCAGTCATTACTCGATCGGCGTATCGCAGCAGCGCATGGCCCTCATCGGGCGAACGGCGCGTCATGGTCGGTCGGCGCGTAGCGCTCCTTGCCGAGATCGGCCCCGCGGGCGACCCCTCCACCGCGCGCCCTCATCGCCGCAGCTCGGAAGACTCGCTGCGGCGCTGCCATCGTGCGTGTCTCTTGCGAGCTGCGACGGCGTGGGCGGACGGTGGAGGGCTCGGCGGCGGGTCCACCCTCCGGGCACACGCGATCTCGGCAAGGAGCGCAACCGCGCCTATCATGCGCGCCGCGCCGATCGCCCGATGAGGGCCATGCGCTGCTGCGAACCGCCGATCGCGCAGCGACCGGCGTTTTGCCGCCGATGCGCCGGTCGGAGCGCTCCGCCGCCGTAGGACCCGCCGCCGAGCCCTCCACCGTCCGCCTTTCCCGACGGCCGCCGTCGCAAGCTGCACTTCTCGTCGCGTGCTATGACCGCCCCGCCCTATGCGCCTCGTCTCCTGGAACGTGAACGGCATCCGCGCCTGCGCCCGCAAAGGCATGCTCAAGTGGCTCGCCTCCTCGGACGTCGAGATCCTCGGGCTGCAGGAGACGCGCGCCGAGCAGGAAGAGTGCCCACCACCGCTGCGGGCGCCGTTCGGCCTCGCCCACTGCGCCTGGGTGGCGGCGCGCTCGCGGCGCGGCTACAGCGGCGTCGCCCTCTACAGCGTCGACCGGCCCGAGCGCATCGAGCTCTCGCTCGGCATCGAGGACTACGACCGCGAGGGGCGCTTCGTGCTGGCCGAGTTTCCGACCTTCCTGATCGCCAACGTCTACTTTCCGAAGGGGAGCGGCGTCGATCGCGACAACAGCCGGGTGTTCTACAAGCTCGGCTTCACCGAGCGGGTCTTTCGCGCCGTCGACGAGCATCGACGGGCGACCGGCAAGGGCGCGGTCGTGATGGGAGACTTCAACATCGCCCCCACCCCGCTCGACCTGGCACGGCCGCGCGGCAACGAGGGCACGAGCGGTTTCCTCCCCGAGGAGCGCGCCGCCTTCGCGCGCATCCTCGACTCCGGCTGGATCGACACCTTTCGCGCCCTCAACCCCGACGAGGCGCGCTACACCTGGTGGAGCCAGCGCTTCGGCGTCCGCGAGCGCAACATCGGCTGGCGCATCGACCACGTGCTGGTGTCGGAGGACCTCCGGCCGCGCGTCCGCGCCGCGCACATCTGGGACTTCGTGAGCGGCTCGGACCATTGCCCGGTCGGCATCGACCTCGACGCCTGAACGCGAGCGGCGCTCAAGCGTCGCAGCCGGGGCAGTCCTGCAGCACCTCGTCGACGACCGTCCGCGCGCTCGCGTAGAGGTAGCCGGCGTCGCGGGCGCCGCGGGCCGCGCTGCAGGCGCGCGGAGCGTCGCCCGTGGCGCGCGCGGCTCGCACCACCAGCTCGAAGGCGCGTACCGTCGGGCGTTCCACGAGGTTCCTCTCGGCGAAGGCGAGCGCGCGCGCCGGATCGTGACCGGCCGCCAACCAGAACTCGGCGGCATGGTCGGCGAACGCCTCGGGGTGCCGCGCCATGAGCTCGTCGTAGCGCGCGGCGGCGCGTTCCCGCCAGGGTCGCGCCTCCTCGACGCGTCCGGCCTCTTCGAGAATGCGCGCCAGCTGGGCGGCGTAGTCGGGATCCTCGCTCTCGGCCGCCAACGGCTCGAGCAAGGCGACGGCGCGCTCGGTATGACCGAGCGCGGCTTCGACCTCGCCGAGGTGTCCCCGTACCCGCACGTGCTGCGGCAGGCGCCGGTGGGCGTCGGCCAGGAGGTCGCGGGCACGTTCCCACTTTTCCTCGCGCATCCACACGAGCCCGCGCTGAAAGGTGATCCACACCACCGGAAACGGCGAGACGTCGCGGTAGCGATCGATCGCCGCGGCGAAGAGCCGCTCGGCCTCGTCGAGCTCGCCGCGGGCCGCGCGCACCGACGCCTCGCCGCCGAGCGTCAGGACGTCGGGCCGCGCCTCGGCGAGCCGCCGGCGGATGGCGAGCGCGTCGTCCTCGTGACCCGTCGCCTGCAGGATGCCGACGCGTACCCCGTCGACGAGCGTCGGGAGGACGCCGAGGCGCTCGGCCTCGGCGAGATCGGCGAGCGCGTCCTGGAAACGGTGGAAGGTGGCGCGGGCACGGGCGCGCGCCAGAAAGGCGCGTCCGTCCGAGGGCGCCTCCGCCACGAGCGCCTCGGCGATCGCCTCGGCGCGCTCGTAGTCGCCGATGCGGCCGAGGATCTCGCCGCGTTGGGTCAGCAGCTCGGCCTGGCTGGCGCGCTCCGGCACCGTGAGCGCGCGGCCGCTGGCGAGACGCTCGTTGCCGGCGATCTGCGCCTCGAGGTTGCCGACGGCGATCGCCCCGTCGGTGGTGCGGCGGCCGTCCGCCGACGCGACCGCCGGCGCGGGTGACGGCTCACCCGCCGAGCGCGGCGGCTCGGAGGGTGGATTCCGGCAAGCGGAGAACAGGACCAGCAGCGCCGCAAGACCAAAGCAACCGGCACGCCGTCCCATCGTCAGGAACCTCCGCGCGCGCAGCGCGGGCTTTGCCGCGTCGGCGAAGGGGGAGAGATCCCCCTTTTTCAAACCACGATCTCGAGCAGCGACGCCTCGCCCGGCACGCCGATCCGGAGCGGGAAGCCGTAGAAGCCGGTGCCGCGGTGCACGTAGAGGCGGTTCGAGCCGTGTCCGAAGAGGCCGTGGTCGGGCCAGGCGCTCCCCTGCAGCACCGTCCATTCCATGCCGAAGCTCACCAGGCCGAGCTGGCCACCGTGGGTGTGGCCGGAGAGCGTGAGATCGACGTCCCCGAGCGGGACGTGGCGGAAGATGCTGGGATCATGGAGCAGGAGGAGGCGGAGATGCCCCGCCCGGCGCGGGTTCGCCTGCAGCAGACCCTGGATGTGCTCGCGCCGCCGCTTGCCGACGTAGTCCGCGCCGACGATCTGGACGGGCCCGGCAGCGGTCACGACGGCGACCTCCTCGTCCATCAGCAGGCGGACGCCGTTGGCCGCGAGCGCGGCCCGCACCTCGACGCCGGCTCCGCCGTCATGGTCGTGGTTGCCGAAGACGGCGTAGGCACGGCCGGGGACGCGCTGGAGCGGCGTCAGCGCCTCGGTGAGCGCGCCCTTGGTGCCGCTGCCTTCCATGGTGAGGAAGTCGCCGGTCAGCAGGACGAGGTCGGGGTCGTGACGCAAGAGGCCGTCGATCACCCGCCGTAGCTTCGCGACCGGCTGCCAGGGACCGAGGTGGGGATCGGCGATCTGCACGACGCGGAGCGGACGCGTCGCCAGGGCCGGGGGCTCGCGCCGGCGCGTCCGGTAGCGCTCGACCGGGAGACGACTGACGTGGGACGGCGCGGCCTCGCCCAGCACGACCCGCACGACCTCCTCCACCGGCCGGAGCGAGGTCACGACCGAGATCAGGGCGACCGCGAACGGCAGGAGGTCGAGCCAGCGCAGGGTCGCGAGGCCGATCTCGAGTCCGAGCCAGCCGAGGACGATCCGGAGCGGCACCAGCGCCAGCAGCCAGACGCCGGCAAGCGCGCCGGCGGAGACGAAGACCATGCCGGGAATGCTGATCGCGTAGCGAAACGTCTCGGAGCGCAGGCGCGCCGTCGCCAGCGATCCGAGGTGGACGCCGGCGGCGGCGACTCCCCAGACGAAGACGAGCCCGACCGCCCAAGCGAGAGACGGGCCGGCGAGCTCACGGTAACGCGCCTCCATCGACACGGCACCCGGCAACGACACCGCCAGGATGACCGTCGCAAAGATGCCGTAGACTCGGCCTCGGGCCAGCCAGACGTAGAGTGGAACTCCGAGCGCCGTCGCGACGACGAGCGCCCGGAAGAAGGTGGTCACCGGTCCAACAGCTCCTCGCGCTCGGCCTTCGCGAAGCTCGCACGCAGGCCGTCGTAGTCCTTGGCGCTGAACGGCTGATAGGCGCTGGAGCCGCGCGTCCGCCAGTAGAGGGGCGCGTCCGGCAGGCGGCGCCGGCAGAAGTGCACCTGCTTCAGGTTGCGAACCAGGATCTTCTCGCGTCTGCGGTGTACTCGAACTCGTCGACCAGGCGCACGAAGTCGGGAAACCACTTGCGATCCATGCTGCCGCCGCTCACCTGGCTCTCGCAGTAGTCGAAGAACGCCTTGGGATCGAAGCGGACGCCCTCGCGGAGCTTGATGCGCCGCCATCACGAGCTCGTCGGAGACCGCGCAGGGCACGCCGTAGGCGGCGGCGAGCACGACGTCGGGGTGCTCCTGCAGGAGCCGCGCGACCTGCAGGGCCGAGAAGTTCTCGCCGTCCTTGCGGATCCAGTCGTCGGTGCGGCCGTCGAAGTAGAGAAAGCGCTTGCCGTCGCTGCTCGAGCACGTGGCCGAGGTCGCCCGAGTGATAGACGCCGTCGCGGAACTTGCTGGTGTTGGCCTCGGGGTTGTCGAAGTAGCCCTGGAAGAGGCTGGTGTCGGCGGCGACGCGGCAGATCTCGCCGACCGCGTCGGGTAGTTGAGGATCTTGCCGTCGGCGCCGAGCTCGGCGGGCGGACACTCCTCGCCGCGCTCGTTCAGGATCTTCACGCGCCGAATCGGTGATCTCGCCGACGCTGCCGCGCGGATCGCCCTTCCGACGGAAGGTGCTGATGGCGGCCTCGGTCGAGCCGTAGAGCTCGAACATGTCCTCGAGGCCGAACCAGCGCATGAACTTGTCGATGTCCGGCGGCGCCGCGCCGTTGCCGACGGCGTACTTGAAGCGGTTCTTCGGGTTCTCGGGCGACCTCGGCGAGGATCTTCGCCTCGTCGCCGCCGTACTGCTTCTCGAGCGCGGAGAGCACGTAGTGCACCGGCTCGCCGACGTAGTTCCAGTAGGTGACGCCGTAGCGGAAGACGTCGGGCGCGAACTTGCTGGCGCTGAAGCGCTCGTTGATGCCGATCGCGCCGCCCACCCAGAACGCCGGCATAGAAGCCGACGAAGATCGCGTTCGAGTGGAAGAGCGGCATGCAGGCGTAGCCGACGTCGTCCTGCCCGAGGCCGAGGTTCGACGACACCGCCGAAGCCGACGGCGCAGAGCTTCATGTGGTTGTTGTTGATGCCCTTCGGGAGGCCGGTGGTGCCCGAGGTGTAGATCACCATCAGGTTGGTGTCGGGTTGGACGTCGACCGCCGGCGGCGTCGAGCCTGGTGCCCGACGCCCCCACCTCGCTTTTCCATCGCCACCAGCCAATCGTTGCTGACCGCCGGCGCGGTGGGATCGGCCGCGCTCGCCCGCAAGACCAGAATGTTCTCGGTGGCCACGTGCTCGAGCTGCGCCCGCACCCGCTCGACCTCCGGCAGCAGGCGCTCGTCGACGATCAGGAGCCGAGCGCGCGACTGGTTGAGCACCCCGGCCAGCGTCTCGCCGCGGAGACCCGTGTTGACGCCGAAGAGCGTATAGCCGGCATAGGCGCAGCCGAAGAGCAGCGACACCAGCTCGAAATGGTTCTCGAGCAGCATGGCGACGTGCCCCGGCGCGTCCTCGTCGGGTGGGCTCGAGTCGGCCGCGCAGGAAGTGCGCGGTGCGGACCGCCTCGTCGCGCAGCTGTCGGTAGGTCCACGTCCGCTCGTCCTGCATCAAAAAGACCTTGTCCTCGGTGACCGGGTGAGCGACGCGGGCCTCGAGTTGAGCGCTGACGGTAAACGGCGCGTTGAACAACAGCGGTTCGGCCACGGAGATCCTCCTTGAGGGAAACGGGGATGGGCCCGGAATATATCGCCATGGCCGTTCCCTACGCCACCCGAGCGCGAAGCGGCCCGAGCGAGCGCGGATCGCTCGCTCGGGCCCGGCGCGCGCGCTAGTCTGCCGCGAAAACGCCGGGAGGAGTCCCCGATGTCCGAGCCCGTCCTGCTGATCGAGAAGCACGATCGCGTCGCCACCTTCACCCTCAATCGCCCGCAGGCGCTGAACGCGCTCTCGCGCGAGCTCCGCGCCGCGCTCGTGAGCGCCTTCGCCAGCCTGCACGACGACCCCGAGATCGGCGTCGTGATCCTGACCGGCAGCGGTCGCGCCTTCACCGCCGGCCTCGACCTGAAGGAGCTCGGCGACCAAGGTCTCGGCAGCGGGGCGACGGAGGGGGCGGTCGCCGATGGCGACGTCATTCAGGCCATGGCGCGCTGCCCGCTCCCGATCATCGGTGCGATCAACGGCTTCGCGGTGACCGGCGGGTTCGAGATCGCCCTCGCCTGCGATGTCCTGGTCTGCTCGACCGCGGCGCGCTTCGCCGACACCCACGCTCGCGTCGGCATCATGCCGGGCTGGGGTCTCAGCCAGAAGCTCGGCCGGACGATCGGCATCTACCGCGCCAAGGAGCTGTCGCTCACCGGGAACTACCTGACGGCCGAGCAGGCGGACGCGTGGGGGCTCGTGAACCGCGTCGTCGCGCCCGACGAGCTCCTGCCCGCCTGTCGCGCCCTCGCCCACGACATGCTGTCATGCGACCCCGGCGTGATGCGCGCCTACAAGCGCGTCATCGACGAGGGCTACGCGCTGCCGTTCGGCGACGCGCTCCGGCTCGAGAGCGACGCCTCCCGCCGCCACGCACGCACCCTCACGGCCGACGCCATCGCGACCCGCCGCGCCGGCGTGCAGGCGCGTGGCCGCGAGCAGAAGGGCTGAGGCCGTGATCGACCTCTACACCTGGACGACGCCGAACGCCCAAAAGGTGTCGATCCTGCTCGAGGAGCTCGGCGTCCCGTACGCCGTCCATCCCATCGACATCGAGAAGGGCGAGCAGCGCAGCGCGCCCTACCTGGCGGTGAATCCCAACGGCAAGGTGCCGGCAATCGTCGACCGCGAGGGCCCGCACGGCGCGCCGCTCACGCTCGTCGAATCGGGAGCGATCCTGATCTACCTCGCCGAGAAGACGGGAACGCTCTTGGCACGCGAGGGCAAGGAGCGCGCCGAGGCCCTGCAGTGGCTGATGTTCCAGATGAGCGCCATCGGCCCGACCTTCCACGACGCCTATCACTTCATGGCGCTCGCGCCGGAGCGGACCCCACACGCGATCGACTACTTCCTGGCCGAGTGCGACCGCGTCCTAGGCGTCCTCGACACCCAGCTCGGCCACCACGATTTCCTCGCCGGCCCCTACTCCATCGCCGACATCGCGACCTACCCCTGGATCGCCGCCGCCATCGCCGGCCGCCTCCCCGGCATCGAGAATCTCGACCACCTCCGACGCTGGCACGCGACGATCGCGGCGCGCCCCGCCGTTCAACGCGGCATGATCGTGCCGCGTTGAACGACAGCGCGCTCTACGTCAGGTCAGACGCTCACACGAACCCCATGTCGAGGTCCGCCGTCGTCCAGTACATGGTCGGATCCCCGCTATCGAGGCGGAGTGCGCCGTCGGCCGGCGTCACGTTGTCGATGATGGCCGACGGATCCATGTTCAGCCAGTGCTTCATGATCGTCCCGTAGACGTCGCGGAAATCCGTCGACCGGAAGTCGTTGAGGACGTCCTGCGAGTACTTGGTGTTGCCCTCGTCGTCGACGTCGTCCAGGTTCGGATGGTTCCCGTAGACGCCGCCATTCACCGATCCGCCGACGATGAACATCGGGCCCTGCGAGCCGTGGTCGGTGCCGTTCTCGTTCTGCTGCACGCGCCGGCTGAACTCGCTGTAGGTGAGGATCAGGATCTTGTCGGCGATCCCCAGGTCGTCCATGTCGTTGTAGAAGGCGAGGATCGAGTCGCCGATCTCCGCCAGCAGGGAGAAGTGCTGGCCGTCGGGATCGGCGCCGCCCTGGTCGGCATGGGTGTCGAAGCCGCCGTTCGACACCTGGAAGAAGCGCGCGCTCACCGCCGGGAAGGCGGTGCCGCCGGTCAGCACGTTCTGGTTGACGCCGGTGATCACCTTCGCGACCTCGCGGAGGTCGAGGGCGAGGCTGCGGCCGACGTTGTCGTAGGCCTGCTGGATCGGCGCCGGCCGGTTGGCCTGGTAGTAGGTGTGGAGGGCCGGATAGTTCTGGCTCACCTGGTAGGTCGCGAGCCCGGTGTTGCCGATGTACTGCAGCGTCGACTGCCCCGAGCCGTTGGCGTTGGAGTGCAGCGCCTGGTACGCGAGCGCCTTCTTCGCGACGTCCCCGGACGAGTAGCCGTCGAACGGAAAGTCGAACTCGAGCACGTTCTGGATGGCGAGGACGCTGGTCAGGTTGTTCGCGAGCTCGCCGGTGACGCGGTTCGCGATCGAGATCGCCGGAACGTCGGCACCGGTGTAGCCCGTGGTCGGCGCCTGGAGGTGGCGGCCCAGCCAGCCCGACCCGTCGAGATACATGCCCGAGGGGTCGCCGCTCGACCAGATGTTGCGCGACTCGTCGTGGGACAGGTTGTAGTCCGGGTAGCCGCAGCCTTGGACCACCGCCACCTTGCCGAGGTCGTAGAGCGACTTCAGGCCGGCGAGCCCGGGGTGGATGGCGAGGGTCGCCTGGGTGTTGGGATCCTGGTCGATCAGGGTGTCTTGCAGATCCGTCGGCGTCAGCTGGATGCCGCCGAGCGCGGCGTTGATGCCGCGCGCCGCCTCGTAGGCCGAGCGCAGGGTCCCGAGCCCGTTGTCGGCCGGCGTGACCGTGTTGAGGCCGTCGTTACCGCCATCGAGGTAGATGACGATCACGTAGCGGTCGCCGATCGTCTCGGCGAAGGCGCGCCGCACGAGCGGGGAGCCGAAGATCGAGGGCACGGCGAGGCTTCCCACCGTCGCAAGGCCCGAGCACTTGATGAATTGTCGTCGTGTGATCGCCATGGCGTTCTCCTTGGACCTCAGTGAACCTGGTAGGCGGGCGACATCAGGAGGAGTCCGAAGAGCCCGTTCAACTTGATCCGGCGGGTCTGCGAATTGCCGAGATTGATGGGGGTGCTCGGCGGACCACCGTCGGTCAGATACGCGATCAACGCATCCCGATCGGCGGTGAGGATCTGATCGGTGATGCCGAGCTGAGCCGTCGCCGCATCCACGATCGCGCCCGCATCGCTGAGGGTGATGTCGATCAACTTCTCGGGGAGGAACGAGGTCTTGCCGCCGTTCTGCGCCGTGCTGATGTCACGCGCGAAGGCGGCGCGCGAGCGCATGGTGGCGCTGCTCATCCAAGACTTTTCCCAGTCCCATCCGAAGACGCTCGGCGGCTCGAGGAGCACCTGACCCATGCTGAGGAGCGCGTCGCGCACGGTGGTGTTGCCGAAGATCATCTCCTTGCCCTTCGGCTTCATGCCGAGGAGGCGGAGCGTGCTCATCACGTGATCGATGGGCCACTTCACGGATTTCTTGCTGCCGGGGCCGGGCGCCTGCATCGTCTCGTAGAACTCGTCGCTGATGAAGATGCGGCGCAGCAGCGCGGCGAGATCCCAGGTGGTGTCGAAGCCGGTCGGGCCGCTGCCCACGGTCTGATCGATCAGCGCCAGCGCTGGATCGGGTTGCGCGAAGTACTCGAGCAGGCGGCGGGCGGTGCGGCGCGCCACCGTGTTCTTCATGTCGCTGTCGCGGTGCTGGAAGATGATGTCGACGACGGTATCGATCTCCGCCGGGCCCTCGCCGTTGATGGTGAACGACTTGCCGGCCGGCCCGAACTGACCGGTCTCCTTGTAGATCACCTTCGGCCCGCGGTTGGGCTCCGACGGTGGGTTGCCGTCGAAGTCGCTCATGAAGTCGTGGAAGAACTCCTCGAGATAGGCGTTGCCCTTGTCGTCGTACGTCCAGCCCGTGAAGGCGCGCGCGATCTGCACCACGTCGTCCTGGGTGTAGTTCGGATTGCCGCCCGAGTCCTTGACGCCGAGCGTGAAGAGCTCCTGCAGCTCACGCGCGTAGTTCTCGTTGGGGATGTCCTTCCGGTTGTCGTTGGTGTCGAGGTACTCCATGAGGGCGGCGTTCTTGTTCATCAACTTGACGAACGTCTTGAAGTTGCCCTTGCAGTTCAGCCGCAGCGCGCGGTTCTGCAGCGTCATGAGCTTCGGGTTGGTGACCGTCACCGCGCTGGTCGCGAAGTGGTCGTGCCAGAACAGCACGAGCTTCTCCTGCAGCGGGTTCTTCACCTTGAGCATGTATCCGATCCACTTGTCGTGGACGTCCTCGATCGACTTGCCGTTCGGCTTGAAGCCATTGGGCTTGAAGGCGAGGAGAAGATCGGCGGCGGCACCTCGGCTGAGCCCGACGTAGTCTTCGAGCTGCCTCGGTGGAGCTCCGAAGCCGGTGCGACGGAGCAGGTGTCGCGCCGCGGTCTCGTCGAGAATCGCATTCTGATCGAGCGGCATGGGGTCGTCCTCCCTGAACGTGACCGTCACGAGTGACGGGGCTGCATGCGGTCCGGCGTTGCGTTGTAGCCTTCCGACGAAGCGCCGGGGTCGGCGGGCGAAACCTAGAACATCTCGCGGTCCCGGCTCAAGTGAAAAGTGCGCGCGAACGCCCCGCGTCATCACTATTGGTGGGCATCGCCCGGTCCGCTTGCACCAGCCCCTCCTTGCCGTCGAGAAGGGCCCTGTGGCAGAGACGCCGAGAGCCCTCGGTCGCCGCATGCGCTTTCCGCATCAATTCAAGACCATCGATCCCGGCACCCGTCGCGAGATCCTCGACCACGAGGCCGCCGACGGCTACCCGCTCTCGGGGCTCCTCTATCTGCCGGCGCACCGCGATCCGGACGTGGTCGTGCTGGCAATGCACCCGCGCGGCGATTTCACCCGTCACTACCTTGCCCCGCAGCTCACCGCGGCCGGCTACGCCTTTGCCGGGGCCGTGACCCGCCACCTGAACCACGACGCCGACGCCCTGCACGAGCGCCTGCTGCTCGACGTCGCCGGCACGGTGGCGGCGCTCAGGCGGCGCTTCGGGAAAGTGATCCTGCTCGGCAACTCGGGCGGCGGCTCCCTCTTCGCCTTCTATCTGGCGCAGGCTGGCGCCGCACCGGAGGCCCGCCTGCAACGCGCACCGTCGGGCGACCGCGTGCCGCTCCCGACCACGGACCTGCCGATGGCGGACGGCCTGATCCTCCTGGCGGCGCACCTCGGCGAGGGCGCGTTCCTGCTGGATCGCCTCGATCCTTCGGTCGTCGACGAGGCGAGCCCCACGATCGTGAACCCCCGCCTCGACATGTACGACCGCGCCAACGGCTATCGGCCGATGGCGGAGGGGCCGTCGCGCTACACCCCGGAGTTCCTCGCGGCCTTCCGCGCCGGGCAGCGCGCCCGCTGCGAGCGACTCGATCGCCAAGCCCTCGCGTGGTGCGAGGAGGCCGCCTGGTTCCGGAGCCGGCGCGGCAGCGCGGCCGACGACCCCGCGGTCGGGGCCTTCACCGAGCGCCATGCCCTGCAGCGCCGGTATCTCCTCATCTATCGCACGCTCGCCGATCCCCGCTATCTCGATCCGGCGCTCGACCCCTCCCCGCGCCCGCTCGGCTCGATCTTCTCCTTCGGGCGCGATCCGATCGCCGGCAATTACGGCGAGGGGCTGGCGCGCGCCATGAGCGCCCGCGGCTGGCTCTCGACCTGGTCGGGCCTCACGTCGAACGCGGCGCTCGAGCGCACGCTCCCCGCCGTCCACGTCCCCACCCTGGTGATCTCCGCTCTCGCCGACACCGAGATCTATCCTTCCGAATGCCGGCGCCAGCTCGATCTCTCGGCGGCGGCCGACAAGGAATACTACGAGCAGGGCGACGCGGATCACTACTTCCAACCCTTCGGCGGCGGCGACGGGCGGGATCCACGCGATCGCCTGGCCGACGCCTGCGTCCTGCCGTGGCTTCGCGCGCGTTGGGGGGCGTAGCCGGATCGCGGCCCGCGCGCGTCGCGCGACGGGCGGCCGCCGCGCTGGCCCTAGTGGCGTGCGCGGCCTGCGGTCGGCATCTCGTCGCACCGCGGACGGCACTCGAGCCGCTCAGGGTCGGCACGAGCGGCGACTACCCTCCCTTCTCAGTACGCGACCCCGACGGCGGCGGGCGTGGCTTCGACGTCGAGGTGGCGCGCGCCTATGCGGCCGCGCGCGGCCGCCGGCTCGAGCTCGTGCCGTTTCGCTGGCCCGAGCTCGCGGCGCGCCTCGCCGCCGGCGACTTCGACGTCGCCATGAGCGGCGTGACGGTACGCGGCGACCGCCTCGTCGTCGGCACCATGACGGCGGCCGTCGCGCGGGCGGACGCCGTGCTGCTGATGCGCCCTCCGGGCACTGCGACCGGCCTCGATCGTCGCGACCGTCGCATCGCCGTGAACCGCGGGGGGCACCTCGAGCGGGTCGCCCGTGCGCGTTTCCCGCACGCCACGATCGTCGCCGTCGACGACAACCGGAGCCTGCCCGAGCCGCTCGCGCGTCGCGAGGTCGACGCCGTCGTCACCGACAGCCTCGAGGCCGCGACCTTCGATCCCGGGGCGTTCGTCGTCGTGGCCCGCCTGTCGCGCGATCGGAAGGCGTACTGGGTGGCACCCGGCCGCGAGGCGCTGGCCGCGGATCTCGACGCCTGGCTGCTCGAGCGCGAGCGCGACGGCACCCTTCCCCGCCTGCGCGCCCTGCACCTCCGGGTCGAGGACCCGCCGTCGCTCGAGCCGGAGCTCGCCCGCCTCGTCGACCTCGCCGCGCGCCGGCTCCTCGTCATGCCGCTCGTCGCCGCGGCCAAGCGCGCCGCCGGCCTGCCGATCGTCGATGCCGCGCGCGAGGCGACGGTGGTCGAGGGCGCCGTCGCGCGCGCCGCCGCCGCGGGTGTCGATCCCGAGGCCGCGCGCCGGCTCGTCCGCGCCGAGATCGCGGCCGCGCGCGCCGTCCAGATCGCGGCACCTCCGAGTGGACCCAGCGCGGCGGCGGACGGCCCCACGCTCGCGACCCTACGGATCGCGATCGATGCGCTCGATGCGGCCCTGCTGCGCGCCCTGGCACGGGCGGCGGGCACGACCCGGAGCGTCGACCCGGCGGCGGTCGCGGCGGCGCTCCGCAACGACGCCGAGCTCCCGGGCTTCGACGGCACGCACGCGGACGCGATCGCGGCGGCCATCGTCGCGATCGTGCGCGCCCCCGCGCCGGCCCGCGCGGCCGCGATTGCACGTTGACGGCGGTTCCGGTGCTCGGTCATGACTGTGGAGTGTCCCGCCTCGTCGCCGCCCTGATCGCCCTCCTCTTGCTCGACCCCTCGCCCGCGGCCGCCGCGCCCCGCTCGAATCTCGACGCCACGCTTCGCCAGGTGCTGGCCGACGCCGGCTTCACCGGCACCGTCGGTTCGAGTCTCGAGCAGCGGCTCGGACGGCCGCTCGACCCGGCGCTCGCCGACCTCGGCCGCCTCCTGTGGTTCGACAAGATCGGCGGCCTGCACTCGGACAACACCTGCGGCGGCTGCCACTCGCCCTCGACCGGCTTCGGCGACACGCAGTCGATCGCGATCGGCATCCAGAACAACAACCTGGTGGGGAAGCGGCGCGCCGGTCCCCGCAATCAGCGCCGCACGCCGACCGTCGTCAACAGCGCCTTCTTCCCGGCACTGATGTGGAACGGACGCTTCTCGGCGCCGTCGGGCGACCCGTTCGACAACGGCCAGGGCTATCTCTTCCCGCTTCCCGAGGGTGCGACGAGGTTTCCCGCCGCCGATCCGATCGTCACCCACCTCTTGATCGCCCAGGCCCACATCCCGCCGACCGAGCTGGTGGAGGTCGCGGGCTTCACCGGCACGAGCGGCACGCTCGGTCCCGACTTCGATCCCTTCGACGACGGCCTGGGCGGCGCGGTGCCGCCGCCGGACGTGAGCGGCTTCCGGAACGAGCCGATCCGCCAGGCCGTCCTGGGCCGCCTGAACGCGTCCCCCGAATACCGCGCCCGCTTCGGGGCGCTGTTCCCGACGGTGGCTGCGGGCGGCGACATCGATTTCCTGATGTTCGGGCGCGCGATCGCCGAGTTCGAGTTCACGCTCGTCTTCGCCGACGCGCCCGTCGATCGCTTCGCGCGCGGCGAGGCGCGCGCCATGACCGCGCGCGAGAAGCGCGGCGCGCTCGTGTTCTTCGGCAAGGGCGGCTGCGTCGCCTGTCACGCGGTGGCGGGCGAGGCCAACGAGATGTTCAGCGACTTCCGGAATCACGTCGTCGGCGTGCCGCAGATCGCGCCGGTCTTCGGCGTCGGGAGCGGCAACATGATCTTCGATGGGCCGGGGAAGGACGAAGACTTCGGGCTCGAGCAGGTGACCGGCGACCCGGCGGACCGCTACAAGTTCCGCACCTCGCCGCTCCGGAACCTGGCGCTCCAGCCCGCCTTCTTCCACAACGGTGCCTACACGCGTCTCCGCGACGCGCTCGAGCTCCACCTCGATCCGCACCGCCGCGCCCCCGCCTACGACGCCAAGAAGGCCGGCGTCGACAAGGACCTTCGCCTCCGGCTCGGCCCGATCGCGCCGGTCCTGGCGCGGCTCGACCCCCTGCTGGCGGCGCCGATCGTGCTCAGCAGCCGCGAGCGCGGCGACCTGCTCGCCTTCCTCCGCCACGGCCTGCTGGACGAGCGCGCCAGCCGGCCGCGTCTCTGCGCGCTCGTGCCGCGCACCGTGCCGAGTGGTGCCGGCACGATGCGCTTCGAGCGCTGCGCCACCCCGCGCTGAAGTGGAACCGACCGGCAGGCGCGAACGTCCGACTTTGGACGATGTGACACCCGGCTCGCTGGAGTAGAGCACGTGCTCATTGCGCGGTGATTGCAGGCGGCGTGCTCGGCGGTACCTGTTCCCAGGCAGGCACGTTCAACACCGACCAGGATAGCGTCAGGTCGCCCATATGAATCGGCGCGACGTGCGGCTCCCGCGCATCCGCCACCGCTTTCTGATCGGCGGGCAGGCCGAACGAAGCGTCGTAGAAGTGGATCTGCACGGCGTCGCGCTTGCTCAGCTCGATCGAGAAGCGCGCACCTTCGCCGCTGAGCTGTCGCACGTTCAACAGGCGCCAGGCGTCCTTTGTATTGCGGCCGATCTTTTCGGAAGGCGCGGGCTTGGGCAGGGCGACGCCTTGCACTTTGCCTCCGAGCAGACCCGCCGTCGGCTCGAGCCATATGCTGCCCTGGCTTGCTCCGCGCATCGACCGCAAATGCAGCTCGAGCCTGCGTCCCTCCGGCGTCGATGCGTCCTCCAGCAACTCGAGCGTGGGCTCTTTGAGCTTGGGCCCGTCATGACCGACGAAGAGCGGAACCGGCAACCATGGCAACACTTGACGCGGTTGCGATTCGAACGAACCCGCAGCCGCCAACGCAGGCGGCATGCTGGCTCCTGCATAGGCGTATAGCTTGGCATCCTCGGGGCGGCTGATGAACACCAGCTGCGTTACCATGGGCGTGTCGCGCGTAAATGCTGGGCTGAGCACTGCCATGACCGTCGCGACCAAGCATCCGAGCAGCGCCAGCACGCCGATCGCGCGCCCGGCACGTGCAAGCGAGGACAGCGCTACGATCAGCGGAAAGAGTCCGAGCGCCAAGACCATCGGCGTACCCGCGAGCGCCGCCTGACCGAGGCCGCCATAACCCGCAACCCCCATGCCGAAGAAGACCGGCGTCGCCGCTGCGGCAAGCGCTCCTGCCCAAATCACAGGTCTTTCGGGCCAGATATTGGCGACTACTGCGCCCACGAGCAGCGGCGGCAATCCGACGAAGCTTCCACCCGGAAGCTCGAGCACCGTAGCCGTCGCGATACCCGCGAAGGGCAGAAAGCTCGCAGCGCCGAGCGCATGCGGACCCCAACGTCGCGTAATCGCGCCGGCCAGAAGCGCCAGTACGGCGATCGGCAACAATACGAATGCCGTCACGAGCTGGGTTTCTTGCGCGGTCCATTGACCGGGAAGCGCGCCGAGCGCCGCAAGCAACGAACGCAGACCAATGCCCAAAAGCAAGCATCCGACCACGAGGCCGATGCACGCGAGGGTCGCGAATGAGAATTGCGACCAACGCATGTACGAGCCGCGGCGCAGGCGGACGAGCAGCGCCAGCAAGCCCCCCAAGCCGAGCGCCAACAACCCGAGATTCCGCGTCTCGGACCATACGAGGAGCGTTCCGAATAGATTGAAGAACACCACGTCGTGATCGCTGGCTTGAACTCCATGCGTCGCGAATTCGCGCGCCAGGCCAAGCGCGTAATCGCCGTGCCCCTGGACTGAGCCGCGATCGAGATGCTCGAGGTCATCGCGCAGCGTGTGATAGCGCGCGGCTCCGCCGGCAAACGCAAAGCCCATGCTCGGGATACCGGTGCGCTGAAAGACCGTGAGATCGGTATCGTACGGCAGCAACTTATAACCCTCGTAGGTCAGCGAATCGGCGGTTGGGTCGCTCACGGACGCGCGGAGCTGCGCGATGAGTCCCGCGTTGCCCTTGCTGGTCTCGATCAATCTGCTCGGCCCGGTCGTCCCGCGCGCCTCGAAATTGATCGCGATGCCGATCTGTTCGAACTCTGGTTCCTTGACGAACGCCTCCGCGCCGTGCAGCCCGACTTCTTCACCATCCGTGAACAAGAACCAGACGTCGCGCGGCAGTCGCGACTGCGCCTGGAGGGCTCGCGCCACTTCGAGCAGCGCGGCAACGCCTGAGCCGGCATCGCTCGCGCCGGGCCCGGCCGCCACCGAATCGTAGTGCGTGACCAGGAGCACGCCCGGTGTGCTGCCGCTGCCCGAGAGCTTGGTGAAGACATTCGCGACGGTCGCGCAGGTGCCGTCTGCTGCGCACACGAAGCGCTCGCGCACCTCGGCGACGTAGCCGATACGCTCGAGCTCCGCGACGAGACGCTCGCGCACCTCCTTGTTGGCGACGCTGCCGGTTGGATGCGGTGTGCCATCGCCAAGCACACGAGAAAGCGCCGCGACGGCCCGTTCGGCGGAAAACGCCGTCGGCGATGCGTCGCGACCGACCGGTGCAGGTGGCCGGTCGTGCAGAAGCGTCGCGACCATCAGCAGACCGACCAGCGCGACTGCGCTCCAAGCGGCGGTCGAATCCGATGGCAGACGTGGCTCTCGTGCGTTCATCGCGGCGCTCCTTAGAGAAAAATCAAAAGCCGGGAACGCCGAGCAGGCCGCGGTCCCAGAGCGTCACCGAACGGGTTCGACGGAGAAGGTCTGTCGCGCTCGCGACAGCGCGCTCGCGTCGAGCCCGATCTCGTCACCGACCATCACGGCAACACGAAGACCACCGTCGGCTCGGCGGCGGCGAGCGTCGTGAGCGTCGCCGGCAGCTCCGTCGGCGGATCCGCGAAGCAGACCAGCGTGGTCTCGACCGGCTCGGCGACGCCCGACGGCACCGGAAACGTCACGCGGGCACCGGCGGGATCGACCGTCGTGAGCGCGCCGGTCCGCCAGGCATCGTCGCTCCCCGCCGGGCGAACGGCCACGGCGCAGGCCGCACCCGCCTCGAATCCCTGGACGGCGACCGTCACCGTCCGGGGATCGCCCGCGCTCGGCGTCGGAGAGGCGGATGGGATCGCCGTCGCGGTCGGCGCGGCGAGCGACGGGACGGGCGTGGGCGTCGAGCCGCCGGCGGGCGTGGCGGTCGATGCCGCGGTCGCGATCGGGGTCGGTGTCGGCGCCGCGGCGCTCGGCTCGACCACCGCGCTCTGCCCTCCCGGCGCGACCGCGTCCGGTGAGTCGGTCGCGCAGTAGGGCGCGCCGTCGAAGTCACTGCACGTCCCCGTGTCCCGGACGTCGTCGATGAGCGCGCCCTCGGACGTGATCAGACCGGTGGAGCCGCTGCCCCCACCGCACCCCGCGAGCAGCATCACCATCCCGACGCCGAAGATGATCCTACGAGCCCCTGCCGCCATCATCGCCTCCGATCGATCCGCCCTCATGTCAACGTAGCGGTGGTCAGCACGTTCATGAACTCGGTCTCCCTGGACGGCGTCGCCGCGAAGCGCTCGGTGAGCGCGCGGAGCGCCGCATCGAGGGCGGCCTGGAACTCGGCCACCCGTGACCGCTCGACGTTCAGGTAGTGGTTGCGGAGATAGGTCCCCGTATCGGCCTCCGGCAGCGCCACGCGATCGATCAGCCCCTTGGCGAAGAGGCCCGCGAACTGCCGGGCGACGGCGCGGCGCTCGTCGAGGCCTTCGGCCTGGAGGTGGCGGCCCTTCCGCCGCACCTTGCCGGAGCGCTGCTCGACCAGACCGTGGCGTTTCAGGGTCTCCTCGACGCGCTGGTCGAGCGCGTCCTCCTCGGCTGCGGTCCGCCGCCGCCGCTTGCCGTCGCGGCGGAGCTCGCGGCGCCAGCGTTCGGCGGCGACCCAGCCGCCGTCGTCGGGGAGCGCCGCCATCGCCCGGCTGAGCCGCACCGCGAGCGCACCGTCGTCGACGCTCTCGACCGCGGGCGGCGCCTGGAAGGCCCGATCGATCTCGCGGGTGACCGCGTAGAGGATGCGGTCGCGCCAGAGGAGCGCGAGCAGGGTCTGCGGCTCCTCGCGCCGGAAGGCGGCCAGGTGCCGCACCAGGTCCTCGCTCGGAAAGCGCTCGCCCTTCTCGATGTAGCTGAGCATGACCGGCTCGATCCTCCCGTCGAGGGCCTCGCTCGCAAAGCGCCGGAGCGACCAGCGACGCCCCTCGAGAACCCGGGTCTCGTAGAACACGTCGCCGATGGTGCGCGGTCTCTCCTTCTCGGCCATGGGCGAGGGTTTACCCGACCTCTCGCCGTGGGTCCCGTGAGGCACCGTCTTGACGTTCACACATTATGTGAATTATACCCACTATAGTCGTGAACGACAAGCCGCGAGCATCGACGCGACACGAGGAGGTGCGAGCCATGACGAGACTCACGCACACGGTCGGCATCCTGCTGGGCGGGCTTCTGCTGGCGGCATGCGGAGGCGGCGGCGGCGGCTCGCCGCAGGCGCCGCCGGACGACGAGCCCGCCGAGGCCCGTCTCTCGGCAACCGCCGACTGCGACGCCCTCGGCGACGCCCTCCGCTCCGACGCCCGCCGGAAGATCGAGGTCCAGGCCGAGGAGCTTCGGAGGAGCGGCTGGCTCTACGTCGATGGCGTGGTGCCGCCGGCCTCCACTTCCACGCCGGCGGCCGCCCCCACGCCGGCGGCCGCCGACGGCGGCGTCCCACCGCGCGATCACACCGACACCAACGTGCAGGTCCCGGGCATCGACGAGCCGGACGTCGTCGAGACCGACGGCACCCGCATCTACCTGCTGCACGAGAACGCCCTCCTGATCCTCGAGGCCTTCCCGCCCGCGGCGACGCGGCTCGCCGAGACGGTCGCGCTCGAAGGTTACCCGCTCGGGATGTTCGTCGACGGCGGGCGAGCGCTCGTGCTCTCCCAGGTGTACGACTCCGGCGAGCTCGGCGGCAGCGACGGATGCGCCACCATCGACGCCCCCTTCCCCGGCATCGAGCTCGTCGATCCGCCGATCGGCGGCGTGGTCCCACCCTTCCGGCCGTCCTGCCCGGCGGCGTTCGTCAAGCTCACGCTGCTCGACCTGACGGCGGCACCCGCGCGCATCGCCCGCGAGCTCTACGTCGAGGGCCAGTACGTCGGGGCACGCCGCAGCGGGGAGCGCGTGCGCGCGATCGTGCAGCGCGACTGGGGGCTGCCCCCGGGCGTTCCCGAGCCGTGGCAGTTCCTGGTGTCGCCCGCGCCGCCGAGCTCGGAGGCCGAGTTCCGCGCGCGCGTCGACGAGTGGCAGCAACAGGCGCTCGCCGCCCTCGAAGCCGGAACGATCGGCGACTGGCTGCCGCGCCGACGCGAGCGCCGCGCCGGCGCCCTGGTCGACCGTCCGCTCGCCTGCGAGCGCGCCTACGTGACCGACGCGGCCGTCGCGGAGCACGGCACGACCGTCCTGGTCGGGCTCGACATCGCGAGCGACGACGCGCCGCTCACGGACGCCCTCCTCATGGGACGGGCCTCAGCGGTCTATGCCAACGCCGAGACGCTCGTGCTCGCCGAGCCCGAGTGGGAGCAGGCGACGATGGAAGGCGTCGGGGTGCGGACGGCCCTGCACGTGTTCGCGCTCCCGGCGGACTCGCTCGCCACCGTGTACCGCGGCTCGGGGTTCGTTCCCGGGACGGTGCTTTCCCAGTTCGCGCTCGACGCCAAGGACGACGTCCTGCGCGTGGCGACGACCTTCACCCGCGAGACCCTGGAGACGGTGACCCGTCTCAGCACCGCCCGCGTCCAGGACGGGAAGCTGGTCGTGATCGGGTCGACGGTCGAAATGGCATCGAACGAGCGGCTCGTCGGGGTCCGTTACCTCGGCGACCGCGCCTACCTGGTGACGTTTCGCCGGATCGATCCGCTCTTCGTCATCGATCTCCACGATCCGGCACATCCGACGCTGCTGGGCGAGGTCGAGCTTCCCGGCTTCAGCGAGTACCTCCACCCGCTCGGCGATCGTCATCTCTTGACCATCGGACAGGCCGGGGCGCCGAGCGGCGAGCTGCTCGGGGCGGCGCTTCGCATCTTCGACGTCTCCGACCCGAGCGCCCCCCGGCTGACGGCCGAGCACCTCCTCCCGAACGACGGCTGGACCCGTGCCGCGAGCGACCACCTGGCGTTCACCTTCGACGCGCGCCTCGGCCTCCTGGCCCTGCCCTTCGACCACGGCTTCCAAAGCCGGGCCACGCTCATGCTGGTCGCCGTCGATCCGGAGGAGGGCTTCACACCGCGCGGGGAGATCGAGCACGGCGGCGAGTCGATCGTGCCGTGCCTGCCGCCCTTCGAGGCGGAAGGCTGCCCGGTCTACCGCTCCATGTTGCGCGGCCTCTTCATCGAGGACACGGTCTACTCGATCAGCACCGCGGAGCTCCGCGCCCACGCGCTCGCCGACCTCGCGACGCCGCTCGCGACGGTGGAGCTGCCGTGAGCACGCGCGTCGCGCTGGCGGCGGTCCTCGCGCTGCTGATCGCAGCCGGCTGCGGGGCGGGGGCGGCGGCGACGACGACGATCCGGAAGGCGCCGTGCGCGTCCCGGCGGCGGCCGAGCTCGTCGGCACCTACGATCTCACCACGACGGTGTCGGGTGGGTCGCAGCCGGTGCTCGGGATCGGCAGCGTCGGCGTCCAGGACGAAGAGCTCGTCGTCGGGCTCACCGCGCCTCCGGTGTCGCTCCGGGGCACGCTCGCGCCGGACGGTACCTACGCCTTCGAGGGTCACACCACCCACAGCGATGCGGTCACGCTCGTCGAGGGGACGGCCAGGGTCGAGGCACGCGGCGACGTCCTCCGCATCGACGGCACGATCGAAGGAGTCCTCGGCGCGCAAACGTTTCGCATGGAGCGCCCAATCGGAACGAGCCTGGCGAGCGCGACCGGTCGTTACCGCGTGACGTTCGTGACGAGTCCGGGCGGCTGCGGATGCGAGACCCATGCCGATCTGGACCTCACGATCGCGGACACCGGAAGCGGATCCGGAGGCACGGCGGAGGAGATCGACGCCGGCGGCACCGTCGTCGGATCGCTCGTGGACATCTCCGTCCGGATCTCACCGGGCCGGCGCTTCGACGTCACGACCAGCTATGGCAGCAGCCACTCGCAGCACTGCACTGGAAGCGCCCCGGTCTTCACCTGCACCCTGTCGCTCGGCGGCTCGCTGGCCGCCGCCGACGAGGCCGCGTCCGGCGTCACGTTCCTCTTGAAAGATGTCTTCACGTTTCCCGTCTCGAATGGCACCGGCACGCTCCGTCGCACGAACGAGTGAGGTTTGTGCTCCGGAACGAAACAAGGATGCCACGACCATGAACTTTTCCCTTTACTCGAACTCGACGCTCCTGCCATCGTCAGCGAAGCGGTTCGCGCATAGCCGCATCGATCGAGCTGGTAATCGTCGACTGAGGAGGTTGCCATGAGCGCATTGATGACGCGGCTGCGAGCCGTCCTGCTGATCGCGACGTTGACCGCCGCCGGGTGCGGCGACGGCGGTGGGTCGAACGACAACGATTCTCCGTTCCCGTCGCGCGGAACCTTCACGGGGACGCTCAGCGACGGTGGCGCCATCCGGATCGACGTCGGCAGCATCGAGGCGATCGAGTTCGATTGCGACGGCGTCGACGTGCGCGAGACCTTCTCGCCGCCGCAACCCGTTCGCAGGGACGGCAGCTTCGACGTCGGCTTCTCGGATGCCGGCCGGCACTTCCGCGTCGAGGGCACCTTCCGCGACGACGACACCGCCGACGGCACGATCGACGACGAGGACGACGACTGCGACGTCGGCTTCGAAGCCGTCCGCGGCGGCCCGACGAATCCGACCCGCACACCCACTCCCGAACCGACCGGTCCCACCCCCACGGGCGGGACGCCGACCCCCACCCTCACCCCGACCTCGACCGGACCCACGGGCACCGGGGGAACACAGACCCTGACCCCCACACCCACGCCCACGTCCACTACTATTGTTGTAGATCCAGACCGCTGCCCCGTCGCCGTCGAGGTGCTCGGCGACGCCGGCGACGGCCGCGTGCTCGACAGCGGCTGGACCGGTCTGGCGCACAACAGCACGGTCATCTCGGACGGCAAGCTCACCTTCACCGTGAGCGGCTGCGACAGCACGACGCGGCCGTGCGGCGTCTGCGACGTCGGCGGCCCGATCGCGAACGCGAACGCCGATTCGGGCGACATCAGCTCGCAGCGCTGCAGCAACGACACGACGATCCGCTGCACCGACAACACGCCCTGCGGGGCGGGCACGTGCGTCTTCTTCTTCGGCGCCCCGCTGCCGCTCAGCGCCGGCGGCATCGGCACCTGCGTCGTCAACCAGGTGAACGGCACGGTGACCGGCACGGCCAACGTGGAGACCGGAGCCTTCGTCTCCACGATCAACCTGACGTCGAAGGTCGCGACGGCACCCGACTCGGCGCAGCCCTGTCCGATTTGCAACGACGCGACGTTGAACGACGGCGTCAAGGGCGGGACGTGTAACGGCGGCGCCAAGAACGGCGACCCCTGCGACGCCAACGGCGAGTCGCCGATCCCGACCTTCGGCAAGACGAGCCTGGATTGCCCGCCGACGAGCTTCATCTCGTCGCTCAGCATCGCGCTCGCCGGCTCGAGCGGCACCGAGACCCGGACGCTCTCGGCCTCGAGCCCGAACTGCCAGGCGTTCGCGGCGCAGGGGAAGAAGTGCTTCTGTCCGCCGGCCGGCACCGAACCGACGCGCCACAACGCGTGCGAGGACGACTCGGTGACGCCCGCCGACGAGCGGCTCTGCGCGCCGGTGTCCGGCAGTCCGCGGAAAGGCCGGTGCCCGTTCACGGCCGAGACCTACTGCTCGCCGGTCGAGACCTTCCGGGGCTGCGGCACGAACGCCGAGTGCACGGTGCCCGGCGACACCTGCATCGCCTTGAATCGCCCCTGCTACCTCGACAACGGGCTCGTGGGAGGCAGCGTGACGGCGCAGGGCGTGGCGGATCCGCCGACCAACGGCATCTCCAACCCGACGTTCGCGGCGCTCTTCTGCATCCCGCCGGTCGCCCAGCAGGGCGTCAACGCGGCGGGCGGCCTCCCCGGCCTCGGCCGCATCGAGCTCCCGCTCGTGACCAAGGAGATCCTGAGCCTGCCCTGAGCGGCCCGGAGGCCGCTACGGTTTCGTAATCGCCCGCCGCTTGCGATAAACAGCGGCGGGCCATGGACGACATCACTCGCATCTTCGCCAACAACCGCCGTTGGGTCGCGGCGATGATGCAGAGCGACCCGGAGTTCTTCACCAAGCGCGCGGGCCCCGCCGAGCCGCACTTCCTCTTCATCGGCTGCTCCGACAGCCGCGTCCCCGCCAATTCCCTGACCGGAACGCTCCCCGGCGAGATGTTCGTGCATCGCAACATCGCGAACCAGGTGTTCCCCGCCGACCTCAACATGCTCTCGGTGCTGCAATACGCGGTCGAGGTGCTGCGGGTCACCAACGTGCTGGTGTGCGGCCACTCCGACTGCGCCGGCGTCAAGGCGGCGATGGGAACCGCACCGCTCGGCCTGGTCGACAATTGGCTCGGCAACATCCGGAACGTCATGCGCCTGCACCGCGACGAGCTCGAGGCCATCGCCGATCCCGAGGCGCGGGTGCGGCGGCTCATCGATCTGAACGTGAAGGAGCAGGTCTACAACCTCTCCCAGACGCCGGTGGTGCAGAAGGTCTGGCAAGGCGGCGGGACGTTGCTGCTGCACGGCCTCGTCTACAAGCTCGAGGACGGACTTCTGCAGGACCTGGCGCTCGGCGTCGACAGCCCCGAGAAGGCCGACGCGCTGGCGCACCCGGCCAAACTTCCGTGACGGTCGCGGTCGCGTGGTGAGCTTCGCGACCTGGCAGGACCTCTACAAGAGCGACCTGCAGGGGGCAGTCGCGGTCACCATCGTGCCGCTGCTGTTCCTCGCCTACCTGGCGCTCCGCGAGCCTCCGGTCGATCGCGGGGTCGTGCCGGCCGCGGCGCGTTTCGTCCACCTCTGGGCGGTGGTCTTCACGGTCCTCACCATCATCGATCCGCTCGCGACCGGGCCGGGGATGCGTCTGCTCGGACTCGGCGACGCGCCGGCGGCGACCGTCGTGACCCTCGTCTTCGTGTTGCTCGGCGACTTCCGGGTCTACCTGCTGCTCTTCACCCTGATGTCGTACGCGGGCGCGGCCCACGAGCGCCGCACCGCCGATCCGGTCGCGGCGACGCGGGAGGCCTTGCAGCTCGCGCCTCCGCGCGCCGCCGCCATCGCGGCGCTCGCGACCCTGATCGTGCCGCTCACCGCCTTCGCCATCGATTCCGCGCTCCGCGCCCGTAATCCGAACCTGCCGGCGCAATCGATCTGGCTCGCCTACGAGCTCGCGTTCCTGGCGATGGCGATCGGGCTCCGGACGTGGCTGGTGCCGGCGCGCGTGCCCGCCTCGCGACCGCGTCTCCGCAACCATCTGCGCGCCATCCTGACCTACGTCGCCGTCTACTACGCGCTCTGGGCGACGGCCGACGTCCTGATCCTCGCCGGCCTCGACGTCGGCTGGGGGCTCCGCATGATCCCGAACCAGCTCTACTACGCGTTCTGGGTTCCGTTCGCCTACGTCACGTTCTTCGCGCGCCGGTAAGCGTCGACCAGCAGGTCGACCCAGGCGTCGAGGTAGGCGTCGGCGCGGCTCGCGCTCGCGGCGCGCGGGTCGCCCACGGTCCCGCTCGGCACGGTGGCGCGGAGGCTCGGATAGAAGAGCGCCTGCGGGTCTCGCGTCGGCTCGACGTGGCCCGCGGCCAGCGCGTCGACGCGGACGGCGTCCGGGCGGAGCCCCGCGACGATCGAGGTCTCGTACTCGCCGGCATGATGGCCGGCGACCTCGGCCGCGATGCCGGAGCGCGCCGCCGCCGCGGCCCACGCGGCGGTCGTGGCGGCGAGATCGGTGGCGGCGAGCACCGGCATCGGCCGCGCCGCGGCCGCGAGCGTCGGCAGCATGGCGGCGAGGGCCGCCACGTTGCCGCCGTGCGCCGAGAAGACGAACGCGCCCGCGAAGCCGTGACGCGCGAGCGAGGCCAGGACGTCGGCGAGGACGGCGGCGAGCGTCGACGCCCCGAGGTCGAGCGTGCCGGGAAACCCGAGGTGCTCGCGCGAGCACCCGAAGGGCAGCGTCGGGCAGGCGATGGTCTCGGGTAGACGCGCCGCCATGCGGGTGGCGAGCGCGTCGCCGATCCAGGCGTCGGTCGCGAACGGCAGATGTGGGCCGTGCTGCTCGGTCGCACCGAGCGGCAGCAGTGCGACGCGCGGTCCCGCCGCGAGCATGGCCGCGAGCTCCGGCCAGGTGAGCTCGGCGAGGGCACGGGCGTGCGACGTGCCGGTCGGAGCGCGCGGCGAGGTCGCGCCCTCCCCGGGAACCGTGGCGGCCTCCTCGCGCGCGCTCCCGAGTACGTAGAGCGGCCGATCCCGCCCCTGCCCCGGCCAGCGCCCCTGGTCGATCGCCCGCGCGGCGATCCCCGCCAGCACCAGCTCGTCGACCAGCGCCTCGTGCTCCAGCACCGCGTACGGCGACGGCAGCGTCGCGGCGAGACGCACCAGCCGGTGCCGGCTCGGATCGAGCATGGTCGCGAAGCGCGCCAGCAGCTCGTCCTCGCGAGCGGCATCCGGACGGGTCAGCGCCAGGAAGGTCGATGCTCCGGGGAACGCCTGCTGGAACGGCCCGTGCGCAAGCTCGAGGAGGTCGAAGAGCGGCGGCATCGGCACGAGCAGGCCCTCGAGGATCTTCAGGCGGAGGCCGTCGGCGAGCGCCGCGTACTCGCCGCTCGCGATCAACGCGAGGTTGCCGCCGAGCCCGCCGTCGCGCACCACCGGCAAAAGCGGCGCCGCGCGTTCGCGCGCGGCCGCCACCGCCGCCGCGAGGGTGGCACCGTCGCAGCGCGGGAACCCGCGCCCCTTCCCGGCCGCGATCGCCAGCGCCTCGGCATAGCGGAGGACGGCGAGCGACCCGAGCATCGGGCCGCTGATGCGGAGCAGCGTGCCGTACTCTTCGGCGCCGCCGCCGAAGTCACGGATCTCGACGCCGACCGCCGCGAGATGCTCGAGGAGCGCCGCCGCGTCCTCGCGTCCGGCATTGCGCGCGCTCGCGACCTCGGTCGCCGTCACCACCACGACGTGGCGCCAGGCGGCGAGATCGGCGAGGGCGAGGCGCGCGTTCGGCGCGAGCCCCTGCGACACCACCACCAGGAGATCGTCCGCGCTCGCCGCCGGCGTCGGCTCCAGAAAGGCGCCGAGCGGCCGGAAGCGGGCGTCGCACCCGAGATGCTCGGCGAGCACGGACGCCAGGAGACGCGCCTGCGCGGCCGAGCTGCCGATGCCGGTCGTGATCACGCGGCGCACCGCCTCGAGACCGACGCGCGGCGGCGGCGCCGGCCGCGCGGCCGCGGCTCGCAGGAGCTCCGGTAGCGCCCGGACGCGCGCCTCGAGCGTCTCGTAGGCGGCACGCCATGGCGGCCGATCGAGCGTGCTCGCCATCAGGCCGCGGTCAGGGAGCGCGGCGCCGCGAGCGCGATCCCGAGCCCCGCCAGCGCCTCGCCCCGTGTCGCCTCGGAGACCGTCGGCTCGGGCCCGTCGAGCAAGGGCACGCCCGCTCGACCCGCGAGATGCACGGCGAGCAGCGCCAAGGTCGTGGCCTCGTCGCCGTCCGCGCCGCGTGCCGCCCACGGGCGGGCCGGCAACGCCGAAGCTCCGTCGTCGGCCACCATCACCGCGACGCCGGCGCCCGCGGCCGCGAAGGCGGCGATGCTCGCCGCCCAGCGGCGCTTCTCGACTCCCGGCTCGGGGCCCGAGAAGCGCTCGAGCAACGCCTCGCGCTGCACCCGCACGAGCGGCACCGCCGCGGCGGGATCGCCGTAGGTCAGCGCGACGCGCTCGTGCCCGCTGGCGAGATCGGCATAGGCATGGAGCCGAAACCAATGGGGCGCCGGCCGGCCGCGGTCGTCGCCGCGCACGGGCAACCAATAGGTCCCGAGGTGGACGAGATGCGGGGCTCCCTCGAGGGCGTGCGGCTCGACGATCTCGACGGGCTCGGGTGGCTCCGCCTCGCGTCCGCCGGCGAGCTTGGTCAGGCGGTGTCCGGCCTCGGCCTTGGCGGCGAGGTAATGCCGATTGAAGGGCGAGGCCGCGAGCTCGAGCGGCGTCGTGCCGGCGAGCGGCACCCCCGCCGCCACCAGCGCACCCTGCTTGTCGGGATTGTTGGTCAGAAGCGTGAGCGGGGCCGTGATGCCGAGCAGCGTTCGCGCCGCCGCCACCGCGTCGTAGGCACGGAGGTCGGCGGCGAGACCCATCTGTGCGTAGGCCTCGAAGGTGCCGAGCCGGCCCCCGCTCGCCTGCACCAACATGCGATCGCGCACCTTGGCGGCGAATCCCGCGCCCCGTCCCTCCTGATCGAGATAGAAGACCGCGCCACGCCCGACGGCGGCGATCGCCGCCAGGGCCGCGTCGAGCTGCTCGGAGCAATCGCAGTCGCAGCCGCCGTACGCCTCGCTGGTGACGCACGAGGAGTGCACGCGCGCCAGCAGCGGTGCCGGCGAGGCGACGTCGCCGCGGGCCAGCACCATCATGTAGGTCCGGCGGGTGAGGTCGTGGCCGACGTGCAGCGTGAAGTCGCCGTGACGGGTCGCGAGCGGGCGAGCACCGACGTAGAGCACGGTGCCGGCGATGGCGTCCGGGGCGCTCACTTCGCCTCCGCCCGCGCCGCCGCCCGCGGATCGTGCTTGCGGTCGCGCATCGCCTGGAAGTAGGCGATGAGCGCATCGAGGTCGGCGGGGCCGAGATGCTCGTGGGCCGGCATGCTGGTGTAGCGGAAGCGCTGGGGATCGCGGATGTATGCTTTCACCTGCTCGACCGGCCGATACTCGACGATGCTCTGCGGCACGTTCAGGTCGGGGCCGATCGTGCCGCCCTCGCCGTTGACGGCGTGACAGGCGACGCATTCGCTCCGGAAGATCGTGAAGCCCGTCCAGGCCGGCGCGTCGGCGGGCAGCCCGCTCGGCGCGGTATGGGGATAGCGGCGCGCGTAGTTGGCCAGCTCGATGGCCGCGAGCTGGTACGGCCACGGGTAGCGGTTGGGGTCGCGCTGCTCGGCTTTCTGCCAGACCACGTAGTAGGGCCCGGGATCGACCTGACGGCGGTCGATCGGCTCCCACCCGGGGTCGTCGCCGCGCATGCGATCGGCATCGGCGAAGGCGAGATAGCCGCCCGCCTCGCGCACGCGCGCGAGCGACGAGGGCTTCACGTAGCCGTCGCGGGCGCGGAAGAAGACGTCCTCGCCCGCGTGCGCGGCGGCGTCGAGGGCGCCGAAGCCGAGCGCGACCACGTCGGCGAGAGGACAAGCGCGGTAGCGCTTCGGCCGCCCGTAGTACGCGTCGTCGATGGTGACGGTGACCGCCTTGCAAGCGCGCTCCAGTGTGGGGCGATCGAGGCTCTTCACCACCGCACCTTCGCGGAGAAAGGTGAGCGTGGTGTCGGTGGTCGCGGCCGCGGCGGCTGCCGGCGCGCCGGCCGCGGCAAGCGCCGTGGCCACGAGGAGGGCGCCGAGAGCGGGGAACGCAGGCATCCTCCGTCAATTCACCCGCGCGGCCCGCCGTGGTCAAGCGAAGGGGGGGATTGCACGATCTGGTGCTCGTCTGATCCGGCGGGCGAGGATTCAGGGGCCCGCCACCCCGCCGTCACCGAGCGGTCACGGGGCGCGTGCTCTGATGGCGGTCAAACACGGGGAGGAACGACGATGAAAGCACCGGCTGAGACGATCCTGCGGGGGGCGGACGGATCCAGCGACACGACGTACGGAGGCGATCCCCTGCTCGCGGCGCAGCTCGGGCCCTGGGTGGGGCGCGAAAGCCTGACGGGCGAGGCGCGCCTGGCGCTCGCCGTGGTCGAGGACGCGGTCTCGACCGTCCGTCTGACGGTAGGCGTGCACGCGCCGCGCGCGCGGCGGCTGGCGACCGAGGCGTGGGCGTGGATCGCGTCGCACGATACCTCGCATCCGTTCGCGTTCGAGAATCTGTGCGATCACCTCGGGCTCGACGCGGCGTGGCTGCGACGCGGGCTCCGTAGCGTCGGGGGTGCGGGAGGGCGCTCGGGCCGGCTCGCATAAGAGATCTCGCCTGCCCGGGCGCCCTCCCGGACCCCCGCGATCCCCGGTTGGACCTCCCACGATCCCGGGTCGGAACTCCGCGCGCGCAGCGCGCGGCCGAGCGCGAGCGAGCCGAGCGAGGGGGCAGAGTTCACCTCGGCCCCCGAGGGCCATGGGAGCATTCGGCGCGCAGCGCCGAAGCGCACGGGGCCGTACTGGAATAACCCCACCGCGGCTTTGCCGCGGTGGCGAAGGGGGAGAGATCCCCCTTGTGAACTACGCCGCGCGACGCAGCGGGCGCGGCGCGTGCGAGCCGGCCGTCGCCGGCTCGAGGCCGAGCGCGTTCGTTATGAAGGCCCGGCACAGGGTGGCCAGCTGGCGGCGGGTCTTGTCGGCGGCGTAGATCGGCGGGCCGAAGGTGAGCTCGGCGACCAGGCCGGGGCGCGTGACGATCTGGGCCAGGGACTCGACGAAGCTCATGTCGTCGACGAAGGCCGCCGCGGTGGTGGCGGCGCCGTCGATCTCGCGATAGCGGATCGCGACCGGTTGCACCGGCACGGCGGCGTCGACGGCCGCCTGCAGGAGCGCGGAGTAGAAGGGACCGACGCTCCGGCCGTCGGTCGTCGTTCCCTCCGGAAAGACCGCGACCCGCTCCCCGCTCACCAGCGCCCGCGCGAGCACGTCCTTGACGCGGGCGGCATCGCGGCAGCTGTGACGCTTGAGGAAGATCGTCCCGAGCCGCGTCACCATGCGGCCGATCGCCGGCCAGTCTCGCACTTCTTCCTTGGCGACGAAGCGAGGCCCCGCGATCGTACCGAGTGCCTGCACGTCGAGCCAGGAGACGTGGTTCGCGACCAGGAGGACGGGGCCCTCGGTCAGCGGATGCGCCCCGCGCACGACCACCCGCACGGAGAGCGCCGCCAGCATCTTGGCGGCGGAGGCCTCGACCAGCCGCCGCCACGACGTACCGGCGATCGCCGGGGCGTCCACGACCGCGCGCCACCAGGTGTGCGCGACGGCTGCGGTGAGCCCAACGACGCGCCGCAGGCGCTCGGGGAGAGACGTGCCGACGGCGGTGCTCACGCCGCCCACCGTGAGCCGCGCCGCCCCCCGCATGCTCCGTCGTCACGCAGCAGGCGGGCGCGAAACCGCGGGTTCATCGTCGCCATCGGCAGCATCATCAGAACGTCCGCCGTCCGGAAGTCCTGGTCCCAGGCCGCCTCGCCGCAGACCGTCGCACCGAAGCGCAGGTAGGCCTTGATCAACGGTGGAATCTCCGCCGCTACCGGTGGCTGCTCGCCGGGATGAAACGGCACCCGCGGGTAGACGCGCCAGGCATCGGGACCGAGATGCGCCGGGATCAGCCGCCGGCAGACGCTCGCAGCCGCGGCGCCATCGATGCTCGCGCACCCGATCACGAAGTCGTAGCGCCGCGCGACCACGTAGCGCGTGAGACCGCCGAGCAGGAGCGTGATGACGCCGCCGCGCCGGTACGCCGGGTCGACGCAGGCGCGGCCGACCTCGACGATGCGGGCATCGAGGCGGCGGAGGCGCGCGAGATCGAACTCGGTCTCGGAGTAGAAGCCGCCGGCCGCGGTCGCGCGTTCGGCGGTCAGGATGCGGTAGGTGCCGACCACCGCTCCCGAAGCGGTGTCGTGCACCACCAGATGCTCGCAGTGGTCGTCGAACCCGTCGCGATCGACGCGATCGTCGCCCGGGTCATCGCCACTGGAGCTGCGGAAGACGCGATGGCGCAATCGTTGCGCCGCCAGAACCGTCTGTCGGTCCTCGGCGAGCGCGGTGGTGAAGCGTGGCGTCGCGCGCCGTGCGTCCGTCGTTTCGTCCCGACGGTCTCTCATTCGTTCCTCGTCTTTCTTTGTACGAGGACTCTTACGACACGCTTCGTGACGAGAGTATGAACGTCGCGTGGTCGGTCCATGAACGTTAGGACCGCTCGGCGCCTCCACGCAGCCACCGGACGCCCTCGATGAGGCCTCCGGTGAGGCTGGGCACCAAGATGTTGGTGGCAAAGAACAGGATGGAGAGCGCGAGCGCGTCATGAGCGGCCACCCCGTAGCTGCGGAGGAGGAGCACGAGCACGCCTTCGCGGACGCCGAGGCCGCCGATCGAGATCGGAGGAATGCTCAGCAGAACGACCACGCTGCGGACCCAGCCCAGGGCGACGAAGGGCACGTCGAGACCGAGCCCGCGGCCGAGCGCGGCGAACACCACGATGCCGGGCAGCTGCGCCAGCACCGAGATCGCGATGATCGCCGCGAGCGATCTCGCCGGGAGGCGGGCGACGGACCCGAGGGCGGTGGCGACCCGCAGGAGCGCGGCGCGCCACCACGTTCGCTGGCCGTTCGTATGGATCTCCCGCACGAGCCGGCGGACCTCGGCCGGCACGACCCGCGGAGCGAGGATGCCCGGCAGGATGGCGAGCCCGCCGAGCAGCACGAAGAGGGTCGCGACGGGCTTGGCACTCGCGTCGAGCATCCAGCAGGTCAGGCCGACCAGCCCGATCGCCACGATCGCCGTCAGGCGGTCGCACACCATCGCCGTCAGCACGGCCGTCAGGCCACCGGGTCCGCGGGAGAACCGGTGGAATCGGAGAGCCGCTACCCCGACTCCGCCGGCCGGCACGAACAGGTTGTAGAAGATGGCCGTGAGATTGATGGCGAAGGTCTGGCCGACGCCGGTCGCGATGCCCTGCGACGCGAGCCACGCGCGCAGTCGATGCGCGGTCACCAGGTTGGCGGCGAACGTGGCGGCGATCGCGACCACGATCGCGGTGGGCGAGGCGGTGCGGAGGGCGGCACCCACCGCCGCCAGGTCGACCCGGCTCGCGAGCAGCCACACCGCGAGCGCGGCGACGGCGACCCGAACCAACGTGCGGATCACTGCCGCGCTCCCACCACGTGCCGGCGCGGTACGAGCAACGCGGCTCAGTCGGAGGGACGCCGGCCCGCCGCCGAGCCGAGCACGCGATCGCGCAGCGGCCGCGGCAGCGAGGCCCCGAGGCGCGCCGCGGTCGCGAGCACCCACGGGAAGTCGATGGTCGCCGGCGCCGCCGGAAGGGCGCGCACGATGCGCTGGGCGGCCTCGGCGGCGTCCATGATGAACGGCAGCGCGCCCTTGCTCTTCGCGGTCATGGCGGTGCGCACGAAACCGGGGTGGACGGCGGTCGCGTGCACGCCGGTGCCGACGAGCTCGAGGCGGAGGCACTCGAGCAGCATCGAGAGGCCGGCCTTGGGCGCGCAGTAGCCGCCCCGCCCCGGGAGCGGGGTGAAGGACGCGATCGAGCTGATGCCGACCACGTGCCCGCGCCGGCGCTCCACCATTGCCGGCAGCACCGCCGTCAGCGTCGCGGCGGCGCCGCAGAAATTGGTGTGGCAGGCGGCGGCCATCGCCTCCCAGGCGTAGGTCGGCCCGCCCTTGCTCTTCATGCCGACTCCGGCGTTGGCGACGACCAGATCGAGACCGCCGAGCTCGGCGTCGAGGGCGCGGATCCGGGCGACGGTCGCCGCCGTGTCGGCGACGTCCATCGCCGCGACCTCCGCCCGACCGCCGGCGCGCACGATGCCGTCGGCGACCTCGCGCAGGCGCTCCGCGCGGCGCGCCGCCAGCACGACGCGCGTGCCGTCGGCGGCGAGCCGCTCGGCGAGCGCCTGCCCGATGCCGCTCGACGCGCCGGTAACGAGCGCCACGCGATACGTTGCCGACCCGGACGCCATGACGGGGCTCAGCGCGCCGGCGCCATCGTCCGGAGGAAGCTCTCGGTCAGCTCGGGCGGGACGTTGGTCGGCAGGTTCAAGAGCGCCGAATCGACGCCGTACGAGCGCCACTCCGCGAGCTTCTCGCGGCAATGGTCGGCGGGTCCGCAGATCGCGATCGCGTCGATCAGCTCGTCGCTCACCGCCGCCGAGGCCTCCTTGCGCTGGCCGTTGTTGTAGAGCTCGCGCACCAGGTCGGCGTTCTCCTGGTAGCCGTAGCGACAGAAGAGCGCGTGGTAATAGACGCCCATGCCGCCGATGTAGAACGCGACCAGCGGCTTGATCAGACCGCGCGCCATCGCGACGTCGTCGAAGGGGATCACCGCCATGAAGGGCGCGACGTTGAGCGCGACGTCGCCGCGGCCGGCGTCGCGCGCGCCCTCCTTCAGCCAGGCGATGCCGTCCGCGAAGTGCTTGTACGGCCAGAAGGTCGGGATCCAGCCGTCGGCGACGCGCCCGACGTCCTTCACCGCCTTCTCCTGCAGCGAGGCGATGTAGACCGGGATGTCGGGACGGAGCGGCGTCATCTCGAGCTTGAAGTGGCGGGCGTCGAAGAGCGAGCTCAGCTCGGGCGCGAGGCGGTCGCCGCGCCAGAGCGCGCGCAGGATGCCGACGGTCTCGCGGAGACGCGTCAGCGGCTTCTCGTAGTCGACGCCGTGGAAGTTCTCGACCACCACCTTGCCGCTGGTCCCGAGCCCGAGGATGGCCCGGCCCTCGGAGATCTCGTCGAGGGTGGCGGCGCTCATCGCCAGGAGGCCCGCCGAGCGGCTGAAGACGTTGGCGATCCCCGTCGCGAGCTTCAGGCGCTTGGTCGCGAGGGCGACCTCGGCGAGCAGCTGGAACTGCTCGTAGGCCCACGCCTCCGGAATCCAGATCGAGTCGTAGCCGAGATCCTCGGCGAGCGCCGCGAAGCGCAGCACCGTCTTCCGATCGTAGCTCTTCCAGAAGGGGACGATCCCGGTGGTGTGTGCCATGCGAACCTCCTTAGATCGGTGAGCGGCGCACCATAGCAGCAGCCGGTGGCCAGGCGAATCGCGGGCGCCGATCGTTTGCTTCCGGGGCGGCGCATGCCAAGATCCCGCGCCCCCATCGGAAGGAGCCCCGATCATGATGCCGGACGAAGATGCCGTTCTCGCCGCCAATGCCGCCTTCTATCGCGCCTTCACCACCCGCGACGTCTCCGCCATGGAGGCGCTCTGGGCCCGCGAGACGCCGGTCGCCTGCATCCACCCGGGGTGGCAGGTCCTGAACGGGCGCGAGGCGGTGATGGCGAGCTGGCGCGGCATCCTGGCGGGCGCGCCGCCGGCCATCCGCTGCTCGGAGGAGATCGCGCGCGTCACGGGCTCGGCCGCGTTCGTGATCTGCACCGAGACCCTCGAGGGCGGCGAGCTCGTCGCGACCAACCTGTTCGTGCGGGAGGACGGCGCGTGGAAGATGACGCATCACCACGCCGGTCCCGTCGCGAGCGACGGCGACGACGACGACCGCCCGCGCTCCGGTTTTTTGAACTGAAACGGCATGGCAAGCGATCGCTGGCCGACGTGGCAGGTCGTGCTCGGGACCGTGATCGGCGTGCTGGTCTATCTGCGCTCGCCGATCGATCTGCTGCCCGATCGCATGGGGCCGCTCGGCTTCGTCGACGACCTCCTCCTGGTCGGCATCGCGTACGTGTGGCTGAATCGCTACCTCGAGGGCACGAAGCCGTCCCCGACCGTGGATGCGAGCGCGGGGCGCGAGCACCTGCAGGCGACGGCGTCGAGCGATCCCTACGAGATCCTCGGTGTGACACGGACCGCGTCGCCCGACGAGATCACCCGCGCCTATCGCGAGCAGATGAAGCGCTACCATCCCGATCGCGTCGCCGATCTCGGCCCCGAGCTGCAACGCGTCGCCCACGAGCGCACGGTCGCGATCCAGCGCGCCTACGACGCATTGGGCAAACGCTAGCCCCGCGCCGTCGGCATCTCGCGACTCGTCGCCTGATCGGATCAGGCGACGGGAGCTGCTTGCAGAGCCGGACCGTCACGTGCGCCGGCAATTCACGGCGCGCCCCTTACGAACCTTCTTCCCGCCCGCCACGCGAGGCCCATCGAGCGGGGACGAACTAGGCGCCTCCAGCCGCCTGTAGTAAGCAGGCGCCATGCGCTTCGGCGTCCACGCGGGCCCGCAGGACTGCACGCTCGACGATCTGAAACGGCTGTGGCGCGTCGCCGACGACCATTTCCACTGGTGCTCGGTGTGGGATCATCTCTACTCGATCTCCGACCTCACCAATCCGGCGAGCCCGGCGTTCGAGGGCATCGCGACCATGGCGGCGCTCGCCGCCGCGACGACGCGGGTCCGCGTCGGCTGCCTGGTGTTCTGCGTCCCGTATCGGAACGTCGGAGTGTTGTGTAAGGCCGCCGTCACCATCGATCACCTGAGCGGCGGGCGCGTCGAGCTCGGGCTCGGCGCCGGCTGGAACGAGAACGAGTTCCGGGCCTTCGGCATGCCGTTCCTGCCCATCAAAGACCGGCTCGATCAGCTCGAAGAGACGGCGATCGTGCTCCGACGGCTGTTCGACGGCGAGCGCGTCACCTTGGAAGGGAAGCAGGTGCACGTGACCGACGCACTCTGCGATCCCCGCCCCGTGCAGCCCCACTTGAGGCTCTGGGTCGGCGGCCAGGGGCCGAAGCGCCTGCTCAGGATCGTCGCCCGCCATGCCGACGGCTGGAACGTGCCGTTCCTGGCCCCGGAGGTGTTCCGAGAGCGGGCCGCGACGCTCGACGACTGGTGCGCCCGCGAGGGCCGCGATCCGCGCGCCGTCACCCGCACCATCAACGTCGGGCTCGCGATCGGGCGCGACGACGCCTCGGCACGGCAGCAAGAGGAGAGGCTCCCGAGCTTGTTCGGCGGCCTCACCGAGTTCGTGAGGCCCGGCATCCTGGTCGGCACGCCGCCGCGCGTGATCGATCGCATCCGCGAGTACGAGCGGGCCGGCGCCGAATGGGTGATCCTGGCGCTGCGCGCGCCCTTCGACTGGGAGGGCCTCGAGATCTTCGTCCAGGACGTGATGCCGGCGTTTCGCTGACGCCGGGGAGACCGTCGATGGATCAGGGCGAGCGCGAGCCGTCGCGGCATCCTCGCGAGGCCTCGCATGCCGAGCGGCGCTGTCAGCTGTGCGGGCGCGTCGGCCGCCGCGGCGAGCTCTTGCGGTCGGACTCGGTGCGCCCCCAGGTCGCGCGCCACATCGCGAGCAAGAAGCCCGACTGGAACGGCTCGAGCTTCGTCTGCCGGAGCTGCCTCGCCCTCGAGAACGGCAACTACGTCGTCGCCGAGCTCGAGCGCGAGCGCGGCGAGCTCAACGCCATCGAGCTCGAGCTCGCCCGCAAGTCCGGCGAGAGCCAGCTGATCGCCGAGCACATCGACGAGGAGTTCGAGCGCTCGATCACCTTCGGCCAACGCGCCGCCGACGCGACCGCCCGCATCGGCGGCTCGTGGGGGTTCGTCATCGCCTTCGGGATCGTGCTCGTCGCCTGGATCGTGCTCAACACGGCCGTGCTCGCGAGTCGCGCCTTCGACCCCTATCCCTACATCCTGCTGAACCTCGGGCTCTCGTGCCTCGCCGCCTTGCAGGCGCCGATCATCATGATGGCGCAGAACCGCCAGGCCGCCCGCGACCGCGCCCAGGCCGATCAGGACTTCCGCATCAACCTGAAGGCCGAGATCGCCATCATGAACCTGCACGAGAAGCTCGACCACTTGTTGCACCAGCAGTGGGAGCGGCTGCTCGAGCTGCAGCAGATCCAGATCGACATGCTGGGCGACCTCGAGAAACACCGCCGGCCATAGCCGGCGACGCGCCTACTGGACCAGGACCGGAGTCGACCCGTCGCCCGTCGGGTCGAGACGGGTCACGAAGAAGCTCCCAGCGCCAACGACGGCGGCGGGCCCGATGCCACCAGCGATCGCGCTGCTGCCGAGGGGATCGACGGCGAGCGCCCAGCACCGACCGCCGGTGCCCTCCGGGTGTCGCGTCCAGAGCGGTCGGCCGTTCTTGCTCTTGAGCTTCATGACGACGATGCCGCTCTCGCCGGCGCGGGGCCCGAGCTCGCCGCTCACGATGACGTCGCCCGCGGCATCGACGCCGACCCCCATGGCACGCTCGATGCTGAGACGTGACTCGCGCGCACCGTGGACGCGACGCCGCCAGCGCCGGCGCCCGTCGCGGCCGTCGAGCTTGCCGACCAGCATGTCGCTGCCCTTCCCGCTCACGTACGCGGTCTTACCGGCGACGATGACGTCGCCGCTCGCGTCGGTCGTGATCGCGCGGATGCCGTCGGACACCTCGTCGAAACCCCGGAAGCCCTGCCGCCAGACGATCGTTCCGTCCGCACCCGATAGCTTCACGACCTCGGCGTTCCGCGCCGCGAAGACGTCGCCGCGCGAGTCGATCGCCAAGTGCTGGCCGCCGGCGGCATCCGCCGGAGCCGTCCGCCAGATCTCATGGCCGTCGGCGCCCGAGACCTTGGCGACGAACCCGTAGTTGCCGACGTAGAGGTCGCCGTTCGCGGCGACGGCGCCGACGTCGGCGCAGGCGTCCCGCTGCCAGAGGAGCGAGCCGTCCGCGCCGGAGAGCTTCCGGCACTCGGTTGCATAGTCCTGGTCGGGACCGCCAGCGTCGACGATGACCGTGACGCTCGCGAGCACATCGCCGGTCGGGTCGACGAGCATCTTGCCGTCCACGGTCTCCGTCGGTTCGTAGCGCCAGACCTCGGCGCCGGTCGCAGCGGCGAGCCTCACCGCCGTGAAGTGCCCGAAGGTGTCCTCGTCGAGGCCGCCCGCGAGGCCGCCGGCCAGGACGTCGCCGGCGGCGCTCACGGCGACCGAGAGCGTGCGCGACCCCCAGGGATCGACCGTCTTCCGCCAGACCAGCGTGCCGTCGCTCGCGAGCTTCTCGACGCTGGCATGGCCCTGGTCGCCCCCGAGCTTCTCGATGCCGCCCGCGACGACACTGCCGTCCGGACCGAACGCGACCGCGAGCGCGAAGGAGTCGCTGAGCGCCTCGGGGTAGTGGCTCTGCCAGGCCGCGGCGGGCCGCGAGCAGAGGAGCACGAGGGCGAAGCTGGCAAGCGCGAGACGACGGCTGGGGAACGCGTGCATGCGGGGGGCCTCCGAACAGCTGGATACGCGTCCGGGGGGTCCGGCGCGCGGGTCACTCCTATCCAGCCGACACACGTCGGGGCAAGTGCGAGACTGGCGGCGAACCCGCGCTATACTCCTCCGCAATGCCGCTCGAGGAGTACCGCCGGAAGCGCCGCTTCGGGGTCACCTCCGAGCCCCGCGGCGCCGACAAGAAAGCTCGGCGGGCGCGGAAGCTCCGCTTCGTCGTGCAGAAGCACCGCGCCACCGCGCTCCACTACGACTTCCGTCTCGAGTGGGACGGCGTGCTGCTCTCGTGGGCGGTGCCCAAGGGCCCGTCCCTCGATCCGAGCGTCAAGCGCCTCGCCATGGCGGTCGAGGACCACCCGCTCGAGTACGCCAGGTTCGAGGGCGTGATCCCGGCCGGCGAGTATGGCGGGGGCACCGTCATGGTGTGGGACGAGGGCACGTACGAGCCGGCAGAGCCGGACGTCGGCAAGAGCCTGCAGCGCGGCGAGATCAAGTTCGCCTTGCACGGCAAGAAGCTCGAAGGCTCGTGGGTGCTGGTCCGGACACGCGGCTACCAGGGCGGCAAGAGCTGGCTCCTCATCAAGCACCGCGACGAGGCCGCCATCGACCGACGACGTCACCGAGGCGGCGCCGCGCTCGGTGAAGAGCGACCGCCTGCTCGCCGAGATCGCCTTCGAGGAGGGCGGCGACGTCCGCCAGGCAGCGAGCGCCGACCCGGCGTCGGCAATCGAGGCCGCGCTCGCCGATCCGCGCACCGCCAAGCGGAAACGCAAACGGGCGCCGGCGGTCTGGCACTCGAATCGCCCGCGGTGAGCGACGAGCCCGCGACCTCCGTCGCGCCGGCCGCGGACGCGTCGTCGTTCCGCCTCGGCGTCTGGCTGTTCGTCCGCGCTGTCGGCGCCATCTACCTGATCGCGTTCCTCTCGCTGCGGGTACAGATCCTGGGCCTCTACGGCAGCCGCGGCATCCTGCCGATCGGCGAGCTGCTCGCCGCCGCCGCGTCGCGTCTCGGCCCGGAGCGCTACTGGCTCTTGCCGTCGCTCACCTGGCTCGGCGCGGGCGACGCCACCCTGACGCTCCTCTGCGACGCCGGCGCCGTGTTGGCCCTGGCGGTCGTTCTGGGCCTCGCGCCGGGGCCGTGCCTCCTGGCACTCTGGGCGCTCTACCTGTCGCTGGTCAGCGTCGGCCGCGTCTTTCTGAGCTTCCAGTGGGACATGCTCCTGCTCGAGACCGGCCTGCTCGCGGTCCTGGTCGCGCCCTGGTCGCTCCGGCCGCGGCTCGCGACCATGCCCGCACCGCCGGCGCTCGGCGTCTGGCTCGTGCGCTGGCTCCTCTTCCGGCTGATGTTCGCGTCGGGGGTGGTGAAGCTCGTGCACGACGACCCCGCGCTGCCGACCTGGCACGACCTGACCGCGCTCGCCTACCACTACGAGACCCAGTGCCTGCCGCCGTGGACCGCGTGGTACGCGCACCACCTGCCGCTCTGGTGGCATCGCCTGTCGTGCGCCGCCATGTTCGTGATCGAGCTCGCGGTGCCGTTCCTGATCTTCGGCCCACGCCGCGCTCGCCTGCTGGCCGGCGTGGTGTTGATCGGCTTTCAGCTCCTCATCATCACGACCGGCAACTACACCTTCTTCAATTGGCTCACGATCGCGCTCTGCCTGCCGCTCTTCGACGACCGCGCCCTGGCCGGGGTGCTGCCGAGACGGTCGACGTCGGAAGCCCTCGCGGTGCCGCCGCCCGCCGGGTGGACGCGCGCTGCCTTGACGACGCCGCTCGCGCTGGTGCTGCTGATCGCGAGCGCGCTGACGTTCGGGCAGCAGCTCGGCGGCCGCGGCGCGGTTCCCCCAGCGGCGCGCGTGCTCCTGGAATGGCTCGCGCCGCTCCGCAGCGTCAACGGCTACGGTCTCTTCGCGCGCATGACGACGGTGCGGAACGAGATCGTGGTCGAGGGCAGCGACGACGGCGTGACCTGGAAGCCCTACGAGCTCCGCTGGAAGCCGGGCGACGTGATGCGCCGCCCGCGCTTCGTCGCCCCCCACCAGCCGCGTCTCGACTGGCAGATGTGGTTCGCCGCGCTCACGCCCTATCGCGGCAATCCCGAGCGCTGGTTCGCCCGCTTTCTCTCCCGCCTGTTGGAGGGCGAGCCGACCGTGATCGCCCTGCTCGCCAGCAACCCGTTTCCGGAAACCCCGCCCCGCCACGTGCGGGCGAGCTTCTTCCAGTACCGCTTCAGCGAGGTCGGCGCGGCCGACGGCGCCTGGTGGCGCCGCGAGCCGCGCGGTGAGTACGCGCCGGTGATCAGCCGGCGCTCGACCCCCTAGCTATGTCTGCCGCGGCGGGCCCGTCGCACCGCCGCGCTCGGGCGGCGGCGGGTCGGGCTGGTCGTCTCGACGCCGAGGTCGGCGAGCGAGAAGGGAGCATGGGAACGCCGCGCCGAGCCGTGCGGCGGCGTCGCGCGACTCGGCTCCGCCGTGCCCGCGCCCTTGCTCGGGGCCGGGCGAGCACCGCCCGGCGCACTCTGGCGCGGCAGCGTCCGCCCGATGTGCCGCTCGATCGCGTGCAGCTGGCCGCGCTCCTCCGGAGCCGCGAAGCTGGATGCGTGCCCGGAGGCCTCGGCGCGGGCGGTGCGGCCGACGCGATGGACGTAATCCTCCGCCGTCTGCGGCAGATCGTAGTTGATGACGCGCCCGATCGCCGCGACGTCGATGCCGCGGGCGGCGATGTCGGTCGCGACCAGGATGCGGTAGCGGCCGCGGCGAAATCCCTCCAGCGCCTCGCGGCGCTGCTGTTGCGTGCGATTCGAGTGCAGGCGCTGGGCGGCGTGGCCGGCGGCACAGAGCGACTTCATGACGCGATCGGTGCGGTGCTTGGTACGGGCGAAGACCAGCACGTTGCCGGGATTGGTCGCGATCATCGAGAGCAGGAGCGGCGTCTTCTCGTGGTTGCCGACCAGGTAGACGTCCTGGGTGGCCTTGGGCGGCGGCACCGCCTGGGGCCCGACGGCCACCCGCACGGGGTTCTTGAGGTGCATGCGCGCGAGCGCGCCGAGGTCGGGCGGCATGGTCGCCGAGAACAGCATCGTCTGTCGCTCCGCCGGGAGCGCGCGCATGATGACGTCGAGCTGAGGCTTGAAGCCCATGTCGAGCATGCGATCGGCCTCGTCGAGGACGAAGACGCGGACGTCGGCGAGCGCGATGGTACGACGCTCCAGGTGATCGACCATGCGACCCGGCGTGGCGACGATGATCGCCGGCCGGGCGCGCAGCGCCGCGGTCTGCGGTCCGTAGGCGACGCCGCCGACCACCAGCGCCGTCTTGAGACCCGGGCCGAGACGGCGGGCCCAGCCGTGGATCTGCTCGGCGAGCTCGCGGGTGGGGGCGAGCACGATCGCGACGCCGCGCGGATCGCCGTTTCCACCGGCGCGCAGGCGCTCGACGATCGGGATCATGAAGGCCGCCGTCTTGCCGGTGCCCGTCTGGGCGGCGCCGACGACGTCACGGCCGCCGAGTGCGGCCGCGATGGTCCCCGCCTGGATGGGCGTGGGCGTCACGTACGCGGCCGCCTTCAGAGCGGCGCGGGTCGTCGGAGAGAGATCGTATTGCTCGAAGGTCGACGCGGAAGGCGTCTCGGGGGTGGCGGCCGTAGCCGCCGATGATGTTGCTAGATTCACGATGAAAGAAATCCTTTCGAAACTGCTGGAGCTGGCGGTCGTCTGGACCACGGCTCCTGATGAGGGAAATGGACGCTCGCTGTCGGGTCTACGCGCCTCGAGGCGCGTGCCGCGCTGGCTGCGAGCGATGCTCAGCCACGCGCACTACGACGGGTGGGCCTCGCCGCGGCTTCCGGCTTGGCGATCGGCACGATGTGTACGTGCCCCCCGCGTATACCGCTACGGATCTCCAGGTCGGCCAGCAGGGTTTCCAGCTCCTGCTGATCATCGACGGCGACCCCGATGAAAAAGAGAATGCTGCCTCGACGGCGGGTCCGACGCTGCGAGAACAGACGCAGACGGTCGTGACACCGCTTCTTCTTGAGATCGGACCGGAGCACGGTCTCGCCGTAGGCGATCCGGCGTCGGACGGGGCTCATGCGCAGAATTTCGGGCTCCTCGGGTCCCGGGGCTTGGAGGGAGAGCGAGTAGCCGAGATCCGAGACGTGGGCCGTCAGCTGACGCCGGAGGTGCAAACGGAGCGAGGTGTCGGCCATGGGTTAGCCGCGTCCTCGGGTCGTGCGAGATACCGGCCCGCACCAATATGACTGGTTCAGAATCAATTCCTTGCGGTCCGCTGGCACGATGCTTCAGACACTCCGGGCGACTTGATCACCCGCTGTTCCGAGTCGACTGCGTGTGGACGGGATCGGAACGGTCGAGCTTGCGGCGGGGTCTCGCGTGGTGAAGCCAACCGACGGCACTTTAGCAGCATCGGGGCAGGCGTACAACCGAAGCTTTTCGGACGCCTGGCCGGCGATCAGGGCGGCGGCAGCACCTCGGAGACCGCGACCGCCCCTCCGGCCGGGGTCGGCAGCCGGTCGCCCTCGCGGGCGATCGTCACGATCCGGTAGCGGCCGGTCTCGGGCTCGGGGTCGCGGCGGACCTCGATCGTCCGGCCCTCGACGTCCACGATCCAATACTCGGGGATGCCGCTCCGGGCGTAGGCGGCCGCCTTCCGGCCCCGATCGTAGGCGAGCGAGGTGACGGCCACCTCGGCCACCAGCAGCACCTGGTCGGGGCGTGGATGCTCCTGCGTGTAGCCGTGCTGATCGAACCGACAGACGATCACGTCGGGCTCCGGCTCCGACCATTCGTCGATGGCGACCGGCGACTGCACGCGCACGCGAGCAGCGCTGCCGACTCCGGGGAGCAGGCGCCGGTTCAGACGGTCCACGGTGCCGGCGTGCGCCGGGATCTGCGCTGGCATCGTGACGATCGTGCCGTCGAGGAGCTCGACGCGTTCGTTCGCGAAGAGCCCGGCCTCCCCCATCCGGTGGTACTCCGCCCTGGTGAAGCGATGGGGCGCCGGCGCCCGTGCCGCTGGCTGGGACATAGGGAAATTTCGTAACGTGGCGCCGACCCCCCAGGCAATACCGAGAAGTATCGCCCGGAACCGGCGTTCCGACGGGCGCGGCGTTGCCGGTCAACCCCGCTTTACGGCTTTGCATTTTCTGCTATCGAGACCTCCCCATGGATACCGGCATCGCGGCCGTCAACGACCGCATCAAAGAGGGCTCGACCTTCGCTCTACCGCCTCCGCGAAGAGATCGGCACCGTCATCGTCGGCCAGCGCTACCTGGTCGACCGCCTGCTGATCGGCCTGCTCGCCGGCGGCCACGTCCTGCTCGAGGGCGTGCCCGGCCTCGCCAAGACGCTCGCGGTGAAGACGCTCGCCCAGGCGGTCGCACGCGACCTTCCGGCGCATCCAGTTCACGCCCGACCTGCTGCCCGCCGACCTCATCGGCACCATGATCTACAACCCGCGCGACGGCGTCTTCACCGCGCAAGAAGCGGCCCGATCTTCGCCAACCTCGTCCTCGCCGACGAGATCAACCGCGCCCCGGCCAAGGTGCAGAGCGCGCTGCTCGAGGCGATGCAGGAGCGCCAGGTCACGATCGGCGACGAGACCTACCCGCTCCCCGAGCCGTTCCTCGTGCTGGCGACGCAGAACCCGATCGAGCAGGAAGGGCACCTATCCGCTGCCCGAGGCGCAGGTCGACCGCTTCATGCTGAAGCTCAAGGTCGGCTACCCGACGCGCGAGGAGGAGCGGCAGATCCTCGAGCGCATGGCGGTCATCGCGGCGCCGCGCGCCGATCGCGCCGACGGTGACGCCGGCCGAGATCCTGGCGGCGCGGGCGCTGGTCGATCAGATCTACCTCGACGACAAGATCAAGGACTACATCGTCGACCTCGTGTTCGCGACGCGCGAGCCGCCAGCCTTCAAGCTCGACCTGGCGCCGCTCATCGAGTACGGCGCCTCGCCGCGCGCGACGCTCTACCTGACGCTCGCGGCCAAGGCCCACGCGTTCCTGCAGGCCGCGGCTACGTGACGCCGCAGGACGTGAAGTCGATCGGCGCCCGACGTGCTGCGCCACCGCCTCATCGTCACCTACGAGGCCGAGGCCGAGGACATCGACGCCGACGAGCTCGTCAAGCGGGTCCTCGACGGCGTCCGGTTCCCTAGTCGGTCGAAGATGAGCGTGCGTTTCCCGAGGTGCGGGGGAGCCGCGGTCGACCCGACGATGCTGACGCGAGAGCAGCTGAAAGCGGTCCGGAAGATCCAGATCCGCACCACGCCATCTCGTGACCGACGTGTTCGCCGGGCAGTACCACAGCGTCTTCAAGGGCCGCGGCATGGAGTTCGCCGAGGTGCGGCACTACCAGCCCGGCGACGACGTGCGCACCATCGACTGGAACGTCACGGCGCGCACGGGCGTGCCGTACGTGAAGCGCTTCGCCGAGGAGCGCGAGCTGACGGTGATGCTGCTCGTCGACGCCAGCGCCTCGACGCGCTTCGGCAGCGTGCGCCAGCTGAAGAGCGCGCTCGCCGCCGAGCTCGGCGCGCTCCTCGCGTTCTCCGCGATCACCAACAACGACAAGGTCGGGCTGGTGATGTTCACCGACCGCATCGAGCTCGCGCTGCCGCCGCGCAAGGGCACGCGCCACGTGCTGCGCGTGATCCGCGAGGTGCTGACGCGGCAGCCGGCGGGACGCGGCACCGACCTCGCGGCGGCGCTCGAGCATCTCGCCACCGTCACCAAGCGCCGCTGCGGTCGTGTTCGTGCTCTCCGACTTCCTCGACGCCGGCTGCCGAGCGTGCGCTCCGCATCGCCGCGCGCCGCCACGACGTCATCGCGGTCGTGCTCGACGACCCGCGCGAGCGCGAGCTGCCGGACGTCGGGCTGGTCGAGCTCGAGGAGGCCGAGACGGGCGAGCGCTACGTCGTCGACACCGGCGACGCGCGGTGCGGGCGGCGTTCGCCGAGAGCGCCACGGCCGCGCGCGTCGCGCGCGACCGCTGGCTGCGCGGCGCCGACGTCGACGCGATCGTGATCTCGACCGACCGCCCCTACACCGAGGCGCTGCTGCGCTTCTTTCGCATGCGGGAGCGCCGACAGTGAGACCCGGCCTCCGTCTCGGCGCGGCGCTCGTCGTCGCCTCGCTGCTCGCCGCCGTGGCAGCGCGCGCCCAGAGCCCCTCGCCGGCCGCGTCGGCATCGCCCGCGCCCGCGCCGGTGGCGGTGCAGGGCAGCGTCGAGAAGGGCGAGATCACGATCGGGCAGCGCTTCCGCTACACCGTCGAGGTCGCCGCGCCGAAGGAGATCGAGATCCTGCTCGCGCAACCGACGGAGCGCCTCGGCGACTTCGAGATCGTCGACTTCGGCGACCTCCCGGCCGCCGAGCGCGACGGCACGATCGTCATCACGCGCTGGTTCCAGCTGGTCGGCTACTCGACGGGGGAGTTTCTGGTCGACTCGCCGCCGGTCCGCTACCGCCTGCCGGGCGAGGACCTGGCGGAGGCCCCCCACGACGAGACCCTGGTCTCGATCGCGAGCCTGCTCGCCAAGGAGCCGGACGCCACCGACATCCGCGACATCAAGCCGCCCGAGGAGCCGCCGATCGACCGGCGCCCGTATTACATGGTCGCAGCGGCGGTCGGCGCGCTGCTGCTCCTCGGCTTCCTCGCCTACCGCTTCTTCCGCCGGACGACGCGGCTCGCGGCCGCGCCGCCGCCGCGCCCGGCGCACGAGATCGCGCACGAGGAGCTGGCACGTCTTCGCGCCCGCGGCCTCCCCGAGCAGGGCGCGTTCAAGGAATACTACTCGGCGCTGACGGCGATCATCCGCAGCTACCTCGAGCAGCGCTTTCGCCTGCGCGCCCCCGAGATGACCACCGAGGAGTTCCTGATGGTCACCGCGCGCGGCGCCGCCGCGCTGCAGAGCGGTCACCGCGCGCTCCTCGGCGACTTCCTCGGCGAGTCCGACCTGGTGAAGTTCGCGCGCCACCTCCCCACGCTGGCCGACGCCGAGCGCGCCTTCGGCGCGGCGGCGCGCTTCGTCGACGAGACCGCGCTCGCCGAGGCGCGCACCAAGGCGGCCCCGCGCGCCGGCGGCGGCACGGCGACGCCCCCGCCGCGGGCGGCGAGCGACGCCACGGAGGGAAGCCATGCGCCTGGCTGATCCCTGGTGGCTGGGCCTGGTGGTGCTGTTGCCCTTCGCGCTCAGGGCGGCGCGCCGGCCGATGCGGCGCGCGACCGTGCGCTACCCGAGCCTCGGCATCCTTCGCACCATCGCACCCCGCGGCGCCGGCCAGCGGCGGCTCGTGCTGCTGGCGCTCCGCGCCGTCGTCCTGATCGCCGTCGCGCTGGCGCTCACCCGCCCGCAGGCCGGCTCGGCCGCCACCAAGATCCATCGCGAGGGCGTCGACGTCATGCTCGCCGTCGACGTCTCCGGCAGCATGCTGGCCGAGGACTTCACGCTCGAGAACGGGCGCGCCAACCGCCTCGAGGCGGTGAAGGCGGTGGTGAAGGAGTTCGTCGCGGCGCGCCCCGAGGACCGCATCGGGCTCGTGGTGTTCGCGGCCCGTCCCTACACCCAGTGCCCGCTCACCCTCGATCACGGCTGGCTCCTGCAGAACCTCGACCGCGCCGAGATCGGCATGATCGAGGACGGCACCGCGGTCGGGTCGGCGCTCGCGACCGCGGTCAATCGTCTCCGTCGCCTCGACCGCCAAGAGCAAGTTCGTCGTGCTGCTCACGGACGGCCAGAGCAACGCCGGAAGGATCACGCCGCAGACCGCCGCCGACGCGGCGGCCGCGCTCGGGATCAAGGTCTACACCGTCGGCGCCGGCACGCGCGGCATGGCGCCCTACCCGACCCAGGACCTCTTCGGCAACAAGGTCTACCGCCCGATGGAGGTCGACATCGACGAAGCGACCCTGCAGAAGATCGCCACCACCACCCACGCCCGCTATTTCCGCGCCACCGACACGCCGACCTTGCGCGAGATCTACGCCGAGATCGATCGCAGCGAGAAGACGGAGTTCGAGGCGCCGCAGTACCTCGACTACCGCGAGCTCTACCCCTGGCTGCTGTGGCCGGCGCTGGCGGTGCTGCTGCTCGAGATCGGGCTCGCCGAGACCCGCCTCCGGAAGCTGCCATGATGCAGTGGCGTGACCCGCTCTCGCTCGCCGCCCTGGCACTGGTGCCGGCGCTCGCGCTCTTCCTGGTCGCGAGCCTGCGCCGGCGCCGCCAGGCGCTCGAGGCCTTCATCGCCGGCGGCCTGCTGCCGGCAGTCGCCCCCGACCTCGACCCGCGGCGCCGTACCGTTCGCGCGGTGCTGCTGTGCGCCGCCGTGCTCGCGCTCGCGGTCGCCCTCGGCGGACCGATGTGGGGCTTCCGCTGGCAACAGGTGCAGCGCGAAGGGATCGACCTGCTGGTCGCGATCGACACCTCGCGCAGCATGCTCGCGACCGACGTCAAGCCGAATCGCCTGGCGCGCGCCAAGCTCGCGGTCCAGGATCTCCTGACGCAAATCGGCGGCGATCGCGTCGGCCTGATTGCCTTCGCGGGCACGGCGTTCCTGCAGTGCCCGCTCACCCTCGATTTCGGGGCCTTCACCCAGAGCCTCGACGCCATCGACGCCGGGATCATTCCGCGCGGCGGGACCTCGCTGGCATCCGCCATCGATGTCGCGCTCGCCGGCTTCGAGGGCCGCGAAGCCGAGCACCAGGCCCTCATCCTCATCACCGACGGCGAGGACAACAGCGGCGACGTCAAGGACGCCATCGCGCGGGCCTTGGAGCGCGGCGTGAAAATCTACACCGTCGGCATCGGCACCAGCGAAGGCGAGCTGATCCCGCTCGACAAGGGCGGCTTCGTGAAGGACCGCCAGGGCCAAGTCGTGAAGTCGCGCCTCGACGAGACCACGCTGCAGCAGGTCGCGACCGAGACGGGCGGCGCCTACCTCCACGCCACCGACAGCACCTTCGGCCTCGCCGAGCTCTATCGCGACTACATCGGCACCATGGAGAAGCGCGAGCTCGCGAGCACCCTCGAGCGCCGTTACGAGCACCGCTTCCAGTGGCCGCTCGCGCTCGCGTTCGTGCTGCTCTTGGTCGAGCCGATGGTGGGCGAGCGCCGCGTGCCGGCAGGCGGGCCCTGGGCACGCTGGCGGCGCCGGCGCGGGGAGGCACGATGACGGCGCGGCGGAATCCGCTGGCAGCGGCGTGCCTCGTCGCCCTCACCTCGATCGCCTGGCTCGATCCCCATCAGGCCGTGCGCGACGCCAACCGCCTCTATGCGGACGGCAAGTACGAGGACGCGGCGGCAGCCTACAACGCCGCCCTCGTCGACAAGCCCGACTCGGCCGAGCTCCACTTCAACCTCGGCGATACCGTCTACAAGCAGGGCAAATACGACGAGGCGGTGACGTCGTTCCAGAAGGTCGAGACCGCGGGCGATCCGGCGCGCGGCGCCCGGGTCGCGTACAACACCGGCAACACCAAGTACCGCCAGGGGCAGGCCGTCGAGCAGAGCGAGCCACAGAAGGCGCTCGGGCTCTACGCCGAGGCGCTGGCGTCCTATCGCCGCGCCCTCGGCCTCGCCCCCGACGACCAGGACGTCAAGTTCAACCACGAGCTGGTCGCGAAGCACATCGAGGAGCTGAAGAAGAAGCTCGAGGAGCAGAAGCAGCAGCAGGAGCAGCAGAAGCAGGACCAGCCGCAAGATCAGCAACAGGATCAGGAGAAGCAGGAGCAAGACCAGCAGCAGGAGCAGGGTCAGCAAGATCAGCAGCAGCAAGACCAGCAAGAGCAGCAGCAGGACGAGGAAAAGCAGGATCAGGCGCAGCAGCAACAGGAGCAAGAGCAACAGGACGAGCAGCAGGGCGGCGAGCAGGAACAGCAGAAACCCGAGGAGGCCGAGCAGCCGGAGCAGCAGCAAGCCGGGCAAGAGCCGTCCGCGGGCGACGAGAAGAAGCAGCCGCCCGAGCAGCCCCCCGGCGCGCCCGCGGGCGAAGCCGTCGCCGGCGACGAGCAAGAGGGCGATCTCTCGAAAGGCGAGGCCGCGGCCATTCTCGATTCGCAACGCGGCGAGGAGGTCTCGCCCGAGGACATGATCAAGAAGCGGCTGCAGGGCGCGCGCGTCGCCGAGCCGGCCCAGGATTGGTAGAAGCGCGCATGGGTCGCGGGATTCGCGGGTGGCGGGCCGTGTTCGCCCTGCTCGGCCTGACGCTCGTCGCCGTGGTGACGGCGGCCGCCGCCGACGTCACGGTGAAGGCACAGCTCGACCGCGCCCAGGTCGCGGTCGGCGAGGGCGCCGACCTCGGGGTCGAGGTGCAGGGCGTGCAGAACAGCGGCGTGCCCCAGATCGCCGACGCCGGCGGCGCGTCCGTCCGCTACCTCGGTCCGGCCTCGCGCGTCAGCTTCGTGAACGGCCAGATGACCGCCTCGGTGACGCATCATTTCTCGGTGACGGCGACCAAGGTCGGCAAGGTCACGCTCGGGCCGATCACCGTCGCCATCGGCGGCAAGAGTTACGACGCCGGCAGCGTCACGCTCGACGTCGTGACCGCGCCGGCCGCCCAAGGCGGCGGCACCGGCGACCAGCTCCGCCTGCTCCTGAGCACGCCCCGCACGAGCGTCTACGTCCACGAGCGCCTGCCGATCGCGATCAAGCTGATGGTCGGCAACGTCCGGGTCTCCGACGTCCAGTATCCGACCGTCGGCGGCGACGGCTTCGCGCTCGAGAAGTTTCCCGAGCCCGGTCAGCGCCAGGAGCAGACCACGGAGGGCGTCTTCCAGGTCCTCGACTTCGCGACCGTCCTCACGCCGCTTCGCAGCGGGACCATGACGGTCGGCCCCGCCGAGATCGCGCTCGCGATGCTCGTCCAACGGCGCGGCGGCGGTCGCGGCTTCGATCGCTTCTTCAACGATCCGTTCTTCGGCGGCGAGCAGCGCCGCTTGGAGATCACCTCCGATCCGCTGACCCTCACCGTCCTGCCGCTCCCCGAGAGCGGCAAGCCCGCGGACTTCTCCGGGGCGGTCGGCAGCTTCGACTTCGAGGTCAAGGCGGCACCCCTCGATCTCACCGCCGGCGATCCCGTCACGCTCACCATGAGCATTCACGGCACCGGCAGCCTCGAGAACGTCACCCCGCCGACGCTCGCCGGCGACGAGGGGCTGCGCGTCTACCCGCCGCAGCAGACCAGCGCGGGCTCGCGGCCCGCCGCCGCCGCCAACGTTCAGGAGCGCACCTTCGAGCAGGTCGTGATCCCCGAGCGTCCCGGCACGATCGAGCTCAGGGCGCTCCGCTTCAGCTACTTCGATCCGGCGAGCGGCACCTACAAGACCGCCTCGCACACGCCCTTTCGGCTGGCCGTTCGGCCCCGCGCCGGCGGCGACACGCCCTCCCAGGTGGTCGGGGCCGCGCCGCCGGCCGCGCGTCCGGCACCCGAGACGCTCGGCCACGATCTGGTCTTCATCAAGGATGCGCCCGGCACCCTCGGACCGCTCGGCGCGCGGCGCTGGCGGAGCCCGCTCTTCTGGTCGCTGCAACTGGTGCCGATCCTGGTGTGGCTGGCCGTGGTGGCGGTCGATCGCCGCCGCCGGCGCCTCCACGGCGACGCCGGCTACGCCCGCTTCACGCGTGCCGGCCGCGAGGCGCGGCGCGCCCTCGCCGCGGCGAAGGGCGCGCTCCGTCCCGGCAACCAGGGGGCCTTCTACGACAGCGTGGCGCGCGCGCTCTCGGACTACCTTTCCGCCAAGCTCCAGCTCCCGCCCGGCGCCGTCACGGCCGAGACCGTCGCCGCCTCCGTCGCGGCGCGTGGCGTCGCGATGCCGGTGGCGGAGCAGCTCCACGACTTCTTCGCGACCTGCGAGCGCGTGCGCTTCGCGCCGAACGCCGTCAGCGACGGCGACATGCAGCGCACCCTCGACCAGGCCGACACCATCGTGCGTTCCCTCGAGCGCGAGAAGCGTCTCGGACCGCCGCTGGCGGCGGCCCTGCTGGTCGCGATCGCTCTCGCCTCTGCCGCCGTCGGCCTGGCGCGCGACGCCGGCAGCGGCGACGACACGCCGCCGGCGCTCTTCTTCCGCGGCAACGCCCTCTACGGCGACGAACGCTATGCCGACGCCATCGCCGCCTACGAGAAGGTGCTGGCGGCGGGCTACGAGAGCGGCAATCTCTACTTCAACCTCGGGAACGCGTACTTCAAGAGCGGCGACGTCGGCCGCGCCATCCTCGAGTACGAGCGCGCGCGGCGCCTGATCCCGCGTGACCCCGACCTGCACGCCAACCTCGGCTACGCCCGCGAACGGAGCGGCGACTCGGACGCGGCGCCGCTGTGGGCGCGGCTCGGACTGCCGCTCGCGTCGCGGGCCAGCAGCGACGAGCTGCTGCTCGTCGCGAGTCTCTGCTTCGCCCTGCTCGTTGCCGGCGCGGTCGCCGCCCGGATGGTGCCGAGCCTCGCGCGCGCGGGGCGCGCGACCGCCATCGCCGCGGCCGTCGGCCTCGCGATCAGCGGGGCATCCGCCGCCTATCGGCTCGCGACCGTCGACCTCCCGACGTTCGCGGTCGTCGTCGCCGCGGGCGGCGACGTCCGCTTCGAGCCGTCCGCCACCGGCACGACCCACTTCGAGACCAAGCCCGGCGCGGTGCTGCGCGTGCTCGGCGAGCGCGAGGGTTGGGTGCAGGTCGCCCGCAGCGACGGCAAGCGCGGCTGGATCGCCGCGAGCGCGATCGCGCGGGTGTAGTCATACCCTTGCCACCCCAGGGTCAGCGCTGGTCGACGGTCTTGCCGGGCCAATCGTCGCTGCGAAACGGCGAGGCCGGAAGGCCGTCGCGATCGACGAGCGTGGCCTCCGGATTGTCGGCCCACGCGTAGCGGAGCGCGACCGGCGCGGGGACGGCGGCGCTCCAGACCACGACCTCGGCCCCTTCGATCCGTGCCTCGGCCCAGCGGAACGTGCGATCGGAGCCCGCAACGGCGAAGCCTTTCAATGGTCCGCCGTCGCGGGACGCGAGGCCGCGCTCGCCGCAGCGAAAGCGAGCTCGGATGCGGCCGTCTTCGACGTGCATCGCTTCGTACATCGGGCCCGAGTACGCGACGTCCACCCCATCGACCGCGGCGAGCGCCCAGAGCGCGAGACGGCGACCGACCTCCGCCTTGTGCTTCGGATGGACGTCCTCGGCGTCGCCCTGGTCGATCGTGACCGCGAGGCCGGTGTCGGGAAGGTCGAGCGCCATCAGCTGCGCCTCGCGCAACTCGGCCCAGCGGCTCCCGCGCGGCTCGGCGCGCGCCGGCCCGTAGTTGGGAAGCTGGACGATCCCGAACGGCAGGTCGCTCTGCCCGAAGGCGCGACGCCATCCGCGGATGAGCGCCGGCAGGAGGCGGCGGTACTGATGGGCGCGCGCGGTATTGCTCTCGCCCTGGTACCAGACGACGCCGCGGAGCGCGTACGGGACGAGCGGAGCGATCATGCCCTGAAAGAGCCCGGCCGGGGGCCTCCGGGTCGGCGGGTGCGCGGGAAGCGCCTGGATCACGATGCCGGCAGCCGCGTCCACGGTGAGGGGCATCCGCCGACCCCAGCCCGCCTGTGCGAGATCGCGGAAGAGCACCGTCACCTGCCGCCAAGCGGAGGACGCGGCGATCGCGGGCGTCGCATAGTCGTCCCAGTCGGTGATCGACGGCTGCAGCAGACGCAGCTTCAACGCACCGTCGCCGCGGAGGCGGAATCGGAGGCCGCGGAAGGTCGTGAGATCGATCGCCTCGCCCCACCGTCGAAAGCGGAAGCCGAGGAGCGCGAGATCGTCGGCCTCGAGGGCGCCGGCGATGCGCGCGGCCCACCCCGCGCCGCCGTCCCCGGGCGTGAGCGCGAAGGCCGCGTGTGGCGCCGCCTTCCAGTCGAAGGTCCATGCACCGCCCGCTCGGCTCGTCGCCACGCCGGTGTCGAAGTCGGCCAGGGGCTCGCTTCCCGGACCCACGCGTAGGAGCTCGAAGTCGTCGAGCTCGAGGCGGACGGGCGTCGGCCGCCGGAAGATCGCTTTCTCGGCGGCAGGCGCTGCGTCCCAGCGCGCGACGATCGGCCGCAGGCTCGCATCGGCACGCAGGGACCCGGGATCGAGCCACTCCTCACCCGCGGTCCCGGGCCACGACGCGTGCACCAATCCGATGGGGACGTCGAGACGCTCCCGCAGCGCGGCACCGAAGTAATAGGCGACCGCCGAGAAGTCGCGCGCGGTCTCCGGCGTGCTGACCTGCCAGGCGCCGCCCGCGTCGCCGACCGGCTCGAGCGCGCTTCGCCGCGGCACCGTGAAGAAGCGAAGGGCGGCGTCGCCGGCGGCGGGAACGTCGCGCGCCGCGGTGTCGGCGGAGGCGAGCGCGAAGCTCATGTTCGATTGCCCGGAGCAGAGCCAGACGTCGCCGACGAGGACGTCCTTCACCAGCACGGACGCCATCCCGCGCACCGCCAGCACGAACGGACCGCCCGGCTCGAGCGGCGGCAGCGTCAGGCGCCAGCGGCCGTCGGCAGCGGTGACGGCGTCGCCTCTTGCGTCCGCGATCCGCACGGTGATCGCCTCGCCGGGCTCGGCCCATCCCCAGATCGGCACGGGTCGGCCGCGCTGCAACACCATGTGATCGCCGATCACCGCCGGCAGCCGCGGCTCCGCTCGCGCCGTCGCCGCACCGAGGACAATCGCGAGCGCCGCGCTCCACCACACGATCTTCATCGATCGTGTGACGCGCCAACCTCCACCGATCTTTCGGGGCGCCGCGAGCGCGGCTCAGCGGCCCGCGACCATCGACCAGGCGAGCTGAGCGAGGAGCTGGCAAATCGTGCCGTACGTCATCGCCTGCTCCGAGCTGGCGTTGCCGTCGAGCCCGCGCTTGTAGACGCCCTGAGCGATGGAGGCCAGGCGGAAGAGCGCGAACGCGAGGTAGAAGTCCCAGTGCTCGACGTCGGGGCGGCCGGTGCGGCGGCAATAGTCGCCGACGTACTCGGCCTCGGCCGGAATGCCGGTGGCGGCGAAGTCGATGCCGACGAGCGAGCCCTGGGTCGGGCTCATCATGTGATAGAGGAGGCAGTTGTAGGCGAGATCGGCGAGCGGGTGGCCGAGCGTCGAGAGCTCCCAGTCCAGCACGGCGAGCATGCGGGGCTCGGTGGGGTGGAAGACGGAGTTCTCGAGCCGGAAGTCGCCGTGGACGATACAGGTCTCGTCGCCGGGCGGGACGTGGGCGGGCAGCCAGGCCATGAGATGGTTCATGGCCTCGACGTCGTCGGTCTGGGCGGCCTGGTACTGCTTGGTCCAGCGGCCGATCTGGCGCTCGAAGTAGTTCCCCGGCTTCCCGAAGTCGCCGAGCCCGACCGCCTCGTGATCGACCCGATGCAGGCGCGCCAGGACGTCGTTCATCTCGTCGTAGATCGCCGCCCGCTCCTCGCTCGAGCAACCGGGCAGCTGCGGGTCGCGAAAGATCCGGCCGTCGACGCAATCCATCACGTAGAAGGCGCTGCCGATCACCGCATCGTCCTCGCAGAGGGCGTACACCCGCGCGACCGGAACGTCCGTGGTGGCGAGGGCCTTGATGACGCGATACTCGCGGTCGACCTGGTGTGCCGAGGCGAGGAGCTTGCCGGGGGGCTTCTTCCGCATGACATAGCGCTGGTCACCCGCCGTGAGGAGAAAGGTCGGGTTCGACTGGCCGCCCTTGAACTGGCGGACGGCGAGCGACCCGCGAAAGCCCTCGACGTGGCCTCGCAGGTAGTCCTCGAGGGCGCCGACGTCGAAACGGTGCGCGCTCCGCACCTCGCTGGTCTCGTGCTGCAGCGTCTCCGAGATCTCGGCCATGCGGGTCAGAGGCCCACTACCAGTCGGTGGGCGGCGCTCGCAAGCGGGCCACAAAGCGTGCGAATGGCGCGACTGACAAAATGCGGCGATGGCCGCCGGACGCGAGCGGCGTGCGCCTGCCGTCCGTCACCGTGCTGACGCCGCGCGCCCGGCGCGCCCACGAAAGGCCGCACGCCCGTAGCGGCACGACCGTTGCTGCCCGAGCGGCCCGTGGACACCGCTTTCACCTCCGCCGCGCGCTGCGATCGCGACATCGCACAGCGCGCGACGCCGCGCGCGAGCGAGCGCCGCCGGCGGACGCCGCGGCTCGCGACGACACTCGCCACGACATCTGCCGCGACGCTGCTCGCGAGCGTCGGGATGGCGGCCGTGGTGGGCGGCGGCGGCAGCCCCAAGGGCGACTGCCTCGCGGTCTTCGACGCCCCCGCCAATCTGCCGGCGCACGCGCCCCGCCAGGTGCGCTGCACCGACGGCGACCCCTGCGACGGCGACGGCGCAATCAACGGCCGCTGCGATTTCCCGGTCGCGGTCTGCATCAACAGCACCGCCGACCCGCGCTGCGAGCTGCACGGCCTCGCCGCCGTCACGGTCGCGCACGCGCTCGACAACGGCGACCCGCTCTTCGACCCCGAGATGCAGGCGCTCGCAACCCGGCTCGCGACCGTCCTCGAGCTCCCCGAGACCCGCGCCGACCGCTGCAGCGCCCCGACCACCCTGCGGGTAGCGGTGGCCGGACCGCTCGCCGGCGGTCGCTGCCGGAGCGGTCGCAAGTCGGTTCGTCTCGTCGCCTTCTCGACCGCGGTCGCGGGCCGCGTCCGCACCGACGTCGACCATCTCAAGCTCACCTGCGACCCCGCGCCCGCCGGCTGCGACGCGCGCGCGTTCTTCACCTCCACCTTCGACCGCATCCAGACCCAGATCTTCGACCAGTCGTGCGCCGTCGGCGGCTGCCACGACTCCCAGACGACGCGTGCCGAGTTGCTGCTCGAGCGCGGGGCCGCCTACGACAACCTGGTCGGCCGGACGCCGACCAATGCCGACGCCGCGGCCGCCGGCTGGCAGCGCGTGACCGTGCTGGACGCCGCACACGGCGATCCCAGCACCAGCTACCTGGTGCGCAAGCTCTCCGGCGAGCTCGGCCCCGGCCTCGGCAAGCGCATGCCGCAGAATCGCTCCAAGCTCGACGAGACCCTGATCGAGGTGGTGCGCCGCTGGGTCGCGGCGGGCGCCCCCACCGACGGCTGGGTTCCCGGCACCGACTGATCCGCGGAGGACATCGACCTCATGGGCAACGCCTACTCCCTGCTGACCGAACCCGAGATCCGGCACCTCATGCGACGCGCCGGCTTCGGCGTCACGCCGAAGGAGCTCGCCAAGCTCGTGAAGCGGCGGCTCACGCGTGGGCAGCTCGCCGACGGTCTCCTCAAGTACAAGCCGAAGGCGCTCAAAACCGACGACGACATGGACGAGGTCTCCGACAAGTGGCTCGAGACCATGTTGAAGACCAAGACGCCGCTGCTCGAGAAGCTGACGCTCTTCTGGCACGACCACTTCGCGACCGCCAACGCCACCGTCCAGGACGCGCGGCAGATGACGCGCCAGAACGGGCTCCTCCGCACGATGAGCAAGGGGAACTTCCGCGACTTCTTGAAGCGCATCAACAAAGACCCGGCGATGATGGACTTCCTGGACACGATCCGGAACCGCCGGAAGACCCCCAACGAAAACTACGCCCGCGAGCTGCATGGAGCTCTTCACGCTCGGCGTCGCGGACGAGACCGGCGCGCCCAACTACGCGCAGGAGGACATCGTCCAGATCGCCCGCGCCTTCACCGGCTGGCGGCTCGACGACAAGGGCAACGCCGTTTTTCGCGAGGGCAACCACGACTACAACGCCGACTATCCCGAGCGCGGCCCGAAGGTGATCTTCCAGACCCGCGGCGGCTTCGGCCCAGCCGGCATCAACATCGCGAACCAGGGCGAGGGCGCCGTCGAGATCGACTACGTGATCGACATCCTGCTGATCCACACGGACTCGGACGGCCGCAACACCGTCGGGCGGCGCATGACCCGCCGCCTCTTCGAGTACTTCGCCTGGGCCGCCCCCACGACGGCGCTCGTCGACGAGCTGCTCGACACGTCGGGCTTCGCCCTCACCTGGAACATCGCCGATCTGGTGAAGACGATCCTCGTGCACGACGCGTTCTACGCGACCGCGGTGCCGCCCCCATACACCGTCGACGCCAAGCGCTCCGTGAAGTGGCCGGTCGACTACGTCGTCAGCACGCTCCGCCTCCTCGGCATCAAGCCGAAGCGGCGGAAGTACGAGGGTCTCCGGCTCGAGGACAGCGACTCGCTTCGCGCCCACCTCGACGACATGGGCCAGCGGCTCTTCGACCCACCGAGCGTGTTCGGCTGGGACTGGGAGGGCGCCTGGATCAGCAGCGCGACGCTGCTGGCGCGCTTCCGCTTCGCCCGCGACCTCGCCTCGGCGCGCGACAAGGGCAAGCAGAACTTCCATCCCGAGAAGCTCGTGCCCCTCACGCTGCAGGACCCGAACGCCATCCTCGACGCGGCCGGCAACGTCCTCGGCATCACCAACCAGCTTTCCGCCGCCGACCGCACGCTGCTCGTCGACTACCTCACCGACGGCGGGGCCCGGCCGCTGCTCGACCTCAACGACACGGGCCTCCGTCACATGAAGCTGCACGGGCTCTTCGCGCTCCTGCTCCAGTCGCCCGCCTACCAACTCCACTGAGAGAGGACGCGACCCATGGCCATCTCCCGACGGAAATTTCTACTGAGCAGCGGCCTCGCCGCCGCCACCAGCCTGGTCGGCCCGGCGCTCCTCCAGAACCCGTTCGTCCGCCGCGCCTTCGCCGACACCATCGGCGATCGCTACTTCCTGTCGGTCTACCTCGACGGCGGCAACGACGGCTTCAACACCGTCATCCCGGTCGACAACGGCGGCGCCACCCTGCGCACGGCGTACGACACGGCGCGCACGACCGGCACCGACGGCCTCAACATCGGCCCGGCGGCGCTCGGCGCCACCTTGATCGGCACCGATCCGGGAAGCGGCGCCCAGCTCGCGCTTCATCCCGCGCTCGCGGCGCTGAAGCAGCTCTACGACGCCGGCGCGATGGCCGTGATCCAGGGCTGCGGCTATTCGCGCCCGTCGCTCTCGCACGAGTCGTCGCGCATCGCCTGGGAGACCGGCACGCCGCCCGGCATGAGCAGCGGCACGGGCTGGGTCGGCCGCTACCTCGCCGCCAACTACACCGGCAGCGACATCCCCGGCGTCTGCCTCCGCTCCGAGGTCGCCGGCGAGCTCCGCCAGAACACCACCAGCGTCCTCGCCGCCCGCCGCCTGCGCTCGCTCCGCTTCCCCTACGACGGCGATTTCGACGAGGACATCACCGCCAAGCGCAACGCCTTCCTCGGGCTCTATGAGGGCGCCGGCGCCGCGGCGCTGCCGATCGCCAACTACCTCGGGACGAGCGGCGTCGCGACGCTGCTCGCGAGCGAGAGCTACACGTCGCTGCACGACCTCTACGTGCAGGATCGCGCCACCTACAACCAGGCCTACGAGGACCTGAACGTCGGCCTCGGGCGCGGCCTCCGCGAGGCCGCCAAGGTGATCCACGGGATCGAGCAGGGCGTTCCCAACGTCCACGCCCGCGTCTTGCAGGTCGCGACCGGCGGCTACGACACCCACTCCGACCAGGGCGGCAGCGACCCCGGCAGTCGGCATTACTCGCTCCTCGCCGAGCTCGGGAACGCGCTGAAGCTCTTCTACGACGACTGCGCCGACATGGGCGTCGCCGACAAGATCTGCATCATGGTGTGGAGCGAGTTCGGCCGGCGCGTGCCGCAGAACGACGGCGGCACCGATCACGGAACGCAGTACCCCGTCTTCGTGCTCGGCGGCACCGTCGCGGGCGGCGTCTACGGCAACCATCCCAACATCAACGAGAGCGCGCTCTCCGACGACGGCAACACCGTCTACTCGCAGGCCGCCGCCGATCCCTTTCGCTCCACCGACATGCGCGACGTCTACGGCACCATCCTGAAGCACTGGCTCGGCATGCCCCCCGCAACCATTCTCGGCAACGTGCTCGCCCTCGACACCGGCGATCCCGACACCCGCTGGACCACGGAGAACTTCGACATGGGATTCCTCGTATGAAGCCACTCGCCCTCACCGCCACCGACCCCGCCGCGATGACGTCGGAGGACGTCGCCCTCGGCGCCGCCTCGACCGACCGGCGCCGCCTCTTCCGCCTGATGGAATGCCACCTGCTGCACCGCGGCGACTGGCAGTACCTCGAGACCCGCCATCAGGACGGCAACCTGCAGTGGCCGATCGACACCTACCGCTGCGACCGCTGCGAGCGGACGTGGGAGCGAACGAGCTAGCTTCGCAGGGCGAGAGAGAAAAACGGTTGGTGAGGTAGACTCGGCCGGGTCGTCGCCGCCGTGGCGCGACGTCAGCCCGGGACGTCCGCGGGGTCGAGGAGGCCGTAACGCCGCCAGCCCGTGGTGAGGAGCCACGTCCGCGCCCGCGACACCGGCCGCTGCGGGACGTCCTCGGTACCTCCCCTAGCGACTTCTTCTCTTGGCTTTTCTCTCTTCCACCCATCGAACCACCGCGCCGAGGAGGCGGGATCCAGCCGCACCGCTCCGGCGAGCTTGGCACGCGCGGCCGCCGCATGCCGGCGGGCGTTCAGCAGCACGTAGCGGAGCGCGTTCCGCACCTCCCGTGGCGTCGGCAAAAGGCGCAGGTGGTAGCGGTCGGCGAGCACCCGCCCTTTCCGCCCCGCCACGCGGTTGACAGCGCGTGCGAGTCGGATGCCGACCGCCATCATCCCCCGGCCGAGCGCGACGCGATCGTGCGCCTCGACGATCAGGTGGGCGTGGTTCCCCTGCAATGAGTAGTGCACCAAGCGGAACCCGGGCCGCTCACAGCCGACGGCAAACGTGCGCTCGATCTCGCGGACGAGCTTGACGGTGCGAAGCGACGGCAGGTCCTTCCGCAGGCGCAGCGTCACGTGCGCGGGAACGGTTCTCGGAAAGTGCGCGCGCGAGGCGTGCGGCAGGCCGGCGCGTGCTCCTGCGGGTTTGCGACCTGCACCTAGCCGGCGCCCACCCCATCGCAGGGGCGTAGGCAAGGACAAGCTGAGCTGAGGCGATCGGCGTGGCATCTTGAAACCGCGACTATTGTACCGCAGTGAACATCCTCGTGTCAAGTCGACGCGAGCGGATCGACGCGGTTCCCGGCGGGCGCAAGCCCTCTCCAGGATGCCGTCGACACCCCCTTACCAACCTTCTTTTGCTCGGTTCGGGGTTGCGGTAACGGCCCAACTCACCTAGAGCCGGTTGCCCATGGAGGACCGACGATGAAGACGATCTTGCGCAGGGTCGCGATCGTGCTGGGCGTCCTGATCGTTCTCCGCATCGGCCTGGCCTTCATCTGGCCGACCATCAACGACGTCACCACCGGCGCGACGCCCGAGTATCCGGACCTCCGCCCGCAGGTGTTCGCCAAGCCTTACGAGCAGGTCTTCGACACGGCCGCGGCGGTCGCGCGCGAGCAGGAGGGCTGGGAGGTCACCCGCGAGGACCGCGCCACCGGTATGATCGAGGCCGTCGCGACCACGCGGGTCTTTCGCTTCAAGGACGACGTCACCATCCTGATGGCCCGAAAGGACGACACGGTCACGCTCGGCATGCGCTCGCACTCGCGGATCGGTAAGGGCGACCTCGGCGCCAATGCCCGCCGCATCCGCCAGTTTCAAGAAGCGCTCGCGAAACGCTTGCCGCCCGCCTCACCCTGACGCGCCCTGGCGGAGCGCCCCTCCACAGCTCGAGCCTTGTCCGGCCGTGCAACCGTAGCAATGGCCGGCGACGGCGATCGCGGTATCGTCCAGAGCGGCGTCCATGAGCTCGCGCAGGTGGCGCGCGGCCGCGCCGCCGCCGAGGGGCAGGCCGAGCATCTGATTGAAGTCGCAGTCGTAGACGTAGCCCCACGGATCGACGCTCACGAGCGTCCGGCACATCACGCCGGTCGTGTTCTCCGGACGATGCGCCGCGCGGAGCGTCCCCAGGTACTCGTCGAACGTGCCCTTGGAGATCAGCCAGGAGCCGAAGCGCTTGATCGGCATGTTGGCGATCGTGAAGAGCTGGTTGAAGACGATGCCGAAGCGCTCGCCGAGCAGGCGCTTGTAGTCGATCTCGAGGCCGTCCTGCGCGGGCGGCAGGAAGGCGCCGTTCGGGTTGTAGACGAGGTTCAGGACGAGGCCGGTGTCGCCCTTGCCGTAGCCGAGCGTGTTCAGCCGCTGCAGCGCCCGGATCGACGAGGCGAAGACGCCGTCGCCGCGCTGCTCGTCGACGTTGGCCTCGGAATGGCACGGCAAGGACGCGACCGCCTCGACCGCATGCTCGGCGAGAAACGGCGCCACCCACTCGTAGCCGGGCTCCTCGATGATGGTCGGGTTCAGACGGTCCATCACGTGCATGCCGCGCCGGCGCGCCTCCTCCACCAACCAGCGAAAGTCCGGGTTCATCTCCGGCGAGCCGCCGGTCAAGTCGAGGATCGCGACCCCGTGCCGCGCGGCGAAGTCGAGCCCGAGCTGCATGGTCGGGCGCTCCATCAGCTCGGTGCGCCGCGGTCCGGCGTCGACGTGGCAGTGAATGCAGCGGATGTTGCAGAGGTAGCCGAGGTTGAGCTGCAAGGTCGTGAGCGCGCCACGCCGGAGCGCCGGAAAGTCGCTCGCCGCGAGGCGGGGCCAGCTATCAAGCACGGCGACGCTCCGCCACGCCGGCCGTCGCCGCGGGCGCGTCCCGGAAGGGCTGCAGCACGAGGGCGAGCAGGCCCTGCTCGCTCGGATCGCGAAAGTCCTCGAGCCCGATCGGCATCGTCGTCTCCGGCCGTCGCGCCGCGTCGCGATAGGTCCCGAACAATCGATCCCACCACACCAGGTTGAAGCCGAAGTTGCTGTCGTGCTCGTCGCGCTCGACCGAGTGATGGACCCGGTGCATCGACGGCGTCACGATCAGCCAGCGGAGCACCCGATCGGCGCGCGGCGACAGGGCGACGTCGGTGTGGGTGAAGAGCGCCCCGGCCTGGAGCCACACCTCGAAGAGCAGCACGGCGAGCGGCGGCGCCCCGAGCACGGCGATGGCGGCGAGCTTCACGAGCTGCGAGAGCGCGATCTCGAGGGGATGGAAGCGGACGCCGAGGGTGACGTCGAAGGCCAGGTCGGAGTGGTGCACGCGGTGCGTGCGCCACAGCAGCGGGACGAGGTGGAGCGTCCAATGCTGCAGGTAGATGACGAGGTCGAGTGCCAGCATCGCGAGCGCGATCTCGACCGGCTCGGGCCAGCTCGTCGCCGCCAGCAGGCCGACACCGGCGGCGCGGAGCCGGGCGGCGAAGACGACCGCCAGGACGGGAAAGAGCAGGCGGAGGACCGCGGTATCGAGCGCCACCAGCGCGAGATTGACGGCCTGCCGCCACGCCGAGCGCCCGTCGCCGCGACACGGCCGGGCACGCTCGAGCGCCGCCAGCGTGGAAAGGAGGACCGCGAAGGCGAGACCGCGGACCGCCACCTCGTGGGCGATCAGCCAGTCGGCGGTCACGGCGCCACCCCGTCGAGGCGGCCGCTCGCTGCCTCACCCTCGAGCCACGCGGCAAAGTCGCGCTGCGCCGGCGCCGGTGCTGGGAGCGCGGCGAGCTCGCTCCGGAGATCCGCGAGGTCGGTGTCGTGGTCGACGTCGGTGAGCCTCGGCAGGACGAGCCAGGCGCCGCCGGCCGCGAAGGCCGCCTCGAAGCGGGTGGCGGTATCGGACCGGCTGTACGGCACCGACTCCCAGGTCGCGACCGAGGTGGCGCGGTTGCCCCCGTAGAGCCAGAAGCCGCCGTCGCGCGCCGGACCGAGCACCTGACGCGCGGGCGCGGCCGCCTGCAGCCATCGCAGGGCGTCGCGGAGCGAGGCGGCGTCGAGCTGCGGCGTGTCCGCCCCGAGGAGGACGCCCGCGCCGTGACGGCGCACCAGCTCGGCGTGCACGCGGCCCATGCGGGCCCCGAGCCCGCCCTCGCCCTGGGCGAGGTTCGGCAGCTCCGACCACGCCCCGTCGCGCGTCGCCTCCGGCTCGGCCACGGCCCAGTAGAGCGTGGCGTCGCAGTCTCGCGCCGCCGCCGCCGCCACCGCCGCCACCGTGCGCGCGGCCCGACCGTGCCACTCGGCGGCGAAGGCCGCGCCGACGACGGCGGCAAGACGCGTCTTCAGCGCCGAATAGCCCGGCGTCTTCACGAAGATCGCGATTCCGCCCGTCATGAGGCGGTGCTCCCGCGCCGCGCCTCGCGCCACGCTTGCGCCGCCGTCAGCCAGACGTGGCGGGCGGTGGTACCGAGCCAGCCATGCTCGGCGTATTTGCGCGCGCTGGTCGAGATCGCGGCACCCGCCGCCACCAGCGGCACGCCGGCGCGCCGCGCCGCCCACACCAGCGCGTGATCCTCGCCTTCGGCGAGGGCCGGATCGAAGCCGCCGAGGCGGTCGAAGGTGGCCCGGGCCAGGAAGAAGCCCTGATCGCCGAACGGCAGCCCGAGCCAGCGGCTGCGGAAGTGGGCGCCGAGCGCGTTCAGGCGCGTCGCCACCGGCCCGTCGTGACGGAAGCGGAGATCGAAGTACCCGAGCGCCTCGGGATGATCGTCGAGGCACCGTGCCAGCGCCGGAATGGTGTCGGCCTCGAGACGCGAATCGGCGTGCAGGAACCAGAGGAAGCGACGGCCGGCGGCGCGCGCGCCGGCGTTTTGCTGCGAGGCGCGCCCGCGGGGCGCCGTCGCGAGCAGCAGCTCGGCCGCGAGCTCGGCCGCGACGGCGTCGTGCGGCGCGGGCAGATCGTCGGCGGCGGTGGCGACGAGCACCACCCGCGCCTCGGCCGGCAGGGCGCCGAGCTCCGGGAGGAGCCCGCGCCAGGCCCGATCCCCCGGCCCGATCGGCACCACGGCGGCGAGCTCGGAGAGGCTCATGCCAACCGGCTCCGTCAGCGACCGGCCCGCCCGACGTCGTTCAGGCGCCAGTCGTAGTCGAGGAACTCGATCGTCCCCGTCCCTGCCGCGAGGCGGGCACGCGCCGCGTCGTCGACGCCGAGCTCGGCGCCGAAGCGGGAGAGATACGCGCCGACCGAGCCCGCGGCGCGCGCGAAATCCGCCCCGTACCAGTCGAAGATCCTCGACACCTCGAGGCGCCCGTTGGCCGCGTCCCAGCGGTTGCGGGTGCGATCGGAGAGGAAGCGCCGCGTCTGGTCGGCGAGCTCGGCCTCGAGAGCGTCGCCACGATAGGCCTCCGGGCGGAGCGCCGGGCAGCCGATCGACGCGCAGTTGAGGGCGAAGTGAACGCGCGGCTCGCTCCGTCCGACGTCGCCGCGGATCATGGTGTGCTCGATCTCGTCGAGCGAGCGGGTCGCGCCGAGCAGCTCGACGAAGCGTTGCTTCCACGGGCTCGAGAGCAGCCCGCCGAGATCCTTGATGGATGCGAGGTCGGGATGGCGCGTGAGCACGAGCGCGACCGTGTTGGCGTTGTACGCGTTTACGAGGAACGCGAGCCGGTCGGCGAGGGGCCAGGTCGCGAAGTCGGCGGCGCCGACCGACGCGAGCGCGCCGCGATAGGCGTCGAGGCCGGCGCGATCGCGGGCGAAGCCGGCATAGTCGACGACCGTGGTGGTCCCGGCGTCGTTCCAGCGGACGTGGGCCGCGAGCAGCCCGGACCACGCCGTGTGGCCGCGATCGAAGGTCGCGCCGGCGCGGGCGACGGCGGCGGCCCCGAGGAGCAGCGAGCAGAGCGACAGCAGCTGGGAGCGCAGCACGTCGAAACCCTAGTCCAGCGGGCGCGTCGCTCTCAACCCCGGCGCCACGCGAAGAAGCGCTCGGCGAACGCGAGCGCCCGCGCCGAGGCGTGGGCGCGTTTCCAGGCGCCGGCGGCGAAGCGGTTGGCCTCCATGAGCGTCGGGTAGACGTGGATGGTGCCGAGCAGCTTCTCGAGCCCGAGGCCGTGCTTCATCGCCAACACCCACTCGGCGATGAGCTCGCCCGCGTGCGCGCCGACGATCGTGGCGCCGAGGATCCGGTCGCTGCCCGGCGCCGTGAGCACTTTGACGAAGCCCGTCGCCACCTCGTCGGCGATGGCGCGATCCAAGTCGTCGAGGCCGTAGCGCGTCACCTCGACGGCGATGCCCTGGGCACGGGCCTCGTCCTCCGAGAGGCCGACGCGCGCCACCTCGGGCTCGGTGAAGGTGCACCAGGGAATCACGCGGTAGTCGGCGCGGTAGGACCAGAACGGGGCGGCGAGACCGTTCACCGCCGCGTACCACGCCTGGTGCGACGCGACGTGGGTGAATTGATACGGCCCGGTCGCGTCGCCGCAGACCAGCACGTTCGGGAAGTTGGTGCGGAGCCAGGGATCGGCGTCGATGGTGCCGTTCTGCCGCACGCGTACGCCGAGCTCGGCGAGGCCGAAGCCGGTGATCCGCGCCTTCCGTCCGAGCGCCACCAAGAGCGTATCGAACGGGAACGACACCTCGCGCCCGTCGTGCCGGCAGACGAGCGTGCCGGTGGCGCCGTCGCCGCCCGGCTCCACCCGGAGCGCCTCGTGCCCCGCGGCGACCCGGATGCCCTCGTGCGTGAAGCGGGCAGCGAGCGCGGCGGCGGCGTCCGGGTCCTCGCGCGGCAGGAGACGCGCGGCCATCTCGACCACCACGACCGCGCTGCCGAGCCGCGCGAAGGCCTGCGCCAGCTCGCAGCCGATCGGGCCGCCGCCCAGCACCACGAAGCGCCGCGGCAGCTCGCGGAGGTCCCAGAGCGTGTCGCTGGTGACGGAGGGGACGCGATCGAGTCCGGGGATCGCGGGCAGCAGCGGCTCGGCGCCGGTCGCGAGCACGATGGTGCGGGCGGAGAGACGGCGCCCGTCGACCTCGACCTCCCAGGGCGTCACCAGACGGGCATCGCCGAGGACGACGTCGACGCCGAGCCCGCTGTAGCGCTCGACCGAATCGTGCGGCTCGATCGTGGCGATGACGCGGCGGACGCGCGCCATCACCGCGGCGAAGTCGACGCGGGCCTCCATGCCGGCGATGCCGAGGGCGGGCGCGTCGCGCGCCTCGGCCAGCACGCGCGCCGTCCGGATCAACGCCTTGCTCGGCACGCAGCCGGTGTTGAGGCAGTCGCCGCCCAGACGGTGCTTCTCGATCAGCGCCACCTTCGCCTTCACGGCCGCGCCGATGTAGGCCGAGACCAGCCCCGCCGAGCCGCCGCCGATCACGATCAGGTTGTAGTCGAAGCGCCGCGGCCGGCGGTGGCCGCGATAGACGCGCCGGGCCGCGAGGGCGTCGGCGAGCTTCCTCATCACCAGCGGCAGGAGGCCGAGCACCACGAACGCCCCGATCAGTCCCGGCGACGCGACGTCCGAGAGGCGCTCGATCTGCACCAGGCGGCTGCCGGCGTACACGTAGGCGATGGTCGCCGGCAGCATGCCGACCTGACTCACGCCGTAGAAGACCGGCGTCGCGATCGGCGTCAGCGCCATCAGGAGGTTCACGAGGAAGAAGGGGAAGATCGGCACCAGCCGGAGCGTGAAGAGGTAGAAGGCGCCGTCGCGGCGGACGCCCTCCTCGATCGGGCGGAGACGCGCGCCGAAGCGCCGCCGGACCGCGTCGCGCAGCACGAAACGCGCGATCAGGAAGGCGAGGGTCGCGCCGATCGAGCTCGCGAACGAAACCGCGATCGTGCCCGTCACCACGCCGAAGAGCGCGCCACCCGCGAGCGTGAGCACGGCCGCGCCGGGGAGCGAGAGCGCCGCCATCGCGACGTAGGCCGCCATGTAGGCGCCGAGCGCCGCGACCGGGTGGGCGGCGCGCCAGGCCTCGAGGTCGGCGCGGTGCGCCTTCAGGGCATCCAGGCTGAGGAAGCGGCCGAGGTCGAGGACGAAGAAGGCGGCGACCAGCGCCAGCACGAACGCGATGAGCGCGAGGCGCGCGCCGCGCCCGCGGGCGGGCTCGGGCGGGCGCGCCGCTGCGGCGTCGGAATCGCTCATCTCGACGTCAGCCCAGAAGCTCGATGCGGCGATGCTCGTCGACGGTGACGCGTCGGCGCGGGACGCGCACGGCGGCGACGGCGGTTCGGGCTCGAGGCACGATGCAGGCCCTTACCACGGACGGTGCACGGGGGAGAACGTCCGGCCCAAGAGCTACCGGCCAGGAGCTCGGGCGATCACCTCGACCGCGTCCCCGACCGCGACCTCGCCCTCGTCGATCACCCGCAGATAGATCCCGCGCAGGTTCAAGTGCCGCCGCTCCGGATGGGCGACGAAGCGGAGCGCGTCGTCGCCGAAGCGGCCCCGGAACTTCCGGCAGCCGTTGTGGGCCTTCGGCGTCACCTCGAGGACGACCGCGCCGGCACGGAGGCGGCTGCCGATCGGCAGGTTCTGCGCCGAGAGGTCGAGGTCGAGGAAGAGATTGTCGCCGAAGAGCGCGAGTGGCTGGCGGTTGGCGATGAGGGCCGCGACGCCGGCCTGCATGACGGCGAGCTGCGCCTCGGGCTTGCCCGGCGACTTCCGTGCCCAGGCGTCGCCCGGCATGCCGTCGGCGACGGTCAGGAGCGCGCGCTCGAGGCTCTCACGACGGCCGCCGTCGACGACCCGGGTCACGAGCGCGACCACGCGCCCGGCGTCGCGCGGCGCGGCGAGCGTCGCGAGACCCGCCGTGAGATCGTCGATGGAGAGGAAGCAGGCGGAATCGCCGGCGCTCTCCGAGTCGATGGCCGGCGTCATCGCGCCACCATGCCAGGCGCGCCGGGGCGCGTCACGGCACCGCCCCGAAGAGCTCGCCGACGGCGGCGGTGAGGGCGAGGGCGGCGATGCCCCATCCCGTCACGCGGAGCACGCTCGGAAGCGCCGGGGCGCCACCGGCCCGGGCCGCGATGACGCCCAGGGTCGCGAGCGCCGCGACGGTCGTGGCGGCGACGGTCGCGGTGATCGCCGTCGGCGGGGCGAGCGACGCGGCCACGACCGGCAACAGCGCGCCCGCCGCGAACGCCGCCGCCGAGGCCGCGGCGGCCTGCAGCGGCCGCGCCCGCTGCGCCTCGGTGATGCCGAGCTCGTCGCGGGCATGGACGGCGAGGACGTCGCCCCGCGCCGTCAGCTGCTCGGCCACCCGCCGCGCCAGCGCCTCTTCGAGCCCGCGCTCGACGTAGATGCCGGTCAGCTCGTCGAGCTCGCGCGCCGGGTTCTGCCTGAGCTCGCGGCGCTCGAGCGCCAGGTCGGCCTCCTCGGCGTCGGCCTGCGAGCTCACCGACACGTACTCGCCCGCCGCCATCGACATCGCGCCGGCGACGAGACCGGCGACGCCGGCGAGGAGCACGTCGGCGCGGCTGCTCCCCGCCGCGGCGACACCCGCCACCAAGCTCGCCACCGAGACGATCCCGTCGTTGGCGCCGAGAACGGCGGCGCGCAGCCACCCGATCCGGTCGGTGCGGTGCTTCTCGGGATGCTGGGGACGCATGCGAGCACCGTCGATAGCGAACGCCGCGCGTGCGCCGCAAGTGGCCGTCGAATATTCGGTCAGTCGAGCAACTGCACCGGATCGCCGACGCGGAGCGCTCCCGGCGTCTCGACCGCCGCGTAGACGCCGAGGTGTCCGCCGGTCGCCTTGACGAGGGCCCGCATCACGCCCGGGTCCTTCGGCAGATCCTCGAAGCCGTGCGTGGTCATGACGCAGCGGGGACAGCGGAGCGTGACCTGCGCCACCACGTCGCCGAGGCGAAGGCGGTGTCCGACCCACGCGTCCTCGGGAAAGTCGCCGCCGCCGGCGCTGTCGATGAGGACGTTCGGACGGAAGCGCCGGACGTCGAAGCGCGACTCCGGCTGCCGCGTCTGCATGGTGCCGAGCGCGGTTTCCGTCATCAGCAAGAGCGGAAAGGCGTCGAAGTAGGTGCCGAGCGGCGACTCGAACTCGAAGAGCTCGGGTGGGAAGACCATCAGATCCGGCAGCGGCTCGTCGGCGTTGCGGGCGAAGACGGCGCGCATCTCCTGCTCGAAGTCCGCATGATCCGGGGCGCCGCGGCGGTAGTGGTCGCGCGCGTCGGCCGGCAGGAGCGGCCACAGGGTGACGGCGTGATCGATCGCCGCCGACACCCGCTGGTTCACGTCGGCGTCGGTCGTCGAGCACGTCGTGCCGTCGGGCAGGCGGATCTCGGCGGGCGCCGATCCGCTCGCGGCCGGCTCGCTCGGATAGCGCGCCGCGAGCCGCATCAGCGCCGGGATCTTCTTGGCGCCGCGGATGCCGCCGCGTACCTCGTCGCGCACCGCCCAGGCACGGTCGCCGGCAAGGCCGTTCTGGCCGATCTGGGTGCTCTGCAGGTTTTCCCCGGCCATGCTCTTCACGGGGTAGCGGCGGATCTCCTTGACGCGTCCGACCTCGGTCATGGCCGCAGCTTAGGCGACCCCGGCGCGCGGCGTCCAGCCATACGCGGTTTTCGATACGACTATGCGGGCCTGCAAAAGACGGTTGGTAAGGACGGGTAAGAGGACCCGGTTGGGCGGACGCGCGGTCAGCCGGGGACGTCCGCGGGATCGAGGAGGCCGTGGCGACGCCAGCCGACCGTCAGGAGCCAGGTTCGCGCCCGCGCCACCGGCGCGCGTTCGGCACTGTGCGTTGCATCTTCCTTTACTACTTCTATCGCCTTTTCCGGCTTCCACCCGTCGAACCACCGCCCCGACGATGCCGGATCGAGTCGAATACGGCGCGTGAGCGCGGCGCGCGCCTTCGCCGCATGCCGGCGTGCGTTCAAGAGCACGTAACGGAGCGCCCCGCGCACCTCCCGCGGGGTCGGCAAGAGCCGCACGTGGTAGCGATCGGCGAGCACCTTGCCGGCGCGCTTCGCGATGCGATTCACGGCACGCGCAAGCCGCGCCCCGACCGCCATCATGCCGCGCGCGAGCGCCACCTGGTCGTGCGCCTCGACGATCAGGTGGGCGTGGTTGCCCTGCAGGGAGTAGTGCACCAGCCGGAACCCCGGACGCTCGCAACCCACGGCAAACGTCCGTTCGATCTCGTGCACCAGCCGGACCGTGCGCAGCGAGAGAAGGTCAGGCCGCAGCCGCAACGTGACGTGCGCAGGAATGGTGCGGGGAAAGCGCTCACGGGCGACGTGCTGCAATCGAGGCCGCGGTCCCGGCTTGCGACCGGCGCCCGCCCGACGACCGCCCCACCGCGGGGGCGCCGGCAACGACAAGCTGAGCTGAGCGGGTCGGCGTGCCATTTGAATCCGGCTACCTTCTACCATTTGTGCCCGAGGTTGTCAAATCATTGTCGTGCGCGGAGCGGAACGCGGACATCGCGCCGGAGTCGGTCGGGGAGGCAGCGGCTCCGCCGCGGGCTGACCGCCGACGGTGCGCACACTCTTCCCTACCAACCTTCTTTTTCTTCCTCGCTAATGAATCGCCGGCACCGCCGACCACAGCCCGGCCGCGATCGCCACCTCGACCCCGAAGAACAGCCACGGAAACAACCCGGCCCCGCGATCCACGATCGCCGACCACACCCGCCCCGCCGCCATCCCGAGGACCGCGACCGCGATCGCGATCAGGATGCCGCCGCCGAGGTCGGGCCGCATCTGCCCGAACGCCAGCAGACCCGCGACCGCCACGCCGAACCCCCCGTACACGGCACGGATCTCGTTCCGCGTATCGCGCGTCCGCACCTCGGTCCCGAAGATGGCGAGCACTCTGGCGGGCACGAGCAAGGCGGTGACGCCCATCCAGAGAAAGAACGCGCTCACGATCCATACGAGCATGAAAGGCTCCCTTCGGCGCCGGGATTTACAGGGGACGAGGGCTCTCGGCCAAGATCCACTTCGGGGCGCGCCCGCCGAGCCACTCGTGGCCACCGTTGCCGCCATCTGATACCTCCAAATCCAATGATCGCCCCGACCCGGCTCGGCGCCGACGACGCGGAGCCCGTGGAGCTGGCGAGCCCCCTCGGGCGCCTGTTCGCGTTCCTGATCGCCCACCGCTGGTGGGTACTCGCGCTCTACGCGCTGATCCTGCCCCCGGCCGCGTACCTCGCGGCCAAGGTCGATCAGGACAACTCGATCGACCGTCTGATCGTCGCGACCGACCCCGACTTCGTCGCCACTCGCGATTTCGAGCAGGTCTTCGGCGAGGGAGAGTTCGCGCTCCTCCTGGCCGAGGCCGACGATCCGCTGGCGCCGGCGGCGGTGACCCGCGTCGACGAGATCGAGCGCGCCCTCGCCGGCATCCCGCACGTCGCCGTCAACTCGACGCTGTCGATCTTCCGGAAGGCCAAGGCGGGCTTCGAGCCGACCCCCGAGAACCTCGCGGCGTTCCGTGCCTTCGTGACCGGCACCGATCTCTTCCGGAAGCAGGGCCTGGTCGGCGACAAATACATCGCCATCGGCCTCATCCTCGACGTCAAGGGCACGGCGGAGCGCCGCGCCGCGCTCGAGGCCATCGAGCGAGCGATCGGCGGCTTCCGGGATCACCCCGCTCCGCTCGCCAAGCTCACCGAGCTCGGCGCGCCCTGGGTCGACCAGTACCTCGACGAGACCCAGCGCGGGACCTGGAAGTACTTCGTGCTCTTCGCGGTCTTCGTCGTGGTGTTGAACGTGACCCTCTATCGTTCGACCGCGACGCTGCTGGCGTTCCTGATCACGCTCGCCGTGTCGCTCGCCGTTTCGATGGGCGCCATCGGTGCCATGGGCGGCATCCTCACGATCGTCTCGCCGATGGTGCCGATGACGATCCTGGTGACCGCGACCGCCACGCTGGTCTACATCCACTCGCGCTACGTCGAGCGCCCGGCGGGGCGGTCGGTCGAGAACCACCAGGTCTTCGCGCTCGTCAACAAGTTCGTCGCCTGCACCGCCTCGATCTTCGCGACCGCCGTCGGGTTCGCCGCCCTCGCAGTCTCGGACATCCGGCCGATCCGCGAGATGGGCATCTAGGTCGCGGTCGGTCTCGCCGCCGTATGGGTGATCGTGTTCACGCTCTTCCCTGCCCTGCAGGCGGTGCTGCGGACCCCGACCCAGCAGGAGCGCCGGATGGCGGGCGCCTGGATCACGGGCTTCGCGAACTGGCTACCGCGCTTCAGCTACCGTTGGCGTTGGCCGCTGGTGACGAGCGCGCTCGTGCTCTCGGCGCTCGGCGCGATCGCGCTCTTCGGCTTCCCGGGCCTGGTGCGGCCGATGCAGATCCTCACCAACCCCGTCGCCTACATGAACCCCTCGTCGCCGCTCTACCAGGACATCCAGCGCCTGCAGAACACCATCCCCGGGCTCTCGGTGACGCAGGTGTGGCTGAAGGGCGGCCTCGGCAGCGTCTCCGAGCCCGAGGTGCTGAACGGCCTCCACGAGTTTCAGCAGAAGCTCGAGAGCAACCCCGACGTCGGCTCGGTGGTGGGCCCGACCGCGATCCTCCGCATGATCCGCTACCTCTCGGGTCAGGGCGACGCCTGGCCGACCGACCCCGCCCAGGTCGAGGAGGCGGCGGCGACGCTCGAGGGCCTGGCGGGGGAGGATCCGCTGCTGCAGCGCTTCGTCCAGCCCCACGAGCTCGCGCAGACCCAGCTCACCGTGGTGAGCCGGAAACCGGAGCACGAGGACCTGGCGCGCCTCGCCGAATCGATCCGCCGCGCCTTCGACGAAACCGCGGCCAAAGTGCCCGCGCTCAAGAACTTCGAGATGCGGATCGTCGGCCTGGCGCCGCTCCACGCCAAGATGGCGCAGAGCCTGGTCCCGACCCTGGTCGAGAGCTTCGTCCTGACGGTGGTGATCATCTTCGCGGCCTTCTTCGTGGTGTTCCGGAGCGGCACCGCGCGCCTGATGGCGATGATCCCGTCGATCTTCGCGATCCTGGTGATGTTCCTGGTGATGCGGCTGACCGGCATGCAGCTCAACATCGCCACCATCCTGATCGCCTCGACGGTCCTCGGGACGTCGGAGAACGATCAGATCCATTTCTTCTACCACTTCCTCGAAGGCCGGCGAGAAGGCGACGTCGAGCACGCCCTCACCCACACCCTCCTGGTCGCCGGCCGCGCCATCCTGTTCGCGACCCTCATCAACGCCGGGGGCTTCCTCGCCTTCGTCTTCGCCGACCTGCCACCGATCCGCCAGTTCGGCCTGCTCGCCGCGCTGGCCTTCGTGCTCTCGATGATCGCCGACTTCACCGCCCTGCCGGCGGCGCTGTGGATCCTCTTCCGCGAGCGGCCGCGCGATCCGGACGCGCGCGAGGAGAGCGAGCCGCCGCTGTCGCTGCAGGCGCGCGGCTCCTGAGGGCGCCGACGACGGCGCGTCTCAGCCGCCGGCTTCGCAGCCGAGGCTCTTGCCGCCGGCGGTGAGCTGGCCGAAGAGCTGCGCCAGCAGCATCTGATCGTCGCGGCGCAGGCGGTCGCGCACGGCGAGGCACTGGCAGAGCTGGGGCCGCGCCGCCCGGTTGTCCCCGAGCGAGACGTAGGCCTCGGCGAGGCGGAGATGGTTCTCGGGCACGTGGGGATGCTCGCGGGCGAGCGTCTCCAGCATCTCGAGGCCGGACTCCGAGTCGCCGTGCTTCAAGAGCGCCGCGGGCGCCAGCACGTAGAGCGTGCCGAGCATGCGGGTGGAGGCGAAATCGCGGAACCCGGGGTCGAGCTCACGGCTGCGGCGGGCGTAGAACTCGACGTCGCGCACCAGGTTGGCGGCGAGCAGGCCCTGTTGCTGCACGAGTCGCCCGGTGACGGCGGCGCGTCCGAACGCCGCGCCGGCGGTGTCGCTGGGATTGTCGCGCACGCGCTCGTAGGCGCTTTCGCGCGCCTCGCGCGTGTCCTTGCCTTCCTGGATGAGCGTCTCGAGCTCGTCGGAGACGACGAGCGGATCCTCGAGGGGAGCACCGGGCAGCGGCACGCGCAGCGCCTTCATCGTCGTGCAGGCCGAGAGCCCGAGCACGGCGACCGCGAGGGTCAGGGTGAGACGAGCGGGGCGCATCAGTTTCCGTAGGCCGACGCGACGGCACTGTAGCTGTCGGCGTTGGCGGCGGCGAGCGCCATGATGCCGACCTCGGCGCAGGCGCTCTTGCCCTCGCCGCTGCACACCCGCGCGAGGCCGTCCTTGAACTTCTTGCGTTCGACGGCGGGCGTCGTCCCGAACGCCACCAGGGTCATCGGCGGCAGCTTGGCGCTCTCCCACACCGAGCGAATGCCCTCCGCCCCCTCGATGTGGGGCAGCTCGCTCATCTGCTGGTCGTCGACGAGCGCGCACACGGCCTCGCCGGTCAACACCTTCTTGATCGCCTGCAGCGGCCGCTGCGTCTCCACCAGCTGGAAGTCGCCGAGCACGAATTGCTTGCCGGAGACCACGCGCTCGACGAAGCGCGGGTCATCGGCATGATCGGTCGCCATGGTCTTGTCGCGACAGCCGCCCAGATCGGTGGCGGTCTTGCTGATGAGGAAATACTGCTGCCCGCCGGCCCGCGAGACCACGACGTTGCCGATCACCTCGAGGTTGTACTTCTTGCGAAACGCCAGGAACGTCGGCAGCGAGAGGATCCCGAAGCGCGGCTTCTGGTCGCGGATGTACTCCTCGGCGCCCCCGCGCGTGGTGTGATACTGGCCGTGGGCGTCGGACCAGCCGTACTGCTTGGCCGCGAGCGCGATGAAGCGATCGAGATAGCCTTGCGCGAGAGCGGCGCCGCCGACGCCGTGTTCCTTGACGACCAGGATGTTGACCTGCGACGGCGGCGGCGCGGCCGAGAGCATGGTGGTCGTGACGAGGACGAGCGTCGCCGCGACAAGGCCGCAACGCCCCCAGGCGATCGGGCTCATTCGGTGGGAGCCGACGCCGCTGTCGGGCGGCGACGGCGCCGTCGGCGTCGCTTGGCGGGCGCTGGCGCGGCGCCGTCGCCCGCGGCGGTCGTCGTCGCGGCGGGCGACGCCTCGGCCGGCGCCGCCGGCGCCGGGTCCGCCGCGGAGCCGTGCGGCCGCGCGCCGCGCCGGCTGCCGCCTTGTCGCGATCGTCCGCCTCGTCCGCCGCGCCGGCCGCGCCCGTCCTCGATCACGGGACGCGGCACGTGCTCGTGCGCGCCGTGATCGAAGTTCGGCAGGATCACGCGCGGCAGCGTCAGGCCGATCGCCTTTTCGATTGCCTGCAAGTCGTCTTCCTCCTCGGGCGCGACGAAGGTCATCACCTCGCCCACGGCGCCGGCGCGGGCCGTGCGGCCGCCGCGGTGGATGTAGTCGTCCGGCGAGAAGGGCACGTCGAAGTTGACGACGTGGGAGATGCCCTTCGACGTCGATGCCGCGCGCCGCGACGTCGGTCGCGATCAGCACCGGATACTCGCCGCGCCGGAACGCCTCGAGCGCGGCGATGCGATCCTCTTGGCGGCGGTCGGAGTGGATGCTGGTCGCCGGCGCGGCGCCGCGCGTGACCGCGCGCGCCAGCCGGTCGGCATCGACTCTTGCGCTTGACGAAGACCAGGACCGACGGCATCGGCTGGCGCTGCAGGAGCGTCGTCAGCAACGCCGTCTTCCGCCCCTGCGCCACCGGATAGACGCTCTGCACGATGCCGCTCGCCGGCCTCTGCGCGCCCGCCGATCACGATCGGCACGGGATCGCGCAGGATGTCGTTGGCGAGCTGGCGGATCTCGGACGCCATGGTCGCCGAGAACATCAGCGTCTGACGCTCGGGCGGGAGCGCCCGCAGGATGCGCCGGATGTCGGGGAGGAAGCCCATGTCGAGCATGCGGTCGGCCTCGTCCAGCACCAGGACCTCGAGGGCCTGGAAGTCGACGTAGCCGAAGCGCATGTGGTCGAGGAGCCGTCCCGGCGTCGCGACCACGATCTCGGCACCGGCCCGGAGCGCCCGCTCCTGCGGCCGCATGTCGACGCCGCCCACCACCGAGACCGCCGTGATACCGACGTGGTAGCCGATCGCGAGCGCCTGCTCGTCGATCTGCATCGCCAGCTCGCGGGTCGGCGAGAGGATGAGAGCCCGGCAGACGTTGCCGCGGACCGGTGCGTGAGGCGCTGCAGAATGGGCAGCAGGAAGGCCGCCGTCTTCCCCGTCCCCGTCGACGCGCAGCCGATCAGGTCGCGCCCGGCAAGCCCGATCGGAATCGCCTCCGCCTGAATCGGCGTCGGACGGGTATACCCCATGTCCGCCACTGCTTCGGTCAAGGCAGGGATGAGGTCGAACTCGCTGAAGGACGTCGTCATGGAACCCAGCCGAGGGTTATCTGATGAAACCGTGTTCTGAGCAAACGGTCGGGCGGCGCGGCAGCCGATTTCATTGACCCCTCCGTGGGGCCGGCATAGGGAACGCGCCATGGGCCTTCTTGCGCTCGCAGGCATGAACCACGTCTCCTTTCCGGTGCGTGATCTCGCGAAAGCCGTGCACTTCTATGAAGACGTGCTCGGCCTCTCGCCGCTTCCACGACCGAACCTGCCGTTTCCCGGTGCCTGGCTCGGCGGCGCGGGAATCCAGGTGCATCTCATCGTGCCGCCCGAGGGCGCGCCGCTCGGATCGCCGCCGCCCTCGCTGAACCCGCTCGGCGGCCACGTCGCGTTCTCGATCGACGACTACGACGCCGTGGTGGCGGCGCTGCACGCGGCGGGCATCGAGACCCTCGAGGCCGGGACCGAGATCGGCCAGCTCTGGGTCCGCGATCCCGACGGCCACCTGATCGAGCTGATCGCCGCGCGCGCGGGACGGCAATGATCGCGCGCGCGCTCGACGTCGCGACCTCGCTGTTCACGACCGTGAGCCGCCTCGGCGCCGGCGTCACGGCCGCGCCGCCGGCGCACCGGCCCGAGCGGCTCCTCGAGCTCTACGAGTTCGAGGCCTGCCCCTTCTGCCGCAAGGTGCGCGACGCGCTCACCGAGCTCGACCTCGAAGCGATGATCTACCCGTGTCCCAAGAATGGGACGGTCTACCGCCCCGAGGCGGTCCAGCTCGGCGGCAAGGCGCAGTTCCCCTACCTGGTCGATCCCAACACCGACACCCGCATGTACGAGTCCGACGCCATCACCGACTATCTCTTCGCGACCTACGGCGGGCGCGCGCCCGGCATGCTGCTGCGCGGGCCACTCGCCACGGCCAGCTCGGGGCTGGCGTCGGCCTTCCGGCCGGTGAGCGGCTTGCGGGCGCGACCGTCGCGACGTCCGGCCTCGCCGCTCGAGCTCTGGAGCTTCGAGGCGAGCCCCTTCTGTCGGATCGTGCGCGAGGCGCTCTGCGAGCTCGAGCTCCCCTACGTGCTGCACAACGTCGGCAAGAACGGCGCCGGCCGGCCGGCCTTCGTGGCGCGCTCCGGCAAGATGATGGTGCCGTATCTCTACGACCCCAACACCGGCCGCGAGATGTTCGAGTCGGCGGAGATCCGCGACTACCTGAACGCGACCTACGCGACCTGAGCGTCGGCCGCATGAGTGAGGCGACCGTTCAGAGCAGCGCGTCGACGTTCTCGGGCGGGCGGCCGAGGATGGCGCGCTTGTCGTCTTTGATGACGATCGGGCGCTCGATCAGGATCGGGTTCGCGACCATCGCGTCGAGGAGCGCGTCGGGATCGCTCACGCGGGCGAGACCGAGCGAGGCGTAGACGGGCTCCTTGGTCCGCATCAGTTGCCGCGGATCGCCGAAGCCGAGCAGCTTCAGGATCTGGCGCAGCCTCTGCTTGGTCGGCGTCTCGAGGAGATACTCGACGACGGTCGGCTGCACGCCCGCGGCGGTGAGACGTGCGAGCGTCTCGCGTGACTTCCCGCAGCGCGGGTTGTGCAGGATCTCATAGCGCGCCATGCGACGGAGCCTTACCAGCCGCGCGCACGCCGTTCGACCCCTGCAACCTCTTGCCCGCCCTTCGCCTCCTCTGCCACTGTGCCGCACTCCAGGAGGGGGACCCATGGATCGAACGACCGAGATCGGCGATCGCGACGCCACCGGACAGGCGGAGGCCGTCCGGCGCGGCGACGTCTCCCCGCTCGAGCTGGTGAACGAGGCGATCCGCCGCATCGAGCGCCTGAACCCGCAGCTGAACGCCGTCATTCACGAGCACTTCGAGCGCGCCCGCGGGCAGGCCGCCGCTTCGCTCCCCGACGGTCCCTTCCGCGGCGTGCCGTTTCTCTTGAAGGATCTCGCGGGCGGCGGTCTCAAGGGCGACCCGATCCACTGGGGCACGCGCTTTCTCCGCGACGCCGGCTACCGGGCGCCGTCGACCTCGTACCTGGTGCAGAAATTTCTCGAAGCCGGGCTGATCGTCGTCGGACGCACCAACGTTCCCGAGCTCGGCGCCTGGACCACGACCGAGCCCGAGGCCTACGGCGTGACCCGCAACCCGTGGAACCCCGCACACTCGAGCGGCGGCTCGAGCGGCGGATCCGCGTCGGCGGTGGCCGCCCGCATGGTCGCGGCCGCGCATGCGAGCGACGGCGGCGGCTCGATCCGCATCCCGGCGAGCGAGTGCGGCCTCGTCGGCCTCAAGCCCTCGCGCGGGCGCGTCTCCATGGGTCCCGCCGGCGGCGAGATGTGGGCGGGCCTGGCCTTCGAGGGTACGGTCACCCGCACGATCCGCGACACCGCCGCCCTGCTCGACGCCGTGCAGGGGCCGATGCCGGGGGACCCGTACGTGGCGGAGCTGCCGCGGCGACCGTTCCTCGACGAGATCGGCGCGCCGTGCCGAGGGCTTCGCATCGGTCTCCTCCCGGCGATCTCGGGCGTCGCGGTTCACGCCGATTGTCGTGCCGCCGTCGAGGCGGCGGGAGATCTGCTCGCGGCGGCCGGACACCACGTCGAGATCGCGCACCCGAAGGCGTTGGAGGATGCCGCCGTCGGCCAGGCCGCGATCCGCGTCATCGCCACCTCGCAGGCGCGTATGATCGACCAGTTCGGGGAGGCGATCGGCCGCACGCTCGGCCCCGCGGACATGGACTGCGACAACTGGGCCATCACAGAGGTGGGCCGCGAGGTGAGCGGCAGCCAGTATCTGGCGGCGCTCGAGGAGCTGCACCGTTGGAACCGCCGGATGGCGCGCTTCTGGAGCGACGGCTTCGATCTGCTGGTCACGCCGACGCTTCCCGAGCCGCCCCCGCCGCTCGGGGAGCAGACGCCCGATCCCGCGAACCCGCTTGCGGCGTGGCGGCGGGCGGGCGAGCTCGTCGCCTTCACCATTCCGTTCAACGTCACGGGGCAGCCGGCGATGTCGCTGCCCCTGCACTGGAACGCGGCCGGCCTGCCGATCGGCGTGCAGCTGGTGGCCGCGTTCGGACGCGAGGACGTGCTGATCCGCGTCGGCGCGCAGCTCGAGGGCGAGGTGCGCTGGCACGAGCGGCGGCCGGCGGTGTGTGCGTGAGCCAACCATCGCCGCGGCGCACTCCCGTTACTGGCTGACGCGCTTTCTCGTCCTCCGGCTCCTCGGCCTCGTCTACGCCGTCGCGTTTCTCGTCGCCGCGCGGCAGGCGCTGCCGCTGATCGGCAGCGACGGCTTCAGCCCGGCGCGGCTCTACCTCGATCGCGTCGCCGCCGCCGCCGGCTCGCGCGGGGCGGGATTTCTCGCCGAGCCGAGCCTGTTCTGGCTCGACGCCTCGGACCCGGCGCTGCTCGCGGCCGCGTGGACGGGGGTCGTGCTCTCGCTGCTGGTCCTCGCCGGCTATGCGAACGCGATCCTGATGGCCGTCCTGTGGGCGCTCTACATGTCCTTCGTCCACGTCGGCCAGCTCTGGTACGGCTACGGCTGGGAGATCCAGCTTCTCGAGACCGGCTTTCTCGCGATCTTCCTCTGCCCGCTTCTCGACGCACGGCCCTTTCCGCGCCGCCCGCCGCCGATCGCCGTGATCTGGCTGCTGCGCTGGCTGATCTTCCGGATCATGCTCGGCGCCGGCCTCATCAAGATGCGCGGCGACCGGTGCTGGCGCGACCTCACCTGCCTCGACTTCCACTACGAGACGCAGCCGATCCCGAATCCCCTGAGCCGGAGCTTTCACTTCCTGCCGCGCTGGGTGAACCACGGCGGCGTGCTCTTCAATCACGTCTGCGAGCTGCTCTGTCCGTGGCTCGCGTTCGGTCCGCGCCGCGCCCGCCACGTCGCGGGCGCGCTGATGCTGGCGTTCCAGCTGATCCTCATCCTGAGCGGCAACCTGTCGTTCCTGAACTACCTCACCATCGTCCCGATCCTGGCCTGCTTCGACGACGGCCTGCTGCGCCGGGTGCTGCCGCGACGGCTGGTGGCACGCGCCGACCGGGCCGCCGCCGAGGCCCGCCCGTCGACGGCAGAGACTGCGGCGTCGTGGGCGCTCGCCGCCGTGGTCGCGCTCCTCAGCGTCGCGCCCGTCGCCAACATGCTTTCGCCGCACCAGGCCATGAACACCGCCTTCAATCGCCTCGAGCTGGTGAACACCTACGGCGCCTTCGGCAGCGTCGGCCGCGAGCGCGACGAGATCGTCTTCGAGGGCACCGCCGACGAGCTCGGCCCCGACGCCCGCTGGCGCGAATACGAGTTCCCCTGCAAACCCGGCGACCCCCTGCGCCGCCCCTGCATCGTGTCGCCGTACCACTACCGCCTCGACTGGCAGATCTGGTTCGCCGCCATGTCGACCCCCGATCGCTACCCGTGGACGCTCCGTCTGGTCTGGAAGCTCCTCGACGCGGACCCCGGCGCGCTCTCTCTCCTCGACGGCAATCCATTTCCGGACACACCGCCGCGCTACGTCCGCGCGCTCCTGTATCGCTACACCTTCGCCGAGCCCGGCAACCCCGAGCGCGCGTGGTGGCGCCGCGAGCTCCGCGGCACGTGGATCCCCGCGCTCTCCGCCGACGATCCGCGGCTGAGACAGTTCCTGGCCGCGCACGGCTGGCTGAACGAATGAGTGTCAGCCCGGCACGTCGGCGGGATCGAGAAGCCCGTGGCGCCGCCACCCATCGAACCAGTGCGCCGACGAAGCCGGATCCAATCGCACCCTGACCCTTCCGATCTTCTCCCGCACGCTCGCGGCATGGCGCCGCGCCTTCAAGAGCACGTAGCGCAGCGCCGAGCGCACCTCGCGCGGCGTCGGAAGCAGGCGGAGGTGGTACCGAGATCGTGTCCTCATCTTGATACCGCGATCTTCATATAGGCCGACGAGTGCTTCGCGACGGGCACCGGCGCTCCAGAACCCCACCCCTGGTACACGCACGCAGACGGGCGTAGGCAGTGAACCATGGGGACCCGAGGCGACGAAGCCCGCGACTATCACGACCGCACCAAGCACTCCCCCGCGAGCGTCCAGAGCAACCGCCACAGCCTCGACTGGTCGAACCAGCCCATCCCCTACAAGCTCTACACCGACCTCCCGCCGATCCCGCTGCCCCGCGACTTCGACGACTCCCCCGGCACCGCCCTCGACGCGATCGCCGCTCCGACCGCAACCACACCCGGCACAGAGCTCGACCAACGCGCCCTCGCGCGCCTCCTCTTCCACAGCGCCGGCGTCCTGCACAAAACCAAGTACGCCGGCGGCCACGTCGCCTACTTCCGCGCCGCCGCCTGCACCGGGGCCCTCTACCACGTCGACGTCTATCTCGTGTGCGGGGCGCTCGCCGATCTCGAGGCCGGCGTCTACCACTTCGGACCGCACGACTTCGCGCTCCGCCGCCTGCGCGCCGGCGACCACCGCGCGGCGGCGATCGAGGCCACCGCCGCCGAGCCCGCGATCGCCGCCGCCCCCGTGATCCTCGTGTGCGCGTCGACGTTCTGGCGGAACGCCTGGAAGTATCAGGCCCGGGCCTACCGGCACGCCTTCTGGGACGCCGGGACGCTGCTCGCCAACCTGCTCGCGGTCGCGAACGCCGACGGCGTCGCGACGCGGATCGTGCTCGGCTTCGTCGACGCGACCATCAACGCGCTCGTCGGTCTCGACGGCGAGCGCGAGGCGGCGATCACGCTGGTCGCGCTCGGAGACGGTGCGCCGCCCCCACCACCGGCGCCGCCCCTCACGACCCTGGAGCTCGCGACGCAGCCGCTCTCCGACCACGAGGTCGACTACCCGGCGATCCGCGCGGCCCACGCCGCCTCGGCGCTCGCGACACCCGCCGAGGTCGCCGCGTGGCGCGGCGCCGCGCCGCGCACGACGCCGGCGGCCGCGGCGCTTGCCGACGTCGTCCCACTCCCGCCGCTCGCGACGCCGCCGAGCGAGCCCATCAGCGCCGTCATCCGTCGCCGCGGCTCGAGCCGCGCCTTCGCGCGCGAGCCGATCGACGCCGGGTCGCTCGGCGAGATCCTCCGGCGCTCGACGACCGCGATTCCCGCCGACCTGAGCATCCCCCCGACTGCGCTCGACGCCTACGTGATCGTCAACGCCGTGGACGGCATCGCACCGGGCGCCTACGTGCTGCCGCCGGGCCGCGACGGTCTTGCCCGTCTCCGCAGCGGCGACCTCCGCCGCGAGGCCGGACACCTCGACCTCGGCCAAGACCTCGCCGCCGACGCCAGCGCCGACGTCTACGTGCTCGGCGATCTCGACCCCTGGCTCGAGCGCCTCGGCAACCGCGGCTACCGCGCGGCGCAGCTCCTGGCCGCGATCGTCGGCGGACGGATCTACCTCGCCGCCTACGCCCTCGGCCTCGGCGCAACCGGCCTCACCTTCTTCGACGACGACGTAACGGAGTTCTTCTCCCCGCACGCGCGCGGCAAGAGCGTGCTGTTCCTCGTCGCGGTCGGACGGCCTCGGCGCCGCGCGCTCGGCTGAGCACGATCGCACGGCGCCTTCGCGGGAGCGTGCGCTCGGGTCGCCTCGGACTCCCCGATCTTTGAGTTTTCATTTCGCCCGCACCGGTGATCGCGCCGGCTTCGACCGGCTTGTACCTCCGCTAGTCTGGAGGTGCGCGCATGCGATCGATCGGCAACCGTCCGCGGCTCGTCGTCGCGATCTCGTTTCTCTTGCTGGCAGTCGTCCCGGCATCGGCAGGCCTGCTCGCCCGTTGGCGACCCACCTGGTCGCTCGGCGGCGTGCCGACCCGACTCATCCAGGTCCCCGTCGCGGCGCCGATCGGCGTGACGGCCTGTCCCGGCGTTCGACCGGGCGCCATCGTCGAGAGCGACGTCGGCCAGTGCACCCTCAACTTCGTCTACGCCGGCGGGGACGGCGCGACGTACGTCGGCACCGCGGGCCATTGCATCCTCGGCGAGTCGCCGCTCGGCGGCGACGTCGGCGAGAGCAGCTGGGATGCCGGCACCGGCCCCGAGGCGCGCGACGCGGCGGGCGCCAGGATCGGTGAGTTCGCCTACGCGATCCTCGTGGATCCGAAGGACTTCGCGGTGATCCGGCTCGACCCCGGGGTCGCGGTCGATCCCCAGCTCTGCCACTTCGGCGGTCCGACCGGCATCAACAACGATCAGACGAGCGGCGCCGTCGTGCTGCAGCACTACGGCAACGGGGTCGCCATCGGCAGCGTGCTGCCGGCGCGCACCGGGGTCGCGATCGGCATGCCCGATCCCGACCACGTCTTCGCCGAGGCCGTGGCGCTTCCCGGCGACTCCGGCAGCGGCGTCATCAGCGACGACGGCCGCGCCGTCGGCGTGCTGGTGACGGTGGGCGTCCACTCGGGCGGCATCGGCACCGGCGGCGTCGACGCCGGCGTGGTCGGCATCACGCGCCTCGCGCCGCAGCTCGCGCGCGCCGCCGAGGTGCTGGACGTCGACCTGACCCTCGCCACCGCGCCGACTCTGTAGAACCGGGGCAACAATGAGATAGACACTCGTGGCATGCGAACCCGGGTGTGCGAGGTCCTCGAAATCGACGCCCCGATCGCCCAGGCGGGGATGTCGACCTTCACCTCCGCCGAGCTCGTCGCCGCCGTCTCGAACGCCGGCGGCCTCGGTATCCTGGGCGGCCTCCTCCGCCCCGTCGACGAGCTGCGCGACGAGATCCGCCGCATCCGCACGCTCACCGATCGGCCGTTCGGCGTGAATCACGTCATCGCCCACCTCGACCCGACGGCGCTCGACGTCACCTTCGAGGAGCGCGTCCCGGTTCTGTCGCTCGCGTGGGGCGACCCGGCGCCGCTCGTCGCGCGTGCCCACGCCGCCGGCATGCGGGTCGTGCACCAGGTTCCGACCGCGGCGGAGGCGGCGCACGCGGCCGCCGTCGGCGTCGACGTGATCGTCGGCCAGGGGACCGATGGCGGCGGGCACGTCGGCTTCGTCGGCACCCTGCCGCTCCTTCCCGCCGTGGTCGACGCCGCGCGCGGCGTCCCGGTCATGGCCGCGGGCGGGATCGTCGACGGCCGCGGCCTCGCCGCCGCGCTCGCGCTCGGCGCCGACGGCGTCCTCATGGGCACCCGCTTCCTGGCCGCCGCCGAGACCCCGATCCCGGCGCGCTGGAAGGACCTCATCGTCGCGTCCGACGAGACCGTCACGCTGCGCTCGGCGGCCTTCGACCGCGCCGTCGCCATGCCGTGGCCCGGCGCCGAGGTGCGCGCCATCCGCAACCGCTTCCTCGACGAATGGGGCGAGCGCCCCGACGAGGCCGAGCGCCGCGCGGCCGAGCTCGGCCCGCTCATCATGCAGGCGCTCGCCGCCGCGGACCTCGAGGTCTTCCCGCCGATGGCGGGTCAGGGCTGCGGCCTGATCACCACCATCGAGCCCGCCGCCGACATCGTCCGCCGCACCGTCCGCGAAGCCGAAGACGTGCTCCGCCGCCTCTCACGACTGGTGTGACGCCGCGTAGCCGCGGGCGAGCGCCCACGCCGCCACCAGCATCCACGTCGCCTCGAGCACGACGAACGGCCAGAACGCGATCAGATAGGACGCGAGGCACGCGAGCCCCGCGCCCACGACGTTCAGTCCGTGGTAGAGCCGGGAATCGGATCGCACCCAGCCGACCAGCTGGGCGAAGTAGGCGGCCAGCAGCAACGTCACTCCGCTCGAGCCGAGGAGATCGCCGCTACTCACGCCTCACCATTTCGCGTAGTGGTCCTCGCAGAAGCCCACCATGCGATCGATCGCGACCCGCTCTCCGTCGGCGGTCGTCAGCGTCCCGCTGAAGCGCCCAAAGAGCTGGTGGAAGTTGGTGGCGAGGACGAGCACGTTCAGGCGCTCGACGTGCATGCCCTCGGGCGCGAACGTGAGATCGACGCGGCCGTCGAACGAGCGGAGCCGCCACGGCCGCATGAGATCGCGCGGGTCGTAGTCGAAGGCGACGGTGTCGACCTTGTGGAGCCGGCCGTCGAGCCAGAAGCAGTTCTCGGTGACGCTGGTCTCGTTGACCCCGCACGAGACGTTCAGGCCGGCGATGCGGCCGTCGGCGGTGCGGCCGGCGAGGCAGCCCCAGTTCCAGAAGGTCTCGCGCCGCATGAAGCCGGCGCTCCAGTCGTGATGCCCATGGATGCCGAGCTCCGCGAGGTCGTAGGTTCGGTCCTCCCAGCGGAGCGTGCCGCGCATGCCGAGCCCCGCGGTCTTCCGCGCGTACACCCAACCGCTGGCGCCGGCACGGGTGCAGATGCGCATCGGCTCCATCGCCGGGCTCTCCTCGTCGAAGACGGCGTCGATCGCGATCGCGCCGGCATCGACGACGAGCCGGCGCGCGCGCGGCGCGCTCGTGGCCGACATCTCGAAGCGCGCCCCGCCGGCGGCGAACGCCATGGATCCCGACTCCGGCGTGTCGCTGCTCCGGAGGCCGATCCCGAGCGGACGCTTGACGCTTTGCTCGACGCGCCGCCGCGACGCGGGCTCGTAGCAGTACACGAAGGCGTTCGCGACCCAGCGGGTGTCGACGATGGCGCAGCCGAAGATCAAGCGCTCGGAGAGACCGCCCAGGAACTGAAACTGATGGAACCCGAAGTGACGCGCCAGGCCGCCGCGCGCCTTCCCGAAGGGATCGCGGAGGACGAAGTCGCGGTGATTCACCTCGTCGATGGGGTCCGGGAAGATGCCGAGCCGCACCGTGCCGTCGGCGCGGATCAGCCGACCTTCGGCGGCCGCCTCGGCGGCATCAGCACGGCGCGACGCCACGCTCGGTGACGTCTCGTCCGGTCGGCGAACGGCGGTGATCGCCATGACGGCTCAGTGCACCGGCTCGAGTCGCGGGACCTGGGCCTTGGCGTAGGTGTGCTTTTCCTTGACCAGCCCATTCTCGAAGTGGAGCACGTCGAGGCCGCGCCAGCCGCGAGTGATGCCGTCGCGCTCGAGCGTGCAGAGCCAGCTGATCAGTCCTTTGCCGGTCGCGGGATCGACGAAGAGATCCTCGGTGAGGAATCGGATCCTGCCGAAGTCGCCGCGGAACTGCGGCACGAAGGCCTCGCGGATCGCCGCTCTGCCGACGCTGCGCGTCCCGTCGAACTGATCGTAGACGGCGTCCTCGGCGATGAAGCCCATGACGCCGTCGAGATCGTCGCGATTGAAGGCATCGGTGAAGCGCCGGACCAGATCTGCGAGCGCTTCGTGGGGCGTCGGCATCGTCGGCATGCGATCTTTGCAGGCTATTCCACAAGTCGGCGCCGAGCGCGAGATGCCGGTTGCGACCGTCGGTTCGCCCAGCTATCGCCGACCCCATGCAGGGCGGCGCTCCCCCGACCGGCGGCTCAGAGGTGCCCGCCGGGCCCGGCTTCGTCGCGGCCCACGGGGCGGCGGTCGCGCTGGTCCTGACGGCGACCCTCGTGCGCTGGCTCCTCAGCCCCATCCTCGGCGAGCAGCTGCCGTTCCTCGGGTACTACCCCGCGGTCGCCATGGCCGCGTGGTACGGCGGCTTCGCTCCGGGCGCGGTCGCGACCGCGCTCGCCGCCGTCGCCGCCTCGGTGCCGCTCTCCGCCTCCGGCCCGCCGGCCATCGCGGGGGACGCGTACGTGGTCGCGCTGATCGTGTTCGTGCTCATGTGTCTCTTGATCTGCATGCTGAGCGAGCAGCTGCACCAGGCGCGGCGCGAGGCGCGCGCGGCCGCGCAGACCATGCGGGAGACCGACACGCGGGCGCGTCGGCTCTTCGAGTCGAACATCATCGGCATGTTGTATTGGGACGCGGCGGGGGGCATCGGCGACGCCAACGACGCCTTCCTGACCATGGCCGGTCTCAGACGGGACGGGATCGACGCCGCGACCTGGCGGGGGATCGTCGCCCCCGAGTGCCGGCCGCTCCACGAGGTCGCGCTCGGGCAGATCCGAAGCCGCGGCGAGTGCGATCCCTTCGACTCGATGATCGTCCGCTCCGACGGGACCCGGGTGCCGATCTTCTGCGGCGGCGTCGCGCTCGATCGGACCGGCTCGCACGGCATCACCTTCGTGCTCGACATGACCGAGAGCCGGCGGACGCGCGACGCGCTCGAGGAGAGCGAGAGCCGCTACCGGACGCTCTTCGAGGACTCGCCCATCGGCCTCATGGAGGAGGACTGGAGCGGCATGAAGCGCCGGCTCGACGAGCTGGTCGCCGCCGGCCACGAGCCGCTCGCCCATCTGACCGAGCATCCCGAGGAGGCGGCGGCCTGCATCGCGCTGATCCGCGTCACGCGCGTCAACCGCGTCGCCCTCGACATCCTCGGGGTCGAGAGCGCCGCCGCGCTCGACCCGAACATCGGGGTCTACCTCCCGCCCGAGACCTTGCAGAACGCCGGCGACGTGCTGCTGCGAGCGGTGGCAGGGAGTGGGCGCGTCCGGATCGAGCAAACGCTGCGCACGCCAGCCGGTGTGTTGCGCGAGGTGCTGATTCAACTGAGCCCGCTCCCGGGCCACGAGGCGACGCTCGACCGTGTGCTGCTCTGCATCGTGGACATCTCGGAGCGGAAGCAGGTGGAGTCGGAGCGCGAGGAGCTGCTCGCGCTCGCCGAGCGGGCCCGCAAGGAGGCCGAGGCGGCGAGCAGGACCAAGGACGAGTTCCTCGCCACCGTCTCGCACGAGCTTCGCACGCCGCTCTCGCCGATCCTCGCCTGGTCGCGCATGTTGCGCGAGGGCGTGCTCGACGCCGGGCGGAGCACCCACGCCTACGAGGTGATCGAGCGCTCGGCCCGCACCCAGGCGCAGCTGATCGAGGACCTGCTCGACGTGTCCCGCATCATGGCCGGGAAGATGCGCCTCGAGGTCCGACCCGTCGAGCTCGCACCCGTCATCGAGCGCGCGCTCGAGGTCGTGCGGCCGTCCGCCGACGCCAAGGGCCTCCGGCTCCAGGTCGTGCTCGACTCGGAGGCCGGCGCCGTGCTCGGCGACGACGGCCGCTTGCAGCAGGTGGTCTGGAACCTACTCGCCAACGCGGTGAAGTTCACCCCCAAGGGCGGCCGCATCCAGGTCGCGCTCGCGCGCGTCGACTCCCACCTCGAGATCGCGGTGAGCGACACCGGCGAGGGCATGGACCCGGCATTTCTTCCGTACGTCTTCGATCGCTTCCGTCAGGCCGACGCCTCGACCACCCGTACGCAGGGCGGCCTCGGTCTCGGCCTCGCGATCGTGCGCCACATCGTCGAGGCCCACGGCGGCAGCGTCGGCGCCGCCAGCCCCGGCCGCACCCAGGGGTCGGTGTTCACCGTCCAGCTGCCGGTGATGATCGCGCGCCCCGCCGGCGAAGTGACGCGCCGACATCCGACGGCCCGCACCGACGCCGACGAGACCCTGCCGCGGCTCGACGGCGTGCGGATCCTGGTGCTCGACGACGAGCACGACTCGAACGAGGTGGTGGCCGAGCTGTTGGCGGCGCGGGGCGCCGAGGTGCGCCAGGCCCGCTCGCCCGACGCCGCCCGCGCGCTGGCGGCGGAGTGGCCGCCGAATCTCCTGGTGAGCGACATCGGCATGCCCGGCGAGGACGGCTACGCGTTCATCGCGAGCTGGCGCAGCCGGACGGGCGACGAGGCGCGCATACCCGCCGTCGCGCTCACCGCATACGCCGGCCGCACCGACAGGATCCGGCTCCTCTCCGCGGGCTTCGACGCGCACGTCCCGAAGCCCCTCGACCCCGCCGAGCTGCTGACGGTGCTCGCAAGCCTGGCCCGCTCGCATTTGTAGATTTCGCTCCTCACCTCACTCGCCGATGAGGTGCAACACCAGCTCGCGGCTGTGGCCGGCGGCGCGGTGCTCGAAGACGTAGACCGCCTGCCAGGTGCCGAGCGCGAGCGTGCCGTCCACGACCGGGATCGACAGCTGGGTGGCCGTCAGCGCCGAGCGGATGTGGGCCGGCATGTCGTCGGGACCCTCGGTGGTGTGCCGATAGAGGCGGTCGTCCTCGGGCACCATCCGGCGGAGATGGGTATCGAGGTCGCGCAGCACGTCCGGATCGGCGTTCTCCTGGATCACGAGGGAGGCCGAGGTGTGGCGGATGAAGACGGTGAGGAGGCCGGTCTCGATCCCTTGACGACCGACCCAGGCCGCGAGCTCGCGCGTCACGTCGGAGAGCCCGGCGCCGCGGGTCCGGACGGCGAGGCGGTGGGTTGCCTGGTGCACGGAAAAACATTGGCACGTGACGCCGGGTTCGTGCTACACGCTGCTCTCCTTTTCCCGGCTCGCGGCGTGTGCCCGAATCCCCCCGAGCCGCGCCCGTTCACATCGCAGGAGAGCAAAGGCGGCGCACATGGACGATCGTTTCCGAGCCACCGGATCGACCCTGATCCTCGTCGTCGCGCTGACCCTCGGCCTACGAGCGACCGCGCACACGGCACCCCTCGCCAACACGATCGACGCCAGCGGCGACAGCATCACGCGCGCCTTCAACGCCGACTCGTGCTCCTACGGCGACCAGGTGGGGTTCAACTGGGCCACCGGCGACAACCACGGCACCAGCTACTGCACGAGCGGCAGCGACGCGACCTTCAGCCACGCCGAGCGGCTCGAGTGCGCCAAGTCGGGGGAGATCGTCAACCTGAACGACGCCGACAGCGGCGCCACCATGCGCGGCGACTTCGCGGCCCAGTCCACGACGGCGCGCGCGAACATGCTGGCCGGACCGGCCCCGCGCTACGTCGCCGTGCTGCTCGGCCACAACGACGCCTGCACCAGCACCACCAGCAAGACCGGCAACGGCTGCGGCGGCGATCAGAACCCCAACAATTATTGCCGCACCACCACGGCCGCCTTCGAGCGCGAGTTCCGCGAGGGCATGGATCAGCTCATCCAGGTGCCGTCGGCGCGCATCCTGATCTCGGCGCTGGTGCGCGTCTCCGAGCTCTGCAACTTCGGCTCGACGAACAGCTGCGGCCTCGGCTTCGGCACCAATTGCAGCTTCCTGTGGGAGAACCTCACCACCATCTTCGGCGCCAACGGCGTCTGCCGCTCGCTCACCGAGGACTGCTCCAACAACCGCCGCATCGACATGTACAACACGATCGTGTCGTACAACGACATCCTCGAGGCGGTGACGGCGGAGTACGCCGCGATCCCGGTCGGCGGCACGTCGGCGACGGGCGCGGTGAAGGCGGCGGACGTCGGCGTCCGCTACGTCGAGGGCCCCTTCCATTACAAGTTCGCGAGCAACGACATCTCGTGCTGCGACTGCTTCCACCCGTCGGCGTCCGGCCACGTGAAGCTCGCCGAGGGAACGTGGGACGGCTTCCAGTGCAGCGCGAGCACGCCCTGCTGTGCGGCCTCCGCCGATCCGCTGGTCAACGCCACCTGCTCGCAGAGCGACGTGACGAGCTTCTACCCCGGCGGCTTCTGGTCGGGTCCTTCGTGCGGCAACGGCGTCGTCGATCCGGGCGAGCAATGCGACCCGGCGGCGGGCTCGTGCTGCCTCGGCACCTGCCAGTTCGTGTCGGCGGGCACCGTCTGCCGGCCCGGCGGCGCGATCTGCGACCCGGCGGAGACCTGCACCGGCGCGTCGGGGTCCTGTCCCGTGCCCGCGCTCGCCTCGTCGTCGACCCCGTGCCGCGCCGCGGCCGGCGTCTGCGATGCGGTCGAGAATTGCACGGGCTCCTCCGCGACCTGCCCCGGCGACGCGAAGAGCATGGCGGTCTGTCGCGCCGGCGCGGGCTCGTGCGATCTCGCCGAGAGCTGCGACGGCTCCGGCAACGCCTGCCCCCCGGACCAGGTGCGACCAAGCTCCTTCGTGTGCCGCGGGGCCGGTGGCGTCTGCGACCTCGCCGAGAGCTGCACGGGCTCGAGCCCGGCGTGCCCGGCCGACGCCAAGAGCAGCGCGGTCTGCCGCGCCGCCGCCGGCTCGTGCGACGCCGTGGAGAGCTGCGACGGATCCGGGAACGCCTGTCCCGCCGACCAGCTGCAGCCGGCGACCGTCGTCTGTCGCGGCGCCGGCGGCGTCTGCGACGTCGCCGAGAGTTGCAGCGGCACGAACGCGAGCTGCCCGGCCGACGCGAAGAGCAGCGCCCTCTGCCGGCCGAGCGCCGGGGGCTGCGATCCGGCCGAGACCTGCGACGGGTCCGGCAATGCCTGTCCCGCCGAGACGCTCGCGACCGTCGGCACCGTCTGTCGCGCCGCCGCCGGCGTCTGCGATCTCGCCGAAACCTGCAACGGCGCCTCGGTAGCATGTCCCGCCGACGCGCGTAGCACCGCCGTGTGTCGCGCCGCCGCCGGCTCCTGCGACCTGATCGAGAGCTGCGACGGCATCGGCATCATCTGTCCGCCGGACGCGTTCCGCACGAGCGCCTTCACCTGCCGCGCCGCGGCCGGCGTCTGCGACGTCGCCGAGCATTGCACCGGCGCGAGCGCGGCCTGTCCGGCCGACGCCAAAAGCACCGCGGTCTGCCGCGCCGCCGCCGGCGTCTGCGACGTCGCCGAGAGCTGCACCGGCGCGAACGACGCGTGCCCGGTCGACGCCTTCCAGCCGCCGATCGCCGTCTGTCGCGCCGCCACCGACCCCTGCGACGCCAGCGAGACCTGCAGCGGCGGCGCTGCGACATGTCCCGCGGATCTGTCGGAGCCGGACGGCACGAGCTGCGACGACGGCGCCGCCTGCACGACGCCGGACGCATGCGCCGCCGGCGTGTGCGTCGGCAACGCCGGGATCTGTGGCGACGGCACCGTGCAGGGCGGCTGCGGCGAACAGTGCGACGACGACAACGTCACCGACGGCGACGGCTGCTCGTCGGAGTGTCTCCTCGAGAACACCCCGGGATGCGGTGCCGTGCCCGCGAGCGGCTGCCGGCGGCCCGTCCAAGCGGGCGCGGCCTCGCTTTTCCTCCGCAACTCGGTCGCCGACGCCAAGGACGCCCTCCAGTGGAAGTGGAACAAGGGCGCCACCACGTTCAACGCGGACTTCGGCAACCCGAACCTTTCCACCAGCTACCAGCTCTGCATCTACGACGGCACGCACCTGCTCTCGAGCGCGCCGCTCCCGGCCGCCGGCGTCTGCGACTTCCGCGATTGCTGGAGACCGACCGGCACTGGATTCAAGTACGCCGAGAAGTCCGGCCTCCGCGGCGGCGTCACGCGCATCGTCCTGAAGGAGGGCACCGCACCCGGCAAGGCCAAGATCCAGGTCAAGGGCCGCGGCCTGAACCTCGCGTACCCGCCCTTCCCGCTCACGCAGCCGCTCACCGTCCAGCTCCGCAACAGCGCCGGGTTCTGCTGGGAGGCCGTGTACGGCACGCCGGCGACGCGCAACCAGAGCGATCAGTTCAAGGACAAGTCGGACTAACCTCTACAGCTGTCGAGCCTGCTCGGCATTTCGCTCGACATCCGATGTCCGTCCGTGCCAAAAGGCCGCTCGCCGTACGTATCCCCTCGAACGCTGCATCGTCGGAACACGGGTACGGAGGTCTGCCGACACATGATCGACGTGAAGGCCGCGCCCCGAAGCGTCGCCCTGTTGGCCTCGATCCTGCTCCTCGGGATCGTCGTCCCGCGAGACCGCGCCTACGCAGAGACCTGTGGCGACGCCGACCGCAACGGTCAGGTCACGGTGACCGACGGTGTCAACGTGCTGCGAGCGGCGGCCGGGTTGGCAAGCGAGTGTCCGCTCGTGACGTGCGACATCGATGACAGCGGGACGATCACGGTCACGGACGGCGTCAACGTGCTGCGGACCGCGGCCGGGTTGGCGACGACCCTGAGCTGCGTCGCTGATCCCTTCCTCGCTTCCGTCCAAGGCGAGAACGGCGTCTTCGGCGCGCTGACCAAGATTCCCGGCGGCCTGACGGCGCCGCCGGGAGCCCCGCAGACGGTGACGAACGTCGTCGTCGGAGACGCCTTCGTCGCCGGACGGGTCAACACCGTGACCGTGGAGTACGACGTCGGGGCGGCACACGCGCAAGGGGACGGCAGCGGCACGAGTCTGCTGGTCGCGTCGGCACGCGACGCCGCGGAAGTCAGCCCCGGATTCTTCGACCTCCCGCTCGCGTCGGGCACGGGTGCCGTCTCGATCGCCCTCGACGTGAAGCCGGAGCTGAGCGTCCAGCAGTTCACGCTGAAGATCGCGAATGGAGCGGGCGGGGCCATCGCCAGCCAGATCTTTCCCACCACGATCGTCCTCCTCCGAGAATCCACGCCCACCTGCGGAAATCGCGTGCTCGATGCCGGTGAAACCTGCGACCCTCCGGGATTCGGCTGCCCAGCCTCGTCGGGAGGAGGGTTCTGCGGCGCCACCTGCACGTGCGCGGCTCCCACACGGTTCGTCGACAACGGCGACGGCACGGTGACCGACAATCAGTTGGGACTGCAGTGGGAGAAGAAGATCGGGGTGATCACGGATTTCGGAGGTTGCGGTTTGCCGCCGTGCCCACGTGATTGCTCGCTCGTGGCGTGCCCGGATCCACACGACGTGAACAACGCCTACCAGTGGTGCCTCGATGCCAATCACGATCTTTCCTGTGACACCGCCGGTAATCCGCCGGATGGCGGAGCGTTCACGGCCTTTCTCGTCGCGCTCAACACCCCCCCGTGCTTCGCGGGACACTGCGACTGGCGCTTGCCGACGGTGAATCGCGACGGCGGCGAAGCGGAGCTCGATGCGATCGTCGACCAGGGCGCACCAGGCTGCGACCTCGGCACACCGTGCATCGATCCGACCTTCGGAGTGACCGTCGCCGAGTGGCCGTATTGGACGTCCACCGTCAGCACGGCGAATCCGGAGAACGCGTGGAGCGTACCCTTCAGCAGTAGTCGGGCCGTCGGACACAGCGGCAAGGCCTCCAGCCGGAACGTGCGAGCAGTCCGTACGAGCCCGTGATCGCTCTCCGGCACGCGAGCCTCATGGCCGCCGTTTTCGTGCTCGCGTTCGGGGTCATACGTGACCCCGCCTCCGCCGAGACCTGCGGTGACGTCGACGCCAATGACCAACTCACGGTTACCGATGGAGTCAACGTCCTGCGAGCGGCCGCCGGTTTGTCGGGCGGTTGCCCCCTCTGGGCCTGTGACGTCGACGGCAGCGGAACCATCACGGTCACGGATGGCGTCAACGTCCTGCGTGCCGCGGCCGGGCTGTCGGCGAGCCTGAGCTGCGTCGTCGATCCTTTTCTCGCCTCGGTGCAGGGCGAGAACGGCGTCGTCGGGATATTCATGGCGGCGCCTGGCGGTCTGACGCCTCCAGCGGGCGCGCCGCAGACGGTGACGAACGTCGTCTTCGGAGACGCCTTCGTCTCAGGGCGGGTCAACACCGTGACGGTCGAGTACGACGTGGGCGCGGCGCCGGCGGTCAGCCCGAGCCTGCTGGTCGCCTCGGCGCGCGACGCCCGGGAAGCCAACCCGGGATTCTTCGAGCTGCCGCTCGACTCGGCCAAGGGCACCATCTCGATCGCCCTCGACCTCAAGCCGGAGGTGACCACCCAGCAGTTCACGCTGAAGATCGCGAACGGCGCGAGCGGCAATATCGTCGGCCAGGTGTTTCCCGTCACGATCGTGGTTCGCCGGGAGTCGGCGCCAAGGTGCGGAAACCGTGTCCTCGATCCCGGCGAGACCTGCGATCCTCCGGGATTCGGCTGCCCTGCCGCCTCGGGCGGAGGCTTCTGCAACGCCGTCTGCGCCTGTGAAGCTCCCCCACGGTTCACCGACAACGGCGACGGCACGGTGACCGACCATCAGCAGGGCCTGCAGTGGGAGAAGAAGACCGGCACGGTCGCATTCTCCAGGAATTGTACGGTCACCGCGTGCCCTGACCCGCACGACGCGAACAACATTTACCAGTGGTGCCTCGACACCAACAATGACGGGTGCGACACCGCGGGCAACCAGCCGGACGGCAATGCGTTCACCGGGTTCCTCGCCGCGCTCAATACGCCCCCGTGCTTCGCCGGACACTGCGACTGGCGGTTGCCGACGGTGAACCGCAGCGGTGACGAGGCGGAGCTCGAGACGATCCTTGACCCGAGCGTGGATGGATGTGGCGATGAGATCGCCTGCATCGATCCGATCTTTGGACCGACGATCATCTTCGGGGGCTATTGGACGACCACTGAACCGAGCATCAGCCAGGACAGCCTCTGGGTGTTGACCTTCAATGGCGAATGGGGCTCGCTCGGACTCTTCCACAAGGCCAACCTTTTCAGCGTCCGGGCGGTGCGTACCATTCCGTGAAGCATCAGGGTGCCGAGCGCACCGCTATCGGCCCTGGTGAAGCGCGTCCAAGACGGCGGCCGCCTTCTCCTTGAGCTCCTCGGAGTGCGCGCGCGTCGCGACCGCGGTGAACCATTCCTCGGCGCTGCCCTCGATCGAGCGCGTACGCATCATGTTGGCGAGCACCGAGTCGGCGACGGGACGGAGCGTCGAGAGGTAGGCGGCCTCGGTCTCGGGATCGCGCGCGAAGGTCGCGAGCACCGCGTCGCGGGCCTCGGCGCGGAGGCCGGCGCGGCGCTCGCCGACGGCGGCGTGCAGCAAGCGGCCCACCGACGGCTGCTCCTCGCCGACGGCCTGGGCGAGCGCCGGCGACACCGTGACGGGCCGCTGCAGCACCGTCGCCTGCCGTTGCTCCTCCGCGAGCGGGACCGTCCCGCCGGGCGTCGCCGCCGGCGAGGGTGCGGACGGGGGTGGTGGCGCCGGCGCAGTCCCGGCAGCGAGCAGAGCGATCGCCCGCACCGACCCGTCGCCGCCGTAGGTCAGCATGAAGCTCTCCTTGCCGAGGAGCGTGTCGAGCGCCTCCGCCAGGGGGACGTCGGAGAGGTCGGCGGTGACGGTCCGGGCCGGCACCGCGCCGCGAATCGTCGCGCCGCTCTGCCGCTCGAGCTCCGCCAGCAGCTCCGCGAGCGGCATCTCGGCGACGCGCAGGGTCAAGCGCCCGCGCTCCAGGCGCACCTCGGCCGCAGTCGGCTCGGCGCCGAGGGCCGCCGGCCGGAGCACGAGCAGCGAAACCGTGAGCAGCATCGCGATCCCGAACCGCACGCTCGTACGAGTACCAGGCGAGCGATCCTCACGGCCAGTCGCGCAACAATCCCTGCGCCATTGTGGCGCATTGACGCTCCGCTCAGTGCGGTACGAGCTTTTTTCGTTGACGGCCCGCGATCGGCTCGGATACGTCGCAACAGCTCGTTGTCGCCGGCGGGTTGGTGCCGTCCGTCGTGCCCGCCGGTCTCTTTTCTCCACGCGATCGTCTCGAACCATCTGCCGAACGAGAGGGACTTGCTCGCCAAGATCCGCGATCCCATCACGCGCGCGCAATCGCTGACGATCCACAACCCCACAAGGAGATCGCCATGATCCGGTCCCCCCTTTCCAGCACAGGATGGCTACTGCTCGCGGCTCTCGTCGTGAGTCCGCTCCCGGCCGACGCCGGCGGCGTCAGGTTCATCGAGAAGGAGGACGCCCCGCCCATCCAGGGCACCTCGATCGTCGTCAGCCCGGACGGCAAGCACGTCTACATGGCGGGCCTGCACGACGACGAGATCGCCGTGAGCGCAACCAACGCCGCGGGCGAGATGACGCTAGTCCAAACCTACAGCGACGCGAATACGGCGGACGCGAGTTCGTTGGCGATGAGCGGCGACGGCCGCCACCTCTACGTCACGTCGAGGACGGTCGGCGCCGGCAGCCTCACAGTGCTGACGCGGAATACCGTCACCGGCATGCTCACCCCGCTCGAGACCCAGACGGACGGGGCGAACATGGTCCCCGCGAACACGATGCGGAAGCCGCAAGGAGTGGTCGTGGCCCCGGCAGGGCCTCTCCCGGGAACGGGCGACGACTACGAGCACGTCTACGTCGTGACCCAAGGCGACGACTCGATCGTCGTGTTCAAGCGCGACAACGATTCCGGGTCGCTCGACTTCGGAAAGCTCACCTATCTGCAGGTGTTGCAGCAGGGGCCCGGAACCTGTGACGCCAACCTGCTCTGCGGCCTCAACGACGCACGTACCATGTCGATCTCGCCCGACGGCACGTCGCTCTACACGGGCGGCAAGAAGGGCGACGCCAAGGCTGGGATCATCGCGGTCTTCGACCGGGACGCCGACGAGGGCTCGGGTACCTACGGGCAACTCACCTTCGTGCAGACCGTCCGCAATCTCGAGAACGGCATCACCCAGCTCCACCGTCCCTCGGCGCTGGCCGTCGAGCCCGACGGCGAGCAGCTCTACGCGACGGCCCAGGGCGGCAGCTCGGTGCACGTCTTCGCCCGCGAGGACGACACCGGGTCGGTGGATCACGGCAAGCTCACCGTGGTGGAGTTCCACAAGGACGGCAGCCTGACGAAGGGCTTGAAGGGCGCCTCCGGTCTCGCGATCCAGCCGAACGGCAAATACGTGTACGTGACCGGCCTGGGCGACAACGCCATCTCCGTGTTCCGTCGCGACGACGCGACCGGCAAGCTCACGATCCTCGAGACCCAGTTCAACGAGCCCGACCCGCTCAAGCCCGGCTTTCACGTGCTCCTCAGCCCGCAAGACATCGCGATCGCGGCCAACGAGGACAAGCACCTCTACATCGCGTCGCAGCGCGAGGCGATGGTTTCGTTCGAGATCGACTACTGCGGTGATACTGAACGGGGCAGCGACGAGCAGTGCGACGACGGCTGCGACCTCGGAACGATGGACGTCTGCGAGGCTGCCGACGATAACGACGGCTGCTCGCAGACCTGCCGCCTCGAGACCTGCGCGACGCCGGCGACCGAGTGCACGATCACCAACCCGGCCGCGGCCCAGATGTCGCAGATCTCGATCAAGAACGACCCCCTCGGAGACGGCAGCAAGGACCAGCTGCAGTGGAAATGGAGCGCCGGGACCATCATGCCCGGCGGCTTCGGAGATCCCCGCGACACGACCACCTACATCCTCTGCGTCTACGACAACGCGATGCAGCCGATCATCCAGGCGTCGGCGCCGGACGGCGCAAACAACGACTGCAAGACCGGCGACCATTGCTGGAAGACGAGCCCCGGACCCTCCACGAGCTCGCCTCACATCCCCACGGGGAGCGTGAAGCAGTTCAAGTATCAGGACAAGTCGTTCACGCCCGACGGCCTACAGCAGGTGCAGCTGAAGACGGGCGCCGGCAACGCCAGCCTGAAGCTCAAGGGGAAAGGCCTGAACCTCGTGCTGCCCGTCCTGCCGATCTCCTTGCCGATCACGGCGATCATGAAGAACACGGAGACCGAGGAGTGCTGGTCGGCCACCTACAGCACCTTCCTCACCAGCGACCCCACGCAGTTCAAGGCCAAGAACTGACCCGCTGACGGGGCGGAGAGGGCGGCTCGTCGCGAGCCCTCTCCGCCCCGTCGCATCGCCGTCTCTTCCCGAGGGTTGCGCTCAATCGCCGCGGTCGAGGAAGAGGTCGCTGCGATTGGCCCGCGCCGGCGCCGAGTAGTCGGCGCTCCAGCACGCACCGGCGCTGTTGGTGAGCTGCACGGTCACCAGCGGGCTCTGCGCCAACGGCAGCAGGTTGCCCGCGAGGCCGAGGTTCGCGCCCTTCGCCTGCAGCGCGACCTGCGCCTTCCCCGCAGCACCCTGCCGGAGCTTGATCTGCTTCACGCCAACCTGCGCGAGCGTCTTGTCGGCGTACACGAAGCCGGCGCCGTTGGCCTTCCAGCACGGCTTGCCCGCACAGAAGCCGCCCGCCGGCACCACCAGCTTTTTCACTACGCGCGGGTCGCCGGCCGCGTGATCGAAGAGGCAGAGCGTGTAGGCGGTGTCGCCGTTCACCGGGTCGCCGAAATCCGCCGCCATGGTCGCGCCGCCCTTCGCCCACTTCCACTTCAATTGATCGCGAGTGTCGGGGGTCTTGTTTTTGATCGCCAGCTGCGCCGCGCCCGCAACCGTCGGCAGGTGACAGCTCGCGGCCGGGAGCGGGCCGCTCGAGCAGGGCGACGGCGGATCGACGACGCCCGCGAGGCAGTCGGCGCGCACGTCCTCGCTGGTGTGCAGTTCCCCGCCGCGATCGGGAAACCAGCGCGCCGAGCGCAGATAGAAGCTGTAGCGCTCGCACCAGTCGGCGTCGGCGAGGAGGCGCGCGTCGGCGTCGCCGTAGCCGGGCTCGCCCGGTTTCTTCAGCCAGCGATCCATCCACGCGACCGAGTAATGCTCGGCGAGCGGCCGGCCCCAGCCGCCGAGGCAGGCGCCGCTCGACATGTCGGGACACCACGACGTCGTCGGAAAGCTCGGGATCGTGCTCCACTCGAAGTGCGTGCTGCCCTGGATGGTGAGCTGGAAGACCGGCACGCCGGCGGCCTTGTAGGCGGCGTACGCGGCCTTGTCGCCCTCGGGATCGGGCGGCTCGGTGAAGGCGACGCCGCCGATGCCGTACTCGCTGGTCTGCCCCATCGCCGGGACCCGCGGCGGACCGTCCTCGCTGAGCCCGAGGCTGTCCCAGGCCACCATGACGTCCACCGGGTTGCCGCCGCCGGTGTCGGGAAACGCGAAGCGGTCGCCGGGATAGCCCTGCACCGCCGAGACGCCGGCGGCGCCGAGCGAGTGGCCCGCGATGCCGAGCCGCGTCGGATCGACGCGCTCCCAGAACGGATTGAAGCCCGCGACCACCGTCGCGTAGGTGCCGGCGCAGGTGACGTTGTGCGGATACGGCGTCGCCGGCGATGAACGAAAGAAGTCGATGACGTTCACCAGGCCGCCGAAGAAGACCTCGGAGTTGAGGTTGCTGCCCTGCTCGCCCGTCGGCGTCTGCATGTCGGAACGGCCCTGGCCGCGCGGGTCGAAGCTCAGCACCACGTAGCCGCTCCGCACCAGCGCCTGCGCGTACCACCAGTAGAGCGGCTCGGTCGCCTGGATCGAGCCGTTCTCGATCACGACGCCCGGGAGGAGCGCGTCGCCGGGCTGCCAGCCGCGCGGCGCCCACACCCGTCCCGAGATCCGCGCGCAGCCTTCGTCGTAGAAGACGACCGGGCTCACCTCGGCCTCGGCGTCGTAGAAGCTCTGCCCGTTCGGTCCCGCCGCGACCGGGTAGCGCGTCGGATCGCCGGCCGCGACCGATCCCCAGGTGGCGCTGAGCGGCGTCACCATCGTGTTGCCGGAGAGCGGGCTCAGCCACGAGGGATCCGCGACCGCCCGCGCCAGCCACTCGTTCTGGTTCGCGGCCGCCTGCACCTGCCACGCCGTCTCGAAGCTCGGATTGGCGGCCTGCTCGCTCGGCGCCTCGGTCGTCCGCGCGTAGTTCGCGACCTCGCGCGCCGTCCACTCGGGGGTGCCGGGCGCGGGCCCTTCGGGAATCGCGACGGCGGCGACGGGGAATAGCACGAGGGCGACGGCGGCAAGCGTGATCTTCATGGGATCGCCGATAGCACGCCCACCTCTGCCGGTCGGTCACCGGATCGGGGGAGCCGGTCTGCAAATTCCGAGGCGCCGCCGCCCGGAAGTCGGTGAGGCGCGGCCGTCCTCAGCCGATGCAGGGGGGTCCTCGGGTGGGTGAGGGTCGTTTCGGGGCGAGCCGCGCCGCGCGTCGTGCGCAGGACGGAAAGGCGGCGGCGAACCCCGACCACGCCGTCGAAGAAGGTTGGTAAGGGGCGCGGCGTGGCGGGCGGGGACCGACGGCCGAGCGCCGCCCGCGTAGACCACCTCGTGGCGGATTTGACATGGATGCGGTCGATGTGATAGAGTTTCGCTGTTTCAAGATGGCACGCCGACCTGCACAACTGGACTTGTCGTTCCCCGCGCCCCGGTGTTGGGGCGGGCGGCGCGCAGGGGCCGGGCGGAAGCCCGCCGGCGCCAAGGCCGGGATGCCGCACGTCTCGCGGCAACCCTTCGCGCGGCCCTTGCCGGCGCACGTGACGGTCCGGCTCTGCAAAGAGCTGCCGTCGCTCCGCGTCAAGAAGCTCGTCCGCTCACTCGAGCGAACGTTTGCCGCCGGTTGCGAGCGGCCGGACTTTCGGCTCGTCCACTACTCGCTGCTCGGGAACCACGCGCATTTCATCGTCGAGGCGCGTGATCGGGACGCGCTCGGGCGCGGCATGCGGGCGCTCGGCATCCGGGTCGCGCGGGCGGTGAATCGCCTCGCGGAACGGAGCGGGCGGGTGCTCGCCGATCGCTACCATGCCCGGCTCCTCGCGACGCCGCGCGAGGTGCGGAATGCGCTGCGCTACGTGCTTCTGAACGCCCGCCGGCATGCGGCGGCCGCGCGTGCCACGCTCGCCGGAGCGGCGCGGCTGGATCCCGCCTCCTCGGCGCGGTGGTTCGATGGGTGGAAAAAAGAAACGCTGAGAGAAGACGTCCCTAGGGGAGGTACCGAGGACGCCCCGCAGCGGCCGGTGTCACGGGCACGGACGTGGCTCCTCGCGATCGGCTGGCGTCGACACGGCCTCCTCGACCCCGCCGAGGTCCCCGGCTGACCACCCACGGCAATCTTGGGTCGGGCTCCTAGTCCGCGCGATCGCTGTATTTGCCGGCCGTCTGCGTCTTCACGGGCGCGCTGTAGACGGCCTCCCAGCAGGTGCCGTCGCTCTGCTGGATCTGCACCCGAACCGGCGGGACGATGGTCGAGAGGTCCGGCATGTTCATGTTGAAACCGCGGCCGCTCTGCTGGATCTGCGCCTTTCCGACCGCGCCTTCCTTCAGCTGGAGCTGCTGCGACCCCTGGGGGGTGAGCTCGGAGTCCTTGTACTTGAAGCCCTTCGAGCCGCTCTGCTTCCAGCACGCCTTGGTGCCGCAGGTGCCGGAGGCCGGGCTCGCGATCTTCATCCTGAGGCCCGACTGGTCGTAGACGCAGAGCTGGTAATTGGTCGTGAGCGTCGGCGTGCCGTACTCGGCGAACGTCGTGCGCGCGCCGCGGAGCCACTTCCACTTGAAGAGGTCCTTGGTGCCGCCGCGCTTCACCATCAGGAGCGACGACTTCCCGGGGACGAACGGGAGCCGGCAGCCGGTGAGCGGACCGGCGGCGCAGCCGAGACCGGGCTCCACCGCGCAGAGCGGCGAGCAGCCGTCGCCGGCGTCCTGGTTGCCGTCGTCGCAGCTCTCGCCGCAGGTACCCTGCACGACGTTGTCGCCGCAGACGGTGGAGCTGCCGCCGCACGTCCCCGCCGTGCACTGGTCGCTCGACGTGCAGGCGTTGCCGTCGTCGCAGCCGGTGCCGTCCGGCTCTGAGCCGTCCGCCGGGCACGCCCCGGACGAGCCCGTGCAGCTTTCGGCGACGTCGCATTGGTCGCCGGCGGCGCGGCACACCGTGGTCGCGGGCTCGACGAAGTCGGCGGGACAGGCGTTGCCGACGCCATCGCAGGATTCGCCGGGATCGCAGACACCGGTCCCCGGGCGGCACTCGTTCGTGCTCTTGCCGTCGGCGGGACAGCTCGGCGACACGCCGTCGCAATCCTCCTTGGGATCGCAGACGCCCGCCGAGCCGCGACAGAGGACGGTGGGCGCCGCCAGAGCGTTGCTCGGACAGGCGGCGCTCGATCCGGTGCAGCTCTCGGCGACGTCGCACACCCCGACCGAGCCGCGACACACCGTCGCACTCGGCACGAACACGTCCGCCGGACAGGCCGCGGCGCTGCCGGTGCAGCTCTCGGCGACGTCGCACCCGCCCGCCGCGGCGCGACACACGGTCGACGCGGGCGCGAGCGTGTTGGGGGGACAGGTGGCCGAGCTGCCGCTGCAGCTCTCGGCGGGATCGCAGGATCCGGCGGAGGCCCGGCATTCGGTCGAAGGAGCCTGGAACCCGTCCGCGGGACAGCTCGTGCCCCCGGTGCAAGTCTCCTCGAGGTCGCAGCCTCCCGCCGAGGCGCGACAGACGGCGCCGGTGTTGCCGGCCGCGTGCTGGCAGGCGGTGCTGCTGCCGTTGCAGGTGTCGGTGGTGCACGGCAGCCCGTCGTCGTTGCACGGCGCGCCGTTCGGCTTCTTGTCGTCGGCCGGACACGCCGGGCTGAAGCCGCCGCAGAGCTCGGCGACGTCGCACTCGCCGGCGGCACCGCGGCAGACGCCGCCCGTGACGAAGCCGTCCGCCGGGCAGGAGTCGCTCGATCCCGAGCAGGTCTCGGCGACGTCGCAGACGCCACCCGAGGTCCGGCAGGTGGCGCCGCCGCTCCGATAGGTGCAGGTGGCCGTGCAGCACGTCGTCAAGCTCCCGTTGCCGGCGCCGAGGTCGCACTGCTCGCTGTAGCCCGATCCCGCGGGCGCACTGATCACCGAGTCGCCGCAGAGCGAGGTCAGGTTGACGGTGACGAAATGGCCGTCGAGGTTCACGTCGCGGCTGTTGTCGCCGGGGTACTGGCTCGCCCCGTTGGTCGAGTCGCGCGACTGGATGCCGAGCCGCACCGCGGCCTCGTGCCCGGAGGCCGCGGCGCTGAACGCGCTCGCGGTGAACTGGAAGCGCAGCGTGTGGGCGACCGGCGAGCCGTTGCTGATGCCGAAGATGCGGGCGCTTCCGGTCTGATTGAAGGGCAGATGGCAGCTGGTGGCCGAGCTGCCGCCGATCGAGCAGCTGCCCGGGTCGTTCAGGTTCAGGTTGCCCGAGAGGACGCCCGTGCCGCCGGTCTGCGAGCCCGCGACGCTGCTGATGTCGGCGCTGCCGCCGGTGAGGCCGCCGTCGTAGACCACGTCGAGCTGGCCGAGCATCGCGGTCGCGACGTCGAAGTAGTAGGCGCCCGGCGCCGTCACCGTGAAGCTGATCGTGTAGTCGGCGACCAGCGTCTCGGTCTTGTTGCTGCCGAAGGCGCCCGAGTCGCTCGAGTCGGTCGCCTTGTAGCGCACCTGAAAGGAGGTGCTGCCGCTCGAGAGCTGTACGGTCGCGCTCTGGCGGTCCCAGCTGTTGTTGGCGCCGCCGCTGAAATCGTCGGGGCTCGAGTTGTTGGTGAGCGCCGGGGTCGAGAGCTGGGCGCCGGCCGGCGCGGGCGTGAGGACGCATGCCACGAGGGCGATCGCCAAGAGCGAGGCGCAGAGCGCGCGGTCGAGATTCGGAATCATGGGGCCTCCGGCACCGAGGAGATTGGGTACGGCACGACGAGAGCCGCGGGCACTCTTGCCCCCGGGCTCGGGGGCGCGGGAGGCCGACCCGTAGCGAAGGCCCGGGCGGGTTGTCAACGGTTTTTGGCTCCCCGGGGGTCCGGCTCACGGTTGGCGGTAGGGTTTCCCCATTCCGTAGCGCGCGACCCGCTCACTGATCTCGTCCGCCGCCTCCGTCCCCTTGGCGAGCTCGAGCGCAACCCGCCCCGCCTGGGCGGCATCGGCGAAGCGCCCGGCCTCGGCGTAGGCCGCCGCCAGGGTATCCATCAGGTCGGCGTCCTGGTGGTTCGTGAGCCCGCACGCGCGCTCCGCGAGGCGGACCGCCTCGTCGCCCTTCCGGAGCGTTGGATCCGCGCTCGTCGCCCGCTGCCACGCGAGAAGACCGAGGAGCTCCACCGCGTCCGGCGAGCGCGCCACGCCCTCCTCCAACGCTCGCACCGCCTCCTCGCTCCGCCCGGCGGCCAACAAGGCCTCGGCGAGCGCGCTCACGATGGCCGTCCGCTTGGCGTCGTCATCGACGTGAGCCAGCGCCTCCCGGTAGCGCGCGATCGCGCCAGCGGCGTCGCCGCGCGCGGCGGCGACCATGCCGAGATTGACCTCGGCGTCGACGTCGCCGGGACTGAGCCGAAGCGCCTCCTCGAGCTCGGTTTCGGCCTCCTCGAGCCGCCCCGCCGCGCGCAGCGCCAGCCCGAGGTTGTGGTGCGCATCGCTCTGCCCAGGTTGCAGCCGCAGCGACTCGCGGTAGCTCGCGATCGCCTCCTCGAGCTTGCCCTGTCGGCGGAGGGCGTTGCCGAGGTCGTAGTGGGTCCCGGCGCGCGACGGGTCGACCCGGATCGAACGCTCGTACAGCGCCTGGGCGTCGGCGAGGCGGCCCTCCGCCATGCGGACGCCGGCGAGTCGGACCATCGTCTGGGCCTCGGCCTCGATGGCGAGCGCGCGCTCGAGATGACGCCCGGCGGCGGCGAGGTCGCCCTGTTCGCGCCGCAGCATGCCGAGGTTCACGTTGCAGGGGATGCAGTCGGGGTTGGTGGCGAGCGCCGACGTCCACAGCGTCTCCGAGTCGTGCCACTTCGGAATCTGCTGCGACGCCAGCACGGCGAGGCCGGCGCACCAGAGGCCGACCGCGACGTGGAGCGCGCGCGCGGGCACCCGCAGTCGCGGCGCCAGCGCCTCGAGCGTCGCGACCGCAGCGAGCGCGAGGCCGACGCTCGGTAGATACGCGAGGTGGTCGGAGACCATCGCGGTGCGGAAGAACGTGAACCACACCAGGCCGACGACCAGGACGACGTTCGTGAGGTAGAGGCCGAGACCGATCGCGACCGCGGACGGAATGCGCCTGCGCCACACGGCGAGCGCGCCGCCCACGCCGACGGTGGCCGCGACGGCCACCACGGTCTCGCCGCCGATCTCCTCGAGCGACCAGTGCGGATACACCGGCATGACGCCGGCGGGCCAGAAAAAGCTCAGCATGTAGAACCAGAGCGCGCGGCAGGCGAGCGCGAGCCGCATCGGCAGCGCGGGACCGTGCACCCCCTCGGGCACCCGCAGGACGAGCCCGATCGCGCCGGCGAGCGCCACCGCCACGTAGGGAGCGAGCGTGGACCAGAAGCGGCGGTCGAGACGGCGGCCGCGCGCCCACTCGACGACCACGATCGCCGCGGGCAACGTCGCGGCGGCGCGCTTGCTCGCCATCGCCAAGATGAAGGCGACGATCGAGAGCAGGTAGGCCGTTCGACCCGTCGGGCGGCCGCTCGCGGCGGGAGACCCCGACCGCAGATACAGCACCAGCGACGCCAGCCAGAGAAGCCCGTAGAGGACGTTCTTCCGCTCCGTGACCCAGGCGACCGACGTCACCTGCATCGGATGCAGCGCGAAGAGCCCCGCCGCGAGCCAGGCGGCGACGGGCGCGAGGCCGAGCTCCGCCGCCAGCAGCGCCACCATCACCGCGGCGCCGGCGTGCAGCAGCACGTTGTCGAGGTGGAACAGCCAGGGCGCGCCGCCGCCGAGATGCCACTCGGCCCAGAAGATCGTGTAGGTCAGCGGCAGGAACTCCGGATTCTCCGCCGACGTCCAGCTGCGCACGACCCCGGCGATCTCGGTCACCCGCGGGTTCGCGACGACGTTGATGGGGTCGTCCCAATTGACGAAGTCCGCCGTGAGCGTCCGCGCGTAGACGACGACGACCAGCGCCGCGAGGACGGCGAGCGCCCACGCGCTCGGAGAGCGGCGCGCGGGGCTCGTCTCGACGTCGGTCAGGGTCGGCGGCGCGGGCGCCTGCGGCACGCCTTGGCGCCGCGTCCGTCGCGCGCGTTGCCGTGAGCGGTCCTTCAAGGCGGCCGACCCGTAGCCAAGGCGCGGGCGCATTGTCAACGACGCGCCGATTTTCGGTCGCCGCCCCGTCGCCAAGGCCGGGGGCATCCGCTATGTCGCGACCCCAGTTCCATGACGGGAGCACTCGCCACGACCGAGCCGGATCGCCCGCGCTGGATGACCGTGCTCGCCGCGCTCTGCCTGGCGACGGTCGTCATCAGCGTCGCGCGCGATCTGTTCTGGCCCGACTCGCGCTGGGTCGAGGTCTGGTTCGGCTTCGAGCTCCGAGGCTGGCCGGCGCTCCTCACCGCCCCGATCCACTGGGCGATCTTCGCGGTCGGCGCGCTCGCGTTCTGGCGCGGGCAGGCGTGGGTGGTGCCCTGCGCCGCTGCCTATCTCTTCTATGCCGCCTTCAGCCACCTGGTGTGGAGCGAGGCGAGCCCGCACGGCCGCGGCTGGCCGATCGGCCTGCTGCAGGCGCTCGCGATCTCGAGCGCGGGCTACGCCCTCTGGCGACGGTCGCGCACGTTGGAGAATTGAATGCCCGACGCAACCCCGGAGGAGATTCGGCGGCTCGTCGAAGACCTGGATCGCGGCCGCCAGGCCTGGATCGGCGGGCAGCTCGAGGAGACGGCGACCACCGCGATGGCGCAGGCCGACGACATGACGATCTTCGGACCCTTCGGCGACGATCTCGGCCGCGGCGGTCCCGAGCTCGCCGCCCGGCAAGCGGCGAATGTGGCGCGTTTCCGCGGCGGCTCCGGCCGCTCCGAGCTCTTGCAGGCGATGGCGTCGGGCGACCTCGTCGTCCTCGTCATGATCGAGCGGAACGAGGTGAGCTTCGCCGGGCAGGACGCACCGCGACCCTGGATCCTTCGCACCACGCAGGTCTTCCGGCGCGACGGCGCGCGCTGGCTCCGCCTCCATCGTCACGCCGACCCGCTCGTCCGACTCCGCCCGCTCGAGGAGACGTTGCAGCTCATCGATCGCAAGTGACACCAGAGGAGACGCCCATGCCCGCGCGCAGCAATCGAGAGATCCACCTGAAGAGCCGCCCGACCGGCACGCCGACGGCGGCCAATTTCGCGCTCGTCGAGACCCCCATCCCGAAGCCGGGCAAGGGACAGTTCCTGGTGCGGAACGTCTGGATGTCGGTCGATCCCTACATGCGCGGCCGCATGATGGATCGCGAGAGCTACGTGCCGCCCTTCCAGGTCGGCCAGGTGCTGGACGGTGGCTCGGTCGGCCAGGTCGTCGAGTCCGAGCATCCGGGATTCGCCGCCGGCGACTACGTGTGCGGCTTCGCGGCCGGCGGCTGGCGCGAGCACTGGGTCTCCGACGGCACGATGATGCAGAAGGTCGACCCCAAGATCGCGCCGCTCGGCGCCTACCTCGGCGTCCTCGGCATGCCGGGCCTCACCGCCTACTCCGGCCTGCTGCGCATCGGCCAGCCCAAGGAAGGCGAGACCGTGTTCGTGTCGGCGGCGGCGGGGGCGGTCGGCTCGGTGGTGTGCCAGATCGCGAAGCAGAGGGGCTGCTACGTCGTCGGCTCGGTCGGATCGGACGACAAGGCGGCCTGGCTGAAACGCGAGGCCGGCGTCGACGCGGTCGTCAACTACAAGACCTGCGGCAACCTCGAGGCGGCGGTGAAGGCCGCGGCGCCGCGCGGCATCGACGTCTACTTCGAGAACGTCGGCGGCGAGCACCTCGACGTCGCGCTCAGCCTCCTGAACCGCCTCGGCCGCATCGTCGCCTGCGGCATGATCAGCCAGTACAACGCGGTCGAGCCGCCGCCCGGCCCGCGCAACATCATCCTGGTGGTCGGCAAGAGCCTCACCATGCAGGGCTTCATCGTCACCAACTACCTCGACATGGTGCCGGCCTTCTTCATGGAGATGGGCCAGTGGGTTCGCGAGGGCAAGATGAAGTGGGAGGAGACGGTGGTCGAGGGCATCGAGAACGCGCCGCAGGCGTTCCTCGGTCTCTTCAGCGGCGCCAACACGGGGAAGATGCTGGTACGTCTCGGCCCCGACGAAGCCCGCTGAGGCTCCGCTCGGCTAGCGACGGCCCTCGATGATGTGGCCCCAGACGGAGAGGTAGGCGGCGGCGAGGGGAAAGCGCCGCGGGGTGATCGCGACGAAACCCGCCGCCTGGAACGCCGCGTCGAGCTCGGTTGCACTGTAGAGATTCGACTGCCACCAGCGGCCGATGAGCGCGCGCGTGAGCGGATTGCGGCGCGTCATGAAGAGCACGAACGTGCCGCCGTCACGGAGCCGCGCGCGGAGTCCCGCCAGCGCCTCGACGAAGCGATCGCGCGGCACGTACTCGAGCATCGACGCCGAGACGATCAGATCGTAGGCGTCCCACCCGGCGGGCAGGCCGTCGAGTCGCAGCACGTCCGCCTCGGCGAGGGCCACGTCGTCGATCCGGCGCGCCGCGAGCGTCCGGCGCAGCCGATCCAGCATCGCCGGCGTGAGGTCGAAGGCGTGGAACGCAAGCCACGAGCATCCCGCCCGGACGAGCGCCTCGCGCAGCGCGAGCGTCAGCGCGCCCGTGCCGCAGCCGGCATCGAGGATGCGGAGCCCGGGACGGAGGAGCGGCGAGGCCTGGAAGAAGGCCCGCAGCCCCTCGCGATAGCGCATGGCGCGGATGAAGCGGGCGTAGGTGGCGTGCCGCTCGGTGAAGAGTCGTCGCGGATCCGGCGCCAGGGTCACGGCGTGGCGTTGTAGCAGCTCGTGGCGCTGTCGGTCGCGACCCGCTGGCCTTCCGGGACGGCACCACCCACAATGCCGGGCATGCACGATCGCGACCTCGAGCGCGTCACGACCTGGGTGATCGGACGCGGACTCGCGGGTGCCTCGGAGACCGAGCTGCTGCACGGCTTCTGCGGCGAATGCCGCGAGAGCGGGCTCGAGCTCTCGCGCGCCATGGTGCTGATCGACACCCTGCACCCGAGCTTCGAGGGCCGCGCCTTCCGCTGGCGGAGCGACGGGGTCGAGGAGAGCGCGATCGTCGAGTACGCCCGCACCAACCAGGGCGGCGAGGCCGCGGCCACCTGGCAGCGGAGCGCCTTCTACCACCTCTGGACGAGCGGCGACGACGAGGTCCGGCGCCGCCTCGCGCACGGCGACCCGATCGACTTCCTCCACCTCGAGGGCCTGCAGGCCGAGGGCGAGCTCGACTACGTCGCCATGGTGCAGCGCTTCTCGGGCGTCGGCGTCATCGGCGAGATGGATTGCATCTTCTCGCACTGGACGACGCGGAAGGCCGACGGCTTCGCCGACGCCGACCTGGCGGCGCTCCGGCGCCTGGTGCCGCCGCTGGTGCTGGCGATGAAGTGCGCATCGCTCGCCCGGATCGCCGGCACCCTGGTCGAGGTCTACCTCGGCCACGACGCCGGCCAGCGGGTCTTGAGCGGGCGGATCGCACGCGGCGTCGCCGATCGCATCGAGGCGGTGCTCTGGTTTTCGGATCTCCGCGGCTACACCAGCATCACCGACAGCGCCCCGCCGGACGAGATCATCCCGCTCCTGAACGACTACGCCGAGGCCGTGATCTCGGCGATCCACGCGGCTGGCGGCGAGGTCTTGAAGCTGATCGGCGACGGCACGCTCGCGATCTTTCGCGCCGACGAGCGCGGCGAGGCCTGCCGCGCCGCGCTCCGGGCCGAGGCGAGTCTCCGCACCCGCGTGCGCGATCTCAACGCGACCCGCACGGCGGCGGCGCGGCCGGTGACGTCGGTCTACCTCGGGCTCCACATCGGGGAGGTCTTCTACGGCAACATCGGCAGCGAGAATCGTCTCGACTTCACGGTGGTAGGGCCCGCCGTCAACGAGGTGAGCCGGATCGCCTCGATGTGCCGCTCGGTCGACCGCGGCGTCGTCCTGTCGTCCGACTTCGTCGCGGCGACCCCGGCGGCCGAACGCGCGCAACTGGTCTCGGTCGGGCGCTACGCCCTCCGCGGCGTCGGCCGTGCACAGGAGCTCTTCACCCTCGATCCCGCATCGCTCCGAGATTCTCCGGAGTGACGAAGGTTTTTTTCCCTATCTCGACCAGCGCAAATTGACTCCGATCGACGGCGCCGCGATCTCTGATCGTGACGGCGTCGCGTGCGCCGCCGAAAGGAGCCGCCGGTGGCGAATCAGGAGTGTCCGCGCTGCAATTGGACTCGCTGTCATTGCTCCGGTTGCGGCGCGCCCTACGCTCGCGGCGTGTACGTGGCGGCCGGATGCCTGTCCCCGGCCTGCCGCCAAGCTGGCGCCCAGCTCGTCTGTCGCTGCGGCCTCGTAGTGCTGCTCGAGTCCGCGGGCTAACGCGAAGACGGAGCGAGCAGCGAGCGCCCGAAGCCGAGGACGCGCCGCACCACGCTCTTCACCTCCGTGAGGCTCACCAGGGTGGCCTCGCGGACGCTGTGTCCCGACTCCCTCACGAAGGCGACCAGCAGCACCAAGGCGGCCGTCGAGTACGAGAGGTCGTGCGCGATCGCCGCTCCGACGATGCCCCAACGCGGGATCAGCACGACGTTCAGCCCGACGTTGAGACCGAGCGCCAGCACCGCGGCCACGATGTTGATCTCCTGCTTGCCGCGGCTCGTGAAGTTGCGCGTGAGGATCTGGTAGAGCGCCATCATCACCAGGCCGGGCAGGAGCCAGAGCATCGGCGCGACCGCGCCGGCGAACTTGGGGCCGAAGAGCAGCGGCACCGCGATCGGACCGGCGAGCAAGAGGGCGAGCGCTCCGGCGAGCGCGAGGAATACGGTGTGGCGGGCGACCCGTGCCGTCGCCGCATGGGCGACGCGATCGTTCGCCGAGGCGAGTCGCGGAAAGAGCACCGTTCCCGTCGACTCCCACACGCGCGTGAGCAGGCTCGTCATGTTGACGGCGACCGCGTAGAGGCCGACCTGCCCGGGCGTCAGGTAGTAACCGATCAGATACTGATCGAGGCGCTGGTGCTGCGTCGCCGCCAGCGTCTGCACGTACGACTTGCCGCCGAAACCGAGCATCTCGCGCGCCAGGCGAGTGTCGAGGCGGAAGCGCAAGGGCGCGATGCGATGGATGCGGACGCCGAGCCAAATGGTCATGAAGACGGTGATCGCAGAGTGGGTGAGCACCGCGCCGATCAGGCCGAGCTCGAAGACGATCAGCGCCAGCGACATGCCGACGAGCCCGAGCACGTTCGGCACGATCTGCTGGATGTTGTACTCGCGGTAGCGCTCGTGCGCTTGCGCGATCCCGAGGAAGTAGGTCTGCAACAACGCGCACGGGACCAGGAGGAGGACGGGCACCAGCACGCTCGGCGGGGCGTCCTTCAGGAAGTTCGCGACGAACCAATCGCGCGCGAACCAGCAGGCGATCGCCAGGCCGCCGCCCATGATGAGCGCGGTCCAGAGCGCGTTCGAGGCGACGTCGGAGGGCGCGGCACCGCGGCGGCGCATGAAATAGACGCTCGCCTGCGGGATGCCGAGCTTGGCGAAGTTGCCGAGCGTCGTCGGCAACAGGATCAACAGCTGCAGGAGCCCGCGATCGTGGGGCCCAAGCCAGCGCGCCGTGATGACGCCGGTGCCGATGCCGATCGTCATCATCGCGAGCTGCCCGCCGAACACCTGGGCGATGTCGCGAACGAAGTGGCCTTCCGTTCCGGCTTTCACAGGACCTCGAACGGCGACGCGGGGACGGGCGTGGCGAATGGCATGGAGATGGGTCCGGCGCGGGCGCCCGACCTGGTCGCGCATCAATACGCAAGGTCGACCCGAGGCGCAACGGGCTTTCCACAGAATGGACGTCCGGCGCGAGTCTGCCAGCGCGGGCCGCATGCGGTTCGAGTCATTGGCGTGTTGACGCTGCGGAGGGGGTCCGGCAGCCTGACCACGGTCGCTCGAGAAAGGGGGATTTCGTGGTCGCTCTCCCATCCGGCCCGCGGACGCCGGCGCTCTTTCAGGTCGTCCGCTGGCTCCGCCATCCCATCGCGATGCTCGAGGACTGCGCCCGCCGCTACGGCGACGTCTTCACGATCCGCTTCCCCGGCTTCGACCCGCTCGTGCTCTTCAGCCATCCCGCCGCGGTCAAGGCGATCTTCACCGCCGACCCCGAGGATCTCCGTGCCGGCGAGGCCAACGTCATCCTCGAGCCGTTCGTCGGCGCGGATTCGCTCCTGCTCGCCGACGGCGCCCGTCATCGCCGGAAGCGCCGCCTGCTGATGCCGCCCTTCCACGGCGAGCGCATGCAGCTCTACGGCGAGGTGATGCGCGAGATCACCGACCGCCGGATCGACGCCTGGCCGCTCGGCCGGCCCTTCCCGATCCAGGCCGAGACCCAGGGCATCACGCTCGACGTCATTCTGCGCGCGGTGTTCGGCCTCGACGAGGGCGGCGAGATGGAGGCGCTCCGAAGCCGCATCGTCGAGGGCGCGTCGGTGGTGGTCGATCACCCGATGCTGATGCTGAAGTGGCTGCAGCGCGACCTCGGCCCGCTGACCGCGTGGCGGCGGGTGACCGAGGTGAGCGACGAGGTCGACGCGATGCTGTTCGCGGAGTTCGCGCGCCGGCGCGCCGAGTCCCGCCGCGATCGCACCGACATCCTGAGCCTCCTGCTCGCGGCGCGCGACGAGGACGGCCAGCCGATGTCCGATCGCGAGCTCCGCGACGAGATGGTGACGTTGCTGCTCGCCGGCCACGAGACCACCGCAACGACCCTCGCGTGGGTCCTGCAATACGTGCTGACGCACCCCGACGTGCAGGCACGGCTCCGCGCCGAGCTGATCGAGTCCGCGGGCGCCGACCGCATTCCGGGAAGCGGCGACCTCCCCTACCTCGACGCCGTCATCAAGGAGACCCAACGGCTGATGCCGATCATCCCGATGGTCGGCCGCCGCCTGCACCGCGCGGTCGAGATCGGCGGCGTGGCCTTGCCGGCGGGCGTGGTCGCCGCGCCCGGCATCTACCTCACCCACCGCCGTCCCGATTTGTGGGAGGACCCCGAGTCCTTCCGGCCCGAGCGCTTTCTCGCCAAGCGTCCGACGGCGTACGAGTTCTTCCCGTTCGGCGGCGGCGTCCGCGCCTGCCTCGGCGCCGCCTTCGCGACCTTCGAGATGAAGATCGTGCTGGCGCGCATCCTGACGCGGGTCGAGCTCCGCGCGGTCCCGGGCTACCGCGCCCGCGTCGTCCGCCGCGGCATCACCTTCGCCCCCTCCGACGGCATGCCCGTCGTCGTCGAACGGCGCGCGGCGTAAGGATCAGGCTTCGGCGTTGGCGCTCGGGTCGTCGCCGGAGCGCCCCACGCGCTGGCGCCATCGCGCCAGGGTCTCGCTGAACGGCAACTCGATCGTGGCCAGGACGAGATCGGAAAGCGCCCACCAGAGGAGCGCCGCGAAGATCACCACCACCACCGTGACCAACCCCCACACAACTGCATTCGAGAGGAACATGCGCTCACGCTAGTCGCCTCCGCGGCTGACGCAAGGCGTCGATTGCAGGAGCGGGCGCAGCTTCACGAAATGGTTACGAAGCGCGCCGCCCTTCGTCACTCACATGACATGGCGGTTGCGAGATCGACCCGAGCGCTCCGCGCTCAGGGCTTCACTTCGACGCCGCGCCAAAACGCGAACCAACCGCGGATCTCGTCCGCGGCCGACTTCGTATCCGGATAGTACCAGGCCGCATCGACGTTGCGCTCGCCGTCGACGACGACGGTCTTGTAGCTCGCGATTCCCTTCCACGGGCAAGTGGTGTGGGTCGCGCTGTCCTCGAAGTGCTCGGCCACCAGCGCCGCGGGCGGAAAATAGTGGTTGCCCTCGATCACCTTGGTCGTGTCGCTCTCGGCGATCACCCGACCGTGCCAGGTCGCCTTCATCGGATGCCCTCCTTCGCGCCCTCAGTTGGAGCACGCGCGAGCGACCGACGCCAGCTCGTCCACTTCGGCCCCGTGCGCTTCGGCGTTGCGCGCCGAATGCTCCGATGGCCCTCGGAGCGCGAGGTCAATTCGCGCTCCTCGCCATAGACCGATTCCTAGCCGCAGCTGAGGCGGGTGGGCTTGCCCTGACAGCGCGGCTTGGCCTCGCCCGGGCCGTTCCAGCTCGCGACGGCGCACTCGGCGTCGTCGCCGAGCTGGATCGAGAGGACGAGCGGACCGAGTCCCGGCATCGCCGGCGCGCCGACCATGCGGACGGTGAAGCCGAGGAGACCGGGCGTGCGCGCCGAGCGGTCGACGAGGTCGATGCGCCGGATCCCGCCGTGCGTCCCGCTCGGGTCGTCGAAACGCCAGCGCGTGCCCTTCTTGTTGGTCGTCCAGCCGGCGCCGCCGGGAACGGCGAGGTCGAAGACGCCGTCGAGCGTCACGCGCACGCCGTGCAGCGGAGGATTCACGCCGGCCCACGGGAGCGGGACGACCGCGGAGCCGGTGACGGTGAGCTTGCCGGTGGCGAGCGCCGCGCGGAGCCGCGTCCGCTCGGCGGCGAGGCCGCTCGTGCAGGCGTCGCTCGCGGGCGGCGTCGGCGTCGCGCCGGGGTGCGGCGTCATGGTCGGCGTCGCGGCGCCCGCCACGGTCGGCGTCGGAGTCGGCGAGCCCGGTCCCTCGCCGTTGGTGAGCTTCCACTCCGTCAGGAGATCGCGGAGCGCCTCGGGTGCGTTGGTCGGCTCGGCCGCGCCGGTCTGGCTCGCGGTGTTGACGCCGTGGCAGCTGCTACAGACGCGGATCTCGCCGGACTGGAAGCTCAGCCAGTTGCGCTCGCGAACCACCCCGGTGCCGTTCGGGTCGGTGAGCTGCCAGGTGAGCGCGCGCCGCGCCGGCACCAGCGCCGCCATCGAGCCGTCGAGCCCGAGGGCGACGGCGCTCGCGGGCGCGCCGGGCGCTTGCGAGACGTGCGGCCCGTGCATCGGCCGCGCCAGCAGGCGCCGGCCCGGGCTCGGATCCGACACGCCGCCGTAGCCGCGGACGGCGTCGGCCTGGAAGATCTGGAGGAACGTCACGTCGTAGGCGGCGCCACCGGTCGCGATCGACGACACCCCGTTCGGCACCCGCAGGTTGAAAGGCTGCTGGCGGTCGGCGCGGTCGCGCTGGGTGACGTTCCGGCTGACGATCAGCGCGAGCTCGTGCTGGCGGAGATAGGTTCGGAAGCTCTCGACGTCGACGTCGGTCTCCGCGAACACCGCCGCCTCGATCGCGGGCAACGTGGCGGTGCGCGGTACCGGCACCGGACGCGCGACGACCTCGACCGGGTCGAGCTCCCAGAGCGTGCCGTTGAACGAGGCCAGCGCGTCGGGCGTCCACCAGCTCACGCTCTTCTGGATGCCGGCGGTGAGAGTGGACGACGGCGCGTAGAAGCCGCCCTGCAGTGTCAGCCGCTTCAGCCGGTATTGGTACGACCAGTTGGGCGCCTGGGTCGAGCCGAGGTTGGTGAGGCCCCCGGTCGCGGCCGTGTGCACGGCGACCAGCGTGCCGTCCGACATCGGCAGCGGGTTCCGGAAGTAGCCGGTCTGCTGCGGTACCTGGGCGTCGGCGCTGGTGGGCGTGACGGCCGTGAGCACCATGTCGTCGGCGTTGATCGAAGGCGCCCCGGTGAGCCGCATGAGGGTGCCGCCGGTCGCGGTGCCGAACTCCGGCGCGTGAACGGCGAGGAACTCGCCGGCGTGCGACGGATCCTCGCGCAGGTGGAAGAGGCCGCCGTCGCCGCCGATCCGGAGCTCGTTCGCGTGCAGGCTCGGGCTCACGTAGTAGGTGAGGTTGGGATCGGCGACGATGCTGCCGTCGGTGTAGGTGCCGCCGAGCTCGTGACGGCCGACGTGGTTCAGCGTCTCCTCGGCCGTGCCGTCCTGATTGATCTCCCACGGAAAGAACTGGTTGAAGGTGTGGCGCGAGAGTGCCGGCGAGTACGCCGGATCGCTCTGCGAGCGCGGCTCGGGGAAGACCTCGGCGCCGGCGAGGGTGGTCGTGGTGGCGGCGTTGGCGGCCTCGCTCGCCCACGTGAAGGCCCCGTAGGTGGCGACGACGCCGGGCGCGTCGCCCTGCTGGTCGCGCTGCAGATGGTCCCACTTGGTGAAGATCACGCGCCCGAAGGAGTCGAGCGAGAGCGAGAAGGCGCCGCTCGGCGCGTGCTCGATGAGCGTGAGATCACCGCTCGCCTCGTCGAGCGCGTAGATGCCGGCGACCGTCGGCGCGGACTCGTACTCGTCGCGCTGCGGGTGGAGGTGGGCCTCGCCCGAGCGCGGCCGGTCCGAGGTGAAGAGGATGCGGCCGTCGGTGCCGTAGATCGGCGACACGTTGTTGTAGGCGGGCTGGTGGTCGATCTTCCGGATGGTCGCGGTCCCGCCCGCGGCGAGCCCGCTCACCTCGTAGATCTGCCAGCGATACGTCTTGACCTGGTACTGCTGGGTCGCTGCGCCGACGATCATGGAGAACAGGGCCTTGTCGCCGCTCCAGTGGACGCACGGCTCGCGGACGGCGATGGCGTTGGCGCCCTGCATACCGCTCCCGCCGAAGCCGGCCTCCTGGGTCAGAAAGCGGAGGCTCCCGTCGGGATAGCGGATCACGAGATCGCCGCCGCGTGGCGCGCTCTCGAGCGTTCCGAGGTGGTTTCCGAAGGTGCTGGTCAGGCTCGTGAAGCCGCCGACGGGGACCTGGGTGACGAACAGGACCGGGCGCGCCGGTTGCGCCTCGCGCACGTGCGCGCCGCCGAGACCACCGACGACGACACAGCACAGCATCAGGATCTTGCCTCGCATGGCCGACCCTCCCGACCGACGACGTCAAGTCCGTCAGCAACGGTCGTTCCACCTCGACGGAGGCGGCAGGCGAACGGGAACGCGGGCCGGAGCGACCGTCGCAGAGGACGGCGATGACGCCGCGTCATCACAATGCCGTCGGACGCTTCGGCAAGTGCGGCAGGGACAGCGACGACTACGCCACGGCCCGACGCCGCTCGGCGCGTTCCTGCACCTTCCGAACGGCCGAGCGAGCCGCGTCGGTGACGGTGAAGAGCTCGAGGTCGTTCAGCTCCGCCACCTGGACGGTTTCGGTCGCGATGTCCCGCCGCGCGAGACGCCGAGCTCGGCGCGCGTCGCACGGCGACGCGCCCACTCGTAGCGCAGATACATGCGGAGGAAGCGTCCGTGCTTCGCCACGATCTCCCACGCGTAGCGACCGTAGAAGCGCACGGGGTGCTCGCGCTCGAGACCCGCTCGCCGCTCACGACGGTACTTGCGACGGAAGAGACCGCTGTCGAGCGGGTGGACGCCCTCGATCGTCGCCATGGCGTGGAACGTCAACATCATCCACTTCATCTTGTTGGTGCTGAACCCCCACGAGACGGCGCGGCGGATGACGGTCTCGACGTGCTCCGGCGTGTAGTACGCGTCCCACGCCTGCCGATAGATCCCCGCCCATTCCGCTGCCGACATCTGCGCGTGCGGCGCCGTCACGTGCGCCGAATCGTAGGCGTTCATGTCGGCGGCGAGCGGCACGCCGCGCTCGACCATCTCCTTGTGGTCCTGCGAGCCCGGAAGCGGCGTGAGGATGAAGAACTCCAGGAGGTCGATCGGCAGCTCGCGCTGGATGATGCGGATGTCGCGGAGAATGCTCGCCGGGGTGTCGGTCGGAAAGCCGAGGATGTAGCCGGCGAAGGTGAGCGCGCCGACGCGGTGCCAGGCCTGCAGCATGGCGCGGTACTCGGTGATGTTGTTCTGCTTCTTGCGCGATCCTTCGAGCGCCTCGGGGTTGATGTTCTCGAGCCCGATGAAGACGCGGTCGACGCCGGCGCGACCGCACTTCTCGATGAAACGCGCGATCTTGTGGCAGACCGTGTCGACCTGGATCGTCACCGTGAAGGCGAGGCCTTCCTCCTCGCGGAGGGCGATCATGCGGTCGAGCAGGCTCTCCCACGCCTTGTTGCGGGCGAAGTTGTCGTCGGTGATGAAGAACTTGTGAATGCCCTGGGCGAGGTTGGCGCGGATGATGTGCTCGACGTCGTCCGGGCTGCGATGGCGCGACTTTCGTCCCTGCACGTTGATGATGGTGCAGAAGCTGCAGAGGAAGGGGCAGCCGCGCCCGGCGTCGAAGCTGGTGCGCGCCCCCGACATGCGGCGGATCTGCGCGGCGGGAAGGTACGGCACCGGCCGACCCTCGAGATCCGGCACCTCCTTCATGAAATCGTAGAGGAGCTGCAGCCGATCGTGGTAGGCGTCGAGGAGAAGCGCGTCCACCCGTCCCTCGATCTCACCCGCGTAGAGTGAGATGCCGCGCGCCATCGCATCGGTGAGGTCCGCGGGCAGCGTCGGCAACATCGCCACGCAGCCGCTGGTATGGAAGCCGCCGATCACGGCCCGCACGCCGAGGTCGCCGAACTGCAGCGCGAGATCCACGGCACGCGGGAACTGATTGGTCTGGACGCCGATCAGCAGCACGACGGCCCGCTCGTTCGCCGCCGTCAGGGCCTCGACGATGCGCTGCGGCTGGATGCGGGTGTTGGTCTCGTCGTACGCGGAGACCTCTATTCGCACGCTCTCGCCGAGAACTTGCCGTTCGGCGCAGTCGGTGACCAGGCCGTAGAGCACCGCCATCGTGTTGGACGGCACGCTCGAACGCGCCCACTGGATCAAATAGCCGTCGTCGTCGTAATGCGACGGTTTGATCAGGATGACGCGAAACGTCTGTGCGATCGAGCTCGGCGCCACTCCGCCTCCGTATAACTCCGCAGTTCGCCGATCAGTCGTCGCAATCCGGGCGGTTCCGGACGGACGGCGGGGTTCGGTCGGGTATACGCCAGCGATCCGCGCGGCGCAAAGCTCGCGGCGCGGCCACGCGGGCTCCGTTCCGGCAAGCTACCGTTTGCGCTCGGACTCTGCGATGCCTCCGCGATGATGCCGGGCTCGTCGACCTTCCCGCTCCGCGCCGTCGCCGCCCTCTTTCTCGAGCGCCAGCAGCTCGATCGCCCGCGCGCCCGCCGTCTCACGGCGACGAGCCTGAAGCGCCTCGCGGCGGCGACCGGCGGGATCCAGCTCGACTCGATCAACGTCGTCGAGCGCGCCCATCACCTCACGCTGTGGAGCCGCTTCGGGGTGTACGACCGCGGCGCGCTCGATCGGCTGGTCTACGGTCGCCGCGTGCTGTTCGAGTACTGGGCGCACGCCGCCTGCCTGATCTCGATCGACCACCTTCCGGCGTGGCGCCGCGCCATGCTCGACTACTCGACCAAGAGCCGCGGCTGGTCCGCCTGGCTGCAGACCAACCGCCGGGTGCTGCGCGAGGTCGAGGCCGCGATCGCGGAGCGCGGTCCGCTCTCGAGCAGTGATTTCGCCGCCCCGCGCACGCGCGACGGCGCCTCGGGGTGGTGGAACTGGAAGCCGGCGGCGCATGCGCTCGACTACCTCTGGATGTCGGGTCGGACGCTGGTGCACTCGCGCCGCGGCTTCCAGAAGCGCTACGACCTGGCGGAGCGCGTGCTGCCGGATCTCGCGACCACCGCGCCGCTCGCCGCCGACGACTTCCGGCGCTGGCACCTCGCGACCTCGCTCGCCGCCATGGGCGCCGCAACCGAGGCCGACCTCCGCCTCTACCTCACCTTCCCGCGCTTCGACGCCGCGGAACGCCGGCGGACGCTCGCGCACGCGCTCGCGAGCGGCGCGGTGGTCGAGATCGCGGTCGAGGACAGCCGCACCCGCTGGTTCGTGCTCGCCGCCGATCTACCCGCGCTCGCGCGTGCCGCCGCGCGTCGCACGCCGAGCATCGGCACGACGTTTCTGGCGCCCTTCGACTCCCTGCTCTGGCACCGGGAGCGGACGCGTCGCCTCTTCGACTTCGACTACCGGATCGAGGTCTACACCCCGGCGGCGAAGCGCCGCTTCGGCTACTACGCGCTGCCGATCCTCTCCGACGGCCGGCTGATCGGCCGCGTCGACGTCAAGCACCATCGCAGCGAGCGCCGTCTCGAGTTGCGACACGTCACCTTCGAGGCGCTGCCGCCCTCCCCCGACGCCGCCCTCACCGGCACCGCGGAGGCGGCCCGCTCGCTCGCCGAGTTCGTCGGCGCCGACGCGGTGACGGTCGAGCGCGTCGCCCCGGCGCGGCTGGGGGCGCCACTCCGGCGCGCGGTGAAGGCCGCAGTGAGCGAATCCAAATGAAAACAAAAACCGGTTGGTAAGGGGAAGAGAACGCAGCGGGCAGGATGAGTGCGGCCGCCGGCCGCTTTATCGGCCGGGGACATCGGCGGGGTCGAGGAGACCGTACCGACGCCAACCGACCATCAAAAGCCACGTCCGCGCCCGCGCCACCGCCGGCCGTTCTGGCTCGGCAGCCCCCTCTTCCCTTACTACCTCTTTGAGCTTCTCCCGCTTCCAGCCATCGAACCACCGCGCCGACGACGCCGGATCCAGCCGCGCCGAGCCGGAGAGCTTCTCGACGGCCGCGGCTGCGTGCCGGCGCGCGTTCAATAGGACGTAGCGGAGCGCCGCATGCACCTCGCGCGGCGTCGGAAGCAGCCGCACGTGGTAGCGATCGGCGAGCACCCTCCCCGTCTGCTTCGCGACGCGGTTCACCGCCCGCGCCAGCCGCGCCCCGATGGCCATCATCCCGCGGCCGAGCGCTGCTCGGTCGTGCGCCTCGACGATCAGGTGGGCGTGGTTCCCCTGCAACGAGTACTGCACCAGCCGAAAGCCGGGCCGCTCGCAGCCGGCCGCAAACGTACGCTCGATCTCGTGCACGAGCCGGACGGTGCGGAGCGACGGCAAATCCCGCCGGAGACGCAGCGTCACGTGCGCCGGGATGGTGCGCGGAAAATGCGTCCGCGACACGTGTCGCATGCGCGGATTCGGCCCCGGCTTGCGACCGGCACCGGGCCGGCGACCGCCCCAGCGCCGGGGCGCGGGTAGCGACAAGCTGAGCTGAGAGGGTCGACGAGCCATTTGATTGCGGCTACCTTATGCTAAGGCAGAAACGATGTCAAGAATCTCGTTGCGGACCTCATGTGATGCGACGCGAAGGAACCCGACGCGACGGAACGCAACGTCGGGCCGGAACTGGCACCGCGGCCGGAGCCATCACGAACGTCCGTGATGCCGCGCGCTCTTCCCCTTAACTACTTTTTTCTTTCTGTTCTTCCGCAGCAGCACGCCGCCGCCGCACCGCGCCCTACAGCCGTCGCAGCCCGCTCGCGACCGGCAGCCGCACAGCGTTCACCGCGGGAAAGATCCCGCCCGCGAAGCCCATCGCGAGAGCATAGACGATCCCGCCCACGAGCAGCTCGGGCGACACCGTCAAGCTGAACGCGACCTGGCTGAACGACTGGAAGTTCATGGTGGCGGTCTGGTAGCCGTCGGCCACGAGATACGCGGCGAGGCCGCCGGCGATCCCGCCGGTGAGCGCCAGCAAGAGCGCCTCGACCATCACCGACACCAGGACGGCGCCGCCGCGGAAGCCGAGGGCGCGGAGGGTGGCGATCTCGCGGGTGCGGATCGCGACCGCGGAGTACATCGTGTTGAGCGCGCCGAAGGTGGCGCCGACCGCCATCAGGAGCGCGATGGTGTTGCCGAGCCGGTTGATCAGCGACCGCATCACCTCCGACTGCGAGGCGTAGAACTCGCTCTCGCGGACGACGTCGACCTCGAGGCGCGGATCGGACGTGAGCGCGTCCTTGAACGTCCCGAACGCGGCGGGATCGGCGAGCCGGGCGTAGATGGACTGGTAGCTGGTGCCGCGCCGGTAGGCGCCCTGCAGCACGCGCGCGTCGGCCCACATCTCGGACTCGTTGACCGAGCCGCCGGCGGTGAAGACCCCGACCACCTCCCACTCGTTCTCGCCCCAGCGCATGCGGCTGCCGACCTCGAGGCCGCTGAACTCCCGGCTGGCGGCGCGGCCGACGATGATCTCGTTCTGGCCCTCGCGAAACTTCCGCCCCTCCACGATCGTGATCTCCGGGCGGACGGCGTAGCCGGCGGGCTCGATGCCGCGCATCGGCACGTTGGCGTCGGTGCCGGTATCGCGCTTGGGCACGTTCACCACCACCAAGAGCTCGGCCGACGCGACGGCTCCGGACTCGCCGCGCGCGATGCCGGGGGCGTCCTTGATGATGCGCGTGAGCTCGATGTCGAGCGTGCTCGACATCTCGGTGTCGCTGCCGGCCCGCAGCACGATCGCGGTGCCGGTGTCGGCGCTGCTCTCCATCACGCGCCGGAAACCCTCGGCGATCGACAGCACCGCGACGAACACGGCCACCACGCCGGCGAAGCCGGCGACCGCCACCAGCGACGAGCCGAGCCGCTGGCGCACGCTCTTGAGATTCAGCGCCGTGACCGCCACGACCTGATTGAGCCACGCCCTCATCAGCGGCTCCTGAGGGCGTCGACGACCGAGAGCCGGAGCGCCGACCACGCCGGGATGCCGCCGGTCGCGACCCCGAGCAGCAAGGCGAGGACGACGCCCTGCCCGAGCGCGCGCGGCGGCACGAAGAAGATCGGCAGAAAGGTCTCGAACATCTTCCCGAAGGCGGGCGCCGCCAGCGTGATCAGCGCGAGGCCGGTCAGGCCGCCGAGCCCGGCCAGCAGCATCGACTCGCCGAGCACGAGCCCCATGACGCGCGCGTCGGTGAAGCCGAGCGTCTTCATCACGCCGAGCTCGTTGGTCCGCTCGCGCACCGACTTGCGCCATGGTGTTGCCGGCGATCAGGAGGATCACGAAGAAGACGATCACCGCGATCGCGCCGAGCAGCGCGCCGGTGTTGCCGACCTGCTTGGCGAAGGATTGCACGAAGGCCTTCTCGGTCGCGGTCTTGGTCTCGGCGGGCGAGTTGGCGAACTGGCGGTCGATGGCCTCGGCCACCTGATCGGCGCGATCGGGGTCGGCGACCTCGATGGTGAACCAGCCGACGATACCGGGGTCGCCGGTCCGCTCCATCAGATATTTGTAGTGGAAGAAGAACTGCGTCTCGTCGACGCTCTGGGTGGTGCCCTCGTAGAGACCGACCAGGTCGAACTCGAAGGTGTCGGACTTCCCGTCCTTGGGGCGCCAGAAGGTCGCCTTCAAGGGAATCCGGTCGCCCACCTTCCAGCCGAAGCGCTCGGCGACCTTGCGGCCGGCGATGGCACCGGTGCGGGTCGCGATCCAGCGCTCGCGCTCGGCGTCGCCGACCTTGAACTCCGGGTAGACGCGCAGCAGCGACTCGGGGTCGACCGCCATGGTCGCGAAGAAGTTCTTCGGGTCCTGATAGATGCCGCCGAACCACGTCATGTGGGTGGCGAAGCGAGACCCCGGGCGTGGAGGAGATCTGCGCCAGGTAGCGATACGGCAGCATCTGGATGATCGAGACCTTGTGGATCGTGAGGAGGCGGTTGGCGCCCGCGATCTCGATGCCGGCGTCGAAGCTGTTCTGCACGCCGGCCAGGAGCCCGAAGAGAAAGAACGCGACCACGATCGAGAGGAACGTGAAGGTGGTGCGGACCTTCCGGCGCAAGAGGTTCCGCCACAGTAGCGGGAGGTATTTCACGCCGCCTCCGCCACCAGCTGGCCCTTGTCGAGGTGCAGCACCCGCCGCGCCCGCTCGGCCGCGAGCGGGTCGTGCGTCACCATGATCACGGTCTTGCCCTGCTGCTGGTTCAGCGCCGCCAGGAGGTCGAGGATCTCGCTCGCGGTCGAGCGGTCGAGGTCGCCGGTCGGCTCGTCGCAGAGGAGCAGCGTCGGGTCGTTGATGATGGCGCGGGCGATGCCGATGCGCTGCTCCTGGCCGCCCGAGAGCTGCGACGGGTAATGATCGGCGCGGTCGGCGAGACCGACCAGCTTGAGCGCCGCATCGACGTGCTGCTTGCGCTCGGCGCGCGAGAGATTGGTGAGCAGCAGCGGCAGCTCGACGTTCCGCGCCGCGGTCAGCACCGGGAGCAGGTTGTAGAACTGGAAGACGAAGCCGACGTGCTCCGCGCGCCAGGCCGCGAGCTCGCGCGACGACGCGCGCGAGAGCTCGTGCCCGCCGACCGTGACGCGACCCTAGGTCGGCGTGTCGAGGCCACCGATCAGGTTCAGGAGCGTGCTCTTCCCCGAGCCCGACGGGCCCATGAGGGCCAGGAAGTCGCCGGCGGCGACCTCGAGGTCGAGGCCCTTCAGGACGTCGATCCGCTCGCCGCCGCGGCTGTAGATCTTGTGGACGTCGCTCACCTGCACCAGTGCGTCGCTCATCCTCGACCCTCGTCGCGGGCTCGTACCCGGCTGCCGTCGGCCAGCTCCGCCGGCGGGTCCAGCACGACGCGGTCGCCGGCGCGGAGGCCCGACAGCACCTCGACGTCGTCGCCGCTCGTGCCGCCGACCGAGACGGCGCGGCGCTCGACGCGTATCGTCGCGCAAGACGTAGACCACGCTGGCGTCGCCGCTCTTCTGGAGCGCGCGCTTGGCCACCAGCAGACGCGAGCGCGCCGCCGCGGCCGGCGCCTCGGCCTGGAACGCCACCTTGACCCCCATGTCGGAGAGAATACGCGGATCGCCGAGCTGGTCGAAGGCGATCCGTACCTTGACGGTCGCCTTCTGGCGGTCGGCCGCCGGCACGGTCGTGATCACGCGCGCGGGGATCTTCCAGTCGGGATAAGCGTCGAGGGTCGCGATCACCTGCTGCTCGGGGCGAACGCGCTGGATGAACGACTCGTTGACGTCCACCTCGATCTCGAGCGAGCGCATGTCGACGATGGTGGTGACGCCGGTGCGCGTGAAGCCGCCGCCGGCGGAGACCGGCGACACGATCTCGCCCGGCTGCGCGTCCTTCGAGACCGCGACGCCGTCGAAGGGGGCGCGGATGAGCGTGTCCTCGAGGTCCTGGCGCCGGACCGCGGCCTCGCGCTCGGCGACCTCGACGTCGGCGTGGGCCGCGTTCAGGCGCGCCGCCAGGGAGTCGTGCGCCGCCACCGCCTCGTCGAGCGCCTGCTGGCTCTCGACCCCCGTCCGTCCGAGCTCGCGGACGCGCCGCAGCTTGAGATCGGCCTCGTGCAGCCGGACCTCGGTCTCGGTGAGCGCGCTCTTGGCGGCCGCCAGCCGAGCCGCGGCGAGCTCGAGGGCGCGCACGGCGTTGGCGTCGTCGAGGCGGGCCAGGATCTGCCCTTCCGTGACGCTCATGCCCTCCTCGATCGCGACCTCGGTGAGCCGGCCCGTGATCTTCGAGGCGACCGTCGCCTGGCGCCGCGCCACCACGTAGCCGGAGGCGTCGAGGACGGACGCGCCGCCGCTCGCCCCCGCCGCCTCGCGCACGAGCGCGGTCTCGACCTCGACGGCGGCGGCGCGGGCGGCGAGCCACCAGACCGCGCCCGCGACCAGCACGACCGCGCTACCGAGCAGGAGCGCCCGCCGCGACCACGCATCCGGGGCACGGGCGCGCGATCGGTCGATGCGCAGCTGATCGAGTTGGCCCGCGTCCATCACAGAGCCGTCGGTTCTTATGTCTCGATTTCGACTGAGTCCAGCACGGACGGCCCGCGGGTAGTGGGTCGGTTTGATTCCGGCGCCTGAAGCGGCGCGCTTTCCCGATCGAGCGCGCTTCGCTACTCTTCGGCCATGCCGGGGCACCGTCGCTGGCGCGATCTCGACCACAAGCCATGGCTCGCGCTCGCATGCGCGACGTGGGCGGGCATGGCGACCGTCGTGGTCAGTCTCGGGGTCGGGTTCCTCTACGCCTGGCTGTATCTGCCCCTGACGTGGACGGAATGACCGCCGATGCCTGACAAGGCGCGCGGCGCTTACAAACAATGAGCGGTCGGCGATCGCTAAGAAGGCTGCGGCGGCGCGCTGGGCGAAGCGCTAGGCTGTTTCATTTCCTGCTCAAGCTGCGTCAGGACCGCGATGTGATCTAAGGTCCGCAGTGGGGCTTCCGAAAAGTAGAGCTCGGAAGCGTAGGGCTGATTTGCTCGCCTTTCGATGCGGAAATCGCACGGTTTGGACGGCGATCGACGCCGACACGAAGACCCAGGAGGCTGACCAGTGACCACCCTACAACGTGTTCTTCACGGCGCCACGGGCCTTTTCCTTATCGCGGTCCCACCCTACTTCCTGCTCTCTCATCACGGCGACATGTCGTGGCTGCTGGTCGTGATCCTGGTGTCCGGCGTCGTCTTCGGAGCGCGCCGTATCTACTGGGCGGTCTCGGGGCGCGACCCCTTGAGGGCGCTGCTCCCGAAATCAAACTGACCCACCCGGGACTACGCTGGATCGCCGTGCGCGCCGGGCTCGGTGACCTTCGCCGCGCTCAGGCCGACGATCCACCCCTGGTTCTCTTCCTGGAGCGCGGCCTCACAGAGCTCGACGAGCTTTGCCAGCGTGGCGCCAGCGGTGCGACATCGGTCTCTGATGCTCTCCAATCGGCTGGCGGTCGCACGATAGGTCACGACGAGCTGACTGTACCGCTGCGCTTGGACGTGCGAGCCGACGGCGGCCACGATGGTGGTGATCACCGCCAACCAGCCCTCGTTCGCGCCGGTGTTCGTGAGGACGACGCCGAGAATCGCCGCGGCGACCGCGAGCCCGAATTCGATGCTCCCGAAACGACGCTGCGCGCCGGCAAACGTGGTCGCTTTGCCGCGGAACCATTTGATCTGGTCGTTGACGCGCTCGGCGAGGTACGCCTCCGCCTCGATCGTGTCGGGTGGCGGCTCCACCTCCCGCGGGGGATCGACGGTGAACTCTTCGGCGGCCTTCGCGCTGCCGATGATCGCATCCCGACGATCGATGAGCACATCCAGCGGGCGGGCGCCGGAATATGTTCCTGCTCTGGCCCGGTACAGGAACATCTCACGCTTCAAGGCTTCGGATGCCGCGCGCGCGATGATCCATGCATGCGTCCGCTCCTGCCCCAGCCGCGCTTGCTGGATCACGGCGATGATCGCCATCGCCGCAGCGCCGACGTACCCGATGACGGGGGCTTCGGTGTGCGCGGCCAGGGTCCCGAACACCGCGCCCACCACCGCCAATATCAGCACCGTCATTCGCCATCGGACGAGGCTCTGTTTCAACTGGTTTGCGGTCAGCGACCATCGTTGCTGGTCGTTGGCGACGGTCCCGAGAGCGCTTGGCATCTCCATTCGACTCGCGTCGTCCCATGGTGATCGTCGAACTGTCAATTGACGAGGAGCGGCCTGACGCGCGCCGACGCGAATAGCTGCTCCGAATCGACACAGTTGGCCGTCAGCGCATGACGGCCATCGGGGTGGTCGAGACGCCGAGGTGGGCGCGCGCGCCGGCGCGCGCGGCCGCCGTCGCGGGCGAGCTCCGGCCCGCGAGCAGGTCGCCGTAGGCGGCGAGCACGCGTCCCGCCTCGGCGCGCGACTCGCGCACCAGCTCGATACGGAAGCGCCGCACGCCGCGCGCGACGAGATCCGGCGCCAGCTCCGCCGCCGACTGCACCTCGGCGTTGAAGACGGTGTTGCGGCAGCCGACGTCGACGATCACGGGATGGGTGCGGCCGGTGCGGTCGCGGAGCCCGATCTCGTGGCGCTCGCACGGCCGCCCGCAGGTGCGGTAATCGCGGCCCTCCGAGAGCAGATGCGCGTAGACGCAGTGCTCGGTGTGGAAGGTGGCGATGCGGTGGTGCAGCACGACCGTGAGGCGCTCGGCGGGCGCGGCCTCCACGAGCGCCAGCAGCTGCTCGCGGTCCAGGTCGTGCGAGACGGTGAGCGTGTCGAGGCCGCGCTCGAAGAGCTCGGCGGCGGTGATCGAGTTGGTGACGTTCAGCGAGAAGTCGCCGTGCAGGAGCGGCCGCGAGGGGCCGTCGCCGAGACCCTGGAAATGCACGAGCGCGCCCCAATGGCGCACCAGCAGGGCGTCGGGCGCCAGCGCGGCGAGGCGGCGGTCGTAGCCCTCCTCGCCCGGCTTCTGCACCCGGACGGTCGCGAGCGTCACCGTGAGACCGGCGGCGCGCGCCCGGGCGACGGCGGCGCCGAGACCCACGAGCTCCATCCAGTCGAGCTCGACCTCACGCCCGCCGCTCGCGATCACGGCCTCGAGCTGCTCCATGGTGCGGCAGAGCGTGATCAGCGTCGGCTCGGCGGGCGCCCGCCAGCGCCCCGGCCGGAGCGTCCGGCCGGCGGCGCGGAGCCGCGGCACGAGCGACGCGGCGGCGATCGCGCGCGCGGGGCCGCGCTCGATCGCGTCGGTGAGCGCGGCGACCAGCGCGCGCCGGATCGCCTTCAGCTCCGACACCGGGAGGCGCAGTCCCGCCCCGAGTGCCCCCGCGTCGAGCTCGGCGAGCCGAAACGGCGTGCCGCCGAAGGCGCCGAGCTTGGCGCGCAGGATCTCGACGCCGAGGCCGCCGCCCGCGGCGTCCGCGAGCGGCGAGACGCTCGCCGCCTCGGCGCGCGCGCTTCCCGCCCGCGCCAGCACGTGGAGCGGCTCGCCGGCACGACCGCGCACCGCGAGCGCGACCGCGATCCGTCCCGCGGGCTCGTCGGCCGCGAGCACGTCGGCGGTGTCGCGTGCGGTCAGCGGGTCGCTCGTGATCCACACGAGCTGTCCCGGCGCGACCCGCCCGAGGTCCGGGCCCGGGCGGCCGAAGCGCAGCGTCCAGCCGCCCGCGGCGGCCTCGACGGCGAAGATCGGCCCGCCGGGCTCGTCCGCGTCCTCGGGATGGCCGGCGTCGAAGACGATCCCCATGCCGGCGCGCGGCTCGAGCGCGGCGGGGCGCGGGCCGCTGCTGGCGTCGGCGGCCCCGCCGAGGCCGCGGAGCGCCGCCGCCGGCGTGCCGAGCGCCGCCTGCGCCGGACGCTCGGCGGCACGACCGCCGGTCCACGGGCGGCCGTCGCGGTCGGAGGCGACGACGACGGCATCACGGGCGACGCGCACCACGGTGCCGAGCAGGATGCCGCGATGCTTCGGGAAACGGCCCTCGACGAGCGTCTGATGATCCGAGCCGCCGAGGAACCCGTCGCCGAAGCCGCGGCTGTAGACGAGGCTCGTCCGCAGCAGGTCTTCCTGCGCGTGCGCGACGGCGCCCGCGGACGCGCCGCCGGGCGACGCCGCCGCGTCGACCCAGTGCCGATACGTCGCCGTCGCCGTCCCGACGTAGGCCGCGCTCTTCTGTCGTCCCTCGATCTTGAGGGCACGGACGCCGGCGTCGATCAGGACCTCGACCGCCCGGAGCCCGGCGAGATCCTTGGGCGAGAGCAGATAGGCGAGGTCGCCGAGCCCGCGCAGCTCGCCGTCGAGCACCAGGTCGTAGGGTAGCCGACACGCCTGCGCGCACTGTCCCCGGTTCGCCGAGCGGCCACCCCACGCCGCCGAGGTGAGACACTGCCCCGACCAGGCGACACAGAGCGCGCCATGGATGAAGACCTCGAGCTCGAGCGGAGACGCCTCCGCGAGGCGGCGGATCTCGGCGACCGAGAGCTCGCGCGGCACGACGACGCGCACGGCGCCGAGGCTCGCGGCGAACGCCGCCCCCTCGGCGCTCGATACCGTCATCTGGGTGCTCGCGTGCACCGCGAGCTCGGGACAGAGCGCCCGCGCCAGCACCGCGACCGCGGGATCCTGCACGATCAGCGCGTCGACCCCGCATTCCGCCGCGTGACGGATCACGTGCTCGACGACGGGCAGCTCGGGCTCGAAGACGAGCGTGTTGAGCGCGAGGTGCGCCTTGGCGCCCGCGCGGTGGCTGCGCGCCACGGTCGCGGCGAGATCGGCGAGCGCGAAGTTGCCGGTCCGCGCCCGCGCGTTGAAGCCCTCGCGGAGCCCGAAGTAGACCGCGTCGGCACCGGCCGCGAGCGCGGCCTTCAGGGCGTCGAGATCGCCGGCGGGGGCGAGGATCTCGGGCTTCGCGACCATCGTCGCGACCGTATCATTCGCCGCCAGCCGCAGAAACGCGGCGCGCCTTCGCCAACAGTCGGGCCACGCTCTCGTCGCTCGGGACCGCGAGCGGACGGTCGGACGGGAACCAGCGGAGATCGAGCGACTCGTCGCTGAGCGCGAGCACCGCGTCTTCCGGTGCGACGACGAGGTAGCGCACGTCGTAATGGACGTGCGCCGGTTCGGCGCCGCGCGCCGGGATCTCGTGGGCGTCGAGATCCAGGGGCTGCACCGCGCCGTCGACGGGCGCCAGCGCGAGGCCCGCGATGCCCGACTCCTCGCGCGCCTCGCGGAGCGCGACACGCGCCGGATCGGGATCGCCGTCGGCGTGGCCGCCGAGTTGCAGCCAGCGCCCGAGCTTCCGGTGGTGGGTGAGGAGGAACCGCGCGTGATCGTGCGACACGACCCAGGCAGAGCCGGTGACGTGACCGGGGACGCAGGCGCGCTCGAAGCAATCCGGGTGCGCCGCCACGAAGGCCGCGAAGCGGTCGGCGACCGCCGACTCGCCGGGGAAGCGCGCGGCGTAGTGGGCGATCGCCTCGAGCAGTGGACGTCGATGCAAGCCGGCGCGCTAGCGTCCCGGCACGCGCTCGAAGGTGGGTACGCCCTCGGGAATGTGATGAAAGCTCTGCTTGTCGATGGTGTAGATCACCATCTGGGGACCCTTGAAGATGCTGGGATCGTCGAAGGTGCCGATCTTCAGCAGCACGGCACCCGGGAGGGCCGGCGTGCGGGTCGCGATGTGCGTGCCGCACTCGCCGCAGAACTCGCGAGTGACCGCACCGTCGCCGAGGTCGGCGCGCCGGAAGCCCTTGGGCTTGCCCTTGGAGTAGCCGAAGCCGCTCTCGGGCATGCCCATCACGAGGTTCGGATGGCCGCCCGAGATGTACTGGCATTCGCGACAATGACACTGCCCGGAGAACATCGGGTCGCCCTCGGCCGAATAGCGGACCGCCTTGCAGTAACAACCGCCGTCGATCTTCATCAGGTGAGACCTCCCAAAATGGGTGCTGTAGCAACCGCTCCGCTCTGTCACAATGCAGCGTGCCAGGACGTTGGAAATTGATTTCTGGGCGTCTTTCGAGGTAGGGGACGCGCAAATCGCTGTACGGGGGTGAGGTGATGGGACACACGCGGCGCTGGCTCGTACTTTCGGCGATCCTGGTTGCTCTCGGCGTTTACGGCTGCGATGGGAGCAGCAGCGGGGGTGACGACGACCACCGCGACCCGACGATCCTCTCGGGAAGAGAAACCGAGGTCCCCGAGGTGGTGGAGGAGTTCCGCACCCTCCTCGGACGCGACAACGGCGGCGTCCCCGAGCGCGGCCAAACCGGCCGGCGCGAGGTCGACTGGGACTCGGTCCCCGACGAGGACGCGGCGCCCGGCTTCCTCTCGCCCGACTTCTTCAACGCCCGGAGCGAGCCGCTCGCCCGCGGTCTCCGCCTCACGACGCCGGGCGACGGCGTGCAGGTGAGCGCCGACGCGAGCAATCCGACCAACACGCCGGTGCGCTTCGGTCACATCAATGCCTCGTACCCCCCCGAGTTCGGCACCTTCAGCGAGGAGCGCCTGTTCTCGCCGATCGGCAGCAACATCGTCGACGTGACGTTCTACGAGGCCGGCCACCCGGACGTGCCGGCGCTGACGCGCGGGTTCGGCGCCGTCTATACCGACGTCGACGAGACCGGCAGCTCGTTCGAGCTCTTCGCCGAGGACGGCGTCTCGCTCGGCAAGTACTTCGTCCCGACCAACCCCGAGGGGCTCTCGTTCCTGGGCGTGGTCTTCGACGCCGCCGTCGTCGCGCGGGTGCGGATCGAGTACGGCAACTCCGCCCTCGGACCCGATGACTTCGGCGACGTCGACGTCGCGGTGATGGACGACTTCATCTACGGCGAACCGCAGCCGCAGGACTAGCTCACAAGGGGGATCTCTCCCCCTTCGCGCCGCCGCGGCCACGCCGCGGCGGCTCTACTTACAGCCGAGCTTGGCGCCCTTCAGGACGCAGGTGCGGTGGGCCTGCGACCGGTGCGGGGTGGCTGATGTCGGTCGCGCGACCACCACGTTCACGGTGAGACCCGAGACGTCGTGCCCGACCAAGTCGACGCCGCGCGCGAGCAGGTCGAGCTTGTAGCCGGCGCCCCCGGTCGCGACCTTCTTCACCCGCTTCAGGGTCGCCTTGCGGACACCGGCGAGCATGCCGTCGGGATCGCGGTAGCCGAAGCGCGACCCGATCGGGGGCTGGAGCTGCCAGACCGCAGGCGGGATGGTGACGGCGTAGAGGGGGCCGTCTGGACCTGCGATGTGAACCGTCATGCCGCCGGCGAGAGTGGGATCGAGAAAGCGATCCTGCCCGTCGACCGGAACATCCATGGGAACGACGGCGCGGAGCCGGAGCTGCCCGTTCTTGATCTCGATCCGCGGCTCCACGAGGGCGCGGATGCCGGTGACGCCGACCGCCGCGATCGGGGCGCCGGTAGGATCGATCACGCGACCGGCAAGCAGCTCGGTCGCGACGTCCTGGCCGAGCCCCAGGAAACCGTCGCTATCGAGATCCTTTCCGTTCGCGGTGAGCGTGGTCGCGAGCGTGCGATCGGCCAGCGTGCAGAGCTCGGGCTGGGCAATGGTGCCGCAGGTGTTCTGCGTGGAACGCACGGTGCCCTCGAAGCGATAGAGGCCGGTGGTGCAGAGCGGCGACGCGCCCGAGAGGTCGCGGAGGGTCGCGTGGACGCCGGCTCCCATCCACGTGAGCGACCCCGTCTCGAAGTCGCACCCCGCCGCCCTGGGAACGAGATCGCAGCCGTCGCCCGAGCCGATCGGCTCGGGCGAGGTGCACGCCTGATATGACGGGGTCAGGTTGCCGACGAGACCAACGGTGCCGAACAACGGCAGACCGTCGGGGGCGACGAGCGTCATCCCCATGATCTCGTAGGTCGGATCGATCGGATCGATCAACGGAAAATCGAGCGTGCGCTCCTGGACGGAGCTCCGCGGCCGAAAGCTGGCGCGTGCCACGGTGTCCTGGATCGTGCACTGCCCGCTGCTGCAGTTCGGGTCGCCCGAGAGCCGGCCGACCAGGGTCGTCCGCAGCCCGACGTCGAGCGAGTATTCACCGGTCCGGCACTCCTCCGAACCGCCGCTGAGAAAGGTGTCGAGCAGGATCTGCACCCACGGCTCGTACTCGATGCGCCCGGTGACGTCGACGTCGAAGCTCCGAACCACGCAGGTCGAGCGGACGGCGGGCACACAGGCCGGAAGGCCATCGCGCGTCACGGTGTTGGGCGAGACGCACGGCGCGTAGACGGCACCGAACACCGGATGATGCTCCGCGCCGGCGTCGGGCTGGCGCACTTCGACTGGGAAATCGGCGTCGGACACGTCCGGCGTCCCGAGGACAACCGCGGACGTGATCACCAGCAGCAGCGAAAGCAGCGAAAGGCGAGCGGGCATGGGGTCCTCTGCGAATGCGGAGTGGGCGGGACCATCGAACGAAGCGACGTCCGCTGTCAATCGCAAAATGCGATGCCGGCGCGCATCGCCCTCAGTCGAGGGCGATCTCGGGATAGAGCGGGTGGCGCGTCAGCAGGTCGGCGACGCGGGCGCGCGCCTTCGCGACGACCTTCGGGTCGGTCTCGAAATTGACCTGGGACGGGTCGCCGTCCTTTTTCCGGCCGGCCTTGGTGGCGGCGAGCACCGCGTGGAGGATGGCGGCGATCTCCTTCATCTCGTCGGGGCCCATGCCGAGGCTCGTCATCGCGGGGGTGCCGAGGCGGAGTCCGCTCGTGTACCAGGCGCCGTTGGGATCGTTCGGGATCACATTGCGGTTGAGGGTGAGGTCGGCGGCGCGGAGCGCGGCCTCGGCCTGGCGGCCGTTCAGGCCGTAGGGTCGGACGTCGAGCAGGATCAGATGGTTGTCGGTGCCGCCCGTCACCGGCGCGGCGCCGCTTGCGACCAGCGTCTCGGCGAGGACGCGGGCGTTGTCGACGATCCGTTGCGCATAGACTCGGAACTCGGGCTGCGAAGCCTCGTGCAAGGCCACCGCCTTCGCCGCCATCACGTGCGGCAGCGGCCCGCCGAGCACGAGCGGACAGCCGCGATCGATGGTCTCGGCGAGCGCCGCCTGGCAGAGCACGAGACCGCCGCGCGGGCCGCGCAGGGTCTTGTGGGTGGTGGTGGTGACGAGGTGCGCATGCGCGACCGGATCCTCGTCGCCGACGAACACCCGACCGGCGACGAGCCCGGCGAAGTGCGCCATGTCGACCATCAGGACGGCGCCGACCTCGTCGGCGATCTCGCGGAAGACGCGGAAGTTGATGCGCCGCGGATAGGAGCTGTAGCCGGCGACGATCAGGAGCGGCCGCTCCTCCCGGGCTCGCGCCCGCACCGCATCGTAGTCGAGGCGGCAAGTGGCGGGGTCGACCGTGTAGCTGCAGTAGCGGAAGAGCTTCCCGGAGACGTTCGGGCGGAAGCCGTGCGTCAGGTGCCCGCCGGCGTCGAGCGCCATGCCCATCATCTTCTGATCGCCGAGCTCGCGGCGGAGCGTCTCCCAGTCGGCGGCGGAGAGCTCGCCGGGGGTCTTGGCGCCGAGCCGCTCGAGGGCGGGATTCTCCACGCGCGCGGTGAGCACGCTCCAGAACGCGACCAGGTTGGCGTCGATCCCGCTGTGCGGCTGCACGTAGGCGTGATCGGCGCCGAAGAGCGTCCGCGCCAGCTCGGCCGTTTCGCGCTCGATGCGGTCGACGTTGTCGCAGCCGGCGTAGAAGCGGTGACCGGGCGAGCCCTCGGCGTACTTGTCCGAGAGCCAGTTCCCCATCGCGAGTAAGGTCGCCGGCGAGGCGAAGTTCTCGCTGGCGATCAGCTTGAGCGTGCGGCGCTGGTCGCGAAGCTCGTCGACGATCGCCGCGGCGATCGCGGGCCGTTCGCGGGCGACGCAGTCGAGCGCGGCCGCGAATGCGACGGTCTCGGTCGAGAGACGGCCGGGAACGTAGCCAGGGATCTTCGCTTGCAGGTAACGATCGAGGAACGAGCCGTCGGACATGTGCGCCTCCCGTTGCGGAGTGTCTTCATGCCCAGGCGCGCGGCTCGGGACACCGTCGCTTCCCCGTGGTCGGTTCCACGTGAGCGCCAGTCGCGACGGTCGCGCCAGAGCTAGGCGGACGCGCTGCCGTTGTCAACATCGCGTGGCGCATGTCGTGTGCCCGACACCGCCCCCGCCTACAAACGACCCCCGCAACTCTTACACCGACCGCGCAGCTCCGCACACGCAAACCGCCGGAAGCCAATCGAAACCGCGCCTGGCATGCATCTCGCTCCCTTCGATTCGATTGGAAACGGAGGGACACATGCAAAAGACCATTCGCGCCGCGGCGATCACGTTGATTGCCGGCGGCATCATCGCAGGCTGCGGTCACGAGACGCGCACGGTCGTTCGCAAGGAGACCGTGCAGACGGTGCCCGCGCCGGTCGTCGTGGAGCGCCGCACCACCGTTCAGGAGGTCCCGCCGCCGACCGTACAAGAGCGCACGACGACCACCTACGGGTCCGGCGGTACGGTGACGGAGCGTACGCGTACAATCGAGACGGAATAGCGGCTCTTCCGAGCCCGGACGGGCTTTGCCCGTCCGGGACCCAGGGAGCTCCCCGGCACGAGCTCAGCGATACCCGGCCGCTTGCAGAGTGAACAGGCGGGAGTACGGGCCGCCGTTCGCCATCAGTTGCTCGTGGCTACCCTCTTCGGCCACCCTCCCCTCGGACAGCACCACGATGTGGTCGGCCATCCGCACCGTCGAGAAGCGATGTGAGATGAGAATCGCCATCTGGTCCTTCGTGACCTCACGGAAGTGATCGAAGATGCCGACCTCCGCCGCGGCGTCCATCGCCGCCGTCGGCTCGTCGAGCACCAGGATGTCGGCGCCCGCGCGCATGAAGGCCCGCGACAGCGCGATCCTCTGCCACTGGCCTCCCGACAGCTCGCGGCCGCCCTGGAACCACCGCCCGAGCTGGGTCCGGTAGCCGCGCGCCAGCTCGGCGATGAACGGCGCCGCCATGCCGAGCTCGGCGGCCCGTTGCCAGCGCCGCTCGTCGCGCCAGTCGTCGACGTCGCCGACCCCGATGTTCTCGCCGACGATGAACTGGTAGCGCACGAAGTCCTGGAAGATGACGCCGACCCGACGTCGGAGGGCCCCGATGTCCCAGTCGCGGAGGTCGGTGCCGTCGAGGGTGATGCGGCCGCCGGTCGGCTCGTAGAGCCGCGTCAGGAGCTTGATCAGCGTCGTCTTGCCCGAGCCGTTCTCGCCGACCAACGCGAGCTTCCGTCCCGGCGGCAGATGAAACGACACCCCGGAGAGCGCCGGCCGCTCGCTTCCCGGATAGGTGAAGGCCACTGCCTCGAATCGCAGGCCGTCCCCCGGCGCGCTCCCGGCGGTGCGGGTGCCGGTCGGCGGCGTGACCACGGTCTCGAGAAACTCGTAGAGGTTCGAGAGGTAGAGGTTGTCCTCGTACATGCCGCCGATCGCGGCGAGCGACGCGCTCAGCGCGGCCTGCCCCTGCTTGAACACGAGCACATACATGGTCATGCCACCGAGCGTGATGGCGCCGCGCACGGCGGCGAGCGCGATCCACGCATAGGTGGCGTAGAACGCCGCGGTCGACAGGAGACCGAGCCCGAAACCCCACACGCCGCGGCGCATGGTGAGCCTGCGATCGTCGTCGTAGAGACGGCGGAAGATCTGGTCGTAGCGGTCGAGTAACGGCCGGCCGAGCCCGAAGAGCATGACCTCCTTGGCGTTGTCCTCGCGGGCGATGACCGACTCCAGATACGTCTGCTGGCGGGTCTCGGGGGTGCGCCAGCGAAAGAGGCGGAAGGCCTCCCCCGAGAATCGGCTCTCGACCACGAACGACGGAATCGCGGCGGCCGCCAGCAACACGACCGCGAGCGGCGAGAACGACACCAGCAGCGCACCATAGGTCGCGAGCGCGATCGCATTTTGCCCCAACCCGAACGTGCTCATGACGAGGCTGAGCGGCCGGCTCGAGGCCTCCCGGCGCGCGCGCGTCATCTGGTCGTAGAGCTCGCTGTCCTCGAAGTGTCGGAGCTCGAGCGTCAGCGCCTTTTCGAGGATCAACACGTTGACGCGATGGCCGAGCTGGGCGCGGAGGAGCGACTGCGCCATGGACGTCGCCCGTTGGACGGCGGCCAGCGCCACCACCAAGGCAGCCTCGATGGCGACGTAGCGGAGCACGAGGCTCGCGTCCCCGTGCCCTGCGGCCGCCGCGACGACCGCATCGACGAGCCACCGACCGACGTAGGCGATGGCCCCGGGCGCGAGGCCGGCGGCCACCGCCAAGCCGGCGAGCGCGATGGTGAGCGTGCGGCTCGTCGTCCACACCAGCGTCACCGCACGGGCGGAGTACTGAAAGACCGCGAGCCAGTCGCGCAGGCGACGCGGAGCGACCGAGGGCGGCGGCGGTGAGACGTGCGGGTGCGGAGAGCTGGTCATGGAACGTCAGTCGAAGAGGCGCAGGAACGTGCGCGGCGCCCGCCTCGTGCGCAGGCACCGCGTCGCCGCGCTCATGTAGCAGAACGAGATCGCGCTGCGGCGCCGTCCGGTCCGATTGACCCCGGACCGGTGCCAGACGTGGTTGTGAATCAACAGCGCCTCGCCGGCGCGCGCCGGGACCGCGACGGCGCGCCGCTCGGCGTCCGCGGCGCGCAAGACGGCCTCCGCGATGACGCCGCCCTCGATCGTGGCGAGGCCCGCTCGGTGGCTCCCGTCGACCACCTCGACACAACCCGCCTCGGTCGGGCAATCGTCGAGCGCCGTCCAGATCTGCAGCTCGGGGGCTCGATCGAGGCCCCAAAAGCGGCCGCCGTCCTGATGCCACGGCAGCGCGGTCCCGCCGCGTGCGCTCTTGGTGAAGAGCACGGCCCGATAGAGCGCGATCGGCCCCGCGATCAACCGTCGCGCGATGCGTTCGAAGAGCGCGTTGGTCATCCACGCGTGGAACAACGGATCACGCTCGAGCTTCTCGATCTTGCGGTACTCCGGCGACGGCCCCTGCCACCCCTTGGCGAACACCAGATCCTCGTACCGTCCGGTCGCCGAGTCGCGTTGGAAGAAGAGCCCGTCGTGTCGCACGCGCTCGTGCATCAGATCGTCGACCCGCGTGCCGAGCGCGGCGAGACCGTCAGCGGAGAGCACGCGCCCGAGTCGCGCGTAGCCGCGCGTCGCAAGCTCGGCGAGCACGGGCTCGAGATCCAGCGCGGTCGCATCGGCAACGAGCATGCGCCCCGTAGATACCGGCCCCCCGCCGGACGCGCTACCGAGTCCGATCGCTCACGACCTACAGTCTTGGTGCCACAACGCGACCTTCCGCACCTCGGGAACCGTGCCCGGCGGAGCGCTCAGCTCCTCCATGAAGAAGATCTCGAGGCTCCTGAGCGCGCGTCCGGGAACGCGGCCGGCGTTCCAGTCGCGACAGAGGTAACGCGCGTAGTATTCGCGGTAGCTCACGTTCCGCGGCCGGCGCAGGAAGAGTAGGTACTTCCGCCAGCGCGGGCTGCGGTAGGTGTCCGAGACCCGCGCCGGCCTCTCCCACGAGACCGGCGCCTCGCTGTGGCCGTAGACGTCGACCGCGGCGCCGTCCTCGAGGACGCCGGGGATGACGAACCAGCCGTCGACTCTGGTCGGCTTGGCGGCGAAGAGCTTCCATTTCTGATCGATCCGCAACACGCGCGCCGGCAGCTTCCACGCTCCCCGCAGCATGATCGGCGAATCCGGAACCGACTGCAGGTTCCAGAGCGCGACGTAACCGATGAGCGCGAGCGCGATCACTTGCGTGGCGGCTCGCGTTTGCGTCGGCAGCGGCGGCGCGCTCTCCGCCTCGGCGAGGGCTGGCGGCGACGCCCTCGCCGCGAGCCGATCCCACATCGCCGCCGGAACGAGCGGCGCCAACGCCACCACGTCGACCCACGGAAAGAGGTTCAGCCGAAGCGTGGCCGCGACGCCGAGATGCATGAGGACGAGCGCGACCAGCACGACCGCGCGAGAGGCGACGAAGCACAGCGGCGACAGGATCAGGATCGGCGCCGCCCACTCGGTGAGGAGGGTCGCGTAGGTGCCGACGCGGAGCGCCGAGGGAAATTGCGAAAGCCACTGGCCGAGCGGCGTCGTGAAGCTGTCGAGGCTGAGCGCATAGAACGCGGCAGTGCCCTGCCACCAGTCCCTGCCGGTCTTGAGCGTGGCGCTGAACGCGTAGAGCATCACGATCTGCAAGACCAGGGCGATCGACGGTCCGCCGAACCAGAGCTCGTGCTCGTGCCGCCGGTCCGGCGGCTCGGAGCGCCGACGGTCGACGGAGAAGCGCGCGCCGAGCGGCAGGAACATCCCCCAGAACAGCAACAACCGGAGCAGCGTGTCGCCGCCGTTCAGGATTCTCGGGTTGCGGTTGTGGAGCGACACGAGCAGGACCCAGGCGAGCACCGTCGCCGAGCGCGTGCGGTAGCCGAGGAGCAGCGACACGGCTGCCGCCATGGTCAGCGCGAACAGCGCGCCAACCCAGAGCCGGGATCCGCCGGCGAGATAGAGCGAGACGTGCAGCGGGTCGCCGAGGCTCGTGAGCAGGCGGCGCGGCAAAACCCCCGCATCCGTGTAGTGCGCGGTCAGATCGGCGGCGCGGAGGCCGATGTCGATCAGGAGGAGAACGCCGAGACCGATGCGGAACGCGGCGAGCGAGCGCAGATCGACGGACAAGACCGTCGTCGGACTCGTCAGCAGCCGACCGCGCATCCCACCCTCCGTCCGCAACGGGCGCTGCCGATGCGGCGTCGCGATCCGGGAGCGTCGCGACCGGCTACGCCGCGCGCTCGACCAGCTCGGCGAGCTTGGCGCGCTGATACGGGCCGTCGCCGAAGTAGAACTGGTTGTGCTTCTGGCGCTTCAAGTAGATGTGCACGTCGCACTCCCAGGTGAAGCCGATGCCGCCGTGCAGCTGGATCGAGCGGCTCGAGCAGAAGCCCGCCGCGTCGGACGCCGCCGCCTTGGCCATGCGCGCCAGGCGGAGCGCGTCGCCGGGGTCGCTGTCGATGGCGCAGGCCGCGGCGTAGACCAGCGAGCGGGCGCGGTCGACGTCGATCATCATGTTGACGATCGGGTGCTTCACCGCCTGGAAGAAGCCGATCTGATGGTCGAACTGGGTGCGGACGCGAGCGTACTCGGCGGTGGTCTGGAGCTGCCACTCGGCGGCGCCGGAGAGGTCGGCGGCGACGATGGTGAGGATCGCCGGCAGCGCCGCGGCGACGGCCTCGGCACCCGTTCCCGGCGCGGCGATCGACGCCGGCCTTGTCGATGCGGACGTCGTCGAGCTCGAGCGACGCCTGGTCGCGCGTCAGATCGACGATGCGATCGGGGCGGATGGTGAGACCGGGCGCGTCGGCGGAGACCGCGTAGAGCCCGACGCCCTTGGCGTCGCGCGCCGCCACGACGAAGAAGGCGGCCTTCCGCGCGTCTTGCACGAACGGCACCGTCCCCTTCAGCACGACGCCGTCGCCCGCCGCGGTGGCGGCGATCGAGGTGGCGTCGGCAAGCCACGAGCCGTCGGCGCCCGGACCGGCGAACGACGCGGCGTCGCCGCCGACGACGCGCTCCAGCCAGGCCTTCGCCGTCGTGGATTTGGCCCGCGCCGCGGCGTCGAGCACGGCGGTCACGATCAGCGTCGCCACCAGCGGTGACGGCAAGGCCGCGCGCCCGATCTCCTCGACCAGCGCCGCGACCGCGATCATCTTCATGCCGGCGCCGCCCGCCGACTCGGGAACGGCGAGCGCGGTCCAGCCGAGCTCGACCATCTGCCGCCAGATGCGTTCGTCCCACGCGAGCGGCTGGACGTCGCTCTCGTAGGCGGTCTTGTGATCGCGCGCGACGAGCGTGCGAAGCTTCTCGATCGGTGCGTTGTCCTTCAGGAACTTGCGAGCCGAGTCGCGGAGCATCTGCTCCTCGGCGCCGAAACCGAAATCCTTGGGCTGGGCCATCGTTGGTTTCTCTCCAATCCGCTGCGCGGCTATTTCGACTTCGCGAGGCCGAGGACGCGCTCGCCCAGGATGTTGCGCTGGATCTCGTTGCTGCCGGCCGCGATCGTGAAGCCGTAGGAGTTCAGGTAGGCGAGCGGCCACTGGCCGTTGTCGGGCGCGCCCGGATCGCCGACGTAGAGGCTCGCGGCCGGACCCTCGATCTCGAGCGCCACCGCCGCCAGGTCCTGCATCAGCTCGCTCACCAGCACCTTGGCCTGCAGCGGGAGGCGCATCGGGTGATCCGTCAGCGGCTCGACGCGCGTGCGGCGGTGCAGCTGGCGCATGCCCTCGACCCGGACCGCGATCTGCGCGATGCGGTCGCGGATGTGCGGCGTCCTCCCAGGCCGGCTTGCCGTCGCGCTTCACGTGCTTGGCGAGCGCCACCAGCGAGGCGACGCGCTCGTCGAGCGAGATGCCGCCGCCGCTGCCGGCGCCCTCGGCGGCGCCGCGCTCGTAGAGCAGCGTCGTCATCGCCACGGTCCAGCCCTTGCCGACCTCGTCGACGCGCAGCTTGTCGGGCACCACCACGTCCTCGAACAGCACCTCGTTGAAGCCGGTCTCGCCGGTGATCTTGATGAGCGGCCGCACCGTCACGCCCTTGGTGTCGGCGATCGGCACGATGAAGTAGGTGAGGCCGTTGTACTTGTGGTCGGTGCTGGTGCGGCAGAGCATGATCATCCAGCTCGCGAAGTGCGCGAGGCTGGTCCACACCTTGTGGCCGTTGATGATCCAGTTGTCGCCGTCGCGGACGGCCGACGCCTGCGCGCCGGCGAGGTCGCTGCCGGCGTTCGGCTCGGAAAAGCCCTGGCACCAGATCTCGTCGGCGGCGAGGAGCGGCGGAAGCAAGCGGCGCTTCTGCTCCTCGGTGCCGTGGTTCAGGATGGTCGGCGCGGCCATGCTGAGGCCGATGACGTTCACCATGTAGGGCACCTGCGCGCGGCCCATCTCCTGGCTCGCGATCTGCTGGAAGCCCTTGTGGCCGCCGCCGCCGTACTCCTTCGGGTAGTCGCAGCCGATGAGGCCGGCGTCGTAGCACTTCTTCTCCCAGGCGCAGAGGTAGCGCCGCTGCTCCTCGGTCATGACCTCGATGGGACTGAGGGGCAGCCGGAAGCTCGGCGCGGCGGGCCGATTGTCGGCGAGCCAGCGGCGGCAATACTCGCGAAACTCTTCGTGCTCCGTCATGGGAATGCTCCTTCGGACGTGGGTCTCGGGGGCGCGGCGGGGGGAAATGTGTCACGGGCTCTCGGGCCCAGCAAGTGGTTGCACGCGGCTCGCTGATGGGTGTGTTCGAGCTGCGTCGTGCCACGCCCGCGCACGGTGTGGGAACGCCGGCGGGTCCTGCGGCCTTGCCGCGCGTGCATGGCGGGCGGGCTCGACGTGGAGACAATGCTGCGCGCTCACGGCCGAGACCGGACCCGGCGGCGTTCCCACACCGTGCGCGGGCGAGCAGTGGGCGTGTCCACCGCCCAAGACGAGGCGCTTCGGTTGAAGGACCGTGGGCGCCGGGCTACGCGTGCTCGAATGCGACGGGGGCTCGGTTGGACCGATCTCGGGTTGGCGGCGGCGGTCGTGGTCGCGTACCTGCCGGTGCTGGGTGCGGGGTTTCTCGGTTGGGACGACAACCTCTACGTCACCGAGAACCCGCTGGTGTCGCCGCCTCGCCTCGCGGGCGTCGTGGCCGCGTTCACCACGATCCACGTCTCGGGCAACTGGATCCCGCTGACCTGGCTCTCGCACCTCCTGGACGTCGCGGTCTTCGGGCTCTCGCCGGGATGGCACCACGCCGTGAATCTCGCGCTGCACGTGCTCAACACGCTGCTCGTGTTCCACGTGCTGGAGCGTCTGACGGGGGCACGCTGGCGGAGCGCCGCCGTCGCCGCGCTGTTCGGGCTCCACCCGCTGCACGTCGAGTCGGTGGCCTGGATCTCGGAGCGGAAGGACGTGCTCTCGAGCGCGTGCGCGCTCATGGCGATCTCGGCCTACACGCGCTGGGTGCGCGCTCCCGCGCCGCAGCGCGGCGGGCTGATCGCGGTCGCCGGCTGGCTCACGGCCGGGCTGCTCGCCAAGCCGATGGTGGTGACGCTCCCCTTCGTGCTGCTGCTCCTCGACTACTGGCCGCTCCGGCGGCTCTCGCGCGCGACCGTCCGCGAGAAGGCACCGCTCTTCGCACTCGCGGCGGTCGCCGCCGTGATCGCGTTCGCGGCGCAGCGTCTCGGGGGCGCGCTCCGAGCCGGTACGGCGATCCCGCTCGCCGATCGCCTCGCCAATGCCGTCGTGTCCTACGTGCGCTACCTCGAGCTGCTGGAGTGGCCGGCGGCGCTCTCGCCCTGGTACTCACACCCCGCGCTCGAGGGCGTTCCGCTCGCGGGCTCGACGATCGCGGTCGCGGCCGCCGTGCTCACCGCGATCACGGCCTTGACCCTCTGGCAGGCCCGTGAGCGTCCGCACTTGCTGGTCGGATGGCTCTGGTACCTGGGCACGCTCGCGCCGGTGATCGGGCTCGTGCAGATCGGCGGCCAGGGGATGGCCGACCGCTACGCCTACCTGCCCTCGATCGGCATCTTCCTCGCCGTCGTCTGGGAGGTCGCCGCCCTGCCCGTGTGGCGGACGGTCGCGCTCCGCCGCGCCGCGATTGCGATCGCCGTCGTGCTGTTGGCGGCGCTCGGCGTGCGCACCTGGCGGCAGGCGGAGGTCTGGCACGACACCGCGTCCCTCTGGCGCGCGACGCTCGCCGTCAACCCGCGCGCCGCCGTCGCCTACTACGGAATGGCCGGCCTGCTGGCGAGCCAGGGCCGCCTCGACGAGGCCATCCACGACTACCGGCGGGCCTTGAAGCTCCGCCCCGACTACGTCAACGCCCACACCGAGCTCGGCCATCTCCTGGTGCAACGGCGGAGGCTCGCGGCGGCCGCCGCGCACTACCGGAAGGCGATCGCCGCCCGCCCCGACGCGGCCGCGGATCACAACAACCTGGGGAACGTCCTCGCGCAGCAGGACAACCTGGTCGCGGCGCGCCGCCACCTCGAGCAGGCGCTCCGCCTGCAGCCGAATTTCGCCGAGGCCCACAACAACCTCGGCATCGTGCTCGCCCACCAGGGCGACCTGCCGGCGGCGGCCGAGGAGTTTCGCGCCGCGCTCAAGCTCCGCCCCGGCTTCGCGCCCGCCGCCACCAACCTGCGCGCGGTCACCGAGGCCATCGCCCACCCCGAACGCGAGTGAGGCTCGGGAACCTCGACCTCACCTCCCCAGCAGCTGCTTCATGCGCTCGGGATCGCGCATGTCCTCGGGGGTGATCGTGACGTGCTTCACGCTCCCGGGCGCGCGCGCGGTCTCGAAGAGATGGAGCGAGGCGCCCTCGGCCTCGCGGACGTCGACCTGCCGTCCGTAGAGGCTCACCTGGCGGAGGATGGCGTCGCGCTCGGACGCCCCCGCGCGCGGCGTGAAGACGTGGGCGAACAGCAGCCAGAGCCGCTCGCCCGGCACCAGGAGCGGACGGAGCTCGTCGGCGTACTTCTTGGCGTCGTCGCGGTGCGAGCCGCCGAGCAGGATCAGGTCGTCGCGCTCCGGATGATAGAAGCGGAACGCCGGCACGGCGCCGTCGTAGACGTAGACGCGATCGGACGGCCGGCGCTCGGCGGCGAGGGCGGCAACGAGCGGCGCGGTCTCCTCGCGGACGAGCCCGCGCGTCGGATGCAGCGCGCCGCCCGGTAGCGGGCGGAGCAACAGCACGACGACCGCCACGGCGGCGGCCGCTCCGAGCGCCGCCGGGACCTTCCCACGACGTCGCGCCGCCGCCGCGCCCGCGAGCACGGCACCGACGAGGCCGCCCGCCGCCAGGTAGAGAAACGGCACGAGGAAGAGGCTCGTGCGACCGCCCGCGAGCGGATAGAGCCTGAGCGCCGCGGCCGCGATCGACGTCGCGACCGTGACGACCGCCACGACCGCGAGCCACCGCCTCGACCACGCCAGGCCGGCCACCACGGCGATCGCGAGCACCCACGCGGGCTGGCCGAGCGCGTAGGCGACGACGTCGAGCAGCTGCCCGCCGACCCACGTGAGGCTCGGCGTCCCCTCGAGGGTCGGGAAGTCCGCCGCCCAGTAGGCGAGCGTCCGCGGCCGTTCACGCTGCGCCGCGATCACGAACCCGTACCAGGCGAGCGCGCCGAGGCCAGCCATGGCCTGCGCCGCGAGCCAGCGCCAGAGGTCGCGCTGCCTCCGACAGACCGTGAGCGTCGCGAGCGCGATCCCAGGCAGCACGAGGGCGGAGGGATAGGAGACACCGGGCGCCAGCGCCGCGGCGAGCCCCAGCGCGGCCCACGAAGCCGCGCGCTCGGGACGAGCGGCGACGCCGCTCACCGCGAGCAGGAGCACGAGCACGACCAGGATGTCGATCGGATACTGCTTCAGCTCCTGACCGTGGAGCAGCATGGCCGGCGCGAACGCGAAGAGCAGCGCCGTCGCGAGACCCGCCGCCACCCCGAAGGCGCGGCGGCCGACGATGTAGCCGAGCGGCACCGCCGCGACGCTCGCCGCCACCGGCAGCGCGCGGAGACCCGCGCTGGAGTTTCCGACCAGCAACGCCCAGGCGCGCAGCAGGAGCGCGAAGAGCGGCGGCATTGGCGCACCGATGCCCGTGCCGGCCCCGAGCACGTCGTCCCAGAACGCCTGGCGAGACGGCAGGAGGGCGATGTTGGCGCGCCAGGCCTCGTCGAGCCAGAGCGAGCGGCCGACGGCCGAGAGGCGAAGCGCCAGCGCGACCAGCGTGAGGGCGACGGCCGCAGAGAGCGCCCAGGTCGCCCCGCGGGAGGACGAAGAGTCGGGGACGTCCCGGTCGCGGTCGCTCACGCCACTCCGAGCCGCTTTGCCAGGGCGTCGACGCTCGCCAGGAGCTCCGCTCCGTCGTCGGGCACGGCGCCCCTCGGCGTCACGCGATCGACCACCTCGGGCATCAGCTGCGCGAGTCCGCGGGAGGTGTCCTCCTCGCTGAGCCCGGCGCGGCGCGCGATCTCGGCGAGACCGCCCTGCCCGAAGACCTGTGCGATCACGTCCGGGCCGATCGGCAGATTCGCTCCGGCCCCCACCCACGAGCGCGCCTGCTCGCCGAAGCCGGCGCGCTGGAACTGCTCGAGGAGCCCGCCGAGCGCCCCGCCGGCGCCGCCGCCACCGAGCACCTGGCCGAGCACGTCACCGAGGCCGCCGCCGGTCCGCTGCCCGAAGCCCGACGCCGGCGCGCCGCGCCGGTTACCCAGCATCGCGAGCACGACCGGCAGGAGCGCCATCAAGATGCTCGCCATGCCCGACCCACCGCCCGCAGCCGCGCGGGTCGGACGTACCTCGGGCTGGGGAGAGGAGCCGGAAGCGAGCTGACCCAGCAGATCGTCGAGCAGTCCCATGTCGACCTCCATCGGGGGCTGGCGTTCAGTCGCGACCCTACGCCGCGCGCGCAGGCTCTGGCAACCGCGGGCGGGTATCTGCGGCGAAAGAAGGAGGTTGGTACGGGGGCGCGTCGGAGCGGGCAAGATTGCGGCGGTCGGGACCGCGCCGTGACGCCTTACCCGGCGGGGTGCCGTCAGCCCGGGACGTCGGCTGGGTCGAGGAGGCCGTGGCGTCGCCAGCCGACAGTCAGAAGCCACGTCCGCGCCCGCGCCACGGGTGGCCGTTCCAAGTCGGGGAGCGGACCGTCCCTTGCTACTTTTCTCAACTTTTCCTGGTTCCATCCATCGAACCACCGAGCCGAGGACGCGGGGTCGAACCGGATGGCGCCAGCGAGCTTCGCGCGCGCGGCCATGGCATGCCGCCGGGCGTTCAGCAGCACGTAACGGAGCGCCGCTCGGACCTCGCGCGGGGTGGGCAGCAAGCGGAGGTGGTAGCGATCGGCGAGGACCCTGCCCTTTCGCCCCGCCACGCGGTTCACCGCCTTCGCCAGGCGGATGCCGACCGCCATCATGCCGCGCCCGAGCGCCGCCCGATCATGGGCCTCGACGATGAGGTGCGCGTGGTTCCCCTGCAGCGAGTAATGCACGAGGCGGAAGCCCGGACGCTCGCAGCCCACGGCGAACGTACGCTCGATGGCGCGGACCACCTTGCCGGTCCGGAGCGACGGCACGTCTTTTCGCAGGCGAAGCGTGACGTGCGCCGGCAGGGTCTTCGGGAAGTGTGCCCGCGAGACGTGCGGCATCCCCGCGTGCACTCCAGCGGGCTTGCGTCCAGCGCCCGGCCGGCATCCGCCCCAACGCCGGGGCGCGGGCAACGACAAGCGGAGCTGGGTCGAGCGACGCGTCATCTTGAAACAGCGACTATTTAACAAACGGCCTCACGCATGTCAAGACCGTGCGGCGCTTGGGGGGAGCCTCGGGGTTAGTCTCGGGATGCGCCCGACCCGCGCGCCGGGCACGAGCCCTCGCGCGCAGTCGATCCCCTTAACCAACCTTCTTTGGTTTGATCTTTCCGGGGATACCGCGCCGCACTCAGGGCAGCGCGACGCCGCCGATCGCCAGCAGCTCGCGAAGGCGCGGCGTCTCGAGGTCGAGGAGCTGCTCGGCGCGGCACTCGTGCAGGCGGGTGGTACACGCCGCGACGTCCGCCGCGCTGGCGAGCGTCGGAACGCCGAGCGCGGCGCAATCCTCGGCCCGCGCGGCGAAGCCGAGACCGGTCGTGCCGCCGAGATCGGGGGCGGAAACCTTGGGTCCGCCGCAGCTCTTGACGATCGCGGCCCCGAGCTTGGCCTCGACGCCCTTCTGGGGCAGCGTCAGCTTGGCGATCGCCTTGGCGCACTTCGCCGCCGCCTTGGTCGGGCAGGCGGTGTCCGCCGGCTTCTGCTGGCGGCAGGCGGCGACGGCGAGCGCGCACGTCTGCGCGAGCTTCTGCTTCTGGGCGACGAACTTGAGGGCCGCCTTGCCGATGGTCGCCTGACACTTGGCGAGCGCGGCGCCGGCCTTCACGTCGGCGAGGCCGTCGCCACCGCCGTCGATGCCGGGCGCAAGGCACGGCGTCTCGACGGCGGGGGTGCGGCCGGCGAGCGTCATGAGCTCGAAGGCGCGCGGCATCTCCTCGCCGATGAGCGCCTCGGCGCGGCAGTCGTGCTGGCCGGCGAGGCAGGTGGCGACGTCCGCGGCGCTCGCGAGGGTGCCGCCGCCGAAGGCGACGCAGCCCTCGATCTCGGCTACGAAGCCGAGCCCGGCCAGCGCCTTCAGATCGTCGAGAGCGAGCTTCGGAGGACCGCAGGCCTTGCCGATCGCGGCGGCGAGCTTGGCACGGTCAGCGGCGCGCCCCGCCAACGCCTTGGCGCACGTCGCACCCGCCTTGGCGAGACAGCCCGCGTCATTCGGCTTCTTCTGGATACACGCGAGCACCGCCCCGACGCACTTCTGCAGGCGCTTCAGCGTGCTCGCGGCATGCTTGGCGCCGGCCTTGCCGAGCGTCTTCTGGCACGCGACGGCGGGCTTCCCCTGCAGCTTCGGGTCGGCGAGCCCGCCGCCGCCGCCGTCGGCACGAAGCGGGCAGTCCGGGTCGTCGCGATCGACCAGAGTGTCCGCGTCGTCGTCACGGCAGTTCGCGCAGTCCTCGCTCACCACCACGCTGCAGACCGGATCGGCGGGAAAGCCGCCCGGCCCGACGACGTAGAGGTCGGTGAGGGCGTCGGCATCCGGCCCGAGCAGCGACTCGGCGGTGTCGAAGAACACGACCGCGCCGTCGTCGGAGGCGCCGCGGTAGATCGTCGAGAAGACGGCGCTGCCGCCGGCGACCAGCGCCACGCCGCCGCCGCTCCACGCGTAGACGTCGATCGCCTGGTCGGTGTCCTCGACGACGAGCGCCTCGGCGGTCCGGAAGAAGACGGTCGCGAGAGCGGGGGCGGCGTCGCGGAAGACCGCCGGGATCTCGGCCGTGCCCGGCGTCAGCAGGGTGAGCGCGCCGCCCGTGTACGCGTAGACGTCGTTCACGGCGTCGACGTCGGCGGGAAGGAGCGCCTCGTCGGTCTCGAAGACGACGGCGGTCGCGTCGGGGGCGGCGCGCGGGTTCCGGATGTCGCGCTCGTCCGTCCCGCCCGAGAGCAGCGTGAAGACGCCGCCCTCCTTGGCGTAGACGTCGAGCGAGTCGTCCGTGTCGCCGGGGAGGAGCGCCGCGCGGGTCGTGACGAGGACGCGCGTGCCGTCCGGGGATACCGCGAGCAAGTTGGCGAGGGTGTTGGCACCGGCGACCAGCGACAGCCCGTTCGCGTCGCGCTCGTAGAGGTCGAAGCTGCCGAAGCCGGCGCCGACGTCGTCGGCCGCGATCAGGCGCTTGTCGGTCGAGAAGAAGACGTGCGAGCCGTCGGCGGTCGCGCCGACCGCGACCGCCAGGATGCCGAACGCGCCCGGAAGGTTGCTGGCGGAGATCAGGCGGAGCCCGTTCGCCGAGCGCTCGTAGAGATCGGAGAGCGCGTCGGTGTCGCCGGGGAGGAGCGCCTTCTCGGTGGAGAAGTACGTCCGCGAGCCGTCCGGGGACAGGATCCCGAAGAACGGGAAGCCCGGCGGCGACGAAACCGTGCCCGGGCCGGAGAGCAGCGTGTAGGCGCCGTTCGAGCGCTCATAGACGTCGGCGTTGGCGTCGGTGTCGGCGGGCAGGAGCGCGGACGCCGTGGTGAAGAAGACACGGGTCGCGTCCTGGGAGACGCCGTGCACGAAGACGTCGTCGGCCGTCTCCGGCGTCAGCAGCGTGCGGACGCCGTTCTGCCACTGGTAGACGTCGAACTTGCCGTCGCCGTCGCCGGTCCCGGGGATGGCCTCGTTGGTGGTGAAGATCACGCGCGCCCCGTCCTCCGAGATGGCGTCGAAGCTGGGGGCGACGTTGGCGACGCCGCCCGTCAGCAGGAAGAGCTGGTCGCCGTCCTTGAGATAGAGATCGGCGGCGGTGTCGACGTCGGCGGCGGCGAGCGACGCCGTGGTCGTGAGGACGACCCGCGTGCCGTCGGCGGAGGCGGCCGTGAAGGTGGTGAGCGTCGGGCCGCAGCTCAGCAGCGCGGTGTCGGTGGTGTCGGGCGGCCCGGGGGGCGGTCCCGCGTTCACGGTCTCGCAGTCGGCGGCGAAGACGTCGAACTCGTCGCCGCGGACGACGTCGGCCTCGGTGCCGCAGTTGACGGTGTCGGGCTGCTCGTTCCTGGTGTCGAAGGTATCGACGCCGGCGCCGCCGTTCACGGTGCGGAGGGCACCGGTCAGGATGAAGGTATCGTCGCCGGCGTCGCCGTTCAGCGTGCCGGTGAAGAAGATGCCGTAGAGCGTGTCGTTGCCGTTGCCGCCCGAGGCGGTGGTGCCGCCGCCGGCGCGCAGCACGTCCTCGCCCTCGCCGCCCTCGAGGACGTCGCCGAACTCGGCGATCAGCGTGTCGTCACCGCCGGCGCCGTCGAGGACGGCGGTGCCGCCGAAGACGCCGCGCCCGATGATGGTGTCGGCGAAGGCGGTGCCGATCACCCTGCTGATGCTCTGAAGCGTGTCGGTGCCGTCGCCGGTGGCGACGCCGACTCGGAGGTCGACGAAGACGGGCCCTGCGACCGCGGCGTAGCTGACGATGCCGTTCGAGAACGAGTCGTCGCCCGGCCCACTCGTCATGGTTCCGCCGCTCATCGTGTCGCCGCCGAGGCCGCCGTCGAGCTGGTCGCCCGTGCTGCCGCGGAGCGTGTTGCCGGCGGAGTTGCCGATCACGACGTCGCCCTGCGTGGCGGTGGCGGTGACGTCCTCGAAGTCGGCCGCCTGACCGGCGGCGCCGGTCTGTACGACGAGCCGCGCCGCCCCCATCGGCGGGCCGACGGCCGCGATCGGCGCGTCGTCGCGGAGGTCGGCGTCGAGCACGACACCCGCCTGGCACTCGGCGGCGCGCTGGAAGTCGAGCAGGTCGTGGGTGCCCTCGCCCGGCAGCTCGACCACCGTGTCGGTCACGGCACCGGGCAGGCCGTTGCAGCTGAAGAAGTAGGTATCGTCGCCCGGTCCCCCCTCGTAGCGATCGTTGCCGGTCGCGTACTTCACGAAGGCGATGTTCTCGTCGAAGACGTCGTTGCCGCCCTCGCCGTGCATCTCGTCGTTGCCGCCACAGTCGCTGAAGAGGTTGTTGCGGCCGTTGCCGATCAGCAGATCGTTGCCCTCGCCGCCCTCGAGCCGGTAGAACTGCTCGCGGGTCGCCGTGTCGCCGGCGCTGGCGAGCTGGACCGTGTTGCCGGCGCCGCTCGCGATCAGCGCGCCGCCGAGCCCTCCCGTCAGGTCGATCGTGACGCTCGACGTGACCGAGCAGAAGCCGAGCTGGTTGTCGCCGGCGGTGTCGGTGATGGTCTTCACGCCGTTGTTGGTGCCGAAGAGGTACTGCTCGTCGCGCGGGCCGCCGAGCAGGGTGTCGGTGCCGCCGAGGCCGACTATCGTGACCGGAAAGGTGAACGTGCCCGCAGTGGCGAAGCTCGTGATGCTGTCGTCGCCGCTGCCGGTGACGACGCGTGTGCAGCGCTCGGCCTGCGCCAGGCTTGCGATCTTGATGGTGCGTCCGGTCTGGCTCACGATCGCGAGCGGATCGCCGCCCACGCCGCCGTTCAGATCGACGATCGTGTCGAGCGTGATGAGCTGAAAATCGATGGAGAAGCGGCCGACCGCCGTGTCGGCGGTGATCGTGTCCACCTCGCCGGAGCCGTTCCCGGGGAAGTGGAACTGGGGCACGCCGTCGCCCGCGCTGAGCCCGTCGCTGCCGAGACCGCCGATGATTTTCTGGCCGATGGCGGGATCGTCGCTCGCGATGATCGCGTCGTCCCCCGCACCCGTATCCACCTCGATCGCCAAGGTCACACCGGACAGCTGATCGACGCCGGATTGCGCCTTCGTGAGCCCGCTGAATCCGATGGTGGTGCCGACGCCGGAAAGGTCGATCGTGTTCGGAAAGACGCCGCTCGCGAGCGCGACGATCTTGGTGATGGCGCTGCACGCGACCGCGGGTCCCGGCACGGGCGCGGCGCCGTTCACCCGCAACTGGCCGCCGCTGCAGGTGACGACGGCGTCGTCGGCGGCGTCCATCGCGAGCGAGAGCTGCGCGCCGGCGGTCGAAGCGGTGAGGGTCGCGCGTCCCGGAGACGGGGTGGCGAGGAGCAGGGCCGTGACGGCGCCGAGGATGAGGAAGCAGGAGGTCCGCGCACGCACGTGCACCGGAAGTGCCGCGAGGGGGCGCGAGGTGTCAAGCCGGATTCTCACGAACGCCCGCCTTTGACACTCGTTCCGCTCCTGACGTACGAGCCGCGACGCATGCTCGAGCCCTATCGCGTCCTCGACCTCACCAACGAGCGCGGCCTCCTCTGCGGTCAGATCCTCGGCGACCTCGGCGCCGACGTGATCCAGGTCGAGCCGGCGGGCGGCTCGCGGGCGCGCCGGCTCGGACCGTTCGTCGACGACGTGCCCCACCCCGACCGCTCGCTCTACTGGTGGGCGTTCTCGCGCAACAAGCGCGCCGTCACGCTCGACCTCGACGACGGCGACGGCCAGGCGCTCCTCCGCCGCCTGGCCGAGCGCGCCGACTACCTGATCGAGTCCGAGACGCCCGGCGTCCAGGCGGCGCGCGGCCTCGGCTACGCCGAGCTCGCCGCGCTGAACCCGCGGCTGGTCTACGTCTCGATCACGCCGTTCGGCCAGGACGGCCCGAAGGCGCTCTGGAAGGATACGGATCTCGTCCTCATGGCGGCGGGCGGCCCGCTCTTGTTGACCGGCGACGAGGACCGCCCGCCGCTCCGCTTGAGCGTGCCGCAGGCCTACGCGCACGCGAGCGCGGAGGCGGCCGCGGCGGCGCTGGTCGCCGGCCACGAGCGCCAGCGTTCGGGCCGAGGCCAGCACGTCGACGTGTCGGCGCAGCAGGCGGTGGCGCTGGCGACGCAGTCGTATCTGCTCTCGTCGGTCGCCGGTTACCCGGACGCGCGTCGTGTCTCGGGCGGCGTCGGGATCGGACCGTTCTCGATCCGCTTCGTGTTTCCGGCGGAGGACGGCCACGTCTCGATCACCTTGCTGTTCGGCCCCTCGGTCGGCCCCTTCACCCGTCGCCTGATGGCGTACATCCACGACGAGGGCGGCTGCGACGCCGCGACGCGCGACAAGGACTGGGTGCGCTTCGGCGATCTGATCTTCACCGGCCAGGAGCCGTTCAGCGAGCTCGCGCGCGTGCAGGACGTGGTCGCGAGCTTCACCCGCACGCGCACCAAGGCGGCGTTGCTCGCGGCCGCGCTCGAGCGCGACCTCCTGATCGCGCCCGTCGCGACGACGCGCGAGGTGGTCGAGAGCGCCCAGCTCGCCGCCCGCGGCTACTGGCAGACGCTCGCCCACCCCGAGCTCGGACGGAGCGTCCGCTACCCCGGACCGTTCGGACGGGCGAGCGCCACCCCCATCCGTTATCGCCGGCGGCCACCGACGGTCGGCGAGCACAACCACGAGATCTACGCCGGCGAGCTCGGCCTCACGCCCGAGCGTCTCGCCGAGCTCCGCACCCGCGGGGTGATCTGATGGCCGACGCCGCGGCGCTCGCCGACGTCAAGGTGCTCGACCTCATGTGGGCGATCGCGGGCCCGGTCGCGACCCGCGTCCTCGCCGACCACGGCGCGACCGTGGTGCGCGTCGAGTCCACCACCCGCACCGACATCTGCCGCACCGTCGGCCCCTTCCGCGACCTGCCGCCCGGTCCCGAGAGCGCCGTCCTCTTCCACAACATGAACGCCGGGAAGCTCATGATCACGCTCGACCTCGCGAAGCCCGCCGGGCGCGACGTCTTCCTCGACCTGGTGCGCTGGGCCGACGTGGTGGCCGAGGCCTACACTCCCGGCACGATGCGCGCGCGCGGTCTCGACTACGAGTCGCTCCGGCGCGTCAAGCCCGATCTCATCATGCTGAGCACCTGCCTGATGGGCCAGAGCGGGCCGCTCGCGTCCTATGCCGGCTTCGGCAACCTCGCCGCCTCGATCACCGGCTTCGGGTTCTTGTGCGGCTGGCCCGACCGCGCCCCGGCGGGACCGTTCGGCGCCTACACCGACTACGTCGCGCCGCGCTTCAGCACCGCCATGATCCTCGCCGCCCTCGACCACCGGCGGCGGACCGGCGAGGGCCAGCACCTCGACGTCTCGCAGGCCGAGGCGTCGATCCATTTCCTCGGACCGGCGATGCTCGACTACACGGTGAACGGGCGCATCCAGCAGGCGGCCGGGAACGACGATCCCGACGCCGTACCCCACGGCGTCTACGCGGCGGCCGGCGAGCAACGCTGGCTCGCGATCGCGGTGCGCGACGACGCCGAGTTCGGAGCGCTGTGCGAGGTCCTCGGCCAGCCGGGCCTCGCCCGTGACCCACGCTTCGCGACCGCGGGCGAGCGGCGCCGGCATCGCGAGGAGCTCGACGCGATCGTCGCCGACTGGACGAAGGACCGGGACGCGCACGAGGCCGAGGCGCGCCTGCAGGCCGCCGGCGTGCCCGCCGCCGTCGCGGCCAACAGCGCCGACCTGTGCGACGATCCGCAGCTGGTACACCGCGGGCACGTCCAGCACATCGAGCACCCGACCTACGGCACGACGCCGGTCGAGAGCTCGCGCTTCCGGCTGTCGCGAACGCCGGCCGCGATCCGCGGCGGAGCCCCGACGCTCGGCCGCGACAATCAGTACGTGCTCGAGAGCATCCTCGGCTACGACGAGGAGCGCATCACCGAGCTGGTGATAGCCGGCGCGCTCGAATAGACCTGAACGAATGATGAACCAAGCTCAACGACGTGCGTTCGTCGAGAGCCATCGCACCTGCATCTTCGGCTTCCAACGCCAACAGGGGCCGCCGTCGATGTCCGTCGTCTACTACGTCATGGACGGCGACGACCTCGTGGTCTCGACGATGGCCGATCGCGCCAAGGCCAAGGCCATCGGAAGAACGCGAGAGGCAGCCGTCTGCGTGCTCGACGAGAAATGGCCGCTCACGTATCTGCAAGTCTATGGCCCCGCTGCCGTGGAAGACGACCTCGGAACCGCGGTCGACGTCATGATGAAGGTGGCCGAGATCATGTCCGGCCAACCGCTTCCCGAGGCGGCTCGGCCGCTGGTGGAGGCGAAGGCCCGGGAAGAACGCCGAGTGGTGATCCGGCTGACGCCGCAGTGGACGGTATACTCACCCCCGGTTCACCTGTACGCCGGCGACGACGCTTCCAAGATGCAGCATGGCCTTGCCGAACGCATGGCATGGCGCGACTGAAGCGTCGCCCGACGCCGTGACGCTCGCGGTCCTGGTCGCGCAGGCCCTCGAGCGGCGGCGCGGGCTGCTCGACGACCTGGCGCGCGAGGGCACCGACTGTGTGCGGCTCTTGCACGGCGCCGTCGAGGGCGCGCCGGGGACGACCGTCGATCGTTACGGCCCCGTCCTGCTGGTGCAGACCTGGCGCGCGCCGCTCGCCGACGGCGCGCTCGCCGCGATCGCCGCCGTGGTCGCGGAGCGCCTCGGCACCGCGCTCGCGCCGTGCTGGAACCATCGCGGCGCGGAGAAGGGCGGCTCGCCGTGGGACGAGCCGGCGGACCCACCGATCGGCCACGAGCTCGGGCTCGCTTACGACGTACGTCCTCGTCATCGCGGCCAGGATCCCCTGCTCTTCCTCGACCTCCGCGCCGGGAGACGTTGGGTGAAGGGCGCGGCCGCGGGGAAGGACGTGTTGAACCTGTTCGCGTACACCTGCGGGGTCGGCGTCGCGGCGCTCGCGGGAGGCGCGCGCGAGGTCGTGAACGTCGACTTCGCCCGCTCCGCGCTCGCGATCGGCCGCGCCAACGCCGCGCGCGCCGTCGATCCCGCCGAGCTGGAGAAGCGTTTCGTCACCATCGAGGACGACGTGATCGCGACCCTGCGCCAGCTCGCCGGCCTCGCGCTGCCGACGCGCGGCAAGCGGGCGCGGCGCTTCACGCGCCGCAAGGCGCGGCAGTTCGATCTCGTCGTCTTGGATCCACCGCGCTGGGCCAAGGGCCGCTACGGAGCCGTCGACGTCATCGGCGACTACCCTTCCCTCTTCAAGCCCGCGCTGCTCGCGACCGCGCCCGGCGGCACCCTCCTCGCGACCAACCACGTGCCGGACGTCGAGCTGACCGCCTGGCTCGCGACTCTCGAGCGCACGGCCGCCAAGGCCGGGCGGCCGCTGGCGGCGCTCGAGACCCTGGCGCCCGAGGCCGATTTCCCGTCACCCGACGGCAAGCACCCCCTCAAGATCGCGCTCGCGCGCGTGCCGGCCTGAGCGCGCTCGCCGGTCGCGCCTTCGTTCGGGATCGTCTAAAACTCCGGCATGCCCGAGTTCCGCTACCAGACGATGTTCCCGCACGGCGCCGATACGACGCCGTATCGGAAGCTCGCAGGCGTCGTGGGTCGGCACCGACAGCTTCCGGGGCGAGCGCGTCCTCACCATCGATGCCGCGGCGTTGACGCGGCTCGCCTACGAGGCCGTGCGTGACGTCTCGCACCTCTTCCGCCCGGGTCACCTGGCGCAGCTCCGGAAGATCCTCGAGGACCCCGAGGCGTCGGTGAACGACCGCTTCGTCGCGCTCAACATGCTGAGGAACGCCTGCGTCTCGGCCGGCATGGTGCTGCCGTCGTGCCAGGACACCGGCACCGCGATCGTCCTCGGCAAGAAGGGGCAGCGGGTGTGGACGAGCGCCGGCGACGAGGACGCGCTCGCGCGCGGCATCTTCGACGTCTACCAGGAGACCAACCTCCGCTACTCGCAGATGGCGCCGCTCTCGACCTTCGAGGAGAAGAACACGGGCACCAACCTGCCGGCCCAGCTCGAGCTCTACGCCACCGGCGGCGACGAGTACCACTTCCTCTTCGTCACCAAGGGCGGCGGCTCGGCCAACAAGTCGTTCCTCTACCAAGAGACGGCGGCGATCCTGAGCCGCGAGCGCCTCCTGCCCTTCCTCGAGCAGAAGGTGAAGACGCTCGGCACGGCGGCCTGTCCGCCCTACCACCTCGCGATCGTCATCGGCGGCACGTCGGCGGAGTTCACGATGAAGACGGTGAAGCTCGCCTCCTGTCGCGACCTCGACGACCTGCCGACGCGCGGCGACGCGAGCGGCCACGCCATCCGCGACCCCGAGCTGGAGGACGAGATCTGGCGCATGACCCAGCGGCTCGAGATCGGGGCCCAGTTCGGCGGCAAGTACTTCTGCCACGACGTGCGGGTGATCCGGCTGCCGCGCCACGGCGCGAGCCTGCCGATCGGCATCGGCGTCTCGTGCTCGGCCGACCGCCAGGCCAAGGCCAAGATCACCGCGCGACGGCGTCTTCCTGGAGCAGCTCGAGGTGAACCCCGCGCAGTACCTTCCCGACATCGACGAGGGCAAGCTTTCAGGCGACGTCGTGCAGATCGACCTGCGGAGGCCGATGAGCGAGATCCGCGCCACGCTCTCGCGCCACCCGATCAAGACCCGGCTCGCGCTCACCGGCACGATGATCGTCGCCCGCGACCTCGCGCACGCCAAGCTCCGCGAGCGGCTCGAGCGCGGCGAGGGCCTGCCGCAGTACGTGAAGGACCACCCGATCTACTACGCCGGCCCCGCCAAGACGCCCGCCGGCATGCCGTCGGGCTCGTTCGGCCCGACCACCGCCGGGCGCATGGACGCCTACGTCGATCAGTTCATGCAGCACGGCGGCAGCCTGGTGACGCTCGCCAAGGGCAACCGCTCGCCCGTCGTCGCCGCGGCCTGCAAGAAGCACGGCGGCTTCTACCTCGGCTCGATCGGCGGCCCGGCGGCGATCCTGGCGCGCGACAACATCCGCAAGGTCGATGTGCTCGAGTACCCCGAGCTCGGCATGGAGGCGATCTGGAAGATCGAGGTGGAGGACTTCCCGGCGTTCATCGTGGTCGACGACAAGGGCAACGACTTCTTCGGACGACTCTGAGCGCCGCGAGCCGGCTCGTCGAGGACTCTTCGGGAGTCGAACGACCTATCGACATTGCAGTGTGCTCCCCGATCGGTTGAGTGAGCAAGCAGGGAGTGGCGCTGGCCCGGCAAAGCGCGCCGATGCGCATTCACCGGTTGCCGGGAACTCCAGAATCGGGACGATCGGGGTCGTTACGTCGTAGTCACCGTCCTTGCCGGTGACTTGGATCTTGATGCGGTCCGGCGCCTTCGCACCGGCAGTTTTGATGACCGCTTTGGTCACGCCGGCGGGAGGCGTCGCGGTCTTGTTCTTGTAGGTGAGTTGCGTCCCGCTGCCGTTGGTACGCCATCCCTGCAGGCCATCGAACGGTCCTGCCGCCAGCACGGCACGGATCGCGGTTCCACCCGCGTCATCGAGCACGAGCGTCAGCCCATGGGTGAGCAGGTCGAGATCCGCGATCGACACACCCGGAGCGAGGCCGAAGGTGCCCTTCAAGCTCAGACCATCGTCACCCGGAGGGGTGTCGAGCTTCGTGAGCTTCAGTTGGGCCAGGGTGATGCTCGTGCACTCTCTGGCCAGGCCGTACTCGCTGAACGTACTGCGCTGCACGGTCCACGTGTTCGTGGCGCGGTTGCAGCACGAGGCCGGGGTACAGTTGGCGCCGGTGAAATCCTGGCAGGACTGCGCCGCACCGAACAACAGGACGCCGTTGCGGTAGAGCTTGAGATTCTGCTCGGCGACGCCCGTGCCGTCGACCTTTCCGTCATCGTCGACGTCGGGCCACGTGAACGTGACGATCGCAGGGGGATCGAAGACGATCCCCTCCGGCTGCAGCTCGGCGACGAGGACGCTCTGGCTCGTGGCCAGGCCGTAGGTGGCTCCCGATACTCCTCCCGTGATGGAGACGCTCGTGTCGGCGGCCAACGTGCCGGGCGGCACGCTGATCGTCACGCTCCCGTCGGGCGTCGTGAGCGGAGATCCGCCGGTGCCCGCGGCACCGATCGTCGCAGCCGCCGACCCCATCGTGTCGCACGTATTGCTCGCGTCGGCTGGGCAGGGATCGCAAAGGTCGCCGCCACCCTCGCCATCGACGTTGCGCTGGTCGGCGTTCGCGACGGCTGGGCAGTTGTCACAGCCTTGAAACACGCCATCGGCGTCCGCATCGACGAAGCTGCCGGCACACGTGCCGGCGCTGCACACGTCGCTGACGGAACAGGTGTCGCCGTCGTCGCACGGTGCGGCGTTGAAAGGGTGGGCGCAGAGGCCTGCTCCGTCACAATGGTCGTCGGTACAGAGATCGCCGTCGGTGTCACACGCGGCACCGGCAAGCTCGAAGCACGTGTCGCCGGCTTCGTTGCAGAGGTCCGCACAGTCGCCCCCTCCCGAGCACGGGTCACCGGAGTGTTGGCAGCTGCCCGCGTTGCACGCGTCCGCGCCGTTGCAGAAGATTCCGTCATCGCACGTGGAGGTGTTGTTCGGGTGGGTGCATGCGCCGCCGCCGTTGCATTGATCGTCGGTGCACGAGTTGCCGTCGCTCGCGCACGACGTCCCGGCGACGTCGAAGCAGCCGTCCGCGGCTTCGTTGCAGGCGTCGGCGCATTCGCTCCCGCCTGCGCAAGGGTCGCCTGTGTGCTGGGCACAACTCCCGCCCGCACAGGTGTCCGTTCCGTTGCAAAAGGCGTCGTCGTCGCACGGCGCCGTGTTGTTGGTGTGTGCGCACACGCCGGCACCATCGCACTGATCGTCCGTGCAGGGGTTGCCGTCGCTGCACGAATCCCCGGCCATCGCGATCACGCACCGCGGCGAGCAGCAATCGTCGCCGACGGTGTTGCCGTCGTCACAGGTCTCGCCGGCATCGATCGCGCCGTTGCCGCAGAGGCCGAAGCCGATCACGTCCTGGGGAACGTTGTAGTGGACGGCGCGGCCGTCCCCGAGCTGACCGTCGCTGTTCGCGCCCCAGCACTTCGCACCGCCCGCGCTCATCACCGCACAGGTGGTCACCCAACCGGCTCCGATGGCCGCTACCCCACTCGTCAGTCCGCCCACGTCGACGGCGGTGAGGCGATCGAGCGATGTGGCGTCGCCAATCTGACCAGACTCGTTATGACCCCAGCACTTCACCCCACCGTCATTCATGAGTGCACAGGTGTGGGCGCCTCCCGCTGAGATCGTCGCGATGCCGCTCGTGAGCCCGCTCACGTCGATCGCGGTCGAGCGATCGGTCGTCGTCCCGTCGCCCAGCTGACCGACGCCGTTCGATCCCCAGCACCGCGCTCCGCCGCCGTTCAGTAGGGCACACGAATGATGAGCGCCGGTCGTGATCGCCGAAACCCCGCTCGTCAATCCGGTGACGTCGACCGGGGTCGGGCGATCCGTCGTGGTTCCGTCACCGACCTGGCCGAACGAATTTCTTCCCCAGCACTTGACCCCGCCTCCGCTCGTGAGCGCACACGCATGCTCAGCTCCGACCGCAACGTCAGCGAGGCCACTCGCGAGACCGCTCACGTCGACCGGGACCGGACTGCCCGGCGTTCCGTCACCGATCCCGTAGTCGTTCTGGCCCCAACACTTCACGCCGCCCAGGCTCGTCAGCGCGCACGTCAGCAGGTGGTAACCGGCCGAGATGTCCGCGACACCGCTCGTCAGGCCGCTGACGTCTACGGGGGTCGCCCTGTCGGTGGTCGTACCGTCGCCCAGCTGCGAGGCGTAGTTGGAGCCCCAGCATTTGGCGCCGCCACCGGTCGTCACCGCGCAGGTGTGGAAGATGCCCGTGGAGAGCGCCATGGCGTCGCCGGCGAATCCGCTCACGTCCGCCGGCGTCAGGCGGGTCAGGGTCGTTCCGTCACCGAGTGCCCCGATGTCGTTGGCTCCCCAGCACTTTACTCCGCCCACGTTCGTCAGCGCGCATGCGTGCACGGCGCCGCCGTCGATCGCTGCGACGCCGCCCCCGAGGCCGCTCACGTCCACCGGAATCGACTGGGCCTCCATCGGCGCTCCGTATTCATCAATGCCGAGCTGCGCATAGTAGTTGTCGCCCCAGCACTTCACGCCGCCGACGTCCGTCACGGCGCACGCATGATAGAGGGCGGCGGAGATCGCGACCGCGCCCGTCGTCAGCGAGCTGACGTCGACCGGCGCTGGCCGGTGAAGCGTAGTGCCATCGCCCACCCCGCCGAACTGGTTCCATCCCCAGCATTTGACGGCGCCGCTGCTCAGCAGGGCACAGGACTGTGCATAGCCGGCCGCAATCGCCGTCGCGCCGCTCGTCAGTCCGAGCACGTCGACCGGGGTCAGCCGATCGAGGAACGTCCCATCCCCCAAACCGGCGAGGTAGTTTCCACCCCAGCACTTGACTCCGCCGCCGACCGTCAAGGCACACGTGTGCAAATTGCTCGCCGAAATGGCGGCAACGCCGCTGGTCAGTCCGCTCACGTCGACCGGAACCGAGCTGGACGTCGTCGTTCCGTTCCCCAAGGCGCCGAGGCTGTTCCCACCCCAGCATTTCGCGCCTCCGCCGGTCGTGACGGCGCAGGTGTGGACTGCGCCGGCGGCGATCGCCGCGACGCCGGTCGGAAGCCCGCTGACGGCGACGGGCGTCAGGGAATTCGTGGTGGTCCCATCGCCCAGCTCTCCTGACGCATTCCCCCCCCAGCACTTCACACCGCCCGCACTGGTCAGCGCACACGCGTGCGCGCCACTCGCGGCAATGGCCACGACGCCGCTGGTGAGCCCGCTCACGTCTTGCGCGGTGAAATGATCGGTCGTGGTGCCGTCACCCAGCTGTCCGAAGTGGTTGTCACCCCAGCATTTCGCGCCACCCGTGATCGTGAGTGCGCAGGTGAAAAAATCACCGGCCGCAATCGCCGTGACGCCGCTCGTGAGCCCGGTCGCGTCGGACGGCACCGGATGGAAGGACCACCCGTCGCCGAGGGCACCGATGCCCCAGCACTTGACCCCTCCGCCGTCGGTCAACGCGCAGGTGTGAGTGACGCCGGTCGCGAGCTTCTGGGCGATGGCGCCTCGCGAAGCAGACGGTAGCGCGGCGGATACTCCGACCGATACGACCAACCAGAAGAGGGATGATCTCGCAGCGCGCCGGAGCGCGGTCGCATCACAAAGAGTAATACGCATCTGATGTGGACCTCGTAGTCTTCCTGGAGGTGGAAGGAAGGGGCTTCGACACCGGGCGCCGTGTATCACAACGAGGTGTTTCGAAACTACGAAATCTGACGTTCCATACTCACCTAGCTTCGGATGCGGACCTCGCGATGCGCCATTCTGGAGCAGAAGCGGTGCGATCTCCGGCGGGCGAGGCGCCGCGGGACGAGGGGTGATCGGGCGGCGATTCGCTGTCGGCCGGCTCGGCCGAGCGCCGCGCCTATTCCGCTTTGGCCTTGAACTGCGTCGCGGTCTGCACGCCGAAGGGCGCGGAGTAGACGGCCTCCCAGCAGTTGCCGCTGGCGGCGGTCAGCTGGACCGTCACCGGAGAGACCAGCTGGTCGAGCGCCGGCATGTCGAGGAGCGCGCCCTTGCCGCTGACGCTGATCGACGCCTTGCCGGCGGCGAGACCCTGCTTCAGCGCCACGCCCTGGATGCCGTCCGGCGCGCGGCTCTTGCTGGCGAGCTTGAAGCCCGAGGAGCTCGCCTTCCAGCACGGCTTCGCGCCGCAGAGGCCGCCGCCCGGAATGGTCGCGTGCGCGCGCAGGCCGCCGGCGTCGTAGAGACAGAGCACGAGCCCATCGCCCGCCGGCGGGTCACCGAAGGCAGCGAGCGGCGTGATGGCACCCTTCGACCACTTCCACGTGAGCGCGTCCTTGGAGTCCGACGCGCTGTCCTTGAGTGTGATCTGCGCCTTCGCGGCCTGGACCGGGACGGCGCAGGTCCCCATCGGGAGCGGCAGCGGCGGACAGGGCAGGAAGACGTCGCAGGCGTCGCCGAGGCCGTCGTCGTCGCTGTCGGTCTGCGCCGGGTTGGGCGCGTCGGGACAGTTGTCGACCTCGTTCGGCACGCCGTCCTGGTCGCCGTCGGGGACGGTCACGCCGACGGCGACCGACTGCGCCTCGCACGCCGTGCCGGCGGGGCAATCGGCGTTCACGAGGCAGGTGGCGGGGCTCGCGAGCACGCAGGCGTGACAGTCGGCGTCGGCGAAGCAGCTCGTCGCGGGGTGGATCACGCACTGGAAGCTCTCGAAGTCGCAGGTGTCGCGCTGGCACGCGGATCCCTCGGCGCAGGCGTCGTTGTCGGGATCGCAGGCGATGCCGGTGTCGCAGCGGCCGCCGGCGGCGACCACCACCTGGGTGTTGTCCGCGACGTCGACGGGGTTCTGCTTGGTGGAGCCGGCGTCGACCGTCGCCACCGGCGTCGTCCGGCCGCTGCAGAAGTCGAACACCTGCGCGATCAGGTCGGCGGTGTCGAGGTCGTCGTTCAACGACTCGTCCTGATCCGCCTCGAGGGTGAGGAAGCGCACCTGGCTGCCGGTGACGCGGAACGGTACGCGCGGATCGCAGGCCTCGAGGAAACAATCGCGCATGGATTGCCCGGTGTTGACGAGCGTCTTGCTGACGACGTCGTAGACCTGCAGCACGTCGTTCGCCGTGTCGCCGTCGTCGTCGAGGTCGCGGGCCTGGCCGGCGCCGTCGTCCTCGGGCGTGCGGAAGGCGACCAGCTGCACGTCGCCGCAGGCGCTGCCGCTGCGCTCGCCGAGCACGTGCCGCACGGCGACGTCGCCGACGTTCCGGAGGCTGCCGCTCGAGACGTGCAGCACGTCGTCCGACGCCTTGATCCCGCCGTCGCCGTCGAGGTCCTCGTCTTGCGAGGCCTCGTCGACGGTGAAGGCCACCGTGGCGCCCGCGACGGCGAGGCTCGCGCCGGCGAGGCCGAGGTTGGTCCAGCTCCCGCCGGCCGTCGTGCCGCGTCCGTGGACGACGTCGTCGAGCTCGTCGCCGTCGCCGTTCAGATCCGCGCCCTCGCCCGCCTCGGATACCAGGGCCGCGAGGCGCTCCACCGACATCGCGAGCCCCGTCGCCGCCCGCGCGAGGTTCACGCCGGTGGCGCCTCCGGTCCAGAGCTGAACGACCGCGTCCGTCGTGTCGCCATCGTCGTTCAGCGAGCCGTCGGGACAGTTGGCCGTGCCGCCGCCCATCGACGCCTCGGGACGGAGGTACGCCGCCTTGCCGCCCGCGACGGTGACGAGCGTCGCCGGGCAGAGCGTCGTCGTCGTCGGCACGGACACGGTGTCGCGCACCTCGAGGACGACGTCCTCGACGAGACCGTTCGCATGCAGGAGGGCGTCGGCCGCGACGCTCGTCGGCGCCAGCGGGTCGATCGTGAAGAGCGTGTCGCCGCCGAGAATGGTGCCGTCCGCGCCGAACGTCGCCGGTACGAAGGGCGGGCTCGAATAGCCGAAGAACGCCGCGCTCCCGAGCAGGCGGTCGAAGAGCAGCCCACCGGAGCTGGCGTCGGAGAGCACGTAGCGCCCGTCGGGGGAGATCGCGGGCCGAAAGTAGTCGCCGCAGTCGCCGTCGCAACCCGCCGCGAGCTGGAGGCCGCCCGCCACCAGGTCGCGTACGTAGGTGGCGTTGCCGGCGCTCGGAAACGGGAGGTTGAAGGCCCGCGACCAGAAGGCGACGAAACGCCCGTCGGCCGTGATCGAGGGCTCGCCGCTGAAGTCGTCGAGGTCCTGCCCCGTGAGCGTCGCGCTGACGCGTTCGGTGGCGCCGAGCTCGCCGCGCCAGACGTAGACGTCGTCGATGCCGTTCCCGTCCTCCATCGCCGCGAGCGCCGCCGGCGTCGTGAAAACGATGCGCTGCCCGTCCGCGGAGATCCCAAGCGGCGCGTGCGCCTGCGTGTCCGGGAGCGGGGCGTCGCCGACGCTCACCAGCGTCGTGGTCTGGGAGACGCGGTCGCGGCGGAGCACGTTCCGCGACTGGTTCACGCCGTCGCCGGTCAGGTTGACGCCGGCGCTCAAGAACGCGACGTAGCGTCCGGTCGTGCTCACGGCCGGTTGCCACTGCTGCTGAAAGACCCCGCCCGCGACGGCGCCGGTGCCCTCGTCGCTCTCGGCGCCCAGGGTCGTGACGTTCACGCGCGTCGTCGTCCCGGCGCTCCGATCGCGCACGAAGACGTCGAGCATGCCGTTGCCGTCGCCGGGGACGAGGTTGGTGTACTCGGCGACGAACGCCACCACGTTGCCGTCGGCGGAGATGGATGGGAAGTACGCGCCGCCGGGCGTGAAGCCGTTCACCGGTCCGCCACTGCCCTGCGCCTCGCCGTCGCTGACGCTGACGCGCTCGTAGGCACCGGTCGCGATCTCGTACACGTAGACGTCGTTGTCCGGATTGGTGTCGGCCGGGACCAGCTGGGCGTTGGTCTCGAACGCGACCCAGCGGCCGTCGGCCGAGAGCACGTTGCTGAAGCCGACCGGCAGCGTCGGGGCGTCGCGGCGCGCCATCTCGCGCTCCGAGCTCCGGAAGAAGACCTTGCCCGCCGACACGGCGAGCGGCCGGCCGTCGATGACCGGCGAAGGATCGACGGCGCGGACCGGCGTCGGGGCGACGTCGCCGACGCCGAGCTTCACGATGCGGAGAAGACCGTCGACGCGGTCGCGATCGTCGGTCCCGTCGCAGAAGCCCCCCTGCTCGCTCTCGGGCTCGATGAACGCGACCACGTCACCGTCGATCGCCAGGCCGGAGAAGACGAAGGGCGGTACCGGGATGCGGGCGACGGCACGACCCTCGCTCGCGGGCGTGCACTGGAGCGGCGTGCCGTTGCCGGGATCGAAGCCGTCCCCCGGCGGAAACGACTGGACGGTGTTGGTGGTGCGGTGACGCATCGTGACCACCGTATCGTTGAGATCGCCGTCGCCGTTTCGATCCCGGAGGTCCACCTGCTCGGTCTGCGAGAAGGCGAAGATGTTCTCGGTCTGGGAAGAGAGCGCTTCCAGCAGGACCGGCGACTGCGCCTCGAACTTGTAGCCGACGCACGGCCCGTTCCCGCCGCACTCCATGACGGTGGCGCACGCGGTCGTGGGATCGCCCTGGCAGAACCCCGGACCGACCCGGTCGAGCACGAGCGGGCCCCGTCCGCCGCCCTGGAGGAGCGGCACGTAGTCGAAGAGCGCCGGTCCGCATTGCCCTCCCGGGCAGGCCGAGTCGGCGGTGCAGGCCGCGCCCGCGTCGACGCCGCCGACGCACGTCGCCGGCTCGCAGCTCCCCGCCGGACAGTCGCCGGCCTCGTTGCACGGCGCGCCGTCGTTGCCGCCGCCGGCGCACGCCGAGAAGATGCGGCTCCGCGGCGCGATGCGCAGGATGGTGTGCGGCGCGTCGCTCGATCCGAAGAGCGAGAGCAGGCCCGAGGGCGCCGTGCTCGGGTCGTTCTTGGGCTCGAAGATCGGCGCCAGCCGTCCGCCCTCGGGGGTGAGCGAGGTCAGGAACGACGGACCCGGCAGCGCGAACGGCGCCGCCAGCGTCGCCTTCAAGAGGCGCGGAACGGGCACGGTGCCTTGGCGGACCAGGATGCGCTCCCAGTTGAACGGCACGAGGAGGTTGCCGCCGGCGTCGACGGCGACGCGAATCGACGTGGCGCTCGGGTCGCACGGCGGCACCTCGCCGATGCAGTCGCTCGCGTACTCGTTCGGCGCCGGCAGGGCGGTGAAGTGCGGGAACGTCCCGTTCGGGAACGCCGTGCCGCAGCCGCCGTCGCTGGCGTAGAGCGCGTCGACGCAAGCGTCGAGCCCGGGCTGGCCGGCGCACTGCGTGGTCGCGACGCCGCAGGGCAGCGGGTCGGCGGGATCGGAGACCGCGAGCGCCGCCGGTCCCGCGAGGCCGCCGGTGAGCTCGCCCTCGGTGTTCGGGAAGCGGAAGCCGAGATGGTTCTTGCCGTCCTTCACGGAGACCGCGAGCCCCGAGGTCGGCGCCGGCACGCACAGCACGTTGCCGCCGCCGAGCGCCGCGGAGCACGCCGCGATCTTGGGATTCGACCGCGCTGCAATCTGCGGCCGACGTCAGCACGACCGCGGTGCGCGCCGCCATCTGCTCGGTCGGCGTGAACAGCACGGTGACGAGATGATCGGCGGGCGACGCCGAGATCGCGGCCGTCGGCGGATCGCAGTTGCGGAGCACCATCTCGATCCGCTCGCCCGGTGCGGCGTAGGGCCGATTGGTCGCGCCGAGCGCGCCGTTGTAGGTGAGCGTCGTTCCCGGAATCAGGTTGCAGGCCGGCAAAGCCAGCCGCGGGACCAGGAGGATGAAGACAAGGAGGAAGAGGAGAAAGCCCGACGGGCGGGCTCGTGACGCCACGCGTTGGTACTACGCGTTGCTCTTCCCATCCGTCAATCGTTTTCGATCGATCACGATTTATTGTCATAAGATCGAACGATGACGCTCAGAACGATCGGCTATCGCCGTCGAAACGTGCGAGCCGCTCAGTCGCGACGAGCAGTCTCGCCCGCGTAGAGCGCCGGCAGGAACGACTCGAAGTTGCCCACCTCCTCGACGTTGTGCGTGAGCCAGGCGCGGGCCTTGTCGGCGGGGAAGAGACGCGGCCGCACGATCGCGTTCAGGATCGGGCCGATGACGGGCGCGGTGGGGCCGGCGAGCAGCCAGTTGGTGTAGCGCGTGCCCTCGGGGATCGGTTCGAACTCGTACTCCATGTGCGCGACCTTGAGGCCGAGGTGGCGCGGGCCGTGGATGAAACCGGTCTCGTCGAGCTTCTCGACCGTGGTGTGCACGTCGATGATCCAGTCGGGGTTCCGCGCGAAGGCCTCGGTGATGTGGAAGACCGCGCCGGGGCCGATCGAGCCGTCGGGAAGACGGCGCGCGTAACGAAAGGCGATGTGATCGCGCGGGTGCCAGGCGCGGTAGCGCGGCACGCGCCGGCCCGCGATCTCGACCTCGCCCTCGAGGTGCCGGAACCACCAGACGAGCATCGCCGGCGTGACGCCGCGGAGCGGGGCGTGGCGGATCCAGAGCTTGATGCGGCCGTCGGGCAGCACCGTGACCTCGGTCGCGGCGGAGTCGAGAGGCTTCCGCGTCCACGGAATGTCGAGCGGCGGCGGCATGGCGACGGCAGCCATCGCGTACTCTCGTAGGCGATTTCGGCGACGGCGCCCAGATCCCGCCGCATTGGCTCCAGGGCGCGGCGCGCGCTTGGCGCCATGGGTTGGGCTCCGGCGGCTTGCTACGGTGCCCGCGTGGAGGAGCCCATGCGTCTCGCACCCGTCGAACGGCCGCCGACCCTGATCGCCCGCGTCGTCTTCTTCGTGCTCGCCCGCATGCTCGGCAAGGTCCCGACGCCCTACCGCGTCGTGTTCGCCCGCATGCCGCGGGCGCTGGTGCCGCATCTCATGATGGTCGGCGTGCTCGACCGCGGCCTCCGGCTCGACGCCGACCTGCGAGTCCTGATCGAGAGCCACGTCGCCACCCTGAACGGCTGCACCTTCTGCCTGGACCTGGTACGGGCGGTGGCGCTCCGCCGCAATCCCGCTCTCCAGGACAAGCTCGCCCGCCTCGCCGACTACCGCACCGACGCCGCGTTTTCGGCTCGCGAGCGGGCGGCGCTCGCCTACGTCGAAGCCGTGACGCGGGAGCGGCGCGCCGACGAGCCCGTCTTCGCTGCGCTCCGCGCGCACTTCGACGAGCGCGAGATCGTCGAGATCACCTGGGTGAACGCCCTCGAGCAGTACTTCAACGCCATCAACGGCGGGCTCGGAATCGGCTCTGACGGCTTCTGTCCGCTGAGCGCCTAGCGCCGACCGACTGCGTGGTTTAGTTTCGCGTCAGCCGAGGAGCCTGCGATGCCCGAGCCCACCATCGCAGCGCGGCGTGGCGGAAAAGGAGCCGCTCAGCCATCGCCGCGCACGTCCGCCTTGCTGACCAAGGTCTTCGGGGTGAGAACGAGGCGCGCTCCCTCGACGGCGACTTCGAGGTAGTCGCCGACCGCGAGCCCTAGTGCGGCGTAGGCCGGCTTCGGGATCACGATCTGCCGACTGGTGCCGATTTTCACTGCCAACACGGCAGGGTCCTACTTGTCGGTGGCGCGGTCGATGGCACGGCCGGCCTTCTCTGCCGGCCCCTTCGGATCGACCGCATCGGAGATGTTGTCGACGACGTTGTCGACCTTCTCACCGGCCTTCTCGACCGGGCCCTTCTCGCGCTCGCAGGCGAGCATCATCGTGCCCGCCGCGCCCAACATCGTGACCACCACCAGGGTCGAGATCGTTTTCCGCATGCTCATGTTCTCCTCATTTGTCGGTGCCGAGTGCCTTGTCGATCTTCTCGCCGGATCTTTGCGCCGGACCCTTGGCGGGACAGGCGGTCATGCTCAGGCTCATGCCGAGCAGGAGCATGACCGTCACCAGTGAAATCCATCGTCGTCGCATCGGCCCGTCCTTACGGCAGCGAGCGCGAGCCGAGGCGGCCGCGGCCGAGCAACCCGACGACCAGCATGATCACCGCGAGCACGGCGAAGAGGTAGCCGAACTGCGCCGAGAGGCCGGCGACGCCGCCGAAGCCCATCAAAGCCGCCACGAGGGCGATCACGAAGAAGACGAGCGCGTAGTGGATCATCGCTGCACCCCTTTCTTGCCGGTGACCGTGTCCTTCACCGTGTCGATCGCCTTCTCGACGCCGTCCTTCACGTCGCCGGCGAGCTGATCGAGCTTGCCTTCGCGCTTGAGCGCGGGGTCGTCGGTGAGCGCACCGGCGGCCTCCTTGATGCGTCCCTTGGCCTTATCGAGAGCTCCAGCCATATTCGTTCTCCTTTGCGTCTATCGATCGGCTGTGCCGACCGTTTCGTGATCAGACACAGAGCAAGCTTGCGGCCAACGGCGGCACCCTGGAAACGCAAGAGTTCCGCGCCGCCTCAAATCCGTTTTTTCAAAGTCTCGGGCCGTATGGGTTCCAGGTTTTACAAAGGCAACTGGAGGCGGCCTCTGGCGAGGGCTTGTACGAGACGGCGGAAGATCCCGAACCTCCGTCAGACCGGACTTCTCAGGCAACGCATCGACCCATCGAGACTGCCTCCGACAGCAGCCATCGAGCAATCATTGGCTTTGCCTAAGAAGTCCCCTTTCTAGACGGTTTCTTGGGCAGCCACCGGATTATTTGGGCAGCCGAGGAGCGGCGTGACCCCCAACTCCGTCGCCGCGTGAATCAGCATCCGGACGTTGTGGCAGAGAACCTTGAGCAGGATTTCGTTGATCTGCGCCGGGCGGGTCTTGCTGCGCACGGAGTCGCCGAATACCCGCTTGATTGCTGAGAAGGTCGCCTCGACGTTCGACCGCTGGTTGTAGTGAACCGCCCCGGGTTTATCGGAGGCTCCTTTCCTTGAGAAGAGGGAGCCATGGGACGACCGAGCAAGTTCTCACCGGAGGTGCGGGAGCGAGCGGTGCGGTTGGTGCTGGCGCAGCAAGAGGCGCACGACTCGCAATGGGCGGCGATCGAATCGATCGCCGGGAAGATCGGCTGTACGGCGGAGACGCTGCGGAAGTGGGTGCGGCAGACCGAGCGGAATGAGGGAAAGCGCCCGGGGCTGACGACCGACGAGCGGCTGCGCGTGCGCGAGCTGGAGCGCGAAGTGCGTGAGCTGCGGCGCGCGAACGAGATTCTGCGGAAAGCGTCCGCGTATTTCGCCCAGGCGGAGCTCGACCGCCGACCGAGGTGATGGTGGCGTTCATCGACGCGCACCGCGATGTCGACGGGGTCGAGCCGATCTGCGCGCAACTGCCGATCGCCCCGTCGACGTACTACGCCGCCAAAGCGCAGGCGCGTGATCCCCGCCTCCGCTCGGCCCGCGCGCAGCATGAGGCGACGCTGCGGGTCGAGATCCAGCGGGTCTGGGACGACGAATTTCCGCGTCTACGGGGCCGACAAAGTGTGGCGCCAGCTCGGGCGCGAAACGATTCCGGCGGCGCGCTGCACGGTGGAGCGGTTGATGCGGGCCCTGGGCCTCCGGGGCGCGACGCGCGGGCGCGCCTTCACGATCACGACGAGCGGGGACGAGGCGGCGCGGCCCGCCGATCTCGTGCAGCGCCGCTTCACGGCGACCCGCCCGAACGTGCTCTGGGTCGCCGATCTCACGTACGTGGCGACGTGGCGCGGCTTCGTCTACGTCGCCTTCGTCATCGACGTCTTCGCGCGGCGGATTGTCGGCTGGCGCGTCGACACGACCTTGCGATCGGATCTGGCGCTCGACGCGCTCGAGCAAGCGCTGCACGCGCGTCCCGATCGCGATGGCCTCGTGCATCACAGCGATCGCGGCGTGCAATACCTCGCGATCCGCTACACCGAGCGCCTGGCCGACGCCGGCATCGAAGCCGTCGGTCGGGAGCGTCGGGGATTCCTACGACAATGCCCTCGCCGAATCCGTGATCGGCTTGTACAAGACCGAAGTGATTCGCCGTCAGGGACCGTGGCGCCACGTCGAAGCGGTCGAATTCGCCACGCTCGCGTGGGTCGACTGGTTCAACACGCGTCGACTTTTGGAACCGATCGGTAACGTGCCGCCGAGCGAATACGAGGACGCCTACTACCGCAGTCGGAAGACCGTGGAGACTCCAGTCATGGGGGCCGGAGTCAACTAATCGAGTCTCCGACGAACCCGGGGCGGTTCAGTAGTGCTTCAGGAATTCGAGTCGGTTCATCGCGAAGTAGTGGTAGAGGCGATTCCAGAGCGGCGTTTGCGGGTGCGGCTTGGACGCGAGCTTGAACGGGATGAACGGCTCCGCGCCCGCCTTCACGATCAGCTCTTGGTTGTCGCGGGCGAGGTAGGCCTTGTCGGCGCTCACGCGCTGCATGGTGAAGCGCTCGCCGGTCTTGCGGACCAGTTCCCGAAGCTGGGGGGAGTCGCCGTAGTCCCGGGACGTCACCTTGACGGCCGTCACGACGTTCGTCTTGACCCCGACCATGGCGTGGCACTTGAGCCAGTCGTGGCCGGTCACTTCCTTGCCGTACCGCTCGCTGTAGTAGCGGAAGAATTGAGACGTGCCGAACCCCGTGGAGTCGACCGCGAAGTCTGTCTCGACTGACGCGAGCGGCGCGCTGCTGGCCTCGATCAAGCCATAGATGATCGGCGTCACGGTCTCGGACTCGATGACGTTGAAGATCGAGTTGTAGCAGGGTGCCTTGGCGATCATGCCGGCGGCGGTCGCGTCGCGGAGATCGGTCATGAAGCGCCGCGCAGACACGGTGCTGTAGACCTTGAAGGTAGCCGCGAACAGCATGTCCGACATCGGGAGGCGGGGACGGCCGCGCCCCTGCTCCGGGGACCGCACGTTGCTGCACAGGTCACGGAGGAGCCGGCAGAAGGCTTCCTTTTCGGTCGTCTGCGCCCGGTTGTACGCGGGCCAGTCCTGCGCATAGGTCACGCGCGCGGCCCGCGTCTCGGTTACGGTACCTGTCGGGCGCGGTCTCGCGCTTGATGACGAATTCGACGGCGAAGACGTGCTTGCAGGGCAATTGGCGTTCTTCATAGTCGGGGCACGTGCACTGCTGACCCTGGACCGTGTAGCGCCCGCGAAGGGACTGCGAGGGAACGACCCAGGCGTCTCCCTGCTTCTCGATGCGAGCGGTTGCGGCGATTTCGAGGCCCCGTTGCTGTCGTGCGTCCATGTGCGTCATTCCTCCTGGTAGCTACAGAGAGTAGTACCTAGGGGGTGTCGCCTTGTCAATACCTTTCGGAGCTACTAAGAGTAGTCGTCGAAAGGGGTGACGCATGCGGAAGACAGCGAGGAAATCTCAGGAGTTAGGGATGGTCACGCTCCTTGGGTGTCGATGTCGATGCGGGCACGAGTGGCTCCCGCGAGTGAATCCGGACTCCGGTGAACGCGAAAAACCCGTCGTGTGCCCGAAGTGCAAAAGCCCACGGTGGGACAAGCCGAAACGGGACTGACGCTAGCTGGCTCGACGAACCGCCGAGTCGAATTTGACCAGCCTTCCCTTCGGGGGCGGCGCAGGCTCTGGAGCGCCAACAAGCCCAGCCACCTTGGCGAGAACGCCGGGGCTCCATCCCAAATCCTTGGCGAGATCGCGATGGCTCATGCCTGCGGCGTCGCGCAATCCCGCCAGCGCTTGAGGTACCAACTCGGGCCATTCCGGGTCCGGTTCGTAGGGCTCCGCCTTCACCCACCCCTTCATGCTCATGAACTTGTAGGCCGAGCGGTACTGATTGGCGTCGATCAGGGAGAGGTCCATCGCCCGACGCACGATCGCGCCGAGGCTTGCGCCCCATCGTTCCTTCAAGCGAAACAGCGGCGCCCATTCGATCCGTCGGGACCGGGGGAACTCCCGAACGAAGCTCCCCCGAGGCAGGAGAAACGCGCTCGCGAATCGATTTGCCTCTATCTCCAGCGTTTCGCTGCGGGCGTCATTCCGCGCATGGCACAGCAGGTGTGCCAATTCGTGGGCGAGATCCCAGCGCGTACGCGAAGGGCTCTTGCTCTTGAGCACGATCAGGCTACGCGATCCGTACCGCGAGAAGGCGTCAACCTTGTCGGACAGGCCGGGGAACTGCGTGACGGCCACCCCGGCATTCTCAACCACGCGCATCATGCTCGTGACGGGGAGGTCGCGCCCAACGCCGTATTCCATTCGGACCAATTCCGCAGCGCGCTCCAGGTCGGCAGCGACCTTCATTCGAATCGCGGGAAGGTTCTGCGGCGGGAAGTCAAAGTGCTGCTCTAGCTCCGTGACGAGTTCGGAAAAGAAGGTGGCGTACGCGCGCACTTGATGCCGCGCCCCGATGAGTGCGGTCGTGCGACGACGAAAGAAGCACTCTTCATCGCGGAACTCTTCCGGCGGCGGCAGGAAAAAATACGCCTCGTCGACGTTCAGTGCGGCGGCGAATCCTGCGACGAGCAATGACCCCGGCTGCTTCTGGCCAGCCTCTACGTAGCTGAGGAAGGAGCTGTGCGCGTCAACGAGTTCCCCCAGCTTCTTTTGCGTGAAGCCAGCGAGGAGACGCGCGAGCCGAAGACGGGCGCCGCAGAACTCTCCGCTACGATCCTCGCTCGCCATCGCTGCCGCTCTTGTCTTTCGGCTTGCGCTTGGGCGTAACGATCGGCCTCGGAAGCTCATTCCCGCTGCGGACGAGTTTCCGGACTGTGCCCGCTTCGACCTTCTCGTTGACGGGGATCTGCCAGACGTTACGGGTACGGCGGTCTCCCGTAATGGCGTCGGACGTGTCGCTGACCTGGAAGAACTCAGCCCCGATGCCGTTGCCGTGCGTGTCGGCGTTCACTACGAGGCACGGAATCCATACTTCGTCCTGATCGACCTCGACGGCTTCGAGGTGAGGGAACAGCGTCCCTTGGCCCATCCGCTCAAGGCCGCGCTCTACCGCTCGCTCGGGCGGATTTTCAGAATCCCCGCGAAAATAGTGCAACGAGACGCCCCCGATGCGGAGATCGAATTGCATCGGGTGCTTCTCCTTCACGTGTAGCCACTGAGACGCACCCCGCTCGCGCGCTTCGTCCTCGCTCTGCGCCAGCGTCCACTTGAAGGCGCGCAACCCAAGCACCATGGGGTCGTCGCCCTTTACTGGCAACATCGCCTTCACGCACCGTTCCCGAATCGCCAGGAAGATCTGTGCGACGATGATCAGGCGCTCTCGCTGGAACTCCGGGTTGATCTCCCACGGCAGCTTCTTAGGGGTTGGCGTCATGGTCGGAGGGATTACGCCCTCCGTGGGATTTTGTCAAGGATTTTTGACCGCCCGCAGTGTTTTTGACCGAGGGAGGATTTTTGACCGAGCCTTGCCTGCGGACAATCTGCGGCGCCGCTGCGTCCTCGTGCGCGTCGCCTTCGGCGCGGGAGCCGTTGGGGGGTCCGGGATCGTGCGAATCTCCCCCGCGTCCAATTTCAACTGTGCGCACAGCGTCGCGACGGCGAGCCGTATCAAGTTCCCCAAGTCCGCGTTTGCCCCGGCCCCATAGCGTGCGGAGTAGATCCCCTCCACGCGGCGAGCTTTGAGAAATTCTCGATAGGCGCGTTTGGCTTTCTCCTCGCGCGCTGGATCGAAGATGCCGAAGACCGTACCGCCGGGCTCTTCCGCGGTGCCCTTTCCGACAACAGAGAAGCACGGGATGTCGGTCAACCCGTCTCCGACATAGATCATGTTCTTGAGGGGTACCCTCCGGGAGCCCACTGGGACATTCCGGTTGACCTGCTGGGGATCGCCCTGAGGATTGTGATTCACGCCCTTGTTGATCTCGAAGATGTATCGCGTCTTTTCAGTGAACGATACGACTCGCTTGATAGAATCGATTACACCTCGTCGATCTTCGCCGTATTCGCAGGCATATACTCCATCGAAAAAGGTCCGCACGACCTTGCTGCCCATGATGATGGGCTTGAGGCCGCCCGAAACAATGTAGAACTCCAGCGTGACGCCCTTTGCCCGCTGCACTTGCTTCTTGAGGTCGACAAAGAGCCTCGGAATGCCGGGGAAGTACGTTCGGTCTAACTTAGCCCCGAACTTCTGCAACTCGGCGTTCGTGAGCTTCCCGAGAGGCTTACCATTCCCGATAATGTCGAGGAACAACTTCAGCCAGGACAGCGTTTCGTCGTACCCACCGCCCACGAGATCGCGCGCCTTCGCCCAGAAGTCTTCGACGTCGACGCCGCGACTGCGAAGAAATTGTGACGTGGAATCAGGAAGCAGTGTGTCGTCGAAGTCGAAGATGACAGCTATGACCGGCGATGACACGTCTCGGTCTCCCAGAACTCCCAGACGGGAGGCAACGCACGTGTCACGACGAAGCGGCCACAGCGGCTCGGATAGCTACTTTTTCCGTGTCGGGGTGACGTTGCCCTTGTCGAGCAGGGTCATGATGCGTTCGCGAATCGCACGAGTCTCAGCGTTGCGCTGGGCTCGATCCGAGGCTGTCCCAGCCTGGACGCTGGGTGTCGAGCGCACTTGCACGTTTCGATTGGATTCGCGATCGGTTGCCATCTACCACCTCCGCCCGCTCCGGGCTCAACGATAGGCAGCTTGTAGAGCACGGGGGCGCGTCCGGTCAACGATGAAGTGCGGCCCAGAGGCGAGTCTATGACGCCCGAGAACGCAGCGCCGCCAGGCACCTCCGGCTGTCCCAGAATGGACCACGGAACCATCACCCCGGACGCGCTTTCGGTAGCGTCCCGCTGGCGGTGTCGGCTAGGTTTTCGGCCGATGCGTTGCCTACTCTCCCTTGCCGCGCTCCTGGCTACCATCGCCGGCTGTGGCCCGCGCTACATCTGGGTCAAGAACGTCTCCCAAGACGAGTTGAACCGGGACCGCTACGAATGCGAGCGCGACATGCGTGCCGGCGTCTTGTCGTTCGGGACGGGCATCGTCGGCCAGTTGAACGCGAACGACTTCATGGGTCGGTGCTTCTAGGCGAAAGGCTACACGCTCCAAGCTGTCGGGGACTCCTCGAGCGGGGGCGACGGTGATCGTTCGGCGCAGGCCCGGTGTCAGGCACAGTGCCAGCCCGGTCCCGATGGAAGTGCGTGCATGACGCGGTGTTTTCGGGACTACTAGGAGCGCGGGTGCGTCGAGCCATCCCGTTCGTCCTGCCGTTCCTCGCCCTGCTTGCCTGTGGACCCCGCTACCAATGGGTCAAGAACGTCTCCCCCGAGCAGGCCCGGATGGATGCCTACGAGTGCGAGCGGGACATGCGAGCGGGCGCCAACTCGTTCGGGACCGGCATCATCTCTCGGCAGATGAACGCGGACGAGTTCCAGGCTCGTTGCTTCCAGGCCAAGGGCTACACGTTGCAGCCGATTGCCGAGGAGCCGGGGAACGACCGGTACCGCAACAACCTCCGACTGTGCGAGCAATCGTGCGCCGCGAACAACCTCGGTCCGCTCTGTTACGAACGCTGTCGTGCGAACTGGGACAAGTAGTCCCGCCTCTTCGCGGAGCTTGAACCGACCGGCGCGAGGTCGCTAATCTGTGTGGCGCCCTGGCCAGGCTAGGTAAGGCATGGCATGGCTGGGCGAGGCGAGGTCGGGGGTCGGGCGCATGCTCGGCCCCCTTTTTCTTTGTCCGAGTTCACGACGAGCGTGGCGGGGAGCACTCCCGATGGATCTGGTCATTGGTCTCGTTTTCTTTCTCGCCGGTTGGGCGATCACGCATGTGTACTACCGCCTGTCGGCCAAGCAGATTCCCGAATGGGCGAAGCCCATCATCGACCAACTTCCACTCGATCCACCGACGCCGCAGCGACTACTTGAGCTGTTCCAGGGCGCGCTGGAGCGGGGAGAGGTGAGACCCCATCCGGTCTTCGGGCATGTCGCGTGCCCCAAATGCCACGCACCCTTCTCGGAGATGGAAGAGAAGCTGCACATGGACAAGCGCTTGGAGGTAGTGTCGGTAACGTGTCCGCATTGCGGCTGGTCCGATCACACCGAGCTGTAACCCGACTCTCGGGGCAGCCCTCCGACTGCCTGAGAATGGACGATGAAACGCCTGACTTCACTCCGGCGAGGGCTCGACCGGAGCTAGGTAAAGATCGGGGCACGTGTCGAGGCATCGCCGTGCCTCCTTGTTGCACGTGGCAGTGCAGAAGCTTTTGTCGAACCCGATCGGTAGGGGCGTGCACGAGGCTCGGCACGAATGCCCCAGCGTGCGGCATTGAAAGAGGCACGATCGCCCCTGCTCGCTTGTCCACTTCCACTGTCGCGCTGGAGCGCAACTCAGGGCGGCGGGAACGAGCATCGCGATAGCGAGCCAGGCACGCACGGCCCGCGGGTTCTAGGGCTGCGACCTTGCCGGGTCAAGGAGAGCCCGTGCGGGCCGACTCTCCTCGCCGGTTCGATTTTTTGGGCAGCCCTCCGATTTTTTGGGCAGTCGGGTTTCTTGGGCAAAGCCAGCAATCATTGGACGACAGCCGCTGTCGGGCGAGGGGGTCGCGTGAGCTCCGCACCGGGTCTATTGCGGGCGCTGCACTCGAAAGGAGAGCTCATGAAATACGACGATGCAATCGGACTCTTCGTGAAGACCCTGAAGAACCTCGAGCAATGGATGGACAAGGCCGCGGCGCACGCGAAGGCCAAGTCGTTCGAGGTCGACGTGCTCGCCAAGGCCCGCCTGGCGCCCGACGCGTACGAGTTCACCCGCCAGGTCCAGGCCCTGTGCGATCAGGCGAAGTACGCGGCCGCGTATCTCGGGGGCAAGCCGCCGCCCCCGCATCCCGACACGGAGCAGACCTTCGACGAGCTCCGGCAACGCATCAAGACGTGCCTCGCTTTCGTCGAGAGCGTCCCGGCGAGCGACCTGGCCAGCGGTGGGAGCCGGAAGATCGCTCCCGCGTGGCTCGGCGGCAAATGGCTCACCGGCGAAGACTACCTGCTGCACGTCACGATCCCGAACTTCTTCTTCCACGCGACCATGGCCTACGCGATCCTGCGCCACAACGGCGTCGATCTCGGCAAGATGGACTTCATCGGCTCGCTGCCGACGCAAGAAGGCTGAGCGCTCGATGGCCGCCGCCTCCGAGTCCGGGGGCGGCGGCCATCGCGTCTACGCTCCGCGCTCCACGGTCTGCCAGGTTCGCGGATCGGCGCTCGGTCCGACGTGGAGGCGGTGCCAGCCGCGCTCGAGCGCGAACCGCACCTCGCACGACTCGCCCGGGGCGAGCACGACGCGCCGGAAGGCGCGGAGCGTCGCGAGCGGTCGCGGGTCGGAGCCGAGCACGAGATCGACGTAGAGCTGTGCCACTTCCTCGCCGGGACGGTCTCCGGTGTTGCGGAGCTCCACGACCAGCTCGGAGCCCGCAACCCGCGGTCGGTCGTACGCGAAGCGCGTGTACGAGAGACCGAACCCGAACCAGAAGGCGGGATCGCGGCGCTCGGCGAGCATCAGGCGATAGCCGTGGAGCGGCCCGTAGTGCGCGACCTTCGCCTTGCGGTCGAACTCGGGGAGCTGCGCCGCCGAGCGCGGCCAGGTGCACGGGAGGCGGCCGCTCGGGTTGACGTCGCCGAAGAGCACGTGCGCGATCGCGTGCCCGCCCTCCATGCCGGGGTACCAGGCCATGAGGAGCGCGGGCACCTGCGAGCGCCATGACTCGGTCACGATCGCGGCGCCGCCCATCATGACGACGACGGTGCACGGATTGGCGGCGGCGACCGCCTCGATGAGCCGCTCGTGCGTGGGGCGGAGCGCGAGCGATCCCCGATCGCCGCCGCCGAGAAAGAAGAGGTACTCGCCCTCGTCGCGAAATGTGTAGCCGGCGACGACGACGGCGACGTCGGCTGCCCGCGCCGCGGCGGCCGCCCGCACGGGATCGTCGCTCGGCGACTCGACCAGCACGACGCCGCGCCCGGGCGCGAGCGCGCGGAGGCCGTCCAGGATCGTCACCACCTCCGGCGGATGGACTTGGGACGAGCCGTGATCGCCCGTGTTCGGAAGGGAGGCGAGACGGCCGATCACGGCCACGCGCGTCACCGACCCCGCGAGCGGCAGGAGCGGCGTGCGCTCGCCGGGCGGCGGCTCGTTCCGGAGCAGCACGATCGATTTCTCGGCTGCCTCGCGGGCGAGCGCCCGGTGCGGCGGCGCGGCGACGGCGTCGGCGCGATAGCGCGCCGGCTCACCGCGGTCGCGGAAGCGAAGCTGCGCGGCGAGAATGCGGCGGACGGCCACGTCGACGTGCTCCTGCGTCAGCGCGCCGCGCTCGATCAAGCGGTCGAGGCGGCGAAAGCGGATGCGGCTCGGCATCTCCAGGTCCATCCCGGCCCCGACCGCGGCGCCGCCCCGTACCCCGAGCACGAAGTCGCTCATCACGAAGCCGGTGAAGCGCCACTCGTGCCGCAAGACGTCCGTCAGGAGGTGGCGGTGGTGGCCGCACCACTCGCCGTTCACCTTGTTGTAGGCGCTCATCACGGAGGCGACACCGGCGTCGACGCAGCGCCGGAAGTGCGGCAGGTAGAGATCGCGGAGATCGGCCTCGTCGATTCGCACGTCGACCTTGAAGCGGGCGTTCTCGATGCTGTTGCAGGCGAAGTGCTTGACGCACGCCATGACGTGCCGTTGCGAGCCGCGCACCAGGGCCGCCCCCATCTCGCCGAGCAGATGGGAGTCCTCGCCGTAGGTCTCCTGCGCCCGTCCCCAGGCCGGGTGGCGCAGCAGGTTGACGCAGACGCCCGCGAACAGGTTGGCGCCCTGGACGCGCGCCTCGACGCCGATCGCGTCGCCGATGCGCTCCTCGAGCTCGGGATCGAAGGTGGCGCCGCGCGCCATCGCGACGGGAAACGCCGTCGAGCGCCCGACGACCACGCCGCGGGGTCCGTCCGCGAAGCGGATGCCCCCGACGCCGAGCCGCGGCACGGCCGCCGCGCCGTAGGGCCGCTCGTTGTAGCGCCGGCCCATCCGGAACACGTCGCGGAGCGGCAGGTCGCCGGCGAGAAGCCGGAGCTTCTCCTCGGACGTAAGCTGACCGAGAAGACCGTCCACGGCGGCCGCGTTCGGGTCCGTCACGCACCGAACCTAATCAAAAACTGTACTTCATCTCCACGAACGCGCCGGTATTGCGCTCGACCCGGCCGAAGGTCGAGTTCTTCGGGCCGTGGAAGATCTCGCCACCGACGGCCGCCTTCCAGGCGTCGCTCAGGTCGTAGGTGACGCGGGGGCGGATGAAGAAGTCGTTGCGCTCGAAGTAGTGGAGGCCGAGCAGCTCGCAGTCGAGTGTGTCGTTCCAGAACTTCTTGTCGATGCGCGCCGACCAGCCGTTCTGGACGGTGTCGAGCTGCTGGTTGATCACCAGCGTCGCCTTGGCGGCGAGGAAGCGGGCCTGGCCGCGCACGGGGTCGGGATCGGCGAGGGCGCGCTCGGGATCGACGCGCTCCGGGACGAAGCGGCCGACGTATTGCACGATCAGGCTCAGGCTGTCCGCAAAGCTGCGCTCGATGCCGAGGACGTAGGCGAGGAACGGGACGATCTCCTCCGGGCGGCTCCGGCTGGTGTGCTCGGTCTGCACCCACGCGACCTCGCCGCGGTAGCCGAAGCGGCCGCGCGCGGTGGCGAAGTCGGCGCCGATCATGTGCTGGCGGCCGTGCACCAGCGCCGCGTCGGCGGAGAGCGCACCGGTCGCGGGATCGGCGCTGGCGCGGTCGATGCGGACCTCGGGCAGGAGGTTGTAGCCGTAGTAGTAGGCGAGCGAGGCGTCGACCTCGCCGCCGCTGCGATCGAGCTTGATGCCGGCCGAGCCGTTCTCGATGCGGATCGCCGGCAGCCGCTCCTCGAGCCGCGCCCCGTCCGGCAGGTCCGCGAGCGGGATCAGCGACTGCTCGAAGAACGGCACGTAGACGCCGATGGCGCGCAGGCGCCACGGCAGGAAGGTGTCGACGCGGAGCGCGTTCACGCCGCCGCGATACGCCGGCGATCCTTCCGGGAGCAGCAGCACGAAGTCCTTCGGCGAGATGACGTCGGTCGGGTTGATCTCGTCGGCGCGGCCCCAGGGAATGAGCTGGCGGCCGGCGCGCAGCTCCCAGCGCGGGCGCGTGACCTCGACGTAGCCCTCGCGGAGCTCCGAGATCACCTCGTCGGCGTAGCGGAGGCTCCGCGGCGACCCGTGCGAGGCGTCCTCGTGCTCGTGGCCGACCTGCTCGGCCAGCACGCGCGCCTCGCCCACCCAGCGCACCCCCTCGAGGAGGCGGAGGCGCTGCTTCAGCACCAGGTTCACGCCCGGGAAGTGCTCGCGGTCGTCGATGTCGTGGTTCGAGCTGTAGTAGTCGAAGGCGAGCGAGCCCCGGAGGCCGAGCCGGTCGAGCGTGGCGCGGACGCGGCTCTCGTCGTCTTCCGACGCCGCGGCGACGCCGACGCCGACGAGCAGCGCGGCCAGGATCGCGAACGCGCGGATCAGTCTTCCTTCTCGAGGTAGCGCTCGGTGAACTGCTCGTCATCGAGCCCGACGCCGACCTCGAGCTTCCCGAAGTCGATCTCGGTGGAGTGCCCGGTCTGCGTGTTCTTCATCTCGAGGTGGAAGGCCTGCCACTTGTGCTCGGCGGGGTCGATCTCGCGCACGTCGCGGGCGGCGAACTGCTTCACGGGGCTGCCGCCGGTGTCCCAGTACTCGCCCTTCACCGCCACGTGGTTGTCGGCGCGGATCCAGAGCTTGCGCTTTCCGTAGCCGCTGTTGGTCGCGACCTCCGGGGACTTCGGGGCGGCCTCGATGACGTGGGTCTTGGCACCGTCGACGTCCTCGCCGCCGACGTAGCTGTAGGTCCAGTCGTCGACGCGATGACCGATGATGTCGCCGTAGGAAAAATCGGTGCCGACGAAGCTGTCCTTCTTGTTGCTCGCCACCAGGCGGCGCACCTTGTGGAGCGCCGGCAGGTAGATCCAGATGTCGTCGTCGGCGCCGGAGTGCTCGATCATGAGCGTGGCGGTGCCCTTGACGTCGGCGGGCGCGAAGAAGCGGATGAGGCGTTTCTGGTCGACGCCGTTCGGCAGGAGCTTGGAGACGCTCTTGGTGGAGCGGACGCGGCGCGTGCCGCTCTCGCTCACCAGCGTCATGGTGACGTCGCCGCGCGAGTCGCGCACCTTGCCCACCATGAAGTTCTTGCGGACGATGTCGGTGGGATCGGGATCGGCGGCGCAGGCGGTCGAGGCGACGGCGGTCAGCAAGGCGAGCGCGATTGCACCGCTCAGGAGTGCTTCTGCTGCTCCATTTTGGCGCACGGGCACTCTGCTAGCGCACTTGCCGTGCGCGCGGCAACGGTGGCCGTCGCTCACGGGGCTTCCGCCTCCGCGGCCGTCTCCGCGAGCGTCGCCGCGTCGGGCCCGCGAGAGAGAATGACGCGACCGATCGCGATCAGCACGAGCCCAGCGCCCGCCACCTGGGCGGCGGTGATGGGCTCGCCGAGGATCGCCGCCGCCGCGCCGGCCGCGACCACCGGGACGCCGAGGAAGAGCGTCGAGATCACGAAGGCCGACGCGTGGGCGTGCGCCCAGTTGGTGAGCACGTGGCCGAGCGTCCCGGGAAAGACGGCGATGAGCGCGATCAGGAGCCAGTCGCGGCCGCGCGGCGAGCCCAGGTCCTGACCGCTCGCGAGCGCCGCGGCGAGCATCACGAGCCCCGCGACCGTCGTCATGCCGATCACGTAGGGCCACGCCGCCACGCGGGCGCGGAAGCGCTTCGAGGCGAGGAAGTACGCGGTGAAGGCGAAGAGATTCACGGCGGCGAGCGCGTCGCCGGCGGGACTCCACGCCGCGGTACCCGCCGATCCGAGCACGACCAGGACGGCGCCGGCGAGCGCGAGCACGGACCACACGATCGCGGCGCGGCTGGCATGCTCGTCGAACATCGTGCCCGCGACCGCCAACACCAGGAGCGGTTGCAGGGCGCCGATGATCGAGACGTTCGTGATCGTCGTGAGCTTGAGGGCGCTGAAGTAGAGGAGCTGGTGGATCGCGAACAGCGTGCCGCCCACGAGCGACGCGGCGAGCCAGTCGCGGTCGAGCGCGCGGCGCACGCGCGGCGACGCCGCGGTCAGCCAGAGCAACGGGATCGCGATCCACAGCCGGTAGAGCGCGGTCACGATGCCGGTCGTCGAGGCGAGCTTGATGAGGGTGCTGCTGAATCCCCACATCGCGACGGTGACGAGCACCGCCAAAATCGCCCACGTCTCGCTCGACCCCTCCCGCGCGCGCACCGAGCGGTCGTAGCGGAAGAGCCGCGCCGCCGCGACCGCGCCGGCTGGCGGGGACTGCTAGGCCGCGGCTTCGCGGCGCCGCGCCGGGATCGGACGCACGGCGGCCGGAGTGCCCGTCCAGAGGAAGGCCGGGCGGAAGCGGGCGACGATCGCCGGCAGGAGCACGAGCGCGCTCCCCGACGACACCAGCATCGCCAGCGCCACCAGCGCGCCGAGCTGGACGTGGACGGCGAAGCCGGAGAGGCAGAGCGTGGCGTAGCCGAACGCGACCGCCGACGACACGAACAGCACCGCCTTTCCCGAGGTGGCGAGCGAGCGCTCGAGCGCGGTCGCGAGGTCGGGCTCGGTGGTGAGCTCCTCGCGGATGCGGAAGAGGAAGTACATGGCGTAGTCGGCGCCGATGCCGACCGCCATCGCCGAGATCGCCGACGTCATGGTGTCGAGCGGGATGCCGAGCAGGCCCATCACCCCGAAGTTGACGGCGACGGCGAGCGCCAGCGGCACCGCCACCAGCAGGCCGCCCACCAGCGAGCGCAGGAGGAGCGCGGAGATGACGATCGTGATGACGGCGATCTGCAGGATGTTCTGGATCTTCCCGTGCACCATCACCTCGGTCGCGGCGGCGGTCGAGGCGAGCGTGCCGGTGTAGCGGACGCGGACGCCCTCCGGGAAGGTCTCGGCGACGATCGCCTGCGCCCGCGCCAGCAGTCCGAGGCCGTAACGGGTGCTGTCCTCGTGCACCAGCAGGCGGATCTTCGCCTTGGTGTGGGTGGGATCGAGCATGGTGTCGAGGTCGTTGTCGCCGCCCGAGAGCGAGTAGAGGAAGAGCTACTGGGCGGCGAGCTCGCGGGTCGTGGGCACGACGCCGGCGGCGGCGTCATCGGCCGTCACCGCCCGGTGCAATCGCTTCAGGTAGTCGACGAACGAGATCGCGCTGCCGACGCCGGGCTCCCGCTCGAGCGTACGCTCGAGGTCGTGCATCGCCCGCAACACCGCCGGCTCCTCGAGCCCGCCCTCGGTCGCCGCCTCGACCAGCAGCACCAGCGTGTTGGTGCCCGCGAAGCGCTCGTTGATGGCGGCGTCGTCGACCCGCACCACGTCCTTCCGCGAGAACTCGCGCTTCATGCTCATGTCGACGGCGATCCGCCCGGCGAAAAAGACGCAGGCGGCGAGGAGCAGCGCCGTGCCGACGAACACGCCGCGCCCGCCGGCGTTGGCGCGCCGCGCCGACCAGCCGAGGAAGGCGTCGAGGATCGGGTGCGCCTCGGCCTCACGCTCGACCTCGCGCCCGTGCGGGGCGGCGAGCGACGCCCGCACCGCCGGGATGACCGTCATCTCGATGATCAGCGCCGAGACGATGCCGAAGCCGGTGAAGAGACCGAAGGTCCGGATGGTGGCGGTCTGGAACGTCACCAGCGAGCAGAAGGAGAGCGCGGCGACGATGCCCGCCGCGAGCATCACCGGCGCGACCCGGGTCAGCGAGGCCACCACCGCCTCGTGCACGTCGCCGAGGCGATCGTACTCCTCGTAGAAACGCTTCAGCACCTGCACGGCGTGGCCGGCGGCGACGGCCAGGATGAGGATCGGGGTCGTGGTGTTGAAAGGATCGAGCGCGACCCCGAGGAGGCCCATCAGGCCGACCGCCCACACCACCGACAAGAGCGCGGTCGCGATCGGCAGGAAGAGCGCCTGCAGCGTGCGGAAGGCGTGGTAGTGCACGAGACCGATCACCACCAGCGCGAGCGGGAAGAAGATCGCCATGCGGCCGGCGTAGGCGGAGAGCTGCGAAAGATAGATCGCCGGTCCCGCGAGGCGGTAGTCGAAGGTCCCGTCGGCGGTCTCCTTCAGCGCCGCCAGCACGGCGTGATGGAGGTTCCGGTAGCCCGGCGTCTCGGGGGTGAGCTCGAAGCTCGCCTGCACGAGCGCCGCGCTGCCGTCGGCCGCGGCCAGCGTGCCGACCAGCATCTCGTTGGCGAAGGCACGGCGCCGGACCTCGTCGGCCCCGGCCTGATCGGCCGGCGGGGTCGCCATCACACGCTCGACCGTCACCACGTCGCCCGTGCCGCGCACGTCCTTCGCTTGCTGCGCGGCGAGGCTCTGGACCAGGGACTTGTTGACGCCCGGGACCTTCTTGATGCGGTCGGTGACCTCGGCGACCTTCTTCAGAAAGGCCGGCGTGAAGACCTTGCCGTCGTGGGGGAACAGGCCGACGACGATCAGGTTCTTGTCGCCGAAGAGCGCGTGCACTTCGTTCAGCGTCTGAATGAAGGGGTGGTCCTGCGGGAGGAGACGATCCGGATCGACCTCGATGTGGAGCCGGGTCGCGGCCGCTCCGAGCGCCAGGGTGGTGAGCAGGACCGCGCTCAAGACCAGCCAGCGGTGTCGAATGACGCCCCGGAAGTAGGACGTCAGCCAGCGTGAGGTGTCCATAGAGTCTTCGTTAGAGAGCGTGCCGACGCCGGCTCGCGACGCGAGCCGTAGGAGATCTCGACCGAAAGGGGATTTCGGTTTCAGCCGTTCGCCGCCATCCGTAGCGGCTCGGCGAAGGGCTCGTCAACCAAATTCGTCCGCGGCGTCGTGGTCGGAACGCTGACCTCGTCGAAGGACGCTTCGCAGAAGAGCTCGTGGAACGGGTTGCCCTCGAGGGTCACGACCGCGCGGCGGAACTCGTGGAAGAGGAGCTCGTGCTCGGCGCCGTTCAGCTTCTCGTACTTCTTGGTGATGCCCGTCGAGCGGAAGCCCATGGAGAGGTAGGTCCACATCTTCTCGGCCTTGGAGCAGACGATCTGGTAGTCGGCGCCGATGAAGAGCGAGAACTCGTAGCAGAGCTTGAAGAGGCCGAGGGAGATCACCGGCAGGAAGGTGCTGGTCTTGCGGTGGCTGCGCTTGATGGCGAAGCGCGAGATCTCGATGACGCGCCGCGAGGCGAGGTGGGTCGGGAGGCGGAAGTACTCCTCGGCCTCGACCGTGCCGTACTCGCGAGGGGTGATCCGCATCGTGCCGACGATCTCACCGCTCTCGACGGACTCGGCGACCAGCAGCCACGAACGGTGGTCGTACTCGTCGGGAACCGGGATGTCGTATCCGAAGTCGCCGCAGTACACCTCGCGACGGAGCTCCAGGGCGGCGGCAAACTCCTCGGCGGTGTCCGCGATGCGAAAGCGGTAGTCCTTGAGGAGTCCGGCAAACCCGTTGTCCGTGAAGGTCGTCTGATCGAGTGCGGCGTTCTGCATTGGCATAGCCTCCGAGAGCTCTCACAGCGAAGACCATGCCAGGCGCCTCATCACGTTATCTAATTGATTTTGCTTTGTTACTATCTGCATCGAAGCGGAACACCAGTTCCGGTCGAGCGGGCCACCGGCCCTCCGGTTCCGGAAGCCAGCAGGCCCAAATGCAAAGAGCCCCGAGTCGGGGGACTCGGGGCTCTTGGTCGGACACCGGCGGGTGTCGGCGAACCGTCTCTCAGGCAACGAGGCGGTAGAGCTCGGTGGAGGGATCCTCGACCAGGCCGACCGGCGGCATCGCGGTCGGGGTGACGACCTCCTGGAGGTCGGTCGCGCACATCACGGCGAAGGGGTTGTCGCCCATGGTGTAGGGGATCTTGTGGAACTCGTGGAAGAGGAGCTCGTGCTCGACGCCGTTCAGCTTGGCGTAGCTCTTCTTGAGGCCGGTCTGCGCGAAGCCCATCGTCAAGTAGCTGAAAAGCTTCTCGGATTTGGTGCAGACGATCTGGCAGTCGGCGCCCAGGAACATCGAGAGCTCGTACACCAGCTTGAAGAGGCCGACCGAGATCACGGGCAGGAAGGTCCGGGTCTTGCGGTGGCTGCGCTTGATCGCGAAGCGGGAGATCTCGACGGCGTTCCGGGAGTCGAGGTTGCTCGGGAGGCGGAAGTACTCCTCGGTCTCGATCGGGCCGAGCTCGCGGGGGGTGACGCGCATGGTGCCGACGATCTCGCCGGTCTCCTCGACCTCGGCGATCAGGAGGTACGAGCGGTGGTCGTACTCGTCGGGGACCGGAACGTCGTAGCCGAAGTCGCCGCAGTACACTTCGCGGCGGAGGTTCAGCGCGGCCTCGAACTCCTCGGCGGTCTCGGCGACCCGGAAGCGGTAACCCTGGAGCAGACTGGTGAGACCGAAGGTGTCGGTGGACTCGCTTTCGGTGGTCTCGATGAGCTGGGTGGCCGTCTGCATTGTCATACCCTCCGCGAGTTCTCATAGCGAAGGACATGCCAGCTCAATCTAGGCGGCAACTGTTTGACTTGATTGATCTTGCGCCTTGGTCCGACCGGAACCGGAGTTCCGGTGAACGGGGTGGACGGCCAGCGCGTTCCGCCGTAACGATGTCGTCGATGGCCCCTCTCGACCTCGTCCGAAGGCTTCTTCGCGGTTTCGCGCTCGCCGGCGTCCTGATGTCCGCGGCATCCCTGCACGTCGGCGCCACGCAGGCGGCGTCCGAGCCGTCGCTGGACGACCCCGATCCGCACCGGCGCTTGGCCGCCGCCACGGCGCTGGTCGCGCGGGGAGAGATCCGAGCCGCGTTGCCGGTGCTGGTCGCGGGAGCAAGCGCCGAGGACCGCGTGGTCCGTCGCGAGTCCATTCGTCAGCTCTCGCGCGCCGCCGAGGCCTCCGAAACGGAGACCGCGCCGGCCGCCCCCGTCCTCGGACGGGCGCTCCGCGATCGAGACACGGGGGTCGCGAGCTTCGCCCAGGATGCCTTGTTTCACCTCGGACGGAGCGGGATCCCGACCCTCGTCGAAGCCCTGCGGGACGAGCAGCCGGTGCGGGAGCGCGCCTACGTGACGCTCGGGCGCATCGACGAAACCACCCGCCTAGCGGCCGTCCCGCTTCTGATCGAAACCTCCCGGATCGACGAGCTCACCACCACGATCGTGCAGCAGCTGGGGGCGCGCACGCCGAATCAGAGCGTCGCGACGTGGACCTCGGCCTGCGTTCTCCTGGGGCATAGCGGCTCGGCTGCCGTGCCGGCGCTGCTCGACGCCCTCCGTGACCGCGCCGCTCCCGTGCGCCTCTGCGCCGCCACGGCGCTGCTCGACATGGGCGGGCCTCTCGCCTCGGTCTCGGGCCTCGAGCAGTGTGCGAGCGACATCGACCCCGAGGTCCAACACGTGGCCCGCGCCGCGCTCGAGCGCCGAAAGAAGCGTTGACCGGCGACCCGACGCTCTACATCCCGAGGCGTTGCATCTTCTTGGCGAGGCCGCGCGGCGTGATGCCGAGCTCCTCGGCCGCCTTGCTCTTGACCCCGCCGGCGCGCTCCAAGGCCGCCACGATCTGGTCGCGCTCGAAGGTGTCGGTGCGGTGTTGGAGGGCGCTCGGCGCGGCACCGTCGGCCGCGGCCTCCCGGACGTGCTCGGAGAGGAGGTCGTCGGTGATCGGGCCGCCGGGCTCGGCCAGGATCACGGCCCGCTCGATCTCGTTGGCGAGCTCGCGAATGTTGCCGGCAAACGGGTAGGCCTGCAGCATCGCGATCGCCTCGGGGGTCGCCTCGCCGACCGGCTTCTTCAACTGCCCGCCGGCGCGCCGGATCAGGTGGCGAACCAGCGCCGGGATGTCCTCGCGGCGGTCGCGGAGCGGCGGCACCCGGATCGGGAAGACCTTCAGGCGATAGTAGAGGTCCTCGCGGAACCGACCGGCCGCGACCTCTTCGGCGAGCTTCCGGTTGGTGGCCGCCAGGACCCGGACGTCCACCGGGTGGGCGCGATCGTCGCCGACCGGGCGGACCTCGCCCTCCTGCAGGACGCGCAGCAGCTTCGCCTGGAGCGCGAGCGTGGTCTCGGAGATCTCGTCCAGGAAGAGCGTGCCCCCGCTCGCGACCTCGAAGAGGCCCTTCCGGTCGGCGTGGGCGCCGGTGAAGGCGCCGCGGCGGTGCCCGAAGAGCTCGCTCTCGAGGATGCCCTCGGAGAGGGCCGCGCAGTTGACGGCGACGAAGAGCTGGTCGCGGCGCGGGCTCGAGGCGTGGATGGTCCGGGCGACGAGCTCCTTCCCGGTCCCGGTCTCGCCCTCGATCAGCACGGTGGTCGGGGTCTTGGCGACCTTGCCGGCGAGGCTCAGGGCCTCACGGATCGCCGGGCTGTCGCCGACGATCTCGTGCGTCGGCCCCTCGACCGCCTCGCGCAGGTAGGTGTTCTGCACCTGCAGGCGCTCATTGACCAGGCGGAGCTCCTCGACCAGGCGGGCGTTCTCGCGGGCGAGGTGGAAGACCTCGATGGCGCGCTTCAGGGTGAGGCGAAGCTCCTCGTCCTCCCAGGGCTTGGTGATGTAGCGGTAGATCTTGCTGCTGTTGACGGCCTCGATCAGGGCCTCGATGTCGGTGTAGCCGGTCAGCACGATCCGGATCGCGTCCGGACGGATCTCCATCGAGCGCGCCAGGAGCTCGGTCCCGCTCATCGCCGGCATGCGCTGGTCGGCGACGATGACCGAGGCGTCGGCCCGACCGAGCAGCTCGAGCGCGTTGGCCGCGCTCTCGGCCGTCACGACCTCGAACTCGTCGCCGTAGCTGAAGCGAAAAAGCTTCAGGATGTCGGGCTCGTCGTCGACGACGACGACGGGGTGACTGCGATAATCGAGATCCATGGCCTGCCTATCTGCCTCCGCGTGCAACCCTCGTGTCAAGCGGCGCGGCCGCTCATCGCCGCTCTGCGAGCCGTACGTCGCCCCTGCGAATGGCCCGGCATTCTATGGGTCGTCTCGCAGGAGCGCCATGGAGCCGATCTCTCGGCCGTAGCCCCGCGCTTCGTCACGCCGCCGGCGAGTGTATCGGCAAGACGATCGTGAAGGTCGCCCCGCGTCCGGGCTCGCTCGCGACCTCGATGCGGCCGCCGTGCGCCGCGATGATGCCGTGGCTGATCGAGAGCCCGAGCCCCGTGCCGGCGCCCACGTCCTTGGTGGTGAAGAACGGGTCGAAGATCCGCTTTTGCACGTCGGGCGGGATGCCGGGTCCGTCGTCGCGGATGGCGATGCGGACGGCGTCGCCGGCGGCGCGCGTCGTGATGGTGAGCGTGCCCTTCTCCCCCATGGCGTCGCAGGCGTTGGCGACGATGTTGACGAGCACCTGATTGATCTGACCGGGGTCGCAGTCGACCTGCGGCAGCTCGCCGTAGTCGCGCTCGACGGTGATGCGGTCGCGCCAGCGGCTCTCGAGCAGCCGGAGGCTCACGTCGAGCCCCTCATGGAGGTCGACGGACTTGCGGGTCGCCTCGTCGAGCCGGGAAAACGAGCGTAGGTCCCTGACGATCGCCGCCGCGCGCTCGGCGCCGTTGGCCATGATGCCGACCAGCTCGTCGGCGTCCTTGAGGAGCGCCGCCGCCTCCGGTCCGCCGGTCGCCGCCTTGGCGAGCCGGCGCCGGAGCGGCGCCACGCTGTTGGCGATGAAGCTCACGGGGTTGTTGATCTCGTGCGCCACGCCCGCCACCAGCCGGCCGAGCGACGCCATCTTCTCGGCGTGCACGAGCTGCGACTCGGTGCTCTTGAGCTCGTCGAGGGTCGTCGCCAGGTCGCGATTGGCGAGCTCGAGCTGCGCGGTGCGCTCGCGGATGCGCTCCTCGAGGTTCTCGTTCATCTCGACGATGCGCTCGTAGGCGGCGGCGTGCTGCAGCGCGATCGCGGTCTCGTGCGCCAGCGCCCGCAACAGGTCGGCGTCGCCGGCGGTGTAGAAGAAGCCCGACCGCTTCGGGCCGAGCATGAGCGCGCCGACCAGCTCGCCGTGCGCCGCCATCGGCACCATCACGGTGGCCCCGAGCGACTCGAGCGTGGCGTGCGTCGCGGCGTGGATGGCCGGGTCGGCGTCGCTCTCCGGCGCGTCGACGGCGGTGCGCACCCGGCCGTCGGCGAGACGCGCCGCCACCAACGCGGGGATGCGGTCGCTGCCCCCGAGCGCCGCCAGGCCGTTCGGGTCGATGCCGGCGACGAACAGGCGCGTGCCTTCGTTGGGGATGGTGCGCTGGACGCAGGCCTCGACCAGACCCGCGATCTGGTCGCGTTGGCGCGCCTGCGCGAGCGCGGCCCCGATCTCGCCCAGCACCTGCGCCCCGTCGTAGTTGGTGCCGAAGAAGACGCGGTCGACGAAGCTCTGCACGCGCGTGCGCAGCGGATTGAAGAGCAGCAGCACGGCGAGAGCGAAGATGCCCGGGAAGGCGGCGGAGTCCGTGACGGCGCCGGCGCGCAGCACGTAGTTGAACGCCAGCACCGCACCCACGTAGGCGACGCTGACGGTCCCGGTCAGCACCAGGTAGTAGGCGCCGCGCTTCACCATCGCATCGATCTCGAAGAGATCGTGCTGAACGATGGCGTAGGCGAGGCCGAGGCCGAACACGAAGGGCGTCGTCGCCGCCATGTTCATCGACACGTCGCCGGCGAGGACGGCGGCGAAGGCGAGCACCACCGTCGGCACCGCGAAGCCGAAGAGCGCCGCCACCATGATCACGCGCACGCGCTGCCGCACGAGCTGCGACTCGCCGCGGACGTAGGCGGCGACCAGATTGAGGCAGAAGAACGCCGCCACCACCGCGATGTAGAGCATGTTGGTGGTGAGGACACGCGAGTAGAACGCCGGCGAGTAGAGGAAGACCTCGTAGAACACCGCGATCGTGAGCGCCGTGGCCCAGCCGACGACGCGCAGGCGCGCCCAGCGGTGGCGCTCGGGGAACATGAGGGCGAAGTGCAGCATGGCGGCCGGCAGCGCCGACTCGGCGAGCACGTGCAGGCGGAAGAACGTCGCCGGACCGTAGAGATCCATCGCGGTGAAGAGAAAGAAGGCGATCGACGTGCCGCCGGCGAGGAAGCCGCGCGCGGCCGGCGCGTCCGGGCGGAGCACGAAGGTGGCGAGGCCGGCGAGGAGGAAGACCGCCCCGTTCAGGAGAAACAGCCCGTGCAGGAGAAACCAGTCGCGTTGCTCGAAGCGCTGCGCGGCCACCGCGACCGTGCGCTCGACGTCTTGCTGCCGCAGCCGGTACTGGACCGGCGTCCCGGGCGCATGGGTCGCGACCGCCGCGTAGGCCTCGGGCGTCGAGTGGATCGGGCGATCGCCGACCGCCACGACCTCGCTCTGATAGAGGTCGGGGATCCCCGTTCCGCTCCAATGCGCGAGGCCGACCGAGGCGATGACCCGGTTGTCGAGCAGCACGAAGCCGGGGAAGACGCGGCCGATCCAGGCGGTGCTGGTGAGCGTGGTACGGATCGCCACCCCGATCCCGACGAGGGCAATCGCGAGAGCTACCACCCGGACGGCGGTCGGCGTCTTCTGCGCGGTCGGGAAGCTACGCGACATGGCCTCCGCGACGCCGCATCGCTTCCTCCCAGTGCCGGCCGTCGAAGACACGGCGTCGCACAGCGGCCGCGTCGACGTCGTCGAGGCAGCGGACGTTGACGTCGATCTTGTCGGGATCGGAGCGCGGCACGTAGAACGCGTGGATGCCGCAATCGCGGCAGAAGGTGTGGCGCGCCACCTTGGTGTTGAACTGGTAGGTCGTGAGGGCGTCCTCACCCTGCAACAGCTCGAACTGCTCGGGGGCGACGATCCAGTGCAGGAAGCCCTTCTTGGTGCACATCGAGCAGTTGCAGTCGGATACGTCGTCGAGCGCGCCGGTGACACGGAAGCGCACCCGGCCGCAGTGGCAGCCGCCCTCGTAGGTCGCCATCACTCCCTCCGATAGTGGACGCGGAAGCGCCGCACGGGCGGCGTCTCGTCGTCGTGGAAGTCCTCGAAGCGCGTCAGGGAGAGGCCGGCGCGCTCGAGACCGGCGAGCTCGTCCCGCACGAGGGGCCAGGGCAGCGCGCCCGGAGGATCGTCCGGCTCGCGACCGCGCGCGATCAGCAGCAGCTCGCCGCCGGGGGCGGTGAAGCGCGCGACGTTGGCCATCGCCGCGGCCCGGACGTCCGCCGGCAGCACCTGCAGCGTGTAGGACTCGAGGACGAAATCGAAGCCGCCCGACCAGTGGGCGGGCGGCGCCAAGAGGTCGGCGACGGCGTAGCGCACCGTGGACGCCGGAAAGCGCCGTCGGCACCACTCGACGGCGGTCGGCGCGACGTCGAAGGCGGTCACCGCGAAGCCGCGCCGGGCCAGCTCCTCGGCGTCGTCGCCGAGGCCGCAGCCGATCTTGAGCGCGCGCCGGCCGGCGCCTCGTACCTGTTCACGCTCCAGCCACGCCGTCAGGTTGGGATTCGGCGTGAGGTCGGCCCAGGAGATCGCGCCGGTGTCGCCGGCCGCCTGCACGTAGAGCGCTTCGAACCAGCCGACGGGATCGCCGGCGGCGATCGACTCGCGCGCCAGGTCGCCGGCCTTCCGCCGCGCCTCGCTCATCCCGCCAGCGCCGCGACGTCGATCTTGAAGAGCTCCGCGACGTTGCCCGAGAGGATGCGGTCGCGCTGCTCCGGACGAAGGTCGGCCTGGTGCTCGCGCAGGAGATCCTGCGACCACGGCCACGTCGAGTCGCTGTGCGGAAAGTCGTTGGCCCACATCAGACGGTGCCAGTTCATCAGGTCGGCGGTCTTGAAGGCGACCCAGTCGTCTTGGAACGTGGTGTAGACGTTCTCGCGAAAGTACTCGGACGGCAGCTTCGAGAGCGCCTGACCGGGCGGCAGCCAGTTGCGGTGCCGCTTGTAGGCGTGATCCATGCGATACATGTAGTGCGGCACCCAGCCGGCGTCGGCCTCGACGCAGACGATCTTGAGGCGCGGATGGCGCTCGAACACGCCGCCCAGCAGCATCGTGCCGATGACGTCCTGGCAGCCGCGGATGATGGTGAGGAAGGCGTTCATCTTCGGCCCGCGCGGCTTGACGTAGACGTCTTCCTTGCTGGTCAGGATGTGAAAGGCGAGCGGCAGCTCGAGGTCGAGCGCGGCGCGCCAGAAGTCGTCGTAGGCCGGCGAGTCGTAGTCGTCGACGCCGGGATTGCCCGGCATCATGACCCCACGCAGCCCCAGCTTCTTGATTGCCTCGAGCTCGGCGATTCCGTCGGCGGGCGAAGCCATCGCGACCTGGCCCATACCGATCAGGCGGGTGGGGTGCGCGCTGCAGTACTCGGCGAGCCAGCGATTGTAGCCCGTGAAGCAGGCGCGCTTGTACTCGAAGTCCTTGTGGTTGCAGAGCAGCATGCCGACGGTCGGGTAGATCACCTCGGCGGCGACGCCGTCCGTTGCTTGGTCCAGCATGCGGGCGTCGGGATCCCAGCCGCCACGGTGCAGCTCCTCGAAGCGCCCGCCCTTCAGCGTGATCGACTCGGCCGGCTTCCCCGCCGCCGCCACCAGGCCGAGCATGACCGCCTGCTTCATACCGTCGATCACGAAGACGTCGCCGGTGTCGCCGCGCCGCTCCATGCGCGGGGCCCGCTCGCGCCAGGCGGGATCGACGTAGTCGGTGTAGCAGTTGGGCGGCTCGGTGATGTGGGAGTCGGCGGAGATGATCGGTAGGCTCATGGACGTGGCCCTCCTCGCAGCACGCGACCCGGAAGCGCGCCCGCCGGGTCGACGCGGTCACGTCCGTCCTCGCGGATGACGACGCCGTTCACCACGACGGCGCGAATGCCGGTCGCCTCGGCGACCAGCCGATCGGCGCCCGCCGGCAGATCGTGGACGCGGCGAAGCGGCGAGCAGCCGACGGTCGCGGGATCGAAGATGGTGACGTCGGCGGCGAGCCCCGCGGCGAGACGGCCGCGGTCGTGGATGCCGAAGACCTCGGCGGGCCGCGCCGTCAGCATGCGCACGGCCTCCTCGAGCCCGAGCACGCCCTTGTCGCGCACCCAGTGGCCGAGGAGATGGGTGGAGAAGCAGGCGTCGCAGAGCTGGCTCGCGTGCGCGCCGGCGTCGGAGAGGCCGAGCACGGTGGCGGGATGACGGAGCAGCTCGGCCACCGCCTCCTCGCGGATGTTCATGACGGCGATCCGGAAGCGCGCCTCGAGATCCGACGCGAGGCCGAGGTCGAGGACCAGGTCGACGACGTGCACGCCGCGCTCGGCCGCGACCTCGTCGGCGAGCCGGCCGTCGAGCGCCGGCTCGCTCGGGCACATCGCGATCTCCATGCTGCGCCAGAGCGGCGCCAGCCGCGGATGCGCGCTGCGCTCGCGAAAGGCGGCGCGGAAGCTCGGGTCGGCGTAGATGCGTGCCTTGTCCGCACGGTCGAGCGCCGCCGAGACCGGCCGGAAGATCGCCATGCTCTCGAAGGGAAACGGCGCCTTCCACTGGAACTCGAAGCGGAGCGGCCGGCACGCCACCTGCGGCACGACCTGGATGCCGTGGGCGTGCTGCTCGTTGGTCTGGTCGAGGAACACGCGGTGGCCGTCGGGCCCCATCATGTCGGCCAGAAGCGCCGTCCACGTCACCGGGCGCCCGGTGGCGCGGTACACCGCGGCCATCTCGTCGAGGAGGAGCTCGGGGCCGATGGTCGCCTGCATGATCCCGTGGCCGGCCTCGCCGAGGGCGCCCGCGAGGGCCGTGATCTCGGCCGACGAAGCGGCGCGGCTCGGCACCGGCCTGCCGGCGAAGCCGACGTGGGTCGGGGATTTCGAGGTCGCGAACCCGAGCGCGCCGGCGGCGAGGGCGTCGTCGACGATGCGGCGCATGGCCGCGATCTCGTCGTCGCTCGCGGTCCGCTCGGTCGCCTCCTCGCCCATCACGTAGAGCCGGACCGGCGTGTGGCCGACGAGCGCGCCCAGGTTGATGGCGGTGCCGCGCCGCTCGATGGCGTCGAGAAACTGCGGGAAGGTCTCGAACGGCCAGTCGGTGCCGAGCCCGGACGTCAGGGCGTCGAGCGACATGCCCTCGACGTTCTCGAGCGTGCGCAGCACCAGCTCGCGGTGTTGCGGCCGCGTCGGCGCGATGCCGAAGCCGCAGTTGCCGACCACGACCGAGGTCACGCCGTGCCACGGCGAGATCGTCAGCATGCGATCCCAGAAGACCTGGGCGTCGTAGTGGGTGTGGATGTCGACGAAGCCCGGGGCGACGACGGCCCCGTCGGCGTCGAGGACGCGAGCGGCCGTCCCGTGGACGTCGCCCAGGGCGGCGATCAGGCCGCCGCGAATGCCGAGATCGCCGCGCCGGCCGGGGGCTCCGCTGCCGTCGACGAGCGTACCGCCACGAATCAGAAGATCGAAGTGATCGCCCATGGGCACCTCGCGGGGAGACAGGCGAGGATGGTCAAAGCACCCGGCCCGCGTCAAGACGATGCAGATCGGCGGTCGTCGCCGGGTCCGGTTGTAGAAGCTACCGGCAAAGAAGCGCATCCGCCCACGGCGCGGGCGTGGCCGCACCGACATCCGGCGGGTGGCGCACTTTCTGCTCTCCCTCGCGGCATGGCCGAGACGCCCGTCCCCCGCACGACCTCCCGCGCCCCCGCGGGCACGGGCTCCGTCACCCTCGACGAGCTCACGGCTCGGAACGTCCGCTCGGTGCTCGAAATGGAGCAGGCGGAGCTCGAGAAGCGGAGCGCCGCCGATCGCGCCGCCGACGCGATCACCGCCTTCTGCGGCTCGATGTGGTTCGTCTGGACGCACGTCGTCTGGTTCGGACTCTGGATCGCGCTGAACCTGGTGCCGCGCGTCGCGTTCGATCCCTTCCCGTTCTCGTTCCTCACCCTGGTGGTCTCGCTCGAGGCCATCTTCCTCTCGACCTTCATCCTGATCTCCGAGAACCGCCAGGCCCGGATCGCCGACCGCCGCAACCTGCTCGACCTCCAGATCGATCTGCTTGCCGAGCAGGAGAACACCAAGCAGCTGACGCTGCTGACGCGCATCGCCGCGAAGGTGGGCGTCGAGCTCGACGACGAGGAGGCCGCCGCGCTCGCGGAGACGACGCGCTGCGACCAGGTGGCGGATCAGATCGACCAGCGCCTCGAGGACACGGCCAACGGCGCCAAGCGGTAGCAGCACCACCTCTGGCCGCTTCCCCGCCGGGATGGCATGGTGCCGGCCATGGACGCCGTCGCTCCGGAGGTCGTCGCGCGGGACGTCACCTGCATGCGGGAGCAAGGCTTCGTCGTCGTCGCAGGACTGCTCTCCCCGGCCGAGGTCGCCGCGGCTCGTGACGCCCTCGCCCCGCACCTCGCGCGTGAGCTCTTCGGCCGGAACCCGTTCGAGGGCCTGCGCACGCAGCGCGTCTACTCGCTGCCGGCCGTGGCACCCGTCTTCGCGGCGCTCGTCGAGCACCCGCGCGTGCTCGCCATCTGCGACGCCTTCCTCGCCCCCAACTACCTCCTCACCGCCGCCCAGGCGATCTGCATCCACCCCGGCGAGGTGCCGCAGGGCGTTCACTACGACGACAGCTTCTACCCGTTCCCGCGGCCGCGGCCGCCGGTGAGCCTCGCCACCATCGTCGCCATCGACGACTTCACGGCCGAGAACGGCGCCACCGACGTCATCGCCGGCAGCCACCTGTGGGGCGACGAGATCCCGTCCGGGATCGTCTCGGCCGGCGACTTCGCGCAACGGTCGCGCTTCGGACACGGTCGGGTCGGCCAGGAGAACACGCTCATGCGGGCGGCGGTGGCGCCGAGCGCCGACGACTCGCGTCTCGCGCCGGCGCTCATGCCCGCGGGCTCGGCGATCGTCTTCCTCGGCACGCTCTGGCACCGCGGAGGCGCCAACCGCAGCCGGGCCCCGCGCTTGGCGCTCTCGACCCAGTACTGCGAGCCCTGGGCGCGCCAGCAGGAGAACTTCACGCTCGGCATTCCGCCCGAGGTCGCGGCGGGATTCTCGGAGCGCGTGCAGGAGCTCATCGGGTACAGCATCCACCCGCCCTTCATGGGACACACCGGGGGGCTCCACCCGAAGCGCCGTCTGCACGGCGGCGACTGACGGCATGCATCCCGGCGCGCACGCCGCGACGCACCCCGACAAGCCCGCGTACGTCATGCACGCGAGCGGCGTCGTCGTCACGTACCGGGAGCTCGACGCCGAGTCGAATCGTTTCGCGCACACGCTCCGCGGCCTCGGCCTCCGCGCCGGCGACGGCATCGCGCTCTGCCTCGAGAACGACCCGCGCTACTACCAGGTGGTGTGGGGCGCGCAGCGCGCCGGGCTCTACTACACGGCGGTCAGCACCCGCCTCACGCCGGCCGAGCTCGAGTACATCGTCGACGACTGCGAGGCCAAGGTCCTCGTCCTTTCGCACGCGCTGGCGCCGCTCGCCGAGGCCTTGCAGGGACGCACCCCGCGCGTGCAACGCCGGCTGATGATCGGCGGCACCATTCCCGGCTGGGACTCGTACGAGGCCACCGTCGCCAGCGAGCCCCCGACGCCCATCGCCGACGAGCTCGAGGGCACCGACCTGCTCTACTCCTCGGGCACCACCGGACGGCCGAAGGGGGTCAAGTTCCCGCTCCGCGGCGACCCGCTCGGCACGCCGAATCCGCTGATCGCCTTCGTGCAGGCGCTCTACGGCGCCAGCGCCGACATGGTCTATCTCTCGCCGGCGCCGCTCTACCACGCCGCGCCGCTGCGCTTTAACCTCGCCGTCCAGCGTCTCGGCGGCACCTCGATCATCATGGAGCACTTCGACGCCGAGGAGATGCTGCGCGCGATCGAGCGCCACCGCGTGACCCACGTCCAGGTGGTGCCGACCATGTTCGTGCGGCTCCTGAAGCTCCCGCCCGAGGTGCGCCGGCGCTACGATCTCTCGAGCCTGCGGGTGGCGATCCACGCCGCGGCGCCCTGCCCGATCGCGGTCAAGGAGCAGATGATCGAGTGGTGGGGGCCGATCATCCACGAGTACTACGGCGGCACCGAGGGCAACGGGCTCTGCGCGCTCGACGCGACGGAATGGTTGGCGCACAAGGGCTCCGTCGGCCGCGCGCTCCTCGGCACGCTCCGCATTCTCGGCGACGGCGGCGAGGAGCTACCGACGGGCGAGGCCGGCCTGGTGTATTTCGCCGGAGGCAACGCCTTCGAGTACCTGCACGACGCCGAGAAGACGCGCGCCAGCCGCACCGCCGACGGCGCCTCGACGCTCGGCGACATCGGCTACGTCGACGCCGACGGCTACCTCTATCTCACCGACCGCAAGGCCAACATGATCATCACCGGCGGCGTCAACGTCTATCCCCAGGAGGCGGAGAACCTCCTGATCACGCATCCCAAGGTGCAGGACGTCGCCGTGTTCGGGGTCCCCAACGAGGACTTCGGCGAAGAGGTGAAGGCCGTAGTCCAACCGGTCGACATGCGCGACGCCGGCCCGGCGCTGGCCGAGGAGCTCATCACCTTTTGTCGCCGGCACCTGTCCCCCATCAAATGCCCGCGCTCGATCGATTTCGAGCCCGAGTTGCCGCGCCATCCGACCGGAAAGCTGTACAAGCGGCTGCTCAAGGACCGCTACTGGAAGGGCCACACGACACGGATCGTCTGAGCGCCCCGCACGGATCCGCTCCCCCATCATCGCCGGGGTCGTCGGGGTTGACGATTGATGCCGACGTCGTAAGCATTCAGTCGACCCCTTTTTTTCGGATGAGCGAGGCACTCATGAGCACCGAGGGGACCGTTCATCTGCTGATGCACGACGACATCGCGAGGGCAGACGTCGGCGCCGCGATCGCAGCCGCCGGACCGACGGTCGTGGACCACGCCAGCGCCGAGGCCTTTCTGGACGCGTTCCCGAACGAGGGGCCTTCGTGCCTGCTCGTCGAGCTCCGCGCGCTCGACGCGGAAGGCGCGCCGCTCCTCACCTCGATCTCGGACCGTGGCTGGACGATACCGGTCGTCTTCCTCACCGAGCCCGGAGCCCTGGTCGACGCCGTCGTCACCTTGAAGCAGGGGGCCTTCGACTTCGTCGAGAAGCCCGTGCGCACCGACGTCCTGCTGGAGCGCATCCGGGCGGCGTTCGCACGCGATCGCGTGCTCCGCGAGGTCGCGCGCGAACGGACGAAGCGCGTCACGCGCATTCCGGGCCTGACCCAGCGCGAGCACGAGGTCGTGACCGGGGTGCTCGCCGGCTTCTCGAACCGGATCATCGGCATGCAGCTCGGCATCAGCCCCCGCACGGTGGAGGTCTACCGCGCGCAGGCGATGCGGAAGCTCGGCGCCCGCTCGGTCGCCGATCTGATCCACATCGTCATGCGGGAGCGTCCCGACCTGGAGTAGTTCATACGAGGGATCTCTCCCTCGCGCCCGCTCAGCGCCCGCCCTTGGCGTCGGTGCGGTGACGGATCAGCCCTTCCTGCGCGACCGACACCACGTGGCGGCCGTCGCGGGTGTAGAGACGGCCGGTCGTGAAGCCACGGGCCCCCGTCGCGGTCGGGCTCTCCTGGACGTAGAGCAGCCATTCGTCGGCGCGGAAGGGACGGTGGAACCACATCGCGTGGTCGAGGCTCGCCATCTGGTAGCTCTGATCGAACCACGGAATCGCGTGCGGCAGGGTCGCGGTGTCGATCAGGGTCATGTCGGAGGCGTAGGCGACGATGCACTGGTGCAAGAGGAGCGGCTCGTCCGGCAGGCGACCCTCGCCGCGGATCCACACCAGCTGGCGTGGCGGTCGCTTCTCGGGCTTCAGATAGTCCACGGGATCGGGGTAGCGGACGTCGATCGGACGCTCGCGCTGCAGCCAGCGCTTGAGCTCCGTGGGAACGCGATCGAGGTAGGGCTCGACGCGCTGGCGAAAGCTCGGCAGCGTCTCCGGGTCGGGAGCCTCCGGCATGTCGAGCTGATGCTCGATGCCGGGCTCGGGGAGCTGGAACGAGGCCGAGAGCAGGAAGATCGGTTGCCCGTGCTGGATCGCGACCACGCGGCGGGTGACGAAGCTCCTCCCGTCGCGCAGCCGATCCACCTGGTACACGATCGGGATCGAGGGGTCGCCGGGCCTGAGAAAGTACGAATGGAGCGAATGCACGATCGGCCCCGGCTCGACCGTGCGCCCGGCCGCCACCAGCGCCTGCCCCGCCACCTGCCCGCCGAAGACGCGCACACGATCCTCTTTCGGAGTGCGCCCACGAAAGAGGTTCAGCTCGAGCTCCTCGAGGTCGAGGATCGACACCAGCTGATCGAGAGCCGCTTGCCCGCGCGTGACGCTCATGGGGAGCGACCGTAGCCCAGCTCCCGCGGACACGCCATTGCGGAACGGGTTGCGAGATCGCGAAGCTGCCCGTACTGTAACGCCCGCGATGGCGAAGAAACGGATCTACCGCGTCACCTTCCGCAACGACGCCGAGATTTACGAGGTGTATTGCCAGAAGGTCGCCCAGAGCGACCTCTTCGGCTTCATCGAGATCGAGGGCTTTCTCTTCGGCGAACGCTCGAGCGTGGTCGTCGACCCCTCGGAGGAAAAGCTCAAGCTCGAGCTGGCCGGCGTCGAGCGGACGCTGGTGCCGCTGCATGCCGTCATCCGCATCGACGCCGTCGACAAGAATGGGACCGGCAGGGTGCACGCCGTCGGCGCCAAGCGCAGCAAGGTGACGACGCTGCCGACCACGATCTACACCCCCGGCAAGCCGCGGCGCTGACGCCTCCTCCATGTACTTCACCGACGAGCCCGAGCACGTCACGCAGCTCCGCGAGACGCTCAGGAAGTTCGCCGCCGCGGAGATGCCGCGCGAGAAGCTCCGCGACTGGGACCGCCGGAACACCTTCGACCGCGCGGTCTTCGATCGGCTGGCGAAGCTCGGGGTCTGCGGCCTCACCATCGACGAGGCCGACGGCGGCGCCGGTCGCGACATCGTCGCCGCCATCGCGGTGATCGACGAGCTGGCGCGCCGCGGCGCCGCCATCGCGGGCCCGTACATCCACTGCGCGTTCTACGGCGGCCTCAACATCTCCGAGAACGGCTCGCCCGAGCAAAAGCGCGAGCTGCTTCCCCGCCTCGCCCGCGGCGAGATTCTCTTCGCTTACGGTCTCAGCGAGCCCGACGTCGGCGGCGACCTGGCGAGCGTCGCGACCAGTGCGCGGCGCATCGACGGGGGCGCGCGGATCGTCCTGAACGGCACCAAGCGCTGGTGCACGGCCGCGCGGGTCGCCGACTACATGTACACGCTGGTGCGCTCCGACGCCGACGCCGCCCGCTACCGCAACCTCTCCTTCGTGCTGGTGCCGTTCGACACGCCCGGCATCACCATCACCACGATCGATCACCTGGGGCTACGCTACGCCGAGACCACCGACGTCACGCTCGAGGACGTCGTCGTGCCGGCGGATCGGATCGTCGGCGGCGAGGCGGGCTGGAACCAGGGCTGGCGCATGCTCGCCGGTCCCGCGCTCGACGTCGAGAAGCTCGAGATCACGGCGGTGACGCTCGGGATCGCGACCGCGGCCGTCGACGACGCCTGGGCCTACGCCAAGGAGCGCGTCCAGTTCGGGAAGCCGATCGCCGAGCACCAGGCGATCCGCCACGCGCTGGTCGACGCACGCACTCGCCTGCAGGCGTGCCGCCACATGCTGTACCACGCCGCCTGGCTCGCCCAGGAGCGCCGGCCCTGCAGCGTCGAGACCTCGATGGCGAAGCTCTTCATCGCCGAGACCGCGGTCGAGATCGTGCTGGCGTGTCAAAAGATACTCGGCGCTTACGGCTGCGCCGCCGAGTACGACATGGAGCGCTACGTGCGCGACGTGGTCTGCATGCCGATCGTCGGCGGCTCGTCCAACATGCAGCGCAACAACATTGCGAATCGTTTAGGGCTCTGAGGCCGCCAGCGTCTTGAGGTCGTTCAAGACGAGCGCCTGGTTGAGGAAGCCGGCGCTGTAGATGGCGCGGACACGGCGCTCGGGGTCGAGCACGAACACCTTCAGCACGTGGCGGTAGAGACCACTCCAGGCGCCGTCGGCGAAGCGGAGCTTGGCGACGGGCTGGTCGAAGTCGTCGAGCAAAGCTTGCAGCTCGGCGCCGCCGCGCGTGGTCGCGAAGCGCCACGTCGAGCGCGGCTCGTGGAGCGCCCGCTGCTCCGTCATGCGCGCCGGCGTGTCGCGCTCCGGATCGAAGCTGAGGGTGACGAGCGTCACCCGCTTCCGGAGATCCGGATCCGCCGCCAGCGCGCGGTCGAGCCCGTGCAGCACCGCGTGGCTCATGGGACAGCCGACCGCCTCGACGCATGTCATGTAGATGAAGGCGACGACGGCGGTCCGACCGCCGATCAGGCCGAAGAGCGTGGTCGCGGCGCCGTCCGCATCCAGCACCGGGTGATCGCCGACCCGCGCGATCACCGGCAACACGTAGCTGCCCGGCGCCGGGGGATCGTACTCGGGCTCGAACACCCCCGGCGCGTAGGTGTTGGAGAGCGACTTCGGATCGATGCCGCGGAGACGCTCGGGCGCCGCCTCCTCGGCCCGAGCCGAGGCGGCGAGCGCGACGACGAGCGCGCTTCCGACGAGCGCTAGCCGGCGGAGTGACCGCGGTCGGTCACCGCGCATCCGCGACCGTCGTCCCCCGCTCGCCCTCGCTGTAGATCTGGTTCTTGTAGAACTGCGCCTGACCGAACCGCATGAGATGCGGGCGGCCGAGGCCTTCCTTCCGGAAATCGACCGCGAAGGTCGGGGTCAGCTTGGCGCCGTCCCAGGCGTAGGCCTTCAGGAACTGCTCGTCGTCCTTCCCCTTCTTGTCCCAGTTGGCCAGCAGGGACGACGTGAAATAGAGCCGTTTGCCGTCCCAGGTCTGCGAGACCATGTTGACCTGAGATCCGATCTTCTCGGTGTGTACCAGCGTCGGCCGGCCGGGGTCGCTGACGTCGTAGACGCGGCAGCTGCCGTCCATGAAGGTGTCGACGAAGAGGAAGCGATCGTCGGCGGAGAGGCTGATGTCGACGGGCAGCGGCACCTGCTTGGGGTCGCCGATGTCCGCGACCGCCCGCGCCCCGAAGGTGCCGTCGGCCTTCTGCTCGACCAGCCAGATCTTGGAGGTGAGGGCGGTGGTGGTGAAGGCGTAGTCGTGGCGCGGCTGCAGGGCCCAGCGGATCTCGAGCGGCGCGCCCGGAACCTCGAGCGTCTGAATCGGCTTCCTGGCGTGGAAGTCCCACACCACCACGGTGTTGCCGAAGCGCTTCATGCGCGCGGGATCGGCGACCATCTGGGTGAAGTCGAAGAGATAGTTGTCGAGGCCGGTGAAGGACGACGTCAGCATGCGGTTCAGGCGCGGCTGGACCCGCGCGTCGTACCCGTACTCGGCGTCCTTCGGCATCCAGATGGTGCGCACGAACTCGCCGGCGTTGTTGTACTCGACGATGCCGGTACGGCCGCCGTGATCGGTCGCGTTGGAGAGCCCGGTGATCAGCATCTGGCCGGGGAGCGCGAAGAAGGTATGCGGCCCCACCACCCCGCCGCTGTCCTTCACGAAGGTGTCGATCGTCTTCGTGAGCTTCGGCTTCTCGGGATCGGAGGCGACGTCGAAGATCCAGATCGGGCTCTTCTCGTCGAGGCCGCTCACCCAGAAGTGGCGGCGCGCGTCGTCGAAGTCGCCGTGATGAGCCTCGTGCCGTCCGCCTACGGACGTCTTCGAGATCACCTTGCCGAAGGTCTTGGCGTTCTTCGGGTTGGCGCCGACGGTGACGAGCTTGTCCGACCCGTCGCCCGACGCCCTCGATCCCGAGCGTCCAGACGTAGACGTAGTCCTCCTGGCCGGTGATCTTGGGGAGGTAGGGCGACATGCAGGTCTCGTCGGCGCGGGCAGCGCCGAGCATGAACCCGAGCGACAGGGCTCCGAGCGCCGACAGCATGATTCGTTTCATTGTGACCTTTCTGCCGCGAGGCGGCCGATGACCGCGGCGATGATCCCGCCGATCGTCATCGTCAGTATGCGTAGGTTCTCCCAGGCGAGGCGATCCTCGAGCCAATGACCGATGACGTAGCCGACGATGACGCCGATCAGGATGACGAGCAAGCGGTTGCGCTTGCTCGTGATCGGCTCGGGCGATGTGGGCGGCGTGGGCATGGGGACCGGCTCACCCCCAGAGCTGAACCACCCAGATGGCGTAGATGACGACCTGGACCAGGAACAACGCGAAGCGCACGTTGATCGCCGGGATGCTGGTGGACGCGATGTGCGTCAGCGACTGACCGATGCGCGCGTAGAGCACGTACATCGCCAGCGGGTCGGTCACGGCGAGGCGGTTGGTCATCGACGCCACGAGGGCAATGGCGGCGAAGAGCGGCAGGGTCTCGTAGCAATTGTCGCGGGCGCGGTTCAGGCGGTTCACGAACCCGCCGACGTCGGAGCCGTCGGTGGCGAACGAGTTCGCGACCTTCTTCCCGGAGAGCACGAGCCCGCTCCGGACGAACCCGAGCGCGAAGGTCAGTAGCAGGTACCAGCCGGCGAACCCGAGCAGCGCAGTAGCCGTCGCTCCCATGCGATGTCCCCTCCTGGGGGCGTCGCTCTAGCGGGTCGTCCGCACGGACTCAATCCTGCGGGTGGCGCGATCCGGGTGCGAAAACCTCGAGGAGCGCGAGTCGAGCTCGCGCTCCTCGGGCCATCGGAGCATTCGGCGCGCAGCGCCGAGGCGCACGGGGCCGAAAATCTATTGATCTCGCCCGCGCTGCGAACGGCCATCGCCGCGGCCACCGCCGCCGCGCGCGTTGGCGGGCTGCTGATCGCCGCCGCCGCGCTGCGTCCGCGGCTCCGCCTGCTGGCGCTCGGGCGGGGCCTGCCGCTGCGCGCTGCCCCGATCGGCCGATCGTCCCTGGTCTCTCTGCGATTGCCGCTCGTTTCGTTGGGGCGCCTCGCGACGCGGCGCCTCCATCTGTCGTTGCGGCTGCTCGCTGCGCTGACGCTCCGGCTGCTGCACGCGCTGGGGGCTGCGCTCGCGGGTCTCGCCGCCGCGGTTCTCGAACGAGCGAGGGGGCGCCTGACGGGGAGCCTCGATGCTCGGCGCGCGCTGCGGTTGCTCGCCGCGATCGCGACCGCGCTCTCGCACCTCGCCACCGCCGCGATTCGCGGGAGGCGCGGCTTGCTCGCGCGGCATCTGGATCTCGGAGCTGCCGCGGGCACGACCGCGCTCGCGCGCGGGCGGCTGCGGCGAGCCGCTGCGATCGCGACCGCCAGCGTCGTCGGCGGTCCCCGGGATGCGGATCTCGTCGCCGCCACTGCGGCCGCGATCCTGCTGGCGCCCGCGTTCGGGGGCGGGTGGTCGAGCCGCGCTCCGCCCGCTCGGGGTGCCGACGTCGCGACCGTTCCGGTCGCGCTCGCGCGGTATCGAGGCACCGCGGCCGCGTTCGGTCGTCGCGGGTGGCGTTGCGCCACGCGATTGCTCGACGTCGGCCGTGCCACGCTCGCGGCCCCGGTTACGGTCGACCTCGCGTCCCGTCCCTCCCGTCGGGCTCTCGACCGTACCGCGTCCGGTCGCACGCTCGGCGCCACGCCCGCGGACCGGCGGAGGTGCGCTGCGGCCGACGTCGCCGGCGCCGCCGCGGCGCTCGCCGCGCTCCGTGCGCGGCGTGACGATCCGGGGCTCCGGCGCCTGCCGGCGCGAACCCTCGCGCACCAGGCCGGCGGCGCGCGGCTGTCGCGCCGGATCCTGCGGGGCACGGGTCGCGACCACTCGGCGATTTTGAATCCGATCCGGCGGTCGCTCACCGCGGCCCCGCCCCGGCGTCAGGCTCTCGCGCACCGGCCGGACCGCGAGCTCCCCGCGCACCGGCCTGAGGTTCCGCACCCGATCCGAATCGACGCGGATCGTGTCGACCCGCCCGCGGCCGAAACGGTTGCCGTCGACGCCGATCACGGCGCGGCGGTTCCTGAAATTGTCGTAGCGGTTGATGTTGTTGACGTTGACGATCGTCGTGTTGTTGATCACCACGTTGTTCACGACCCGCGGTCCGCCCCAACCGCCCCAGTAGGCGCGACCGACGAAGCCGCGCGGACCCCACCACGGCACGACCGGCTCGCCCCAGCCGAGCGCCACCCAGCTGACGAACGGCGTCCCGACGCTGACCGATACCCCGCCGTGGTGTCCGCCGAAGAACGCCACCAGTGCCGGTGAATACACCGACCGCGCCACCACCGGTCCCGGCGCCCAGCCCCAGTAGCCGTCGTTCCAGCACCAGCGGCCGTAGTGATACGGCGCCCAGCCCCACGGCGAGTCGTCGACCCAGGTCCAGCCGTAGTAGCCGTCCCACACCCAGCGGCCGGTGGTGTACGGCGCCCAATCCGAGTCGACGTTGCGCGGCACCCAGACGTGGCCGTAGCTCGGGGTGTCGCGCCAATCGCCGTAGCGATCCAGGTCGTCGACGCCCGCGACGTCCGGCGGCACGTAGGCGGCGCTCCGCGGGGCCTCGCCGAGCTGCGCCGTCCGGTCGACGTTCCAGCGATCCCAAGCGTCGTCGCCCGTCGCCGCGATGCGCTCGATCGCCGCCGTCTCGGTGCCGCGGACCACGACCTCCTGGTTGGAGTCCAGCACGAGCTCCTCGCCACCCGCCGGCACGACGCGCGCGCTGCCGCCGCGCCGGACCGCGAAGCGAGTCGAGGCCTCGTCGACGTCCAGACGATAGTAGCCGACGCGGTCGATCAGGAAGGCGCCGTTCGGGGTGCCGACCTCGATCTGCTGTCCCTCGGGGAGGCGGCGGAGATCCACGGCCGCGTGTCCGGACGGAACCCGCAGCTGCAGATAGCCGGTTTCGAGGGACTCGATCCCGAGCTCGGTGCCGGAGCCCGCGCGTACGTAGGCGCGGGTGGCGATCTCGAGCTCCGCGTTGCCGCCGTTGCCGGCGTACACCGAGTCGCCGGCGGCGAGCGCCGTGTTGACCTGCGCGGGGACCCAGTCCTCCGCGCCCGGACGCCAATACGAGACCTCACCATCGATAAAGGAGAGTCGTGGGGGGGTCGGACCGATTGCCCGAACCTCTTGGGCATTCGCAGCAGGTGCGGAAACGACCACCGCGATCGCGAAAGCGGTCAGGATCGCACGGCAGGCTTGAGTCATGGACATCTCGAGCTTCCTCCTTTGGGTAGCGAGCGCTGCCAACAACGATCGGGTCGCGCGGCTGCGCCCGGGCTCCGTCCGGGTCGGTCGCATCTCACGATGGCACAGCAAACTTTCGTGAGATACTCGTACATCCAAGCGCAACTTCCGGACGCCGCTGGGTTCGAGGCGGCTCGGGAAAGGAGGTCCCGGGGACCATGAGAAAGACTGCACTGCTTGCTGCTACCTTCGCCGTTGCCGCGCTGGTCGCGCTCGGCGTTCCCAAGGCTCATGCCGGCGTGGACATCGCGATCGGCATTCCCCTTCCCGGCGTCAGCTTCTATGCACCCGGCCCGCCGGTGTACTACTCGGCGCCGCCTTATTACCCTCCCGCGTACTACGGCCCTCGCTACTACGCTCCGCGCTACTACGGTCCGTCCTATGGCGGAGTCGTGTACTTCGGCGGAGGCCATCGTTGGGGCGGCCACGGGCATCGCAATTGGGGCGGACACCGTGGTGGTCATTGGGGCGGCCACCGTGGTGGTCATGGCGGCGGCCATCGGCACGGCGGCCACCACCGTCACTAGTAGGTAGTATAGTCGGGATTCATCGGGTCGTGGGCCGGCCGCCTGGCCGGCCCGTCGGTTCACACACATCGGAACCGGCACCACGGCCCCCAGCACCGCGAGGTGCACGCTGTGCTCCGTCACGGCAGCAGTCCATTGAGCGCGTAGCCAGCTCGCTCGCCTCCCCATCTTGGTTCCGGATCGCGCGTCTCATCTTTCTTGCGCCATCTTGAGACAACCTCGCGCGATACTTCTTGACGCGACGAAAGCGACACGGAACTCCTGCCGAGCGGCCGCGCGCTCGTGTCGGGGAGTCGCGACTGATGCGGGAAACGAATCTCACCAGCGGACCACGCCCGCACGGTGCGTGGATCATGAGGACGTCATGACGTGCCTGTACTGTCATCTGTGGTGGCTCTTGATGGGACTCTTCGGGGGCACGCTGTTGGCCTGGGGCCTGAGCGCGTTCTTCGGCGGCAGGACGAAGCCTACGGAGAAGCCGCAGCCACCGTCGTCAGATCAGCCGAAGCCGAAGCCCCCGGTCACGACGTCGGGCCCGTTCCCCGAGCCATATCGGGCACCCCGCTACGATCCGCCCGAGCCGAGCAAGGTTCGCTAAGGACGGCCGATGCGACCCATCTACCCAGCGCTCGCGGGCATCTTTTTGCTCCTGTTGATCGGCTTCACCCTGTGGGGCGGGGGTCCGTGCATCGGCGACCACTGCAATGAGTGCTGCGCCGCCGCGCCTGGCCCTTCAGCCTCGCCGACTCCGACCACGACTCCGACCACGACGGCGACACCCCGCATCCCGAGATCGTCGCAGACCGCCGGCGTCACCCCGACGGGACGCGTCGACGATCTGCCCACGACGACTCCCACGTCATTCAAGTCGCCGGAGCCTGCCGGCGTGCCGTCGCCGATCGTCTTCCAGTTCGATTTCGACAAGGACAGTATTCCACCTCGCGAGACCGAGAAGTTCACGAAATACGTCGAGCAACTCCGGAATTTGCCGGGCGCAGGCCACACGATCCTCGTCGTCGGGCACGCGTGTCGAATCGGCAAGGTCGACTACAACCTCGGGCTCTCGCGTAGGCGTGCTGAAACGGTAAAGCGACGTCTCGAATCCGACTTGGATTCGGCGCAGTACAAGTTCGATGGGATCTTGCCGATGGGAATACTCGAGCCGCTCGAAGTGACCAAAAAATGTGAAGGCCTGGCGTTTGGGGGTTTGAAGAAGTGCCTTGAACCGAATCGGCGCGTGCTAGTCACGGTGAAGTGATGCGGCCGTCGTCACTCTCGCCGTTCCGACCGGAACGACTGCCCCCAGCACCGCGAGGTGCACGAAGCACTCCGTCACCGGCCGACCCGTCGCAGCGGTGACCGCCGCCGCGTAGGCGGCGAGTTGGCCGGCGAAGGCGCCGGCGCGGAGCGCGGCCTGCTCCGTCGTCCCCGGGAAGCTCTTGTGATCGATCACCGCGAAGCCGTCGGCGTGCTCGACGACGAGATCGGCGGTGCCGCGGACGATCGTGCCGTCGGGTTGGCGATGGAGGAGCGGCCACTCGCGGTGCCAGGCGGCTCCCGGCCAGCGGCCGTCGACCCATTGCCGGAGGCGATCGCCGGCACGGAGGAGATCGTCGGGGCGGAGCGCAACGGCGACGCCCCAGCGTTCCAAGAGGCCTTGGGCGATCGCGCGGCGTTCACCCGCGTCGAGCCCTGGACGATCGGCTGCCAGGAAGCCGTGGATCGCCTCCCCGAGCGGCTGCATGTCGGGGTTGCCGCTCAGCACGAGACGCTCGCCGAAGTGCTCGAGGCCGAGGCCAGCCGCCGCCGCGACGGCGACGTCGCCCGCGGCGCCGCCGAGTACGGCGTCGGGCGGAATCATGTCGGACGGCACGACGACCGCCGGCGGGTACGGCCGCGGACCACGCGCGGCGTAGCCGAGCCCGGGCGCGACGTCGCGCGGCACGGGTGCCTGCGGCGTGGCGTCGCGGACACGCACCCTGAGGGGCCGGCCCGCCCACACGAGATCGGCGCACGGGCCCTCCGCCGGATTCGGCGCCTCCGCCAACAGCGGGGTCTGCAGCGCATCTTTCAGCTGCGCCACCATGCCTTTGACGAGGCATGCCGGTCGCCCCGCCAGCACGACCCGATCGCGCGCCCGCGTCCACCCGACGTAGAGCAGACGCATCGCCTGCCGCTCCTCGCGCTCGCGCGCCGCGGCCGTTTCGGGGGCGGCGAGGAGTCGCTGGTGGAACGCCGTCTTCCGCTGCATCGGGTGATAAGGCTGCGGCCAGTAGCGCACCCACCGTTCGGCGAGCGGATCGGCGATGTCGAAGCCGTCGCGATCGGCGACGATCTGCACGCCGAGCGCGGTGAAGTAGGGATCGCGATCGAGATCGAAGAGCACCGTCACCGGCCATTCGAGACCCTTGGCGCTGTGCCAGGTGCTCACCACCACCGCGTCCTCCTCCGCGACGACGGCGCGCGCGTCGAGCCCGGAGGCCTCGAGGTCGACGAAGGCCGCGACCAGGCCGGCCGGCGTGCAGCCGCGACCGTCGGAGGCGCAGAGACCCGCGTAGGTGACGGCGTGGGCGCGGAGCGCATCGAGGTTGGCGAGGCGAAACGCCGACTCGCCCCATTCGAGGCAGCGCTCGCGCGCCTCCACCGCGTCGAGCACGGCGTCGAACGCCGCCAGCGCGCCGGCATGCGGCACGGCCGCGCGCGCGGCCGCGATCCGCCGCACGACGTCGAGCTCGGCGAACGCCTCGCGGGCCGGACGCTCCATCAAGGCCGCGAGCCACTCGTCGCCCGACGCCGGATACGCCACCAGCCGGGCGAGCTCCGCGGCGGCGAGCGTGTCCTGCGAGTCGACGAAGAGCCGGAGACCCGCCAGGACGAGCAGGGCCTCGGGGGTTCCGACCAAGCCCGCCCGCGCCAGCACGGCGCGCACGCCGAGGGCGGCGAGCTCGCGCGCGAGATTGGCGCAGGTCGAGTTCTGGTAGCAGAGCACGGCGACGTCGCCGGGACGGAGCGCGCGCGCCGCGCCGCTCACACGGTCGCGCACCCGCACCTCGGGATCGACGAGCAGCTCACGCACGGCCGCCGCGAGATAGGCCGGATCCGCGGCTTGATTGGGCGCCGGCAGCCGCCAGCGCTCGACGACCGGCCCGAGACCCGCCGCTTCGTCGGGCGATGCCGCCGCGAGCCGCACCCGCGACTCGGGCACGCCGTCGCGCCCGAAGCCGCGCGCGAACACCTCGGACGTGAGCGCCACCAGCTCGGGCCGGCTCCGCCACGAGGTGGCGAGGGTCTCGGGCTCGGCCCCGCCGAGGATCGTCTCGACCGCGGCATCCATCAACGCGGGATCCGTGCCGCGAAAGCCGAAGATCGACTGCTTCTGATCGCCCACCCAAACGCTGCGGGTGGCGATCTCGGCGAGCCGGAGAAAGATGGCGAGCTGCAACGGGCTGGTGTCCTGGAACTCGTCGACCAGCACCAGGTCGATCTCGCCCGCGAGCCGAGCCCGGGCGTCGGGCCGCTCGAGCAGGGCCAGCGCGAACACCTCCTGGTCGGTGAAATCGATGGCGCCCCAGGCGCGCTTGTACTCCTCGTAGGCGCGGAGCGTGCGCGCCGCGATCGCATAGACCAGCGCGCAGGTGGTGCGGAGGTCGTCCTGCAGCGCCGGATGACGGTCGTGGGCGGCGGCGGCCTCCGCGACGCGATCCCCGGCGGCCTTCGACTTCTTGGCGACGTCCAGCGCTTGGGCCCGCCACCAGTCCGCCCACTGCAAGGGCAAGCCGCGCCGGATCTTTCGCAGGATGCCCTTCGCGCGCTCGACGGCCGCGCGGGTCTTCACGGTGGTATCGATCTCGAGATCGACCTCGCCGAGAAAGCGCGCGAGCGCGTCGGCGAGGGCCGCGTCGAGCGGCGCCCCATCGGCCGCGGGGGGCGCGAAGAGGGCGAGCAGGCCGGCGATGCTGCGTTCCGCCGAACGCGCGAACGCATCCGCGCCGACACGGTTGGCGCGTGCCAGGGTGACGATGCGCTCGACGTCCCCCTGCCAGTCCCAGTCCTCGTCGAAGCGCCGCTTCACCTCGGCCAGCCGCTCGGTGTCCTCGGCCGTCACCACCCGCGACATCGCCTGGCGGAGCGCCACCCGCGCCGCGGGCTCGTCGATGACGCGGAGATCCGGCGCCAGACCGAGCTCGAAGGCGAAGTCGCCGACTAGACGCCCGCAGACGGCGTTCACCGTCCCGATGCGCGCCGCGCCGAGGCGATGGGCCTCGTGCGCGCGCCCGGCCTGTAGGAGGCGCGTCCGGGTCCGTTCCTTCAGCTCCGCCGCGGCTCGGTTCGTGAAGGTGGTCGCGAGCACGGCGTCGGGACGCGCGCTGCCGTTGGCGATGGCCTCGTCGAGCACGCTCGCCAGGCGATAGGTCTTGCCGCTGCCGGCGCTCGCCGAGATGATCTCGATGCGCGCCATTCAGGCCACGGCCTCTGCGTAAAATCGGCCGCAGAGCGCGTGCAGGTCACAGAAGCGGCAGGGCGGCGTCAGCACGAGCGCGCCGTCCGCGATCGCGTCCTCCTCCGGGCACTCCTCCTCGTCGGCGCCGGAAAGCGCCGGCGCCTCGAGCACACCGCTCGCGAGCGCCGTCCGGCGGCGGCGCCGGGCCTCCGCGAAGGCCTCCCAGGTGGTCGCGATCGCCGGTCCGTCGACGCGATCGGCGTCGCGAAAGACCGTGTCGTCGGTGGTGAGCAGGCGCTGCTCGCGGAGGATGAAGAACGCGACCGGCGGCAAGCCGGCCGCGGCCGGGTCGGCGACGAGGTGCGCATAGGCCGCGAGCTGATGGGCCGTCCCCGCCGCGAGCTGCTCGCGTCGAAAGCGCGTGCCGCTCCACTTGAGGTCGATCACCGCCGCCGGCGGCCCGACGACGAGATCGGGCGTGCCGCCGAGGCGGCCGTCGGCCGTCTCGCGCTCGAGCGCCGTCTCGACCGCGGTGACGCCGAGCCTGGAGGAGGCGAGCACGCGGGTCAGCTCGCGCGCCGCGAGCGCGAAGATCTTGCGCGCGTCGGCGCGCGAGGCGTCGAATCCGGGCAGAAAGAGCGGCGCCGCGATGCGCGCACCCTCGGCGTCGAAGAGCGCGCGGGCCCGCGCCTCCGCGGCGTCGGGCGAGCTGATGCCCTCGGCGAGGAGGCGCGCGAGCAGGAGATGCGTGAGAGTCCCGAGCAGGCGCTCGGTCTCCGGCAACGCCGCCGTCCCGCCCGCCCACACGCCCCCTTGGTACGAGACCGCCCACTTGAAGGAGCAGCCGAGCAGCGTTCCGAGGCTCGACGGCGACTCGAGCGCGCGCGCGCGCAGCATGCCGGGCGCGACGTTCCAAGTGCGGCGCGGCAGGGGCAGGGCCCGCGGCGAACGCCGCGCCTCGGCCGGCGCCGCGAACGGCCGCGCCCGCACCAGCGCTGCGAGCGACGCACCCGGCGCGAGGTCCGCCTCGAGCTCGTCCCAGAGCGGATGGGGATGGCGCTCCGTCCCGTCCGCCGCCGTCTGCGGGCAGACCAGCAGGAGCGCGTCGGTCGCCTGCTGCAGCGGCCGGCGCCAGCGCGCCGCCGCCGCCACCGCGAGCTCACCGGGATCGGCCAACGCGACGCCGGCCGCCGCGAGCGCGCGCCGCTCGGCGCGCGTCAGCGGCAGCACCGGAATCGCGGGCACCGACTCGAGATCGAAGCCCCACCAGACGATGCAGGCCGCCGCTCCCGCGACCGCTCCCGGCGAATGCACCGCCGCCAGACCCGCCTCGGCCGGAAAAGCCGCGAGCGGCGCGTCCTCGAGCGCCTCGTCGAGGAAGCGCTCGAGCTCGGGGGCATCCAGCCCGTCGAGCCCCGAGGCGTCGACGAGCGCGCGGAGGCTCATGGAGGCGCGCGCCAGCGCCGTCCACGACGGCAGCTCGGTGGTGGCCGTGCTCGCACGCCCGCGCACCCAGCCGTCGAGCACGTCGAGCCGCCGCCGCACCTCGGCGGCCGGATATTTCCCGCCGCGCCGCACCCGCGCCGCGAACAGCACCGCGAGACGCGCCACCAGCCGCTCCCGGTCCTCCGCCGACTCGATCGCCGCAAGGCCGTCGCCGAGGGCCGCGCGCCACGGATCGCTGTCGACCGCCGGCTGCTCGTGCAGCGCCCGCGCCAGGCGCCAGGCGATGCCGCGCGGCACCGGGCTCGCGGAGAGCGTCAGCAGCTCGAGCGCCCGCTCCGGATCCGCCGGCTCCCAGCCGAGCGCCAGCGTCAAGGGCAGGATCTGGATGAGCGCGTTGTCGCGCGCGTGACGCGTGCCGCCGGTGGTCGGGAGACCGTGGCGGCGAAGCGCCGCGTCGAGCACGGGGTCGGCGGCGATCACCACCGTCCGCGCGATGGAGCCGCGGGCGGCGAGCCAGGCGGCGACCTCCTCGGCGGCCTGGAGCGGGCCGTGCGGACGGAGCAGCTGGAGCGTGCCGTCCGCCGTCGGTGCGAAGGTCAGCAACTGGGCGGCCGCGAGATCGCCGCGCGCGTCCGCCGGCGCGAGCACGGTGGTCGCGATGCGGGTGCCTTGCGCCGCGAGCCGCGCGACGACGAGGCTCCACGCCGGCGGCAGGTCGTCGGTCGGCTCCACGAGGACGAGCTCCTCGACGTCGGCGGAGCGGCGCCGCAAAGCCTCGGCGACGGCGACGATGCGCTCGGGCATGCCCGGCAACGCGCCCGCCGTGACCCGCGCGAGGGCGGCGAGACGGCCTTCGCGCACGGCCTCGCCGCGCCAGCCGGCCATCCAGAGCGCGTCGCGCCAATCGAGGAGCGTGCGCGCCGTGCCGAGCGGATCGACCTCCGCCGATGCGCTCCAGAAGCCGGCGGTCGCACGGATCGTCGGCACCAGCGTCGCCGAGCGGAGGGCGGTGGGCACGGCCGGCCCGCCGAGCCCGAGCTGGGTCTCGAGGAGGTTCAAGAGGAAGCGCGGACCGGCCCAGGCTTCACCGGCGCTGGCGGCGCGCGACGCGAGCGGACCCGGCCACGGCGTGGCATCGAAGGTCGGATCGAAGACGATGCGCACGGCATCGTGTCTTTCGCGGAAGGCGCTGCGCGTCAACCGATCGCGGCGATTTCGACAGCGGATGTCGGCTGCACCGTCTACGCTCGTGCTCTTGCCGCAACACCCTGCGCCACATTAGAGCATGGGCATGCGCGCCCCCACGGTCGTCGCCCTCGTGATGCTGCTCGCCGCGAGCGCGTCCGCCCAGATCACGGACCTCGGCATCTACTACGAACCGCCGCTGCCGGCGCTGCCCGCCGCCGGCGGCACCTTCGTCGACCCGACCTTCGGCACCACCATCCTGCGGGTCACCGACGCAGAGACGGACGCGGGCGCATCCTGCGGCACGGCGTACTCCTACTGGCCCACCTTCAACGCGACGAGCACGCGTCTCTGGGCCTTCTGCGACGACTCCAACCGCGGGGTCCTGTTCGACTTCGCTGCGAGCTCGCTGGCACTCTCGAACCCGCGGCCGCTCTTCGCGTCCCCTACCCCGAGCGGCGGCTTCCCCATCCTGGAGGACGCGATCTGGAGCCCGCTCGATCCCGACGTCGTGCTGGCGCACGACCAGAAGCGTCTCTGGTCCTACGACGTCGTCACCGAGACCTACACGCTCGTGAAGGACTTCTCGGCGCTGCACCCGAGCCTCGGCCTCTGGCAGATGAGCGTGTCGGCGGACGCGGACGTCTTCGGCTTCACCAAGCGCCAAGCGGGCAGCAGCGCCGTGCTCGGATACGTGGCGTGGGTGCGGAGCAGCGACACCCTGCCCGTCGATCGAGACACGACGCAGCTCGACGAGGTCCAGATCGACAAGAGCGGCCGCTATCTCCTGGTGAAGACCGGTCAGAGCGGCGCGAACGGCGTCATCCAGAATCGCGTCTTCGACCTCACCACCGGCCAGGTCGAGAACCTGACCGACGGGGCGCCCGACTTCGCCCTCGGCCATTCCGACAACGGTCACGGGATCGCGATCGGCGCCGACGACTGGAACAATCAGCTGACCGGCCGCTCGCTCGCCACCCCGCACAGCTTCTCGACGATCCTCGCCTACGGCGACGATTGGACGCAGGACCAGCACGTCTCACTGCTCGCCGACGACGAGCGCTGGCTCACCGTCACGAGCAAGCGCTCGGCTTCGTTTCCGCCGGCGTGGGGCCCGTTCCACGGCGAGGTGTACCAAGTCGCGACCGACGGCAGTCAGCGCCTCCGCCGCCTCGCCCACCACCGCTCGGAAGGCGACGACTACTTCGTCTCGCCCCGCGGCAACATCAGCCGTGACGGCCGCTTCATCGCCTTCACCAGCGATTGGGGCGGCTCGCCGCGCCACGATCTCTTCGTCGTCGTCGCCCCCGCGACCGGCATGTGCGGCGACGGCGTCGTCGATCTCGGCGAGTCGTGCGACGACCACGATCTCCAGGACGGCGACGGCTGCGACCACAACTGCACCCCGACCGGATGCGGCAACGGCGTTCCGACCGCCGGCGAGGATTGCGACGACGGCAACGCGGCGGGCGGCGATTGCTGCTCGCCGACGTGCGGCTTCGAAAGCAGCGGTGCGGCGTGCGCCGACGGCAATCCCTGCACCCAGGCCGACCACTGCGACGGTGCGGGCGTCTGCGGAGGCGCGCCGGAGCCGCTCGCCGGGTGTGCCGTGTCGAGCGCCGGGCGACTCCAGCTGAAGGCCGGCCGCTCGCCGAGCCTCGCCTGGCAGTGGTCCAAGGGCGAGGCTGCACGCGCCGATTTCGGGAACCCGGTCGACGGTTCGACCAGCTACACGCTCTGCGTCTACGACCAGAACGCCGGCGTCTCGGCCGTGCGCATGCGTCTCCGCCTCCCCGCCGCCGGCATGTGTCGCGGCAAGCCGTGCTGGAAGCCGAAGGGCACGAGCGGCCTCGGATACAAGGACGCCGACGCCACTCCGGACGGGGTCACGAGCGGAACGTTCAAGGCGGGCGCCGCCGGCAAGGCGTCGATCCAGATCAAGGCACGAGGGCCCGCCCTGACCCTTCCGCCCCTGCCCTTCGTTCAGCAGCCGGCGGTGACGGCGCAACTACAGAACGACGACGGCGCCTGCTGGACGACGACGTTCGCGGCGCCGGCGACACGCAACGACGGGCAGCAGCTCAAAGATCGCTTCTGAGCCCTACCGTCCGCTGCGGAACTCGAGGCCCTCGAACCGGCCGGACGACCGCCACTCGTCGAGATACTGGAAGTACGCCGTCGCGCCGAGCGGGAAGCCGAGGATGAAGTCGCGACCGGCGACCGTCGGCTTGCCTTCGTTGTTGTAGTAGCCGGGCGTGCACTCGGTCGAGCCGAAGAACGTGCCCGGACCCGAGTGCAGGAGCTCCATCCACGAGTCTTCCGCCTGCTTGGTGACCTCGATCTCCGTGGCGCCGACGTCGCGCGCGTGCTGCAGGATCATGCCGATCGTCTTGCCGGCCTCGGTGAGGTTGTGCGGGACGTTGGAGATGAGGTTCGCGCCGTGCCCCGGCTGGACGATGAAGAGGTTCGGAAAGCCGTGGACGAAGTTGCCGTGCTTGGTGCGCATGCCCTCCGCCCAGTGCCGCGAGAGCCGGAGCCCGCCGCGACCGACCGGATCGAAACCCATGCGGCGCGTGTGCTCGGTGCCGAACTCGAAGCCCGAGGCGTAGACGATGCAATCGACCTCGTACTCGACGCCGTTCGCGACCACGCCCTTGGCGGTGATCCGCTCGACACCCTTCCCGTCGGTGTGGACGAGCTCGCACGACGGCAGGTTGAACGCTTGGAGGTACTCGTCGTGGAAGCAGGGCCGCTTGCAGAGCTGGCGGTACCAGGCCTTCAGCCCCTCCGCCGCCTTCCGGTCCGTCACGATCGTGTCGACGCGCGCGCGGATCTCCTCCATCTTCTCGAAGTCGGAGTCCTCGAAGGCCCGCATCATGCCGTCGGGCGTGAACTGCTCCGCCGGAAGCTCGAGGATCTTGCTCCGCACGCGACGCGCGATGTCGGTCCAGCCGTCTTGCGTCAGGTCCTCGTCCGGCAACATGCCCGTCTGGACGGCGCAGAAGTTCTCGAGCCAGCGCTTCTGCCAACCCGGCGTCGCGAACTCCTCGAACCATTTCGGATCGGTGGGCCGGTTGTCACGCACGTCGATCGACGATGGCGTGCGCTGGAAGACGTAGAGCTTTTCACACGCCGGCGCGAGGTTCGGCACGACCTGCACCGCCGTCGCGCCCGTCCCGATGATCGCGACCCGCTTGTCGGCGAGCTTGTCCATCGGCGCGCCGTCGGGGTCGCCGCCCGTGTAGGCGTAGTCCCACCGGCTGGTGTGGAACGAGTGGCCCCGGAACGTCTCGAGGCCGGGAATGCCGGGGAGCTTCGGCACGTGCAGAGGGCCGGTGCCCATCGACACGAACTGCGCCGTGAAGGCGTCACCGCGATCGGTCCGGATGATCCAGCGGGAGCGGCCGTCGTCCCACTCGAGCCCGGTCACGCGGGTGTGGAAGAGCGCGCCGTCGTAGAGGCCGAACTGGCGGCCGATCCGCCGGCTGTGCTCCAGGATCTCCGGCCCGTGCGCGTACTTCTCGGAGGGCATGTGCCCGGTCTCCTCGAGGAGCGGCATGTAGATGAAGGAGGTCGTGTCGCACTGCGCGCCCGGGTAGCGGTTCCAGTACCAGGTGCCGCCGAAGTCGCCGCCCTTCTCGATCAGGCGGACGTCGTCGATGCCGGCCTCTTTGAGCCGGGCGCCGGTGACGAGCCCGGCGAAGCCGCCGCCGATGATCGCGACCGTCACGTGATCGGTCTTGGGCGCGCGCGGGACGACCGGCAGATAGGGGTCGTCGAGGTAGCGATCGAACTTGCCTTCGACCTGGACGTATTGCTCGTTGCCGTCGGAACGGAGGCGCTTGGCGCGCTCCTCGGCGTATTTCAGCTTCAGGGACTCTTTGTCGACGGTGCTCACCCGGCCCTCCTCGCTGGTGGTCGGCGGCACCGTAGCCGGCTCACGCGGCTAGAGCCAATACGCGCTTCGAGGAGCCGCCGGACACGCTCACTTGCGCGCCTTGTAGAGCCCGCCCTCGTCCCGCAGCACGTCGGTCATGGTGGCGCCGATGCAGAGGCCGTCGCTGGTCACGAGCTGCACCGTCGGCGCCGTGTTGCCGCCGAGCGCGGCGGCAACGCCCGTCGGCAGCGCCGTCTGTCCTTTGCTCGCGTAGTTGGCACCCGCCGCGTCCGCCCTCCCCGCGCCGGCGTCGCCGGCGAAATAGCCGATCTTCGTCACGCCGGCGCTCGCCGCGAGCTTGTCCTGGTAGCGATAGCCGCGCGTGCCGATCGCCCGCCAGCACTCGCTGCCGGCGCAGAGAGCCCCGGCGCGGTCGACCGTGAGCCCGCGCACGAGCGTCCCGGCATCGTCGTAGAGACAGAGCGCGACGCGGGTCGTGCCCGCGACGGGATCGCCGAAGCCCGCCTGCGTGATGGCGGTGGCGAGCCTGCGCCACTGCAGCTTCAGGCGCTCGCGGCCGGGCGTCCTCTCGTTCGACTCGAGGCGCGCCTGCACGGCGTCGACGCACGAGAGGCGCGGCGACGCTGCGCAGGCGGCGGCCTGCGTCGCGACCGGGGTGGGCGTCGCCGTGCGCGTCGCGGCGACGGTCGGCGTGGCGGTGCGGGTGGGGGCCGGGGTGGCGGTGCGGGTCGCCGTCCGGGTCGGCGGGGGCACCGGCGTCGCCGTCCGGGTCGCCGTCGGCGCCGATCCGGCGCCGTTGATGACGACGTCGATGCTGGCGATGCTCGTCGCCGCTCCGACCGCGATCACCGTCGACTGCGCCGGATCGTCGGCGCTCGTGCCGCTCTCGTTGGCGCCGTTCCAGAGCTCGGGCGGACCCGGCAGCGTCGCGGGCGGATCGACCGGTCCGACGCTCGAGCCGCCGGTGAACGACGGATAAATCTGCTCGATCTCGACCGTATAGTCGCCCGGCGGCAGACCGGGGATCTCGTAGAGGCCCTGCAGGGCCGCGCTCCCGCCCGCGTGGTAGCGCGCGCCCGACACGACGCCGACCGCCGCGAGGCGCGGGTTCCCGACCCGGCGCGCGATCACGTGCGCACCCTGGAACGACGTGCCGTCGCTCCGCTTGATCGTGCCGGCGAGCTTCCCGGTCGAGGATGCGAACGACGGCTCGGGATAGAGCATCGACACCGACACCTCGTCGTCGAGGTTCAGCGTCGCCTGCTGCGTGCCGCTCCGGAGGAACGGGAACATGGTGGCGATCGCGTCGTCGTTGGCGCTCGTGCCATCCAGCGCCTCGGCCAGGTTCACCTGCGAGTGATCGAGATTCACGTAGTGGCCGAACTCGTGGATGAAGACCGCATTGAAGCTCGCGAGCGACATCTCGCGGTTGCTCGCGGTGTTGATGCCGTCGATCCAGCGACCGTTCAGCACCGCCGAGCCCTGGGTGATCGACGCGTTCGAGCTGAACGCACACTCCGGGCCCGCGAAGCCGAGGATGCTGTTGTTGGCGCCCTCGCCGTAGACGTCGTCGGTGATCGAGCCGTCGGCGTCGTAGATGATCGGGCTCTGGCCGTCGCTGCAGTTGCCGAGGAAGTTCTGCCAGCACGTCGCCGACGGGCAAGTGGCGTCGACGTTCACCGGCAGCGCGCCCGCGTTCCGGAACGTGACCGTGGCCGTCGGTACGGCCTGCCAGACGGCGAAGTTGCTGGCGACGTCGGCGGTCGCCTGCGCGTTGGTGCGGAGCCCGAGGGCGCCCTGATCCGGGTTGTACGTCACCTCGCCGAGCCAGCGGTAGGGCGTCCCGCCGTTCGTCACGAGGAGCGGCCCGGCCGCGTGCGCCGACGCGCCCGTCAGCATCAGCGCGGCGAGGACGACGCCGCTTACCCAGCGCCTAGTGCTGGCCGCGTGCACGCGCCTTCACCTTTCCGACGAACGTCGCGAGGTCCTGCGAACCCTCCGGCTCGTCGTCGCGCCGCACCTCCGGCTTCGGGCCGTGGCGCTTCACGCGGTAGGTCCCCTGCCCGAGCCCGACCGGGCTGGTGAACCCGCGCCGGCTCGCGCCGCGGAGGAACAGCACCACCTCCTCGCCGACCTCGTAGCTCGGCAGCCCCGCGAGCCTCGCGACGGTGCCGTCGGCGAGTGGAGTCGCAACGCCGTATTGCTTGATCGTGAACGACGGTGCGTCCTCGCCCTTCAGCGTCTCGGCCACCTCGAAGGTCGTCCACGTCGCGGGCACGCCGTCCTCGTCGCGACCCGACGTGACGCTCGTCACGACCGCGTGCACGACGTGCTTCGCTTCCGCCGTGACCTCGTCGAGCGTCATCGGCTTCACCAGCGTGGTCGCGTAGGCGGACGGCGCGGCGAGGATCGCGGCGAGCGCGAGGCCGGCCATGGAACGTCGATGGTGCACGGACTCCTCCTCGTGCGCCGCCACTCGCGTGGGGCGCACTGGTGTTCGATGGGGATTCTCTCTTACCGACGCGCGGGAGCGAAACGGAGGAGGAACGTCGCGGGACCGCCAACCTAACCCGGCTCGGTGGAGTTACAAGATAGGCGACTTCGCACGGCGCGCCCGCCGTGCAGACTCGCCCACTCAGACCGCTAGCAGCGTCGGTCGCCGACGTACCTCAGAAACGGCGGTGCCCCGGGTCGAACACCGAGCTGCCATTCGATGGCGTGCGGCGCGGTACCCGACGCGTGGATGATGCCGTCGTGAATGCCGTGCAGATGATGCGCCGCGCAGACCACCGTGCGATTCGCGCGCAGGTTGTCGCCGCCGCGCGAACGGAACCGGATGTGGTGGTCGTGCAAGCTCCGGCGCGAGCTGCAGGCCGGCACCGTGCAGCGCCATCCGTCCCGAGCAAAGACCGGGTCGTGATGGCGCGGTGCGCTTTCCCAATGCGCGATCACGTGTCGCAACAGCCGTTCGAGCGCCGTCCACCGCGGCGCGGCCGGCTCCGCGAACGCATCGAGAACGTCGCGCAACAGCGCCACCACCGACGCCGGACCGACCAGCCTCACCTCCGCATCGCAGACCTCGGACGCGAATCCGTGCGCACCGATTTGCACACGCGCCGGCAGCGACAAATTGCGGCACTCGTCGACGGACGGGACCGCGACGGGCGACGACAGTCGGCCATCGAGCGGAGGCGGCGCGAGGGAGGTGTGCGGCCCGACGGCATCGCGCGCCGCGAGCACCCAATCCACCTCGTCGCACAGGCGGCGGACGGTCACGAGCTCGGCGCGTGCGACCCACGCCGGCGCGTGAGCACGGTCGAGCACCGGGAGCAGCGTGAGGGCACGGACCCACGAGAGACGGCCCTCGCGGTAAGCGCGGCCGAAGTCCTCGCTTCGGAGCGTCGCCTTCTCGATCTTCAACAGAGCCCACGTCTTTCGGACCGAGATGCCGAGCCGCTCGCGCACGTAGTCGTGGAACGCCGCATATCCGAGCGATCTATAGAGGCGGTGATCGACCACGACTCGCAGCAACCGCCCGATCCGTGGCTCGGTGGTCTGCAGCGCATGCATCGCCTCGACGAGCCGCGCGTCGAGCGCGAACGGATCGGCCGACGTCGGCGGCTCGATCGCCGTCTCGACCGGGGCGCTCTGCCCGTCGAGCGAGAGGGAGGTTGCCGAGTCGCCATCGCGTGGCGCCATGGAAAGAAGCTCATCGACCTCGACCGCGTCCTGAATCGCGCGCCGCGCGCGATGGGCCATCCGCACGGCCGCAAGCAGGGCGTGGTCGCCGATCGGCTGACCCGCCGGCCGCCCCGACGCGCCTTCCGCGGCGATGACCTCGGCGGCTCGCCATTCCGCCAACGGCTCGCCGGCCACCCGCGACGCGAGAGCGAGCGCTCGCCGCCACAATGCTCGGACCCGAGCCGGGCACGCGAGCCGCCAGCGCACCGCCGGCTCGCCGTCGATCTCGTTCGATTCGCCCTCCGGATCAGGGGGAACGCAGTGCGGCCGCGCGGCGCGTTCGACCAGGCGCTCGAGCGTCGCGACGGTGGAGCGGCGCGCGACCGCCAGCCAGCGCTCTTGGTCCCCGGCGACGGCGACCTTGCAGATGGCGCGCGCCTGCGCCCATGAGAGCTCCGACCGGTCGTACGCGCGGGAGACGGCCGGAAGCTCGTCGAGGCGGGTCGCCAGCCAGGCGGCACTCTGCAGCGTCCGTGCCGACACGCCGAGCCGCTCGCGCGCGTAGTCGCTGAGCCGCACGAAGCCGAGCCGTCGGTAGGCCCGGTGGCGAAGGAGCGCGCGCGTCGCGCAGCCGAGCTCGCGCCGCATCCCCGCTTCGCTCCGGCACGCGAGACGCAGCTCCAGGTCGACGGCCGCCGCGAAGCGCGCGCGCTCCGACTGCGGCGCGCGATCCGTCGCGGTCGCCGGCTTCGGTGGCAGCGAGAGCGAATGACTTGCGGACGGGCGCGGCGTCCGGCCGGCGGCCGTGCGGCGCATGAGGAAGAATCGCGGGCGCGATCGGCGGGTGTTCGCCGGGGCGGACATCGCGCGGCCATCATCAAGCAAATATAGATACATAGCTCAGGATGTTCGTGATTCGGTAGGCGAAGATTAGGCGAAGCAGCCGGCGATGTCAAGCATCCCAGTCGCCTCGACACACGCGACGTCTTACTCGTAGCTACTTGTCCTTCTCGAGGTGGCCGTACACCGTCGCCGTCGTGAGCCCGTTGAAGGCCTCGAGGCAGAGCGAGGTTCCGGCCGGAACCACGATCGGAGTCACGGCCTGGTAGACGCCGATGAATCCGAGCGCGTCGACCAGGTCGTAGATCACCAGCTTCTGAAGGAGCGCCGGGGTCTGAAGCAGCCGAATGAGCTGCTTCCGATACGGCGTGTACCCCTGCCCGTCGACACCGACCGCGGTCACCACCAGCACCTGCTTCGGCGGGATCTCGAAATCGACGTAGGTGCCGCCGGCCGTGAGGCGCCGCCGGAAGCGGGGAAATCCTTGGCAGCTGGTGCCGTCGTCGCTGCCCGACACGAGCGTGACCAGCTCGCTCGGCTTCTCGGGGGCCACGTTCGCGGCGGTGGCGCCCGCCACCGTCAGCAGCAATGCCGCCACCGTCATCGAGACTACGCGACCGATCCTCATGTCGTCGCCTCCGTAGGCGGGGAGCTCACGGCGTAGCCGGCACGCAGATGAGTCGGAGCTTGTCGATGTCGCGCACTCCCGTATAGAGCGCCGCCTCGGTCTTCAGGCTGGCCTTCGCGGTCCGGTTGCCGGGACGGAGCGGGACGACGACGGCGGCGGTCGGGCTGCAGAGATCGCGATCGGACGGGCCGACGACATTCGGCAGCACCGCGGCACCGAGCGCGTCACGCTGGGCGGCGGCGATGGGATCGTGCTCGGCGCGCGAGGCGCTCGGGCTGCGCAGGCTCCAGGAGGCGAGCCGGCTCCCGGGGGTGCAGGCGGCGAGGTCGGTGTTGTTGGCGCAGACCCGGAGGTGGAACGTGCAACTGCCGGGGGTGCCGCCGTCGAAATCGCAGCGGGGGTCGTCGTCGGCGCAGATCTGCAGGCGACTGAAGGCGCCCTTCTTGTCGAGCAGCGGCTGGTTGGCGGGATTGTCGATCGACCAAGCGGTGAAGCAGTCGGTGGGCGCCGGTCCGCCGCCGGGCACGCGCTCCAGGCGGCAGTCCGGGGCGCACCCGTCGCCGACGACGGCGTTGGCGTCGTCGCAGGTCTCGCCGCAAGTGGGAATGGCGACACCGTCGCCGCACCCGAGGCCGACATCGACGCGACACGCGCTGCAGCCGTCGCAGGAGGTCGCGTTGCCGTCGTCGCATTCCTCGCCGCCGTCGCTGACGCCGTCGCCGCAGCGCGGGAGCTCGCAATCGCTGCGGCACGCGTCGGGCGTGGTGTCGCTGTTGCCGGCGCCGGCGTCGCAGCGCTCGCAGAAGGCATCGAACACGCCGTCGCCGCAGATGGACGTGCCCGGGGTGCAGAGGCTCACCACGTTGGCGTAGTGCCGACCGCTGACCTGCCAGAAATTGACGAAGCGGCTGCTGTCGGCGAGGCGCGCGGTGCGGACGCCGTTGTGGACGGGCGCGGCGATCTCGGTCACCGAGCCAACCGGGATGCCGTCGCGATCGAAGACGCGGGCGCGCGCCGGGCCGAGACCATTCGCCCACACGACGTAGAGGTTGCCGTTGCGGTCGAACTCCAGGTCGGGCTGGATCAACCCGCCGGAGACGAAGGTCGCCGCCCCCAGCGTGGCGCCCGTCGAGTCGATCCGTTGGATCCAGAGCTCGTCGGTCTGGTCGGGCTGGCGGCGCAGGAGCGCGAGCGCCACCACGTCGCCCGCGGGGCTGGCGGCGAGGCGCGCGAGCCGGCCCGGTACACCAGGCTCGAGAACCGGCCCTTGGGCGACGCCGTTGGCATCGAAGAAGCGCGCTTTCGGGAGCCGGTCGCCCTCGAAGGCGACGACGAAGCCGCCGTCATGGGTGCCGGCAACGCCGAGCCCGATCGCCGGATCGGCGGCGACGTCGATGGGGCTGCTGCGCGGCTGGCCGAGCTGATTCCACAGGCTCGCCGTGACGACGCGGACGTTCTCCTGCCGCGCCCAGACGAAGACGGAGCCCGCTGACATGCTCGCGACCAGTGGCGGGTCGTGCGACAGCCGGCTGTCCTCCGAGACGTCGCCCTGATGCAACGGCGCACCGTCGAGGGCAAGGAACTGCGACCGCAGATGGAGCTCGGGCAAGGTCTTGCCCGATCCGAAGGCGACCGCGTAGCCGGAGGCGAAACCGGCGAGGGCCGTCGCGCCGAGGATCTCCGTGCGGGCTTCGATACGATCGGCGGCGCGGCGCGGCGCGCCGGTGGCCGTGAATGCCTCCGTGACCAAGGCCCATTTGTCGGTCATACCGCCGTTGCTGGTGTGGCGTTCGTGCCAGGCGACGGCGAAGCCACCATCGGCGCCGGCCGCGACCGAGAAGCCTTGGTAGGTCGGGAACCAATCGGTGCCGGCGGCGGGACCGACCTCCACCGTTGGCACCTCGATCACTTGCGCGAAGGTCACGTGAGCCGAGGCGAGCACGCCAAGCAAGGCGCCGAGAGCGATGCGGGGGGATCGGGCCATGAGAGATCTCCTGACGAGTGGGAGCAGCCGTCGACTGCCTACCGCAGACCCACCGCGGCACTCAAGAAGAAACGCCGCTTGGCCCGATGCCGGAACTACGGCTTCTGCAAACGAGACAGCAACGCCTGCACGTCGAGCGGTTCCGGGTTGCGCTCGGCGAGGATGTCCTCCATGCGCGTACGGATCTGATCTTTCCAGCCCGGATGCGGCAGGATGTAGAGCCGCTCCTCGCGAATGGCCTCGAAGACGCGCTCGGCGATCTCGGCCGGCGGCGAGCCGGCGGCGACCAAGTTGCGCCCCAACTGCTGCATTTCCTCGAACCCCGGCGGGCGTTCCGCGGTCTCGGCCAGCTCCGCCGGTCGATTGCGGGCCGCATCGAGGATCCGCGTGCTCACGAACCCCGGGCAGAGCACCGAGACCTTGAGCGAGGAGCCGAGCAGCGCCAGCTCGTGGTACAGCGACTCGGACAGCGTCACCACGCCGTGCTTGGCGACGTTGTAGATCACGCCCCCCGGTCCCGAGATCAGACCGGCCAACGAAGCGGTGTTGACGATGTGCCCCTCGCCTCCCTGCGCCAGCATCATCGGCGTGAAGACACGCACACCGTGCACGACGCCCCACAGGTTCACCCCCAGAACCCATTCCCAGTCGGCGACCGTGAACGTCCAGGTCAGCCCGGAGACGGCAACGCCGGCGTTGTTGCAGAGGATGTGCACGGCGCCGAACCGGTCGATGGTCGCGCGCGCCAGCGCCTCGACGTCCGCCGCCTTGGAGACGTCGGTACGCACCGCCAAGCGTCTCCGCGCCCGACGCACCCACCTCGCGCGCCGCCTCTTCGAGCGCCGCGGTTTCGACATCGGCCAGCACGACGTTCATGCCGGCCGCTGCGAAGCGATGCGCGAGGGCCCGGCCGATTCCGCTTGCGGCGCCAGTGACGACGGCGACCTTACCGGTGAATTCCTTCATGCGGCAGGACTATACGGATGACGCAGATACCGGAAGCCGATTCGCACCGATCCGTGCAATCCGCGATTGAAACTCTCTGTTGGCGCGAACCGTTCGTCTCAGTCGGCAATGCAGTCAGGCGTTCACGGTGGCGCGGGCTTTCACTCCCCATCTCTCGCCAGCGATATTCTTCGCTGCTCAACCGGCACCTACCCAGAGAACGACCGCAAAAAGAAGGCAACCGCAGAAGTCGCAGTCGCGGCAGGGAGATCTCAGTGCGCCCGGGGTGAATCGAACACCCAACCTACAGATTCGAAGAGCGTTCGGAGCCGCTCCAAGACTTTGATTTTAGGGTGATCTCAGCAGTTCTCGACAGTTGGCGCGCAATCGCTTTCACTGGGTTTCCCTCTACATCGTCCCTTTTCACCGCTCAACCGGCACCAGGACCGGCACCAGCGGGCTCGCGGATTCCGCAGGAAACGCAAGTGGCGACCCCTTCCACGCGGAGGTCGCGTAGACACTTGCTCGGCGTCGAGAGGTGGCAGTCGCCAACTTACGGAGCTCCAGCCCATGGGTGTGAAGGCTGCCATGAAATCCTCTGTCTCCCGGTTCGCCCGGAGGATCCGATGCGTACCGCGACGGTAGTCGAACAGCCCGAGTGTCATGGAGTCGGGAGGAAGGGCGCCAGGTACAGGCTGCGTGGAAAGCTGGATCGCCGCGAAAGGGCGTTCGTACAGGGTCAGAAGCACCAACGGGAAGTGATGCACCTCGGTGAGTAGGACGGTGTGGTAGCCAGGCTTCACTACTCGCTGGACCAGGGGCTTAGCCCGCTCGTCGATCTCGGCTCCCCACAATGGTCGAATAAACTCCCGGAAGCGTGCCCCGTTGGTCTGGCAGGCGAAATGCCTCGCGTCGTCGAAAGCGCGATGCCTCGCAACGTCGGGACCGAGCGCAGCGCAGATGAAGTTGATCGCGGTTTTGACGAGAGCTTGGCCGATGGCCCCCTCGTCCCAGCGCGTCTCCTTGTACATTTCGGCGCCCATCTGGGGCCGGGTTGCAGGATGCTCGAGCTGGGCGATCGGAAGTGCTCCTCCGTCACGGATCATCCGGATTAGCTATCGCGCTGTGTGCTCGTCATGCCCACGCGCTGCGTAGCGGCTTCGCGCACTGCGAATCAGAGCGGGCTGAACCTCGGGTCCGTCCTTCCAGGGTTTGGAGACCACCATCGGAGCAACCTGAAGTCGGCTGCGATCCGCGAGCTCGCGTTGGATTTTGGCGATGGTTGTCAGACCGGATGCGTCGGTCTCTTTGTTGCCGTCGAGCGTGATCCGGCAACGTAGTCGCCCCGTTCTCCTCACGGCCGACAAAGATGATTTGCGGAAACATGATCGGAGTTCCGTCTCGACCCAACCGCGCGGTGTGCCAAACGCCCGTATCGTCCAGGTAGTGCCCGACACCATCAACTAGGAAGGACAGCCCGTGCGATGCTTCAGGATGATGACCATACGCGACGAGTCGCCACGAAGCGCGTAAGTTCGGTATCCAGCGGTGGAGTCTATGACGTTGCAGGTGTGGTATAAACATCGTCGTCGAGGGTGAGCGAGCCATCCGAGCGCCTCCTGAAGGACGTGCTCGCAAACTGGCTTCGCTGGTCGGGTTCGAGGCAATGCCAGACAAGGCCGCTTCAGAAGCGATGACAATGGACGTACGTTGGAGGACGCGCTCGGCAGAATTCAAGACACGGCCGCTTTCGATCAGTTCTCCGCCCCTCCCCCGCTTCGCAATACGCGCCTCAATCAGCAATCTTTCCGAGAGTCCAGACTCGGTATTGACGCGGATCGTGTCCATTCGTGATGTCGAATCCCAGAGAAGCAGCGATGTGCCATCGCGCGTCGCCGACCTTCCCCATGACATAGCCGCCGGTTCCTCAGCACATTTTTGAGCGAGTGCGGCGATGCGACAAATGGGAACCTGCCTACCGAGCCCGACGAGATCTCCACTCCGTCCGCGTGCCGCCGCAACACGTTGTGCAGGGTGTCGATCTCCCCGAGCGCCCAAACTCGGTGCTGATGTGCGTCATGTCCGTTCGTCACGTCAAAACCCAAGGAGGCGGCGATGTGCCATCGCGCGCCCTCGACTTTCTCAAGGATGTAGCCGTCGAATTCTTCGTGGGGACCACGGAACTGACCACAAAGGACGGTCGCTGCGGCGAAAACTGCTGCCTTCTCGAACTCCGTCTCTGCTTCACCGGCAAGCCTTGCGAGCCCTTCCAGCTTCTGCGCTGCGAGTACGGGATCATTCATTGCTGATTCTCCTCTTCCTTGAAGACTCGATGCTAACTCTCGATACTTCGGCAAGACGCACGGGTTCGCTTGTAGACGAACGGCTCTGATCGGTCCTGAGCCGCGACAACGGTTGACGTTGACGGTGCAAGATCGGGTCTCTAGAGCTTCGAGTTTGCCTCGGTACGCGACAGCTGCGCCTTGCTGGGATTGAACCGGCGAAACGGACGGATACACGTCATGGACGACACCAAGAAGGAGCGGGATGCCCGTGGATCAACCGAAAGCGCGAAGTCTACGCGAACGGACCACGTCCCTGAGAGTTTTAGACCCGATGCCTCGGACGTTCCGCCCTCCACGATAGAATCTGATTCGCCACGACAGCAATTCAATCTCGCAGTCAGAGACCGAGCAACCGCCGACGAGTTCGCGGAACTAGACCCTCAGCTCGCGGAGCTCTCCAGCGTGGGCCACGAGCTAGTCCGAAACGCCAAGGGACCAGGGGCTGGCGATCCCATCGCCCATGCGGGTCCCGAACTGAGCCGTGGGGCGGTGCAACGCCTCGTCGGAGAGGGAGTGGCTGATCTCGAAGGGGACGCTGAAGCCTCGGAATTGAACAGAATCACCATCGAAACGCTCTTGGCCTTTCTCCGAAACATGCGTGAGCCGATGGTTTAGACTGGATGCGACCTTCGCTCGAGCGTGCCACTATCATTTGCCTCGACCTGAATCCCGCGAAAACCAGAGCTGCCTTTCTGGAGTTTAGTGAGCTTCTTTACGGAAGACTGGCACCCTATTTCGAGACGCTGAGTGAGCTAGACGAGCTGCTGCGTATCGAAACACCGACAGCCGAGGACGTTGGTCGG
>CAVXIU010000005.1:0-63476 GCA_963761995.1 uncultured delta proteobacterium | reverse complement strand
GAGGTCAGATGTCCTCGACGGCTGATGAGCGCAGCCGGTCCCTCTCCAACGTCGGCCTGCCGCGGACCGACTGGGAGAGCTTGTTCTGGACGGTGTTCGCCGCCTCTGAGAACCCGATGGCCATCGTGGACGCGAACCGGCGAGTCGTTTCGGCGAACGGCGCGCTGCAGCGCCGGCTGAGTCGCGCCGAAGCGGAGGTCGTCGGGCGGTCGCTCGACGAATCGCTTCCTCCTGCCGATCAACTCACCATCGCTGATCGCTGGCGGGCGATGCTGGCCCGCGGCGAGGGCCACGGTGTCCAGGATCTCGTCGTCGACCACGACGTGCACACGACGGTGAGCTACGCAGCTCACGTCGCGCACATCGGCGGGCGGTTGGTCATCCTCGTCGTGCTGATGGCGGCCGAAGGAGACCGCGCCGTCGTCGGGTCAGACGCGCCGCCCGCACCGCTGACGCCGCGCGAGCTTGAGGTCATCAGGCGGGTCGCGCTCGGCGCCACCAGCCGCGAGATCGCCGATGAGCTGTTCGTGACGACTGAGACCGTCCGGACGCACGTACGCAACGCGATGGCCAAGACCGGTACGAAGACGCGCGCGCACCTCGTGGCCGCCGCCATCTGCCGCGGACTCCTGCCGGCAATCTCCTCCGGATGAGGTATGGCCTGACCAGTCGGGCTTTGGCACAGTGGCGCTCCATGACCTCGACGGCGACCGGAAGACACGACGCAGGGGTCGGCACGTTCGTCTGGACGCCATCGACCGGTGAGCTGCGTTCGTGTGCCTCATTGCCATCGCTGCTCGACCTCGACGCCGTTGACGACCGTCCGCTGCTCACCCGGATCGTCGCTCACCTGCACCGCGACGACATCGATCGGCTCCACGACGTCATGCGGGACGTGCGATCCCGCGGCGACGCGCAGTCGGTCGACGTCGACTTGACGACCCGCGACGGGGCGGTTCGTCGCCTCCGGGCAACGGCGACGCGCATACCCGAACAGGAGAGCGACAGCGTGATCGGCGTGGTGACCGACGTGACCGGGATGCGCCATATCGAGCAAGCCCTAGAGGTTCGTCAGGCGGTCACGGCCGCGCTGGCCGAGTGGCACGTCCTCGGGTTCGAAGGGCTCCTCGGTCCGCTCGGCTCGGCGCTCGCTGCGGATGCCGTCACGGTGTGGGCGTCGCGGCATGCCGGCCTGCGCGCGCTGGCCACATGGAACCCGAACGACAGGCCGGCGTCCGAGTCGACCGCGAGTGCCAGTGACGTCGTGGTCACTGCGTCGCGGCTCGGCCTGGCGGTGGTGGGTTGCGCCGGTGGAGTCGCCCCGCGTCCGGCCCTTAACGCTGGCGCAGGCCTGCGCAGGGAGCTCGCCTTCCCGATACTCACGCTCAAGGGCGTCCTCGCCGTCGTCGAACTGCAATCCGCAAACGGGCTCTCGATCAGCGACACGTTGACGGGTGTGCTCGAATCGGTCGGACGTGAGGTCGGTGCCTTCTTCAAGGTGCCACCTTGCCTACCGGACGACCCCGGCCTGTCGGCACGCGAGCTCGAAGTCCTCGAACTCGTCGCCGAAGGACTCTCCGCGGCTGACATCGCGGTACAACTCGTGCTCAGCCCGGAAACGATCCGCACCCACATTCGAAACCTCCACGCCAAGCTCGGCGTCGGCGACCGCGTGTCCGCGGTCGTCAAGGCGATGCGCGCGGGACTGATCCGGTGACCAGGCGGCCATGCGCCTCCGCGGTGCGCACGGCTGCGGAGAGCGAGGCGATGTCGTACGGCCCGTAGTGGCGGCGGCCGTTGACGAAGAAGGTCGGTGTTCCGCTCACCCCGCTGAGGTCCGCGCTTTCGACGTCGGCGGCGATGTGCTTGGCCCGGAGACACGCCTCGAGGTCGTCAGCGAAGCGCTCCACGTCCAGGCCGAGCCGGCCGGCATAGCCGACGAGGTCCGAGGTCTCAAGTGCGTCCTGATGAGTGAGCAGGAGGTCGTGCATGGGCCAGAACGCGTCCTGCGCCCCGGCCGCCTCGGCTGCCTCGGCCGCCTGCTCGGCGTGGGGGTGCACGTCAGAGAGCGGCAGGTGCCGCCAGACGTAGCGCACGTCAGAGAAGTCGCGCAGCAGCTCGCGGACCTGAGGTTCCGCGCGCCCGCAGTACGGGCACTCGAAGTCGCCGTACTCGACGACGGTGACCGGTGCATCGAGCGGCCCGCGGATGTGGTCACGGGTCGGATCGACGTCGTAGGCGAGGTCGACCAGCGGCGCGGCGCCGCCGAGCAGCGCTTCGAGCCGCCGCGGCCGGGGCAGGAGTCTTGTCGCACGTATCACTATCCAGGTCAGGGCAGGTGCCAGTGCCGCGGCGACGAGCAGGCCCAGCTTGGCCTCGTCGAGTCCGGCTCCGGTGAACGCGAGGCAGGCGACCAGCAAGGAGACGGTGAAACCGACGCCGGTGATGGTGCCCGCGCTGATGACCGCCGCCCAACCGACCGGGGGACGTAGCCGCCCCCTCGACAGGCGGGTGATCGCGAGCGACGTGCCGAACGTGCCGAGCGGCTTGCCGGCGAGCAAGCCCAGCAGGACACCTATCGTCACTGGGGATCCGGCGGCGCGCCGGAGCAGCTCGCCGTCGATGACGATTCCGGCGTTGGCCAGCGCAAAGAGCGGCACGATGGCGTAGCTCGTCCATGGGTGGAAGAGAGCGAGCAGCCGCTCGTTCGGTGGGATGGCGGCGCGTAGGCCATGGCGCGCCGAGCGCTCGAGCTGCGGCGTCGGCTGCTCGCGGAACCGGCGGAACCGCTCGGTGGCCCGGTGCAGCTCCGGCCGGCCGACGGGACGTGCGCCGCACAACAGGCCGAGCGCCAGACCGAGCACCACCGGCTCGACGCCCGCCTCGTGCAGCGCGACCCATGCCGCGACCCCGAGCAACACACACGGGATGCTGCTGCGCACGGGTAGCGCGCGCATGGCGGCGATCATCACAACGAACGTCGCGCCCCATCCCAGGGCGGTCAAGTCGAGGTCGTGCGAGTAGAGCGCAGCGATCAGCGCCAGTGCGACCAACTCGTTGACGACGAGCACGGTGAGGACGAAGGCGCGCAGGCGCTGAGGCGCGCGCGGCGCCGCGACCGTGAGGAGGCCCAGCCCCAGGGCTGCGTCACTGGACAACGCGATCCCCCAGCCGGCGGCGGACGACCCGCCCAGATTGAACGCGAGGTAGATCGCGACGGACGCCGCCATCCCACCGACGGCCGCGAGCAACGGCAACACGAGGCGCCGCCGCTCACGCAGCTCTCCCAGGTCGAGCTCGCGGCGTGCCTCGAGCCCCGTGACGAGGAAGAAGAAGGTCATCAGGCCGCTGTTGACCCACTCGCGCAGCGACAGGCGAAGGCCGTCGTCGCCGAACGTCAAAGCCACGGGCGTCTCCCAGACTTCCTGGTACGAGCTGCCGACGTTCGCCCAGACCAGCGCCGCGAGCACCGCCGCGACAAGCACCGCCGCCCCGCCCGTCTCCGTGCGGACGAAGCGGCGCAGCGGCGTGAGGCGCCCGACCCACGCGGTGCGCTCGGAGAACCATCCCGTCGGGCGCAAAGGCTGTTCCAACTCCGCGACGCCGCCAGCGATGCGGAGATATTTGGTCACGAACGTCGCCATGTCCGCCTACCCGAACGTGAACGCGTACGCCGCCGTGCCAGGCTCTCGGAACGTGATCTCCACCGTCCGCTCGCGCACCGCGTTGTGCTCGAGCACGAGCTGTTACCTGCGGTCGTGCCGCAGCACGCCGTTGCCGTCCTCGTCGACGTCCACGCCACGCGATCGGCTCGGAGTGTCTTCGTCGACGAGCCCGTGGAAGGGCATCGGCTCACGGACGCCTCGTGACAGCACGAGAATGCGTATCGCGCGCGTGGAACCGGTAATGAGGCCGCACGAGCGGGGAACTCCGTCCTGCGCCACAAACCGCCCATACCTCGCCTCAACGAGCGGAACACCTGGCTGCTCCTACATCCAGAGAATCACCGACGCGACAAGCGCTCCGGTGCAGAGCAGCTCGACTACGACGAACAGGGCGAGAGGGAATCGGTCGGTCGCCGAGAAACGGCCGGTCGTCGGGAAACGGCCGGTCGTCGCTTCGCGGTCACGGTCCTGGGACTGGGACTGGGCTTCGGTCTTCATCTCGTCTCCGTTCAACAGGTTGTCGCCACACTCGGCGTCACGCGGGTTGCGTGAAACCCAGTCTGTTCATCACCTCTCCCCGTTGCACCCGTCGAAGCCCCTGGGTCACTCCCTGGGCTTTGCGCTGAGACGCACGGGGACGGGTCGCTCGACGTGGTCACGGCTCCCGCGCGCTCGCGCGGGACTCAGGCGTAGTTCCTGACGACGTCATTCATCCGGGCCCGTTGAAGGCTGGGTGGTGCTGAAGCCCCAATCCGAAAGGAGAACACCGGATGGACTTCGGACTGTGCGAGCTCGGCGCCGTCGGGCGTAGCCGGGGTCTTAGTGGTGGATCGTCCCGACCCCATCGTCGGATCCTTGTTCGGAATCCAAATTTGCCCCGTCAGGCCCCTCAGCACTCCCGGCAAAGCCGCCGAATATGGCGTTTGCGGGGAGTTCGTCACGGTGAGCGACGGGATTCGAACGGCGACCGCCGAGACCACAACCCGGCAGCACACAGCTCACCGGACCTGACCCGACGAGCTCGTGACGACGTAGCGGCCCCGCTGCGGTTGTGTCCCCTTTTGTGTCCCCCAGACCGCCCCAAACGGCGCCCCAGAGCCAAAGCGCTACGGAATCATAATCCGCGTGTCGGGGGTTCGAGTCCCTCCTCCGGCATCAGAAGTGCCTGCAAATTGGTGCTTTCTGCGCAGCGCTGGAGCAGCGGAATCTATTCCGCGCATCCCCCGCTTCAGGCACTCGATCTGGCGGAACCACGTGGTGTCGTGCCGACCTCGCTGACAATTGTGTCCCCCGGCGTGTCCCCCAAACAGCCGGCCGCGACGAACCAACCGAGGCCCGAGCAAGCCACGGCGGCGGACCTCGACCATGCAGGAAAGCCGCGAGAGCGCTTCGAGGCAGTCGTCGACGGCTATCTCCTGCAGGGCGGCGACGATCTCGCCCTCCTCGAGCGCCGGCCGAACATCTCCTCGTGCGTCCAGTAGACCTGGGCGAAGCTCCAGTCGAAGTCGTGCAGGCGCGACATCTCGGTCACAGCATGACGCCCCGGTCGGGTACTGCGATCGCTAAGAACCCTTGACTGCTGATAGCCGCGTGGGAGGGATGGGTGGCGTCCACTCGAGGACAGCACGCGGTCGGCACTCGGATCAGCGCATGTTCTGGCGGGAGTGCGCGGCGAATGAGTCGCTGCCGGATCCGTAGTACCAGCGCACGAACTTCAGACCAGTGATGGCGCCAATTGGCGGAAGCTCGATCCTCGGGAAGCGAAGGAACGCGTCGCGCGTGCCCGCGACGAATCGGCCCACGACGCCGGCCTTGATGCCGGAGTTGTGATCGGCGTTCTTGTCTCGGAGGCGGATCGGCGCGCCACGCCCTCCGGGCGCGAATCGCCAGTCGTTCGCGCGTTCGAAGGCCACGTCGCTGCGTCCGTCGCCGTCGAAGTCGCCCAGGACCACATTGTCGATGGCCGCATGGTCATCGTTGAGCCGTGCCCAGCGTGTCGTGCCGCCGGCGGACCAGGACCACTCCCCGTTGCGGACGTTGAAGACGTCGGTGCGACCGTCGCCGTCGAAGTCGCCGACTTCCAGGTGACGCGTGCGATACACGGAGGAATTGATGTTGACCCACGCCCCGCGGCCGCCCCACTTGACCCTCCAGTTGCTGCCGTCGGCCCAGAAGACGTCGGTGCGGCCGTTGCCGTCGAAGTCGCCGAAACGCAGCGCGGAGATCACGACGCCGGACGAGCTCAGGTCGTGCTTGAACGTGCGCTCGCGCCCTGAGAAGTACCGCCACTGCCCCTTGTTGCGATCGAAGACGTCGGCGAATCCGTCACCGTCGAAGTCTCCGAACCCCACCTCCGAGACCGTGCGCGCCGAACGGGTGAGGAACTCCCACGGCGCGAGGCCTGCGCTCGAGAAATACCAGCCGATGCCCGTCGCGTGAAAGACGTCATCGCGCCCGTCATGGTCGAAGTCGCCGACGCCGATCTCGAGCGAATGGTCCACGTTGAATGAGTTGCCCTCTGCGAAGACGCGTCTCCCGGACCCGTAGTAGTCGATCGCGTCGCCGAAGTCGTCGTGCACCAGCACGTTCTCGATGAACCAGGCCGAATCGCGGGGGACGCCGCGGATGCGGAAGGCCTTGCGCACTCCGAGACCCAGGGCGATGTCCTGCTCACCGCGGATCGTGTTGTAGGCGATCTGAACATACTCGCCACCGTCGCCACCGTCGCCGCCCTCGCACCCGTGCATGTCGTAGTGCGTCGGCCAGGAGCCGATAGGGCCGGCCACGTTCTGGAAGTTCGTCCGCTGGAGGTTGTAGTTGTAACGCGCAACGTACCCGCTGTACGGGCTGCCGCTCGACGCGACAGCGTGCCGGTTGTACTCGAACGTGTTCGCTTGGATCGCCGCGTAGGCCCCGCTCCCCACCACGACGCCGTAGCCCAGGTTGTGCCGGAGGTTGTGGTGAATGTGGTTTCCGACGATCGCGATCTCGGCGGCTTGGTTCTTGGTCATCGCGTGCCACGGTCGCGGGTCCTGTTGCTCGTCGGGTAGGTCGTCGAAGCACTTCGCCTCGATCGCACCGGTGACGCTGACGGCGGACCCCGGCCACGCCGACAGCTCGTTGCCCCGGATGACGACGTGACGGGACACGGCGGTGGGACTGCTGGTCGGATACGCCGCGCGTACGCGGATTCCGGTCACGCCGTAGGACTCGTCCTCGCTTGCGGACGGCCCCTTGATCCTCAGGCCTTCGATCCGCACATTCGACCCCTCGACCACGAAGAGGGCGTACTTCCGGTTGAAGTCGGTCGTGTAGATGAGCGCACCCCGACGCGTGCCTCCCCGGTCCGACCGCAGCGTCACTCCGCTCCCGATGCGCGTGTCCTGATGGCCCGCCATGTTGATCCTGGTGCCGCCGGGGATGAAGATGACGCCCTGGTACGGGGAGTCCAGGAGCGCCACGAGCTCGGCGGCGGTGGTCACGGTGCGAGTCGGCGTCTGAGCGAGCGCCGAGGCGGTTTTCGCAGCCCCTGACGTGAGGCACGCGCACGTCATCAGCAGGGCGAGCAGGCGGAAACGGCCCGGTGGGAAGGCGGTCATGGGTTCGCTGCCCCGGACTGCGCGCGCACCTGCTCCTCTGCGGCACCGAGCCGCCTGAGCTCCTCGTGGATGGGGGTTCCTCCTGTCGGCAGGCCGCGGCCGTACCGGTCCTCGTACTCGCCGCTGTGAAGCAGGACGGCAACGAACGCGCGGTAGCCGTACGCCTCCGCGACGCGACGGAGCAGCGCGAGCTCGTCGCGGTTGGCGTTCCGGCCGAGGAGACGGCGGACCGCGAGCTCGGCCAAGCCGTCGTCGTCGCCGCCGACGAAGCGCCGCCAGCCCGCCTCGAGATTGCGCTGGAACTCGCGGCTGCTGAGCAGCTCATACAGCGTCGATCGGAGATCCACGCCGTCCGGAATCAGACGGCCGTCGACCATCAGCCCGGCGGGGTTCGCGTCGATGGCCATCTCCGGCCGACCGAGAACCTGGCTGAGGAGCGCGGCGCGGCGGTTGAGGTCGAACGCCTGCTGCCAGGCCTTCGCGGTCGCCTCCATGTCCACGACGCCGAATTGCCGTCGGTCCGCCGAGATACCGACGTCCCGGAACCGGTTCATCTCGGCGAGGAGCCGGTTGAAGGTGGCCTCCGAGGTGTCGCCTCGCGGTCCACGGCGCGAATGGACAACGATGCCGTTGCGGAGGTGTCGGCCCTCCAGCCCCTGGACGATTTCGGTGCCGCCCGGCGTGATGACGATCAGCTCCACCACGCCGGCGGTGTGCGACCTCGAGATGAGCCGGTTGAGCTCGTCGATCCAGCCGGTCAGGCGCCGGCCGTAGCGCTGGAACTCTTCGACGAACTGCTGGACGCAGAAGTAGTTCGGATCGAACTCCTTCAAGACGCCCAAGCGGATGTTCACCACGTACATGAAGGCGGTAGCGAAGACGGCCTCGTTCTCCTGGACGAGCCGGTCCGCCCCGCGGAAGGAGTTCTGCATCGCCTCCTGCTTGTCGTCGAAGACGATGAGATCGTTGAAGAGCGCGACATCGGCGTCCGTGATGCTGTTCCGCGCGGTCTGCTGGTTGATGTCCCGGTGGATCCCGTCGATCGCCTCGAGGATTTCCGCGGTCGCCTGGATGACCTGCTGCTGCAGCTCCTGCAGCTCCTCCAGGATCTCCTCGAGCTGCTCGTTGATGCCGGAGTGGTCTTCGAGGATGCTCTTGAGCGCAGCGATGATGCCCGCGGCGGCGCTGATCGCCTGGAAGACGGCGAGGGCGCCGACCGCGGCGGGCGCCGCTATGGCGACGGTGACGTCGGCGGAGGTGGCGTTTTCGTGCATCGTTCCTCCTACTTGGGCGACCATCCCGTGGTGGTGTCGTCACCCGTCTCTTTGACGTAGAGCGTCGGAACGGGGGCCTGCGGGTCCTGGTCGAGCCGCTGGTAGAGGTCGCCGACGTTGCCGGGCACGCCGGTCTGGTTCGGATCTCCGACGCCGGCCAGGAACCGGCCGCCCCCGCTGCCCGGTCCCGTACCGCCGCGACTGACTCCGCCGCCCACGACGACGGCCTGCTGCGGCAGCTCCTCCAGACCCTCGAATGAGCGCGCGACATCGGTGCCGGCGCGGTTGAGCGCACACAGCGGCGCCTCGGTGAACGCGTTGCCAACGAACGAGACGCTGACGCCGACGCCGTGGAACGAGTTGTCGACGGCAGAGACGTGGCGAACCGGCTGCGTGGCCACGAACCGCACGCCGATGTCCCACGATCCCGGACCCGCGACGCTGACGTCGTTCTCGCGAACGGAGATGCCGTCCACCTCGGATGACTCCGCGTGAACGCGCACGGCATGGCTGCACGGCCCGGTGGCCACGAGCATGTTGCCCTCGACGGCGACGTGGTCGCTTCCCGTCACCTGGATGCCGTGCCCGGCGGCTGTGACGCAGAGGTTCCCGGCAACGCGCGCGCGGCTGACCTGACGGTTGTTGACCTCGCTGAGGTTGATGACCCCCACCGTCTCGGGGTGTGCGCTGACCAGCACGTTGTCCTGGATCAGCACCGTGTCGCCCCCGCGCTGCAGGTTGACCAGCACGCTTCCGGGCCGCGTGGAGGCCGGCACCTCCACGACGTTGTCGCGGATGGTCAGCTCGGCGACGTCGGTCGCGAAGATCTCGCCACCGAGGATGTGGTTGCCCGCGAATGCGATCCTCCGGGCGGGATCGGCCCCGCTTACGCCTTCGATCGCGACGGCCACGCCGCGCGACTCGTGCACGAGCACATTCGACTCGACGAACACGTCGTGCGGCGCGACGATCTCCCCCTCTCCGAGCCCGGACGGTTCGAAGTCGATGCACTGGTCCGTGCTGGGCGGCGTCATCTCGACGTAGCAGTCGCGCACCCAGACGAATGCGACGCCGCGCTGGAAGCCCACGCCACTGCGCTTGTTTCGATCCAGGCGGCAGCCCTGGACCCACACGTTGCGCACCGCCTCCTCCTCTGCACGTCCAAGGAGGTTGATGCCGTCCCCGGCCGCCTGGAACACACGCACCCCCAGGACGGCAATCTCCTCCGATCCGTCCACGACGTGGATGCCGTGCATGTGCTCGACGGCACCGGCCAGCGTCAGGTAAGAGCCGTGGACCGAGAGGTCGCGCACGGTCAGGCGCTTGCATCCCAAGATCTCGATCACGTGGCTGTCGGTCCTCAGCCGCTGGCCAGGCATGAGCCGTAGGACAGTCGTGCCGGAGCCCGCTCCGGCGATCGTCACATCGCGAAGCCCGGCCAAAGGGATCGCGGCCTGCGTCGGGCCACCCAGCGGCTCGCGCGTGAAGTCGTAGATGCCCGGCCCGAAGCGGATGGCCGTCGCCTCGACCTCAAAGCTCCGGATTGCGGCGAGCAGCCGTTCGAGACCGGGCCGGGAGTCGGTCCGCCAGACGTCCGCCGGGATACCATCCTCCTGAGCGATCGAGCGCTCGGCCGGTGCTGTCAGCGTGGCGCTCGTCGGGCTGTCGACCGCCGCGATCGTCGTCATGAAAAGGCCTGCGGCGGGGATCGTCACGCCCGTGCCCAGGTCCTCGGAGGAGAACCGGGCGGCCTCACTGGTCAGGCCACGAGCGCCAAGGGCAATGCCGGCGTCGTCGACGGTGCGATCGCCGAGATCGAGCGTCAGCCCCGAGACGGCCCGGCGGGCATAGTCGCCCAGACTCACGACATCCGGCCGGTTGAGGATGACCTCAACGCCGACGACCGCCGCGGCCGCCGGAGCGCCGAGCCTGATGCGGTCGCCGTCCAGCACTTCGACGACGTCCGTGACCAGCACCTGACCCTCAGGCCCGGCGCCGGCGACCGTGATCCGCCGCCCGACGTGCACGCGTGCAAGGAAGCGTTCGTCCCGCCCGTTGGCCGGATTGAACAACGTGCCGGCGAGGATGTCCGGCTGCGAGAGCTCGATCCTGGCATCCCGCACCTCTCGGCGCTCCACGAGCGCCGCGATCGTCTCGACAAGGTCCACCGCACCTGGAATGGCGACGTTCTTGCCGGCGTCGCTACCGCGCAACCCGCCGCGAGGCGCGCTGAGGACCGGCGAGGCGGCAGCGATCTCCACCGGGTCGAGGATCCGACCGTCGGGCACGCAACCGAATTCCTCGACGTCCACGCGCACTACGCTGCCCTCGCGCGCGACGCAATGACGCCCCCGCCGACGCCTTCGCGCGTCGTGCCAGACCGGGTGAAACTACTCAGACCCATGGCGATCATGGCCTCGCCGTTGAGGTCATCGCCGACACTACCGGAACCGGACGCACCGGTCAGCGATTCTTAGGGACTTCGCATGTGGCGGTCGCGCGTAGGCGGCAAGGTGTACACAGGACGGAGCTTGTGTCCCCTTTTGTGTCCCCCAGGCCGCGTTCTTGGCTCTGCAGAGCCAAAGCGCTACGGAATCATAATCCGCGTGTCGGGGGTTCGAGTCCCTCCTCCGGCATGAGAAGTGCCTGCAAATAGGCGCTTTCTGCGACACCGACGATACGCGGAAGTGGGGCGGCGCGGTGCCAATCGCTGGGACCACAACCCGGCAGATCGCTCGAGCCGTCCATGCGTGTCATGCCGTCGCAGGGTGGCTCTCAGTAGGGCGGGTCATCGCTCGACGACGGGCCGAACCTCGATGGCGCCGCCCATACGTGCCGCCGGGATGCGAGCCGCGAGTTCGATCGCGGAGTCGATCTCCTCGGCCTCGACGATGTAGTAGCCGCCGAGCGGCTCTCCCGGTGCGGCGAACGGTCCGTGGGCTGTGACTATCTGTGCGTCCTCAACGCGCACGGTCATGGCCGTGGCCGGCGGCTGCAACTGGTTGCCGTCCGTGACCTCGGGCGTTGCGAAGAACGCGATGTACTCGCCGACGATCGCCTGCCGTTCGGCGTCAGGGAGTTGGGCGACCTCGTCCTGTGCGCCGTTGAAGTAGACCTGCAGCATGTATCTCATCGCGCCTGGCCGACCTCGATGAGGTGTCCGTCCGGATCGCGCACGTAGCAGCGGATCTCGCGGCCGCGGTCGATGGGCGGGGTCAGGAAGGTCGCCCCCCGTCCCGTCCATTCGTCGTACACCGCCTGGATGTCGGCGACCCGGACGTTGAGGAAGCTCGAGACTCGATCGGGATCCGGTGGCGTCTCGAGCGTGACGGTCGGCTTGTCGTGGGTCGGCCCGCCGCCGACGTTGATGATGATCCATCCGTTGGCGAGCGCGACGATCGAGGGCTCACCTTCGAGCACCGTCTCGCCTCCGAGAACGTCGGTGTAGAAGCGCCTGGAGCGTTCTACGTCGCGGGACACGATGAAGTGGGTCAACACGATCCCGTGCCGGGGTGCGGGGAACTCGGGCACTTGCCCTCCTTCGACTCGACTCAGTTAGGTGACTAACTTATCAGACCAATGAGTCGATCCAGCGCTCGAGCCGGCGTGACTGCCGGGCGAGGAGCGCGGGCTCGCGGAACGTGTTCGTGAGCAGCGCAGCGCCCTGGAAGGCTCCGACCAGGGCGATGGCGAGGTCGCGCGCGTCGCGCCTGCCGAGCTGCCGGAACTGCTGCTCGGCCCAGTCGACGGAGAGTTCGAGCAGCTTGGCGGCGGAGCGGTCCAGGCCGTCGTTACGCTTGTCGAGTTCGGAGCAGAGGGATCCGTGCGGGCAGCCATGCTGCGCGGTGAGCTCTCCCATCTCGCCCCAGGAGCGCACCAGCGCCTTCAGGCGTGCCTTGGGAGTTCGGTGGCGTTCGAAGGTCGCCAGCATGGCCGCGATGTCCCTGGCATGGTCGTCGATCGCCGCCCCGACCAGTTCGTCCTTCGTCTTGAAGTAGTAGTAGACGTTGCCGACCGGGACGTCGGCCGCCTGCGCGACATCCGCGATCGTCGTCTTTTCCACGCCCTGCTGGTGGAGCACCTGGCGTGCGCTCCCGACGAGTCGCTCGCGCTTGCCTGGCCGCTTGGCGATTGAGTCAGCCATCCGACTCACATCGTAGCGGAGGTCTGGTAGGGTCGGCCGACCTGCAGTTAGTTAGCTAACTCACTCATCGAGAGGGAGGTTTCGGGATGCCGTCTGTGCTCGATACGCGCCGGGGGATGCTCACGCTGGTGCTGCTGTGTGCGGTCCAGTTCCTCGACATCGTCGACTCGTCGATCATGAACGTCGCGCTTCCGTCGATCCGGCAGGATCTTGGCTTCTCGCAGCAGGGCCTGCAGTGGGTTCTCAGTGGCTACGTCCTGACGTTCGGCGGGTTCCTGCTGCTCGGCGGACGCGCCGCGGATCTGCTCGGGCGCCGCCGTCTCCTCGTCACGGGCACGATCGTCTTTGCGCTCTGCTCGTTGATCGGCGGTCTCGCGCCCAGTGCGGGCACGCTCGTCGCCGCGCGCGTCGCGCAAGGGATCGGCGCCGCGATGATGGCGCCCGCCGGGCTCTCGATCCTCACGACCACATTCGCCGAGGGTCGCGATCGCAACAAGGCGTTCGGCGTCTGGGGCGCAGTTTCCGGGCTCGCCGCCGCAACCGGCGTGCTCCTCGGAGGCATCCTCTCGGATGGACCCGGCTGGCGCTGGGTGCTGCTGGTCAACATCCCCGTCTGCGCGGCGATCGTCGTCGCCTCGTTCCGCCTGATCCCCGCCGAGAACCGGCGCGCGCGGCTCGCCAACTTCGACGCGCTCGGCGCCGTGCTCGTGACGTCCGGCATGCTGCTGCTGGTCTACGCACTCGTGAAAGCCCCGGACACCGGCTGGGGGACCGCACGCACGATCGGCGAACTCGCCACCGCGGGCCTGCTCCTGGTCGCCTTCGTGGTCAACGAGCTGCGCAGCCGCAACCCGCTGTTCCCGTTCTCGATCTTCCGGGTCAAGGGACTCGCAGCGGCCGACGCCACCCAGCTGATGGCGTTCGCCGGCTTCATCTCGATGTTCTTCTTCGTGACCCTCTACATGCAGAACGTGCTCGGCTACTCGCCGATCGAAGGCGGTCTGGCCTACCTGCCCGTGACCGTCGGCGTCGGACTCTCGGCCGGCGTCTCGGCGCAGCTGTTCGGGCGCATCGGCACGCGGCCGGTGATCGTGGCCGGGACACTGATCGCAGCGGGCGGGATGTACTACCTCTCGCGGCTGCCCGACGACGGGTCGTACGTCCGCGATCTGCTGCCCGGACTGGTCGTCATGTCACTCGGGCTCGGCGCCGTCTTCGTCTCCGTCACCACCGCGGCCAACGCCGGCGTGCCCGCCGACAAGGCAGGCCTCGCCGCCGGCCTCATCAACACGTCGCAACAACTCGGGTCCGCACTCGGGCTCGCGATCTTCTCCGCGATCGCAACCGCGACGACGGCCGGCCTGCTGAGCACGCCGGGCGCCGACAGGCTGCAGGCGCTCACCGCTGGCTACCGGGACGCGCTCGTTGCCTGCTCGATCTTTCTCCTGGCCGCTACCGGGTTCGCGCTACGCACCGCGAACTCCCGCGGCGAGGTCCACGTTCCGGTCGCAGATCCGCTACCCGACCCGGTGGTCCCCTGAGCCGAGGGCTTGCCAAAGGTAGTACCGATGCCGTACTATATAGTACGTGAGCCGTACTATTTCCGATCCGACGGCCGGCACGACCACGAACGTGGGGTTCCTGTTGGCGAAGGCGTCGCAGCGCTTCAACGAGTTGCTCGTGCAGCGGTTCGCCGAACGCGGGTTCCCGGAGGTCCGGGCCTCCTACGGATCAGTGCTGGTGCCGCTCTTCGAGCGGGACGCCTTGCGCCTGGGAGAACTGGCGTCCGTTTCGCGGCTTTCCAAGCAGGCGATCACGGGGCTGGTCAAGCTCTGCGAGGACGACGGGTTGGTCGTGCGAGAGCGCGACGCGGACGACCGGCGTGCCTTCCGGGTGTCGCTGAGCGCCCATGGCCGCCGCTTTCAGGCGGCGGCCGACGAAGTGCTTCGCGAGCTCGATGAGGAACTGGTGCGGTCTCTCGGTATCCGCAATCACGACGCGCTCGTGCAAGCGCTCAAAGGAGTGATCGACATATGAGGAACGCGACCGTCACTGCCGTGCTCGACGCACCGCGGCGCGAGGTGTTCACCTACATTGCCGACATCCGGAATCTGCCGGAGTGGGCTACCGAGTTCGCCCGCGAGCTTCGCCGCGAGGGGGACGACTACAAGGTCGTCAACGGGCTCGGCGAGTTCTACTTCGCGATCGAGGCTGACCCATCCAGTGGTGTCATCGACATGTATGCCGGACCGTCGAAGGAGGCGATGGCAGTGTTCCCCACGCGGACCGTCTCGCTCCCGGACGGTCGCACCGCCTTCAGCTTCACGATGTTCCAAGGCCCCGACATGCCCGACGAGCTGTTCGAGTCCCAGCACGAGTCGCTCAAGCGCGAGTTCGTCAACATCGAACGGCACTTCAAGCGCTGGTGATCCCGCCGGCCGACGAGCTCGTTTTCGAAGTCAACCTCGCTGCACGTCGGCCGATCTGGCGACCTCCGATGGCGCATCGCGCGATGGACAACCTCGTGACGGCGGCGCGCGCAACCGCCGCGTGTCAGCCGGCGCGTGACGACAGGCGCCGATGCCGAGCGTGCCCGACCAGCTCCAGCACGGCTTCGGCGACCGTCTGGGGCGCGCCGACGGCGACTCCGTGACCGCTGCCTGTGACGTCGAGCAGCCGCGCGTCGGGGAGCAGGTCCGCAAGGCGCTTCGCGGCGGCGCCGAACTCGGGCGAGCTTTGGTCGCCGCGGACGACGTTCGAGCGGGTCCCGAGGCGGCCCAGCTCCGCGGAATCGAGATGATCGCCAGTGCCCGCGTCGAGCTCGCGCACGATGGCGGTGCCGCAGCGCCGGACGGCGCTGCGGTAGTCCGGTGCGAGGCGATCGAGGTCGTTCGACCCGTCGCGCCGGCCCACCGCCCACGACAGGAACCGTTCCCCGCCGCTCTCCGCCCGGCGCACTTGGCCCCGACGATCGCGCGCAGCAAACGCAGCGACGGCGTCGTCCGCGTGGCGCGTCGGCTCCTTGCGCGGCGCCCACCGTCGAGGCCATGAACTACCGTCGGGCGTAGTCGATCACGCGTACGCGCCCGGCGAGCAGCTCAGGAAGCCGGCCCCACGCCGGCGGCTACCGGGGCAGCGGCTCGCCGGCCCGGAAGTAGGGCGCGCGTTCGCCGCCGGTGACCTGACGGCCGAGGCGATCGATGATCATGGCCCACGTGTAGCCGCACATCGCCATCTCGCCGTCGGCTGCCTCGTCCGGCCAGCCCGCGTGGGTGAAGTGCACGACGGTCCCGCCGTCGACGGCGGGCTCCAGGGTCCAGGTGATCGAGGTGCCGATCCAGCCTGGGAACCCGCCTATGGGCGTCCACTCTACGCCGCGGCCGGGATCCAGCGCATCGATCCGGACCTCAAGCGTCTTGGCCCAGTCGGGGCCGAAGCCGAACCTGGCCACGTCGCCGGTCTGCTCGGGAACCTCGAGCTGGTCGGTCCAGTTGCCTGCGAGACCATCCTGCGTCGCGAGCGCCGCGTAAACCTCGTCCGGCGGCGCGTCGACGGTCTTGCGGAAATGGATGGCGGGCATCGTCGCTCCTTCAGTCGGTGACGATCCAGGGGTCGGGCTCGCCTGGCAGGCCGGCGGCGACGGGGACGAGGCGCGCGAGGTAGTGCGACCAGCCCTGGGCATGGGCATCGCTCGCGCTGTCTGCCAGGCCGTGGTGGGACAGGGTCAGCAGGGTTCCCTCGCCGTCGCGCTCGAGAGTGACCTCGACGCGCGTGGACCCCGGCTCGACGAAGGGCTCGGTTCCCTCGAAGCCCCAGGTGAAGACGATGCGGTTGGGCGGGTCGACCTCGACGTACTCGCCGATCACGACGTCGCGACCGTTGGCCTCGACGCGGAAGGTCCCGCCGGGGCGAGGGTCGAGCAGGGCGGCGACGCCCATCCAGCTCACCATCCGCGCGGGGTCGGTGAAGTACGGGAACACCACCTCGGGCGGCGCCGCGATCCGCACCTCACTGCGGAGTGGCTCAGTTCCGCCGGGCATCGCCCTGCTTGGACGCGTGCTCGTGCTCGGCCGCGGCCTTGAGATCCCCGAGGGCGGTCGGCCACATCGCCTCGACGTACGCGCGGACCTCGACCAGGCCCTCGGGTCGCGCGCTGTACCAGCGCCGCGTGCCCTCGCGGCGCTCGCGGATCAGCCCGGCCTCGAGCAGTATCCGCAGGTGTTGCGAGACGGCCTGGCGCGTGACGTCGAACCGCCGGGCGATGTCGCCCGCGGTCCGCTCGTCGTGTGCGAGCAGCGCGAGCATGTCGCGGCGCCGCGGCTCGGCGAGCACCTGGAAGACGTCGGCCATCGAGCGCAAGTATACACTTGCGCAAGCACGAGCTTGCCGACGTGTGATAGAAGCCGGGCATGGCCTACGACGCAGATCTCGCCGAGCGCGTGCGCGAGCAGCTCGAAGCCGAGCCGGCGGTCACGGAGCAGGCGATGTTCGGCGGCCTGGCGTTCCTGCTCGGAGGCAACATGGCCGTGGGTCTCTCCGGCGAGGAGCTGATGGTCCGCGTCGGGCCGGACGCGTCCGATGCTGCGCTCGCGCGTCCGCATACAAGACCATTCGACATGACCGGGCGGCCGATGAAGGGATGGATACTCGTCGCCCCGGAGGGCGTCGCCGGCGAACGCGACCTGGCGGCATGGGTAGCTCGCGGCGTGGACTTCGCCCGCTCGCTCCCGGCGAAAGGCTGAAGCCAGTGGCCGTCGACGTCCAGTGCGAGCGCACCATCCCGCGTCCCCGGGGCGAGGTCGCCGCCTACGCCGCCGATCCCGATAACACCACCTCCTGGTACTCGAACATCAAGGCGGTCGAATGGGAGACGCCACGCCCGCTCGCGGTTGGGTCGCGGCTGGCCTTCATTGCGACCTTCCTCGGGCGCCGGCTCTCCTACACGTACGAGATCCGCGAGCTCGTGCCCGGCGAGCGACTCGTCATGAGCACCGCGCAGGGTCCGTTCCCGATGGAGACGACCTACACCTGGGAGGACGCGGGCGACGGCGCCACGCGCATGACGCTCCGAAACCGCGGCGAGCCCGCGGGCTTCAAGAAGATCGCCGGCCCGGTCATGGCCCGCGCCATGCGGCGCGCCATGACCAAGGACCTCGAGCGTCTCAGCGCGATACTTCAGCGTCACGCGTAGACGGCGCGCGGTCAGCAGGGGCTAGCTCGTCGCCAATTGCTACGAGCTCGGTGGCGGTGCGCCGGCCAGGCAATCGAGACAGATCGCGCTGAAGTACACCTTTCGAAGGGCGCGGGGCGGCGCGTGGATGGCGACGATGAAGCTGTTGTTCGCCATCTTGCGCAGGCGCATCGTCGGCAGCGTGAAGCTCCCGTCGGCGCCGATCCGGGCCTTGTGAGGCGTTGATCTCTCGTAGGCGCGCCGCACGACGACGGCGCCGCGTCGGGGAGCCGGCGATACCGTACCCCGGATCGTCAACGGCTTGTCCGAGCGGGTCAGGTAGGTGAACTCGTCGCCAGCCTGCTTGGCCCCCTCAAAGATCAGGCGCAGGCCGGGGGTCACGAACGGTAGGCGCTCGGCGCACAGCTCGGCGACTGGGCGATGTTGCTCGGGGGCCAGCCTGAACACCGCGTCTAGCTGTTCGCGCAGCGCGTGTGCGTCCACGCGCCCGAGCTCGTCCGCTGCCACCCCGTGTGCCCGGGCGGCGGCGCGGTCGCGGCAGCCGGCCGCAACGGCGAGTCGTTCGCTGTCGTTCAGAGCGCGATACGCGGTCCCGGACGACGGAACCGGAACCGGCGCGTCGGCCGCCTCGCTTCCGCACCCCGAGAACACACCCGCGGCGCCGGCCACCAAGGCGGTCGCTATAGAGACCCGCATGAGCGTAGCTCCATTCTCGATGCTAGTGCGGCCGTCGATGCAGCCACGTCGTTCAGGTGAACCGCTCAGTCGACCGGCGTGCCGTCGGGCCGCATGACCAGCCACAGGCCGCCGAACTCGCTCACGTTGTGGCAGAGCACGCGGCCCGGCGCGTCGTCGACGTAGTAATAGAGCGGCCTGCCGTCATGGGTCACCTGCCGCTTGCCGTTGCGGCGCCCCGTCGTCCCGAGCAGGCGGCCGCGGATTCCCTTGCCGGCGACCGGGCGACCTCTGGTGAGCACCGGCGGCCAAGCGCGGGCGCAATCGCCGTAGCACTCGCTCTTCTTCGTCTCCTCGCGATCAAACAGATACACGGCCTGGCCGCGGCCGTCACCGACGATCGTGCCGAACTGGCTGTCGACCGCCTTGATGCGGATGCCGCGCCGACGCGCCTTGCGCTCTGACGGAGCCGTGCTGGTCGTGGCGCGATCGTCCTGTGCTGCCGGCCGGGTTCTCGACTCGGCCGGCGGCTCGCTGGAGTCGGCGCCGCAGCCAAGCAACATCGCGGCGGTGACGAGGACGGGCAGGGCACGCGCCATGGCCCCAGTATCCGCCGCAGATCTTGCGGATCTCTTACCGCCGGCCGCGCGTAATCGAGCCGTCATAACTTGGTGCCGCGCCGCCGCGTAGCGTCACCGTCGTGAAGCGGCTGATCGCGCCACTTCTGCTGCTCGCTGGCATCGGGATCGCCTTGGCGGTGACCTCCGCAGGGGACGGCGAGGCGCCCGGCCGCCCGCTGCCGGAGCTCGCAGTCGCGCGCCTCGACGGCAGCGGCGAGGTCGCGATGTCCCGGCTCGCGGCAGCCGAGACGCCGACGCTGCTGTGGTTCTGGGCCCCGTGGTGCGAGGTCTGCAATCACGAAGCGCCCGCCATCGAGCGGCTCGCGGCCGACGCTCGCGACGAGCTCGCTGTGGTGGCGATCGGTGGCCGCGACGACGCCACCAACGGACCGGCTTTCGTCGAGCGCCACGACCTTCGCACGCCGGCGATCGTCTTCGACGAGCGGATGGCGGTGTGGGAGGCGTACGCCATTCCCGGTCAGCCGGCCGGCGTGTTGCTGGACCGCGGGGGCCGCGAGCGGGCGCGCTGGCTCGGCGCCTTCGATCCCGCCGACGTCGTCGCCGCTGCGCGCGCGCTCTGACGCGCGCGGCGTCGCGCCGATCAGCGCGCGTACTTGCGCATCTGCGTCCTGAGCGTCCGGAACGTCGGCCGGATCTCGCCGTTGGCCTCGACGACGCCGAAGTCCCAGCGTGGGCGCGGCCCCCATGGACCGAACCAGTTGTAGATGTAGATTCGCTTGACGCGCCGCCGGTTGAGCCGGGCGAGCTTGAAGATGTTGCGGATGGCCCGCACGGGGGTCCGGTGGTTGTAGCGGCGGATCTTGTGCCAGCCCCGGCCGCGGCGGTTGGGCATCCAGCGGTTCCAGATCGCCCCGGCCTCGGTGAACCACACCGGGCCGCGTGTATTCCTGAGGAACATCCGGGTGCGGCGCCGGGAGTTGCGGTTGGCGTCGATGTGGTTGTGAACGGCCCAGATCCTCACGCGGCGCTTGGCCGCGCGGTCGAACTGCGTGATCCAGCGGATCGACTCGCTGCCGGTGAGCGTTACGGACGGCGCCGTGACGATGCAGCCGCGGCATGTCTTGACGAGGACGTCGTAGAGGCGCCCCGTCGCCCCGCGGCCTGCGGCGCGTCGGCTGGAAGCCGTGATTCGCCTCGTTCCAGGTCTGGAACGTCTTCACGAACGGATATCGCTTGCGGACCGCCCGGATCTGCTTGCGGTACTGCCGCCGGCTCGGGAGCTTGAGCTGGCGGTGCCGGCGCATGGAGTGCCCGAAGGCCAACAGCACGCGGGCGTCCCGGCGCCTGGCAGCGTTCGTCCACGCGTCGACCGGAGCGCGCGTGCTCTTGTAGCGCAGGGCGTCCCACGGCATCACGTACCGGACGTAGTGCCGGTGGTTGTTCTCCAGCGTGAACCAGCGCTCGTCGCTGAAGATCCACTGACTCTGCTAGGGGCTTTTCCTGGTTGAGCGCCTGACGCGCCGCTGGGGCATGACACGAGAGAATCAACGGACGCGCGTCTGGTTCGAGTTCGACTACCTCGCGCCCTGCAGCACTGGTTAGCGCAGCTCTAACTACTGATTCAAGAACCGCTCCGCCACGGAGCGGAAGAAGTCGGATCGGGTGATGACGCCGACGACCTTGCGGCCGTCGACCACCGGGACGAGCAGGACGCGGTGGTGGAGGAAGATCTCGGCGACCTGGGCGTCGGAGAAGTCGCCGTCGACGTCGATGTGCTCGGTGTTCATGTAGTTGCTCACCGGCTCGGCGCGACATTCGCGGCGCTTCTCCAGCGCGGCCTCCAGGCTGCGGGTGACGAAGCCGGCGTACTTGAGCTCCCCCAGGTAGCCGGGGAAGACGGCCCCGAGGAACTCCCGTTCGCCGAAGATGCCGACGAAGCGATCGTCGTCGTCGACCACCGGCAGGGCCGGCAGTCCACTGTCGAGCACGGCTCGTGTCGCGTCGCCCACGCTGTCGCGGGCGTGGATGAGCGGCGTCTCACGCAACAGCGGATCGGTCACGGTGCGAGGGCTCATAGCAGGTACCTCACAGCGATGTAGGCGGTCGCGATGACCATGCGATACGAGCGTGACCGGGATCCCGATCCGGGCGAAGTAGAGGAAGCCGATCGGCCGGCCGGCGCGCGCCGCCATTCCCGCGGCAGCGACGTTGGCGGCGGCGGCGATGATCGTGGCGTTGCCGCCGAAGCAGGCGCCCAGCGCAAGCGCCCACCAATAGGCGTCATCCCCCGAGTTGCCGGATTGGAGCTGCTCGACGACCGGGATCATCGCCGCGGTGAAGGGGATGTTGTCGACCAGCGCCGAGCCGAAGGCGGACACCCAGGCGATGCCCAGCAATTCCGCGCTGCGGTTGCCGCCGGTGACCGAGCCGACGCCCTGTGCGACCTCGTCGATGGCGCCCGTCTCCTCGAGGGCACCAACCATCACGAACAGCCCGATGAAGAAGAACAGCGTCGGCCACTCGATGCCGGCCAGCGAGTCCTCGAGCTTTTGCCGGCTCAGGAACAGCATCACCGTCGCGCCCGTCATGGCGACCGTGGCGGGCTCGATGTGCAGGGCCTGGTGGGCGAAGAAGAGCAGGATCGTGGCGACCAGCACCGGGACCGTACGCTTGAGCTCGGCCATGTCCTCGATTGAGCGGCGCGCATCGAGCTCCATCACCCGCGCGCGGGCCTCCGGCGCGACGCGCAGGCGGCGGCGAAACGCCAGGTAGAGCCCGCCGGTCACCACCACGAAGGTCAGCAGCGCGACCGGCGCCAGGTTGACGATGAAGTCCATGAACGACAGGTCCGTCGCCCCGGCGATGAGGATGTTCGGCGGATCGCCGATGAGCGTCGCGGTGCCGCCGATGTTCGAGACGAGGATCTCGATCACCACGAGCGGGATCGGGTCGATGTCGAGCGCGTCCGCGAGCAGGAAGGTGATCGGCACCATCAGCAGGACCGTCGTGAGGTTGTCCAGGAACGCCGACAGCACCGCGGTCGTGGAGGCGAGCGAGACGACGACCCACAGCGGCCGGCCGCCCGATAGCTGCCCGGCCTTGATCGCGAGCCACGTGTACACGCCCGTGGGCTCCGTGATCTTGACCATCAGCATCATCCCGGCCAGCAGGCCGAGCGTGTTCCAGTCGATCGCCTCGATCGCCACGTGCTGCTCGATCGTCTGCGAGAGCAGGAGCAGCACCGCGCCGAGCAGTGAGACCTTGGTCCGATCCACACGCTCGGAGGCGATGACGGCGAGCGCGGCCGCGAACACGACGACGGCGACGGCCATCAGTCCCACCTCGGGTCGAGGTCGACGGACTCGGCGGCGACCATCACCCTCGGCTGCATCCCGAGCAGGCGCATGTCGCCGAGCCAGTCCGCACAGGGTCTGCGCTTGACGAACTGGGGCACCGGACCGGCGACTTCGAGCTCGAGCAGCCAGCTCCAATCGGCACCGTGCCGCGCAGACGCGCTCTCGATCCGAGTCAGCTGCGCGGATTGGACGTCGTCGGCTCGCAGCAGCGCACGGATCTCAGCCCGCGCCCAGCGCTCAGCCTCCTCGCTGGTGACGTGGCGCGGGCGACTCCAGAGCACCAACAGGCGCGGCACCGCCCCATCGTGCGGCGCCGGCTGCCCGCGCGCCATTGGACGCCGCGCCCATCTTGACCGGCCGACAGTGACCGATCGCCGCCCGACGTGGGCTCAGGACCCCAGCTACGGCTCGACCAGCCCGCGCCGGATGGCGTATCGCGTGAGCTCGACGCGGTCGCGCATCCCCAGCTTGCCCATCAGGTTCTCCCGGTGGCGCTCGACGGTCTTGCGACTGATGGTCAGCAGTTCCGCGATCTGATCGTTCGTATGCGCCTCGGCGATGAGCTTGAGGACCTGCAGCTCGCGCGGCGTGAGCGGATCCGCGGGCGTGGCGTCGCCTGAGCGAGCGCGCTCCAGGAAGTCGCGCACGAGCGCCGCGATCGCCGACGGATACAGGAATGGCTCGCCGCGAAGGGCCGCACGGCACGCTTCGACGAGATCGCGATCCGCCGCCGTCTTGAGCACGTAGCCACTCGCGCCCGCCTTCAGCGCCTCGAACAGGTACTGCTCGTTGTCGTGCATCGACAGCATAAGGACCCGCATGTCGGGCCGCAGTGCGAGCAACTCCTTGGTCGCCTGCAGACCGGTGCTGCGCGGCATCGAGACGTCCAGCACCGCCAGGTCGATCTCGAGCTCGCGAGCGCGCTCGATTGCCTCAAGCCCGTCGCCGGCCTCTGCGACAACCTCGAGATCCGGCTCGGCATCGAGCACCAGACGTAGGCCTCGGCGGACCATCACGTGATCGTCGGCGAGCAGCACCCGGGCGGCGGTCATGGCCGCCCCGCGAGCCGCAGCCGCACCAACGTCCCGCCGCCGACGGCGCTACGTATCTCGAGCTCGGCGCCGATCAGCAGAGCACGTTCGCGCATCCCGAGCAAGCCGGTGCTCTCGGACGTAGCACCGGGCTCGAAGCCGGCGCCTGAGTCCGTCACCTCGAGCTCGACCCTCCCATCGCGGACGTCGAGAGCGAGAAGCGCGGACCGCGTCGCCGCGTGCCGGACGACGTTCGTGAGGGCCTCCTGCGCCACCCGGTAGACCACGAGTTCCTCGTCGGGGTCCAGCCGGGGCAACGCCGCCGCGATCCGGCGCTTCACCTCCAAGCCGGTCCGACGCGTCATATCGTTGGTCAGAGCCGCCAGCGCGCTCCGCAGGCCGAGGTCGTCGAGCGCCTCCGGTCGCAGGCGCCGAGCGATCCCACGCACCTCCTCCAAGCTGGTGCGCACGGTCTCGCGAGCCTCCGCGACGCCGTCCGATCCCATGCCGCGTCCGGCGCGGTCGAGCTGCAGGATCGCCGCGGTGAGCGCTTGGCCGACCTCGTCGTGCAGCTCGCGCGCGATCCGCCGCCTCTCCCCCTCCTGAGCCGCCAGGGCACGTCGGGCGCTGTCGCGGCGCTCGAATTCCAAACGACCCAGCATGTCATTGAAGGCCGCCGTCAGCTCGGCCACCTCGGGGTCGGCCTCGTCGACGGTCGCCCGCTCGCCCGGGCGAAGCGGGTCGATGCCCCGCATAACGGTCGTGAGGCGGCCGAGCGGCCGGAACGTCCGCCTCAACAGCGCCAGATTGAGAACCAACGTGGCGACAAGACCGCCGCCGAGGGCGACCAGCTCGACGAGCGCAATCGGAAAGCTCACCGTGAGCGGCGACACGACCAGCGCGAGCGTCGCCAGCGCGAGGATCGCTGCGTTGGTCCCGAACACCCGCCACAGCAAGGTCATGCGGCGGGCATCTCAACGAGCGGTGGTGACTGAATGGGCGGGCGCACGGTCGGTCCTCAGCCGACCAGGCTTCCCGGCACACCGCGATCCATCCTACCGTCGCAAGGTTCCGCCGCCGACCGCAACCGCTCGTACAGGGCTATTAGGGGTCGATGAGTCCGCGGCGGATCGCGTAGCGCGTGAGCTGGATGCGATCAGTCAGGCCGAGCTTGGCCAGGATGTTCTCGCGGTGCCGCTCGACGGTCCGCCGGCTGATGTGCAGCAGGTCGGCGATCTCCTCGCTCGTGTGCGACTCGGCGACGAGCTTGACGACCTCCTCCTCGCGCGCGGTCAACTCGCTGGCCGGCGCCCGCGTCGGATCCTCGAGCCATGCTCGCAGCAGTGACCGGACCGTGGGCGGATAGAGAAACGTCTCCCCGCGCATCGCCGCCCGGCACGCCTCGACAAGGTCGCGCTCAGCCGCGCTCTTGAGCACGTACCCGGAGGCTCCCGCCTTCAGGGCCTGCAGGCAGTAGAGCTCCTCGTCGTGCATCGACAACATCAGCAGACGGAGGCCAGGCCGCTGCCTCGCGAGCTCGCGCGCGGCGTGCAACCCGGTCCGCCCGGGCATCGCGACGTCGAGGACAGCGAGATCCACGTCCTCGTGCAGACCGCGCTCCACCGCTTCGACACCGTCTGCGGCCTCTGCGACCACTTCCAGGCCGGGCGCCGCATCGAGGATCATCCGCAGTCCGCTGCGCACGAGCGTGTGGTCGTCGGCAATCAGGATCCGTGTCCTTGAAGGCGGGCTCATCGCAGCGGCACTGCCAGCCGTACCTCGGTGCCACGCGGCGCGCGTCGCCGGATCTCGAGGCTTCCGCCGACGAGCAAGGCGCGCTCGCGCATCCCGGCGACACCATGCGAGCTGTTCAGCTCATCGGTCGAGATCCCGCATCCATCATCAGCGACCGTGAGCACGACCGCATGATTCTCGGCGCGCAGCAGCAGCTCCATCTCGTTGGCGCTCGCATGGCGCGCGACGTTCGTCATTGCCTCCTGGGCCACGCGATACAGCGCCAACTCCGTCTCGGCATCGAGCGGCGGCAGCGCCGGATCGATGCGATGCCGCACCTTCAGCCCGGCGCGCTCGCCGAAGCCGCCGCCCAGCGCCACGAGCGAAGCACGAAGCCCAAACTCCTCGAGCGCGGGCGGGCGAAGGCCACGCGCGATCTCGCGCACCGTCTGAACGCCCTCCCGCACGTTGTCCTGGATCCCGACGACATCGTTTCGGCGTGACGCGGGCACGGCGGCGGCGAGCCCTTCGAGCTGGAGTACGACCCCGGTGAGCAGTTGCCCCACCTCGTCGTGCAGCTCGCGGGCGACCCGGCCCCGCTCTGCCTCCTGCGCTCGCAGCGTGCGGCGCCTGCCGTCAGTCCGTTCGCGCTCGAGACGGTCGAGCATCGAATTGAACGCCCTGCTCACACTGGCGATCTCGCGGTCGCCTCGGCCTTCGCGGATCCGGCGGCCCGGCTCGTAGGGATCGATCCGACTCATCATCCGCTCCAGCCGCTCGAGCGGCCCGAACACCCGGCGTAGCAGCAGCAGGTTCACGACGATCACCGCCGCCGTCCCGGCCGCCAGGACGATCCACTCGCTCCGCGTAACGGTCGCCGAGATCGTCGCCGGCGAAAGGGCAAGAAGCAGCGCGGCCGCCACCAGCACCGTGACGTTGACCAAGACTGCGCGGCGGAACAAGGACATCGAGGCCGCTCCAGGCGTTGATGCTAGCCCTGTCGCCCGCCCGCCGGCTCGCTGTCGGAGGGGCGCGGCTACGTGCCCCGGTCGCCCGCGACCGTGTCTTTGTCCGCTTCGACGAGCGGATCGTGGTACGCGTCGTGCAGATCCCAACCGCACGCGGTGCACACAACGTCACCCGGCGGCGCGGGCACCCCGCACCGCGGACACGCTGATTCCTGCGGCGGCTCTCGACGGAGGAACCTTCGGAGGCTTCGCACGACTGTCACCTCAGCTCTCGGTTGACCCACCCAGAAAGCTAGGGGCGCAGCGGCCGACTCGGAATGGGGAGCGATCCCCATGCGGGTGAACGTTCGCCGTCCGGGCTCGCCAGCAGGAAGCGAATTCGGCCGAGCTCCTGATGCAGGACCACCTCGCTCTCGCCGTACAGCGGTGACCGGCCATCGGTGACCAACTGCTCCGCGCGGGCGAGACCACGCAACCCGCCGCCTTCCCGTACAAGTGTCGCCAGCTCGCCGAGCTCTGATGCAACGCCCCGGACCACCGCAACGTTGTACAGAGGCTGCACCCGGTGACACGCGGCTCCTCCCGGACGAGCGACCTCGGCGCAGATCACGTCGAGCGTCCGCGCCATGCGCTCGCGATCTGCAGGGCCAAGCAGCCGACGCCGCTCGCGCACCACGGCTTCAACCGGAAGCGATCCTCGGCCCTCCGCGATCAGATCGACCGCCCGGTACTTGCGCAACTGGATCAGCGCGCCGACGCGCCCGATCAGCACGATCAGCACTGTCGCGGCGGCGACGACCAGCGGCAGACCGATCGAGAGCCCGTCGACGAACCCGTACACGCCGACCGCCAGCAACCCAGAGACGGTGAAGCATTGCTCGACCGCGACGGAGAGCCGCGACGTCGCGCGCGTGAGCGGATGATCCTGGCCGAGGACCCGAAACTCGCCGCGTTGCAGGTTCGTGCTCATCGCGTGCGATCGACGGCCGCGAGTGGAGCCCTCGAGCTCCCCACACGAGGGTGCCACCCGACAGCGCCGTGCTCTCCGCCCGGAGATTCTCGCGGCGCCGGAGCCGTAGGTGAATGGGTCGCGCTCCCCATTCGCCCCGGAAAAGCCCAGGCGGCCGTGGCCTTCGCGAGCGTTCTTGCTTACGACTGGCGGTGCGCGCGTCGCTCTGCCTCGGTGCGGATAGTGGTCAGCGAGCTCGCGACGGTCCGCTCCCAGGACGGCGCGACGACCGCTCCCCAGCAGGCGCCGAGCGCCCACAGGTCGGTGCCGAGTTCACCGCGGTACTCGAACGCCGTCCCGGTTTCGCTGGCACGCAGCTCGTAGTGCTCTAGGACGTGCGGGACGGGCCCTTTGACGAGCCGGAAGGTGACGCGCTGGGGGCGCTCGAAGTGCACAGTCTCGAGTGTGGTCACGGTCAGGCCCGGCGCGACGGGTGTGAAGTGCGCGGCGAGGACGAGATCGGTGCCGCGCTCGATCACTTCCAGCTTGCGTTGCAGTGCGCGGGGGGTCCGGCCCAGGTACGGGGCGGCGATGACGTCGAACACCAGCTCGGGCGGGGCGGCGATGTCCAGCGCGATCGGGCCGAGGGGTCGGAGCCGGCGGCCGACGCCGATGTCGAGCGTCAGGCCGGCACGGGCGACGAGCGCGCCACCCGCGGCGAGCAGGGTGCCGGCGACCGCTGCGCGGCGCGCGAGGGTCATGGTCTCGTTCTACAGGGCTGGGATACTCGGTGCGTGGCGGACCTTCCCGTAGCGACGCGGTCGATCTGCCCGCATTGCGGCGCCGGCCTCGACGCGGAGCTGATCGACCGCGACGGGCGCGTGATCCTCCGGCGCGAGTGCCCGGACCACGGCCCGATCGAGGCGCTCGCGTACGGCGACACGGGCCGCTGGCGCGACGCGCAGCGCTACGACCGGCCCGGCGCGTCGCCATTGCTGCGCCAAACCGCGAGCGAGATGGGCTGCCCGAGCGATTGCGGCATCTGCCCGGAGCACGCCCAGCACACCTGCCTCGGGATCATCGAGGTCAACACTGGCTGCAACCTCGACTGCCCGGTCTGCTTCGCCGAGTCGGGCACCGGTCACCAGGCGGACGGCTACTCGCTCTCGCTTGCGCAGGTCGAGGCGATGCTGGATGCGTTCGTCGCGGCGGAGGGTGAACCCGAGGCGGTGCAGTTGTCCGGTGGCGAGCCGTCGATCCACCCCGAGATCCTCGACATGCTGGCTGCCGCGAAGGCGCGCGGGATCCCGTTGGTGATGCTCAACACCAACGGCATCCGGCTCGCGAGAGACGCGCGCTTCGCGCCCGCGCTCGCCGCGCTCGGGGTCCATGTCTATCTCCAGTTCGACGGCTTCGATGATGCCACCCATCTCGCGATCCGCGGCCGACGTCTGCAGGCGATCAAGCAGGCGGCGCTCGACCGCTGCGCCGCCGCCGGCGTCGGCGTCTCGCTGGCCGCCGCGGTCGAGCGCGGGATCAACGAGCACGAGCTCGGCGCGATCGTGCGCTTCGGCGTCGAGCATCCGGCCGTTAACGGCGTCTTCTTCCAGCCGGTCACGCACACCGGACGACATCCGGCCTTCGACCCGCTCGACCGGCTGACCAACGTCGAGGTGATCCGCGGGCTGTGCGCGCAGCTGCCCGAGTGGTTCCGTGAGGACGACTTCGTCGCCGTCCCATGCTGCTCGCCGACGTGCCGCTCGGCGACGTACGCGCTCTACGACGGCGAGGATCTCGTCCCGCTTCCGCGGCTCGTCGACGTCGACCGCTATCTCGGCTTCGTCACGAACCGCGCCGTGCCTGATCTCGAGGTCGCGGCCGCCTTGAGCGGGCTGTTCTCGGCCTCGGCCGCCGGCGGGACCGAGCGCACCGGCGACCGGCTGGAGTGCGTCGCCTGCGGCGTCGGGCTGCCCGACGAACTGCAGCGGATCGCGGCACGCGGGTTCATGGTCGTCGCGCAGGACTTCCAGGACGAGTGGACGCTCGACGTCACCAAGCTGCGCAAGTGTTGCGTCGCCGAGATCGTCCCCGACGGCCGGATCATCCCGTTCTGCGCGTACAACGCCGCGGGCTACCGCACGCAGGTCCGCGCCGAGCTGGCTGGCGGGGCGCGCGCGTGATCGCCGGCTTCTCGCTGGACGACCTCGAGACCGACCCCAAAGGCTGCTGCGCCCGCCTGTACGAGAGCGACGCCGCGCGCTGGCTGCTCGACGACCAGCTGCACCCGGGCGGCGAGCGGCTCACGTTGCGGCTCGCGCGACTCGCCGGGGTCGCGGCCGGCGCGCGCGTCGTCGACGTCGCGTGCGGCAGCGGCGACACCGCGCTCCTGCTCGCCCACGAGCTGGGGTGCGTCACCGTCGGCATCGACCTCGGCGCCCGCGCGATCGAGCAGGCACGACGCGCCACGCCCGCCGGCGCGAGCGCGAGCTTCCTCCTCGGCGACGCCGAGGCGCTTCCACTCCCGGACGCGAGCTTCGATGTCGCACTGTCGGAATGCTCGCTGTGCACGTTCCCCGACAAGCCGCGGGCGATCGCGGAGATGGCGCGCGTCGTCCGGCCGGGCGGGCGCGTTGCGATCGCCGACGTCACCGCCGACCTCGACGCCCTCCCCGCCGAGCTGCGCACCGCCGCCGCCCGGCTCGCGTGCGTCGCCGACGCCCGCAGCGCCAGCGCGTACGCAGCGCTGCTCCGCGACGCCGGCTGCAAGCCGCTCGCGATCGAACCGCACGACGCCGAGCTGCGCGCGATGGCCGACCGCGTCGAGGCGCGCCTGCGCGTCGCACGCATGCTGGCGCCGCCCGGCGACCAACGCGAGCGCATCCGCGAGGCCGCCGCGCTCGCCCACCTGGCGATCGACGCGATCGCGCGCGGAAGCCTCGGCTACGCGCTGATCACCGCCCGGGTCTGATGCAGCTGGCACCCAGTCGGCACTCGGGGCCGCGAGGACCGGCATCAGAAGTACCTGCAAAATCGGCGGCTTCTCCATGACCGCGGCCGAAAGTGTTCGGTACAGATAGCGTGCCCAGCAGCGAACACTTTGTCAAAGTGTTCGGTACGATTCCGATGTGCCCCAGCCGAACAAAAGCGCGACCGCCCGACGCGGACGTCCGCCACGCGCGGCGGTGTATGACCGGCTCCGGGTGCAGATCGGCGAGCTCCGCGAGCGCCTGGGCGGGTTGCCTTCGCCGGTCGAGGCCGAAGGGATCTGGCGGGGCATCTGGCTCGAGGAGGCGCATCACTCGACCGCCATCGAAGGCAACACGCTCGTGCTCAAGCAGGTTGAGCTGCTGCTTGCCGAAGGCCGTGCGGTCGGCAACAAGGAGCTGAGCGAGTATCTGGAGGTCCGCGGCTATGCGACCGCGGCTGATTGGGTCTACGGCCACGGAATCCAGCCGGGCGAATGGTCCGAAGGGGAGCTCGTATCGCTCGCCGAGGTTCGCCACATCCACGCACTAGCGATGAGGCCCGTCTGGGACGTCGCGCCGCATCCACAGGCCACCGGTCGCGAAGGCCCCGGATCGTTCCGCGAGCACGACATCGAACCCTTCCCCGGCGGCATGCGGCCGCCGTCTTGGACCGAGGTACCCGCCCGGATGCGCGACTGGATCACCGACGCCCAAGCACTCCGGGGCGCGGACGAGGCGACGATCGCCGAGTCGCTCGCAGCGCTCCACGCCCGCTTTGAGCAGATCCACCCGTTCCTGGACGGCAACGGCCGTAACGGCCGACTGGTTCTCAATCTGCTGCTCGTTCGACTCGGGATCCCGCCCGCCATCATTTACAAAGGCGACCGCTCGCGGTACCTCGCTGCGCTCCGCCGCGCCGACGGCGGCGACTTTGGACCGCTTGGCGAGTTCCTCGCCCGAGCTGTGCTCGACAACCTCTACAAATTCGTCGTTCCCGCCATCGCCGGCCCCGCAAGGCTGGTTCCGCTGCCCGCGCTTGCCACCGACCAGCTTTCCGCGAACGCGCTGCGCGTGGCCGCTATCCGAGGACGCCTGAAGGCCGCCAAAGCAGCCGACGGCACATGGCGGAGCTCCAAGGTCTGGGTCGACGAGTACCGCGCCACCCGCTATCGGCGCTCCTGAGTTCGCTGGTGGCGCGCGAATCTGTCCCAGCAGGATCAGCCGATCGCCGGTGCCCTTGACCTCGTAGTAGGGCCTCCGTCGCGCAGAGTTGGGTCCCGCCAAGCTACGGCAGCGCTACCCCGGACGTATGGGGCATCCGACGTATCTTCGCCTCGTGTAACGCAGGATCGACGACCGTGACTACCCGGGCGACAAACCGTCGAAGGAGGATCAGATGCCGGACGTACGGGCCACGGTCGCCGAGTTTGATTTCACGCAGCATCGTCCGGCTGTCGCGCGCAGCTCGCCGGCGAGCGGTCGGGTGCTGCCGGAGGTTCGATGGGCGAGCTGGATCATCGTCGCGATCCTCATCCCGGCGCTGATCGTGCTTTGGGGCCTGCCCGACCACACTGCCGACCTCTGGGCGTGGACCTTCAAGCCCGACATGACGGCGATCTTCATGGGCTCGGGCTACGGCGCCGGCGCATACTTCTTCACGCGCGTCGCGACGGCCCGCCAGTGGCACACCGTGTCGGTGGGAGTGCTGTCGGCGGCGCTGTTCGCGGCGCTGATGCTGGTCGTCACGCTGATCCACTACGACCGCTTCAACCATGGCGACGCGCCGTTCCTTGCCGCGTTCGCGTTCTACGGCTGGGTCGTCGTGTACATCGCGGCGCCGCCGCTCGTGGGCTGGCTGTGGCTGCGCAACCAGCGCCTGGCCCCGCGTGTGCGAGCGCCGGGCGATCCGGTCGTGCCGCGGGCCGCGATCCTGGTCGCGCGGCTGGTCGGCGGCTGCGCGGTGCTCGCCGCGGCGGTGTTCCTGATCGCGCCGTCGACGGCGATCGACGTCTGGCCGTGGACGCTGACGCCGCTGACGGCGCGCGTGCTCGCCTGCTTCACCGCGCAGGTCGGCATCGGCGCGCTGCTGCTCTCGCTCGACGAGCGCTGGAGCGCATGGCGGGTGCTGCTCCAGACCTTCCTCGTCGCGACCGTGCTGCTGCTGGTCGGCTCGGCGCGCGCGTGGTCGGACTTCGCCCAGGACGAACCGTCGACGTGTCTGTTCCTCGGCGGCCTCGTGGTTGTCGCGGCCGCCGTGCTCACCCTCCAGCGGCGGATGCGAGCGGCTCGCGTGTAACAACGCGCGGCCTGCCGGGACCTCAACCACAATGTCCACACTGCCTGAAGGAGGAGCCATGCTCTGTGCCCACACCGTCCGCCGGCTCAAGCCCGGCACGTTCGACCGGTTCAGCGAGGCGTTCATGCCCAGCGAGGACGAGGCGCCGGCCGGATGGGTCCGCTTCCACATGCTCCGCGGCCTCGCCGACGAGGACGAGGTTGTCACCTTCGGCTTCTTCGACGGAACGCTCGAGCAGCTCGAGCGCAGCCAGCAGGACGCCGACTTCGAGAGCCGCCGCGACGCGATCGGCCCTTACGTCGATGCGGTGATCGCCAACGGCGTCTACGAGATCGTCATGATGGTGCCCGCCGAACCGACGGCTACGCGGTAGCGACATCGCAGGGCGGCGCACGATCCGTGGCCTGTGCGCCGCCCGCGCGGTAGGTTCGGCACGCGGTGGACGACGATCGCGTCCTTCTCGAACGTCTGCGGGCCGGAGACGAAGCTGCCTTCCGGACTCTCGTCGACCGGCACGACAGGGCGCTGCGCCGCCTCGCGCGAACGTTCGTGCGCACGAGCTCGGCGGCCGACGAGGTCGTTCAGGAGACCTGGCTGGCCGTGGTCCGCGGACTTGACGACTTCGAGGGCCGCTCGTCCCTACGCACATGGATCTTCCGCATCCTCGTCAACCGCGCCCGCACCTACGCCGTCCGCGACGCCCGCAACGTCCCGTTCTCCGCGCTCGAGAGCGACGACGGCCCAACCGTCGAGCCTGCGGCGTTCGGTGCCGACGGCCGCTGGTCGAGCGCCCCGCCCAGGCTCGACGGCGACCCCGAGACCGGCCTGCTCGCGGCCGAGCTGCGCGAGCACCTGCTCCAAGCCGTGGACACCCTGCCGCCCGCCCAGCGGGCCGTGATCACGCTCCGCGACCTCGTGGGAGTATCCCCCGAGGAGGTCTGTGAGCTGCTCGAGCTGACCGACGGCAACCAACGTGTACTCCTGCACCGCGCACGCGCCCGCGTACGCACTGCGCTCACCCCGCTGGTGGAGGCGAACCGCTGATGCGCTGGTGGCGACGCCGCCATACCGATCCGCTCGTCTGCCGCGAGTTCGTCGAGCTCGTGACCGACTACCTCGACGGCACGCTGCCCGACAGCGAGCGCCGCCGCTTCGAGGCCCACCTCGCCGAATGCGACGGCTGCGCCGGCTACCTCGAGGACACCCGTCGCCTCATCGGATCCCTGCAGCAGACCACCGAGCCACCGGCCGACCCCGCCACGCGCGACGCCCTCCTGCGCGCCTTCCGAGACCTACGCGGTCCCGGCTGACCCGGCCGCCGCGGCGCGGTTGTGTCCCCTTTTGTGTCCCCCAGGCCCCGTTCTTGGCTCTGTAGAGCCAAAGCGCTGCGGAATCATAATCCGCGTGTCGGGGGTTCGAGTCCCTCCTCCGGCATGAGAAGTGCCTGCAATTGGGCGCTTTCTTGCGGACCTCGGACACGCGGAATCATTCCGCGTGACCCTCGCGACGGATTCCGGAATCTCACACCGGCCAGCCGGGTCCGGTCCAGAGGCGCACGACCGCGTCTCCGGTGGCCTACGCAGCGGCACATCGACGCCCCATCGGGCGCCGAGGACGAGAGGACTTGGCCTCCGTGCGAGGCTCGGCGACGAGCTCGATCGCCTGCGGTGTCTCCGGGGTGGGGCGTACAACATTTGCACTCCTTCGGTGGATTGCGAGGGGCGAGCCGGTTTCCCGGCGTCCGGTAGAACTCAGTGCGGAGAGCGGCCTGGCTGCTGGGTGGGCTGCCGGATGACCAGCGTGGGTCGGTCGGCGTGATGCACGATCGCGCTTGAGACGCTCCCCAGCAGCATCGACTGCAGACCGGTCAGTCCGCGGGAGCCCATGACGATCGTGGCAGCGTCGTAGCGGTCGGCGATCTCGACGATCGTCTTCCAAACCGGTCCGGTCGCCTCGACGGCGACCGGCTCGGCGTGAAGGCCTGCCTGTTGCGCGATGCGGACGCCGTCGCCGGCGACACGCCCACCGAGGTCGGCGGCGGCGCGATTGACTTCGACGAAGTCGAACATGCTGTCGGTCGCGCCGGCGAATGCGAAGCTGCCCAGTGCGGGCATCGGGTGCCAGACGGTCACGACCAGCGCATCGCGACCGCCGAGCAGGCGGCCGGCGTGCTCGATCGCGTGCTTGGCATCCTCGGATCCGTCGTAGCAGAGCAGCAGCGGGCCGTCGGCGGTGGGAGTGTGTCCGGCGAGGTCGACAGCGAACGTGGTGACCGGCAGGCGAAAGCGGTTCTCGACGTGCTCGATGAGCCGCCGCTCCTGCCAGTTGGCGTGGTCGGAGACGTGCAGGGCGATCAGGATGTGATCGGGCTCGAACTCCGTAACAGCGTCCGCGATGACCGTCATGACGCTCCCACGGGCGGCCGCGCCGCCGGCGTCCGCGCCGATCGCGTGCATGTGGCTCAGGACTGTGTCCAGGCGCTCGTCGGCGTAGTGCCGGAATCGATCGACGTCATCGGCGAGCCAGGCCAGTCGCCCTGGGAGCGTCGGCGTGAGGACATAGACCTCGATCGCGGCCTCGATGATCGCGCGCACGGCGGGCTGCAGCTCGTCGACGTCAGCTACGGCCGCGTCAGACACGAAGAGGAGCCGCTGGATCCCCGGGGTGGGGTTCGTCGGAGGCGGGTCGGACGCTGCGCCGTGTGGGCTCCTCATGATGCGCTCCTTTCGAGCGGCTGCTCGGCAGCAACGGGGATGTCGTCTTCCTGCTGAGGCATGACGTCGGCGGCCTCGCCGGTTTGGCGGCTGAGGTAGGGCGCGAGGTAGCGTCCGCTGAGCTTGTTCGGCGGCCACCAGAGCGGTTGCGAGGAGATGGTGGAGTCGTCGCCGGCGCTGCCGCTGATGTCGGCGCGGAGATAGCGGGCCGCGGCGCCGGTCAGCAGGACCCCGCGCAGGACGGGCCGGAACGGTCGTGGGTCGATGTCGACGCCGACCGTCGCCGCGATCGCCTCGGCGACCGCGTCGGCCTGCTGCGCCGCGAGGCCGCCGTGCTTGATCGGGAAGGTCGTCGCGTCGCCGGCCGCGTAGACGCCGTCCAGCCCAGGGAGCCGGCCGTGCGGGTCGGTGTGAATGAACCCGTCGCGTCCACTCGGAATGCCGCGCAGCCGCGGTCCGGCTAGACGCGGGACGGTGACGATGCGGTCGACGGCGAGCCGCCGGTCGCCGGGGCGGATTTCCAGCCATCCGGGCAGCCCCGGTACGCCGATGCTGCTCGTGTGCACGCTCACGCCGCGTTCATCGAGCAGACGAGCGACGGCCGCGCTGGCGGAAGCGCCGAACATGCCCAGCGGCTCCTTCTCCGGGGTGATCAGGGTCAGCTCGACCTCGAGCCGCTGATGAGCGGCACCGTCGGCCGCGGTCATCAATGCCAGGTCGTAGAGCGGCATCGGCCAGGTCGGTCCAGTCGGCTTGACGAAGGCCAGCTTGTTGACCCAGCCCTCACGGAGCTGGTGGAGCAGCAGCCGATAGCTGGGACCGTCGCGGCCGTCGCGGAAGGTCAACACCCCGTCCGCGTTCCATTTGCGGTCGGGTCGAGCTCCAAGGGCGAGCACCAGCATGTCGTAGGGCAGCTCGAAGCCGTGCTTGGTGACGACCACGCCTCGCTGGTGGTCGACGCGATCGAGAGCGCCGCGATGCCAGCCGGCGTTGTGCTCGGCCGCGACGCGCTCCATTCGGATGCCGCGCCACCGCTGGGTTCTGAACGGCTGGTCGACGGCCATCGAGAGGTTCACGAAGCGCAAGTCGGGCGTGACGAGCGTGATGTCGACGCGATCGCCGGCCAGCGCGCGCAGCGCGAGCAGCGTCTCGAGCCCCGCGACCCCGCCGCCGGCGATCAGCACGCGCGGGCGGGCACTTCGTCGCCGGCCAGGATCGGGGGCACGGAGCTCGCGCTCAATGACGGCCTCGGGAGCGAGGTGGCCGCCTTCGTTGATCCATCGTTCGGTGGCGAGTCGTTCGGTCATGGCTGACACGTTGCTCGCCATGGCAGGTCAGAGCCATGGGGTCTGCGCCGCATCTCGGGCGTATCCCGGTCAGCGGCGCTGCGCGAGGCGTGCCGGGTGTTCGGCGGTGCGCTGCAGCTTGGTCTCGATGCAGGCGAGCAGGTCGTGGTAGGAGTCGCAGAAGGAGCGGACGCCTTCGTGCTCGAGCTGCTTGGTGACGGAGGCTAGGTCGATGCCCGCGTCCGCGGCGTGACGGAGCGTCTTCGCGGGCGCAGGGGAGCTCGGGTCGAAGGCGCGGCTGGCGTCGCCGTGGTCGGCGAAGGCGCGCAGGGTGGCCTCGGGCATGGTGTTGATGACGCCCGCGGCTATCAGCTCTTCGACGTAGAGCACGTCGGAGTAGGCGGGGTCCTTGGTGGCGGTGCTCGCCCACAGCGGTCGCTGATCTTGGGCGCCCGCTTCGCGGAGGGCGAGCCAGCGCGCGTCGGCGAAGCGGTCGCGGTAGCGGGCGTAGGCGAGGCGGGCGTTGGCGATGGCGACGCCGCCGCGCAGGTCCGAGCCTTCGGGGAGCAGGGCGTCGGTCTTGGCATCGACGCGCGAGACGAAGAACGAGGCCACCGAGGCGATCGCGTCGACCGGCTCGCCGCGACTCGCGCGTCGTTCCAGGCCCGTGAGGTACGCGTCGATGACCTGCTCGTACCGCGCGACCGAGAACAGCAGCGTGACGTTCACGTTGATCCCGCGCGCGGTCAGCTCTTCGATCGCGGGCACACCGGCCTCCGTGGCGGGCACCTTGATCATCACGTTCGGGCGTTCGAGCCGAGCCCAGAGCTCGACGGCCTGCTCGACGGTGGCGGCGGTGTCGTCGGCGAGGTCCGGCGTGCACTCGAAGGAGACGAACCCGTCCCGCCCGGCGCTCGCGTCGTAGACCGGGCGCAGGAGGTCGGCGGCTCGGCGGACGTCCTCGAGCGCGAGCACGAAGAACAGCTCCTGCGGGTCACGGACACCGGCAGCGACCGCTTCGCGAAGTTGGTCGTCATAGCGGTCCGAGCCCGTGATCGCCTTGGCGAAGATCGTCGGGTTCGACGTCGCACCGGTGACGGAGCTGGCGGCGATCAGCCGCGCGAAGGCGCCCCTGTCGAGCAACTCGCGCGACAGCGTGTCGAGCCAGATGGAAACGCCTGCGTCCTGAAGTTGGTTGAGACGCCTCATGCGGCCGTGCCTCCCTCAATGGGTGTGAGCTGCTCGAGCGGCACGTCGGGGTCGGACAGGCGCCAGTCGTCGACGGGCGTCCGGTCGCGGATGAGCCGCTGAATCGGGTCGACTACGTCCCAGACGTTCACGTTCATGCCCGCGAGCACGCGGTCGCCGGCGAGCCAGAAGGCGATGAACTCCCGGCCGGCCGGGTCGCCGCGGAAGACGACGCGGTCCCACGTACGGGCGAAGCCCGAGTACTCCATGCCGACGTCGTACTGGTCGGAGAAGAAGTACGGCAGGCAGTCATAGGCCTGCCCGGCGCCGAGCATGTTGCGCGCGGCGACCGGCCCCTGGCGAAGGGCATTGGCCCAGTGCTCGACGCGGATCCGCTCGCGGTAGAACGGGTGCTGGGCGCCGGCGACGTCGCCGGCCGCGAACACATCCGGCGCGCTGGTGCGCAGGTGCTCGTCGACGAGGATCCCGTCGCCGATGGCCAGGCCCGCGCGAGCGGCGAGTCGCGTGCGCGGCTGCACGCCGATCCCGACGACGACGAAGTCGCACTCGAGATGGCGCCCGTCGCTCGTCCGGACGCGCTCGACGGCGTCGTCTCCCTCGAAGCCCTCCACCCTGGCCCCCATGAGCATGCGCACGCCGTGATCGGCGTGGATGTCGCGGTAGACGCCGCCCACCTCGCGTCCCAGCACCCGCTCCAGCGGGACCTGATCAGGGGCGACGAGTACGACGTCGAGCCCGCGCTGCCGGGCGGACGCGGCGACCTCGGCGCCGATCCAGCCGGCCCCGATCACGACAACCGTGCCGCCGCGGTCCAGCCGTTCCCGCAGCGCGTCGGAGTCGTTCACGCTGCGCAGGTAGTGCACGCCATCGAGCTCGGAGCCGGGGATGGCGAGTCGCCGCGGCTCGGCCCCGGTGGCGAGCAGCAGCCGGTCGTAGCGCAACCGCTCGCCGTCGTCGAGCGCCACCTCCTTCAGCCACGGGCTCATATCGATCGCGGTGCGGCCCAGCCGCAGTTCGATGCCGTGCTCGGCGTAGAAGCTTTCGTCGTGGACGTAGACGCGGTCGCGGTCGGCCTCGCCGCGCAGGTAGTCCTTCGACAACGGCGGGCGCTCGTACGGGCGCTCGTCCTCGGCGCCGACGAGTACCAGGCGCCCGCCGAACCCTTCGTGTCGCAGGGTCTGAGCGGCCTTGGCGCCGGCCAGGCTGGCGCCGACGATCACGAATGTCTGTTGAGCGGTCATGGGGAAGTCCTCGTGGTCAGGGCCAGGAACTCCTGGCGGGTCTGGTGGTCGTCGCGGATCGCGCCGTGCAGCGCCGAGGTGACGGTCCGGGCGCCCGGTTGCTGCACGCCGCGCAGCGACATGCACATGTGCTCGGCCTCGAGCACGACGCCGACGCCGGCCGGCTCCAGCTCGGCCTGCAGCCAGTCGGCGATCTGCACGGTCAAGCGCTCCTGGATCTGCAGGTCTCGGGCGAACAACTCGACCACCCGCGCGAGCTTGCTCAGCCCGATGATGCGCTCGCCGGGCAGATAGCCGACGTACGCCAACCCGCGGAACGGCAGCAGGTGATGCATGCACAGCGAGTGGAACGGGATCGCCTGCGCGACGACCAGCCCCTCATAGCCGTCCTCGTTCGGGAACGTGGTCGCCCGGAAGGCCGGCGGCGTGAGCAGCTCCGCGTAGGCCTCGGCAACGCGACGCGGGGTCTCCCGCAGGCCGTCGGCGCCGACGTCGGCGCCGAGCGCGCGCAGCAGGTCGCCGACGGCGTGCTCCAGCGCCTCGTGGTCGATCCGTCGCGTCAGGGCTTCGCCGTCATCGACGAGGGCGAGCCCCGATTGGGCCACGGGGACTGACATCGCGCCGGTCAGGACCGGTCGCGCTTCAGCGGCGGGTCGTAGGACAGCGCCAGCCGCGCCAGCGTGAGCGCGCCGAGCAGCAGTCCGAAGTCGCGCAGGGCGACGTCGTAGAAGCCCGGGACGGTGAGCAGGTTGAGGATGATCCCGGCCAGCCAGGCCGCGACCACGGGTGCGCCGTAGCGGGGCTTGATCGCCACGAGCACGCCGGCCAGGATCTCGACGCCGCCGACGAGGTACATGAAGTCCTGGCCCGAGCCGGGCGCGATGTCGTTGATCCACGGGGCGAGGTAGATCGGCCAGTCGACCATGACGTTGAAGAACTTGTCCAGGCCGAAGGCGATCGGCGCGACCGTGAACGCGATCCGGAGCAGGAGGAACGCCTGGTAGCCGGCCTCGCGCCCTCTCAGCGCGGCGAGCGGCGAGGTCGAGCGAGTCGCGGTCCCATCGTGAAGTGCGGAGGCTTCCATGGTGCCATTCCCTTCTATCGACAATAGATATTGGTAGAAGATGTCGCGGGCCTAGCCTTTTGTCAATGGATCTTGTCGATAGACTGACGGCATGACCGACCCGCTCGAGCCTGTCGGCGCGCTGAGCGCGCTCGGCGATCCGACCCGCCGCAGCGCGTACGACTACGTCTGCGCCCAGGGGCGCCCCGTCGGTCGCGACGACGTCGCGGCCGCGCTCAGCATCGGGCGCACGCTTGCCGCGTACCACCTCGACCGCCTGGCCAAGGAGGGGCTGCTGTCCGTCGCCTACGCGAGGCGGTCGGGCCGAACCGGTCCGGGCGCCGGACGGCCCGCCAAGCTCTACGAGCGCTCCGAGCGCGAGCTCGCGGTCAACCTTCCCCCGCGCGACTATGGCCTGGCCGCCCAGCTGCTCGCCCACGCCGCGGCGCAGGACGAGGACGGGGAAACGCGGCGTGCCCTGCGCGGTGCCGCCGAGGCACTCGGCCGCGACATCGCCGCCACGGCGCCGGACCCGCCCGACCTCGGCCGGCTCCTGCGCGAGCGCGGCTACGAGCCCTACGAGGACGACGCCGGCGTCATGCGCCTGCGCAACTGCCCCTTCCACGCCGTCGCCCAGAGCCACCCCGAGGTCGTCTGCGACATGAACCTCAGCCTGCTCGGATCGATCCTCGCGGGCCTTGACGCCGACGTAGACGCCGTGCTCGAGCCTGCGCCCGGGCGCTGCTGCGTCGCGATCAAGCCCACGCGGGAGACCAAGGACTGAACGCTCAGCGATCGTGCTCACCCGCCCCGCGCTCCAGGCGAGCGCCGTAGAGGTAGGACGCGCTCAGCGCGAGGAGCGAGCCGGGGACTGGCCACAACGCCTCGGTCCATCCGGGTGGGTTGTCCAACGGGATCCCCGGAGTCGGCAGCGCGTACCCGGAGGCGAGCGCACCGAGCAGGGCGGCCAGGAATGCGCCGATGATGCCGCCCCAGAAGCGGTCGGGAACCAGGACGGCGAAGTGCCAGATCGCGACGCCGACCATGACCCAGATGAGGATGCTCACGAGACGCCTCGCCCCGGTCACCAGCGCAGCAGCGCCGCGATGCCGCCGGCGTCCGCGAGGTTGTCGGCCGCTGATCCGTCGACAGGCGTGACACGCGCGCCGGTGTGGAATGCGCGCTCGACGATCCGTTCCAGGAGCCGCGGCTCTTCCTTGCCCAGTCCCGGCGCCTCGCCGGCGGCCAGCAGTGAGCCGTCGGGTGCGATGGCTCCGCTGTAGCGAAGTGCGGAGTCGTAGATCACGTGCTCGGCACGGCCCTCGTTCAGCGCGGCCACGACCTCCGAGAGGCCCAAAGCGCCTCGCTGGGCGCCGAGCGCAGCGGCTCGCACCCTCCGACTGAGCCGGGCGTTGCGCCCTGCGCGGTCCTGGCCGAGCCGCTCGGCGATCGCCGCCGCCAAGGCCGGCTGGTCGTGCTCGTGCAGCCGGCGGGCATCGAGGAGCGCGTTGGCTCGCAGGTGCACCGGGAGGGCTTCCACGAGCGGTCCGGTCAGCCGCTCGTCACCGCTGATCAGCAGGCGCTCCCAGCCGCGCTTGCCGGCGAGACGGAACACGTCGGCGGCGACATCTTCGATCCACCGCAGCTGGCGATCGCGCTCGCGGCGAGCGCGCTGGTCGTGCGGCGTCGTGTTCTGTCCGTGCTCCTCGTCCGGCTCGCGAGCGACCCGGGTCAGGCGGCGCAGCGCGCCGAGGCGCCAGTCGAGCACCTCGGCCTCGCGCGCCGAGGTCAGCACGACACCGGCCGGTTCACCCTCGTCGAGGAGCTCGAGCAGCGGACGGACGAACGGCCGGGAGTCGAGGACGACCCGACTGGCGAGGGGCATCGGCGTCGCGAGGGTGATGAGCTCGGGACCGCTGAGCGCGGCGAAGACCGCGCCGCCACGGCCGCTCGCCTGGGGATCGAGGAGCCGCTCGAGCGCCGGCATGACCACCGCGAGGGTCGATCGCAACGCCTCTGCGCGGAGCAACGAGCCATTGCCGCCCGCCCGACGTTCGAGGTCGATCAGCTTGTTCTTGATCTCGATCTCAGCGCGACGATCCGCGCCGTCGGCCGGCATCTCGACGAAGACCGAGAGGACGCCCAGCGGATCCTCGATGCGAAGCAGATCGAGGAGAACGGCGTCGTTGAAATCCGATGCCGTGAGCTCGCGATGCAACACAGGGCCCCTTTCTCGAACGTTGGATGACTGAGGCCACAGCGTGCCGCCCGCTCCTGGCCCGGCCCATGCGGTGCGCAGTCCATTCGCCGCTCGCCGCGAGCCCATGCGCTGGGCATGGAGCGCTGGACCCGACGAAATGCGGTCTCGGCCTCATCGCCGGCGGCGCGCGGTTCGGCGATGGTCTCCGGCATGGACGCACCCATTGCCATGCCCAACTCGCGCGAGATCCCGCCGACAGGCGTCGTCATGTCAAACGCCGAGTACGCCGCTCTGACACGCGAGCTCGAGAGTTTGCGCGCTTCGCATCGCAGCGAGCTGGCGCAGCGGCTCCATGACGTGCGGGCCCACGGCACCACAAGCGACGACGACGACCGGCTCGCCGTGCTCGAAGAGGCCGCGATCGACCGCGCGCGAATCGCTCAGCTCGAGCATCTCGTCCGGTCCGCCACCGTGCTCGACGACGACGCCGTGTTCGACGGCGCAGCCGGGCTGGGCTCGACCGTCGAGGTAGCGGACGAGGCCGGCCGCACAAGGAAGTACCGGCTGATCGGACGGCGCACATCCAATTCTCCGGCCCACGAGGTGTCCCTCGGGTCGCCCGTCGGAAAGGCACTCGCCGGCGCCCGGACCGGCGACGTCGTGCACGTCGGCCTCCCCAACGGGCGCGAGCGCAGCCTGACCGTGCTCGGTGTCGGCGACCGCGCGGAACATCGGGTCGCCCGGGCTGCGTGATCCGATGCCGGTCAGTACGAAGCGCATCTACGAGCCGCCGTCGCATGGCGACGGCTACCGGGTTCTCATCGACGGCATGTGGCCGCGAGGCATCACGCGCGAACGGGCCGCCGTCGACCAGTGGGCGCGAGCGCTCGCGCCGAGCTCGCAGCTTCGGCAGTGGTACGGGCACGCACCTGACCGCTTCGAGGAGTTCGCTCGCCGTTATCGCGCCGAGCTCGGCGCCCAGCGCGAGCGGCTGAGCGAACTGCGCCGCCGCTCGCGGACCGGCGTCGTCACACTGGTCTTCGCAACGCGCGACGCCGAGCACAGCAACGCGACCGTGCTCGCCGACGTCCTGCGCCGCGGCCTGCGCTGAGCCGCGGAACCGGTCAAGTGGCCGAAGCGGTCTGCTCTTCTCGCCGAGCGATCCAGCACGCGAGCACCTCAGGCGTCTCGCGCTGGCCGTGGAGCAAGCACAGGTATCGCAGGACGCCTGCGGCCTCGGAGGGCGGCTGAGGCGGTCACCTGCGCTCCTTTTGGTAGTAGGCGGCGTTGCGCTCGATGTAGTCGTGCCACTCGGCGGGGACCATGTCCTCCGGGGTGATGGCATCCACCGGGCACGCCTCCACGCACGCGTCGCAGTCGATGCACTCCTCGGGCTGCTCGGCGAGACGCCCACGGTCCTCGGTCGGGAGGTGTATGCAATCCCCGCCCTCCTCGGCGCGGCGGTGGTCGTCGTCGCCGACGAGGCGGGAAGCACGAGTCCGGTGTTCCCGCTGCTCGGCGCCCGCTGCTCGGCGCCGCGCTCTGCTTCGCGATCCGGATGTTCGGCTGCGCCGGGGAATCGACATGCCGACGGCGCCCGCCGGGCGCGGGTAGGCGCCCGACTGATCAGGCGAGGATCTTGAGCGCGGTCGAGAACCCCGTTCCCAGCGAGCCCTGTAGCGTCATGTGGAGCAGCCCCATGGCCTCGAGCTCTCGGGCGCGCTTGAGCGGCCCGGCGTCGATCGGGTTGAGGCCTCCGTCCTCCGCGAGCCTGGCCACGGTGGCCTTCGCGTCCTCGTCGTCGCCGGCGATGAAGACGTCGAGCGGCTGATCCGCGACGCGCCCTTCCGAGAGCGTGCCGGCGAACGTCGTGTTGAAGGCCTTGACGACGCGCGCGCCGGGGGCGCTGCGAGCCAGCTCCTGGGCCGCCGAGCCGTCCGGCGGCGTGACCAGGCCGTCGAAGCTCTCGTTGACCGGGTTCGTGATGTCGATCACGACCTTGCCCGCGAGTGCGTCGCCGTACTGCTCGACCGCCTCACGGGCGTCCGGGTAGTAGACGGCGAGGACCACGACGTCTCCGGCGATCGGATCGCCCGAGCGGCCCGCCTCGGCGCGGCCTTCGCCGTCGATGTCGCCCACGACCGCTTCGGCGGCCTCGGTCTCCTTGCCGAGCACGGTGACGTCGTGCCCGCCGGCGATCAGCCGAGTTCCGATCCCGCGCGCCATGTTCCCGGTGCCGATGATGGTCACGTTCATTGTTCGCTCCTCGCTCGTCGCGCTGTCTACGTAGTACCCGGACGCGCCGCCCCGGACCGGGGCGGCGAGTCGCCGTGCTCATGACGTCGACCGGATGACGTCTGCCGCGATCCATCCGATGGCCATGGCCGGGGCGGCGGTGTTGCCCGAGGGCTGGTCCGGCAGGATCGAGATGTCCGCGACCCGCAGGCCCTCGACCCCGCGCACGCGCAGGTCGGGCGCCACGACGTCGTCGTCCTCCGGCCCCATCGCCGCCGAGCCGACGGCGTGGTAGATGCTGACGCCCGGCGAGTGCGCGAACTTCACGACCTCTTCGGGGGTCTGGACCTCCGGCCCGGGGAACTCCTCCGCCTCGACCTCGGAGGCGAGCGGCTCCTGGGCCACCACGCTCCGCAGGTGGTCGACGATGGTCCCGGTGACCTGCCGGTCCTCGGGATCCTCCAGGTAGTTGGCGTGCAGCTCGGGCACCGCGTCCGGGCCGGTGGACGTGATGTGCAGCGAGCTCTGTGTGTTCGGCCGGATCTGGTAGCCGAGCAGGTACATGCCCGGGTACTTGGCCACGTCCAAGCCGCTCGACATGTCGAGCGCGAAGGGGATCCCGACGACCTGGATGTCGGGGCGCTCGATCTCGGGACGCGACTTGATGTGCGCCATCAGGTCGTACCCTCCGGTCGCGACCGGGCCCTCGCGGGTGAGCACGTAGCGCGCGCCCTGCGCGAGCTGCTTGGCCTTCGAGCTCAGCTGCAGCGTGTCGCCCAGCTCGCGCTTGAAGCGGACCTGCACGGCAGCGCCGTGCTGCTCGATGATCCGCTCGCCGACGTTCGGGCTCTCGACGCGGAGGTCGACACCGGCTCGCGCGAGCACGTCGGCGCGGCCGATGCCCGACCGCTCGAGGATCTGCGGCGTCTCGAGTGCGCCGGCGGAGAGGATCACGTCCTTGCGGGCCGTGTACTCGACCTGGCTGCCGCCCTGCCGGGCGGTCACGCCGACGACGCGCAGCCCGTCGAACTCGAGCCGGTCGACCGTGGTGTTCGTGACGATCGTCAGGTTATTGCGGCGCCGGATCGGCCACAGGAACGCGTTGGCGGTGCTCTGCCGCACCCCGTTCTTGATCGTCGACGGAGTGAAGCCGATGTGCTGGCTGTCCTCCGCGTTGACGTCCTCGGCGAACGGCCAGCCAGCCTTCGCCGCGGACGCGAGGAGCAGCTTGACGGTCTCGTCGTCGGTGCTCGGCTGGACGGTGACGCCCAGCGGGCCGCCCTCGCCGCGGACCGGCGAGCCGCCGAGCGAGTGGTCCTCCATCGCCTTGTACGCCGACAGGAACCGGTCCCAGCCCCAGCCGGGGTTGCCGCGTTGCTCGAGAGCGTCGAAGTCCGCCTGCTGGCCGCGCACGTACATCATGCCGTTGACGGCCGTGGATCCTCCGAGCACGCTCCCGCGCTGCCAGGGCTCCTGGAATCCCGACGGAAACGGGTTGGACATATAGGTCTTCGTCAGCTTCGACGACTGGAGCGTGAAGAAGAAGCCCTTCGGGATGTACAGCAGAGGGTTCAGACCGCGTCCGCCGCGCTCGATGAGGAGCACTGACGTGTCCGGGTCCTCACTCAGCCGGTTCGCGAGGACGGCGCCTGCTCCGCCGGCGCCGACGATGACGTAGTCGTAGGTCATGAGAATCGCCTTTCGGTCTTTGGCACTGAGTGTCAGTTTAGACTCGCAGTGTCAAGATCGGCTAAACTGGATCCATGCCATCCGACGTCTCGTCACACCAGCCGGTTCGGGCGCGCGCGCGCCGCGCGTTGCGCGCCGAGATCACCGGTCAGGCGCTTGCTCTGTTCTCAGAACGCGGCTTCGACGCGGTGACCGCGGACGAGCTCGCCGAGGCCGTCGGCGTGTCGCGCCGAACGCTGTTCCGCCTGTTCGCGACCAAGGAGGACATCGTCGTCGCGGCATTCGACAACCTCGGCGACGAGGCCGTGGCGGCGCTGCGCGAGCTACCCGCCGACGAACCGCCTTGGACGGCGTTGCGCGCCGCGTTCGGTGTTGCGGCGGCCAAGCTGGAAGAACGCCCGGCGACCTTTTTCGAGCTGCACAGCGTGATCGCCCAGACACCGGCGCTGCGTCGGCGGCTGCTGGAGCAGCGCGACGGTTGGCGGGCGGCGTTCGCGGTGGAACTGACCGCCCGGATGCCTGCCGCGCGGAACGAGCTCACTCGCGAGCTGCTGGCCACCGCGGCCATCGGCGCCTTCGACGTGACAACCGAGATGTGGGCGCGGACCGGCGGGCGCCGACGGCTCAGCAGGCTTCTCGATGACGCGTTCGAGCTGCTCGGTTCAGGCCTTGCTGCGCATTGACCGGGCGCCCTCGGTGCCCTTCGCGCTCGGGACTTCGCGCGGGTTGCGCAGGGCGTGCGCTCGAGCGTCGGTCGAAGGCCGGCTCCGGCGACCACTCAGCGACACGGTCATCAAGCTCGTCCGGCGCGCCCAGGCAGACACGGTTCGGCTCAACTGAGGTCGGCACCTGACCGAAATGGTCTCCTCAGGCCATCGTCGTCCCGCCGTGCCGGCGCGAGAGTGGAGGCATGGTCACCAGCCAGGCGACAAGACGCTCGCGACTTCACCGGGACAGGTGCGATCCCGATGTCATCTGTCTTCCCGATGCATCGGTGTCGATCGACGAACGAGTGATGCGGCGGCGAGACGAGCAGCAGTTGCTGCGGCTCTACCACAGCGCCGGAGACGCCGGCGCCCGGGAGGAGCTCGTGCGCCGCCTTTCTACCGCTCGCTGCAGAGCCGCCGTGCGAGTCGAAGCGGCCACCGAAACGCTCTGGCGCGAGAAGGGCCGCTCGCCCACGCCAGCCGAGGTCGCCGAACGGGCGCAGGCCACCCCCGAGCAGGTGCTCGAGGCGCGCCAGGCAGCCGGCGCGCGCTGGGCCGTATCGCTCGACCGGGCAGGAGACGAGAACAGCGCTGGAGCCTCCGCCGACAGCCTTGCCTTCGACGAGCCCGGCTTCGTGGTCGCCGAGGACGCCGCCACCACCGAACGCCTCATGCGCATCCTCACCGACCACGAGCGGGAGACCCTGCGCCTGCGCTTCGACGAGGACCTCTACCAATCCGAGATCGCTGAGCGTGTCGGTGTCTCGCAGACGCAGGTCGCCCGCGTGCTTCGGCGGTCCATCGCCGCACTTCAGGAAGCGGCCGCATCTCACGCCGGCAACCGGATCGTGGGCCACAAGGAGGCATCCGAGACATGAAGCCCGAGACCAGTCCGCTCGTCGTCGGCATCGACGGCTCCCAGCGCTCGCTGGACGCTTTGGCCCTGGCGGCTCGGCTTGCCGAGCCCGGCCAGCACCTACTGCTCATCCACGTACACCAGGGCGGCCGGCTTTCGAACCTCGCTGCGGTGCAAGCGTTCCTCGACCGTGCCACGGACTGCGTCATGCACACGGTGTCCGACACATCGCCCGCACACGGCCTGCAGGCGACCGCGGAGGAAACCGGCGCTTCGCTGATCGTCGTCGGATCGTCGCACCGCTCGGGGATCGGGCGCGTGTTCGCCGGCAGCGTCGCCGAGTCCCTGCTCGTCGGCGCGTCGGTCCCGGTTGGGGTCGCTCCGCACGGCTACGCCGGCACCGACAACCGGCTCGCGACCGTCGGCTGCGGCTTCGACGGCTCCCCGGAGTCGGAGCAGGCGCTCGCGTGGGCGGACGCCCTGGCGCGCCGCCGCCGCGCACGCCTGCAGGCGCTCGCCGTCCACAGCCGGCTCGCGTTCGGCGAGATCTCGACCACAGGCGCGTTCGGCTACCGGTCCGCCGACGACGCGCTTCGCGACGCGCTCGAGCAGCGGATGCGTGCGGCGCTCGCCGCGCTCGCGCACGGGCGCGAGGTCAGCGGAGGCGTGCTCGAGGGGGATGCGGCGACTGAGCTCGCGGCAGCGAGCACCGAGCTCGACCTCCTCGTGCTCGGCTCTCGCGGCTACGGATCGGTCCGGAGCGCTCTGCTCGGCAGTGTCTCGCGCGCGCTCGTGCGCTCCGCCGCGTGCCCGGTCGTCGTGCTTCCCGCGGGCAGCACCGTCCCGCACCACGCCGACGCGGCCGCGCCGGCCATCACGCAACCGGGCGCCGCGGCGTGAGGAGCCTGGATGCTCGACGCGCGGTCTGAATTGGCGTCCGGCCGATCTGCGCGAGGCTATGTCCCGATCGGCGACTACGCCGCGATCGGGGACGGGCGAACCGTCGCGCTGGTCGCGCGCGACGGGTCCATCGACTGGCTGTGTCTGCCCAACCTCGACTCGCCGAGCGTATTCGCGGCCGTCCTCGACACCGACCGCGGTGGACGCTTCGCGCTAGAGCCGGAGATACTCGCGCGCGCGAGCCGACGCTATCTGCCCGACACCAACGTGCTGGAGACCACGTTCACCACCGCGCAGGGCGTGGTCCAGGTCACCGACGCGATGGCGTTGCCGAGCTCCGAGCTGGGACCGACGCGAGAGCTGATCCGGCGAGTCGACTGCATCGCGGGGCGTGTGCCGATGCGGTGGCGCATCACGCCGGGCTTCGGCTACGGCGCGACGCCGCCACGGATCGGGCGCCGCGGCCAGATCCCGGTCGCGGTCGGAGGCCGCGACGCGCTGGCCGTGTGCTCCTGGGCGGCGGGCGAGGCACTGATCGACGACGAGGCGATCTTCGGACGCTTCGAAGCCCGCGAGTCCAGCTCGGCGTTGATCGCGCTATGCGCGGCCCACCAGGAGCCGCTCGTTTTCCCGACGCGCGAGCAGGTCGAGCGACGGCTGGACGCCACGACCGCCTACTGGCGACGCTGGGCCGCGCAGCGTGCCTACGACGGCCCGTGGCGCGACGCCGTGATCCGCAGTGCGCTGGCCCTCAAGTTGCTCTTCCATGCACCCTCTGGCGCAATCGCTGCAGCGGCGACCACGTCGCTGCCGGAGGAGATCGGCGGCGAGCGCAACTGGGACTACCGCTTCTGCTGGATACGCGACTCGGCTTTCACGCTCGAGGCCCTCCTGCGCCTCGGGTGCCCGAGCGAGGCCGAGGCGTTCTTCTGGTGGCTGCTGCATGCGTCCCAGCTCACGCACCCGCGCCTACAGGTCCTCTACCGCCTGGACGGCGGCGAGCGCGCACCTGAGCACACCCTCGAGCTGCACGGCTATCAGGGGTCACGCCCGGTCCGGGTCGGCAACGACGCCGCGGCCCAGACCCAACTCGACATCTACGGCGACCTGCTCCAGACCGCACTGATCTACGCGGAGGCCGGCGGCCGGCTGGACCGCGAGACCGGCCGCCGACTCGCCGGCATCGCCGACCTCGTCTGCCGCATCTGGCGCCAGCCCGACTCCGGCATCTGGGAGGTGCGAAGCCGGCCCGTGCACTTCACCCACTCCAAGATGATGTGCTGGGTGGCGCTCGACCGCGCCCTTCGCCTGTGCGACGCGGGCCACGTCCCCTCGCGCAGCGCATCGACGTGGCGGCGCGAGATGCTCGCGATCCACGAGTTCATCGAAACACGCTGCTGGTCCGAGCGACTGGGCAGCTACACCCGCCACGCCGGCGGGGAGGAACTCGACGCCAGCCTGCTCCTTGGGGTTCTGCTCGGCTATGAGGGACAAGACCCCGGCCGGCTGACAGCGACGGTCGACGCCGTACGGCGCGAGCTTGGGCGCGGTCCGCTGATTTCCCGCTACAGCGGAGAGGACGGCCTTCGCGGCGCGGAGGGCGCCTTCCTGTGCTGTTCCTTCTGGCTCGCCGACGCGCTCGCCCGCATCGGACGGCTCGAGGAGGCCACCGAACTCATGACACAGCTGATCGCCCTCGCCAACGATGTCGGCCTCTATGCCGAGGAGATCGACTCTAACTCGGGCGAGCTCTTGGGCAACATCCCCCAAGGGCTGGTGCATCTCGCGCTCATCAACGCCGCGGTCTCGATCGCCGACGCGAGCGGCCCATGAGCGTCTGGGGAGCCCTTGCCGGCGGCTTCGTCGGCACGCTGGTGCTGACGACGTCCTTGCGCACGGCCAATGAGCTGGGCTTCACCCGCGTCGACCTGCCGTTCCTGCTCGGCACCGCCGTCAGCCGCGATCGCGGTCGCGCCAAGGCGCTCGGGTATCTGTTGCACCTGGCGGCCGGAGAGGCGTTCGCGCTCGTCTACTACGGAGTCTTCGCTGCGGTCGACGCCAGCGGTTGGCTGCTCGGAGCGCTGTTCGGGCTCCTGCACGGAATCGTCGCGGCCACCGCGCTCGTGAACATCCTGCTCCCGGCCGTCCATCCCCGTATGGGCAGCGAGCTCAGTGCCGCGGATAGCAGCCCGCTGCTCGAGCCCCCGGGCTTCCTGATGCGCAACTACGGTCGCGGAACTCCGATCGCCACCCTGCTCGCCCACGTCGCCTACGGCGCGATCGTCGGCGGCTTTGCGTCGATCGCCACCTGAGCTCGCGGTCGGCGCGCGTGACCGGCGGTCTCGAGCGCCAGGGGCGAGTGCGCCTAGGCGCCGCCCGCGCGCATCTCGGCCGCGACCCAGATCGCCTCCATCAGCTCATGCTCGTCGGCGCCCTTGCGCAGCGCGGCCTTGGTGTGGCCTTGGATGCAGTACGGGCATCGGGTGACGTGGGCGACGGAGACCGCGATCAGCTGCTTGGTCTTCTCGTCCACCGCGCCGTCGGCGAACACCTTTGCGGCCGAGCCGTCGACTCCAGCGACGATCGGATGTCTCTTGTACGCGTCCCGAACCCGGCGTTCATGAACAGAAGTCGCCCGGGTCGATGAGGTCACGCTCGAGCGCGTCCGTCAGGGTGTCGGAGTCGGCGATCATGCGCTCCCGGTCGAGGCGGGCGAAGGCCGCGGCAATCTGCCTCACGCCCCGGTCGAGGTCGTGCTCGAAGCGCTGCGCCTCGTCATTGTCGACCTCGATCTCGCGCACGAAGCCGCACTCGCCGCACCGGAGTCGAATCCACCAGTGCGTCTCGCTCAGTTCGTGCCACGACACCGGATTCACGAAATCGGCGCGGCAGCTCTCGCACACCACCAGTCGTGTCTGGCGCCGATTCCTGGATCCGGCGAAACGACTGAGGAGGCGACGCAGCTTTCTGGTGTTGCGCTGCATGGCTCTACGGTCGCCCACTGTGTCGCCCGGGACCATGGGCAATGCACCTCACATCGGGTGCACGCAGCCCGTAGAGACGGAGATCCGTGGAACCGCGACCCCATTGCGTGGGCCGCACGGTGAAGTCAGACTGGACAGCATGTCCGAACGACGCGCTCCCGAGCCGGAATCGCCCGCACAGGCAATCGAGGTCAGCGAGGAGGCACCGACGTCGACGCGGCCAACGGTTGACGAGATGAGCGAGTGGTCGTTTCCGGCCAGCGACCCTCCGGCTACCTGGACGTGGGACGTCGAGCGTCCGGTTCGGAGCTGACGCTCGTCGCGTCGGACTCGGACCCCGCCGAGCTCTCATTCAAATGGCCCGAGATCAGCGTGCGCAGCTCATCGTCGTGGGCCACACCGGCTCCGGCTACGTGACGCGCGCGCTGCTCGGTTCGACCGCCGAGAACGTGGTGCGCCACGCGCCGTGCGACGTGTTGGTGGTTCGGTAGCGGTCAAATTGCCCTCGCGGCCGCCAGCGCGCGTCCGGCGAGCGGACGAGCCGCGGCTGATGCGCGTTCGGCGTCGGCGAGAGCGGTTTGAAGGTTCGCATAGCCGAGCTGCATACGCTCGGACCTCCGCCTCGCCCTCGAGTCCGCACAGCCCGAGCTCTGCTCGACCGTCCGTGCGCTTGTCTCCTCGAGGGCCGCAGCAGCCCAGAGCAGCTCGCGCAGGGCGGCCTCGATGCACCCGAGAACGGCTGGCACCGCTCGCGCAGCCCCTGGAGCGTCTGCGACACGACGGATGGCTGTCGCCGCCTCCACGAGATCGCAGCCGCGGTCGTAGAGTTCGTTGTCCGGCGCGCGAGTCACGGGCGTACGGTCGGAGAAAGCGGTCGTGTCCTGCACGGCGGTCTCACGCCGCCTTCGGCGTCGAGCTTTGGTACTCCAGCTCGGCGATGCTTGCGGGTGCTTCCATCGTCGCGGCCACGAGGTCGCTCGTCCGCGCGCAGGATGCGGCCGCGGTTCGCAGCGCTACCGCAGTGTCGTGGAGCGAGGCCAGGAGCTCGGCTTGCCGCTCGTGCGACGGTCCTGCGCCAGCGCGAGCTCCAGGCCAAATGGCCGCAGCGCGCGCGTAGCGGTACGAGATGCTCTCGTGGGAGTCACCGGGCGGGATGAGGGCGTTCGCGCCGGCATGGCAGCCACGACCGAGGGCGTGTAGTGCCTGCTCGACGCAGTCCAGGGTGGCCGGCAGGAAGGCGGCGCACGCTCGATCGCCGGCGCCCTGCTGGAGACGTTCGGCCGCCGAGAGCAGCGTGAGCGAGTCGTGCGCGAGCCGGATGCGGGGATCGTCCATGACATGCAGCCTGGTCGCGCGCGCGTCCGGCATCCATGGGGGCGAGACTGCAACCCGGCCCGATCACGACACCCGCGTCGCGCGTGGGAAGCTTGAGCCGTGCGTACGCGACTGAACTCACTGCCGCTGTTCTGGCGGGTGTTCGGCACCAACGCGGCGGTCCTGGTGCTGGCGTTCCTCGCCCTGGTCTTCGCGCCGGTGACGGTATCGGTGCCCCCGGCAGCGTTCGAGCTGGTCGTGCTCGCGGCGGGGCTCCTCGCCCTGCTCGCGCTGAATCTGGCGCTGCTGCGACCGGCGTTCCGGCCGCTCGACGAGCTCGTGGAGACGATGCGCGGGCACGATCCGCTGTCTCCCGGTAGGCGCGTGCGGGTCGACGGCGGCCCTGCCATCGTCGCGCTCGCACAAACCTTCAACGAGATGCTCGACCGCCTCGAGTCCGAGCGACGCGAGAGCGCGCGCCGGGCGCTGCTCGTGCAGGAGGGCGAGCGGCAGCGGATCGCGCGCGAGCTCCACGACGAGGTGGGTCAGACGCTGACCGGGGTGATGCTCCAGGTCGAAGGGCTGGCCGCGACGATCCCGGAGCAGTCGCGAGAGCAGCTCGACGAACTGCGAGAGACCGCTCGCCACGGCACGGAGGAGGTGCGCCGGATCGTGCGCCGGCTGCGCCCGGAAGCGCTCGAGGATCTCGGGCTGCAAAGCGCCTTGGCCGCCCTCGCGACCGCGATCGGCGAGCAGGCGCGGCTCCGGATCGAGCGGCGCTTGGAGCCGCGGTTGCCGCTGTCGCAGGAACAGGAGCTGGTCGTGTATCGCATCGCGCAGGAGGCGCTCACGAATGTCGCTCGCCACGCGGAAGCCGCGCAGGTGCACCTCAACCTCGAGCGCGCAAGCGAGCACGTCGTCCTGACGGTTCGTGATGACGGCCGCGGACTCCCGCCGGACGCCTTCCGGTCCTCCGAGGGCATCCGCGGCATGCGCGAACGCGCCATGCTCATCGGAGCTCAGCTCACCATTGCCGAACCGCCGAGCGGTGGCACCGAGGTCCGGCTGTCCATCCCTCTCGTCGAACCGAGAAACGAATGACGACTCCGCTGAAGACCCGCATCCTTGTCGCCGACGACCATCCGATCGTGCTGCGCGGACTGCGAATGGTGCTCGACGCCCAATCTGATCTCGAAGTCATCGCGGAGGCGACCGACGGCGACCAGGCCGTCGAGCAGGCAGTCTCGGGCGAGATCGACCTGGCGATCCTCGACATCTCGATGCCGCGCAAGACGGGATTGCAGGCCGCGCGCGAGATCACGCACCGCAAGCCCGAGGTCCGCGTGCTGATGCTCTCGATGCACGACAACGAGCAGTACCTCTTCGAGGCGATCCGCGCCGGCGCCTCCGGCTACGTGCTCAAGAGCGCCGTCGACCGCGACCTCGTCGAAGCCTGCCGCGCCGCGATGCGCGGCGAGCCGTTCCTCTACCCCGGGGCCGTGCGCGCGCTCATGCGCGAGTACCTCGACCGGGCCCGTGCGGGCGATGCGCTGCACACCGAGATGCTGACCCCGCGCGAGGAGGAGATCGTCAAGCTCGTCGCCGAGGCGCACACCAACGACGAGATCGCCGAGATGCTCTTCATCTCCAAGAAGACCGTCGAGCGCCACCGCGCGAACATCCTCGAGAAGCTCGGCATGCGCGACCGCGTCGAGCTCACGCGCTACGCGATCCGTCGTGGTCTCGTCCAACCTTGAATTGGGTCATGCGGCGATCCGGTCGGGCAGCGAGGTGACGGACTGCAGCTCGCGCGCGACCTCGGCGGGGCGCTGACCAGCGAAGAACTGTTCAGCGGCGTCCGGCGACACCACGACGACGGGGCATCCCGTTTTGCCCGCGAGCCGGGCCGAGATCGTCCCGTGCCAGGCGGCAGCCAGCCCCGAGCGACCGCGGGCGCCGACGACCAGCAGCGCGGCGTCGCGATCGTCACACAGGGAGGTCAGGGCCTCAATCGGATCACCGAACAGGACCTGCGTCTCGATCCTGATCGCGGGCAAGCTCGCCGCCACGTCATCGAGACGGCGGTGCGCGACGTCAGTTGCCTCCCGGCGCTGGAGTTCGCGCATGCGCATGTCGCCGTACGGGAATGTCGGGGGATCGGCGGCCGCATGTACGAGCACCAACCCGCGAGCAAGGGCATGTGCGAGTTCTGCAGCGACGCGCGCCGCCTCACGGGACTCCTTCGAGCCGTCGATTCCACACACGATCGGGTGTCGCATCTCGTTTCTCCTTTCTTGTCAAGCCTGCCGACGCAGGCCGCCGGCCGAAATCGGCTCGTGGCTGTACGCGACGGTCGATCAGGCCTCACGCGCCACCGCGGCGAGCCGTCGCCGCGGCGAGCGAAAGGGGACGACGCGAGCGTCGCCGAGCAGCGTCTCGAACTCCTCGCGCTCGATGGTCTCCCGCTTCAAAAGCAGTTCCGAGATCGTCGTGAGCTGCTCGCGGTGCTCGGCCAGGATGTCCTTGGCCGACTGGTGCGCGCCCTCGACGATGCGGCGGATCTCGTCGTCGATCTCGCGCGCGATCTCGTCCGAGTAGTCCGGCTCGGAGGAGAACTCGCGGCCCAGGAACGGCATGCCGTGGTCGTGGCCGAACACGCGCGGGCCGAGCTTCTCGCTCATGCCGAAGCGCATGACCATCTGCTTCGCCGTCGCCGTGACCTTCTCGATGTCGTTCGACGCGCCGGTGGTGATCTCGCCGAAGACGATCTCCTCGGCGGCGCGGCCGCCCAGTGTCATCGCCATCGTGTCGGTCAGCTCCGCGCGCGTGGTGAGGAACTTGTCCTCCGCGGGAGCGAGATCGTGTAGCCGAGCGCCTGGCCGCGGCTCGATCGATCGAGACCTTCGGCCCCATCTCATGGACCGCCGTCACTCGCCGGTCGCGCTCCGAGAGCAGGCGGCTTCGCCGTTCAGGGCCGGCGACGACGCGCATGATGCCCTCTTCGAGCTCGACCTGGGTGATCTCCTGCTTGCCCGTGCGAGCGGCCAGCAGCGCCGCCTCATTGACCAGGTTGGCCAGGTCGGCACCCGTCAACCCGGCGGTCTGGCCGGCCAGCGTGTCGAGCTCGATCTGCTTGGCCAGCGGTTTCCCGCGTGTATGGACCTGCAGGATCGCGTGCCGCCCGCGGCGATCAGGCGCCTCGACGGCGACCTGACGGTCGAAGCGGCCCGGCCGCAGCAACGCCGGGTCGAGCACGTCGGGCCGGTTCGTGGCCGCGATGACGATCACGCGATCAGTGGGCTCGAAGCCGTCCATCTCGACGAGCAGCTGGTTCAGCGTCTGCTCGCGCTCGTCGTTGCCGCCACCCACGCCGGCGCCACGGTGGCGGCCGACCGCGTCGATCTCGTCGACGAACAGGATCGCCGGCGCCTGGGACTTCGCTCGCTCGAACAAGTCGCGCACGCGCGAGGCGCCGACGCCGACGAACATCTCCACGAAGTCCGACCCCGAGATCGAGAAGAACGGCACCCCCGCCTCACCTGCGACCGCGCGCGCCAGCAGCGTCTTGCCTGTCCCAGGCGGCCCATGCAGGAGCACGCCCTTGGGGATCCGCGCGCCGACGGCCTTGAAGCGCGTGGGATGCGTAAGGAACTCCGTGATCTCGCGCAGTTCCTCCACCGCCTCATCGGCCCCGGCGACATCGCGAAAGCTGGTCTTCGGCGCGTCCGCAGCGAGCTGCCGGGCGGGTGCGCGACCGAATGCGCCGAAACGGCCGCCGGCGCCCGACGAGCGGCGGAGCACCAGCAACCACAGCCCAAGCAGCAGCGCGACCGGCAGCAGCACCCGCAGCAGCATGCCGCCGAAGCCGGTGCCGCCGGGCTCGATGTCGAAGCGAACGTCGCCGGCGCGCAGCTTCTCGACCAGCGCGGGCGCGTACTCGTCGGGATAGCCGACCGTGTACGCCGGACCACCGGAGCGCTCGACGAGCACGCTGTTGTCGCGGGTACGGATGACGACCTCGCGGACGTTGCCGCGCTCGAGCGCGATCAAGAACTCGCCGAACGTCGGCTGGGGCTTCTGCTCGTCCGCGGAGATCGCGGTCACGAACACAAACAGCCCGAACACGACCGCCCAGGCCAGCACCATCTGCTTCAAGGACCCGGTCACGCCACGAGCCTCGCCGCCGCCGCGGCGGTCGACCATCGGGTCGGCAATGCACCTGAGTGCCACGGCGACCGAGCCTCGCCCGGGGGCGACGAGCGCTCGACTGCGTAATGAGGCCGCGTGCCCATGGTGAGACGGACCGCGCCGTCCCACGATGTCGACATGCACACGACTCTCGAGCTGTCGGATCGAGACCTCGCCCTCGCGGCCAGCGCGCACGAACTGCAGCGCGCCGCCGGCGCGGTCCAGACCCAGGCAGCCAACCCAGACTCGGTCCCAACCCACGAACTCACGCTCGCCCACGTCGAGGAGGCCGTCGACCGCCTTGCCGTGGCGATGGAGCAGATGGCGAACGCCGTCGCCGACTGGTGCGGCGAGCGCAGCGCGATCGTCGAGGAGAACGCACTGCCACCCGAGGCGCGCGCGCTGCGATGGCACCTGCAATCGGTCGCGGACGAGCTACGCGCCGCCGAAGTCGCCTGCGCGAGCAGCCGCGACTGGACGCGGCGCCTGCTCCTCAACCCACCGCGACCCGACGCGCGTCGATGAGGCGCGGATGGAGGCTCGCCGACGCCCATCTGCATGGACGCCGCCATGGACGCCCGGCCGCGAGAACGCGACGCTGGTTGCATGCAGCAGCCTGTCATCGCCGCCGTCGACCCGCTACGTGAGGACACCGCCCCCGCGGCACTGGGCCTCGTGCTCGCGGGGCTGACGCGGGCGCCGCTTCTGCTCGCCGGCGCGTACCCCGTCGACCTCCACGTCGACGGCGTCTATCCAGACCGCACCCGCGCTGTCCGCGAGGACGCGGAGGCGGCGATGCGCCGGTTCGGTGCTCTCGTGGAGAGCGCGCCGGGCGCGCGCGTGCCCGTTGCGACCACCGTCGTTCCGTCCGCCGGCTTTCCCGCGCGCGCGCTGCACGACCTCGCCGAACAGGAGGAGGCGAGCCTGGTGGTCCTCGGGTCGTCTCGGCGCGGACAACTGGGCCGCGTCCTGCCCGGTGCCGTGACTGACCGCCTGCTCCACGGCGCCCCCTGTCCGGTCGCGGTTGCACCGATCGGCTTCTCGTTCGAGGATGCCGACGCCGGACTGCGGCTAGTCGGCGTCGGGTTCACGGACACCCCCGACGGCCATGCGGCCCTCGGGAAAGGATGCACGCTTGCTGCAGGCGCGCGCGGACTCGTGCGCGTGCTGACGGTGGCCGAGCGCGTGGACCCGCTGCTGGCGGGCGGGCTGGACGCCGGCGCGTTCGAGGCCGTTCGCAGCGCCCGCGACGACGCGGCCGCAACGGTGCTCCGCCGCGGCCTCGACGCCGTCTCCGTCGGCCGGTCGGCCGGCGGCGAGATCCTCACCGGCGACCCCGCGGAGGCCCTCGCCGCCGCCTCGGCAGACCTCGACCTGCTCGTCTGCGGGTCGCGCGGCTACGGACCGCTTCGCACGCTGCTGCTCGGCGGAACCTCGCACGCACTTGTGCGGAAGGCGGCATGCCCCGTGCTCGTCGTGCCGCCGTGCTCGCCGACCGGCGACACCGGCTCGCCGCTGACCGACGACCGCGCTCTCGCGAGCTGACGAGTCCGTCATGGCGATGAACCGCGTCCGCGACGCATTGCTCTTGAGCCACCGCCGTCTCGACGACGGCCGACTGGTCACGGTCAGGCGCGCAGTGCCACTAGATGCGCCCACGCTCAGCCTTCTGGACGCGGACGTCGACCGTGCAGACGTTGTTGCGGTTGACGACCACGGCGACATCGTCGGTCACGCCGGCGTGGCGTCGGGCGTCGGGGTCGTGGATGGCTGGTCGGAATCCGGGCTGGCCGCGGTGCTTGCCCGCGAGACATGATCCGCGCCATGCGTCGCTCCTCCCTGCCGCTGTTCTGGCGCGTCTTCTATACGAACGCCGCGGTGCTCGTGCTCGCCTTCCTGGCGCTCGTAGCCGCGCCGGTGACTGTGTCGGTGCCGCCGCATCTCACGGAGCTGATTGTCCTGGCGATCGGGCTGGCGGGGATGCTCGCGATCAGCCTTGCGACGCTCCGCCCCGCGTTTCGTCCGCTCGACGAGCTCGCCGAGACGATGCGCCTCCACGATCCGCTGTCGCCGGGCCTGCGCGCGCGCGTGAACGGCGAGCCGGACGTCGCCGCGTTGGCGCAGACCTTCAACGACATGTTGGACCGGCTCGAGTCCGAGCGGCGCGAAAGCGCAGGCCGCGCGCTGATGGTCCAGGAGGGAGAGCGGCAACGGATCGCTCGCGAGCTGCACGACGAGGTCGGCCAGACGCTCACGGGCGTGATGCTCCAAGTCGAGAGCCTGGCCGCGGTCATCTCAGAAGACCGGCGCGAACAGCTCGACGAGCTGCGCGAGACCGCCCGCCAGGGAACCGAGGACGTCCGAAGGATCGCCCGCCGGCTCCGGCCTGAAGCCCTCGAGGATCTGGGACTCCAGAGCGCGCTTGCGGCGCTTGCGGGCCGGATCGGCGAACGGGCTCAGATACGCATCGTCCGGAACCTCGACCCGCACCTGCCCCTCTCCGAGCAACAGGAGCTCGTCGTCTACCGTGTCGCCCAGGAGGCGCTGACGAACGTCGCGCGGCACGCCGAGGCGGACCGAGCGCAGCTGCGCCTCGAGCGCGACGGGACCTCCGCGGTGCTCACCGTCCGTGACGACGGGCGCGGCCTCGATCCTGACGACGACTCGTCCTCACACGGGATCCGCGGCATGCGCGAGCGGGCGATGCTGATCGGAGCCGAGTTCGCAATCGGCCCCGGGCCGGGGCGAGGCACAGAAGTCAAGCTGACCATCCCCTTCGACCCCCCGAACTCATGACTACACCACTGAAGACCCGCATCCTCGTCGCCGACGACCACCCGGTCGTCCTGCGAGGACTCCGCATGGTGCTCGACGCCCAGCCCGACCTCGAAGTCGTCGCGGAGGCGGTCGACGGGGACGACGCCGTCGAACTCGCCCTGTCGCAGGACGTCCACCTCGCGATCCTGGACATCTCGATGCCACGGATGACAGGCCTGCAGGCGGCGCGCGAGATCACCCGCCGCAACCCTGACGTACGCGTCCTGATGCTCTCGATGCACGACAACGAGCAGTACCTCTTCGAGGCGATCCGCGTCGGCGCATCGGGCTATGTGCTGAAGAGCGCGGTCGACCGCGACCTCGTAGAAGCCTGCCGCGCGGCGATGCGCGGCGAGCCGTTCCTCTATCCCGGCGGAGTCCGCGCCCTCTTGCGCGAGTACCTTGACCGCGCTCGCGCCGGAGAGACGGTCGACGGCGAGGTACTCACGCCTCGCGAAGAAGAGATCCTCAAGCTCGTCGCCGAGGCGCACACCAACGACGAGATCGCCGCGATGCTCGTCATCAGCAAGAAGACCGTCGAACGCCACCGCGCGAACATTCTCGAGAAGCTCGGCATGAGCGACCGCGTCGAGCTCACCCGCTACGCGATCCGCCGCGGTCTCGTGCAGCCCTGAGGGCGGCAAGGTGCGGTCGGCACCCCATCGCCGACCACGAGTCGGCCGCGCACACTTCAGGCCAATGCTTCGTATCGCCCTCCTGGATGATCACCCTGCCGTGCTCGCCGGTCTGCGGCGGCTCATCAGTTCCGAGCCTGACCTGACGGTCGCTGCCGTCGCCTCCACTGCCCATGAGCTCGCGCACGAACTCGACGGTCTGCGTCCCGACGTACTGGTGCTCGATTACGACCTCGCGCGCACCGACGGGCTCTCGCATTGCCACCGCATCAAGAGTCGCCCACACCCGCCGGCGGTGGTCATCTACTCGGCGTACGCGGGTCCCGCCCTGACCGTGGCGGCTCGTGCCGCGCAGGCCGACGGCGTCGTGGACAAGGCCGAGCCCGTCCACTCGCTGCTCGCCGCGATCCGCAACGTCGCCAACGGAGAAGTCGTGATGCCACCGATCCCGCGCGACGTATTCCAGGCAGCGGTCGCGAAGCTCGACGACGACGACCTGCCGGTGTTTGCGATGCTGCTCGACCGTGAGCCGCACGACTCGATCGCGCAAGCCCTGCGTGCCGACCCGGCAGAGATAGCCCGGCGCGCGCGACGGATCGTCGGACGTCTCCGCCCTCAGCTCGGTGCCGACGTAGACGCTCAGGCGATAAAGACCGGGCGATAGGTACACCGCCGGTAGCGCCTGGCTGCTGCCGCGGCCGCGCGAAAGTGCACCCACCAGCCCATGGCGCAGACCACCGCCGCGAGGCATGCTGTCGGTGTGCTCGACGCCGCTCTCCACATCCACACTCCCCGAGGCTCCGAAGTCGACGTCCCGGTTCGGGACGGCTCCGGAAGAATTCGGGTCGTTGTCGGCTACGACGGGTCCGAGCCGGCCAAGCGTGCGCTCGAGCGCACCTCTGCGCTCGCCGACGATCGGACTCACATCGTCGTCGTGGCGGTCGCCGAACCGTACCCCCGCAGCGGAGTCACGATCCCCGCCAACCTCGACCCGGCTGAGGCCCGCCGGCGGCGCCACGACCTCGATGAGGCACGAGCGCTCCTGAGCGAGCGTGGGCTCTCGGTCGAGACACTCCAGGTGCGCGGTGATCCCGCAAGAGCGCTCGTCGAGGCCGCGCGCGACGCCGACCTGGCGATCGTCGGGAGCCGCAGCTTGAATCGCCTCCAGCGGCTGATACTCGGCTCAGTCAGCTCGAAGGTCGCTCGCGATGCGGCAAGCGACGTCCTCGTCGTTCGGTGACCACTGGGTGGGCGAGCAAGATGGCGGCTCGACCCCATCGTCATGAACCTCGTGCTGGGCAACGCTGTGGTTGTGCTGCGAACGAGTCGACAGACCAGTCTCGTCCGGGCGACTCGGACCGAGCTGCGCCGGATGCGCGAGCGTCGTCGCCGCAACCTGCCGGCATCCGCTGACCGCCAGCCGCTCGCCATGGGGAGGCGCGACGCTCCGTCCTCGACGATCGCGCGATCCGCTGGTCGGGGACCGTGACCGGCCTCGGGGCTGCGGTCGCGCGAACCCAAGTACGGTGCCGGCAGGACATCGACGGGCATGGCACCGCGCAGCATCGTCCGGCGTCCGGATCGCAAGCGCGCGTCAACGACCGCGGGCGCCGGCGATCCGTCGCCAAGATGGAGCCTCCCTCGCGGCAAACTGCAGTGCCGCCGCCATCGCGTGAACACGCTGTCGGCGCGACGATGACGGTGCGGGTGGGGAAACCAACCCGCTGGGGAGCGGGTCGCCTCCCGAGGCGATTCGTGGAGCGACAGGTAGGGGCGGACCGGAAGGTTCGCCCCCACCGCTCGGCCGCCGCCGCGCTTGGCTTATCGCTCGACCTGCTCCTGCGCCGAACCAACCACCTCCCGCCGCCAGGCGTTTCGCGGCGGGAGGTGTTGACCAGGCGGTAGGAAGTGGATGCGGCCCGCGCGCTCGTTGCATGCGGCCAAGAGCCCATCGTCGCCGCGTCTCCCAGGGCCCACGATCTGCTGCGCGATGCCCCCGTCAGTCGATGTCCTGCTCTATGACTACAAGACGCCGACGGCCGGTGGCAGCTGAGCGCAGTTGCTCGACTAGCTGACCCTGACATACAGCGTCGTTGAACGAGGCGCGGGCGGCCGCACGCGCAACCTGAGGCGCCACGTGCGCTCCCTCCGGGAGGCGCGACGTTGGGCCGGTGACTACGGCAGTGCGCGGACACGCCTGCGTCGAGCGCTGACGAGATCACGGAGCCGACGAAGTAGAGGACGACCAGCGCACGTGGGCTGCTCCACCTTGTCGATATGGAGTCTCGGTTCCATGGCCGGCGACATGCTCGCGCGACACGCTTGGTCGACCAGCGCTCCCGAAAGCGAGGTCACGCAATGCGGCTGTTCAAGCGAAACACGCCCGCCGACGACGCGATCAAGTGTCCGGACTGTGGCGAACGAGTGCCCGACGGAGCCCACGAGTGCGCGATGTGCGGACACGACCTACGTTCCCGTCACGGCGTTGCGCGTGCAGCGATGGAGATCCCGGACGACCAGCGGTGACGCCGGACGCATTCCGTGCCGCTGCACGCCCTTGGGCCGGACAGCGTGCCGCGGAGTTCATTTCGTAGTCCGAGCACCGCGCCGTGGTGAGGCCATGGCCGCGCACGTCACCAATCCACCGAACCTCGCGCACGCGATCGTAACCGCGGTCCGTTCGCTGCCGCGCCGGCTGCGTGGGCACTGGCGCGCGACCGAGCTCGATCGCGCCCTGGCGGCAGGCGTCGATCCGGAGACCACGCCGGAGATCGCTGCGCACGCCGAGTCCCTGTGCAGCAGACGGAAGCGCGAGGCCCTCGCCGCGGCGATCTATCTCGCGCTCAAGGACGCCAGCCTTGCTGCCTCGCCCTTGTCGGTGCGAGTGCCGATCGCCCGCGATGCCGTACGCCGCAACCGCCCGGAGCTCTTGGCGCTCGCTGCAGAGCTGCGCCAAGCCACAGACGTGTCTCCGCGCGGGGTAGCGGCAGCCAGGTTGCTCGTTACCGA
>CAVXIU010000004.1:0-13189 GCA_963761995.1 uncultured delta proteobacterium | reverse complement strand
CTCCGTGAGCATCCCGGCCCCGGCGGCCATGACGAGGTACGTGCCCGCCAGCCCCTTCCACTCCCCGTAGCGCTCGAAGAACCCGCGCACCTCGGCCTCGTCGGCGCGCGCCTTCGGGCGCCCGGTGCTCAGCCGCCCCACGAGCTTGATGAAGCCGAGGTCGCCGGCCGGCACGAGGTCGTAGTGGCCCTGGCCGTAGAGCGAGAGCATCTCGAGCGTCCAGCGGCCGATGTTGGGGATCGCCGCGAGCCGCGGCCACGCCTGCTCGCGGTCGGACAGGGCGATCCGGCCGGCTGCGATCTCGCGCGCCGCGTGGCGCAACGCCACCGCGCGCCGCGCTGCGAGGTCGAAGCCCTGCAGCTCCGCCGGTGCGAGCGCGGCAATCCGCGCCGGCTCGGGCATGTCGCGCATCCCGGAGCGCTCGCAGCGGCGGCCGAAGCGCCGCACCAGGCGCCGCTGGATCTCGAGCGCCCGCTCGAGTTCGATCAGCTGCTCGGTGATCGACCACGCCAGCGCCTCCCACGGCGCCGCCCGCCGGTGGATACGCACGTGCGGGCGCGCGCGCACGGCCTTGCCGATGATCGGATCGCCGGCGAAGCGCTCGTAGAACGGGCGCAGGTCCTCGTCGACGCCGGTCGCCCAGCGCATGCGCGCGATCGCCGCCTCGGCGGCGGGCCGGCTGGCGGAGCGGGCGGCGAACAGCACGCGCTGCGGCGCCGGCTGCGCGACGGCGACGAGCACCGGCTCGTCGTCCATGTGCAGCAGCCGCATCAGCGACGCGCCGCGGCGGCGCAGGATCCCGTCGCCGGAGCCGCGGCCGATGCGGAACGGCCACGGGGGCGTCACCTCGACGCGAAGTTCGACCGGTGCGTCAGCCCAGGGGGAAGTCAATCCCGCCGCAGCAGGTGGACGTCGACGAGGAACGAGTTGCTCGAGACGATCTCGCCGACCACGCCCTTCTTGCGCTTGCGGGCGGGTCGCCTGGCGCGGCGCCGGGTCACCACCGCGGCGGTCACCGCGCCGGCGGCGAAGCCGGTGGCGGCGAGGGCTGCGGCCTGCCGAGCCGGCAGCTGCGCCGGCTCTGAGTGCTCCAGCACGCGTGTCTGGTTCGCCACGACGGGAAGCCCGTCGACGACCTCGATCACCTCTTCGTCTTCAGGCGTCACTTGGGTGTCGTGCTCTTCGGTCACGCTCGGCACAGCATGACGTACGACCCCGACGCCTCGCGCCTCCACGGGAAAAGCCCCGCAAGTGGGCCTTCTCGTGACGGCGCGCTCGAAAGACCGGCCGCCGGCGCCGTCAGGCAAGGACGCAGGCCCGAAGGAATACCTCTGGTATTTCGAGGGTCGAGGACGCCGCCTGGCGGTGATCGGCGGTCGCCGATTTCGGGCGCGCCGTTGCGGGAAGGCCCACTACCCGCGGGGCTTGGTCCCGAACACGCGGTCCCAGTAGGGCGCGCTGACGCCGAAGCCGGACTCGTCGTCCTGGAAGTGGTGGCGCATGTGCAGCTCACGCAGCCGCCGCCCGACGCGCGTGCGCGGCCGGTGGTGGTGGACGTGGTAGTGGACCATGTCGTAGGCCAGGTAGCCGGCCAGGAAGCCGGCGCTGAACGCAGGCGCGTGGTCCGAGCCCAGCACGAGCCAGAACACGAGGCAGAAGGCGGTCGCGAGCGGCACGCTGGCCGACGGCGGCATGACCAGGCGGAGTGGATCGTTCGGGTGGTCGTGGTGGACGCCGTGGATCATCCAGTGCAGCCGCGCGCCGATCCCGCGCTGCGGCTCGAAGTGGAAGACGACGCGGTGCAGCCAGTACTCGGTGAGCGTCCACACGGCGTAGCCGCCGAGCATGAGGCCGAGCGAGTTGGCGAGGCCGACCCGCTGCTCACCCGTGAGCAGCAGGACGGCGATGACGGGCGCGTAGATCAGGACCGGGACGGCGGGGTGCACGCGCGTGAATCGGTCCAGCAGCGCGGAGTTGAACATGGGGGGCGAGGCCCGGAGCTCCTCAGTGCGGTCCATGTTCCAAACCTACACCCGGTGTTAGGGCACCCTCAAGGCGGGCTAGCCCCACCTTCGACGGGGCGTTCGTAGACGCGATAGCGGCGCACGATGCGCCCGTGCATCGCCTCCATCGCACGGTTCATGTCCTTGTTGGTCTCGAGGATCCAGCCCATCTCGCCCCACGTCTGCGGCGTCTCGTTGGCCATGTCGAAGTGCTCGACGTAGAGCGCGGCCGCGACCCCCGTGTGCTGGAAGGCGGGCTTGACCCCGAGGAACCCCACGCGCACGCGATCCATGTGCTTCTTGCGGCGCAGGAAGTACCACCAGCCGAGCGGCAGGAGCTTGCCGTTCATCATCTTCAGCACCTGGTTGAGATCGGGGACCGTGATGGCGACCGCGACGGTCTCGCCCTCCTTGGTCTCGGCGACCATGAACCAGTTCTTGTCGAAGACGAGCTGCATCTCCTGGGCGTAGTGGTCGAGGTCCTCCTTCGAGTACGGGGAGAAGCCCCAGTTCTCGCTCCACGCCTGGTTGTAGACCTCGGCGAAGCGGTCCATGTCCCGCCGCAGCGAGCGCCGCGACATCTTGCGGATGCTGACGCCGTGACGCTCCTCGATCTGCTCGGCGAGCGTGAAGATGATCGGGAGCATGTGCTCACGGTCGGAGATGTCGAGCTCCCACATCAGGAGGTCCATCGCCTTGGTGAGCCCGGCCTCCTCGCAGCGCTGCTGGTAGTAGGGCGGGTGCCAGGGCTGCTTGATCAGCGGCTGGCGCTCGAAGCCCTCGATCATCACGCCGGACTCGTCGTTGATCGTGAAGTCCATCGGGCCGATCATGTGGTCGCGGTCGTGCTCGCGCAGCCAGCCCTCGGCGGCGGTGAGGAGCGCGGGCACGACGTCGGGGTCGTCCTCGAACTCGAGGAAGCCGAACATCCCCCACTTGTTGGCGTGGAAGCGGTTGAAGGCGTTGTCGTACTGGGCGGTGATCCGGCCGATCACGCGGCCGTCGCGGCGGGCGAGGAACTCCTGCGCCTTGCCGTGCTTGAAGAACGCGTTCAGGCGCCGGTTGAGGAACAGCCACCGCTCCAGACGCAGCGGGGGCACCCAGACCGACGAGTTAGCATGCAAGCGGTACGGCAGCTCGATGAACTCCTTCAGATCGCGCCGTGACGCGACGGGCTGCACGGTCACCGAGCTCAACCGATCGCACCCTATATGCCGACCGCCATTGACGTCTTCGCGAAGGTCCGAGGCCATGAGCGCGCAGAGCAGCTGCAGGCCGCGCGCGACGCCGACCTCCTCCCCTACTTCCGGCTCGTCGAGTCGCCCGCCGCGCCGGTCGTCGAGATGGAGGGCGCCGAGCGGGTCATGCTCGGCTCCAACAACTACCTCGGGCTGACCGGCGACGAGCGCGTGCTGCAGGGCGCGCGCTCTGCCTTGGACAAGTACGGCACCGGCCTCACCGGCTCGCGCCTGCTCAACGGCACGACGCAGCTGCACCTCGACCTCGAGCGCGAGCTGGCGGAATGGATGGGCACGGAGGAGGCGATCGTCTTCACCACCGGCCACCAGGCCAACGTGGGCACGCTCGGGACGCTGCTGGCGCCCGGCGACACGGTGATCGCCGACTCCGGCGACCACGCCTCGATCCTCGACGGCTGCCTGCTCTCGCGGGCCAAGCTACGGCCGTTCCGCCACAACCGGATGGAGAAGCTCGAGAAGATGCTCGTGCGCGCGGCGGGCGACGGCGGCGGCGTGCTCGTGGTGGTCGACGGCGTGTTCTCGATGGAGGGCGACGTCGCCCCGCTGCCCGAGATCACGGCCCTCTGCCAGGAGCACGGCGCGCGGCTGATGGTCGACGAAGCGCACGCCGCCGGCGTGCTCGGCGCGCGCGGCGCGGGCACCGCGGAGATGTTCGGGCTCGAGGACCGGGTCGACCTGCGCATGGGCACGTTCTCGAAATCGCTCGCCTCGTGCGGCGGCTTCATCGCCGGGCCGCACGACGTCATCGACTACCTGCGCATCCAGTCGCGCGCGTTCCTGTTCACGGCGAGCGCCGTGCCGGCGGCGGTCGGCGCCGCGCTGGCGGCGCTGCGGGTGGTCCGCTCCGAGGAGGGCCCGCCGCTGTTCGCGCGCGTGATCGAGAATGCGCGGATCCTCGAGGACGGCCTGCACGAGCTCGGCTACCGCGTGATCCGCGGCGAACACACGACACCGATCGTGCCCGTGCTGGTCGAGGACGACTGGAAGTGCGTGCTGCTGTGGCGCGCCTTGTATGACGCCGGCGTGTTCGTCAACACCGCGCTGCACCCGGCCGTGCCGCCCGGCGGCGCGCTGCTGCGCACGAGCGTGATGGCCACGCACGACCGCGCCACCCTCGATCGCGCGCTCACCGCGTTCGGCGAGGTCAAGCAGCGCTTCGAGGCCGAGCACGGGCCGCTCCCAGGCCCTGCCTGAGCGTCATGCAGCGCACCCGCCTCCCGTCCGGTCGTACCACGCGGACGCCGGGGCGCGCGGGGCGTGATCGCGCACCCCAGACGGCGGTGCTCGAGCTCCAGCGCACGGCCGGCAACGCCGCGACGACGCGCCTGATCAGAGGCGCCCGCCAGTCGATCGCGCGCTTCGGCGAGCCGGAGCACAAGGGCATCGGCGACGCGGCCCGCAACATGCGCTGGCGGCTGCCGGGCAGCAAGCTGTTCAAGGAGCTCGAGCTCACCTTCGGCGACTGGGTCGCGCTCGGCGACTGGTTCGACAGCGTCGCCGACGTCAAGAAGATCATGCGCGGCGAGCCGCTCGAGGGCGAGGACAAGCTCGACATCGTCAAGCGCGACAAGTCCGGCAACTATCCGAGCACGATCGGCCAGCTCTACTACGCCGTGCTCGTGAAGATCCGGCCGCGGAGCAAGGGCGAGGCCGACAAGGTGGAGAAGGACAACCTGGGTCTGCTCTTCACCAAGGTCGACAAGGACGCGGTCGAGGAGCGCTACGCGCGCCTGAAGACCCGCAACATCAAGCACTTCCCGAACCCGCTGGTCGGCGACACCGAGCTGAGCACGGCCGAGAAGGCGACGCGCACCCGCGACGGCAAGCCGTTCGGCGGAGTCGCCGAGTACCGCGCCCAGCACCTCGACGCGATCGGCCTCGCGATCAGCGCCGGCCAGCTCGGCGAGGAGCCGCTGCTCGGCGAGGCGATCGCCATGGACGCCTTCGCCTGCCACTTCCTCACCGACATGTTCTCGGCCAGCCACACCCGCACGCCGCGTTCGAGCATCGAGGCGTACTGGGACAAGAAGGTGCCGGGCTTCGACGATCTGCTGGTGAAGTGGCTGGCTGACGAGGTAGCACTGGCGGTCAACCGCAGCCCGAGCGGGTTCCTGGAGTGGCTCGGGGTGACGATCGGCGCGCCGCTCGGCGCCGTGCGCTCGGCGGCGCGCAAGAAGGTCCGCAAGGTCGTGCCGCCGCTCAGCTTCGGCGACGTGGTCGGGCTCGTCGTCCACGACTGGGAGGGCGCGCACGGGCCGAAGTCGCTCGGCCCGCTCGTCGAGGTCGCGGGCCAGCGCTTCCACACCGTCGGGGATGAGCGCCTCATGCCGGCGGTGACCAAGCTCGGCGGCAAGCCGATGACCGACGCCCAGCTCAAGACGGTGCTCAAGACCAACAAGACGGGCGCCGAGGCGGATCGCACCTTCGCCGGCGCGACGCTGGCCGTGCGGGCGAGCGTCGCGGACGTCGAGAAGGCGTTCGAGCTCGGGCGCAAGAAGCGCAAGCGCGCGGACATCATCGCGTCGCTGATGGGCAAGGACGGGCTGTTCGCTTCGGAGCGCTACATCCCCAAGGCGGTCCCGGACGCCAAGCAGCCCGAGGACGACCGGATGCCGCGCTGGGACTTCGCGACCGTCGACCAGCTCCTCAACGACCCTAAGATCAGCGACGCGCTGCCGGAGTCTGCGAAGAAGGTGGCCGAGCCGTTCACGGACACCATCAACACGCTCGACGCCTCGCAGGCGGTCAAGGACCAGCTGAGGCGCGCGATCCTCGTGCCGCTCAGCTCCGGCGACAAGCGGCTGATCCGGGAGTGGGTCAAGGCCGTGATCAACTACTCACCCGCGAACCTCGGCCGGCGCTCGCAGCCGCTGCCGCGGACGGAGCCGCGCGAGGACCTGGTCGAGATCCGCTCGGGGATGCACTGACGTGGAGCTCGGACGGGTCGGGATCTGGCGGCGGCGTCCCGACGGCCCCGGGCCGGTCGGCGAGCTCGAGGCGCTCGGCTACGGCTGCGTGTGGATCGGCAGCTCGCCCTCGGTCGAGGACGCGCGGCCCTGGCTCGAGGCGGCGGGTGCGGTCACGATCGCGACCGGGATCCTCAACATCTGGCAGCACGAGCCGGCGGACGTGGCGTCGGCCCACGCGCGGGTGCGGGAGGAGTATCCCGACCGCTTCCTGCTCGGCATCGGCGTCGGCCATCCCGAGGCGACGAGCGACTACACGCGGCCGTTGACCGCGATGCGGCGGTTCTTCGACGGGCTGGGGCTGCCGCGCGAGGAGCTGGTCGCCGCGGCGCTCGGGCCGAAGATGCTCGACCTCGCTGTTGAGCGCTCGCTCGGCACGCACCCGTACTTCACGACGCCGGAGCACACGCGCTTCGCGCGCGAGCGCATCGGGCCGGACGCGCTGGTCGCGCCCGAGCTGGCGGTCGTGGTCGAGGAGGACGACGAGACGGCGCGAGCGATCGCGCGTCGCTACGCGGCCACCTACCTGGGGCTCTCGAACTACACCTCCAACCTGCTGCGCTACGGCTTCACCGAGGCCGATCTGCGCGACGGCGGCTCCGACCGCCTGATCGACGCGGTCATCCCACACGGCACGCCCGAGGCGCTCGCGGAGGCGGTCGCCGCGCACTGGGACGCCGGTGCGGACCACGTCTGCCTGCAGCCGCTCGGCCACGACCCGAGCTCGCTCGACGACTACCGCGCGCTCGCGCGCGTCTTGCTCTAGCGCCGGCGCGGCGGGGGCACCGGGGCCTCGGCCGCGGAGCACTGCACGCACAGCGTGCTGTCGGGCATCACCTCGAGGCGCCGGGGTGGGATCTCGGCTCCGCAGGAGTCGCAGATGCCGTAGGTGCCCTCGTCGAGCTTGGCCAGGGCGCGCTCGGTGCGGGCGAGCCCCTGCTCGAGCGAGCGGCCGACGCCGATCTCGGTGAGGCGGGTGATCGCCTCGGTGGTGCCGTCGCCGATGCGCTTGCCGAAGCCCTGCGCCTCGCCGAGCTCCGGAGCCTTGGCGAGCTCCGCGACGCGTCCGGTGGCTTCTGCGCGGCGCGCCTCGAGCTCGCGGCGGACGGCGTCGAGGTCGGTCACAGCGTCCTCCGGTCGAGCTCCTGGAGCAGGTCGTGCGCGGCGAGCTCGACCTCCTTGTGGCGCCACTCGGCGGCGCGGTAGACGCAGGCGATCAGGCCGCTGCGGTGGAGGCGGCGGAAGTCGCCGCACACGAAGGCATACAGCGCCTTCGTCTCCTCGTTGGCACCCTCGGTGAGGCCGAGGTGCCAGGCGCCGTACTCCTCCCACGAGTGCTTCTCGAGGTAGGCGTTCTCATCGGCGGCCTTGGGCTGGACATCGCCCCACTCGCTGTCGAGGACGTACTGCTTCTTCTCGATCAGCTCACGCGCGTGCGCGATGCCGGCGGGGTTGACGGAGTAGGAAGCCATGTGGCTCAGGGTGCCACATGGGAGGATGGACCTCACCATGTCCGGCTATTCAGCGAAGTCCCTCGACGAGCTGCCGAGCCTCTGGGACGGGTTCGCGCACCTCGTCCGCCCCGGGCTCGAGATCACCGCCTTCGGGGCCAACATCATGAACCTGCCGCCCAACTACTCGACGAAGTCGCACGACGAGTCGGAGTCGGGTCAGCAGGAGCTCTACGTCGCGCTGCAGGGCTCAGGGTCCGTCGACATCGGCGACGAGAAGCTGCCACTGGACGCCGAGCACCTCGTCAAGGTCGACGCAGGGACGGCGCGGGTGCTGTCTTCGGGGCCCGATGGGTTGCGGGTCTTGTGCGTCGGCGGCGTGCCGGGGGGCGTGTACGAGGCGCCTGAGTGGTCGTCGTCGGGCGAGTGAGCAGTCCGCGCTAGGTGCCCACCACCGACGCCACACGGCTCGCCGTCCTCATCGACTCGGACAACACGACGGCGAGCCTCACCACCGAGCTGCTCGAGGAGATCGCCAAGTACGGAACGCCGACGGTCAAGCGCGCGTACGGCGACTGGACCTCGCAAGGCCTCGTCCGCTGGAAGGAGCAGCTGGCGCGCCACGCGATCCAGCCGATGCAGCAGTTCGCGTACACGAGCGGCAAGAACTCCACCGACTCCGCGCTGATCATCGACGCGATGGACCTGCTCTACGCAGGGAACCTCGAGGGGTTCGTCATCGTCTCGAGCGACAGCGACTTCACGCGGCTGGCGACGAGGTTGCGGGAGTCGGGGATGACGGTCTACGGGCTCGGCGAGCGAAAGACGCCCGAGGCCTTCGTCGCAGCCTGCGACCGGTTCATCTACCTCGATCTGTTGCGCGAGGAGCCGGAAGCCCCGACGCCGACGCTCCCCAAGTTGAAGGGACTCTTGTCGACGGCGATCAGCAGCACCTCGAAGGACGACGGCTGGTCCAACCTCGCCGAGGTCGGGACCTACCTGAGCAAGAACAACGCGGCGTTCGACGCCCGCGACTACGGTCACTCGAAGCTCGGCGAACTCGTCCGTGCGGCGTCGTACGTCGAGGTGAAAGAAGTGTCTGGTGCGTCCGGGCCGAGTCAGCTGTGGGTGCGCCTGAAGGCGACGGGTCACTAGTGCGCGAGAATTCCACGGGCCGATCAGCCCGGCACGGTGGCCGCCTCGTTGGGCGGTTAACTGCCAGAAACACGGACGCATACCCAGTTCGCGTGTTGCGCCTCACCTATTCCTAACCCCGTCAGGGAAAGTGAGTGTCGACCGATGTTTGCGGCAGCACGCCGCGATAGCGCTGTCAGCCTGGACAGCGGGCTACAGCAAGGATCGGCTGCCCCCAGAGCGAACCTCGCTGCATGACCAGCGAACAACCGCGACCGGGAGAGCATGCCGAGACCGCGCCCGAGCAGAGGGATCGCGGACATCGACATCGGCACGGAGGAGTCGGATCTGAGGGAGATGCCGGCGAGTCGAGCGCGCGATTCATCCTCATTGCAGTCGTGCTCGTCCCTACCGCCGTTGGGTTGAGCACAGGCACGTCGTCGCGCGAGCCTGCCGGTGATTTCTATGGAGCGTCAGCGCAGGTAATCGCGACGCTGTTTCTGGCCATTACGGTGGACTTCTTCGCTCGTCAGGCAGAGGGACGAGGCCTTCAGGACGCATTCGTCGCGCTCTTGCTCGCCGCTCAGAGTTGGGTCGGGTTCTTTGCCTGCGTGCGCGCCCTGACAGGTGCCGCCTCCGATCTGACGCTAGGCCTCACCGGAATGGGTCTCACAGCGGCCTCGGTACTGCTCGCGCTCGGCCTGTACGACACCATGACATCGCGTAGTGGTGTTTCAGAGCGGGAGAAATCCGTCGCCGCTGCCGTCATCGTGATCGTATTGTTCGCCGCGATCGCGTTGCTCATGTTCTGAGGTGCGACTCGGACCAGACGCTGCGACTGTGCCCACGGTCGAATGCCCATACCACAGCACAAGCAGTTGTACGCCGCGTCAGTTCTTGGAAAAGATGCTCGCGATGATTGCGACGACGACGGCGATGATGGCCACTCCGCCACCAGCCTCCAGGAGCGTCGGCACTGCTTGGTGGAAAGCCAGGTACATGGGCGTTCCTTTTCGTGACGGTTTGCCACCAGTGACCGCCGGGCGGCCGCAGATTGCACGTAACCCGACCCTACCTAGGCCGCGAGCGCGTCGCCAGATTCTTTTGTGCCGCCTCGCCAGGTCCGTGGTGCACCAGGGCGGTAAAGGCCTCGGGCAGATCGGGAACACTGTCTGGCGGCAGTAACGTCGACGATGAGACAGGACGCGCACTGCAATTGAGTCGCCGAGGCGACGGCTTTCAAGCAAGGCGTAGGCTGGGCTCGTATTGGGCTACAACCTCCGCGTTGCGATCCCCGGGTAGTCGAGTACCAACCCCGCCTGGTCGTAAATGAGCTCGCACTCGAAGTCGAAGGCCGGCGATCTGTAGTCGTACCGTTGGCGGCGCTCGTAGTCGTGGAGCCGGACATAGTGCTGCTCGAGCCTCTCCACGCTGAGATCGAGTGCGCGCACGTACGCCGCGGGCGCGTCTGCCTCCTCGCCGATCTGGAGGCCGAACCGCTGCACCGGGAACGCGTTGGTAAGTGACGACGACTCGAGGTCGACGTCGAGGCAGCCGTCGAGGTGGGGCGCCGGGTCGCCGTTGACCTGCCAGCGCCCCGCACCGTCAGCCTCGAGGCGCACCTCGCGCCGCCCGCCCGCGATCAAGCCTGAGACCTGCGCGCGGCGGGTCGTCCCGTCCTCGGCGAGCTCGATCACGTAGCTCACGGCCCACGCGTCGCCGTCCTCGACTGCGGCGGTCTCGCCCTCGTACCGCAGACCGTCGATGAACACGACCTCGAAGCCGTCACGAGCCTCGACGTGCTGCCAGGCCGCGAACCGCGTCACACCAGTCGCCTCCGCCAAACCATGGTTGGAAGCATGGCATCGGGCGTAGGCTGGCCCCGTGGCCAGCGAACACGTCGACGTCCTGATCGTCGGCGCCGGGCTCTCCGGCATCGGCGCCGCCTGCCGGCTGCGGCAGCGCCTTCCGGGCAAGACGTTCGCGGTGCTCGAAGCGCGCGACGTGAGCGGTGGGACGTGGGATCTCTTCCGCTTCCCCGGCATCCGCTCGGATTCGGACATGTTCACGCTCAGCTATCCGTTCCGGCCGTGGCGCGGGACGCAGGCGATCGCCGATGGCGCCTCTATCCTCGACTACGTGCGGGAAACCGCGCGGGAGCATGGGATCGAGGACGCGATCCGGTACCGGCACCGCGTCACACGGGCCGAGTGGTCCTCGGACGACTCGCGCTGGACCGTGCATGTCGAGCGCGGCGACACCGGTGACGCCGTCCAATACACCTGCGGCTTCCTCTTCACCTGCACCGGCTACTACCGCTACGACGAGGGCCACGCGCCCGTGCTCGACGGCCTCGATCGCTTCCCGGGGGAGATCGTGCATCCGCAGTTCTGGCCCGAGGACCTCGACTACAGCGGGAAGCGCGTCGTGGTGATCGGCAGCGGCGCCACCGCGGTGACGATGATCCCCGCGCTCGCCGAACGCGCCGCTCACGTGACGATGCTCCAGCGGTCACCCAGCTACGTCATCGCGCTCCCCGCGAGCGACCCGCTGGCCGGACTCGTTGAGCGCGTCCTCCCGCCCAGCCTCGCGTACGGCATCACCCGCTGGAAGAACGTGCTGCTCACCCTGAGCATCTATGGCTTCAGCCGTCGCCGGCCCGGCGGGATGAAGCGGCTGCTCCGCAGGCAGCTCGAGCGCAAGCTCCCGCCCGGGTTCGACATCGACACGCACTTCACGCCGCGCTATGACCCGTGGGACCAGCGCATGTGCGTGGCGCCCGACGGCGATCTGTTCGAGGCGATCAGTGACGGCCGCGTCTCCGTCGTCACCGACCGCATCGAGACGCTGACGGAGACCGGGATCGAGCTCGCGTCCGGCGCGCAGCTCGAGACCGACCTGATCGTCACCGCCACCGGGCTCAAGATGGTGCCGTTCGGCGGGATCGACCTCAGTGTCGACGGCGCGCCGGTCGACCTCCCAACCGCGCTCGTGTACCGCGGGATGCAGCTCGGCGGCGTGCCGAACATGGCCTTCGCCTTCGGCTACACGAACCAGTCGTGGACGCTCGGGTCCGACCTCACCTCCGAGCAGGTCTGCAAGCTGCTCGCGCACATGGATCGGCGCGGCTACCGCGTCTGCACCCCGCGCAACCGCGACCCCGCGGTGACGGCCGTGCCGTTCGCCGACCTCACGTCGGGCTACGTGCTGCGGTCCATCGACGCGTTCCCCAAGCAGGGCTCGCGCGAGCCTTGGCGGCGCGAGCAGAACTACGCGCGCAACCTGCGCGAGCTGCGGCGCGCGCCGGTCGAGCACCCCGCGCTCGAGTTCTCCCGAGACGCCGCCGTCAGAACCCGAGCGCCTCGAACGCCGCTTCCCGCCGCGGGTCCTGCTCGTAGCGGAAGCGGTCCGGGCTGACCTCGCGCAGATCGGCCAGCTCCGCGGCGATGCGCTGCACGACCACGGTGAGCGGGAACACGGAGAGCTGCTCGCCCAGCTCGCGCTCGGCGAACCGTGCGACGTGGGCTCCGGTGACCTCGACCGCGCCGGCGATCGCCTCGGTGCGGTCGGCGGCCGGTCCGCCGCCGTCGAGCACGACCAGCGTGTCCTGCTCGTCCAGCGCCACGCTCGGCCCGTGGAAGAACTGCTCGGACGAGAGCCCCTCGGCGGCGACGTACGCCGCCTCGCGGATCTTCAGCGCGCCCTCCTGAGCGGTCCAGGCGTTGGGGCCGGCGCCGATCAGCTCGACGAGCCGGTCCGGGACCTCGATCAGCGGCCCAGGCAGGTCGAGCACGGCCGCGACCCGGCCGGGGATGGCGTCGAGCGGGCCGAGCTTCGCCCCGAGCGCACCCGCGATCTGCGCGAGGCGCAGCATCGCGCCGGTGTGGCTCGCCGTGTAGGCATAGGAAGCCTCCGGGGTGACCGTCTCGAGGTCGCCGCCGTTGCCGATGCCGGAGATGTGCACGGTCGCGGCGGCGGCCTCGCGCGCGCGCTCGAGCATCTCCATCGAGTAGCCCGTGCCACCCGTGTGGCTCAGGACGATGACGCCGTCGGGCTCGTCGATCGGCCGCCCGTACGGCGCGACGTCCGCTGCGTGGGCCGCTTCGGCCTCGACGCCGGCGCTGCGCAGCATCCAGGCGCCGTGGTGTGCGGCGTGCCAGCTCGTCCCGATGCCGATCAGCAGGAGGCGGCGGCCTGCCAGCTGCGCGGCGGCCGCCTCGGCCGGCCCCGGGTCGGCGAGCAGCCGCTCGAGCTGCTCGGGTTGCGTCTGCATCGCCTCGCGCATCTTGGTCATGCCCCGACCGTAGGCGGCGCGAGCCTCCACACGCAAGTACGGCTATCCGTACCAGGCGTCGGGGAGTTGACTCCGTTGCGAG
>CAVXIU010000003.1:0-102180 GCA_963761995.1 uncultured delta proteobacterium | reverse complement strand
CGCGAGGAGCCGGGCGACGGGGTCACGTTCCTCTACGTCGTCCCGATCAGCCTGCTGGCGATCGAGTTCGGCCGCACGGCCGGGATCCTGGCCGGCGTCGCGGCGCTGGCGCTGTACGTGATCTGGTCGGTGATCGACCCCGCTGACGTCAGCTTCATCGCCTACCTCACGCGCGCGACCTCGTTCATCGTCGTCGGCGCGCTCACGGGGCAGATGGCGGACCGCCTGCGCGCGACCGCCGAGGAGGCCGCCATCGCCGCGCGCCACGTCGAGCTCACGCGCGACCTCGTCTGCACCGCGAACCTCGACGGCTACCTCGTCGAGCTCCACGGCCCGTGGACGGAGACGCTCGGGTGGACGGAGGAGGAGCTCCGGGCGAAGCCGTTCGTCGAGTTCGTGCACCCCGACGACCGGGAGCGCACGGCGGAGTCCGCGGCCCGGCTGCGGGACGGCGACCGGACCGCGCCGCTGCTCAACCGCTACTGCACCAAGGACGGCGGCTACCGCTGGATCGAGTGGTCCTCGACCTTCGACCCCGACCACGGGCTGATCTACGCGGCGGCGCGCGACGTCACCGACCGCGTCGAGGCCGAGGAGGGCAAGCGCCAGGCGGAGGAGCGCTTCCGGCGTGCGTTCGAGGACTCACCCGCCGGCATGGCGCTCGTCGGCGTGCGCGGTGAGGACGCCGGGCGCATCCTCGAGGTCAACGAGGCGCTGGTCGATCTCACCGGGCTCTCGCACGAGGAGCTCGTCGGGACCAGCTCGCTCCAGGAGCTCACGCACCTCGACGACGCCGGCTTCGTCAGCGAGGGGCTGGAGCGCCTCGTGGGCGGGGAGATCCCGATCCTGCGCCTCGAGTTCCGCCTGCGCGGGCTCGCCGGTCAGGTGCGCTGGGTCGACCTCACCGCCTCGGTGGTCCAAGGACCCGATGGCGAGCCGCTGTACCGGATCTCGCAGCTCCAGGACATCGACGCGCGGCGCCGCGGCGAGGAGATGCTGCGCCACCTCGCCGACCACGACACGCTGAGCGGGCTGTTCAACCGCCGCCGCTTCCACGAGGAGCTCGAGCGCGAGGTCGAGCGCGGCGGGACCGGGGCCGTGCTGCTGATCGACCTCGACAAGTTCAAGGAGGTCAACGACACGCTCGGCCACGCCGCGGGCGACGCGGTGATCCAGCAGGTCGGCGAGTCGCTCAAGGATCGGCTGCGGACGAGCGACGTGGCCGCGCGGCTGGGCGGCGACGAGTTCGGGATCATCCTGCGCCGGGTCGGCGAGGCCGAGGCCGAGCGTGTCGCCGCGGAGGTGCGCGCGCACGTCGAGGCGGCGCTGCACGCGACGACCGAGGGCGCCGAGGTGTCGATGAGCATCGGGCTGGCGCCGTTCGCCCGCGGTGACGGGCGCGAGCCGGACGAGCTGCTGCGGGCCGCCGATGAGGCGATGTACCGCGCGAAGAGCCGCGGCGGCGGCGGCGTCGCTCGCGCCGTCTAGGTGGTGTAGGGGCCGGTCGGCACCGCGTGGTAGCCCTTCGCGCCGACGGTGGCGGCGAGCTCGCTGCGGTAGTCCTCGCCGGCGGCGATGCGCTCCACGGCGCTCCGGAAGTCGTGGCGCGGTGACCAGCCGAGCTCCTCGCGCGCCTTGGCGTTGACGTACACGCGCTCGATGCTGGGGAGCAGGCGCCAGCCGCGGGCGGCGAAGGTCGCGTCGGCCTCGGGGACGCGCCGGCGCACGACGGCGGGCGCGTCGGTGCGCAGCTCGGCCACGTCGTCGCGGGTGAACGGTGTCGTGGCGCTGACGATGTAGCGGCCGAAGCCGAGGGTGGGCGCGCGGGTGAGCGCGGCCTGGTGCGCGCTGACGACGTCCTCGAGGTCGACGCGGCGGTAGAGCAGCTCGTTGACCTTGAGGTTCGCGTCCTCGTAGGCGGAGCGGACGTCGTCGCGGTCGTCGGACTCGGGGAAGAAGCGCGAGGTGCGGAGGATCAGGCAGGGCAGGCCGTGGTCGCGGTGGACCAGCTCGCAGAGGTCCTCGGCGGCGGTCTTGGTCGCGCCGTAGACGTTGCGCGGGACGGGCGCGACGTCCTCGGTGATCCACGCGGCGGGGGCGCCGGGCGGCGGCGTCAGCGCGCGCCCGAACGCGCTCGTGGTGCTCGTGAAGACAAACCGCGAGGCGCCGGCCGCCACCGCCTCCTCGAGCAGGTTCAGCGTGCCGGTGATGTTGGTGTCGACGAACGCCTGGCGGTCGTGCGAGCCGACGTGCGGTTTGTGCAGCGTCGCGGCGTGGAGCACGGCGTCGGCGCCGCTTGCGGCCTCGCGGACGAGCGCGCGGTCGGCGATCGAGCCGACGACGGCGGTGTGGGGCGAGGGCAGCACGTCGAGCCCGACGACGTCGTGGCCCTCGGCGCCCAGCACCCGCACGAGCGCCTCGCCAAGGTGCCCCGCGCTGCCGGTCACAAGCACCCTCACCGCGCCAACGGTACCGTTGCGCCGATGCCGGAGCTGGTGAGGACCGTTGGCCGCTACGGAATCCTGCGCGAGCTCGGCCGCGGCGGGATGGCCGTCGTCTACCTGGCGCGCCAGGAAGACCTCGACCGGCTCGTCGCGCTCAAGGAGCTGGCGGCCTTCCACGCCGCGGATCCGGACTTCGCGCGGCGCTTCGTCCGCGAGTCGCGGCTCGCGGGCTCGCTCGTGCATCCCAACGTGATCACCGTGTTCGACTATTTCGAGCACGCGGGGACGCCCTACATCGCGATGGAGTACCTCGAGCGCGGCTCGCTGCGGCCGCACGTCGGCCGGATGTCGCTCGCGCAGATCGGCGGCGTCCTCGAGGGCCTGCTCGCCGGGCTCGCCGGGGCGGAGCAGCTCGGGATCGTCCACCGCGACCTGAAGCCGGAGAACCTCATGGTCACCGGGGCCGGCGGCATCAAGATCGCCGACTTCGGGATCGCCAAGGCGACGCTCTCCGCCGACACGGGCGCGTTCGTCACCGCGACCGGCACGACGATCGGGACGCCGCCGTACATGTCGCCCGAGCAGGCGATGGCCAAGGAGATCGGGTCCTGGACCGACCTCTACTCGGTCGGGTGCATCTCCTACGAGCTGTTCACCGGCAAGCCGCCGTTCGTCGACGCCGAGGAGCCGATGGCGATCATGCTGCGGCACGTCACGGAGCCGTTGCCGCCGGCGGCTGACGTGGCCGACGTCGATCCAGCCATCTCGGCGTGGATCGAGCGGCTGACCGCGAAGAAGCCGGAGGACCGCCCGCCCTCGGCGACCGCCGCCTGGGAGGAGCTCGAGGAGATCCTGATCGGCGAGCTGGGGCCGCGCTGGCGGCGAGAGGCGCCGCTCCCGGCGCTGCTGGATCCACCGGTGCCCGGGCCGGCAACGCCACCGCCGTCCCAGCCGATGACGACGCCACCCGGGATCGACATGCAGGGGACCGGGCCGGACACCGGCGAGCCGATGCCGGCGGCCGAGGACTCGGCGTACGAGACCTACCAACCGCCCCCGACCGGCCCGACCCCGGAAGACCTCGCGCCCCCGCCGGAGCCGCCTGCGGCGGTCCCGCCGCCGCCGGCCACCCCGCCACCCGCGCCGGCTCCGGCCGCGCCGCCGCCGTCCGAGCCGATGCCGGCGGCGTCCGAGCCGGCTCCCTCCACGCGGGCTCCGGCCACGCCGCTCCCGCCCGCGGCGACGCCGACGGAGTTGCCGCGCGCGGCCACGCCGCCGCCGCGACCGGCGGCCCCCGAGCCCGTCGCGTCGCGGGGTGCCCCCCAGACCGTCCGCCTGGCGCGCGCCGGCGCGCTCTCGGCAGTCGCCGCGCTGCTGATCGTCCTGCTGGCCGAGGGCTTTGACCGCTGGAACCTGTTCGCGGTCCTTTCGCCGATCGAGGCGGTCGGCGTGGCGGTCGCGACGTGGCTCATCGCGCGGGCGCTGAGCGCCGGTCGGATCGACACCTCGCTCGCCGCGGGCTGGCTGCTCGGGTTCGGCGCCCTCGGGGTGGTCGCGGCGCTGGCGCTGCTGCGCCACACCAGCGAGCGGCTCGGTGGGCTCTCCACCCTGCTCGCGGTCATCGTCCTGCTCGGTGCGGGCGCGATCCTTGCGGCCGGCGTCGGCTGCCTGCGGGCCTCGCCGCCCGAACGCGGCGCCACCACCTTCAACCCGGGCCCGCTCGTGCTCGGGCTGGCCGGCATCGGGCTCGCGGGCGTGGCGCTGTTCGTCGACTACGACGGCTTCAGCTCGCTCTATGACGAGCTGGTGGAGACCGAGAGCGCGGAGTTCTTCTTCGAGCCGGCGGTCGCCGTCGTGGCTGCGCTGACCGGGCTCGTGCTGCTCGGCTCGCGCCCGCGGCTCGCGGCTGGGCTGCTGCTCGCGGTCGGCACGGCCGCCTCGCTGCACTTCCTCGGGCTGCTCGCCGCGGCGGCCCGCGCGATCGGCGAGGTGGGCGACACGCGCGCCGCCGGCTACATCGGCGTCGTGGGCGGCCTGCTCATCCTCGCGGCGGGTGCCCTGGCGAGTCGCGCCAAGGCCTGATCAGGCCGCGTCGGCCGGCTCGGGCGCCGTCAGCCGCTCGAGCACGCGCGCGTTGTGCGCGTGCCCGCGGAGCTCGTAGCCGACCACCGTCACCCACGGGCTCAGGGCCAGCACGACCAGGCACCACGCCATCGTGGCCCCGGCCGAGGCCAGCACCAGCGGCGCGGCGAGGAGCACGGCGCTGCACGCGAGCAGCACCAGGTGGAAGCGGTCCACCGTCCGCGCAAGCACCGTGTAGATGGCGAAGACGCCGAGGATGTAGACGGCCACCGGGATCACCACGCAGAGCACCGTTGCCGCGGCGTCGAGCTCTGACTCCTCCTCGATGTAGTAGGCCGCGATGTGCAGCCCGGCGCCGGTCGCGACGACCGCGCCGATCAGCGGCATTTGCCCGTAGCCCCAGCGGAACGACAGCCTGCGGTGGACGTGCAGGATCTGCGCGGAGGGCACGATGAAGTAGATCCACCACATGCCGAACGTCAGCGCCGTGCCGGCGATGGCCACGAGCGCGGCGTCCACCGACCAGCCCACGCCCTCCGGGCCGACGAGCGCGGTCAGCGACGCGATCGTCCCGATCACGCCCTCGCCCAGGGCGATGATCACCAGCAGCCCGTAGCGCTCGGCGATGTGGTGGGCGTGCCACGGCGTCCCGCCCTTCCGGGTCTCCGCGATCCACGGGCCCGCGCACTCGACGAGCGTCAGCAGGCCTACGAACACGAAGGTGACGGCGATCGACGTGTTGGCGATCAGCAGCGCGATCCACCCGGCCTGGGCCACCACGATCGCGACGATGTAGGTCTGGCACGCCTCGCGCCGCGGCGGGTCCTGCCGCGCGGCCCGCGCCCACTGGAAGACCATCGCCACGCGCATCACGACATAGCCGGCGACCATCACCCGGTTGTCGACGGTCGCGCCCTCGTCGATCGACTTGAACATGGCCGGCAGGCCGAGGGCGAGCACGATCACCCCGACCATCTGCACCATCGTCGTCAGGCGGTAGACCCAGTCGTCGGTGTCATAGGCGGAGGCGAACCACGAGAAGTTGATCCACGCCCAGATGATCGCGAAGGTTGCGAGCGCGAACCCGAGCAGGCCGGCCATGAAGTGCTCCTCGACCACGTAGTGCGCCAGCTCGTCCGCGGCGATCCCGAAGGCGACCACGAACGTCAGGTCGAACAGGAGCTCGAGCGGCGTGGCCGTGCGGTGACTCTCGTGCGGGTCGCGCCCCTCCATCCGGGTTCGGCGGTGCTGGAGCAGCGCGGTCACGCCGACATGGTGTCATCGAGAAAGCCACGCGCGCACTAGAGTCGCGCCATGCAGACGGACGATCCACCCATGGACGAGCTGCGCGCCCGCGCCGAGCCGCTGGTGCGCGCACCGGTGGAGCTGAGCGACCTCGCGCTCGTGTTCGAGGAGACGACCGCCGCCACCGTCGACGTGCACGTGGAGGGGCGCAACTTCTTCCCGCTGATCCTCGACGACATCCGCGCCGCGACGTCGTCGGTGCACATCAACCAGTACGGCTTCCGCCCCGGCACGATCGGCGAGGAGTTCGCCGGCGTGCTGCTCGCCAAGGCCGCCGAGGGCGTCGCGGTCCGCGTCGTCGTCGACCGCGTCGGCTCGCGCCCCGGCAAGTCGGGCGGCTTCTACGAGCGGCTGCGGGCCGGCGGGGTCGACGTCCAGGTCGTGCGCGCGGTGGGACGCATCGACCACCGCAAGCTGTTCGTCGTCGACGGCCGCGTCGGCTGGGTCGGTGGCGCGGGGATCGAGGACCACTTCGCCGACGGCCGCTTCCACGACCTGTTCGTGCGCGTGACCGGGCCGGTCGTCTCGCAGCTCCAGCTCGTGTTCGTCGCCAGCTTCCGCTGGCTCGGCGGCAGCGTGTCGCCGGAGCAGCTGCCGGCGCTCTTCCCGGACACCGAGCCGGGCACGGTGCCCGCGACGGTCCTGCACAACGCGCCCGGTCCCTACCGCCCGATCTCGACGGCCATCGCCGAGCTGCTCGACGGTGCGCGCGAGACGCTCGACGTGGTCAACCCGTACGTCGCCGACAAGGCGATGATCCGGCGCATCATCGGCGCTGCACACCGCGGCGTGCGCGTCCGCCTCTTCGTGCCCGCGCGCGCCAACAACCGCGCCTGCGCGGCCGCCCAGCGCTTCCACCACGGCGACCTGCTCGACGCGGGCGTGCGCATCCTCGGATACCCGAAGATGCTGCACGCGAAGGCGTTCGTCCGCGACCGCGAGGAGGTGCTGGCCGGCACCTGCAACCTCGAGGCGTGGAGCCTGAAGCGGTTCTTCGAGATCGACCTGCGCGTGCGCTCGAGCGACTTCGCCGCGCGCTTCGACGAGCGCTTCTCGGCGCCGGCGGAGGCGATCTCCACCCCGGGCACCGGCGTCGGCGGGGATCGGGCCGCGGCTCGAGGCCGCGGCGTTCGCGGCGATCTCGCCCCTGCTGTGACGGCCCACCTGCCGGAGCGCGAGCGCGTCATCCGCACGCTGACGTTCTGGCTGCGGCCGCAGTTCGTGCTCCGCGTGGTGAGCCGGTTCCAGAAGGTGGCGGGCTTCGACCGCGCGGTCGCGCTTGCCTCGAGCGCGCTCACGGCGATGATCCCCCTGGCGATCGTGATGAGCTCGATCGCGACCGCAGCTCGGCGGGAAGGAGACGTCCGACCGCATCATCGACCGCTACGACCTGACGGGCGGCGGCGCCGAGGCGGTCAAGGACATCTTCTCGCCGCCCTCGGGGTCGAGCACGAGCATCGGCTTGATCGGGTTCTTCCTGCTGCTCGTCGCGGTCCTCAGCTTCACCCGTGCGGTCCAGCGGCTGTTCGAGCAGACCTGGGAGCTCAAGCCGCTGAGCATGCGCAACAGCGCCAATGGGCTCCTCTGGATCGGCGGGCTGATTCTGTACCTCGGGCTCAGCGGGCTCGTGCGCGGCCTGCTGGGGCGGAGCGACCTCGATGTGACCGCGACGGTCGTCCTGCTGCCGGTGGCGGCGGCGTTCCTCTACTGGAGCGGCCGGGTGCTGAGCGCCGGGCGGATCACCCGCCCGCAGCTGCTGCCGTTCGCCGCGCTCGGAGCCGTCTGCCTATCGATCTACGCGATCGGCGCGGAGATCTATGTCCCGCACCTGTTCAGCACCTATGCCACCCGCTACGGCGTGATCGGCGCCGTCTTCGCGATGATCTCGGCGCTCTTCTGCGTGATGCTCGTCGCGGTCGGGTCTGCGGCGGCCGGCCGCGAGGTGGGGGACGAGCTCGACCGCATCCGCCGCGGCGAGCGGCCCGCGGACGACGAGGTCCAGGCGCAGTGGCGCGAGATCACGGCCGAGGCGCGCTCGCACTGGCAGACGCTGCGGGCGCGGCGCGGGCGCGACTAGGCGCACGCACCCCAATCCACCGGGATGCACACCACCTTGTGGAGCGACTCCGTGCGTCAAGAGAATGGCGGCATGATCTTTGCCGCCGATTACCCCTTCCTCGACGTGTTCTGGACCATGATCCTGTTCTTCTGCTGGGTCGCCTGGATCTGGATGCTCATCCTGATCATCAGCGACGTCTTCCGGCGGGATGTCTCCGGCTGGGCCAAGGCCGCTCTGGTGCTTCTTCCTGATCCTTCTGCCGTTCCTCGGCGCGCTCGTCTACCTGATCGCGCACGGCAAGGGGCTCACCGAACGGCGCGTCCGCGACGCCGCCGCCTCGCAGGAGCAGTTCGACAGTTACGTCCGCAATGTCGCTGCCGGCTCGGCCGGCGAGATCGAGAAGGCCAAGGAGCTGCTCGACAGCGGCGCCATCAACCAGCAGGAGTTCGACCAGCTGAAGGCCAAGGCGCTGGCCTGAGCGTCACTCGGCGGGCCGCGTGCGGCGAAAGCCCACGTGGCTCATGCCGGTGTCGATCATCTGCGGCCGGCGCGCGGCGGGGCGGTAGCGCAGGCAGTAGCTGTCGGCGCACAGGAACGAGCCGCCCTTGACGACCTTGCGCGCGATCGCGAACTGCGGCTGGGCCGGGTCGCGGCTCGCGGCCTCGCTGCCGCCGTACCAGTCGGCCGTCCACTCCCAGACGTTGCCGGCCATGTCGAAGAGCCCGTAGCCGTTGGGGGCGAAGGACCCGACCGGCGCGGTCGTGCCGTAGCCAGGCTCCGCGCGCCACGGGAAGTCGCCGTGCCAGTAGTTGGCGAGCCGCGCGCCGTCGGGCTCGGGCTCGTCGCCCCACACGTAGGCGGCGCCGTCGAGCCCGCCGCGGGCAGCGAGCTCCCACTGCGCCTCGGTCGGCAGCGCGCCGCCTGCCCACTCGGCGTAGGCAGCCGCGTCCTCGTGGGCGACGTGGACGACCGGATGCTCCTCGCGCCCGGCGAGCGACGAGCCGACGGCCCTCGGGGTGCCGCCAGCAGGCGCCCGGCGTCCACGTCCACCACTGGTTGATGTGGCGCAGGTCGACCGGCCCGCGCGTGCGCGTGAACACGAGCGAGCCCGGCACGAGGTTCTCCGCCGGCGCGCCGGGGAAGTCCGCGGGGTCGAGCGGGCGCTCGGCGACGGTGACGTACCCCGTCTCGGCCACGAAGGCCGCGAAGCGGCGGTTGGTGACCTGGTGGCGGTCGATCCAGAACCCGTCGACCGAGACGACGCGGCTCGGCGCCTCCTCGGCGTAGTGGACGTCCGAGCCCATCCGGAACTCGGCCGGCTCGATCCAGACCTCGTCCGCCGTCATCCCGCGAAGACGCGGTTCCAGTCGTCTCGCATGCTCACGACCGTCCAGCCTAGGCGGCCTGCCGTGTCGACGATCGACTCGGCGTCGGGATTGGTCACCGAGGAGCCCGCGTACGCGTACTCGCGCTCCTCGTCGTCGTGATCGACCACCAGGCACAGCGACGGGTGGTCGCCGGTGTGCGCGTACTCGAGCATCTCGGTATCGCCGGCGCTGTTGCCGGCGGCGAAGATCGGCCGCCGCCCGATGTGCGCCTGGATGTTCACCGCCTTCGGTGGCCCCTCGTTGGGTGAGCCGAGCATCGCCGCCTGGCGGACCAGCACGATGCGCCCGTCGCGGCGCTCGAAGCTGACCTGCACCGCCGAGCCCACCACGTCGTCGGGTGGGACGCCGTAGAGCTCCTCGCCGACCGCGCGGACGAACTCGACGCCCCCGCCGGTGACGATGAAGACGCGGAACTCGCGCGCGCGCAGCAGCTCCATCAGCTCGACCATCGGCACATAGGTCAGCTCCCGGAACGGCACACCGAAGTGCGGATGCTTCGCCGCGGCGAGCCAGGCCTCGGCGTCGCGCGTGAACTCCTCGGTGGTCCGCCCCGCGTCGAGTTCGAGCAACACACCGGCGATCGCCTCCATGCCGTACTGCTGCGCGCCGGCGAGGTCGCCGGCGAGCAGCGCCTTCACCACCGGCTGCTCGGCCAGCTCGGGTCGCGCCGCGGCCGCCTCGGCCAGGCGGGCGACGACGAACAGCGCCTGGATGTAGGTCGGCTTCTCGCACCACAGCGTGCCGTCGTTGTCGAGCACGGCGACGCGTTCGGCGGGCGGCACGTAGTCCGCGCCGCCCTCCTCGCTCACGCGCTCGACGAACTCGAGGATCGCCGTTCGCGCGGCGCCCTCGTTCCAGGACGGGAGGCTCATCGGCCCGAGGTCAGGACGCTCTCGAGCTTGGCGACGACGTGGTCGATGGTGAAGCTCGCGGGCTCCTGGCGCGGCGGGAACTCGACGAACGTCTGGAGGAACTCGGCGACGATCGAGGTGGCGGCGAGGATGACGAAGTCGTTCTCGAACAGCCAGTCGTAGTACGTGTTCGAGGTCATGTCGGCGCGCTCGTACGGGTCCGTCCGCAGGTTGTAGAGCTTGGGCACGCGCAGGTGCACGAACGGCTCGGCCCAGATCTGCAGCGTGCCGGCCATCCGCTGCTCCATGAAGACGACCTTCCAGTTGTCGAAGCGCAGCGCGAGCACGTCGCCGTCGTCGGAGAAGTAGACCATCCCCTTGCGCGGCGACTTGTCGACCGCGCCGGTCAGGTAGGGCAGCAGGTTGTAGCCGTCGATGTGGACCTTGTAGGTCGTGTCGCCGATCGTGTGGCCCGCCTTGAGCTTCTCGACGATGTCCGGCTCGCCGGCGGCGGCGAGGAACGTCGGCAGCCAGTCGTGGTGCTGGATGATCTCGTTCGAGACGACCCCCGGGGCGATCTTGGCCGGCCAGCGGATCATCTCGGGGACGCGGAAGGCACCCTCCCAGTTCGTGTTCTTCTCGCTGCGGAACGGGGTCATGCCGCCGTCGGGCCAGGTGTTCATGTGCGGCCCGTTGTCGGTGCTGTAGATGACGATCGTGTCCTCCGCGAGGCCGAGCTCGTCGAGCTTGTCCAGCAGCGCACCGACGACGTTGTCGTGGTCGATCATCGTGTCGTGGTAGGGCGACTGCCAGCGGCCGGCCTGCCCGACGCTCTCGGGCTTCGGGTGGGTGCGGAAGTGCATGTGGGTGGTGTTGAACCAGAGAAGAACGGGGTCCCTGCGCCGGCCTGGCGATCGATGAAGTCGAGCCCGTGCTCGAGGACCTCGTCGTCGATCGTCTCCATCCGCTTCTTCGTCAGCGGCCCGGTGTCCTCGATCCGCTGGCGGCCCGACGCGCCCGTACCGCTCGTCCTCGGTGTCGTCGTCGGTGTCGGTCGCCCACGAGTGCAGGACGCCGCGCGGGCGGAAGCGCTCGTTGAAGCGCGGGAAGTCCTCCTGCGAGCGGCCAGTTCGGCCGCCTCCGGCTCCTCCTCGGCGTTGAGGTGGTAGAGGTTGCCGAAGAACTCGTCGAAGCCGTGGACGGTGGGCAGGTACTTGTTGAGGTCACCGAGGTGGTTCTTGCCGAACTGCCCGGTGGCATAGCCGAGCGGCTTGAGCAGCTCGGCGATCGTGACGTCCTCGGCCTGCAGGCCGATGTCGACGCCCGGCATCCCGACCTTGCTCAGCCCGGTCCGGTAGACGCTCTGGCCGGTGATGAACGACGATCGGCCGGCGGTGCAGCTCTGCTCGCCGTAGGAGTCGGTGAAGCGCATGCCCTCGTCCGCGATCCGGTCGATGTTCGGCGTGCGGTAGCCCATCAACCCGTCGCTGTAGGCGCTCAGGTTCGTGATCCCGATGTCATCGCCCCAGATGACCAGGATGTTCGGCTGCTTGGCGTCGGCCAACTCGGTGCCCTCCTCGACGACGTTCGCGAATTGCGCACGCCACCCTGGCCCGGCGACGGGCGAAGGCGCATCACCCCGCGGGGGTGATCCGGGCTAGGAGGTCGTGTAGCCGAGCTTGACCGTCGCGCCCTGGCAGGCGTTCTGGTCGACGCCGGGCTTGTTGTTGAAGGCGACGGAGCCTCCGGTCCAGCTGCCCGTTCCGTGCCCGCTGGGGACATCGGCGTTGACGGCGATGGTGCGGTGCGTGAGCTTGAAGTCTGAGGCGTCGCAGGAGCCGGCGGCGGCGCCCGGGGCCTTGATGACCTTGGCGATCGAGACGCGGAGGGTTGCGACGTGGACGGCGTGGCCGTTGATGTTGTCGAACGTGCCGCTGAGCGTCTGTGCGGGGGCACCGGGGCTGACGGCGCCGAGTCCCCGACTGGTTGACGCTCAGGGGCTTGCTCACCTGGGCGTCGCCGGTGGAGGTGCCGCCGGACTGGAAGTAGGCGGCGGCGACGTCGGCGTGGGTCGAGCCGGCCAGCAGGCCGAGGAAGAGCGCGCCCCGGCAAATGGTCTTGGCAATTGACTTGGTTCCGCTCATACCTCCGGTCTCGGCGCGCGCTCCCGCTGCGGGGAGGCGGTGCGCCTTTCGCCGCGGCGCGCGGGAGCTTGTGACAGCTTCGCGGCGCCGGGTGGGAGGTTCGGCGCTAGCCGGTGACGGTGGGTTCGAGGCTGAGGAACGCCTCGAGGACGGCAGGATCGAAGTGGCGCCCGGACTGGGCGGCCATCTCCGCGAGCGCCTCAGTGGTGCTCCATGCCGTCTTGTACGGGCGCTCGTGGGTGAGCGCGTCGAAGACGTCGGCGACGGCGACGATGCGCCCGGCGATCGGGATCGCCTCGCCCGCCAGGCCGGCCGGGTAGCCGCTGCCATCCCAGCGCTCGTGATGCGTCAGCGTGATCTCCTTCGCCAGCTCGAGGAGCGGGAACCCACTGCCGGCGAGCATCTGAGCGCCGACGGTGGTGTGCGTCTTCATCTCGTCGAACTCGGCGGCGGAGAGCTTCCCGGGCTTGCCCAGCACCGCGTCGGGGATCGCGATCTTGCCGACGTCGTGCAGCGGCGCGGCGAGCCGCATGAGGTCGAGCTGCGCCGCCGGCAGCCCGATGCGCTCGGCGATCGCGACTGACAGCTCGCCGACCCGGCGCGTGTGCTGGCCCGTGTCGTCGTCGCGGAACTCGGCGACCGCTGCAAGCCGCGCCAGCATGTCGAACTGCCCCTGCTCGAGCGCCTGCGCGTGCCGCCGGTCCCGGTCGGCCTGCTCCTTGCGCTCCGAGATGTCGCGGATGCAGGAGATCGTCACGGCGTGGTCACCGATCTGCGTCTCGCTGACGTTCATCTCGAGGGCGAAGAACGAGCCGTCCTTCCGGCGCCCGATGCGGTCTGCGCCCCGTGCGGCCGGCGGGATGATGAGCGCCATGGGGCGGCCCGAGAGCTCGGCCTCGGAGTAGCCGAACAGCTGTCGCGCCGATCGGTTGAACCCGTGGATCGCGCCGTCCACGCTCGACGTCACGATCGCATCCGCCACGTTGAGGAGGACCGCCTCCGCGGACGCGTGGGCGTCACGCAGCTCGGCGTTGAGCGCGGTGATCTCCGCGAGCGACTCCTGCAGCTGCTGCTGCTGCGCGAACAGGTCGACGAACGCCGAGACCTTCGCGCGTAGGCGCTGTGGGTCTCGGTCTCGTCCTGCCCGAACGCGGTGAGGAAGATGATCGGCGTCAACTCGGACTGCATCCGCTCGCGGATCAGCTTGGCCGTCTCATAGCCGTCCATAGTCGGCATCCGCACGTCCATCAGGATCACGGCGAAGTCCTGGCGCATGACGGCGCGCAGCGCCGAACGTCCCGAGTCGGCCTCGACGACGTCATAGCCCAGCGGCGCGAGCATGACCTGCACCGCCATGCGCTTGCTCGCGGTGTCGTCGACGATCAGCACCGCGGCGCCGGTCGCCTCGACCTCCGCGATCGGCCGGAGGGACGCGAGCGCGCTCATGCGACCGGCACCGTCTGCCCGAGCCACGCAGACACGGGTTGGGGAGTGCCGATGTGGAAGCCCTGCGCGAAGTCCACGCCATAGCGGCGCACGAGCTCCAGCGTCTCGGCGTCCTCGACGAACTCGGCGACGGTCTGCTTGCCGAGCTCGGTCGCGATCCGCGCGAGCGACTTGACCACGGCCTGGTCCTTGACGGAGTCGGTGAGGTTGCGCACGAACTCGCCGTCGATCTTGAGCACGTCGAACGGGAGGTGCTTGAGGTAGTAGAAGGAGCCGAAGCCGGCGCCGAAGTCGTCGAGCGCGAAGCCGCAGCCCAGCTCCGCGATCCGCTCCGCGAACGCACGCGCCTTCTGGATGTTCACGATCGCGGCTGTCTCGGTGATCTCGAACGTCAGGCAGGAGGGGTCGATCCGGGACTCGAAGAGCTCGGACTCGATCGTCGAGATGACCTCCGGGCTCGTCATCGACAGGCCCGAGAGATTGACCTCGAGGTCCAGGCGACGACCGAGCTTCGCCTGCTCGGCGACGAGCGCGACCGCCCGGCGGACGACCCACGCGTCGATCTCCTGGACGAGCCCGAAGCGCTCGGCGATGTAGAGGAACGTGGCGGGCAGGATGTGCTCCCCGTCCTCCCCGATCATGCGCAGCAGCAGCTCGTGGCGGGCGATCTCGTTCGTGCGGACGTCGAGGATCGGCTGCTGGTAGAGCACGAAGCCGTCGTTGGCGAGCGCGCGGCGAATGGCCTCGGCCCACGTGACCGTGTCGGTCAGGCGGCCTGCGTGGTCGTCGGCCGGGTCGTGGACGGAGAAGCGCCCGCGGCCGGCTTCCTTGGCGTCGTACATGGCGACGTCGGCGTTCATCATCAGCTCGGCCGGGGTGCGCAGCACGCCGGGCTCGATCGCCGCGATGCCGATGCTGGCGGAGACCTGGATCGCGCGTCGCTCGTCGAGCACCACGCCGTCGTGCGCGATCGTCTCGAGCAGGCCGGTGGCGAGGATCTTGGCCGCGGCGGTGTCGGTCTCCGGGAGGATGATCGCGAACTCGTCGCCGCCGAGGCGAGCGATGATGTCGGTGTCGCGCAGGCGCTCCCGCAGCGCGTTCGCGACACGCACGATCAGCTCGTCGCCCATCGCGTGGCCGAGCGTGTCGTTGACGTACTTGAAGTTGTCGAGATCGAGCATCAGCAGCGCCGCGCCGGCCGTGTAGCGCTCGGTGAGCGCCACCTGGCGATCGAGCTCGTGCTCCAGGCGCCGGCGGTTGAAGAGGCCGGTGAGCGCGTCGTGGTCGGCGAGGTGGGCGAGCTTGGCCTCGAACTGGCGGCGCTCGGTGATGTCCTGGACCTGGGCGATGAAGTACAACGGCTCGCCGCTGTCGTCGTCGCGGACGAGCGAGCGCGAGACCGTCGTCCACACGATCTCGCCGCGGGCGTCGAGGAAGCGCTTCTCCATCTCGCAGTGGTCGATCTCGCCGGCGATCAGGGCGTCGACCTGCTCCAGGTCGGAGCCGAGATCGTCCGCGTGCGTGAGCTGCTCGCGCGTGGCGCTCAGCAGCTCGGCCTGGGAGTAGTGCAGCATCGCGCACAACGCCTGGTTGACCTGGCGCCAGCCGCCGTCGAGGTCGACGAGCGCCATCCCGATCGGGGCCTGTGCGAAGGCCCCGTGGAAGCGCGTCTGCGCCTCGCTCAGCTGGCGCTCGACGGCGCGGCGCTGCGCGATGTCGGTGGAGAGCTCAGTGCGGGTCTTCAGCAGCCGGCCGACGAGCAGCGCCACCAGCAGCGAGGCGAGCGCGGCGATGATCAGGCCCGCCCACGCGAACCAGCGGCCGCTGGTGGACAGCGGGGCGTACAGCCGCTGCGTCGGGACCGTGACGAGCATCCGCCACGGCGTCCCCATGACGCGGCGCTCGGCGACGCGGAACGCCTCTCCGCGGTAGGTCACGCTCCGATCTCGCGCTTGACCGCCGCCGACCTTGACCGGCGGGAGCTCGTATGTGCCCCGGCTCGAGGCGATGACCTTCCCGTCGGAGTCGACGAGATCGACCGCGCTCGGCTTGATCGGCGTGACGCTGGGAAGGTAGGCGGCGAGCGGGCTCTTCGTGATGTCGAACGCCCCGCTGATGACGCGTCGGCCCTGCGGGGTGTCGAACGGCGTGGCGAACCCGACGACCGCGGCGCCGCCGGCTGCCGCGGGCACGACCGGAGAGACCGCCGGCTTGCCCTTGAGCGCGCTGCGCAGGTGCGGATACCGGCTCCCGATCTGCGTCCCGAGCAGCTCCGGCTTCTCCGGCGCGATCTGCAGCAGGCGACCCTCTGCGTCGAGGAGCACGGCCGCCTGGTAGCCGCCGCCGACGACCAGGGCCTTGAAGTCGCTGTCCGCCACGCGCGGCTTGGCGAGCTGCGTCGTGGCCTGGGCCCGTTCGCGGGTCAGGACCTCGGCGGCGTAGGTCTCGACGAAGCGGGACGCGAGGTCGGCGCGGATGGCGAACCGCTGCTCGAGCTGACGGCGACCCTCGCCCTGGGCCGTGTAGATCTCGTAGCCGACGAGGCCGAGCGCGACGACCCAGACCGCGACCGCGAGGGAAACTCCCAGCCAGCGCCGTCCGATCCGGACCTGCCTGGGGAGTTGAGGTGTTGACACTACGTCATCGCATCGGCCCCTACGCGAGAGTCCTTGAGCGGCAACGCGTCAGCGTAGCGGCGCCAGTCGTGGACGACCCAAGCCGCGCCGATCACGCTCAAGATGCCGAGCAGCAGGCAGCAGAACGCGTTGAACCAGACCAGGTCGGAGCCGGTCGGGGCGATGGCCCACAGCTCCGCATTCGGCCACACGAGCTGCCAGCCTTCGTTCGCCACGAGACCCTTCGTGAGCATCACGGCCCATCCCGAGGACTGGTCCCACATCGCGTGCAGCGTGACGACGCCGAGGATCGTCAGGACGAGCCTGCGCGACAGGTGGAAGCGGCCGCCGCGCGAACTGGCGAACAGGGCGCCGCCGATCAGGGCCGTCCATGTGATGTGGCCGAACGGCGCCAGGACGGCGCGAGACGCCTCCAGCTCGACGATCGCGATGACGGTCTGGTGGTGCAGGTTGTCGAGCAGCGTCTGCAACGCGTAGCCGGCACTCTCGAATGCCGCGAAGCCTGCTCCCACGACGGCGCCGAGCACCATTCCGTCGCGCGGCTCGCGGTCATGCACCCGGTGCGCGACGAGCAGCAGCACCGCGCCCTTGCCGAGCTCCTCGATCCAGCCGACGGCGATGAACGTGCCGCTCGCCGCAGGAACGAGGTAGGTCTCCAGGAGCGCGGTCCCGACGACGGACAGCGTCCCGGCGAGGAGGAACCCGAGCACGACCTCCCCGATCGTCAGGTAACCGCCGCGGCGGCGCGAGAGCGCGAACGCGGCCATCGTGACCGGGATCAGGAAGCTGCCGACGATGATCACGGTCGGCACGAGGATGTTGTCGTTGGTGACCTCGGTGACCGCCGCGGCGATGAGCCAGGTGACGACGCCCCCAGCCAGCAGGAGCTTCCACAGTCGCGTCGGGAGGCGCACGAAGTGCTCCTCGGGGTCGACGGTCCGCTTCGCGCGTGGGACAGGATCGAGCGTCGAGGCCATGTCTCGCAACCGTAGATGCCGATCCGCGGCACCGCCTCACCCGAATCGGATCATTTGAGCCGCTCGAGTGGCGAGACCCGGACTCGAACCGGGGACACCACGATCTTCAGTCGTGCGGTCGAGCGGAGCTAAGGCGGCGAAATCCCTGGAAGACAAGGGTTTGTGCGGATGAAACGCTGAAGTCATAACCCCCGCAATTTGCACCCTTTTCGACGCAGTGAGCTTGTGTCGGAATCCGCGCAGACGCGCCCGCATCACACATGGAAGCGCCAGGTGCGCTCCGGATGCGACACCCGCAAGTCGTCCCAAGCGGTCGTCTGGACGGTTCAGGATGGGACGAGCGCTTGCGACGCGGAAGCGGCAGTCCGACGCGACAGCCGGCGACTATCGCTTCTCACTGTGCCTGCAATGCAGGCCGGAAGGCTCAGGCTGGTTTCCGCAGGCGTGTTGTCGACGGTTAGTGCCTCGGTGCCCTTCGCGGTGATCACGCGGCGGCGCGGAGGGGCTTGACGTCGCCCACCCATCCTTGAACGGTGACCCCACAGCCGGCTGGCTGCGGAGATGACGACCAAGCGGCCGCTCACCTCAACGGGGGCAAGCACGAGGCTCGCACCGGTCACCGACATCGAGCAGACCGCAGGCCGCGGCTGCTTTCGCCGCGTGACCATCCCAACGACGGAGGCCCGGTCGCCCGCACAGCGCCGACGTGGCCAACTTCATGAGTCGACGGGCATCATTGTCGAGGGTAGAGTCGGTACGTGGCCCAGACGGCGTGAGCGCGACGCGAGGGCTCGCAAGACGGCATGGAGAGGCGCCTCCTCCGCGCGGGGGTCGGCGCAACACCGTGGCCACGCGACGACGCTCATGGACACGCCGACTCCGCCTTGCGCAGTTGGGGCTACGGCCAGCGCCCCGCGAGTGCTGGTCGCCGACGACGCGCCCGTGTTCAGGGACGCCGCCCGGCAGCTGCTGGAGCGCCGCGGGTACCACGTCGTGGCCGAGGCCGGCTGCGCGGCGAGCGCACTGGATGCCGTCGAGCAGTTTGCGCCGCACGCCGTGCTTCTGGATGTCCGTCTGGGCGACGACGACGGTTTCGAGGTCTGTGCCAGGCTCACGCATGCCCGGCCGGCGCTTGCTGTGCTGCTCGCCTCGACCGGCGCCTACGAGGGGTGCGATGACCTCGTGGCGTCCTGCGGCGCCCGCGGCTTCATCCGCAAGACGAGGCTCGTCGACACTGACCTCGGGCAGTTCTGGCCGCGTATCGGACACCAGCCCGCCCCGGATCAGCCGGCAATCAGGTCCGCGCGAAGCCCAGTCGTCAGAAATCGTGGGCACAAGAGCAAGACAGGGGCCCAGGCTGCGGGCTCGAGCTAGGGGCGTAGCGCATCCGGCCCTAGTCTTGGCTCCAGCCTTCCGGGGCCGATCCCTGAGCGCGACTGCACCACGCCGCTGGGCAGCCTACCGGCGGACGCATGTAGAGTGCGGCGTACGTCGACTCGCCAGCAACCGGCGTCGCCGGGGGTTAGTGGCGGGGCGGCTCTCACCGCTCGGGAGGTCCAAGCGTTGCTCCCGGCGGGCTGTTGACGGCGAGGTGCAGAGAGGGCCGTTGAGCGATGGGTGACCGCGATCGGAGTTCGTTGGGTGAGATGCGAGCCACGATCTCCAACGAGATCGTGCGTCTCCAGGCCGAGTACTACGGCAAGGGCCCGACGAGGGCGAAGACCTACATCGTCGAGGACCTCGTCGTCGTGGTGTTGGAAGAGTCGTTCACGCGCGCGGAGAAGACGCTCGCCCAGCGTGGCGAGCGTGAGGCGATCGAGCACATCCGCCGGCGGTTTCAGCAGCAGATGGCTGATGAGTTCACGAGCGTGGTGGAGCAGGCGACCGGCCGCAAGGTCAGGGTGTTCCTGTCTGAGACGAACATCGACCAGGACGTGTCCGTTGAGACGTTCCTGCTGGCCGACGGACGCACGGACATGACCGGTTTCGAGGATGCCTGAGCAGACCTCAAGGCCGTGCGTCTTGCCGCGCCGCCGCTAAGCCCACGGCACTCCGGTTCCCCCGTCGATCTGGACGCGACCCGCCCCGCCCGCCACCCGGCTGCTGTTCTGGCGCGCGTCGGGCGCGCGCTATGCGTCAGTTGCGCGACACGTCAGTCGCGCTAGGGTTTGACGCTCAAGGGGGAGGTGTCCTTGGCGCGGCGCGGCCGGACGTTCGGCGCCGGACGTGAAGCGGTCAAGACTCATCCTCGCCTATCACTGGAGACTCCGTCGGTTGCGGCAGGTTGGCTGGGACCGGTCGGGGGGTCCGAGGAGGCGGCGCTTCATGAAGTCCGACCAGACGGCGTCGGCGGGTGTGCGAACAGCACGTTCGCCTGATGACTCGGGTTCGCGTCTTGTGCCGGAGGGATTGCAGGCGAAATGCCGGCACCAGGCGATGGTGATCGACACGCTCGGCGAGGCCCTGTCCGCGTTCGATCGCGGGGCACGGGCGTTGAAAGCCGAGAATTCCGCGTTGCGCGCCGAAAACGATCGGCTGCGTCGCGATCGGCGCTCTCCGCCGCGCCCCGACGGCCGCGTTGACGGCGGCGAACCGTCCGAAGTGGCGATCCCGATCGACGTGCAGGCGCCCCGTGTCGCGCGCCGTGTCATCGCGGAGTGGCTCGCCGACCACGTCGCGCCGTCCGTGCTGGAAACGGCGCTGCTGCTCGTGTCCGAACTGGTCAGCAACAGCGTCCGCCACAGTGGCGTTCCGGAAGGCGAAGACGTCGTGGTGCGTGTGCAGCTCTGGCGCGACGGCTTGCGGCTCGAAGTCGAGGATCCCGGCCGAGGCGGGGCAGTCGCGCCGCGGCCTCAGGACCTGCTCCGGGGCGGAGGGATGGGACTGCATTTGGTGCAGACGCTCAGCGAGTGCTGGGGCGTCGTGCGCGCCGCCGAGGGACCAACCTGCGTCTGGGCGCAGCTGCCACGGCAACTGCTCTCACATCAGCCCCCGGCCCGCGAAGAGAGGACGCCGATCCGTGTCGCGACTGACGTGTGAGCGCTGCGGGCTGGTCTACTCGCGGGCCGCGATCGCGCGTGAGATGGCCTTGGCCACCGGCGTCGCCTGCCGGCGCTGCGGCGGAACGCTTCAGGCAGACGATGCGCACGAGGACCGGAGCAAGCGCGAACCGGTTCTGGCCGTGCGCGCCTCCGCCACCGGCGACGTGCGGCGCGTCTCCTCGTAGCGGCCTGCCGACACGATCGCGATCGGCGCAGCCACGGAAATCCGCGCCCGGAGGGTTCGGCGGGCTCTGAAGGAAAGGCGCGTTCGGAAGGCGCCGATCGAGCGGCGACGTGTGGATTCAAGTGCGCGAGGCGCTTCGCAATGCGCCGAGCGCTTCGGCGCCGTGGGTCGGTTCAGGCCGTCCACGCCCCGTCTCTTGTATTGCACGCCGCGGAGTCTGGACCGGCGCCCGGCACGGACGACCGTTCACACTCTCGGGCCGTCAGTCGAACGGAGGTGACCCCGAGTGCGCTCGCCTTGACACCGGCGAAGAAGGCGAGGACAGTCGAGGTCTCGAGTGGGAGTGCCCCGGTCGGAACGGCCGAGGGGACGACCAGCAAGGAAGGCGGCCCTCATGACCCAACAGCACGACGGGGAGCTCGCAGCGAGGATCTCGAACACGGTCGTCAGGGCGCTCGCGCGCACGACCGGCCGCGGCCCCACGAAGGCGAAAACCACGCTCGGCGACAACGGAATCTTCGTCGTACTCCAGGACAGCCTCACGCGCGGCGAGCAGAACCTCACCGACGCCGGCGAGGGCGACGCTGTGCTCGATCTACGCCGACGCTGGCAACGCATCATGCGCGACGAGCTCAGCCTAGAGGTCGAAGCGCTCACCGGACGCAAGGTGATCGGCTTCATGAGCGACAACCACCTCGACCCCGACCTCGCCGTCGAGGTCTTCGTCCTCGAACCGCTCCCTGCCGAACCGCATTAGCCGCCACCGCCACGGTCTATCGCGTCCGCGACAAACGAGGTGCGCTCGCACACCGAGCTTGGCCCGCCGCCTGCGCCATTACGTCGGGCGGACGGGCACCGCGCGGCTCTGTGTTGTCGGTCAGAACTACGCGCCGAAAGCCGTGATTCCTACGCTTGCGGCCGGCCGCGTGGTGACCGAGTATGCAACGCAACGGCTCGCTCACAAGGAGAGGTCACCTCAGAAGAGGAGCCTCCAGCCGGAGAGCGACGGGCCGCAGATCCACCGCAGAGCCCGCTCAATCGAGCGGGCTCTCGGCGCTCGGGGGTGCGGCTGGCGATCGCGCCCGAAGCCGTCACTGGCGAGGTCATGCTCCGCGTCCGCCTCGCCCGGGCGCTCATGGACGCCGGTGGTGACGATTCGTGGACGCGCCTTGTCGGGCTATTTGACGGACGCCGTCGGGGCGCCGCCGTGCGACGGGTCTGGACGCCGCGGCGCCCCGCGATTCAGTCCGCGGTCGTTCGCACTGCAGGGCCTGAGCCGTTGGCGGGCCAATAGGTCAGGTGATCGGCGACGCCGGCCACCTCGAGCGCTCGCTCGACCACCGGGGGGCCTGGGATGACCCCGAACACCATGCCATCAGAGGCGCTTTGGGCCTGCCAGGCGAGGAGCATGCGCAGGGCGGTGGAGTCGAGGAAAGTCACCGAGCGGAGATCAACGACGAGCCTGCTGAAACCGACTGACCACAGCTCGGCGAGCTCGGCATCGACGGCGGGGACGGTCGCGAGGTCAAGCTCGCCCACCGGTCGCACGCGGACCGTGGCTCGGTCGGGCTCCACCTCGCACCGGTAGCGAAGACGACGGAGTGCGCGGCCCGCGGCGAGTTGCCGGTCGCTCGTCGTCGATGGTCAGCTTGGTTGCGGAGCGCGGCGGACGAGCAGCAGCAACCTCGCTTGTGATGCTCCGCTGTCCGCTTTGGTCCACGTCGGCGCGCGCGGGTGCTGTCGGTGTGCGGACCGCTGGAGAGACGCGAGGGTTTGGGCGAGAACGGGCCCGCAGGATGATGGTGGGGAGCGGGTCAGGGCGGACCCAGGCTTGGGGCGTTGCGCAGGGTGCGGTGTTCGGCGCCGGCGTGTGTTATGCGGTGGCCCTGCGCGCCGCCGTGCCAGTCGAAACACAGGGAGGTGGCGTCGTCGGCGAGTTCGCCGCCGACGGCTTCGAGAAGCGCATGGGTGAGGTGCTGGATGGCCTCGCGTGGATGCAGGTGCGCGGTGGTCAGCATCAGCGCTGGGATGTCGAGGCCCTCGGCGTTGCGCTCGAGCATGCCGTCGGTCAGGAAGAGCACGCGGTCGCCGGCCTCGAGCGGAAGTTCTTGCGTGCTCCACGTCGTCTCCTCCACCGCCCCGAACGGCTCTTGGGGGACGAGGTCGATCTCCTCGGCTCGTCCGTCGCGCAAGCGGAACGGCGGTGGGTGCCCGGCGGTGAGGATGCGGGCCGTCTGCGCGACGAGGTCGACGCGCACGAGCTGGCCGGTAACGAAGCCGACGTCCTGCGAGTAGGCGATTAGAGCCTCGTGCGCGGCCTGCGCCTGCTCGACCAGGCCCGCTGCGCTGCGGCGCGTGTTGCGCAGAGCGCCGACCACGAGCGTCGCCAGCAGCGCCGAGTCGACCGAATGGCCCATGGCGTCGGTCATCGAGATGTGCAGGGTGTGACGGTCAAGCGAGAAGTCAAACGTGTCACCCCCGACCTCGCCGGCCGGCTCCAGCCAGCCGGCGAGCGTGAACTGATCCGCCTCGCAGGTAAACGACGCCGGCAGCAGCCGCCGCTGGATCTCGGCCGCCAGCGACATCGGCACCGTCCGCTGGCCCCACTCGAACAGATCGGTGTAGCGGCGGTTGGCGATCACCATGTAGGCGAGCTGATGGGCGGCGAGCTCGACGTCCTCCAGAGTGATCGCAGCCGGCTCGAACGGCAGCACGAGCTCGAGCACGCCGACCGCCTCGCCGCGGCTGGTCACCGGGGCGAGCACACGCGTGTCATCCCCCTCCTGCAGCAGGACGGAGCGCTGGCCCTCCAGCGCCGCGCCGTAGGGTCCCTCCAGCGCCACCCGCCGCGAGGTCTCCTCGCTGCGCGCCCCGAGCGCCTGCGACAGGACGCTGTGGCCCAGGCGATTAAGCGAACGACCGCTGAAGTCGGCGATCAAAAAGCTCACATCTCGGGCATCGAGCATCTCCTGCAGCGCAGCGGCCATCGCGTCGACCACGCCGACGGGCGCCGCGGCCTCCGCGCGCGTCAGCAGAGAGCGGAGGTCGAGACGGCGCGGTTCGTCCATGAACGCAGCCTATGCCCGGCCGTCACCGCCGCGCGACCAAGTGGCCCGTGCCCCTCTCGCCCTCCGCTTCCGGACCGGAACCGCTGCGCAGCACCCTTGCGAGCGGCCCGGTGACGCGCGAGCTTGCGCATCGCTCAGACGTCCTCGGAGTCCGAGGCGTCACCGCACCCACGGCGCCGAAGCGATCGGCCCTTGAATCCACACGCCGCCGTTCTCGAGCGAACACGGCCGGAGGAAGGAGTCCGCTGCCGTGCTGGGACGTGTTCAGGCGTTTGCCAGAACGACGCCGGGCGCGACTAGCTGGGAGACGGTCCAGCGCCGGCGTCGATCACACGCGCGCTGAATGCAGCGACGCCTCGCGCCGCACGCTAAGACAACGCCCGCAACCCTGAGGCAAACAGGCGCGCGCATGACGCCTGTCGCCGCGCCTCGTCTTGGACGATGACCGGGCGTAGGTGGTTGCGGCGCGCGAGACGCTCGCTGCGGAGTTAACCGGTCGCCGCGAGAACGCCGATGCAGCCATGCGGGATTTCGGCCCTCGGGATGGCGAGACCCGGACTCGAACCGGGGACACCACGATTTTCAGTCGTTACGTTCTCGCGGCTGCAAGCGGTGAAATCCCTGGAGAAGACGTGGTTTTCGAGGATCCGGCGCGTCGCGTAGCAGTCCGCAGTTTGCGGTCTTTCCCGCGCGTTTCAGGAGATGGCGGTGGTTCATCTCCCCTTTGGCGAGTGCGTTCGCGGATCCAAACAACGACCTCGTCGTGGGCTACCTCGTCGGCGGCGATGCGCTCGACCCTGCGCGGGTCATGGTTCGATGTGGACGCGTCGGCGCTGGGTTGCCTCATGAGCCGCTGAAGGGCACGTTGCACGTGTGTTCCGATGAGATCGTCGGGATGCCCGTGACGCACACGGCCCGGCGTGCGTCCGCGGTGGGTGGCCCAGGACGCGTGTGGACGCACTTGCCCAACCCGTCCGCGCCGGTGGGTCAGACGGTCGCGGTCACCAGCGTCATGGTGCGCGGGAGAGCAAGCGAGCCGTGTGTGCGGTAGGCAGCGACCATCCGGTCGAGCTCGTCGAGCACGGCTGCGCGTTCCGAGTCGCTGAGCGTCGTGTCCAGGCGGCGCACGTGACCGTTCTCGCCGGTCATCCAGGCCCAAAGGGCGGCGGCGTTCCGTACGTCGAGCGTTTGCCGCAGTGTTTCCGCTTGCACGTCCGCGAGTCCGGCGGCGCGGTGGACCTCGGTTGCCTCTTCGGGGCTGCCGAGGCGACCGAAGGCGCGTGCGTAGTCGGCGCGCTCGGGGCCGACGACCGCGGCCGCGGCGGCGCGGGGGAGCGCGAACCACGGGTTCTCGTCGACCGGCGCCCACAGGGCGGTGACGATGCGTCCGGCGGCCGCGGTCACGCGCCGCAGCTCTCGCAGCGTCACCACCGGGTCGGTCGCGATCATCAGCGCCAGGCGGCTCACGGCTGCGTTGAACCGCCCGTCCGAGAACGGCAGCGCGTGGTCGAAGTCCGCCTCCATCAGCGTCACGTGGGCTCCCATCGGATGCGCCGAGAGCCGCGCGCGCCCCTGCGCGAGGCGTTCGAGGCTGGTGTCGATGCCAACGACGTCTGCCGCGCCGGCCTCGGCGAGCGCCAGGGTCAGTCGCGCGCTCCCGCAGCCGGCGTCGAGCACCGAGCCGGCGGCCGAGGCGGCGGCGACGATCTGCGGGACTCCGAACGGCGGCACATCTCGAAGGTACGGGCTCGGGCGCTCAAGGTACGGACGGTCTTCGCGGGTCGTCCCTGCCCGCCGCCTCTCCAGAGCGCTCACCTCGCTGGGGCCGGCGCCCTGTGATCCTCGTCGAGCGCCTTGCGGAGCGCGTCCATGAACGGCATCGGGTGGACGTCGAAGAGCTCCGCCCCCGCGCTGTCGGTGACGGTGGTGGGGGTCGAGAGGCCCTCGACGAGCGGGCGGGCGACTCCCGCGTCCACCGGGGTGACGAGTCCGATCCAGAGCGAGGACAGCCACGGTGTGATGAACGGCACCGGCACCCGGGGGCGCCGTCGCACGCCGAGGGCATCCGCCATCCGATCCAGCATCTCGCCGTAGGAGAGAACGTCGGGACCTGCGATCTGTACCTCGCGGCCCGCTGCGGCGGGGACGTCGGGGGCCGCCACCAGGTAGGCGATCACGTCGTCGATCGCGATCGCCTGCGTGGGCGTTTTGAGCCACGCGGGGCCGATCATCGCGGGAAGCCGCTGCACGAGGTAGCGCAGCGTGCGGTAGGACTCGCTTCCCTCCCCGACGATCATCCCGGCCCGGAAGTAGGTGAGTGGCGGTCCCAGCTCGGCGAGGATCTCGGCGGTCCGGTGGCGGCTGCGCAGGTGCGCCGACGCCGGGCGGTCGCCCAGCCCGCCCAGGTAGACGTCTCGGGCGACTCCCTCTCGCTTCGCCATCTGGGCGAAGTTCCGCGCGCCCTGCCGCTCGCGTTCCTCGAACCCGCCCCGGGCGGTCCCGCGCCCCATCGCGTGAATCAGGTAGTAGGCGATCTCGACTCCCTCTCCGGCCCCGCGCAGCGCCTCCGCATCGAGCACGTCGGCCTCGTGGAGCTCGAAGCCGCGGTCGGCCAATCCCTGCGCCCGCGACCGGTCGCGCACGAGACAGCGCACCACCCAGCCGCGATCGGCGAGCGCAGCGGCCAGCCGCCCGCCGACGAACCCGGTGGCGCCGGTCACCAGCGCGCGCCGCGCCACGCTACGGTCCTCTCAGGTGCGGCGCCACCGGAGCATTATTCAGCCGTCGGCGCTCGAGCGCTCGAGCGCCGCGGTGAGCCGCATCGTCTTCTCGTCGTCGAAGCCGCCGTGTTCGCGGGCGCGGATGCGGCCCGAGCGGTCGACGAGCAGGACGCCGATCGTGTCGGTGCCGGCTAGGCCGAGTTCGCGCACGGCCTTCGCGACGTCGGTGTAGACCGTGATCGTCCGGGCGCGCGCGGCATCAGTCCCGACGCCGCGCGTCATGCCGCCGTCGATGAACCAGCGGGCCGGCGAGTACGCGGAGGAGAGGACCGGCAGTTCGTAGACGGCGACGTCCGGGCGGCGCTCCTCGAGGTCGAGGAGCCACGGGAGCCATTCGTCGACGAGCGCCTGCTGCTCGCGCCGGAAGGCGGTGATGATGAAGGTGTGCTGCTCGCGCAGGTCGTCGGGCAGGTGGTGGTCGCGGCCGTCGAGGCTGCGGCCCGAGAGCGGCGGCAGCCGTGCCGGGTCGCGACTGCCGAGCGTGTCGCGCAGGCCGTCGAGCGCGCGGTCGCCGACGCGATCGAAAGCGAGTCCGAGGAGCGGATCGGCGATCCGCAGCGGCCCCTTCAGCGCGAGGTCGGCGTCGTAGGTGACCCGCGTGCCCCCGTCGGACGGCTCGCACGTGATCCGGTCAAGCGAGACCACGGTCGCGTTCTCGCCCCGCAGCGTGAGGGCCCTGCCCGGTTCGAACTCGACGATCCGGTACGTGAGCGCGGCCTTGCGGCCGAGGAAATCGGCCACGACACGGAACTCCGTCCCCTTACCGATCGGAGCATCACCAAGCCGCTCCGCCGTGACCACGCCCGGGTCCCATTCCTCGGTTGTGGAGAAGTCGCTGAGGTACGCGAACGTCTCCGCGGGCGGTCGGGGCGTGTTGATGCTTGCGATGTAGTGCGCCACCGGTGTGTCTCCTATACCCGCGCGTGGGTCGGGGCCGGGAGCGGGACGGCGTGCCAGCCGGTGAGCCGCTCGCACTCGCGCCAGAGCCGCTCACGATCTTCAGGCGCCTCCCTCGTCCACGGCACGCGGTGCGTCGGGCGCCGTCTGCGGTCGTGCCAGAAACCGCCGAAACTCTCGCCCGGTTCGGCGGCCGCCCCGAGCCAGACGATCGTGTCGGCCCCCTGTTCGGGGCTGCGCAGCAGCGGTCCGGTCAGCCGGTGAAAGCGCGGCAGCGAGGACGCGACGCCGGGAGTGTCCGCCCAGCCTGGGTGCATCGCGTGCACGACCACCCCGGTGCCGGCGAGCCGCTTCGCCCACAGCTCGGTCAGGATCACCTGCGCGCGCTTGGTCCGCGCGTATACCGTCGGCCCGTCGTACTTCTCGCCCGTGGACTGCAGGTCCTCGACATGTAGCCGCTGCGTGTACATCCCGCCCGAGGAGACGTTGATGACCCGCGCCGGTGCGCTCTGCGTGAGCAGGGGGATCAGCAGGTTCGTGAGCAGGAACGGTCCGAGTACGTTCGTCGCCAGCGCGAGCTCGTTGCCGTCCGCGGTGACCGCTCGCTCCGGCGGCAGCACGCCGGCGTTGTTGACCAGGACGTCGAGGCGCGGCTCGTCGGCGATGAAGCGCGCCGCGAAGGCCCGCACGTCCTGCATGTCGCTGACATCGCACAGGCACACCCGCACGTCGCTGTTGCCGGTCGCCGCGACGACGGCCGCGCGCGCTCGCTCCCCGCGCTCCTCGCTGCGCGCGAGCAGCCGGACGCTCGCGCCGAGCCGGGCAAACCCTTCGGCGGCCGCCAGACCGAGCCCCGAGGTCGCACCGGTGACGAGGACCGTCTTGCCGTCCACCGACGGGAGATCGTCCGCGTCCCACGCACGGCTGCGCATCCGGTATCCGGCGCTCGTGTAACCGGCGACGACTGTGCGGTCGAGAATCGTGTCGAGCAGGGAGGTGATCACTGCTCCCTCTACGGGACGCGGCGCCGGATCGCTCACAAGCGACACCTCATCCCGGTCGCGCGGGTCGTCCGTTTCTCTCCCGTAGCCGTACCCTAAGGCATGTCCGACCCCTCGCCAGCCCGGCTCGACGCCGCGGCGGCCTCCCGGCTGCGCCGGCTGAACGTCATCGTCGGCTCGTTGCACGCCCTACAGGCGGTCGTCCTGGTCGCGATCGCGACGGCGGCCTCGCTTCCCGTCACGGCGTCGTTCCTGACCGGGCCGCCCGGCGCCGGCGACTACGGTTCTGCGAGCCTCGGCAGCGTGCGGATCGACTGGCTGGTCGCCGCGTTCCTGTTGCTCGCCGCGGTCGATCACCTCACGCTGAGCGGCGGGCGGCCGCGCCGCTGGTACGAGGCGAACGTCGCGCGCGGGATCAATCCGGCACGCTGGTGGGAGTACTCGGTCAGCGCGTCGCTCATGGTCGTACTCATCGCGATGCTCGCCGGTGTCAGCGAGCTCGTCGCCCTGATCGCCGTGTTCGGAGCGAACGCAGCGATGATCCTCTTCGGGCTCGTGCAGGAGCAGACGAACGCCGACCGCGACGAGGTGGACTGGCGGCCGTTCATCTACGGGTGCGTCATCGGTGCCGTGCCGTGGATCGCGATCACGACCCAGCTCATCGTCTCGACCACCGACGGCAACGGTATCCCCGGATTTGTCGTCGCGATCTTCATCACCCTGTTCCTGCTCTTCAACACGTTCGCGGTCAACATGTGGCTGCAGTACCGCGGGCGCGGCCGCTGGGCGGACCCGGCATTCGCCGAGCGCGTCTATCTCATCCTGAGCCTCGTCGCGAAAAGCGCGCTGGCCTGGCAGGTCTACGCCGGCGCGCTCGCCGGCGGATAGGCGGCCGTCAGCTCGCTCGTCGCTCCGATCGTCTACGACGCGTCATCCATCGAGCGCCGCGCCGACCCTGGCTACCACGTAGACCAGCCCAGCGGCACCGATGGCGCGGCGCACCCAGTTCACGCCGCCGACAAGCTCCTCCCACGCCCATGCGGCGAGCCCGGCGTAGAACACGCCGCGCGCGTAGGCATGCACCGGGCCGCTCGTCGCCGCGGCGACGAGCAGGCCGGCTAGCGCCGCGGACAGCTGCGCGTTCGGTACTTGCGCGACCGGGAAGCTCGCTGGCCAGCCGCGCTGCCCGGCACGCCGGCGGTCGCTCATCGGTCGGCCAGTGCGCGTTCGGTCGACACCGCTCGTTCGCCATGGGTCTCTGGGCGGGGCGGGGCCGTGCGGGGAGGCTCTGGAGTGCCGGCCGGGCTCGGCTCGACGGTGCCGCGCGGTGTCAGGAGAATCATGCCGGCCACCAGGAGCGCCGTCGCGGCGAGCCCGGCGACGGCCAAGAGCACGTCGAGGCCGGTCATCGCGTCCTCGCCGCGGCCATCCAGAAGCCGCCCGCCGCGAGGATCGACGGCACCCACAGCCCCACGAACACGCCCTCGTCCTGGTTGTCGGTGAACCAGAGCGCGATCGAGAGCAGGAAGGACATCACGGCGGCGGTCAGGATCAGCGTCACGCCCAAGCGCTCTCTGGTCATGATGGCCACCCGTCGGTGCATCGCAATCTCGCCATGTCGCTCTCCGGATCGTTGAAAGTCGGCGTTTCTACGGCGCACACCGCTCGTGGGATCACGGCGACCGGCGAGACACATCGCGAAGCCTCAGCGGTCGGGCGGCATCGCCCCGCGGACCGGGAGCGGGAGCGCGCCATGCCGGTGGAACGTCAAACCGCCGAGGCTGATGGCCCCGTAACGAGAAGCGACCTGTCCTCTCCGAAGGGAACTCCATGCGTCGCATCATCACTGTCATCGCGGCCGCCATCGTCGTGGCGAGCGCTGTGGCCACACCGGCATCCGCATCGTCGAGGTGGTGGCACCATCAGCCCGCGGGCTCGGTCGTTGACGTCGCCGTCAACGCATCCGGTGGCGGGGCGCCGGACGCCAACCCCAGCGACTACGACCTCCTCGTCCAGGCCGTCAGCGCGACGGGGCTCGCGCCTGTGCTGGACGACGAGAGCTCGCGCTTCACGGTGTTCGCGCCCAACGATCGGGCGTTCATGCGCTTGGTGGCCGATCTGAGCGGCAGCTACCCCGCGAGCGAGCAGGCCGCGCTCGACGCCGTGGTCGCGACGCTCGGCGTCGACAAGATCAAGAACGTGCTGCTCTACCACGTCGTCGCCGGCAGGAAGCTGGGTCCGCTGCAGGTGCTACTGGCGGGCCGCCTGACGATGGCCAACGGCGGAACGGTCAAGCCGCGCGGCCTGTACCTCCGCGACGAGACGCCGGGGCTGCGCGATCCCCGGCTCGTGCTGTCCGGTCTGAACATCCGGGCGACCAACGGCGTGATCCACACGATCGACCGCGTGCTCGTGCCGGCCGGGACGTGACGCACTCACCTGCGCCGGCCACGTTGGGCACGTGGCCGGCGCGGGGCGAGGCTCGCGAGCCCTCGTCTGTGCGCTTCTGGAAGGCATGGGATTCGCTCGGCGGTCGTGCGCGCAGAAGCAGGCCCAGGAGCATGGCTCGCGCGGGCAGCCGGCGTGTCCCGCACGGGTTCGGGCTCCTGGGCGGATTGGCGCAGGCGACTGATTGGAGCGTTCTTGAGCGCGGCGCTGCCGGCTCCCGAGCGGCGTACAACGCAGCCGGCGCGTTCGGGGCTGACCTTCGGCGCACGCGGTCGCTCGCGCTACGCGGACACTTCGTCGGCAGCGTCGATCGGGTTTCCGGCGAGCAGTCGGGCTCCTGAGCGTTCGGCCAGTTCGGTATCCGCGCCGGGGCCGGCGAGGAGTAGGGGCCGCGAGGCGGCGATCTGCGCGATCTCGGTTTCGGCCGCGAGGAGCGGTTCGCGCGCGAGTGAGGAGAGCACGACGACGTCGGGCGCGAGCTGGTCGGCGGCGGCTGCGAGCGTCTGGATCGGCGTGTCGGGACCGAGGAAGGTCACGCGCCAGCCGCGATCGCGCAGCGCGAGGCCGAGGATGATGAGCCCGAGGTCGTGGTGTTCGCCTGACGGGCAGGCGAGCAGCGCGCGAGGACCGGCGCCGCGGTCCCAGCCGCGCGCCAGGCCCAGCAGCCGCGCACGCAACAGGCCGGTCGCGAAGTGCTCTTGCGCCACCGAGGCGTCGCCGTCGCGCCAGCGCTCGCCGAGCGCCCGCAGGTAGGGCAGGATGGCCGTCTCCGCGACCGCTTCGATGCTGAACGCGGCCACGAGCCGGTCGAAGGCGGCCTGTGCGCCCGCGTCGTCGAACCCGTCGAGCGCGGACCACAGCGCTGCGGCGAGATCCGCCGGAGCGCCGTTCTGAGCGGCGCCCGCTGTCGCCTCGCGGACCAGTCGCGCTGCCTCGGCGGCCGACAGTCCCTGTGCGAGGTGGGCTCGCATCGAGCGCACGCGCGCCTCGTCGTCGGCGGAGTAGAGCCGGTAGCCGCCCTCGGTGCGCACCGGCGTGAGGAGCGCGTAGCGGCGCTCCCAAGCGCGGAGGAGGTCGGCGCTGACACCGGAGCGCCGCGCGAGCTCACCGATGCGAAGCGTGGCGGCTGCCATGCCGTGCAGCATAGTCGCTGGACAAACAATGAACAAGGACTTGACAAGGAGGGGTGTCCGTGGTTATCTGTTCATGGCTTGTCCAATGTTTGTTCGTCCATCTCACCAAAGGAGCACCATGAGCACCATCACCACCGCGCGCCGCGGCGCCGCCGCGCTCGTCGCCGGACTTGCCGCCCTGGCGCTTGCGGCCGCGCCGGCGAGCGCACGCCCCGCAACCGCCGCGGCGGCCAAGCCCAACATCGTCGAGACCGCCGTCGCGGCCGGCAACTTCACCACCCTGGTCTCGCTGGTCAAGCAGGCGGGCCTGGCCGAGACGCTCTCCGGGACGGGGCCCTACACGGTCTTCGCACCGACCGATGCCGCGTTCAAGAAGGTGCCGAAGAAGACGCTCAAGGCGCTCGGCAAGGACAAGGCGAAGCTGAAGGCGGTGCTGCTCTACCACGTCGCCTCAGGCCGGCTCGCCGCCAAGCGCGTCATCAAGCGCTCGTCGATCAAGACGCTCAACGGCAAGCGCGTGAAGATCCGCGTCCGCGGCCGCAACGTGTTCGTGAACCGGTCGAAGGTCGTCACCGCCGACGTGCGCGCCTCCAACGGCATCATCCACGTCATCAACCGCGTCCTGATCCCCTAGTAGCCGCAGGCGCCGCGCTGCTTCGCGTTTGTGCCCGGCACGGTCCGACCCTCGGGCCGTGCCGGGCAGCCCGCGCGTGCGCACCGGCGATCCATCGCCCCACTCCCAGCCGCCGACCCGACCTGGCGCCCAGAGCGCCAACCAGCACGCTTAGGGACCGAGCGGGAACGAGTGCTCCTTCTTCCCCATCGAAGCGAACGTCCCCGAGTCCAGGCGTCGAACGCTCGCTTGGGACGAGGAGCGAGCGCCTCGAAGTCGCGTCGGCCAACGCCCGCTCGGGATGATTTGCGGGCGTCCGTCCGTGACTCTGCAGGCGCCCGCTCCGACGTGGGTACGGGCATTCCCGACACCGCACGTGAGTCAGCGCATGGACGGCGCGCCAGGGCCGCGAGACCGCGGTGCTCGGGCAAACAGACTGCCACCGCGACGCCGGCCAAATCTCGCACGACGCGAGGCCTGAGCGCGGGTGCGCAACCCTCGACCAACCTCAAGAAATCGGAGACAAAAAGGAGATCGCGGCGCGTTTCGGCCGGATGGTCCACACCCTTCGCAGGAAGCGGACAAGGCCGGGGCACTCCCCGAGCAAGCGGTTCGCGGCCTCGTCACTAGAACTGAAACGACCACGATTTCTGCCCGTGTGCGGCAAAGCTTGAGAATGCGTTGCACCACCGACCAGAGAATCCAGCACATGCGGGATTCCGGGCCCCAACATGGCGAGACCCGGACTCGAACCGGGGACACCACGATTTTCAGTCGTGCGGGCTGTGTTGGCTGAAGACGCGCAATCCCTGGAAACCACGAGGTTCTCCGCTGACCAGAGCTTCAAGCAGGGGCCCGCTATTTGCGCGCTTTGCACGCAGTTCAGGAGATGGAGGCGTCTCATCTCCATTTTTTCGCCGCACGTCCTCGGCGTAAGGATTTCGCTTAGCCGCACTGCCGCTCACTAGACGGAGGGTTGAGGCTACGCGCCTGCTTCGCGAATCATGCGAGAGCGAGCCGGAATCCGAGCAGGACTGTCGTAGCTCGTCCGGAGCGGGCATCTATGCCGAGGTCGCCGAGACGCTTGCTTAGCGCGTGCGAAGCGGGAGGCCGGTCATTTGCGCCGAGGCCCTGACCGGCGCGGCGGCGGGCGCCCGCAAGATGCGGGCGCCCGGGCTGCTCCTCAGGAGGACGCGGGCTCCATTTCCTCCAGGTTCTTGGTCACGACCTCCATGGTCCGGCCGAGCTCCTCGGTGGGGCTGAACTCCACCACCTCGGTGCCGGCGTAGAGGATCGGGGTGTGGCCTGGGCCGACGTAGTACGCGTCGCCGCCCTGGAACACCTCCTCGGTGTCGCCTGAGCGAAACGCGACCCTTCCCTTGATCACGTAGCCCATGTGCTCGCACTGGCACTCGTCATTCGTGAGCCCCTTGAACAACGGGGACAGATCCGCGTCCTGCGTGTAGGTCTCGAAACCCACGGTCCAGCCGTCTGCGAAGTGCTCGAAGTGGCCTTCGTAGCCATCGAGCGTCTCATGCGCAGACGCCGTTTCCTTCGATGCCTTCGGCATTGCCTACCTCCTGTTCGGTCGGTTGGGGGGTACTCACGCCGCGTGCGTCGTCGGCGCACGCAAGTGGTCGGCTTGCTACTTCGGATCGCCTGACAGGACTTGCCGCTCGCGGACGATGCGAGCATCCTTGAGCTCGAAGATCCCGTTCGCGACGACCTTGCGGCCACCCGGGAACTCGCAGGTGACGGTGGCGGCGGCGCGATGCTCTCCCGCAACTGCGTTCTCCACCGTCGCTTTGACGCCGGCGGATGCGCAGTGCTCGAACATGCCCTTGAACATTTCCTTGCCGTGCCGAACGCGCGGGGCGCTCGGCGGGTTGTCGCGGTCGATCTGGATCAGCTCGACGTCGTCGGCGTAGAGCGCGAGCAGGGCGTCGATGTCCCACTCCTCATAGCCGCGTCTGAACGCCTCGAGATCGAACGATGTGCGGGTCTTGACGGTCATCTGTCTACCTCCTCGGGTCTTGTCGGTTGGACCGTTCGCGGACTACCATCGGCCTTGAAGCGCGGTTCAAGTCAAGGGCCTCATTCAGGATGGATGGATTCCCGGAGCTGACGATCGGCGAGGTGGCGCGACGCGCCGGAGTGGCGACGTCCTCGATCCGCTACTACGAGCGGATCGGCCTGCTTCCCAAGCCCGATCGTTCGGGGGGCCAGAGGCGCTACGACGCGGATGTGCTGGGCAAGCTCGGGTTCATCGGCGTCGCCCAGAGCGCCGGCTTCAAACTGCGCGAGATCAAGGAGCTGATCGACGGGGCCGACGGCCTCGGCGAGCCGATGCGCTCGCTCTCGAGCCAGAAGCTCGGCGAGGTCGAGGCGCTCCTCGAGCGCACCAAGGCGATGAAGGGGTGGCTCGAAGTCGCGCAGGAATGTGGCTGCGTGACCCCTGCGGAGTGCGCCCTCTTCCCGGCACCGGGCGAGGAGCACCCGGGCGCCGACCTGGCGCTGCGAGTCGTCCAGGTGGGCGGCAAGGACTGTCGCCGCGCGCCCGCGAGCTGAATCCTGCCCACAGTCGCTTGCCGCCGCTCACGCTCGGGACGAGTTCCGACTGTCCTGAATGCCGAGCTGCTGGCTCAACATCGGCGACCCGTGGACGCTGAGACGACCGTTCAGCCCTTGGCGTATTCCTCCGCCGCTCGCTGTTCGAACTCGAACCCGACGAACCGCTCGTCGCCGACGACCCACGCGTCGTGGCCGGGCTCGATGACATACGCCTCGCCCGGGCCGATCTCGACCTCGGTGCCGTCCTCGTGCTGGACGCCGATCCGGCCGGAGTGGGCAACGCCGACGTGGCGAGCCTGGCAACTCTCGGTTCCAGCGACGGGCTTGACGCATTCCGACCACCGCCACCCCGGCTCAAACGCGAACCGCCCGACCGTCGTCGCGCCGATGCGCACCACATCCACCTGCGTCTTGTCCGGCGTCCGCGTCTCATCAGGCGAATCGAAGTCGCGTGTTTCCACACCAGCCACGGCAGGTCCTCTCCTCGATTGACCATGAGATCCTCGCGCTCGCGGGGGTCGCGTTGCAAGCGAGGTGGCCGGTGCGGTGGCAGCGCCGCTTGAATTGGGCGCGGCGGTCGGCTTGTCAGCAGCGTCCGGCTCATGTCGCCACTCGCGTCCTTGATTCGACCGTCATCGTCGTCGGCCTCATGAGCCTCCTTGCCGTCGTGACGTTGCGGGAGGACCTGGCGGGAGCCGCCAACTCGGATCCGGCCACGCTCGACGCGATGGGCAGGGCGCTCGTGGCGATCAAAGACGGGACGTTCCTGCTCGGGCCCGCCTGTCTGCGCGGGGCTCGGGAACGGCCTGCTGCTCGGCTACCTGATGTACCGGTCCGGCCTCGTTCCGCAACCGCATGGCCCTGCTGGGCCTCATCGGCGGCCCCCTCACCGTCGTCGGGGCGATCTTCGTGCTGTTCGGCGCCTGGGAGCAGACCTCCGCGACTCAGGCCATCCTCACACTCCCGGAGATCGCCTGGGAGGCGTCGCGCGGCATCAATGTCATCGGCACAGGGTTCAAGCCTTCTCCCGTCCTCGCCAGAGAATCGTCGGCAGGGGGCCGGTGGGCGGCCCGGCTCGGCTGAGGGCTCTCCCGGCCAGACGGCTAGCAGACAGCAGCCGCGCCACGCGCGCGGCAACCGCCGTCCACAACGGCTCTACCGGGACCGATGCTAGACAAGCCGCTCAGAAGGTCGCGACGCGGTCACTCTCGCCAAAGAGCCGCGCCACATCAGGCGGGGTCACCCAGCTGCCGTTGACCTTCTCCAGGTCCTCGTCGTTCGCCCCACGGGCGACGGCGCAGCCCTTTCAGACAAACACCGGGACCGCGTGGTCCCGGAGCTTGGCAAGCAGCTCGCGCGCGGGCGGCACGCCCACGCCCTCCAGCGTCTGCAGGTTGTCGCCCAGCAGCAACTCTGCGGCGTCGCCGCCGAGGATGATCGACGTCTCCTGCCCCACCTCGACCGAGCCGTTGGCCGCCAGATGCAGCGGGATCGACGCGCGCGTCGCGTCGCCCACGCCCGCGCTGACGAAGTACGTGATCTTCATCGCCGCCCTCCAGTCGGGACCAGGCCACTGAGCATCTCAGACCAACGGCGTCCGGTCGAGATCGCCACGCCGCGCGGCTACTTTGACCGGACGGGGAGCCCCGCGGCTCTCCACGCGCGGAATCCGCCGACGACGTCTGTGACCGGACGCTCGCCGAATCGTCGGACCGTGGCGGCGGCGAGGCTGGATTGATAGCCCTCGTCGCAGATCAGGATCAGCGCGGCGTCGCTTCGGGCGAGCTCAGCGTCGCGGTGAGCGCACGCGGGGTCGAGGCGCCATTCGAGCACGTTGCGGGGCACGAAGTACGCGCCCGGGATCGTGCCGTCAGCGGCACGCTGGCGGTCGGAGCGGATGTCGACCAGCTTCGCGCCGTCGCGCATCGCGGCATCGGCCTCCCGTGGGCTCAACCGGGCGAGCTGACCGCGGGCTGCGGCGAGCAACTGCTCGACGGTGGTCGGGGAATCGCGCGGCGGGTGGTTCACGGGGGGCTCCGTGGCCGCCAACACTACGCCCGCGCGGTGGAGGCTCGCACATGAACCTTCGTGAGATGGCACTCGCGCCTAGCAGAGCTGATGCGCGCGACCCGCCGCGGCTCGGGCTGTCGGTGTTTCGAACTCGCTGACGATTCCCGGAGCTCTGGGACGCCTGCTGTCCTGCACGCAGATCGGCCACGCGATCGCCGCGTGGGCTCGACGAGCTAGCCCAGCGTCAAGACGCCTCGAGCTCGAGCTCGAGCTCGCACATGTCCACGGAGGCGCGCGTTCCCGGCGTCTCGGCCGCGTCCATCGCGCCGAACGCCTGGGCGCCAGCGTCCATGTCCTCCGCGGTCGCGAAGTACTGGAGCACCACGGCGGTTCCCTGTTCTCCGTCGTAGAGCACCTTCAGGCCGGTGGTGGGGATGCCGGGCGGCGGTCCGTCGGACTCCTCGATGCGGGCCCGCAGCCCTTCGATTCGCTCGGCGCTCACATCACTGAACCTGACGACACGTACATACACGGCAGCAACCTCCACGATTAGCTTGACGCGACCGTACCGATCCACGCGCCGCCAGGCGCGAATATCAGCGCCGTCTCGCTCCGGCTGCCGACCCCGGATCACCGGCCCGCGGTAAACGGCGCCTGACTCGGCTCAACACCGGGGCGGTTCGCGCCGCGCGGGCTGGCTGACTACTGGTACCGGGGGACAGCGAGCGTCCGAGCAACCGTCGCGCCCACGCTCGCAAAGGACGAGCTCCGGTCGTGATGCTCAACAAGCTGCGCGCTTTCGCAATCGTCGACGAGAGCAGGCGTGAGTCGATAGCCGCCCGAGACGCTCGCGGCTCGTCCCGAACAGGCGCCTCGTAGGCGTCGGTGGAGACGACCGCATCCGGGCGAGAGCGACACTCTGCGTCGCGCGTGTCCGACTCGTTGTCAGCGCGCCGCGTCCGCGGAGACCATCTGGATGATCAGTTCAGCGATCCGACCGGGCTCCTCGTTGAGCGTGAAGTGACCCGCGTTGGGGATCGTGACGACGGCCACGTGAGGGCACGCCTCGAGCGCGCGCCGTTCGTCGTCGGCTAGTCCGACGTCGTCGCGCTCGCCGAACACGACGCACGCCCGGGCGCCCGTATCGCACAGGCGGGAGACCAGCGAGCCGTGGCGGTCCAGGTAGTCGAGGTAACGGCGGGTCTGGCGTTGCAGGAAGCGCGGATCGTTCCTCTTCATCTCCGCGATCAGCGAATTGCTGCGATCCGGCGGCAAGCTGCTCTTCATCGCTGGCCCGATCACCTTTAGCATCGCCGCATAGGGCAGATGCCCGAGCACGCGGCTGATGCGATCAAGCGCGCGCGGAAACTTGGACTCGTCCTCGCGTGAGAAGCTCGGCGCAAGCAGCACCAGCGACCCGGAGAAGTGGCCCGCGGCGAGCATCTCGATTGCCACGTTGGCGCCCAGGCTATGGCCGACCACAGCGTCGCAGCGGAAGTCGGCGGCGAGCTTGCCCGCGAGCCTCGCGTAGTTGTCCATGCTGAGATCCTCCGGAGGCTGAGTGCCGCCGTGTCCCGGCAGCGTCGCAGCCACGAAGCGGGCCGACGCCTCCTTCAGCCTCGGCTCTGCCAGCACGTCCTCGTAGTACGTCGCCGTGACGAGGGCTCCCGCGAGCAATAGCACCGCGTGATCTGCGTCGGCCGGGCCGGACTCCCGCAGCGCCCAGCCCTCGTGGTGCTTGGTGGTGTTCATGTCACGGTCCTCCGTTCGGAGAGCGCAGTTGGATCTCATCAAAGGGGATCGGATCGCTTGTTCGCCAAGCCGCCCGGTTGCCGAGGGCGCGCGCACGGCCCGCTCGAGCACCGCGATCGTAGATCGGCTCGCGCGTCCTCTGCGGCCCGATGCGGGCGTCTGACCCGACCCCGTGAGACGCTCGCCGCCCAACGGAGTCCAGCTCAACTCGAACGGGGAGCGGTCGCTCGGTCTCCTCTCTCAACTTGCGAGCGCTGCGAGCCGCTCCGCTCCGACGATTAGGTTCCAGGGCTCGATGCGCGTTATCGCGAGGCGGTTCGTGCGCGCCCAGGGGTCGTCGGCGAGGCGGTCGCGGATCGCGTTTTCGCTGTTGGTGTCTACGATCAGCAGGGCGCGCAGGCGCGCGTTCTCGCTTCCGGCGAGCGGCCCGGCGAAGAGGACGAAGCCTTCGTCGGCGAGGTCGTTCATGAACGCGGCGTGGTCGGCGACGTCCGGCTGCGCGGCGATTCCACCCTCGTTCCAGCCCGGGCCGGCTTGTCGGATGACGGCGTAGTAGCTCATCGTGCGCGGGCGATGAGGGAGTGGAAGGTGTTCTGAAGCCGGTAAGTCCCATCAGGGGCGCGATGCGTCGCGAGTCCTTCGACGATCGCGTCCTTGACCTCGTTCTCGTGGTCGGGACCGACGAGGACCGCGATCCCGGCGGGTGCGATGAGCGCGCGCCGGACGGCCTCCTCGTCGGGGAACTCGTAGGACCAGGTGCTGTCGAACGTGCTCTCGAGTTCGAGGCCGGCCTTGCCGGCGATGTCCTCGAGCACGCCGGGCTTGGAGTAGTCGGGCTCTGGGGGCGCGTCCGCTGGGCGAGGCGGGAAGTACGGCCTGATGATCGTCTTCACCGCCTCGAGGTCGTTGCCCTCGTGAGGGCCCCAGACCTGGATGACGATCGGGGCCCCCGGCTTGGCGACACGGCCGGCCTCGCGAAGCGCGGCGATGATGTCGTTAGCGAAGAAGAACGAGTTGAAGCCGGTGACGAGGTCGAACGTGTCGTCCTCGTAGGGCAGCGCCTCCATCTCGCCGACCCGAAGATCGGCGTCCGGCAGGCGCTGGCGAGCGACGTCGAGCAGCGCGTCGGAGGCGTCCAAGCCGAACGCGCGCGCGTCGCCGTCCGTGACGAGGCGCAGGAACGCCCCGACGCCGCAGCCGATGTCGAGCACCAGCTGCGCCGGCTCGAGCCCGACACGCCTCAGCGCCTCCGCGTAGGTCGGCACCTGCTGGTCCTCGCTCAGCGCCCAGTCCGCGGGGCGTGCGCCCCACAGCGCCCCCCAGCGTTCGGCGCTGCCTGTGACGGCGGTCGATGTCATGTCCATTCCTCTCACTAGCCTATGGACCATAGCTACGGTAAGCTATGAACTGTAGCCTTGTCAAGCGAGGAGCCTGTCCGTTACATGGCCACCACCGAACTTAGCCTCTTCGCCATCGAGATCCTGGGCCTCGTCGGCCGCGATGGCGCCGGCCCGCACGACCTGCTGCGCATGGCGCAGCGCGGCCGGATGCTCGCCTGGGCCGGCGAGAGCCAGTACTACACCGAGCCCAAGCGCCTCGCGAACCTCGGCTACCTCGAGGCCCGCAAGGAGCCCGGCAAGACCCGCGAGCGCACCGTCTACACGCTCACCGACAAGGGACTCGACGCGCTGCGCGAGTACGCGCGCAACTCCGTCGCCTTCACGCCGCTCAAGAGCGACGCACTCCTGCGCCTGCTCATCTGCGACCTCGTCGGCGAGGAGGTCACGCGCGAGAGCATGGCCACCCTGCGCGACGACCTCGCCGACATCGCCGCGCGCCTCCAAGACGCCGAGCGCCGCGCAGCCGACCTCCCGCACCGCGAGAAATACCTGCGGCTCGTCACCGGGTTTCTGCGCCGCTTCCTCGAGCTGCACGAGGAACTCCTCGACGACGTCGAGCGCGAGCTCGCCCCACAAAGGAAGCCCAGGTCCCGGCAACCCGCCTGACGCCTCTACCGCGTAGCGGTCACACGAATGCTCATCGAGCACGGCCTCAGCGGCGTCTGCGTCGGCGGGGAGCCCCGCCGGCGATTGCCCTCACACCCAACATTGGGCACATCGGGAAGAAGCTCGGCGTACGCCTCTCGGCACCAAGCGGGAGTTTCTGACTCAGGACCGATCACGCCACCGCCCGCGAGCACGCTTACTGCAGGCGCCCTACTCACGGACGTAGGACTCAAGGGCGGGCTCAAGGCACCAATCCGGGTTCCCGGCGAGGCTCCCACGCCAGACTTTGAGCGGGCTCAAGGGCACAAAGCGAAACGCGGGCCGCAGCAAGCGACCGCCGCAGGATCGCTCATTTCACCCGCCCCCGGGTGCCCGTCAGGAACCGTCGGGGTGTGGACGCCCGCTTCTCCCTTGCGAGCAGGCGCCGACGCCTCGAGTCGGACACGCCTGCCTCGGACGAGCACCGGGCGCGTCGGATACCCGCTCTCTGAGGCCTGCACCCCACGGCAAAGCAGGCGTCCGCACTGGGTCGCGCGGCGCACTCGCCGCTCGTCCACAGCAAGAGCGGTGCGGCGCAGGCCCCTGCTCCTGCTTCTCTCTCACATGTTCAGCTGACGTCCGCGCGCGGCAACAGTGTCGAACAAGGCGATCGGCGAGCGGTTCGTGATCACTAAGCCCGCCGTCCGCAAGCACGTCGGGGCAGTCTTTGCCAGGCTTGCCGTGCGGGGAGGACGCCTACCGCCGGATCCTCGCGGTCCTGGTCTACTTGTCGCGCCAGCGGCAGGGTGAGAGCATCGGCGTGTGAGGCGGACCTCGTGGCTGCCTGTTGTGCTCTGGCCGGTCGGAATCGCCGCCGTGGTCGCGGGCTTCGTGATTTTGTTCGGCGGCGAGGGCGAGGTCACGGCGATGCAGGTGATCGGCGGCTCGATCGGCGGCTCGTTCATCTTCTGCGGGCTGATCGCGTGGCAGCGTAGGCCGGATAACCGAACCGGCCAGCTGATGACGCTGACCGGCTTCCTGTTCCAGGCGGTGCCGCTGGTGGCCGAGGTCTCCTACACGCTCAGCGAGGTGATCGCGAATTGGTGGCTGGTCTCGCTCGCCGCGCTGGTCCTCGGGTTCCCGAGCGGCCGCATCTCGGCGCGGCTCGACAAGCTGATCATCGCCGGGTTCGTGATCGGCACCGGGCTCGTCCAGGTGATCTGGCTGTTCTTCCGGCCGGTTCCCGAGACGGCGCTGCTGATCTCGGCCGACGCCGGCCTCGCTGACGCGATCGACCGCTACCAGACCGGCTTCAACGCCACGATGGGGCTGGCGCTCGCGATCGTGGGCGTCTCGCGCTGGCTGCATGCCGCGCCGCCGCTGCGGCGGCTGCTGATGCCGACGCTCGCCGGCTCGCTCGCCGTGCTCGTGCTCGCCGTGCAGGCGTATTACCGGTCGATCTCGGGCGAGTTCATGCGCGCCGGCGACGAGGTGACGGTGATCGTGCTTGTGTCGATTCCGCTCGCGTTTTTGATCGGCATCCTGCGGGCGCAACTGGCGCGTGCCGGCATGGCCGACCTTGTGGTCAGGCTGCAGCAGGCGCCGGATACGGAGCGGCTCGGCGAGCTGCTGTCCGGTGCCCTCCATGACCCGTCGCTCGAGCTCGTCTATTGGCTGCCGGGGTTTGAGTGCTATGTCGATGCGAGCGGCAGGCCGCTGACGCTGCCGACGGATGACCCGCGCCGCGCGGTAACCCCGATCGACCACGACGGCGACCACGTCGCGGCGCTGGTCCACGATGCCGCGCTGGCCTACGAGCCGGAGCTGCTCGAGGTCGTCTGCGCGGCCGCCAACGTGGCGCTCGAGCGCGAGCGGCTGCAGGCGGAGCTCGAGTCGCGCGTCGAGGAGCTCGCCGGTTCGCGGGCACGCCTGGTCGCGGCCGGCGATGAGGCGCGGCGGCGCATCGAGCGCGACCTGCACGACGGCGCGCAGCAGCGGCTCGTCTCGCTCGCGATCGCGCTGCGGCTGACCGAGGACCGCATCCGCGAGGACCCGGAGGCCGCGGTAGGGCTCCTAGCCGCCGCGCGCGGGGAGGTGTCCGAGTCGCTCGCCGAGCTGCGCGAGCTCGCGCGCGGGATCCATCCCGCCGTGCTCGAGCACGGGCTGGAGGTGGCGCTCGACTCTCTCGCGACGCGGTCGCGGACGCCGGTGACCGTCTCGTTCGGTCTCGACGAGCGGCTGCCGGCGGCGATCGAGCTCGCGGCGTACTTCGTCGTCTGCGAGGCGCTGGCCAACGTCGGCAAGTACGCCGAGGCGTCGCGGGCGTCGGTCCGGGTGTTCCGCGCGGATTCGCTCGCGGTCATCGAGGTCTCAGACGACGGGATCGGCGGCGCGGACACCGCTCGTGGCTCGGGGCTGCGCGGACTCGAGGACCGCGTCGCGGCGGTCGGCGGACGCCTGCGCGTGGACAGCCCGGTCGGTGGCGGCACCGTGCTCGCGGCTGAGATGCCATACGAGGTACGGACCGCGGCACGCTGAAGACGCCATCGAGCGATACCCGAGGATGCCGCGAGGCCCCCAGCGGCGCGCGAGCCGCCGGCGGCAAGGCTGCCGGCCATGAGGACCGCCGACTTCGCTGCCGCCCGCACCCGTACTCCGGCGCCCGGGACGAGGCATCCGCGCCGTCCGGCGCGAGACCTTGTTGATCCTGCTGGCGATGGCGTGATCCTCATGCTGACCGCGCGGACTCACGCCGCACCACCGGCCTCAACACCAGCTCAGTTGACGGGGAGCACGGCGCGGTCGGGTTCCTCCATGGCGCCTACGGGCGCTAACCCGCCGGCCGTCGCAAATTCGCCGCCCGGCTGGCTCAGCGGCACAGCCCCGACGGATCGCTTGTCTGGCAGACATTGGGCCCGAACACGTTCCCGGTCCCGGTCTGGTCCCAGAAGAGATCCGGTTCGTTGCCGAGAATGACGTTCCCCCTGACGCGATTGTCGCTCAGCGGCGTGCCATCGGGACTCCCAAGCGCGACCACGCCGCCACTGGCGACGGTCTCGCCGCCGGGCACGTTGCCGCTGATGAGGTTGCCGACGATCGTCGTGCCCGTCGCGCCGAGCAGTCCGATGCCGATGCCCGACAACGCATCGAAGTCGTCGTCGGCCGCACATGGCCTCGTGTTGTGACGGACGACGTTGCCGGTCATCCGGAACTCGCCCGCCGCACCGAATGGGGACGCGAGCGCGATCACGCCGACGCAGTTGTTGTGCAGCGAGTTGCCGACGATCCTCCCGCCGAGCGCGCTGAAGACGCGGATGCCAAACCGGCTGCTAGACACTCGATTGGACAGCACGCGCGTGCCGATCGAGTTCGCCGACCCGATTCCGTCGTCCGTGTTGTTCTGCGCGGCGTTGCCCTTGAACGTGGTGTCGCGGGCGGCAACGGCAAGCAGCCCGGTGCCGACGAAGTTGCGGATCGTGAAGCCGCGGACCGTGACGCGCTCGACGTAGCGGGAGATCTCGCCCGTGTCGAAGTCGACGTCGCCGATCACGCAGACACCGTGCACCGCCTCGCCGACCTCCGTGGGATCGAAGCAGGCCTGCGGCGCCGGCCTGGCCGGCGGCAAGATCACGGCACCCACCCCACGCAAGGTCAGCCCGTCGGTCTGAATCGCCACATTCTCACGATGCGTGCCGAACACCAGGATCGTGTCGCCCGGATTGGCAGCGTCGACGGCAGCCTGGATCGATTCGCCGCGACCGACCACAGTCGCACGATCGGCTCTCGCCGCACCCGGCCACGCAGCCAGCATCAACACCAGCGCTACCAGCGTCACGACGACGGAGTTCGGCGACCGGGCCATCGGGCCCCCCCTCACACTCGGTTACGGCTGCCCGGCGGACGCTACCGCTGCTCGCCCGCCCGGCCAAACGCTGCGGCGGCAGCGAGCACAACGCGAAATTCGGCTAGATGAAGGAGGAGTCTGTGCGCTTCGCGTCGACAGGGCGCTCGCTTAGGTGACGCGCTGGGCCCGAGTAGGCCCGCCGCGCTGACGGGCCGCCGCGAGATCGCCCAGATGACCGGAGGCCGCACCTACACCAATGTCAACAAGCACCTGTGCAAAGCTCGCGCGCGCATCCGACTCGGCGAACTCCCATGAGCCGGGGCCAGAAGTAGTCGCTGATGCTCTTCATGAGTGAAATGCCGTCCCTGCTCGAGCACCGGGGAGTCCTGCCGTGAGGGCGCTGCGCATCGAAGTAGAAGGTCTTTCGCCCTCCGAGAGACGAGATCTCGCGAACGCGCTCCTCCGAGCCGCCTGGAGCGCCACGCTCGAGGAGACACGGATCCTTCTCCTGGACCTGCTCGTCGAGGTGGACGACCTAATGGTCGGAGACACGACTTGACGCGCGACGGGGGCTTTCCCCTAGCGCGCCGCTGCGGCCTCGGAGCGGTAGTGCGCCGTTGTCGCTGAGCACGATGCTCAGGCCTCTGCGGGTGTGGGAGCCGCTCCGAGGGCGCGATCGCGCGGCATGAACGCCAGCGCGGCCACCGCGATGGCCGCGGTGACCGCCGCAGCGACGACGAGCGTCACGCTGAGGCCGTCGAGAAACGCCTGCTGCGCCGCTCCGAGGATTATCGCGCCAGCCTCGCCGCCCGCGCGGGTTGCGATTTCGGCTGCCGCCGGGAGGCTTTCGCGCGCCTCGGTGGGCAGGCCGGCCAGGCTGTCGAGTTCGGCCCGGTAGCGTGCGGTCATGACCGATCCGAGGATTGCGACGCCTAGCGCGCCGCCGAGCTCGTAGGCGGTTTCCTGTACGGCGACGGCGCCCCCTGCGCGCTCAGGCGGCGCGCTTGACAGGATGACCGCCGAGGCGGCGGTCGACGCGATGCCCGCGCCCGCTCCGAGCGCGGCGAGGCAAACGGCGATGAGCGAGTACGGGGTATGGGCGTCGAGGCCGTAGAGCGCGGCGAAGGCGCCGGCGACGATCGCGAAGCCGCCTCCCACGACCACGTGTGCGCCGATCCGTCGGACAGCGGCGTCGGTGAACGGCGAGGCGATGCCCGCGGCGAGTGCCAGCGGCAGCAGCCGCAGGCCCGCCTCGAGCGGCCCGTGGCCCTGGACGATCTGGAAGAACTGCGTGAGCAGCAGCAGCAGGCCGCCGAAGCCGAAGAAGACCGCGAGGACGGCAACGGCGGACGCTGAGAAGCGGCGGTCCCCGAAGAGCGCGATGTCGAGTAGCGGGTGGGTGAGCTTGCGCTGACGGCGGACGAAGGTGGTCAGGGAGCCGGCGCCGAGGGCGAGCGTTCCGAGTGCCTCCGCGTCGCCGAAGCCGTGCTTGCTTGCTTCCTTGATGCCCCAGACGAGCGCGACCATGCCGGTGATCGAGAGCGCGACGCCGATCGGGTCCCAAGGGCCTGGGTCGGCAGTTCGCCACTCGGGCACCAGTCGCAGCACGGCGACGATCGCCAGCAGCACGACCGGCACTTGGAGGCCGAAGACCCACGGCCAGTCGAGGACTTCAAGCAGCGCGCCGCCGATGACGGGGCCGACGGCGAAGCCGCCGGCGGCGATTGCCGTCCAGACTCCAACCGCGATCGCGCGCTCGCGATCGTCGAGAAAGACGGTGCGTAGGAGCGTGATCGTCGACGGCATGATCATCGCGCCGCCGACGCCGAGCAGGACGCGGGCGGCGATCAGCTGCTCTGGTGAGTTCGCGAACGCCGCGAGCGTCGCGGCGCCGGCGAACGCTCCGAGACCGATGACGAGGAGCCGGCGGCGGCCGACGCGGTCGCCTAGACCTGACATCGCAATAAGCAAGCCCGCGAGGACGAGCCCGTAGGCGTCGACGATCCACAGCAGCTCGGTCGAGGTCGGCTCGAGGTCCGCGGCGAGCGTCGGCAGCGCGACGTTGAGGATCGTCGCGTCGAGCGCCACCACGAGCAAACTCGACGCCAGTACAGCGAGGACGAGCCAGCGGTTCTTCGGTCCCTTTTCCATGTCCACTCCGGTCTTTTGTCTACGACGTAGACAGAACGGTAGCGCGTGTAGTGCGGTTCGTCTACGGCGTAGACTGAAAGACTGATGCCGACCGAGCGGAAGCCCCGGCGCGGCCGTCCCCCGCGGCTGTCACGCGACCAGATCGTCGAGGCGGCGCTCGACCTTGTCGACCGCGCCGGCTTGCAAGGCCTAACGATGCGGGCGCTCGCGCACGAACTCCACGTCGACCCGATGGCCGTCTACCGCCACGTCCGCGACAAGAACGAGCTCTTGGGCGTGATGTGCGACCGCCTGCTTGTTGCGCTCGACCCGATCGACCTCGACCTGAGTTGGGAGCCGCAAATGCGCCGGCTCGCCGAGCAGGTCCGCGAGCGCTTCGCCGCTCGTCCCGCCCTTCTGCCGGCTCTCGCCGCCGCGCCCGTGACGCCGACAACCCTGCTGGTCGCCGCCGACACCGTTGCGCTCCTCGTCCGCGCCGGCGCGAGCGCACGCGACGCCGCCGCCGGAGTCAACGCGGTCTTCTCCTATGTGCTCGGCTACGCGGTCGTCGAAGCCGGCGTGCCGCCAGCCTCCGACCACAACGCCCTGCGAGACGCCGCCCTCACTCACCTCGGCACGAACCAACCGCCATCGCCCCACCTCGACGCAGCGATCGACCTCATGAGCGACCCGGGTGACTTCCACGCCGGCCTCGACGTCGTCCTCGACGGGCTCCGCACACGCCTCGGCCGGCAAGGACCGGCCACATGACGTCGACACCATCACCGCTGCCCCCCGACGCGGAGGCCGCCCACGCCCGAAACTTGATGCCTCCGCCGACGCACGACAACCGCGCCGGTGACCAGCACCGGGTTATCGCGCGGCGGTCGCGTACTCCGCCCGGCCGCGCGCTGTGTGTGTGTGCCAGAGCGATGCCTATCCTCCGCCGGCGACAGCGGCCAGCTCGCCGAGACTGCTGCTTTCCATGCAAAGCGACAGCTAGGCCAGGGACGCCGGCGCTTCTCCTCGCACCCGCAAGCGACAGCGAGCTACACAGCGCGAACTCAGTGCAGACATGTCCCTTTTCGTGTCCCCCAGGGCGCTCAACCCCTGCTGTAGAGCCAAGGCGCAGCGGGATCATAATCCGCGCGGTATAAGGCAGCTGCCGCCTGGTCAGGCGGCCGTCTGGGCGAAGACACCCTGCTGCGCGGAGACTCGGCGAAGGCCCGGGGGAGGGTTCGTCCGCCCGGGAGCTTGCTCCGTACCGGGTGTAGGTGTCACCGACCCGCCGCCCCCTTTCCCCTGCAGAAGCCGCGCGCAAGGCCGACCACCTGCGGATTGCCGCGGGCTCCGGGGTGGAGCACGGCCGCGGGACCGGGCTGGATTGTGTCCGGCTGCGCCACCGGGCTTTGCCCGAGCGCGCGCTCTCCGAGGTCAGTCTCCGGACCGAGCTGCTCGGCGCCTGGCTGGAGGCGCCGCTCGTCGTCTCCGCCATGACGGGCGGGACCCCGGAGGCGGCTGAGCTCAACGCGCGGCTGACGCATGCGGCGGCGCGGTGGCAGATCGCGCTGGTGCTGGGATCGGGCCGGCGGCTGCTGGAGGACCCCGAGCTCCTGCGCACCTATCGTCCTGATCGCGCCGAGCGTCCACCGTTGTTGCTCGCGAACCTCGGGGCGGCGCAGATCCGCGGCCCGGCGGGGCCTGAGCGCGCAGAGCGCCTCGTCGCGCTGCTCGACGCCGACGGCCTCTCCATCCACCTCAACCCGCTCCAGGAAGCGGTTCAGCCTGAGGGACAGCCGGACTTCAGCGGGGTGCTCGCGGGCATCGCGGGGGCGGTCGCACGACTGGCGCCCCGGCCCGTCGTGGTCAAGGAGGTCGGGTTCGGGCTCTCCCCCGCGGACGTTGTGCAGCTGCGCGACGCCGGGGTGGCCGCGGTCGACGTCGCCGGTGCAGGCGGGACGAACTGGGCTCTCATCGAGGGGCGGCGGACCCCGGGCGCCGAGGGCCTCGCGGCGGCCTTCGGAGACTGGGGCGTGCCGACCGCGAACGCTGTGCGCGGCGCGGTCGCAGTGGCCGAAGGCCTGCCGGTGATCGCCTCCGGCGGCGTGCACGATGGCGTGGAGGCCGCGAAGTGCCTCGCACTCGGCGCGAGAGCCGCCGGGCTCGCCCGCCCGCTGCTGCTGGCCGCTCAGGCCGACCGGCTCGACGAGGCGCTCCGTACGCTGGTCGAGCAGCTGCGGATCGCAACCTGGGCCGCCGGGGCTTCGGCCTCGCGCGAGCTCGGCGGAGAGCACGTGATCGCGTGAAGGTCGTCGTCGTCGGCGCCGGCCTCGGCGGCCTCGCGCGCCGCGCTTCGCCTGCAGGGCATGGGCCACGACGTAACCGTCGTCGAGCAGCGCGAGCGTCCCGGCGGGCGGGCCTACCAGCTGCGCGACCAGGGCTACACGTGGGACATGGGCCCGTCGCTGATCACGATGCCCTGGGTGCTCGAGGAAACCTTCGCCGCGGGTGGCTTGGACCTTCACTCCGAGGTCACGATGCGGCGGCTCGACCCGCTCTACCGGATCTTCTGGGCCGGCGACGACCGGCACTTCGACTTCGCGGACGATCCGGCGCGACTGAAGGAGGAGATCGCCACGCTTCTCCACGCGCGATGCGCGGCGCGCTCGACGCGTTCCTCGCCGCGTTGAAGCCGATCTACGAGCGGGGGTCTGGTCGACGCCGGCACACGGCCCTTTCTCGGCGCCAAGCGACTTTGCGGCGCTCGTGCCCGACATGGTGCGGCTGGGCGCCGTGCGCCCGCTGCACCGCTTCGTGCTCACGCTACTTCGAGCACGAGCGCGTCCGCGAGGCGTTCTCCTTCCACTCGCTGTTTATCGGCGGCGACCCCTACCGCGTGCCCGCGATCTACGCCGCCCTCGTCTACCTGCAGGTGCTCGACGGGGGCTGGTACACCGACGGCGGCGTCTACGCCCTCGTGGAGGCGCTGGCGCGCACGCTCGACGTCCGCTGCGGCGACGGGGTCGAGCGCATCGAGCAGCAGGGCGGCCGGGTCACGGGCGTGCGCCTGCGCGGGGGCGAGCGCATCGCCGCCGACGTCGTCGTCTCCAACGGCGACGTGCTCCGCACCCATGAGCTGCTCGGCCGGCGCCGCGCAGCGGCGCCGGCTCCGGCCGACCATGTCCTGCTTCCTGCTCTACGTCGGGACGGACCGGCACGTTCGAGAAGCTCCGGCACCACACGCTGCTCGTCGGCTCGGGCTACCGCAAGTTCATCCGCACGGTCACGCGCGGCAAGGCCCTCCCCGAGCACGTACTCGACCTACGTGCACGCCCCGTCGCGGACCGAGCCGGGGATGGCGCCGCCCAGGTGGCGACTCCCTGTACGCGCTCCTCCCGGTGCCGAACCTGCGGGCCGGGCATCGACTGGGACGACGCCGGCGGACGGGCTGCGCGACGCGCTCATGGCCGACTTCGAGCACGACCTTCGGGCTCACCGGGCTCGACGCGTCGGTGCGCGTGGAGCACCGGATGACCCCCGTGGACTTCGAGCGGCAGCTCGGGGCCGCCTGGGGCAACGCCTTCGCCGTCGAGCCCGCGCTGCACCAGTCCGCCTACTTCCGCCAGCCCAACCGCGACCGGCACGTCGCAGGCATGTACCACGTCGGCGGCGGCACCCACCCGGGGGCCGGGATCCCCGGGGTGCTGCTGGGCGCGCGCGTCACGACAGAGCTCGTCGCGGGGGATGTGGGCGTCCCCGGCCGGCGCGCCGTGGCGGCGAGGGCATGAGCGTGTCGGCGCCGCTGATCGCCGAGGCCCGCGGCACCACCAAGCGCGTCGCGCGGACCTTCTCGCTCGCCTGCCGGCTGCTGCCGCGGGACTCCGCGATGACGTCTATCTGCTCTACCTCGTCTTTCGCACCCTCGACGACCTCGTAGACGAAGGCCAGCCCGAGGCCGCCGAGCGCATCGCCGCCGTCGAGGCCTGGTGCAGTGGGCGCCGTCGCACCCGCGACGCTCGAGACGACGATCCTCTACGACCTGCGCCCGGCGCCACCCGATCCCGCGCGGACGCGCTGCGCGACTTCTGCGCCGGCATGCGCCACGACCTCGCGGGCGCCCCGCTCCGCACGGAGGACGACCTCGATCGCTACTGCTACCAGGTGGCAGGCACCGTCGGCCTGGTGATGGCGCCCATGCTCGGGACCGACGACCCGGACACGGCCCACCCCGCCGCCGTCGCGCTCGGGATGGCGATGCAGCGGACGAACATCCTGCGCGACGTGGACGAGGACACCGGCAACGGCCGCGCCTACCTCGCCGCGGACACGGTGCGACGCCTCGGCGGCTCGCTCGCGCCCGGCGCGCGTGAACCCATCATGCGCGACCAGATCGCCCGCGCCGACGCGCTCTACGAACAGGGCTGCGCCGGGATCGGCCAGCTCCGCCACGGCCGCCGGGCGGTCGCCGCGGCGGCCGTCATGTATCGCGAGATCCTGCGCCAGATCGAGCGCGAGGGCTACGGCGCGAGCCCCGGCCGCGCGGTCGTTCCCCGCTCGCGCAAGCTGCTGCTCGCGGCCCGCGGCGGCGTGCTCGCGCGATAGGGCTGCGCCTCCGCCACGTCATGCTCCTCCGTATGAGCCCAGCGCGCCTGCTGCTCGGCGCCCTCGTCGGCGCCCAGCTCGCCTACCCGCGGCTGCCCGACCGCCACCGGGCTACGGCGACGCGCGGCATCGTGGGCCTGATGCTCGCTGCCTCGGCCGCCGAGGCCTTCGACGCGCGCGGCGCCCGGCGCGGGCTAGCACCGCTGGTCGCGGCGGGCGCGACCGGCTTCGGCGTCGAGCTGGCGGGCGTGACGACGGGGCGCCCGTTCGGCCACTACAGCTACTCGGCGAAGCTCGGCCCCCGCCTGGGCGGCGTGCCGCTGCTGGCGGCGGCGGCCTGGGCGATGATGAGCCGCCCGGCGTGGGTGGTGGCGGGGCTGATCTCGCGGCGGCGCGCGGCGCGAGTCGTCCTCGCGGCCGGCGCGCTGACGGCCTGGGACGTCTACCTGGATCCGCGCATGGCCGGCGAGGGCTACTGGTCCTGGCCTGGCGGCGGCCGCTACGAGGGCATCCCGGCCTCGAACTTCCTCGGCTGGTTCGCGACCGGGCTCGCGGTCTTCACCGCGTGGACGCTGCTCGACCCCGACGACGACCCGGCGGCCGACGGCGACGGCGCGCTGGCTCTCTACGCATGGACGTGGATCGGCGAAGGGGTCGCCTCCGCCGTGTTCTGGCGCCGGCCGGTCGCGGCCGCCGCGGGCGCGACGGCGATGGGGGCCTTCGCGCTGCCCGCGCTGCGCGCGCGGCTGGGGCTGTGAAGGTCACGGTGATCGGCGCCGGGGTGGGCGGCCTCGCCGCCGCCGTCCGGCTCGCCCACGCAGGCCACCGCGTGACGGTCCTCGAGCAGGCCGAGCAGCCGGGCGGGAAGTGCGGGCGGGTGCGCCAGGACGGCTTCACGTGGGATTCCGGGCCGTCGCTGCTCACCATGCCGTGGGTCTTCGAGGCGCTCTTCGCGGACACGGGAGCGCCCCTGGCCGACGAGCTCGAGCTGCTCCGGGTCGAGCCGGTCACCCGCTACCGCTTCGCCGACGGCAGCGGCTTCGACATGTCCGCCGATCTCCCACGGGCGATCGCGGAGCTCGACGCCTGGTCGCCGGGCGCCGGGGCGGACTGGACGCGCTTTCTCGGCACCTGCGCGGGCATGTGGCGCGCCTCCGTCCCGTTCCTCACCGGGCCGCCGCCGTGGCCGCCCAGGCGCCCGCGGCCCGGGGAGCCGCGCCCCGATCCGCGCGACCTCGCGCGGGTCAAGCCCTGGCGGACCTTACGCGGGCTGGCGCGCGCGCACGCGCGCGACCCGCGGCTGCAGCTCGTGATCGAGCGCTTCGCCACCTACGCGGGAGCCGACCCGCGGCGGGCGCCCGCGGCGCTCGCGGTGGCCGGGTACGTCGAGCACGCGTTCGGCGCCTGGCACCCACGTGGCGGGCTCTACTCGCTCGTGCAAGCGCTCGTGCGGCGCCTGGACGCCCTCGGAGGCGAGCTGCGGCTGAGAACAGCGGCGCGGCGCATCGTGCTCGCGGACGGCGCGGTGCGCGGCGTGGAGACCGACGGCGGGCGACACCCGACCGAGGCCGTCGTGGCGAACGTGGACGCCGAGCTCGTGCGGCGCGACCTGCTCGCTCGGCCACCCGCGCCAACCCGCGAGCGGTCACTCTCTGGCTTCGCGCTGATGCTCGGGCTGCGCGGGCGCACGAACGGGCTGACCCACCACGCCGTGACCTTCCCGCGCGACTACGACGCCGAGTTCGACGACCTGTTCGCGCATCGCCACCCCGTGCGCGACCCGACGCTCTACGTCAGCGCGTCCTGCGCGACCGACCCGGCCGAGGCGCCCGCGGACGCGGAGAACTGGTTCGTGCTGGTCAACGCTCCGGCGGGTGGCGGCGCGGAGGACTGGGCGGGCTATGAGGCGCGGCTGATCGACCAACTCGGGGTCCGCGACCGCGTGGCGAGCGTCGCGCGGCGCACCCCGGCCGACCTCGAGCGCGAGACGGGCGCGCTGGCCGGCGCGATCTACGGCGCGGCGCCGCACGGCCGGCTCGGCACGCTGCGGCGGCCGGCCGCCACCGTGCGCGGGGTGCGAGGCCTGTGGCTGGCGGGCGGGACGACGCACCCGGGCGGCGGCCTGCCGCTGGTCGCGCTGAGCGGCAAGCTCGCGGCGGACGCGATCGGGCCGGCATGAGGGTGGCGGCGGCGCTCGTCGCGCTCTCGCTGCTTGCGGGCTGCGGCGGCGAGGGCAAGAAGCCCGCGATCGTCTCCGAGACGGTCGGACGCGGCGCGCAGAGCGCGACGATCATCCGCCCGGACTCCAAGCGGGCGCTCCCTGTCGTCGTCTTCCTGCATGGGTGGGGGGCGACGCAGCCGCGCGTCTACCGGCCATGGCTCGACCACCTCGCGCGGGAGGGCAACGCGGTGATCTACCCGCGCTACCAGGACTCGTTCGTCGACCCGCCCGCGCAGGCGCTGGGGTAACGTGCTCACCGCAGTGCGCCTGGCGCTCGGCCACGTGCGCGAGCGGCCGCGCACGCCGGTGGTGGCGGGTCACTCCGCGGGCGGCGCGCTCGCGGCCGACTACGCGGCGATCGCGCGCGCGGCGAAGCTGCCCGAGCCCGTCGCGGTGTTCAGCGTCTACCCGGGGCGCAGGCTGCATGGTCTGCCCTTCGCGATCCCCGAGATCGACCCCCGGCGGATCGCACCGGCGACACGGATGGTGGCGCTTGCCGGCGCCCGCGACACCGTGGTCGGCGACGGCGTGGCGCGGCGGATCGTCAGCCGGGCGGGGGCGCGCGACAAGCGCCTGGTGCGGGTGGACGATCCCGCCGTGTCCCACCACCTCGGCCCGGAGCGCGCCAACGCTGCCGCTCGCCGCGCGTTCTGGGCGCGGCTGGACCGGCTGATCAGTGCCGCGCGGGGAGCCTGAGCGGGTCCGCGCCGCCCCAGGTCCCCGCGGCACCGTAGGGGCGGAAGCGCGCGAACAACTCCTCGGCGTACCAGCCCTGCTCCCGCGTGCGGCGCAGCACCTCGCGGTGGTCGGGACGCCCGTAGGCGTACTCGCGCGCGTCGGCGAACGAGCTCCAGAGCGAGAACGTCGCCTGCCGCGCCAGCGGCCATTCGCCCATGCCCACCGACGCGAGCAGGCCGGGGCGCCCGGAAAGGTCGAGCGCGGGCGCCTCGATCGACCGGTAGAAGGCGGCCAGGCGACGGGCCCGGATGCTCGCGCGCGTGAGGATCGCGACAGGGCCATCGTGCTCGCGCGGCGCGAGAGCTGCGAGCGGGTTCGAGCCGCCCCACGCCCCGTGCGCGCGCAGCGGCGCGAGGCGCAGGCTGTAGCTCTCCGCCCCCAGCGCCTGCCAGCGCGACGCGACCGGCGAGCCCGACAGGAAGCGCTCGAGCGCGCGTTCGTCCTCCCACACCGCGAACATCGCCCAGCGCCGCAGGTCTGCGCTCAAGGTCATCGTCGCGCCCCGACCGGTGCCCAACAGCCGCCAGAAGCGCAGGCCGGGAGTACGCGCCAGCGCGGGACGGTCGAGGCCCATCCGCGACAATCCCTGCGGCGCGGTCGCCCGCGGGTAGCGCGTCAGATGAAAGGAGGCGAGCACTGAGTGGAGTACGCGGGAGCGATCATTGTGGGCTATCTCCTGGGCTCGATCCCCTGCTCGCTGCTCGTCGCGCGCCGCTACGGGGTCGACCTGCGGCGGACGGGCGACGGGAACCCCGGAGCGTGGAACGCGCTCGAGCAACTCGGCGGCCGCCGAGCCGCGCCGGCGTTTCTCTGCGACGCCGCCAAGGGCATGCTGGCCGCCCTCGCCGGCTACGCGCTCGGCACCTGGTGGGTCGCGTGGGCCGCCGTCGCCGCGGCGATGGTGGGCCACGCGCTGCCCGTGTTCGCCCACTTCCGCGGGGGCAAGGCGGTGATGACCTTCGTGGGCGGCGGCATCGCCCTCTCACCCCTCGCCGGCGCGCTCGCCCTGGGGTTGTGCGCCGCGGTCAGCGCCGCGCGCTCGTTCGCGTGGGGCGCCCGCGCCGGCGTGTTCGCGTTCCCGCTGATCCAGCTCGCCGTCGATCCGGTCGAGCGTGTGGCGGCCACCGGCGCGCTCATGTGCCTGATCGGAGCGTTCTTTGGCATCGCGGACCTCAGGCGTAGGTCCGCCCGCGCCACTCTCGCCTCGGACGGAGCGCCGAGAGCGTGAGGCAGACGGCGGTGGCCGGATCCGCGAGCGGCGAGAGCCAGAACGCGGCGCCCGGGGCCGCGTAGGCGCGGCGCAGTCCGAGCAGCAGCGCCGCGCGCACCGTGAGCAGCCCGAGATCCAGCCAGCGCGACCGCCCGGCCAGCAGGCGAACGACCGGCAGCGCCATCGTCAGCCACACCACGACCAGGTCGGCAGCCTGGGCGCGCATGGGCTCCACACCGGGCAGGGACAGCGAGCGCCCCCACTCGCGCCACAGCTCGCCCGGCGAGTCGTGCATCTTGACCTCGAGCAGATCGGCCACGTCGCGCAGGGCCACTCGCCACCCGTCCGCCGCGAGGCCCCGCGCGAGCGCCGCGTCGTCGGTCATGTGCCCCGCCGCGTGGCGGTATCCGCCCGCCGCCAGCAGGCGCTCGCGCACCACGGCCGTGCACTGCCCGTTGGCGACGATACGCCGCGGGGCGGCCACTCCCGAGGGACCAAAGCGGTAGACGAGCCCGGCCAGCATCGAGGGGTGCAACCAGCGCTCCCCGGGCGTCTCGCAGACGAACCGCGGCGCGCCCGTCACCAGGTCGGCATCGGAAAGCGCGGCGTCGAGCGCGCCGATCAAGCCGACGTGTGGCCTCGTGTCCGCGTCGAGCGAGACCACTACCTCGCCCGTGGCCGCCTCGAGGCCCTGCTGCAGAGCCCACGGCTTGCCGACCCAGCCGCGCGGCGGCGGCGCGCCCTGGACCACGGTTGCGCCCAGGGAGCGGGCAAGCGCCGCGGTGCCGTCGGAGGATTCGTCGTCGACGACGATTACCTCGTGCACGCTCGAATCGGCCCGCAGTGCCTCCAGGCACGGGCGCAGGCGCAGCGCCTCGTCGCGCGCGGGGACGACGACCGAGACCCGCCGGCGGGCATTGGTCGCGACCAGCGGCGGCAAGCGCTGGCGGCCACGGGCAAGGCGCGTGAGCACGACGGCAGCGGCGACGCGCTGGGCGTGGCGCAGGAGCATCCGGCCAGCTTAGGTAGTCACCAACCTCGTGCGTTCCGCGTCACGACGACACCGTGACGAGTCGCTCCCCTGCAGCGATGCGCGCCAGCGCCCCTGCCGGCGGCGTCCCGAGCAGCGTCGTCACGGCAAACTCGGCAGCGAGCCGGTCGAAGACGGCGTGATGGCGAAGCATCGCGTGCTTGCCGCCCTCGACGCTCACGTAACCGATCTCGGCGGAGCGGCTGAGCGTCCGGGCGAGGGCCAGCGACCGGCTCTGGCTCGCGATCCGGTCCTGCGTGCCGTGCACGATCAAGATCCTTCGACCGTCCTGAGCAACCACGTCGGTCGGATACACCCATGGAGCCAGTGCGACCACGCTGCAGACCGTCGGCTGTCCCGCCGCCAGCAGTGCTGCGCGACCCCCGAGCGAGTGACCGATGAGGCACGCGGGCAGCGCCTCGCCGAAGCGCTTCGCGACCTCTGACAGCGCCCGCTCGGCATCGTCGACCGGCGTGTGACCGGTGTTCCAGCCGCGTCGCGAGTTGAGCAGGCGGAAGACGGCCAGCCGCCCGCGGCCGGCGCGCGCGACGCGGCCGGCGATCGGAATCATGCGCAGCACGGACAGCTGCGTGGGGCTCACGCGCATGCTCCCCCGCCGGCTCGCACCGCCGTGCAAGAGCAACACCGCGCCCTCGGGCTCGCGCGGTACACGGACGTCGATCAAGCGCGGGCCCAGTTCCATCGAACGACGCTACCCGCCTAGCCGACGGTGGCAGTCCCGTCCTGCCCATCCATGGCCTCGAGTCTGAGCGTCACCGCATCTCGGCGAGAACGCACGCCGCGCGCCACGAGGGCCGGCAGGGCCGTGCCTCGCCGGCGATCGAGGCCGCCCAGCGCCCTCGTACCCGATCTACCGGTTCCGATAGGCCCATCACGCCTCTGAGATGGCGCTCACGTGTTCGCGTGGAAGCGACGGGGAGGCGGTCGCGGCGGCGACTGCTGCTTTCCATGCAAAGCAGCAGCCCCGCGAGGCCGGACGGCTCAGGCGTCCGAAAAGTCGGCTGCGGTCATGCCGTCCGGGTGGTCGGGCGGCCACTGCACAAGCTCGATCCGGTTTCCGTCCGGGTCGGTGATCCAAGCAGTCTGGAACTCGTTCGAGCCGTCCGGTGACACCGGCGGCTCGTCAGGGTGGATGCCCGCAGCGGCGAGCTCAGCCAGGACAGCATCCATCGACTCCACCTTGATCACGAAGTGACTGAGGCTGTCGCCGCCGCTCGACGCGCTCGCGGATGAGCCCGAAACGAGCTCGATGGCGACGAACGGATCGTCGGGGAGCTTGAGCATGGTGAGGTCACCGAGGGAGGTCGCACGGACGCTTCCGATGACCCGGTAGCCCAGGGCTGCGTAGAAGGCTAGCGACCGTTCCAGGTGGGCCACCCGCAGGCCCATGTGCAGTGTCCTCATGCGAGAAGTATTGCGACTGCTGATTCGTCTCTATGAAGAAGGGCGTGTTGTCAATGGCGTTGGTGCTGTGGGCGGTGGAGCCTTTCGGGGTGTGGTCGGTGGCGAGCGGCGCTCATCTCTCTATTGCCTGCTCATCGGCAGGACCAGGCGACATTGGAGGCCGGCTCCGGGGGCTCAAGTCCAAAAGGGCCGTCAGGCGGCCAGACGAAAAGTGGAGCCTCCCGGGGCGGGGGTGAAGGGCTGGTTGTTGGTGAGCATGTGCCAGATCGCTTCGGTGAGCTTTCTGGCGATGTCGATCTGGGCGACCTTGGCGCCGCGTTGGCGGCCGAGGCGACGCTTGGTGCGCTGGTAGCGCTCGGCGTAGGCGGGGTGGCGCAGGGCGTGCATGGTCGCTTCGAGCATCGCCCAGCGCAGGTACTTCGGGCCCTGTTTGGTCAGCGGGCCGCGGCGGTCGCGATCACCGGACTGGTTGACGCGTGGGCAGAGCCCGGTGTAGCCGCAGAGCTTCTTCGCTGACGCGAAGCGGGTGATGTCGCCGATCTCGGCGGCGATCGTGAACGCCAGCACCCAACCGATCCCCGGAACGGTCAGCAGCAGCGGCACGTAAGGGTGATCGGCCCCTGAGGAGCGCAGGTCCTTGTTGATCTGATCGATCTGGCGGTCGAGGTCGCCGATCAGCTCCAGGCTGGCGTCGACGGTGCCGCGCCACGGCTGCGGGATTGCGAGGCGCTCCAGCAGCTCGCGGCCGGCGACGCCGAACAGGTCGCTGACCGGGCACGGGTGCCCGAAGGTGATCAGCGTCGCGTGGATGCGGTGCTTGAGCATCGAGCGGTGCTTGACCAGATGCATCCGAAAGCGCGCCAGCTCACGCTCGCGCCGGACCCGGGGGTCGGGCAGCCAGATCTCCGGGACCAAGTCACGCTCAGACAGCACGGCCAGCACCCGCGCGTCGATCTTGTCGGTCTTGCATGCCAGCGGCGCCAGGCCCTTGACCTTGGCCGCGTCGGCGATCAGTACATCCCAACCGAGCTCCTCAAGCCGGTCATGCACAAACCGCGCGCCGGTCATCGACTCGATCACGCCACGCACCGCCAGCCCGTGGCTCCCGACCCGACGCGTCAGCCCGCGCAAGCCTTCGCCATCGGGCGGCGACGCGAACTCCTCGACGATCTCGCCACCCGCCGACAGCAGGCAGACGTCGATCTTGCGTCGACTCAAATCCAATCCAGCGTGCAACATCAAGACGGGCCTCCTCGAGCTCGCTCCCTCGGTCAACACGCCGGAGCGTGCCACCGGGGAGGCCCTCCTTCATGGCAGTCCAAAGCGGCAGCGTGTCGGTCTAGGCCGGTGCGACGGCGGTCCTCGCGGGCGAGGGGACGGTCGCGGTGGAGGCGAACCCGCGGGCGATTAGCCAGATGGCGAATGTCAGCTCGAACAATCCACCGGGGATGGCGGCGACGATCCCGGCGCCCGCGACGCCGAACAGCTCCAGCAGGTTGCCCGCGGCGAAGCACGCGTAGCCGATGAAGCCCCAGACAGCGAGGAAACGCGGAACGAGTCCGGTGCGGAAGAGCAGAGCGCAGAAGAAGAGGCTTCCGATACCGAGCCCGGCCTCGGCGACGCTGTAGAAAGCGGCATTCGCGTCGATGGCGGCGGAGCCGGTGAGGACGATGAGGCTCACGACACCGATGGCCAGGACGACGCCCTCGAAGATCCGCGTGCCCAGGTAGCCCGCGGCTATGGCCTTGTTGTGGGGTCGCAGGATCGGGAGCATCAGGACACCGATGGCGATCACGAATGCGGAGTTGAGCAGCATCAGCGCGGCGCCGGCGACGAACAACGCGGTGGAGCTGCTGCGGTCACCGGAGTCGACGATGCCCGTCGCTATGAGGTTGCCTACGCCATATGTCAAGTAGCCCGCAAGGAAGAGGACGCCAACGATTCGGGCGGTCCGACGCACGCTGGAGTCCGGGCGAACGACTGGCGGGGAGGTCGTGTGGTTGGAGGCGGGTCTCAGGTCCGCAATGGCCATGGTCAGTCATCCAGTCCGCACGCAAGTGCGACGTGTTGCGTCGGAAGTGGATGGTGCCCGGCAGCTGCCAGCGGCGCTTTTGACTACTACCACGAGCCACGCTACACCCGACACCCGCTGATCGCCAGTCCTCTGCTGCGTTCCATGCAAAGGGGAAGCGCGCCCGGCGGAGACCCCGAGTGCCGCTTCGGCTGACGCGACAGCTAGGCCTTCGCTACACCATGTGCTCAAGGAAGCAGCGGGCACATCCCACGGGCTTGTCAGGGGTCCTGTAAGCACCGCCGGCTGGCACGCCTGCGCCACAAGGCGGCCTCCGGTTTAGGCACTCGATTAGGCACTCGCACCGAAATTGGCCCGTATCTCGGCCACGAGGACTGTCTCCTCAACGACAAGAAAATCACCTACTAGCAGGCGGTTCTCGGGATGGCGAGACCCGGACTCGAACCGGGGACACCACGATTTTCAGTCGTTACCTCCAAGCGGCCCGCAGGCGCGAAATCCCTGCAAACTGCGCGGTTTCAGCAAAACAGGTGCAGCGCTCGGATGTTCGGAATTTGCGGGCTTTTCTCGGCGATTCTGGGGTTGACGGACACCTCAGGCCCAATACGGCCGCACGTCCCGATTCGGTACGACGGGAGCCCGCGGCGCGCTTCGCCCGGAACGTCGGCGAACGGAGGAGAGACCGGCGTGGCATCGCCTTCGGCGCGCGCTCGAGCGGAGAGATGCCTGCCGGCTCGGCTTGGCCAGCGTGTGTTCCCTCCGTGACGTGCGCGGTGACTTCGTGTTCGCTTGGGTATGCGACGCCGCGCCGCGTCTCCATTCAGCGGGAGCTCGCGAACCGGCTAGTTGGGCGGGCAGCGCTCGCTACGTTGCGGAAGCGGGCAAGCACTCCGCGCGGATCCACGCGCCTGCACATCGTCCGTTGGGGACGTCTCGGGTTCGCTACCAAGACGCCCGCAACTAAGCAGGAAGCAGCAGTCGCGAGAAGATGGGACGTCGGCATACAGACGAGAAGCCGGCGATGTTCGCGGTTGTCGGTCGATCGGACGTCCGATTCAAGTCAGGCGCTGGCGCAACGCGAAGACGCGACTTTCGCATGCACGCGATACGTGAGCTCCAAGACCCGTCGCCGCCCGGAGTGAGTCCAGACTCAGCGAACCCACATTCGGTCCAGCAGCGTCCCCCACAGCGGATGTTGCTCGACGTTGCCGACCCGCTTCGAGACAATCACCGCCGTGCGGCCATCGACGTACGGGACCGCGGCCGCGAGGTCGACGATGCGGCGATCCGCCACCGCCCACGCCGCCGCGGCGTCGTCGGGGCCGCTCGACTGCGCGCGCCGGATCGCGGTCATGACCCTCTCTGAGCAGAGGCGGGAGACGTTGGAGTCGTGCCGATCGGCGCGTGTTGCGCAGCCGAACAGGGGCTCGATGAAGGTCGACGGGAACATGTAGTCGGCGCCCCAGCCCGCCCAGCCCATCTGCACGCGCGAGCGAGGCCGGTAGATGTTCGAGAAGTAGTCGTCGACGCCGAGCACGTGCGTTCGCGCCCGGAACCCGACGTCGCGCAGCAGTGACACGAAGTAGGCACCGACAGGGCGCTGCCACACCGGGATCTCGACGACCACCTTCGCGCCGGCGGTGCCGGACTCCGCGATGAGGCGACGCGCGTGCGAGAGATCGGGAGCGATCCAGCCGCCACCCGCTCGATCGACGGTGTAGGGGCAGTAGGGCGAGAAGCCGGGGAACGCGGCGGGGATGGTCTGGCACGCCGGGGCGGCGACCTCGGGACCGCCCACGCGCTCGACCAGATCAGCGCGATCGGTGGCGAAGTTGACCGCCCGGCGGACGCGAATGTCATCGAACGGCGGCTGCCGGGTGTTGAGAAACATCCACACCTTCCCGGCGATAGCACTGCTGTACAGCCGTCCCGGCGAGCGAGCGACCAGCGCGGCGAGGCGCTCGCGCGAGCGGACCTCCTGGAAGGGCGGGCTGACCCACGTCACATCCGCGCTGCCGCGCTGAACCGCCGCGACGTTGGCCTCGACCCGACCGGGCGTCCTCCGCGTGATCTCGATCCGGTCCGCGAACCCGGGCTGCCGCGCGGCGGTCGGCCGGAAGTGGGCGTTGCGGACGAGCACGCCGCCGCGGGGTGCATGCCAGCCGGCGAAGCGGTAGGGACCGGTGCCCGGCGGGGCGAGGTCGATCCTTCTGCTCGCAGGTGTGCCGGGCGGCACGACGTACGCGAAGGACAGCGTGAGCTTGTGCAGGAACTCCGGGTCCGGTTCGGTCAGGTGGACGGTGATCGTCCGCGTGCGCTGATCCGACTCGATACCCCGCGAGAGATCGCAGTCCCCGCGTCCGCTTCTGCAGCGCCGCGCGCCGACGATGCCCGCGAAGAAGGGCGGGAACGCGTCGCGGGTGGCGCCCAGGTAGCGCTCCATCGACGCACGGAAATCGTGTGCGCTGACCGGCGTACCGTCCGAGTAACGCAAGCCACGGCGGAGCGTGAAGACATAGGTGCGCCCGTCGGGGCTGGGAGCCGGTGGCCGCGTCGCCAGCGCGCCAACCAGCGTCGCACTGGCGCCGCCGCCGACGCGGCGATAGGCGAGGAGCCCGTCGTAGGCGAGCGACGTCACCAAGCCGGATTCGGGGCTGTAGCCGGCGTCGCTGATCACGTTCGCCGCGACGTCGATCGTCGAGGGGAGGTCGACCCGCAGCGTCCCGCCCCGGTGTGCCGCCTCGGACGGGACGGCCGCGATCCACACCGAGCCGTCGGCGACCGCGACCGCCGAGGGGCTGCTGCCCGTCTTGCGCTTCTTGACTACCCGCAGGTCGCCGGAGTCGACGCGGGTCACGGTTCCTTCCTCGCCGCCGGCCACCCACACGGCGCCTTCACCGACCGCGACATCGGTCAGGTCGGTGCCCACGCGCACGGATCCCGACGTCGCGTTCGTGTCGGGGTCCACGCGCGTGAGCGTCCCTTCGGTGCGGCTGACCACCCAGACGGCGCCGTCGCCGACCGCCAGCGCGCTCGGGGCATTCCCGACCGGGATCGAGGCGACCATGGCGCTCGAGCGCGGGTCGACGCGCGTGACGGCGCGGGCATCCTCGCTCGCCACCCAGAGCGCGCCCGCGCCGGCGGCGATCGCGGTCGCCCTCGCACCGAGCCGGACCGCGCGTGCGGCCTGCGGGCGGTCGAGCTCGATCCGGTGCAAGCTGCCGTCCACGCCGGAGACCACCCAGAGCGCGCCCCCTGCCAGTGCGAGCGAGCGCGGAGCGTTCGCCGCGTCGATGCGCTGCAGGACCTTGTTCCGGACCGGATCGACCTGCGCGACCTGCCGCCCTTCACCGTCCGCCACCCACAGCGAGCCGGCGCCGAAGGCAAGCGCCGTGGGCGCCCCGCCAGGGGTGATCGTCCCCACCTCCTTGCGCCGACGGTCGATGTGCGAGACCGTGCCGTCACGCTCGTTCGCGACCCAGACGGAACGGCCGTCGGTCGTCATCGCGCCGGGACCGCGGCCCACCGGGTACTGGAAGGTGATGCGGCCGCCGTCCGGGTCGAGCAGGCCCACCGCGTCCTCGTCGATGCCGGGGAGGCTGTCGGGCTCCAGCACGCGGATGACCCCGAACGCGGTGATCCCGGCGAGCAGCAAGACGGCCGCACCCACCAGCAGCGCGCGCGGGCGCCGGGCTCGGGGCGCCAGCCCGGCCTGTGGCTGCGCGGCCGCGGCCGGCAGGTTAAGCGCGGGGTCCTGGGCGAGGATCTGCTCGTGTAGCAGGCGCAGCTCGGCGCCAGGCTCGACGCCGATCTGGTCAACGAGCGCCGACCGCGCCTGCCGGTACGCCTCCAGCGCCTCGGACTGCCGCCCGGCGCGGTAGAGCGCGAGCATCCGTTGGCCGTGCAGGCGTTCACGCAGCGGGTGCTCGGCGACCAGCCGGTCGAGCTCGCCGGTCAGCTCGGCGTGGCGCCCGGCCGCCAAGTCGGCCTCGACCGCCATCTCGGTGGCGCGCAGCCGCAGGTCCTCGAGGCGCCGGATCTCGGCTCCGGCGAACGGCTCGTCAGCGAGGTCCGCCAGCGGCTCGCCCCGCCACAGCGCCAGCGCCTCGCGCGGCCGCGACTCCTCCAGCAGCCGCTCCGCCCGTGCCACATCGACACCGCCGTCAGCGAGCTGCAGCTCATAGCCGCGCCCACGCGTGACGATCCGGGCGCCGTTCTCGCCGAGCAGCCGACGCAGGTGGGAGATATAGAGCTGCACCATCTTCGCCGCGCTCGACGGCGACCGGTCGCCCCACAGCCCTTCCGACAGGCGATCGGCAGAGACCGTCTTGCCCTCCTCCAGCGCAAGCATCGCCAGTACCGCCCGCTGTTTGCGCGGGCCGAGCTCGATCGGGCCGTCCTCGAAGGAAACCTCGAGCGGCCCCAGCAGCCGTAGATCCACCGTGACGCGACCCTAACGCCAGTCGATTGATCAGTACACCCGGACCCGACCGGCTGTCTACCGCCTGTCGGCAGCGTTACCAGCGACCACCCCCCGACCGCCTCGGAAGGACGCCGTCATGAAGGACTCGAACCGCATCACCCGCCTCGCCGCCGTCGCCCTCATCGCCGGGGCGCTCACCGCCCCCGCCGCGAGCGCGCGGCCCGTGTCCGACCCGCCGATCCAGAACGGCGGCGAGCCAGTCGTCATCGAGCCCGACCGCGCGCCCGTCGTCCAGACCGTCGACGAGGGATTCGACTGGGACTCGGCCGCCATCGGCGCCGGCGCGGCCGGCGCACTCGTGCTGCTCATCGGCGTCGGCGGCACCAGCTACAGCCGTCGCCACAACCACGTCGGCGTCGCCCGCTAGGTGAGCTAGGTGCGACCCGCTCGCCGCCCGCGCGGCCGCCACGACCCTCCTTCGGCGGCCGCGCCGGCGAGCGCCCACACCGCACCCGCACTAGCCGAGGCCGCGCCGGACGGCCGCGTCGCGAGACAGACTCCGGGAGCACCCCCTCCATCGCCGGTTAGCGCGGTTCGTGACCGCTTACGCCGGATGCAAGCGCCGCACTCATCACGCCTGAGACGCTCGCTCCGGACGAAGGGCAGGCGTCGGCAGCGGCGCCGAGCTCACGTTCGCTCTGCGGGGGGAGGGTGCGTGTCGCTCAACACGTGCTCGGACTTCAAGAAGGCCCATTGGCCGTTGTGGCTTGTCACGCGCGTTCGCCGAGAACGCTGGCGGCGACCCGCCGCCGAGCGGCGGCGGCTGTGTTGATGTTCGGGGGTCGTACGGCGGGAGCGGCCGCCGGTGCTGGCGATCGTTGGGGCGTGCTCCGTCAGGTCAGGGCGCCGATCAGTCGCGGCGGACGATCCGCGTGCATCTGGAGCGAGCGGGCGATCGGCAATAGTGTGCTTGCCGTGACCTCGCCGGACGGTGAGCAGGTCAGTGTCTACGAGGCCGTCGGTGGTGCCGCCGCGATGCTCGCTCTCGCCCACGCGTGGCACCGGCGCTGCCTCGCCGACCCCGAGGCCCAGCATCCGTTCAGCCATCCGGGCCTGCATCCGCACCACACCGAACGACTGGCCGCCTACTGGGGCGAGATGCTGGGCGGGCCCGATGCATACTCCAGGGAGCTCGCGTCGGTCGCTCACATGGTTCGGATCCATTCCGGCAACGGGCCGCATCCCGCGCTCGACGCAGCGACTGAGCGATGCTTCGCGCTCGCCCTCGACGACGCTGGCATCCCCGGCGACGAACGGCTGCGCTCGACCCTGGTCGACTGGTTCGCCTGGTCAAACCAGGTCGTCAACCACACCTACGAGCGGCCCGAGTTGGTGCCCGACAACCTCACCCTGCCGCACTGGTCGTGGGAAGGCCCGGTCGAGTAGCGCGCCGCCCGATGGGTCGGCGCCATTGGAATGGCGCCAATCACCGGCGGCACCGCTGGCATCGGAGCCGCGTTCGCGCGCAGCACTCGGTGAACGTGCCTGCTCGTTGCATGATCCCGGGCGGTGAGCAAGTCCACCGCGCTCCCGCTCCGGTGGGTAAAGCAGGCGCCGCAACGCGCCCGCAAGGCGATCCCGTTACGACGCGCCCGCTCGAGCTTGTCCGATCGATCGTCGATGCGGAAGATGCGGACGGCTACGCCGCGTCTTGCGCGCCTGTGAACGCGAACCGGGTGCCTACGCTGCTCTGCAGGAACGCATCCGGAAAGTGCGCGGCGAGCGCGTGGGCGGCCTTCCAGCCCGTGCAGTGCGCCGGCACGAGGAAGTCGGGCGCGAGCTGAGCGAAGGCGTCGCACGTCGGGCCGATGAGCGGCTCAAAGCGCGGTCCGCTCAGATGGAAGCCCCCGATCACGGCGTGCAGGCGGCCGCCGCCTGTCAGCTTCCGTATGTAACGGACCGTGTTGATGACGCCGGCATGGCCGCACCCGGTCAGCACGACGAGGCCCTTGCCGCGCACGTTCGCGACCAGCGCCTGGTCGTCGAGGACGAGTGGGTCCGGACGCCACTGGCTGCGGCGCTCCGCCTGATGACTCGGCGCCAAGCCCTGTTCGAAGTCCGTTGTGCGATCCACCTCGCCGGTCACCAGCAGAGACCCGTCGAGCAGCAGCGACGGCTCGCGCCGCTCGACGATCTCGAAGCCCGCGCCTTCCAGCGCACTGCGGCTCGGCGCCGCGATCCGTACCGGCTCGCGGCCGGGAAGCGCGAGCCGCCGGCGGCTCCACGCCTCCGGATGGATGACGACCGGAAGGTTGGCCGGGCCCAGCTCGCGGGCGAGCCCCTCCATGCCGCCGACGTGGTCGAAATGGCCGTGACTGAGGACGATCGCCTCGATGTCCCGCGGGGCGAGCTCCAGGCGCCGCATGTTCTCCACCACGCCGTCGGGCGTGATCCCGGTGTCGAACAGGATCCGATGCTCGCGGGTGCCGCGGGTGATGGTCACGAGGGCCGCGAACCCGTGCTCGGCGCGCAGCGCGTCGAACGCCTCGCCGACATCGAGTATCGGCGCCCGGACGCGCGGCCCGGCGCCGATGGCCGGGCGCCGCGCCGGGCCCTCGTCGACGAGCAGGATGTCCGTGACGTTGTCGACTAGGACCGTGACGGTCAGCGCGTCGACCGGCTCCAGCGCGACCGGCTCGAGCTCGCTCCTGGTCACCCGCCGATCCTCGCAGCCGTTATCCGCGCCGCGCAAGGGGATCTCTCACGACTCCCGCTCTCGGTCGTTCGCGGGGGGTTCCCATGCCGCCTCGCAGACACTCGCATGGGACGAGGAACAGCAGCGTCGGCCGAACCGGGCTCGACGTCTGCTCGTCGATGCAGTGCGGCAGCGAGCTCGGCGAGGACGTCCTGTTCGACGACTCCGGTCAGCGACGCTAGATCGCCGCGTCGTGGCATGTGTGACTCGAACTCGGGAGACCACGATGGGGGATCGGGACGGCCCAGGGCCGACACACGGCCCACCCGGGCATGTCCAGCAGTTACCGGGGATTACCGCCGTTTCAGCCGGCCAGGCCCAAATCAGGAGCATCCCAGGCCCAATTGGCGGATCTCGTCCAACACCCCGGAAATAATGAGATTCAGCAGCTATCAGGCTTTGCGGGCGATGGCGAGACCCGGACTCGAACCGGGGACACCACGATTTTCAGTCGTTACCTCGAAGCGGCGCGTAGGCGCGAAATCCCTGGACACCGCGTAGTTTCAGCAAAACAGGAGCAGCGCCGAGAAGTTCGGAATTTGCAGACTATTCCCGGCGATTGTGGGAATGGCGGGCGCTTCAGGCCCAGCTGAATCGCGACGTCGATAACGCTCCCAGTAGAGGACGTCGGCGGTCTCGCAATCCCACCGATGCGGAAGCCCGTCGTCCGCAGATGGATACGATCGCAAGTCGTCCGGGGCGGGGGTGTCGGGCTTCACGAACGAGACGCCCGGATAACGCCCGAAGCGGCAGCGCGCGGTCGCGGGACGTAGGGCCAGGCCGACGCTGTCGGACGTGGCGGCGTCCCTCATGCTCCTTGGGGGTCTCAGGGAGCGAGCAGTCCGGCTTCGAGGGATGACCGGACCCAGCTCGCCCAGCGGTCGGCGGTCCACTTCTGCTCGATGACTAGGAACCGGTAGATGTCGGGATGTCCGGTTGCGTGGAAGATCGCAGCGGCGTCGTCGATGGATAGGCCCTCACGGAGAGCGCCGCGTCGGGCGAGCAGAGCGGCGCCGGTCCGGTAGCTGCGCAGCCGCTCCTCCGCCCGCGCAAGCTCGAGATCCGCCGCTTCCTGATCAAGCGCAGCGGCTTGGCGAAGGACCTTGTAGAAGGGAGCCGTCCGTGCCCGCGACTGCCGCCAGAAGTCGACGAGCTGGTCGAGGACCTTTCGGGAGTCGGGTTCCTGCTCGGTCTGCGCGAGCACGAAGATGGGTGCCAGTGTGGGCGCGTGCTCGCCTGCGGCCGCGTAGTCGAGCACCTTGGAGAGGACGTCGCGTTTGGAGCCGATCGAGTTGTAGATCGTCTGGATCGCGACGCCCGCCTCGCTGGCGATGCCGCTGAGCGTCGCGGCGTGGTAGCCGCGCTCGATAAAGAGGTGGCTCGCCGCCTCGACGATCACGCGCTGGGTACCTTCGGCGGCGATCGCCCGCCTGTCGTTGACACGGACCACCAAATGAGAATATCGTTCCAGTGACTAGAAGATCATCCTATGCCGGACAGGGGCGTCATGCCCGCAATCGATGTCAATGGCACCGTGCTGTATTGCGAGGTCAGGGGTTCGGGCCCGCCGCTCCTGCTGATCATGGGGGCCACCGGGGAGAGCGGCGTCTTTGAAGAGTTCGCCGACCTTCTCGCCGCGGAGTTCACGGTGGTCACGTATGACCGGCGCGGCAACGGACGCAGCGCGGCGCCGCCAGATTGGGATACGACCTCGCCCGAGGAGCAGGCCGATGACGCGGCTGCACTGCTCGACGCTCTCGGCCTCGCCCCGGCGGCGGTCTTCGGCACCAGCAGCGGTGGGATCTTCGCCCTCGCCACGCTGCTTCGGCATCCGCAAGCGGTGCACGCAGCGGTGCTGCACGAGCCGGCGTTGTTCGCGCTCGTCGATGACCCCGCGGCGGCCCGGATCAAGGTGACCGAGGTGATCACCCCCGCGATGGAAGCCGGCGGTCCGATGGCGGCGTTTGAGACCTTCCTCCGCTTCGCCGCCGGCGACGCAACCTGGGAGCGGCTGGACGCGAGCGTCCGCGAGCGGATGCTCGCAAGCGCCGGCACGTACTTCAGTAAGGAGATCGGAAGGTTCGACACCTACCTACCGGACGACCAGGCGGTGGCCGACGTCGCCGCGCCGGTGCACCTCCTCGTGGGTAAGGACAGCCACGCTGAGTTCGGCCAGACCGCCGGCCGGCTCGCCACGCGCCTTGACATCGACGTCACGTCCGTTCCCGGCGGCCACTTCGGATACGTAGACCACGCACAAGAACTGGCGAAGGCCGTCAGCGCGCTGCTTCGGAACCACCCGCTGACCGTCCTGACAAGTCCGTCCCGCGGTCAAGCCTAGAACTCACAGAACGTGACCACGCCGAGAGCCACCGCCGCATCCAGGGCAAGAGCACCTCGATCACGCTCCTCACGAGATAGTGGAAGTCGTCGGGGACCTCTGACACACGCCCCTCCGGACGAGAAGGACACTGGCACCGCCACCGCTCTTTCCTCCCGAAGCAGGAGCACTCTGATCCCCAGAGCGGGTAGTCGCGGGCTGAGCTATGCCGCCCTCCAAAAGTAGTGCGGCTCCGCAGGTATTGCCCGGGGGCACCGCTCCGCCCTGATCGTCCGACGGAGCAGTCGGCCGTGGATCGAGCGCTCCCACCGAAGACTTGCGGTTTCGTGGACGAGCAGGGGTCTCGAGCTGCGCTTCCGCTGCTCGACCGCGGCGAGAGCAAGCGCCGCCTCGGCCGAGACGCTTCCTTCCATGAGGGAGCGGCACGGATGAGCCCGCGGCCGTTGGTCGGTCAGGGAGACAGGACGCAGGCGGCAGCGTCCTCACTGTGGCCAGGCGCGCATGGTGCGCTGGATGACGCGTTCGAGCTCTTCCCGTGTTGCTCCGGAGGCGGCTAGGACGGCCATGCCGCAGACGACGGTCCCGATGTAGTGGGTCAGCTCCTTGGGATCGGCGTCCGCCGGGAGGTCGCCCTCGGCGCGGGCTCGCTCAAAGCGCTCGCGAATCGCGGCATGGCCGGCGAGGCGGGACGCGATCAGGATCTTGCCGACCGGCGAGGAGGCTTCGGCGCAGTACGTTGTGCCCAGGACGGCAAGACACCCGGCCGGAGTGTGTGGATCGGTCTGCACATCGGCGGCGCCGCGCAACAGGCCCTCGGCGACTTCGCGCGCGGTTGGCTGGGCGAGGGCCTCGCGCTCGTACGACGACGGCCCCTCGCCGTAGCGCTCGAGCGCCTTGCGGAATAGCTCCTGCTTGTTGCCGTAAGCGGCGTAGAGGCTGGGACGGTTGATTCCCATCGCTTCGGTGAGGTCCGAGAGCGACGCTCCTTCAAAGCCCTTGGTCCAGAACACGGTCATCGCCCTGTCCAAGGCTTCGTCGGCGTCGAAGGTTCTTGCACGTCCCATGATGTTCTGGTAGCGTACCGATCGGTACTGTACCAGTCGGTACAGTACCATTGCCTGCCGAAGGAGCATGGGATGTCTGGCGCGACGAGCGAAGGTTCCGTCCAACTGCTCGGGGAGGTGTTGTCGGGACCGGTTCTTGCTCCGGGCGAGCGCGGTTACGACGAGGTCCGTCTCGTCCACAACGGACTGATCGACAGGCATCCCGCGGTGATTGCGCGCTGTCTGCACACGGCGGATGTAGCCGACGCCGTCAATTTCGGCAGGCGCGAAGGACTGGAGATCTCGGTTCGTGGCGGCGGTCACAACGTCGCCGGCACGGCGGTCACCGACGGCGGGCTGATGATCGACCTCTCGCTGATGAAGGGCGTCCACGTCGATCCGGCGCGACGAGCGGCGCGCGCGCAGGCGGGCGTCACAGTCGGTGAGCTCGACCGTGCCACCGCTGCCTTTGGGCTCGCGACCCCCAGCGGCGTCGTCTCGACTACCGGGATCGCGGGTCTCACGCTCGGCGGAGGTATTGCCTGGCTGATGGGCAAGCACGGGATGGCCGTCGACAATCTGCTGTCGGCCGAGGTCGTGCTCGCGTCGGGCGAGGTCGTCACCGCGAGTGAGGACGGCGATCGCGATCTGTATTGGGCGCTCCGTGGCGGCGGCGGCAACTTCGGTGTGGTGAGCTCGTTCGAGTACCGCACGCACCCGCTGGCCACGGTTCTCGGCGGTCCGGTGCTGCATCCTCTCGCGGTCGCGCCGCAGCTCTTCGCGTTCTACCGCGAGTTCGCCACCAACCTCCCGGACGAGTTCTCCACCCAGGCCGTCTTCCTGCATGCGCCCGACGGATCGGGGGCGAAGCTCTGCGGAATCGCGGTCTGCCATGCGGGCGACGACGCCGACCAGGCCGAGACCGACCTGCGCCCACTGCGCCGGTTCGGCTCGCCGGCCGCGGACATGATCCAGCGCATGCCGTACCCGGTCGTCAACACCGGGGTCGACTGGCTGTCGCCGGCGGGCGTGCTCGCCTATTGGAAGTCGGCGTTCTTCTCGGAGCTCTCGGATCCGGCCGTCGAGGTCATGACCAGGGCGTTCGAGCATGCGCCCAGCGGGCTGTGCGCACTTGTCGTCGAGCATTTCCACGGTGCGGTCACGCGCGTCTCCCCGACGGCTACGGCCTACCCGCACAGGCAGCCGGGTTACAACCTCTTTCTGATCTCGCAATGGACCGACCCGAGCCAGACGGACACCGGCGTCGCATGGGCGCGCGAGACCTTCGACGCGCTGTCGCCCTACATGGCCGACCGCTCCTACACGAACTACCTGTCGGCCGACGACTACGACCGCGTCCGTCACGCCTATGGCCCCAACGTCGAGCGGCTCGTCGAGCTCAAGCGGCGCTACGACCCCGACAACACCTTCCGGCTCAACCACAACATCGACCCCAAGGTCTGATGCCCGCAGCGCCACCCCACGCGCGCGCCAACCTGTTGCTCGGCTCGGCGCTTGACCTGCGCCGGAGCCAGGTCCGCACGTACGAGCGTGTGATGCGTGAGTACGGGGACGTCGTGCGTCTGGGGGTGGGACCGCCCGGCGTGCGCTTCGATCTCTATTGCGTGTTTCATCCCGATGGGGTCAAGGCCGTGCTCACCGGGTCGCGCGCGGGCTATTCGAAGGGCAACCGGTTCTATAGGCAAATCGCGGAAGCCTTCGGCGGCGGGCTGCTGACCAGCGAGGGCGAGCTCTGGAGGCGGCAGCGGCGGCTCGTCCAGCCGCTGTTCACCCGTAGGCAGATCGCGACGTACTCTGAGCTCATGGCCGAGGAGGCCGTCGCGGTCGCCCAGCGCTGGGATCGTGCCGCGCGGAACGGCGGCAGCGTCGACGCCAACGCCGAGATGGTCCGGCTGGCGCTCCGAGTCGTCGGGCGGGCGATCTTCGGCGACGACGTGGCCAGGGCCGGCGACGTGCTCGACTCGGCGTTCCCGATGCTCAACCGGCACACGTTCCGGCGCGCAACGGCGCCGCTGGCGCCGCCGGCGTCCTGGCCGACCCCGGACAACCGCAGGGCAGCGCGCGCCCGGCGGGCGCTCTACGGCGTGGTCGACGAGCTGATCACCCAGCGCCAGCACGCCGGAGCCGGTGGCGAGGATCTCCTCTCGCGGCTGCTGCAGGCCCGCGATCCGGACACCGGCGAGGCGATGGACGTCCAACAGGTGCGAGACGAGGCGCTGATCTTCCTGCTCGCCGGGCATGAAACCACGTCCACCGCGGTGACTCTCACGCTTTACCTCCTCGGCCGCCATCCAGGCGAGCACCGGCTCGTCCACGAGGAACTGGATGCGGTCCTGGACGGCCGAGCCCCGACGCTCGAAGACATACCGGCCCTCGAGCGCACCGCGAGGGCGATCAAGGAGGCGATGCGCCTGTACCCGCCCGCCTACGCGCTCGGCCGGCTCTCGGAGACCGGGAACGAGATCGGCGGCTACTCGATCCCCGCGGGCTCAAACGTCGTCGTGAGCCAGTTCGCGACGCACCGCCATCCGCAGTTCTGGGACGACGTTGAGGCGTTCGAGCCCGCGCGCTTCACCCTAGAGCGCGAGCGCGCGCGGCATTCGCACGCCTACTTCCCGTTCGGCGGCGGCCCACGCGCGTGCATCGGAACGCACTTCGCGATGCTCGAGACGGTGATCGCCGTGGCGTTCCTGCTGCAGCGCTTCCGGATCCACAGCGACCAGCAGGATGTGCCGCTGGACACCGAGGGCATCACCCTGCGGCCCAAGGGCGCCGTTCCCATCCAGCCGGCGGCACGCGAGACCACGGCGGCCCGCGCGCGGCGGAAGCGATGATGCCCTCCACGCCGACACCCCGGGGACTGGGCATCACCGCAGGCCTCGAAGCCGGACTCGCCCGGGATCTGGCCGCCCGCTGCGAGGATCTCGGATACCACTCGCTCTGGTCGAACGACGAGCCGGCCGCCTCCGGGCTCGAGACGATCGCGCATCTCGCCGCCGGGGCAGCACAACTCGAGCTAGGCGTCGGCGTCCTTCCCCTCGACCGGCATCAGCCGGTCCAGATCGTGACCGAGATCGACCGCCTCGGGATCGATCCCGCGAGGCTCTGGATCGGGATCGGCTCCGGCCAACTACACCCGCAGATCGACGCTCTACGGCGCGCCGTCGCCGAGCTCCGCGAGATCCTTCCGCCGGGCACTCGCATCGTCGTCGCAGCCATGCGACCCCGCTTGTGCCGTCTCGCTGGCTCGGTAGCCGACGGCGTCCTCCTCAACTGGATGTTGCCCGAGCAGCTGACAGCGGCGCGCCGCTGGGTGCAGCAGGGAGCTGCGGAGTGCGGGCGTGCCGCCCCGATCGCCGCTTCATACGTGCGCGTCGCCGTCGGCTCCGGCTCGCTGCGGCGACTCCGCGACGAGGAACGCCGGTACCGCAACATCAACAAGAACCATCACAAGCACTTCGCGGCCATGAACGTTCCGCTCGGAAGCGTCGGCGTGGTCGCAGCGAGCCACCCGGAGATGCAGGAGAGACTGGCGCCCTACCAATCGGCGCTCGACGTGCCGATCGTGCGGGTGCTCGCACGCACCGATGCGGGCTCGCTAACCGCCGTCGCACACGCCGCGGCGCCGTGAACAGCCTGGCATCCACCTTGAGATCTACGCGGGGCACGCCACGAGACGACTCCGGCTCGTGAGCGCGATGCAGCGGTAGCCGCTGATCAGCACGCTCGCGCGCGTGATGCGCAGCGCCCGGTACGCGCCGAACGAGCCGGGACGCGTGATGTAGAGCTTCATCACGGCGCCGGGCCGCAACCCCGTGTAGTCGGACAGCTCAGACTCCGGTAGGGGCCGCGCCCGGCCCGCACCTGGACGACGCGCGAGAAGCGCCGGCGCGGACATCCGCCGCCACGACAGTCGATCGCGACCGTGGAGCCGTGCAGGATGTCCTCCAGTAGGAGTCGTCGCAGCCGCGGGCCGCTCACCGTCGCCGTCAGCGAGACGCACTTGCGTACGAACGCGCGGACGCAATCGCTCTGGACCGCGGGCGGCCGCGACCTGCGTGGACGGACCGTCGTCGACGTGCCGACCCCTTGGTCTCCGGGGGGAGAGACCGAGATCGTGAGGTACGGCGGGAAGGTCGACTCCGGAATGACGATCTCGCCGGGCTTGGGTCGGAAGCGCTTCAGCGTGACCCGGCGCAGCACGACCTGTCGGCGCGACCGGATCCCCGCGCGCGCCAGCTCCCGGCAATCCGTCCCCACGCAGCGGTCGATCACGACCGTCGCCCCGCGCGGCGCGTCGAGCACGCGCACGTTCGTCAGGATCGTCGCGCCTCCCGGGGTCCGTCGATGCTCAAACGCCACGCGCTGCGATGGCCGCAGGGGCGCGTGCGGCACCGTGAACGTCCGGTCGTCGCCGGCCTCGACCCTCCCGTCGGCGAACATGCCCACGAGCCGGTAGTGGAACGTCTGCCCGTAGTCGAGCCCGTGAACATCCGCGTGCACGTCTGCGGACGCGATGTCGCAACCCCACTCAAGCGGCTCGTCAACCGGCGGTTCGTTCGGTCGCGGCGACGTCCGCGCGCCATAGCCCGTCGTCGGCCCATACTCAAACCACCACGAAACCGGGCCGGCTCGACCGCGGTCCAAGCGTCCCTTCAGGCAGACGGCGGCGCGGCCGACCATCCGCGGCGAGTCGCCGCCCGCGAAGCCACCCGTCTGGACCAGGCCGGGCGCCTGCGCCCCGGCCCGAACGGCCAGGGCCGCCGCCAGCAAGGCGAAGGCTGCCGCGGTCCGGAACACACGCCCACACTCTCCTCGCCGAGGAGCGATCGTCAACCGCGCATCGATGTGACTGATGCCGGACCTTGCGTCGCGGGCGGCGGCGGCGAGCTCGAGCCGACGCGATGGCGGCGACTGGTTGCGCAACGGACGCGCCTCGTCAGCCGTCGTAGACGCTCGCTCCTGCCGGGCAGCGTCGGTGGCCACAAAGGAGACGCTCGCTCGGGACGAGAAGGAGGAGCCAAGCCGGCGTCGCGCCGGACGCCTGCTGCTCGTCCCGAAGCGAGAGCAAGGAGCGCATCGGTGAGCGTGCCCGCTCTGCTCGCGGCGCGGTCGCTTGCTTGTGGTCTGGGCTGGAGGCGACGCTGGGTGCCGGTGTGCGGGGATCGGAGATGGCCGGGCGCGGGGGGCGCCACTCTGGTTCGCCAGCGACGCCGGCTTCGTTCGTCAGCTCTACGCGGGTGTGGGCCGTCGGCGTTCATCACGAACACGTCGCGCCGGTCGGCGCGGCGCGGGCGTTAGGCGGGCTGGATGTTCTTGTTGTGGTGGAGGGCGTTGTCAGGGTCGTATTTGGCCTTGACTTCGGCGAGTCGCCGGTAGGTGTGATCGCTGTAGGCTTCTCGCACCCGGCTGGGGTCGTCGTCGGAGTCGAGGAAGTTGACGTAGACGCTGCCGGCGTGGTGCGGTTGGAGGGCTTGGAGGAACCGCCGCGCCCAGGCGGTCTCGGCCGCGGCGTGCTTGCCGGACTCGTCGGGGAGCCAGACGGCGTCGATGATGATGTTGTGGGTCACGTCGCGACCGGCGTAGGCCGTGGCGTCGTGGGGGACTCGGGCGACGGCGCCACCCATGTGGAACATCGCCGCGTACGAGCGGGGCGAGTTGGCGGCGTAGGCGTGATCGGCGATGACGGCGATGGTGTCGTCGGTGAGGCCGGCGAGGTTGGTCGCCTTCCAGTAGTAGTGCCATCCGTGGAGGACGGTGTCGTCGAGGCCGCCCTGGAAGGCGGCGTACGGTGAGGGTGCGAGCAGGTCGACGAGCGGTGTCCCGAACCGGCGGAGGTCCCGCACCGCACGCTCGCCGTCTTCGACGGCCCCGGCGTAGCAGCAGGCGACGGCGATCGCCGGTCGCCAGTGCAGGTCCTCGGGGATGACCGGCAGCGGCGGGACGGTGCCGAGCCTGACGACGCTGCCGAGCTCCTCGGGCGCTTCGGCGGCGAAGTCGCGGTAGAAGCGCAGCACGTCGGTGGTGTCCTCGGCCGCCCAGAAGACGGGCCCGGCCAGCACGGTCGGGCCGACGGGGTGTAGAGCGAACCGGAAAGAGGTGACGACGCCGAAGTTGCCGCCGCCGCCTCGCAGCGCCCAGAACAGATCGGGGTGTTCGTCGGCAGACGCCCGGACGATGCGGCCGTCGGCGGTGACCACCTCGGCGGCAAGCAGGTTGTCGACGGTGAGTCCGTGTTTGCGCATGAGGAAGCCGATGCCGCCGCCGAGGGTGAGCCCGGCGACGCCGGTGTGGCCAATGATGCCGCCGGTGGTGGCCAGACCGTGGGCCTGCGTCTCGTGGTCGACGTCGCCCCACAGAGCGCCGCCCTGCACCCAGGCCGTGCGGCCGGCGGGGTCGACCCACACGGCCCGCATCGCCGAGAGGTCGATGACGACCCCGTCGTCGCAGACCGCGGTGCCGGCCACGTTGTGGCCCCCGCCCCGTACGGCGATCTCCAAGTCGCGCTCGCGCGCGAAGCGCATCGCCGCGACCACGTCGGCCACGCCCGTGCAGCGGGCGATGCAGGCCGGACGGCGGTCGACCGCGCCATTCCAGATCCTGCGGGCGGTGTCGTAGCCGGGGCTGGTCGGCAGTAGCAGCTCGCCGCGCAACGATCCGCCGAGCTCGTCGAACGCGACCGTCTCCAGGGGCGGTGCCTGTGATGTCTGGATGGCGGTCATCTCGTCCTCCCACCTGTAGCGATGCGAGCAACGTAGGCTTGCCGGCCCGGGTTGAATAGTTCTGCTTTCGAACCAACCGGTTCGAGTAACAGACCTGTTGGAGACCTGCTGGCCGACCCGCGGCTAGCATCGTGGCGCGATGTTCAGCTACGACCAGTACTGCCCGGTCGCGCATGCCACCGAGATCCTCGGAGACCGTTGGACGCTTCTGATCGTGCGCGAGATGCTCGGCGGCGCAAGCGGCTTCAACGAGCTCCAACGCGGCCTCCCAGGGATCTCGCGCTCGGTCCTCACCGACCGCATGCGCGCGCTCGAGCGGGCCGAGGTCATCGAGCGCAGGACGGGCCCCAAAGGCCGCACGCTCGAATATCGCCTCACGCCCGCCGGGCGTGACCTCCAGCCGGTCGTGCAGGCGATCGGCGAGTGGGGGGCGACGTGGTCGTTCACCGAGCCGCGCCCCGAGGAACTCGATCCCTCCCTGTTGATCGTCTGGATGGCCCGCCACGCCGATCGCCAGCGGCTCCCACCCAACCGAACGGTTGTTCAGTTCGCCTTTCTCGACCCCAAGCGGCGCTACTGGATGGTCCTCGAGCCCTCCGAGGTCTCAGTCTGCCTCCAGCATCCCGGTTTCGACATCGACCTCGAGGTCATCGTCGACACCGCCACGCTGTACCGCGTCTACTTGGGACGGGCCGATCTGGGCGGCGCGATCCGAGCCGGCCAGCTGACGATGAACGGCCCGCGGACGCTGCAACGCGGATTCGGTCAGTGGTTCACCTGGAGCGCATTCGCGCCAGCCAGCCGCTCGGCGCCGGAGCGCCGCACAGCCGCCTCACGCCTTGCCGGCCCTTATCGCGTACGGGTCGCCGAATGACGGCGGCCCGGGCACTGCTTCACAGTGCCCCGCGGTCGCCCCGCCCGCATCCGCGCGCAAGAAGGCATCTCGGCTGACCGCCGGTTGCTTCTTCCTTGGACGACACTCAGTCCTGTGGTCGACGAGTCACGCACTTCCGCTTCGCCCGGGTGAAGCTATCCCGGTCTCCGACCGCTCCCCTTTGCTGGACGCGCGAGCGCTGGTAGGGCACCGGGCTCTGCCCGCTGCGATTGGGAGGAGGGCTCCCATGACCGTTTTCACCAGTCCTCGATGCCGCCGGCAGGCGGCGTTCGCCGGCGACGCTGCCGGGCTATCACGCCGGGCGCCCGCCCCGCAACAAGGGGCGGCTCTATCCCGCCGACCCGCCGACCGTGGAGGAGATCATTGCGGTGATGCGCCAGACCGGCGACGACCGACACGGCTTCAGGCTGCGCGCGCTGATCATCGTGCTCTGGCGCAGCGGGCTGCGCATCCAGGAAGCACTCGGGCTGGGTGAGCGCGACCTTGACGCCCGGCGCGGCTCACTGCTGGTGCGCAACGGCAAGGGCGGTCGCCGCCGCGAGATCGGCATGGACACCTGGGGCTGGGAGCAACTGCGCCCCTGGCTGGACGCCCGGGTTGAACTGCCGATCGGACCGCTGTTCTGCGTCATCGACGGCCCGACCCGCGGACGGCCGTGGTCGAGCGCCAACGCGCGCGTCGAGTTCCGCCGGCTCGCCGCGCAAGCGGGCATCCGGCGCCGCTTCGCGCCGCACCAGCTGCGCCACGCCCACGCCGTCGAGCTCGCCCGCGAAGGCGTCCCGCTCAACGTGATCCAGCGCCAACTCGGCCACGCCAACCTCGGCACCACCTCGATCTACCTGCAGGGCATCGACACCGAAGAGATCATCGCCACCGTCCACGCCCGGCGCGCACCGATGATGTCCGCCAGCGCCGGCCTGCAGCTCTAAACAACCCGAAACGGCGTCAGCCGCAGCAGGCCACTACTCCCGCTGCTCGCTCGTGGCCACGACCGCTGGTGGTCGATGCGATCGTCACAACGACTCGGGCCGCGCCTCTCCTCGCGCCCGGACCTCGCCCACGGCGATCGTCCGCGGCGCCTCAGCGGAGACGACCGCATCCGCACGACAGCGAGCGTCGGGGGGCGCTGGCCCGGACGCTCGCGTGTTCGCAGTGGCGGCAGCGTGGCGTGGGTCCTTGCGTCGACGCCGCCTCCTCGGGCCGAGCGACGTCCGGTCTAGACTCGCGCGGTGGCGGCAGCCCGCCCCGACGATCACATCCGCCTGGCGGAGTTGATGGCGGCGCTTTCGCTGGCGACCGATCTCGGGCTCGGCCAGCCGCTCGAGCACGAGCTTGGGGTGTGCCTATCGGCGCTTGAGCTGGCGGACCGGCTCGGCTGCAGCGTCGAGGAGCGCTCGGAGGTCTACTACGTCGCTCTGCTGATCCACGTGGGCTGCACCGCGGCCGCCCCGTACTTCGCGAGCTGGGTGGGCGGTGACGAGATCCACTTCCAGCGCGGCGCGAGCGTCACGGGGCCGGCTTCCGAGCCGCGCGAAGATTTGCGGCATCTCGTGAGCCGGTTCGCGGACGACAGGCCGCTACCCGAACGCGCGCGCCGGGTCGCGAAGATGCTCGTCACGGGCCAGAAGCAGTTCGAGCACGCGGCCGCGAATCTCTGCGAAGGCGGCAGGCTGCTCGCGCGGCGCCTGCATCTCCCCGACGAGGTGGAGCGCGCGCTCGGACAGGTGACGGAGCGCTGGGACGGCAAGGGGGTGCCCGGGAAGCTGGCCGGCGAGGAGATATCCCGGCCGTTGCGTGTCGTTCGCGTCGTTCACGACTTTGTCGCGATCACCGAGGCGCGCGATCGCGAGACGGCGATCGAGGCGCTCACGGGGCGTCGCGATCATGGCTATGACCCGGAGATCGTCGATGCTGCACTCGCCGAGCCCGAGGCGCTGCAGCGGGCGGCGGACGTTCCCGACGCGTGGGAGCGGATCCTCGACGTCGAGCCGCAGCCGGTCGCGACGATCTCACGGCCAGGGCTGGCGTCGGTGGCGCAGGCTTTCGGCGAGTTCACCGATATCAAGGTCGGCTTCCTGCGCGGGCATTCCGCTCGCGTGGCCGACCTCGCCGCGGCGGCAGCCGAGGCGCTCGGCTGCTCGCAGGCCGAGGTTTCGGACGTCCGTAACGCGGGGTTCTTCCATGATGTCGGCAGGGTCGCGGTGCCGAACGGGATCTGGGACAAGCCCGGGCCGCTGAGCGTCGGCGAGCGGGAGCGCGTTCGCCTTCATCCCTACTACACGGAGCGCGTGCTCGAGCGCTCTGGCGCGCTCGCGCCGCTGGCCCTGCTCGCCGGCTGCCATCACGAGCGACTCGACGGCTCCGGCTACCACCGAGGAGCCACGGCCGCGCAGCTGAGCGTCGGGGCACGCGTCCTGGCCGCCGCCGACATCTGTGACGCGATGACCCATGATCGTCCGCACCGGCGAGCGCTGCGCCCGGAGGATGCTCGCACGGAGCTCGGCGAGATGGTCCGAACCGGGGCGCTCGAGAAGCGGACGGTCGACGCCGTACTCGAGGCGGCGGGCGCGGTAGCGCTGAACGTGCGTCAGGGTCACCCAGCCGGGCTCAGTGACCGTGAGGTCGAGGTCCTGCGCCTCCTCGCCCAGGGTCGCACGAGCAGGCAGATCGCCTACGCGCTCGTGATCACGGAGAAGACCGCGGGCCACCACGTCGAGCACATCTACGCCAAGCTCGGCGTCTCAACCCGCGTTGGGGCCACGCTGTTCGCGATGCAGCACGACCTGGCCGACTAACGGCGCCCAGCCGCAGGATGGGGAGTTCTCCCGATGACGGAGGCGAAGCGCAGGCGTAGCGTCTCGCGCGCGTCAACCATCGGGAGGTACCCCATGCCGGCGACACCGACAGTCACATCTGACCTTCACCGTGAAAAAGGTAGGACGCTCACGGTGAATGGCGTGCGGCTTTACTGTGAGGAGCACGGGAGCGGCGCCCCGATACTTTGCATTCACGGGGCCGGCAGCTCAGCACTGGTGTGGAGCGACGCGGTCGGGCAGCTGGCCCGAGTCGGGTGCGTGATCTCCTACGACCGTCGCGGCTGCACGCGCAGTGAGCGCCCGGCACCCTACGACCGCACCAGCGTTGCCGAGCATGCCGACGACGCGGCCGCCCTGCTCGACGCGCTGGCGGCCGCTCCGGCGGTGGTCATCGGCCGCAGCTACGGCGGCACGGTGGCGATCGACCTTGCGCTGCGCTATCCCGAGCGGGTGCGTGCGTTGGTCGTGCTCGAGGGCGATGCGTCGCGCGAACTCGCGCCGGCGACGGCCGAATGGGTGGATGCGCTGGCCGACCACCTGCGCAAGGTGGCAGCGCAGGCGGGTGTCGACGTGGTTGCCGAGGCGCTCATCGGCGAAGTGCTCGGGGACGGTGCGTGGGACTCGTTCCCGGAGGAGCTTCGGCGGATCCTGACCGAGAACGGCCCGGCGATCCTGGCCGAGCTGCAAGGCGAGTGGTGGATACCGGCCGACGCCGCCACGCTCGCCACCATCGAGCAGCCCGCGCTGCTGGTGGCGGCAACCGATTCGCGGCCCGAGCTCCGCGAGCCGACCACAGCGATGGCAGCCGTCCTCCCCAACGCGCGCACCGCGCTGGTCAGCGGTGGCCACCTGATCAACCCAGCGGCACCCGAGGTGATCGCCTTCATCCATGAGGTAATCGAGCGTCGGTAGCGGAGAGATGGCGGGGCTCGCGATGCCGACAGGTAACCGTCGACGCGAACGAGGACTGAGGCAGATGCAGCGGGCACCCATCGACGGCATCGAGCTCGAGTACGAGATCTGCGGTTCCGGCGAGCCGGTCGTGCTCATACACGCAGGCGTCTGCGCCGACTTCTTCCGGCCACTGATCGAGCAGCGCGCGCTCACCGACCGCTACACCGTGCTCCGCTACCACCGTACGGGCTACGCAGGAAGTGGCGCCCTGCCGGGTGCGGTCGGCTTCGCGCAGCAGGCGAAGCACTGCCGGGCGCTGATGAGCCACCTCGGGATCGAGCGCGCGCACGTCGTGGGCCACTCCTCGAGCGCGAGCATGGCGCTCCAGCTGGCACTGGACGCCCCCGACGCCGTGCAATCCCTTGCGCTGCTGGACGCGGCCCGGCCCGCAGCGCCTAGCCCCCTGCATGCGGAGATGGTGACAACGGTCGTCGAGCCTGCGCTTGAGCGCTTCCGCGCGGGCGACAAGGCGAGGGCCGTCGACACCTGGATGCGCGGTGTCTGCGGGCCCGACTACCGCGCCGCGCTCGAGCAGGCGCTCCCGGGCGCCGTCGACCAGGCTGTGGCCGACGCTGAGACGTTCTTCGGCCAGGAACTGCCCGCGGTGCTGCAGTGGTCATTCGGCCGACAGGAAGCCGCTCGCATCGCCTCGCCGGCGCTCGCCGTCCTCGGAGAGCACAGCATCCCCGTGTTCCGCGAACGACGCGACCTCCTGCTCGACTGGCTGCCGAACGTCGAGGCCTTCGAGCTTCCCGACGCGACGCACCTGCTGCACGTGCAGAATCCCGGCGCCATGACGAAGGCTCTGACCGCCTTCTTCTCACGCCATCCGTTCGCTCCCTCCCCTGCGCTCTCGGCACTGGGCCGCAAGTGAGAAATTTAGGGTCGCTCGATGCCGGCGCGCAGTTCGATCGGTCCCGCACCGCGCCACCGTGGCGGTCAGGTCCCTGGCGCAACACCTGCCGACCAGTGCTGGTTGAACGGGCCTGCAACATAACCGAGGCACTTCGCACCGAGGCCAGCAGGCAGCGCGCCATTCCCGCTTCCAACCCAGGCGAGACCTATGCGCCCTGGGGCATGCTTGCGGCGATCGATCTGCACGGCTGCGCGCTCCAACGGCTGGAGAACCCCGACAGCATCCGCATGTTCGTGCCCGCGCTGATCCTCGCCATCGCGATGCAGGCCCACGGCGCGCTGGCGCACGAGCGGTTCGGCGACGGCGAGCTCGAGGGTTGGTCCGCGATGCAATTCATCGAGACCAGCTCGATCACCGTCCATGCCGACGAGGTCTCGGGCCGCTGTTTCATCGCCGTGTTCTCATGTCGGTCGTTTGACGCACACCGCGCGGCGGCGGTCGCCGTCGAGCACTTCGGCGGCACGCCGACACTGAGGGGGTGTTACAGCGATGAGCGTCCTCGATACGCAGGACGTGACCGTAAATGCACCGGAGCCCGTGGTCCCCGCAGGTCGCCGCCGGCTGCTCAGCTCTTGGGCGGCCACCGTCACCGCCACCGCCGTCTCGACCTACGCGCTGGATGGGGTCGCGACCGCCGCAGGTGTTCTGCTGGTCGCCTCGGGCGCGCTCGGCGGAGTGGGCTCTTGGCACGCGCTCGTGTTCCCTCACCGCCACTTACGCGGCGTGGAGTGTGGGGCTGCGAGCGAACCTGCGCGCTACCTGGTCGCTGCTCGCACAGACGGGGATGAGCACAAACGCGCTGTCGAAGGCGGCCCACGACCTGACGCGACGCAGGCACACCAGCGTCCGAGACCGCCGGATCGCCTCGGCGGCCGGCTATCTGGGCCTCGAGTTGGCCAAGGAGGCTCCCTGCTACGCCGGCGCGTTCGGCGCGGCCGTGCTCAGCGACTCGGTCTCCTCCGCCAACGCCATCGTTTTCGTCGCCGGCACGAACCTCAGCGGCGCCGGCTACGAGTACGCGCTCGCCCGCCTCCGGTTCGTCCTCCGGATGCGCTTCCCGCAGGCGTGCGTGCCCTTCGACACTGATCCGGTGCGGCGAGGGTACCTCGCCGGGCACTCCAGCCGGGTTGAGCCCCAGGAGACTCGCACGGACAACGCTCCAGCAGGTCAACGGCGCTGGGGCGACAAGGCCAGGACGACGAGCGCCGTGGGTCCCCGCTCTTCCGGGGCAGCGACGGCCAGTCAGTCCAGTGCTCCGCATCCCCGGGGCCTGAGGTTCGGCGACGGGCCACGGTCCGGGCCCGGATTTCCGCGTCGCCGCCGCCCACACGATCCCCCGCGAAGAGCGAGCGACCCGCGACCACGCCTTCAACCCAGACGCTTCCAGAAACTCTACGTACCGACGCTGCTACTCGCAGGCGGCGACAGCCCTGACCCGTTCAAGGCGTCCGGCGAGGCGCTGCGGTGTCGCTCCCTGACTTGCCGGGTCGTTGTCAAGCCCGGCCAGCGACACGCGGCGATGGACACGGGCCGCGGGCTCTTCACAGCCGCGGTGCTGAACTTCCTGCAGAGGAGATGACGTGGGCGAGCACATTCAGAGCCAACGGACCGACCTGTGGGTCGAGCGTCGTGGCCACGGGCGCGACGTCCTGCCATCGCCGGGCTGAGCGATCCCGCCGCGACCTGGCAGCTTGAGCTCGACGGGCTCTCCGACCGCTACCGCTCACCGCCTTCGACAACAACGGCGCGAGGCCCACCCCGATCGATCTGGAATCTCGGCGCCCACCTCGGCTCCGCGCCGGTGAAGACGCCCGCTGCTCCTTGACAAGCGGGCGTCTCAGACAGCGTTCGGCCGACGCCCGCTCTGGACGAGCTCCGAGGGTCTCCAGCTCCCGGCGCTTCGCTGTCGCTTCGCGGGCGAATGCGAGCGTGACGCGGCGGTCGGACCGGGCATTCGCAGGTCGTCCGGAGGGGTCGTCTCGATGGTGCCGAACGAGACGCCTGCTCCTGTTCTCGAACCACGGCTGGTGCGCGAGCGGTGATGCTCGCTCAGCGCGCGAAGCGGGAACGCGGTGGGGGCGAGCTTGTCGTTCCGGAGGTGATCGGGCGACTGGCGGTGCAGGAGCACGGCCCGCCAACGTGCTTCCGCAATGCGCGGAGCCTGGCGCAGCGGGGCTGGGCGCCTTGGAGCACACGGTGGGGCTGGTGCGGCGGGGTGTGCGCGGGCGGTGCCCGCGACGCGTCGGAGGCACCGGCGCGTCGCTCGCCGGGGCATGCACCTCGCGGTGGTTGGCATTTAGCCTTCGGGGCATGGCGCCAGGGCGTGGCTTGCAACCCGGCGGGGCCCGGCTCGACGAGGACGCGCGCGCCGCGATCGAGCTTTCCCATCTGCGGTCGCTGTCGCCCGAGGCGCTCGGCGGGATCACGGGCGAGGCGTCGCGGTTGCGTGTGCCGGCCGGCTCGACGTTCCACCGGGAGGGCGACACGTCGGCCCACCTCGAGGTCGTGGTGTCGGGTCTCATCCGGGTGTACGTGACGGCGCCCGACGGGCGGACGATGACCGTCCGCTACTGCCGGCCGGGTGCGCTCATCGGGGTGGTGTCGCTGTTCGCGTCCCCGTTCTCGCTGCCCGCGACGATCCAGGCGCTAACCGACGCCGAACTGCTCGCCTTCCGCCCATCGGTGGTGCAGCGCGCCGCCGAGCGCGATGCGCGCGTTGCGCGTGCTCTACTCGACGAGCTGAGCGAGCGGGTGCTGTCGTTCATCACGGAGATACCGGGCAGTACGTTCGCGACCGTCCGGCAGCGAGTCGCCCGCCACCTTCTCGATCTCGCGTCCGAGAGCCAGACCGGCCCGGAGCTCGTGGCCGCGGTCGGCCAGCAGGATCTTGCCGATGCCGTCGGCACCGTGCGCGAGGTCGTAGTTCGAGCGCTGCGGGAGCTCCGTCAGGCGGGACTGCTCGAGACGCGGCGCCACGGGATCGTGCTCCTCGACCCCGAGCGGTTGCTTGAGGAGGCCTATGCCGGTGCGGCTGGAACCAATGTTCCCGTCCGGTGGAACTAAGGTCGCTGACAGCCCAGCGTGCTGTTGAGAGACTCTTGACATGCAACCCGAGACGCCGGCCGAGGTCCTCGGAGCCGCGCACTCGCTCGAGCCGACGGACGGTCCGCTGCTGCCCGAAGAGCTCCAGCTTGCGTTCCGCAACCGCGGGATGCCGCTCGAGGCCATGCGGCAGGACCTGACGCCCACCGGACTTCACTACCTCGTCGCGCACTGGGATATCCCACTCGCCGATCCCGCAAGCTGGCGGCTGACCGTCGGCGGCAGTGTTCGCCGGCCGCTTGAGCTGACGCTGGAGTCGATTCGCGCTCGACCGCGTCGCACGCTCCCGGTCACGCTGGAGTGCGCCGGCAACGGGCGAGGCTGGCTGACCCCTCGCCCGGTGAGCCTGCCGTGGCTCGGCGAGGCGATCGGGACGGCGGAGTGGACCGGCACGCCGCTTCGCGCGTTGCTGGAAGACGCCGGTCTGGCGGCAGACGCGGTCGAAGTCGTCTTCCGGGCTGCGGACCGCGGGATACAGGGCGAGCAGGAGCAGAGCTATGCCCGCAGCCTCTCCGTGTCCGACGCGACCCGCCCCGAGGTCCTGCTCGCGTATGAGATGAACGGACGTGCGCTCGAGCCACAGCACGGCTTCCCGCTCCGTCTCATCGTCCCGGGCTGGTACGGGATGACGAGCGTGAAGTGGCTGACGTCGATCGAGGTGGTATCGGAAGCGTTCGACGGCTTCCAGCAGGCCGTCGCCTATCGCTACCAGCGCGACGCCGACGATCCCGGCGACCCCGTTTCGCGGATCCGGGCCCGGGCGCTCATTATCCCGCCCGGGATCCCGGACTTCTTCTCCCGCCGCCGGTTCGTCGAACCTGGTCTCGTGACGCTCTCCGGCCGCGCGTGGTCGGGCAACGGGCAGGTCGAGCGGGTGGAGCTCGCCGTGGATGGCGAGTGGACAGACGCGACGCTCGCAACGCCCGTCGGCGAATTCGCCTGGCGCGGCTGGACGTTCGACTGGGACGCCACCACGGGCGAGCACGAACTCGCCTGCCGCGCGACCGACGCTGCCGGCAACGTGCAACCGCTCGATGCACCGTGGAACTACCAGGGGATGGGAAACAACATCGTCCAACGCATCCTCGTCACCGTCCGCTGAGCGCCGCCAACTCGCTCCCATGACCGCCCCGGTACACGTCGAGATTGCGCAGCGTCTCCCCGTCTCCGTCCACGACGGGTTCGACTACATCACCGATCCCGCCAACTGGCCCGAGTACTGGCCGCGTCTGGTGCGGATCACCCTTGCCACGCGCTGGCGCGAGCCCGGCGACCGAGCCGGTCTCGTCCTCCGCATGCTTGGCCGCGAGGTGGAACTCGAGATGGAGCTTGTCCGAATCGAGCCGTACCGGCTGGTCGAGTACACCAGCGAGCAGCGCGGCCTGCCCGCCGCGCGCCACTGGCGCCACTTCGACCAGACCGACGACGAGCTCACGTACCGCATCGCGGTCGAGTACCAGCCGCGACCCGGCTGGCGAAGCCTCTTCGACAAGCTCTTGCTGCGCCGCGCGATCGAGCGCACGCTGCACGAGACGATGGCCAACCTCCAGCTGCGATTCCGCGAAGGCCATCGCGCCGCCGGCGCTCAGGAGACGAGCATTCCCGGGCGAGCGACCGATAAACGGATGCGACCCCTCGTCGACGTCACCAACGGTGAGTCCGGCGACCGCGGGAAGCATGGCTCTTCGGACAATGAGGAGGAGCGACCAGTGCATCGCCACGTTTGCAGATCGCGTTGTGGAACCATTGGCAACTGATGGGCGCGCGAGCGACCCCGAGACGACGGCGGCTGCGGGCGTGAAGGTGATTTCTGTGCCTCCGTCGGGGAACGGCGTCCATGCTGGCCCGAGTTTCGAGGTGAGGTCGCCGGCGGATGGCTCGATGGTCGCGTCGTTGCCTGATCAGGGCGCCGAGGAGGTGCGCGCCGCGCTCGCGCGGTTGCGGCGCGACCAGCCGGCGTGGGAGGCGCTCGGACCGGCCGGCCGCGGCAAATGGGTCGGGCGCCTGCGTGACTGGCTGTTCGACCACGATGAGCAGCTCGCCGAGCTGCTGCAGCGAGAGACGGGAAAGCCGGGGCAGGAGGCGGCCTTTGAGGTTCCCCTCGCGATCGACTTGCTCGAGTACTACCGAAGGCATACCGCGCGGTTCCTGGCCGACTCGCATCCGCGACCGCACGGTCTACTGACCGCGAGCAAGAGGCTTACGATCGCCTACCGGCCGTATCCGGTCGTGGGCGTCATCTGCCCGTTCAACTTCCCTGTTCTGTGCGCATTGGTCGATGCGCTGCCGGCGCTGTTGGCCGGCGCGGCGGTCGCGATCAAGCCGTCTGAGCTCACGCCGCTGGCCACGCGCGAGATCGTTCGCGGTTGGCGCGAGGACGTGGGTGCTCCGGGAGTGCTCGAGTGCTTGACCGGTGCGGGGGCGACCGGCGCCGCGCTGGTTGATGAGGCCGACTTCATCCAGTTCACCGGCTCAACACGCACGGGCAGGAAGATCGCCCAGCGCGCCGCCGAACGGCTGATCCCATACAGCCTCGAGCTCGGCGGCAAGGACGCGATGATCGTGCTCATCGACGCCGATCTCGAACGGGCGGCGAACGCCGCGGTCTGGGGCGGCATGTTTAACAGCGGCCAGGCATGTACCTCCGTTGAGCGCGTCTACGTCGAGGAGCCCGTCTACGACGAGTTCGTCGAGCTGGTAGCCGGGCGCGTGCGCGGCCTGCGCCAACGCGCCGACGGCAAGCGCTTCGACGCCGATGTCGGCGCGCTCTCCAGCGAGGCCCAGCTGGTCATCGTCGAGCGGCACGTGTCCGAGGCGCTGGCCAACGGCGCCCACGCGCTCGTCGGCGGCAAGCGCGCGGACGTGTCGGGAGCGTTCTTCGAGCCGACGGTGCTCGTGGACGTCGACCAGTCGATGAGCTGCATGCGAGAGGAGACCTTCGGCCCGACGCTGCCGCTGATGAAGGTCCAGAACGTCGACGAGGCGATCCGGCTCGCGAACGACTCGAGCTACGGCCTGTCGGCCAGCGTCTGGACCCAGGACCGCGCCCGCGGTGAGCAGATCGCGCGGCGCCTGGAGGTCGGCGCGGTGAACGTCAACGACATGTTCGCCAACGTCGTCACGTTTCCCATTCCTCAGGGCGGCTGGAAGGAGTCCGGCGTCGGCGCGCGGCTCGGCGGCGCAGACGGGATCCGCAAGTTCTGCCGCCCGCAGGCGATAACCGCGACCCGGCTGGCCCCCAGGTCCGAGCTGCTCTGGTACCCCTACTCCGCCCGCAAGGGCAAGCTGGCCCTGCGCCTCACCCGCTTCCTGCTTGCACGCGACTGGGCCCGCCGCCTGGGTCGGCGCCGGCGGTAAGCGGCGCCGACCCAGGCGACGGCGAGGATCCGGCGAGCGCCAGCCTCCTGCCTCGCGCGCAAAGCGAGCATCAACGCTGCACTCCGGCACGCGCCCGCTCAGGACGAGCTCCGGTCGTGATGCCCAACAAGCTGCGCGCTTTCGCAATCGTCGACGAGAGCAGGCGTGGGTCAATAGCCGCCCGAGACGCTCGCGGCTCGTCCGGGGCGAGCGTCTGACGCGTGAACTCGGCGACGCTCGCTTGCGTGCACGAAAGGAGGAGCGCGCTGGGGGTACGGACGACGACCGCCGGCGCGCCTGAGTTGCATGGAACGTGATAGCGGGAGCGTGGCTGTTGCTTTCCACGGATGCAGGAGCGCGGTGGGGCCGATCGCGCCCCGGCGGACGCCTGGTCGTCGTCCAATTCACGAGCGAGGGAAGCCTCGCTCAGGACGAGTGCTCTGCGGCCGAAGGAGGCGTCGCCATTAGCCGACGACCGGCTGGCGGCACGCGGTCAATCCGCCAGTCAGCTCAGGACGGCTTACCGCACACTATCTGCACGGGATGCGTGCGCCCTTCCTTGATGTTGCGGGCCGAATTGCGCATCTTCTCGGGCGCCGTCGGGCCGATCAGCACGTGCAGGCCGAGCGGCGGCAGCTCACCCCGGCCGGCGAGCTCCAGCGCGGCCCGGTACGCGGCCAGGTACTTCGGCCCGGTGTCCTCGCACTCGATGTTCACGAACCTGGCGGCGGCGAGGAGCTCGCGGGTCTCCGACGGCGTGACGAGGAACTCGCCGGTGCCGTCCTCCGACCAGGGCACGGGATGGTGCGGGCTTCCCACGGGGCCGAGGCCGTGCTCGGTGAGCGCGAAGAACCCGCCGGGCTTCAGAACGCGCCACGCCTCGCCGAAGAAGCGCGGACGGTCGGCGACGTTCATGGTCACGTGCTGCGCATAGGCGCCGTCGAAGGAGTCGTCGTCGTAGGGCAGCCGCTCGCCGTGCCCCTGCTCGATGAAGACCCTGTCGCCCATGTCGAGCAGCGCGGTCAGCTTGTTCGCCGCCTCGACGAACGGCCCGGTGATGTCGATCCCGCTGACCTTGCACCCGAAGCGCTGCGCGAAGTAGCGAGCCGGGCCACCGACCCCGCAGCCGATGTCGAGCAGGTGGTCGCCGGGCTTGACAGGCAGCCGATCCGCGAGGTCGATGGTGGCCGGGAACCCACGTGCGTGGAAGTGGTCGACCGGCGCCAGCTCCTCAACGGTCAACGAGTCCAGAGACTTCGACGCTCGCTCCAGCGCCGAAACGATAAGACCATAAACGTCCCGGTCGGCCCAGTGCTCCGCGATCGAGGTTTCCGGAGGCATGCTCGCCAATCTCCCTTTGCCTGCTGGGCATCATGCTAATACGCCCTGTGCGCGGGCGAAGGCCCAGAAGGCGCTGATGCAGCCGCGCATCCGCGTCTGAGCTCAGGGGCAAACCGAGGCGTCGCTTCTCAACAGGCGGCGGCCTTCGCACGGCCGCCGGAGCAGGGGTATGCATCACGAGAGGAGCGAGCGTCACGTTCGCGCGGACCGGGCTTATCCGTTAGACGACCACCGGGAGCGCCGGGGGAGAGTCCTGCTGCTTGGCAAAGGAGCAGTCCTGACGCAGCGCGTGGCGGGCCCGCTCGCTGCTGAGTTGGACGAATACGGGCAGCGGCCGGCAAAGACGCGGAGCGAGACGCCCGCTGCTCCTTTGATAGCGGGAGTCTTCACCGGCGGGGCGCTCACGCCTGCTCGGGACGACGAGCATCTGTGCCGGCTGCGCTTCGCCGGAGCGCTCCTTGTCGATCGTTGCGGGAGCGAGCTCGGCCACGAACTGTGCGACGACCATCTCAGTGAGGCTCGATTGCCCGCTGCTCCTTTGATAGCGGGAGTCTTCACCGGCGGGGCGCTCACGCCTGCTCGGCACGACGAGCATCTGTGCCGGCTGCGCTTCACCGGGGCGCTCCTTGTCGATCGTTGCGGGAGCGAGCTCGGCCACGAACTGTGCGACGACCATCTCAGTGAGGCTCGATTGCCCGCCCTGGCACAACGCAACTCGAACTCGGGCGACCACGACGGGGACGCGTGGTCGCCCCGCCACTCCGGGGTGTCCAGGAGTTACCGCGGATTACCGCCGTTTCAGCCCGCCAGGCCCAAATCAGGCGCATCCCAGGCCCAAGTGGCGGATTTCGTCAAACACCCCGGAAACAACGAGATCCAGTAGCTATCAGGCTTCGCGGGCGATGGCGAGACCCGGACTCGAACCGGGGACACCACGATTTTCAGTCGTGTGCTCTACCAACTGAGCTATCTCGCCAGCGCGCTGGAAGGCTAGCGCGCGCTTGATCCAGGCTCGATACCTGACTAAAGTCAGCTAATGGCCTCGGAGCAGGTCGAGCAAGTCCGCCGCTTCAACCGCACCGTGACGCAGCGCGTCGGTGCGCTGGACGATCACTTCCTCTCGCTCGACCGCCCGCTCGGCGAGGCGCGGGTGCTGTGGGAGATCGGCGCGCGCGGCTGCGAGGTGCGGGCGCTGCGCGCGCGGCTCGGCCTCGACTCGGGCCACCTCAGCCGCCTGCTGCGCACGCTCGAGAGCGCCGGGATGGTGACGGTGACGGCGGGCGGGCAGGACCGGCGGGTGCGCGACGCCCGCCTGACGCCGGCCGGGCTCGCCGAGCTGGCGGAGCTCGACCGCCGCAGCGACGCGCTTGCCGTCTCGCTGCTCGAGCCGCTGACCGGCGGGCAGCGCGAGCGACTGGTCGGCGCGATGCGCGACGTCGAGCGGCTCCTGACCGCGGCGATGGTCGAGATCGTGCCGGTCGACCCCGAGCACCCCGACGCGCGCCAGTGCCTGCGCTCGTACTTCGCCGAGCTCGAGCGCCGCTCGGGCGAGCCGTTCGACCCGCTGATCGGCTCGACCGCCGAGCCGGACGAGCTGCGCCCGCCCAACGGCGAGATGGTCGTCGCCTACCTGCGCGCCGAGCCGGTCGGGTGCGGCGCGCTCAAGCACACCGCCGACGCGACGACCGACATCAAGCGCATGTGGCTCGCCGAGGCCGCGCGCGGGCTCGGGCTCGGGCGGCGGCTGCTCGCCGATCTCGAGGCGCGCGCCGCCCGCGCCGGCGCACGCACGGCGCGGCTCGAGACCAGCAATCTGCTGCACGAGGCGATCGCGCTCTACCGCTCAGCCGGCTACGAGGAGGTCCCCGCCTTCAACGACGAGCCGTTCGCCCACCACTGGTTCGCGAAGCGCCTCGCGTAGGGCGATCCCGTAGGGGAGATGGTGGGGTTAGCCACACCATGGGCACGCCTGGCCGTTTGCGACCCTGTCCGCATGGCCGACCCCGTCGTCGCAGGACAGGACCTGACCAAGCGCTACGGCGAGGGTGACGCCGCCGTCGACGCGCTCCGCGGAGTTTCGCTCGAGATCCAGCCCGGCTCGTTCACCGCGATCATGGGCCCGTCCGGGTCCGGCAAGTCGACGCTCATGCACGTGCTCGCGGGGCTCGACCGCCCGACGGCCGGCACCGTCACGATCGGCGGCACCGAGATCGGCAAGCTCGACGACGGTGACCTCACGCGCCTGCGGCGCGACAAGATCGGCTTCGTCTTCCAGGCCTTCAACCTCGTCCCGGTCCTCACCGCCGAGGAGAACATCCGGCTGCCGCTCACCCTTGCCGGCCGCAACGACGGCGAGGGGCGCGTCGAGCAGCTGCTCGACGCGGTCGCGCTCGCCGATCGCCGCACGCACCGCCCCGCGGAGCTCTCCGGCGGCCAGCAGCAGCGCGTCGCGGTGGCGCGCGCGCTCGCCTCGGAGCCGGCGGTGATCTTCGCCGACGAGCCGACCGGCAACCTCGACTCGACGACCTCGTCGGAGATCCTCGGGCTGCTGCGGCGCGCGGTCGACGAGTTCGGCCAGGCGGTGGTGATGGTCACCCACGACGCGACCGCGGCCTCGGTCTCGGACCGCGTGATCTTCCTCGACGACGGCCACATCGTGGCCGACGAGCCGCACCTCGACGCCGAGCAGATCCTCGACCAGATGAAGGCGCTGGCGTGACACGCCTGGCGCTCCGCGGGCTCGCGGCGCGCAAGCTCCGCACCTCCCTGACCGTCATCGCCGTCCTCCTCGGCGTGACGATGATCGCCGGGACGTTCGTCCTCACGGACACGATCCAGAAGGCGTTCGACGAGATCTTCGCCTCGGGGACCAAGGGCGCCGACGTCGTCGTCTCCGGCAAGGAGCAGGTCGAGACGGACTTCACGATGCCGCGGCCGCTCGACGCTCAGCTGCTCGACGAGATCCGGCAGCTGCCCGAGGTCAGCCAGGTCGCGGGCCAGATCAACGACGTCGCCGCGATCGTGGGCAAGGACGGCAAGGTCGTGTCGACCGGCGGCGCCCCGACCATCGCGGCCACGTGGATGCCGAAGCCGTTCGCCCCGCTCGGGATCCGGGAGGGGCACGAGCCGCGCGGCCCGGATGAGGTCGCCATGGACGTCTCGACGGCCGACAAGGAGGGCTACGAGGTCGGCGACACCGTGACGGTCGCCGCCGGTGGTCCCAAGAAGCCGTACACGCTCGTCGGGACCGTCACGCTCGGGTCGTCCGCGGGCCTCGGCGGCGCGACGGTCGTCGTCTTCGACCTCGCCACCGCGCAGGCGCTGTTCGACAAGCGCAACGAGGTCGACTTCGCGTTCGTGGCCGCGAAGTCCGGGACCTCCGGCAGCGAGCTCCAGCGCAGCGTCGCCTCGATCCTGCCGCCGACCGCGCAGGTCCGGACCGCCGCGCAGGAGGCGGACGCGGCCGGCGACGACATCCGCGAGGGCCTGTCGTTCCTGACCACCGGCCTGCTCGCGTTCGCGTTCATCGCGGTGCTCGTCGGCGCGTTCCTGATCTTCAACACGTTCTCGATCACCGTCGCCCAGCGCGCACGCGAGCTCGCGCTGCTGCGCACGCTCGGCGCCACGCGCCGGCAGGTGCTCAACTCGGTGCTGCTCGAGGCGCTCACCATCGGCCTGATCGGCTCGATCGTCGGCATCGTGGCCGGGCTCGGCTTCGCCAAGGCCATCAACGAGCTGTTCAAGGCGCTCGGCATCGACCTGCCCACCACCGCGCTCGTGCTCGAGAGCCGCACGATCATCGTGTGCCTGCTCGTCGGCATCATCGTGACGCTGGTCGGCGCGCTGGCGCCGGCCGTGCGCGCCACCCGGGTCGCGCCCGTCGAGGCGCTGCGCGAGGCGAGCACGCAGTCGCGCGGGCGGCTCGCGCGGCTGACACCGATCCTCGCCGGCCTGTTCATCCTCGGCGGCGCCGGTCTCGTCATCGCGGGCCTGCTCGCCGAGGGCGGCGACACGTCGACCAAGCTGCTCGGCGCGGCGGGCGGCGCGGTCGTCCTGATCCTCGGCATCGCGCTGATCTCGCCGCGCTTCGTCGGCCCGGCGGCGCGCGTCGTCGCCTGGCCGGCCGAGCGCTCCACCAAGCTCGTCGGGCGGCTCGCGCGCGAGAACTCCACGCGCCACCCCGGCCGCACCGCCGTCACGTCGGCGGCGCTGATGATCGGGCTCGCGCTCGTCGTCTTCGTGACGATCTTCGCGAACGGGCTGCGCGCCTCGGTCTCCGATCTCATCGACCGAACGCTGGCGGGCGACATCGCGGTCCTGCACGACGACGGCTTCACCCCGATCCCGGCCGCGGTCGTCCCCGCGGTGGCGAACGTCGACGGCGTCGCCGCCGCCTCACCGATCCGGGACACCCAGAGCAAGGTCGGGAGCCTCGGCACGAAGTACACGCACGCGATCGACCCCGCGACGATCGGGCAGGTCTACAACTTCGACTGGCAGGACGGCTCGCAGAAGTCGCTCGACGAGCTGGGCTCGAGCGGCGTCCTGCTCGAGGAGAACGTCGCCACCGAGGGCGACTACAAGGTCGGCGACAAGGTGCAGATCAAGGGCCCGAGCGGCGATGTCGAGCTCACCGTGCGGGGCATCTACAAGGACGACGCGCTGCTCGGGGGCATCACGATGGGCGCCGTCCCGTTCGATCAGCTCGCCGACCAGAAGCGCGTCTCAAGCGTGCTCGTCAAGACCGACGAGGGCGCGAGCGTGCCGGCCGTGCAGAAGAACGTGACGAAGGCGCTGGCGGCGTTCCCCGAGGCGCGAGCGCGCTCCCAGCAGGAGCTCAAGGACGAGAACGCGGACCAGATCAACCAGCTGCTCGGGTTGTTCTACGCGCTGCTGGCCATGAGCGTGATCATCTCGGCGTTCGGGATCGTCAACACGCTCACGCTGTCGATCTTCGAGCGCACGCGCGAGCTCGGGTTGCTGCGCGCCGTCGGCATGACGCGCCGCGACGTCCGGCGCATGATCCGCTACGAGAGCGTGATCACCGCGGTGTTCGGCGCGCTGCTCGGGCTCGTGCTCGGGATCTTCTTCGGGTTCGTGGTGATCCAGGCGCTCGAGAGCGAGGGCATCACGTTCTCGCTCCCGGTCGGGCAGATCCTCTCGCTGCTGATCTTCGCGATGGTCGTCGGCGTCGTGGCCGCGATCTTCCCCGCGCGGCGAGCGTCGCGGCTCGACGTGCTGCGGGCGATCGCCTACGAGTAGCGCAGGGCGGGGCCGCGCCCGTAGCTGAGGATCAGCTCGGAGCAGGGCAGCGGGCGCGAGAACAGGTAGCCCTGGCCGCGGTCGCAGCCGAGCCGCCGCAGCTCGCGGCGCTGGTCCTCCTCCTCGATGCCCTCGGCGACGACGTGCAGATCGAGCGCCTGGCCGAGCGAGATGATCGCCCGCACGAGCGCGTGGTCGTCGGAGAGCGGGTCCGCGACGGCGCCCACGAAGGCGCGGTCGATCTTGACCGCGTCGATCGGGAAGCTGCGCAGGTAGGCGAGCGACGAGTAGCCGGTACCGAAGTCGTCGAGCGCGAGGTGCGCGCCGAGTGCCTTGAGCTCGTGGAGGCGCTCGAGCGCGGCGTCGAGGTCGCTCATGATCTGCGACTCGGTGATCTCGAGGATCACGCTGCCGCACGTGATGCCCGCCGCCTCCGTGCAGCTCACGAGGTGCTCGGTGAGCCCGGGCGCGCTCAGCTCGGCGGCCGACAGGTTGACGCTGACGACCATGTCCGGCTCGTCGAAGCCACGGCGCAGCGCGGGCAGGTCGGCGCAGGCGCGCGCGAGCATGCGCCGGCCGAGCGGCACGATCATCCCGCTCTGCTCGGCGAGCGGGATGAACACGTCGGGGAAGACGGGGCCGCGCTCGGGGTGCGTCCAGCGCGCGAGCGCCTCGACGCCACGCACGCGGCCGGTCGTCATGTCGACGACGGGCTGGTAGTGGATGTCGAGCTCGTCGCGCAGGATCGCGTGCTTGAGGTCGCGCTCGAGCGCCAGGCGCTCGACGGCACCGGACAGCATCGACGCCTCGAACGAGCGGTAGCGGCCCTTGCCCGCGGACTTCGCGGCGTACATCGCGAGGTCGGCCGCGCGGATCAGCTCGTCGGCGTCGTCGAGCTGGGCGCTCGAGACCGCGACGCCGATGCTGGCGGCCACGTCGACCTCGCCGCCGGTGACCTTGACCGGGTGGGAGAGCGCGAGCAGGATCCGCTCGGCGACGCCCGTGGCGCCCGCTTGCTCCGAGAGGTCCTCGAGCAGGATCGCGAACTCGTCGCCGCCGAGGCGGGCGACGGTGTCGGACGGGCGCAGGACGCCGCGCAGCCGCCGGCCGACTTCGACGAGCGCCTCGTCCCCACGGCTGTGGCCGAGGCCTTCGTTGACGGTCTTGAAGTCGTCGAGGTCGACGGTCAGCACGCCGATCGTCTCGTGCCCGCGGCGCTCGAGCGCATGCGTGATGCGGTCGAACAGCAGCGCGCGGTTGGCGAGGCCCGTGAGCGGGTCGTGGAACGCGCGGTAGTTGAGCTCGTGGTCGCTCTGGCGCAGCGCGTCGGCCATCGCGTTGAAGGCGTCGGCCACCTGGTTGAACTCGGCGAACGAGTCGAGCTCCGCACGGTGACGGAGGTCCCCGCTGCCGAGCTTGACGGCGGAGGTGCGCAGCGTGCGCAGCGGCCGCCGGATCGAGCTGATGAAGAGGCGGGCGACCAGCAGCGTGAGCGTCAGCGTGATGCCGAAGCCGAGGATGATGCCCAGCAGCTGCGTGCGCTGGTTGGCGCGCTCGCTGAGCTCGTCGTCGATCGTGCTCGCGACCGTGTCGTCCGCGAGCTGGGCGGTCGTGGTCCGCACGCTGTCGAGCGGCGCCTCGAGCCGCAGGCGCTCCGCGGCCGTGGCGAGGTCTCCGTCGGCGAGCGCCTGCAGGCGGGCGAACTTACGGTCGAGCACCGGGTCGTCCAGCACCAGCACGTCGGCGTTGGCGCGCGCGAGCGTGCCGCGCACGCGCGGACCCGCTGTATGGCGGCGGTCGCCCGGCGCGCGCAGGACCGCGTCCTCGGTGGCGTCGAGCGTGGACTGCAGGTGGGCGATGCGGCCAAGGCGCGTAGCGACAGCGCGCCCGTCTTCACGGGCGTCGTTGATCTGGGCTTGCTGCCTGCTGATGGCGATGGCGGCGCCGACGAACTGGGGAGCCAGCATCAGCCCGAGGGTCAGGAACAGCCAGGTTGAAAGTTTGCGCGGACGCGACAGACGGAGGCGCACTAGAGCCTCCTTCGACGCGGTGTCAACAAACCTTGAGTATTTGGCGCGATCTGGAGGCCGGCACTTACCCCGCGGCCCACGCCTCGAGGTCCGGGCGCGGGTCGAGCGGCTGCGACGCGTCGGACGCGTACCAGCCGTCGGGCCAGATCTCGAAGTGCAGGTGCGGCGCCGTCGCGCGGCCGGTCTGGCCGACCTGGGCGAACGCCTGGCCGGCCGTCAGCGTGTCGCCCTTGGCGACCGTGATCGAGCCGTCGAGGAGGTGCATGAAGACGAAGTCGCGGCCGTCGTCGGCGTGGACGACCACGTAGTAGCCGGCACCCTCGGCCTGGTAGGCGCGCCAGGTCACGGTGCCCGCGCGGGGGGTCACCACTCGCGTCCCTTGCGCGGCGAGGATGTCCTGGCCGCGGTGCTTCGCGGTGCCGCGGTCGGCGCCGAAGCGGTCGCCGTAGGTGTACCTGCCCTGGACGGGGAAGCTGCCGCTGCCGACCACCGGCGCGACGGGGGCAGGGGCGCCGATCGGCGCGGGCGGCGGTGCGGGTGCGACGACCTTGAGGCGCGAGCGGCCCGAGGCGGTGGCGCTGCGGCGCAGCGTGCGGCCCTGGCGGTCGACGGCGTGCAGCCGCGCGAGGTAGTCGCCGGGGGTCAGCTTGCCGGCGGGCGGCGTCCAGCTGCGGGTCAGCGTGCGCCCGGTGCGCTTCCAGCCCATGCGGATGCGCGCGGCGGGATGGCGCGAGCCGACGGGCAGCAGCTCGACGCGGACGCGCACGCTCTGGTGCGAGCCGTCGACGCGGTAGCGGAAGCTGATCGGCGCGCCGAGCGTGATCGTGCGCGGGGCGACCTTGAAGCGGCTGGCCTTCAGGCCCGGGACGCTGATGCCGTAGTTCGCGCCCCCGGTCGGGGCAGGCACGGACGCGCCGCCGCTCTGAGCATGCCCCGTGGCCGGCCAGGCCAGCAGCGCGAGCACGGCCCCCGTGAGGAGACGGTGTCGCATGCAGAGACCTTCGGGGTCCCAGGCCTCCGGCTCAACCCGTGCAACCGCCCGTTCAGAGGAACGAGCGCACGCGATCGGCCACGAGGTGGGCGTGCGTGTCGCACACGAAGTGCCCTGCACCGGGCAGCAATTCGAAGTTCTCGAACCCTTCGGCCAGCCGCGGCGTCACGGCTTGGTCGTGCTCGCCGATCATCAGGAGGAGGGGGACGGTCGTGCGCGGTTCCTCCGCTCCGCCCTTCACCGCGTTCAGCAACGTCCGCAGGTAGGAGCGGTAGAGCCGGGTGGTCGCGGCGGCGCGGGCCGGCTCGCGCAGCCGGTCGATGTAGATCGCCACGTCCTCGGCCGGCACGCCCTCGCGGCCGATGAACCAGTTCGCGAGCCGCGGGGTGCGCTCCATCACGCCGGCCGCGAGCGGGACGGCGTAGAACGCGCGCCAGATCTCCAGCGCGAGGCGCGGCGTGAGCTTGAACCACGGGTGCGGGGTGGAGAGCGCGACGACCTTGCGGAAGCGCTCGGGATGGCGGGCGGCGAGCAGCAGGCTGGTGAAGCCGCCCCAGTCGTGGCCGACGAGGTCGGTCTGCTCGATCCCGAGCGCGTCGAGCAGCGCGATCAGGTCCGTGACGAAGACGTCGGGCTCGACCGGCCCGGGCGGCGCGTCGGTCCAGCCGAAGCCGCGGAGGTCGGGCACGATCACCCGGCGCGTGTCGGCCAGGCGCTGGATCACGCCGCGCCACTGGTACCAGTGCTGCGGCCAGCCGTGGACGAGCAGCAACGGCTCGCCGGCGCCCGCCTCGGCGACGTGCATGCGCAGCCCGCCGGCCTCGACGAAGCGGTGCTCGACGCCTACGACGCTGGGGAAGTCGTCCGTCACGCGGCGGCGAGCATACGGCCCATCACCTCGGCCGCGCCGTGCTTGGAGAGCGGCTCGTTGAGGTTGCCGCACTTCGGGGACTGCACGCACGACGGGCAGCCGCTGTCGCACGGGCACTCGGAGATCAGCCGGTGGGCGTCGTCGACGAGCGCGTCGAAGGCGAGGTAGCCGCGGCGGGTGATGCCGATCCCGCCGGGGTGGCCGTCGTAGATGAAGATCGTCGGGCCGCCGGTCTGCGGGTGCAGGTTGGTCGAGAGGCCGCCGATGTCCCAGCGGTCGCACATGGCCAGCAGCGGCAGCACCGCGATCTGGGAGTGCTCGGCGGCGTGCAGCGCGCCGAGCAGCGCGTGCAGCGGGAAGTCGTCGCGCAGCAGCTCCGGGGGGAGCTCGTACCACAGCGCCTGGGTGGTGAACGACGTCTGCGGCAGGTCGAGGCCGATCAGGTCGAGCGCCTCGTGGTCGGCGAGGCGCTTGCGCTGGTAGGCGAGCACCTGCTCGGTGACGGTGACGTTGCCGAACGAGAGCGTGACGCCCATGTACTCGCGGCGGTCGAGCAGCGCCTCGATGTAGGTGTCGGTCTCGCGTTTGGGCTGGGTGTACCAGTCGCCCTGGAACGGGTGGACGAGCACGCGGCGCTGCTCGAGGTCGAGCTCGGCGACCTCGAACTGACGGCCGCCGTGGAGGTAGACGGCGCCCTCGTGGGTGGTGTTCATCGCCCGCGGGACGTCGACGGTGCCGATCAGCTCGCCCGAGGCGGTGTCGACGATCACGCAGCCGTCGCGGCTGGCCGAGCGGAGGGACACCTGCGCCGCCGGGTACTCCTCGGGGCGGCGCGGCACGTAGAGGCCGCCGGGGCGCTCTCTGAGCTGACCGGTGCTGACGAGCCGCTCGGCGGTCGTCTTCCATGACGCGCCGAGGTACTCCTCGTCGGCGGGTTCGAGCGGGCCCTCGTGCGCGGCGCACAGCACGTGCTGGGCGTGGATCTGCTCGTTCTCGTGGTCGAGGATCGCGTTCTCGACCGGGCGGTCGAGGAACTCGTCGGGGTGGCGGCAGAAGAACTGGTCGAGCGCGTCGTCGCCCGCGACGTAGACGGCGAGCCCGCGGCCGCGGCGCCCGGCGCGGCCCCACTGCTGGCGGAGCGACGCGACCGTCCCGGGGAACGTGACGCAGATCGCGGCGTCGAGTGAGCCGATGTCGATGCCGAGCTCGAGCGCGTCGGTCGAGACGACGCCGAGCAGCTCGCCCTCGACGAGCTTGCGCTCGAGCTCGCGCCGCTGCTGGGGCGTGTAGCCGGCGCGGTAGGGCGCGATCCGCTTGGCAAGGTCGGCGTGGCCGAGGTCCCCGAGCGCGAGCTGGGTGAACTTCGCCATCAGCTCGACGGCCTTGCGCGACTTCATGAACACGATCGTGCGCGCGCCCTGGGTGACGAGCTCGGCCAGCAGGTCGGCGGCCTCGGACAACACCGAGCGGCGCGTGCCGAGCTTCTGGTCGGTCACCGGCGGGTTCCACATCGCGATCGTGCGCTTGGTGACCGGCGAGCCGTCCGTGTCGATGACCGTGAAGTCGTCGAGGCCGGAGAGGCGCTCGGCGAGCTCGCCCGGGTTGCCGATCGTGGCGCTCGTCATCACGAAGCGCGGGGCGGTGCCATAGGCGCCGGCGATCCTTCTGAGGCGCCGGAGCACGTTGCCGACGTGGGAGCCGAACACGCCGCGGTAGACGTGGGCCTCGTCGACGACGACCATCGCGAGGTTGGAGAGGAAGTTCGCCCACGCCGGGTGGTTGGGGAGGATCCCGAGGTGCAGCATGTCCGGGTTGGTGAGGACGACGTTGCTGTTGCGCCGGATCGCCGAGCGCTGCTCGCGCGGCGTGTCGCCGTCGTAGATCGCGAGCCGCGCGTTCTTGACGTCGAACGCGTTGAGCGCGCGCGCCTGGTCCTGGGCGAGCGCCTTCGTCGGATAGAGGTAGAGCGCGCGGGCGCGGGAGTCGCGGCAGAGCACGTCGAGCGTGGGGAGCTGGAAGCACAGCGACTTGCCGGACGCCGTGCCGGTGGTCACGATCGTCGGACCCGCCCACGCGGCGTGGATCGCCTCGGCCTGGTGCGACCACAGGCTGTCGATGCCCTTGGCGCGCAGCGCGTCGGCGACCTTGGGGTGCAGCTCCTCGGGGAGCGGGGCACGGTTTCCGGGGCGCGGGTGGACGGAGCTCTGCGTCACGAGCCGGTCGTCGTCGCGGCCGGCCTGCAGCAGCTCGTCCCACGGCTCGATGTCCCGGATCACCGCCATGGGATGTGAGA
>CAVXIU010000002.1:0-18140 GCA_963761995.1 uncultured delta proteobacterium | reverse complement strand
GGACGAAAAGCGGCCGTCCCATCCGAGGCGAAGCTCAGTGTCGCTCTGCGCGAGAAGCAGTAGTCAAGACACCGCGCACTCTCCGGCGACTGCTTGCGGCGCGGAGCGATAGGGCGTTCGGCCGCAGGCCGACCGACCGGAGTGCTGGACTTCCCATGCATGCGGGAGCGCCGAGAGTCGGTTTCGGCGAGGGTCGGCCGTGTTGCGCGAGACGTTCGTGCTCCCGAGCTTGAGCGAGAGCGTGCGAAAGGGGAACTGTGGGACGCGATCCGTGGTCGGGGTGGCCGGTCGACCCGCTCTGAGATGATCCTGCGGCGTCGGAGGTCCACGTTCATCCACTAGAGGAGGCGGCATCGCGGGTCGGTTGGGGCGAGGGTTGTGATCGAGTGTCCGATTGAGGAGGTGGTTGCCTTTCTCGCGGACGGTGAGAACGATCCGAAGTTCAGCCCGAGGGTTCTGGAGATCGCCAAGACGACTGATGGGGCGGCGGGTGTCGGCACCGTCAACGCCAGCACGGTCAAGGACGCCGGCATGAAGACCAGGCGGGAGTTCCAGCTCACCGAGCTCGAACCACCCACTCGGATTCGCTGGGCGGAGCTGTCCAAGAACCTCGTCACCGCGCCCAAGGGTGGCTACGACCTCGCGCGGGAGGGCAGCGGCACCCGGGTCACGATCTACAACGTCCTTGAGGGGCACGGCCCGGGCAAACTGATCGCCCCGCTGGCGCTGCGCTCCGCCCGCAAGGGTGCGGACGACTGCGGGAAGACGATCAAGACGGCCGTCGAGGCGACGGGGGCCCGCCGACGGCGCGCAACTTCACGGGCCGCTGCCTCGCGAGGAGCTAGAGCACGTGCGGAGCGTGGGAACCGGAGTAGACGTCCTTGCGGGCGATCTGGCCGTCACGGAACGGGAAGACGTCGATGCCGTCCCACTCGATGGCGCGGCCCTCGGCGTCGGTGGCGGTCGCCGTCCATTCGCTGACCACGAAGTGGTCGCCGATGTAGCGGCGGCGACCGCGGAAGCGCAGGTCGGGCTGATCAGCGAAGGTGGACTCGAGCAGTTCCCGGACGGCCGCGCCCTCGGCCCGGACCCCGCGGGTGTGGTTCTCGAACACCATGTCCGCGGTGTGCATCGACATGATCGCGTCGACGTCCTGGTCGTTCCAAGCTCGGTCGTAGCGATCGATGAAGGCGGCGAGGTCCACGACGCAATCCTACGCGCGGACGCTCGCGCTCCGGCTCGCTCTCCCCGGGTTCACCGGGCCGAATCGGCCCAGTGATTTGCACCGCGGCTCCGTTCCGGCTTCCGCAGCGGACGAGACGGGAGAAGCACAGCGGAGGTGGCGCCCGCGCAAGAGCGGCTAGACGGCGTAGAGAAACGTGTAGGCCGCCGTCATGCCCTCCTGGGTCAACTGCGCCAGGCAATAACGGCAGGCGCCGCCCTTCTCGTCTGGGACGTCAATCGTCATGGGTGGCCGCCCCTCCACCGCCTCGACCTCGACCGTCTTGCCTTTCATAGGCCCGTCCTCTAGGAGCGCCCGCACGGCGCCAGCATACGGCGACTCGTCAGGCCCCACCTTGGACAGCCGCTTCTTCACCAGCCCACGCGGACACCCCGCTTGACCGAACGCGCCCAGTAAGTTGGAAGCTCGGCGTTTCCCGTTCCCCTCGAGGCTTAGGCGGCTCGCTTATTGCTTCGGCACGGCGCAGAGCCACCTCTGCTGCAGCATCACATGTCCGAGAATCGCCTTCTCGGACGTACTCGCGGCCGGGCGCGCAAGAGGATCGGGTACGCAGACCGGCACGAATACCCGATGAGCAGAGGCCGCTTTTTTCGCCGAGCGCTCTACGGCCGGTCGCGCCTCGATGCCACTCGGCGTCACGGCCGGTCGTCGAGCAACCTCAAGGCCGTCTCGACGCCGCGGGCGAGGAGCTGGTCGGACAGATCGCGGTCTGTCAGCGCTCTGGCAAGCTGCAGGGTGCCGACCATCAGTCCGAACAGCGTGAGCGCGTCGGGTCGAGCAGCCTCGACGTCTGTCGGGTCCAGGCGCGATGCGATGTCGTCCATGGAGCGCGTCAGTTCGTCGGTGAAGACACGCCTGGTCGCGGCTGGGCGGCGGACGACCTCGTCGAGCAGGGCGGCCGACGGGCAGCCTTCGGCGCACTGGTCGCGGTGCTGCGGGGACAGGTAGGAGCGGATGAACGCTTCGAGTCCCGCCCGATCGGGGGCCCGGGCATCGAAGCTGTGGCGTTGGGCGCGCAGCTGGTCGGCGAGGACGTTCGCGACTAGATCCTCCTTGGACGTGAAGTGGGCGTAGAAGGCGCCGTTGGTTAGGCCGGCGTCGGACATCACCGCCGCCACGCCGGCCGCCGTCGATGCCGTCCTGCTTGAAGCGTCGCCCGGCCGCTTCGACGATGCGTTGTCGCGTGGCCTGCTTGTGGTCCTTGCCGTAGCGAGGGCGTCGCTCCTGTTTTTACACAGATGCGGGCTTCAACTCGTTTGCCATCGATCGGCGCTGACCACCGTTTCGGTCTTCGAGCGCAGCTTCGATTAGTGCCTCGGCTTGAGATTTGCTGGGATGGGAGTGCCGTGCGCCATCGCCGCCGCGCTGAGGTGACGGTGCGGGACGAGGTCGATTCCCAGTTCGCCTGCGGTGATCGCCAGCTCGATGCGTTTGCGCGCGCGGGTCAAGGGGAGCGACAGGGTCACGATCCGGGCGAACTCGGCGCGCATGCCGGTCGCGTGGATCTGGATGGCTCCCCAGAGCGCAACTGCGCCGGCCACGAGGTCGCGTGTCGCTGAAGAGCCGAGCGGGACCTGGCGGTGCCACGCGTACACCCCACAGGTGCAGTCAGGATTCGGGGCTCCGCGAACCGCGGCGCAGCAGGCGAACACATCGGCGCGGCACCGGGCGCAGAGGAGACCGCCAGCCCAGACGTCATCGGCCCAGACCGAACGCAGGACCCCGTCGCACAGGCGCCACTGGCGGAAGCCGATGATCGGCCGAACGAGGTCTGGCGCCCCGACGGAGCCGGCGATCATGGCGTCGGCACCGGATCGCGGACGGGCGCCGGTTCCTCGCTCGGGTCGACTTCAGGCGGAGGCACGGGCGCGGGGGTGTAAGGCGACGGCAGCGGCACGGTGAGTGGCTCGACGGTGATCCGCCGCGATGGGCCCGGCATCGTCGCGTGTCGAGCGGTCATGGTCACATTCATCGCGGCAACAGGCGCAGCTGCGACCGGGTACTTGGGCCTCATTCGCCCTCCTCATGCGTAGAAGTACGGGTCGGGGACCCGCACCTGGGTGATCTGGTCGCCGGGCAGTTCATTGCGATGGGCGGTCTTGCGGATCGCCTTCGGGGTCGACGCGTCGTAGACGCAGAACGTCGTGCCCTCGTCCTCGCTGACGTAGGAGTCACCCAGGTGACGCACTCCTCGGCGTTGCGGTCGGTCAGCCCGCGGCACCGGCCCGCTCCGCCGTTTGCGATCGGTGTGTGGAGCACCTCCGGGAACGTGCGCTCCGCGATGTATCGCGGCATCTCAGTCCTCCTGATCGGTCGCGATGAATGTAAGCGCGTGCGTGCGCGCGCGCATCGGGAGCAGCATCCATGTTGGGATCAGCCGTTCCCTATCTTGGGCCGGCCAGCCCGAGTCTCACCGCTTCGGCACTCGCCTCACCGCGGGTGCTGACGGCGAGCTTGCGCAGGATCGCCGAGACGTGGTGGTCGACCGTCTTGCGGGAGACGAACAGGCGCTCGGCGATTTCGGCGTTGCGAAGCCCCTGCGCCACCAGCTCCAGCACCTCGAGCTCGCGCGGGGTCAGGTTGGCGGGGTTCTGCCGTGTTGCCGGTCGTGGCCCCCGCGGCAGCCCACGCGCGCCGCGCTCGCGCAGCCGCCGCGCGACGATCGCGGCGGCCGGCGCGGCGCCCAAGCGTTGCAGCTCGTCCAAGGCGCGCCGCAGCGCCACCTCGTCGTGGGCGTCCGCGAGCGCCAGCGCCGCCTCGTAGGGGCCGCCGAGCTGCCGCCACAGCTCGGCCGCCTCGATCGGATGACCGGCGAGCTGCAGCGCGTAGGGCTCGGCCGCCTCCGCCGCGAACTCTCCATCGAGGCCGGCACGCTGCCGCCAGGCCGCGAGCTCGCCGACGAGCCAGGGGGCCTTCCGCTCGCAGGCGATCGCGAGCGTGTCCCGAGTCTGGTTTACCGCGTCGCGGTCGCCTTCCAGCCACGCGGCCTCGGCTCTTGCCGCCGCGACCGGCCCGAACTTCGGCAGCTCGTTCGTGGGCCGTGCCGTGTCCCAGGCTTCGTCCAGCAGCGGCCACACCTCCGAGTCGCCGCGGCGGGCGCGCACGAGCGCCAGCACGACGAGCGACTCGATGCGCGGTCGGTTCGAGGTGCGGGGGATGCGCAGGACCGACGCGGCGGAGTCGGCCGCTTCCGTCCAGCGCCCCTGGTCGCGCTCGAGCCGGGCGCGGAACGCGAGGAGGTAGAGACGGAACAGCTCCAGACCCAGGTCGCTGCAGAACGGGATCCCTGCTTCCAGATACTTGCTCGCCTCAGCCTGGCGGCGCTGCTCGACGGCGATGATCGTGAGCAGGATGAAGACGTGCCCGACCAGGTCGGCGCGCCCGGCGCGCCGAGCGCGGTCGAGGCTCTCCTCGAGCTGCCCGTAATCGCTGCACGCGCCGATCGTCGCGAGCGCGTGCGCGGCGATCTCCTCGTCGCCGAGGCCCTCCGCGAGGGCGAGTGCGCGCTCACCCCAGGCGGTCGCCTCCTCCCAGCGCGCCGCGCTCAAGCAGTTCAGCGCGAGGTTGGCGTAGGCCCAGCCGAGCTCACGGCCGGGCTGCAGGGCCTCAAGCAGCGTGACAGCGTCGCGGGCGCAGCGGTCCGATTCCGCTGTCCGGCCCGGGCACCACAGGAACTCCGAGAGTCGACGGAGCGCGTCGCCTGCCTTGAGGTCGTGGCCGAGCGTTCGCCGGAGTTCGAGCGCCTGTTCGAGCGCCATGATTCCCTCGTCGTACTGATCGGTCACATAGCACTCGCGGGCGCGGTCCTCGAGCAGCTGCGCGCGCTCTACGGCGGGAAGCCGATCGCCGAATCGAAGCGCCCGCGCGTACTGTGCGGCCGCCTCGCGGTGCGCGCCGAGCGACGCTGCGCCCGCCGCGGCTGCAGGTGCGAAGCGAAGTACCGCTTCAGCGTCGCCCGCCGCCTCGGCGTGATACGCAAGCCGGGCCAGATCGCGGCATCCGCTGGGTGGATCCGAGAGCGCATGGAGGGCGCGCCGGTGCAGCTCGACCCTGCGGTTGGGTGCGACCGACTCCTCGATGGAGAGGCGGGCGAGCTCGTGGCGAAACGCAAGGCCCGCGGGAACGGACGTAAGCATGCCCGACGTCAGGCACTCATCGAGTGCATCGATCGCCTCTCCGGCAAGTGCGTCCAGCAACCAAAGCTCGGCCTGCGGCACGACGATCGCGACCGCCTCGAGGAGCTGCCTCGCCAAACCGCTGAGACGCGCCGCGCGGGCAAAGACAGCGTCCCGCACCGTGCCCGGCACCTCTTCGCCTCCGGAGGCCAGCACCTCAACGACGAAGAACGGGTTTCCGGCCGTCTCGCGGTACAGCTCCTCCGGGGCGACATCCTGCGACTCGGCAAGCCGCGCCACCGCAGCCGGCGAGAGAGCCGCGAGCTTGAGCCGTGTAACCGCCTGATTGGTCGCCAGCTCGCCGAGGACGATCCGCAGCGGGTGCCCCCTGGCGAGCTCGTCGTCGCGGTAGCTCGCCACGATCAACACAGGAACCGTCTCCACCCTTCGCACGAGCAGTCTGAACACGTCCAGTGTGGCCTCGTCCGCCCAGTGCAGGTCCTCGATCACGAACACCGTCGCAGCTCGTGTCCGTAGCTCGCGCGCGAGGGCCGCCACCACCTCGTGCGGCAGCACTCCGGTCCCCACGAGGCGCTCGAGCTCCCCGCCCGCGGACTCGGCCACCGCAAGCAGCGGGCCGAGCGGCCGCGGAGTAAAGAGCGGATCGCAGCCACCCCAGAGGATCCGCACCGATCGCCCGCACGCTTCGCAAAAGCGCCGTAAGAGCGCCGTCTTGCCCACGCCCGCCTCGCCCCCTACCAGTACGACGCGCCCCTGCGGGCTGCGCCGGACCGATCCCAAGCGTTCATTGAGGGCCGAGAGCTCGCCCTCTCGCTCGAGCAACTCGTGCGTCGCTTGCGCATCGTGGGCAACCGGGGCGTACCGCGCCACGACCCCATTGTGCCAGCCTCAAGCCACGGTCCTGTACGGAAAGCAACCCAGCCACACCGACCAGGCTCGCCGCTTCGCCGCCGCAGCTACTTTCCTGTCGGATCGAGCATCTGGACAGCCACCCGCGAGGCGCCTCCAAAGGACGAGGACTGGGAGCCTGCCCGCCTGAGAGCAGAGTCTCGCATTCCCATCAAAGGAAGTCGTCTCTTCGAAGGTGCCGACAGGCACTGGCTTCGGACGACGAGCAGGAGCACAGGTCGAGACTTGCTCCTTCTCGACAGAAAGCAGCAGTCGGCGCCGGTTCGCTCAACAGCTGTGTCGCTACTGGGTTGGACGAAAAGCAGGAGTGGCGCCGCTCGCTGACGTCGCTGCCGCTTTCGCGCCAAGGCAAGGGCCGCCGCTAGCTGATGAGCCTCGCGGCCGGATGACAACGGGGTGGTAACGGAACACCCCCCGAAGCCACCGGAATCAAGACCGCCAAGAACGGTCCACATCCGGTTCGGAAGCGCCTTTCTTCGACTGAGCCGCAACCCACCGGAATACCGCGCCGTGTTGTGGTCCAGGCGGTCGCGGGTTCGAGTCCCGTCGCTCACCCCTCAGGAGCGGTGCCGCGCAGCCGTCAGGCTGGCGCGCCGCCCAGCTCGCGCGACACCCGCGCCGCGGTCTCCGCGCAGTGGGGTCCCATCTTGCGGGCGGCGCTCAGCGACAGACGGGACGCGGGCGCCGACACCGAGAGCGCGGCGATCGGGCGCCGGCGCTCGTCGCGAATGGCCGCGCCGACGCAGCGGACGCCATCCTCGTTCTCCACGTTGTCGATCGCGAAGCCGCGCCGCGCGCATGTCTCGAGGTCGTCGAGCAGGGCGTCGCGATCCGCGAGCGTTCGCTCCGTGCGCCGCTCGAGCGGCAGGCTGTCCACGGTCGCGCGGCGCTCGTCGAGGGGCATGGCGGCGAGGTAGGCCTTGCCGAGGGCGCTGCAGTGGAGCGGCAGCTGCTCGCCGATGCGCGAGGCCATGACGACCGCCCGCGGGCTGTCGATCTTGTCGATGTAGGCCATGTGCGTCCCAATCGGCACAGCCAGGTGCACCGTCTCGGTGGTGAGCTTGCTCAGCTCCACCAGCAGTGGGTGGGCGAGCGACCGGACGTCGGAGCCGTGCTCCACCGACGCGGCGAGATGGAGGAAGCTCGGGCCGAGCGCGTAACGCTCGGTCGTCGGGTCCTGGCGGACGTAGCCGAACTCGAGCAGCGTGTGCAGCATGCGGAAGACGCTGCTCTTCGGCAACGACAGCTCGGCGGCGAGCGCAGTGATCGCGACGCCCCCGGGGTGGGCGCTGAGCGCCTCGATCAGCGTCAGTGTGCGAACGACCGACTTGATCTGCGTGGTGTTGCGGCTCGTCGAGGTGGCCACCGGGATCAGCAGGATAGTCCGCCCCGTCGCACCGCCCGTCGTCACTCCGGGAGGACGGCGAGCGCGTCGATCTCGACGCGCAGCTCGCCCGGAAGGCCTACGTAGACGGTCGTCCGGGCTGGTGGCGGATCGCGAAACACGGTGCTGTAGACCGCGTTCATACCCTCGAAGTCGGAACGGTGAGCGAGGAAGACGCCCACGCGCAGCACGTCGTCGAGTGTTGCCCCTGACGCTGCCAGGACGGCCTCGAGGTTGCGCAGGCACTGACGCGTCTGGGTCTCGATGTCGCCGCCGGCCAGCCCCCCTGTGGTCGGTTCGTCGGCGCCTTGGCCGGCGGCGTGGACGAGGCGCCCGATGCGCACGCTCTGCGAGTAGGGGCCGATCGGCGCGGGCGCGTCAGGCGTGGCGCCAGCCTCGCGCATCAGCGACGTTGACGCCCTCGCGGACGTCTGGTTTCATCGCCGTGGCAAAAATGGAACACCGTTCCAATCCTATCGCGCGCCTTGCTGTCGTGGGCGTCGGCTTCATGGGGCGCCTGCACGCCAAGGCAATCGCGGACAGCGACGTAGCAGAGCTGGTGGCAATCGTCGACCGCGACCCGGCAGCGCGAGCAGTTGCGGAGGCGCACGACGTGCCCTTGCACGCCTCGATCGAGCCGCTCGTCGGCGGTCGCGACATCGACGGCTGCATCGTCAGCCTGCCCGACCGCGAGCACGTCGAGACGGCCTGCGAGCTGCTGGAGGCCGGCCACGCCGTGTTGTTGGAGAAGCCGATCGCCGACACGCTCGCCGGCGCGCGTCGCATCGCAGGCGCAGCGAGGCGCGGCCGCGCCCGGCTGCTGATCGCGCACATCCTTCGCTTCGACCCGCGCTACGCCCGGGCCGCGGCGGCCGTCGCGTCTGGCGAGCTCGGGGAGGTCGTGCACCTGGCCAGCGGCCGACTCGGCGTACGCGACCTGGGGCGCCGGCTGGGTGACTCGAGCTCGGTCCTCTTCTACCTGGGCGTACACGACGTCGACCTGGTGCAGTGGATCTCCGGCCGCCGCATCGTGCGCGTGTCCTCGTTTGCGGCGTCGCGGTTGATGCCCTCGCTCGGCGTCGACGCCGAGGATGTGATCGTCACGAACGCCGAGCTCGAGGACGGGGTCGTCGCTCAGCTCCACGCGGGTTGGACGCTGCGGCCCGACACCCCGAGCCCCGTGAACGCGCGGACGGCGGTCGTGTGCACCGACGGGGCGCTCGAGATCGACGTGCGCGACCAGGGCCTGCGCGTTCATTCGAGCGCGGGCTTCCAGCTACCGGACACGCTGCACTGGCCGGAGACCAACGGGCGGATCACCGGCGACCTGTCCGAGCAGCTGCGTCACTTCGTGGCGGCTGTCATGCACGGCGAGCCGTTTCTCATGGACGTGGACGAGGCGGTCAGCACGGCTGCCGTCAACGACGCGATCCTGCGCTCGGTGGCGAGCGGCGCGGTCGAGCGGGTCGAGCAGCCGGAGGCAGCGTGACCGACGAGCAGCTGCGAGCGGAGCTCGCCGAACGCGGGATCGTGGCTGTTCTGCGCGCCGGGTCGGCGGAGCGCGCCGTCGCGGCCGCCCGGGCGCTCGCAGAGGGAGGCGTCACCGCCATCGAGATCACCTTCAGCGTGCCGGAGGCACCCAGCGCCATAGCGGAGCTTGCGGCGGACGAGTCGCTCCTAGTCGGGGCGGGGACGGTTCTCCGCGGCGACCAGGTCGACGCCGCCGTTCACGCCGGAGCGCGCTTCGTGGTGTCGCCGAATCTCGACGAGCTGGTGCTGGACGCCGCCGAGAGCCGCGGCGTCCCGGCGCTGCCCGGAGTCCTCACCCCGACCGAGGTCGCCCGTGCCGCGCACCGCTGCTCCCTGGTGAAGTTGTTTCCGGCCTCGCTGGGCGGACCGGCGCTCCTTGCGGCGCTGCGGGAGCCGTTCCCTGGGCTCGGATTCGTGCCGACCGGCGGCGTGACCGCGGGCGGCATCGGGGACTGGCTGCGGGTTGGGGCGGCCGCGGTTGGCGCCGGCGGGGACCTGTGCCCCCGCGAGGCCATCGACGCGGGCGACCTGGAGCTGCTGCGCGCGCAGGCGAGGCGGTACGCCGCCGCGTTTGCCGAAGAGACGCAGCATTGATATAACACAATTAGAACGCTGTTCTGCATCGTGGAACAAGGAGTGGGGAGAAAAATGTCACGACGTCTCGCAGCCAGCCTCGCCATCCTCGCGTTGTTGATCGCCGCGGCTGGTTGCGGCGGCGACGACGACGACAGCGGCGGGCAGGCATCCAACACGTCCGGCGGTGAGAAGCAGTTCAAGCTGGGCGTCTCGATGATCGACCTCAGCAACCCGTTCTTCGTGAGCATGCGCGAGGCGGGTCTGAAGGCGGCGGATGATTACGGCGTGGAGGCGAGCTTCCAGTCGGCCGACGGCAGCCTCGAGAAGCAGATCGGGATTGTCGAGAACTTCATCGCCCAGAAGGTCGACGCGATCCTGATCAACGCGGTCGACGACGAGGGCATCGAGCCGGCCATCAAGAAGGCGAAGGCCGCTGACATCCCGGTGATCATGATGGCCAACGACCTCGACGACCGCTACCCGTACGAAACGCTCTATCCGGACTACGACAACATGGTCATGCAGGCGCGCGCGCTCGGAACGTCGCTGGACGGCAAGGGCGACGTGGCGCTGCTGATCGGGGCACGCGGCAACTCGGTGTCCGACAGCCGCGAGGCCGGGTTCAAGGACGAGATGAAGAAGGAGTTCCCGGGCATCAACATCGTCACGACGCAGCAGACGAACTGGGACGCGGCGAAGGGCGCGGATGTCGCCCAGACGGTGTTGAACCAGTATCCCGACGTGGACGGCATCTCGTGCGTCACCGACCCGCCCTGTCTCGCGGCGATGACCGCTGCCAAGGCAGCCGGCGAGGACGACATCACGTGGGCGAGCTACGACGGCGACTTCTCGATGCACCCGGCCATCGAGGACGGGTCGCTGAAGCTCGACGTCCTGACCGGAGCGGAGCGCGTCGGCTACTGGAACATCGCGTTTGCAGCGCGGATCCTGAAGGGCTCCAAGTTCCCGAAGACCGTCTACCTGCCGACGTTCTTCGTGACCTCCGACGAGACGGCCGACGAGCTCGGGTCGAAGGGCCTGAAGCTCGACTACGTCACGCCCGAGCAGGCCAAGGTCGAGGCGACGAACTACGCGGAGCAGATGGGCCCGCAGGCGCCGGACAAGGACCTGAACCAGGGCCAGAAGGGCCGCGTCGACTAACGGATGAGCACGATCCCGGGCACGGCGCACAGCCGGACGCGCGCCCGTGTCCGGGGTTGGGCAGCGGGCGTCGCGGAGGATCCGACGCTTGTCGTTCTGAGCGTGACGATCGTCCTCGTCTTCGCCGGCTTCAGCATCGCAAGGCCGGATTTCCTTAGCGTGGAAAACGTCCGGAACATCGGTCAGCAGACCGCCGTCATCGCGATCGTCGCGGTCGCGATGACCGTGGTCATCCTCGGGCGCGGGCTTGACATCTCCGCGGGCTCCACGGTGGCGCTCGCCGGGGTCGTCGGCGCGCTGCTCCTGCGTGACGGCGCCGGGACGGCCGTGGCGCTCGTCGCGGTCGTGCTCGCCGGAGCGGGGGTGGGTGTCGTCAACGGCATCCTGGTCGGGGCCTTCAACGTCAGTCCGTTCATGGCGACGCTCGCCACGCTCGCGGCCGCACGCGGCGCCGCGCTGCTGCTGGCCAGCGACAGCGGCGTGGCCGTGGACAACGGGACCATCAGCTGGTTCGGCGAGGGCCGGTTCGGGCCGGTGCCGGTCTCGGTCGTCGTGGCGGCGCTCGTCGTGGCGGCCGGGTGGGCGCTCCTGAACCGAACGGAGTACGGACGTTGGGTGCGCGCGGTGGGCGGCAACCCCGAGACCGCCCGGGCTTCGCTCGTACCGGTCCGGAGCGTGCGCGCCGGAACCTACGTGCTGGTCGGGACGGCCGCGGGGATCGGCGCTGTGATCACGCTGGGGCGGCTCGGCTCGGCGCAGCCCCTCGCCGGATCGGGGCTCGAGTTCTCGGCCATCACGGCGGCGGTGATAGGCGGGACGAAGCTGTCGGGGGGCGAGGGGGGAATCGCCGGAACGGTGCTGGGGGCCGTTCTGGTTGGCATCATCTCGTCCGGGCTGTCGTTCCTCCACGTCGCGCAGGAGACGACCTACTTCGTCACCGGCGGCCTGATCCTGATTGCGGTCCTGCTGCACCGGCCGGACCTAGCGCATGCCCTCCGCGGCGCGCCCCGAACGCTGGCCGCAGGGCTGCGCAGCCAGCGCCGCATCGCGGCGCTGGCCGGCGCGACAGACGCGCCCCGGCGGACCGTCGCCCTCGACCGGGTGGGCAAGCGCTTCGGCGGCGCGGTGGCCGTGGATGACGTCTCGTTCGACATCCACACGGGGGAGGTCATGGCCCTGATGGGCGAGAACGGCGCCGGCAAGTCCACGCTCGTGAAGATGCTCGCCGGATCGCAGCCGCCGGACTCGGGCGCCTTGCTGATCGACGGTGCCCGCGTCGCTCTCGGGCGGCCGGAGCATGCCCGGCGAGCGGGGATCAGCGTCATCCACCAGCACTTCAGCCTCGCGCCGGACCTGACCGTGGCGGAGAACGTCTTCCTCGGTGACGAGCCCAGGGTGCCTGGCACCGGCCTGATGCGTCGGCGCGCGATGCGCAGGCGGACCGGCGAGATCCTGACCGAGCTGCAGATGGACATCTCGCCTAACGCCCGGGTCGGTTCGCTGGGCGTCGGCCAACGTCAAATGGTGGAGGTGGCCAAGGCTCTCCGCGCGGACGCCTGGCTGCTGGTAATGGACGAGCCGACGTCGGCGCTCAGCCATCGCGAGCGCGAGTCGCTCTATCGGCTGGTGCGACGGCTGCGCGAGCGGGGCATCGGCGTGGTGTACATCTCGCACCGCATGGAGGAGGTCTACGAGCTGGCGTCGCGCGCCGTAGTGCTCCGGGACGGCAGGCTCGTGGGCGAGGTTTCGCTGCCGGAGACGCCGGAGTCGACCCTGATCTCGATGATGGTCGGTCGCAAGATCGACCAGGTCTTCCCGCATGTCGATGCCGAGCCCGCGGACCTGGCGCTTCGCGCTCGCGGGCTGGGCGACGGCCGCCTGCTCCGCGCCGCGGACATCGACGTCCGCTCGGGTGAGGTAGTGGTGCTCGTCGGGCTAAACGGGTCCGGGCGCAGCGAGGTGCTCCGCTGCCTGGCGGGGATCAGCCGGCCGACGTCGGGCACGATCGAGGTCCACGGCCGCCCGGCCTCGGACCTGACGCCCCGCGGCGCGTCGCGGCTATCGATCGCGTGGGTGCCCGAGGACCGCCACGAAGCGGGGCTGGTCGAATCGATGTCGGTCGCGGCCAACCTGACCCTGTCGTGGCTGCGCCGCGCGTGTCGCTGGGGCATCGTGCCGCGCGCCGAGGAGCGCGAGATCGCGCTGGACATGATCGGCCGCCTGCGGGTGAGGCCGGGCGATCCGCGCCGGCGAGTAGCGCTGCTGTCCGGCGGCAATCAGCAGAAGGTAGTGCTGGGCAAGGCACTCGCGATGAAGCCGCGCATCCTGCTGCTCGACGAGCCCACGCGGGGCGTCGACGTCGGCGCGAAGGCGGAGATCCACGGGCTCATCTCGGAGCTCAAGCAGCGCGGCGCCGCGATCCTGATGGTGTCATCCGAGCTGCCGGAGGCGCTCAGCGTCGCCGACCGGCTCGTGGTCCTGCACGAGGGGCGCACCGTGGCCGTCCGCGAGCGCGGGGCGACCGAAGACGAGATCATGGCCTACGCGTTCGGCCGCGAGGGGGTGGCGGCGTGACGACCGCCGGACGGCTGTCCGTTGAGCGGGTCGTTGTGACCGCCGCGCCGCTCGCGCTGCTCCTGATCATCCTCGCGGTCGTCGCGATCGTCGAGCCGCGCGTCGTGCACCTGTCGAACCTCAAGGAAGTGGTCATCCAGGCTTCGCCGATCGCGATCCTGGCGCTGGGCGCGATGGTGGTCCTGCTCACCGGCGGCATCGACCTCTCCGCCGGGTTCGGCGTGGCGATGGTTGCCGTGGCGATGGTCGCGTCGATGGGCCTCGACGGCGGGCTGGTGCAGGGGCTAGTGGTGGCGCTCTGCTTCGGCCTCGGGCTGGGCCTCGTCAACGGCCTGCTCGTCGGTGTGGTGCGCATTCCGGCGTTCATCGCCACGCTCGCCACGTTCACCGCCGTTCAGGGAGTGACGCTGTTGAAGGCCAAGAGCGCCACGTTGATCGTGGGTGACCCGACCCTGCTGCGCATCGGTACCGGCTCCGTGGCGGGAATCTCCTTCCCCATCGTGATAGCGGCGGGGGTCGCGCTGGTCATGGCGATCCTGCTGCGGATGACGCGTTTCGGGCTGCGGACGTATGCGCTGGGCAGCGGCGAGCCCGACGCCGCGCGGCTGTCCGGAGTGCCTGTGGCGCGGCACCTGGTGATGGTCTACGTGCTGGCGGGGCTGCTCACGGCGATCACGGGGGTGTTGATCGCCGGGCGCTCCGGGGTGGTGGCGCCGAACATCGGCGGAGTGAGCCTGCTGCTCGACGCGATCGCGGCGACGGTGCTCGGCGGCACCAGCATCTACGGCGGACGCGGGACGGTATGGGGGACGCTGGTCGGGGCGGTGATCATCGCTCTGATCACGAACGCCCTGCGCAGCTCTGGGGTCGACGCATCCAGCCTCGACCTGTGGCGGGGCGGGATCATCGGCCTGGCGCTCGTCGTGGACGCAGGCATCCAGCTGGTGCGCCGCAGGCTCGAGGATCGCGAGGTTGCAATGGCGGCGGCGACGTGAGCCGCCTCGCGCTATCCCTGGCCGCGCTGACCAGCGCTGAGCTGGAGTCGGGGTCGGAGCGGCTCATCGTGGTGCCCGTCGGAGCCATCGAGCAACACGGCCCCCACCTGCCGCTCGACACCGACACGCTGCTCGCGATCTCCGTGGCCGAGGCGATCGTGGCGCGAGCGCCCGGCACGCTTTTGGGGCCGACGCTCGAACTGGGCTGCTCGTCGCACCACAGCGCGTTCCCCGGGACCGTCAGCCTGAGCACGCAGACGTTCGTCGGCATTGTCGTCGACGTGTGCAGATCGCTCACGCGGGCCGACCTGACCGTTGTGCTGCTGAACGCCCACGGCGGCAACCGGGCGCAGCTCGACGTGGCGCTGACCGAGCTCGCCGGGGAGGGCGTGCGGGCGTATGTCTTCACGTACTGGCAGCTGCTCGAGGACGTCGTGGTAGACGAGCTCGGGGACGCGGCGGCGAATGCGTGTGGGCACGCCTGCGCGCTCGAGACCTCGCTCATGCAGTACCTCCACCCCGAGCACGTGCGCGAGTCGGCGATCCCGGCCGGCGGGACGCCGCCAGCCTGGCCCGACCCCCACATGTTCTCGCGGGAGGCCGTCAGGGTCGTGCGGCCGTTCGACGAGATCCGCCCCGACGGGGTGATCGGTCGACCGTCGCTCGCGACGCCCGAGCTCGGCCGGCGCCTGTTCGAGGCGGCGGTCGACCGTGGGTCCATGATCGTCGAGCGCGTCATGCAGGGGGACGCATGAGCCCCGAGCTGCCCCTCGATCTGATCACGCTCGGCGAGGGAATGGTGGAGTTCGGCGCCCGGACGCGCGGGCCGCTGCGCCGGGTGCGAACCTACGACGTCCACGCCGCCGGCAGCGAGCTCAACGTCGCACTCGGCGCCGCCCGGCTTGGGCTGAAGGTGGGCTGGATCAGCCGGGTGGGCGCCGACGAGTTCGGCGAGCTCCTGGTTGCCGCCGCCCGCGCCGACGGGGTAGACACGAGTCGCGTCGTGCGGGCGGAGGACGAGCCGACCGGGATCTTCGTGGTCCAGCGGGGCTATCCCGTGGAGGGGCAGTCCTCGCTTATGTACTACCGCGCGGGGTCTGCCGGATCGCGCCTGACGGCGTCCGAGCTGGACGCCGCCTATCTTCGCCGTGCCGAGATCTTCCACACCACCGGGATCTCCCTGGCCGTGTCCCCCGAGCTGGCCGCGGCAGCAAGGGAGGCAGCAGCCGTCGCGGCGCAGGGTGGCGCGAGGCGCTCATTCGACGTCAACTACCGAGCGAAACTGTGGACGCCGGACGCCGCGCGTCCGCGGGTCGAGGCGGCGCTTGCGGAGAGCGAAATCGCCTTCTGCAGCCTCGAGGATGCGCGCACACTGTGGGCGGTCGCCGACGCCGAGGCCGCCCTAGAGCTGCTCGCATCGTTCGGGGTGGACCACGCGGTTGTCTCCTGCGGGCGCGACGGCGCGGCCATGCTCGGCACCGACGGCGCGGTCGTGCGCAGCGCGGCGATCCCGGCCAACGTCGTGGACCCGACTGGTGCCGGCGACGCCTTCTGCGCGGCTGTGCTCACGGGCCTGACGCGGGGCTGGCCGGCGGAGGACACCCTCCAGCGTGCGTGCCTCGTCGGCTCGATCGCCTGCGGCGTCGCGGGCGACACCGACGGGATCCCCACGCTCGACCAGCTCGAGCGGATCGCGTCGAACAGGTGGGTATACCGATGACAACGGCGCTCGCATCGATGGTGGGCGGGCGCCAGAGGCGCGCGAATGAGACGTTCGAGCTGCGCAGCCCCGCGTCCGGCGACCTGCTCGCGAACGTCGAGCGGGCGAGTGAGGAGATCGTCGACGCCGCGGTGGAGTCGGCGCGCAAGACGTTCGCGGCGACCCGCTGGGCAGGACTGCGCGAGCGAGTGGCATGGTGCGAGCACACCGCCGCGCTGATAGACGAGCGTGCCGAGACGCTCGCCGCCGAGCTCGCCGAGGAGCAGGGGAAACCGCTGCACGAGGCGGTCGCGGAGGTGGGGGCGGGCGCTCGCGGCTTCCGGCTCGCGGCCGAGGCGGCGCGCGGCCTCGACGGCCACAGCCCGCCGGTGGAGGATGCCGCGAAGCGAGTCGTCGTGATCCGCCAGCCGCGTGGCGTCTGGGCGGTCTTAACGCCGTGGAACTTCCCGTTCAACATCCCGATCGAGTATCTCGGCCCGGCGGTGGCGACTGGCAGCCCGGCGATCTGGAAGCCGGCGCCGACGTGCTCGCGGATCGCGGCGCGCTTGGTTGCCCTGCTCTGCGAGGCGGGCGTCCCGACCGGCCTGGTGAACCTCGTGCTGACCGATCAGGTCCCCATCGCGCAGCACCTGGTCACCCATCCTGGCGTGGACGCGGTCGGGTTGACGGGCGGCAGCCGCACCGGCGAGGCCGTCGCGCGGGCGGCTTGGGACAAGCACCTCCTTCTCGAGCTGGGCGGTAACGGCCCGGTCATCGTTCTGGACGACGCGGACATGGGACGCGCGTCCGCCGCCGTCGCGGCATCGGCTTTCACGAACGCAGGCCAGGTCTGCAGCGCCGCCGGCCGGGTGCTAGTTGACCAGCGAGCCGCGGACGCGCTGGCGGATGGACTCGCGGAGGCTGCCGGGGGCATCGTGCTGGGGCCGCCGACGGGCGACGGCGTGACCATGGGTCCGGTGCACAGCGAGGCTGTGGCCGCCACGATGGACCGGCACATCGCCGACGCGCTCGATCACGGCGCGACAATCCGGGCCGGGGGGCGGCGAGCCGAGGGCCACCCGACTCGCCTGTACTACGAGCCGACCGTGATCGACGCCGTGCCGGTCATGGCCGAGGTGGCTACCGAGGAGACGTTCGGGCCGATCGCGCCGCTGATCAGGCTGCCCTCTGATGACAAGCTGCTCGAGGCCGCGAACGCGAGCGAGCACGGCCTCGTCTCCGCCGTCTTCACGCAGTCGCTGCGGCGCGCTTGGTACTTCGCCGAGCGCCTCGAGACCGGCACGGTGGTGGTGAACGACACGTCGAACTACTGGGAGCTCAACCTGCCCTTCGGCGGACGCGCCGGCCGGGCTTCGGGCCGGGGACGGCTGGGAGGCCGCCACACGTTGGAGGAGTTCACCGAGCCGAAGACGATCAGCTTCGACGTGGGCTGAGTGCGCCCGCCCTACTCCGGCCCGAATACGCAAACATTCGACGGCTGCCTCGAGCTCTGACCCGGGCTGTCCGCTTCCGCGTAGAGGAAGGGAGGGTGCTCGTGGGCCACGGGAAGGAGGGTCGGCTAGAGCGACGGCGTTTGCGCCAGATAGGGGAGCCCATGGACGATGAAGTCTTCAACATGTCGGTACGCAGGTTCTTGAAGAAACTTGGAGTGACCGCGCAGCGCGAGATCGAGCTCGCGGTACGTGAGCAGCTCGCTGCGGGTCAGCTGGAAGAAGCGGAGACGCTCTCGGCACGTGCGATTGTGAGCGTGCGGGGACTTCCGCAGGAGATCGTCGTAACCGACGAGATCGAACTGTCCTGAGCCTGTGCGCCAGGCGGCTAGCGCTCGGGCGGGCGCGCGATCGCCTGGTCTAGCGGCGGATGCACAGCGCCGTCTTCGACAGCGATCTGCGCCAGACTTCCGGGAGGTCGC
>CAVXIU010000001.1:0-23842 GCA_963761995.1 uncultured delta proteobacterium | reverse complement strand
TGGGGTGCCTTACTCGAAGGAGTAGGCGAGTCCTGTCAGGAAATAGAACCCGCCGTAAGGGTGGTTACGGCCGGGCGCTGCGGTGGAGGCGGGCTGGACGTTCACGTTCCTCGAGAGAAATTCACCTGTCCGTTTCGAACGACGAAGGCACCGCCGAAGCGCGACTCATCGCGCTCAAGGGGCGGTGACTCCGTGCCGATGGACAGAAAAAGCGCCCGTGACCCGCGCCCGGCTTCCCATTCGATACCGCCGGGACTGCCGTCACTCAGCGCCTGACCATTCGAAACAGGAGCAGCACCATGAAGAAGTTCCTCGCGACGGCCTTCGTCGTCCTCGCCGCGCTGTCGCTGGCGAGCCCAGCCCAGGCCGCCACGGCGGGCCAGCGCAACGCCCTGAGCAGCGCCCAGTCGTACCTGAGCTACGGCGCGTTCTCCAAGTCCGGCCTCATCAAGCAGCTCAAGTTCGAGCACTTCTCCACCTCGCAGGCCCGCTGGGCTGTCCGCCACGTTCGGGTCAGCTGGAAGGCGGAGGCTGTCGAGTCGGCCAAGTCGTACCTGTCGTACTCATCGTTCTCCCGCCAGGGCCTCATCGAGCAGCTTGAGTTCGAGGGCTTCACCCCGTCCCAGGCCGCGTACGGCGTCAGGAAGGCGTACCGCTAGGCAAACCCTGGGGTTCTCAGCGCCGGCATGCTGAGACAGAACAAGCAGGGCTAAGTCAACTGCTGGAGGTGGTAGTCCTCGGACCGCCACCTCCAGCGGCGGGATGGCAACACCAGACTCGCTGTTCGTGTGACCTTGGTGCGCTGATGCGCCGAGGCGCTCAGCATTGGAACACCGACCAGCAGATGTCGTTCCGCAACCGTTGGTCGTCGAGTACGAGGTCGTGGATCGCGTCCGGAAGCTGCTCGCGCTGCCACCGGCACTCCCGGCGCCCTGCTCGGTCGCCCTCGCCTTCGGGTGCGGCAGCGCGTACGGCCTTGATCGCATAGGCGGCCGCTCCGAGCTCATGCGCGGCGACGTGCGGCACGACCGCGGCCTGGCCGGCGGCGTACGCGGCATGCCGCGCTGCCCCGCGCAGATCTCTGGCCGCAGCCTGTGCACCGCCGGCCGCCTTGCGGGCCTGGGTCATCTTGACCTCGCCATGCACCCAGGCGCGCGCATGCTCGATCGCCTGACGCGGCCGTGGGTCCTCGGGCCGAGCCGACTCGAAGCAGTCGAGCACGTGCTCCGCGCAGGCTGCCGCCCATAGCGCGAGGAGCCGGTGGTTGGCATCGGTGAGCATCCCGCCGCGACGGATCGTCACGAAGCGAGAGTCACGGAACTTCGGGAGGATCACGCCCTCACACCTATCACCCGCATCCGGTCGTTTTCTGTGCGATGCGCTTACGCTTGCTGGAGTCGTTCGAGCGAGCAGCGATGAGGACCGGCAAGCAAGAGGCGATCGTGGAGGCCGGCGTGCGCTGGGCGGAGCGCGACCTGCGGGTGCGCGCGCTGTTGTTGAAGGGCTCGCTGGCCCGAGGAGACGCCGACGAATACTCCGACGTCGACTTCGTCGTCGTGGCCCAGCCTGGCCGGCTGCAGGAGCTGTGGGCGGCGCGTCGCTCGATCGCCGAGGGCCTTGGCGGCTGGCTTGGCGGCTTCGACGAAGTGGCGTGGCAAGCGCCGCACACGTTCATCGGCTTCTGCGACGGCCCCGTCAAGGTGGACTTCTTCTTTCAGGAGACCGAGCCCGCCCCCGATCCGTGGCTCCGCGACGGGGTGCGCGCGCTCGTCGACCCCGACGGGCTCGCTGACCGACTGCGTCGGGCGCTGACTGCCGCACCTCCACCGCCGGACCTCTCCGACTTCGATGCCCACGCCTGTGACTGGCTCTGGGCGATGCATCTCAAGCTGCGGCGACCCGGACACGAATGGCTCGTCTACGTCGAGCAGGTCAAGTTCGTGGAAACGATGCTGCTGACCGCGTTCAACGCCCTCGCTCCGGAGCCCTGGCGTGGTGTCCTGCGGATCGACGAGCGCCTCCCGGCTGCAGCGCGGCGCGAGCTTCTCAACGCGCTTCCAGGACGTCCCGAGGAACCTGAGCTCCGTCGCGCCGTGAGCGCAGCCGTCGACAGTTACCTCGCATTGCGTCCGCGACTCGCCGCAGAACGAGGCATGCCGCTCGCCGAGCCACTGGCTCAACAGGTACTGGGAGTGCTCCGCCCCGGCGCGGCACTCGCCGGGGGTCAGGCGCCGCGGGACTCGGCGAGCCGGCGCATCCAGTAGCGGAACCATTCGGGGCCGTAGGGCACGTAGACGCGGGTGGGCACGCCGCGATCGTGCAACTCGTCGAGCGCCTCCGGGCGCACGCCGAGCAGCTGCTCGACCGGCACCGGCCCGTGCGCGAGGAGCAGTGCCTCGCGCAGACGGCCGTCGTGGGTCGCCACCGACCACGCCGCGCGACGCTTGGCGAGCCGGAAGCCGAGTTGCAGGGAGGCGACGTCGGTCGGCTCGCCGTATCGGTGGGCGCCGGTTGGCTCAACGTAGGCGCCTTTGACGAGCCGGACGTGCACGCCGGCGTCGGCCAGGTCATCGGCGTCGGCCGGCGAGCGCAGGAGGTTGGCCTGCACGGTGGCGCCAAGGCGGTCGGCCAGGCCGTCCGCGGCGACGGCCAGGACGCACGCTTTGACGCGGTCGGTGAGCGCAGCCTCCTCGGCACCGACCTGCACACGCCGGCCGGCAGGCAGGGCGTCCGCAATGGCCGCGAGGCGAGCGGCGGTGGCCTCCTCGCCCGCGCCGATCGCCAAGTGCGAAAGATCCACCGACAACCAGACGTCCGCCGGCGGTGGCGGCAATGCCGCGACGAGACCGAGGTACTCCTCGAGCACGCCGTCGGCAACCGCCGGATCGCTCACGCGTTCCCCGAACAAGTCGACGCTGACGCCGTGACCCCGTTCGAGCAGCGTCTCGACGGTGTCGAGCGCGCCGCTGCGCGACCTGCTCGCGACGTAGCGCGAAGCCGACCGCCACGCCGCAGCCTCGCCGCCGGGCACGCGCTTGACCGCGCGCTCCAGCCGCTCGCTGGCCGCGACGCGAAACAGAACGTTCCGGCCGAGCCCCATCCGCGCATCCTCGCAGCCATGCGTCCAGACCCCGCGCGAGGCGGCTGCGAACCGCCGATAGAGAGAGTGGGGCGGGCGCGGAGAAGCAAGGACGCTGCGCCCGCCCCACTCTCTCCGTGTCGGCGCGCCCGCGGCCCGAGCTAAGTCTCGACGCGGTACGGTCGCGTCAACCGAATCGTGGAGGTTGCTCCCGTGTATGTACGCGTCGTCAGATTCAGCGATGTGAGCGCCGAGCGGATCGAAGGGCTGCAGGCCCGGATCGACGAGGCCGACGGACCGCCGCCCGGCGTCCCCTCTACCGGCCTGAAGGTGCTCTACGACGAAGGACAGGGAACCGCCGTGGTGCTCCAGTACTTCGCTACTGCCGAGGACATGGACGCCGGCGCCCGGGCGTTCAGCGCGATGGACCCGGGCGAGACGCCGGGGACGCGCGTCTCCGTGGACATGTGCGAGATCAAGCTCGAGGTCGACGCGCCCTGACACAGCCCGACGGCTACACGTTGGGTCTCGCGGAGATCGACGAGACGCAGGTCGCGGTCGTCGGTGGCAAGGGCGCGAACCTCGGGGAGCTCTCGCGGATCGAAGGCATCCGTGTGCCGCCCGGCTTCTGCGTGACGACGGACGCCTTCCGGCGGATCGTGGCGGATGCCCCGTCGGTCGACGATCGGCTCGATCGGCTGTCGCGCCTGAGCCCGGACGACCGGGAGGCGATCCGCACGCTCAGCGCGGAGATCCGCCGGACCCTCGAGGAGATTGCCATCCCCGGCGATCTGGCGGCGGCCATCACCCGCGCGCTCGCCGGTGTCGGCGAGCAGGCCGGCTACGCCGTTCGATCGAGCGCGACGGCGGAGGACCTGCCAACGGCCTCCTTCGCGGGCCAGCAGGACACGTACCTGAACATCGTGGGGCCGGCCGCGATCCTCCAGCACGTCAGCCGGTGCTGGGCCTCGTTGTTCACCGAGCGAGCCGTGACCTACCGCCTGCGGAACGGCGTCGACCACCGGAAGGTCCACATGGCCGTCGTCGTGCAGCAGATGGTCTTCCCGCACGCGGCCGGCATCCTCTTCACGGCAGACCCCGTCACGTCCAACCGGACGGTCGCGTCAGTGGAGGCCGTTCCCGGCCTCGGGGAGGCCCTGGTCTCCGGTCTGGTCAACCCCGACCGCTACGAGGCGCGGGACGGCGAAGTCGTCGCCAAGACGATCGCCACGGAGCGGCAGGAGCAGCCGGCGCTGACGGATGCGCAGGTCATGCGGCTCGCGCAGCTCGGCCGGCGGATCGAAGCGCATTTCGGCCGCCCCCAGGACATCGAATGGTGCCTGGTCGACGACGACTTCCAGTTCGTCCAGAGCCGGCCGATCACCGCGCTGTTCCCCATCCCCGAGGCCGGCGACGAGGAGAACCACGTCTACGTCTCCGTCGGTCACGGCCAGATGATGACCGACGCCATGAAGCCGCTGGGGCTCTCGGTGCACCAGCTGATCGCGCTCCCACGCATGTACGAGGCCGGCGGGCGGCTGTTCGTCGACGTCGCCCAGCGCCTGGCCTCGCCCACGAGCCGCGCCGCCGTCCTCGACGCTCTGGGGAGGGGCGATCCGCTGATCGGGGACGCGCTCCAGACCATCCTCGACCGCGGCGACTTCATCCCGACGCTCCCGGACGAGGCTCCCGCGGGACCGCCGCCCGGCGGCGCATCCGCCCCGATCGAGACCGATCCGGCCATCGTCACCGAGCTCATCGAGCACACCGAGGCCTCGGTCGCCGCCCTGAAGCGCGACATCCGCACCAAGTCTGGGCCGGCGCTGCTCGACTTCATCCTGGACGACATCCAGGAGCTGAGGCGGATCTTGTTCGATCGGCGCAGCCATCAGGTGTTCATGAGCGCGATGGAGGCCACGTGGTGGCTGAACGAGCAGTTGGAGGCGTGGCTGGGCGAGAAGAACGTGGCCGACACGCTCTCGCAATCCGTCCCCCACAACGTCACGTCGGAGATGGGTCTCGCGCTGCTGCACGTCGCGGACGTGATCCGCCCGCACCCGGAGGTGGTTGCGTTTCTCGAACGCGTCGAGGACGAGGACTTCCTGGACGCGCTCGCCGAGCTGCCCGGCGGGCGGGAAGCGCGAGACGCCATTCGCGACTACCTCGACAAGTACGGCATGCGCTGCGTCGGCGAGATCGACATCACGCGGCCGCGGTGGGGCGAACGCCCAACCACGCTGCTGCCCCTGATCCTCGCCAACGTCAAGAACTTCGAACCGGGCGCCGGCGAGCGGCGCTTCGAGCAGGGGCGGCAGGAGGCACGGGCCAAGGAGCAGGAGGTGCTCGAGCGCTTGCAAGCCCTGCCGGACGGGGCGCTCAAGGCCGAGGAGACCAAGCACAAGATCGACCGGGTCCGGACCTTCATCGGGTATCGGGAGTATCCGAAGTACGGCCTGGTGAGCCGCACCTTCGTCTACAAGCAGGCCCTGCTGGAGGAGGCCGAGCGCCTCGTGCAGGCCGACGTGATCCGTGAGCAGGAGGCCATCTTCTACCTCACGTTCCAGGAGCTCCAGGACGTCGTGCGCGCGAACCAGGTCGTCGATGACCAGCTCATCTCCCAGCGCAAGGCGGCGTTCAGGTCGTATGAGGCGCTCACACCGCCCCGGGTGCTCACCTCGGAGGGCGAGGTCGTGGCCGGGACGTACCGACGCGACGACGCGCCGGCCGGCGCGCTGATCGGCCTGCCGGTCTCCGCCGGGACCATCGAGGGGCGGGCCCGCGTGATCCTGGACATGGCGGAGGCCGAGGTCGAACCCGGCGACATCCTGGTCACCGCCTACACGGACCCCAGCTGGTCCCCCCTGTTCGTCGCGGTCAAGGGTCTGGTGACGGAGGTGGGCGGCCTGATGACCCACGGCGCAGTGATCGCACGGGAGTACGGCTTGCCCGCCGTCGTGGGGGTGGAGGACGCCACCCGCCTGATCCGGGATGGGCAGCGGATCCGCCTGCATGGAACGGACGGCTACGTCGAGCTTCTGTCCTGACGCGTCGGGAAATTGACAGATCGCCGTCGGCGACGGAATGTTTCGGCCGCCCGGTGCATCTGGATGGAACGGATCCCTTACGGAGGTGAAGTTGGATGGCCGCGCTGGCGCCGAACGCTATCCACGGCGAGTTCGTCCGTCTCGCACATGCTGGTCTGGACCTTCACGAGTACGCTCGTGCCGGGGTCCGCGTGCTGCGCCGCGCTGTGGCGTTCGACGCCGCCGCCGCGGTCTGGTTCGACCCGACAGCGGCACTGCCCGTCGACACGTGGATCGACGACGCTGAGATCGAGCTCGGCGCGGCCGATGTCGACAAGTTCAGAGAGCTCGCCGCCTCGGGTCGCCGGGCCGCCCGCTTCAGCGAGGCGAACGAGCTTCGGGTCGTGGACGTGGGCGACTCCGGCCTGCGGGGTGGGTTCGTGTTGCATCGACGACAGGGCGCTCCCCACTTCACGACCCGCGACGTGAACGTGGTCGCCTCGCTGGCCGGTGAGTGTGCGGAGGCGCAGCGCGTGAGGCTCGAGCAGGACCTCTCCGAGGACGGAGGCGACAGCGATCGTGGCCTGCTGGTCCTCGATGACGACGATGGCATCGAGATGGCCGATGCTGCCGCCGCCACGTGGCTCGACGAGCTGGGAGCCACCGACCGGCGGCTCCCCCTCGTCGTTACAGCGGTGGCCGAACGTGCGCGCGCGATCGAATCCGTCACCGTCCGCGCGCGAGCGCGGTCCGGACGATGGCTGCTCGTCCGCGGATCGGCGCTCGGCAACGGCGGTAGGACCCCTCGCATCGCGGTCACGCTGGAGCCGGCGCGAGCGCCGGAGCTCGCCGAGGTCATCGCTGACGCCTACGGCCTCACCGCGCGCGAGCGGCGCGTGACCGGGCTCGTCGCGCAAGGCCTGCCCAACGTCGCGATCGCCGGTCAGCTCTACTTGTCGCCCTACACGGTCCAGGACCACTTGAAAGCCATCTTCGAGAAGCTCGAGGTGTCGAGTCGAGGACAGCTCGTCGCCAAGCTGTTCGTCGATCACTCGCTCAGCCCGGCTCGACCGACAGAGCATGCTTGAAGACCTGGTGGGGATCCCAGCGGCCCTTCGCTTCCTGGAGCTTCTTGTAGTTCGAGCCGTAGTACAGCTCGGACCATGGGACGCCTGATTGGTTCCATGCCTCGTCCCGGAGATCCGGGTCCGGCCAGTTGATGAAGCAGCCACCGGTCCGCTCGTTGGGTAGCGGCACGCCACCGCTGGCCGCGAACACGTCCCGATAAAGGGTGCGGTTCCACGTCAGGTGCTTCTCGTCTTCTTCTGGGTTGTCCCAGAAATTGCCCACCGAGAACAGCGCGACCGAGTCTCGCTCGGCCACGGCCGTGTCCTGCGGGCTCAACGCGTTGATCCTCCCGCCCCACGTCACGAATCCGGCCATCGCGCCACGCCATTCGTAGTCGTCACTGGTCAAGCGGTCGACGATCGTTCTGATCTGTGATCCGTCCAATGCGGATCGCAAGAACGCGCCTTTGATCTTCGAACGCAGTTGCGTCGCCGGCAGGCCCAGCACGTCGGGTACGTCCGGAGCATGGAGCGTCGCGTATTGCCATGGCGCGTCGTCTTGTGTCGCCTTCTTGCCGTCCGGCACATTCGCTGTCACCTCGGCGAAGTACGTGTCCAGCGCTTCGCGACTTTGCGGCTGCCCGGGGTCGACCTGGCCGCTCAATGACACCACGCCGAACTCCTTGCGGAACAGGACCAACGCGCCGGACACGGATGCCGCCGGGCTCCCGGGCGAGCTGTTTCGTTCACACCAGCGCAGGTAGTTGTCGACCAGCGTCGTGACCGTCTCTTCGTCGAGGTCCGCCCAACGCCACGCAACGGAGGTCATCGTGTGGCCGGACGGCCGCTGTGGCAGATCAAGGAACCAGAATCTCGTTGCCACACCGAAATTCCCACCACCGCCACCGGTGTGCGCCCACCACAGGTCACGATGCGGATCGTCCTCTTCGCGCGTCGCGGTCACCGCCTTCGCCTTGCCGTTCTCGTCGACCACGACTGCTTCCACCGCGTACAGGTGATCGGAGATCTGGCCGTATAGCCGCGACAGCGGGCCGAAGCCGCCGCCGGCCACGTGGCCTCCCATGCCAACACCCGTACAGCTGCCTCCTGGCAGGGTCACGCCCCAGCGCATGTCCAGCGCTTGGTACATGCGACCGAGCGTCGCCCCTGCTTCCACGGCAAACGCACGCCGATGGCGGTCGTAGGAGACCGAGTCCATCTGGCCGAGGTCAATGACGCACTGGACGGCGGGATCGTCGACAAGCCCCTCCGTACAGTGGCCGCCACTGCGCACCGCGAGCTGCTTTCCGGAGGCAACGACCGCGTCGACCGCGTTCACCACCTGGTCCGTGTCGTCGACGACGAACACGCTGTCCGGTGCGCCGACGACACGTCGGTTGTACCCGCGGAGTTGCAGGTCTCGGTAGAGCGGATCGCCGGGCTTCAATTCAGTCACGGACGAGAGGCTGCCGACCCGCGCCCCGGCCCTCAATCCCTGAAACCTGGGTGATTCTGCGACCATCGGCCGGTGGTGACGGTCCGCTGCTCTACGGCTCGAGACATCGAGCGCTGCGTCGCGATCGTCGAGGGCCTGCCGGACTACTTCACCGACGACGTGCCCGCGAAGGTGGAGCGCGACCTGGGCGCCCATTCGGGCTGGGTGGCGGTCGGACCCGAGCGTGTCGTCGGGTTTGCGGTGGCCGATCGCCGCTCAACGCTCGCCGCGGAGATCCTCTGGATCGCGGTTGAAGAAGCCGAACGAGGTCACGGCGTCGGTTCGGCGCTGATCGACTACCTCGTGAGCGAGCTGTCGGATGGAGGCGTTGCGGTGATCGAGGTCAAGACGCTCGATGAATCCGCGGACTACCAGCCCTACGTCGCGACGAGGGCGTTCTGGAAACGGCACGGCTTCATCCAGATCGACACCATCGATCCCCTCCCGGGCTGGGAGCCCGGCAACCCTGCGGCGATCTGCGTAGCCGCGCTCAAGCCGTCGCGTTAGCGGAAGACACCGGCACCCGCTTTGTACGATGATCGTCGTACATTGCTACTGTACGACAACCATCGTACAACGAAGGACCGGTATGACCGACTCGCAGACGACACGCCTAGCTCGAACCGAACCGACCGACGGCCGCTGGCTGGCCCTGGTCGTGCTGTGCGCCGGGTTCATGATGATCATCCTCGACTCCACGATCGTGAACGTGGCGTTGCCCTCGATCCAAGCCGACCTTGGTTTCTCGCAGTCGACGCTCGCCTGGGTCGTGAACGGCTACCTCATCGCGTTCGGCGGCCTCCTGCTGCTGTCCGGGCGCCTCGGTGATCTGATCGGGCGCCGGCGCGTCTTCCTGTTCGGCCTCGCCCTCTTCACCGCCGCGTCGCTGGCCTGCGGCTTCGCCTCGAGCCAGGAGATCCTGGTGGCTGCGCGCTTCATCCAGGGCGTCGGCGGCGCGCTCACCTCCGCGGTGATCCTCGGCATGATCGTGACGATGTTCCCGGAGCCTCGGGAGCAGGCCAAGGCGATCGGCATCTACAGCTTCGTCGCCTCCGCGGGCGCCTCGATCGGCCTGCTGGCCGGTGGTGTACTGACCCAGGCGATCAGCTGGCACTGGATCTTCTTCGTCAACGTCCCGATCGGCGTCGCGACCGCGCTGCTGGCGCTGCGCTACGTCGAGAACGACAAGGGCATCGGGCTCGACAAGGGCGCCGACGTGCTCGGCGCGCTGCTCGCGACCTCGTCGGTGATGCTCGGCGTCTACACGGTCCTCAAGGTCGGCGAACACGGCTGGACGTCGGTGCACACGCTCGCGTTCGGCGCCGCCTCGCTCGCGCTGCTGGCCGGGTTCCTGACGCGCGAGACGCGCGCGGCGACGCCGATGATCCCGCTGCGCGTGTTCCGCTCGCGCAACCTGTCGGGCGCGAGCGTGACGATCGTGCTGATGGTGGCCGGGATGTTCGGGATGTTCTTCCTCGGCGTCCTCTACCTGCAGCGGATCCTCGGCTTCGACGCGATCGAGACCGGCCTCGCGTTCCTGCCCGTCTCGACGCTGATCGGCGTGATGTCGCTCGGCGTGTCGGCGCGGCTGAACCTGCGCTTCGGCCCGCGCGCGACCTTGCTCCCCGGTCTCGTCCTGGTGGCGGTGGCGCTCGCCTACTTCTCCCGCGCGCCCGTGGACGGTCACTACGTGGCTGACGTGCTGCCCGTCGTGGTGCTCCTCGGTGCCGGCGCCGGGCTCGTGTTCCCTGCGCTGACGACGATCTCGATGTCCGGAGTGCTGCCGCACGACGCCGGCCTGGCCTCGGGCGTGGTCAACACGAGCATGCAGGTCGGAGGGGCCTTCGGCCTCGCCGTCCTCGCCACGCTCGCGACCGACCGCACCGAGACGCTGCGATCCCACGGCGACTCGGTCGCCCAAGCGCTGACCGGCGGCTACCAGCTCGCATTCCTCGTCGCGGCCGGGCTCGTCGGAGGGGCGATCCTGATCGCGGCATTCGTGCTGCGGTCGGAGCCGCCCGTCGCCGAGCGCGAGCGGGCGCAGGCGCGCCGCGAGCCGGAGGTCGCGTTCGAGGGCGCCTAGCGCGCCCAGACCGTGCCTCGCAAGATCAGCAAGGTGCCGAGCCCGGCGAACACGAAGACGCCGATGAACAGGCCCCAGGTCAGGTAGCGCAGCGGCGCGTTGGCCTCGTGGACCATCAGCGGCGTCTCCGTGCGGGTGCCGACCAGATCCTTGGGCGGATCGAAGCGGCACGCGACGGTGGTCCGCCCCTCCGTGCCGTCGAACTCGCCGACGGTGGCGTAGACGTTGCCCACGCTCTCGCTGACCGTCTGGCGATCGCCGCGCACGCGCGAGGTCGAGCCGCCGGGATGGGTGATCGTGCACCGGGCCTCGGAGGCGTCGCCGTCACGGACCCGGAACTTCCGCCGCCGCTCGGTGCGGCTGAGCCCGTCGAAGAACCCGTCGGGCTTGGCGCTCAGCGCGATGACGTAGCGCTCGGACCCGGCGGCGAAGCTGAGCGAGCCCGGCGCCCGGCCCTCGGCGACCGCGTTGGTGCGGAGGACGACGTGCGCATCACGGCATGATCCCGGTTTGTGGACCGAGCCGCCGCCATCGCCCTGCTCGACGAGCTGCACCGAGCGCAGAACGAGTTCTATGCCGGCGGCGAGGGCGCGGCGCTGCGGGAGCTGCTCACGCCCGGCATCACCTGGACCGTGCCGGGCGAGAACCGCATCGCCGGCAGCTACGTCGGGATCGACGCGGTGTTCGACTACTTCCGGCGCCGCCGCGAGGTCGCCGCCGGCACGTTCCGGATGCACCGCCGTGACGTCCTCGTCGGCGAGGGCGACCGCGTCGCCGCCCTCACCGACGGCACCGCCACCATCGGGGGCAAGGAGCGCAGCTGGTCGACGGTCGGCGTCTACGACACGGTCGGCGCGAGCCGGATCTCCGCCTGCTGGCTGCTGCCCTTCGACCCGCGCGAGTTCGACGCCATCTGGTCGGGCTGAGCGACGGTACCGTGGAGACCGATGCGGATCGCGACCTGGAACGTCAACTCGGTAAAGCAGCGCCTGCCCCGGTTCCTCCCGTGGCTGGATGAGCGGCAGCCCGACGTCGTCTGCCTGCAGGAGACCAAGCTCGCCGACGAGGCGTTCACCGGGCTGATGGGCGACGAGCTCGCTCAGCGCGGCTACGAGGTCGCGGTGCACGGCGAGCCGAGCTGGAACGGCGTCGCGATCCTCTCGCGCGCCGGGCTCGACGACGTGGTTCCCGGGCTGCCCGGCGGCCCCGGCTTCCCGCACCAGGAGGCGCGCGCGGTGGCCGCCACCTGCGGCGGGATCCGCGTGATCTCCGTCTACGTGCCGAACGGCCGGACGCCGGACTCCGATCACTACGCGTACAAGCTCGAGTGGCTCGCGGCGCTGCGCGAGACGGTCACAGCTGCGGGCGACGCGACGATCGTCCTCGGCGACATGAACATCGCGCCCACCGACGACGACGTCTTCGACCCCGACGCCTACATCGGCCAGACCCACGTGACCGCGCCGGAGCGCGAGGCGCTCAAGGCGCTGGAGGGCGCCGGCCTGCATGACGTCGTGCGCGACCGCTGGCCGAACGAGCGCGTGTTCACCTACTGGGACTACCGCGCCGGGATGTTCCACCAGGACCTCGGGATGCGGATCGATCTCGTGTTGGCGAGCTCGCCCGTGGCCGACCGCGTCAAAGCGGCGTGGGTCGACCGGCAGGCGCGCAAGGGCAAGGGGCCGAGCGATCACGCGCCGGTCATCGTCGACCTCGACGAGGCGCCCGACGGCGAGGACATCGGACCGGTCGTGCCGCCGCCCTCGGCGCCGGTGACGCGACGCGGGGCGAAGAAGCTGCCGCAGGCGCCTTAGCGCTTGCGATCCGTGTCGCGCGACGGCTGCACGCGCTTGGGCTCGCCCGGCATCTTCGGATAGTCGGGCGGATAGGGCATGTCGCCCGCCTCGTCGCGCTCGTACAGGTCCAGCAGCGGCTGCAGCGAGTACGCCTCGTCGTCGATCGCCGCGTGCCGGTCGCCGACCTCGGCGAAGCGCGCCGGCATCGACGCGACCGTGAAGTCCTCGGGTGCGACCTCGGGGAGCTCGTCCCACTCGAGCGGGGCGGAGACCGGCGCGCCCGGCTTCGGCCGCACGCTGTAGGCCGAGGCGATGGTGCGGTCGCGCGCGTTTTGGTTGTAGTCGATGAAGATGCGCTCGCCGCGCTCCTCCTTCCACCACTTCGTGGTCACCTCGCCGGGGAGCCGCCGCTCGAGCTCGCGCCCGAACGCGATCGCGGCGTGGCGGACGTCGGTGAACGTCCAGCGCGGCTCGATCCGCACGTAGATGTGCACGCCGCGCCCGCCCGACGTCTTCGGGAAGCCGGTGTAGCCGAGGTCGGCCAGCAGCGTGCGGGCCTCGGCGGCGACTCGCACCGCGTCGGCGAAGTCGGTGCCCGGCTGCGGGTCGAGGTCGAGGCGCAGCTCGTCGGGGTGGTCGACGTCGTCGCCGCGCACCGGCCACGGGTGGAACGTGATCGTCCCCATCTGCGCCGCCCAGCCGACGACGGCGATCTCGGTGGGGCAGATCTCGTCGGCGTGGCGCCCGGAGGGGAACTGGATCCGCGCCGTCTCGACGTAGTCGGGCGCGCCCTTCGGGATGCGCTTCTGGAAGAACGCGTCGCCGCCGCGGCTCTCGCGGGTCGAGACGACGATGCCCGGGTGCACGCCCTTCGGCCAGCGCTCGAGCGTCGTCGGCCGCCGCGCCAGCGCGCGCATGATGCCGTCCTCGACCGCGAGGTAGTAGTTGACGACGTCGAGCTTCGTGACCTCCGCCGTGTGCTCGGTCGCCGGGAAGATCACGCGGTCGCCGCTCGTGACGCGCAGGTCGCGCCCGCCGGCGTCGACGATGGTGGCGTCGGACTTGGCCATGCCCGGAAGTTTCCCGTACGGTTGCGCTGCCTGGTGTGAGCGATCGGGGAGAGCGGCATGGATGCGAGTGGAGACGGAACTCGACGGCGGCTGGCGATCCTGGTGGTCGCGGCCGCACTTCTGCTCGCGGCCGCGCTGCCGGCGAGCGCGCCGGCCGCGGGGCTGATCGCCGCCTACGACCGCTACGAGACCGGCAAGGGCTTCGAGATCGCGCTCGTCAACGCGAGCACCGGCGGCACGATCCCCCTTCCGGCCGGCGTGAACACGGCCGACGACGAGCTGCATCCCTCGCTGTCGGCTGACGGCCGCTACCTGATGTTCGAGCGGATGCGGCTCCTGCCGAAGCTCAACGGCGACATCGTGCCGCCGGCCGAGCGGACGCTGTTCATGCTCGACCGCCAGACCAGCATCATCACGACGCTCGCGACGGGGACCGGGGCGCCGGCGGGACCGGCGTTCGCCAACCGCACCACGCGCACGGCGACGTGGGGCGTGCGGCCCGAGAGCGTGTCCTGCTGCGTCCTCAAGTTCCAGGCGATCAGCAGCGACAACACGATCGGCGGCTCCACCGGGTTTGGGTTCGGCTTCGCGCCCGCACCCGCGGGCCAGCTGCTCGACGTCCCGCACGGCGCGATGGGCGCGAACGCCACCACGACCACCGTCGGCTTCTCCTGGATCGGGTCCGACGCCAACACGGGCGGCCTGCTCAACGCCGGCACGACGCTCATCGGGCTGCGCGAAGGGGCTGACCCGCGCGCCGACTTCGGCAGCCTGGAGATCCCGGTGAGCCACCCCGTCGTCCGGGCCGGCGACCAGTACGTCGCGCTGGACCGGACCAGCGCGGGCGATGCCGACATACAGACGATCTCGTTCCCCGGGGAGACGTCGCTGACGCCGGCCCCGGCGCCGATCACGACCGCCGCGCCGGAGCGCATCCCCGCGTGGTCGCCGGGCGGGCTCCAGCTCGCGTTCGTCCGCACGACGGACAGCCGCCGCCGGCTGGCGATCTTCGACCTCACGCCCGGGCTGCAGACGATCGTCAACCCCCCGATCGACATCGGCGCCGACGCGCCCAGCCCGCAGACGCGCGCGTTCCAGTCGAGCTGGGGCGGGCTCTCGCTCGCCGAGTCCAGCGCGCTCGACATCCCCGCGGTCACCTGCACCTCGTCGTGCGTCGCGTCGCTGCAGTCGCGGCTCACCGCCGTGCCGCTGAAACCGGTCGTGTCGACGTCAATCAAGGGTCAGACGATCGGGATCTTCGTCGCGCGCGTGACCGGCAAGCGCAAGCTGCTCGGCCGCACGGTGCCGAGGATCAAGCCGGTCGGCCGCGTCCCGCTGGGCAAGACCCGCAAGGGCCGGAACCGGTTCCGCTGGAACGGCAAGGTCAGCGGCAAGCGGCTGAGGCCCGGCAAGTACCTGTTGACGTTCCGGGCGCTCCGGCGCACGCGGGTGGTCAGCACGTCCGGCTCGGTCCGTTTCATGGTGACGAAGCAGGGGCGGATCCGCGGAGCGACGCGCCAGCGCTAGTCGGCCGCGGGCGCGATGTGCGCCGCGATGACGCGCCAGGCTCCGCCGTCGCGGGTCCAGGTGCGCGTGTAGCGCATGCGCCCTGAGACCTCCTCGCCCGCGATCGCGCCACGGATCTGGACCACGACGAACGTCACCGCGGTGTCGCCGGCGATCCGGACCTGGACGTCCTGCTCGGTCAGCTCGCCGATCTCGAAGACACCCGACCGGTGTGCCGCCAGGTCGCCGGCCTTGTCGGCCAGCTGCCCGTCCGGCCCGACCGCGAGGAGGTCGGGGTGCAGCAGGCGATCGAGCTCGTCCACGTCGCTGGCGAGCTGAGCCGCCTGCAGCGCCCGTTCCTCGCAGAGCAGTTCGTCCTCGGCCACGATTCCGAGCCTACGGCACGAGTACGTCGACGTCGGCCTCGGCGAGGCGCCACGTGTCGCCGCGCCAGGCCCACCGGTGCGTGTGGCGCTCGTGCACCGCGATCTCCACCCCGTCGACCCGCACCTGCATCCTCGCCGTGAAGCAGGTGACGGCCGTGTCGCCGGTGACGTCCACGTCAAACGGGTCCTGCTGGACCGCGGTGATCTCGTAGGCGTCGGGGTCGTTCGTGCAGAGCAGAAACCTGACGCCCGGCAGGAAGGCGAGCCGGTCGGGGTCGGAGGGCCGGTTGAGCCAGTCCGGGTCGAGCAGGGCCTCCTGCAGCTCCTCTTCGGCGCGGAGCAACGCCTCCTGCTTCGCCTTGTGCCACGGCCAGGAGAACACGCCCGGTCTGTCGAACCGCCGCTCGCGCGGGGGCGGTGGGCGCAGCAGCGTCACGAGCACGGTCACGCCGAGCAGCGCGGCCAGTCGCCTGCTTCTACCGGACATCTCGACCCTCCTGTCGGTGGATGCCCGTCACCGTCGCGCGGCGCCGGCCGGAGCGCCATGCACCGATGGGTGGAACGTCGTCACCCGGAACGCCCGCGGATGCGACCGTACGCCCTCCACCATCCGAGAGGAGCCCGCGCGTGCCGATCGTCACCGTCGAGCAGTCACCCCGCGACGTCGAGCTGAAGCGGCGGCTCGTCGCCGGCATCACCGACGCCTTCGTTGAGGCCTACGGGGTCGGCCCCGAGAGCGTCCAGGTGTTCATCCACGAGGTCGACCACGAGAACTGGGCCAAGGGAGGCACGCTCGCGGTCGACCGGTGAGGAACCGGGGGCAACGCGTTCACCCCCACAGGGCATATGGCGCATCGCCGTGGCGCGAGATGGTCATGTCCTTCTCAACCGCCCCGCCCTGGAGGGAGTTCCAGATGGCCACCACCGACAAGCCGGATGAACGGCTGCTCAGTCCCGACGTCGCCAGCCTCGCGCTCGGCACGCTGAAGTCCAACTCGAAGCTGAACTTCAGCCTTCGTGTCCTGGCGATGCTGTTCGCGCTCGCCGCGTCGAGCCTTGCCGTCGTCTACGTCTTCCTGCGCGCTGACGCGATGGTGCAGGTCCTGACCGACCCGGCGCACAACGGCGTGATCGGCGAGCAGCTGCTGGCCCTGACCGCTCCGGCCATCCTCCTCATGATCTTCGCGATCCTCGCCGCGCTCGCCGGGATGCTCGCCCACTCGCGCGGCCTCGACGAGTCGGTCCGGACGCTGGACTCCGTCAACCGCCTGCGCCGCGAGGGTGAGGTCGCCGTCTCGGCGCGCGGGCTGATCGTGGCCTTCGAGGAGCAGCTGGCGAGCGCGAAGCGCGGCCACTCGCTGCTGCTGTGGATCGGGCGGACGCTGTTCATCGTCACGCTCGGCCTGTTCGTGACCGCGTCGATCAGCGCGATCTGGCACGGCGTCGACGCGCTGACCGTCGGCCTGGGCGCGAGCTCGCTCGCGGGCGCCGTGCTCGGCGTCGCCACCAAGATGCCGGAGTCGATCGCCCACGACGTCGCCAACGTCGTGCAGCTCCAGCTCGTCGTGACCGGCGCGCACCGGCAGATCGGGATGCTCGAGAGCGACGCGTTCGCCTCGCTCAACAACCCCGAGACCCCCCGCGGCGACGCGCACCGGATGCTGCTCGAGGTCCAGGACCGCATGGACAACGTCGTCGACACGGCGGTCAAGCAGATCGAGAAGTTCGCCGACCCGCAGGCCGAGGCGCAGGTCATCCAGTTCCGCCGCCCCAAGGCGGCCTAGCCAAACCTCCTCCGGCAGCCCCGCCCGCCCTCGCAAGAGGGCGGGCGCCGGTTGACATTCGCTCACCGTCGAGCGAGCCTTGGCGCTGGTCCACGTGAACGAGCTGCCCCTCGCCCTGCACTCGTCGTCCCCCGCCGAGCTGAAGGCCCGGCTCGAGGCCGACCGCCGCGGCGCCCCGTATGTCCTCTACCGCCCGCACCCCGACGAGCAGCGGATCCTCGAGCTCGGCCCGGCGATGGAGCGCGCCACGATCGGCCGCCAGGACGCGTGCGACGTCGCGCTGCCGGAGGACCCGTCCGTCTCGCGCGTGCACGCCGTGCTCGAGCGCATCGGCGACGAGTGGACGCTGGTCGACGACGGCTCCTCGCGCAACGGGTCGTACGTCGGTGGCCAGCGCGTCCACGGCCGCCAGTTGCTCCGCGACGGCGACGTCGTGCGCGTGGGCGACACCTCGCTCGTGTTCCGCGCCCGGCCCGACCGCGCGACCGCCGAGACGATGCCGGCGACGGCGCCGCAGATCGACGTCTCGGTCGCCCAGCGCCGCGTCCTGATCGCGCTGTGCCGGCCGTTCGCGGGCGCCGGCTTCGCGACGCTGCCGTCCAACAGCGAGATCGCCGAGGAGCTGTTCCTCAGCGCTGAGACGGTCAAGTCGCACCTGCACGCGCTGTTCCATGCGTTCGGCCTCGACGATGTGCCGCCGCAGCAGAAGCGCGCCCAGCTCGCCGCCGCCGCGCTCGAGCGCGGGGTCATCACGCTGCCGGATCTGACCGCGATTTCGTAGCGACCGATGGATTTCGCGCTCATGCCGGATCTCAACCGGTATGAGACAGAACACCGGCTGGGTCATCGCCCTCACGGGCCTCGGTTCCTTGATGGCAGCGCTCGACACGCTCGTCGTGGCGTCCGCGCTGAGCACGATCCGCATCGATCTCGGCGCGTCGATCGAGTCGCTCGAGTGGACCGTCAACGCCTACAACCTGAGCTTCGCCGTGCTGCTGATCACGGCGGCCGCGCTCGGTGATCGCTACGGGCGTCGCCGCTTCTACGCCGCCGGGCTCGCGCTCTTCGCGGTCGCGTCCGCCGGCTGCGCGCTCGCACCCGACGCGGGCTGGCTGATCGCCGCGCGCGCCGTGCAGGGCGTCGGCGCGGCGCTGATCATGCCGCTCGGCCTCGCGCTGCTGGCCTCCGCCTTCCCGCCCGAGCGGCGCGGCGCGGCGATCGGGATCTTCAGCGCGGTCACCGGCATCTCCGTGGCGGCCGGGCCGCTCGTCGGCGGCGCCGTCGTCGAGGGGCTCGCGTGGGAGTGGATCTTCTGGCTCAACGTGCCGATCGGCCTGCTCGCCGTCCCGCTCGTGCTCACGCGCATGCGCGAGAGCCGCGGGCCGGACACCGCGCTCGACGTCCCCGGCCTCGTGCTCATCACGGCGGGCACCCTCGGCGTCGTCTGGGGCCTCGTCCGCGGCAACCCCGCGGGCTGGGCGAGCCCCGAGGTGCTCGGGGCGCTCGCGGCGGGCGCGCTGCTGCTCGCCGCCTTCGTCGCGTGGGAGCTGCGCGCCCGTGAGCCGATGCTGCCGATGCGGCTGTTCCGCTCGCGGGCCTTCTCGGCGAGCAACGCGGCAATGTTCTTCACGTTCGCGTCGCTGTTCAGCGCCGTCTTCTTCTTCGCCCAGTTCCTCCAGACCGGGCTCGGCTACGGCCCGCTCGAGGCCGGCTTGCGCCTGATCCCGTGGACCGCGACGTTCATCACGGTCGCCCCGGTCGCCGGCGCGCTCGCCGATCGGATCGGCGAGCGGCCGCTGATGGTCGGCGGGCTGTCGCTGCAGGCCGCCGGGATGGCGTGGCTGGCGCTGATCGCCGAGCCCGGGCTCGACTACCCGCGCATGCTCGCGCCGCTGATCGTCGCCGGGGTCGGCATCTCGATGGCGATCCCCGCGGCCCAGAACTCGGCCGTCGGCTCGGTCGACGAGAGCGCGATCGGCAAGGCGGCGGGGACGAACAGCATGATGCGCGAGCTCGGCGGCGTGTTCGGGATCGCCATCGTCGTCGCCGTGTTCGCCGGCGCCGGCAGCTACGCGTCCGCCGCGGCGTTCACCGACGGCTTCGCCCCCGCGATCGGGGTCGGCGCCGCCCTCGCGCTCGCGGGCGCCGCCGCCGGCCTCGCGCTGCCGGGGCGCGCGCGGCCGAGCGGTCCCGTCCTCACCCGGGCGGTCCCCGCCCTCGAACAGGAGATCATGCGATGAGACAGGTCATGGTTCGCTACAAGGTCAAGCCGGAGCGGGTCGAGGAGAACGAGGCGCTCGTGCGCGCGGTCTACGACGAGCTCGCCGCCGCCCAGCCGGAGGGCATCCGCTACGCGACGTTCCGCCTCGACGACGGCGTGAGCTTCGTGCATATGGCGCTGCTGAGCGACGGCGGGTCGCTCAACGAGCTCGGCGCCTTCCAGCGCTTCACCGCCGACATCCGCGACCGCTGCGACGAGCTGCCCGTCACCACCGACCTGCACGCGATCGGGGCCTACCGCCTGTGACGCCGCATCCCGTCGTCCACCTCGAGCTGCACTCGGGCGCGCCGCCGTGCGCGACCGCGTTCTACTCGCAGCTGCTGCAGTGGCGCTCGCAGCGGATCGAGGCCGCGTGCGGCGCCTACCTGGCGCTCGAGGTCGGCGGCGGGCTCGACGGCGGGGTCGTGCGCTGCCCGGCTCAGCGGGCGGTCTGGCTCCCCTACGTGGCGGTCGACCGGATCGACGAGATCACCGAGCGCGCCGGCCGGCTCGGAGCCTCGGTCCTGATGGAGCCGCGCGAGGGGCCGGCGGGCTGGCGCAGCGTGGTCGCGACCCCCGCGGGCGGCGAGATCGCCTTCTGGCAGGCGAAGCGATGACCGACGAGACGTATCGCCGCCTGGTCGAGCCCTACCGCGCGGAGCTGCAGGCCCACTGCTACCGGATGCTCGGCTCGGCCCAGGACGCCGAGGACGCGCTGCAGGACGCGCTCACCAACGCCTGGCGCGCACTCCCGCGCTTCGAGGGCCGCAGCTCGCTCCGCGCCTGGCTCTACAAGATCGCCACGAACGCCTGCCTGAAGCAGATCGAGCGCCGGCCCAAGCGGGTGCTGCCGATCGACTACGGCCCGGCCACCGACCCGCACGAGGCGCCGGCCGGGCCGCTGCTCGAGTCGGTGTGGGTCGAGCCCTATCCCGACGCGCAGCTCGGGCTCGGTGCGCCGGTCGCCGGCCCCGAGGCGCGCTACGAGTTGCGCGAGAGCGTCGAGCTCGCGTTCATCGCCGCGCTGCAGCACCTGCCGCCGCGGCAGCGTGCCGTGCTCATCCTGCGCGACGTCCTCGGGTTCTCGGGCGCCGAGGTCGCCGACACGCTCGAGACGACGCCCGCCTCGGTCTACAGCGCGCTCCAACGCGCACACCAGGCCGTCGACGAGCGCATGCCCGCGCAGAGCCAGCAGGCGGCGCTGACGGCGCTCGGCGACGAGCGTGTGCGCGCGCTGGTCGACCGCTACCTGCGTGCCTGGGAGCGCGGCGACGTCGACGGCGTGGTCGCGCTGCTCACCGAGGACGCCACGGTCACCATGCCGCCGCGCCCGACCTGGTACCGCGGCCGCGAGGCGGCGCGCGGCTTCCTGCGCGAGTTCCCGATGGCTCGCGAGTACCGCTCGCGGCTCGTCCCCGTGGCGGTCAACGCGCAGATCGCGTTCGGCCACTACCTCTGGGAGCCCGACCGCGGCGCCTTCATCCCGCACGGCGTCAACGTGATCAGCGTGCGCGGCGACCGGATCGAGGACATCACGACGTTCCTGACCGACGACGCGATCGACCGGCTCGGGCTAGGCCCGATCGACGCGGAACGCGAAGCAGCCGGGGCCCGCGAAATGGACGTGTAGGAACGCCACGTCGGGGTCGTCGAGCAGCGCGGTGGCGCGGTCGCGGAACTGCTCGCCTTTGAGCACCGCGGCCTCGGTCATCATCGCGTCGCCGTCGTAGGCGCGGACCGACAGCACGTGGCCGTCGACCTGCTCGGACACCGCGCCCGGAGCGGGCTCGAACGGCTCGCAGCCGTCGGCGTGGACGAACACCGGGCCGTCGCCCGCGTAGGGGCTGCGGACGATGAACGGGTCGTAGGCGGCGAGGGTCAGCTCGTCGCCGACCTCGGCGTTGCGCAGGCAGCGCCGGCACGGCAGCGGCCCGTCGGCGGTCTTGTGCCGCGCGGTCGGGGCGTCGGTGTCGACCTCGCCCGCCGGGAGAGGGGTGATGGTGAACATGCTCCTTCAACGGCGCGGGCGCGTGCGCGTGAGGGTTACGATCGCGACGTGGAGCGCGTCGCGAAGGAAGCCGGCGAGCAGTCCTCGGAGGGCGCGGTCGCCGCGCTGCCCGCCGCGGCCACGCTCCCCGGCTCGCTCGCCTGGGCGTCCGCGGTCGGCAACCGCGCGGTCCAGCGCTACGCGCGCCGCCGCCAGATCGCGCGCCTCACGCCGCAGGAGATCCTCGAGCGCTACCAGGTCAACGAGGACACCACCGCGGAGTGGACCCCGAAGCTCGCCGGTGCGATCCCGATCCCGTTCGCCGAGAGCCGCGTGCTGACCACGACCGAAGGCCGGCTGCTCGACACGCTCAGCTTCTCCCGCGGGCTGCTCGGGCTGAGCGAGTTCCGCTCGATCGCACAGGCCGCGTTCGCGGAGTCGACCGCCCAGTTCCCCGACCCCTCGACCATCCCGAGCTACGTCCCCGCCGACCGCGTCACCGAGTGGAAGAACAACGACGGCCATCGCGACGCGTTCCGCCACTGCTACTGGAACATGCGGCTCGCGGCCGAGTTCGGGGGCGAGTGGACGAGGCAGTTCACGACCGCGCACGAGGCGCTGCCGGGCAACACCGCCGCGCGCGAGGCGATGGACCTCTACAACAACCGGATCGGCCGCTCGATCGCCCGCGACAACCCCGGCGCCGACCTCGATGAGCTGACGGCGCTGGTGCGCGATGCGGTCGACGACGGGCGCCTGATCGTGATCGACCGCAGCGGCAACCTCGCGTTCAGCAATACCGTCGCGGTGTGGGACCACGGTCTCGCGCCGACGGGTACCCGGGCGGGCGTGATCGCGGTGCCGGCCGGCAACGCGTCCGTCGATCCATGAGCTTCGACGAGCAACTGTGGAAGGCGCAGCACGGGACGCCGGCGCTGGAGGAGGAGAACCCGCGCGGCGCGATGGCGGCGGAGCTGCTGCACGGGCGGCTCACCGAGGGCATGACGCGCGACCAGGTCCGGCGCCTGCTGGGACCGCCGGAGCACGAGGACGAGCTGACCGACGTCTACGAGCTCGGCCGCTCGAGCTGGGGCGTCAGCTACGAGCAGATCGCGGTCGAGTACGACGGGGGCGAGCTGGTGCGCGCGCAGCTGCGACGCACCTGACCCGCCCCCAACCAACCTCAGGTGACGATCGAGACGCCGAGGTTCGACGAGATGCGGCTCCACTTCTCCGCGAAGCTCGTCGACCCGCCGCTGGCGACGTTCAGGCCGCGGATGAACGCGTTGCTGCTGTCAGCGCTGTAGACGTAGAACGGCGCGCCGGAGTCGCCGGGCTGCGACACCGGGCCGGTGTAGGAGATCACCGGCGACTTGCAGCCCGTCTGCGTGCACACCTGCGCGTTGACGCTCTGCACCGTCTGGCCGCACTGCTCGCCCGACGTCTGCCCGCTGCGGCAGTACTGGGTGAAGCCGACGACCGGATCGCCGGCGCCGTTGACGTGCTTGCCGGTCGAGCTGTTGGTGCCGCCCACGAAGATCGACGAGCCGTAGGAGGCGCCGGCGATCAGCTCCATGTCGAACGACTGGAGCGGCCAGGGGAGGAACGGTCCGCGCTGGGTGACGTTGCCGACGGACAGGTTGCCGTCGGTCGTGGTCGCGTTCGCGCCGACCGCGAAGCAGTGACCGGCCGTGACCATGAAGCGCTGGCCGCCCCGCTGCACGATGAAGCCCGATGAACAGACCGACCCGCCGCTCTTGATCGAGCTGCCGCCCCAGAAGGGCGACGTGTCGGCACGACGCGAGAAGCTGTCGCGGATCGCGCCGTCCTGCTGCTCGATGACGCCGGCATAGCCCTTCGACAGACCCGCGGTGACCGCGCGCGGCGCGTTCGTCTGCAGCACGAGCTTGCCGGTCTTGAGGTCGACCCAGCTCGCGTAGTTGTAGTTCTTCGCCGCGGCGCTCCAGTTGCGCTTGGCGATCCGGTCCTGCAGCGTGTCGATCGTGCGCTTCGAGATCGCGCGCGTCCGCACCGTGGCCGGTGCGCTCTTGGACTGCGCCAGGCTCGAGCCCTGAGCACCCACGATCACGAACTTCTTCGCGGCCGCGTCGTAGTACGAGCCGAGCGCGCCGTGCGCGTCGGCGTAGCGGCTGACCTTCGCGCCCGCCGCGTCCAGCGACGGCGCCGAGCTCTTGGCCGGCGCCGGCTTGGAGGCAGCCTGCGCCGAGCCCGCCAACAGCATGGTGGCTGCCACCGCAGCCGTCCCGATGGAGGTGAGGTTGGTCTTCATGCCGGGCAGAGCGCGG